>CAVSEW010000001.1:0-2057039 GCA_963727105.1 uncultured Solirubrobacterales bacterium | reverse complement strand
GCGGCTGGGCGCGGCGACGCTCGATCGCCACGAACAAGCACAGCAGGACCGCGCTAGCCGCGAGCGCGATGATGGTCGCGGGATCAGACCACGAGTGCGTCTCGGCGTTGGAGAACCCGTACACGACTGCGAACAGCCCGCCCGAGCCCGTCAGCACGCCCGGCAGATCGATGTGCGGCCGGTTGGTCTGGGCCTCGTTGACGAGCAGCCGCAGCGACACGATGGCGGTGGGCACCGCGATTGCGAGGTTCACGTACAAGCACCAGCGCCACGACAGCGCCTCGGTGAGCACACCTCCCAGCAGCAGCCCGACCGACGCGCCGCCACCGGCGATCGCGCCGAAGATCCCGAACGCCTTGGGGCGCTCAGGCGAGCCGGCGAAGGTGATCGTCAGCAGCCCCAGCGCCGACGGCGCGAGCAGCGCTCCGAACACGCCCTGCAACGCCCGCGCCGCCACCAGCATCGCGAACGACTGCGCCAGCCCGCCGATCGCCGAGGCCAGCGAGAACCCGGCCAGGCCGGCGATGAACGTCCACTTGCGCCCGAACAGGTCGCCGAGCTTGCCGCCAAGCAGCAACAGGCTGCCGAACGCCAGCGCGTAGGCGGTGACGATCCACTGTCGATTGTCGGTCGAGAAGTGGAGCGCCTTCTGGGCCGAGGGCAGCGCGATGTTGACGACCGTCAGGTCGAGCACGACCATCAGCTGGGCGACGCCCAACAGCGCCAGCACCGCCCAGCGATTGGGCTCGGACGGGGTGTGGGTCTGGGTCATCATCAACTCCTTGATCGAGGATCACCTGCACCCACAAGACAACGCGGCAGCCCCGGCTGTGACACCTCCGAGCACCCCCGAACGGGCAGGCGGCGCGCGCGTGGCGCTGCTGAGGACCGGCCGCCAACGCCCGCACGACGAACGTCGCCCAGAGCGATCGAGTGGGTCTCGCCGCCCTGCGCGACGATGCGCCTGCCTTCGTCCTCAAGCACGACACTAGGTGACCTTCACGCCAGCCGCCGACCGTCGGACTTGGGGGCACAACGCTGCCGCGCTGATGCGCTGATCCAACGCACGGACTCCTCGACTGGCAACTGTCCGGCAACCGGGGCCCGGCGCCCCCGCCTCGGCGGATGTCAGGTCGACTAACGCAGCCGAAGCACCCGCCGAGCTCGTTCAACGTAGTCTCGTCATGGCGATGACGGTGCGGTCGTCGTCCAACCTGGAGCGAGCGCGACGCCGGGTTGCTTTTCGCACTGCGCCGATCAACGTATGGCAGCTACGGCGCGCGGTTATGCGAGCTGGGGTCCGACGATCTCGACGCCGTGACGCCGAACGCGGCCGCGGCCCGCAAGTCGTACACCGGCTGATGGGTCCGGCCGACTCTCGGGCGGGCACGCGGCCCTCCTCGAACATGCGCTCGAGACCTCCGGGCGTGAAGATCGCGAGCGCACGCGCGCCCTCGGACTCAACCCTGAACGTGTGCGTGATGCCCCGCGTTTGCCTGACCTAGGTGCGGGGACCGGCGATGGACTCGTCGTCTGCCACGCGATGGCCGATCTGCCCCTCCATCCGGCTGCCCTGCCAGCAATAGGTGTCCTGCCGAAGGCTGACATTCGACGTTGTGCTCCTCATGCATTCCGCTCCGTCCCCCGCCGCCCCGACCAGGCTGGTTCGCCGGCTACGCGGCTCTCGATGTCTATGACCAGCGTCGTGGGCATTTCGCAGGCTCCGACGGCCGCGGGCACCCGCTCGCGCCGGACGGTGGAGCCGGCCCGCGGTTCGTCGGATCCGGTGCTGAGGAACTAGACCTGGGCCGCCTTCAGCCACTCTGCGAAGTCGGGGCCGGCGAGCTTAGCGCCCGGGTTCGGCAGCGCGGCGCCCTCCGCATAGGCCGCGGCGTCTGGGTCGCCGGGCTGCGCCAGCAGACCGCCACGGCCCTCACGGATCTCGACCGAGTCACCTCGGCCCGCGAACAGCGCCGCCGCCGCATCGGCGAGACGTTCCTCCTGCGGGCCTGCGACCTCGGTGATCATGCCGTTCTCGATCCCCGGCTCCTCGGCCGCGTCGGCGAGCGTTTCGGCGACGACGCGGGCGGCCACGAGCTGCGTTCGCATCTCTGGCACGTTGGCGATGCCATCCTGGATCGTCCACCCGACCAGCGGCTCGACGAACTCGTGGAACTGGGCCGCGCGAACGATCCGGACCGGGAGCGGGCCTTCGAGCAGCGCTTGCTCCTGCGCCATCTTCGCCGCGTTGTAGCCGCCTTGGAACTTGTCGATGCCGATGATCGAGACGACGACGATCCGCTTCGCTCCGGCGGCGGCGCCAGCTCGCTGCAGGTTCCGTGCCGAGGCGGTGAAGAATGCCGTCGCCTCCGCCTGGTCGGGTGAGGGCCCGGTGGCCGTGTCGATGATCGTCTCGACCCCGACGAGCGCCGCATCGAGACCCTCGCCGCTGACCACGTCGACACCCTTGGAGCGAGCGATCGGGACGACATCGTGTCCGCGCAGCGCGAGGATCTCGACGAGGTGAGATCCGACCCGGCCGGTGGCTCCGGTGACCGCAATCCTCTGGCTCTTGTTTTCGCTCTGCATCGTTGTTCCTTTCTCAGGGCCGGCGGCTCGGCACCGGCAGAATCGATCTGTTACTCATTTGACACCGGGCGGCGCGAAAATGTGACAGATGGCGGGCCGCGAATCGGCAGATTTGGAGCTCGTGAGCAGGGCGGCTTATCGATCTGGCTCGGCAGCCGGTCACGCGACTCGGTCGAGAGCGACCGCTTCGGGCGCAGCGTCCGTCGTTACGCCGTCAATGCGACGCCCCCCGTGCTCGAGGACGCGGGCCAGCGCAGACCGACGAGCGACCGGACGAGCTCGCCGCGACGCCACGCGGGTGTCTCCCGCGAGGTCGGCGAGGCTGACGCAGGTCAAGTCCCGAGCAAGAAACGTCATCGCCCAGCAGCACGGTCCCGCTGCCTGGCTTCTCCTTCCCCCACCACGACGCAGTAGCCTGACCGGCCCACAGTGAGTCGGCCCGCGCAAACGCTCACCCGCAGTCGCGTCGCGACGGGCATCTGTGCCGGCGCCGGCAGAGCCCTCCTTCGCGCGGAACTCGGGCACGCGCCGAGCCCGTGCTTGCAAGATTCGTACCAGCGCTCGTGTCGAAGCGGAAGTCGGGGACGAGCCGAGCCGGCTCTCGCAGCGGAACGATCGCGGTCGTGTCGCCGCGCTCCGAGCTGAGTAGCGCGACCACGGCAAAGTGGGTGTGTCGGCCCAAGGGGCGAGCGCCCTGCATCTCGCCGAGAGCGCGCTCTTGGTGCCTGCAGGGCGCCTGCTAACTGCTGACGAACGCCGAGTTCAGCAGTCTCGGCGATGGCGCCAAGATGCTCGCAGGTGAGCACCACCGGTGGCAGCGAGCGGGTCCGCCCGCCCCCGTGCCTTTCATCGGTGTTGCACAGTAGTCCGACCGCTGGAACCTCGACACGGAAGGGGCGTCGGCTGGTACGGCGCTGTCCTGCGCGGTCTCGTCGATCGCTAGGTAACCGGGATTGGGTTTAACCCCGTGATTAACCCCGTGGCCGGAAATCCGCCGAGGGCGAACGATCAGGGCCAGGCCACCAACAAGAAAACCCCGCGATTTGCGGGGCTTTCGTGAAGCGGCTGAAGGGACTCGAACCCTCGACCTTCTGCATGGCAAGCAGACGCTCTAGCCAACTGAGCTACAGCCGCGATGGGGCCGAGTATAGCCCCGGGTTGGCGTCCGCTCAGCCCGGGTCTCGGTCCGTGGCGTCCTCGCCGAGAGCGGCGGCGCGGATCTCGGCGTCGTGCTGGCCGACGGCGGGCGGGGGGCTCGAGAGTGGCAGCGGTCGGCCGCCGAGGCGGATCGGCGTGCGGAGCTGGCGCGTGCTGTCGGGGAGGCTCGCGACGAGCCCGGCCTGGGTGTCCGGGTCGGCGAGCATCTCGCCGACTGTGTTGATCGGGGCTGCCGCCACGCCGGCCTCGTTGAGCTCGCGCACCCAGTCGGCGGCTGTGCGCTGGGACAGGCGCTCCTCGAGCAGGCGCTCGAGCTCGGCGCGATTGGCCACCCGAGCTGGGTTGGTGGCGAATCGCTCGTCCTCGGCGAGGGCCTCGAGGCCGAGCACGCCGCAGAGCCGCTCGAACTGCACTTCGCTGGACGCCGCGACCGCGATTCCCTTGTCCCTCGCCTGCACCACCTGGTAGGGCGCGAGGTTGGGGTGCAGGTTGCCCATCGCGCGCGGCTCGAGGCCGCCGATCAGATGGTTCATGGCCTGGTTGAGCAACAGCGACCCGCAGGACTCGGCCAGCGACACCTCGACGCGCTCGCCCTTGCCCGTCTCAGCCACCTGCCGGAGCGCGGCGAGTATTCCGATCGCGGCGTACAGGCCGGCCGAGAGATCGGCGATCGGGACACCGACCTTGACGTTGGTCTCGGGATCGGGCCCGGTCACGCTCAGGATCCCCGTGTGGGCCTGGATGACAAAGTCGAGCGCCGGCCACAGGCGGCGGCCGCTGTCATTGCCGTAGCCCGAGATGACCGCGTGGACAAGCTGCGGGTTGCGCGCCTCGAGCACGCCGTCACCGAGCCCGAGCCGGTCCATCGCTCCAGGCAGGAAGTTCTCGACGAGCACGTCCGCGTCGGCCACCAGGGACAGGACGACGGACCGGTCCTCGTTGTCGCGAAGATCGAGTGCAATCGAGCGGCGCCCCCGGTTGCAGGCGTAGAAGTAGGCCGCGTCGCCCGACGGCGCATAGGGCGGTCCCCATCGCCTCGTCTCATCTCCCTCGCCGGCGCGCTCGACCTTGATCACGTCGGCTCCGAGGTCGGCGAGGATCTGGGTCGAGAACGGGCCGGCGAGTATCCGGCTCAGATCGAGCACGCGGATCCCGGCGAGCGGCCCGTCGGGCTGCGGTTCAAGCGCGGGCCACATCAGCGCGGCTGCGTGGGCTGAGCGGCCGGGGCGAGCGGAGGGCGGGCGGGCATATCGGCAATTGTCGCGCCGAGGAAACGCCGGCGCCGTGCGTGGCGCCGCCGAGCTCAGCGAGAAAGGCTCGATCGTGCGGTTAGGTGCTCGCGGCCGCCTTTCCGGAGTGCTGATGCGCCGTCTCCACCAGCTGAGGAATCTCGTGGTAGAGGCGCATCCGCGTGTCCGTGTGCAGAGTGGGATCGACGAGCATCGCCTCGAGCAGCTTGGCCACCTGAGGATCGTGGTCGAGCATCGACGCCTCGTGCGGCGTCTCGCCGTGCACCTCGAGGACTGCCGCGCAGTACACATCCTCGTGCGTTTCGCGGAGCAGCGCCTCGATCTCGCGACGGATCTTCAGTCGCAGATCCTGCTGCAGGCTCGAGTCGGCGAGCACGGTCGTGACCAGCTGCACCAGCTCCTTGTCGTCCTGGTCGAGCTCACGTCGTCCGGGCTCGGCCTTGTTGGAGACAGCCGATAAGGTCTGTCCCGGGGTGGTTGATGTTAGGCCCATTGCGGCCTTCTTTCTGATCGTTGGAATCAGAATCCGCAGCAAACCCGTTGCAGATGTTCAGATCCTAGATTCGCGGCGGCTCGCCCACATCGGGTCGACCCACCGAACCTGATCCGCTCCAGCTACTGAGCTTGCGCGAGACCATTGAGACGGCGCTGGTTCACCTAGGCTCGCGGGGCGTTCGTGAAAGCCCGAAGCGAGGTTTCGGGTCTGTACCGATGCCAGTCCGAGGAGTTCGTGTCAGCGTCCTGGGTGCCATGTGTCGGTCGTCTCTTCCCGCCCGCTGGCAGCCCGCTGCCGACTTCGGGCACGAGTGGCCGTAAGAAATAAGGAGAGGTCATGACCGAGTTCAAATATGTCCGGTTCTTCGAGGAAATCGGCATTGCCGACGTTCCTCTGGTGGGCGGCAAGAATGCTTCGCTAGGGGAGATGTACGGCGCGCTCTCGGACCAGGGCGTGCTCGTGCCCAACGGCTTCGCGATCACTGCGGAGGCCTACCACTACATGCTTGACGCCTCGGGTGCGCTGGAACCGGTGCGCGACGCACTCGCCGGCCTGGATGAGGACAACATGTCCGACCTGGCGCGCCGCGGCAAGCGGGCGCGGGAGATCGTCTACGGCGCCGGGTTGCCAGCTGATCTCGCGACCGAGATCATCACCGCCTACCGGCGCCTGCAGGATCAGTACGGGGAGGAAGTGAGCCTCGCGGTGCGCAGCTCGGCCACTGCCGAGGATCTGCCCACCTCGAGCTTTGCCGGCCAGCACGAGACCTACCTCAACATCACCGGTGCGGAGAGCCTCCTCGACGCGTGCCGCCGCTGCTTCGCGAGCCTGTGGATGGATCGCGCGATCCACTACCGCATCGATCAGGGC
Organism: uncultured Solirubrobacterales bacterium; assembly: GCA_963727105.1. Lineage (GTDB taxonomy): Bacteria > Actinomycetota > Thermoleophilia > Solirubrobacterales > Solirubrobacteraceae > Palsa-465. The sequence continues at coordinate 2,050,676 of CAVSEW010000001.1, read as the reverse complement.
TTCGATCACTTCTCCGTCGGGCTGTCGATCGGTGTGATGAAGATGGTGCGCTCCGACCTGTCCGCGTCCGGGGTGTTCTTCTCGCTCGACACCGAGTCGGGCTTCCGCGACGTTGCGTTCATCACCGGCGCCTACGGCCTCGGCGAGAATGTCGTCCAGGGAGCGGTCGACCCGGACGAGTTCTATGTCCACAAGCCCACCTATGAGACGGGCCATCGCGCCGTGTTGCGCCGGATGCTCGGCGACAAGGCGATCAAGATGGTGTTCGTCGAGGGGGAGATCAAGCAGACCGTCCGCAACATCCCGACCCCCAAGGCCGACCGCGAGCGTTATTGCATCACCGACGACGACGTGCTCGAGCTCGCCGACTACGCGATCAAGATCGAGCGCCACTACGGGCGCCCGATGGACATGGAGTGGGCGAAGGACGGTGTCGACGGCAAGATCTACGTGGTGCAGGCGCGCCCCGAGACGGTCGCGTCGCAGCGTAGGGCCACGCTGCTCGAGCGCTACGTGCTCGGGGACGGCCGCACGACGATCCTCGCGGAGGGTCGTTCGGTGGGCGAGAAGATCGCCACCGGCAAGGCTCGCCTGATCACCGACGTTGCGCACCTGAACGAGTTCAAGCCGGGCGAGGTTCTGGTCGCCGACACGACGACCCCGGACTGGGAGCCGGTGATGAAGACGGCGGCGGCGATCGTCACCAACCGCGGCGGTCGCACGTGTCACGCCGCCATCATCTCCCGCGAGCTCGGCGTGCCGGCCGTCGTCGGCACCGGCACCGGCACGACGACGGTTCCGGCTGGGGACCTCGTCACGGTCTCCTGCTCGGAGGGCGACACGGGCCGCATCTACGCCGGCGAGGTGCCGTTCAAGATCGATCGCACGGACGTCGGGGAGATTCCGAGGCCGAAGACAAAGATCATGATCAACCTCGGCAACCCGGACCTGGCGTTCAAGACTTCGTTCCTGCCCAATGACGGCGTCGGGCTGGCGCGGATGGAGTTCATCATCAGTGAGTCGATCAAGGCGCATCCGCTCGCGCTCGTGCACCCGGAGCGGGTCACCGACCCGGAGGCCCGGGCACGGCTCGAGCGCCTGACGTGGCTGCATCCCGATGGCGAGTCGTTCTTCGTCGAGCGGCTGTCGGAGGGCATCGGGACGATCGCGGCGGCGTTCTGGCCCAAACCGGTCGTCGTGCGCATGTCGGACTTCAAGACCAACGAGTACGCGAGCCTGCTCGGCGGAGCCGACTTCGAGCCGCACGAGGAGAATCCGATGATCGGCTTCCGCGGCGCCTCGCGGTATGCCCATCCGGCGTACGTGGAGGGCTTCGCGCTCGAGTGCAAGGCGATGAGGCGCGTACGCGAGGAGATGGGCTTCACGAACGTAGTCCTGATGATCCCGTTCGTGCGCCGAGTCGAGGAGGCCGAGAAGGTGATCGCGCAGATGGCAGACCTCGGTCTGCGGCGCGGCGAGAATGGCCTCGAGATCTACGCCATGTGCGAGATCCCGAACAACGTCCTGCTGATCGATCGCTTCGCGCACACGGTTGATGGGTTCTCGATCGGGTCCAACGACCTGACCCAGCTCACGCTGGGCGTCGACCGTGACTCCGAGATCGTCGCCTTCGACTACGACGAACGCGACGAGGGCGTGAAGATCATGCTCCGGCTCGCGGTGGAGGGCTGTGCCCGCAACGGGATCCACTCCGGTCTGTGCGGCCAGGCGCCATCGGACTATCCCGACATGGCCGAATACCTGGTCGAGCTCGGAATCGACTCGATCAGCCTCAACCCCGACACCGTAATCAAGACGACGCAGCGGATCCTCGATCTGGAGGCCCGTATCGGGACCGGCAAACACAACGGGACGGTGACCGGCGCGGCCGCCGTCGGGGCCGGCACCACGAGCGGCTAGGACGATGGTGGGCACGGGCGTGCGCGGATAACCGCGTACGCCCGGCGCTGAGCGGCCGCCGATGCGCAGCGCCGGGCTGGTGGCGAGCGGTGTCGGTAGGAACCTGACTGCTGATAGTCGTTGCTGGCGCAACGTGGAGGGTTGGAATCAGCCCTGGGGAACGGGCGTGATGACCGCCTTTCCCTTGACCAGGTCGTATCCGACGGTGTCGGCGTAGTACAGCCCGATGCCGGTCGAGAACATCCGGGTGAACGGCGCCATTGTGAGGTAGAGCGGGAGCCGGTCGGCCACGCGGGCATCGGTCAGATAGGCGCGCACGACTCGGCGGCTCGGCGGCGGCGTCGAGATCGAGATCTGGAGGCCAGGCGCTACGAACCCGCTCGTATTTGGGATGTTGGGCAGCAGGCCGCTGCCGACGAACCCGAACGTGTTGCCGGTGTCGGCCACGGTCGGTCCGCAAGCCTTCTGTCCGGCGATGCTCCAGCAGAGCTTGTACAGGCCCTGATAGGCGGGGGTGCCGCTCGGATATTTCTTTGGCGTGTGCGGCCCCCCGAATGGACCCACCCGGACTCGGGGACCGAGCAGTGCTACGGAAACGCTCGACGGCCTCCTGGTCGGTGTGCCAAGGAGCAGCTTCGGGCCACCCGGGCGCCGCAGCGCGATCGTGTACCCCTTCCAAAGCGGGGAGGGCAGCGACAGCAACGGTGAGAACCCCGCCGTCGTGTTAGGTGGGAGTTGGCCGATGCCCATGATCCCCTTCGTCCCCGTCGAGCTCAGTAGCACCGCGGTGCCGCCGAACGACTTGACCGCCCCGAACGAAATCGGCTTCGCCGTCGTCGCGCTCGGCACCCCGTGGATCGTGAACGACCCGGTGGCTGTGCTTCCCGTGACTTTGCCCGAAACACCGAAACCCCCCAGGACGCGAAGCCGCGGCGAGATCTTCGCCCGCCGACCAATCGCCTGCCGCATGATCATGAGCTGGCCGGAGCCCGTGTCGACGATCACGGGTACCGGTTTCCCGCCGCCGACGGCGATCCGGGCAACCAAGAACTTGCCATTCGGTCCCTGGACGAGCCTGAGCGGGATCGTCGCGTGACCCACCCGTGCCGGGAATGCCCTTCCCTGTGCCGACCCGCATCCGATCGACGCGATCGTCGCTGCCACAACAACAACCCGCTTCATCTGACCCCGTTCCGTCCTGGAACTGTTCCTAGCGGACGACCTCCAACCGGCCGGTCCGCCGATAGGGCGCTTCACCCTAACAGAGCAAGCGTGATCAGATTGATCGCCCTGGTTAGCTGCAACAGCCCCGGCCAACGCTCGGGGCTGTTGTTCTGGGCTGCGCTCAGGTGCTGTCGGAAGTCCTGAGTTTGGCGAGTCTTTTTCGGGAGCCCTGGGGAAGTTCGCAAGCGACGCGCGGGTCGCCCTCCAGACGGCCCGCGGCATGTCGTGATGAGTCAGCCGCCTGGCGGAGGGTCGACCTGAGAGCCTCCGCCGCGGCGAAGAGAGAGTGGGACCGCTGGTGCCGATGCCTCGCTGGCCATCACCGTTCGTCGAACGCGCAGTCGTCGAACTGCGAGCTGTAGCACGCGCGGTGGTAGTGCTCCCCGATCAAGGCGGACAAACCTGGATCGGCGGCGATGGACGTGTTGCGTGCCAGTCCGTCCGCTCGCAACGTCAGCGGCTCATACACGCCGATCCGCACTCCGCAGATTTGGCAACGGAGCGGATCATTGGTCATCCATGACTTGCTCTCCACGGCGTGAAGGGTGAGACGCAAACAGGGCCGCTGTCAGCCGCCTTATGCCGCATAGTCGCTGCGTAGTTCTCCGCGCGACTCCTCCGCACGCATTTCGTTTTCGCGATCTGGTGACTATCTCGAAGCGATTCACGAGCTACCCGTCGTGGCGGCGTTGCACCGATCGAGGAGCCTCGGAAGGTCGCGCATGTCATCGAACACGAGCGTGTTCGTCCCCTCAAGGAGTCGCCGAGGCGAGAGCCCGCCGGCGAACGCCAGAACGCGCATACCGGCGGCGCGCGCGGCTTCGACGCCGGGACGACTGTCCTCGACCACCACGCAGCGGGCCGGCGTGGCCGCCATGCGCTCGGCCGCGTGCAGGAAGAGGTCGGGGGCCGGCTTGCCGCGGGCGACGTCCTCGGAGCTGAAGATCCGCCCTGCGAACCGCTCGTACAGGCCCGTCAACCCGAGCGTGTAGCGCAAGTGGTCGTGGGTTCCGCCCGACGCGACGCAGTTCGAGAGCTTGATCCGGTCGAGCGCCTCAAAGACGCCCTCGACCGGCGCCAGCTTGTCCGCGAACGCCTGTCGATAGAGCGCCTCCAACGACTCCTCCCAGCCGGCGGGTAGCTTCCGGCCCAGATGGGCCTCGATCGCAGCCTGGGTGTCGCGGTCCGAGCGCCCGACGAACCGCTCGACTACCTCCGCCTCGCTGATGGGCCAGCCGAGCTCGCGGAGCACGCGCACGTCCACCTCGACGGCCAGGCGCTCGCTGTCGATCAGCACGCCGTCGCAATCGAAGATCACTAGGTCGATCGGGCCAGGCACGGTGTCGATGAAGCGGCCATTGGAGCCCGTATCGTGGATGCGGGCTGTGCCATCAGCTCTTACTCACCGAGGCCTTCCCGGCGGGGTTGGAGCGGTCGGCCGACTCGCCTGCCACGACGTGGCAGGCGACCTGATTCGATCCGATCGGCCTGGGTCGGGGCGTGACCTGAGAGCACTTCTCGATCGCCAGCGGACACCGGAAGCGGAAGCGACATCCCTCGCTCGGGTTGATCACCTTGGGCGGCTCTCCGGTGTCGGCGGAGACCAGCTCTTCCTTGTCGCGTGGGTTGGCCACCGCCGAGAGGAGCAATTGCGTGTAGGGGTGCTTTGGATCGGCGAGGACCGACTCCGTCGGTCCCGCCTCCACCAGATGACCCGCGTACAGCACGATGATGCGGTCGGCGACATATCGGGCGCTGGCGATGTCGTGCGTGATGTAGAGAATCGAGACACCCTCCTGATCGCGCAGGCTGGCCATCATGTTGAGGACGCCCGCGCGGATCGAAACGTCGAGCATCGATACCGGCTCGTCGGCCAGGATCAGCTTGGGACGTACCGCCAGGGCCTGGGCGAAGCCGACTCGCTGGCGCTCGCCCCCGCTCATCTCGAATGGGAATCTCTGGAGCATCGTGGCGTTCAGCCCCACGCTCTCGAATACGCGCTCGGCCTCTCCTCGCCGCTGGGGGCGACCCAGTTCCGGCCTGTGCAGAGCGAGGTTGCGCATCACCCCGTGTGAAACCCGAAACACCGGGTTAAAGGCGCTGAACGGGTCCTGGAAGACGATCGCCACTTCCCCTCGGTACCAGAAGAGGGCCTTGCGGGAGCGCAGGTTTTGGATCGGCCGGCCTCGGTAGTAGATCTCGCCCTTGGTGGGCGGATACACCCGCGCGAGCAGCCGAGCGACCGTGCTCTTCCCGCTGCCGCTCTCCCCGACCAGGGCCACGATCTCACGCTCGCGGATGTCTAGGTTGAAGTCGTCCACGGCATGGAGCACCTGTTTGGCGGCGAGCATTCCGCCGAGGCGGAAGTGCCGTGTCAGGTCGACCGCTCGCAGGAGGGGCTGGTCGCTGACAGCGGCGGTCGCATCCGAGTTGCTAGCCGGGGACATCGGGTCAGAGCGCCTCCGCCGGCTGCTCGGCCTCCGCCGCATGCTCGGTATACAGGAGGCAGCGCACCCGAGCATCACCCACCGGATACAGCTCGGGTTCGCGGGTCAGGCACGCCGGCATGACCTCGGAGCAGCGGGGATTGAACCGGCAGCCGCTGGGTGGCCGAGCCAGGTCGGGAGGCGCCCCGGGGATGCCGGCCAGCTCTCGGCGTGGTCCCGTGACGGACGGGAACGCGTTCAGCAAGCCGCGGGTGTACGGGTGTAGGGGCCGTTCGAAGATCGCGCCGGTGGTGGCCGCCTCGGCGATCTGCCCTGCGTACATGACCATCACCCGATCGGAATACCGGCTGACGACCGACATGTCGTGGGTCACGAAGATGACGGCAAACCCGAGGCTTCGCTGCAGGTCCTTGATCTTGATCATCAGTGAACGCTGTGCGACCACATCGAGCGCCGACGTCGGCTCGTCCATGATCACGAGCTGAGGCGTGAAGAGCAGCGCCATGGCGATCATCGCGCGCTGGCGCATGCCCCCGCTCAGTTGGTGGGGATAGCTCTTGAGATGAGCGGCGTCGATCCCCACCATGTTCAGAACCTCCGCGGACCGTTGCCGGATCTCCTCGCCCGACGAGGTGCCGTGCGCCTTGAGGGTGTCCTTGAGCTGCGCTCCGATGCTCTTCATCGGGTTGAGCGCGTTCATCGCGCTCTGCATGACAACCGAGTAGTCACGCCAGCGCATGTGGCGTAGCTCGTCGTCGCCGAGCTGCACCATGTCACGCCCGCGGAACATGACCTCTCCACCGGAAACCTCACCTGGAGGCGAGAGGAGTTGAGCGACTCCGAACAGAAGCGTCGACTTCCCGCAGCCGGACTCGCCGACGATCCCCAAGAACTCCCCAGGTGCGACGGTGAAACTGACCCGGTCCACCGCGCGCACATCTCCGGCGTCCGTCAGATAGTCGACCGAGAGGTCGATGACCTCAAGCAGAGGCTCGGTCACGCGGCCTCCTCAGCGCATGCCGACGCTTCTCCGCCCGGCGCCTCTTAACCGGCCGCAGCGCGGGATTCCCGATCTCATCGAAGGCGTAGTTCAACAGCGCGAAGCCCGCGCCCAGCAGGGCTACGGCCGCGCCGGGCGCCAGCGCCCACCAAGCATTTCCCGCCTCAAGGGCGGCCGACTGCTGCGCGTTGTAGAGCATCGTGCCCCACATCAGCTCGCCGCTGTTGCCAAGGCCGAGGAACTGAAGGCTGGCGGCAAAGCCCACGATGTACACGGCGAGCGCAAGAAACGAGGCGGCGAGGAGCGAGGTCATCGTAGGCACGATCTCGACAAGGATGATGTAGAGCGGTCGCTCGCCGCGTACCCGAGCGGCGACGAGAAAGTCGCGGTTGCGTATCGAGAGACCCTGTGACCGGAGCTGCCGTGCCTGGAACGCCCAGCTGGTGATGCACAGCACGATGATCAGGGAGGTGACTCCGGGTGGAAGGTAGGCCGCCAGCAGGATCAGCAGCGGCAGCACGGGGAGGATCAGGAAGACATCGGTGATCACTGTCAGCACGCGATCGGTGAGTCCGCCTGCGTAGGCGGACGTCACGCCGACGATCATCGACAGGAAGGTCGCGATCACGCTCACCAGCAGCGTGACGATGAGCGTCAGGCGCGTGCTCCAGATGAGCTGGGAGAAGACGTCCTGACCTAGGTTTGTGGTGCCGAGCAGGTGAGCGGATGACGGTCCCAGGTCTGGCTTGAAGAGTGGCGCCTGCGGATCGTAGGGCGCTATCAGCCCGGGAAACGCGGCAAGGAAGATCATCATGAGCAAGATCAGGGCTCCGGCCGCCGCCTTCTTGTTGCCTAGAACCGCGCGGAGGAAACGCCGCGGCGTCCCGGTCACCTCAACGGCGACGCCCGCCCCTTCGGTTGCCGCAACGTCGGCGGTGGGGGTGCCTGTCGCCATCTCAGGCCTCCCGCGTACGCGGATCGAGCACCGCCGTGAGCAGGTCGGCGATCAGGACGCAGATCAGGACGGCGAGCGTGTAGAAGAGGAAGAGGCCCTGCATCAGGGGCAGATCGTGATCGGTCGAGGCCGTGTAGAAGAGATAGCCGAGCCCTGGATACGAGAACAGGTACTCGATGACGATCGCGCCGCCCAGTACGTAGCCAAGCTGCATCGCGAACCCCGTCAGGTTTGGAAGGATCGCGTTTCGCGCTGCGTAGTCGTACTTGATCCGCCGGGTCTCCAGCCCCTTGGCTCGGCCCGTCTTGACGTAGTCCTCCGCGGTTGTGGTGATCATGTTGTTGCGCATCGAGTACACCCACAGGCCCGCGGTCACGATCACCAGGCTCAGCGCCGGCAGAATCGCATGCTTCAGCACATCCCAGATGAACGACGGCGATAGGGACGGAGTGGCCCCGATGCTGTAGTTGCCGCCCAGGGGCAGCCAGTTCAGCTTCACCGAGAACACATAGATCAGCAGCAGTCCCACGAAGAAGACCGGGATGCTCGAGACGATGAACAGAGCCGGCGGGAGGATCGCGTCGAGCCGGCCGCCTCGGCGCCAGGCGCTGGCCGCCCCGGCAACGGTGCCGATCACGAATGCGACGACGGTTGTCACCCCCACCAGGCCGAGCGTCCAGGGCAGCTTCGACGTGATTTCGGTCATCACGGGCACGCCCTGAGCGGTGACCCCGAACTGGCCCGTCAGGCAGTTTCGGAGGTACTCGAAGTAACTGACGAGAATGCTCTGATGGACGTTGACGCCGAACTGGACCTCCAGCGCGTGCAGGGCGGCCGGGTTGACATTGCGGAATGTGCCCAACACGGCCTGCGCCTCGTTGCCCGGCATCACGCGGGGGATGATGAAGTTGATCGTCAGGGCGGCCCACAGGGTCACCAGGAACAGCCCTATTCGCCGCGTTAGGAATCTCATGGCCGGAGCCGCCGAGTCTCAGTCGGCCTCAGGCCCGTCGGCTCACCCGGTTGGATACAGGCGGGTCAGGACCTGGCCGTTGTCGGGGAACGAATAGGGTGACGGTTGCGCATACTGATTGGACTCTGTCGGCCAACCCTCGATGTTCGTGGTGTCGTACTGGTACCAGTCGACGCCCTCCGTCGTGGGGATGAACGGGATCTCGTCCACCATCGTCTTCTGGATCTGGTGCACGATCTGGACCTGCTGGGATTGGCTCGCCCCGCCGTACTGGTCGAACAGGGTGTCGGTCGACGCTGACTTGAAGCGGGAGTAGTTGGTGGAGCCGATGTTGCCGCTGAAGAGCCATCCACGGAGCTCGTAGTACGGACTGGGTCCGGGGCTCGCCGCCGGCCCTCCACTCCCGGCATAGGCAAGTTCGAAGTGGCCGCCCTGGAGGTCCGAGGTGTAGGGAGTGGAGTTCTCATCCTGGACGGTTACCGCGATCCCAACGGCCTTCAGCTGCTGGGTGATGATCTGAAGCGATGAGTCCCAGTCGGAGTAGCCACTGATCGTCTTGATCGTGAATGAGAGGCGATTGCCGCTGCTGTCGTGGTAGATCCCATCCGAGCCCTTGGTGAAGCCCGCTGACTGGAGGATCTGCTCGGCCTTGGCCGGGTCGTAGCCCGGCTGCGTGAGCGAGGTGTCGAGCCAGCTCTGGAAGGTCGGCGTAACGACGCCCGTCTGGTTGGCGGGCTGCTGTTCGCCTCCCTCCCCAAGCCGCGCGATCGTGGCCCTGTTGAGGGCGTAGGAGATGGCCTGCCGGACCGGCAACTTGCCGAGCAGCGGGTTGGTCAGATTGGGGACGAGAGCCACGTTCAGGACCGGTGGGAACCAGATGTGGCGGTGGGCGGGATCCTTGGCAACGTAGAACGACTGGACGTTGGGGATGTACTGGCCGCCCCACTGCGCTTGCCCCTGGGCGAGGAACAGGTTGCCCGGCGTGTTGCTGAGGAACGCCGGATAGTCGACCTCCTTGATCGCCGGCACCGGATGGCCGGACTTGCTCTGCCAGTAGCTTGGGTTGCGCAGGTACTTGATGTTCTGCGGCGAGCAGGTCGAGACTACGTAAGGGCCGGTGCCGACGGGCTTAGAGTCGGCATACGAGTGAAGCTTGCTCTGGTCGAGAGCCGACCATATGTGCTGAGGCACGATCGGCGTCTGGTCCGCGACGAAATAGAAGATCGGCTGGGATGGCGCGTTGAACGTGAAGACGACCTGATTGGTCCCGTTGACGGCCACACTCGTCAGAGGCCCACCGTCGGCGGCCCAGAGGGCGTTGAGATCGATCGTCTTGTCGGCCTTCATCGCGTTGAACGTATATGCCACGTCGGCAGCGCTGAAGGGCTTGCCGTCGCTCCACGTCACTCCGCTACGGATTGTGAACGTGAGCGTCTTGAAGCCGTTCGACCACTGCGAGCCTGTTGCCAGCATTGGGACCGGCGGGCTCTTGCTCTGGAGGATGTTCACGAACTCCAGAGGCTCATAGACGGGAGCAAACGTGATGCCGGGGCCGAGGACCGACGGATTGAACGGGTTGAACTGACACGTCCACGTGCCTCCGTACACGTTGTCGATGACCAGCTTGCCGCCGACCTTTCCGGTGTTTGCTGCCGTGGAGGTGCCGCCGGACGACGTTTTTGATGAGCTCCCACCACAGGCGGTGACCAGCACGCACACCGCCGCCAACGAAATGAGCCATGTGAAGCGTCTCATCGACATCCTCCGTTCCGTATTGACGATCGCCAGTCGGTCACTGGCTCACAGTGCGTGCGGTCGGCACGACGCGCCACAGGGCGAACTGACGGCGTGCCGGGGGAGCGGCGCCCGGGATCGTTCGATCGGTCACCGCAAACCCCCTGCTCAGGCAGCTCCGTCCGTCCAGCAGCCGTGATGTCCGGATCTCGGACATTGCTCGAATCAAGGTAAGGGCGCCCTGTCTCAGGGTCATCCGTGCCGAGAGGCACGGCCGCTAAGTACTTTGCCGCAGACCTGGCCCTCGGAATCCAGGCGGACGCGGACATGCGCCCCTTCCCGACTTCATTTGCTGAGAGCACCATTTGGGAAATTCCTAAACAAAAGAATATATCGGCCTGACTGCCCAGGTTCAACTGTGCGACAGATTGGAGTCTCCTTTTCCAATTTGCGTCGATCACGGGCCGACCCATCACCTGCGCTGCGCCATCGCCACGGCGCGCTTCGGCGGTCTTGCAGCGGCGCCCCCGGAGAGCAGCGTGGTGCGCGCGGCGTGCAGCGCAACGGCGATCGCTCCCTGCATGGCAGCTCGCTCGCCCAGCAGGCTCGTCTCGATCCGGGCGGTGATCGGAACCAGCGCGGCCGCGGACCCCCGGACCGGGCGCAAGAGCAGAGGACTCGCACCGATGCCCCCGCCGAGCACGACCAGCTCCGGATCGAGAATCGCGCATACGGTGGCGATCGCGGTGCCCAGGCGGGAGGCGACATGATCGACTACGGCTCGAGCCGCCGCGTTTCCATCGACGGCGAGCTCGAACACCTCGTGGACGGACCGGAGCTCGGGGTCGTCGGGACCACGGCGCTCGTGGAACGCCGCGACGATCCCGGCGGCGCCGATCTCGTCCTCCAACCCTCCGTGCAACCGGTGCCGGGGGTTGAACGGATCGCCCACCAGCGGTAGATAGCCGATTTCGCCCGCGGCCCCGTGCGCGCCCCGGACCAGCTCGTCGTTGATGATGATCCCCAGACCGATGCCCGCGCCGATCGCGATGAACACCATGGTCGAGACGCTCCTCGCGAGGCCGAACCACTTCTCGCCGACCGCCGCGAGGTTGACGTTGTTCTCGACGAGCACGGGCAGGTCGAACCGCTCGCGGATCACCTCGAGCGGGTCGAAGCCGCCCTCGGGCACCACGTTGTAAGCGAGCGAGGTGACCCGGCCGCTCGTCTGATCCACGATCCCCGGCGACGAGATCCCGAGCGCCAGCGGCCGCCCGTGAGCACCGCTGGCCTGGTCGATCACCTCGCTGACCATCTCCAGGATCTGCACCCCGACGGCTCGGGCGCCGTCCTTGGCCGTCGGCCGCTTGAGATCGCATAGCGGCTCGCCGAATAGGTCGGCTGCGGCGACCCGGACATTGCTTCCGCCGATGTCGCCACCGACGACGAACCCCGCCCGGGAGCTGACCATGTATGCGATCGGCTTGCGCCCCCGCTGTCCGGCGCGCCTGCCCGCCGCGCGGACGAGCCCTCCCTGCTCGAGCCGGCTGACCGCGGCGGATACGGTCGGCTTGGAAAGGCTGGTGGCCGCTGCGATCTCGGGCCGGGTGATCGGACCGCGGCGGAAGATCGTCTCCAGCACCGCCTGCTCACCGAGCTCGCGCAGGAGGCTCAGACGCGAGTCGGCTCCGGCCTCGGCGGGCGAGCCGTAACTGACATCTCGGCTGCTTTGAGGCATTGAGGTTAGATGCCTTTACGAATAGGATGGCGCTATCGACGCGCAAGAATAGGCCTACTGTGGTCGATAAGGCAAGAACCTTGCAGAAGACCTCCCTCGCCTCGGTGGGGTCGCCCAGCACGAAGGTGTGGGGATGAAGCTCGCCGTGATCGGGGCGGGCTCGACGTATACGCCGGAGCTCGTCTCCGGTCTGATGCGCGAGCGGGAGCGGATCGATATGAGCGAGCTCGTGCTGCACGACATCGACCCGCAGAGACTCGAGGTGGTGGGCGGTCTGGCGCAGCGGATGCTGGAGCGTCAGGGCTACGACGGCGCCCTGATGCTGACCGAAGAGCTCGACCGCGCGCTCGAGGACGCGGGTGTCGTCCTCATCCAGCTCCGGGTGGGTGGCCAGTCGGCCCGCTTGCGCGACGAGACGATCCCCGCGGCCTGTGGCTGTGTCGGCCAGGAGACGACCGGCGCCGGCGGCCTTGGCAAGGCGATGCGCACGGTGCCCGTGGTGCTCGAGATCGCCGAACGCGCGCGCAGGCTGTCGGCCGACGACGCCTGGATCATCGACTTCACAAACCCGGTGGGGATCGTCACGCGCGCCCTGCTCGACGCCGGCCATAGGGCGATCGGCCTGTGCAATGTCGCGATCACCTTTCAGCGCCAAATTGCGGCGCACCTGGGCGTCGGTCCCGAACGGATCCTGGTCGATCAGGTCGGCCTCAACCACCTGACGTGGATCCGCGCCGTCTGGCTCGACGGCCATGACGTGCTGGCCGACGTGCTGCGTTCATTCGGCAACGAGCTGGCCGAGGAGATCGAGCTGCCACGCAGTCTGCTCGACAGGCTCGGGGCGATTCCGTCGTATTACCTTCGCTACTTCTACGCCGAGCGCGACGTTCTCGGCGAACAGCGGGTCGAGCCGCCCCGGGCGCAGGTGGTGGCCGATATCGAGCGGCGGCTCCTCGAGCTCTATCGCGACCCCTCGCTGACCGAGAAACCGGCCCTGCTCGAGCAGCGCGGCGGGGCCTTCTACAGCGAGGCCGCCGTCCAGCTCGTTGCGTCGCTCACGGCTGATACGGGCGAGGTGCAGGTGGTCGACGTGCGCAACCACGGGACGCTCAGTGGATTGGCTTACGACGACGTCGTCGAGGTTCCCGCTCGGATCCGGAGCACAGGTGCCGCTCCGCTACCCCAGAGGTCCCTGGCCCCCGAACTGCTCGGTCTCGTCCAGCACGTCGTCGCTTACGAGCGGCTCGCCGCCGCCGCCGCGCGCACCGGCGATCGAGATGTCGCACGGCTCGCCCTGTTGGCGAATCCACTCGTCCGCGAGTACGAGCTCGCCGACAGCATGCTCGAGCAGCTGCTCGCGGTTGAGACCCCGCCACGTACGGAGACGGGGGTCGGCCAATGAACGTTGAGGATGGGGAACGGGCCCGCGGCGACGGTCTCGTCCTGGCGGTCGACGGAGGCAACTTCAAGACAGACCTCGCTCTGCTGGACTCTGGCGGCGGCCTGCTCTCGCTCGTCCGGGGAGGCGGAAGCTCGGCCCACACTCTTGGGGTCGAAAGCTGCGTCGCACTGCTGGAGAGCCTTCTCGCCAGCGCCCTCGCCCGCGTGGCCCTCGGCCCGCCCAACGGCCCGCTTGCCTCGACCGCCCACATCCTGCTCGCGGGCGCAGACCTGCCCGAGGAGCGTGACACGCTCCAAGCGAGGATCGGGCAGTTGCATTGGAGCAACCGCCTGGTGGTCGATAACGACACGCTGGCGCTGCTGCGCGCCGGCACCGATCGCGGGTGGGGGATAGCCGTGGTGTGCGGCGCGGGGATCAACTGCCTCGGCCGCGCGCCCGACCGACGCGAGGTCAGGTTCCTGTCGCTGGGTCAGATAAGCGGCGACTGGGGCGGTGGCGCTGACGTCGGTCTCGCGGCGCTGGCCGCCGCTGCGCGCAGCGCCGACGGACGGGGGCCGCGCACCGTCCTGGAGATCGGCGTTGCAGAGCACTTCGGCTGCAGTGACCCGCTCGAGGTCTCGCGCGCGGTTCACCTGGGGCAGATACCGGTCGCGAGGCTCATAGAGCTGTCTCCGGCCGTACTCGCGGCCTGCGGCGAGGATCCGGTCGCCACAGGCATTGTCGGACGTCTGGCAGATGAGGTGATCGCATTCGCGAGGGCTGCCATACATCGGCTCGACCTCACCGGGGCGGATCCCGATGTGGTGTTGGGTGGTGGCCTCCTGAGAGCGGTCTCGCCCAGCGTTGTCGCGACGATTTCCGAGGCCGTTCGAGAGCTGGCGCCGAATGCTCACGTCGTCGTCGCGCCGAGCGAGCCGATCGTCGGGGCAGCCCTGCTCGGCTTGGATGCCCTCGGCGTGGATCGCAGCGCCGGGGTCCGGGCACGGGCGGCGCTGAACGCGGCGGTCGCAGAGCTGGGGCAAGATGCGTCCGCGGGCGCTACGGCGGGCCGGTAAGCCATCGCCCACCCGCTCGGTGCGGGGTCGCAGGGACCGTGTGCGTCGCGTCATGTCGGGGTGACCTTGGTCAGTCCTTCCGGGCTGTCTGGGTCATGCCCCAGCCGCAGCGCGAGCGCGTGCGCAAGCTGCTGGCCCCGCACGACCGCGACGATCGGCGCGAGCGGCTCTGGTGCCTCGCCGGGCAGCGGTATGTCCGCCGCTTCGCCGCTTCCGACGACGAGCACTCTCGCCTGCCGCACGCGCAGGTTGTCGACGAGCGATGTGACATCCGTGAGCGCTGGACCGGGGGCGCAGAGCGCGATCACCGGAAGACCGCGGGTGACCGCCGCGATTGGGCCGTGGCGGAGATCTGCAGCCGAATAGCCATCGGCGAGCAGGGAGCAGGTCTCCTCGATCTTGAGCGCGGTCTCGAGCGCAGCCGCGAAGAGATAGCCGCGCGCCACGACGATGAGTTGCGATACGCCGACGAGGGCGTCTGCCGCGGTGGCGACCGGCACCGGGTCATCCAGCATGGCTTGTACCCACTGGGGCACGGTGTCGAGCTGCGTGCGGGTAAACGGAACCCGTCCCAAGGCCGAAGCGATGATCGCGAAGGCGATGAGCTGTCCGGTTACCGTCTTCGTCGCGGGAACCGCCCGCTCGTCTCCCATCTCGAGCTCGACTGCCTCGTCTGCCACCGTCGCGAGCGCGCTTTCGGGATCGTTGGTGATTGCGAGGCCGTGTCCTCCCCCGTCCTGTAACGCTTGCAGCGTCTGCACGATCTCGGGCGTTGCGCCCGATTGGCTGACCGCGATCACGAGCTGGCCGCTGTAATCGACCTTCACTCCATAGAGCGTGTGGAGGCTTGGGGCCGCCAGCGAGACCGGCTTTCCGGTGGCCACCTCGAGCAGGTAACGGCCGTAGACGGCCGCATGGTCCGAAGAGCCCCGCGCGACGAGCGTGATGCCGTTCAGCGGTTTCGGCACGACCGCGCGGACCAGTTCGGCGACTTCGTCCGAGCGGGCGATCAAGCGGCTCAGTCGGGCCGGCTGCTCGGCCATCTCATCGGCCATCTGGTTTCCGTTCACGGATTGCAGCCTCTCACGCCGCCCGCCCGTCATGTTGGCGGTGCTCGCTGACTCGCACCCGCCCTCGCTCCGCATCTGCACTCCGTGAGGCTCCGCGGTTCAATTGCAGGTGCCTCGAACAACCCATTCTCCAACAACACGGACAACCTCGCGACCCAGCCCGGGCGCGTGAACGACCGGAGAGAGCAGCGAAGCCGGATTGCCGGGGGACGGACGGATGGTGGTCGGGCCCGGCGTGCCAGCGCGGGACCGCCCGCGCGGTCGCCCGTCGGCGCCGCGCCGCCTCGCTACATCCCGCCCGACGAGTTGCGCCGGCGGACATCCACAGCCTCAAACTCGACGTTCCGCGGAGCAACTCGACCTGCGACTCGCTCCGTTCGTCCTAGGCTGCCCGCCGTTCGCCGCCCGAAGGGGCGGCGCTTGGTTGTTGTAAAGCAGTGAGGACACGCTGTCGGAATTAGCCGTGGCTGTCGGGTAAATCCGCCGGTGTGGCCGCGCCGGGTGAACTGCGTCCGTCGTGAGCAGGCCCGCCGTACCGCCATTCGGCTTCGTGGTGAGTTTCTTGCCGGTCTGAGCTTTGACAAGACCGAGGTAGTTGCTGATGTCCGCGATCGCGGCCCGGCCGGCGTTGACCGCTGTCTGGATCGCCGCTGCCTTGTCTGCAAGCGCGATGCCGGGCGCCTTGCCGGTGCTCCTCGGTCATGCACATCTGGGCACAACGGACGCGTACCTGAGCCGTCCTCGGATCGACGACATCGTCGCCGCTGTCCGAGATCTCTCTTACGAGAAGCGAACGAACGTTCTAGGGGTCGCAGAGACCCTCAAAACAGCCCTAGAGGCGACGACCGGAATCGAACCGGTGTAGACGGCTTTGCAGCGCGGCCAGCCGTGGTTCTCTCCGGTACGCACGCGAGATTTGCGTTCTCTGAGGGGGCTGTGAGTTCTCTCGGGGGCCCTGACAACTCCCGAGTTTGCGGAGCCTTTTTGGGGAGACCTCGTTCCTCATCCGTGCCGCCGGACTTCGCATAGGGTCGGTGATCGCGCCTACGATCGCGAGCGCACAACAGGTGGGCGGCTTGGTCAAAGGCTGCCAGGAAGCGCTGCTGCTTGTCCGCAAAGTACTCGTGGAACGTGGAGCGCGCGACGCTGGCGCGACGAGGATGTCGCTCAGCGTCAGCCACGCGAAGCCGCGCGCGGTTGTCGCTCGCAACAACCGGGTCCGCTGCGAGGCCTCAACCTGCTCGCGGCGCAGGCCGTGGCGTCCCTTCGGAAGATCTGCTTTTATGGATCATCGAGCTCTTGGGGGCGTTGGGTGGCGCGGTCGAGTCCGGAGGTAAAGGTGCGTGCGATGATGAGGCTGCCGGGAAGGTGGCTGTTGCTCGGATTGGTGGCGGTCGTATCGGCGGTGGCGCTGTGGGTCGGTCCACCGGGCGCGCGCGCTAACCGTCCTGCTGCCCGCGCCGCCGGCCACGAACGCACTTGGATGGGTCGCCATCGCGGGCGACCGACGGCGATCGTCCGTTGGACGTCGTACGGCATCCCTCACATCTGGGCGACGACCTACTTCGGCGCGGGCGAGGGCTACGGCTACGCGTTCGCCCAGGACAACATTTGCACAATCGCGAACGACTACGTCACCATCGACGCGCAGCGCTCGCGCTTCTTCGGGCCGAACGCGACTTACATCCAGGTGCTGAACGGGACAACGGTCAGCAATATCGACTCGGACTTCTACTGGCAGCAGATCATCGACTCGGGCCTCATCGACAAGCTGGTGGCGCGGCGCTCGCCGTACGGACCGGTGGAGCAGATCAAGCAGGCCGTCGCCGGTTACGTGAAGGGCTACAACCGTTACCTGCGCAGCGTCGGGGGCTCGCGTGGCGTCTCGGACCCGCGCTGCCGCGGCAAGGCGTGGGTGCGGCCGATCACCGTGGCCGACGTCTACCGGCGCTTCTACCAGCTGGTCGAGCTGGCAAGCGGCGGCGTCCTGATCCAGGGGATCGCCGAGGCGGCCCCGCCGACGCCAGCCCACGGCACCGCCGGGCTCTCCGCGGGCGTGACATCGCTGGACCGCAGGCAAACGTCGAAGCTGCTCGCGCGGCTTGTGCCCGACAGCACGACCGGCGCAGGCGGGATCGGCTCGAATGCCGTCGCCGTCGGGAGGGCAGGCACTCGCGACCACCGCCACGGTCTGCTGCTCGCCAATCCCCACCTCACGTGGACCGGGGACGAACGCGTCTACCAGGCACAGATAACCGTACCGGGCCAGCTGAACGTGGAAGGCGCTTCGCTGTACGGGGTGCCGTTCGTCCAGTTTGGTCACGACGCGACGATGGCATGGAGCGAAACGGTCTCGACGGCGCTGCGCTTCACGCCGTTCCAGCTCAAGCTCGTCCCGGGCTCGCCCGCCACCTACCTATATGACGGCAAGCAGGTCCGGATGACCCACCGCACGCTCACCGTCCAGGCGCGGCAGCCGGACGGGTCGCTGAGACCGGTCACTCGGACGCTGTACTCAAGCCGCTTCGGGCCGATCTTCAACGAGGCGCCGCTGGTGTGGACGTCGACGACGGCATTCACGCTCGGCGACGCGAACGCCGACAACTTCCGCTCCTTTAACACGTTCTTCGACCTCGGCCGCGCGCGCAACGTCTTCCAGGCGCTGAGGATCCTCCAGGCCACCGCGGGGATGCCGTGGAACACGACGCTCGTCGCGGACAAGCAGGGCAACGCGCTGTACGCGGACATCGGCTCGATGCCGAACGTCACCGACGCCAAGGCGAAGGCCTGCGACACGCCGCTCGGGGCCTCCACGTTCGAGACGGACCGGCTGCCGATTCTCGACGGCTCACGATCGAGCTGCAACTGGGGGACCAGCCCGGGTGCGGTCAAGCCGGGACTGTTCGCCCCGAGGCAGATGCCCTACCTGATCCGCCGCGACTACGTGACCAACTCCAACGACAGCTACTGGCTGTCGAACCCCCACCAGCCACTGACCGGTTTTGCCCGGACCATCGGCGACACCGGCACCCCGCGCTCGCTGCGCACGCGGATCGGGCTGATCATGACCCACTCCAGGGTGTCCGGGACCGACGGCCTCGGACCGGCCGGCTTCACGGTGAAGGACATGGAAAACATGGTGTTCTCCGACCGCCAGTACGCCGGCGAGCTGACGCGCGGCCCGCTCGTGGCGATGTGCCGCTCATTCCCTGGCGGGTTGGCGCCGACGGACTCGGGCACCCCGGTGGCGGTCGGGCGCGCGTGCGACATCCTCGCGCGCTGGGACCTGCACGAGAACCTGAACTCGCAGGGCGCCGAGCTGTTCCGCCGTTTCTGGGACCACGCCGACAGCAGCACCGCGAGTACCGCCGCGTCCCCCTTCTCCACGCCGTTTGACGTAAACGACCCGGTAAACACGCCCAGCGGACTGAACACCAACGACCCGGCCGTCCGCACCGCGCTGGGCGACGCGATCCAAGACCTCGAGGGCACGCACATCCCGCTCGACGCCACCCCCGGAGACGTGCAGGCCGTCGTCCACGACGGAGTCCGGATCCCGATCCACGGCGGCCCCGGCGACCCCAACGGGGAGTTCAACGCGATCGGCACAGCCTTCACCTCCGGCAAAGGGTTCGGGCCGGTGATCGGCGGGTCCTCGTTCGTCCAAGTCACAAGCTGGAACAACGGACAGTGCCCGATCGGCGGCTCGATCCTCACCTTCTCACAGTCGGAGAACCCGGTGTCACCCCACTTCGATGACCAGACGAAGCTGTTCAGCCAAAAGCGCTGGATTCCTGATCGGTTCTGCATGGCCAGCGTGTTGCGAGACACAAAGCGCACGATGGTGCTCGACCGCGCAGGCTGAGCAAATCCGTCCAGGGCCTACTGTGCCCCGGTATCTGGCAGAGAGGGGACGGCCTATGTTTTGGGGACCCTTTGGGGAGACCTGGCGGTAAAACAGTAGTTGCGGTCACGACTACCGGCGATTTGCAGGCCAAACTAGAGGCGACGACCGGAATCGAACCGGTGTAGACGGCTTTGCAGGGTGGCGGCCGGCGAACTGAGAGCAACTCAGGGAAGGTCAGAGCAACGGAGCGGGGGAGGGCTGTTGTTCGGAGTTGCGCTGAGGTGCTGGCAGAAGTCGTGAGTTTGGGGAGCCTTTTGGGGAGCCCGTATGTGAGTTCGCGACACGCGTGACGGTACGCGGATGACGCCGCGCCGAGCACATCCTGACGCGCCAGGACGTTCTGCTCGCCGTGCGCGCCTCACTCTGCGAGCTCAGCCACGTCTGCAATCGCCGCCAGCTCGCGGGCGCGGGCGGGATCGAGACGTCCGGCGCCGGCGACCTCGGCGTTGGCGGCGCCCGCTCCGAGCCCGGCCGCGGCTGCGGCCGCCCACGGTTCCCCGTCCGCCCGCGCCACCACCATGCCGGCCAGGAACGCGTCGCCGCTGCCCACCGGGTAGCGGCCACGAGCTGAGCTCGAACCGGTGAATGTCCGCCCGTCGGGATCGACCAAAACCATTCCTGCTTCGCCGAGCGTTATCGCCACCGCGTGACCGTCGCCGCCAGCCCGGTCCCGGATCGTCCGCGCCGCGGCCACGCCGCAGTCACCGTCGGCCACGGGTTCCTCGAGAAGCTCCGACGCTTCGTAGGCGTTGATCTTTACCAGCGCCGGCCCAGCCTCCAAGGCCGCCGCCAGCCACGGTCCGCGCGAATCGACCACCGCAGGCACCCCGGCCGCGGCAGCCCGGGCGATCAGCTGGGCGTAGCCCTCGACCGGCGTCTCGGGCGGCAACGATCCGCTGAGCACAAGCCAGCGGGTGGAGTTCAGCATCGACGCGACGATTCCCACGAGGTCCGACCACGCCTGGGCTGTGCCGGGCGTACCCGGCTCGTAGAACTCGGTCAGAGCACCGGTGGCCCGGTCGGAGACCGACAGGCACGAGCGGGTCTCGCCGGGGCCCCAGGCGAACCATCCCAGCACGCCCTCGCGGGCCAGCGCCTCGCTGATCCACCGGCCGGCATGACCGGCCAAGATTCCGGTGGCGGTCGCCGGGGAACCAAGCACCGCGCTCACCCGGGCGACGTGCAGGCCCTTGCCGCCCGGCAGGACCACGAGCGAGCTTGGGCGGTGGATCTCGCCAGGCGCCAGCGCCTCGACCTCGATCAGCCTGTCGATCGACGGGTTGCCCGCCACGCAGACGATCACGCCGTCCCCTCGACCTCCCCGAGAGCGCGGAGCGCCTCGGCGAGCGTCGGCTGGGCGGAAGTTCCGCCGGCGGCCCGTGTCGACAGCGCACCGCAGGCGCACCCGAGCGCGATTGCCCGCTCCACCGGCTGGCCGTCGAGCAGTGCCGCGAGCACACCGGCGTCGAACGAGTCTCCCGCCCCCACTGCGTCGACGGCGGCACCGACGATAGGAGGCCGGACGCTCACCGGATCGACCCCGGCCCCAGCGGCGAACGCTCCGTCGGCCCCGAGCTTGACGGCCACCAGCGGTCCGCCGGCGGCTAGCCGCCGCGCCGCTTCGCACGGATCGCCGCCACCGGCGATCCGGACCGCTTCGACGCCGTTGGGCATGAGGACGTCGACGTCTGGAAGCAACTCCCAGAGGCCTCCGTCCCAGCGCTCGCTCGGGTCCCAGTTAGGATCCACCGAGGTCGAACCGCCGCGGCGGCGGACCGCGGCCAGCATCGTCCCGAGGCCCGGGGTCAGCGCGGTCTGCAGGAAGAACGAGGAGACGTGAATGTGGCGGGCCCCGGCGAGCAGGGCGGGGTCAACGGCCGGAGGTTTGAGCGCCGCGATCGCTCCCGGAAAGGTGAGGATCGCCCGGTCCTGATCGCGGGACAGAATCACACTGAGGCCGGTGCGGGCGACCGGGTCGACGACGAGCCCGTCGGTCTCGACGCCTCGCTCGCGCAGCGCCTGGATCATGAAGCGCCCGAACACATCATCGCCGAGCACCCCGGCAATCGCGGTCCGCAGCCCCAGCCGAGCCGCGCCGCAGGCGGTGATCGCCCCCGAGCCGCCGATCGTGAGATCGGCCGAATCGATCAGTCGCTCGGCCTGCCCGAAGGCTGGCTCGATCGTCCCGCCGCGGAGGATCAGGTCGGGGTTGCAGTCCCCGAGGACGAGCAGGTCGAGGTCAGCGGCCGGCACGACCTGCAGGGGCGCACGGGCGGTAGGTCTTGCCGCCGAGGTCGACATCGAACAGGGCGCCGGCGATCCCCGCGGCGAGATCGGCCGCGCAGAACCTGGCCGTCGTCTCGCCATCCTGGGTGTACTCGGCGTTGAGTACGGGCTTGCCTGCGCGGAGGTATGGCGTCGCGTCGCCGCCCAAGCCGGCGCACGGGTCCTGGTAGTGGTTGCACTCCTCGATGATCATCCCGTCGAAGCGCTTGACATTGGCTTTGGCGTTGGCCGGATCGTTCTTCTGGAATACAGCGAGTCCGTGGGCGTGGGCATCGTAGGCGAGCCAGCGCTCGAAGCCGGCCGAGTCGGCTCGCGTCAGGTGCCAGCCGCCCCCCCGCACGCCGGTGTCGCCGCGATTGGTGTACCCGTCGAGGTCGTCGGGCTCGACCGCATCCTGTCCCTCGCGCCGACACCAACCAAACCGCCTGTTTAGCCCCGCCGAGATGTCGACCGCAGCGCCGCTCAGCGTCGAGCGGTGCCCGGGTACGTAATCGCGAAAGCCAGCGATGTTGAACCACCACTCATCGGGATACCCCTGCATTTCATACCGGTGCGCGGCGTGGCCGTAGTCGGCGGCAGCGAAGTTCGCGTCGTCGGGGAAACCGCTCTGGTAGGCGCCGACCTCGACATAGCAGATGCTGTACTTGCCGGATCGGTGCAGCGCCGTCACCACCGGTGAGCGTCCCGTGGGGATGCCGGCGCCGGCACGGTTGGAATCCTGGAACAGGTCGGTGTCCCAGATGTTGGCCGACCCCGGCCTGGGATAGCCGGCCTTGATCGCGGGCAGGCCGGCCAGACCCGGCTTGGCGGGTCCGATCTCCCAGTACCACTGGTTCTGGCCGGTCGGGGGTCGCCTGTACCTCCGCGCCCCGGCCGGCGTGGCGGCCAGCAGCCCGGCGAGAGCGGCCACAGCCATAGCCAGTGCGATGCCAATCCACGCGTCCGCTCGCTTCACGTGGCCATTGTTCACCGGATCGCCTGCCCCGAGTCGGCGTCGAACAGATGGACCTCGGCTGGGTCGACGCCGAGGCGGATGACGCTGCCCTCGGCGGGGCGATCCCGTGGCGCCAGCCGCGCGACCGCGGCGGCACGGTCGCCGTCGCCGGCCAGCAGCAGCGACTCGCCCTCCTCGGGAGTGTCGTTGGCCAGCTCGGCGGCCACCGACCCGTGGACGATCACCTCGTCGCCCATCGGCTCGACCACCGAGACATCGAAGTCCAAGGACGGCATCCCGTCCACGGCGGGGCGCAGCGAGTCCGGCCGCACGCCGACGATCAGCTCGCGGTCGTCCAGCCCAGCACGCTCAAAGGCGAAGTCCCCGGCGCTGACGCGGCCGTCGTGGACCCGGCCCCGGAGCAGGTTCATCGGCGGGCTGCCGATGAACCCGGCAACGAACACGTTGGCCGGTCGGTCGTAGACCTCCTGTGGCGGCCCGAGTTGCTGCAGGCGCCCGTCGGAGAGGACGGCGATCCGGTCCCCGAGGGTCATCGCCTCGACCTGGTCGTGAGTGACGTAGACAGTGGTTACGTCGAGGCGGGCGTGCAGGCGCTTGAGCGCGGCGCGCATCTGGACGCGGAGCTTTGCGTCGAGGTTTGAGAGCGGCTCATCGAGGAGGAAGACCTCCGGCTCGCGAACCAGCGCTCGGCCCATGGCCACCCGCTGGCGCTGGCCGCCCGAGAGCTGAGCCGGCCGCCGGCGCAGCAGGCCCGCCAGGTCGAGCATCTCGGCGACCTCGTCGACGCGGCGGGCGATCTCGCGCCTGGGCATCCGGCGCTGGCGCAGCGGGTAGGCAAGGTTGCGCGCCACCGTCATGTGCGGGTAGAGCGCGTAGTTCTGAAAGACCATCGCAATGTCACGGTCGCGGGCCGGGACGTCGTTGACGACACGGTCGCCGATGCGGATCGTGCCCGAGGTTGGCGTGTCCAGGCCCGCGATCAACCGCAGCGCAGTGGTCTTCCCGCAGCCCGAGGAGCCAACCAGGATCATGAACTCGCCGTCGGCGATCTCCAGCGACAATCCGTCGAGGGCCAGCGTGCCACCGGGGAACGCCTTGGTCACCTGTTCGAGCGTAACTCCAGGCATCACTTGATCCCGGTGAAGGCGATCGAGCGGATGAACCAGCGCTGGGCGACCAGGAACAACGCCAGCATCGGGATCTGGCTCATCACGGTGCCCGCCATGAGAAGGTTCCACTCGGTGCTGTGCGCGCCCTGGAGCGTGGAGAGGCCGAGTTGCAGGGGCGCGTGGCTGGCGGTGCCGATGATGATCAGCGGCCACAGGAAGTCATTCCAGGACCACAAGAACTGGATGATGGCCAACGTGGCCAGCGCCGGCATCGAAAGCGGCAGGACGATCTTGACCAGGATCCCCAGGCGTGAGGTGCCGTCGATCCGGGCCGCCTCCTCGAGCTCGATCGGCAACGTGCGGAAGAACTGGCGCAACATGAAGATCCCGAACGCGCTGCAGAGGTTGGGCACGATCAGCCCGCCGACGGAGTCGACCATGCCGAGCTTCTTGACGATCAGGAAGGTCGGGATCAGCAGGACCTGAAAGGGCACCATCAGCGTCGCCAGCAGCACCACGAACAGCACGTTGCGACCGAAGAACCGGATCCGCGCGAAGGCGTACGCAGCCAGGCTGCAGAACACGAGGTTCCCGGCCACGGTGGCCAGCGAATACAGCGCGCTGTTGATGAAGAAGTGACCGAACGGCACGGCCTTCCACGTCGCCGGGTAATTACCGAAATGCAGCCCCGAGGGGAGCAGCACGGGTGGGAAGCTGCTCGCCTCCGGTTTTGTCTCCAGCGACAGGATCACCATCCAGACGAGCGGGACGAGCATGATCGCCGCCACCGGGGCCAGGAACAGATGCCACGGGCTGAAGGGCAGACGCCGGCGCGGCCGGACCGGCGAGGCGGGCAGCCGCGGGAACCGATCGACGGTGGCTATCGGCTCGACGGAGATCCCGGCCTCCTCACGAGCTGTAGTAGACGCGGCGGCGCCCGATCCAAAGCTGCACCAGAGTGACGATCATGATCGCCACGAACAGCACGTAGGCGATCGCCGCTCCGTAGCCGCCGTTGAAGAACTGAAACGCCTGCTGGTACAGGTAGTAGACGATGACCGTCGTCGATCCGAGCGGGCCGCCGCGCGTGGTCACGTAGATCTCGTCGAACAGCTGCAGGGCGTTGATCGTCGACCAAACGACGAGGAACAGCGTTGCCGGTCCGAGCAGGGGGACGACGATGCTGCGAAAGGTGCTGAGGCGGCTGGCGCCGTCCATCTCGGCGGCTTCCAACAGGTCGGCCGGGATCCCCTGCAGCGCGGCCAGGTAGATGATCACGTCAAAGCCGAGCCAGCCCCAGACGGTCATCGCCACGATGCACCAGAGAGCCTGGTTCGGATCCTGGAGGAACTGCTGCTGGGGCAGGCCGAGCGCGTGCAGAAGGTAGTTGACCAGGCCAAAGGTCGGGTCGAGCAGCCACAGAAAGATGATCCCGGTGGCAACCGTGGAGGTGACCAGCGGTACGAACACGGCGAGGCGGTAGAAGCGGATGCCGCGGATCCGTCGGTTCAGCGCGACCGCGAGACCGAGCGCGCCGAACACCGAGACTGGCACGAACACGACGGTGTAGAGCAGCGTCTGGCCGATTGCCGAGCGAAACTGCGGATCCTTGGCCAGCGCCCGGTAGTTAGCCAGGCCGACATAG
Organism: uncultured Solirubrobacterales bacterium; assembly: GCA_963727105.1. Classification (GTDB taxonomy): domain Bacteria; phylum Actinomycetota; class Thermoleophilia; order Solirubrobacterales; family Solirubrobacteraceae; genus Palsa-465. The sequence goes on along the minus strand of CAVSEW010000001.1, from coordinate 2,025,256 downwards.
TGAGCGGGGGCAATCAGGTTGTTGGCCTGGAGTGAGAGCAGCAGCGACCAGCCGATCGGGATCAGCGCGAAGACCGCGATCAGGATCACCGCAGGGGCCACGAAGGCCCACCCGGCCAGATGCTCGGAGCGAGCAAGCCGGATCAGCAGACCGGGACGCTGATAGCTGACCGATCGCCCTGTCGGTGCGTCCACGCTCATCGGACGTCGCCGGAGTTACCCCGGCGCAGCGAGCACGCCGTCGACCTGCTGGGCGGCCTGCTGGAGGGCCTGCTGAGGTTGGGCCTTGCCGAGCAGGACGGCCTGGACGGCCTGCCCGATGGCGGTGGAGATCTTCGGGTAGACGGCGAGGACCGGCCGAGCCTGCGTGGCGTTGCCCAGGTTCTTGACCCACAGCCCGATGCCCGGGTACTTCGTGATGAACTGCCGGTAGCCGGGCAGCTGGCTCACCGAGGCCCGGATCGGCACATCCCCGGTCATCTGCGCCCATTTCAGGTCGATAGCCGGCGAGGTGAGCCATTTCAGGAACTGCCAGGCCGCCTGCGTGCGGGCCGAGCCGTTGTTGAACATGACCCAATTGTCGGGCCCCGAGATCGTCTGGTGGTTGAGATCGGCGGGCAGGATCTGGACGCCGTAGGAGACCTTGGCGGCGGTGATCTGGGACAAGTCCCATGGGCCGGTCCACAGCATGCCGATGTGTCCGGAGTTGAACAGAGGCAGGTAATTGCCGCTGCCGTTGTCGAGGTAGATCGCCTTGCGCTGGGCGAGCGTCTGCAGCAGGGTCAGCGCCTTGACGCCCGCGGGCGAATCGAACGCGGCGTGCTTGCCATCCGGCGAGAGGATCGAGCCGCCGGCCTGCCAGAGCATCGCCCAGTAGCGCCACACGGTGTCCTCACTGGCATCGTTAACGTAGGCCCACCCGAACTGCTTCTTGGACGGGTCGGTGAGCTTCACGGCTGCGTTCTCGAAGTCCGTCCAGGTCCATTGCGAGGTCGGGGCTGAGAGGCCGGCCTGGGCGAAGAGCTTCTTGTTGTAAACCAGGGCGAGGTTGTCGACCAGCGCAGGAACGCCCACGATCTTGCCGTTGACCGTGGCCACCTGGCGCGCGACGCTCCAAAAGTCATTCCAGTGAAACGTCGGGTCGGCGGCGATCAGCTTGTTGAGCGTGACGACGCCGGGATTGGTGGCGATGTTGGGCGCCCACGAGCCATACAGGTAGGAGATGTCCGGGGGCTTGCCACCAGCGATGGCGGCCAGGACCTTCTGCAGCGCGTAGTCCGAGTTGCCGTAGGACTGCACCGACACGGTGATGTTGGGGTGCGAGGCATTGAACTCCGCGGCCAGCTTCTTGATCGCCACGGCCTCGGTCTCGGTGTACCCCTCCCACATCACGATGTTCACGTGACCGTGACCGGCCGAGGTCGAGCTGTTGCCTGATCCACCGCAGCCGCTCACCAGCAGGGCCGCGGTGATCAGGATGAGGGTGAGGGGTTTCATCGTTCCTCCATGGTCCTCAACGCAGGACGACGGACCGCGTCAGGTGCTGGGGGCGGTCGGGGTCGAGACCTCGGACCTCGGCCAGCGCCACTGCGGCCCGCTGCAGGTTAACCAGCGCGGCCATCGGATCGATCTCGCTCTGCACGACCGACGCTCCGGTGGAGCGGATGTCCTCGACAAGCTCGGGCTGGGCTTGTCCGAGGAACCAAACCAGGGTCCCCGGCCCGGCGACGCTGATCGGACCGTGGCGGTATTCCATCGCCGGATAGGACTCAGACCAGGCCCGGCCGGCTTCCCGGAACTTCAGTGCCGCCTCGGCGGCAAGGCCGATCGTCCAGCCGTGGCCGAGGATGACGAGCTGCTCGAACTCTGACGGATCGACCGGCAGCGGCCCCACGAGCGCGGCCCGGGCGTCGGCGATGGCCGGATCGAGATCGGCTCCGAAATGAGCCCGTAACAGCGCCAGCGCCGTGGTGGCAAACCGAGTCTGCACGATCGACACTTCGTCGGCGAAGTCCAGCAGCACGGCGTCGGTCGCGCCCTGCACGACGGGAGTCCCATCAACGGCTGAGATGGCCAGAGAGGCCGTGTCGGGAGACAGGGCGGCGAGGGTGCGCACCACCTCGGTCGTCGTCCCGGACCGCGACAGAGCAATCACCCGCTCGTAACGACGCGAGGTCGGCGCCTCGGAGGCCACAAACGCATCCGTCTCGCCGAGACCGGCTGACTCACGCAGATGGGCGACGGACTGGGCAATGTAGTAGGACGTGCCGCAGCCGATCACCGCCACCCGTTCGCCGGCAGACGGGAGCTTGGCGCTGACCGAGGGGAGGAGCTCGACGGCGCGCTGCCACATCGCCGGCTGGCTTTCGATCTCCGACGCCGTAACGCTCATTTATGCACAAGATATGCCTCAGCCGAACAGAACGCAACAGGTTGTACCTCAGATTTTGCTCGATTGCCCATGCACTACGTAGACTTGCGGTCATGCAGCAGGCGGAGCGTCTCGGTGCGATTATGGAGCGGCTCTCGCTCGACGGCAGCGTCAACGTGGTCGAGATCGCCCACGAGCTCGAGGTTTCGGCGGCCACGGTGCGCCGCGATCTGCGCTTGCTCGAGAACCAACGGCTGCTCGGCCGCATCCACGGAGGCGCCGTACCGCAGGGCGTACTCTACGAGCTGCCACTGCGCTACAAGAGCACCCGGCAGCCGGACCAGAAGCGCCGGATCGCACGCGAGGCAGCCGCCCGGGTGCTCGACGGCTGGGCGATCGGCCTGACGGGAGGAACCACGACCACGGAGGTGGCGCGGGCGCTGGTCGACCGGCCTCGCCTCACCGTGGTCACGAACGCCCTCAACATCGCCGCCGAAATCGCCGTGCGGCCTAACCTCAAGCTGGTAGTGACCGGAGGCGTGGCTCGGGCCGAGTCATACGAGCTGGTCGGCCCGATCGCCGAGGCCAGCCTGGAGGGATTGAACCTCGACATGGTGTTCCTGGCCGTGGACGGGATTTCCCCCGACGAGGGTCTCACCACCCACCACGAGATCGAGGCGGGCACCAACCGGGCACTCATCCATCGCGCCAGCCGGGTGACCGTCGTGGCCGACAGCTCGAAGATCGGCAAGGTGGCCTTCGCCCGCATCTGCCAGCTCGGCGACATCGACGAGCTGATCACCGACGACGGCGCCGACCGTGCCGCCGTGGCCGCGATGGAGGATCGCGGCGTGGCGGTTACGGCCGTCTGAGCCGAGCCCGGACCCCGGCGGGCATCAGCTCTCCATGGGCCTCGATCAGCTCGTCGACCATCGAGCCGATCGCGTCCAGAGTGAGCGTGGCCCCGGCGTTCGGGTCGAGCATCACGGCCTGGTAGACGTGGTCGCGGCGCTCCTCGAGCACGGCGCGAACGGTGAGCTCGGCGACGTTGACGAACGTCCGGTTCATGGCGGCGCATTGCGGGGGCAGCGTCCCGATCCGCTGTGGGTGCACCCCTTCGGCGTCGACCCGGCAGGGCACCTCGACGCAGCAGCCGGGCGGCAGACCGTCAATCAGGCCATCGTTGCGGACGTTGCCGTACTCGAGCCTGGGCTCGCCGGTCAGCAGGGAGTGGATGTACCGCGGTGCCAGCTCGCCCTCGCGTGTCAGAGGCAACGTCTCCCCGGCGGCCAGACGCCGCCGGATGTCCTCATATTCCTTGAGGTTCTCACGCGAGCGGCGCAGGTACTCGCCTACCGGGATGCGGTAGCGCTCGAGCTGGTCGTCGTGACGCATGAACCATGGCACGTACTCGGCACTATGCTCGCTGGACTCGGTTGGGAAGTAGCCGAGCCGGCGATAGAGCTCGACCCGCACGCGCCGGCCCAAGCCGTCGGGGTCGCGCTCGATCGCCTCGTCGAGTCGGCCGTAGAGGTCCTCGCCGTCATGCTCGAAGCGCAACACAAACGCCTGATGGTTGAGACCGGCGGTGAGAAAGTCGATCTCCTGCACCGGCACCCCGACTATCTCGGCCAGTTGCTCGTGGGTGTTCTGCACCGAATGACAGAGCCCGACCACGTGAGGGTGACGGCTGCCCTCCCAGACCGCCCACGGGAGCATGGCCATCGGGTTGGCGTAATTGAGCAGGAGGCCCTGAGGGCAGAGCTCAGCCATGTCGTCGGCGATAGCCAATAAGACGGGGATCGTCCTCAGCCCGCGGAACACGCCGCCGACCCCAAGGGTGTCGCCGATCGTCTGGCGCAGACCGTACCGAGCCGGGATCTCGAAGTCGCGCAGGGTGGCGTCGAACCCACCGACCTGGATCTCATTGACGACGAAGTCCGCCCCGTCGAGCGCCGCACGGCGCTCAAGATGGGCCTCGATCCGCAGGTGCGCGCCGGCGGTCTGGTTGATCGACCGGGCAATCTGTTCGGCCGTGGCCAACCGCTCCGCATCGATGTCGTGCAACACGATCGTCGCGTCTTCGAGCTCTGGGAAATCGATCAGGTCAGAGAGGAGAACACGCGTGAACTCGACGCTGCCAGCGCCGATTAGGGTGATCCTCGGCATGTTCGAAATTGTTTCACTTCGCCGAAAAGCGCGCAAGAACGTGCATGCTCTCCGGAAGGCCCCGACGCCAGCCGAGACCGCCGCGCCCTGCCGGACGCCGGTCACGGTCTCGGGAAGCCCCGGGACGAGGCCGTGAGGGAGGGAGTGCCTCCGTCACAAGCCTTCGTCCGCGTCCCCCAACCGGCTGTCGCGACGGCGCCGGTGGTCTGGGCGAGATGTTCGCGGCGGTGTGCGAGGTGTCTGCGCAGCGCCCGTGCCTCGAACACGGTCAGCCCGGCGAACAAGACCGCCACCACGGCGACGATGATCGATTCCCAGGAGGCCACGAACCTTGACCCGGGGAGCCCGGCTGCTTGGAGTCGACGAGCCGTCAACGGTTATACAGCCGCGAGCAGGAAGGCTACTTGCGCAGACGCGCCAGTCGACCGCGATCGAACACGTACGCCGACTAGGCCGGCGCCGCGATTCCCGGCGCCGAGGCTGCTCACGGTGGCCTCGGATGCCGCCTACTGTGAACGCTCAGGGCGCGTGGGAGCTCATCCGAACCACCGTAACCGCCCGCGCTCCGCGAGTGGTCTGTGCCCTTCCGTCGTATTGAGGCGCTCGTCGTAGTTCTGCTCTGAGAACAACAGTTGCAGCAACGAGCGAATCGAGCGCAGGACCATTATCACGACCCGTATCGTAAAGCAGGCGAGCTCCGACGAAGGGTGCCGCGGCTCGCTCTTGCGAAGCGCTTCGAACGAATCAAGGAATGGCCCCACACTCTTCTTGAACCAGTTCGGAGGGAGGAAAGGGGTCGAGTGGCCCCGCCAACAGAAATGACCGACTCCTCGGCGACGGGCAACCCGGCCGCGGTCGTCACGGCATGGCGTTCCCAGGCGGTTGTCGGTCCTCCCAGCATTGTTCGCAGTGTGCTGGAGCTATGGCGTCTTGAGTCCACTTCCGACGGTGATGGGCAGCTTGTGACTGGGTCCAGTAAACACCACGAGTGAGTTGCCGCGTTCGGCCGATTTCACACACCTTCCGTCACGGACATCGGAGGATCACGACCACCGAGCGATACCTGCATTCCGCCCTAAGCGCGATCTCGCGTCGACGCTTTCTGGCCTCTGGGAGAACGATCAGCCGGCCGAGAACGTCATCCCGCTGCGGCAAGCAATCTGAGTGTTTGGGGAGCCGCAACCGAAAAGGTTGCACGGTTGCCGTGTCTCCGCGATAAGAATCTTGCCCGTTTGCAGCCGGTTGCTCCAGAGAGGCGACGACCGGAATCGAACCGGTGTAGACGGCTTTGCAGGCCGCTGCGTAGCCACTCCGCCACGTCGCCGGGGGGCCAAGCGTAGCGGGCGGCCTGGGCCGCGGACGGCTTAGGAGGTTGCGCTGCGCAGGACCACGAGGTTGCCGGACGGGTCACGGACGAGGGCCGCGCCGTCGCGGTCGGAAGCCTCGAGCCCGGCGGCACGAATCCGACCGGTCACGCGCTCGAGCTCGACCGCGTCGGGAACGACGACCTCGAAGGAGCGAAGTCCGATCGCGCCGGGCTCGGGGGCGCTCGCGCCCGCGCTCTGCCACGTGTTCAGGCCGAGATGGTGGTGGTAGCCGCCGGCGGAGACGAACAGCGCTCCCGGATAGCCGCGGACCATGACGTCGAAACCGAGCACGCCGCTGTAGAAGGCCTCGGTCTGCTCGAGGTCGGCGACCTGGAGATGGACGTGGCCGATCTTCGTGCCTTCGGGAGCCTGCTCCTGGAAATCCTGATCCTCGGCCAGCTCGTTCATCACGTCCTGGAGGTCGAGCGGCAGCGTCGCCATCTCGAGCTGGTCGCCCGAGTGCCGCCACTCCTCGCGCGGCCGGTCTCGGTAGATCTCGATCCCGTTGCCGTCCGGATCGGACAGGTAGAGCGCCTCGCTTACGAGGTGATCGGACGCTCCATCGAGCGGCCAGCGGACGGTGATCAGGCGCGCCAGCGCGAGGGCGAGATCCACCCTTGACGGGACGAGGATGGCCAGGTGATAGAGACCCGTCCGGCGCCGGTCGAGCCCAGGCGCCGAGCTGTCGGCGTAGAGCCGCACGAGCGGCCCCTCCGCGCTCGGGCCGAGGGCCACGCTGCCGTCCTCCTGCTCGAAGGGCCGGAGCCCGATCGCGCGCTCGTAGAACGCGCTCGAGCGCTCGATATCGGAGACGGTGAGGCTGACGGCTCCCACCGACGTCTCGGGGGCAATGACCGGCCGGGCAGGGGTATCCGCGTGGACTGTCATCGCCATGAGCTTACGCCGCCTGAGCCAGCTGTTGGCTGTTCTCCGCCAGTGTGTCGACGATCTCCTCGAGCCGGTCGCGCAGCTCCAGATCGATGAGCACTCCGTCCTCGTCGAAGTGCTCTTGAGCCCTGCCGACGGGAAGCTCGACCTCGAGGACTCGCGCCCCCGCGATCCCAAGCGCCTTGCGCAGGTGGTCCTGGGCCCAGATCGCGCCGTAGTCCGTGCTGCTCGCGCCGATTACGGCGACCGGCTTGCCCCAAAGCGCCGAGGCGGAACCGTAAGGCCGCGAGGCCCAGTCGACCGCGTGCTTGAGCTGGCCGGGGATGGTGCCGTTGAACTCCGGGGTGGCGAGCAGGACCGCGTCTGCGTCCCCGATCGCCCGGCGAAGCGCCGCTACCTCCACCGGCGGCAGCTCGGTGTCACGGTCCTCGTTGTAGGGGGGAAGCGACTCGAGCCGCTCGTAGAGACGAAGCTCGATGCCCTCCGGGGCCAGGTCGGCAGCGGCCCGCAGCAGCGCCGTGTTGTACGACGCTGCGCGGAGGCTGCCTGAGATCGCGAGGATCCGCATTGTCTACGCGTCCTTCACGGCCGAGACGCTGACGATCAGCCTGACCTCATTGGACACGAGCAGGTTCCCGTTCGGAAGGGTCTGGTTCCACTTCAGCTCGAAGTCGCGGCGGTCGATCACGGCCGAGACCTCGAAGCCGACGCGCTCGTTGCCCCACGGGTCGGTGCCGCCCTCGCCGGCCGTGCCGGTGAGCTCGATCGACTTACTGATTCCCTTGATCGTGATCTCGCCGGCGAGGCGAAGCTCGCCGCCCTCGGTGGCCCGAAGCGCTGTGGTGTGGAAGCTGATCTCGGGGTACTGGTCGACGTCGAAGAAGTCCGGCGCCTTGAGGTGCCCGTCGCGGTTCTCGTCGCCGGTATCGACGCTCGCGACCTCGACCGTTCCCTGGAGGGCTGGGACGTCACCGGTCGCATCGATCCCGCCCTGGAAGCGCTTGAACGCGCCGCGGACGGTGGCGATTCCCATGTGCCGGACCTCGAAGCCCACGCTCGAGTGGCTTGGATCGATGCTGTAGGTCCCGGCGGGGATCTGCTCGGGGGAGATGGCTGTGGCTGACATTGACGCTCCTTGAGAAATTGAGAGATACTTGAGCTGACAACAATCTTAGCAGAATAGATTGCGGAGTCAAGTATTGAGGACGCAAGCGTCAGGAGGGAGCGGCGACAGATGCAGTGTCGGGAGCCGGGACCGACGATGGGGAGGGGACGCGGGCCGGGACGGACCCGCGAGCCGACGCGCTACTCGACCGTGCAGGAGCCGGTCTGCTGGGCGCCCGGGAGGCGGCTGAGCAGGGTGGCGAGTACGTCTGTCTCCTCAGGCGTGAAGTGCTCGAGGAACAGGCGACGGACGCTGGCAACGTGTGTGCAGCCGGCCTCACGGAGCTTCTCGTAGCCGATGTCGGTCAGGTGGGCGTAGGAGACCCGGGCGTCGCTCTTACAGGAGACACGCTCGATCAGGCCGCTGTCGACGAGACCGTCAACCAGGCGGGTGATGCCAGAGCGAGTGAGCATCGTGCTCTCGGCCAGCGCCGACATGGGCAGCTTGCGATCGGGCGCCTGCGCGAGGTAGAGCATCACCTCGTAGTCGCGGGTTGTCATGCCTTGCTCGGCCACCAGCTCGGCATCCAGCGCGCGCAGGATCGTCGCGTGGCTCTGTAGATAGCTCCGCCACGCCTCCAGCGAGGCGCCCTCGAGGCCGGATGTCGCGACGGTTGCCATGTGTTCAGTGTAGTTGACGGGTCAACCGGAAAGTGCTATTTCCGCCGCTCCCCCTTCGCATGAGCGCAGCCCATTCGCTCGACGCCCCCGTCGGGGTAGCCTAGCCGCATGGATGAGATCGTCCCCGGCCTGTTTCATTGGACGACGCCTCACGACCGCATCCACATCCCCGTGAGCTCTTACTACCTCGCGCGCGAGCGCGTGCTGCTCGACGCGATGATCCCGCCCGCCGGGCTGGAGTGGTTCGACGAGCACGGGGTGCCGCAGCACATCCTGCTCTCCAATCGCCACCATGATCGACAGGCGTGGCAGCTCCGCGAGGCGTTCGGCTGCCAGGTCCACTGCATACGCAACGGCCTGCACGAGCTGGACGGGCGTGGGCCGGTCGAGCCGTTCGACTTCGGCGACGAACTCCCGGGCGGCGTCATCGTCTACGAGGTGGACGCGATATGCCCCGACGAGACGGCGCTCCACATTCCCGCCCACGGGGCCCTGGCCTGCGCGGATGGCGCCGTCCGCCCGCCCGGCGGCGGCCCGCTCGCGTTTGTCCCCGACGAGCTGATGGACGATCCCGAGGACACGAAGCGAGGCCTCCGAGCGGCCTACCGCGGCCTTCTCGGCCTCGACTTCGATCTCCTCCTGCTCGCCCACGGCGAGCCCCTCGTCGGCGGCGGACAGGCGGCGCTGCGCGAGTTGGTGAGCGGCGAGACCACCTAGGGGCGGTTCAGTCAGGGCGGGCGCAGAACCCCGAGGCGTTCGCGTCGGCGCACAGGAGCCCGCGCAGGGTGACGCCATCCTCGTCGAGGACGATCAGGCGCGGTTCGTCGCGCTTCTCGACCAATCTGATCGCCTCGGTCATGGGCATCTCGGGGGTCACCGTGAGCGGCTCGACGGCACCGTAATCTCGGGCCGGCTTGTCGGCGGCCGCGTCTGCGGGCAGCCCGGCACGCTCGATCGCCCCGACGAAGCGCCCTCCGTCGGCGATCAGAACCGTCCGCACGCTCGGACGCTCGAAGGCCGCTCGAACGTCGGCGACCGTCGCGTCCGCGGACAGGGTCTTCGGTCGGCTGATCATCACCTCGCCGACCGTCCTCTGAACGGCATCGACAACCGAAACCTTACGGTCCGCCATCCCTTGGATGTTACGTCCACACGGGCGTGTGTCGACGCCGGCATCGTTGACGACGCCGCCTAGCTCCGCGGCGGCTGCTTCAGCTGGTCACGGCGGCGCGAGGCCTGCTCGCTCTCGGCGACGACTGCGTGTGCGCTTTCGACCGCCTCGCTGGCCTGGCCCCGAAGCGTGCGAGCCTGCTCGATCGCGGACCGGCGCCGTTCCCGGCCCCGGCCGCCGGGACTGCTATTCGCCTCTCCGCCGGCGCCGGCGAGAACATCGTACGGGTCCTCTCCACGCTTGGCGGCCGCCGCAACGGCGCGGGCGAGCGCTGCCTCGCGCACGTACTGGGACACGCTGACCCCCACACGGCGTGCCTCGGACTCGAGTAGGCGGAACAGATCGTCGCTCATTCGCACGGCACTAACGCGCATCGCCGTCCTGTTGCCGGTTCTCGATTTGGCCATCGCAAAGATTCTATCGTCTGTATGTCGAAAGTGTCATACACTACGCACCATGCAGGGGTGCACACGGGTGGCGAAACGAGCGATCGGGGATCACACGGCCGAGATGGCGGATCAGACGACAGCCGATACCGAGACCGAGCGCAGGCATGCCCGGGCGGTGGCGAACAGCCTGCACACGGCCGATGACTGCGCCGTGCGAGGCGATCTCGAGGACGCGCTGAGCTGGCTCGAGATGGTCAGAGCGATCGGCGACCAGCTCCCAGCCGACTATGAGGCAAAGCGCCTCGACTGGCTTCACGCGTGCCACCGCCGCCGCGAGGCGACCACGGCAGCGCCGCGTCGAGTCGCGAGATGAGCGCGAACGAAGACCTCAACGGACCCCGACCCCACGGCGGACCGGCGGGCTCGGGTCAGCGTCCACTCGACCCGGAATCCAGGGGGTCGAGACGGATAGTCGGCCGCGCGCCCCGTCTCTCGGCGCGCGGCCGACAAGCCTTGTCAGGACCGGCTGCTCACTCCAGGTCTCATCACCCGAGCAGCCCGATCAGGCCCTTGATGATCAGCAGGGCGCCGACGATCGCGAATCCCCGCACGGCGAACGTGTGAGCGTGGCGCGAGACCCACGCCTTGGCGCGATCGACCGCCTGCGGCGTCCATTTCGGCGCGATCAGAAAGCAGGCCAGCGGAACCTCGAGCAGCCACAGCATGACGATGTTGAAGCCGATCACGATCAGCACCGTGACCGGGGTGGAGTAGTTGAGCTTGTGAACTTCGTCGAGGCCAGCCAGGTATGACGCTCCGGGCAAAGTCAGCAACGCGCCAACGACGAACGTGACCCGAGGCGAGCCCTTGCTCAGCTCGCGCTGCCAGCGCGGCGGGCCCGTGTCGGGCTCCTCCGCCTTGCGCGCCGCGCGGCGCTCTCGCAAGCGCTCGACGCGACCGGTGTAGAACACGAACGCGGCCGCCAGCGCAACCGCTCCCAGGCCGATGTCGACAGCGGGACTGAGCGTGTTCTCGGTCGTCGACGTGGTGCTCGATGTGGGCAGCGAGAAGACGATCACAAGCCCAAGCGTGATGCTCGTCAGGTACGCACCCACCAGGTAGCCCGCCATCAATTTCGTCGGCTTGTCCAACAGCAGCATCACGGTCGTGGCAGCGACGAGCGTCGGGTTCAGCGAGGCCGTGAGCGAGAGAAGGATCACCTGTCCCATCGCTCGCAAGCCTGACCGAGACCGACGGCGGCGCCATCGCACGAAACGGGTGAAATGTGCAGCGCAAGGTCATCCGAACCGGGTGATGACCGCGTCCGCGGCGTCCATATCGTCAGCCTCGGGATGGCAGCCACCAACGACCCCCCGGAGATCACCTCCGAGCAGGCGGATGCGACGATCCGGAGCCGCCAGTTCATCGTCCTGCTGGCCGTGGTTGCGGTCGTCGGCGTGGTCGTGGCGCTCGCGGCCTGGTGCTTTCTCGAGGGGATCTACCAGATCCAGCAGGAGCTCTACACGCACCTTCCGCACGCGCTCGGGTACCAGAATGCGCCGAAATGGTGGCCGCTGCCGGTCCTCGCGGTCGGCGCGCTGATCACGGCGTTCGCCATCTTGCGCCTGCCGGGTAACGGCGGCCACATCCCGGCCGACGGTCTGTCGACCGGCAGCCCGGCCGGTCCCAGGGCTCTTCCAGGGGTGATCCTCGCCGGACTGGCGACGATCGGCTTCGGGCTCGTCCTGGGCCCTGAGGCGCCACTGATCGCCCTGGGCTCTGGTGTGGCTCTGCTGTTGATGAGCCTCTCGCGGCGCAAGACGCCACCGCAGGCGCTGATGGTGGTCGCCGCGGCGGGAAGCTTCTCCGCGGTGGCGTTCATCTTCGGCTCGCCCCTGGTCGCCGCCGTGATCCTGATCGAGGCGACGGGGATCGGCGGTCCGAAAATGAGGGTCATCCTGGTGCCCGGCCTGCTTGCGGCCGGGATCGGGACGCTCGTCTCACTCGGGCTGGGGTCGTTCACCGGTCTCAGCACGAGCCACTACGCACTCGGCGCGCTGCCCCTGGCCCCGGCCGGTCATCCAACGCCCAGCGAGTTCGGGTGGTCGATCGCGCTCGCGATCGCGATCGGCGTGGCGGCGCACTTCGTCATGCGCGGCGGGCGCCTCACGTATCGCCTCGTCTCCAAGCGTCAGCTGCTCGTGCTGCTGCCCCTGATCGCCCTGGTCATCGGCGGCCTCGCGATCGCCTTCAGCCAGATCACGGGAAAGGGCTCTGACGAGGTGCTGTTCTCCGGCCAGGATCAGCTGCCGGGACTGGTCGGGAACGCGTCGACCTGGTCGCTCGCCGCCCTGACATGGCTGATCGTGTTCAAGGGCATCGCTTACAGCCTGTCGCTCGGCAGCTACCGAGGCGGTCCGACCTTTCCGGCCCTGTTCCTCGGCGCGGCCGGTGGGATCATGGCCTCGCATCTGCCCGGGATGCCATTCCAGTCGGCGGTCGCGGTCGGCATGGGCGCGGGCTTCGTCGCCATCCTCAGACTCCCGCTCTCGGCCGTCGTCGTGGCGACCATCTTGACCACCAAGGCAGGTGCAAATGTGGAGCCACTGATCATCGTCGGCGTCGTCGTCTGCTACGTCGTCACGCTGCTCATGGCCAGATCCTCAGAGCCGGCGCCGGCACGCGAGCCGGCGGCATCGGCGCAGACGGAACCCGAGGCCCCGGCACCCAGCCCCTCGGGCTAGCGCGAGGGCTCGCTCGTGGTCCTGACCTTCCCGCCTTGTCTGGGGAGGACTCGGGGATCCGCCGACGAAGGAGCAAGTCTCTGATGAGCGAGCCCGAGAATCCTCGACCCGGGGGTACCGCGAGCGAGGCTGGTTCTTCACCGGAGAAGGTGCCTCTGACCGCCCGGCTGCTGCTCCGCGAGTCGCTGACCGCGCGCCGGGCCGCTGCGATCATCGCCGCGTTTACATTGCTCATCACAATTGCCGGGGGCATCCTCGAGCGGGTGATTGACCGGCAGGAGTTTCCGACGATCGGCAAGGGGCTGTGGTTCGCGCTGCAGACAGTCACGACAGTCGGATATGGGGACGTCACCCCCAAGCAAGCCGACGGACGGTTCATCGGCGCGGTCGTGATGCTCACCGGGATCGGCTTTCTCGCGGTGATCACCGCGTCCGTCACAGCATCGCTGATCGAAAGCAGCCGCCGGCGGTTCGCCGAGTCCGAGGGGGAACTCACGCAACGGATGGAGGAGGTGAGCGAACGGCTGGTGAAGATCGAGGCGTCGCTGGACCGTCGGACCCGGTCAGAGCCACCTGACGGCGTCAGCTGATGACACTGCTTCCGCGGCGCGGGAGCGGAGGCGCTATTCCACCAACGGTGGTTCGAGCAATGAGGCGTTTATGTGCTCGGACAGTGCAGTCGCCGCCGCCCGCTCTGCGGCCAGTTGCTGTTGGTCGTCCTCGGCGCTGAGCAGCGCGGCTTCGTAGGCGGTGGCAGCCGCCTCCCAGTTCTCGCGGCTGCGGTCGGTTTCAAGCCGCGCCTGTCGGCGCATCGTTTCGACCGCCGTAGCGATCACTTCGGCCGATGTCCGGGCGTCGTAGGTCTCCTCGGCGTCTGGCTCGCGGACGAACGTGAAGGTTCGTCGCGCGGTCAGCACCGGCCTGTGCAGGACACGTTCGACACGTGTTGAGGCGTTGTCGAGAACGCTGGTCGAGACGCTGAAACGTGGATAAGGCTGAATCATGGAGAGCCATTCTTGCCTGCGTTGGTCAGACAGCCGCCGCTGGCGGTCGTCGAGCGTCAGGCCGACATACTCGGCAACGTGGACCCACCCCCAGTGGGTGCCTATGAGCACGATTCCGATCCCGGCGAGGAAAGCGTCATACGCACTCCCGCCGTCGAACAGAAGCTGCCACCCGCCGTAGAGCAACATCGCCGCCCCGCCGAACAGGCTTACTCCGGTCAGGACGGATCCCGCCGTGACGAGCCGGTCGTGGCCTTGACCGGAGACAACGAGGTCCCGATATTGCTCGGTGTCGGGCAAGTTGCCGAGGTCGTCGTCCAAGAGTCGGTTGTCTGCCGGGACACCGAGGAACGCCAGCATGCCCCGGCTTGCGCCGTCCGTCATCTGAGTCCTTGCCTCCGTGATCTATCGACTCCCGCCCGGTGTCGTTGGCGGAGCTTGCGGCGATGGCGTACGACCGGAGCGGGTGCCATTACCGCCGCTTCTAGCGGCGTCCGCGGCGAGGTTGCCCGTGAGCATTCCCTGTTGGACCTGGTCCATCAGGGAACCGACTGAGGCCGGCGAGTGGGGAAGAAGCAGAGTCGTCATGTTGCCGTGCTCACCGACTGATCGGATCGTGTCCATGTACTGCGTCAGAGCGACCAGACCCATCGCCTCCTTCGGGTCGATGCCCTGTTCGTCGGCCAGGATCGCCAGCGAGTCCTTCAATCCTCGGGCGATCGCTTCCCGCTCTGCCGCCACACCCTCGCCATGCAGACGCATCGACTCCGACTCCGCCTCGGCCTTCTTGATCCGCAGGGTCTTGTCGCCCTCGCCCTGGGCGGTTGCGGCCTCCTGGTTGCGACGCGCGGCGTTGATGTTGTTCATCGCGTCCTTGACTCGTTGATCGGGTTCGATGTTCGTGATCAGTGCCTTGATGATCTCGTAGCCGTAGTCCGCCATCTGCGTCTGCAGGGTGTCCTGGATGTGCTTCGCGATCGTGTCTGCGTCTGCGTAGGCCTCGTCGAGGTCCATTGTGGGGATGTGTGAGCGGACCACGTCGAAGGCGTAGGACTTCATCTGCACCTCCGGGTCGTCGAGCTTGTAGAAGGCGTCCTTGACCTTGTCCTGGTCACCGCCGACCATGTACTGGATCGCGAGCTTGACCACCACGAACACGTTGTCCCGGGTCTTGGTCTCGATGTCCGCGTTCAGCTGCTCGACCTGCAGGCTCATCCGCCCGGCCACCTTTTCGACGAACGGCGACTTACGTTGCAGGCCAGGTCCGGCAACGCGAACGAACTTGCCGAATCGCTCGACAATGGCGCGTTCCTGCTGCTCTACGGTGAAGAAGAAGACGGGCATGCGAAGGTCCTTTCCGGGGCGCGACCAGCCTCGGCTGTCGGCGCCATCAGTCGGCACCCGCGTTTTGCGGGCTCGATCCAGGGAGCGGTCTGCACAACGGTGGTCCTTCCCGAGCGGATAGCCACCTAGGGCATGCGACCGCTCTATAGGGGATGGCTCTTCCGTCGCTCGGGACGAAACTGTCCGTGAGGTCGCCGTTCGGAGAATTGGCCGACGGTGCTCTGCGCGAATTCGCTTCGCAGTAGCGGTGAAATGGCCTGTCGGTCCAGTCTACTCCCGCTCCGTCTGCGCGACTCCCGCGGTGCGCCGGGTCTACGGCGCGCCGACGCCTTCAACGTGGCGCGGGGCGGTCTCTCCGATCGCCTCACGAGACATCGTTCCGTGAGTGTGCTCTCCGCGGAGGAACTCGGGGAACGCCGCAACCCGGTAGGGCAGTTGGGCGAGGTGAAACACGAGCGGTTCGAGCAGCGCGACACCGGCCAGGACCATCAGGCTTCGCTCGACCAGACAATCGGCGTCGACGACGTCGGCGTCTCGCTCGTCGAGCGCAAGTGAAAGCGGGGGAATCGAGTCCGTCGAGCCGAGGAGGCCGAGGACGGCGGCGGCAGCCACGCGGTGCCATCGACCGTGCGCCTCATCAAGTTCGGGCTCCACCCTGCGGGACAGCCCGGCCGCGGCGAGGCGGGAACGTGCTTCGGTGTCCAGCATCCGTTCCAGCGCATCCCGAGTGAGCTCGAGGTGGTTGATCAGGTCGCTCAGCGACCGATCTCGTTCGGCGCCGGTCAGCGATCCGATTCGGGCAGCCAGGGCAGCGAGGCTCTCGGTCGCCTGCCTGCGCTGGCGGCGGCGGGGCAAACGCCGAACTCCTTGGCGATCGCGTAGCTCCAGCGCGACTTGTCCGGGGAGCCGAGCAACCGATCGTCACCTTCGGTCAGCCCGGTCTGGTTGAGCTTGCCGTACACCTCTGAGCTTGATGAGAACACGAGCGGAACGTGGCGGCGGGCGGCCGCCGCCATCATGTTGTCGGCGCCGAGTACGGTGCCCCGCAGACCTTCGAGCGGATGGTCGAGAATCCGTCCGACCCCGACCCATGCGGCGAGGTGGATGCAGGCATCCACCCCTGACAGTGAGGTCTCGATGGCGCAAGCGTCGAGCACCGAGCCCTCGACGAACTCGACGTTGCCGGATGCCAGTGCGCTGGTCAGATTCTGGACGCGGCCGGTGCTCGGGTCGTCGAGAACGACGACCCGATAGCCATCCGCGGCGAGCGCGTCGGTGAGGTGAGACCCGACGAAACCCGCGCCGCCCGTGACAAGGTAGGTCAGCGTCATAGGAAACTCGTCGGCCGGGATCAGGCACTTCGTCAGGTTGGAAGCTACGGATCGCTGTCCGTAGCCCGCCACCGCGCCCGACCGTGGTTGCTGTGAGGATCGGATCAGCAAACAGACCGGACGCGGAGGTTCCCTCCCGCGCCGAGGGTTTGCCGACCCAGCCTTCGAATGGGCGATGCTGGGCTCGAACCAGCGACCTCCGCCTTGTCGAGACGGCGCTCTCCCAGCTGAGCTAATCGCCCTGGGCTCGTAAATGTAGCGTGGGTCGACGGTGCTCAGCAGGGGGATAAACTCGAGCCGATGAGGCGCAAGGCGCAGTGGCCGGCGCTGGCGGTGGCTCTGGCGCTTGGCGGGGCAGTTCCGGCTGTCGCGCAGGGCAGCGGGGCGCACGTCACGGTCGGGCCGCCGGCGGGCGGTCCGGGGACCAGCTTCGTCGTCCGCTTCACCGCGCCGGAGCGCTCCGGGCACATCGGCTCGATGAACCGCGAGTACGTGGTCAGCGTCGACGGTCCCGGCGGCAGCGCAAAATGCGTTCACTCGGCCTCGCAGACGGCACCGAGGTCGAGCGCTCACGCGCGCGTGCGCGTGAGCGTGACGCCGAAGTCGTTCGGCGGCCGCTGGTGCGTGGGGACCTTTCATGGGACGGTTGAGGATTTCGAGACGCCGGTGTGCCCGCCGCTCGAGCTCTGTCCCGCCTTCGTCGTGCTGGTCCGCCGGCTCGGTCACTTCCGCTTCAGCGTCAGGACGGCCACCGGCGCTCGCGACACAACGCCGCCCCGCTTCGCCGGACTGGCCTCGGCCTTCGCCTGCACTCCGGGCGCGCAGCGGCCCGGGCAGACGACCCCGTTCACGCTCAGCTGGAAGCCCGCGACCGACAACCTCACGCCGAGCGTGCGAATCGTCTACGAAGTCTTCGAGTCGGGCACAGCCGGAGGCGAGGTCTTCTCACATCCGTCGTGGACGACCGCACCGGGGGTGACCAGGTTCCGCACGCCGGGACTCGCGTCGCACGGCAGCTTCTATTTCGTCGTGCGCGCGAGCGACCAGGCTGGCAACGAGGACCGCAACCGGGTGGAGCGCCGCGGGATCGATCCCTGCTTGTAGCGACCGCCAACCCTTAGCATCAGCCGTCCGATGGATTTCGAGCTCCCTGACGGCACGGTGCTGAGCCTTGACGAAGGCGCCACCGGCGCCGACGCGGCCGCCGCGATCGGCCCTGGCCTTGCCCGGGCGGCGCTGGCGGTCAAGGTCGACGGAGCCGCCCGCGACCTGGCCCGGCCGCTGCCAGGCGGCAACGGCGAGGGGACGCCTCGGCTCGAGATCATCACCGAGCGCAGCGGGGACGACGCGCTCGAGCTGATCCGGCACGACACCGCGCATGTCCTCGCCACCGCGGTCATGGAGCTGTATCCGGGGGTCAAGATCTCGATCGGGCCGCCGATCGAGAACGGCTTCTACTACGACTTTGACTTCCCGGAGGGAACGACGATCAACGAATCGGACTTCGAGCGAATCGAGGCCAAGATGCGCGAGCACATCGCGGCCGACGAGCCGTTCGTGCGCGGGGAGATCTCGACTTCGGACGCGATCGAGCGGTTCACCGACGAGGGCCAGGACTACAAGGTCGAGCTGATCGAGGACCTGGTCCGGAATGCGGATCCCGACCACCCCATCGACACCGTCTCGCTGTACACCAACGGCCCGTTCACGGACCTGTGCCGGGGTCCGCACGCCCCATCGACCAAGCGGATCAAGGCGTTCAAGCTCCAGTCGGTCGCCGGGGCATACTGGCGCGGAGACTCGAACAAGCCGATGCTCACCCGCGTCTACGGGACGGCGTTCTTCTCGCGCAAGGACCTCGACGAGTTCCTCGAGCGGATGGAGCGAGCGCGCGCCAACGATCACCGCAAGCTCGGCCCGCAGCTCGGTCTGTTCACGTTCTCCGACGTTGCCCCCGGCTCGGCCTTCTGGCTGCCCGCCGGGACCGAGGTGTTCAACTCGCTGGTCGCGCTCAGCCGCGAGATGAGCCGCACCCGCGGTTACGAGGAGGTCAAGACGCCACAGCTCTACGACAGCTCGCTGTGGGTGACCTCGGGCCACTGGGACAAGTACGGCGGCAACATGTTCGTGACGGAGTACGAGGACCGGGCGATGGCGATCAAGCCGATGAACTGCCCCGGCCACTGCAAGCTGTTCTCGCTCACTCGCCATTCCTACCGCGACCTCCCGCTGCGCTACTTCGAGCCCGGCTTGCTGCACCGGCGCGAGCCGAGCGGGACGCTGCACGGCCTCCTGCGCGTCCGGCACTTCGCCCAGGACGACAGCCACATCTTCTGTCGCGAGGACCAGATCCAGGAGGAGGTCGCGCGCGCGATCGAGTTCGCATTCGCCACCTACGACGTGTTCGGGATCGACGTCCGGCTCGAGCTCTCGACCCGGCCCGAGCAGCGGATCGGCTCCGACGAGCTGTGGGACCTGAGCGAGGCGGCGCTCAAGAACGCGCTCGAGAGCCAGGGCCTCGAGTACGAACTCAACGAGGGCGACGGGGCCTTCTACGGCCCCAAGATCGACATGCATATGACCGACTCCCTCGGCCGCTCGTGGCAGCTCGGCACGGTGCAGCTCGACTACAACATGCCGCGGCGCTTCGAACTCACCTACACCGGCGCCGACAACGCCGAGCACACCCCAGTGATGATCCACCGGGCGCTGATGGGCTCCTACGAGCGCTTCATCGGCATCCTGCTCGAGCATTTCGCCGGGGAGCTGCCCGTGTGGCTTGCGCCCATACACGCGATCGTGCTCCCGATCGCCGACCGGCACAACGAGTACGCCGCCGCCGTGCGCGACCGGATCCGGGCGGCTGGCCTGCGAGCCGAGCTCGACGACCGCACCGAGTCGATCGCGCGCAAGATCCGCGACGCCGAGCTCCGCAAGATCCCGTACATGCTCGTGGTCGGCGACCGCGAGCAGGAGTCCGATCACGTCGCGTTGCGCGAGCATCGGCGGGGGGACGCCGGCTCCGTGCCCATCGTGGAGTTCATCGAGCGGCTGAGCGAAGAAGTGAAAACCCGTGCCAGCGGGTAATCGCGTCGCTATACTCGCCAGCGTTGATCCAACCGCATCACCAGACACGGCCCGGCGCCGCTTGACGTCCCGCCGCCATCGAAACTAGTGCCGGTCCCCCGTAGGTTCGACCGGCGCCCGCCCGAGCGGGACACGACCCGGATCAACGACCGGATTCGCGTGCCCGAGGTTCGACTCGTGGGCGAGGACGGCAAGCAGATCGGGGTCATCAAGACCTCCGACGCGCTCGCGTATGCCCAGGAGCGCGATCTCGACTTGGTCGAGGTGGCGCCGGACGCCCGGCCGCCCGTGTGCCGCGTACTGGATTACTCCAAGTACAAGTACGAACAGGAACAGAAGCAAAAGGCGGCGCGCAAGCACCAGCAGCAGATCAACGTCCGGGAGATCAAGTTCCGGCCGAAGATCGCGCAGAATGACTACGACACCAAGAAGGGCCACGTGCGGCGCTTCCTGCTTGGCAGGGACCGGGTGAAGATCACGATCATGTTCCGCGGCCGCGAGGTGACCCACCCCGAGCGCGGCATGGCGCTGCTCGACCGGCTGGCCGGCGAGCTCTCCGAGATCGCCGTCGTCGAGCAGTCGCCGGTCCAGGATGGGCGCAACATGACGATGATGCTGGCTCCCTCGAAGGCGGTCCTCAGTGGCGACGGCGCCAAGGAGAAGATCGAGGGCAACGGCGACGGCCCGGTCGACGGCGCCTCGGCGGCCGACGGCAGCGCTCCTGCCACCGCAGCGAGCGACGCGGCGCCCGACGGCAGCGCTCCGGCCACCGCGCCGAGCGACGCGGCGACCTGACGCCCGTCTGCTTTACTAGGCCGCTGTCATGCCGAAGATGAAGACGCACTCGGGCGCCAAGAAGCGCTTCAAGGTGACCGCCACCGGCAAGGTGCGCGGCCGCAGATCGTTCTCGAGCCACATCCTTGAGAAGAAGTCGCCCAAGCGCAAGCGGCGTTTCGCCCAACCCGCGGTCATATCCAAGCACGACGAGCCGCGGATCAAGAAGCTCCTCGGAGAGAAGCGGGTATGACGCGGGTCAAGCGCTCCGCGCACGCACGCAAGAAGCGCCGCGCGACGCTCGAGCTCGCGAAGGGCTACCGGGGCGACGCCAGCCGGCATTACCGCACCGCCAAGGAGGCGGTGCTGAAGGCCGACCAGTACCGCTACCGGGACCGGCGAAATCGCAAGCGGGACTTCCGGCGGCTCTGGATCACGCGGATCAACGCCGCCGCGCGGCAGCACGGCCTGTCCTACTCGCAGTTCATGCACGGCCTCCAGCGCGCGGGCGTCGAGCTCGACCGCAAGATTCTTGCGGACATCGCCGTCCGCGACGCCGACACCTTCCGACGCTTTGCCGACCGCGCCCGCGAGGCGCTGGCGGACGGCTGACCTCTCGCCGAACCACCAGCACCGCCACTCGGGCGCCGCTCCACCAGGAGGGCGCCCTTTTTGTTTCCCGGACACCGAGATGACGATCACAAGCTCACAGAACCAGAGGCTCAAGGAGATCCGCAAGCTGAGGATGCGGCGGCGCGAGCGCGAGCGGGCCGGCCGGTTCGTGGCCGAGGGCGAGGACCTGCTGCGCGCCGCCGACGCCGCCGGCTGGCAGCCGCTTGAGCGTTACGCCGCGGCGGGAAGCGGGCTGCCAGGCGTCGAGGTTGAGCCCGATGTGCTCGCCAAGGCGTCGGGGCTCGCGTCCGGCACCCGTACGCTCGCCGTCTATCAGGAGCGGTGGGCTTCACCGGCGATCGGGCCGGTCTGCGTCTACCTGCACGGCGTACACGATCCGGGCAACGTCGGCGCGGTACTGCGGTCTGCGGAGGCGTTCGGCGCGGCGTCCGTGGCGTTGGGCCCGGGGAGCGCGGATCCGTACAGCCCCAAGGCCGTCCGGGCGAGCATGGGCGCGGTGTTCGGCGTGCCGCTGGTGCGGGCCGCCTCGATCGACGCGTTGCCCGGGCTCAAGATCGCGCTTGTGGCGGGGGAGGGGGTCTCGCTGGCCGAACTCTGGCAATCCACCTCGAACATTCCGAGTTCAAACGCCAGAGAAGGACTCACGCTCCTGATCGGCTCTGAGCGCGACGGCCTCCCGACGGGGGTCGTGGCGAGCGCACAAGCGACCGCGCACATCCCGATCCACATCCACTCGCTGAACGCGGCCATGGCAGCGACGGTTGCGCTCTACGAGGTAACTAGGATCACGCCCGCGCCATGACCGAACCGATCGCCCAGATAGTCGCCGAGGCCACCACCGCGATCGACGCGGCCTCCGACACGGCCGCGCTCGAGGAGGCCCGGATCCGCTACCTCGGCCGCAAGGCCGAGCTCCCGAACCTGCTGCGCAACGTGGCCGGCCTGCCGCCCGAGGAACGCGCCGCCGTCGGCAAGGCCGCCAACCAGGCGAGACAGACACTCGAGACGAAGATCGACCAACGGCAGGCCGAGCTCGCCGCCCGCGAGCTCGAGCAGCGCCTGGTCGCAGACCGCGTCGACGTCACATTGCCCGGTGACCCGCTCCCGGCGATCGGCCACCTTCACCTGATCACGCAGACGCGGCGCGAGATCGAGGACGTGTTCATCGGCCTTGGCTTCAACGTCGCCGAGGGTCCCGAGGTCGAGACCGTCTACTACAACTTCGACGCGCTCAACCACGCGCTGACCCACCCGTCGCGGCTGATGACGGACACGTTCTACATCCGGCCGGCCGACGACATCTTCGATCCTGAGACGGCGCTGCTCCGCGTCCACACCTCGCCCGTCCAGATCCGGGCCATGGAGAGCCAGCCGCCGCCGATCTACATCGTCATGCCCGGGCGGGTCTACCGGCCCGATTCCGACGCCACGCACACCCCGCAGTTCCACCAGATCGAGGGCCTCGCGGTGGACACTGACGTCACCCTGGCCGACCTCCAGGGCACGCTGCTGACCTTCGCTCGCGCGATCTTCGGCGAGGAGCGGGAGGTCCGGATGCGCCCGCACTTCTTCCCCTTCACCGAGCCGAGCGTGGAGGTCGACGTCTCGTGCTTCAACTGCACCGACGGCTTCACCGCCGACGGCCGGCGCTGCCCGCTGTGCAAGGGCACGGCCTGGATCGAGATACTCGGCGCCGGGATGGTCGACCCGAACGTGTTCGCGCACGTGCGCGAACACGGATATGACCCCGAGGAGGTTCAGGGGTTCGCGTTCGGCATGGGGGTGGAGCGGATCGCGATGCTCAAGCACGGGGTCCCAGACCTGCGGCTGCTCTACGACAACGACGTCCGCTTCCTGGAGCAGTTTGGCTAGTGGCCGCCTCCGCAATCACGCTCGCATTCGAGGCCCCCCCGGCGGCGCTGACATGCGTCCTCGCCGTCTCGCGGAGCGCTGCTCCGCGTCGGCTCCTGCGTCCTTCGTCAGCATCCGCCGGTGACGCCTGTCGGTGCGACCGTAATCACGGAGACGACCACTGATGCGCGTCCCGTTGCAGTGGCTGCACGAGTACTGCGCCCCGCCGCTCGAGGCCCAGGCGCTGGCCGAGCGCCTGGCGATGACCGGAACCGAGGTCGAGCGCGTCGAGCACCACGGCGTCTCGGCGCTCGAGAACTTCGTCATCGGGCGGGTGATCGAGGCCGAAAAGCATCCTGAGGCCGACCGGCTGAGGGTCTGCCGGGTCGACGTCGGCGACACCGACCCGGTGACGATCGTGTGCGGCGCGCCGAACGTCGAGGCCGGCCAGACCGTGGCGGTCGCGCGGCCGGGCGCGGTGATGCCGGACGGGACCACGCTGGGCGAGGCCAAGCTCCGCGGGATCGAGTCGAACGGCATGATCCTGGCCGAGGACGAGCTCGGGATCGGGACCGACCACGCCGGGATCATCGTGCTCGAGGCCGACGGCCTGACGCCGGGATCGCCGCTCACCGAGGTGCTTCCGATCTCGACCGATGTGCTGGTGCTCGAGGTCACGCCGAACCGACCCGACTGCCTCGGGATCTACGGCGTCGCCCGCGAGGTCCACGCCGCGACGGGCGCGCCGCTGGTGCCGGCGCCCTGGAGCCAGGACCCGGGGACCGCCGGCGACCCGCCGGGGATCGAGATCACAGTGCAGTGCCCGGACCTGTGCCCGCGCTTCACTGCCAGGGTGTTCGAGGACGTGAACATCGGTCCCAGCCCGGCCTGGCTCAGGGCGCGGTTGATGGCGGCCGGCCAGCGCCCGATCTCGAACGTGGTCGACATCACCAACTACGTGATGCTCCTGACCGGGCAGCCGCTCCACGCGTTCGACCTCGACCGCGTCGCCGGCGCCCGGCTCAACGTGCGCAGGGCCCGGGACGGCGAGGCGGTGGAGACGCTCGACGGCCAGACCCGGACGCTCGACTCGGAGATCGTCCTGATCGAGGACGGGGACGGGCCGACGTCGATCGCTGGCGTGATGGGCGGCGCGCGCTCCGAGGTTGTGCCCGAGACGACGCGGGTGCTGATGGAGGTGGCGAACTGGGACGGCGCCAACATCCACCGGACCTCGCTCAAGCTCGGCCTGCGCAGCGAGGCTTCGACCCGGTTCGAGAAGCAGCTTCAGCCCGAGCAGGCGATCGACGCCCAGGCGGTCGCGACCAGTCTCATGGTCGAGCTGTGCGGCGCCCGCGCCGTCCCCGGGACGGTCGACATCGGTGGTCCCGGCCCCGAGCCCCAGACGATCCGGCTGCGGGACGCCCGAATCGAGAGCCTGCTCGGCGTGCCGGTCGAGCGCCGGCGCGCGGCGATGATCCTCGAAGCGCTCGAGTTCGAGACCACCGACGCCCCCAACGGGCTCGACGTCAGGCCGCCCGCATTCCGGCGCGCCGACGTGACCCGGGAGGCCGACGTGATCGAGGAGGTCGCGCGCCTCGACGTGCTGCAGAAGCTGCCGGCCACGCTGCCGAGCCGGCACAACGCCTCCGGCCGGCTGACCGTCCGCCAGCGGTTGCGCCGCCGAGCATCCGACGCACTGACCGGCCAGGGACTCGACGAGATCGTCGGCTGGAGCTTCGTCGGCGCCGAGCTGGCGCGGAAGCTGAGGATGCCGAGCGACGACGTGCTCGAGCTCGAGAACCCGATGTCCGCCGAGCAGTCCCAGCTGCGCACCACGCTGCTGGGATCGCTGCTCGACGTCGCGAGCCACAACCTCGCCCACAACGCCGGTACGCTGCGGCTGTTCGAGGCGGGTGCCGTGTACCGGCCGCACCCGGCAACCGGCCTCGCCCGCGAGCCCCACCACGTCGCCGGCCTGCTGGTCGGATCGGTCCGGCGGCCGACGTGGCGCGACCCCCAGCCGCGGACGGCCGACTTCTTCGCCGCCAAGGGCGTCCTCGGAGCGCTGCTCGACGCGCTCCGAATCCCCTGGTCGCTCGCGGCCGCGCGGCAACCGTTCCTGCATCCGGGCCGCTCCGCCTCGATCAGGATCGATGGCGAGGACGCAGGCTGGGTGGGCGAGATCCATCCGTCGGCGGCGGCCGAGTGGGAGATCGCCGAGACGGTGGCCGCATTCGAGCTCGACCTCGACCTGGCCTGCGAGCATGTTGTGCTCACGCCCCTCTACGAGGACCTGACGAGCTTCCCCGAGGTGCGAGAGGATCTCGCGGTCGTGGTCGCCGACTCGGTCACCGCGGAGCAGGTGCTAGACGTGGTCACGCGCGCGGGTGCCCCGCTGCTGGGGCGGGCCGAGGTGTTCGACGTCTACCGCGACGTCGACCGGATCGGCGAGGGCAACGTGTCGCTCGCGCTGCGGCTGGCCTACCGGGCGCCGGACCGGACGCTCACGGCCGAGGAGGTCGCGGCCCGGCGCCGGGCGATCGTCGGCGCGCTGTCGCAGCAGCTCGGGGGTCGCGTCCGTGACTCCTAGCGTCGTCGTCCTCGGCGCGGCCGGTTTCACGGGAGCCCTGACCGCGCGGCTGCTGCACCGCCATCCGGAGTTCGAGCTGACCGCAGTCACCGCTCGAAGCGACGTGGGGCGCTCGCTCGCCGACCTGTACCCCTACCACCGGGTTCCGCTCGCTCTCGAGGAGCTCGATCTCGACCGCCACGCCGAGGTCGACGCGGCCGTCGTCGCCTATCCGCACGGTGCGGCGGCGCCGCTGGTCAAGGAGCTGCGCGAGCGGGGTGTGCGCGTCGTCGACCTGAGCGCCGACTTCCGCCTGCGCGATCCGCACACCTACGAGGAGTGGTACAAGGCTCACACGGCACCCGAGCTGCTCGCCGAGGCCGTGTACGGGCTCCCGGAGCGCTATCGCGACGAGATCCGCGACGCTGACCTGGTCGCCAACCCGGGCTGCTACCCGACCGCGACGCTGCTGGCACTCGCCCCACTCGCCGGCACCGGCGTGATCGATGACGTCGTGATCGACGCCAAGTCGGGCGTGTCGGGCGCCGGTCGGGCGGCCACCGAGAAGACCCACTTCGTCACCGTCGATGAGAACCTCAACGCCTACGGCGTGCCGCGCCACCGCCACACCCCCGAGATCGAGCAGGAGCTTGCGGCGATGGGCGCGGAGGTGACGGTCACCTTCACGCCGCACCTGGTGCCGCTCGACCAGGGCGAGCTCGTCTCCTGCTACGTCACGGCGGCGGATGGCGCCGAGGGGCTCGAGCTCGAGCAGCTCTACGCGCACGCCTATTCAAGCGAGCCGTTCGTCGAGCTGGCCGACCGGCCCCCCGGCGTCCGCGACGTGCGCGAGACGAACATCTGCCGAATCTCCGTGCACCGCGACGAGCGCACCGGGCGCGTGATCGTGTTCGCGGCGATCGACAACCTGTGGAAGGGCGCGGCCTCACAGGCAGTCCAGAATCTGAACGTGATGTTCGGGTTCGATGAGCGCGACGGGATCGCATGAGCCTGTTCAGGTCTCGGTGGATCGACGCGCCGGATAACGCCACCGAGCTGGCGGGGGGCCTGCCTGCGGGCTTCCGGGCCGCCGGCGTCGCGTGCGGGATCAAGGAGAGCGGCGCACTCGACCTCGGGATCGTCGTCTCCGACGTGCCCGGGACGACAAGCGCGGCGCGGTTCACGCGGTCGGGCACGCTCGCGGCCCCGGTGCTCCTGACGATGGAGCGATGCCGCCTGGATGGTATCCGGGCCGTGCTGGTCAACTCGGGGAACGCCAACGCCGCCACCGGGCGCCGCGGGCTCGACGACGCCGCCAAGATGCAGGGCGCGGCGGCCGTGGTCTCGGGTGTCGGCACCGAGAGCGCCGTGGCCGTCGCCTCCACCGGAGTGATCGGCGTCCCGCTGCCGATGGACGCAATCATACGCGGGGTCGCGGCCACCTCCGGCCGCCTGCGCCAGGACGGCGACGCCGAGTTCGCCGAGGCGATCCGCACGACCGACGCCTACCCCAAGCGCGCTTGCCTGGACGTGCGGCTCACCGGCGGGACGGTCAGGCTGACCGCGCAGGCCAAGGGCGCGGGGATGATCTCGCCCGGGTTCGCCACGCTGCTGGTATTCGTGCAGACCGACGCGGCGATGTCGCCCGAGACCGCCGACCTGCTGCTCGGAGTCACGGTCAAGCGCTCGTTCGAGCGCGTCAGCGTCGACGGCCAGCTGTCGACGAGCGACACCGTGATCCTCCAGTGCAGCGGCGGGTCCGGGGTCGCAATCGAGCCCGAGACCGAGGACGAGCTCCACTTCGGCGAGACGCTCGACGCGATGCTGCGAGCGCTCGCACTCGATGTCGTGCGCGACGGCGAGGGCGCGCGCCGCATCGGCCGCGTCGTCGTCCGGGGCGGTGATTCCGAGCTGGTCGGCACCGTCGCGCGCAGCGTCGTCAACTCGTCGCTGGTCAAGACGGCACTCTACGGCGGAGACGCGAACTGGGGCCGGATCGTCCAGGCCGTGGGCGCAGCCACCGCCGGCCTCGCGCCCGTCGCCGTCGACATCTCGATCGAGGGCGTGCCGGTGTGCGCCCGCGGCGCCTACGTTCCGCACGACGCCGACGCGCTCAAGGCGGCGGTCCAGCGCGACGAGGTCGATTATGAGATCGGCCTCCCCGGCGACGGCGCCGAGACCGAGCTGTTCTTCTCCGACCTGGGCCACGAGTACGTGACGATCAACGCGGACTACACGACCTAGCGTGAGACGCGCGTGAGAGACGTCGCCACACTCCTCGAGGCGCTCCCCTACATCCGGGAGTTCCATCACAAGACCGTCGTGATCAAGTACGGCGGCGCGGCGATGACCGATCCGGCCCTCAAGGAGGAGTTCGCGCGCGACGTGGTGCTGCTCAAGTACGTCGGCATGAACCCGGTGATCGTCCACGGCGGCGGCCCGGAGATCACGAGCTACATGGAGCGGCTCGACCTGCCGGTCGAGTTCGTCGACGGGCTGCGCGTCTCGAACGCCGAGACGGTCGAGGTGGCGAAGATGGTGCTGGTCGGGAAGGTCAACAAGGACATCGTGCTGCTGATCAACCGCCACGGACAGCCGGCCGTCGGGCTGTGCGGAGACGACGGGCTGCTGTTCCGAGCCGCGCGCCAGCCGGCGCCGAGCGGCCAGGACATCGGCTTCGTGGGGCGGATCGAGCGGGTCGATGTCGACGTGCTGACGCGCGTGGCCGAGAACTACATCCCCGTCGTGGCCAGCGTCGGTGCCGACCGCGACGGCCACTCCTACAACATCAACGCGGACGAGGCCGCCGGCGCCGTGGCGGCGGCGCTCGGCGCCTACAAGATCATGTTCCTGACCGACGTGCCCGGTTGGCTGCGCGACCCCGGCGACGTCTCGAGTGTCATCTCCGAGGTGTCGGTGGACGCGGTCGCCGGCGCGCTGCCCTCGATCGAGGGCGGGATGCGGCCAAAGCTGGCCGCGTGCCTGGCGGCGATCCATGGTGGCGTCTCGCACGCGCACATCGTCGACGGGCGCGTGCCGCACTCGCTGCTGCTCGAGCTGTTCACGGACGCCGGCCAGGGGACCAAGATCGGGGCCGGCGAGTGAGCCTGGCCGAACTCCAGAAGCTCGAGGCCTCCTACGCGATCGCCACCTACGTGCGCAACCCGGTCGAGTTCGTGCGCGGCTCCGGCTGCCGGCTGTGGGACGACGAGGGCAACGAGTACCTTGACTTCCTGGCCGGGATCTCGGTCCTGAACGTCGGCCACTGCCACCCGCGCGTGGTGGAGACGGTGCGCGATCAGGTCGGACGGCTCACCCACGCGACCAACCTCTACTACACCGAGCCCGCGCTGCGGCTGTCCGCGGAGCTCGCCGAGAGCTCGCTGGGCGGGAAGGTGTTCCTCACCAACTCCGGCGCCGAGGCCAACGAGGCCGCGATCAAGCTCGTCCGCCGGGCCCGCCCCGGCGGCGAGGTGGTCGTCGTGCACGGCGCCTTCCATGGGCGGACCTACGGCGCTCTGTCGGCAACGCCGCAGGAGGCCAAGCAGGCGCCGTTCGCGCCGCTGGTCCCGGGCTTCATGGTCGTCCCAAAGGATCCGGAGGCCCTGTCGGCCGCCGTCAGCGAGCGAACCGCGGCCGTTCTGCTCGAGCCGGTCCAGGGCGAGACCGGGATCAACGTCCTGTCCGACGAGCTCCTGCTCGCGGCGCGCGAGGCGTGCGACCGGACCGGCGCCGCGCTGGTGTTCGACGAGATCCAGACCGGAATGGGGAGGACGGGGACGCTCTGGGCCTACGAGCAGACGCCCGTTGTCCCCGATGCGCTGACCTCGGCCAAGGCGCTTGGCGGCGGCCTTCCGATTGGCGCGCTCGTGACCGGGCCGCGGTTGGCCGACACGTTCGAGGCGGGCGATCACGGGTCGACCTTCGCAGGCGGCCCGCTGGTCGCCTCGGCCGCACGGGTTGCGCTCGAGATCTGCTCCGAGCCCGAGCTCCTGTCCCGCGTACGCGAGCGTGGCGCCCGCCTTCGGCAGGGGCTGGCGCGGCTGCCCTACGTCCGCGAGGCTCGCGGTCGAGGGCTGATGCTTGCCATCGACCTCGCCGCGGGTCATGATGCGCCCGCACTGGCGCGGACCGCGCTGCTCGAGCAGCGACTGGTCCTGAATGCCACCGGGCCCGGAACGATTCGCCTCGAACCACCGCTCATCGTGAGCGAGGAGGAGATCGACGAAGCGCTCGATCGTTTGCAGAAGCTTGCCTGATGCTCGATTTCCTGCCCCCCGACGCAATGACGCTCACCGAGGCGGGCGAGACGCTGAGGACCCACCTGGACCTCGCCGAGCGCAGCGCTCGCGAAACCGACCGGACCTTCTACGACACCTTTGACGGGCTCGTGCGCGCGGACGGGATGTCGTGCGTGCACGAGGATGGGCGGCTGACACTCGTCGAGGAGGCGACCGGCGGTGAGCGGGCCAGTCTCGCGGCGGCCCTGCCGACCCGCCCGCTGCACGCGTACGAGCTGCCGGCGGGTCCGTTTCGCAACGAGCTCGCCGGGGTGGTAGACGTCCGCGCGCTGCTTCCGCTCGCCCACGTGCACAGCCGCAACCGCGAGCTGAGCGTGCTCGACGGAGCCGATAAGACCGTCGTCAGGATGACGCTCGAGGAGCCGGCGCTGGTGTCCTCGAGCAGCATGCACAGGCCTCTGCGGCCGCGGCTGCGCCTGGCCGTGGTCCGTGGCTACGACCGCGAGTTCGAGAAGGTCACGAAGCGGCTCGAGAGCGAGTTCGGGTTTCGTCCCGCCGACCAGCCGCTGGTCGACGAGGCGGTGCGGGCGGCGGGGCTCGTCCCGGGGGGCGTCTCGTCGAAGATCGACGTTCCACTCGCCGCGGGCGAGCGCACCGACCGGGCCGCGGCCAGGGTCCTCTCGCGCCTGCTGGAGGTGATGGACGCGAACCTCGACGGGACACTCGCCGACGTCGACAGCGAGTTCCTGCACGACTTCCGCGTGGCGGTGCGGCGCAGCCGTTCGGTCCAGCGGGAGCTCAAGCGCGCATTTCCGCCGGAGCGGCTGGCAAGGTTCCGCGCCGAGTTCCGTTGGCTTCAGCAGGTCACGGGCGACGCGCGTGACCTCGACGTGTACGTGCTCGAATTCGACGACTACCGCGCGATGCTGCCGGAGCAGCCGCAGCCTGACCTCGACCCGCTCCTCGGTGTCCTGCGGAGCCGTCGGCTGATCGCCCGGCGCGAGATGTCGCGGGCGCTGCGCTCGGACCGGGCGGTGGCGCTCCGGGCCGAGTGGGGCGCG
The DNA here is from genome assembly GCA_963727105.1 of uncultured Solirubrobacterales bacterium. GTDB lineage: Bacteria > Actinomycetota > Thermoleophilia > Solirubrobacterales > Solirubrobacteraceae > Palsa-465. The sequence goes on along the minus strand of CAVSEW010000001.1, from coordinate 1,994,475 downwards.
TTCCTCGGCGAGCTGGAGCAGCTCGGTGACGAGGACCGGCCCGACGCGCAGCGGCCTATCGATGACGTTGCGGCGGAACGGATCTCGAACGTCTATCGCCGGATGGTCAAGATGGGCCGGACGATCGATCGCGAGAGCCCGGCCGAGGCATACCACGAGCTGCGCAAGAAGGGTAAGGAGCTCCGCTATCTGCTCGAGCTGTTCGGACTGCCGCTCTACCCCGGCGACGTCGTGAAGCCGATGATCAAGTCGCTGAAGGGCCTCCAGGACGTCCTCGGCCGCCACCAGGACCGCGAGGTCCAGGTGGCCACGCTGCGGGCCCTGTCCGACGAGGTCTGCGCGCTCCCCGGCGGTCCTGCTGCGCTGATGGCGATGGGGATGCTCGTTCAGCGACTCGGCGAGGACGAGCAGGCCGCGCGCAACGAGTTCGCCACGCATTTCAGCTCGTTCGCGTCCAAATCCCAGCGGGCGCTGATGAAGGAGACCTTCGGTTGAGCCGCGTGCTCGCCACATACAACATCAAGGGGGGAGTCGGGAAGACCTCCGCGGCCACCAACCTGTCCTACCTCGCGGCACGAGACGGGTATCGGACGCTGCTCTGGGACCTCGACCCCCAAGGAGCCTCCACCTACCTGTTCCGGATCAAGCCCAAGGTGCGCGGAGGCGGGCGCAACCTGCTGCGACGGCGCGCCCTCCTCAGGCGCTCGATCAAGGGCACCGACCATCCCGGGCTCGATCTCCTGCCGGCCGACTTCTCCTACCGGCACATGGACCTCGCCCTTGACGCGTTCAAGAAACCGACGGCCCGTCTCTCCCGGGTGCTCGAGCCGCTGCAGGACGAGTACGACTACGTGTTCCTCGACTGTCCTCCGAGCATCTCACTCGTGTCCGAGAGCGTGTTCGAGGCGGCCGACGCGCTGCTGGTGCCGATCATCCCCGCGACGCTCTCCTCGAGGACGTTCGAGCAGCTCGCATCGCTGGTGGAGGGCGGCCCTCAGGTGCTCGCGTTCTTCTCGATGGTCGAGGTTCGCAAGTCTCTGCACCGCGAGGTCATGGCCAAGCTGCGCTCGATGCACCACGTGACGATGCTGGGAGCCGCGGTGCAGTCCGCCGACGAGGTCGAGCGGATGGGGCTCGAGCGCGACGTCGTCGCCACGTTCGCCCCCGGGTCCCGCGCCGCGCTGGCCTACGAGGCGCTGTGGATGGACATCCAGCGACGCCTGCGGGCACCGGACAGCGGTCCGCGCGATCGCGCTCGATAGCCCGGCACGCCGCCAACTCCGCCCGCCCCCAATACCCTTCCCGGTCCCGATGCATGACCCGATCCATCATCCAACCGCCACGTACGTCGCCCATCCGGAGGACGTGCACCGCGTGCTGCTGCTCTACAGCGGTGGCCTCGACACGAGCGTGATGCTCAAGTGGATCCAGGACGAGTACGACGCCGAGGTGGTGGCGCTGACCGTGAACCTCGGCCAGCCGGGCGAGGACTACGAGGTTGTTCGCGGCAAGGCGCTGCAGCTCGGCGCGGTCGACTGCCACGTTGTGGATGCTCGTGCGGAGTTCGCCGGCGAATACGTGGCGAGGGCGATCAAGGCCAACGCGATCTACGGCCTCGGCTATCCGCTGTTCACCGCGCTCGGGCGGCCGCTGATCGCGAAGCTGGCCGTCGACCACGCGCGGGCGACGGGCTGTGACACGATCGCCCACGGCTGCACCGGCAAGGGCAACGACCAGGTGCGGATCGAGGCGACGATTGCGACGCTCGCCCCCGAGCTCAAGGTGATCGCACCGGTGCGCACGTGGCGGATGGGCCGCGATGAGGAGGTCGCCTACGCGCGCGAGCACGGGATCCCGGTCAAGGGCGGCAGTGAGACGGCGCCCTATTCGATCGACGACAACCTGTGGGGCCGCTCGAGCGAGGGGCGCTGGATCGAGGACCTCGCGCACGCGCCGGAGGACGACGTATTCGGACTCGTCACGCGGCCGGAGGAGGCGCCGGACGAGGCCGAGACCATGAGCATCGAGTTCGAGCGCGGTCTCCCGGTGGCGCTGAACGGAGATCGCCTGGCGCTCGTCGAACTGCTCGAGCGCGCCGGCGAGATCGGCGCCCGTCACGGCGTCGGGATCGTCGACCACATCGAGGACCGGATCGTCGGGCTCAAGGTGCGCGATATCTACGAGGTTCCAGCGGCGACGATCGTCCTGCTCGCCCATCAGGAGCTCGAGAAACTGGTCGGGACGATCCATCAGAACCAGCTCAAGCCCATCCTCGACCAGCGCTGGGCCTACCTCGTCTACGCCGGCCTGTGGTGGGAGCCGCTGCGGACCGACCTCGACACGTACATGAACGCCGCCAACAGCCAGGTCACCGGGACGATCGGGATCAAGCTCTACAAGGGGTCGGCCCGGGTTGCGACCCGCTCCTCGCCCTACGCGGTCTACGACGCCCAGCTCGCGACCTTTGCCGAGTCCGGCGGGCTGTTCTCCCAGGCCGCTTCACCGGGCTTCATCGAGCTGTGGTCGCTGCAGTCGCGGCTGGCCTGGCGGGTCCGCAACAGTGATCCCGGGTAGCCTCTGGGTATGGGATACAAGATGCTCGGATTCGTCGTCTGGCAAGGCGGCAAGTGGTATCTGAGGCGGCGCTCACACGGTCTTCGGCGCAAGGCCGCGCTCGCGGCGCTGGCCGGGCTTGTCGTCGGCGGCGTGATCCTCGCCCAGCGCCACCACGCGACTGACTGAGCCCCGCTCAGGGCGTGGTTCTGTGTGCTCCGGTGCTCCGGCGCCGCAAGAGCGCGGTCGCCGTGCCGACACACAGGTTTCCGGCACGATCTCGGCGAGCGGGTAGGGTAAGGACCAGGCAGAGGGAATCGTGGACCCAATGAACGCTGAATATCCGCTCGAGTTTGAGTCGATCAAGTCTTCGCCGCTGGGCGCGCACAAGATCATCGTGTCGCTGAAGTGCCGCTGGGTCACGCGGCACCGGCCCGCGATTGGCCGCGCGATGCTGGTGGTCGAGTCCGACGAGGGCAGGCACGCGGTCCCCGCGATGTCGTCGCCGCGGCGCGGGCGGGTGCTCAGGTCTCGGACGTGGGCGGGTGAGTTCGCGCTGCCCACGTGGCTGCAGCCGAGCATGGAGGGGAGAACATCGCTCACCCTCGGCGACGTCAGCATTCCGCTCCCGGCGGGAGCATTCTCGCAGGACGGGGTTGTGACGGAGACTACGGCCGCGCCCGCGCCGCCGCCGATCGGCGAGGCGCCACCGGAATCGGCGGCGCCCGCCGATACGCCGGAGGCCCCGGAGCGTCAGGCCGCTCCCGATGCGCCGCCGGAGCCCGAGACCGTGGCCGCCCTGCGCGCCGAGCTCGAGCGGCGCACGGCGAGCGAGGCGGCGGTGCGCGGAGAGCTCGCGCGCGCCCAGGCCGACCTCGCCGCTCGCTCCGGCCAGAGGGCTCGCCTCGACGAGACGCACGCCGAGCTGCGGGCGGAGCTCGACTACCTCCGCGAAGCGGTTGCCCGCCTCAGCGACGTCGAATCGACGGCGGACGTCCTGGGCGCCCGGGTCGAGGGCCTCGAGGCCGAGCTGGCCGCCGTGCGCGCCGAGCGCGAGCAGCTGGCCGAGGAGCTCGCGGCCTTGCGCGGCGAGCGCGCGACCACCACGGTCGCCTATCAGGCCGCGCGCAGCGAGGCGAGCGGCCTGCGCGACGAGCTTGAGCGTCTCGGCGCCGAGCTCGCGGACGCGCGGCGGGATGCCTCACCCCCGAGCCGCGATCTTGACGAGGCACAGGCCCTGCTCGTGGAAGCGCGGGCTTTGCGGGCAAAGATGAGCGAGCGCGCCTCCAAGCGCCCGACCGCCGCCGGCGACGCGTAACGACGCCGGTCGCCGGGCGCCGCGGTCCGTCCGCGTCGGCACTTACCGTCGCGGATCATGAACGAACCTCCCGGGTCGCCGTCCGCGCTGGGCATCGAGGCGGTGGAGTGGCTGGGGGAGGGGCCCGAGAGTCTCACCGTCAGGGTCAGCGGCCGGTGGCGACGGCGCCGCCCGACCTGGACCGGCCAGCCGTTGCTCGTGATCGAGGTCGAGGGACTTCGGCGTCGCTATCCGGCCATGCCCGAGCCGCCGAGCCTCACGGGCGCCGCCCCGGGCACCTGGCAGATGAGCTTCGCCGTACCGGCGTCCGTCGCCTCTCGCGCCGGTACTCGCGCGTGGCTTCAGCTCGGGTCGGTCGTGGTTCCGCTCCCGGTTCCCGTTGAGGCCGAGGGAACGGATCCGCCTGGAGACGAGGCGCTCGGCCTGCGCCGGATCCGCGCGGCCGAGCTGGCTGTCGAGACTTCGGCGCGTCGGGTCGCCGAGGCGCAGGCCGAGGCACAGGCGCTCGAGTCCCGGCTCGACGAGCTCGAGGGCGAGCTCAAACGGGCGACCGCGCTCGCGGCGGCCCGGGAACGCGACCTGCGCTCCGCCCGGCAGCGCGCCCACGCCGAGCGGGCACTGCGACAGGAGCTCGAGGAGCGCGTGGCGCAGATCGGCGGCAGCGAGGACGAGGATGAGCGAGACTTGCGGATCGAGGAGCTCGAGCGCGAGCTCGAGCGATTGCGCCAGAACGTCGACGAGGCCGAGCACGCCGCTCGGTCGGCGATGGCCGCCCGCCGGCGCGCGGAGCGACGGGTGGAGGAGCTCCTGCCGCGAGCGCACGACCATTCCACCGCCCGCCGCCTCGACACGGAGTTCGCGCACTCGCGGGCGGCCGCCCCCGCGCCGCCCCCGCGCACGGGTGGAGCCCGGGAGCGGGCCGGCGATGCTGTCCGGCTGCGCCGCGAGCGCCAGCAGATCGACGCGCGCGCTGCCGGGCGCCCCGTTCTCGGGGGCGATCCGGCACTGGGCGCGACCCTGTCCGAGCTGCGCTCCGAGCTCGGGCTCCTTCGCGCTGCGCTCGAGGCCGAGGGCGCCGACCGCGAGCGGGCCGACGAGCGAGTGGCTCGCGCCTACGATGCGATCCAGGAGGTCCGCGACGGCCTCGAGCGGATCCGCTCGGCGGCGGCCGGCGACCGTCCCCCGCAAGCGGCCGGCGCCGTCGAGGCCGAGCGCCTGACCGCGGCGCTGGAGCGGCTGCGCGAGTCCGCCCCGCCGTCCGGGGAGGATCGTCCGGCGCCGCAGGGCGAGTGGCTGGCGGGAGTGCTGCGTCCGCTCGCCCGCCGCGACCGAGCCGCCGCCTCCCGCGTGCTCGGCGCGCTCCTGCCAGCGCCACCGCCGGACGCCCGCGCGGCGGCCCGCCTGCTGGCCGCCGGGCGGCTGCGCCGGCGTCTTCGCCGCGGCGCGGCACGGGTTCGCGGCAGGCGGCAGCTGGCCGACTCGCTCGACCGGCTGCTGCGCACGCCGGTCCGCATGGGCGAGCTACGGGTCGACGCGCGCTCGGCCCTGCTCCTGGCCGCGGCGATGATCGACCCCGATTGGAGCCGGGATCAGCGCTTCACGATCGCATCCGACTCGGGGCCCTATCTGCACGTACGAGGGGCGGACCGCCCGCTGGTCAGCGACGCGACGCTCGGCGCTGTCGCCACCACGATCGTCTGCGGCCCGCAGCTGCTGCCGGCCGTACTGAGCGGTGAGCGGCCTGCCGGAACCGTGATCATCGGCGACCAGGAGCCGCTGGAGCTCGTGCAAGCGTGGCTCGAGCGCGCACAGAGCGGCTGAAACGTTCCGCCGGCGCTGGGCCGGGGCCCAAATGTCCGCCGCTGAGCCTATGCTCGGAGACCCGCTGAGATGAGCTCCGCCTGCGCCCACCTACACGTCCACTCCGAGTACTCGCTGCTCGACGGAGCCTGCAAGATCGAGGAGCTTGCGGCCCGCGCCGCCGCCTACGGACAGCCCGCGCTCGGCCTCACCGACCACGGCGTGATGAACGGCTCGGTCGAGCTGTTCACGGCCTGCCGCAACCATGGGATCAAGCCGATCCTGGGGTGCGAGGTGTACGTGGTAGCGGACCATGCCCGGCGGGCCCCAGGACGGCTGGACCGTTTTCACCTCACCCTCCTTGCCGCCAGCCCGACCGGCTACCGGAACCTCGTCAAGCTCTCCTCAGCGGGTTTCCTCGAGGGCTATCAGCGCGGCAAGCCGTCAGTCGACATGGAGCAGATCGCCGCCCATGCCGAGGGCGTGATCGCGCTCACCGGATGCCTGCAGTCGCGCTTCTGCCAGTACCTGCTCGACGGCCGGCCGGCCGAGGCGCGCGCCCACGCCGACGAGATGATGAGCGCGTTCGGAGCCGACAACGTGTACTTCGAGGTCCAGAGGAACGGGCTCGCCGACCAGGACCGTGCGAATGAGGGGATCGTGCGGATCGCGCGCGAGGTCGGCAGGCCGCTGGTCGGGACCGGAGACGTCCACTACCTGCGTCGTGAGGACTACCACCACCACGCCGCGCTGCTGTGCGTGCAGACCAAGTCGACGCTCAGCCAACCGAAGATCAGCTTCGAGACCAACGAGTTTTACCTGCGCTCCAACGAGGAGATGGCCGAGTCGTTCACCGAGTGGCCGGAGGCGATCGCCTCGACGCTCGAGATCGCCGAGCGCTGCGACCTCGAGCTCGAGCTCGACCGCCAGCTGATCCCCCGCTATTCGACGCCGGACGGGAGCTCCGAGGCGGTCTACCTGCGCACGCTCGTGCAGGAGGGGTTGCGGAGTCGCTACGGCGACCCGCCGCCCGCCGACGCGGTCGAGCGGGCCGACTACGAGCTCGACGTGATCGAGCGGATGGGTTTCAGCGGCTACTTCCTGATCGTCTGGGACTTCGTCAAATACGCCAAGGACTCGGGCATCGCGGTCGGCCCCGGTCGCGGGTCGGCAGCCGGCTCGATCGTCGCCTACTGCCTGCAGATCACCGACGTCGATCCGCTCCGCTACGACCTTCTGTTCGAGCGGTTCCTGAACCCCGAGCGCGTGTCGATGCCGGACATCGACATCGACTTCTCCGTGCGCGGCCGTGAGCGCGTGATTCGATACGTGACCGAGAAATACGGCCGCGGCTCGGTTGCCCAGATCGTCACGTTCGGCAAGATGTTCCCCCGCGCGGCGACCCGCGACGCGGCCAGGGTGCTGGGCCACGACTACGGCGCCGGCGACCGGCTCGCAAAGCTGATTCCCGATCCGATCATGGGCCGCCCGCCCAGCTTCGCGGACTGCCTGAAGCCCGGCGAGCCACTGCGGGCCGAGATCGACCGCGACCAGACGGCGCGCCAGATCGTCGAGGTGGCGCAGGGCCTCGAGGGAATCGTGCGCAACTCGTCGATCCACGCCGCCGCGGTGGTGATCGCCGACCGGCCGCTGACCGACATCGTGCCGCTCCAGATCGCCGACGCCGGCACCGACGAGAACGGCGAGAAGGTGTTCCGGACCGTCACTCAGTTCACGATGAAGCCGATCGAGCAGATCGGCCTGCTCAAGATGGACTTCCTCGGGCTGCGCAACCTCGACGTGATCGAGGACGCGCTCGACATCATCGAGCGCTCGACCGGGGAGCGGCCGGACATGACCACGCTGCCGCTCGACGACGCCAAGACCTACGAGATGATGGCCCGGGGGGACTCGGTGGGCGTGTTCCAGTTCGAGTCCGAGGGCATGCGCGAGACGCTCAAGCGGGTCAAACCGTCCGAGCTCGAGCACCTGATCGCGCTCAACGCGCTCTATCGCCCGGGCCCGATGGAGAACATCCCCACCTACACGCGCGGCAAGCACAACCCGGAGACCGTCACCTATGCGGACGAGCGCCTGCGCTCGATCCTGGAGTCGACCAACGGCGTGATCGTCTACCAGGAGCAGGCTATGCAGATCGCCAAGGAGGTAGCCGGCTTCAGCGGAGCCAAGGCGGACGACCTGCGCAAGGCGATCGGCAAGAAGAATCGCGAGGCGATGGCCAAGCTCAAGCCGGAGTTCTTCGAGGGCTGCCGCGCATCGGGCACTGACGAGCAGGTGATCGAACAGCTGTGGACCACCAACGAGCGCTCGGCCGACTACTCGTTCAACAAGTCGCACTCGGCCTGCTATGCGCTGATCGCGTACCGAACGGCGTGGCTCAAGGCCAACTACCCGGCCGAGTACATGGCTGCGCTGATCTCCTCGGTCATGGATACCAAGGACAAGGTGCCTTTCTTCGTCGCCCAGGCCGAGCAGATGGGGATCCAGATCCTCCCCCCGGACGTCAACCTCTCCGACCACGAGTTCGTCGTCGTCGAGGGCAACATCCGCTTCGGGCTCGACGCCGTCAAGGGCGTCGGCTTCGCCGCGGTGGAGGCGATCAAGCGGGCGCGTGGCGAGGACGGTCCGTTCAGCGACCTCTGGGACTTCTGCGCTCGCGTCGACGGCCGAGCGGTGAACAAGAAAGCGATCGAGGCGCTGATCAAGTGCGGGGCCTTCGGGTCGACGGGCGACTCGCGCAAGGGCATGTTGTTGGTGCTCGAGCAGGCCCAGGGGGCCGGCCAGAAGGCCCAGCAGGACGCCCAGATCGGGCAGGGGTCGATCTTCGATTTCGGCCCCGACACCGGCGGCGCGGGTGCAGCCGCGGCGGCATTCGCCACCCCGAGCCACGCCCCGATCCCGTCCGAGGAGTTCGATCGCGCCGAGCTGCTGGCCGCCGAGAAGGACGCGATCGGCCTGTTCATCTCCGCCCATCCGCTCAAGGAGGTCGGTCCGGCTCTGCGTGCGCGGGTCGACTGCTCGCTGGCCGAGCTGCCGACCCGCCGGGACGGAGATTGGGTGACCGTCGGCGGGATGATCGTGTCCGCCAAGCGGATTCGCACGAAGAAGGGTGACCCGATGATGTTCGCCACCCTCGACGACCTCGAGACCTCGGTCGAGGTGCTGGTCTTCGGCAAGGCTCTGTCTGAGAGCGAGCGCGGGCTGGCGACCGATTCGATCGTGGTCGTCCGCGGCCGCATCGACCACCGCGACCGGGACAAGACCTGCATCATCGCCCAGCAGATCGACGCCTTTGAGCCAACCGAGGAGGAGGTCAAGGTCGCGACCGAGAAGGAGGCCGCCGCGGTCCGCGTCCCTGACGCGCTCCGCCTCCGACTGGACGCGAGCATCCTGCCGGCCACCGTCCTGGCCGAGCTCAAGGAGCTGCTCACCGGCTTCCCCGGCGAGTGCGACGTCGTGATCGAGCTCACCACCTCGGGTGGCCCGCGCCGGCTCAGACTGGGACCCGGCTTCAGGGTGGCTCGGACGGCGTCGCTGCACGCTGAGCTCGACGCCCTGCTCGGCGAGGCGATCCTCGGCGGCCAGAGCCCCGCGGTGGCGGCCTCAGCCTAGCGTCGGCGGCGTCTGGCTGCCCGGGGTCAGCGCCGGCTGCCTCTGGCGGACCGGTGCGCCAGGTATCCTCGCGAGGCATGGAGGGCCGCACTCGGATCACCCCCGTCGGGATCGTGCTGCTCGCGCTGCTGGCGGCGGGCGTGGTTGCGGCGATCTTGGGGTCGAAGACGTTGCAGACGATCGGGTTCGTCGTGATCGTGGTCGTGCTGCTGGCGCTCGTCGGGGATCAGCTGCCGAGGATGCGGATCGGCGGGGGCCATGCCCTGGGCGGCATGCCGCGGGCGAGACCGCCGCGCCGACCTGGCTCCGCTCGCCAAGGCTCCGACCGCCGCCACGACGGCCCCCACCTACCCGGCGAGTAGCGCGAGCCCGGTGCAGTCGGGGTGGAAACCGGCCGTCGCCGGTCCCGGGCGCCCGAGCGCGTTCAGCACCCACTGAATCGCCACCGGGTCATATGGGATCCTCACGTGCTCGGAGAGATCGGCCGGGCAGTCCCGCTGGAGCAGGACGTTCGTCACGCGCCCTCCCTCCGGGGCCAGGAACGCCGACTGATACGGCGTCACGATCTCGTCGTGACTGGTCTCGATCACCGTGTAGGAGACCGGGCCGGGGGTCTGGTCCCCAGCGTTCAGCCGGCGCAGGAAGGCCGAGCCGACGACCTGCTCAGAGCAGGCGGGGCAGTCGCCATACGTCCCTACCGGGCCGGCCACCGGAAGGGTGGTCCCGTGGTTCGAGGGCGACAGCCCGATGAGATCGTCCACGTAGCGCGTGCCGCCGAGGAACTCCAGGTAGTAGCGGGGCATCATTCCACCCTGCGAGTGCCCGACCAGCGATACCCGCCGCGCACCGGTCGCCTTAAGCACACGCTGGATGAACGCCCCGAGCTGATGCGCTGATTCGGCGATCGGCTGGGTCGCCCGGTGGCCGTAGTCGGGCGCGAACACGCAGTAGCCCGCGCGCTCGAGCACCGGGGCCATCAGGTTCCACGTCAGCGTCTGGTCGAACAGCGTCCCGTGCACGAGCACGACCGGCTCGGGGTGTCTCGAGCTCGGCCTGCAGCTCCAGTTGTTCGCCCCGGGCGGGCTGATCCCGGTCGACTGGTAGAGCAGACCGATCGGGTTCCAGGGCTGGCCGGCAGACGCCGCGGCCGGCCATACCGCCACGGACACGAACACCGCGAGCCCCGACGCGAGCCGGAACGCACCCCTGCGCATGCGCGCAATGGTACCTCCCGGGCGCGCGGCTCAGGCCGGTAGCCAGGGCCCGTGCCACCCCCCGAACCCGGCTACGAGCCGGTCGGCCTCGGCGGGCCCCCACGACCCCTTGGCATATGGGATCACCGATGGCGCCTGGTCGAGCAGCGGCTGCATCACGCGCCAGGTCTCCTCGATGTTGTCCTGCCGTGTGAAGTAGGTGCTGTCGCCGATCAGGGCCGAGTGGAGCAGGATCTCGTACGGGGTGGCGTCCTCGCCGCCCTCCTGGGCGAACTCCATGTCGAGCTGGATCTCGGTCGGACCCGGCATGTCGGCACGGTGCGCGTCAAGGATCATGCGGATCCCCGTGCTCGGATCGATCTTGAACACGATCTGGCTCGGCTGCGGGAGACGGTCTGCGTAGGTGATGAAGTGCACGCGGGGCGGGTGCTTGAAGACGAGGCGCAGCTCGGTCTGGTGCGCCGCCATCTCCTTACCGGTGCGGACGAAGAACGGGATCCCGGCCCAGCGCCAGTTGTCGATCTCCAGCCGCATGGCGGCATACGTCTCGGTCTCCGAACCGGGCGCGACCCCCTCGATCTCGCGGTAGCCCTCGTACTGGCCACGAACGTAGTGCTTGGGTTTGGCGCTCGCCATCGCGCGGAAGACCGCCTGCTTGGCGTCCTTGAGCGTCTCCGGGTCGGCACCGGCCGGGGGCTCCATCGCCGCCGACGCGAGCAGCTGCATCAGATGGTTGACGACTACGTCGCGGAGCGCGCCGACCGGGTCGTAGAAGTGCCCGCGATCCTCCACGCCGAACGCCTCGGCCATCGTGATCTGGACGCAGGCGAGGTAATTGCGGTTCCACACCGGCTCGAGCATGGTGTTAGCGAAGCGCAGGTAGAGGATCTCCTGGAGACCCATCTTCCCGAGGAAGTGGTCAATCCGGTACAGCTGCGACTCATCCACGTAGCGGTGCAGCTCGGCCGCGAGCGCGCGCGCCGAATCGAGGTCGTGTCCGAACGGCTTCTCGACCACGATCCGCTGGCCGGCGGTGACCAGTTCGGCCTGTGCGAGACCCTCGATCACTCGGGAGAACAGCGACGGCGGGATCTCCAGGTAGAAGGTCGGGTCACGCTTGCCCTCGAGCGCCGCGGCCACCTTGGCGTAGGTCTGCTCATCGCCGAAATCGCCGCTCACGTAGCCCAGTTTGCGGGCGAAGCGCTCGAAGCACTCGTCATCGAGCCGCTCGCCGGTTTCGACGATCGACTCGCGGGCGTGGCTGCGCAGCTGCTCAACCGTCCAGTCCTGCACGGCGACGCCGATCACCGGCGCCTTCAGCAGGCCACGGCGCTCCAGCCGATAGAGCGATCGGAACGTCATCTTCCTCGCCAGGTCTCCGGTGATGCCGAAGACGACCAGTGCATCCGACTCCGTACCGCTCATCTCTTGCCAGACCCCTTTCTGCCGCGCGCCCGGGAGGCCGTCCCGCGCTTTCGCAGCTTGAATGCCAACGCCACATCCTCCGCGCCCGGTCCGCCGCCATCCTTTCCCGTCTCGAGCACGCACGGCAGTTTCTCGAATCGAGGCTCGGACAGGAACACCGCGCAGCCGCGCTCGCCGAGCTCTCCCTCGCCGAGAATCGCGTGCCGGTCGCGGTTGGACCCGAGTGTTGCCTGCGAATCGTTCAGATGCAGCGATCCGAGCCGGCCGAGCCCGACGGTCCCGTCGCATTCGTCGAGCGTCTCCGCCAGCCCGGTCGGGGTCCGCACGTCATACCCAGACGCGAGCAGATGACACGAATCAAGGCAGATGCCGAGTCTCCGATCTGATCCCGCCGCGTCGATCAGGGCCTCGAGCTCCTCGAACGAGCGCCCAAGCGTCCCGCCGGCCCCGGCCGTGTCCTCGAGGTGCAGCTCGCACGCCTCGGTCTCGCCGAGCGCCTGGGCGATCACCCTTCCGGCCCGCCGGATCGCCTTGCCCACATCGCCCTGCTTGGCCGAGCCCGCGTGGAGCACGACTCCGTCCGCCCCGATTCCGGCGCCGACCCTGAGCGACTGGATCAGCGAGGTCCGCGACTTGTCTCGGATCTCCCTGTCCTCCGAGGCGCAGTTGAGCAAGTACACCGCGTGAATCAGGACCGAGCCGATCTTGGTCGTGCCGATCGCCTCCCGGAACTCGGCGAAGTCGTCCTCGCCGTATGCGGTCGGTCGCCACATGCGGGGCGACTGGTTGAAGATCTGGATCGCCGTGCACCCGCGTTCGGCGCCGCGCTCGAGCGCTTTGGCCAGACCGCCCGCGTTCGATACGTGGGCGCCGATTAGCATGGGAGCTGTTCTTTCATGCGCGTTCGCTTTGCTCCATCCCCAACGGGGGCGCTCCACATCGGCGGCGCCCGAACTGCTCTGTACAACTGGCTGCTCGCCCGCGGTCAGGGCGGCACGTTCGTGCTGCGGATCGAAGATACAGACCGCGAGCGGTCCACCGCGGAGAACGTCGAGCAGATCTTCGACGCACTCCGCTGGCTCCAGCTCGACTGGGACGAGGAGCCGGTGTTCCAGTCGCAGCGGGTCGAGCGCCATACCGAGGTGTTGCGACAGCTGTTAGACGCCGGCCACGCCTACCACTCACTGGCCACCGCCGACGATGTGCGCGAGTACAAGGAGCAGCACGGGGCCGACCGCGGCTTCCGGGGCGAGCCGTCGGAGTCGGGCGCCGTACGCCTGCGCGTCCCCGACGACGGCTACACGATCGTCGATGACGTGATCCGCGGGGCAACCAGGTTCCCGAACTCGCACATGGATGATCCCGTGATCGCGCGTGCGGACGGCTCGCCGCTCTACAACTTCGCCGTCGCGATCGACGACCTTGACGCGGGGATCACCCACGTCGTCCGCGGCGAGGACCACCTCTCGAACACGCCCAAGCAGCTGCTGGTGCTCGCGGCGCTCGGCGTCCCGGCCCCGCGGTACGCGCACCTGCCCCTGCTGCTCGGCCCCGATGGCAAGAAGCTCTCAAAGCGCCACGGCGCCGCCTCCGTCCAGGAGCTCCGCGAAGCCGGCTACCTCCCCGAGGCGGTCGACAACTACATCGCCCTGCTCGGGGCCGGGTTCGCCGCCGACGAGGAGCATTTCAGCCTCCCCGAGTTGGCTGAGCGGTTCCGGCTCGAGCGGGTCTCGAAGAATCCCGCCGTGTTCGATGAGCGCAAGCTGCGCCACATGAACGGGCGCTGGCTGCGTGAGCTCGGCACCGACGAGCTCACGCGCCGCCTCGAGCAGTTCACCGGCCGGACCGGGCTGCGCCCGGCGGTCGAGATAACCGAGGAGAAGATCCAGACGCTGTCCGAGTTCTGGCCGCTGGTGGGGTTCGTGTTCGATGGGCCCGTGGATGATCCGGCCGCTATCACGAAGACGATCGCCAAGGACGGCGGCGTCGAGATGCTGCGTGCCGCGCGCGACGCGCTGGCGCAAACCGACCCGTTCACCGTCGCGACGATCGAGGCTGCGCTGCGCGGGATCGTCGAGAGCACCGGCGCGAAGCCGGGCAAGGTGTTTCAGCCGGTAAGGGTGGCAATCGCCGGGACGACCGTGTCCCCCGGTATCTTCGAGAGCGTTGCCCTGCTCGGGCGGGAGGAAACGCTGGCCCGGATCGATCGGGCCGTGCAGAGAGCGTCCAAATAAGGGCTAAACCGGCATCGAACATTTGCCGATAAAGGACCATCGGCAGGGACCCCCCAAAGCCATATAGAAGCCCTGTCCGAATCAGATAAAAGGACCAGCGAACCTCCGGTGGCTTCCATCGCTTCAGTCAGAACGGGCCCGACCGACCCCTACGCGGCTCGGGAGCGTCATCACAACGAGGGTCATGGACGGCGTCTGACCGCCGCCTTCGAGGCCCTCGAGGCGTTTCCGGTGCTAGTCGAGTCACGCAACCGCGTGATGCGGCTGTTTGAGGCGGGGGACCCTCCGACGGCGGATGTTGTCGCGGCCGTTGAGGCGGATGTGGCGCTGGCGGTCGCGGTCCTTCGGCTTGCGAACCAGGTTGATGGGCGTTCGCGGGGACGCATCGAGAGCGCTGTGAAGGCGGTGGAGGTGCTCTCCCCGCGAACCGTCCATTCGATCGCCAGCCGCGCCCGGACCTTCGACTTCTTCGAGCGGACCGCCGTCTGGCAGGGGATTCCGGAACGGTTCCGCCTCCACGCCGTGGCCACGCAGCGCGCGGCCGACCGGCTCGCGCGCGAGCTGGGCTACGAGGCTCGCGACCGGCTGATGGTCACCTCGCTGCTGCACGACATCGGCAAGCTCGTACTGGTGCACGCCTACCCGGGGTATCCGCGGCAGGTGCACGGCGACGCCCGCACCCCGGAGGAGCGCCTCCAGCGCGAGCGCCGCGAGCTCGGCGTCGACCATGCGCTGGTCGGCGGCGTCCTGGCCCGACGCTGGGGGCTCCCCAAGTCGATCGCGAGCGTGATCGAGCGCCACCACGCCGCCGACTGCGACGGCGAGACGGCGATCGTCCGCCTTGCCGACATGCTTGCCCACTACGTCTTCGGGGGATCGGTCTCCCCGTCCGAGCTGCTTTCGGTGGCTCGAATCGTCGGCGTAACGCCCGCCGAGCTGCGCACGGTCATGTATGACCTGCCGCTCCCCAGCTCCGGCGGGCGGCCGCGACAGATCGACCCGTGCCCGATGTCAGCCCGGGAGATCGACGTCCTGCGGCGTCTCGCGCGCGGGATGGTGTACAAGCAGATCGCCAGCGAGCTCGGGCTCTCGACGAGCACCGTGCGGACGCACCTGCACAACGTCTACGGCAAGCTCGGTGCGATGGACCGCGCCCAGGCCGTGCTGATCGCCACCGAGCGAGGCTGGATCTAGCCACAGCCGCGGCGGCTATCATCGCTGGCGGCCATGATCTCGATCACGACGAAGTCGCCCTACGCGCTGCGCGCACTGGTGGAGCTCCACCGTCACGGCGACAGCGGTCCCGTGCCGATTGCCGAGCTGACCCGGCGAGGCGATATCCCGGCGCAGTTCCTGGAGCAGCTGTTTTCGACGCTTCGGCGTGCCGGGCTGCTGCGCTCGCAGCGCGGCGTCAAGGGCGGCTACAGCTTCGCCCGGCCGGCCGACGAGATCACGGTGCTCGAGCTCGTCGAGCTGCTCGACGGCGCGCTCGGCAACGGGTCCACCGGCGTGTTCGCCGATGCGGCCGAGGCGGCCAGAGCGGTGCTGGCGGACTCGACGGTGGCGGACGTCGCCGAGCGTGAGGCCCAGGCGGCCGGCTCGGTCATGTATCACATCTGATGCGCCGTCCCTTGAAGGTGTCCCTTGCCCTCGGCGTCGCGTTCACGCTTGCGCTCGGCGTCGCGTTCACGCTTGCGCTGGCAGGCGCGGGTGCGGCATCCGCCCGGGTACCGCAGGGATTTGTCGGCATGGACCTGGATGGACCCCTGTTCCCGACCACCGCTCAGGGCGTCGACATCTCGCGCCAGATGGACAAGATGGTCGCCGCCGGCGTGGAGAGCGTCCGGGTCGTGTTCGACTGGGCGGCGGCGCAGCCGTACCAGCACTTGCGCGACGTCCCCCCGGGAGAGGCCTCGCAGTTCACCGACACGGGCGGCGTTCCGACCCGCTTCGGCCAGCTCGATGAGATCGTCGGCCTCGCCGCCGCGCACGGCCTGAGCGTGCTCCCGGTCGTCATCTATGCACCCGGATGGGACGCGGGGCGGCACGGGCTGGCGGAGGTCGCCCCCCCCAAGCGCAACAAGCCGTACGGCGCGTTCATCGCCACGCTGATTCAGCGCTACGGGCCGAATGGGACGTTCTGGACTGGGGCGACACCCAAGATCCCGATCCGCATGTGGCAGATCTGGAACGAGCCCAACATCCGCACCTTCTGGCCGCCGACCCCAATCTCGCGCACGTACATGGCGCTCGTGCGGGCAGCCCACACTGCGATCAAGGCCGCCGACCCGCACGCCAAGGTCGTGCTCGCGGGACTGCCGAACTACTCCTGGGTTCAGCTCAAGTCGTTCTATAAGGTTCCGGGTGCCCGCCGCCAGTTCGACGTCGTGGCCGTGCATCCGTACACCCTCCAGCCCTCCGGCGTGATCACGATCCTCAAGCGGATCCGCAACGTCATGGACAGCCACGGGGACAAGAGCAAGCCGATCCTCGCCGACGAGGTCAGCTGGCCGTCTTCGCTCGGAAAGGTGAAGGGCAATCTCGACATCGCCACGACCGAGAAGGGACAGGCGAGGAAGATCGGCGAGTTCCTGCCACTGCTCGCCGGTTATCGGCGCAGCCTTGACCTCGTCGGCTTCGACTACTACACCTGGGCCGCCGTGGAGGTGCGGACCGGGAACGCGTTCGCCTACTCGGGACTGTTTCGGTTCGCGCACGGCTCCTTCATCGCCAAGCCCGCCTTCGGCTCATTCCGCAAGGCCGCCCTGTCGCTGGAGGCGTGCCGGACCAAGGGCCCCGTGGCCACGGTCTGCTCGCGGCCGGGCTAGCACCGCTGGCGGCGGGGCGCCCCGCCCGGGGTGGGGGCGCTCGCGCGCGGTGGGGGCGGCGCGATCGAGCTTCTCGTAGGGTTGCGAGTCGGAATGGCGAGAATTCCGACCAACATTGCTGAGCATGTCGGCTCGACGCCGATGGTCCAGCTGACGCGGATGTCGACGGAGCCCGAGGCCGGGCTGTTCGCGAAGCTCGAGGCCCTGAATCCGGGCGGCAGCGTCAAGGACCGGATCGGGGTGGCGATGATCGAGGCAGCCGAGCGGGAGGGTCGCATCGAGCCCGGAGTCACGACGATCGTCGAGGCGACGAGCGGGAACACCGGCATCGCGCTGGCGTTCGTCTGCGCGGCCAAGGGCTATGAGCTCGTGCTCACCATGCCCCAGGGGATGAGCCGTGAGCGCGAGGCGCTGCTGCGGCTCTACGGCGCGACGGTGGAGGTAACGGAGTCGCTCGGAGGGATGGACGAGGCGGTCGAAGCTGCCCGCGCCCTGTCGGGCCGCTCGGATGTGTTCCTGCCCGACCAGTTCTCGAACCCGGCCAACCCGGAGATCCATCGCCTCACGACCGGCCCCGAGATCTGGGACGCGCTCGATGGCCGGGTCGACGTGTTCGTCGCGGGTGTGGGCACGGGAGGGACCATCACGGGAGTGGGGGAGGTGTTGAAGTCGCGCAATCCAGGCTGCCGGGTCATCGCCGTCGAGCCGCGCTCCTCGGCGGTCCTATCCGGCCGGCCCCCGGGGCCACACAAGATCCAGGGCATTGGCGCCGGGTTCGTCCCCGAGGTCCTGAACCGCGAGATCCTCGACGAGGTGATCCCCGTGGAGGACGAGGATGCACTGGAGACAGCACGCCGGCTCGCGCGCCAGGAGGGCGTGCTGGCCGGCATCTCGGCCGGCGCGGCCGTCTGGGCCGCGCTCGAGGTCGCGCGCAGGCCCGAATCCCGCGGCGCCCGCATCGCCACGATCCTCCCCGACTCGGGCGAGCGCTACGTGTCGACGCCGTTCTTCGCGCCGTAGGCGGCTGCTGCGCTCGCCGGTGCGCACACGACCCTCCGCCCGGGGGGGCGCCGTCCCGCCCGCCAGGCCCAAGGAACCGCCTCGGTACCCTTGTCTCGATGCGTCGCCTCGGGCTGATCAGGCGCACCGCGGCGGAGCTTCGCCGTGACGTTGCGGCCGCTCACAGCCGGGATCCGGCTGCGCGAGGCGTTGGCTCGGTCGAGATCCTCGCAACCTGGCCCGGGGTGCACGCAATCCTTGCCCATCGTGTCGCTCACGCCCTGCACGCTGTCGGCGTGCCGCTCCTGCCGCGCATGATTGCGGCGATCGCTCGCACGGTCACCGGCATCGAGATCCACCCGGCAGCGGTGATCGGCCAGGGCTTCTTCATCGACCACGGCATGGGCGTGGTGATCGGCGAGACGGCGGAGATCGGCGACGACGTGACGCTCTACCAGGGCGTGACGCTCGGCGGCACAGGCTTCGCCACCGGTAAGCGGCACCCGACCGTGGAGGACAACGTGACCATCGGTTCTGGCGCCAAGCTGCTCGGGCCGATCACGGTCGGCCACGGGTCGAAGATCGGCGCCAACAGTGTCGTCATCCACGACGTGCCGCCGAACTCCACGGTGGTCGGCAACCCTGGTCACCCGGTGCGCGTCGAGGGGCGCCGCCTCGAGGGTCCCGACGCCGACTGGGTCCACCTCCCTGACCCGATCGCCGATGCGATCAAGGGCCTCGCCGGCCGGATCACGGCGCTCGAGGAGGCGACTGCGGCGGAGAACGGCGCCGGCGCCGAGGTGCGGCCCCTGCGCCCGGCCGATCGCGACGACGAGCCTCCCGCCGCCGGGCCCGACCGCGCCGTCGGGCCGAACCCGGCCGGCGGCTAGCTGAGCGGACCCGAGGCGGTCGGCGACTCGGGCGGAACCGTCTCGGAGGAGACCGGCACGGGCCGGGCCGGGACCTCGGGCTCGGCCTCGCTGAAGTTCCGTCGCGAGCGGACGAGATACAGCGGCCGGCCCTTGACCTCGTCGTAGATCCTGCCCACGTACTCGCCGATGATCCCGATCGTGATCAACTGGATCCCGCCGAGCAGGAGCACCGTGATCGTGATCGCGCCGAACCCCGGCAGGTAGGAGCCGAGCAGGCGGAGCACGACGACGACCGGAATGGCTACGAATGCGAGCGTCGAGATCAGGAACCCGAGCAGCGTCGCGAGCTGGAGGGGGCGGTGCGAGAACGACGAGATCGCGTCGAGCGAGAACTTCATCATCTTCGAGAGCGTGTACTTCGTCTCGCCCGCGTAGCGCGCGTCGCGGCGGTACGGGACGGCGGCCTGCGTGTAGCCGACCCACACCGTCATCCCGCGCAGGAACCGGTTGCGCTCGCGCATCGACAGGAGCGCGTCGAGAGCGCGCCGATCGAGGAGCCGAAAGTCGCC
The DNA here is from genome assembly GCA_963727105.1 of uncultured Solirubrobacterales bacterium. Taxonomy (GTDB): domain Bacteria; phylum Actinomycetota; class Thermoleophilia; order Solirubrobacterales; family Solirubrobacteraceae; genus Palsa-465. The sequence goes on along the minus strand of CAVSEW010000001.1, from coordinate 1,975,030 downwards.
CGAGTTGTGCTGAAGCTCGACCTGGGCGAGCTTGTCGAACAGCGAGTAGAACCAGCGCGCCGTTGCGAGCTTGAACCGCGACTCGCCCTCGCGCTCCTCGCGCACGGCGTAGACGACGTCGCAGCCAGCCCGCCATTTGTCGAGCATCCGCGGGATCAGCTCGGGCGGATCCTGCAGATCAGCGTCGAGCATCACCACCGCGTCCCCGTGCGCGTGGTCGAGGCCGGCCGTGAGCGCGGTCTGATGGCCGAAGTTCCGTGACAGGAACACGACGCGGACGCGCGGGTCGTGGGCGGCGAGCTGCTCGAGCATCGCGGTCGATCGGTCGCTGGAGCCGTCGTCAATCAGAACGAGCTCGAATCTGAGTCCCTCGAGCGCGGCGCACACGCGAGAGTAGAACTCATCGACTGTGGCCTCCTCGTTATAGATCGGCGCGACGACGCTGAGCAGCGACAGATTGCGCGTCCCGAGTGTGTCTTCCGAGCCGTTCACAACAGTCATGGTAGGGGGCTACAGCCCTGCTGGGCTGGTCGAATCCTCTCAGGCGGTGTGCGGTACATAACCCAGCATCTGGATCGCCATCACGATCCCGGTCATCACGAGCGACACGCGCCAGAGCCGCCGATCGCTCGCAAGCGCCGCGAGCGGTACGAGCCATGCCACGTACCAGGGCAGAAGCGCGCTCGCCGTGATCAGTAGAACGGCCGTGGCCCAGCCGGCGCCGTCGATCCAGTCGAGCCGCCCCTGCCACACGCGCCGGACCAGCCACGCGAACGTGGCCACGAACACGGCGGCCAGGGCCAGGCCGATGATCCGCCCGAGCTCGACGAGCCCGAGCTTGGTCGAGATGAACCCCGGAATGCTGTGCCAGTCGCCCTCGCTCTGTCCCTTCTGCACGGTTGCAAGCATGTGAAGCGGCCCGGTCCCGAACACGCTGAAGGCGAGCACCGTGACGCAGGTGACAACGACGGAGGCGCCGATCAGAGCGTCGCGGCGCCGGGGCCGCGTCCGCGGCCCGCCCGCGCCCGCGAGCGCGAACGGCAGGAACAGCACGGCGGTCAGCTTGACCGCCGCCGCGAGCACGATCGCTCCCGCCCCGGCCCGCTCTCGGTGGGCGAGCATCAGATAGATGCCGGCCACGAGGATCGCGAGCATCAACAGGTCGTTGTGGCCGCCACCGACGCCGTAGACGACGAGGAGCGGATTTAGGCCGACGAGCGCTGCCGCCCGGACCGGATCGAGGCCACGCAGCCGGGCCGCGTTCCACACCAGGGCGACGAGCACAAGGCTCGACAGAGCGGCGATCGCCTTGTAGGCGAGCGCGCTCGCGGCGATCGACAGCGGCGCCAGCACGTAGCTAAACAGCGTGAACACGGGCCCATATGCGGTGGGCGTGGTGACCCACTTCCAGCCGATGAACGGATAGACCGAGTCGAGTGCGATCGCGTGTGGGCCCTGGAGATATGGGTTGGCCCCGTACATAGACCCCATGCGCGCGTAGGCCTGGTAGCTGAACACGTCTGTCGAGAGCAGTGGCGGGGCGAGCAGCACGAGCGCGTGCAGGGCGGCGATCGTCATCAGCACGGCTCGGGGCGAGAGCCGGCTGCCCGCCCGCGCCGCGATCGCGTAGGACACGAACATCAACGCCAGCACGGCCAGCAGCGCCCCCACGCTGAGGCCGAAGTTGGCATCGCCGAAGGGGCCGGCCAGCCACCCCGGTATCGGGCGCACCGACTCCGGCAGGATCGCGTCCGTGTGCGCGGCGGCGAGCGAGATCAGCAGCCCCGTGGCGAGCAGCCCGAACAGCCCGAGCTGTCCAAGCCGGGTGCGAGATGACGCGCTGCGCGCATCGAGCGCAGTCGCGTTCAGTTCAAAGGCGCCACTCTCAGGAGTCGCGCCGAGCGGACCGCGGATGCTCATCGCCGAACAAGGATGCCCGCCCGCCGGTCGGGGCGCGGTTTGATCACGATTGAGATTAGGTTAGTTACGGGTCTTGACCTTCTCGGGCTGGGTGCTCGAGCTTGATATCGCAGCCCGGGCGCTGTGACGAAGCCGCGGGACGAGCCACATCGCCTCGACGGCGATCCGCGTCGACATCTTGCTTGTCCCCTCGGTGCGGTCCGTGAAAACAATCGGGACCTCGCGCACCGTGAAACCGGCCAGGATCGCCCGGTAGGTGACCTCGATCTGGAACACGTAGCCCTCGGCCCGGACGCTCTGAAGATCGATCGCGTCGAGCACCGTCCGACGGATGCACTTAAAGCCGCCTGTCAGGTCCTTGACGTCGATCCCCAGGATCGTCCTGGCGTAGATCCCGCCACCGCGGCTGATCAGACGGCGGAGCAGGCCCCAGTCGCGCACGCCTCCACCCGGCACGTAGCGCGAGCCGAGCACCAGGTCGGCGTCGTTCGTCGCCTCGAGGAGTGCGGGCAGGTATTTCGGGTCGTGGGAGAAGTCGGCGTCCATCTCGACGACCAGTTCGGCGCCGGCGCTCAGAGCGCGCGCGAACCCGGCCAGGTAGGCCTGGCCCAGGCCGTTCTTGGTGGCGCGGTGCAGGACCTCCACCTGGTCGAGCTGGGACGCCAACGCATCGGCGATCGCTCCCGTCCCGTCCGGAGAACTGTCGTCGACGATCAGGATCCGGTACTCGCCGCCCACAACCTGCTGGAGCTCCGCCGCCGCAGCGCGGACGATGCTCTCGACGGTTGCGGCCTCGTTGTAGGTGGGGATCACGACCCAGACTGGCGTCCGCATGGCAACCGCAGCGTAGTGGGAGTGCGACCGGCGGGTCGGGCCCATTCCCGGTCTCACCGCGCGCTGAGAGGTGCAAGCTCTTGCTCAGCCTCGGCGGCGAGAGCCCGGGTCTGATTGACTCACCCCGAGGCGCGGGAGCGATCCAGCGCCTGGGGAAGAACCGATGCAAGACGGCACGACCGCAACACCCAAGCGAACCGGGACACGCGCGCCCATGGGACCGCTGACGCCGGTTCCAAAGCGGCGGCTGCAGCCACACCACCGACGCCGGCGCTTGATGGCGCTGGCCGTGCTCGCGCTGATCGCGCTGGTCGTCGGGATCTCGACCGGGGCCACCGGCAGCTCCACCTCCCACAAGGCGCTGCACACGACATCCGGCTATTTCCAGCGGCTTCACGTGCTCGGCGGCGTCGGACCGGGCTCGTTCGCGGCCGAGGAGCAGGGCGCCGAGACCGCGGCCATAAACCACACGCTCAAGTACGCGCCGTACGTCCGCATCGCGGGAAACCAGCACAAGGAGATCGCCCTGACCTTCGACGACGGGCCAGGGCCGTACACGCCCCAGGTCCTCGCGGTGCTGCAGCGCGAGGGCGTGCCGGGGACATTCTTCGAGGTCGGGATCGAGGAGAAGTACTTCCACGCCGCGACCTCCGAGGTTGCCGCGCGCGGCTATCCAATCGGCGATCACACCCAGTCGCACGAGCCGATGGGCAAGCTCTCGCCAGGCGAGCAGAAGCAGCAGCTGCTCCAGCAGATCTCGGCCGTTGGCCAGTACGGGGCGCCGTTCCCGCGCCTGTTCCGTCCGCCGTACGGGTCGTGGGACGCCTCGACCCTGCGGCTCCTGCACAAGTACAAGATGCTGATGGTGATGTGGAGCGTCGACACCAACGACTACACACGGCCGGGAGTCTCGGCGATCGTGCGCGCGGCGGTGGACGGCGCTCGCCCGGGAGCGATCATCCTCATGCACGACGCCGGCGGGGACCGCTCGGAGACCGTCGCGGCGCTACCTAAGATCATCGCCGTCCTGCGGCGCCGGGGCTACCGGTTCGTGACCGTGCCAAAGCTCCTGCTCGACAACCCGGCGCCGGCCAACCAGCACTTCTCGGCACTCGTCGGGTCCGGGGGATAACGACCCGCGCCGAGGCTGCGGCGCGCCGGCGGCCCGAGGCTCCCGGCGGGCCCGCGGCCCGGAGGCTGCGGCGGGCCCGCGGCCCGGAGGCTGCGGCGGGCCCGCGGCCCGAGGCTCCCGCTATCGGCGAACGTAGGCGACGCGGTTCCAGCTCGGCTCGGGCGCCAGCTGGATCGGCTCGCCGCCGCGATCGGGCTGGATGTACACGAACCCGTGCCTGTCGTCGTCGAAGGAGATGTCGAGCTCGCCCTCCTTGACGCGCTGGTCGAGCCAGGCGCTGCGGAAGATCAGCCGGCGCAGCCAGTGGACCAACGAGCGCTCCGACGGGCCGACCAGCTCGGGCCAGCAGTCATTCACGTGCTCCCCCAGCGCCGAGGCGGGATCGGTGACCTCGCCGTTGACGACGAGGTTGATCAGGTCCTCGGCCTCGGCCTCCTCGACGGACCCGGGGAGGAACCCGAGCTTGCGCGCAGCCTGCTCGCACCGCTCGCGAAAATCGCGCTCGTTGAAGGTGAAGCGAAGCTCGCCATATTCGAGCACGAAGTCTTCGCCGGAGCTGTAGTTCCCGCGTCGGTACATAGCGGCGTCGCCATCATATTTGGGATTCCTCCCTGGCCGCAGCGCCTGAAAGCGATGTTGCACGCTGCGGCGGCTATTTCGGGGCCCAGGGGGGTGATTTCCGGGCCCTCGGACCCTCTAAAGGTCATGGACCATGACGTCGCGACGGTTCTGCTGGTGGAGGATCACGGGCCGACGCGGAGGTTCCTGGCCGACAACCTCGCCGCCGACGGCTTCGACCTGCTGGAGGCGAAATCCGTGGCCGAGGCCAGGCGCCACATGCAGACCGGGTTTCCCGATCTGGCGATCGTCGATCTCGGCCTGCCGGACCGAAACGGGCTTGACCTCGTCGGTCTGGTTCGCGATGGCGATCGCATCGCCAGCCCAGTTGATCCCGAGCTGCCGATGCTCGTGCTGAGCGGCCGCTGCAGCGAGCTCGATCGCCTGCGCGCCTTCGAGCGCGGCTGCGACGACTACGTGACCAAGCCGTTCAGCTACCCCGAGCTTCGCGCCCGCGTCGTTGCCCTGCTGCGCCGAAGCCGCCGTCGCTCGGGAGCGGGGCGTGTGCGGGTGGGCCCGCTCGAGGTCGACGCGACCGCACGCCAGGTCTGGCTGCACGGCGAGCCGATTCACCTCTCGAAGAAGGAGTACGCCCTCGTGCGGGTGCTCGCGGCCGAGCCCACCCGCGTATTCACGCGCGAGGAGCTGCTCCGCGTGGTCTGGGGATTCCGGTCTGAGGCCTACACGCGCACACTCGACTCGCATGCCTCACGCCTGCGCAAGAAGTTGAGCGCGCGGGGCGACCGGCTGGTTGTGAACGTGTGGGGGATCGGCTACCGGCTCGTCGACGCCGGCGCCGCGTGACGCTCGCACCTGCCGGCTGACTCATCCTGGGCGCCGGCAACGCCGGCTGACTCATCCGAGGCGCCGCCACGCCCCTGGCTGACTCATCCTGGGCGCCGCCAACGCCCCCCGGCTGACTCACGGGCGCCGACGCGCCCGCCGGCGGCCTGCACGCAAAACCCAGGCGCTCGGTGCCGCTCAGGTAGCGTCATCGCCCACCTGCGCGGTCCGTCCATGAGGCACACGGACCGGACGGAATCGACCTCGTTCTGCAACCGCGCGCCCACCCTCCACGGCTGCACGAACTTGTGCAGCCGTCCGCCGGTCGGGAGCTCCGACCCAGACCCGCCGGATCGCCCGTGACGGCGGGCTTTCGCCTATCCAGGGGGTGGCCGGACAGGCGGAGTGGGACGAGAGTTGGTCGATGGGTTGCATTGTGGGGGAGAGTGGGATAAGGTGGGCCGCGCATGCAGGAACCCGGGTGGCAGGGCTCCTCCCACCCAGCCACCCGGGTTCGGAGTTCGGCCATCCGGATGAGAACCCTTGATCTTCCGCGGAACCTTCGAACACTCGCTCGACGCGAAGCACCGGCTGACGGTGCCGGCGAAGTTCCGCGCCGCGCTGTCGGGTGGAGTCGTGCTCGCGGCGTCATGGGAGACGAACTCGGACGCACCCCGGTCGATCGCGATCTGGACCCCCGACAACTACGACGCCTATACGAGCGCCGCGCTCGCTCCGCACAGCCCCCTCTCGGCCGAGGCGCGCGACCTCGAGCGTTTCTTCTTCAACTTCTCGTTTGACACCGAATTCGACGCAGCCCACCGCGTGATGATCCCGTCGCATCTCCTGAGCTACGCCCACCTCGACAAGGACGTCGTCGTCACCGGCTCGGGCAAGTGCCTCGAGGTGTTCGACCGTGCCGCGTACGCGGGCTACAGCGAAGACGTGCTCACGCGCGCCCCCGACCTCGCAGCGAGTCTTGGCAACACTGCTTGACATGACCCAGACGCATATCCCGGTCCTCGCCGGTGAGCTGATCGATGTGATCGATCCGCATCCGGGCGAGGTTGCGGTCGACTGCACCGTCGGCGGCGGCGGTCACGCGCGCCTGATCGCTGACCGGCTCGGCCCGGCCGGGACGCTGATCGGGATCGACCGCGATCCGATCGCCGAGGATCGATTCGCCGATCTCTCGGCGGAGGTGTCGTGCCACACGCGCTTCATCCGGGCCGATTTCGTCACCGCCCTCGAGCAGCTACGCGAGGAGGAGGTCGAGGCCGACATGGTGTACCTGGACCTTGGAATGTCCTCGATGCAGGTCGATACGTGGGCGCGGGGCTTCTCCTACGCGTACGACGCACCCCTCGACATGCGGATGGACCCCGACCAGGAACTGACCGCGAGGGAGATCGTCAACAGCTGGGACGAGCGTCAGCTCGCCCGGTTGCTGCGCGAGTACGGCGAGGAGCGCTACGCGACCCAGATCGCACGCGCGCTCGTTCGCACGCGTCGGCGCCACGAGCTGGCGTCGACGCAGGAGCTCGTCGACGTGATCAAGACCGCGATCCCCGTCCCGGCCCAGTTCGCCGGCGGGCATCCGGCCCGGCGCACCTTTCAGGCGCTTCGGGTCGCCGTCAATGACGAACTCGCCCAGCTCGACATGGCCCTCCCCCTGGCGTGGGACCTTCTGCGCCGAGATGGCCGGCTCGCCGCGATCTCGTTCCACTCGCTCGAGGATCGGCGAGTGAAGAGATTCCTCGCCGCCCGCGCGCGCGGGTGCATCTGCCCACCGGAGCTTCCCGTGTGCGTCTGCGGACACTCGCCCGAGGCCGAGATCCTGACCCGGCGCGCTGTGGCGCCGACGCCGGGTGAAATCGCAGCGAACCCACGATCCAAATCGGCGCACCTGCGTGCCGCCCGCAAGCTGGAGGTCACCACATGACGCCCACTGCGACTACGCCGGCTGCTGGCCGGGGGGCGAAGGCCAGAGCCGCAGCAACGAAGTCCGGGTCCGCTACGCGACCTGCGGCCGCTCCCGGACACCGCCGGACGGCCCGCCCGAGTCCGGCGCCACGGCGCATCTCGGGCCCGGCCGGAGGCCGCACCGCGGCGCCCGGCGCAAGGGCCCCGCGCACGCGCCCGACACTCCGCTCGAGGCCGTCGCTCGGCGCTCGGGCCGTGGCGTATGTGCGGGCGATGCCCGACCACGCCCTGCTCGACCGCCTGATCCGCGGCCGGGCCTGGATCCCCGTGCTCGGCGTGATGCTGGCCGGGATCGTGGCGATGCAGGTCGAGGTGCTCAAGCTCGGCGCGACGATGGGCCGGGCGATCGAGCGCGGAACCGCGCTGCAGAGCCGCAACGAAATCCTGCGTGACAGCGTCGCGTCGCTCGAGGACGAGCAGCGCATCGTGCGCCTGGCGGCCGGTTTCGGGATGGTGATGCCCTCGCCCGGCGATGTCGGCTTCCTGCGGGCGCGCGCTGCGAACGTTAGTCGAGCGGCCGCCGATATCAAGCCTCCCGATGCGGCCGCGTTCTCGGCCCTTCTGAGCTCGAACGGGGCGATCGCGCAGACACCGACGGCTGCGACCGCGAGCACCGCGGCGCCGGCCACCGGAGCCCCGAGCACCGTCGGCCCGAGCACCGCGGCCCCGAGCACGGGGACGCCCAGCGCAGTCACCCCGAGTACCGCGGCCCCCAGCACGGGGACGCCCAGCACCGGCACCCCGAGCAGCGGCGCCACGTTATCCACCGGGAGCACCGCCGCCACCGCGGCGGCCACCGGCGGCGGAGCATCGGTCACCGGGGGCTAGCGATGAGAGCGGTCGACCGGCGTATCGGGATCCTGTTCGCCGCATTCGTCGCACTTCTCAGCATCGCGCTCTTCCGCGCCGCCTACCTGGCCACGATCCGCGCCGGCTCGCTGCGGCGCGCTGCCGTCACCCAGCAGGTGACGAAGGTGACAATCCCGGCCGAGCGGGGGACGATCGAGGACCGCAATGGGGTGGAGCTGGCGATCAGCGAGTCGGCGGACGACCTGGCAGCCGACCCCTACCTGGTCAAGGATCCGCTCGCGATGGCCCAGAAGCTTGCGCCGCTGCTCGGAAAGCCGGTGACGACGCTGCTGACCCTGCTCAACCGCCCTCACACCGGCTTCGTGTATCTGGCGCATCTCGTTCCGGGTGACCGCATCGCCGAGATCAACAAGCTGCACCTCGACGGCCTGACCGTGATCCCGCAGGTCCGTCGTGTCTACCCGCGCTCGTGGGCGGCGTCGCAAGTGCTCGGGGCCGTCGGCTGGGATGACCAGGGTCTCAGCGGTCTCGAGTACCGCTACAACAACATCCTGCGTGGCCACGACGGCGAGCGCCGGATCGTCAATGACGCGATCGGCCAGCCGATCTCGATCGATGACGAGCGCGCCACCGAGGCCGGACATACGCTGCGCCTCACGCTCGACTCCGCGCTCCAAGGCGAGGTCGAGCAGGTGCTCGCGGGGGTCGGGGCCCAGTACTCGCCGCGCGGCGCTACGGCGATCGTGATGAATCCGAACAGCGGCGCGATCCTGGCCCTGGCCAACTGGCCGCGCGTCAACGCCAACGATTTGACGGGGGCCCCGTCCTACGCAACCGAAAACCGCGCGGTCGGCTTCACATACGAGCCGGGCTCGACCTTCAAGGCGATCACGGTCGCCGGTGCGCTCCAGGATGGGGTCGTCACCCCGGACACCCAGTTCAACATCCCGGCCGTGTTACAGGTCGCGGACCGCCAGATCCACGACGCCGAGGCCCACGGCGACGAGACGCTCTCGGTGGCGAGCATCCTCCGAGTCTCGAGCAACATCGGGGCCGACGAGATCGGCATGAAGGTCGGTGCCCAGCGGTTCGACTACTGGGTGCACCGGTTCGGCTTCGGCGCACCGACCGGCATCGACCTGCCGGGCGAGGAGCGGGGGATCGTCCTGCACGCCTCTCAATACTCGGGCTCGTCGATGGGCAACCTCCCGATGGGCCAGGGCGAGTCGGTCACGCCGATCCAGATGGCGGCCGCCTACTCGGCGATCGCCAACGGCGGCGTCCTGCGCCCGCCCCACATACTCCAGTCGATCGGTGGCAAGCCGACTGCGGTGCCGGCCGGCCATCGCATCATCTCCCAGACCGCCGCGGCCCGGCTGCGGACGATGCTCGAGGGCGTGTTTGCGGACGGCGGCACCGCCTCGGGGGCGGCGATCCCCGGCTACTGCATGTCCGGCAAGACCGGGACCGCGAACGAGGTGATCAACGGCCAGTATTCGAGCAGCGACTACGCCGCCTCGTTCATCGGGTTCGTACCGGCCAACCACCCGCGGCTGCTGGTGGCCGTGATGGTCGACCGCCCGCAAGGCGCGATCTATGGCGGGTCGGTCGCCGCTCCGGCATTTCAGAAGATCGTCGCATGGGCCGTGCCGTACCTCGGCCTTCACCCCTGCTAGTGGCGCTCCCGTGAAACGTGCCTTTTCAGGCGTGCTGTTCCGGTCGACCCACTGGTCACCGGATCAGCGCGGGCCGAGCTGGCGGCTCAGACCGGCCAGACGATCGTCCCATTGCGAGCCGACCTCGGCCATCCACGAGACCGCGTCGGAGAGCGGCTCCGGGGTCATCCGGTAGAGGACCTCCCGACCCGAGCGCTCGCGATCCAGCAACCCGGCGTCGGCGAGTGCCGACAGGTGCTTGAGCACGGCCTGGCGCGAGATCGGCAGCTCGGCGGCGAGCTCGGTCGCGGTGACCTCGGGCTGGTCGGCGATCGCGACCAGGATCGCGCGGCGAGTGGGGTCCGCGAGGGCGCCGAACACCGCGCCGGCCCGATCCACCTCTGGCGGTGTGGTCACGCTGCCACCAGGGCCGGGCCGAACGTCCGACCGCCGATGCCGGGCAGCGGCGTGCCGACGAGATCGAGGACGTCGAGCGGGCGCGTCTCGACCACGCGCAGCCGCGTCGCCGCCATCTCGTCGACCAGCGTCAGCTCGACGCGCGTGGCGGGCTCTCCGTCGATCGCCCACCAGAACGCCAGACGCTCAGCCGGGCGAACATCCTCCACCCACCCCGTCTTTACCTCGTCGCCCGACCGGAACAGCGCGTCGCCGCCGGGTCGCAATTCCAGCTCGACCTCGTCGGCCAGCCACCCGGCGCGCGTGATCGCGTCCCAGACCTCCTCGGGGGAGGCCTCGACCAGCACCTCGCGCTCAATCCTGTCGTTCACGGCAGACCCTCCTGAACAAGAGAACAACGTGTAACTCACGGGTTGCACGTGCTACGGTCTTGTGCAACCAGTAAGTTGCACTTTAGCACCACGCTAGGAGGACCCATGCCACTTGTTCCCATGGTCGTCGAGCAGACCGCGCGCGGCGAGCGCTCGTTCGACATCTACTCGCGGCTGCTCAACGACCGCGTCGTGTTTCTCGGCGGCCAGGTCGACGAGGAGTCCGCGAATCTGATCGTCGCTCAGCTCGTTCACCTCGAGTCCGACGATCCCGACAAGGACATCCACCTCTACATCAACTCGCCCGGCGGCTCGATCTACGCCGGCCTGGCGATCTATGACGCGATGCAGTTCATCCGTCCCGACGTGCAGACGATCTGCTACGGAATCGCGATGTCGATGGGCTCGCTGCTCCTGGCCGGCGGCGCCGAGGGCAAACGGATGGCGCTGCCCAACAGCAGGATCTTGATCCACCAGGCCTCGGGCGGGTTCGAGGGGCAGGCGAGCGACATCGAGATCCATGCCCGAGAGGTGCTGGCGCTACGGGCGCGGATCGATGAGATCTACGCCAAGCACACCGGCCAATCGATCGAGCGCGTCCACGCTGACATGGAGCGCGACCGGTACTTCACGGGCGACGAGGCGCTCGCCTACGGGCTGGTAGACCGCGTCATCGAGCGGCGCGAGCTGGCGAGCCGCGGGAGAGGGTTCGGCCAGGGTTAGCACCGCGCTTTGCCACACTCGCGAAGAGGGGAGGCTTGCGGTCACGCGCCGAACTTGCGGGCCGGAGTCAATGAATCGACCGAGACTCGACACCAGGCCGCGTATCTCCGGTCCCACGGTCGCGATCGCCAGCATTGGGCTGCTTATCGCTGACATCGCCAGCCAGCTCGCCGGCGATTCGCTGCTCCCCGGACGTCCGTCTGATGAGATCGCGCATCTGCTGACGACATTGATTGTCGTGTGGGCGCTTGGCCCTCGCGTGTCGGAGCGCCTGCTCGTACCGGCGCTGATTGCTTCGGTTGCCATCGACCTCGATCACGTGCCTGGTCGATTCGGGGTCGACTTCCTGACCGCGGGAGCGCCGCGCCCGTATACGCACTCCCTTCTGACGATCGCGGTCGTGCTCATCGTCGCGGCGTGCTGGCGCAGACGCCGCGACTATGTTCTAGATGGGTGATTCCGAATTGGTGGCGGCCATGGTGGCTGGGCTAGCACTTCATTTCTGGCGCGATCTATCGGAGCCCGGCAGTGGAGTAGCGCTGCTGTGGCCGTTCTCGTACCGGAGCTTCAGCCTCCCGCATGCGGAGTATGCCCTCGTCATGGTGGTCGCCACCTCCGTCTGTGCCTACAGGTGCTGGCGCGCGCGCGTAGCTGGTACCGCCGTGTTCGCACCCAGCGGGTGGTAGTCGACGACCACCAACAGGGTCAGTCAGCGCGCTGGTTGAGGGCAATCGGTTCGCTCCACGAGGAGGCGCCCAGCAATCGCCGGTTGCGTCGGTGCTGGCTCACGCTCGCCGTGTCCCGTAGTCCAGTCGCCAGCGGAGCGACCGACGCCGCCTGACCCAGCCCCAACCCTTGGGGCTGCTCTATCAGCCGGCACAAACTCTGGGGGGCACCCTGGGGCGAGTGACGGCAAGACCCTCTACCGTGACCAGCGAGCAGTCGGTTAGCGGCCTGCGTCGCTGATCCTATGACCAGGTCAGGCGGGTCAGATGAACGGTCGTTGGCGGCACCTAAGTCGTTTCGGGCGACCACTGCTGCGCAAGACACAAGAAAGTTTCAAATGGTTTAAAATCGCTCCGGGAGCGGGATCGGGTTAGCCTTGACCCGAGTAGTTTGCCTCAACGGTGGGGAAGGACAATAGATGACGAACGTGGGCCATCTCGGCGCTCACTCGACGTACTTCCATCGCCGCGCGTCCGTGAACTACGCGGGAATTTCGGCGGGCGCGCATCCAACAATATCGGTCCCTCGAGCAATTCACAGATTGCCGCGTATGCCGAATTTGTCCGTCAGCTGGTTTCTAGATACGGCTCGCACGGAACGTTCTGGTCTGCAAATCCGACGGTTCCAAAGGTGCCGATCGAAATGTACGACCTGTGGAATGAGCCGTATACGCCCCAGTTCTGGGGCCCCGGGCCGGATCCGGCGACATACGCAAAGATGTTCAAAACTGCGGTGATCGCCGCGCGGCCCGCCGATCCGGATGCGAAGTTCCTCTTGGAAGCGAACCCCGGATCGTTCGCCTCGGGCAGCCCACCGTTCCTTGCGGCGATGTTCAGCGCGGTACCCGACCTGGGCTCATATGCTGATGCGGTCAGCGTTCATCCATACGCAAGCAGTGGCTGGAGCCCGAGCTATTGCACTCGCTACTCCCCCAGCCGAGGCGTTGGCCAAGACTGGCGATCGACACTGTACGAAACATGTCGTCTGATCGACATCCGGCGGATCCTGGACGCATATCACGCCGACGCAACCAAGATCGTGATCACGGAGGTCGGTTACAGTACGGCTCCCGGCAACGCAAGGTGCCGTGTCTCTCAGCCGACAATCAGACTACGTCCATGAGTTGTTTTCGCTGTTACGCGGAACATGGCAAGGCGTCGTCTCGGGTGTGCAGTGGTATCGGTATCAGGACACGGGTTCGGACAATGCGTTTGGCGACAACTTCGGCTTGGTCAGCGCCAACGGATTGCCTAAGCCGGCTTGGTCTGCATTCGTTGCCGAAGCGAAGCTCGGCCTCTGACCTGCCGTGCCAGCTCCAGGCAAGTTGCCCGCTCACACAGCTTACCCCAGGGTACCGATCGGTTCGAGCAGGGCAGGTCGGCTCGGCGGGTCGGATTTGAGCCTCGCCCGCGGCCACCGCGGGTGCGGCCGAAGCCTCAAATCGTGCCCGCGCACGTCGGCGATGGCGTCCACAACCCTTGAGCGCGTGAGCGGTCGTAGGTGGCAAACGGAGAGTCAAGCTCTGATCGCCTGGCTCGGGACGCGCCGGGTCGCGGCAGTACCCTCTACCGGCCATGCGTCTCGGACGCCTGATTTCTTCGGTACGGGGCGGGGAGCTCGACCTCCCGATCACCTCCCTCGGCTATGACAACCGCGCCGTAACTCCGGGCACGCTGTTCTTCTGTGTGCCCGGGTTCACTCGGGATGGTCACGACTTCGCTCCCGAGGCGATTGCCAAAGGCGCCGTCGCGCTCGTCGTCGAGCGCCCGTTGAATCTGGGCGTGCCGGAGATCCGGGTGCAATCCGTGCGAAAAGCGATGGCGCCCGCGGCCGCGAGCTTCTACGGCGACCCGACCGCGAACCTGCAGACGGTCGGCGTCACCGGCACCAACGGCAAGACGACCACGGCTTTCCTGGTCCGCGCGCTGTTGGAGGCCGACCAGCGCCAGACCGGGCTGCTCGGAACCGTCAAGAGCGTGATCGGCGGGGTCGAGCACGAGGTCGAGCGCACCACGCCCGAGGCGATCGATCTCCAGCGGACGTTCCGGGAAATGCTTGACCACGGCGATGTCGCCTGCGTGATGGAGGTCTCCTCGCACGCGCTCGAGCTCCATCGCGCGGACGCGATCCACTTTGCTGCCGCGATCTTCACCAACCTGACCCAGGACCATCTCGACTTCCACGCCACGATGGACGATTACTTCCGCGCCAAGCGACGCTTGTTCACGGAGTTCGGGCCGTCGCATGCGATCGTCAACATCGACGACCGATACGGCCGGCGGTTGGCGGACGGGCTCGCCGACCCGATCACGTTCGGGCTCGACGACCCCACCGCAGCCTTCAGGGCGACCAACGTCGACTTGACGCTCGCCGGCTCGTCGTTTACGGCGCGCACGCCCGACGGCGAGGTCGAGCTGACCTCTCCGTTGCGGGGGCGGTTCAACGTCTACAACGTGCTCGGAGCCTTCGCTGCGGTCCGGGCGCTGGGGGTCTCGGTCGAGACAGCGGCTGAGGCGGTCAAGACCGCTGGGCGGGTCCCCGGTCGCTTCGAAGCCGTCGACGAGGGCCAGGACTTTGCGGTGATCGTCGACTACGCCCACACGCCAAACTCACTGGAGAATGTGCTCACAGCCGCCAAGGGCCTGACCGACAAGCGCATCCACTTGGTTTTTGGCGCGGGCGGCGACCGCGACCGCGGAAAGCGTCGGCTGATGGGGGAGATCGCCACACGCCTGGCCGACCGGGTGATCGTAACCTCGGACAACCCACGGTCGGAGGATCCCGAGGCGATAATCGCGGAGATTCTCGCCGGCGCCCGGCCCGGGACCGAGCACAATCCGGACCGTCGCGAGGCGATCGCAGCGGCGATCGCCGGGGCCGAAGCCGGAGACGTCGTCGTGATCGCCGGCAAGGGTCACGAGCAGGGGCAGGAGTTCGAAAACGGCCGCAAGTTGCCGTTTGACGACATCACCGTCGCGCGCGAGGTATTGCGTTCCGCGGCGCTACGCCGCTGAACGAGCCGATACCGCCGACCTCCTGGCGTGTCAGCCTGCTGACCGGCGCGTTTGAAGGGGACCGGTCTCGGTGGGATGTTGCACCTGAAAGATGGAGAACGCGAGCACAGTCTTGGAGGGCCACCCGAGCGCAGCGCCGCTGAGCGACGTGCCAGGCCGGGTGCCAGTGAGCGAGGTTCTCGGTGCGATCGCGGAGTTCGGGCTCGCGAGCGTCGGGCTCGTCGCCTGGGAGCTGTGTCTCCCCGAGGAGGCAGTGACCCCGACATTCGGGGAAGCCCTCTCCGGCGGGCTGATCGAGCCCGTCGGGCGCTGCCCGTGCACCAGGGAGCGTATGTACCGGCTGGCTGCGTCGCCGAGCCCGTAGCGCCGAACTAGATGGTCGACTCCACGACCTCGCGTGCCGGATGAATCCGGCTGATCTGCGCCGGCTCGTCGTCCTCGGGCTCGCCAATACCTCCAGTATTGGCTTCGCCCTGCGTCCTCGCCCGGCTTGATCCCCGAATCCCCCGGCGTTCGCGTGGCCGTGGAATCAACCATCTCTGCCGTGGCGCGGACCGCGCCGAACCGCCAAGTACCCTCCGGGACCGAATGCAGCGGTGGAGCCCGGAACACGTGGCACGGGCGGCGGGTGCCCGTCTGATCACGCCGGCCGGCACAACCATCGGCCCTCAGTCCGCCGTGATCGATTCGCGGGAGGTCGGCCCCGGAGCCATGTTCGTCGGCCTGAAGGGCGAGAACACCGACGGCGGGCGCTTCGCCGCCGGCGCGCTGGCCGAGGGAGCGTGGGGGGTCCTCACGTCGCCAGAGCATGCGGACGTCGCCGCGTCGCCCGGACGGGGCGTCGTGCTCGCCGCCGAGGATCCGCTCGCCGCGCTCCAGCGCCTGGCCACCGAGTGGCGCCGCGAGCTCGGCGCCAAGGTGATCGGCGTCACCGGCTCGACCGGCAAGACGTCGACGAAGGACATTCTCAGCGCGCTGCTCAGCCCAAGGTGCAGCACGATCGCCTCCCGGGCGAACTTCAACACCGAGATCGGCGTGCCTCTGGAGATCCTCGGCGCGCCCGAGGGCACCGAGGTGCTCGTGCTGGAGATGGCGATGCGCGGCCGCGGCCAGATTGCCGAGCTCGCCGTGATCGCCGAGCCGGACGTCGGCGTGATCGTGACTATCGGCCCGGTGCACCTCGAGCTGCTCGGGACGATCGAGGACGTGGCCGCGGCCAAGGCCGAGCTGCTCGCCGGCCTGTGCGCCGGCGCGACGGCCGTGGTTCCGGTGGACGAGCCGCTGCTGAGGCCGCATCTGCGCGACGACGTGCACACGGTCACGTTCGGGCCCGAGGGCGCCGATGTCCGTCTTGCGCGCGTAGACGGCGACGATCTCGTGATCGACCACATGGGCGAGGAGATCCACCTAGAGGTGCCGTTCCGCCAAGCGCACATGCGCACAAACCTGCTCGCGGCTGTGGCCGCCGCGAAGGCGGTCGGCGTGACTCCGAACGGTCGGGTGGAGCTGTCCCTCTCGCCGGGGCGCGGTCAGCAGGTGAGCGTCCCCGGAGGGATGACCCTCATCGATGACTGCTACAACGCCAACCCGATGTCGATGCTAGCTGCCCTCGACGAGCTGTCCGCGGTCGCCGACCGCGACGCCCACACGCGCCGCGTCGCGATCCTCGGCGACATGCTCGAGCTCGGCCACGACGAGCGGCGATACCACGTGGAGGTCGGGGCCAGCGCCGCGCAGGCGGGCGTCGAGGTGCTGATCACCGTGGGCCCGCTGGCCCAGGCGATGACCGACGGATTCGACGGCGAGTCCTATGCGGTCAGGGATGCCGAGGAGGCCGCATCGCTGGCCCTCGAGCTCACCGAGCCCGGCGACGTGGTGCTGGTCAAGGCGTCCCGAGGGGTCGGGCTCGAGGTCGTCTGCCAAGCCCTGGCTGCCGGCGGCGAGGACTGAATGGGCCCCGTCTCCTCCGGAAGGGTGCTGATCGCCGGCACCGCCTCGCTGCTGATCTGCCTGTTCCTCAGCCCCAAGTTCATCGAGTTTCTGCGCAACCGCGAGTTCGGGCAGAACATCCGCGAGGAGGGACCCCAGGGCCACCAGACCAAGGCGGGCACCCCGACGATGGGCGGGATCATCATCTTCGCCGCCTTCGCGCTGCCCTTCCTGATCCTTTCCGGGCGCGACTGGCAGTCGCTCGGCGTCTTCGGCGGAGCGCTTGCGTGCTCGCTGCTCGGGTTCGCCGACGACTACACGAAGATCGTCAAGCGGCGGTCGCTCGGCCTGCGCGCGCGGACCAAGCTGATCGTGACGATCGCGATCTCGCTCGGGCTGTGGTGGGTGGCCACGCAGAAGGTCCACCTCGCGCCGACCGTCGAGTTCCGGTTCGTCGACGTGAGTATCGACCTCGGCCCGCTCTACCCGGTCTTCATCTACATGGTCGTCGCAGGCACGACCAGCGGCGTCAACCTGACCGACGGCCTCGACGGGCTCGCCGCCGGCTCCGCGGCGATCGTCCTCCTCGCCTACATCGGAATCACCTTCATCACCACCGGCCAGCGTGACCTGACGATGCTGGCCGCCTGCCTGGTCGGAACGTGCATCGGATTTCTCTGGTTCAACAGCTTTCCGGCCAGCATCTTCATGGGAGATACCGGCTCGCTCGGCCTCGGCGGCGCGATCGCCGGCCTGGCGATCATGACCAAGACCGAGGTGCTGCTCGTGCTGCTCGGAGGGATCTTCGTGATCGAGGCGCTATCGGTCGTGATCCAGGTGTTCTGGTTCCAGACGTTCCGAAAACGCGTGTTCCTGATGGCGCCGATCCACCACCATTTCGAGCTTCAGGGCTGGTCTGAGACCAAGATCATCCTGCGCTTCTGGATCGTCGCGGCGGCGTGCGGAGCGATCGGCTTCACGGTCTACCAGCTCAGCATCCGTGGGTGACCCGGACCGAGATCGTGGCTAAGAGTCGGCCGCCGCTTCCGCCCGGCCCATATCTGGTGATTGGGCTGGCGCGCTCGGGGCTCGCGGCGGCGCTGGCACTTCGCGCCCGCGGGGAGGAGGTGATCGGCTGCGATGCGGGCGCGGCGGGTGATCCCGCACTGGCGGCGGCGGCGGGAAGGCTTTCCGAGGCCGGCGTCGAAGTCCACCTGGATGCGTCAGGCGACGTCTTTGCCGCCCGCGCCGGGACGCTCATCAAGTCTCCCGGCGTACCTCAGACCGCTCCCGCGGTTCAGGCTGCTCGTGCGCGTGGGTTGCCCGTGATCGGAGAGCTCGAGCTTGGCTGGCGGATGCTGCCGAACGAGTTCGTCGCGGTGACCGGGACCAACGGGAAGACGACCACGACGGAATGGCTCGGGCACATCCATCGCGAGGCGGGGCTCCCGGTAGCGGTGGCCGGGAACGTCGGCACGCCGCTCTCCTCGCTGGTCGACAGCGAGCGCACCGAGGCGACCGTCGTGTGCGAGGCGTCCTCGTTTCAGCTCGAGGATGCGGTCGCGTTCGCGCCCGAGGCCGGGGCGCTGCTCAACCTCACGCCCGACCATATGGACCGCCACCCGAGCTACGAGGACTACGTGGCCGCCAAGCTGCGGATGTTCGCGGCGCAGGGCAACGATGACATTGCCGTGATCCCGGACGACCTCGCGATCGAGGACATCGGCGGGTGCGCGCGCCGGGTGCAATTCGGAACCGGGCCGGAGGCCGAACTGGCCGATCGCGCCGGCTACCTCTGGTGGGACGAGGAACCGCTGATCGCCCACGACCAGATCGCGCTGCCCGGCGAGCACAACCGGCGCAACGCGATGGCCGCGGCGGCGCTGTGCCTCGCCCGCGGCGTCGACCGCGACGCCGTGGTGTCCGGCCTTCGGACCTTCCGGGGGGTCGCCCACCGGCTCGAGCTGATCGACGTCGTGGACGGCGTCTCGTATGTGAACGACTCGAAGGCGACCAACGTCGCCAGCACGATCGTGGCGCTCCGCTCCTACGCGGGCGGGATCCACCTGATCGCCGGCGGTCGCGGCAAACAGCAGGACTTCTCGCCTCTGGCACCGCTGGTCGCCGAGCGGTGCACCGCCGTCTATCTGATCGGCGAGGCGAGAACCGATCTGTCTGACGCCCTGCACGCGAGCGGGGTACCGCTGCACGACGCCGGCGACCTCGAGCACGCCGTGTCGGCCGCCCACGCGGCCGCCCGCAGCGGCGAGGTCGTACTGCTCTCGCCGGCCTGCGCGAGCTACGACCAGTACAGCAACTTCGAGGCGCGGGGAGAGCGCTTCCGCGCCCTGGTTCAGAAGGGACTCGCCTGATGGCGCCCGCCGCGGGGGCGGCCGCGGCTCGGCGGGGAGGGGGCGAGAGCCGCGGCGCGACGCGCTCGCGCTCGCGTCCGCCGACCAGGCGCGTCGCTCCCCCGATCGAGCACCGGATGCTGATGACCGCCACCCTGTGTCTGCTCGCGTTCGGCGCGGTCATGGTCTACAGCGCCTCCTCGCCGCTCGGCGTGCTGAACGGCCGGGGGAGCGGGACGGGCGAGTTCGTCCGCTACCTGATCTTCGGCGGGGCCGGCCTCGCCGCCATGTACCTGCTCGAGCGCCGCGGGCTGGCGCTCCTGAACCGCCGCCTGGTCACCCTGATGCTGATGGGCTCGTTCGCGCTGCTGCTGCTCGTCCTCGTCCCCGGGTTCGGAGTTCAGGTCAACGGCGCGCGGCGGTGGTTCTCCGCCGGACCGATCCAGTTCCAGCCCTCCGAGCTGATGAAGATCTCGCTGGTCCTCCACGTGGCGCGCTACCTCGCCGACCACCCTCGCCGGATGCGCGGCTTCCGCCAGGCCGTGGCGCCGATCGCCGTGGTCGCCGGGCCGGCCGCGCTACTGATCGTCGTCGAGCCGGACCTCGGGACCACGCTCGTGATCGCGTTCACGATCAGCGCACTGATGATCGCGGCCGGGATGCCGATGCGCTATCTGGGGATGCTCGCGCTGCTCGCGTTCTGCGCCGCGGTGCTGCTGATCATGGCTCAGCCCTACCAGCAGGCGCGACTGACCTCGTTCCTGCATCCATGGTCGTCGAAGTCGACGGCGGGCTTCCAGGCCGTGCAGGGGCAGATCGCGCTTGGGTCGGGTGGGCTGCTCGGCGTGGGGCTCGGCCGCTCGGTGCAGAAGATCTTCTACCTGCCCGAGGCCCAGACCGACTTCATCCTCGCGGTGATCGGCGAGGAGCTCGGAGTGCTGGGGATCTTCGGCGTCGTATTCCTGTACGGGATGATCGCGTACGCAGGATTACGCACCGCGCGCAGGGCGGCGGGCCGGTATGCCAAGCTGCTCGCGACGGGGCTCACGTCGCTGATCCTCTGTCAAGGGATCCTGAATATCTTTGTCGTGCTCGGGCTGGCGCCGCTTACCGGAGTGCCGCTGCCGTTCATCTCCTACGCCCCCACGAACCTATGCATCATGCTCGCCTCGATCGGCCTTCTTCTGAACATCGCCCGGCCGGCGACGCGGCGACTGCAGGCGGTCGAGCCGCCCACGCGTGAGCGCGCCAAGGATCGTGATCGGAGCGGGGGGGACCGCCGGGCACGTGATCCCGGCGCTGGCAGTCGCCGACGCGCTGCGCGCTGACGGGGCCGAGGTCAGCTTCATCGGCGGCGAGCGGGCTGAGCTCGAGCTCGTGCCGGCCGCCGGATACGAGCTCAGCACCCTGCGGGTACAGCCGCTCTACCGGCGACGCCCGGCCAAGGCCGCGCGGGCAGCCCTCATCGATGCCGGCGCGCTGTTCAAGGCGAGGAAGCTCTTGAGGGGACTGCGGCCGTCCGCGGTGCTCGGCGCGGGCGGCTACGTGGCTGGTCCCGTCGGCCTCGCGGCTGCGCTCCGGCGCGTGCCGCTCGTCCTGATGGAGGCCGACAGCCATCTCGGGCTTACGAACCAGCTACTCGCCCCGCTGGCGCGACGCGTCTGCCTCGCATTCCCGATCCCGGGCCGCACAGGCGATCGCTACCTGCTCACCGGGCGCCCAGTGCCGCCCCCGGCCACCGACCGGTCCGCGGCTCGAGCGCGCCTCGGGATCGGAGAGCGGGAGACGTGCGTGCTTGTGTTCGGCGGCTCTCAGGGTGCCCGCTCGATCAACCAGGCCGCTGTGGAGGCGTTCGCGGGAGCCCGGTTCCACGTCCTGCACGCGGCCGGCGAGCGTGACCTGGCCGATCTCCAATCGCCCGGACCGCACTACGACCTGCGTGGCTTCATCTCGGACTTCGGCGAGGCGCTGGCGGCGAGCGACCTCGTGGTGGCCCGCTCGGGAGGATCGATCTTCGAGGTTGCGGCGGCTGGACGACCCGCGATCCTGATTCCGTATCCGTACGCTACCGCGGACCACCAGACGGCGAACGCGCGCTACATGGAGAGCGCCGGCGCCGCGATCGTGATCCCCGACTCGGAGCTGACCGGTCCGCGCCTGGCCCAGGAGGTCGGCCACCTGCTCGCGGATCCGGGGCGACTGGCCGCGATGGCGCGGGCATCGGCGTCGGTTGCGAGGCCCGACGCGGCGAAGGACATCGCGCACGAGATCCTCTCCGCGGTCCGCCGTTCTACGCCGTGTTGATCATGAACCGGTCGCTAGATTCAGGACGTCAACCGCGACCCTGGAAATGAGGTGGGACGGCGATGCTGTTCGGCCAGGACCACGTGAAGCGCTACATCGAGACCGGCGGCGAGGAGGGCCACGATTGGCGTGGTGCGACCGTCCTGATCCTCACGACGACCGGACGGAAGTCCGGCGAGCAGAGGAGCACGCCGCTGATCTACCGCAAGTGGCACGACGACTACCTGCTCGTCGCTTCGCAGGGCGGCGCGCCCGCGCACCCAGCGTGGTACCTGAATCTGAGCGCCGACCCGGACGTGACCGTTCAGGTGCACGACCAGCGGTTCCCCGCCCATGCGCGAACCGCGACGGCCGATGAGCGACCCGAGCTGTGGTCGATCATGACCGAAGACTGGCCCGGCTACGACGACTACCAGCGCAAGACCGACCGCGAGATCCCGGTGGTCGTGCTGGAACCCGTGCAGCGCGACGCGTGAGCGAAGCAGAGTGGTCCTCGCGCCGACTGCATTTCGTCGGCATCGGCGGCGCCGGCATGAGCGGGCTGGCCCTGATCGCGAGCGCGCTGGGCGCGAGCGTCTCGGGCTCTGACCGGGCCGAGTCCACGTACACGGAGCGGCTGCGCGAGCACGGGATTGAACCGCGGATCGGACACGCCGCCGACAACGTGCCGCCCGGCGCGGAGGTCGTGTACTCGACCGCGGTCCCACCCGAGAACCCCGAGCGGATGGCGGCCAGGGGACATGAGCTGCACCGCGCCGATCTACTGGCCCAGATCGCGAGCCTGCGCCGCTGCCTGGCCGTCACGGGGACGCACGGCAAGACCACGACCGCCGCGATGGTGGTGCAGGCGCTTGAGGGCGCCGGTCTTGACCCGTCCTACGCGGTCGGGGGCGAGTTGCGTTCCACCGGCCTGAATGCGGGGTGGAGCAGTGGCGAGTGGATCGTCGTGGAGGCGGACGAGTCCGATCGCTCCCTGCTCAAGCTCTCGCCCGAGATTGCCGTGCTCACCAACGCGGAGCTCGACCACCATTCCACCTACGCCTCCCGCCTTGATCTCGATGACACGTTCAGGACGTTCATGGCGCGAGCGGGGGAGCGGGCGGTCGTCTGGGACCGGCCTGATCTGCGGGCGCTGTGCCCGCCGGAGGCGCTCGCCTACGACGCGCCGGACGCCGTCCTCGGTCCGGGCGGCTCCCGGTTCGGCTGGCGGGGGGTTGAGGTGGTCCTGCACGTTCCAGGCGCCCACAACGCGGTGAACGCCGCCGGCGCCCTGACCGCAGCGGCGCTCGCGGGCGCCGACCCCGAGCGAGCGGCGGCGGCGCTGGCCGAGTTTCGGGGCGCTCGGCGGCGCTTCGAACTGCTCGGGCGCCATCGCTCCGGCGCCGCCCTCTACGACGACTACGCCCACCACCCGACCGAGGTGGAGGCGGTGGTGGCGGCAGCGCGGACGCTCGAGCCACGCCGGCTGATCGCGGTGTTTCAGCCGCATCTGTTCTCGCGCACCAAGGCCCTGGCGCGCCAGTTCGGCCGCGCCCTGGCCGGGGCCGACAGCATCGCCGTGCTCGCCATATACCCCGCCCGGGAGCGGGCCGAGGACCACCCCGGGGTCGACGGCCGGCTGGTGGCGGCGGCGGCGGCCGACGCGGCCGGCGGCAGGCCGGTGGCGTGGCTCCCATCCTTCGAGGACGCGCGGCGCTACCTCGACGCCGAG
The DNA here is from genome assembly GCA_963727105.1 of uncultured Solirubrobacterales bacterium. Classification (GTDB taxonomy): domain Bacteria; phylum Actinomycetota; class Thermoleophilia; order Solirubrobacterales; family Solirubrobacteraceae; genus Palsa-465. Next base: position 1,951,749 of record CAVSEW010000001.1, on the reverse strand, counting down.
CTCCGTGACGGTGACGTGTGCGTGCTGATGGGCGCCGGGAACGTCGACGAGCTCGGGCGCTCGCTCCTGGCGGCGAGCCAGGCGGCGGCGGTCGGCCCGGCCTGACCGGCCGGACGCCCAACTACCCTGCGGACCGTGGAAGCGACGCCTCCAGGGATCCAGCGCGACTACCCGTTGGCGCGGCTGACCACCGTCCGGACCGGGGGGCGGGCCCAGCTGTTCGCCCGCCCGGCGACGCTCGAGGAGCTCGAGCGGCTGGTCGTCTGGGCCGCGGCCGAGAATATGCAGGTAGGGGTCGTCGGATCGGGGTCGAACCTCCTGATTGCGGACGAGGGAGTCCGCGGACTGGTCTTGAAACTGGACGAAGAGCTCAAACAGATAACGATCGACGGCACCCGGGTCCACTGTGGGGGCGGCGCCCGCCTGCCCACCGTCTCGGCCCGGACCGCGGGCATTGGGCTGACCGGCATCGAATTCGGCGTGAACATCCCGGGAACGGTGGGCGGGTCGATCCGGATGAACGCGAACGCCTACGGCGGCGAGCTCGCGCGGGTGCTCGAATGGGTCGACGTCGTCACCGCCTCGGGCACCGACCGGCGCCGGCCCGAATCGCTGGGTTTCGCGTACCGGCGATCGAACCTGAAGGCCGGCGAGATAGTCGCCCGCGCTTCGTTTGCGCTGACCGAAGCCCCGGTCGCCGAGGTCAAGGCGACCCTCGCCGAGATGCGCGGGCGCCGTAAGGCGGCCCAGCCGTCCGGGATCAAGACCTTTGGCTCGACGTTCAAGAACCCGGAGGACCCGCGCGCGGAGGGCCGCACGGCGGGGCAGCTGCTCGAGGCGACGGGGTGCCAGGGACTCCGGATCGGCGGCGCGAGCTTCTCGGCCAAGCACGCCAACTTCGTCGAGAACCACGGCGACGCCACAACCGCGGATGTGATCGCGCTGATGGCCGAGGGTCGCCGCCGGGTCAAGGAGCGGTTCGGCGTCGAGCTCGAGCCCGAGGTGCAGGCGCTCGGCCCGGTCCCGTTCCCGCGCGACTGGAAGCGGCGATGATCGCCGAGGGCTGGCTCGGCCGTTTCGGTCGCCGAGGCTCACGCAGGGCCCCGAGCGGCGTCGTCTATCGCGGCCGTCCCGCCGCGCGCTCGAACCGGCTGCGTCGCAGGCCGAGCCCCAGGCTGGTGGCCGCGGTCGGCGCCGTGGTGCTGCTCGCGCTCGGCGGGTGGCTGTGGCTGCGCGACTCCTCGCTCGTGGCCGTCAAGCGCGTCGAGGTGGTCGGCGCCAGCGGTGCCGATGCGGCGCAGATCCGCTCGGCCCTCGTCCGCGCGGGCATGAACATGACCACGCTCGACGTGCAGATGGGCCAGCTGAACGAATCGGTCGCCCCCTATCCCGTGGTCAAGCGCCTCGAGGTCTCAACCCAGTTCCCGCATGGGCTCCGCATCCGCGTGGTCGAGCAGGTGCCGGTGGGGGCGATCTCGATCGACGGGCACTCGCTGGCCGTGGCCGCCGACGGGACCGTGCTCCACGACGTCGCCGCGGTCGGTTCGTTGCCCGTGATCCCGCTCCGGGTCCCACCCGGGGGGTCGCGGATCACCGACCCCGAGGCGCTCGGTGCGGTGGACGTGCTGGCCGCCGCCCCTCCTGCGCTCCTGGCACGCGTGATCCAGGTCACGACGGTCGCCGGCCACGGTCTGGTCGCCCAGCTCCGGCATGGCCCGAGCATCTATTTCGGCGACACGAGCAGGCTCGACGCGAAGTGGGCCGCGGTCGCGGCCGCGCTCGCAGACTCCGGCTCGGCAGGGGCGCTCTACATCGACGTCACCGACCCCCAGCGCCCGGCGGCCGGCGCCGGCTCGAGCGCTGCAAGCGGGTCCTCGACCTCCACCTCGAGCTCCTCGGCTTCCGCAACCGGCAGCGTCAGCGGGGCCGCGGTGAGTGCGCCGGCGACGACACCCTCGGCGGCCTCGACGAGCGCGCCCGTGACGGCGGCCACGAGCACCGTCCCGGCGGCTGCGAGCCCCTCCGCCGCCGGCACCGTGAGCACAACTCCTGGAGGCTAACTCTCCACCTGAGGTGCACGGTTGAAAATGGTCAACTCTCGGGTCACGATCGAGAATTGGGCGATCTGCAACAAACGTTGCGCGGGGTAGCGTCGCGTTGACTGCGCGCATCACGAGCCCTTAACGTGCGAAACTCCGGCAGCCCGGCGGAATAGCACAAACGTTCAACGCTACCTCGAGGGTCGGACGGTCACTATGGAAAGCGGCAGTTACCTGGCAGTCATCAAGGTCGTCGGCGTCGGCGGCGGAGGCACCAATGCGGTCAATCGCATGGTTGACGCCGGCCTGCGCGGCGTCGAGTTCATCGCCTGCAACACGGACGCCCAGGCACTCGCGATGTGCGACGCAGACATCAAGCTGAACATCGGCCACGAGCTCACGAAGGGACTCGGCGCCGGCGCGAGTCCGGACGTCGGGCAGGGCGCGGCCGCGGAGTCCCGGGACGACATCAAGGAGGCGCTCAAGGGCGCCGACATGGTCTTCGTCACCGCCGGCGAGGGCGGCGGTACCGGTACGGGCGCGGCGCCCGTGATCGCCGACATCGCCAAGAACGAGATCGGCGCCCTGACCGTGGGGGTCGTCACCCGTCCGTTCCAGTTCGAGGGCACGCAGCGAGCCCGCCAGGCTCAGGACGGCATCCAGCGACTGCGCGAGTACGTCGACACGCTGATCGTGATCCCGAACGAGAAGCTGCTGGCGATCGTCGAGCGCCGCACGACGATCCTCGACGCCTTCCGCGAGGCCGACAACGTGCTCCGCCAGGGCGTCCAGGGCATCACCGACCTGATCACGATCCCCGGCCTGATCAACCTCGACTTCGCCGACGTGCGCACGATCATGCACGACGCCGGCACGGCGCTGATGGGCATCGGCAGCGCCGCGGGCGAGAACCGCTCCGCCGAGGCGGCCAAGATCGCGATCTCCTCACCGCTGCTCGAGGAGTCCGTCGAGGGCGCGATGGGAATCCTGCTCAACATCACCGGCGGTCACGATCTTGGCCTGTTCGAGGTCAACGAGGCGGCCGAGATCGTCCAGAGCGCGGCCGACGCGAACTCGAACATCATCTTCGGCGCCGTCATCGACGACTCGATGGGCGACGAGGTGCGGGTCACGGTCATCGCCACAGGGTTCGATCACGGGCGAGCCAGCCCCAGCATGGCCCGTGAGACGACCCGCCGTGCCCGGCGCGACCGGGACGTGACGATGGACGATCGTCAGCGCTCGTCGCTCGAGATCAGCGACGACGACATCGACATCCCGTCGTTCCTCAAGGACCGCTAGGCCGGGGCGAGCCGATCGCCCGCCGTGCGCGGGCCTGCTGCCGGTTTCCGCAGACGGCGTGTACTAGCCTCCGGTTGTGTCCTCAGCCGCCGGAACCGCACTGCGACGAACCCCGCTGTATGACCGCCATCGTGGCGCCGGCGCCAAGCTGGTGCCGTTCGCGGGCTGGGAGATGCCGGTCCAGTACGCCGGAATTCGCGACGAGCACCTCGCCGTCCGCGAGGGCGTCGGCGTGTTCGATGTCTCTCACATGGGCGAGATCGAGACGCGCGGACCGGCCGCGCTCGAGTTCCTCCAGCATCTGCTGTCCAACGACGTCCGCCGGATCCCCGAGGGCGGCGCCCAGTACAGCGTGCTCTGCCGCGACGACGGCGGCGTGCTCGACGACCTCTTCACCTACCGCCTGGCCGAGCGTGAGTTCCTGACCGTCACCAATGCCGCCAACCACGACAAGGACCTGGCCTGGTTCCAGAGTCACGCCGGAGATTTCGACGTCGACGTGATCGATCGGGAGGCCGACTTCGCGATGCTCGCCGTGCAGGGTCCGGGGGCGCGCGCGCTCGTCGGCGAGCTCGCCGACGGCCAGCTCCCGTCCCGGATGCACTGCTGCGAGCGCTCGGTCGCCGGCGCCGCGACGCTCGTCTGCGGGACCGGCTATACGGGCGAGGACGGCGTAGAGCTGCTGATCGGGCCCGATACCGCTCCGGCCGTGTGGGACGCACTGGTGGGTGGCGGGGCCAGGCCTGTCGGGCTCGGCGCCCGCGACACGCTTCGCCTCGAGGTCTGCTTTCACCTCTACGGCAACGATCTGAGCGAGGACCGCGGTCCGATCGCGGCCGGCCTAGGCTGGTGCTGCAAGGAGGACACCGGGTTCATCGGCTCGGGACCGATCGCGGCCGAACGTGCCGCCGGGCCGTCGGAGAAGCTCGTCCCGTTCGTGATCGACGGTTCCGGAATCGCGCGTCAGGGCAACCCGGTTCTCGGCGGTGGGCTCGTCACGAGCGGCACCTTCTCGCCGAGCCTCGAGCGCGGCATCGGGATGGCGTACGTTCCCGAAGAGCGTGCCGAGCCGGGCACGCACTTCGAGATCGACGTACGCGGCACGGTGCGACCCGCCACCGTCGAGCGCAAGCCTCTGTACCGGCCCGAGCGAAAGGGATCCTGACAAATGGCCGACCCAACCTATCCATCGGACCTGCTGTACCACTCCGAGCACGACTGGGCCCGGGTCGATGGCGAGCACGCCACCTTCGGCATCACCTGGTACGCGCAGGACGCGCTCGGCGAGGTCGTCTTCTACGACCCGCCGGAGGTCGGCACGCAGGTCAAGAAGGACGAGCCGTACACCGAGGTCGAGTCCGTCAAGGCGGTCTCCGATGTGTTCGCGCCGCTCTCCGGAGACGTGGTCGAGGTCAACGCCGCGCTCTCGGACAAGCCCGAGACGATCAACGAGGATCCCTACGGCGAGGGCTGGCTGGTGAAGGTCAAGCTGTCCGACCCGAGCGAGACAGAGGCGCTGATGGACGCGACGAGTTACGAGGGCTCGCTGTCGTGAGCTCGTACGTCTCGGCCACCGACGAGGACCGGCGGGAGATGCTCGCCACGATCGGGGTGAGCTCGATCGAGGAGCTGTTCGCGGACATACCGCAGAGCCTGCGCCTGGGGCGGGAGCTCGCGCTCGATCCCGGCCTGTCCGAGCAGGAGGTGTTCGACGAGCTGAGCGCGCTGGCGGCCCGGAACGTCTCGACCGAGGACGAGCTCTCGTTCCTCGGCGCCGGTATGTACGACCACTACATCCCGTCGCTGGTCGACTCGATCATCCAGCGCTCGGAGTTCCTCACCCCGTACACGCCCTACCAGCCGGAGATCTCCCAGGGCGGGCTGCAGGCGATGTTCGAGTACCAGACGGCGATCTCGGAGCTGACCGGGTTGCCGATCTCGAACGCCTCCGTGTACGAGGGCCCGAGCGCCGTCGGGGCGGCCGGATACGTCGCCAAGCTCGCCAGCCGGGGCAGCCGGTTCGTGATCTCGCGCGGCGTCCACCCGCATTCGCGGCAGACGCTTAGGACGATGGCCCACAGTTGGGGCATCGAGGTCGTCGAGGCGCCGCTGCAGCAGGGCGTCACCGAGCTGCCCGAGCTGAGCGAGGACGTGAGCGCGGTGATCCTCCAGCAGCCGAACTTCCTCGGCGCGGTCGAGGACCTCGAGCCGATGGCCCGGGCCGCCCACGATGCCGGTGCGTTTGCGATCTGCGCATGTGACCCGCTGCCGCTCGCGCTGCTCAGGACCCCCGGCGACTGCGGGATCGACATCGCGGTCGGCGAGGGGCAGACGCTCGGGAACCGGCTCGACTTCGGAGGGCCGTCGTTCGGCTTCTTCGCCGCCACCGAGGCGCTGATGCGGCGCATGCCGGGGCGCATCGCCGGCGAGACCCGCGACCTCGACGGCAAGCGCGGCTTCGTGCTCACGCTGCAGACACGCGAGCAGCACATCCGGCGCGAGAAGGCGACGTCGAACATCTGCACCGCGCAGGCGCTGAACGCGCTCGCCGGCGTCATCTACCTGAGCTGGCTCGGCCGGCGCGGGATCGTCGAGCTCGCCGAGTTGATGCTCCAGCGCACGGCGTATGCGCGCGAGCGGCTGCAGGCCATCGAGGGCGTGGAGCTGCTGCACGATCAGCCGGTGGTGCGCGAGTTCGCGGTCAAGCTCGACGCGCCCGTTGATCACGTGATCGCGCGCTGCCGCGAGCAGGGGGTCAACCCCGGTTACCCGCTCGCGACCGACTACCCGGAGCTCGCGGACGGTCTGCTCGTGGCAGTCACCGAGCGTCGGACCCGCCGCGACATCGACCGCCTCGCCGACGTGCTCGCAGGGGCGGTCGGCACGGGCCTTGAGGCCTACGAGGAGGTGAAGGCGTGAGCGAGTTCTTCACCAGCGCGGCGGACGATGATCTGACCATCTACGAGCGGTCGAAGCCTGGACGCCGCGCGTTCGTTGCGCCTCAGCTGGACGTGCCCGAGAAGCCGCTCGACGAGTTGCTCCCGCCCGCGCTTCGGCGCCCGGAGCCGCCCCGCCTGCCCGAGGTCGCAGAGCCCGAGATCGTCCGCCATTACAACCGCCTGTCCAAGCGCAACTTCGACCTCGACACCGGCTTCTACCCGCTCGGCTCGTGCACGATGAAGCACAACCCCAAGCTCCACGAGCGGGTCGCCGCGCTCCCGGGCCACGCCAAGCTGCACCCACTCCAGGATCCCGCACACGCGCAGGGCGCGCTTGAGCTGATGTGGCGCCTGCAGCACGCGCTGGGCGAGATCGCCGGCCTCCCGCACGTGTCGCTGCAGCCGTCGGCCGGGTCCCACGGCGAGCTCGCCGGAGTGCTGCTCACGCGCGCCTTCCACGAGGACCGGGGCGAGCACCGGACGAAGGTGCTCACGCCCGACACCGCGCACGGGACCAACCCCGCCACCGTGACGATGGCCGGCTACGAGGTCGTGAAGATCGGCACCGACGCGCACGGAAACGTCGACCTCGAAGATCTCCGCGCCAAGGCCGACGACGACGTCGCCTGCCTGATGCTCACCAACCCCTCCACGCTGGGGCTGTTCGAGCCCGGGATCGAGGAAATCTCGAAGATCGTCCACGGTGTCGGCGCGACCCTCTACTACGACGGCGCGAACCTCAACGCGATCATGGGCATCTGCCGGCCCGGCGACATGGGCTTCGACATCGTGCACTTCAACCTGCACAAGTCGTTCACCCAGCCGCACGGCGGCGGCGGTCCGGGCGCTGGTCCGATCGCCGTCTCGGAGCGGATCGAGCCCTACCTGCCGCTGCCCCAGGTGGTCAGGCGCGAGCAGGGCGCGAACGGCTCATCGGAGCCCTACTACGAGCTCGACCACCACCGGCCCAAGTCGATCGGCCGCCTGCGCGGCTTCCAGGGCAACTACGGCGTGTTCGTCCGCTCCTACGCCTACGTGCGCTCGCTCGGAGCCGAGGGCCTGCGCGAGGTCTCGGAGGTCGCCGTACTGAACGCCAACTACCTGCTCGCCCGGCTGCGGCGCGAAGGGGTGCTCGAGTATCTGTCCGAGGCTTACGAGCGGCTCTGCATGCACGAGTTCGTGCTCTCGGGCGCCCCGATGAAGCGCGACCTCGAAATCAAGACGCTCGATCTGGCCAAGCGGTTGCTCGACTTCGGCGTCCACCCGCCGACCGTGTACTTCCCGCTGATCGTCGACGAGGCGCTGCTGATCGAGCCGACCGAGACTGAGACCAAGGAGACGCTGGATCGCTTCGCCGAGGTCGTGGCCGAGATCCTCCGCGAGGCCAAGGAGGATCCGACGGTGGCCCAGCAGGCGCCCTATACGACGCCGGTCAGGCGTCTCGACGAGGCCTCGGCGGCGCGTCGTCCGGTGGTCCGGCAACCATTGAGCTGAGCAGCGCTCTCCCCGTCCCCCCGGATCGCAGATTCGGGGCTAAAGGGATAGGCAGCTTTTAGCCGATATAGCCACTCAGACGGTTCTGAGTTTGGGGGCAAGCGATTTGAAGACGCGCAGCGCGATGACACAGCAGCTTTCGCGGCTGGCTCGAGCCGGCAGGGTCGACCCTGACGAAAAGCGGCTCGCCGGCGTCCTCGGCGGGCTGCTCTACCTGATCGGCGCGCTCACCCTCGGGCTTCTGGCCGTGGTGCCTGGCGTCACGCACGCGAATCGCGGCTGGGTCCTGGCGACCGCCGCGATCGCCCTCCTCTGGAGCATCTCCTCAATTGTCGTAATCGACTGGCGCCGCGCGCCGAGCTGGATGATTCACCTCTCGCCGGCGGGAGGCCTGCTGCTGGTCGCGCTCGCGATCGCGTCCACGGGCGGAGCTGACTCACCGGCCTGGATCTACCTGTTCTTCGTCGGTGTGTTCGCGGCGTACTTCTTCGCCGGTCCGGTCGCCTTCCTGTATCTCGGCGCCTGCGTCGTCGTCCACGCGCTTCCGCTGATCTACGACCCCCAGGTGGTCCAGGGAGTGTTCCTCTCCCAGTTCGCGATCGCAGCGCCCGCCTACCTCCTCCTGGGTGGCGCGATCGTCGACGGCAGGCGACGGATGTGGACGCTGCGGACCCGATCCGAGCGGCTGGCCGAGCAGCAGGGCGCCCTTCGCCGCGTCGCCACCGCGGCGGTTGGGGGCGAGAACCCCGAGCGGATCTACGAGCTGGTGGCGACCGAGGCCGCCGCGCTGCTGAAGGGCAACGCCGCCGGGATCCTCAAGCTCGATCGTCCCGGCAGCGCCGTGATCACGGGCTCCTGGGCCGACCATCCCGGCGGCCGCTACCTGCCCGGGACCGAGTTTCCGGTCAAGTCCGGCTCCGACGTCGAGCGCGCGATCCACACCGGTATGCCGGCCACCACGGACCAGAAGGAGCCGACCAGCGCGCTCGGTCGGCTCGGCTATCGGTCGAGCATCGTCGCGCCGATCCGGATCGAGGACGCGATCTGGGGCGTCGTCGTGGTGGCCGGAGCACGCGAGGGCGCCTTCGGCCAAGACGACGGCGAGCGGCTGATGGAGTTCAGCGACCTGCTCGCCGCGGCGATCGCGAGCATCGACGATCGCGCCAAGCTCGCGGCTCAGGCGTCGAGCGATCCGCTCACCGGGCTCGCGAACCACCGCGCCCTGCAGCAGCGGCTGGAGGCCGAGGCCGCTCGCGCGGCGCGCCACGGGAGCACGCTGTCGGTGGCCGTCCTCGACATCGACCACTTCAAGGAGCTCAACGATACGGGCGGTCACGAGGTCGGCGACGAGATGCTGCGCCGCGTCGCCGACTGTTTGCGCGGCCTCGCCCGAGCCGAGGACACCCTCGGCCGGGTTGGCGGGGACGAGTTCGCCTGGGTCCTTCCGGACACCACGCGCGAACAGGCGCTGGTCGCCGTCGAGCGGGGGCGCCAGGCGATCGCGAGCGCGATGGCCGAGCCATACGGGGTAACCGTCTCGGCGGGCATCTGCGACTCGACCGTGTCCGAGGACCCCGCCCAGCTGATCAACCTCGCCGACAACGCGCTCTACTGGAGCAAGGCGCACGGGCGCAACCAGTGCTGGATCTACGACCCACAGATCATCGACGAGCTCTCCGCCCAGGAGCGGGCGGAGAGGCTCGAGCGCTCACGCGCACTGGTCGGCCTGCGCGCCCTCGCCCGCGCGATCGACGCCAAGGACCCGGCCACGAGCCGGCATTCCGAGCGCGTGGCCGAGCTGGTGAGCAAGCTCGCCCGGGTTGTCGGCTGGTCGCCCGAGCGGGCCCAACTGCTGGGCGAGGCGGCCCTCGTCCACGACGTGGGCAAGATCGGGATCCCGGACGGCGTGCTCCGCAAGCCCGTGCCCCTGACCGAGATCGACCGCGAGCACATCCGTGCGCATGCCGAGCTGGCGGCGAGGATTGTCGAGGACATCCTCTCGCCCGAGCAGGTCGAGTGGATCCGCACCCACCACGAGCGGCCCGACGGCCACGGCTACCCGCGCGGCCTCAGGGCGCACGAGATCCCGGAGGGCGCCGCCCTCCTCGCCGCGGCCGACGCCTGGGACGCGATGACGATCAGCCGCCCGTACGGAGACCCCAAGCCCGACGACGAGGCCCTGGCCGAGTGCATCCGCCTCGTCGGCCGGCAGTTCACCAAGACCGCGATCAGCGCCCTGGTCCGACTCCACGCCGGTGGCGAGCTCCGTGTCGATGCCGAGGAGCTCGAGTCGGCCAAGATCGCGTAGGGGCCTGCGCATAGGCTGGTGGCCGTGGACCCGCTGATCACCGCCGAAGCGGCGCAGATCGCGCTTCGCGCCGAGCGCGACCTCGAGGCGCTCGTGGCCGTCTCCTCGCCCTCCGGCGACCTGCCCGGCGCCGAGGAGGCCCTCGCCGTGTGCGCGGCCCTGCTGCCGCCGGAGGCGGCGATCGAGCGCGTGCCCTGCTCGACCGCGGGCGGCACGCCGGACTTCATCGCCACGATCACCGGATCGGGCACGCGGCGGCTTATGCTGCTGGGGCACGTCGACACAGTGATCGCGCACGAGTCGCATGGGCCCCTAAAGCACGACGGGGACCGCCTCTACGGCCCGGGCACCGCGGACATGAAGGGCGGTGACGTCCTCGCGCTCGGCGTGGCCAGGACCCTGGCCGCGCGCCCGGAGCTTTTCGCCGAGCTGGCAGTCCTGTTTGTGACCGACGAGGAGTGGCGGATCCAGCCCTTCACCCACGTGGAGCGGTTCGCCGGATACGACGCCTGCCTCTGCTTCGAGGCCGGCGAGCGAACCGCGCAAGGAGAGGAGGGCGTGGTCGTCCGCCGCAAGGCGGCCGGCACGCTCAGGGTGGTCGCGCGGGGCCGGGCCTCGCACTCCGGCAGCGCGCCCGACCGCGGCCGAAACGCGCTCCTCGCCCTGTCCCGGACGGCGATTGCGATCGCCCGCCACCACAACCCGCAGGGCCCCGACCGGCTCAGCGTCGTCCCGACCGTCCTGCGCTCGGGCGATGCGTTCAACGTCGTGCCCGCCGACGGGCAGCTGATCTTCGACCTCCGCGCCGACAACCTCGAGGCCTTCGACCCGGTGCTGGCCGCCGTCCCGGCCGAGCTCGACGACGTCAAGCTCGAGGCGAGGATGGAGCGCCTGTGGCCCGGAATGGACTCCCGCGCCGCGACCGAGGGGCTGCTCGGCCGCGCGAGCGCCCAGCTCGGCCGCCGGATCGCCGGCGTCGCCCGCGGCGGGGCCAGCGACGCGAGCCACTTCGCCTCCCACATCGAGCTGACCGTCGACGGCCTCGGGCCGCGCGGCGGCGGCGCCCACACACCCGAGGAGTTCGTCCTGCGGGACTCGCTCGTGCAGCGGGCCGAGGTCGCGCTGGCGATCGCGGTCGAGTGCTTGGGGGGTTGAGGGGCGCGGTCGCCGGCTTGGGGGGTTGAGGGGCGCGGTCGCCGGCGGGCGCCGGCGGGCGGCGCGTGGCGGGTGGCGGGCGGCGGCGGGCGGGCGCCGGCGGGCGGCGCGCGGCGGGTGGCTTGGGCGGGCGGCGGCGGGCGGGCGCGTGGCGGGTGGCTTGGGCGGGCGGCGGCGGGCGGGCGCGTGGCGGGTGGCCTGGGCGGGCGGCGGCGGGCGGGCGCGTGGCGGGTGGCTTGGGCGGGTGGCTTGGGCGGCCGCCGGCGGCGGCGGGCGGCGCGCGGCCCAGCGCTCGGATAACGTCACACTCGGTGCGGCGGCGCGTGCGAGTGTGACGATGACCCCCAGTATCGGCGCCAGCGTCACTCTCGGCTCCGGCCGCGAACCGAGAGTGACGTTATCCGAGCGCCGGGAGCGGGCGGCGGGCGCCGAAACGTCACTCAAACCCGCCGGTCCCGCATGGGTTTGCCCACGCCATGACCACCTAACTGGCCAAACCCACTTCCGATCGGGCAGTTAGGCACCGGTCTCGCGGTCTCCCCGGCGCTCGAGCGAGTCCCCACCGGCCCAACGCGAAGGCCCACGGACCCCTCCCTCTACCATTTGGCCCATGGAGTCCCGGGGCGCACTGATCAAGCGACAGACCCAGCGCGAGGGCATCGAGCTGCTGCTGGCGATCGTCGCGGTGATGTGGGTGGTCGAGATCGTCAACACGCTCGACAGCAACCATCTCGACAACGACGGGATCTACGCGCGCAACTTCGGCCGCCTGTGGGGCATCCTCACGGCGCCGTTCCTGCACGTCAGCTTCGCCCACCTGATCTCGAACACGATTCCGTTTGTGTTCATGGGCGTGATCATCGCCCTGACCGGGGCGGGGAGGCTGGCCCTGGTGACCGGGATCGTGATCATCATCGGCGGCCTCGGCACGTGGCTGATCGCGCCGGCGAACGTGAGCACCGTCGGCGCCAGCGGCGTCGTGTTCGGTTACGCGGCCTATCTGCTGGCCCGCGGCCTGTTCGACCGCAACATGTTCGAATTGCTGACCGGCGCGGTGGTCGCAGCCGTCTGGGGCGGCGCGCTCCTCTCGAGCCTGGTGCCGCACTACGGGGTCTCCTGGCAGGGCCACCTGTGCGGCGCGATCGCCGGCGTGCTCGCCGCGTGGCTCCTGTCCGACAACCGCCGCTCCTCGCCGGCCCGCGGAAATGGGTCGGCCGCCGCCGTCGGGGTTGGGTCGGGGACCGGCTCGCTTCCGAAGTAACGCCGCCTCGCCTCGCCCCGCTACCCTCGCGGCTCGGATGCGCATCTTCTCCGGAATCCAGCCGACTGGGCGCAAGCACCTCGGCAACTACATCGGCGCGATCACCCAATGGGTGGCTGGTCAGGACCGGGGCGAGGCGCTCTATTGCGTCGTCGACCTGCACGCGCTGACGGTTGCCTACGAGCCCGAGGCGCTGCGCGAGTCGGTGTACGACACGGCGGCAATTCTGCTCGCGGCCGGCCTGGACCCGGAAAGGTGCATCTTCTTTCGCCAGAGCGACGTGACCGAGCATCCGGAGCTGTGCTGGCTGCTCTCCAGCGTGACCTCATTCGGCGAGCTGAACCGGATGACCCAGTTCAAGGACAAGTCGGGCGCGCAGCGAGAGCTCGTGTCTGCTGGCCTGTTCACCTACCCGGTGCTGATGGCCGCTGACGTGCTGGCGTATCGCGCGCACGAGGTCCCGGTCGGCGAGGACCAGCGCCAGCACGTCGAGCTGATGCGCGACGTCGCCCTGCGGTTCAACGCGCGCTTCGGGGAGACGTTTGTCGTGCCCGAGGTCCGCATGCCCGAGGTCGGCGCTCGGATCATGGACCTTCAGACCCCGGACAAGAAGATGTCGACCACCGGGGGCACGCCCCAGGGCACCGTGCTCGTTCTCGACGAGCCCGACGTGATCGTCAAGAAGGTGCGAAGCGCGGTGACCGACTCAGGCTCGGGGATCACAAAATCCCCGGAAAAGCAAGGAATCTCGAACCTCATCGACATCCTGGCAGCGGTCCGCGGAATCACGCCCGAGCAGGTCGAACGGGACTTCGACGGCTCCGGATACGGCGCCTTCAAGCAGGCCGTGGCCGACGCCGTGGTGGAGTATCTGGCCCCCGTGCGGGAGCGCTACGAGGAGCTCCGAGCCGACGAGCCCGGCCTCGAGCGGACGCTCGCTGAGGGCGCCGAGAACGCCCGCGGAATCGCCTCCGGAGTCCTCGACGATGTCCGCACGGCGATGGGCGTCGGGCCAGTCCGGTAGCGCCGCTACTGTCTGCGCCGTGCGACTCGTGGATCTCGAGCTGGACCTCGACGTATTCGCCGGTCCATTCGACCTTCTGCTCACGCTGATCCTGCGCGAGGAGGTCGATCTGCTCGAGGTTGACCTGGCCGAGGTGGTGATCGCCTACATCGACCATCTCGAGCAGCGGGGCGAGCTCGATCTCGAGGCCGCGACCGAGTTCCTGGTCCTGATCGCGGCCCTCCTGGAGCTGAAATCGCGGCTGATGCTGCCCGGCCAGGAGATCGAGGAGATCGAGCTCGACCCCGGGGAGGCGGCCGAGGAGCTCTTGGCACGTCTGCTCGACGCGCACCGCTACGGCGCGGCGGCGGCCAGCCTGCGCGAGCGCCTCGCCGCCCAGGACGGCTACCGGTTCCGCTCCGCGCCGCTTCCGCCGTCGCTGCGGCGCGCGTCGCTGGCCGATGCCGCCGCCGTCTACGAACCGGCAAGGCTGGCCGGCGCGATCGGCGATCTGCTCCGCCTGCCCGAGCCGGTCGACGTCCGTCACATCTCCGTCCCGAGGGTCACGGTCGCCGAGCGCCTCGCGCTTCTCCGCGCCATGCTCAAGCGAGGCAGCTTCAACTTCGACGAGGCGGTCGCGCGCGCGGACCGGGTCACCGTCGCGGTCACCCTGTTCGCGGTGCTCGAGCTCTACAAGCAGGGCGAGCTGACCTGGCATCAGGATCAGCCGTTCGGCGAGATCACGATCGACGCCAGCGGGCGGCCCGAGACGGCGAGGCTGAGCGCATGAGCGACGCGGCCGCGCTCGAGCGCACCCTCGAGTCACTGCTGTTCCTGTCGGCCGAGCCGGTCGACGCGGCTGCGCTCGCCGACGCCACCGGCGCCGAGCTGCATGAGGTCGTGACGGCGCTCGAGCGCCTGCGCGAGCACTATGAGTTCGAGCGGCGCGGGCTGGTGCTGCGAGGACTCGCGGGCGGATGGGTGCTCAGCAGCCATCCCGACGCCGAGCCCGCCGCCCGGCGTCTGCTGGCGCGCCCGCGCACGCCGCCGCTGACGCCCGCCCAGGCCGAGACGCTCGCGATCGTCGCGTACCTGCAGCCCGTCTCCCGCCCCGAGATCGCGCGCATCCGGGGCGTCAACGCCGAGTCGGCCGCGGCCACGCTGCTCGAGCGCGGCGTGATCGAGGAGGCCGGCCGGTCGCGGTTCGGCGCCGTGCTGTACCGCACGACCGAGCTGTTTCTGCGCCTGTTCGGGCTGAACTCGCTCGACGAGCTCCCGGACCCGAGCGCCTTCGACCCCTCGCCCGGGCTCGAGGAGGAGCTGCGCGAGCGGCTGCTCAAGGCCGGCGACGCCCGCGCCGCGACCTAGCCGCGCCGCCGCCCGCGACCTGCCCGCGCCGCGACCTAGCCGCGCCGCCGCCCGCGACCTGCCCGCGCCGCGACCTAGCCGCGCCGCCGCCCGCGACCTGCCCGCGCCGCGACCTAGCCGCGCCGCGCCGCCGCCATCACCGCGCTGGCCGGGATCGCCAGGCTCCCGTCGGCGGACTCGAACTGGCGCAGCGCGCCGTGGACGGCGTCGCGGACCTCCGACGCGCCCGAGTCGTCGAGGCCGTCGAGCGCGGCGGCGATCGGGGCGGCGAGGTCGATGGTCACCTCCCAGTAGTCGTCAAAGCTCGCGAAGTGCTGCGCGAACTCGAGCTGCTCGGTCCGGGGCGACTCGAAGCCGGCCGCGGACAGGCGCTCGCACAACGCATCCGCATCGGCCATCGAGAACGGCCCGGCCGCCGTCGGGTCCGGCAGCTCGAGCGCGCCGCGCGAGATGAGCTGCATCGCCGGCGCGGCCATCCACAGGTTCCGGTCCGGCGTGTTCCAGGTGGCCATAGCGAGCCGCCCACCAGGGCGGAGCACTCGGAGCGTGCCGCGAAAGGCTGCATCGGGGTCTCCCATCAGCATGTAGCCGAAGCGGCAGAGGACGGCGTCGACGCTGTCGGACTCCAGCTCGAGCCGCTGCGCGTCGATCACCGCGAACTCGACGTTGCCGAGCCCGAGCTCGACTGCCCGGCGCTGGGCCACGGCGACCATCTCTGACGACTGGTCGGTGCTGAGCAGCCGACCCTCGTCGCCGAGCCGCCGGGCGGCGATGAAGCCCGTCTCGCCGGGGCCGGCGGCCAGCTCCAACACGCGCTCGCCTGGCTGCGGGTCGATCGCGTCGACCATCCACGCCGACAGCGGAGCCAGCGACTTGCGCATCTCGGTCTGACGGCGCCCCCACGCCCCCGCCGCCTTGTTCCACGCCTCTCGCTGGGCCCGATCCGCCTCGTCGCTCATGCGACCCCTTGTCTCTCTCGGATGGTCAGGAGCCGCCACCCTAGCGGGCGGGGCCCGGCGTGGGCGCGCGGCCGTGGGGGTCAGCGTTCCTAGCGGGCCGAGCTACCCGGCCGCGGCCGGCGCCGGAATTGCCGTCGAAGCCGGGTCCGGCCCTGCCTCCGCGGCCGGCGCCGGAATTGGCGCCGAAGCCGGGTCCGGCCCCGCCTCCGCGGTCCTCGCGGCCAGCTGACCGCAGGCCGCGTCGATCTCGCGCCCTCGCGTGAGGCGGACGGTCGCGCCGAGGCCGCGACGCTCGAGCTCGGCGCGGAACGCGTCGATCGCCTTCGGGCTCGACCCCTCGTACTCCGATCCGGTCGGGTTGTAGGGGATCAGGTTGACCTTGAACACCCGCGGGTCGAGCAGCTCGGCGAGCTGGACGGCCTGGGCGTGCGCGTCGTTGACCCCGGCCAGCATCACGTACTCGACGAACACCATCCGGTGCTTGCGCGCGTAATGGCGCTCGCATGCGGCGATCACGTCGGCGAGCGGGTAACGGTCGTTGACCGGCATGATCTGCGAGCGCAGGAGCGGGTCGGCAGCGTGCAGCGAGAGCGCGAGCCGGAGCGGCATCGGCTCCTGCGCCAACCGGTCGATCCCCGGGATCCAGCCCACGGTCGAGATCGCTGTGCGGCGGTTGGTGACCCCGAGGTCGGGCAGGCGCCGGCATGCCTCAAGGACGTTGTCGAGGTTCATCATCGGCTCGCCCATGCCCATGAACACCGCGTGGTCGACGCGCTCGATGCGCCGGAAGTGAAGGGCCTGGTCGAGGATCTCCCAGGCCGTCAGGTTGCGCCCGAAGCGCATCTGGCCGGTGGCGCAGAACGTGCACGTGAGCGGGCACCCGGACTGCGAGGACAGGCACAGCGACCGGCGCCCGTCGCGATAGCGCATCAGCACCGCCTCGACCGGCCGGCCGTCGTGGGCCGTGAACAAGGCCTTGATCGTGCCGTCCCGGGCGTGGGCCTCCCGCTCGAGCGTCAGAGTCGAGAACGGGATCTCGTCCGCCAGACTCTCGCGCAGGCTGAGCGGCAGGTCGGTCATGGAGGAGTAGTCGCCGGCGCCCTGCGCCGCCCACTTCCAGATCTGTCCGGTGCGGTAGCGCGGCTGCTCGAGCTCGGCGAGCCGGCGCGCCACCAACGTCATGTCCATGGTGTCTATGGTGGCAGGCGATGCGCCTGGCCAAGTACCTAGCCGCGTCCGGAGTGGCCTCCCGGCGCGCCGCCGAGGAGCTGATCCGGGCCGGCCGTGTCGCCGTGGTCGGCGCGGTCGAGCTCGATCCGGCCCGAGACGTAGGACCGGATGATGCGATCGAGGTCGACGGCCGCGCGCTCGACGCTCCGCCCGAGCATGTCGTCTACGCGGTCCACAAGCCGAGCGGTGTGGTCTCGACCGTCCGCGACCCGCAGGGCCGCCCGACAGTCGTCTCGCTCGTGCCGAGCGACACCCGCCTCTACCCGGTGGGCCGCCTCGACATCGACACCACGGGCCTGATCCTGCTCACCAACAACGGCGAGCTCGCCCATCGCCTCACCCACCCGAGCTTCGAAGTGCCGAAGACCTATCGCGCTGTGGTCGCCCGGCCGCCCGTCCGGGAGCGCGCATTGCGGGCGCTGCGCGAGGGCATCGAGCTCGAGGACGGGCTCAGCGCGCCGGCCGAGGTGACGCGAGTCAGACCCGACACGGTCGAGCTCACCATCCACGAGGGGCGCAAGCGCCAGGTGCGGCGCATGTGCGAACAGGTCGGTCATCCGGTCAGGCGCCTCGAGCGGATCCGCTTCGGCCCGCTCGAGCTCGCCGGCCTGAAGCCCGGCGCCTATCGAACGCTCACCGAGGCCGAGCTGCGCGCGCTCGCTAGCGCTAGCGCTGGATCACCAGGCCGTCGCCCCGAAGCGTCGTCGCGGTCAGGGCGCGGTCGATCTCGGTCCGCGTGAGCGCGACCGGCCTCGCGGCGACCAGGCGCATCACCGTGAACTGGTTGGCGCGGCGCACCCATAGCTCGCGGAATCCCTGAATCGGATAGCTGCTCTGGATCGGCGTCCCCGACAGGTTGCATGCCGCACCCCACCAGCACAGCCGCTCGCGCGGAGCGCTGATCGCGACCACATCGAGCTCGCTGACTCGCTCCGGCGCGGAGTGGCGCCAGAACGCGAGGTGGGGCACGTAAAGGGAGAGCGGGAGCAGGTCGCGGTAGTGCTGGAGCAGGATCGCGCGTCCCGGCGAGCCAGCGGGGGGCGCGGGGCCGAGCACGTGGGCGACCGTGCGCCAGTCAGGGCGCTGGAGCGTGCGGTCGGTCGCGACCCCGACCGCGGCAGTGATTCCGATTCCGCACAGCACCGCGGCCGCCACGATCCCGACCACACCGGCCCGGGCGGCCGCGAAGCCACCGGCCACTACGAGCGCAAGCGGCAGCCACAGCGTGATCAGGTTGCGCGTGATCAGGTCATCGATCCCGATCGCGATCAGCACGAGGTTGAACACGAGCCCGCCGATCGCGAGCGCTCCGAGCTTGAGCGCGACGTCACGCTCGGAGGGTCGCGAGCGCACGGCCAGCAGCACGAGCGAGACGACGACCATCGCGGCGGCGAGCGGCTCGAGCACGTCGTAGGCGGGAGCGCCGGTGCCGATCACGAAGTGAGGGATGATCTGGCCGAGGCGGGGTCCAAGCGAGATCTTGGCGATCCAGCCGGAGTTGCCGGTCGAGTTCTGGCTCAGCGCAAGCGGAATCAGCGCAAGTCCGCACAGACACACGGCTCCGACTGCGACCTGCGCCCTGCGTCGGCGCGGATGAACGGCCAGGAGCCAGACCGCCTGGGGAGCAATGGCCAGCACCGCGTAGTAGTGGGTGGCCAGCGCGGCGGCCGAGGCGAGCACCCACGCAGTCAGCACCCGAGGCGTGGGGTCGGCGCGCGCGTAGGCGAACGCGAGCAGCGCGAGCGAGGTCAGCAGCACCAGCAGCGAGTACGAGCGCGCCTCCTGCGAGTACCAGATCAGGTACGGGTTGCAAGCGGTCAGCGCGGCGGCGATCAGCCCGGCGCGCTCGGAGATGAGCTTGCGCCCAGCCCCGTAGGCGACCGGCACCGTGGCCACGCCGGCCAACGCGGACAGCGATCGCAGGCCCGCCTCGCCGTAGCCGAAGATCCGGACCCAGATCCAGGCGATCGAGTAATACAGCGGCGGCGTCGATTCCGACTGCGGAATCAGGCCGAACATCTTGCCGGGCGAGAAGTGGACCAGCAGCGCCGTGTTGCCCTCGTCGAACCAGAAGCCCTGATGTCCGAGTCCGTAGAAGCGGAGGACGGCGGCGAGTACGGTCAGGGCGGCGACGATGAGCGTCGCGCGTCGGCTCAGCGCGCTCCCGCGCTCAACGCTCGCCGGCGCGGCGCGTAGCTCGCCTGACACCGTGCCGACGCTCACGCCCGCGCATGTTAGGTCGCCGCGCCCGCGTGCACCGGTTTGGCGTCGTTGGGGTAGTACGTAACCAAGGGCGACGGCTTGCCGGCTGCCGACCCGCCTTAACGAGATCCCAACCCCACCCGCGCGCCACCCGCAAGGGCCAGTCGGCACTATTGCTTAGAATGCGATCGGACTCAAGCCAGCTCGATAGCCGTGCCGTGCTCGCATCGAGCTCGGTTTCGGGTGCCGGTCAGGCCGATGGCGCCGTCGCGCTGCCCGGCCTCGGGTCGCTCGGCGCGCGTCTGCGGATACCCCGCCTGCGCGTCACGCTGCACCCGCTCGCCGGTCGCTTCGCGCTGGCGACGCTGATCGTCGGAGCCTTGCTCGTGGTGGTGTTCGCGACCGCCGGCCCGAGCGTGCTGGTGCCCCAGAGCTCGCACGTCTTCCCGCACTGGGAGTCGGGTCCGCTGAACGGCCTGTTCGGAACGCTCACGCACAACGGCACCGCGCTCAACTACGGCTTCTCCTTCGTCCTGGTCGCGATGACCGCGGCCTACTTCGTCGTGCTCGCCTCGGTGCGGACGCTGTCGATGCGGCTGATCGTGATGTCCGTGATCGCGCTGCATGTGATCCTGCTGATGAGCCCGCCGCAGCAGTTGACCGACACGTTCAACTACCTCGGCTATGCGCGGCTTGGCGGCCTGCACCACCTGAACCCGTACAACCACGTGATCGCCCAGGAGATCCACGACCCGGTGTACCGGTTCGCGACCTGGTACCACCTGCGCAGTCCGTACGGACCGCTGTTCACGTTGGCGAGCTACCCGCTTGCGCTGCTGCCGTTGGGTGTCGCCTACTGGGTGCTGAAGGTCGTCACCGTGCTGTTCAGCCTGATCTTCATCGGACTGGTTTGGAAGTGCGCCAAGCTGCTCGGCCGCGACCCGCGCTTCGCCGTGCTGTTGGTGGCCGCCAACCCGATCTTCCTGATGTACGGGCTCGCGGGGTTCCACAACGACTTCTTCATGCTCGTGCCCTCAACGGCCGCCGTGGCCCTGCTGCTCTCGCGCCGCGACCGCTCGGCCGGCGCCGTGCTGATGCTTGCGGTGGCCGTCAAGTTCACCGCGATCCTGCTGCTGCCCTTCCTGCTCTTCGCGGTGCGCACCAACCAGCGGCGCATCCGGGTCGTCACCGGTGCGGTGCTTGCCTCGATCCCGCTGGCGATCGGCTACCTCGCCGTGTTCGGCCTGACACTGCCGAACCTGGTCGACCAGAGCACGCTGCTGACGCCCTGGAGCTTCCCCAACATCATCGGCCTGGTCCTCGGCGTCGGCGGAGGCACGCCGGGGCTGCTGCGGCTGGCCAACGTGGCCCTGGTGGTCGCGGTGGCGCTGATCCTGCGCCGCCGGCGCGACTGGCTGAGCGGGGCCGGATGGAGCACGATCGCGCTGATCGCGAGCCTCGCCTGGCTCGTGCCCTGGTACGTGATCTGGATGCTGCCGCTGGCGGCGCTCGGGACGAGCCTCAGGCTTCGCCGGGCCGCCATGGCCATCACCGTCTACCTGGTGTTCGCGTTCCTTCCAACGACCGGGATGTTCCTCGGCGCCCATCACATCAACCTGATGGGTGGCTCCGCCGGGCAGGCGTCCAAGGAGCTTCAGAAGAAGCTCGAGCAGTAGCTCCGCGCGTCAGCTCGGCATAAGGTCCGGGCGCCGTGACGGAGTTCGACCTGCAGCGAACTGTTAACTTCGATGCGATGCGGATAGAGGTTGGAACAGCTCCCGGGACGCCCCGGCTTCCGGCGACGGGGACGCGCGGCCGGCGCCGGCTCGACCCCGGCGAGGTCGCCGTGCTGGTCGTGTTCTCTGCCGTCTCGCTATGGGTGCTCGGCCTCGACCTGTGGCAGGTGATCGTCAACGGCCGCGAGTGGACAGGGACCGACGGCGTCTACATCGTCGACCAGCTCCAGTACCTGGCCTGGATCCGCAGCGCGTCGCATCACCTGCTCGTCTCGAACCTGTTCGTTCTGCGCTCGACGCCGGCCGACTACTTCCAGCCCGCGGTGATGATCTCGGGCGGCCTGTCGGCGCTCGGGATCGCGCCCTGGGTGACCCTCCTGTTGTGGAAGCCGGTAGCCGTGGGCGCGACGTTCTTCGCCGTGCGCGAGTACGCGCACCGGAGCCTGAGCGGAAGCCGCGCCCGCCTCGCCGCGATCGTGCTGGCGCTGTTCTTCGGCTCGTTCACGGTCATCTACGGGTCGGTCGGAGTGATCGGCGACCTGTTCCCGGGATTCCTCTCCTGGGGGTACACGTTCGGCCTGCTGGCGCTCGCCGCGATGGTGGCCTCGATGGTGTTGTACGACCGCCTCCGCGACGCCGGTCGCAGCGGCTACGTGCCCGGCCTGATCGGCGCCGGGGCAAGCCTCCTGCATCCGTGGAACGGCGAGCTGCTGATCGTCGTGATCGTCGGTGGCGAGGCGATCATGTGGGGGCTCACGCGTGGGCGCCCGCGGGCGATGAAGCTGATGCTGACCACGGTCGTGCTCACCGGGTTGCCGCTGATCTACTACTTCCTGCTCGGCCACAGCGATCTCTCGTGGGAGCTCGCGCGCGGGGCCAGCCGTCACTCGTTCCCGCTGTGGTCGATCACGCTGGCGATCGCACCGCTGCTGCTGCCGGCGCTGCTGGCCTACCGCGAACGGCCCAAGACGTTCCTCGCCGCCGCGACCCGGTTCTGGCCGGTGGGCGCCTACGCGGTGTTCTTGTTCTCGGCCACGGGCGCCAGCGCGACGCCGCTGCACGCGTTCCAGGGCATCACCGTGCCGCTGGCCGTGCTCGCCGTCCAGGGCGTGCAGAGCTTCGGTTGGCGGCGGCTCCGCTACCAGGGGGCGATCGCGCTCGTGGCGGTGGCGCTGTTCACGATCCCGGCGACCGCCGACGAGCTGCGGATCGCTCACCAGCTCGCCTCTCCAACGCCGGACAACGCCAACTTCATCACCCACGACGAGCGCGCGGCGCTCGACTACCTCGAGGACAACCCGACGCCGGGCGGGGTGCTGACGCGCAGCTACCTCGGCGCTGCGGTTCCGGGCAAGACCGGCCGCAGGACGCTGGTCGGCGACTGCCTGTGGTCCCAGCCGCACTGTTTCGCGCGCGTCCACGTAGCCCAGTCGCTGTTCGACGGCACGCTGGCGCCGCGGGCCGCGCGCGCGTTCGTGCGCCGCACCGGCGCGCGCTTTGTGCTTGCCGACTGCAATACGAGCGCCGACCTCCGGCGCACGCTGGCGCCGATGCTCGTCGCCGTCCGGCGCTTCGGGTGCGCGAGCGTGTACGAGCTCACCCCGCCGGGAGGCGCGACCGGACCTCTGGCACAATCCCGCGGCCATGCGGCTCTTCGCGCTCAGAGGCGCCAACAGCGTTGAGCGCAACGAGGCCGACGCGATCCTGTCGGCCACTGATGAGCTGATGCGCGAGCTGATGCGTCGCAACGCGCTGGGCGCGGAGGCGATGGTCAGCTGCATCTTCACGCTCACCGACGACCTCGACGCCGAGTTCCCGGCCGTCGCCGCGCGGCGCCTCGGGCTCGACCACGTGCCGCTGCTGTGCGCGCGCGAGGTCCCCGTCCCGGGCTCGATGCCGCGCGTGATCCGGACGCTCGTGCACTACTACGCCAAGGACGACCACGAGCCGCGCCACGTGTACCTCGGCGAGGCCCGCCGCTTGAGGGCCGATCTCGAGTCGGCACAATAGGTCGCACCGTGGCCCTCGAGTTCGCAGAGCGCATCCGCCGGATTCCCGTCTACCCGGTCGCCTCCGGGTACGACCTCGGCAGGGACATGGCGATGATGGCGTCGAACGAGTCGTGTTTCGCGCCGCTGCCCGAGGTCGTCGAGGCCGCCACACGTGCCCTGTCGAAATCCCACCGCTACCCCGACCCGTCCTACCACCCGCTGCGCCAGGCACTCTCGGACCGCTATGGGATCGCCCGCGAGCGGATCGCGCTCGGTGACGGGTCCTGCGACATCCTCCTGTCGGCAGGCGAGGCGCTGCTCGAGCCCGGCGCCGAGGTCCTCTACGCGTGGCCCGCGTTCAGCATCTACCCGCACCTGGCCGCGGCCTCGGGAGCCCGGGCGATCGAGGTGCAGCTGGACGGCGACGAGCGCCACGACCTCGAGGCGATGGCCGCCGAGGTCACCGTGGCCACGCGGCTGATCATGCTCTGCAACCCGAACAACCCGACCTCCACTGCGGTCAACCTCGAAGCGGTCGGCGCGTTCCTCGAGCGCGTCCCGCGCCACGTGTGTGTGATCCTCGACGAGGCCTACTGCGAGTTCTCGCTCGCGCTGGGTGATACCTACGCCTCGGTCGAGCTGCTGCGGAGGTTCCCCAATCTGGTGCTGCTGCGCACGTTCTCGAAGGTCTACGGGCTGGCCGGGCTGCGGGTCGGCTACGCGCTGTGCGGCTCGGCCGAGTTCCGTGTCGCCGTCGACCAGGTGCGCCAGCCGTTCTATCTGAACGCCGCCGCGCAGGCGGCGGCGGTCGAGGCGTTGAAGCACCAGGACGAGGTCGAGCGCCGGGTCGTGAACACGATCGCCATGCGGGGCACGCTGGTCGACTCGATCGACGCGATGGGGCTGTGGGTGGCCGAGTCCGACGCGAACTTCATCTGGGTGCGCCTTCCGCCCGAGCCCGAGGAGGCCGCGGTCGTCGGGGGACTGCGCGAGCGCGGCGTCCTCGTCCGCGCCGGCGCGTCGCTCGGCCGCGAGGGGTCGCTGCGAGTGACCGTCGGCACCGAGGCTGAGAACGAGAAGTTCGCCGGCGCGCTGGAAGAGCTGCTGCTGTAGCCCTTGGCCAAACGCCGCCCGTCTGCGACAATTCCCGGCGACGCGTATGAACGAGCCATGCCACACATCCCTCGGCTGGTCCTTTTACGCGCCCTTCTACGCCTGGCGATTTAGCTAGGCGCTCGGTTCTGGCATCTCGCCGCCCGCACGAGCGGGCTCCCCGGAACCCCGAGCGCCGCAGTCGATCGGACCCCGTTTCCCTACAGTTTCAGGCGCAGAAAGGACCAGCAGAAGATGAGGATCTCCACGAAACCGACGGCCAACGACCAAGACGACGAACCCGGCCAGCGAGCCGCGGCCGTGCTCGACATCGGCGGCTGCAAGGTCGGGGGCGAACAGTTCGCGCTGATCGCCGGCCCGTGTGCGGTCGAATCCCGCGATCAGACGCTGCAGACGGCCCGCGCGGTTCGCGACGCCGGCGCGACGATGTTCCGCGGCGGCGCCTTCAAGCCCCGCACCTCGCCCTACGCGTTCCAGGGTCTCGGCCACGAGGGGCTGCGGTTGCTCGCCGAGGCCAGGCTCGAGACCGGCCTGCCGATCGTCACCGAGGCGGTCGACGCCCGCGACCTCGACGCCGTCGCCGAGGTCGCCGACGTGATCCAAATCGGCGCCCGCAACATGCAGAACTATGCGCTGCTGGCCGAGGCCGGCCGCTGCGGGCGTCCGGTGCTGCTCAAGCGCGGACTCGCGAGCACGCTCGAGGAGCTCGTGCTGGCCTCCGAGTACATACGCAACGAGGGCAACGACGCGGTGATCCTGTGCGAGCGCGGAATCCGCACGTTCGAGACCGCCTACCGGTTCACGCTCGACGTGATGGCGGTGCCGGTGCTCAAGGAGCTCTCCGAGCTCCCGGTGATCGTAGACCCGAGCCACGCCGCCGGCCGGCGCGAGCTGGTCCTGCCGCTCGCGCTCGCGTCGGCCGCGGCCGGCGCCGACGGCATCATCGTCGAGGTGCATCCTGACCCGGACAACGCCATGTGCGACGGTCCGCAGTCGCTGGCGGCGGATGAATTTGGCCAGTTCGCGGCTCAGATCTCGGCGGCGGCCGCGCTGAGTGGGAAAACCCTCGCCCCGAGCGCGCTCGTCGGGGCCTGAGGTGCCGCGCATCCGCGCCATCTCGACGGCGAGGTCCAGGTCGGGCGGGGACATCCGTGACCAGCGGATCGAGCGAGTTGAGCCGCTGCTTGCCCCCATCGACCTGCTCGATGAGCTCGCCCTCAGCGAGCGGCACGCCGAGGTCGTCCGACGAGGGCGCCGGGAGATCCAGGCGATCCTCGACCGCGCCGATGATCGATTGCTCGTCGTCGTCGGACCGTGCAGCGTTCATGACGTCGATGCCACCCGCGAGTACGCTCGGCGCCTCAGCGAGCAGGCGGCGAGGCTGGATGCGGACCTTCGCATCGCGATGCGGGTGTATTTCGAAAAGCCGCGCACGACCACAGGCTGGAAGGGGCTTATCAACGACCCGCACCTCGATGGCTCGGGCGACGTGAACACCGGACTGCGGCTCGCCCGCGACCTCCTGCTCGACGTGCTCGCACTCGACCTGGCCATCGGCTGCGAGTTTCTCGACCCGATCACCCCGCAGTACATCTCCGATGCCGTCTGCTGGGGCGCGATCGGTGCCCGCACGACCGAGAGCCAGATTCACCGTCAGCTGGGATCCGGCCTGTCGATGCCGGTCGGGTTCAAGAACCGAACCGACGGCAACGTCCAGGTCGCGGTCGACGCGGTGCGCGCCGCCGCGGCACCACACTCGTTCGCCGGCATCGACGACGATGGGACCCCGGCGGTCCTGTACACGAGCGGCAATCGAGACTGTCACGTGATCCTGCGCGGTGGCCGCGAGGCACCGAACTACGGCCCCGACGGCGTGGCTCAGGCGCTCGCGCTGCTCGGAGCCGCCGGCCTGCCCGAGCGCCTGGTGATCGATGTCTCGCACGACAACAGTGGCAAGGACGCGAGCCGCCAGCCGCCCGTGGCGGGCGAGGTAGCGGCCCAGATCGCCGCCGGGAACGGTGCGATCGTCGGTGTGATGCTCGAGTCCTTCCTGCTCGCCGGCCGGCAGGAGCTGGGCACCCCCGAGGCGCTCGTCTACGGTCAGTCGATCACCGACGCGTGCATCGACTGGGATACCACCGTGGCGGTTCTCGACGATCTCGCTGCCGCCGCCCGCGCGCGCCGCCGCGCCGGACGGTAAGTGCGGATCGCCGTCATCGGCGTCGGCCTGATCGGCGGCTCGGTCGCGATGGCGGCGCGTGAGCGCCTCGATGCCGCGGTTTCGGGGTTCGACCAGGCACGGGAGGCGCTGGCCACCGCGCGCGAACGCGGCGTGCTCGACGAGACAGCAGCCTCGGTGAGGGACGCGGTCGTCGATGCCGACGTGGTGTTCGTCGCCACCCCCGTGGGGACCCTGCAGCAGACCGTGGGCGCGGCGCTCGAATTCGCGCCCGAGGGGTGCGTGGTAACCGACGTCGGCTCGACCAAGCGCGCCGTGGTGGCGGCGCACGACGATCCCCGCTTCGTCGGCGGCCACCCGCTGGCGGGCGCCGAGACCTCGGGCGTCGAGCAGGCACGAGCTGACCTGTTCGACGGCGCGACCTGGTACCTGACCCCGACCGCGAGGACCTCCGGTGTGCTCTACGAGCGGC
Organism: uncultured Solirubrobacterales bacterium; assembly: GCA_963727105.1. Lineage (GTDB taxonomy): Bacteria > Actinomycetota > Thermoleophilia > Solirubrobacterales > Solirubrobacteraceae > Palsa-465. Next base: position 1,924,998 of record CAVSEW010000001.1, on the reverse strand, counting down.
TCTACCGGCTGATTCACCGCCTCGGGGCCAAGCCGGTGGCAATCGAGCCCGAGACGCACGACACGGTGCTGGCCACGGTCTCGCACCTGCCCCACGTGCTCGCCAACGTGCTCGTCTCCCAGGCCGCCGGCACGCTCGAGGCCGGCGACACGCGGCTGCCGGCGACCGGCCCGAGCTTCCGCGATGCCACGCGGGTGGCCGGTGCCTCGAGCACGATCTGGACCGACGTCTACATCTCCAACCGCGACGCGCTGGCGGCGGAGATCGATGAGACGATCTCGCGCCTGAAGACCGTGAGGGACGCCCTGGCCACCGCCGACCCCGACAAGGTCACCGCCTGGAACGACGCCGCGGCGGCAGACCGCAAGCGGCTGCTCGAGGCCCAGCTCGCCGGCGGGCCGCTGTTCGAGCTCCGCGCCTCGGTCCCGAACCGGCCGGGCGTGATCGCCCAGCTCGCGCTCGAGCTCGGCCGAGCCGGGGTCAACATCACCGACATGGCCCTGTACCCGACCGCCGACATGAGCGAGGGCGTGGTCGCGCTGTGGATCTCGGGCGAGCAGGCGGCCGAGCGCGCGCTCGAGCTGGTGGCGGAGCTCGGCTTCCCGGTGGCCCGGGCGTGAACGCCCGCTTCGACCCGTCCGGCCCGCTCAGGGGCCGTCTGCGCCCGCCCTCGGACAAGTCGATCTCGCACCGGGCCGCGCTGCTCGGGGCGATGGCCTCGGAGCCGGTACGGATAACCGGCTATCTGAATGCCGCCGACACTAACTCCACGCTGGGCGCGCTGCGAGCGGTCGGGGCGATCGTCGAGGAGCGGGAAGACGACGTGCTGATCCGCGGCTGTGGGCTGCGCAACGCGCAGGCGCCCGAAGAGACGATTGACGTCGGCAACGCGGGCACGCTGATGCGGCTGCTCCCCGGCTGGCTCGCCTTCCAGGACGGGGCCAGCTTCACGCTCGACGGCGACGACTCGATCCGCCGGCGCCCGGTCGACCGGATCGCCGAGCCGCTGCGCCGGATGGGGGCCGGGATCGACGCCCGCGAGGACCGCTTTCCGCCCTTCACCGTGCACGGCGCGCAGCTGCAGGGGATCGAGTACGAGCTGCCGGTGGCCAGTGCCCAGGTCAAGTCGTGCGTGCTCGTGGCCGGGCTGGTGACCGGCGGGACGACCGTGGTCGAGCCCGTCCCCGCCCGCGATCACACCGAGCGGATGCTGCTCAGAGCCGGCGCGCCGCTGACCCGCGCGGGCAGCGCCAGCGTCGGCTACCGCACGACGGTCGGCCACGCCGACGAGCTCGAGCTCGAGTCGATCGAGGTCCCGGGCGACCTGTCCTCGGCCGCGTTCATGATCGCCGCCGGCGTGCTGGTCCCCGGCTCGCGCCTGGTCCTCGAGGACGTGGGCGTCAACTGGACCCGGGCCGGGTTCCTGCGCATCCTCGAGCGGATGGGCGCGATCGTGCTCGGCGACCTCGATCCGGTCGGCTCCTTCGAGCCCGACGAGCCGGTCGCCGACCTCGACGTCACCGGCGCGCCGATCGAGGGCACGACGGTGGAGGCCGACGAGGTGCCGCTGGCGATCGACGAGCTCCCGCTGGTGGCGCTGCTCGGCTGCTTCGCCGAGGGCGAGACCGTCGTTCGCGGAGCCGCCGAGCTGCGGGTCAAGGAGTCCGACCGGATCGCCAGCGTCGTCGACGGCCTGCGCGGCCTCGGGGCCGACATCGAGGCAGCCCCGGACGGGTTCGCCGTGCGCGGCACGGGCGGATTGCGCGGCGGTCGCCTCGAGGCCCACGGCGACCATCGCCTGGCCCTGCTCGGCGCCGTCGCCGGGCTCGCCTCGACGGACGGGGTGGAGGTCGTGGGAATCGAGGCGGCGTCGGTCTCCTACCCGGACTTCGCCGGCGACCTGCGGGCGCTCCTCTGAGCATGGTCGTCGCGATCGACGGACCGGCCGGAGCCGGCAAGTCGACCGTCGCGCGCGCGGTCGCCCAGCGGCTCGGCTTCACCTACCTGGACTCGGGCGCCATGTACCGCTGCGTGGCGCTGTCGGCGCTCGAGCGGGGTGCCGACCCCGCGCTCCTCGCGCCCACGCTGAAGATCGAGCTGGGCGAGCGGATCCGGATTGACGGTCGCGACGTGACCGACGCGATTCGCACGCCCGAGGTCTCCGAGGCGGCGTCGCAGGCGGCCGCCGAGCCAGAGGTCCGGCGGGCGATGGTGGCCGAGCAGCAGCGCCTGATGAGCGCCGGCGACTGGGTCGCCGAGGGCCGTGACATCGGCACCGTCGTCGCCCCCGACGCCGAGGTCAAGGTGTTCCTCACCGCCTCTGCGCAGGAGCGCGCGCGCCGCCGCGCGGCCGAGCTCGGCGTCGATCCGGCGCATATCCTGGCCGAGCAGACGATCCGCGACCAGCGCGACGAGACGCGCGAGCACTCGCCCCTGCGCGCCGCCCCCGGAGCCACCGAGCTCGACACGACCGGGCTGACGCTCGACCAGGTCGTCGACCGGGTCGCCCGCCTCGTCGACGACGCCCGGTAGCGGTTTGACGGCGGGCCCCGGCCCCGCCTACCATCGAAAACCATGCGCGCGGGAGGCGTGGTCAGATTCGCGGCAGCATGCGCGATCGCGATTGCGATCGGCGCCGGTGCGACGTCGGCGGCCGCGGATCCGATCCTGATGCCGACGATCGGCCGGGAGCTGGCGTTGCAGCGCGCCGACCTGCAGGAGCACCTGCTCGGCGCCGGAGGGCGTGGCCCAATCGCGCTGCCGCCGCTGCCCTGCCCGGAGAACGGCCTGCTGCCCTCGCCGCTCGGCAGCTGCGGGCTGCCAGAGCTGCCGGCGACGACGCTCCCGTGGCCCGGCAACATGAGCTACTACGGCGGGCGCGTGCAGCTCCGGCCGCGCATCTACATCGTCTACTGGGGCTGGGGAGAGGCGGGTGCCTGGCCGAAGAACACGACCTGTCACCCGGTGAGGGTCGCCTCGGCGACGCTTCGCTGCGATTCGGACGGCGCCGGCGCGCGGATGGCGAGCTTCGTCTCCCAGCTCGGTGCCACGCCGTGGGCGGGCCTCCAGAGCCAGTACTACGAGACCGACCCGCGCGGCCGCAGGCACTTCGTCACCAACCCCCGCCACCAGCTCGCGGGGATGTGGGCCGACGACGCGAACTCCGCCGCCGTGCTGCGTACGACCTCGGCCGACAATCCGGCCGGGGCCACCAACACGTACACCCAGCTGGCCCGCGAGGCGGCACGCGCCGTGCGCCACTTCCACATCCGCGACCTGATCGACTCCGACATCGTGATCGCGCAGCCGCCCAATTTCAGCGACCCGAGCGCGCTCTCGCAGGGTTACTGCGCCTTCCACGACTACACGCAGCCGACGGTCGAGAAGGGCATCTACAACGGCATCCGCGCCGGCATCCCGTACACGAACATGCCCTACCAGCTCTCGATCAACTCGAACGGCGCCAACGCCTGCGGAGAGAACTTCGTCAACCCGGGCCGGCTCGGCCGGCTCGACGGGTTCTCGATCGTGCTCGGCCACGAGATCGAGGAGACGGTCACCGATCCGGGCGCCGAGGAGGTCACCGGCGCAGTCGGCCTCTCGGCTCAGCGCTTCCTGGGCGGCTGGTACGACACGATCGACGAGGACGAGAACGGCGACAAGTGCGCCTGGGTGGGGACTCTGCTCGGCGGCGGCGGCAATCCGGACGTGATGGCGATCCCCGGCGCGATCGGGAAGATGACGGGCAACGGCGGCACGGTCTTCCCGGTGCAATCGCTGTGGAGCAACCGCGCCGCCCACGGCCTCGGCTACTGCACCGGGGCCGGAACGAACCTGCCGCTCGGGTAGTGGGACTCCCGGAAACGTCACGCCCGAAATGCGGGCCCGGATGACCACTGGCGCGGGCTTGCGGCCCGCTCGGCATCCGGCCTCGCCGAACTGGGCCGCGCCCGCGTCATCCGGCTGTCCTCGGACCCTCGTGTAGCGCTGCTACACGTCGGGTCCTGCGTCCTTGGCCAGCGGCCCCCGGACCTCGCCCTTCCGGCGTGCCGTTTCCGGTCGACCCACTGCCACCGCGCCGGGCCGCTACTGTCGGCCGCGTCATGAAGGTCGCAATTGTTGGCTATCCGAACGTCGGGAAGTCCTCGCTGGTCAACCGGCTGAGTGAGTCCCGCGAGGCCGTCGTGCACGAACGGCCGGGGGTGACCCGCGACCGCAAGGAGCTCCGAACCGAGTGGAACGGCCGCGCGCTGACGCTGGTCGACACGGGCGGCGTCGACCTCGAGGAGCGCGACGACCTCGCGCGCCAGATCCAGCAGCAGGCTCGCGCGGCGCTCGCCGACGCCGATCTCGCGGTGCTCGTGGTGGACGCCCGCGCGGGACTGCGACCGGGCGATGCGGAGCTGGCCGAGCTGCTGCGCCGCGCGCCGGTGCCGGTAGTGGTCGCGGCCAACAAGATCGACACGGCGCCCGACATTCCGTCCGCGGCCGAGTTTCACGCCCTCGGGCTCGGCGAGCCGATCCCGGTGTCCGCCGCCCAGGGGCTGGGGACAGGCGATCTGCTCGACGCGATCGTGCAGCGAGGCCCGGGCGCCGAGGACGAGGCCGAGCCGAGCGAGGACCCGATCCGCCTGGCCGTGATCGGGCGGCCGAACGTCGGCAAGTCCTCACTGGTCAACCGTTTCCTCGGCGCCGATCGGGTGATCGTCTCCGACCTCGCCGGCACGACCCGCGACGCGATCGACCTGCCGCTCACGTTCGAGGGGCGGGAGCTCGTGCTGATCGACACGGCCGGCCTGCGCCGTCAGGCCAAGGTGGGGGAGTCGCTCGAGTACTACACGTCGCTGCGCTCGCGCCGCGCGGCCGAGCGGGCCGACGTCGCGCTCGTGGTCTGCGATGCCACCGACGGGATCACGACCCAGGATCTCCGCGTCGCCGAGCTGGCGATGAAGAGCGGCTGCGCGACCGCGCTGGTGCTCAACAAGTGGGATCTCGTCGACGGTCAGGTCGACCTCGAGCACGAGCGCGCCCGCGCGCACCGGAAGCTGCGCCTGCGCCCCCGCGTCCTCACCGCGAGCGCGAAGACGGGCCGGCATATCGAACGGCTGCTGCTCGAGGCGGTCGGGCTCGCCCACCGCAGCCGCGGAAGGATCCCCACCCCGCAGCTCAACCGCTTCCTCTCCGAGGCCATCGCCGCGCGCCAGCCACCGTCGGGCATCGGCCCCAAGGGCCACCGGCTGCGCCTCCTGTTCATGACCCAGACGGCCGAGCGGCCGCCGCGCTTCTCGATCCAGGTCAACTCGCGCCAACGGGTCACCCGCGACTACGCCTACTACCTCGAGAACCGCCTGCGCGAGCGCTTCGCACTCGAGGGCATTCCGGTGATCGTCGACTTCGTCGAGCGCAACGAGCGCCGCGGCCGCGGCGAGCACGGCCGGGCCGCATAACAGGTCGTCGACGAACCGGCGCGCGATCTCGCGCGAGGTGATTTATTGACGGACGTGCCGAGCCCGATGCAGGGGATCGTCGAGTTGCGTGCGCCCGCGTCGGCGCCCGCGCTTCCGGAGAAGCGCCTGCGCGCTGCGCGCAGGCGCCTCACGGCGCTGATCTGTGCCATGGCCGCGGTTGTGGTCGCCGCGGTGGCGGCGATCGAGCTGGCCGGCGGCTCCGGGGTGGCTCCGCCCGCCGAGGGCGCTGCGGCGGTCGTCCCCGCAGACGCGCTGGCCTACGTCCACCTCTCGACCGACTCGGCCCGTCCCGCGGTTCGCCAGGCGCTCGCCCTCGCCTCCCGGCTCCCCGGCTTCCAGGCTCTGAGCGCCAGCGTCGCCGGCCGCCTGGCCGCGGTGGCCGGCGGCAGCACGTCGGCCACGTGGGCGGGTCAGGTTCGTCGATGGCTCGGCCGCGAGGCCGCGCTCGCCTTCCTCAACACGCCGACCGCCACCGCCGACTCACTGCTCGTCCTGGGCGTCGCCAACCGATCTCAGGCCCACGCGTTCGTGATGCGCTCGGGCGCGGTCAGCGCGGGCAGCTATCGCGGCACGCAGCTGCTCCGATACCCGGCCGGCACCGAGCTCGCGTTCGTCAAGCACTACCTCACGGTCGGCGACGATGCCGGCGTGCGGGCGTCGATCGACGCCGCGGCCGGCGCGAGCGGCGCGCTCGCCTCCGATTCCGCTTACCGCCGCGCCGAGAGCCGCGTTCCGGCCGACCGGGTGCTCGAGGCGTACGCCTCGGTCAGCGGCGTCAAGCGGCTCCTGGGCGCCCAGCCGGGGGCGATCGGCGCGCTCGGATCGCTGCTGTACTCGCCGGCGCTGGCCGGGGTGAGCATCGCCGTCTCGCCCAGCCCGGCCGGCGCCCACGTCACCGTCCACAGCGTGCTCGACCCGACGCTCGGGCGCGTCAGCGCCGCGCCGCCGGCCCCGTTCGTGCCCACGCTCGAGCGCCTGATCCCGGCCGGCTCGCCGTTCGTCCTCGACCTCGCCGGGCTCGACAAGGCCGCCCCGCGGATCCTCGGCGCCGCCGCAGCGGCTGGGATCGCCGGGCGCGTCGAGCCGCTTCTGCAGCGGCTCGGCGGAGCGCTCAGGGCCGAGGGCGTGAACGTCCCCTCGCTGCTGTCGATCTTCCGCGGCGAGACCGCGATCGCGGTGGCGCCCGCGGCGAGCCTCTCGCGGCCGCCGTCCCTGGTGATCGTCACGCGGACGGCCGATCCGGGGCGCGCGAGCGCCCAGCTCGCGGGCCTCGAGGTCCCGCTCGCGCAGCTGTTCCCGCCCCCCGCCTCGGGATCCGGACAGGAGCCGCTGCTGGGTGCCCGCACGGTGGCCGGCGTCACCGCCCAGCAGCTGTCGCTGACCCCCGGGCTCGAGCTCGATTACGCCGTCACCGGGGGGCTCGTGGTGATCGCCACGAGCCTCGACGGGATCGCCGCCGTGGTCCACCACGAGCACGCGATCGCGCAGGAGCACGAGTTCTCCTCTGCGATGTCCGGTAACCCACAGCGAGTCACCTCGCTACTCTTTCTCGACTTCAGCCAGCTCCTCAGCCTTGGCGAGCAGACGGGCATCACGCGCAGTGCCACCCTCACGGCGCTGCAACCGGATCTTCAGCGGATCCGCGCGGTTGGCCTGAGCTCGACGAGCGGGGAGGACGATTCGACCGCGGAGCTGACCCTCCAAATCTCATGACATTGCTTTCCGATAACGAATACCTGTTCACCTCCGAGTCCGTCACCGAGGGCCATCCGGACAAGATCGCCGATCAGATCTCCGACGGCGTCCTCGACGCGGTGATGCGCGACGACCCCACCGGCCGCGTGGCCTGCGAGACGCTCGTCAACACGGGCCTGGTCGTCGTCTCCGGCGAGATCACGACCACCACCTACGTCGACATCCAGGACATCGCCCGCGAGACGGTCAAGCGGATCGGCTACACCGACGCCCAGTACGGGTTCGACTACAACACCTGCGCGGTCATCAACGCGATCGACAAGCAGTCACCGGACATCGCGCAGGGGGTCGACCAGGCCTACGAGGCGCGCACCGACCCCGGCGATGACGACGATCTCGACCTCGCCGGCGCGGGCGACCAGGGGATGATGTTCGGCTACGCGTCGAACGAGACCGACGAGCTGATGCCGCTGCCGATCTCGCTCGCGCACAAGCTGGCCAAGCGCCTCGCCGACGTCCGCAAGGCGGAGATCGTCCCGTACCTGCGGCCCGACGGCAAGACGCAGGTGACGGTCCGCTACGTCGACGGCCGCCCGGTTGAGATCGAAAAGGTGCTGATCTCCACCCAGCATCGTGACGGGGCCGAGTCGCTGATCAAGGACGATCTGTGGGAGCACGTGATCCTGCCGGTGCTGCCGGCCGAGCTCTACGACGCTCGCAAGCTCCAGAAGAACCTGCTCGTCAACCCGACCGGTCGGTTCGTGATCGGCGGCCCGATGGGCGACTGCGGCCTGACCGGGCGCAAGATCATCGTCGACACCTACGGCGGCATGGCCCGCCACGGCGGCGGCGCGTTCTCGGGCAAGGACCCGTCGAAGGTCGACCGCTCGGCCGCCTACGCGGCCCGCTACGTGGCCAAGAACGTGGTCGCGGCCGGGCTCGCCGACCGAGCCGAGGTCCAGGTCGCCTACGCGATCGGAGTCGCCCACCCGGTGTCCGTCATGGTCGAGACGTTCGGGACCGAGAAGGTCGGCCGGGCGAAGATCCTCGAGCTCATCCGCGAGCACTTCGACCTGCGGCCGGGCGCGTTCCGCGAATACCTCAAGCTGCACCGGCCGATCTACCAGAAGACCGCCGCCTACGGCCACTTCGGGCGCGACGACCACGACTTCACGTGGGAGCGCACCGACAAGGCCGACGCCCTGCGCGCCGCCGCGGGCCTCGGCGGAGCGACCGTAGCGGCGTAGTCCGGCGGGCCCTCCAGCGCGGCCCGCTTGGCATCCAGCCTCGCTTGATCGGGCCGCGCTGGAGTCATCCGGCTGCGGCCCGCCGCCGGGGCGCGCATGCGCGCCCCGGGTCACCCGCGCATGCGCGGGTGACTACACGTCCTCGGTCGCGGTCATCCCCGGCGGCGCGCCCTGCATCTCGTGGATCGCCTTGTCGACGACGCGGACGATGCTCTGCGGGTCGGCGACGCCGACGAAGCGGAAGTCGTAGCCGGACTCGGCGGCCGTGTCGAAATCGACCGTGCCGACCTTCAGCACCCGGTCGACGAATGTCTGGATCGTGTTGACGTTCTGTACGCGCGCGAGTCGCGTCTCGTGCATCTCGCGCGAGAGGATGCCTTTGTGGACCGTCAGGCGCTGGTTGGTGATCGTGTAGGTGATCGTGATCCGCCTCACCAGCCCGACGATGATCGCGATCGCGAACACGACCAGGACTGCGGCGACCACCCAGCCGACCTGGACGCTCTTGCCCGTGATTCTCGTCACCACGCCGGCGATCACGCCCGCGAGCACGGCGAACAGCAGTCCGCGCAGGTAGAAGCTCAGGATCGAGCGCCACGAGGGATGGCCGTGGAAAAAGATCTCTTCACCGGCAGGCGGATCCACTGTGCGTGACGATAACGTCCTCACGGGTCAGATGCCCAGCAGCATTGTCAGCAGGGCCAGACCGATGATCGCCATCGAGATGATCGACATCAGGCCCGCCAGCGGTGCCGGGTCGACCGACACCGGTCCCGAGCGCTGGAACAGCGCGAACGTCGCCACCACGGGGCTGCCGCCGATCACGCACGGCAGCACCCAGGCGCGCTGCCCCGCCCGCTCGGCCGCGACCATCCCCAGCACGCGCGTGCAGGCGTCGAGCGCGATCCCGAACGCGAGCAGCACGTGGCCGGTGCCGAGCGCCACCTCGGCCAGGCCGATGTAGAACTCGGCCCCGAGCACGACCAGCAGCGCGACCCCGACCACGAACCCGGCCGCGACCGCCTGATCGCTCGGGTAGGAGGCGCGCCGGCGCCCATGGGGTCGCGCCGGTTTGATCCGGTCCGGCTGCGTCATCGTCACCAGCGCTCGCGCCACGGGGCTCTCGCGCGGGCCCTCGGAGCCGGGGAGTGCTCCGGTCGGGCGCATGACCTCGGGGAGATCGGCTAGCAGTCGCCGCAGCACGGCGTCGAGGCCCGCCGGGTCGTCGGCCAGCTCGTCCGGATCGACGATCAGCAGCCGCAGCCCGTGCGCCGGCACCGCATCGTCGAGCAGCGCGTCGTGCGAGCCCGCGGCCGTCACGACCACCCGGTTTCCCGGGTAATACGCGTCCATGACGAGCCACTGGTCGGTCGCGCCGCCGGGTAGCCGCAGCCATCCGAACATGTGCCGCCGGCGGCCGACCTCTCCGAGAACCCTGTCGCAGGCGGTGAGGATCTCGTCGGCTAGCACCACCCCGGCGAGACGGTCGCTCGTCATCCTGCGGGCAATCTACTCTGCCTGAGCTCCGTGAATGCCGCCAAAACATGATCGCGCGCGTCGAACCGCTGACCAGAACCCGCGCTGTGCGCGGCCCGTTCGACTACCGGCTGGCCGCCGACCAGGCGGACGTGAAGGTCGGGTCGCTGCTGCGCGTGCCGTTCGGCGGCCGGCGCACGCTCGGGGTGGTGGTCGAGCTCGCGGAGCGCTCAGAGCTCGAGCCTGACCGCCTCGCGGCCCCCGATGCGGTGCTGCCGGCTGCGCTGCCGCCCGACCTCGTCTCGCTCGCGGCCTGGATGGCCACCGAGTACTGCTCCACTCCGGCCCGCGCGCTCGGCCTGCTGCTCGCCCCCGGCGCGGCGGGGGGGATGCGGGCCAAGGAGGTGCTGGTGGCCGAGCTGACACCGGCGGGGCGCGAGGCGCTCGAGCCGGGGACGAGGCTGAGCGAGGGCCAGCGTGGGATCCTCTCGGCGCTCGCCGCTCAGGGGGAGGCCGTCGCGGCCGGGCTCGGGACGGCGAGCCTGCGGCGGCTCGAGGCGCGCGAGCTCGTGCGCCTGCGCCGGGCCCGCAGCCGCCGCCGGCCGGCGCCCCTCCACGTGGGGGCGGCGAGTGCGGTGGCCCCGGCGCTGACGGCCGAGCAGCGGACGGCGCTCGACGCGATCCTGGCCGCGCTGCGCGGCGGCGGCCACGAGCGCCTCCTGCTCCACGGCGTCACCGGTTCGGGCAAGACCGAGGTGTACCTGCGGGCCGTGCGCGAGACGCTCGCGGCCGGCCGCACCGCGATCGTGCTCGTCCCCGAGATCGCGCTCACCCCGCAGGCGCTTCACCGCTTCGAGGCGCGCTTCGGCGAGGTCGTCGCGGTGATGCACTCGGCGCTCGGACAGGGCGAGCGCTACGACGAATGGCAGCGGATGCGCAGCGGCGAGGCGCGCGTGTGTGTGGGCCCGCGCTCAGCCGTGTTCGCGCCGCTGCCGGACCTCGGCCTGATCGTCGTCGACGAGGAACACGAGGGCTCCTACAAGCACGAGGGGGACCCGCGCTACGACGCCCGCACCGTGGCCGAGCATCGGGCCCGTCAGCACCACGCCGTGCTCCTGCTCGGCAGCGCCACGCCCCGGCCCGAGAGCGCGTCGTCGACGCCGCGCCTGCGCCTCTTCCGCCGGATCGACGGTCGCCCGCTCCCGCCCGTCGAAGTCCTCGACATGCGCGGCCAGCACCACCCCCTGCACCCCGAGACGCGGATGGCGCTGGCGGACTGCCGGCGCAGCGGGAGCAAGGCGATCATGCTGCTAAACCGCCGCGGCTGGTCGAACTTCCTCTCCTGCCGTTCGTGCGGGAGGGTGTGGATGTGCCCGAACTGCGAGGTCGCGCTCGTTCTGCATCGCAGCGGCGGGTTCATCGCCTGCCACCACTGCGGCCACCGCCAGGCGGTTCCGAGCCGCTGCCCGAGCTGCGCCTCGGTCGCCGTGGCCCGCCACGGCGCGGGCACCGAGCGCCTCGAGCGCGAGCTCTCCGAGGCGCTCGGCGAACCCGGCTTCCCGGTCCTGCGCCTCGACGCCGATGCCACCGGTCTGGGTGAGCGCGCGGCCACGCTGAGCCGCTTCGAGGCCGCCCCGGCCGGCCTGCTGATCGGCACCCAGATGGTGGCCAAGGGTCACGACTTCGCCGACGTCGCGCTCGGGATCGTGCTCGACGCCGATCAGACACTCCGCTTCCCGGACTTCCGCTCCGAGGAGCGGACGTTCGCGCTCGTGACCCAGCTGGCCGGGCGCGCGGGTCGCGCCGGCGCGCACGGGCGCGTCCTGGTCCAGACGCTGGCACCGGAGGCGCGGTCGATCAGCTTCGCCGCCCGGCACGACTCCGACGGCTTCCTGGCCGACGAGCTGAACCGGCGCCGGGCGCTCGGCTACCCGCCGTACTCCTCGCTGATCCGGATCGTGTGCGCGGCGGAGCAACCGGGCCCGGCGGGCGAGGTGGCCGGCGATCTCGTCGCCCGCATCAGCCCTCCGTCCGCGATCGTGCTCGGGCCCGCGCCCCTCTTCCGCCTGCGCGGCCGGGCGCGCAGCCAGCTCGTGATCAAGGCGCAGCAGCGCGCGGCCGCGATCGCGGCCGTGGGGCGCGCGGTCTCCCAACTCGCCCCCGGGGCGGCGCGCCGCGGGGTCAGCGTCAGCGTCGACGTCGATCCCCAATAGCGCCGCCACTAGACTTGCCGGCGTGTCGGAAGAGACGATCGAGACCGCTGAAGTCGAGCCCGAGGAGGACGAGGCTCCCGAGCCTCAGCTCGACCCCGAGCTCGCGGCGCGGCGCAGCGCCGCCCTCGCCCACGTGCGCAAGTTCGGCGATCCGGTGCTGCGCACCCGCGCGCGGCCGGTGGAGCAGATCGACGATGCCCTGCGCTCGGAGATCGCGCGCATGGGCGATCTGATGACCGATGCTCTCGGCGTCGGCCTCGCCGCCACCCAGCTCGGGGTGCTGCACCGCGTGCTCGTCTACCGCGTCCAGCAGCAGGCGCCCGTCTCGGCGCTGATCAACCCCGAGATCGAGTGGCGCGGCGACGAGCAGGAGAGCGCCGAGGAGGGCTGCCTCAGCCTCCCGGCCGTCGCCGTCGACGTCGAACGCCCGGTCCACGTCCGCGTCACGGCACTCGACGAGCAGGGCCGCCCGATCGTGATCGAGGCCACCGGGCTCGAGGCGCGCGTGATCCAGCACGAGGTCGACCACCTCGACGGCGTTCTCATCCTCGACCGGACCTCGCGCGATCAGCGCAAGGACGCGATGCGGACGCTGCGCGAGGCTCAGCAGGCGGCCTGAGCGCTTCTTTGCGGACCGTCTTTCTCGGCACATCCGACTTCGCCGCGGCCGTGCTGAGCCGGCTCGCCGAGTCTCAGCACCGGCCCGTGCTGGTCGTCACGCGCCCGGACCGGCCCCGCGGACGGGGCCGGCGGCTGGCGGCGCCGCCGGTCGCCGACGCCGCGCGCGAGCTCGGGATCCCGGTCGATCAGCCCGCGTCGGTCAACGACGAGGAGGCGCGGAAACGGATCTCCGCCGTGTCGCCGGACGCGCTCTGCGTGTGCGCATTCGGGGCGCTGATCAAGGAGCCGCTGCTCTCCGAGCACTGGATGCTCAACGTGCATCCGTCGCTACTTCCGCGCTGGCGCGGCGCCGCGCCGGTCGAGCGGGCGATCATGGCCGGTGAGGAGGCCACCGGGGTGTCGATCATGCGCGTCACCGCCGGGCTCGACAGCGGTCCGGTGTGCGCGCAGCGGAGCGAGCCGATCGCTCCCGACGACACCTACGGCAGCCTCGCCGCCCGGCTTCAGCGGGTTGGCGGGGAGCTTCTCGTCTCGGTGCTCGACGAGCGGCCCGAGTGCGCCGAGCAGGATGAGTCGCTGGCCACCTACGCGGAGAAGATTTCGTCGCGAGACCGCGAGCTTGATCCGGCCCGAGGCGCACGCGAGCTCGAGCTCGTCGTGCGTGCGCTCACGCCGCACGTCGGCGCCCGCGTCCGGCTCGCGGACGGGACGCTGCTCGGGGTGCGCGAGGCGAGGGCGGTCACGGATGGCGGGCCGGCGCGCGGGATCGTTTCGCTGGACGGCCCCGTCCCGGTGCTCGGGTGTGCCGCGGGGGCGCTCGAGCTGCTGAGCGTGCAACCGCCCGGCAAGCGCCCGATGACCGGCGCGGACTACCTGCGCGGACACCGGCGGTGAGCGGGATCACACCGGCCCGCCGGTGCGCCTACGCGGTGATCCGGCGGGTGTTCGAGCACGGCGCCTTCGCGGACCGCGCCCTGCAGGCCGAGTCGCGCGAGCTGGACCGGCGGGACCGCGCGCTCGCTACCACGCTCGCCTTCGGGACCGTCCAGCGCCGCGGGACGCTCGACCACGTGATCTCACAGCTCGTCTCGCGTCCGCTGGCCGAGCTCGATGCGCCCGTGCTCGCGGCGCTCCGGCTCGGGCTGTTCCAGATCCTGTACCTGGGTGGCGTTGCCGACCACGCGTCGGTCAACGAGAGCGTCGAGCTGGCCAAGCGCGACGCCCGCGGCGGGGCGGGCCTCGTCAACGCGGTCCTGCGCCGCGCGGCGCGAGAGGGACCGGGGCTGCTCGCGAGCCTTGACGACAGCAGCCCCGCCGCCGCCGCGCTCCTGCACTCGGTGCCGGAATGGCTGGCCGCGATGTGGTTCGAGGAGCTCGGCTCCGAGCGCGCGCGGTCGGTGCTGCGCCGGATCAACGAGCCGGCCGAGTCGGCCCTGCGGGTGAACACGCTGGTGGCGGACGTGGCGGGCGTGCTCGAGCGCCTGCCCGTCGCCGCGCGGGGTGACGCCGAGCTCCCCGAGGCGCTCGTGCTCGAGGGCCCGTTCGACGCCCACGGCTCGGAACTGTTCGCCGAGGGGGCGATCACGCCGCAGTCGCGCGGGTCGATGCGGGTCGCACGGGTGCTCGGGGCGGTTGGGGGCGAGCGGGTGCTCGACCTCTGCGCCGCGCCGGGCGGGAAGACGACGCACCTGGCGGCGCTGATGGAGGACCGGGGCGAGATCGTCGCGGTCGAGCGCCGTCCCGGGCGGGCCGACGCGCTACGGCGGATGTGCGTGCGGATGCAGGCGAGCTGCGCGCGCGTGATCACCGCGGACGCGAGCGAGCCGGCACCCGAGCCTCCGTATCACCGCGTGCTCGTCGATCCCCCGTGCAGCGGGCTCGGGACGCTTCAGTCGCGGCCCGATCTACGCTGGCGCGCCTCGCCGGAGTCGATCGCCGAGCTCTCGTCGCTCCAGAGCCGCATCCTCGCCGCGGCCGGGGCCGCGACCGCCGCCGGCGGGACGCTCGTCTACTCGGTGTGCACGATCTCGCACGCCGAGGGCCGACGGGTGGTGGACGCTTTCCTGGATGCCCACCCGGACTTCAGCGACGACGGCGGCTACCTGCAGCTGCTCCCCGATCTCGACCACACCGACGGCTTCTTCATCGCCAAACTGCGGCGAGCGTGACCGTCTCGCCGGTTTGACGCCGGGTGCCCTCGTTAACCTAGTGTGCGCGTGACCGAACCCCCCGTCAAGCTCGGTCCTGAGTGTCCCAACTGTGGCGAGCCGTGGCTGCGCCCGACAGCCGTGCCCGGCCGGTACCGCTGCGTCTACTGCCTGCAGCGCTACGAGCTCGTCTCCGTGTGCCCCAACTGCGGGGAGCACTCCACGATCGTGCGCATGTCGAGCACCGCGATCGTGGCCTGCAACCATTGCCACGGCAGCATGCTCAAGGCGGTCTAGGGCGGGTGTCCGACAGCCCGCTGGCCGGACTGAGGGTGGCCCCGTCGATCCTCTCGGCCGACTTCGCCCGCCTGGGGGCGCAGGTTGACGAGGTGCTCGCCGTCGGTGCGTCGGTCATCCACGTCGACGTGATGGACGGACACTTCGTGCCCCCGATCACCTTCGGCCCCCTGATCGTCGGCTCGCTCGCCGACCGCGTCCATGCCGCCGGGGCAATCATCGACGTGCACCTGATGATCGAGCGGCCCGAGCGCCACGTGGCCGAGTTCGCCCGCGCGGGCGCGGACAGCATCACCGTGCACGCCGAGGCGACGCCCCACCTGCACTACGCGCTCCAGTCGATCCGCGATGCGGGGTGCCGGGCGAGCGCGGCGATCTGTCCGGCCACGCCGGCCGACTCCCTCGCGGAGGTGGCCGAGGACTTGCTCGAAATGGCGCTGTGCATGAGCGTCAACCCCGGGTGGGGGGCCCAGAAGTTCATTCCCTCCTCGCTTGACAAGCTCGCGCGGATGCGGCGCGAGTTACCAGCCGATGTGGCGCTCGAGGTCGACGGCGGCGTCCACGAGAAGACGGTCGGTGGGTGTGTGAGCGCGGGAGCCAACGTGCTCGTCACGGGCTCTGCCGTGTTCGGCTCGGAGGACCCGGCGGCGGCGTACCTGGCGATCGAAGCCGCCGCAATGGCGGCCGTTCGGTAGGGTCCCGGCCATGGTCAAGCGCAAGGTCCCGGCCGTCCTGGCGATGCTCGCGACCGTTGCCGCACTCGCCGGCTGCGGCGGGTCGAGCTCGTCGGGCGTCAGCGCGGCCGCCTACGTAAAGGCGATCTGCTCGTCGGTAGGCCCGTTCGAGAAAGACGTGCAGACCCGCAGCAAATCGCTCAACCTGGCCTCCGCGAACGCCGCCCAGGGCAAGAAGGCGCTCCAGGGCTTCCTCGCGGGGATCGCCGCGGACACCGACAAGACGGTCACCCAGCTCAAGGCCGCCGGCACGCCCAGCGTCACCAACGGCAAGCAGATCGCGACCACGCTGGTGGGCGCGTTCTCGGCCCTGAAGGGGACACTCGTCCGGGCCGAGGGGAAGGCCGGCTCGCTCCCGACCGGCAGCCCGCAGGCGTTCCAGGCCGCCGCTCAGTCGCTCGGCACCAGCGTGGAGTCGTCGATGAGCTCGATCGGATCCAGCCTCAACGGGCTCAAGAGCTCGGACCTCGAGAAGGCCGCAGCCAACGACCCGACCTGCAAGAGCCTGGCCAGCGGCGCCTGACCCAGGCCTTGGCGGGCGCGGGGGCGCGGTCAGGCCTTGGCGGGCGCCCGGGGCGCGGTCAGGCCTTGGCGGGCGCGGGGGCGCGGTCAGGCCTTGGCGGGCGCCCGGGGCGCGCCCGAGGAGGCCGGTCCACGCCGGTACACGGCCGACAGCAGGCCGCACAGCACCAGCGCGGCGGTGAAGTAGCCGACCTCCACGCGCGTCACCTCGTTGGAGATCGCGTCGGTGGCGACGAGGGTCACGAACAGAGCCGCGGAGACCAGCCACGCTGCCGAGGCGATCGCGGCGCGGCCCCGCGCCAGGGCGGCCTGGTTGAGCGTCCCGGCGACCAGATGCAGACCCATGCCGATGGCCATCACGGCGAGGCCGAAACGGCCGTAGTGGAAGCCCTTGTTACCGAGCAGCGCGGTCATCACGAATGGGCCGACCAGCAGCAGCCCGAGCGCCACGGCGCCGGCGAAGGCGGAGATGGCTGAGATCGTGAGCCGGATCGCCCGGTGGAACTCGTCCGGGCTCGACTTGGCCTCGAGCCCGGCCAGGTGGGGGAGGATCGAGGTCTGGATAGCCTGGAACAGCTGCAGCGGGGCGCGAACGATCAGCAGGACGTTGAACACGAAGCCGGCCAGCGCGCGCCCGGAGGTGTGGTTCACGATCAGCACGGCCGCGTTCATCAGCGTCTGCTCGGCGAGCATGATCCCCACCACCGCGAACGCGAAGCCGGTTCCGAACTTGAACCCGAGGTCGACCGAGGCCTCCTCGATCTGCGCGTGGGCCGGGCCCTCGCGGGCTGCGTCCGCGACCTCGATCCCGGCCAGCCCCCGCATCCGGTAGCGCGAGAACGCGAACGGGATCACCATCAGGGAGACGAACGGCGCTACGGCCATACCGGCCGCGACCACGTTCTGGCCCGTCCCGATCCCGATCGCGGCGATCAGGGCGAACAGGAAGCGGGAGGTCGACTCGAGGAACACGAGGGCGCCGTAGAGCGCGAAGCGCTCGTGGCCGGCCAGCCAGCCGCGGGCGAAATAGCTCGCGGCGTACGCGAGCACGCCGATCACGAGGATCCAGTAGAGGGTGGTCGATCCGTCGAACAGGTTGTGCTCGATCCGGGGGCGGAGGATGAGCGCGGCGATCAGGAACAGGAGCGCGAACCCGAACTGGATCAGCGCCGGGACGCGCAGCGGATGGCCGTGCAGGCCGCGCGCGCGCCGGTCCGCGATCGTGCGCGAGAGCAGCTGCTCCACCGGCCGGTAGATCACCGACAGGACGACGAACATCACGGCCCAGCACAGCGATACGCGACCGTAGGCCTGGCTCGAGAGCACGTGGCTTGAGACGGCGAGGTAGGCGAACGTGAAGATGCCGGTGGAGGCGATCCCGATCGAGAGGATCCGCGCGCCGGACGCATACGAGCGATCGGCGCCGGGGTCCTGCGACGGCGCGTGGGGTGGCTGGTCCCCGGCGGGGGGAACCTGCACCGTCTCGATCTCGCCCGTCATCAGGACACTGCTACCAGCAACATCGTCCACGGAAACGGCGAGCGCGCTTCGCGAACCTCGCCGTGGCGGCCGAGGAGCTGGACGAACGAGCGCTTCGAGAAGTGGTTGACATGACCCGGCGTGTTGCCAAGCTGCTTCAGATACGCCCCGCGGGCCATGTTCAGCCCTCGCCACAGCGGCTCGCGTGGGACCGACACGAGCAGGTGGCCGCTGGCCACCCGGGCCATCTCGGAAACCGTGTGCTCGGGATCCGGCACGTGCTCGAGCACCTCGATCGCGGCGGCGAGCTCGAACTCCCCGTCGGCGAAGGGCAGGTCCTCGGCCCGCATCGTCACGAACTCGAGGTTGGGCCGCCGGCGGTTCGCCCACTCCACCTGGAGCTTCGGGTCCTCGAGGTCGAGGCCGACGATCCTTCCGTTGCCGAGGTGCTCCGCCCAGCGCTCGGTGAGGACGCCCTCGCCGCAGCCGACATCGAGGACCGAGCGCGGGGCCGCGCGCGTGAAGAGCTCGTCCAGCGTCGCCTCGAATGAGGCCATCAGCCGCCGCACGACCGGGTTGGTCGAGCCGTACTTGTCGAAGGTGTTGCCGGTCGGGACCGGCGTCGCCGTCCCCGGCGGAGCGGCGCTCATACCTCGAGTGCCTCGCGATCGTCGCCGGTCGGCGGGGTCTTGGCCGAGGATTGATCTGCCTTGCCGGTGGCGGACTTTTCCTCCGGCGGCGCCCCCGGCTCGTAGTGCGAAGGTTCGACGCCGAGCTGCAGTTCGATCCGGCGCACGCGCTCGAACGTGCGCTGGGAGAGGGTCCGCTGGGCGTCGAGAAGGTCGCCGATCACGCCGAGCGAGCCGAGCAGCATGGCCGCGTTGAACAGCACTGCGCCGGCGATCAGAGACTGGACGTGGCCCTTGCCCTGACCCTCGATGAAGTAGATGACGAAGCGAATGAACACCGCCAGCGCGGCCGTGCCCATCACCAGCGCGCCGCCCCAGAACACCTTGAGCGGTTCATACTGGGAGTAGATCCGGAAGATTGAGAGGGCGTTGCGCCGCACGTAGGCGGCCATCGAGGGGAACAGCCGGGACTCGCGCGTCTTCGGGTTCGTGTGGATCGGCACATGGTCTACCGCGACGAGCAGCTTGCCGGCCTGGATGATCGTCTCGAGCGTGTAGGTGAACTTCGAGGACACCGCCTGCATCTGCAGCGCCGCCTCCCGGTTGTAGGCCCGGAATCCGGACGTCGTGTCGGGGATCGCCGTGGAGGACGCCTGGCGCACGACCCACGAGCCGAGGCGCTGCAGCAGCTTCTTCAGGGCCGAGAAGTGCTCGATCGTCTCGACCTGACGGTCGCCGACCACCATGTCCGCCTGACCCCGCAAAATCGGCTCGACGAGCTTGGGGATGTCGCTGCCCTCGTATTGGTTATCCGCATCCGTGTTCACGATCACGTCGGCGCCCAATTTCAGACCGGCGTCCAGGCCGGCCTGGAATCCTGCCGCGAGGCCCTTGTGGTTGGTCAGGCGCACGATGTGGTCGACCCCTTGCTCGCGCGCGACGTCGATCGTCCGGTCGGTCGACCCGTCGTCGATGACCAGCCACTCGACCGTGTCGAAGCCCGGAACCTCGCGGGGTAGACGGCTCAAGGTCAGCGGGAGCTGCCCCTCTTCGTTGAAACAGGGAATCTGGATGATCAGCTTCATGGCGCTTAACCGAACGGTATCGAGGTCTCCCGGGTTAAATGCAGGGCAGCGGCCGGGGGCGCTCGGCCGGGCCGATACCCCACGAGCGCCGCAACCGCACCGGCCGGTCGGGATACTGGACGCCTAGGTTATGGAAAGCGCGACGCTCACCCGGCCCGAGGCCGGCCCGACGTCCACCGGCCGCTCCGGGGGCCCCCGCTCGCGCCTGCGCCCGGGGCAGGGATCGAGCCAGACTCGGCGGCGCGACCTGCACCGCCCGGCGCTCGTGGTGCTGCTCGCGGTCTCGCTGTTGCTACGCCTGTGGGGCACCAAGCAAGGGTTGCCCTACAGCTACAACGTCGACGAGGCGACCCACTTCGTGCCGCGCGCTGTCGCGTTCTTCGGCCACGACCTGAACCCGCACTACTTCCTCAACCCGCCCGGCTACTCGTACCTGCTCCACATCGTGTTCGAGTTCTGGTTCGGGAGCGCCGACGCGGTCACCCGCACCTATGCCACCGATCCCACAAGCCTGTTCGTGCTCGCCCGGGTCGTGGCCGCCGTGCTCGGAACGATCAGCGTGTGGCTGACCTACCTGGCCGGGGCGCGGCTGTTCAACCGGACCGTCGGCCTGCTCGCCGGGGCGATCGTCAGCTTCGCCTTCCTGCCCGTCTTCTACAGCCACTTGGCCCTCAACGACGTGCCGACGCTCGCGCCGGTCGCCCTCTCGCTCTACGGGGTAGCCGGAGTCATCCGTCGCGGTCGCCGGCGTGACTACGCGATCGCCGGAATCGGAATCGGTCTCGCCGCCGCGACGAAGTACACCGGCGGGATAACGCTCCTCTGCCTGCTGGCGGCGTGCATCTGCGACGCCGCCGGAGAATCCGTGTGGCGCTCGCTACGCCGTCTCGCCGGCGCGCTGTTGCTGGCCCTGGTCGGATTCCTGATCGCAAACCCGTACGCGGTGCTCGACTTCTCCGCGTTCCAGGCCGGGGTCTCATCCCAGGCCTCGCTGGCCGCCGGGCAGGACCCGGTCAAACTCGGGAGCACCCCCGGCAGCGGCATCACCTACTACCTGTGGACGTTCACCTGGGGCCTCGGGTGGGGCCCGACGCTGGCCGCCGTCGGCGGATCGGTGCTCCTGTTCTTCCGGCGGCGGTTCGCGATGGCCCTCGTGCTGCTGCCGGCGCCGATCGCGTTCATCGTGTTCATGGGCAACCAGCAGCGGTTCTTCGGCCGCTGGCTGATGCCGATCTTCCCGATCGTGGCCGTGCTCGCCGCCTACGGGGCGGTGGAGGCGGTCCGCTGGCTCTCGCGCGCGACCCGACTGCGTGCGTCCTTCGTCGGGGCGCTGATGGCGTTCCTGATGCTCGCGCAGAGCCTCGCCGCCGTGCTCCACAACGACGCCGTGCTGGCCCGGGCGGACACGCGCAACCTGACGCGGGCGTGGATGGTCGGCCACGTTCCCGCGGGGGCGAAGATCGTCGTCGAGCCAGTCGTCTCGGACAACTGGGCCGCCGACGTCGGCCACTCGCTGCCGTGGACCCCCGACGGTGAGCGCTGGTGGCGGTTCGCTACCTGGCTGACCGACGTGGACGAGCACGGCAATCCGCTGCCGGCGGGCCAGCGGCGGTTCGTGCTTGTCGACCAGTACGAGCGCACGCTGCGGCCGAAGCTGCTCGACGAATACGTCCAGCATGGCTTCTGCTGGCTGGTCGTGGGCTCGCTGCAGGCCGGGCGCGCGTTCGCCCAGCCCGAGGCCGCGCCGCAGGCGGTGCAGTACTACGCCGCGCTGGCCAACCGCGCGCGCCTCGTCTACCACGTCAGCCCATTCTCGGCCAGCGTCCATCCCGTGCCCTTCAGCTTCGACTGGTCGATCGACTACTACCCGCGCCAGTACTACCGACCTGGCCCGGAGATGAGCGTCTACCGGCTGACCGGCGGCGTCTGCGGGCCCTAGCTGGACAGCGGCGTCAGCCGGCCGGTCGCGCGTTCGGACGCGTCCTATCCTGTAACCCACCGACATGGATCTCAAGACCGACATGGATCGTCGCCACCTGGCCCGCGCGATCGAGCTGGCCGAGCAGGGGCGCGGACGGGTTAGCCCGAACCCGCTCGTGGGTGCCGTGATCGGCCGCGACGGAGACACGCTGGGCGAGGGCTATCACCGCGCCGTCGGCGCCGCGCACGCCGAAGTCGAGGCGATCGAGGCGGCCGGAGACCGCGACCTCAGCGATGCCACTCTCTACGTCTCGCTGGAGCCGTGCTGCCACCACGGCCGCACGCCACCCTGCACCGACGCGATCAGGGACGCAGGCATCCATCGGGTCGTGATCGCCTCCGACGATCCGAGCGCGCACGCCTCGGGCCGGGGCCTCGGGATCTTGCGCGATGACGGCGTCGATGTGGTGATGGCCGACGGCGAGCTCGCCGCCCGCGCCCGCCTCCTCAACCAGCCCTTCCGCAAGCACGCGCGCACCGGGCGCCCATGGGTGCTGTTCAAGTCGGCGATGTCGCTCGACGGCAAGGTCGCCACCGCCAGCGGCGACTCGAAGTGGATCTCGGGCGAGCCGAGCCGCTTTCGCGCCCATCACTGGCGCGCCGAGTGCGATGCAGTGGCGGTGGGGATCGGGACTGCGCTGGCCGACGACCCGCAGCTGACCGCGCGCGTGGAGGGAGTGGAGCGCCAGCCCCGCCGGATCGTCTTCGACTCGCTCGCTCGCCTGCCGCTCGACTCAAAGCTAGTCCGCGACGCCCGCCGCATCGCCCTCACGGTGGTCGTCTCGCGGGCCGCGCCGCGGACCGCCACCGACGCGCTCGAGGTCCACGGCGCCGAGGTGATTGTTGCCACGGGCGAGAACGAGACCGCGCGCGTGCGCTCGGCGCTCGATCAGCTCGGCGCGGCGGGCGTCGGGTCGATTCTGCTCGAGGGCGGCCCGCACCTGGCCGGCGCCTTCCTTGACGCCGGTGAGGTCGACGAGATGCGCCTGTTCCTGGCCCCGATTGTGCTCGGCGGCCGGACCGCCCGGGTGCCGCTCGAGGGCGAGGGCGTCGAGACGATCGCCGAGGCCGCACGCGCGCTGACGGTGGACTGCGAGAGCGTCGGCGAGGACCTCCTGATCTCCAGCCGCATGAAGGATTGGTGAGGTGTTCACCGGGCTGGTCGAGGACCTCGGGAACGTGTTCGAAGCCGACATCGGGGTTGACGGCGTCCGGCTGACGATCGAGACGCCGCTGAGCGAGGAGCTCGAGGTGGGCGACTCGGTGGCCATCAACGGCGTCTGCCTGACCGCGACCTGGGTCGGAAACGGCGCCTTCGACGTCGACGTGATGCACGAGACGCTGGCACGCACCTCGCTGGCCAAGCTCGAGCCCGGGTCCCCGGTCAACCTCGAGCTGGCCCTGCGCGCGAGCGACCGGCTCGGCGGGCACATAGTGCAGGGCCACGTCGACGGGGTCGGCAACGTGTCCGACGTGGAGGACGACGGCTTCGCGCGGCGGATGCGGATCGAGGCGCTCGAAGATGTGCTGCGCTATGTGGTGCAGAAGGGCTCGATAACCGTCGACGGCGTGTCCCTCACGGTGGCGGCCGCGGATAACCAATCCTTTACCGTGTCTCTGATACCAGAGACCTTGCAACGCACGAATCTCGGCACCGCCGAGCCCGGAATGACCGTGAACCTGGAGGTCGACGTGTTGGCCAAATACGTGGAAAAGATGGTGCAGAACGCCATCGGAGCGAGAACATGAGCTCGGTGCAAGCCCCGTTCGCGACGATCGAAGAGGCGATCGAGGACATCCGCCAGGGCAAGATGGTGGTCGTCGTCGACGACGAGAACCGGGAGAACGAGGGCGACCTGACGATCGCGGCTCAGTTCGTGACGCCAGAGGTCATCAACTTCATGGCCAAGGAGGGGCGCGGGCTGATCTGCCTTGCGCTCACGCACGAGCGCTGCGACGAGCTCGGCCTCGACCTGATGGCGGCCAAGAACGAGTCGGCCTTCGAGACGGCTTTCACGGTCTCGATCGAGGCGCGCTCGGGGGTCTCCACGGGGATCTCGGCCGCCGACCGCGCGCACACGATCCAGGTCGCGATCGACCCCAAGACCTCGCCGCGCGAGCTGGTCCAGCCGGGCCATGTGTTCCCGCTCAAGGCCAAGGCGGGTGGCGTGCTAGAGCGCGTCGGGCAGACCGAGGCCGGGGTCGACCTGGCCCGGATCGCCGGGCTGATCCCGGCCAGCGTGATCTGCGAGATCATGAACGACGACGGGACGATGGCCCGCGTCCGGGACCTCGTTCCCTATTGCGAGCGCCACGGCCTGAAGATGGTCACCGTGGCCGACCTGGTGGCGTACCGGAGGCGGACGGAGAAGCTCGTCGAGCGCGTCGTCTCGACCAGGCTCCCAACCGGCTTCGGCGACTTCGTCGCCGTCGGCTACCGATCACTGGTCGACAACAAGCATCACGTCGCGCTCGTCAAGGGCGACGTCGCCGAGGTCGATGACGTGCTCGTCCGTGTCCACTCCGAGTGCCTGACCGGCGACGTCTTCCACTCGCTTCGCTGCGACTGCGGCGAGCAGCTCGAGTCGGCGCTCGCGATGATCGAGCGCGAGGGCTGCGGCGTCTTGCTCTACCTGAGCCAGGAGGGCCGTGGGATCGGGTTGCTGAACAAGCTGCGGGCCTACAAGCTCCAGGAGGAGGGACTCGACACGGTCGATGCCAACCTGCGCCTTGGCCTGCCCGCCGATCTACGCGACTACGGAATCGGCGCCCAGATCCTCGTCGACCTCGGCCTGACCTCGATTCGGATCCTCACCAACAACCCGAAGAAGATCTCCGGCCTGGCCGGTTACGGGCTGTCGGTGACCGACCAGATCCCGATCGAGCACGTTCCCAACCCCCACAACGAGGCCTACCTCAGGGCGAAGCGCGAGAGGCTCGGCCACACGCTCCACCATCAGGGCCTGGCCCTCGACGAGGAGATGATCAAGGCCGAGCACGACCAGGATCGCCGGCGCACTGCAGATGGCGGGTGAGCGGCGGGTCGCGCTCTGCGTGGCGCGCTTCTACGAGGAGCTGGCTGATCGGTTGGAGGCGGGGGCGCGTGCGGCACTGGCGGAGGCCGACATCGAAGAGGTCGATCGCTTCGATGTCCCGGGTGCCTTCGAGCTGCCGCTGATCGCCCGCTACACGGCCGAGTCGGGCCGCTACGACGCGATCGTCTGCCTCGGCGCGGTGATCCGGGGCGAGACCGATCACTACGACTACGTGTGCGGTGAGGCGGCACGCGGGATCCAGCAGGTCCAGCTGCTGACCGGCACGCCCTGCGGCTTCGGCGTGCTCACCGTGGACACGATGGAGCAGGCGCTCGACCGGGTCCAGGGCGGCTCCAAGCGCGACACCGGGCGTCACGCCGTGGAGGCCGTACTCGCCTCGCTGGCCGTCAAGCAGGAGCTGACCGGAAAGCGCGGGCCGACCGGGTTCGCGGCCGCGGACTAGTGCCCCTTGTGCTTGCCGTGGCCGGCGCCGTGGCCGGGAGGGCCGCCGCCACCGTTGACCTGGGCGCCCACGGCCTGTAGCGCCGCCTGCAACTCGGCCCTGACGACCCCGGTCTGGTTGGGGATCTGCAGGCGCCGGTAAAGGATCGGGATCGCCGCCCGCGGGTCGCCGGCCATCCTCAGCGAGTGCCCGAGGTCAAACAGCGCGTAGGCGTAGGTGAGGCTGCCCGGGCTCGCCGCGTCGAGGGCTTGGCGGAGCACGGGGATCGCCGCGGCGTAGTCCCCCGAGTCCATGAGCTGGTGGCCGTGAGCCTCGAGTGTGTCCGCGGTGGGAGCGGGCGTCGTCGCGGCGGCCTGGGTTCCGGTGACCGCGGTGGGGGCCTGATGCGCCGGGGGCGCGTGATGCGTGGCCCGATGGCGGGCGGGCCGGCGGGCTGGCGCCGGAATCCTCGGCTTGGCGGTCGAGGACACGCGCGCGTGGGGGGTGGGCGATCCGTGGTCGGCGCCCGCCGCCACCCCGACGCCAAGGGCGGCGGCGGCCAGGGCGGCGATCGCGAGCCCGCGCCGGGGAACCCTGCGCTCCTCGCGGGTGTGGGTGAGCTCGGGCGGCCGCGGCGGTGCCGTCGCCGCCTTCTTCAGGGGGCGGGCCGCTTGTTGGGGGCGGGCTACTTGTTGGGGGCGGGCCGCGGGTAGGCGAGTCCGGGCGGCGGCTGTGGCCGGGGCCGCGATCGCAGCCGCGGACATCGCCCCGCCGCGCGTGATGCTGCGCCCGGCCCGCTCGGTCAGCGCAAGGTCGAGCGTGTCGGCGAGCGCCGTCGCGGTCGGCCAGCGGTCCTCGGGCTGCTTGGCCATGCCGCGGGCGAGGACGGCGTCAACCGCCCTCGGAATGCCGGCGTCGCGGCCACTCGCGCGCGGGACCGGTTGCTCGACGTGGAGCCGCGCCTGGGCGGTGAAGTGCTCGGCCGTGAACGGCCGCTCGCCGGTCAGCAGCTCGAACGCCACGACCGCGAGCGCGTAGCGGTCGCTGGCCTCCGTGGCCGGCTGGCCGAGCACCCGCTCGGGGGACAGGTAGGCGGCGGTACCGAGCATGTGGCCCGTGCTCGTGATTGTCTCCTCGGTGCCGAGTCGCGCGATCCCGAAGTCGGCTACGTGCAGGACCCGCGCGCGGTCGAGAAGGAAGTTCGCCGGCTTGATGTCGCGGTGCACGACGCCGTTGCCGTGTGCGTAGTCGAGCGCGGACCCCGCCTCGTGCAGCCAGCGCAGCGTGTCCTCGCGCGTCACGGCTCCGACCCGCAGCGCGTCGGCCACCGTGCCACCGGCGAGATGTTCCATCACGATGAACGCGCGGCGGCCCTCATCCGTCAGGTCGGTGGCCTCGCCGACGTCGTAGATCGTGACCACGTGGGGGTGGCCGGACAGGCGGGCGGCGGCACGGGCCTCGCGCTTGAAGCGCCGGATCGAGATCGGATCGTGGGCGAACTGCTCGGCCAGCAACTTGATCGCCACGTTGCGGCCGAGGATGCGGTCGTGAGCGCACCACACGGACGCCATCCCGCCGTGCGCGACCCGCCGCCTGACCTCGTAGCGCTCGGGCAGCTGGAGGTTTCCGAGCAGCCGAATCTCAGGGTCGGCTATACGAGCCATCGATGCCGTTCTCTACCCATGAGGTCAGATCCGAACCCGAAACATGGGGGTGGGCCTCCGTTCTCAGAACGTCCGCCAGCCGATGGTAGTCGTGGTGGCGCCCGACGCCGCAAGGGGCGGTGCAGCTCAGCGGGCTATACTCGCCCGCCATGTCCAAGGTCTGTCACGTTTGCGCGAAGGGCCCGGCGTTCGGACACAGCCGAAGCCACTCGATGGTCGCCACCAAGCGGCGGTTCGAGCCCAATCTCCAGCGCGTCCGAATCGACGATGCAGGGACGCCGCGACGCGTCTACGTCTGCACGCGCTGCCTCAAGGCCGGCAAGGTCGTCAAGGCCCGTTAGTGCTCGTGGGAGAGGGCGCGCTCACCCGGCCACGGAGCAACCCCCACCGAGCCCGCTGAAGGCCGGTGTCTGACCCAAGCATCGTTCGCTTTCGGGCGGTTGTGGAGGCCGGGCTGGCCGCGCTCGAGGCCCGCAAGGAGGAGGTCAACGACCTCAACGTCTTCCCGGTCGCCGACGGTGACACCGGCGACAACATGGTTCTCACCCTGCGCGCCGTGCTGACCGAGCTCGACCGGCTGTCCGGCGCCTCCCAAGACCGCACGATCGACGACATCGGCCGCGATGAGATCGTCGCCTCGGTCGCGCGCGCCGCATTGCTGGGCGCCCGCGGCAACTCCGGCGTGATCCTCTCGCAGCTGATCCGCGGCGCGGCCGAGGAGCTCGCCAGTCGCCCCGGCGAGCTGGTCGATCCGGTGCTGATCGGAGCCGCACTGGCGCGCGCGGCTGACCAGGCCTACGGCTCGGTGCGCGACCCGGCCGAGGGCACGATCCTGACCGTGGTCCGCGAGATGGCGCACCGGGTGGCCAGCGAGCTCGCGCACATGCAAGACGGCCGCCTCGAGCCTGGCGCCGCCGCCGAGCAGCAGAACGCGATCATCGCGAACATCATCGAGAGCGCCCTCGACGCAGGCCAGGAGTCGGTCAGGCGCGGGCCGGACCTGCTGCCGGTGCTCCGCGAGGCCGGGGTCGTCGACGCCGGCGGCTACGCCATCACGGTCCTGCTGGCCGGGATCGTCGGCGCGCTGCGCGGCACCGACCCATTGCCGCTCGACCACCATGCCTCCGCGCGCGTAACCCACCCGCAGCACTCCTCCGTCACCTACCGCTACTGCACCAACTTCGCGGTCAGCGGCAGCGGCCTCGACGCCCGGAGCTTCGTCACCAGGCTCGAGGCGCTCGGCGACTCGGTGCTCGTGGTCGGCGATCAGGCGACGCTCAAGGTCCACGTGCACACCGACGACCCCAACGCCGTGACGGCCCTGTTCGCCGACGCCGGGACCGTCTCCCACCTCGACGTGGGCGACATGCGCGAACAGGTCCAACGGCGCGACGAGCGGCTTATGGTCCCGCAGCGGCAGGCTGTCTGCGGAGCGCTCGCCGTCGTCACCGGCGAGGGTATGAAGCGTCTGTTCGAGAGCCTCGGGATCCGCGTGCTCGACGGAGGCCCGACGATGAACCCGTCCACATACGACCTGCTCGCCGCGATCCATGCGGTCAGCGCCGAGCAGGTCGTCGTACTGCCCAACAGCCCCAACGTCGTGATGGCCGCCGAGCGCGCCGCCGAGCTCTCCGACAAGGCGGTGGCCGTGGTGCCGTCGCGCTCCCCGCAGGCCGGGCTCGCGGCGGCCGTCAGCATCGACCCGGACCGCGCTGCGGTCGACAACGCCGCCGTCATGAACCGGACGCTCGAGCGCGTCCGCACCGGCGCGGTCGCGCCGGCCGCGCGCAACGACGCCCAAGGCCGCTTTCGTGAGGGCGACGCGATCGGCTTCGTGGAAGAGAAGATCGTCGCCTGGGGCAACCCGCGCGAGACGCTTCGCGACGTGCTCGAGCGCCTCGCCGAGGGTGCCGAGCTGATCACGTGCCTGCGCGGGCTCAACCCGCCGCTCGACGACGAGATCGTCAACGCCCTCGCGGCGGGCGAGGTCGAGTTCGAGCTCAGCGACGGCGGCCAGGCGAGCTACTGGTGGCTGCTGTCGGCTGAGTGAGCGGCGACCGGTCCACGGGTCATCATGCGGCCGTGCCGTGATGCCCGCGAGCGCCTTTGCCACCTCCCGCCCGCTCGAGCCTGACGAGCTCCATGCGGCGCCGGTTCGCTACCCGCGTCCGTCGCGGCTGGCCGGCGCCCTGCGCCTCGACGGGCAGAAGGCCAAACGCGCCGCCGAGGTCCTCGGACTGCGCACCGTCGGTGACCTGCTCGGGCATCTGCCGCGCGACCGGCGCGAGGCGCGCGCCGTCGCCCAGCTCGTCGCCGGCGAGAGCGCGACCGTGGTCGTGCAGGTTCGCACGATCGGCTCGCGTCCGGTCCGCAGGCGCGGGATGCGCCCGCTCGTGGAGGCGACGGTGGCCGACGAGACGGGTTCGATGAAGGCGACATTCTTCAACCAGCCGTGGCTGGTCCAGCGCTACCCGGCTGGCACGCGGCTGGTGCTGCACGGCAAGTATGAGGCGCGCAACCGCTTCCGCGTCTCCGGGCACGCGCCGACCGCCGAGGCTGCGACGGGTGCAGAGGCCGTGGCCCACTATCCGGCCACAGACGGCCTGAGCTCGACCCAGATCCTGGCGCTCGTCCAGGAGCACGCGGGCGCGATCGCCGACGTGTTCGAGCCGCTGCCGGCACGGATGCGGGTGGCCGAGCGGCTACCCGACCGAGCCGCCTCGCTGCTCGCCGCACACTTCCCGGCCGTTGAGGCCGATCAGGATTCGGGCCGCCGCAGGCTCGCCTTCGACGAGCTCCTGCTCGTCCAGCTCGCGCTCATTCGCCGGCGGCGGCTCAGGCGCGGCGCGAGCAGCGCCGCCGTGCTCGACGGCCCCCGCGAGCTCACGGCGCGCTGGCTCGAGAGGATGCTGCCGTTCCCGCTCACCGGCGATCAGCGCTCGGCGCTCGAGGCGATCGATGCCGACACGGCCGAGCCGAGGCCGATGCAGCGCCTGCTGATGGGCGAGGTCGGGTCGGGGAAGACGGTGGTCGCGCTGTACGCGCTGCTGCGCGCGGTCGAGCACGGCTACCAGGGCGCGCTCATGGCCCCTACTGAGACCCTGGCCGAGCAGCACTTCGCCACGATCCAGGCTCTGATGCCGGGGGAGCTGGTCGCGGTCGGGCTGCTCACGGGATCAACGCCGGCCGCTCGCCGCCGGGACCTGCTGGCTAAGCTGTCAACGGGCGAGTTGTCGCTGATCGTCGGTACGCACGCGCTGATCGAAGAGTCGGTGTCGTTCGCGCGGCTCGCGGTCGTGGTCGTCGACGAGCAGCATCGCTTCGGCGTGCGCCAGCGGGCAGCGCTCGAGGGCGGCTCGGTCTCGGCCGACAGCCCGCACGTCCTGCACATGACCGCCACCCCGATTCCCCGTACGCTCGCTCTGGCCGGCTATGGCGATCTCGACTTCACGCTTCTGCGCGAGCTGCCGCGTGGGCGCCAGCCGATCCAGACCTTCGTCTGCTCGAGCGAACGCGAGCGGGCGCGCGCGTACGATCGCATCCGGGAGGAGCTGCGGGCCGGTCGCCAGGCGTTCGTCGTCTGCCCGCTGGTGGAGGAATCCGAGCTGCTCCAGGCCCGCGCTGCGACGGCCGAGTTCGAGCGGCTGCGAACGGGCGAGCTCCGTGACTTCCGCGTCGTGCTGATGCACGGTCAGCTGCGGCCGTCCGAGAAGCACGAGGCGATGGCCTCGTTCGCGCGCGGCGAGGCGGACGTGCTCGTTGCCACGTCGGTGATCGAGGTCGGGATCGACGTCCCGAACGCGACCGTGATGCTGGTGGAGGACGCCGAGCGCTACGGGATCTCGCAGCTGCACCAGCTGCGGGGGAGGATCGGGCGCGGCGCCCACGCGTCGCTGTGCCTCCTGTTCGGCGCCAAGGACTCGGCGCGGCTGCGCGCGCTGGCCGAGCACTCCGACGGCTTCGAGCTGGCCGAGATCGATCTGCGGCTGCGCGGCGAGGGTGAGCTGATCGGCACCCGTCAGCACGGGCTCGCGCAGCTGCGCGTGGCCGAGCTGCCACGCGACGCCGAGCTGCTCGAGCGGGCCCGGACGCACGCCCAGCGGATCTCCGGCGAGGACCCGCTGCTCGAGCGGCCCGAGAACGCGCTCCTGGCCGACGCGCTGCAGGCCGCCTATGGCGCCGAGGCGCAGGCGCCGATCCGCGCGTGAGGGTCGTCGCCGGACGATTCGGAGGGCGCCGGCTGCCGGCGCCGCGCGGCAGCGCGTGAGGGTCGTCGCCGGACGATTCGGAGGGCGCCGGCTGCTGGCGCCGCGCGGCAGCGCGACCCGTCCCACGTCCGACCGCGTGCGCGAGGCGCTGTTCTCGGTGCTCGGCTCGGTGGAGGGCGCGCGCGTCCTCGACCTGTTCGCGGGCTCGGGTGCGCTGGCGATCGAGGCGCTCTCCCGAGGGGCAGGCTCGGCGGTGCTCGTCGACTCGTCGGCGGCCGCCGTGGCCGCGATCCGGAGCAACCTGTCGGCGCTGGGCGTGGAGGGCGAGATCCGCCGGGAGCGTGCTCTGCGATACCTCGAGCGGGCACGGTTGGACGCGCGTCAATACGATCTGGTCTTCCTCGATCCCCCATACCGCCACGCGAGCACGCTCGGCAGAGAGCTCACGGACGCACTGGGACCCGTGCTCGCACCTGGGGCCCGGATCGTTACCGAGAGCGATCGCCGAACGCCGCTCGAGCTCGGCCTCGCCCTCTCGGACGAGCGCCGGTACGGCGACACCCTGATCAGAATCCATGGCCCCCGATAACCGCATCGCAGTCTGTCCCGGCTCCTATGACCCGGTCACCCACGGGCATCTGGACGTGATCTCGCGCGCTGCCGTGATGTTCGACAAGGTGATCGTCGCCGTCGTCAACCTGCCCGTCCGCAAGGGCGGGACGCTGTTCGAGGCGTCTGAGCGGGTCGCGTTCGTCGAGAACGCCACGCGATCGCTCGACAACGTCACGGTCGAGCCCTTCAGCATCCTGGTCGTCGAGTTCGCGCGCCAGCGCGGAGCCAAGGCGATTGTCAAGGGCCTGCGCGCGATCTCGGACTTCGAGTACGAGCTGGAGATGAATCAGCTCAACCGCCGACAGGCCCCCGACATCGAGTCCGTGTACCTGATGGCGTCGCCCAAGTACAGTTTCATCAGATCTAGCGGTGTTAAGGAGCTTGCCACCTTCGGCGGGAACATCGAGGACATGGTCCCCGACGAGGTTGCCGTAGCGTTGAAGGAACGGCTAGGCCGCTGACGAAACAGAGGTTGCGATGGACGTCCTGGTACTCATCGACAAGCTGGACGATCTAGTCCACAACGCCAAGCCGGTCCCGCTGACCGACCAGGTGCGCGTGGACAAGGAAGAGATCTACGACATCCTCGATCAGATGCGCGCCACGATCCCCGAGGAGATCAAGCAGGCCCGATGGATCGTCAAGGAGCGGCAGGAGATGCTCGCCGAGGCCAAGCGCGAGGCGGAGCGCATCGTCAAGGAGGCCCGCGAGCGCCAGGAGCGCCTGATCTCCGAGGAGGAGATCACCAAGCAGGCCGAGCGCGCCGCCGAGGACATCATCGAGGATGCCCGCGGGCGCGAGCGCGAGATCAGGCTCGGCGCTGAGGACTACGCCGACGAGATCCTCAACACCCTCGAGGTCAACCTGACCAAGTTCATCGCGGCCGTCCAGCGCGGGCGCGACCGCCTCGCGGGCAAGGACGAGCCGGCCGAAGTGTCGTAGGGGCCGGCCTCGTGCCACTCGGCCCGGTCGCGATCGAGGTCGTCGAGACCGATATCACGACGCTTGAGGTCGACGCGATCGCCAACGCGGCGAACACGCAGCTGCTGCACGGCGGCGGCGTGGCGGCGGCGATCTCGCGGGCCGGCGGACCGATGCTGGATGCCGAGAGCCGCGAGGCGGCGCCGATCGGTCTCGGCGAGGCGGTCGTCACCTCGGGTGGCGCGATGCCGTGCCGCTGGGTCATCCACGCGGCGACGATGGAGCTCGGCGGTCCAACGTCCGCTTCGGTCATCCGCCGGGCCACGGCGTCGACGCTGCGGGCCGCAGATGAGGTGGGGGCGCGCTCGCTGGCGCTGGTGGCGTTCGGGACGGGGGTGGGCGGGTTCCCGCTCGGGGAGGCGGCGCAGATCGAGGCCGAGGAGGTTCGAAGGCACGTCGTGGGCGGCGGGTCGGGGTTGCAGCGGATCGTGTTCGCGGTCCGGGGGGCGGCCGCGCGGGAGGCGTTCGAGGGGGCCGTCGGGAAGTAGGGGGTTCGCGCGGGCGTGGCGCGGGTGGGGTTTCGGCGTGCTGCGGGGGGCGGGGGGGCCGGGCGTTCGGGTTTGGGTGCGGCGGCGCGTCGCCGGCGGGGGGGCGCGGCGGGCGGGCGTTCGCGTTCGGGGTGCCGGCGCGTCGCCGGCGGGGGCGGGCGTTCGCGTTCGGGGCGGGTGCGCGTCCGCGGGGCCGGCGGGCGCGGCGGGCGCGGCGGGCGCGGCGGGCGCGGCGGGCGCGTGTAGCAACGCCGGCGGCGGGCGGCCGACGGGTGGCCGACGGGCGCGGCGGGTGGCCGAACCCGCTCCCCGGCCTCGGATAACGTGACACTCGGCGCGGCGCCGCGCGCGACTGTGACGATGACGCCCACCATCGGCGCCTATGTCACTCTGGGCTCTGGGCGCGAACCGAGAGTGACGTTATCCGGGCGTGGGGCCCGGGCGGGCGCGGGCGCCGGGCGCCGGCCGCGCACACGAATGACCTCGATCTCGGGTCCGGAGCCGGGACGCGGTCTGGCGGCAGCCGCGGCGCTAGTAGACGAATCTCTCCTTGGCGGTGATCTTGGCGCCGCTCACCGTCTGGCTCTCGCACACAACTCCCGGGACCCTCTGTAACTTGCCCATTGTGGGCGGTGCGCCGTGAAGCTGGCGCATATCGCGGGGAGTGCGATTTGCTGCGTTAGTCACGGTTTGCGGCGGGGCCGGTCGGACGCGGAGCCGCCCCGCCTACCTGATCTGGAATCCGCTCAACCCCTCTGGCGTCTCGTCCACAACCTCGACCCGCTCCACCCGTGCTCGGGGCGGGCCGGTCTGAGCGAAGCGCACGACTCGCTCGACCGACTCGGTCGACCCCTCGAGGACGGCCTCCAGGGTTCCGTCCGCGCGGTTGCGCGCCCAACCGCTGACGAAGTGTGCGCGCGCCCGCTCGCGCAGCGAATCGCGGAAGAAGACCCCCTGCACACGGCCATAAACGACCAGCCGGCGGCGAATCGGATCAGCGCTCACCGCAACGATTCTTGCAAGGACCGGGTTCCGTCCGACGGCAGCGCCATGCTCGATCGAGATGAACGCCCTCTGGTTGCTTCTCGGACTGGTTCTCGGCGCCGGCGCGGTGCTGCTGGTGATCCGCGCGCGGCTGCGCGCGCTCGGACACGAGGCGGCGCGCGCGGTCGAGCTCGAGCGCGAGCTGATCAAGACCAGCGCCGCCGTGGAGCACGAGCGCGCGCTCGCGAAGGAGCGGATGCAGACCCTGGCGTCGGCCCAGGAGCGGCTGTCCGACTCGTTCAAGGCCCTCAGCGCCGAGGCTCTTCAGTCGGGAATGAAGCAGCTCTCCGAGATGGCGAACGCGCAGCTTCAGGCCGTCCAGGTCCAGGCCAAGGGCGACCTCGACAAGCGTCAGCAGGCCGTCGAGCAGATGGTCGCCCCGATCAAGGAGCAGCTCGGCAAGGTCGACGAGCAGCTGCTGCGGCTCGACCAGGAGAGGCGCGAGTCGCGGGGTCGGCTCGAGGCCCAACTCCGCAACCTGACCGAGACGGGCGAGAAGCTCCGGACCGAGACCGGCGCGCTGGTCACCGCGCTGCGCAAGCCGAACGCGCGTGGGCAGTGGGGGCAGATGCAACTTCGCAACGTGGTCGAGCTGGCCGGGATGGTGCGCCATTGCGACTTTGTCGAGCAGTCGTCGCTGGGCGGTGACGACGGGACGCTGCGGCCGGACCTGATCGTGCGGATGCCAGGCGGCAAGCACGTGGTGGTCGATGCCAAGGCGCCGCTCCAGGGCGTGCTCGACGCCTACCAGGCCCGAGACGAGGAGGAGCGCGAACGTCATCTGCGCGACCACGCGCGGCTGTTGCGCAAGCACGTCAAGTCGCTCGCCGATAAGGCCTACTGGGCGGGCCTCGACTCGGCGCCCGACCTCGTGGTGCTGTTCCTCCCAGGCGAGCACCTGTACGGCTCGGCGCTCGAGGCCGACCCGACGCTGATCGAGGACGCGATGGCCCGGCGGGTGCTGATCGCGACTCCGACCACGCTCCTGGCCATGCTGCAGGCGATCGCCTACGGGTGGCAACAGGAGCGCGTCGCCGAGTCCGCCCAGGCCGTATCGGAGCTCGGTCGCGAGCTGCACGGTCGCCTGGTCAAGCTCTCGAGCCTGCTCTCGACGCTGGGCAAGCGGCTGAACAGCACGGTCGCGGCATACAACGAGACGATCGGCTCCTACGAGGCGCGCGTGATTCCCGGCGCCAAGCGGTTCGCCGAGCACGGCGCGGTGGCGGAGGGGCGCGAGCTCCCTGAGCTCAGCCAGGTCACGATCGCCGCACGCAGCGTCGACTCGGCCGATGAGCTAACGCTCGACGACATCCCGAGCGCCGACGAGGTCACTGCGCGGCGTCTGCGGGCGGCGGACTAGCCGCGCCCGAGCCGGACGCGCCGCCACCGCCACCCGAGCCGGACGCGCCGCCACCGCCACCGCCACCCGAGCCGCCACCGCCACCGGAGGAGGCCCCACCGCCACCGGCGGAGGCGCCGCCACCCGAGCCGGAGCCGCCACCCGAGCCACCGTCACCGCCCGAGCCAACCGCGCCGCCGGCCCCGCCCGCCCCACCCCTCCGCCTCCACCACGCGTGCAGATCCTCCACCTGGTGCGACAGCGGCGACGCACTCGGCTTCTGCGCCTGGACGTAGGCGAGCGCCTCGTCGATCTCGACTCCCTTGCGCACCGCGACCACCCCGGCGGCGACGGCGGCGGAACGCTGCCAGCCGGCGCGGCAATGAACGTAGGTGCGACGGCCCTCGTCGAGCCACTGCGAGATCTCCTGCACCGCCGCCTCCAGCGCGGCCGGCGGCAGGCCGCCGTAGTCGGTGAGGCTGAGGCGGTACTCCTCGATCTCGGCTCTGGTCAGGGCCGTCTCGACCGCGTCCCGCTCGCCGGGCCGGTACTCCTCGTCCTCGACGAGGTTCAGCACGCGGTTGATCCCCAGCCACTCGAGCATGCCCACGTCGTCGGCGTCGAGCGGGTAGGCGCCGATCACCAGACCGGGCTCGATGTCGGCGAAACCGTAGGTGCGAAACCAGTTCGACACACCGGGAATGATGCCCACCCCCGACGCTAACCTCCGCTCATGACGCTGCGAACCGACACGTTCGACCTCGGAGGACTGCGATTGAGCGCCGGCGAAGGCCGTCGGCTCGACCTCGCCGTGGCGATCGAGCCGCTCTCGCTCGGGGGCGCGACCTACCCCGTCGAGCCGCCGCTCGTTGACGCGCGCCTCGACGTCTCGCGCACGAGCGGCGACGGCTACGCCCTGCGGTTGCGCTTCGACGCCACCGTGGCCGGCCCGTGCATGCGGTGCCTGGAGCCGGCCAGCCCCGTGTTCTCGGTCGACTCGCGCGAGGTCTCGCAGCCGGGCGCGGGCGAGGAGCTGGCCTCGCCCTACGTCGAGTCCGGCGTCCTCGACCTGCACGCCTGGGCGAGGGATGCGCTCGCGCTCGTGCTGCCGGCCACGCTCCTGTGCCGGCCCGACTGCGCCGGGCTGTGCCCGGTCTGTGGCGTCGACCTCAACGAGGCCGGCCCCGACCACCATCACGAGCGCGAACCGGATCCCCGCTGGGCCAAGCTGTCCGAACTGCGCTTCGAGTAACCTCTTCGCGATGGCCGTTCCCAAGCAGAAGCAGTCCCACGCACGCACGACACAGCGTCGGTCGCAGCACAAGATCAGCGCGCCGAGCTACAACGAGTGTCCGCAGTGCCACAGCCCGCGGCGCCCACACCGGGTGTGCCCGGTCTGCGGCAGCTACAAGGGCCGCGAGGTCATCGTCCCGGATGCGGACGAGCCGTCCCTCTGACGGCAGCGCGATGATCACCGTCGCGGTGGACGCGGGTGGGGCCGATCTCGGCCCCAAGGAGGTTGCCGAGGGCGCGGCCCGCGCCGCAGCGCAGGGCATCTCCGTGCTGCTGTTCGGTCCCGCGGCCGAGATCGGCGCCACGCCTGAGAACGTCGAAGTCATCGACGCTCCGGTCTCGATCGCGAAGGCCGCCGACCCAGCCTTCGCCGTCCGCTCCACGCCGGAGGCGTCGATCGTCCAGGCCGCCAAGGCGGTTGCCGACGACCGCGCCCAGGCCCTCGTCTCCGGCGGCTCCACCGGGTCAGCGCTCGCGGCGGGGCTGTTCAACCTCAAGCGCGACCGTGGCATCTACCGGCCAGCTCTCGCGCTGCCGATCCCCGTTCCAGGCAAGGCTCCCGTCCTCCTCCTCGACGTGGGTGCCAACGTCACCTGCCGCCCCGAGCATCTCGTCCAGTTTGCCTATATGGGCGCGGCCTTCTCCCAAGCGGTGCTCGGCGTCGAGGAGCCGCGCGTGGCTCTGCTCTCAAACGGTGAGGAGAAGGCCAAGGGCACGCCTGAGCTCGTCGAGGTGCACGAGCAGCTGGCCGCCGGCGGCGGCGTCGGGCTGAACTTCATCGGCAACATCGAGGGCACGCAGGTAATGAACAGCGTTGCCGACGTTGTCGTCATGGACGGCTTCACCGGCAACATCGCGCTGAAGCTGATCGAAGGCGTCTCGGGCCGGACGATGCGGGCGATCCGTGACGCCGCGACGAGCAGCCTCCGGGCGAAGCTCGGCGGCCTGCTGCTGGCCCCCGCGATCCGCGCACTGAGGGACGAGATCGACCCTGAGGGACCCGGCGGCGCCTACATGCTCGGCCTGCGGCGAGTGGGCGTGGTCGCGCACGGACGCTTCACCCGTAGGGGCTTCGCGCGCGCGATCGAGGTGGCCGCGAAGGGCGTCCAGGAGGACGTCATCGGCCGCACCCGCAGCGCTCTGCTCGAGGCCGGTGCGCTCCGCAGCAATCGGACCGACAGCGGCGAGGACTCCCCGTCCGAACCGACGGCTACGGTGTCGGGCCGATGAATCGCGAGCAGGTCTTCTCATTGATCCGCGACCATCTTGCGGATGAGCTGGAGGTGGATCCCAGCGAGATCCAGGAGTCGACACGCTTCAAGGAGGATCTCGAGGCGGACTCGCTGGATCTCTACACGCTCGTTCAGGAGCTCGAGGACTCCTACGGCGTGAAGATCACGGACGAGGAGGCCGCGAGGATCCTGACCGTCGGTCAGGCGGTCGAGTTCGTGCTCGCGAGTGGAGCGGTCGACGGCGATGGTCATCGCTCGGCCGCAGCGAGCCAGAGCCCTGATACTGAGTGACCGAAACGAGCACGGGTTCGAGCGAACGTCGCGGTGCCTCCGGGACGTCGCTTGGCGACCTGCTGGAGGAGCTCCCGCGCGAGATCGTGGTGCCCGCGTTCACGCACTCCTCGTGGACGCCGCGTCGGTCGGAGTCCTACGAGCGCCTCGCGTTCCTCGGCGACAGCGTGCTGGCGCTCGCGGTAACGGCGCACCTGTACCCGCGGCTGGAGGCCGAGCGCTTCGGCGCCGGCCGACTCACCAAGATCCGTGCCCAGGCCGTGTCCGGGCGCTCGTGCCGTGCGGTGGCCGACCGGCTCGGCATCGCGGAGCGG
This sequence comes from uncultured Solirubrobacterales bacterium, assembly GCA_963727105.1. Lineage (GTDB taxonomy): Bacteria > Actinomycetota > Thermoleophilia > Solirubrobacterales > Solirubrobacteraceae > Palsa-465. The sequence continues at coordinate 1,886,462 of CAVSEW010000001.1, read as the reverse complement.
CTGCGAGCGGCGGCGCCGGCGTCGGCCGGGCCGAGCGTGGAGGCGCTCGTGTCTACCGAGCGCGTGCTCGCGTCCGTGATCGAGGCCGTGATCGGCGCCTGCTACCTGGCCTTCGGCTACGAGCGGACCGTGGCGGCCGTGGTCGACGCGTTCGCGCCCGAGATCGAGGATGCGCTCGAGCACCCGGTCGATTTCAAGTCGGCCCTGCAGGAGCGGCTGGCGCGCCGCGGGGCGCTGGTCAGCTACTCGGTCGTGGAGGAGCAGGGGCCGCCGCACAACCGCACGTTCTCGATCAGCGCGACGATCGAGGGCATCGAAGTCGGCCGCGGAACGGGTCGGAGCAAGAAGGACGCCGAACAGGAAGCGGCGCAGGCGGCGCTGGAAGCCCTCGACGGTTAGGCCCGAGATGTATCTGAAGTCGATCACCCTGAAGGGGTTCAAATCGTTCCCGGACCGGACCAAGCTCGAATTCGGCCCGGGCGTGAGCGTGATCGTCGGCCCGAACGGCTCCGGCAAGTCGAACGTCACCGACGCCGTTCTGTGGGCGCTCGGCGAGCAGTCGCCGCTCGCCGTGCGCGGACAGTCGATGCAGGACGTGATCTTCGGTGGGACGCCCGGCCGCCAGGCGGGCAAGACCGCCGAGGTCGAGCTCGTCCTCGACGACAGCGACGGCCACCTGGGGCTCGGCGTGCCCGAGGTCTCGATCCTCAGGCGGCTTGACCGCAGCGGCGAGGGCGAGTACCGCCTCGCCGGCGCGCGCTGTCGCCTCGTCGACGTGATCGAGGTCCTGTCTGACACCGGGCTCGGCAAGGAGATGCACTCCGTTATCTCCCAGGGCCGGGTCGAGGCGATCGTGACCTCGAAGCCGCGGGACCGGCGGCTCCTGATCGAGGAGGCGGCCGGTCTCGGCAAGCACCGTAAGCGCCGCCGCCGCGCCCAGCTCAAGCTTGCGCGCACCCAGGAGAACCTGGACCGCGCGCTCGACGTCGAGCGCGAGGCGCGCTCCCGGCTGCGCCCGCTGAAGCGCCAGGCCGAGGCCGCCGAACTCCACGCCCGGCTCGAGCGTCAGTCGCTCGAGGCCCGCTGGGAGTTGACCCGGGACGCGCTGCGCTCTCGCGGGCTGGCCCTCGCCGAGGCCCGTGAGCAGGCGGCGCAGGCGCGATCGCGGCGCGAGGAGGTGGAGCGCCGGCTCGAGGCCGTCGCCAAGCGGCGCGAGGAAGCCGAGGACGCGCTCGCGCGCCGCAGCGCCGAGCGCGAGGAGCTCTCACGACGCTGCTTCGTCGCGCAGTCGGCGGCCGAGCGCCTCGGCTATCGCGCCGAGACGGCGCGGGCGGCCGAGGTGAACCTCCAGGCGCGGCTCGCCCGCGCGCAGGCCGGGGTCGAGGTTCTCGAGGCCGAGCACGCACAGGATGTCCCCGACAACGGCGCAGCGGCCCGCATCGCCCAGCTCGAGGCGGCGCTGGAGGCCCTCGACCGCGACCGCGAGGCCGAGCTCGCCCGCCAGCTCGCCGAGCTCGAGGCGCAGCTGGCCGCGGCGCGCGAGGAGACGGCACGGTGCGCGAAGGTGGTGGAGGAGATGCTGGGCGCGCGGGAGCGGACCGAGGACGAGCTCGAGCGCTCGCGGGTCGCGCTGCGCGAGGCCGAGCGGGAGGTCGAATCGACGCGCCGCGAGGCGGCACGCGTCGGAGGCGAGCTCGCCGCGGTCAACCAGTTCCTGCGCAGCCAGGCGACCCTGCCGGGCGCGCCGGCATCGCTCGCCGATCAACTCGAGGTCGAGGCGGGCTACGAGCTCGCGCTGGCGGCGGCGCTCGACGGCCGACTCCGCGCCGCCGTCGTGCCCGATCGCGGAGCGGCCGCGGTGTTGCTCGACCGCGCGGGCACGGACGGCGGCCGAGCGCTCGTGCTCGGATCCGACCGGCCTGCCGCGAACGCGTCGGATCCGCCGAGCGCCGGCGCACGGCGGCTGGCCGACATCGTCCGTGGCCCGGACGAGGCGCTTAGGCTGGCGCGGGCGCTGCTGCGCGACGCATGGGTGGTCGATTCGATCGACGACATCCCGGCCAGCTTCGGCGGCGTCGCCGTCACGCCGGCCGGGCGGGTGTGGTCGGCCTCCTCGAGCGAGGTGCGCCAGGCCCCCTCCGGCGGCGAGGAGCGCGTGCTCGCCGAGCGCAACCGGCGCGAGAAGCTGATCGGGACGAGCGAGGCGGCGGTGAGGGACGAGCTCGACGCCGCCGCTGCACTGGAGCGGGCCGCCGCCGTGGTGGCCGAGGCCGAGACCGCGCGCGAGCGTGCGACCGACGCCCACCGGTCCGCAGTCCGGACGCGCGACGAGGCGATCGAGGAGGAGCGCCGGCTCGGCGCGGTGATCGAGCGCCGGCGCGCGGCTCCGGACGACGGTCCGAACGCCGGCCGGCGCGTGCAGATCGTCGCCGAGCTGACCGCCGAGCGGGGCACGCTCGACCGCGCTGAGCGTGAGCGCCGCGAGCGCACGGCTCGGATCGAGCAGCTGAGGGCGGCGATCACGCGCAACGAGGAGTTCCGGCCGGTTCTCGCCCGGCTGATCGAGGCGCTGGCGTCGGCGCTCGACGCGATCGCCGTCCAGAAGACCGCCTTCGACGCCGCGCTGGTGGCCGACCGCGAGGCCGGGGAGCACGTCGCCGAGGATCTGCGCGCCTGCGCGCGGGACGAGGCGACGCTCCACACCGAGCTGCATCGCGACAACGAGACTTTGACCGAGACCGAGGTCCGTCTCCAGCGCGCCCGCGACCAGATGGAGGAATGCGAGCAGGAGCTCCGCGGCCTCGCGCTCCGCCTCGAGCTCGAGGCGACAGCGGCCGAGGAGCCGCTCGACGACGAGCAGCGCGAGGCTCTGGCCACGCGCGTCGAGCGCCTGGCCCGCCGGCGAGAGCAGCTCGGACCCGTCAACCCGCTGGCGCAGGACGAGTACGCCGACGCGCTCGCTCATGTTGAGGAGCTCGAGCTCCAGCGCGAGGATCTCGAGACTGCGCTGCGCGAGCTCGAGAAGCTCATCTCCGACACCGACCGCCAGATCCGTGAGACCTTTGAGGCGACCTTCGAGGCCGCGGCACGGAACTTCGAGGAGCTCTCCGCGCAGCTGTTCCCCGGCGGCCGGGGGCGCCTGCGACTGGTCACCGAGCGCGAGGGCGCTCCCCGCGTCCTTGGCGGTCAGCAGGCGCCGAGCGACGACGATGCGGCCGGCGGCGAGGAGGAGACCGACGCAGAGGCCGAGGAGACGCCGGAGGAGGAGGAGCTGCTCGGGGTCGAGATCGAGATCACGCCCGCGGGCAAGGAGATGAAGCGGCTTACGCTCCTGTCCGGCGGCGAGAAGTCGATGACCGCGCTCGCGTTCCTGTTCTCCGTGTTCCTCGCCCGGCCGTGCCCGTTCTACATCCTGGACGAGGTCGAGGCCGCGCTCGACGACCTCAACATCGATCGCTTCCTGGCGCTCCTGCGCGAGTACTCGCGCCGCGCCCAGTTCATCGTCGTCACCCACCAGAAGCGCACGATGGAGGCCGCCGACTCGCTGTACGGGGTGTCGATGGGCTCGGACGGCATCTCGAAGGTGATCTCGCGGCGCCTCCCACAGGAAGAGGCGGCGTAGCCGGGCCGCGTTGCTAACGTCGCGCGCCGCATGGCCCGCGACTGGCACGAACTGTTCATCGTCGACGGCGCGCCGGCGCCCGAATCCGAGCCGGAGGTGACGGCCGAGGAGCGGCGCGTCGGGCGCTTCCGCAGACTTCGGGAGAACCTGCGCAAGACGCGCCAGGCGCTCACGAGCGAGATCCAGGCGACCTTGTTCGAGGATCTCAGCGAGGACAGCTGGGAGCGGCTCGAGGAGGCGCTGATCTACGCCGACGTCGGAGCTCAGACGACGGCCCAGGTGGTCGCGCAGCTCGAGCGCGAAGCGACCGGAGGTGAGATCACCGGCGGAGAGGCGTTGAGCGAGCGGCTCACCGAGCTGCTGGCCGAGATCGCGCGCACAGGCGATGACCACATTGACCTGACGCCGCAGCCGACGGTGATCCTCCTCGCCGGTGTGAACGGCACCGGCAAGACGACGACCGTCGGCAAGCTCGCCTGGCATCTGCGCAAGGAGCTCGGTCGCTCGGTCGTGCTCGGCGCCGCCGACACGTTCCGCGCCGCGGGAGTCGAGCAGCTCGAGCAGTGGGCCGAGCGGGCTGGGGTGGCGTTCGTCAGGGGCCCGCCCGGTGCCGATCCCGGCTCGGTCGCCTACGACACCGTGGCCACGGCCCTCCGGGACGGGGCCGATGTGGCGATCATCGACACCGCGGGCCGGCTCCACACCCAGGACGACCTGATGGCCGAGCTGGCCAAGGTGCGCCGGGTGATCGCCAAGCAGATCCCGGAGGCGCCGCACGAGACGCTGCTCACCGTCGACGCCACGACTGGTCAGAACGGCCTGCGTCAGGCGCGCCTGTTCTCCGAGACGGTGTCGGTCAGCGGGCTCGTCCTGACCAAGCTCGACGGTACGGCCAAGGGTGGAATCGCGCTCGCCATCGCGAACGATCTCGGTATTCCCGTGAAGTTGATCGGAGTTGGGGAGAGGCTCGAGGACCTGCGGCCGTTCGACCCGGCTGAGTTCGCGCGAGCGCTCGTCGGTTAGGTTCGAGGGGGAGCGCGCCGCCCGTGGGACGGTTGGCTCTCGCGGTTCGTGGCCCTTGGCTGTAAGCTCGCGCCCGCATGTCAGGATGGGTTTTCTGGGTGATCCTCGCCGGGGTGTTCGGGATCGGGGAGATGCTGACCACCAGCTTCTTCCTCGCACCGTTTGCGCTGGGCGCCGGGCTGGCGGCCGTGGTCGACGTAGCCGGGGGCAGCGAGCTGGCGTCCTGGGTCGTATTCGTCATCGCCTCGCTGATGACGCTCGCGTTCGTGCGGCCGATCGCCCGCGCACACCTGAAGGTGCCGCCTCAGATCAGAACCGGCACCGCGGCCCTGGTCGGAAAGCAGGCCAGGGTGCTAGAGGAGATCAACAATCGCCAGGGGGTCGGGTGCGTCAAGATCGACGGTGAGGTCTGGACGGCCCGGGCGTACGATGATGACGATGTGATCGAGCAGGGCAAGCAGGTCCAGGTCGTTGAAATCAGAGGCGCCACGGCGCTCGTCACCGAATGAGTGGATAGGAGAGGGGCATGGCTGGTGCAATCGTCGCGATCGTCGTAATCGTCTTCCTGGTGATCATGTTTGCGCGGACGGTGCGTATCGTCCCGCAGGCGCGGGCCGGAATCGTTGAGCGTCTCGGCCGCTATAACCGGACGCTGTCGCCGGGACTCACGATCCTGATGCCCTTCGTCGACCGGCTCAAGCCGCTGATCGACCTGCGCGAACAGGTCGTCTCGTTCCCGCCGCAGCCGGTGATCACCTCCGACAACCTCGTCGTCCAGATCGACACGGTTCTCTACTTCACCGTCAACGACGCCAAGTCGGCCACCTACGAGGTCGCCAACCCGCTCCAGGCGATCGAGCAGATCACGGTCACGACGCTACGCAACGTGATCGGTTCGCTGTCGCTCGAGGACGCGCTCACCAGCCGCGACCACATCAACGCCCAGCTGCGCGGCGTGCTAGACGAAGCCACGGGGAAATGGGGAATCCGGGTGAATCGGGTTGAGATCAAGTCGATCGACCCGCCCGGGACGATCCAGGAGGCGATGGAGAAGCAGATGCGCGCCGAGCGCGATCGCCGGGCGGCGATCCTGACTGCCGAGGGCGTCAAGCAGTCGCAAATCCTCACTGCGGAGGGGCAGAAGCAGGCGGCGGTGCTCACTGCCGAGGGTCAGAAGCAGGCCGCGATCCTGCGGGCCGAGGGCGAGTCGAAGGCGATCGAGACCGTGTTCACCGCGATCCACGAGGGCAAACCCGACCGCCAGCTGCTGAGCTACCAGTACCTGCAGATGCTGCCGCAGCTCGCTCAGGGCGACGCGAACAAGATCTTCGTGATCCCGTCTGAGTTCGCCGAGGCGTTCGGCGGAATCGCCAAGGCGTTCACCGAGAACGCCGGGGCCGACAACTCGCACAGTCTGGAGCCGCCCGGCCGCTAAAGTCGAGCCGGGTGTTCGACTCCCTAGCCGAGAAGCTCCAGGCCACGCTCGCGGACGTCCGCGGGCGCGGCACGCTGACCGAGGAGGACGTCTCCGCAGCGATGCGCGAGATACGGCTCGCGCTGCTCGAGGCCGACGTCAATTTCAAGGTCGTCAAGAGTTTCACCAACTCGGTGCGCGAGCGCGCGCTCGGCGCCGACGTGATCGGCCAGCTCAACCCCGGCCAGCAGGTAGTGAAGATCGTCTCCGACGAGCTCACCGAGCTGATGGGCGGCGCGGCCAGGGAGCTGTCGTTCTCGCCCCGCCCGCCGACCGTCGTGCTGATGGCCGGCCTTCAGGGCTCGGGCAAGACGACCGCGACGGCAAAGCTCGCCCGCTACCTGCGCGAGCAGCACGGCTCGTCGGTGGCGGTCGCGGCGTGCGACGTATACCGGCCGGCAGCCGTCGACCAGCTGATCAAGGTCGGGGCGCAGGCCGGCGCCGACGTCTACGAGCAGGGCACCGACCGCGACCCGGTCAAGATTGCCGCTTGGGCCCGGGACCGCGCCCAGAGCGAGGGCAAGGACGTGCTGATCATCGATACGAGCGGACGCCTGCACGTCGATCAGGAGCTGATGGCCGAGCTCGCGAACATCCGCAAGGCGGTCAAGCCCCACGACATCCTGCTCGTCGTGGACGCGATGACCGGCCAGGACGCGGTCAACGTGGCCGAGCAGTTCGCCGAGGTCGTGCAGTTCGACGGCGTCGTCATGACCAAGCTCGACGGAGACGCCCGCGGCGGCGCGGCGCTGTCGGTCAAGGCGGTCACCGGCAAGCCGATCCTGTTCGCCTCCACGGGCGAGAAGCTCGACCAGTTCGAGCGCTTCCACCCCGACCGGATGGCCCAGCGGATCCTCGGGATGGGCGACGTGATGACGCTGATCGAGAAGGCCGAGACCGCATACGACCAGGACCAGGCCGCGGAGCTCGAGCGCAAGCTGCGCAAGCAGGAGTTCGGGCTCGACGACTTCCTCGACCAGCTACGTCAGGTGCGAAAGCTCGGGCCGCTCCAGTCGCTGCTCGGCATGATCCCGGGCATGGGCCAGGAGCTGCGCGGCGTCAAGGTCGACGAGCGCGAGTTCGACCGGATCCAGGCCATCATCCTCTCGATGACGCCACAGGAGCGGCGCCACCCCGAGCTGATCAAGGGATCCCGGAGGCTGCGGATCGCGCGCGGCTCGGGCACCAACGTCCAAGCCGTCAAGCAGCTGATCAAGCAGTTCGAGCAGATGCGCAAGGTCATGCGCCAGGTGTCGCAAGGCCGGATGCCGGACCTCGGCGCGCTGATGCGACAGGCGCGTTGAGCGCCGGCACGCTAACCTCGACAGCGCAAATGGCCGTAAGACTTCGACTGACACGAATCGGCGGACGCAAGAACCCGGTGTGGCGGGTGGTCGTCGCCGACCAGCGTTCCAAGCGCGACGGGCGCGTGATCGAGACCGTCGGGCAGTACAACGCGCAGACGGATCCCTCCACGATCGTGCTCAACGAGGAGCGCATCCGCGACTGGCTGGCCCGCGGCGCACAGCCCACCGAGACGGTCCGCAAGCTGCTCAACACGCAGGGCATCCGGTAGCCGCGGGCGCCACGGTGAAGGAGCTGCTCGAGTACCTCACTCGCGGGTTGGTTGAGAGCCCGGAGGAGGTTGTCGTGCGCGAGGTTGTGGAGGACGACGGATCGGTCGTGCTCGAGCTGTCGGTGGGCGACGACGACTACGGCAGCGTGATCGGCCGCGGCGGTCGCACGGCGGCGGCGCTGCGCACGGTGATCAAGGCCGCGGCGGTCAAGGACAGACGCCGCGTCTTCGTGGATATCGTCGACTCGTAGGTCAGCTTGGAGTCGAGCCGCGGATGGCTGCACGCCGGGCGGGTTGGCAGCCCCCACGGGCTTGACGGCACCTTCCACGTAGCCGAACCGCGACCGCAGCTGCTGGTGCTCGGCGCGGAGGTGCGGATCGGCGACCGGATGCTGGCGATCACGCGCCGCGCCGGCACCGATCGCCGGCCGCTCGTGCGTCTCGAGGGTCACAATGACCGCACGGCGGCGGAGCGGCTCCGCGGCTCCGAGCTGTTCGTTGGCCGCCTTCAAGCGCCGACACTCGAGCCGGACGAGTGGTGGGCCGAGGACCTCGAGGGATGCACGATCGTGGACGGCGGGGTCGTCGTCGGAACCGTCCGACGGCTGCTGGCGCTGCCGTCCTGCGAGGTGCTCGAGGTCGCGCGCGTTTCGGAGGGTCCCGACCTGCTCGTGCCGCTGATCGCGAATGCGGTCCGGCGCGTCGACATCGAGCGGCAGGAGATCGAGATCGATCTCGCCTTCCTGGGGGAGGCGTGATGCAGATCGACGTGTTCACCCTGTTCCCGGACGCGTTCGACTGGTTCCACTCCCAGCGTCACATACGCAACGCGGTGGCCGGCGGGCTCGAGCTCGGTTACGTCAACTATCGCGACCATACGCCGCTCAGCGCGGGCCAGGTCGACGACACGCCGTTCGGCGGTGGCGCTGGCATGGTGCTTCGGGTCGATGTCGTGGAGGCGGCTCTGCGAGCGCGGCACGGGCAAGATCCGGTGCGGCTGCGTGAGGGCCGCCGCGTGGTCGCGCTCACGCCGGGCGGGCGGGTGCTGGATGAGTCGCTCGTGGCCGAACTGGCCTCTGAGCCTGCGCTGACCCTGCTGTCGGGACGCTACGAGGGGTTCGACGAGCGCGTGCTCGAGCATTTCTGCTCGGACCGGGTGTCGATTGGGCGCTACGTGCTGGCCGGCGGCGAGCTCGCCGCGATGGTCGTCTGCGACGCCGTGATCCGCAAGCTGCCGGGAGCGCTCGGTCACGAGGAGTCCGCGGTGGAGGAGTCATTCACCGAGGCGCTCGAGGGGGCGCCGGAGTACCCCCACTACACACGGCCGGCCGAGTACCGCGGATGGACGGTACCGGAGGTGCTCCTCTCCGGGCACCACGCCCGGATCCGCGAATGGCGGCTGGAGCAGAGCCGCGCGCGAGGGGAGCGCTCCGAAGCCGGTCCGCTACCATAGGCCGCCGCGCGGGCGGGGCCTGCGCAGATGCGCTGATCCGGCCCCAACACTGGTACTCACCGGTGATGCCGGCGCTTTCACTTGCTATGAGCACCGTAATCGACAATCTTGAGCGCGCTCAGCTCCGCCGTGTCCCCACCTTCGGCGCCGGCGACCGGCTGCGAGTCCACTTCCAGGTGATCGAGGGCACGCGGCGGCGGACCCAGGTGTTTGAGGGCGTGGTGATCAAGCGCCAGGGCCACGGCGCCCGCGAGACGTTCACCGTGCGCAAGCAGTCCTTCGGCGTAGGCGTCGAGCGGACGTTCCCGCTCCACTCGCCGAAGATCGAGAAGATCGAGGTGGCCGCACGCGGCGACGTGCGCCGCGCGAAGCTCTACTACCTGCGGGGACGCGTCGGCAAGCGAGCCCGTGTCCGTGAGCGCCGCTCGACCGGACCGGAGGAGGCGATCCAGCGCGAGCTGCTGTTCGGTCCCGAGCCCGAGGAGGTCGATGCCGAGCAGGAGGCTGCGGTCGCCGAGGCCGCGGCCGCCGGCGAGATCGAGCCTGCCACGCCCGTGGAAGCCGCTGCCGAGCCCGAGGCCGCTGGGGAGGCCGAGGCTCCTGCGGAGCCAGAAGCTGCCAAGCCCGAGGCTGCGGAGCCGGAGGCTGCCAAGCCCGAGGCTGCCAAGCCGGAGGCTGCGGAGCCGGAGGCGGCCGGTGCTGAGGCGCAGGACGCTGGGGAGCCGGAGGCGACCGCCGATGCGGAGCCTGCGGCCGACGTCGCTGAGGAGCCTGAGCCCGCGACGGACGCCCCCGCCGGCGACGACTAGATGTGACCGCCACCAAGAAGTCGGTCGCTAGCTCGATCATCGAGTTGATCGTGATCGTTGCCGTCGCGCTCGGTCTGGCGCTGGGTATTCAGGCCTTCCTGATCAAGCCGTACCGGATTCCGAGCGGATCAATGCTGCCGACGCTGCACATCAACCAGCGGGTGCTGGTCGACCGGATTGGTTCGCACTTCAGTTCGCCCCACGTCGGCGACATCATCGTCTTCCACCCGCCCAAGGACTACGCGAATGGATGCGCCAGGCCCAACGAGGGCGAGAACGGCGCCGGGCAGGACGCGGCAAAGCCGTGCGGCGTGCAGCAGAAGGTGGAGTCGACCGAGACGTTCATCAAGCGCGTGGTCGGCGTCGGCGGGGATCGGATCTCGATCGTCAACGGGCATGTGATCCGCAACGGGGTGCGGGAAAAGGACGCCTACACCGTGCCCTGCAACGGCGCCGGATCGTGCAACTTCCCGGGGACGATCACGATCCCGAAGGGTGACTACTACATGATGGGCGACAATCGGCCAGACTCCGAGGACAGCCGCTTCTGGGGACCGGTGCCGAAGTCATGGATCATTGGCAAGGCATTCTTCACCTACTGGCCACCTGACAGGATCGGCTTCCTGTAAGCGTTGAGGACCCAGACGAACAAGACCTTGAAGTCCCTTCTTGAGCTCGTTGTGACGGTGGCGGTGGCCGTTGCCCTGGCGCTGCTGATCCAGGCCTTCATCGTCAAGCCCTACCGAATCCCCAGCGGCTCGATGGAACCGACGCTGCACATCGGGCAGCGCGTCCTCACCAACCGCCTGATCAACCATCCCAGCGTCGGCGACATCGTCGTCTTCCATCCGCCGAAGGGCGCCGACCCCGAACCGCCGGTGTGCGGCAATCCGAACCAGGGGGCCGGTCACTCGCAGCCGTGCGACACGCCGACGGTCGCCGAATCGAGCCAGACCTTCATCAAGCGCGTCGTCGGCGGCCCGGGCGATCGCATCTCGATCATCAACGGTCACGTATATCGCAACGGCGTGCGAGAGAAGGACGCCTACATCGCCCCCTGCGGCGGAGATCCTTCCTGCACTTTCCGGACACCGATCGTGATTCCGCCCGGCGATTACTTCATGATGGGCGACAACCGTGGCCAATCTGACGACAGCCGCTTCTGGGGACCCGTTCCCGACAAATGGGTCATCGGCGTTGCCTTCTTCACCTACTGGCCACCGGATCGGATCGGGTTCCTCTAGGAGCTCGCCGAAGCGCGGCACCCGCCCCAAGCGGGCCGCCCGCAAACTGTTCGCGTTCGACCGTGGCCTCGGCCATCGCTTCGTGGCCGGCGCCGATGAGGCCGGCCGCGGCTGCCTGGCCGGGCCGCTAGTGGCCGCCGCGGTGCTGTTCGACCTCGAGCGGATCGGGCCATCGGACGTCCGCGCCCTCGGGGCGCTCAACGACTCCAAGCAACACACACCCGAGGGGCGCGCCGAGCTGTTCCCGGTGATCCTCCGCCTCGCCGCAAAGGTCGCGGTGATCACGCGCTGCGCCCCGGGGATCGACTCGCGCGGCCTACACGTGACGAACCTGGCCGCCCTGCGCGACGCGCTCTGTCGCGTCGCCTGCCCCGGCTGCGTCTGCCTGAGCGACGGCTTCCCCGTGGCGGAGCTCCAGTTCGACCAGCTGGCCGTGATCGGAGGCGACGCCAAGAGCGCCGCGATCGCCGCCGCCTCCGTGATCGCCAAGGAGACGCGCGACCGCTACATGCGCCGGGCAGACACCACCCATCCGGGATGGGAGTTCGCCCAGCACGTCGGCTATGCCACCCCCGAGCACCGCGAGGCGATCGAGCGACTCGGCGTCTCGCCGCTGCACCGACTCTCGTTCCAGTCGGCCGCCTACCAGCAGCTGGCGCTCGGGTAGGCGCCCGCGGGTCTGGTTTCGCGGGCGGCCGAGCGCGCCGCGGCTCCGCGGCGGCCTCCCGGGCGGCGGCCCGCTGGCGCGGCGGCCCCGCGGGCGCGCGGGCTGCACCCGAGTCATCCGGCTGGACGCCGCGGGCGAGGCCTGCGGACCCGATCAGAAGGCGCCCTCAAGGTGCTCGAGCGCGACGAGACTCCCGGCGCGGTCGAATACGACGCCGATCGCGTCGAACCGCAGCTCGTCGGCGCGCGGCCGCTCGGTCCGCTCGAACATCCATACGCCGGCCATCCTGCGGACCTGGGCTCGCTTGCGCGTGTGCAGCGCCTCGAACACGGCCGGGCCCCCGTTACTCAACCTCCGCGACTTGACCTCGCAGAACACGAGCACACGCCCGTCGTAGGCGACGAGGTCGAGCTCACCCCACTTCGTCCGGAAGTTGCGCTCGAGGATCTCGTAGCCGCGGCGCGAGAGGTGCTCGGCCGCGAGGTCCTCGCCGAGCTGCCCGAGGGCGTGTCGTGGGTCGTCGCTCACGCCCGGCGACGCTACGCCGATCCATGTCACGCATGGGTGACGGCGTGTGCCGATTGCGTGCCAATCCGGCCGTGGATTGACGGAGAATTGGCACAGTCCGCCGACCACGTGTCACACGATTCGTCGTAGCGTCGGGGGCGTGCTCGCGCGAGTCGCCACATTCGCCATCGACGGGGTCGATCCGCGGCTCGTGTGGGTCGAGGTCGATATCCGCGCGGGGCTTCCGTCGTTCACGATCGTCGGCCTCGCGGACGCGGCCGTACGCGAGTCCCGCGATCGCGTTCGCGCGGCGATCCAGAACTCGAGCTTCGATTTCCCCCAGATGCGGATCACGGCGAATCTCGCCCCGGCCTTCCTGCGCAAGGTCGGGCCGGGCTTCGACGCCGCGCTCGCGCTCGCGGTGCTCGCCGCCAGCGGACAGATTCCCGCGCGGGCGCTCCGGTCGTGGTCGGTGTTCGGCGAGCTGTCGCTGGGCGGAGAGCTGCGCGACTCCCCCGGCGCTCTGGCCGTCGCCGAGGGCGCCCGGCGGGCGGGCTTCACGCGCCTGATCGTTCCCCGTGAGCGGGCGCGCGAGGCCGCGCTGGTGGAGGGGCTCGACATCGCCGGAGTCACGAGCCTCGCCGCGGCGGCAGCCGTCCTGCGCGGCGCTGATCCGCCGCCGCTCCCCGAGTCCGGACAGCGGCCCGGCCGACCGGGCGACCAGCCCGACCTGGCCGACGTGCGCGGGCACGCGACGCCGATGCTCGCCCTCGAGATCGCCGCCGCCGGTTCTCACAACCTCCTGTTCGAGGGGGCGCCCGGAACCGGTAAGACAATGCTCGCGCGGCGGATTCCGTCGATCCTCCCGGCGATGAGCCGGGGCGAGGCGATCGAGGTCACGCGCGTGCACAGCGTTGCCGGCCTACACGCGGACGGCCTCATCGCGAGCCGTCCGTTCCGCGCGCCGCACCACACGATCTCGCCGTCCGGCCTCGTCGGGGGCGGCAATCCGCCGCGACCGGGCGAGGCCACGCTCGCCAACCATGGCGTCCTGTTCCTCGATGAGCTCTCGGAGTTTCAGCGCCCTAGTCTCGAGGCGCTGCGCCAGCCACTCGAGGACGGGTCGGTCTCGATCGTGCGCGGCCAGCGCGCGCTGTCCTTTCCGACGCGGTTCATGCTCGTCGCGGCGACCAATCCGTGCCCGTGCGGCTTCGCGGGCGTCGGGGATCGCTGCAGGTGCGGAGAAGCGGAGCTGCGGCGCTACCGCCGGCGGCTGAGCGGGCCGTTGCTCGACCGGATGGATCTGCTGGTCACCGTCGAGCGGCCACGCGCTCACGAGCTGCGGGGGCCTCCGGCGATCGACTCGGCCGGCGCGAGAGCTCGCGTGGCCGATGCGCGGGAGCGTCAGCGTGCCCGGCTGGTCGGTGCCGACGCCCGTTGCAACGGGGAGATGGACGGCCGCGACATCCGGCGCCACGTCCGCCTCGAGGAGCCGGCCGAGTCCGCCGTCAGCCGCGCGTACGCGCTGGGAGCGCTCAGCGCTCGCGGGCTCCAGCGCGTGCTGCGCGTGGCCAGGACGATCGCCGACCTGCACGGCCGTGATCGGGTCGGCCGCGACGACGTCATGACCGCGCTGAGCCTGCGCCAGCGGGCGGGAGCGGAGGAGGTGCTGGCCGCGTGAGTGCGTCACCGTGTGCGTGTGACGGGTGCCTGCGCCGGGCCTGGCTGCTCGGCCGTCTCGGCGGTCACCTCGAGATCGCGCGCGCGTCCATCTGGCCGTTGCTCGCCCTTCCGGACGAGGAGCTGATCGACGCCGTCGCGGGCCGGCGCCGGCCCGAGCTGCGGGATCGGTTCGCGCGCTTCGAGGCCGGCGAGGCGCGGCGACGGTGCCGGGAGGCCGGGGTCGACGTCCTGTGCCGCTGTGACGAGCGCTACCCGAGCGGCCTTCGCGAGTTGGACGCACCGCCGGCCGTGCTTCACGTTGCGGGTGGGGTGGGGCTGTTCCTCGAGCTCAGCGCGCTCGATCCGGTTGCCGTCGTCGGGGCGCGGCGGCCATCGAGCTACGGGCTCGAGACGTCGCAGTCGCTCGGACGCGGTCTCGCGGCGTCGGGCGTGGCGGTGATCAGCGGGATGGCCGCGGGCGTCGATTCGGCGGCGCACTCGGGTGCGCTCGCCGGTGGCGGGCCGACCGTCGCGGTGCTCCCGGGTGCGCTGGACCGGCCCTATCCGCCGAGCCGGCGGCGGCTGTTCCAGCGGATCTGCGCGCACGGCGCCGCTGTGTCCGAGCTGCCGCCGGGTAGCGCCGTGCGGCGGTGGACGTTCCTAGCCCGCAACCGGATCATCGCCGCGCTCGCACAGCTGACGGTCGTGGTGGAGGCCGGGGTTCGCTCTGGAGCGCTCGTCACCGCGCGGATCGCCCGTGGACTCGCCCGGCCGGTGGGGGCGGTCCCCGGTCAGGTGACGGCGCCGCTGGCCGCCGGGCCCAACGGGCTGATCGCCGGCGGAGCGACGCTGATCCGGGACCCGCAGGACGCCCTCGACGCGCTGTTCGGCGCCGGTACTCGCTCCGCGGCGAGCGACGAGCGGCCCGCGCTCGAGGGCGATCTCGCCCGGCTGCTCGACTCGCTCGCCGAGGGGCTCGAGCCCTCGCGGGCGTTCGACCGCGCCGCGCTGACGCCCGACGCGGGCCTGGTCGCGCTAGCCGAGCTCGAGTTGTGCGGCTATGTGCGCCGCGAGCAAGGGGGGAGGTTCACCGTGGTCCCGTAGATACCCTCGCACCCATGACTGGTTCGCACATTCCGCGCGTTCTGTCGATCGCCGGGTCCGACTCCGGCGGAGGCGCCGGGATCCAGGCCGACCTGAAGGCGTTCGCGGCCTGCGGCGTGCACGGGATGACCGCGGTGACAGCGATCACGGCGCAGAACACGACCGGGGTGAACGCGATCCACCACATCCCGCCGGAGATCATCGTGGAGCAGGTGAGGTCGGTGAGCTCGGACATCGGCGTCGACGCGGTCAAGATCGGGATGCTCGGGACGGTGGCGACGATCGAGGCCGTCGCACGGGCGCTTGACCTGCTGGAGCCCGATACGCCGGTTGTGGTCGACCCGGTGATGGTCGCGGAATCGGGAGCCGAGCTGCTCGAGGCCTCGGCGCGATCGGCGCTGATCGGCCTCGTGATGCCGCGGGCGACGGTCGCAACGCCGAATCTGCCCGAGGCGCGGGCGCTGGTCGAGGCCGCGGGGGCGGGTCAGCAGGCTGCCGTGGGCGGCGCCACAGGTCCCGCGGCGCGGGCCGGCGGCGCTTTGGTCGAGCAGCTCGCCCGCGGCGTGCTGTCCCTAGGTCCCCGCAGCGTGGTCGTGACCGGCGGACATCGCGATCGCGCGGTCGACCTGTTCTTCGACGGCGAGCGACTGGTCGAAATACCCGGCGTGCGCCACCCCAGCGGGGCGGCGCACGGATCAGGCTGTACGCACTCGTCGGTGCTCGCTGCGCGCCTGGCCTGGGGCGATGACCCGCTCGAGGCGGCGCGGCGGGCCAAGGAGATGGCGGCGCGGGCGGTCGCGGACGGTCTCGGCGAGATCGGCGCCGGCGCGGGTCCGGTCGACGTGCTCGGGCTGAGGCGGGCTGACCGCGGCTGACCACTGAGGGTCGGCCCGGCCGATCCTGGCGGCCGCCGCTTCCTGCGTCTTCCGGGGCCCCGGCCCGAATGCGGACCGGCCCGAACGGTTTCGATCCAGCGCCTCGGGTTTCGGGGCTCTCTTTGACATAATCACGCCGTGCGCTTTCTGCGGATGAAGCCGGGTCATGGTGAGGTTCTGATCGCCGAGGGCGACGCCCGGATCGCCGAGGAGGAGCAACGGCTGGTGGAGGAGTTCCGCCGCCAGCTCGACGCCGGGTTGTGGGCTGCTGTTCCGATGCAGGGCGAGGCGGGGCGACGCGATGCCCGGATGGTGCGGTCGTTCGATGAGGTTCCGCGGGACGCCGAGCGCGTGATCTTCTTCCCGCGGGCCGCGGGCGGCCGGTAGGTCGGCCGACACGCCGTGCTCGTGGCGCTCGCAGCGACTGCCTTGGTGGCGCTGGCGCTGCTGGCGGATGTGATCGTTCCGAAGGTCGAGGAGGTCTGGGAACGTCACCGCGCGCGGCGAAAGCGGGTCCCCTCGGTCGATTACGACCCGGGGAGGGAACGGCGTGCCGAGGCGCGAGCAAGTGCCCTCCTGCGCTCCTGCGTGAACGACGAGGAGTGGGCCATGTACCGCGATCTGGGCTTCATCCGCGTGTGGGGCGGAGCCGGCCAGGGCTCGCCGCGCGACGTGTCGGGTGGCGCGCCGTACGCGTACCTGATCTATCCCCACCGCCCGATCGTCGCCTACATCCCACAGACCCGCCGCCTGCTCAACGAGTATTGCGTCGCCTTCCCCGACGACACCCGGCCGTACGGCAGTGCGAGGCTTCCCGACTCCGATGATGTGCTGGCCAAGTGGATGGCGCTCACCGGCGACGAGCGACGCCTGATCTCCACGGCCAACATGCACCTGCCCGGACGCCAGCTCGACCCCGATCAGGTCAGGCGTGACCTCTGGCGCCTCTCGCAGTGGGAGCAGGCGCGGATGCGCAGCGCCGGGGCGCAGATGCGCTCCCGAGCGGGCGACACCATCGGCTGAGTTCGGGCCGATCACCGGCCGATCACTGGCTGATCGTCGCGCCGCCGTCGATCGCCAGTCAGTTCGAAACGCCGTCGATCGGAGTCGGCGGCACGACGGCGCTCGTGTTCACGATCGCCAACCCGAATAGCTCGTCGCTCACCGGAGTTGGCTTCACCGACACTCTGCCCAACGGGGGTGGTCGTCGACAATCCCAACGGCGAGAGCAACAAGTGCGGCTCGGGAGCGACCCTGACCGCTACATCAGGAACGAGCACGATTTCGCTGAGCGGCGGGACGATCGAGGCGAACGCGAACTGCGTCGTGTCGGTTGCCGTCACTTCAAACACGCCGGGGATCTACACGAACAGCACGGGGACCGTGAGCTCAAAACGAGGGTGTCTCCGGCGGCGGCAACACGCAGATCCTGACCGTCATCGGTCCACCGACGATCTCGGTCACCGCGCCGACCGAGGGGGGTGTGTTCGATTTCGGCCAGAAGGTTGACGCTCATTTCGCGTGCAAGGAGGCCGCCAACGGGCCGGGCATCACCGACTGCGAAGGTGACGCTGCGAGCGGCTCGCCGATTGACACGTCGATTCCCGGCGCGGACACGTTCACCGTGACGGCGGTCAGCGGCGACGGTCAGGTTGTGACCGAGACGATCGACTACGCCGTCAGGCCAGACAACCGGTTCACCGTCACGAACGTCAAGGCACGCAAGTCCGGGTCGATCGGCTTCCAGGTCAAGGTTCCGGGCGACGGGAGGGTCGTGGCCTCTGGCAACGTGACGAAACCCGCCAAGGCCCACGTGAATCTCGGCAACGTGACCGTGAAGGTCGGTGGTGCCGGCACCTCGAGCGTCGCAATCGTCGCCGGCCGGAAGGCCAGGCAGTACCTGAAGGCGCACCCTGGTGCACGGGTCGAGATCGCGGTCACCTACACGCCGACCGGCGGGCGGCCAGAGACGGTCACGCTCCGCGGAATTCACGTCGGATAAGGCATGTCGGGCCTCGGGGCTGTGGTGGGCGATCTCGGCCCGCTACAGTCCCGGCCCCGATGAGCGACTCGAACGGATCCTTCGACCTCAAGCATCGCAGCCGGGCGCTGACCGAGGGTCCGGAGCGGGCCGCCGCGCGAGCGTACCTCAAGGGCATCGGCTACGACGACGAGGCGCTCAGCAAGCCGATCGTCGCGGTCGCCAACACGTGGATCGAGACGATGCCGTGCAACTTTCACCTTCGCGCGCTCGCCGCCAAGGTCAAGGAGGGGATCCGCGCCGCCGGCGGCACGCCGATGGAGCTCAACACGATCGCGATCTCGGACGGGATCACGATGGGCACGGCCGGGATGAAGGCATCGCTCGTCAGCCGCGAGCTGATCGCCGACTCGATCGAGCTCGTCTGCGCGGCCCACATGTTCGATGCGGTGATCGCGATCAGCGGGTGCGATAAGACGATTCCCGGCACGGTGATGGCGCTGTGCCGGCTGAACGTCCCCAGCGTGATGCTCTACGGGGGATCGATCTACCCAGGCGTCTACCACGGCGAGCAGGTCACGATCCAGGAGGTGTTCGAGGCGGTCGGAGCCCACGCCGCCGGGCGGATCTCCACCGCCGAACTGACCGAGATCGAGGACGTGGCGTCTCCGGGGGCGGGCGCGTGCGGGGGCCAGTTCACGGCCAACACGATGGCGATGGCGTTCGAGGTGCTCGGGATCTCGCCGGCCGGCTTCTCCATGGTCCCCGCGACCCACCCGCACAAGGCCGAGGTCGCGACTGACGCCGGCGCGCTCGTGATCGACGTCCTCAAGCGGGGCCTGCTGCCCAGCGACATCATCACGCGCGACAGCCTCGAGAACGCGATCGCCGCGATCGCCTGCAGCGGCGGCTCCACCAACGGCGTGCTCCACCTGCTGGCGATCGCCAACGAGATGGGCGTCGAGCTCTCGATCGACGACTTCGATCAGGTCAGCGAGCGCACGCCACTGCTCTGCGATCTCAAGCCGGGCGGCCGGTTCGTGGCGCCGGATCTGTACGAGGCGGGCGGCGTGCCGCTCGTGCTCAAGCGGCTCAAGAACGCCGGGCTGCTGCACAACGACGCGCGGACCGTGACCGGGGACACGGTCGGGGCGATCGCCGATGCGGCCACGGAGACGGCGGGCCAGGAGGTCGTCCGCCCGCTCGATGATCCGATCAAGCCGACCGGCGGCCTGGCGATTCTCAAGGGCAACCTCGCGCCCGAGGGCTGTGTGGTCAAGCTCGCCGGCCACGAGCGCCGGGAGCAGACCGGGCCGGCCCGCGTCTTCGAGTCCGAGGAGGACGCGATGGCGGCAGTGACCAGGGGCGGCATCAATGCCGGCGACATTGTCGTGATCCGCAACGAGGGCCCGGCCGGTGGCCCGGGGATGCGCGAGATGCTCGCCGTCACGGCTGCGCTGGTCGGCGAGGGGCTCGGCGAGCAGGTGACACTCATCACCGACGGCCGCTTCTCCGGCGCCACCCACGGCCTGATGGCCGGGCATGTGGCCCCCGAGTCGGTCCGCGGCGGTCCGATCGGGATCGTCCAGGAGGGCGATCAGATCACCCTCGATGTCGCCAACCGCAGGCTCGACGTGGCCCTCTCCGATGATGAGATCGCGGCCCGCCTGGCCGCCTACGAGCCCCCGGACCGGCCGAATCCTGGGCCCGCCCTGAGCAAGTACGCAAAGCTCGTCTCGAGCGCCGCCGCGGGCGCAATCACGCGCTGAACACCGGGCCGCTGGGTTCCAATGTGATCCGCGTCGGCTGGCCACTTCGAGGGTGAGCCTGAGGCGCAATCAGAGCAGGCAGCCTCAAGGTGAGCGCAAATCCGGTGACGATCTTCACCAAGACGGGCGCGCTGTCCGGCACCGGCACGGCGACGGAGATCGTGAACTCGAACGGGACGGCCACGTTCACGAGCAAGCTGAGGCTCACCAAGGGCAGCGGCGGGCAGAAGGGGCACTCGTTCGTCGGGACGTTCACCGGGACGGCAGCATCGCCCACCGGTCCATACACGTTCCACGACAAGGGCACGTACAAGTAGCACGGCGCGCGTGGGCGGCGCCCGCTGCCCACGCCGCCCCTCCTCCCGTGCCCTGCCAGAATCGCCGGATGGCAGAACGGCAGGAAACCGCACCGGGGCAGGAGTCCGTCGCCGAGGGCGCCACGGTCGAGTTCTCGGCCGTCGATCCGAGCCGCCCGCGCGAGCGCGCTGACCGGCTACCGGCGCCCCCTGCCGACGACCTGAGGGGCCAGCTCCCCGGGCTGGAGCCCGACAGGCAGATCACCGATTGGGGCCGCTCACAGCGAATCGAGGGCCTGGTCGACCGGACGGTTTACGGGTTCCTCTACCACTACTGGTTCCGCGTGGAGGTGGAAGGCGTCGAGAACATCCCGGCCGATGGCGGCGCGCTGCTGCTCGGCAACCGGGCCGGCACGCTCCCCTCGGACGGAGCGATGATCGCCAAGGCAGTCCGCGACGAGCACCCACGCCGTCGCACCGTCCACCTAGCCACCGAGCGCAACTTCAAACGCGTGCCTGGGGTGGGGATGCTGGTGACGAAGGTGGGGGGCGTCTCGGCCCACCCGGCCAATCTGCATCGCCTCCTGTTCGACGAGCGCGAGCTCGTGCTCGCCTTCCCCGAGGGCAGCCGGGGGGCGCGTAAGCCGTTCAAGGAGCGCTACCGGCTGCGTTCGTTCGACCCCTCGCCGATCGAGGCCGCTCGGCGGGCCCGGGTCCCGATCGTCCCGCTCGCGATCGTCGGTACCGAGGAGTCCGGCCCGGTGCTGGCCCGTCTGGGCCCGCTGCGGCGGCTACCGTCGCTCCCGATCACCTCCGGCGTGCCGCTCCCGGCCAAGTTCCGGATTCGCTTTCTCGAGCCGATCCCGGTCAACCGATCTGGCGAGTCGCCAAGCGCGCACGAGATCCAGGCGCTGATCCAGGAGAACCTGCTCGAGATGGTCGCCACGCGCAGAAGCGTCTGGCTCGGGTAGCAATCAACCGCCGATGGATTCGAAGCGCATCCTGATCACTGGGCTGTCGTCATGGTGGGGCGGCCGCCTGGCCCAGGTGCTCGAGCGTGAGCCGGGTGTCGAGGCGGTGATTGGGGTCGACAGCACCGATCCCCAGCACGCGCTGGACCGGACCGAGTTCGTCCGTGTCGGGGCCGAGTCCGGGGTCCTGCGTCGGATCCTGGACGCCGCGGCGATCGACACGGTGATCGACACCAGGCTCCTGGCTGACCCGATGCTGGCCCCGCCCGGGCGTGCCCGGAAGATCAACGTGGCCAACACGCGCAGCGTGCTCGAAGCGTGCGAGGCGGCAGCGGTGCGCAAGCTCGTGTTCAAGTCCTCCGCCCAGGTCTACGGCTCGACGGCTGAGGATCCCGCCTTCTTCAGTGAGGACATGGGTCCGACGCGGCCGCCGGCGAGCGCGATCGAACGCGACGTCGTGGAGGCCGAGCGCCTGCTGGCCGACTTCTCGGCCCGCGACCCCGAGCGCACGGTCACGGTGCTGCGGGTGGCCGACGCGCTGGTCGGCGAGCCCGGCTCCTCGCAGCTGATGCTCCTCAGCCTCCCGGTGGTGCCGTCGATCCTCGGCTTCGACCCCCGTCTCCAATTCGTCCACGACGATGACGTGATCGGCGCCTTCACCTATGCCGTCCGCGAACGGTTGCCCGGCACGTTCAACGTTGCGGCCGACGGCGTGCTGGCGCTGTCCGAGGTGGCCTCACTGCTGGGCAAGCGGCTCTTGCCGGTGCTACCGCCGTGGGGCTTCGCCTTCACGGTTGGGCAACTGCAGCGCTTCGGCCTTCGCGTCCCGCTCGAGCTGGCCCGCCAGCTTCGCTACGGCCGCGGGCTTGACAACCGCAGGCTGAAGGCGACGGGCTACCAATACAGCTACACGACACGCGAGACGGTGCTGAAGCTGCGCGCGCACCAGCGCCTGCGTCCGCTGCTGCGCAGTGGCGACGACGAGTACCGCTACGACCGCGAGGTGGAGGAGTTCCTTCGCCGCAGTCCTAGCGTGCTGTCGGCTGCGCCCACCCGGGGGATCGACGGCGGCTCGCACGACGAGCTGACCGGGGCGGAGCTGATCGAGGTCATTTCCTCACTCGACACCGGCGCGCTGACGCAGCTCCGGAGCTACGAGGCCGCCCACGGCAACCGCGAGGACGTTCTGGCTGCGCTGGACCATAATCTTGCTCGGCGAGCCGCGGAACAGGAAATGGGCGGCTGAGGGGCCTCCGCAAGCAGGATCTCGGCACGCTCGATTGAAACAGACGTTGCAAATTTGGTTAAGAGACGTCTCGCGATGTTTGATCCGTGCACTATCCCGCTAGCATTCGCGAACTCAGGAGACACGTAGTGGCGCGCGTTTCATACTTACGTCCTGCGGTCACCTCGGATGGGTCTGCTGCGAGAGCCGCCCGAGGATCGACCGCCACTAAGCGATCCGGTCGACGCGGCCGGTTCGTCGTCGGAGGCATTCTGCTGGTCGTGCTCGCAATCGCGGGCGCCGGTGTGCTGCTGTTCGTCTCCGCCAAGGCGAGCCTCACCGAGGACTCGGTCGCGCTCGCGCGGGTTGGGATGCCGCTCGGAGGCGGGACGATCGAGAGCGTCAACGTCGTTTCCGGCCCGCACGCCAAGCCGGTTCCCGTCTCCGTGAAGGGCGACCAGATCTGGCCGAGGCGGCTGATCTCCGCGCACAAGATGGTCGAGGTCGATGTCACGATCAAGCGGCCTGGGTGGATCTCGTGGCTGGCCGGCAGCACCGAGAAGCTCAAGCTGAAGCTGATGACGCCGAGCGCGAGCCTGCGCGAGCACTACCTGACGCTCAAGTCCGGCTCCCCGGTCATCCTGCGCTTCAAGGAGCCGGTGCGGACCTTCTCCTACGGAACCGCTGGGCACCTCGTACGCCGCGATCTGCGCCAGCCCCTGACCGCGATCCGGCTCAAGCGCACAGCCGTCGCGGGCACCGCGCTGGTCGCCGCCGCGCCGCGCACGTGGGAGCTCTCGAAGCCGGCGGTGGTGAGCTGGTTCCCGGCCGGCTCGGCCGCGAGCGCGGTCGCCAGCCCGGCGCCCGGATCGCAGATTACCCCGCACACGAAGATCACGCTGACCTTCAGCAAGAGCATCAGTGCCGCGCTGGGCAACAACCGTCCGCCGGTCTCGCCCACCACGCCGGGCACCTGGCACGCGGTCAACAGCCACACGATGGTGTTCGAGCCCACCGGGTACGGCTACGGCCTCGGAGCCCATGTCTCCGTGGCGCTGCCCAAGGGCGTCCAGCTCGTCGGCGGCCAGGCCACGACGACCTCGGACACGGGCAACTGGATCGTCCCCGGCGGCTCTACGCTGCGCCTCCAGCAGCTGCTTGCGGAGCTCGGCTACCTGCCACTCACCTTCAAGGGCCCGCACGTGGCCGCGAGCGAGCAGGCGCAGGAGGCGGCGGCAGTGCACCCACCGTCGGGCTCTTTCGACTGGTCGTACCCGAGCGTCCCGGGCGCGCTCAAGAGCTTCTGGTCGCCCGGCTCCTCGGGAGTCATGACCCAGGGGGCGCTCATGGCGTTCGAGAACGACCACGCGATGACCGCCGACGGCGTCGCCGGCGCGGCTGTCTGGAAGGCGCTGATCGACGCCGAGGTCGCCGGTCACCGCTCCTCCTTCGGCTACACGTTCGTCAACGTCAGCCTGGGCGGGCAGCAGCTGAACCTGTGGCATAACGGCAAGACGCTCGTCACCACGCCGGTCAACACCGGCATCGCCTCGCGGCCCACCGCGGCGGGCACGTTCCCCGTGTACGAGCATCTGCGCACGACGACGATGAGCGGAACCAACCCGGACGGCAGCCATTACAACGACCCCGGGATCCAGTTCGTCAGCTACTTCAACGGCGGTGACGCGCTGCACGCGTTCACGCGCGCCCAGTATGGATTCCCGCAAAGCCTCGGGTGCGTCGAGATGATGCTCGCGCCCGCGGGCCAGGTGTGGCCGTACACGCCGATCGGAACGCTCGTACACGTGGCCTAGGCAGGCGCTCGCGGGTACCGTTGACGCGTGCGCACCCGATCGTTCTGGGCCGTGGTCATATCGCTGGTGGTGCTCTTCGGTGGGGCCGCAGCGCTGCTCGCCTACGACTCCTCGCAGGCGCACACGATCGCCAAGGGAATCCGGGTCGGCGGGATTGACGTCGGCGGGATGAGCGCCGCTCAGGCGGCCGGCCGGCTTCGAGCGGCCTACGCGGCTCGGCTCAGTCACCCGCTCGTCGTGCGCTACCGCGGCCAGCGCTTCGTGCTCACCCCGCGCCGGCTCCACCTCGCGATCGACACAGGCGCGAGCGTCCAGCAGGCGCTTGACCGCAGCCGCTCCGACAACCTGTTCACTCGGGCGCTGCGGTCGCTGACCGGGGGCGAGATCCACGCCGAGATCGACCCGCAGCTGAGCTATTCCGGAGCCGTGATCGCAGGCTTCGCGGCCCGGGTGGCTCGCGCGCTCGACCGGCGCGCCATCGACGCGAGCATCTCCTACGCGGGCAGTTCGATCGGCAGCGTCGCCAGCCACACCGGGATCGAGGTCCAACAGGAGCAGCTGATCAGCCGGATCGACGATGGTCTGAGCGGGGCGTCGAGCCGTGCGATCGAGGTCCCGGTCACCGCGACCGCGCCGAAGGTGACCTCGAGCTCGCTCGCTGCGCGCTACCCGACGGTCATCACCGTCAACCGCG
Organism: uncultured Solirubrobacterales bacterium; assembly: GCA_963727105.1. Taxonomy (GTDB): domain Bacteria; phylum Actinomycetota; class Thermoleophilia; order Solirubrobacterales; family Solirubrobacteraceae; genus Palsa-465. Next base: position 1,861,696 of record CAVSEW010000001.1, on the reverse strand, counting down.
CCGCGTTCACGCTGCGGCTGTGGAAGAACCTGAAGCTGGTTCGCAGTTATCGGATCGCGGTCGGGATGGCGGGGCTCGAGACGCCCGCCGGGCTGTACCACGTTCAGGACAAGGAGCTCAATCCGTCATGGCACGTGCCGAACAGCGCGTGGGCGGGCTCGCTCGCGGGGCAGACGATCCCGCCCGGGCCCCAGGACCCGATCAAGGCCCGCTGGATGGGGATCTACAACGGCGCCGGGATCCACGGGACCGACGAGCTCTCCTCGCTCGGATCGGCGGCGTCACACGGCTGTATCCGGATGGCCATTCCGGACGTCATCCAGCTCTATTCCGAGACTCCGCTCGGCACCCCGGTCTACGTCACGTGAAGGGTGAGAGCGACCGGCGCCGAATAGCGAAAGCGCCAATGTCAGTGGAGTTGATCACCGCGCCGTGGCGCGCCGCGCTTGAGGCCTTCGATGCCGATCTGCGGCGTCGGGCGGTGGCCGAGAAGACGCGCCGCGCCTATGCGATCGACTGCCAGCAGTTCGCCTTGTGGGCCAGCGCGCACGGCCTCGAGCCCTCCACGATCGACGTTCGGCCGCTCCGGCGCTACGCCGCCAGCCTGTCCGAGCGGGGTCTCGTTCCGAGCACGGTGGCCCGGAAGCTCGCCGCGCTCCGCGGCCTGCTCCGCGCCCAGACGTCGCTGGGGACGCGGACTGACAATCCAGCTGAGCTGCTCAGCTCGCCGAAGAAGCCCCAGCGGCTGCCGCAGGTGTTCAAGCCGGCCGAGGTCGCGGCGCTGCTCGACCGGATCCCGGCAACGACGCCGCTCGAGCTTCGCGACCGGGCCCTGTTTGAGCTCGCCTACGCATCTGGCCTGCGCGCGGAGGAGCTCGTCTCGCTGAGCGTCGACTCGATCGACTTCGACTCCGAGACGGTTCGAGTTGACGGCAAGGGGGGAAAGACACGCCTTGTGCCCGCCGGCGAGCATGCTCTGAAGGCGCTCGAGATCTACCTGCAACGCGCGCGTCCGGCTCTCGGGAGCGGAAACCGCGATCCGGCTCTGTTCCTCTCGAAGTCCGGCCGCCGGCTCGGGACCTCGGACGTCCGGCGCCGGCTGCGGACGTGGGGACGTTTTGCCGCCGCCCAGGCTCCAGCGCTCGCCGATGCGCATCCGCACGCGCTGAGGCACTCATTCGCGACGCATCTGCTCGAGGGGGGAGCCGATCTGCGTTCGATCCAGGAACTGCTCGGACACGCCACCATCTCGACGACGCAGGTCTACACTCGGGTAGAGTCGGCGCGTCTCCGGACAGCTTATGCCCGGGCTCATCCGCGGGCATGACGCGCGATTCGGGGGGTTGAGGAAGAAGTGGAAACGAACGTCAAGGCGATCGAGCTGCAAGATCTGTGGAGGAGGTACAAGGCCTCCGGCGACGAGCGTGCCCGCGAGCGCCTCGTCGTTGCCTACTCGCCGCTGGTCAAGTACGTCGCCGGGCGGATGGGGTCGGGGCTGCCGGCCCATGTCGAGGAGGCTGACCTCATCTCCTACGGGCTCGGTGGTTTGATCTCGGCAATCGAACGTTTCGATCTCACAAGAGAGATCAAGTTCGAGACCTACGCGATCACCCGCATTCGCGGCGCGATCATCGACGAGCTGCGCACGCTCGATTGGGTGCCGCGCTCGGTCCGCGCCCGGGCGCGGGAGTTCGAGCGCACCAACATGAAGCTCGAGGCGCGGCTGCAGCGGGCCCCGACCGACGAGGAGATGTCGGCCGAGCTGGGCATCTCGATCGAGGACTTCCAGGACGCGCTGCTGCAGATCTCCAACTCCACCATCGTCGCCCTCGATGAGCTGTGGAACGTGTCGGACTCCACAGGCGACCAGGTCTCGCTGCTGGACACTCTGCCCGACCGCGCCGCCCCGGATCCCCAGGCGCTCGTCGACCAATCCGAGCTCCGGGACCGGATCGCCGACGCGATCGCGGCCCTCCCCGAGCGCGAGAAACTCGTCGTCGCCCTCTACTACTACGAGAACCTGACCCTGCGAGAGATCGGCGAGGTGCTCGGCGTGACCGAGTCCCGCGTCTCCCAGCTGCACACGAAGGCCGTGCTGCGGCTGCGTTCGAAGCTCCAGGGGGAGATCGACTAGAGATACCGCCTCACGTCCTCCGCGACCACGGCGGGCGTGCCGCTGAGCTGGCGCCAGGTATAGCGGAGCACGATGTAGCCGGCTGCACGGAGCTCTAGATCGCGCTGATGGTCGCTCTCGAGCTGCGCACGGGTCCGGTGCCCCGGCCAGCCATCGACCTCGACGACGACGTGTTGATCCGGCCAGAGCGCATCGACGAGGTGGCCGTGCACGAAGACGTTGGTCTTCGGCATCGGAAGGCCGTGACTCTGGCAACAGGTGAGCAACAGGACCTCGAGCTCACTACGCGTGTGCGCGAGCTCCGGGAGGTGGATCTCGAGCGCTTCGTTCAGCGCCGCGCTGCCGTCGATGCCGCGGCCGGTGAGGGCATTGATGGCGTCGATGTTTAGGAGGTCGTGGTAGTCGGCGTTGGCGAGCGCGAGACGGAGGAGGTTCTGGCGAGGGGCCGTTGCGGCGAAGTCCAGCAGGGCCTGAGACACGGAGGTGGTCGGGAGGCCGCGGTGCCAGAGGCGCTCGAGGGCGCGCCGGCCGTGGACGACGATGCCGTCGAGCGAACCGACCCGGCGTGGCGTACTGACGTGGATCTGGCCCGGCGGGTACTTGAGCAACTCGCGCCAGTGGAGCGCAGTCCCGGCGGCCAGGGCCGCGCCCGGGCCGGCGTACAGCGGCGCCGCGGCGAGGCTGGACTCGGCGCTGCTTGCAGTGTGGCCGACCGCATAGACACGCGGGAGGATGCGGTGAAGGTAGCCGGCGTCGCACCAGCGGCCGATCGTCCTCCCGCTCACGCCGAGCGCACGGAGCTGGTCATATCGCAGCCGCCCGAGCTGCCGGTTGGCGATAGCCGCCACACGAACTTTGGCGATTGACGCGCACCTGTCGCCCGTGAATCGCCATTCATCGCCTGGGGAGCCACGCCGCAAACCCACCGCCCAACCATGCGGACACACCGTGTAACGAAACAAGACGCGTTCGCAACAACTCTGTGCCAATCCGGCCCCGATCCGCGGGCGGGCAGCTGTGTCAACCCGATAAGGTCACGGCTCGGCGTTCGAGAGAGAGGAGCTAGGCATGCACAAGGCCGCGGATCGCATTCGCAACGTGGCGCTCGTCGGCCACCGGGGCAGTGGAAAGACCTCGCTGCACGAGGCGCTGTTGTTTCAGGCCGGCGAGGTCAATCGCCTCGGTTCCGTGGTCGAGGGGACAACGGTGTCCGACGCAGATCCGGACGAGAAGTCGCGCCAGATGTCGATCTCGACCGCGCTGTCGTCCTTCGGATGGCAGGACCGCAGGGTCAACCTCCTCGACACGCCAGGCGACTCGAGCTTCGTCGCCGACGCGCTCGGCGCGCTGCGCGTCTGCGAGTCGGCCGTGTTCGTCATCAACGCCGTGATGGGCGTCGAGGTCCAGACGACCCGCCTGTGGCAGCGCGCGGCCGAGCTCGACCTCGCGCGCCTGCTGTTCGTCAACATGCTCGACCGCGAGCGCGCCGACTTCTTTCGCACGCTCGAAAGCCTTAAATCGTCCTTCGGAGCGCACGTGGTCGCGACCGAGATTCCGATCGGCTCGGAGCACGAAGTCTCCGGCGTGATCGACCTCGTCGACATGAAGGCCTACCGCTACGAGGGCGCGGGCAAGGACAACTGCAGCGAGATCCCGATTCCGGATGACCTCCAGGACCAGGCCCAGGAGTACCGCGAGAAGCTGATGGACGAGGTGTCCGAATCGAGCGACGCGCTGATGGAGCGCTACCTCGAAGGCGAGGAGATCTCGCACGAGGAGATCGTCACCGCGCTCAAGGACGGGACCAACCACGGCGCCCTGTTCCCCGTCACCTGCGGCATCGCGACCCAGAACCTGGCCACCAACCGGCTGCTCGACGCGATCGTCGAGGACCTCCCGTCGCCAGTCAAGCACGGCGGCCTCGAGATCGGCGAGGTGACCCTTGAACCGGTTGAGGACAAGGAGATGTTCGCCTACGTGTTCAAGACCCGGGCGGACCCGTTCGCGGGCCGTATCAACATGTTCCGCGTCTACCAGGGCGTGCTCAAGCAGGACTCGCAGGTTCTCAACACACGCACGCACAACAAGGAGCGGATCGGCCAGCTCGTGACCTTCGAGGGCGCGAGCACCGGCCACGCGACCGAGTTTGGCCCCGGTGACATCGGCGCTGTGGCCAAGCTCAAGGAGACCAAGGCCGGTGATTGGCTCGCCGAGCGCGACCAGCCGATCACGATGCCGAGCATCAAGCTGCCGGCCCCGGTGATGGCGTTCGCGGTCGAGCCCAAGAGCAAGGGCGACGAGGACAAGGTCTTCACCGCGCTGAGGAGGCTCCAGGAGGAGGACCCGACGATCGACCTGCACCGCGATACGCAGACCGGCGAGCAGATCGTCGCCGGGCTGAGCCAGGTCCATGTCGAGGTGATCGTCGAGCGGCTGAAGGCGCGCTTCGGCGCCGAGGTCAATCTCAAGCCGCCGCGCGTTCCCTATCAGGAGACGATCCGCAAGCCGGCCAAGGCCCACGGGCGCCACAAGAAGCAGACCGGCGGCCGCGGCCAGTTTGGCGATTGCCACATCGAGGTCGAGCCGCGCGAGCCGGGGGAGGGGTTCGAGTTCGTCAACGCGATCAAGGGAGGCGTGATCCCGACCGGGTTCATCCCCGCGGTCGAGAAGGGCGTGCTCGAGGCGATGCACGAGGGCGTCGTCGCCGGCTATCCGGTCAAGGACGTGCGCGTGCGCCTATATGACGGCTCCTACCACACCGTGGACTCGAGCGAGATGGCGTTCAAGGTGGCGGGCTCAATGGCCATGAAGCAGGCCCTCGCCGACGCCAGCCCCGTGCTGCTCGAGCCGATCATGCTGGCCACGGTCTCCGTGCCCGAGGACGCGGTCGGCGACGTGATCGGAGACCTGAACTCCCGGCGCGGCCGGCCGCTTGGGATGGAGCCGAGCGGCGGCGGGATGACCGAGGTCAAGGCCGAGGTGCCGATGGCCGAGCTGCTCTCCTATGCGCCTGACCTGCGCTCGATCACCGGCGGCCAGGGCGAGTTCACGATGGAGTTCCTCCGCTACGAGGAAGTCCCGGGCCATCTCGCCTCCAAGATCGTCGACGCGGCGAAGGCGGAGAAGGAAGCGGTCAAGGCGTAGAGCCTGGGCCGTGCCGCGGAGCCGCCGGCGTTGAGTCGGACGCGGTTTGGCGTCCCGGTGCCGGTCGCTTGGTAGGCTCGGACCTCGTGACTACCAGGGACATTCGTACCTCGACGGCTTACACGGTGTGCGACGTGTGCGGGCGCACGCTGCTGCGCGGCGAGCGCTCGGAGGTCTACGTGCACGGCGGCGAGCGCCATGCTGTGTGCGAGCTCTGCAAGTCACGCGCTCTGCACGAGGGCTGGATCAGGGAGGGAACCATGCCCTCTTACGGCGACGGCGATTCGCGTTCCGAGCGACGGCGCTCGCTGCTCGGCCGGCTACGCCCCCGCCGCGACGCCTCCGACGCCACTCCCGAGCCCGCCTACGAGCTCGCCGATCCGTACGAAGCGCCCGAGCCGGCGCCTGATCCGTGGCCGGCCGTTGCCGTTCCGGCGCCCCGCCGGCGCGAGCGGGTGCGCGAGCCGCGCCACGTCCGCGCGGTGCCGACCAGCCCAGAGCAGAAGACCGCCTCGGCCGTGAGGCTGTTCAACGGGTCCGAGCACACCCGGACCGTGTCCGGCGTCGCCCGCTCGCTCGGACTGCCGGCCGTGTCGGTGCTCCCGTCGGTGACCGGGCCGAGCCTGGTCAACATCGTGGTCTCGTGGGAGCTGTGCTGGTATCGCTACGAGGTCGACCTGTCCGATGAGGTCCCGACCGTCCGGGTCGCGGGCCAGGGCTACGAGCTAGACGAGCTCCCGGCCGAGGAACGGGTGGCGAATGCCGTTTCGGACGACAACGGCGTCCTGGGCCTGCCCTGATGGCGCTGGACGCAAGTTCGATGCAGGCTTTCCGGGCCGTCGAATAGCATTCCCGGGCCAATGATCTATTGCGTTGTCCCGGAGGCGCTGGCCGATGAGCTGTTCGACAAGCTCACCGCGTACTACGCGGAGGACCCGAACGTGACCGTGATCATCGATCGGCGGAAGGGAGCCCGCCGTGATGGGGAAGCCTCTGGCGGCGGCCAGCGAGGCGTTCGTGATCGCAGGCGTGCACGCGTCGCCGGCGACATCCCCGAGCTGGCAAGCGATTGACCGGCGCGGGGGCGCTCAGGCTCGTCGTCCACGTCGACGGCGGTGCTCGCGGCAACCCGGGTCCGGCAGCGATCGGCGTCGTGATCTCTGAGCCCGGTGGGGACGTCCTCGACGAGGTCGCCGAGCGGATCGGCGTCGCCACCAACAACGTGGCCGAGTACCGCGCGCTGCTGCGCGGCCTCGAGCGGGCGGCCGAGCTCGGCGCGCGCGAGGTCGAGCTGATCAATGACTCCGAGCTGGTGGCCAAGCAGCTGACCGGCGCCTACAAGGTCAAGCACCCAGCGATGAAGCCCCTGTACGAGCAGGCGAGGAGCGCCCTGCGCGGCTTTGACCGCTGGCAGATCACGAGCGTGCCGCGGGCCCAGAATGCCCGCGCCGACGCGCTCGTCAACGTCGCCCTCGACGGAATCATCTAGACCGCCTCCGAATCCCTGTTTCGCCCTCCCGCCCGATGGGAATCAATTGTGTGCGCAATAAAACGCTATGATTGTGGACGCAACCAAGTAACGCCTGGGAGGCAACTACATGAATCTCGGTCTTCTGATTCTGCGCCTGGTCGTCGGTCTGCTGTTCGTGGGACACGGCGCGCAGAAACTGTTCGGAATCTGGGGCGGCCACGGCCTCAAGGCCACCGCCGGATTCTTCGAGCAGATCGGCCTGAAGCCGGGCCGCTTTCACGCGGCGGCGGCTGGGCTGATGGAGTTCGGCGGCGGCCTGCTGCTGGCGTTCGGCCTGTTCACGCCGTTCGCGGCGGCGATCCTGATCGCGGTCATGACCGCCGCGGTGATCACGGTCCACTTCGCAAAGGGCCTGTGGTCGACCAACGGGGGCTTTGAGTACAACCTCGTGCTCGCCGCGGCGAGCTTCGCGCTTGCGGCCATCGGCGCCGGCTCGTGGTCGCTGGACCACGCGCTCTCGTTCTCGATCCACGGCGTCCTGTGGGGCGTCGGAGCCCTCCTCGTCGGCCTGATCGGCGGCGTCGCCGCCGTCCTCAGCGGGCGTGCGCAGGCCCGCCGCTCCCACGCCGCGCCGACGCATCGCCCGACCACGGCTTAACCCCGCTCCCCGGGAGGCGACCGGCAGAAGTCCCTGCTGGTCGCCTCCCGCGCTACTCTGGACACCGTGACCGACGCCCTGATCGAACTCAGCGCCCGGCTGCAGGACACTGCCCAGCAGCTGCGCGCCGGAGAGCTCGACCCCGAAGCGACCCTGGCCCTGGTCGAAGAATGCGTCCGGCTCGCCGCCGAGGCGAGCGCTCAGGTGGACGCCCAGGTGGGGGCCGTGCTCGAGCCATTGCCGGACCTGCCCGGGCAGCTTCCGCTGCCAGCCGCCTAGCCGCGCGTGCCGAGAGCCGGCGCGGCGTATCCGGAGCACCTGCGTGCCGAGATCGAGCGCTACCTCGAGGCGCTGCGGTTCACCGCGGGCGAAGGCCCGATCGCCGGCCTCGAGGAGGCGATGCGCTACTCGCTGCTCGCCGGCGGCAAGCGGATCCGGCCCGTGCTCGTGCTGGCCACGGCGGAGGCGGTGGGTCGCGCGCCCACCTCCGTGCTCCCGCTCGCCGCGGCGATTGAGCTGATCCACACATACTCGCTGATCCACGACGACCTTCCGGCGATGGACGACGACGATCTGCGCCGAGGCCGGCCCACGTGTCACGTGGCCTTTGGGGAGGACGTGGCGATCCTGGCCGGCGACGGGCTTTACGCCGAGGCGTTCAGGCTGCTGCTGACCGAGCAGCGGGGCGAGCCCGCCGGCGTGTTGGCAGCCGCGGCCGAGCTGGCCGGCGCCACCGGTGTACAGGGAATGGTGGGAGGACAGTACCTCGATGTGTCCGGTACCGCGGCGGCGGGCCCGGACGGGCTGCGCCGGCTCCACGAACTGAAAACCGGACGGTTGATCGCGGCCAGCGTCCACTGCGTGCTGTTGCTCGGTCGGACACACAAACCTGCCACAATCAACGGATTCCGCACCTTCGCGAGCGAGCTCGGCGTGCTCTTTCAGATCGTGGACGACATCCTCGACGTCACCGGCTCGGAGGAGACGCTCGGCAAGCCGCAGGGCAGCGACGAACGGCTGGGTAAGCGTACGTACGTGACCGAGTTCGGCCTGGACGGTGCCCGCTCCTTGGCCCGCGCGTCGCACAAGCGGGCCCGCGAGGCCCTAGGCCACGCCGCTCCGGACGGTGCCCAACAACTCGAACAGATAACCGACTTCATCTTCACTCGCACCTACTGATGTCAGAGATCCTTCAACGAATCGACCGCCCCCAGGATCTCCACGGGCTCAGCGACGAGGACCTGCAGACGGTCGCCCAGGAGGTCCGCGAGCACATCATCGACACGGTTGGCGAGATCGGCGGCCACTTCGGCGCCAACCTCGGCGCGTGCGAGCTCGCGGTCGCCCTGCACTCGCTGCTGGACTCGCCGCGCGACAAGGTGCTGTGGGACGTCGGCCACCAGGCATATCCGCACAAGGTGCTGACCGGCCGGCGCGACCAGCTGCACACGATCCGTAAGTACGAGGGCCTGGCCCCGTTCTGCTCGATTCCCGAGTCCGAGCACGACGTCATGGGCGCGGGCCACGCGTCCACCGCGATCGGCTACGCGGTCGGGGTCAAGGAGGCGATGCGGCGGGGCCACGGCGAGGATGGCCATGTGGTGGCGGTCGTGGGCGACGGGGCGATGACCGGGGGGGTGGCCTTCGAGGCCGTCCACCAGGCCGGTGGTGAGGGCACGCCGATCGTCGTGCTGCTCAACGACAACGGCATGTCGATCGCCCCGAACGTCGGAGCGCTGAGCCGCTACTTCAACCGCATCCGGCTCAACCCGAAGCTATGGCACGCGCGCGAGGGCGTCGAGGGCGGGCTGACGAAGCTGCCGGCCGGGATCGGCGCCACATTCGAACGCTTCGGCCCTCACTTCAAGGAGTCGATCAAGGCTTTCTGGGCGCCCGGCCTGTGGTGGGAGGAGCTCGATTTCGCCTACATGGGCGTGATCGACGGCCACGACGTACGCGCGCTGCGCCGGGCGCTGCGCGAGGCGCTGGCGGCCGAACGTCCCGTCGTCGTCCACTGCGCCACCGTCAAGGGCAAGGGCTTCGCGCCCGCCGAGGAGGGCGGGCTCGAAGGCATGGAGAAGTGGCACGCGGCCAAGCCGAAGTCGATCGCCAACGGCGCCCCGGCCGCCAAGCCCGCCGCCCCGAGCGCCGCCAAGCCGAAGCCGCCGCAGTACACGATGGTGTTCGGCGAGGCGCTCGTGGAGGAGTGCCGGCGCGACGACCGGGTGATCGGAATCACCGCCGCGATGAACTCGGGCACCGGCCTCAACATCCTCCAACGCCAGCTGCCCGACCGCTACTACGACGTCGGGATCGCCGAGCAGCAGGCCGTGCTGTTCGCGTCCGGTTTGGCGCTGCAGGGGTGCAAGCCGGTGGCGGCGATCTACTCGACGTTCCTGCAGCGCGCCTACGACCAGATCGTCCACGACGTCTGCCTGCAGAAGCTCAATGTCGTATTCGCGATGGACCGCGCCGGCCTCGTCGGCGACGACGGGCCCACACACCACGGCGCATTCGACATCGCGTACCTGCGCTGTCTTCCGAACATCGTGCTGATGGCCCCGCGCGACGAGGCGATGCTCGTCCGGATGCTCCGCACCGCTCTCCTCCACGACGACGGCCCGGTCGCCCTGCGCTACCCGCGCGGCGAGGCCGTCGGTGTGCCGCTGCCGAGCACGCCGGAACCGATCGAGATCGGCACCGGCGAGATCCTGCGCGAGGGCGAGCGCGTCGCGCTGCTCGGCTACGGCACGGGTGTCGGCAAGGCGATGGAGGCCGCTTCGATTCTCGCCGAAAGCGGGATCTCGGTCACCGTCGCGGACGCCCGGTTCGCCAAGCCGATCGACGCCGGACTAGCGGCGCAGCTGGCGGCCGAGCACGACCTGCTCGTGACCGTCGAGGAGGGGGTGCTGGCCGGCGGGTTCGGCTCGGCGGTGTGGGAGACGCTGTCGGACGCCGGCGTGACGCCGCGGATCCTCCGCGTCGGGCTCCCAGATCGCTACGTCACCCACGGCGCCCCCGCGCTCCTGCATGAAGAGGTCGGGTTCACCGGCAAGCGGATCGCGGAGCGGATCGAGGCGGCCGTGGCCGAGCGGACCGGGGTCGCGTAGCGCGCATCCTGTCTCCGGGGCGCCTCTGAACGCAGGAACGGCCCGCCGAGGCGGGCCGTTCCAGGAGGAGAGATGTATCTGCGTTTGATCGCTGGGAGGAAGTCTTGGGGCCGAATCAACGGCCACTAACAATGATCACCGCCCCGCGGCGCGGTGAGTGTGATCTCGATCACGTACCGTTTTCCGTTCCGATGAAGCGTGTTCGCCTCGACAGCCTGCTATCCGAACGGGGCCTGTTCGGTTCGCGCTCGCAGGCGGCCGCGTCGGTGCTGGCGGGTGACGTGCTTCTGCTCCCCGACCGCCGCCGGGCCCAGAAGCCCGGCCAGCTCGTGCCAGAGGACGTCGAGCTCGAGGTGACCAGTCCCCCGGCCTTCGTCTCCCGCGGCGGTGTCAAGCTCGCGAATGCTCTTGACCAGCTCGGGCTGACCGTCATGGATCGGCTCGCGCTCGACGTCGGCGCCTCGACCGGCGGCTTCACCGATTGCCTGCTGCAGCGCGGCGCCGCCCACGTGACCGCGGTAGACGTCGCCTACGGCGAGTTCGACTGGCGGCTGCGCTCGGAGCCGCGCGTGACCGTGATCGAGCGGCGCAACGCTCGCACGCTCGTAGGCGAGGAGTTGCCCTACGCGCCCGATCTGATCGTGATCGACGTCTCGTTCATCTCGCTTGCCAAGGTCCTGCCGGCCGTGCTGGGATGCGCGGCATCGGAGTTCGACTGCCTTGCTCTGGTCAAGCCGCAGTTCGAGGCCGGTCGAGACGCGGTCGGGAGGGGCGGCGTGGTCCGTGACCCGGCTGCGCGGCGCCGGGCGCTGGTCTCGGTCGGTGGGGTGGCGACCGAGTTGGGCGCCTCGGTCCTGGGTTTCGCGAGTTCGGGGCTGCCGGGACCGAAGGGTAACCTCGAGACATTCGCCTGGCTGGCCGAAGGGGAGCGTGGTGGGGTGGACGACCTCGAGGCGGCGGCCCGCGAGGTCGAGCCATGAACCCGGTCCGCCGCGCCACCCTGTTCACGCACCGCCGTCCGGACGAGACGGCGCCGGCGATCGAGATGCTGCTGACGCTTGCGCAGGAGGCGGGCGCGGTGCTGCGCCTCGATCCTGACGAGACGACCAAGCACGACCTCGGGCCGAACGGCTGCCTGGAGCTGAACGCGACCGTGAGCAACGACGTCGATATCTGCTTCGCGCTCGGAGGCGACGGGACCATCCTCAACGCGCTGCGCACATACGCGGGCACGGGCGTGCCGGTGTTCGCGGTCAACTTCGGAGAGATCGGCTTCCTGGCCAGCGTCGAGCGCGAGGACGCCGAATCCGGGCTGCGGTCCGCGTTCCGGGGCGACTTCGAGGTTCTCGCGCTCCCGGGGATCCGGCTGTCGGGGAGCCGCGGTGACTGGCTCGCGGTCAACGACGTCTCGATGCACCGCCAGCCGGGCAAGCGGGTGGCGGATCTGGAGTACGGCGTCGGCTCTGACGAGATCGGGCGGGTGAGGTGCGACGGGCTCGTAGTGGCGACCCCGGCCGGGAGCACCGGCTACAACCTGGCCAACGGCGGGCCGGTGATGGCCTGGGGGGTGAAGGGCTACGTCGTCTCGTTCATCGCGCCGCACTCGCTCACCGCGCGCGCGCTCGTGGTTGCGCCGCACGACACGCTCTCGATCATCAACCGCTCGCGCGAGGAGCCGGTCGACGTGACCGTGGACGGGCGCCCCGTGTGCGTGTTGCAGCCGGACGAGCATCTCGAGGTCAGTTTCGCGGATGCGCAGGGCAGCCTGGCGCAGCTGGCGGGGACATCGTTCTACCAGCGGCTGCGGACCAAGTTCGGGCGGCTGGCCGCGGCGCCGTAGATCACTATCCGTCGGCGCCGGCTGGTACACCGTCGCCGATGCTGCACGAGCTACGCGTAGAGAACCTGCTGCTGATGGAGCGAGCCGAGCTGCGGCTCGCAGCGGGCCTGAACGTGCTGACCGGCGAGACCGGCGCCGGCAAGACGCTGCTCGCCCACGCGCTCGACCTGCTCCTTGGCGGCAAGGCGCGCAGCGGGATTGTCCGCGCCGGAGCCTCTGAGGCCTACGTCGAGGGGGTGTTCGCGCGGCCGGCGGAGCTCGACCCGGAGCTCGCCGAGAGACTGCCCGGTGACGCCGAGGAGATCGTGCTCGCGCGCCGGGTGTGGCCCGACGGCCGAACCCGAGCCTACGTGTGCGGGCGATCGGCCACGCTCGCCGACCTGCGCGAGCTCGGCCCCCGGCTGCTCTCGTTCTACGGCCAGCATGAGCACCGAAAGCTGACGCTGAGCACCGCCCAGCTTGACATCCTCGACGCGCACATCGGCGCGGGTCAGCTCGAGCGGCGGGCGCGGGTGGCGGAGGCGCACGAGCGGGTGCGCGCCGTGGAGGCGCGCGTCGAGGAGCTGCGGGAGCTGGCGGGGGCCGGGGAGCGCGAGCTCGACCTCGTGAGCTTCGAGCTCGACGAGATCGAGGCGGCGGCCCCGAGCGCCGAGGAGGAGCGTGAGCTCGTCGCCGAGCGGGAGCGACTGCGGAACCTCGAGGCCCTGCGCGGCGCGGCCGCCGCGGGAGCTGAGGCGATCGCGCCCGAGGCCGGCGAGGGGGTCGGCGAGACGCTGGCCCACGCCGCCGGGGCGCTCGAGCAGGTTGCCGATTTCGACACCGCGCTGGGTCCGCTGTCCGAGCGCCTGAGCGCGCTGCGCTACGAGGCCGAGGACGTAGGCGCTGAGCTGCGGCGCTACCTGATGGGGATCGAGGGCTCGCCGGCGAGGCTCGAGCAGGTGGAGGAGCGGCTCGCGCTGCTCGATCGGCTGAAACGCAAGCACGGAGGCTCGATCGAGGACGTGCTCGCCCATGCCGAACGCTGCCGCTCCCGGCGCGAGGAGCTCCAGAACGCCGACGATGCGCTCGAACGCGCCGCGGCTGAGCTCGCGGTCGCGCTCGAGCAGCGCGACCGGATCGCCCGCGAGCTGAGCGAGGCGAGGCACGCCACCGCTCCGGCGCTGGCCGCGGGCGTGCGCGCGCGGCTGGCCGAGCTGGCGATGGCCGAGGCGGCGTTCGAGGTCCACGTGTCGCCGCGCGAGGGCGGCTGCGGGCCCCGCGGGGCCGATTCGGTGGAGCTGCGGATCGCGACGAACCCGGGGATGCCGTCAGGGCCGCTGCGCGAGATCGCATCGGGTGGCGAGCTCTCGCGCGTGATGCTGGCGCTGCTCAGCGAGGCCCACGGCGATGCGGCGGGCGAGGACGAAGCGGCGCCGCTGCTTGTGTTCGATGAGATCGACGCGGGTATCGGCGGGCACACCGCGAACGCCGTCGGCGAGCACGTGCGTGACCTCGCGGGCGGACGGCAGATCCTCTGTATCACGCATCTGCCGCAGGTGGCCGCGCTCGCGGCGCGGCACTTCACGATCGACAAGGACTCGTCGCTGACCCCGGCACGCACCGAGGTCAGCGTGCTGAACGGTGATCGGGTGGTCGGCGAGATCGTGCGGATGCTCGGCGCGGGCGAGGGCGACCGGGCCGCGAACCAGCACGCCCGCCAGCTGCTGCGCGCCGCATAGGCCGGGGCGGCGCCGGGGCGGGGCGGCGGGGCGGGGCGCCGGGGCGGGGGTCGCGTCCGCCTGCGGCGCTACGGTGAGACCGTCCACTACACTCAAGGATCGATCGATGGCCCAAGACCCGCGACGCGCCGCCACAAGCTCCCCAGGGGAGACGCGCTTTATCTTCATCACCGGCGGGGTCGTCTCCTCGCTTGGTAAGGGCATCGCCGCCGCGTCGATCGGCCGGCTGCTGGTGGCGAGGGGCCTGAGCGTCCAGCTCCAGAAGTTCGACCCGTACATCAACGTCGATCCCGGAACAATGTCGCCGTACCAGCACGGCGAGGTGTTCGTGACCGAGGACGGCGCCGAGACCGACCTCGACCTCGGCCACTACGAGCGCTTCACCGACGCGAACACAAGTCGCGCCTCCAACGTCACCGCCGGTGGGATCTACAACACGGTGATCCGCCGCGAACGACGGGGTGACTACCTCGGAGCGACCGTCCAGGTCGTGCCGCACATCACGGACGAGATCAAGCAGCGGATCAAGCTGATGGCCGAGTCGAGCGACGTCGACTTCGTGATCACCGAGATCGGCGGCACGGTCGGCGACATCGAGTCGCTGCCGTTCCTCGAGTCGATCCGCCAGTTCCCGGTCGACGTCGGGCGCCGCCGCTGCATGTTCCTCCACCTGACGCTCGTGCCCTACATCGGCCACGCAGGTGAGCTGAAGACCAAGCCAACGCAGCACTCGGTCAACGAGCTGCGGCGTATCGGTATCGCGCCGGACATGGTCGTATGCCGCTCGGAGTCCGTGCTGTCGGCCGACATCCGCCGCAAGATCGCGCTGTTCGCGAGCCTGCCCGTGGAGGCCGTGGTCTCGGCCTACGATGTTCCCGACATCTACCAGGTGCCGCTCGTCTTCCACAACGAGGGCGTCGACGAGTTCATCCTGCGTGACCACTTCGGCGTCGACACCCCGGCGCCGGACCTGAGCGGGTGGGACGCGTTGACACGCCGCGCGAGCGAGGCCGACCGCAGCGTCAGCATCGCCCTCGTCGGCAAGTACGTCCAGCTCGAGGACGCGTACCTGTCGGTGGCCGAGGCGCTCAAGCACGCCGGTGTGCACCACGCGGCGAAGGTGGAGATCGACTGGGTCGACTCCGAATCGGTGAGCACGCCCGAGGTGACCTCGCGGCTCGAGAACGTCGACGGCGTTCTGATCCCCGGCGGCTTCGGAGGGCGCGGCTTCGAGGGCAAGATCCGGGCCGCGCAGATCGCGCGTGAGAACGGCATTCCGTACCTCGGCATCTGTCTAGGCATGCATGTCGCGGTCAGCGAGTTCGCGCGCAACGTCGCCGGGATGGACGGCGCCAACTCGACCGAGATGGACCCCGAGACCCCGTTCCCGGTGATCGACCTGCTGCCCGAGCAGAAGGAGATCGCCGACATGGGCGGCACGATGCGCCTCGGGGCCGATCCGGTGAAGCTGCACGACGACACGGTGGTGCGCGAGCTGTACCGCGAGGCGGTCGTCTACGAGCGCCACCGCCACCGTTATGAGGTCAACAACCACCTGCGGCGCAAGCTCGAGGCACTCGGCCTCGTCTGCTCGGGGACCTCGCCCGACGAGCGGTTGGTAGAGGTGATCGAGCTCGACCGCGGCACGCATCCGTTCTACGTGGCCTCGCAGTACCACCCGGAGTTCAAGTCGCGTCCCGAGCGTCCCGCGCCGCTGTTCCGGGAGTTCGTGGGCGCCGCCCTGGCGCACCAGGAGCAGGCCGAGCCGTCGGCTGCGACCCGCTCGGAGCCGGCCGTCGAAGCCGGTTCGTGAGGCGCGCGACCGACGCGCAGCGCGAGCAGCTTCACAACACGTTCGCTGAGCTGTGCCGGATCGCGAGTCCGTCCGGGCACGAGCGCGCGTGCGGGGAGTGGGTGGCGGCCGAGCTGCGGGCGCTCGGCCTCGAGGTGGAGGAGGACCGCGGCTACGCCGGCTCCGACGGCGCCAACCTGTTCGCGCTGATTCCGGGGTCCGGGTCCGAGAGCCTGCTCCTGTGCGCCCACCTCGACACGGTGCCGCCGACGGCGCCGCTCTCGCCGACGCTCATCGGCGATGGCTGGGAGAACGCGGGCGACGGGATCCTGGGTGCCGATAACAAGGCGGCGGTCGCCGTGCTGCTTGAGCTCGCACGACGGCTGACCACGGACGGGCAGCCGGAGGTTGGGCTCGAGCTGCTGTTCACAGTGTCCGAGGAGAACGGGCTCCACGGAGCGAAGGCGTTCGACGCCTCGCGCCTGCGGAGCTCAATCGGATACGTGTTCGATCACGCGACGCCGATCGGTGAGATCGTGGTCGCCTCACCCACGTACGACAAGATCGTCGCGGAGATCCGGGGCCGGGCGGCGCACGCGGGTATCCGGCCGGAGGAGGGCCGTAGCGCGATCGAGGTCGCCGCGCGCGCGATCGCCGCAATGCGGCTTGGGCGCCTCGACGCCGAGACGACGGCGAACATCGGCACGATCAGCGGCGGCACGGCGACCAACGTCGTCCCCGAGCGGTGCACGATCGAGGCCGAGGTGCGCGGACTCGACGACCGGCGCGTGGAGGAGACCGTGACCGGGCTGATCGACCACCTTCAGGACGCTGCCAACGCGGGCGAGTGCGACCTCGACGTCACCGTGGAGGTGATGTTCCGGGCCTACCGCTGCAAGCCGCGGTCGCGGGAGGTGACGGTGGCCGAGGAGGCGCTGCGGGCGTGTGGATACGAGCCGCAGCACATCATCACCGGCGGGGGATCGGACGCGAACGCGCTCCGGGTCGGCGGGCTGGCATGCACGAACCTCGCCAATGGCACGGAGCGAAACCACGAGCCCGGCGAGCGCGTGTCGGTCGACGCGCTCGAGGGGATGCTCGAGGTCGCGATCGCGCTGCTCGACGAGGCCGGGCGGCCGGGGGCGCCGTGAGCGAGTTCGAGCGTGTGGCCTCCGACGTCGAGTGGGAGGGCAGGATCATCCGCGTCGGCCGCGAGCGCTTCCGCCACGCCGACGGGGAGGAGGTCACGCGCGAGAAGGTCTGGCATCCGGGCGCGGTCGGGATCATCGCGGTCGACGACCAGCACGTGTGGCTGACCAGGCAGCCGCGCGAAGCGATCGGACAGAGCGCCTCGCTCGAGATACCGGCCGGGAAGCTCGACGTCGAGGGCGAGGGCCCGCTCGCCACGGCCAAGCGCGAGCTGGCCGAGGAGATCGGAAAGCGGGCTGATCGCTGGGACGAGGTGCTGGCCTTCTACACCAGCCCTGGGTTCACGGACGAGCGGGTATGGCTTTTCCTCGCCCGGGGCCTCGCCGACGACGACACCAACGCCGAGGCGGAGGAGGACGAGCGGATCGAGATCGTGCCCTGGCCACTGAGCAACATCGAGGAGGCGATCGCCGAGTGCGAGGACTCGAAGTCGCTGATCGCCCTGCTGTGGCTGAAGGGGCGCCGCGGCGGCGGCTGATCGTGGCGGGGGCGGAAGGCACGACCGGCAGGAGCCGCGCAGCCCGGCACGAATAACTCGGGATGGCGACCATCGAGGTGCAGGCGCCGGCGCGCCGTCTGAACGAGCTCACGCTCGACTTCCTCGCCTACCTCGAACTCGAGCGCGGGCTATCGCGCAACACGCTCGAGGCGTATCGCTCGGACCTGCAGCAGTTCGGGGAGTTCCTCGGGCGGATCGGCCGCGACCCGATGCAGGTTGGGCCGAACGACCTCGCGCAGTTCATCACCGAGCTTGCGGACGGACGCGAGGGACGCGCGCCCGTCGCCCCGGCGACGCTGCAGCGCAAGATCGCCTGCCTGCGCTCGTTCTACCGGCACCTGCGCCGGGAACAGCTGCTCGACACCGACCCGACCTCCGAGCTGCGCCCGCCGCGCTCGCGTGGGCGCCTGCCCAAGGTCCTCACTCGCGACGAGGTCGCGCAGCTCCTCGCCCAGCCCCGCGGCGGCTCACCGGGCGCGGTGCGCGACCGCGCTCTGCTCGAGACGATGTACGCGTGCGGGCTGCGCGCGTCGGAGGCGATCGACCTGCGGCTGACCGACCTCGACCTCGAGGCGGGCATCGTCCGCGCGCGCGGCAAGGGATCCAAGGAGAGGATCGTCCCGATCGGGAGCAAGGCGATCGAGACGCTCCAGACGTATCTTCAGCGGGTCCGCCCGCGCCTGGTCGGCCTGGGCGATGAGCAGCGCGTGTTCGTCAACCTGCGCGGGGGCGGCCTGTCCCGCCAGGGCCTCTACAAGATCGTGCAGCGGCATGCGAGGAGCGCCGGGCTCGACGCCAAGATGAGCCCGCACACGCTCCGCCACACGTTTGCCACCCATCTGCTTGCGGGCGGGTGTGATCTTCGCTCTTTGCAGGAGATGCTGGGTCACGCGGATATCGGGACGACCCAGATCTACACGCATCTGTCGGCCGACCGGCTGCGTGACGTTTACTTCGACGCGCATCCGCGAGCGCAGGTGCAGCGCGGGTCGTAGAGTCATCGGCGTGGGCATCACGCATCTTGACGACGCCGAGCGCGAGCCCTACCAGGTCGGGCACATCCACGGCATCTGGACCGCGCTGGGCGACGGCGCCGGTTCGGTGAACGTCGGCCTGAGCCGGCTGCAGGTGGCCGACGGAGGCTGGTCGACGCCGGTCCACGAACACGGCCGCGAGGAGGAGATCTTCCACGTGCTCGCAGGCCGCGGCCTGTCCTATCACGATGGACACACGGCCGAGATCGGCGCGGGCGACTGCATCGTCTACCTGGCCGGAGAGGGCGCCCACTCGCTGCACGGGATCGAGGGCCTCGACGTGCTCGCCTTCGGGATGCGCTGCGAGGACGAGGCGCCACGGTTCCCGCGCCAGGGCCTCTCCCTCGTGGGCAACCGGGCCGTCGAGACGATCGAGGGATTGCTCGACGGCGAGCCCGTCCAGTGGATGCGCGAGGCTAGACTCGGCCCGCCGGAGCTGCCGGCCGAGCCCGGCCAGCGACCACCCACGATCGTGAACGTCGCCGATGTGGAGCCGATCAGCCTGGACCGGCCACGGGTCGCCCGCACGCGCCGGCATGTGAGCCGGGAGGCCGGCTCGGTGCACACGGGCCTGCAGCACGTCGAGGTCGCTCCCGGCAAGGAGTCGACGGCCCAGCACTGTCACTCGGTTGAGGAGGAGCTGTTCGTCGTGCTCGACGGCGACGGGGTGCTCGTGCTCGGCGACGAGGAGCTGCCCGTGCGGAGCGGTAGCGTGATCTCGCGGCCGGCCGGTACCGGGGTCGCGCACATGTTCCGGGCCGGGGAGAGCGGCATGCGGTACCTGGCCTACGGCACGCGCGACCCCGCCGATGTCTGCTACTACCCGCGCTCGAACAAGATCGCGTTCCGGGGGGTGGGGGTCATCGCGCGGCTGGAGAGGCTCGAGTACTGGGACGGTGAGGACTGATGACGCGCCCGGGACCGCGCGTGATGCTCGCGCTGT
Organism: uncultured Solirubrobacterales bacterium; assembly: GCA_963727105.1. Taxonomy (GTDB): domain Bacteria; phylum Actinomycetota; class Thermoleophilia; order Solirubrobacterales; family Solirubrobacteraceae; genus Palsa-465. Next base: position 1,842,144 of record CAVSEW010000001.1, on the reverse strand, counting down.
GCGCCTGCCCGTTGACGCTGCTCGCGGCCTGCGGAAACTCCCGCACGCCGGTCCCGAACACGGCCGCGAGCGCCGAAGGCGCCTTCCGCCTGCTGCGCTACCCTGCCGCCGGGATTGCCTTGCGCGCACCGAACGACTGGAGCGCAGCGACCGGTGAGGGGCCGCTGATCGCGACGTTCACCGCAGGCAACTCCGTGGTTGCGGTGTGGCGCTTCCCACGCAGTGTCGGGCCGCCGACCGGGCGCGCGGCGCTGACACGGGCGCGCAACCAGCTGATCCTCAAGGCACGCAAGCGCGATCCGCGACTGACCCTGATCCGCTCCACGATCACCAAGGTCGACGGGGTGCCGGCGGTCGAGCTCGATGCGCTCGAGCAGATCTCGGGCCACCGGCGTCGCGTCCGCTCGACCCACGCGTTCGAACGGCGGGCCGAGATCGTGCTCGACGAGTACACGCTCCCGCGGGAGTTCCACATCGTCGACCAGGCGGTGTTCTCGCCGCTGAAGCACTCCCTGGTGTTGTCAGGCTCGAACAGCGCCTGATCCGTCGTGAGCCGAGCCTTTGTTGTCGTACTCGACGCGTGCGGAGCCGGGGCGCTGCCCGACGCAGAGCGCTACGGAGACGCCGGAACGAATACCCTCGGCCACCTCTCCGAGGCGGCCGGCGGGCTGCGCCTGCCCACGCTCGAACGCCTTGGGCTAGGTTCGATCATCCCGATCGTCGGCGTGCCGCCGGTCTCCGCGCCCGTGCTGCACGGAAGACTCCACCCACTCGGCCCCGGGAAGGACTCGACCGCGGGCCACTGGGAGCTGATGGGCGTCGTGATGCCCGCACCGCCGCCGACGTACCCGAACGGCTTTCCCGCCGAGGTGATCGACCTCGTGCGCAGCACGAGCGGCCGCGAGGTCCTCTGCAACCGGCCGTATAACGGGATCGAGGCGATCGAGCACTACGGCGCGGAGGCCCTGAGCGAGCGCGAGCTGATCGTCTACACGAGCCAGGACTCGGTGCTCCAAGTCGCCGCACACGTGGACGTGGTCGCGCCGGACGAGCTGTACGAGATCTGCCGGCGGGTCCGCGACGGGCTCGGCGGCGCCCACGCCGTCGGACGTGTTATCGCCCGGCCGTTCACCGGGTTTCCGGGAGCGTTCGAGCGGACCGACGGTCGCCGCGACTACTCGCTCGCGCCGCCGACCCGCAGCTACCTGCAGGAGATCCAGGCGCGCGGGGTGCCGGTCCACACGGTCGGCAAGGTCGGACAGCTGTTCTCCGGGGTGGGGATCGACGAGCAGCACCCCGGCGCCACAAATGCGATGGCGCTCGCGCAGACGCGCGAGCTGTTGGACGGGCTTGATGACGGTCTGGTGTTCACGAACCTGATCGAGACCGACCAGGTCTACGGACATCGTCACGACGTCGCCGGGTTCCACGACGCGCTCCGCAAGATCGACGCCGCCGTCGGCGAATGGATCGCGCTGCTGCGCGACGAGGACCTGCTGATCCTCACCGCGGACCACGGCTGCGACGTGACCGCCGCGCATACCGACCACACGCGAGAGCATGCGCCGCTGCTGGCGGGCTTTGTGGGCCACGGGTCCAGGCGCCACGACGGGGCGATGGCCGACGTGGGTGCGAGCGCGCTCAGATGGCTTACCGGCGCGACTGGGGTTGGGCTGCCCGGCGATCCCTTCCTCTGATGATCTAGGGTCGGGGCGATGCCCGAACTACCCGAGGTCGAGACGATCCGCCGCCAGCTGGCCCCGCACCTCGAGGGCCGTACGATCGAGCGCGCTCAGATCCTCGACGCGCGCTGGACGAGGCCCGATCGGCCCGGCCCGGTGCAGGCCGAGCTGACGGGCGCCCGCGTATTGCGGATCGGCCGCTCGGGCAAGTACCTGATCTGGGAACTTTCGGGCGAGCGGTTCCTGCTCGTCCACCTGCGGATGACCGGCGCGCTTCTGTTCGATCCCGAGGTCGAGCCGCTGCACACGCGGGTCCGGTTCGAGCTCGACCACGGGGATCGCCTGGTGTACGTAGATCCGCGCCGGTTCGGGACCGGGCATCTGCTGCACGGTGCCGAGGCCCGCGACGAGTACCTTGCCCAGCGGATCGGGGTCGAGCCGTTCACCCCGGAGTTCACAGCGGATTATCTGCGGGTGGCCGCGCGCGGGCGTGCTGCCCCGGTCAAGGCATTCGTGCTCGACCAGCGCCGGATCGCGGGGGTGGGGAACATCTACGCCGATGAGGCGCTGTTCCGCGCGCGGATCCATCCGCTCAGGCCCGCCGGGCGCCTAACCCGCCCGCAGCTCGAACTCCTGCGCCAGGCGATCGAGGAGGCGCTGGCGGCCGGGATCGACGCCAAGGGCGCCTCGATCGACGACTTCCGTCACGTCGATGGCGCCCGTGGCTCATTCCAGGATCGGTTCCTTGTCCACCGCAGGGCGGGTGAGCCGTGCCCGCGGTGCGGCACGATCATCACGAAGATCGTGGTCGGGGGACGGGGAACATACGTGTGCGAGACGTGCCAACCGCGGCCGCGCCGGCCACGGCGCTCAGGGCCCGATCGGTCGGGGTCGTCCGGAGCTAGGCTCCGGAGCTAGGCCGCGGCGACCAGGCTCTTCAGGCGGCCGTGGCGATCGGCGGCGATCAGATCCTCGAATCCGCCGACGGTCTCGTCACCGATCATGATCTGGGGGAAGGTGAGCATCCCGGTCCGTGCCTGCAGCTCGGCGCGACCGTCCGGGTCCTTTGCCAGATTGATCTCCTCATAACTGACACCCCGGCGCGTGAGGAGAGCCTTCGCGCCGACGCATTTCGAACAGTTATCGGTCGTGTACAAGGTGACACTTGCCATTGCTTCAGAAAGTATAGCTTCAAATTCCGCGGACCCGTGCGGGTCGCTGCCATGGCTGCGCCGCTGAAGACCGAGGCCATCGTGCTGCGCTCGATCCGCTACGGCGAGGCCGACCGGATCCTGCATCTGTACACGCCGCGGCACGGCCGCGTGGGAGCGATCGCGAAGGGCGTGCGACGGTCCAAGAGCCGGTTCGGGGCCCGGCTCGAGCCCTTCTTCCGGGTCCGGCTCATGCTGCACGAGGGTCGCGGCGATCTGTTCACGGTCTCGAGCGCGGACACGGTCGCGTTCCACGCGCCGCTCCGCGAGCACGCCGCCACGCTGGACGCCGCCGCCCGGGCCTGCGACGCCGTCTCCCGCCTGTTCGAGACCTCAGAGCCCCACCCCGAGGTGTTCACGCTGCTGGCCAACGAGCTCGCGCTGCTCAGCGCCGACGCGGCGCAGGCCCGCGCCGCCAACGGGCTGGCCTTCCGCCTCAAGCTGCTGCTGGCGGCGGGGATCGTCCCGCAGCTGGCCTCGTGCACAACCTGCGGCGAGGTCGAGCATCTCGGCGGCTTCTCTCCTGCAGCGGGCGGGGTCGTGTGCAGCTCGTGCGAGGCGGCGGCGTTCGCGCTTGAAGAGGAGAGCTACCAGTTCCTCGTCGGTGCCCTCAGCCAGCCGCTGGCCCAAGCCCCCGACGCCTCTGACCGGGCGCTGCGCCAGGCCGAGCGGGCGATCACCGAGACGGCCGAGCACCACGCCCATGTGCGGCTGCGCCCGCTGCTCCGAGCGGCCTAGCCCTTCGCCCCGCCGCGCTCCCAGCGGCGGACCGCCCGGGATCAGTAGAAGCTCGTGAGGAAGCGGTGGGCGGCGCGCCGGCTGCCGGTCAGCGCCGGGTCGGCAATCCCCACCTCCTGCACGACGCCGTTACGGACCTCGAGGATCACCCGTCCGGTTCCGTTCGCAGCCAGGTACCAGGCGTTGGCGCCGACGACGAAGCCCGTGCCGATCCGCAGCCGGCGCGCTGCGGTCAGCCGGGTCCCGGGTCCCACGCCGCGTGCCGAGTAGTGCCGGTTCGCGGTCAGCGCGAGGATTACCCGGCCGGCGAGGTGGATGCGCTCCCGCCGGCTCAGTGAGCGCAGCAGTCTGGGGGACGGGTACCCGACGCGGATGCCGCTGCCGTTGAGACAGAAGAAGTCCATGTAGCGCCTGCCGCGCGAGCTGCTCGAGACGAACGCAGCGCGCGCCGTACGGCGCGTGATCCCGAGCCTGACCGGGCCCAGCGTGCTCCCGTGCAGGCGTCCCGTGGCGGCCGGGCAGCCCATGGCCGTCCGCGGCGCCGAGGGCACGCCGGCGGCGGTCGTCATTGGCACCTCGACGCTCGATGGGTAGGCCCTCGAATGCTCGAGCGCGTAGACGCCGCCGAGCAGCCCAAGCGCCTGCGTGGCCGAGGGCAGGGCGTGGGGGAAGTCGGAGGTCGCGATCGACACCCGCAGCCTGTGGCCGGGGGCCAGCGTGTCGAGGGTCGGGAACACCTCTACGTCGTAGCGCGTGACCGTGCCGGGCACGACCGGGGTCTGGCTCGCCCTCGTATACGGGTGATATGGGAGCAGCGGCCTGCCGTCCGGCGCCGTCCAGGTCATCACCTGGTTGAGCGCCCGCTGCTTGCCCTCGAGCAGGCCCGAGGTGAGCGGCGTCGCGGTCCCGTTCGGCGCGACATCCGTGAGCTGCACGACCCATTCCGTGTCCGGGGTGGTGGAGGTGGCGTACAGCGTCGCCCCGATCGGGCCGGCGAGCATGGTCGGTTTCGTGAACGGCGCGGTCGTGTAGCTGCGGGTGCCGGGACCGAGCTGCGAGGGCGTCGAGTTCTGCGTGCACGGATCCTTGATGCCGAAGTACGACAGCGCGAACACGCCGAGCCCCGCGGCCCACTGCTCGGTGGACGTCGTGCACGGGATCTCCGTGCCGGTGAAGATGAGACTGTCAGGAGCCGCCGATCCCGCCGGGGCATTGGAGCTGAGGCTCCCGCCCGAGCCGAGGTAGAGCGTCTTCGGGGTGGTCTGGTTGAGCGGGTAGCGCGAGACCTCGCGGTAGCTGCCGGTGGCGAGGTCCTCGAGGTGAAGCGGAGTGGCCGTGTCGGTGATCCCCGTGTCCACGCCCTTCAGCCAGTGATCGAACCAGGCGAGCTCGAGACCGTTCAGATCGAGGCCATGGTAATCGAGGCCCATGCCGGCGGTGACGTGGTACCAGGGACCCTGGAGGAGCTGATATCGCGGGGTCACCGGCTCGGTCGGGGTCATCGGGCCGAGCAGCGGACGGTGGTTGAACGCGTTCTGGAAGCTTGAGTAGTTGAGCAGCTCGCCGCGCTGGAACAGGTCGTACCAGCCGCCCACGAGGAAGGCGGGGATCCCGTCGCGGACGATCGTGGAGATGTACTGGTTGGGGTTGCGCGCGCCCCAGTAGCTCTGGTCGTAGGCCGCGTCCCCGCCGGTCTCGGCGCTCGTCAGCAGCGCGGTGTCGAAGTCGGTCAGGTCGTGGACGTGCTGGCTCAGCGCGGCGGCGAAGTCGGGGTTGTGCTCCTGCGACGGCAGCAGCAGGTTGAGACCCGCCGTGAGGCCGAGATAGAAGCTCGAGAACTCGATGTCCGGGAAGCCGCCGGCGAAGGCGGTGTCCCGGTACAGGTCGTTGCCGGAGATGATCGGGAACATCGCCTTGACCTGACGCGAGCCCGCATCCGCCGCGGTCTCGAATTGGTTGATCCCGAGGTAGGAGGGGCCGAGTAGGCCGACGTCGCCGGTGGAGCGCGGCAGCCCAGCGGCCCAGTTCACGAGCGTCGCGCCATCGTGACCCTGGATCGGGTCGAACAGCCCCCACTCGCCCTGGGAGCCGCCCGTTCCCCTCACGTCGACCGTTACATCGATGTATCCGCGCTGGACGAGGTAGTCGCTCGCGCCGGCGCCGAGTGCGCTGAACTCGGAGTTGTCCTTGCCGTACGGGGTCTGGGTCAGGATGACCGGGAACGGCCCGCCAGCCTCGGCCCCCGTCTTGGCGTCGGTGGGGTAGTAGACGTTGGCCCGCAGAACGGTCCCGTCGCTCATCGTCACCGGTAGGTTGAGCTGTGAGCCGACCCCGTAGGTCGCGGGGTCGGGCTGCCAGGCCGACGCGGGCGCGGCCAGGACCACGCAGGCCAGCAGCGCGCCGGCCAGTACTCGGGCGCATCGAGGCGCGTGTGCAGACATTGACGCCATCCCTCCCGTCCGGAAAGAAGTGTATAGGCGGGTGCTTGGCCACGCGCCGGCGAGGTCGTGCGCACGGTTTGCAGGCTGCCGCCGCGGGCGGTCGTGATCTGCGGCCGCGGGCTTGCCAAGTCCTCCGACCGCGCAGATTGCGACAACTTCGAAACAGCTCGGCCTGCCGTTCCGGTGGCGCTGTCAGAATCGGAGTGTGGACGATCAAGCTCTAATCGCGGGTTATGAGCACCCGCGGGGTCCGGTGGCCGAGACCTTCGCGGACCGGATTCGCGCCCGCGAGGCGTCGGAGCTCTCACCGCCGGCCACTCGCTCCTACCCGGCCCGGCGCCGACGCGCCGAGACCGAGTGCGGTCTGCGCACGCCCTTCCAGCGGGACCGCGACCGGATCGTCCACTGTAAGTCCTTCCGGCGGCTGAAGCACAAGACCCAGGTGTTCGTGGCGCCGACCGGCGACCACTACCGCACCCGGCTCACGCACACGCTCGAGGTCACGCAGGTCTCGCGTACGGTGGCGCGGGCGCTGCGGCTGAACGAGGACCTCGTGGAGGCGATCGGGCTCGGTCACGACCTCGGTCACCCGCCGTTCGGCCACATCGGCGAAGACGCGCTCGACCAGTGTCTGAACGATCGCTTCGGCCTGCGGTTCCTGCACCACGAGCACTCGCTGCGAATCGTCGACACACTCGAGCGAGACGGTCAGGGCCTGAACCTCACCGACCAGGTCCGCGACGGCATCGTCAGCCACTCCGGACGTGCGCAGGCGCCGGCGACGCTCGAGGGTCAGATCGTGCGCCTGGTTGATCGCGTCGCCTACATCAACCACGACATCGACGACGCGGTGCGGGCCGGCGTGATCGCCGTCGACGACCTGCCCGTGGGCCCGATCGAGATCCTCGGCGACACCGGGCCGCGCCGGATCGACGCGCTCGTGCACGACCTCGTGGAGAACTCGGAGCGCGCGGGCGCGATCGTCCAGGGTGAGCGTGCGGGTACCGCGATGACCGATCTGCGCTCGTTCATGTTCGAGCGCGTGTATCTCGGGCCCGAGGCGACGCGTGAGGGCGAGAAGATCAAGGTCGTGATCCGAGCATTGTTCGATCACTACTGCGCCAATCCGGACGAGATCCCCGTCTCGGTTCCTGAGGGCGAGCTGTCGCGGCGCGTTACCGACTATCTCGCCGGAATGACCGATCGCTACTGCATCCGGATGTTCGAGGAGCTGAGCGTCCCCGTGGCCTTCGCGCCGTGAGCCGCTACACCGCCGACTCCCGCGACCGCGTCTTCGATGCCGTGGACATGATCTCGCTCGTCTCCGCGCGGACCGACCTGCGTCGTGCCGGCGTCGACAGCTACTTCGGCCTGTGTCCGTTCCACGAGGAACGCACCGGCTCGTTTCATGTCAGGCCCGAGGAGAAGCACTACTACTGCTTCGGCTGCCAGGCCGCCGGCGACCCGTTCACGTTCGTGATGGAGACCGAAGGCGTCGACTTCAAGGGCGCGCTCGAGGCGCTCGCAGACCGGTTTGGAGTCACGCTCGAGACCGAGGCTGAGGATCCGGCCGCGGCGTCTCGCCGGGAGCGGCGCGAGCGCCTTTACTCCTTGCTCGGACGCGCTGCCAGCTACTACGCGCGGTTTCTCTGGGAGTCGGCCGAGGCTGCGCCGGCCCGCGCTTATTTGCTCGGGCGCGGGCTCTCGGAGGAGGTTCTGCGCGAGTTCCGGGTCGGTTACGCGCCGAGCGCCTGGGATCGGATGCTGCGTGCGTCGCGGACGGTGGGCTTCAGCGACGAGGAATTACTCGCGGCCGGTCTCGTCCAGCGCTCCAAGAACCGGCCGGGTCAGGTCTACGACCGCTTTCGTGAGCGGATCATGTTCCCCTCGGCCGATTCGCGCGGCCGCGTGCTCGGTTTCGGCGCGCGCGCGATGCGCGAGAACCAGCAACCGAAGTACCTGAACACCTCCGACGGCGAGCTCTACCACAAGCGAAGCCAGCTGTTCGGAATCGATCAGGCGCGCGCGCCGGCCGCGCGGGCGGGGCGAATGATCCTCGCTGAGGGCTATACCGACGTGCTGGCGCTGCACCAGGCCGGACTGCGCAACGCTGTCGGGATCATGGGCACCTCGTTCACCGAGGAGCAGGTGACAGAGCTCTCCCGGGTCGTGGCCGTGCTCGAGCTGTGCCTCGACGCCGACCGGGCGGGTCAGGACGCGATGCTGCGTGCGGCTCGGATCGCATCGGATCGCAGGCCTCCGCTCGAGCTGCGGGTCGTTCCACTTCCGGAGGGAACCGATCCGGCCGAGCTGGCCGAGCGCGAGGGCGCCGATGCGCTCAGGGAGCTCGTCGGTCGCTCCGAGCCGTTCGTTGTCTTCAACGTCGAGCGGATCCTCGCGCGCGGCGACCTGCGCAGTGCCGAGGGCAAGGACGCGGTGTTCGCCAAGCTCCAGCCCGTGCTCGCCGAGCTCCCGGCCAGCGCGCTGCGGGACGATCTGATGCGCAAGGTCAGCGGGCGTCTCGAGCTGCCCGAGGGGCGGCTGGCAACGCTCGTGGCGGGCGGGAGCGATGGGGGGTCGGGTGCCGCCGGGGCTCCGGCGGGTGGTGGCGGGGAGCGGGCCCGCGCCGCGTCGATCAGCCCGGGTCCCGCTCCGCTCGCCCACGGACTCAAGGCGGAACGAGCGCTACTGGCCCTGTGCGTCGCCCTTCCCGACGCGGGTGACGAGGCGCTCGCGGGGATCGAGCCCGATGACCTGCTGACCAGCGACGCCTACCGCCGTGCGGCCCGTCACCTCGCCGGCCGCTGCCGCACGCCGATGTCCGATCTCCCACCCGGCGACGACGAGCTGGCGCGCACGATCGCCGATCTGGTCGAGCGGGCCGGGCGAGGCGAGGACGTAACCATCGACCGGCTCGAGCACGCCCGCCTGCTGCTCGAGCTCGCGCGCCTTGACCGAGCGATCGTCCGCGCCCGAGCCCAGGGGGAAGAGGGCGTGAGTGAGCTTGCGCGCGAAAGGCAGCACGCGCTCGAGGCGATCCACGGTGTCGTGACGCGCCTCGAGAGCGCCGTTTAGCTGCTCGCGCAGGGCGTCCGTCGCCGAGATCGCGAGCCGGTTCGGGAGTCCGGTTGCCTGGGGTGTGTGCTGGGTGCTCCGGCCGTGTCGTGGCGCGACTGGGTTGGGAGTAATGCAACAAATTCGGGTCCGCGTGGTGGGCGCGGCGCGAAAGTCACGCTGACGGGGACTTTTCAGCCTCGGTCACGCCGGGCGGCGCCGTTTGTGGCGAAAGTCCGGGTCGCCACGTCGCGACCCGAGAGATTTCGTGGCGTGAGTAGCCTCGAAAACTCGGATCTGGGGGAGCGAGGCGGGCAGACTTGGGTCTGCTGAGAGCGACCCCATCGCGCAAACCTGCCGCGACACTGCCAGTCTGCCCGCCCGCGCCCGCCAACCGTCACACCCTGAGCAGAACGGATACGCAAAACCGCTGTGTACAGGCCGGTTTCTGGCCCACCCGCTGTTCACTCAAGTGCGGTTGGCAACGGGATGACATTGCTCGAACTGTCACCCGGAGGTCGAGGGAGGAGTTGCCATGGTTCCCGCTAAAGTTGCAGCGCGTCCACACGACGGCCAATACACCATAAATCTGGGGTAGCTCAATTGGCAGAGCATTCGGCTGTTAACCGAAGGGTTGTGGGTTCGAGTCCCACCCCCAGAGCTTCAACCCGACGACCCGCCAAAAGGAACAATGAAGCTATACGTCTGCTACGGCACCTTCACATTCGCACCGCGCCCCGGTGGTCATCCGTGCGGTAACGCCTACCATGCGCTCGTCGACGCCGGCCACCGGCCCGACGTGGTCCGCGCTTATGGCTGGGGGGTGCTGCCTGAGGCCTTCAACCGCACCAGCGGTCGCCAGGAGGTCAAGCGGCTGACCGGAAACATCTGGGTGCCGGCGCTCGTTCTCGACGACGGCACGGTCGTCCAGGGCTCGGACAAGATCGTCGCCTGGGCGAACGCGCATCCGGCGGCCGGCAGCCCGGGCGCGGCCGGCGCCGGCGGCGCCGCCACCACCGGCGCGACCGGCGCCGCCACGGGCACGGCTGACCCCGCCGGCCCCACCCAAGCGAGCTGACTCGCCATGCCGGCGCCGTCGCGTCCGCCGCTCACAATCGACGCGCTGACCCGGTGGGAGGACAACGGCGCCACCTGGCGGGCGATCGAGCTGAGCGACGACCGCGCGGTCGTCGAGCTCTGCACCTGCTACGGAGAGCCGGTCGACCGGCTCGAGAGCGACGCCCCCGAGCTCATCGAGTTCGTGCGAAACCACCCCGGCGCCTGAGCGCCGGTGAGCGACGCCCCCGAGCTCATCGAGTTCGTGCGAAACCACCCCGGCGCCTGAGCGCCGGTGAGCGACGCCCCGGGCGCCTGAGCGCCGGCGCCGGCGCCACCCGGGTGCCCAACCCCTAGCGACTCAGCGCGGCACCCCGGCGCCTGAGCGCCAGCTCCTCCACCAGCTCCGCCGCGCGCTCGGCGCCGTCGTGGTGCCGGGCCCAATCCGCCACCGCGCCCGCGCGGTCACGCAGACTCGGGTTCTCGAGGGCGCGGCCGACGGCGAGGCGCAGGGTCGTCGGTGAGAGCAGGCGCCAGGGCAGGCGCACGCCGACGCCGGCCCAGTCGGCGCGCGCGGCGTTCTCTCCCATATCTCCCACGTGGGGCACCGCGACCACGGGACAGCCGGAGGCGAGGGCGCGGGCCAGGGTACCGTGGCCGGCGTGGGTGATGACCAGCGCGCACCGAGGCATCGTCCGCGAGTAGGACAGCCACTCGACCAGTCGTGTGTTGTCGGGCACGGTCACGGGCCGGCGGATCGGCTTGCGGTTGGTGGCCGCCAGCACCCGCACGCGCTCGCGGCCGAGGCCGAGCAGCGCACAGCGCAGGAGCCGGTGGTCCGGGTCCTGGGCGGTGGAGGGCGCCACCAGGACGAGCGGGTCCGACCCCGCGGGCGGATCGACGTCGTGATAGGCCGGCTCCCACATCAGCGGCCCGACCACGTGCACCTCGGGCAGCCAGGCACGCGGGTACTCGAGCGTTGGGAACGTGCCCACGAGGCAGAGCTCGGCGCTGATGCCGCCGTGCAGGCGATTGGTCGGCGGGAGGCCGAGCTTGCGGCGGGTCTCGTTGAGCTCGGCTCGCCCCTGTCGCAGTCCGGCCTCGACCGGTCCCTCGAGCGCAGTCCACATCCTCCGGCCGAGCCTGGTGCGCGGACGGCGGGCGCCGAGCGCATACGGGGGCAGCCCCGGCGCCCCGACCGGGTACAGATGGGGCACGAGCGTCGCAACCGGCACGCCCTCGAGCTCTCCGGACAGCGCCGGCGCGAGCGTCAGGATGTCGTGGACGACAACGTCGGGGGCCGCCTCGCGCATCGCCACCCGCGTCTCCGCACACGCGCGCACGACCGCCTCGTAGGGCTTCAGCGGCTGCTCCAAGGTCGGGAACACCGGGTACTCGGGCGCGGCGACGAAATGCATGCCCTCGCCCTCCACGTGCTCCCGCCAGCGCGACCAGGTCTCGAACGTGACGTCGTGCCCGTGCGCGGCCAGACGGGCGCCGAGCGCCAGCATCGGGAAGGCGTGGCCGGGCTCGCCGAACGCGCCGAGGAAGATGCGCAGGGGCTTGGGCGCCGCTATCCCGCCAGCTCGGCGATCGCGCGCAGCTGGACGATGCGCTCGTCCGTCGTCCAGGCCATCGGCGTGATCATCAGCGTGCCCACGCCGGCATCGCGGTAGGCGGCGAGGCGGTCGCGGACGACGTCCTTCGGCCCACAGAGCGAGACCATGTCGATCAGATCGTCCGGGATCGCGTTGCCGGCCTCCTCCTTCTTCCCGTCCAGGTACAGATCCTGGATCTCCTTTGCCGCGTCCTCGAACCCGTAGCGCTGGACCAGGTTGTTGTAGAAGTTCTGCTTGCGTGAGCCCATGCCGCCGATGTACAGGGCGAGCACCGGGCGCATCAGGTTGCGCGCGAGCTCGCGATCGTCCGAAACGAAGGCGTTGACGGTGGGGGCGATGTCGAAGCCTTCCAGTGATCGTCCGGATCGCGCTGCGCCCCCCTCGAGCGAGGAGCGGAAATCCGCGACGTACTCCGGCGAGAAGAACGTCGGGATCCAACCGTCAGCGATCTCTCCCGCGAGCGCCGTGTTCTTGGGCCCGATCGCGGCTATGTAGATCGGGATGCGCTCCTGTTTCGGCGTGATCATCAGCTTGAGCGGCTTGCCCGGCCCGTCGGGGAGCGGCAGCACGAGCGTCTCGCCTTCGTAGACCACGCGCTCGCGGGCGAGCGCCATGCGCACCACAGCCACGTACTCGCGCGTGCGCTGGAGCTGGCGGGCGAACCGCTGACCGTGCCAGCCCTCGGCCACCTGTGGGCCGGACGACCCGATCCCGAGCAACATCCGCCCGTCGGAGAGCTCGTCGATCGTCGCCGCGGTCATCGCAGTCATCGCCGCGCTTCGACCGGGCATCTGGAAGATCGCCGAACCCAGCCGGATCCTGCTCGTCCCCGCGGCCAGCCAGGCCAGCACGGTGGCGGCATCGGACCCGTAGGCCTCCGCGGTCCAGACCGAGTCGTATCCGAGCCGCTCGGCCTCCTGCACCACCTGGAGCTGATCCTGCGGTCCCATTCCCAGGCCCCAGTAGCCGACGTGTACTCCGAGCTTCATCTGCAAGGTTCCTTTCGCGCCAAGGAAATCGGTTGAGGCGTCCGACGGCCGCCGCTAGATTGGGCCGGGCCCGCCCCGGCAGGCTTTGAACCCTATGCGAACACGGCGCCCGACGACGATCAACCACCTGCGCATGGCGATTGACTGCCTTCCGCGCGATACGAAGATCGCGATGCTCGAGGGGATCACTGCGAACGAGATCATCGTCGGCGCATACACAAGTGGTGACGGGATCTGCCCGATGCTCGCCGCCCATCGAGCCGGCGGGCGCACGAACCTCATCTCCTTCGCCAAGGCGTGGGACCGCTTCGCGTTCCGCGACGCGCGGCAGCACGGCGCGCGGCGGGCGACGGAGCGCGAGCTGCTCGTGCTGCGCTCGCACCTCGAGGCCAGCCTGCTCGAGGACGACGTCCCGGTGGCGGACTTCGGCGCCGCGATCTCGGAGCACCGGGAGCTGCTGGCGAGCCGACCCGCGACCCCGCGTCCCGGCGATCGAGATCGCAGCCGCGAGCTCCGCAGACGTCCTGGGTGGTCATGGCTGCGGGTCATGCGCCGCTATGACGAGTATGAGCAGGCGCTCGAGCGTCTGCAGCGCGAGACGCAGCCGGCCTCAGAGGCACAGCATCGGCGTGAGCGCGCCGCGGTGTAGCGGCGCCCAAGCGGCGGGTAGCGACCTCGGATGAGCAGGTATGCGCCGATGAAGGCGGTGCTCAGCGACCGGCCGTTCACCGACCCCAAATGGGTGTTCGAGCGAAAGCTCGACGGCATCCGCTGCGGCGCGATCAGAACCGGCGGGCGCGTTCGGCTCGAGTCGCGAAGCGGGCAGGACCTGACCAGCGGCTATCCCGAGATCGTCGAGGCGCTCGAGCAGCCCGGGCCGGATCTGCTCCTCGACGGAGAGATCGTGGCGTTCGAGAAGGGGCGGACCAGCTTCGAGCGCCTGCAGCGGCGAATGCAGATCCACGACCCGGCCCGGGCGCTGCGGAGCGGCGTCGCGGTCTACTACTACGTGTTCGACCTGCTCGAGCTCGACGGCCGGGACCTGCGGTCGCTCCCGATGCTCGAGCGCAAGTCAGAGCTCCGCCGGGCGGTCGAGTTCCGCGGACGCGTGCGCCTGACCCCGCATCGCCGCGGCGACGGCGAGCAGGCGCTGCGAGAGGCGTGCCGGCGCGGTTGGGAGGGCCTGATCGCCAAGCGGGCCGACAGCCCGTACGTGGCCTCCCGCTCACGCGACTGGTTGAAGCTCAAGTGCGTGCAATCGCAGGAGCTCGTGATCGGTGGATGGACGGCTCCCCGCGGCAGCCGTCAGCGCCTGGGCGCGATCCTCGTCGGCTACTACGACGGCGATCGGCTGCGCTACGCGGGCAAGGTCGGCACGGGATTCGACGCGGCCGCGCTCGAGCTCCTCGGAGACGAGCTCGAGCGCCGCGAGCGCGCCTCGCCGCCGTTCACCGGCGGCGACCCCCCTCGCGCCGCGCGCTGGGCCGCGCCCGAGCTGGTGGCGCAGATCGGGTTCACTGAATGGACGCGGGACGGGAAGCTTCGCCACCCGCGCTACGAGGGGCTCCGCACCGACAAGCCCGCGAACGAGGTCGTACGCGAGGTCCCGTCGTGAGCCCGACGACAATCCGGGCCGGACGCCGCGAGGTCACGATCAGCCGCCCCGACAAGGTGCTGTTCCCGCCGGACATCACCAAGCTCGACCTCGCGCGCTATTACAACGAGATCGGCCCGACGATGCTGACCCACATCGCGAACCGGCCGCTGAACCTCGAGCGCTATCCGGACGGGATCGAGGGGCATCGGATCATTCAGCAGCACGCGAGCGGGCACTTCCCGGAGTGGCTTCGCCGGGTCACCGTGCCCAAGCGCAACGGAACGGTCGAGCACGTGGTGGCCGCCGACGTCGCGACGCTCGTGTACCTGGCCAACCAGGCGTGCATCACACTGCACGCCTGGCCGTCCCGCGCCGATCGGCTCGACCGGCCGGACCGGATGATCTTCGACCTCGATCCGAGCCTCGACCGGCCCGCAGAGGTTCGCCGGGCGGCGCGGCTGATCGTCGCCCTGCTACAGGAGCTCGGCCTCACGCCGTGGGCGATGACCTCCGGCTCGCGGGGGTACCACGTCGTCGTTGCGCTCAGGCGGCGGGCAGGATTCGACGAGGTTCGCTCGTTCTCGCGCGGCGTCGCGGTCCTGGCGACGGCGCGAGAGCCGCGGCTGTTCACGATCGAGCAGCGCAAGGCCAAGCGCGAGGAGCGGATCCTGATCGACGTGATGCGAAACGGCTTCGCGCACACGTCGGTGGCTCCGTACGCCGTCCGCCCCCGGCCCGGCGCTCCGGTGGCAACGCCCCTGCATCTCGAGGAGCTCGAGGACCGCGCGACGCGGGCCGACCGCTGGAAGATCGCACAGGTCCTCAACCGGCTCAGCGTTGAGCCGGACCCATGGCAGGGGATCGCCGGCTCGGCGACCACCCTGACCGCGCCGCGCCGGCGGCTGGACGAGGCCCTGGCCGAGATCTGATCGCCGCGATACTTCGCGGCATGGAGGAGCTCGCCCAACCGACGACGTCCGTGACGGAGGACCGGCGCACGACGCCGGTCGAGCTGCTCTGGGATCTGGTGTTCGTGTTCGCGGTCACCCAGGTGACGGCGCTGCTCTACCGCGACCCGACGTGGACGCGGTTCGGCGAGTCGATGCTCGTGCTTGCGCTGATCTGGTGGGCGTGGTCGGCGTTCGTGTGGGCGGCCAACGCGCAGACTACGAGCTCGGCCACGCTGCGCGCGAGCCTGTTGATCGCCACGGTCTTCATCTTCATCACCGGGCTCGCGGTACCGCGTGCGTTCAGCAGCGAGGCGACGCTGTTCGCGGTCACCTACGCGGTCGTGCGTCTCCTGCACCTCGCCCTCTACAACCGACGCGTCGCGACAGGGGAACGCGTCGTGGTATGCCATCGGCTCCTTCGCGGGGACCGTCGTGATCGGGATCGTGCTGCTGATCATCGGCTCGTTCCTGACCGGAGCCGCCCGCGCCGTGCTGTGGACCGTTGCGCTCGCGATCGACTACGCCGGACCCGCTTGGCTCACGCGTGAGCGGCTTCGCGGCCTCCAGCGCGTCGCGGTCGCACATTTCGCCGAGCGCTATGGGCTGTTCGTGATCATCTGTCTGGGCGAGTCGATCGTGGCGATCGGGGTCGGGGCGGTGGGCCGGCGGGTCGACGCCGACCTGATCGCCGCCGTCTCGCTGGGGCTGCTGATCACGATCGGCATGTGGTGGACATATTTCGATCAGGCGGCCGACACGGCCGAGGCCCGCCTGCGCGAGCACGACGATCCGGTTCTGGCGGCGGCCGACTCCTACAGCTACCTGCATCTGCCGATCGTCGCCGGGATCATCACCTTCGCCGTCGGCGTCAGGTTCCTCGCCCGCGCGGCCGGATCGTCGCTCGCCACCGGGCCGCGCCTGGCGCTGTGCGGCGGCGTCGCGCTCTATCTGATCGGGCACCTCGCCTTCCGCTGGCGTCTGCTGGACGAGTTCGGCTACGAGAAGTTGCTGTGCGCGGCCGCGATCATGGTCGTGTTCGCGCTCGGAGGCGGGCTGCCCGGATGGGTCCTCGCGGGGCTGATCACGGTGCTCATCGGGGTCCTCTGCGTGGCGGAGAGCCACACCGCGACATGAGCCGCCCCAACGCCTCGGTGATCGTGCCCTTCGCCGGAAGCGACGCGGATCTCGAAACCCTGCTGGGCTCGCTCGCGGCGTTGCGGCTCGCGCCAGGGGATGAGGTAATCGTCGCGGACAACCGGCCCGGCGCGCGGGCGGCACGTCGGAGCGGGGTGGAGATCATCGAGGCCTCGCGAGTGCGGACGCCGGCGTTTGCGCGCAACCGGGCCGCCCGGATCGCCAACGGTGAGTGGCTCGTGTTCATCGACGCGGACACCGCCCCTGATCCGTCGCTGATCGATGAGCTCTTCGTCCCCGAGCCGGCGGCCGACACCGCCGTGCTGGCCGGGTGGATCGACGACGTCGCAGATTGCCCGTCGCTGACCGCGCGCCACGGAACCTCGCGCGGGCGGATGAGCCAGCTGAGAACGCTCGAGGGCGCGGCTCGCCCGTACGCCCAGACGGCCAACTGCGCGATCCGCCGAACCGCGTTCGAGCAAGCCGGGGGCTTCGTCGACGGGGCGCGCGCGGGCGAGGACGCCGACCTGTGCTTTCGTCTCCAGGACGTCGGCTGGCGCATCGAGGAGCGCATCTCGGCGCGGGTCGAGCATCGAAGCCGGGCGACGCCCGATGAGCTGGTTCGTCAGCTGATCCGCCACGGGAGCGGGGCGGCCTGGCTCGAGCGACGCTATCCGGGCAGCTTTCCCAAGCCGTCGGCGGCCGAGATCGCCAGACGGATCGCCCACAGCGGGCGGGAGGCGATCGAGGCCGCCGGACGCGGCGATCGGGAGGCGGCGGGCTACGCCGTCCTCGACCTGCTCGGCACGTGCGCCTTCGAGCTCGGCCGCCGCCTTCCCAACTCGCCCCGGAGCTGATCATGGCCGAGGTTGCCGGCCGCGCCCGCGGGGTAGATTCCACACCGTGACGACCCAGGCGAAACTCGAGCTCCGTGCCGCGATGGAGTCCGGTTTCGAAGAGGTGCTGACCCCGGATGCGCTGGAGTTCGTGGCCGAGCTGCAGCAGCGGTTCGGCGGGCGCCGGGCGGAGCTGCTGCGGCGGCGAGCGGAGCGGCGCGCGCGACTGGCGGGGGGTGAGCTGCTCGACTTCCCCGAGGACACCCGCGAGATACGCCAGGGCGACTGGACGGTAGCGCCGGTGCCCGCGGACCTGCAGCAACGGTGGGTGGAGATCACGGGTCCGACCGAGCGGAAGATGACGATCAACGCGCTCAACTCGGGCGCCGACGGCTTCATGGCCGATTTCGAGGACGCCAACGCGCCGACGTGGCGGAATATGGCCGAGGGCCACATCAACCTGCGGGACGCGATCGACGGAACGATCACCTACGAGGGGTCCGACGGACGTCACTACGAGGTGGGCGAGCGCCCGGCGACGCTGCTCGTCCGCCCGCGCGGTTGGCATCTGCCCGAGCGCCACCTCCTCCTCGACGGTGAGCCGGTGGCCGGTGCATTGTTCGACTTCGGGCTCTACGTCTTCCATTGCACCCGGGGCCTGATCCGAAACGGGTCCGGTCCGTACTTCTATCTGCCCAAGATGGAGTCCCATCTCGAGGCGCGCCTGTGGAACGACGTGTTCGGCTTCGCGCAGGAGGCCCTCGGCATCCCACGGGGGACGATCAAGGCCACGGTGCTGATCGAAACGCTGCCGGCCGCGTTCGAGATGGACGAGATCCTGTACGAGCTGCGTGAGCACTCGGCCGGGCTGAACGCGGGGCGCTGGGACTACATCTTTTCGGCCATCAAGTGCTTCCCTGACCGACCCGAGATGGTGCTCCCCGACCGCGGAGCGGTCACCATGACCGTCCCGTTCATGCGCGCGTATACGGAGCTGCTGGTGGCCGTATGCCACCGACGGGGAGCACACGCGATGGGTGGGATGGCCGCGCTGATCCCGTCGCGCAGGGACGAGGAGGCGAACGCGAAGGCGCTCGACGGCGTGCGCGCCGACAAGGAGCGGGAGGTCGGCCAGGGTTACGACGGCACCTGGGTCGCCCACCCTGACCTGGTGCCGGTAGCCCGGGAGGTGTTCGACGCGGGACTGAACGGCGCGCCGAACCAACTCGAGCGCCAACGCCCTGACGTGTCCGTGACCGCGGCCGAGTTGCTCGACCTCGCGGCGACGCCCGGCGAGGTAACGGAGGCGGGACTGCGCACGAACGCGAGCGTCGGCTTCCAGTACGTGTCCTTCTGGCTGGCCGGTCGCGGCGCGGCGGCGATCAACTCGCTGATGGAGGACGCGGCCACCGCTGAGATCTCGCGCTCGCAGATCTGGCAATGGGTCCACCACGGCGTGAGGCTCGAGGACGGGACGGTTGTCACCGCCGAGCTGGTGCGCCGAGTGCTGGACGAGGAGACTGCCCGCATCCGCGGGGCGGTAGGCGAGGAGACGTGGCGGGCCGGCCGTCCGGCGGAGACGCGCGAGGTGTTCGAGCGGGTGGCCCTCGCCCCCGAGCTGATCGAATTCCTGACCCTGGTCGCCTACGAGTACGTGGACTGAGGGCGGGCGATCTCCCGGTAGGAGTCCGCGACCTGGGCCGCGCAGCGGTCCCAGTCGAAGCGATCGGCGAAGCTCCGCGCTCGCACAGCCATGCGGGCACGGAGCTCCGCGTCGGCGAGCCCCGCGAGCGCCACGGCGAACGAGTCACCGGAAGGGTCGGCGAGAAGCCCGCTGCGCCCCGGGTCGAACGCCTCGACGGTCGCCGTCCCGGCCGCCGCCACGACCGGCAGCCCGCGCGACTGCGCCTCGGCCACGACGAGCCCGAATCCCTCGAGCGTGGAGGGAAACAGGAGCGCGTCGGCGCCGTCGTAGAGCGAGAACTTCTCGCTCTCGGATACGCGTCCGGCGAACCGCACCGCCCCGTTCAGGCCGAGCGCGCTCGCGCGCCGCTTCAGGTCAACCTGCTCCGGTCCATCTCCGGCGATCACCAGCGACGCCGCGATCCTCCGGCGGGCCAGGGCGGTGAGCGCCTCGAGCGCCACCTCCGGGCGCTTGCGAGCCTCGAGCCGGCCGAGGTAGAGGAGCCGCAGCCCGCTCGGAGCGGGCCAGCGCCCCGGAGCCTCGATACCGGCCGATGCCGGACGCGCTACGCCCTCGATCACCACGTGCGTGCGGTGCCGCGGCACACCGGCGGCGACCAGTTGCTCGCGTGCATGTTCGGAGACGGTGATCACGAGGTCCGCACGGGCCGCGATGGCAGCCTCGAGCCGGGCCCAGCGGGGATCCAGATGGTGGTGGTGCAGGACCACGGGAACGTTCGTCCGGGCGATCGCTTTGCCGAGGAGCAGCGACGGTCCCGTGTGCCGGACCGAATGCCCGCGCAGCAGATCGACGCGGCGTCGGCGCAGGAGCCCGACCACGAACGGCGTGAACACGAGCGGCGCCCGCATCCAGTGCAACCCGAGCCGATGGCGAAGAACGTCGATCTCCCAGCCCGGCGGCGTCTCGGCCACTCGGTGGTCGCGCGGAAGGCCTAGCACCAGCTCGATCCCGTGCGCCGGCAGGCGCCGCAGGAGCTCGCGTTCGTAGACCTCCCCACCCAAGTTCGAGTCCGGCGCCAGCGTGTAGTAATGGGGGCCGCCGGCGCGCATGCGTGCCTCGCTCATCAGGAGTGCCATCCTACTTTCGCCCATGCTCATTGCCGTCACCGACCACGCCGCCGAGCGCTTTCGCCAGCGCGTGCGAGGGACGCTGGAGGCCAAGACCGAGGTCGCGGCGCGGGTGGCGCGCGCCCACGCCGCCGGGCGCGTGCAGCCGAGCGACAAGGGCACGCTGCTGGTGCGCGACCTCGAGCGACGCGACCTCCTCTACGTGTGCAAGCGTGAGCACGACGAGCTCGTCGTGCTCACGCTATGGGAGGAGGGAGACGGGGCGGCTGTGCCCAAGCGGTTCACCGCCGCGCTGCGGCGCGACGACCACCGGGTCCGCTAGCGCATCTCAGGCGCCGACGTTCGCCGCGGAACGGCGGCCGGTCCGAACGGGCGCCGCCACGGAGCTCCGCGCGCGGCGCCGGGCGCCCCGATGCAGGCTCACGTTGGCGCCGCGGTCCGACACGATCGCCCAGCTTAGGAGCGACACGATTCCGGCCACGACGAGCACGGCGAACATCACGTTGAGGATCACGATTGCAGTCATCTGAGGGTCTCCTTCGGGCTCGATTTGGCTTGCACGTCGATGATCGGAGCCGCGCGCAAGAGGACCGTTGGGCGAGCGCAAAATCTTTGTAAGAGGATCTGGGAGCGCGCTCATGCCAGCATTGCGGCAATGGGGCACGTCGCCGTATCGCGCCTGACCTACGCTCATCCGGGCGGAGACGTCCTGTTCTCGGACGTCTCATTCCGGATCCCGGCGGGCGCCCACGTGGGCCTGATCGGGACCAACGGGGTCGGCAAGAGCACGCTGCTACGGGTGATCGCCGGGCTGCTCAGCGCCGATGAGGGCGAGACGGCGGTCGGCGGCATCGTCGCCCACATGCCCCAGGACGTCGGCGTCTCGGACGACGGACGGACCGTGCGTGAACTGCTGCTCTCGCTGGCGCCGCTCGCGCTGCGCCGGGCCGGAGAGGAGATGCTGCGCTGTGAGGCGGAGCTGGCGACCGGCGACCACGACGCCGGGATGCGGCTCGGCGCCGCGATGTCCGACTTCTCGGCGCTCGGCGGCTACGAGCTCGAGGGACAGTGGGATGCCGCGTGCCGGCGGATCGTCCGGGCGCCACTGCACGAGCTCGCCGACCGCCGGGCCGTGACGCTCTCCGGAGGCGAGCGCAAGCAGCTAGTCCTCGAGGTCCTGTTCGGCTCCGACGCAGACGTGCTGCTGCTCGACGAGCCCGACAACTTCCTCGACGTTCCCGCCAAGCTGTCGCTCGAGCGAAGGATCCGGGCGTCGAAGAAGACCGTCCTGCTGATCTCGCACGACCGCGAGGTCCTCGCCTCGGCGGTCGACTCGATCGTGACGCTCGAGGGCAACGGCGCCTGGGTGCACGGCGGCTCCTACGCCGGCTATCCCCAGGCCCGCGAGGAGCGCCAGCAGCGCCTCGGCGACGCGGTCAGGCGCTGGCGCGAGGAGGAGCGGCGGCTGTACCGGCTGATGAAGACGTTCAAGGAGCGGGCGCGGTACTCGAGCGATTGGGCGAAGAAGGCCGACGCGGCCGAGACGCGCTGGCGGCGGTTCAGCGAGGGCGGCCCCCCGCCCTCGCCCGTGACCGACCAGTCGATTGCCGTGCGGATGCGAGGCGGCGATTCGGCGCGACGGGTGCTCGACATGCGCGGGATCGGCATCGACGGGCTGGTGGCGCCGTTTTGGGACGAGATCCACTTCGGCGAGCGGGTGGGGATGATCGGGCCGAACGGATCCGGCAAGAGCGAACTGATCCGGACGCTGGGTGGCGACCGCGAGCCGGATGCCGGCGAGCTGGTCGTCGGCCCGCGCGTCTCGCCGGGGCTGTTCACGCAGCTCCAGACCCGCGACGACCTGGCCGGCCAGATCGTGATCGACGCGGTCATCGAGCGCGTCGGCGGCGCCGGGATGCAGGCGGCGATGGCCGCGCTCGCCCGGTACGGGCTGGCCGGCGCGGCGAGACGCAGCTACGACACGCTCAGCGGAGGCGAGAAGGCCAGGCTCGAGGTTCTCGTGCTCGAGCTCGAGGGTCACAACCTGCTGCTGCTCGACGAGCCGACCGACAACCTGGACATCGACTCCTCCGAGGCGCTGGAGCACGCGCTCGAACGCCTGCAGGGCACGGTCGTCGCGGTCTCACACGACCGCGCCTTCCTGCGCACGATGGATCGGTTCCTGATGGTGCTCCACGACGGGACCGTGCTCGCGCTGCCGAGCTATGACGCCGCGCTACAGGCGCTGCTCGACCCCGCGGCCGCGCGAGAGGTCCGCCTGGCCAAGGCGCTCGGTGGCTAACTCCGGCCGGCCGCCGTTACACGGCGGCCGGCTCGGTGCTCGTCTCGGCGGCGATCGTGGCGTTGCCCCGGATCAGGTCGGAGGCCTTCTCGGCGATCATGATCGTCGGCGCATTCGTGTTGCCGCGCACGAGCGTTGGCATCACCGAGGCGTCGACGACTCGCAGCGAGTCGAGGCCGAACACCCGCAGCTGCGAGTCGACCACGCGGCCCATCGCACAGGTGCCGACCGGGTGATACAGCGTGGTCGAGTTGCGCTCGATGTGGGCGATGATGCTCGCGTCGTCGTCGCCGGCGGGTGCTCCGAAGGCGCCGGTGGACACCGATCTCAGCGCCGGCTGCTCGGCGATTTCGAGGCACCGCCTGACACCGGCCACCATCGTCGCCCGATCAGCCTCTTCGACGATGTAGTTATGGAGGATCCGCGGGTTGGCCGTGGGCAGCCGTCCTCGGAGCTTTACGAACCCGCTGCTCTCGGGCCTGAGCAGGCAGGCGGAGATGGCCCAGCCGTCGACCAGGATCTCGCCTGCGCCTGCCTCCGGGAACAGGATCGGGATCGCGTGGAGCTGGATGTCCGGGGCGCCGAGGTCGTCTCGGGTGCGGAAGAAGCCGCCGGACTCGGCGAAGTTGGAGGTCAGCGGCCCCCGGCCCTCGGTCTGGACCAGAGCTAGGTTCTCCTCAGTTTCCGAGGTGAGCAGCGACGGCTCGTCCGTGGTGTACGTGATCCATGTGGCCACGTGGTCCTGGAGCCCCTGGCCGACCGGCAGCTCGTGCACCAGCGGAATGCCGGCCAGCTCAAGATCGTCGGCCGGCCCGATTCCGCTGAGGAGCAGGATCTGCGGGCTCTGATAGGCGCCCGCGCTGAGGATCACCTCGCGCTCGGCCCGGATCTCGCGCAGCTCGTCGCGCTGGTCGATCTCGACGCCGGTCGCGCGCGTGCCGTCGAGCAGCAGCCGGGTCACATGCGCTCCCGTCTCGACGGTCAGGTTCGGGCGCTCGAGCACCGGATGCAGATAGGCGACGGCGGCCGAGCACCGCAGGCCGTTTCGCTGCGTCACCTGATACCAGCCGACGCCGTCCTGCTCGCGGCCGTTGAAGTCCTCGTTGAGCGGCAGCCCGGCCTGCTGCCCGGCCTCGATGAAGGCCTCGCAGGTGCGGTAGCGAGAGCGATTCTCGATCACGCTGAGCGGACCGCCGGCGCCGTGCAGCTCGCTCGCGCCGCGCTCGTTGTCCTCGGCCCGGATGAAGTAGGGCAGCACGTCGCTCCATCCCCAGCCGCTGTGGCCCATCGCGGCCCATCCGTCGTAATCGGCGCGGTTGCCACGGATGTAGACCATCGCGTTCGTCGACGAGGACCCGCCGAGCGTGCGCCCGCGCGGCAGGTAGCGCTGCCGGCCGGCGAGCCCCGGCTCAGGGTCGGAGATGAACGCCCAGTCGTACTTGCTCTGCCCGACCGCCAGGACGCCGGCGGGGAGATGGATCTCGTCGGCGCTGTCGGCGGGTCCCGCCTCGAGCACGCAGACGGTCACGTCGGGGTCCTCGGAGAGTCGCGCGGCGAGCACGCACCCCGCCGAGCCGGCACCGACGATCACGTAGTCATATGACGAGCTCATACCCCACATCCTTTCGTCGAGGAGCCACAACGTTATCCCCGCACGATGCCCGAGACAAGCGCTTATGCGGGCGTCCGAATCGCCCGCTCCCAGGCCTGGAACTCGAACTTCGCCGTCATCCCGACGCGCTCATAGAGC
Organism: uncultured Solirubrobacterales bacterium; assembly: GCA_963727105.1. Lineage (GTDB taxonomy): Bacteria > Actinomycetota > Thermoleophilia > Solirubrobacterales > Solirubrobacteraceae > Palsa-465. The sequence continues at coordinate 1,818,013 of CAVSEW010000001.1, read as the reverse complement.
GCGAGTGCGCGGGGGTTGTCCGAAGCGACTGTGAGCTGCGCCTCGAGCAGCCCGGCCTCGGCGTAGGCGGCGAACGCCTCGCGCAGAAGCGCGGTGCCGATCCCCTCGCGCTGGTGGTCAGGGTGGACGGCGAGAATGTCGACGTAGCCCGCGGGCGGCGGCTCCCAGCGCAGCGTGAGCAGAAAGCCGACCGGGCGGCCGGCGCGCTCGGCGACGAGGCTCAGCCCGGAGTCGACGTTGTGCGCACCCAGGAGCTCCTCCGTGAAGGCCTGGAGCGAGACGGGCTGATAGTCGGGGTTGACGGAGAAGCTGGCGTGGTCGAGCGCATGCAGGGTGGCAGCGTCGTCCGCGGGGTCAAGGGCCCGGAAGGAGAGGCCGGGCTGGGTCGAGCGCTGGGCCGAGGTCCGGTCCAGCGCCCGGACCATCCGCCAGTAGCTGCGTGCGTAGCGATAGCCGGCGCGTCCGAGCAGGTCCTTGGCCCGCTCGTTTGACGCGCCGAGCCACTGCCGGTGGCGGGGGCGGTCCTGCTCGACGGCGCGCCGCTCGGCCCACTCGAGCAGGAGCGTGCCGAGGCCCCGGCCTTCGTGGTCCGGATCGACCGCGGCCAGCGTCCCCTGACGGCGCGTGACCGCGTAGCCGACGACCCGCCCGTCCGCATCCTGCGCCAGGATCGCATCCGTGCTCAGCTCGAACTCGCTCGCGCTCCACTCATCCCGGAGGTCGGCGAGCGTGTAGTCCGGCTCCCCGACGTCCGCCACGTCGCGCGCGACCAGCACGGCGAGAACCGCCTCGGCGTCGGCTGGACTCGGTGGCCGCAGGCGCATGCGGGATGTGTAGCAGCGTCATCGTTTCGGTTGCCAGAGCGCGAGCTCGCCCGCGGCGGGGGTCGCGACCACGCTTCGCCATCCCGACGGGCCCTCGCGCGGTGAGAGCAGAACCCGGGCACCAAGTGCCACGGCCCGCTCGGTGCTGGCGTGAATTCCGCCCACCTCCACGTATGGGAGCCACAGCGGCCGTTCGGTTGGACATTCGACGGCTCCACCGCCGAGGTTCGGTCCCAGGTCAAGCCCCAGGTAGGAGCCGCCCGGCGTGTCGATCCGCCGCTGTGCCCAGCCGCACAGCAGGGCGTAGAAGCCGCACGCGTCCTGCAGAGCCCCGGTGTGCAGCTCCAAGTGAACGATCGGGCTCGATCCGGCGATGGCCATCTGTCCGTAGGACCACCCCCGGGTCCGAAACTAATCGGCCGATGAGTTCCCCGCCTCCCGAGGGTCTAACTTGTCAATGCAGATGACCAGAACCTCGGCCGGGGCCGAACTCGACCCGGGCACGCTGACCGCGGCCCGGGCCGGAGACGAGCGTGCCTTCGCGGGCGTGGTAGAGCCCTACAGGGGGGAGCTGCACGCGCACTGCTACCGGATGCTGGGATCGGTCTACGACGCCGAGGACGCCGTCCAGGAGACGCTTCTGCGCGCGTGGCGAGGCCTATCGGGGTTTCAGGGGAGAAGCTCGGTGCGGTCGTGGCTTTACACGATCGCCACCAACACATGCCTGACCCAGATCTCGAGGCGTCCGAAGCGGGTGCTGCCGATCGACTACGGGCCGGCGGCCGATCCGCACGCGGTGCCGGGACAGCCGGCGGTGGAGTCGGTGTGGGTGGAGCCGTACCCAGACGAAGCGCTGGGGCTTGAGGACGGCTACGCCACGCCCGAGGCTCATTACGAGCGCCGGGAGAGCGTGGAGCTCGCCTTCATCGCGGCGCTACAGCACCTCGCGCCGAACCAGCGGGCGGTGCTGATCCTCCGAGAGGTGCTGGGATTCTCGGCCCGGGAGACGGCTGAGATGCTCGATACGTCGATCGCGTCGGTCAACAGCGCGCTCCAGCGCGCCCGCGCCGCTGTGGAGGAGCGCGTACCGGAGCGCAGCCAGCAGGCGACGCTGCGGTCGCTCGGCGACGAGGCACTGGGGCAGCTCATCGACCGCTACGTCGACGCGTGGGAGCGCTGCGACGTCGACGCGTTTGCGGCGATGCTGGCCGATGACGCGACGTTCACGATGCCGCCGTTGGCCACGTGGTACGAGACGCGCGCGGGAATCGCCATTTGGGCGCGGCTGTCCCCAATGTCCGGAGAGTGGCGCTGGCGGGCCGTCCGGACGCGTGCGAATGGGCAGCCGGCGATAGCGTTCTACTCCTGGGACGAGGGGGAGTGCGCGTACCTGCCATTCGCCATGAATGTGCTGAGCTTTGGCGGCGAGCAGGTGGTGGACGTGACCGCGTTCATCGTCCGCTCGATCGAGTCCGGCGACCCGGAGGCCTATGAGCGATTCCCCGAGCAGCCCACCGACGAGCGGCGCCTGGCCGGGGCGTTCGAGCGGTTCGGCCTGCCGGCCCGCCTCGCCTGAGCGCGGGCTACACGCCGCGATGGTGGTTGACGAGCTCGATGTTGTGCCCGTCGGGATCGAGCACGTAGGCGGCGTAGTAGCCCGGGTGGTAGCGCGGCCGCTCGGCCGGCTCTCCGTTACTCCGGTACCCGGCGCCGACGGCGGCGCGGTGAAAGCCGCGGACGGCGCCGTCGTCATCGGTCGGGAAGGCCATGTGCACGTGCTCGGTCGGCGTCCCCGGGACGAGCGAGAACGATCCACGCTCGGTGGCATCGCGCGCGAGCTGGACCCGGTCGGGCGCGTCGTGCCTGAGCGTGAGACCGGCGTACGGGGCGATCGTCGTATAGAAACGCCGCGCGACGTCGAGATCGGACACCCGGATCCACAGATGATCGATGATTCCGTGCCGCCGGAGCGCGGCATGATGTACGGCCTCGACGCTGTTCCCGTCGGGGTCGCGCAAAAAGGCCCCGTAGTACTCGGGCCGGTACTGCGGCCGCGGTCCGGGTGCGCCGTCGTCGGCATACCCCGCATCGACCCCGGCTCGCCAGAACGCATCGACCTGCTCGCGCGTCGGCGAGGCGAACGCGACGTGCAGGCCGTGCGTCGGCGGATTTGCTGCATCGGCCGCCGTGAGCGAGAAGTCCTGCCACTCGGAGAACGTTTGTATCCGATACGTCTCATCGATTCCGAGCATCCGCAGAACCGCGTCGTAGAACTCCTCGGACGCGGCTCGGTCGGCGACCCGGATCGTGACGTGGTCGAACACCCGGCGCGGAGGTTATCCGCGCCGGGGGTTCGAGCAAGCAACCGTCTAGGACTGCGTGACGGTGCTGCGGCCCCTCGGCGCGGCGTGGCGAGCCCGCGGATGGGCGTGGCGGCGCGTGCTCGCCGCGAGCGCGTGGACCCTCGCCCTGTCGGTCGCGACCGCCCAGGCGAGCAGGCCGAGGATGCCGACGATCACGAGGGCGGAAAATGCAATGTTCAGAATCACAGCTGCAGCAGTCATCAGATCTCCTTCGATGCCTAACCCGTTATGTCTGTGCTTCCCGAGGGGGAGGGACCGAATCGAGCGTGAGAGCTTCCTAATCGATGTCTGACCAAATGCGACATGACACGAGCGGCAACGGGCTTGTGGTCAAGGCCCGGGACGTGGCGCGGCGCTACGGCGAGGGCGCGACGGCGGTGGATGCCCTGCGCGGGGTCTCACTCGATGTCGAGTCCGGGCATCTCCTCGCCGTGATGGGGCCGTCCGGCTCGGGCAAGTCAACGCTGATGCACTCGCTCGCCGGGCTCGACCGGCCGACGGGCGGCACGATCGCGATCGCCGGGACCGAGATCACCGGGCTCGACGACGCCAAGCTCACGCTGCTGCGCCGCGAGCACATCGGCTTCGTGTTCCAGTTCTTCAACCTGCTCCCGATGCTGACCGTGCAGGAGAACGTGGTGCTTCCGCTCGCGATCGCTGGCGAGAAGCCCGAGGAGGCGTGGCTGGAGGAGGTGCTGGAGAAGACCGGCCTGGCCAAGCGGCGCCGGCACCGGCCGGCGGAGCTGTCCGGAGGCGAGCAGCAGCGGGTGGCGATCTCGCGAGCGCTGATCACCCGTCCGACGATCCTGTTCGCGGACGAGCCGACCGGGAACCTTGATTCGACGACCGGCGGAGAGATCCTCGATCTCCTGCGGGACTCGACGAGTACCTATGGTCAGACGATCGTGATGGTCACGCACGAACCGCGGGCTGCGTCGATCGCCGACCGCATCCTGTTCCTCGCGGACGGGCTGGTGGTCAAGGAGCTGACCGACGCGGATGCGGGCGACGTGCTCGAGGTCATGAGCACCCTTCACTCGTGATCCGCGTCGCGCTCAGGGGACTGCTCGGACGCAAGCTGCGGGCGGCGCTGACCGCCGTGGCGATCGTGCTCGGCGTCGCGATGGTGAGCGGTACCTACGTGCTCACGGACACGATCAAGGCGGCCTTCTCGACCGTGTTCACACAGGCCTACAAGAACACGGACGCGGTGATCACGGGCAAGAGCGCGATCAGCAGCGATACGCGCGGCGGCGGCCCGGGCGTGCCGTCCCTGCCCGAGTCGCTGCTGGCGAAGGTCCGCGCGCTGCCGCAGGTCGCACAGGCTTCGGGCGGAATTTCCGACCAGGCCCAGCTCGTCGGCCGCGACGGGAAGGTGATCTCCGGCCACGGCGCGCCGAGCCTGGCCTTCAGCCACACCGCCGCCGGAGCACGGTTCAACCCGCTCACGCTGACGAGCGGCACGTGGCCGAGCGCACCCAACGAGGTCGACATCGACGCCTCGACGGCCAGCCAACATGGGTTCTCAATCGGCCAGAACGTCGGTGTCGTGGCGCGTGGTCCCGTGCAGCAATTCCGGATCGTCGGCACAGTCAAGTTCGCGGGCGTGTCCTCGCTGGGCGGCGCATCGATGACGATCTTCACCCTCCCGACCGCGCAGCGGATCTTCCATAAGGCGGGCCTGCTCGACCAGATCTCGATCGCCGCACGAAGCGGCATCTCACCGGCGCAGGTGGTCAGCGCGATCCGACCGCTGCTCCCGCCGAGCGGTCAGGTCAGAACCGGTAAGGCCCAGGCCCAGCAGGCGACCAAGGACACGAGTGGATTCCTCAGCATCTTCCAATCCTTCCTGCTCGCGTTCGGCGGCATCGCGCTCTTTGTGGGCAGCTTCGTGATCGCCAACACGCTGTCGATCACGATCGCCCAGCGGACTCGCGAGCTGGCCACGCTTCGAACCCTGGGGGCCTCACGCCGGCAGGTCCTGCTCTCGGTGATGGTCGAGGCGTTCGTGATCGGACTGCTCGCCTCGGTGATTGGGCTGTTCCTCGGCCTCGGGCTGGCCAAGGCGCTGAACGCCCTGTTCGTGTCGTTCGGGATCAACCTCCCGCAGACGGGCACCGTGTTTGCGACCCGAACGATCGTGATCTCCCTGCTCGTGGGGATTCTCGTCACGCTGCTGGCCGCGCTTCGGCCGGCGCTTCGCTCCACGCGCGTGCCGCCGATCGCGGCCGTGCGCGAGGGCGCGGTACTCCCGCCCTCGCGCTTCGCCCGCTTCAGCGTGCACGGGGCCACGCTGACGATCGCCGCCTCACTGGCGCTCCTCCTCGTCGGGCTGCTCGTCAGCTCGATGTCGACGACCGAACGCCTGCTGGCAATCGGGATCGGGGCGGCGCTGCTGTTCCTCGGCGTGGCCATGCTCGCCCCCAGGCTGGTACCGCCGCTCGTGCGGGTCCTCGGCTGGCCCGCGGCGCGCTTCGGAGCCGCGGCCGGCACGCTGGCCCGGGGCAACGCGGCCCGAGCGCCGGCCCGGACGGCATCGACTGCGTCGGCGCTGATGATCGGGCTCGCGCTGGTGACGATGGTGGGCGTGCTCGCGGCTGGCCTGCGCTCCCGGTTTGAGAGCTCGGTCAAGCAGGTGTTCGTCGCCGATTACGCGATCACCTCGACAGATAACTTCACCCCGATCAGCACCTCGGCCGAGAACGCGCTTCGCACGGCGCCCGGGGTCGAGCTCGTCTCCGGGGTGCGCGCTGGCGACGGGCGTGCGTTCGGCTCGACGGTCCGGGTGACCGCAGTGACCCCGGAGGTCACCCGGGTGATCGCGCTGAAGTGGAAGCAGGGGTCTCCGCAGACGCCGGCAGAGCTCGGTTCCGACGGCGCGTTCGTCGACAGCGCCTACGCAAACGCCGAGCATCTGCACGTTGGATCCCCGATCGCGGTCGAGACCCCTGCGGGGGCGAAGCTGCATCTCGTTATCAAGGGCATCACCTCGCCGCCGAAGGGCGCCTCGCCGTACGGAGACGTGACGATCTCCACCGCGCTGTTCGACCGCAATTACCAGAACCCACAGGACCTGTACGCGTTCCTGAAGGTCCAGGGCGGAGTCACGCCCGCCAGCACGAACCGGCTGAACGCCGCGCTGGGACGCTTCCCCGACGCGAAGCTTCAGACCCGCCCGCAGTTCATCAGCAACCAGCTTCAGGGGCTGGACATGTTGCTCAACCTGCTCTACGTGCTGCTCTCGCTGTCGATCGTCGTCAGCCTGTTCGGGATCGTGAATACGCTCGTACTCACGGTGTTCGAACGCACTCGCGAGATCGGCATGCTGCGCGCGGTCGGGATGAGCCGCCGACAGGTTCGCCGGATGATCCGCCACGAGAGCGTGATCACGGCGCTGATCGGCGCCGCGCTCGGCATTCCGGTCGGGATCGCGCTCGCGCTGATGGTGGGCGTGGCGATCAAGTACGCCGCGTTCACCATCCCCGTGGGGACGCTGATCGTGTTCGTGATCGCGGCTATCCTGGCCGGGATCGTCGCGGCGATCTTCCCGGCTCGGCGGGCCGGGCGCCTGAACGTGCTCCAGGCACTGCAGTACGAGTAGCCGGCGCCAATGCCTGCCGATCGCCGAGGTGGGATGCTTGCGCGGTGAAGATCAACCCGGGACGTTGGGCGGCCACTCACGACGCGGACCTGGTCGTGTTCCTGATCGGGATGAGGATCAACCGGCCACTCAAGATCGGACGATGGTGGCCGGTGTTCATTGCCATGCCGCGGATGATCAGGTGGCTCGAGAAGCACCCGCAGGCGGGTCTGCTGCACTACGAGTTCGCGCTCAAGAGCCCGCTCAGCCCGATGCTCGTCCAGTACTGGAGCTCGTTCGAGGACCTGGAGCGATTCGCGCGGTCCTCTGACGCGCCCCACCTCGAGGCCTGGAAGCGGTTCAACGCCACGATCGGGGACAGCGGGGACGTCGGGATCTGGCACGAGACGTACCGCATCTCGCCGGGAGCCAGTGAGTCGATCTTCGACAACATGCCCGCGAGCGGGATCGGGCGCGCAGGAAACCTCGCTCCGGTGGGCTCGACGACCACCACGGCGGCCAAGCGGATCGGCGCATGGATGGACGACGAGGCGCCCGTCGACGCGTACTGATCCCGCCGCGGGTATGCCGCCGGGCCGGCGGTCGGCGCCCGTGGGCTCCGGCCGCGGCCCTCGCGGCTAAACGGCCGGAGTGGCGGGCTCCTTGGTTTGGATCCACTTCGAGCGACAAGGGATCTTGCTGCGGTCGCAGCGATCCACGTAGGCGCCGGCGATCTCCGTGACCTCGGCCAGCAGATCGTCCTGGAGGCGGATCGGATCGAGGCCCAGGTTGACCAGCTGTCTGTTCTCCACGAACAGCTCGTTCTCGGCCGCCTCCTTGCGCGGGTTCTCGACGTAGTCGATCTCGGCGCCCGTCATGCTGGCCACGAGCTTGGCCAGGTCCTCGACTCGGTGGCACTCGGTCATCTGGTTGAACACGCGGACGCGCTCGCCCTGCTCGGGCGGGTTCTCGATCGCAAGCTGGATGCAGCGCACGGTGTCCTGGATGTGGATGAACGCCCGCGTCTGACCGCCGGTCCCGTGCACGGTGAGCGGGTAGCCGATCGCGGCCTGCATCAGGAACCGATTGAGCACCGTGCCGTAGTCGCCGTCATAGTCGAAGCGGTTGATCAGGCGCTCGTCAACACGCGTCTCGGCAGTCTGGGTGCCCCACACGATGCCCTGATGGAGGTCGGTGACCCGGGTGCCGTCGTTCTTGTTGTAGAACGCGAACAGAAGCTGGTCCTGGGTCTTGGTCATGTGGTAGACGCTGCCCGGGTTGACCGGGTAGAGGATCTCCTGCTCGACCTCGTCCCCCTCGTCGTTTTCGAAGCGGACCCGGAGGTAGCCCTCGGGGATCTTGACCCCTGCCGTGCCGTACCCGTAGACGCCCATCGTCCCGAGGTGGACGACGTGGGTGTCCAATCCGGACTCGACGATCGCGGCCAGCAGGTTGTGGGTGGCGTTGACGTTGTTGGTGACCGTGTAGCGCTTGTGCCACGAGCTCTTCATCGAATACGGGGCGGCGCGCTGCTCGGCGAAGTGAACGACGGCCTCGGGCTGCCATTCGACGAGCAGGTCGAGCAGCTCGCGATAGTCCTTCGCCACGTCGAGGCGATGGAACGGGATGTCGCGGCCGGTCAGCTCTCGCCACGTGGCCAGTCGGGTCCCCAGCGGCCTGATCGGAGTCAGCGAATCCGCCTCGAGTTCGTTGTCGGCGTTGCGGCGGGCGAGGTTGTCGACGATCGCGATCTCGTGGCCGCAGGCGGAGAGGTGTAGGGACGTGGGCCAGCCACAGAAGCCGTCACCACCGAGAATCAAAATCCGCAAGGATTACTCCCTTGGTCTAATTACGTAGCGCTGGCACTCCCAGAAACCGGTGCCGCAGGGTCCTCGACCCGTTGATAGTACGCGTCTTAGGCGAAATTGCTCGCCGGCTCGGGGCGCCCAGGCGAAATCTGGCCCAAATTGCTCTGGGATTATGGTAGGAGGTCCCGACGAAACCCGCCGTTGCGCGGCAAAACACCCGGAAATGGTGGGGTTTTCAGTCCCGCGGCGCTCTCTCAGCTCACCCGGCGGTGGCGCTGAACGGCTTGGACGTGCCGAGGATGTGGCCCGTGGCGTCAATCGCTTGGACCTCGTAGACGGCCGCGCTCCGCTTGATCGGGATCTGCGTCTCGAACCCGGTCTTGCCGACCGTGTTCAGCGGCATCAGCGACGAGGAACCGGCGCCCTCGAGCACCCGCCAGCCGGCGAGCTGGGTAGATCCGTTCCAGCTCGCGTATACGGTCGTCCGGCCCCCATGCACCTGCGCTGCGCCGGCGGGCGGATACAGCGGCAGGCCGACCCACTGGTGGAGCGTGGTCCGATAGCTGAGATCGGGGTGGGGGAGGATCACATCGAGGGCGAGCCGGCCGGCGCGGTCGAACTCGGAGAAGCTGGGTTGGGAGCCCCAGCCGACGAACACGTTTCCGTTCGGCAGCGGCTCGGTGCTTCCCATGTACTGGGAGTCATAGCCGGGGCCCTTGCTGTACTGAGCCGCCAGAGTGGCGGTGCGGGTGCTCTGGTCGAGGTTGAGCGTGAGCCCGCGCGATGCCCCTGTGGGGGAGACGTAGGTGCCTCCGCCCGTCTCCTGGCAGCAGTGGTCGTCGAACATCGTCACCCGGGAGCCTGAGCGCAATGCGACGTTGTGCTGCCACTCGAAGGCCGCGCCCGGCCCGAACTTGAAGTTCGAGTGACGGCCGCCCAGCGTCCACTCGATCTGGCCGGTCTTGATGTCGACGAGGTAGGCAGCCCAGGTGTTGCGCAGCGAGACGAGCATCTTGCCGTTGCCCAGGAGGTCGATCGAATTGACGTGGTAGGCGTCCCACGGGAAGCCGTTGGTCGGGAGCGTGGCCTGCGAGTCGCTCGGGGGCACGTGCTTGAGAACGTCCCAGTTGTAGAGCAGCTTGCCGGTCTTGATGTCGTACTCCTGGACGGCGGAGTCGATCAGTGCGCCGTTGTAGGCGCCGCCGTACTTGGAAAGGTCCATCGGCAGGTTCTTGTTCGCTGTGACCCAGGCGTGGTTGCCGCGGACCAGGACCTCGTGCAGGGTCGGCACCCACCCGTCGACGCCGCTGACACGCGCGACCGTGCGGTAGTGCTGATCGACGATCACGTCCTCGCCGCTGGTGGTCGCGCCGGCGTTGGTGATGAAGCCCTGCCACCAGGCGAGGGCGGGCCTGCCGTTGTAGCGCTGAAGGCTGAGGTTGCCCGCGACGACGTCCTCGGGCACCGGGTTGAACCACACCGGCTGCAGGCCACCGTCGAGGATCAGCGGGCCGCTCTGGCCGACGATCGGAGGGTAGTTCAGGTCATAGAAGTTGGCCAGGAAGATGTAGCCGGGCGCGAGCGTGCTCAGGTCCCGGGGGGCGACGTCGGCCCTGGCGATCGGGGGATGCAGCTGCGGCGCCGTCACGTAGCTGTAGGTGTCCTTGGTGACGTACTGGCCGATCGGGGCTCCGCGGGACCCGCCGAACGCGAAGTCGACCGCGATGAATCCGGCGATCACAATCGCCACGCCGGCGAGGATCGGGATCCGCCGACGCGTGGACGAGCCCTGGGCGTCGTCGCCGCCCGCCGCGGCGGCGTGGCCGGGCTGATGGGCAGCGGCGTGCTTGGGGACCATCCGGAAGGTGACCACGGCGGCCACTGCGCACAGCCCCGCGGCGATGAAGTATCCGAGGCGGAAGCCGTTGGTGAGGGCCTCGGGTACGGGTTGGCCGGTGCCGATCAGGTTGCTCGAGTGCTGGGTGGCGAGCGTGATCAGGACCGCGAGCCCGAGTCCGCCTCCGACCTGCCGCGAGGTGTTGACGAGACCCGACGCGAGGCCGGCCTGGCCGGGCTTCGCGCCCTGCGTGGCCGCGATCGTGGACGGCACGATTGACATTCCGATCCCGGCCGCCGTGAGCAGGCCGGGGATCATGATGTAGACGATCGAGCTGCCGCTGGAGGCGATCTTCGTGAACAGCAGAAGACCGGCGGTCATCAGCAGCAGGCCGCCGCCGAGCACGGATCGCACCCCGAAGCGGCTGACCAACACCCCGGCTCGTCTGGCCACGAACATGATCGTCAGCGCCATCGGCAGGAACGTCAGGCCGGCGTGCAGAGGCGAGAGGCCGAGCACCTGCTGGAGGTACAGCGAGCTCAAGAACCACATCGGGAACAGGGCGGCGCTGAACAGCACGACGATCGTATTCGCCGTCTGCAGCGGCTTGGTCAGCTCCCCGAAGGGGACGAGCGGATCGGAGGCGAATCGGGTCTCGATCACGCAGAACAGGACGAGCAGCGCGATTCCCGCGACGATCGGCCCGAGGGCGACGAACGAGCTCCAGCCGTTGACGCCTGCCTTGACCACCCCGTAGACGAGCACCATCTGCCCGCCCGTCAGCGTGACGGCGCCGGCGAGGTCGAAGCTCGGCCCGCCCTTGGCGCGGCGCCTATTGGAGACGACCGAATAGGCGATCAGGGCCGCGGCGATACCGATCGGCGGGTTGATGAGCAGGACCCAGCGCCAGCTCAGCGCCTGGGTGATGATCCCTCCGAACAACACCCCCGCGGCTCCGCCGAGGCCGTTCATCGCCGCCCATAGGCCGATCGCGCGGTTCAGCCGCGGGCCGGGCGGGAACGTCGAGGTGATGATCGCCAGCGACGAGGCGGCCATAAACGCGCACGAGAAGCCCTGCACGCCGCGGGCCACGATCAGCATCGTGGTGTCCTGCGCTGCGCCGCCGGCCAGCGAGGCGAGCGAGAAGAGGATCAGCGCGGCCACGAACGTAGTTCGCTGGCCGAAGTAGTCGGCCGCGCGACCGCCGAGCATCAGGAACCCTGCGAACGTGATCGCGTAGGCGTCGACGACCCACTGCAGGTCGGCCGAGGAGAAACCGAGACTCGACTGGATCGAGGGCAGCGCGACGTTGACGATGCTCAGGTCGAGGATGACCATGAACTGCGCCACGCAGCAGACGATCAGGATCCACGTCGAGCGCGAATTGGATTCGAACTGCACCGGCGGCGGCTCGGCCGGAGGCGGGCCTGCGGCGGGGCCGGGGCCCTGGTCGGAGCTGGCTACGGCTCCGGCGGCCGCGTCCTGGCGAGCCTCGGCGGGCGCCTTACCGCGCGTCTCCTCGAGCTCGACGGCCGATCCGTTCTCGGCGTCGCTCGCTCGTTGTGCCACGTCATCGCCCTTGCGCATCAGCCAGGATCACTTTCAGGTCTCAGAATTCCCCCCGCGGGCTTGGGTGCAATCGCCGCGCCCTTGGCGAAAAACGGGTTACGCGGACGCCACCATCCTCCCATGAGACCAGGGCGGAACGACACACGCCTGCCGGGCGCGCGGATTCTACAGACCTCGCGGCAGCGGTCCTGACGGGCATAAGGAGGCGCTTTCCCCTCTACACTCGCCCTCGTCGTCCGATTTATCGATCGCCGGTTGGGGCAACCTTCGGGCGCCGGAAACGTTTGTACCCTGAACCCGAAGTCCTCGACTGACCACAGGAGCCCGGCCACATGAAACGAGCGCTACTTTCCACACTGGCAGCCGCAGTTGTGATCGCGGGCTGTGGCGGGGGGAGCTCGAGCTCAAGCTCGACCCAGGCCGCAGCTACCACGAGCACGACAACCTCGACCACCAAGAAGGCTGACCCGAAGAGGAAGAAGCAACACAAGAAGCACAAGGCGCAGCACAAGCAGACCGCAACGTCGGCGGCCGTCACCACCACCGTGGCCACGACCGCCGCTCCGCTGACGACCACGGCAGCGCCCGTCACGAGCTCGGCCCCACCGCCGCCCCCGACGTCGACGTCGCACCCGACCTCGACGGTCAAGCCGCCGCCGACGACGACGACGATCCCGAGGACGACTACGACGAAGAGCAAGGGCCCGGGCGGCTACTAGCCGGCCGCCCGGTCGCCGACAGCGTCGACCGCGGGACAGCCTCGACAGGCTCGCCCGACCGGGCCCGCGCGGTTGGCAAAAGGCCGCACTGAGAGATACTCTCCGGGTCGGCAATCGAGGATCGTGGAGGTATGTCGGGGCGGTGTAGGAAGGGATCGTCGAGCGCGATTCCGCGGGGCAGGCTCGCCTGCCGGGGGCCGGTCGGGCCGCAATGAGTACCTTCGCGGCGATCTCGGTCACGATCTCGCCTGAGACGTTCCTGGCGATCATCGGCGCCTCCGCCGTCGCCGGGGCGATAGCCGCGGCTGTACGGTTCGACGGCCTCGGCTTTCCCGTCGTCGTACTCGAGCTCCTGCTCGGCGTGATGATCGGCCCGCAGGTGTTGGGCCTGCATGTGACCCCGTTCGTGAACTTCTTCTCCAGCCTCGGGCTGGGCATGCTGTTCTTCTTCGCCGGATACGAGATCGATTTCGGGCGGATCGAGGGCCTGCCGCTCCGCCTCGGGATGATCGGATGGGCGATGTCGCTGGCGATCGGGTACGCGCTCGGTGCGCTGCTTGCGGCCGCCGGCGTCGTGCTCTCGCTGCTCTACACCGGCTCGGCTCTCTCGACCACGGCGATCGGGACGCTGATCCCGATCCTGTCCGACGCCGGCGAGCTCCGAACCCGGCTGGGCACGTATCTGCTGGCCGCGGGCGCGGTCGGCGAGTTCGGTCCGGTCCTGCTGCTGACCCTGATCCTCTCGGCCGAGAGCACCGTGCACCACGCGCTGATTCTGATCGCGTTCATCGCCCTCGTGGTCGGGGTCGCGGTGCTCGCCCAGCGCGAGTCCTCGCGCGCCATTCCGGTGCTTAAGCGAACGCTCGAGAGCAGCTCGCAGCTCGGCGTCAGGTGCATCCTCGTGCTCGTCTTCGCCCTTGCGCTGCTCGCCTACCGGCTCGGACTCGACCTGCTGCTGGGCGGGTTCGCCGCGGGCATGATCACCCGACAGCTGATCAAGGAGGACGAGCTGCCTCAGTTCGATTCGAAGCTGACCGCGGTCGGCTTTGGCGTGTTCATCCCGTTCTTCTTCATCGTCAGCGGGATGAACCTGAACGTTGCGTCGCTCGTCGCCAGCCCCGGCGCCGCCGAGAAGGTCCCCCTGTTCTTCTTCCTGTTCCTGGTTGTCCGGGGCACGCCGGCGCTGTTGCTGTACAGGCACGTGCTCGATCGGCACGAGCGCCGTTCATTGGGCCTGCTGTGCTCGACCCAGCTTCCGCTCGTCGTGGCGATCACGGACCTCGCGGTCGCCACGGGTCACATGCGGACTGACACGGCGGCGGCGCTGGTCGGAGCCGCCGCGCTGTCGACGCTCGTGTACCCGATTCTCGGCTTGAAGGTCAAGGCGCTGGCGCCGGACACGATCGTGCCCGATGCGGCGGTCAGCAAGGAGTTGGCGTGAGGGGTGAGGTTGCGCCCTACGCGTGGCCGAACTTGACCATCTCGATGCTGTAGCGCGGCACGGGGAGCCGGTAGACGCCAGTTGACGACGGCGTCGCCGAATAGGTCATGCGCTGGCCGTGCCAGCGGCCATCGGATCCGATCGACTGGCCCGCCAGGGTCACACCGGTAATCGACCGCAGCGACGGCGCCAGCAGCCGCACGATCGTCGCCGTGCGGTGCGCGCCGGGGAGGTTGAAGCGGACGTCCATCGTCCGCGGGGTCTTGTTTATCAGCATCAGCTTCAGGCCGTCCTTCGAGGACACGGCCCACGCCTTCAGTCGCATGTGCGGCGGCAGCCGTGGGTTCAGCCCCTCGAGCTGGGACGAGGGGCCGATCATCCGCGCGAACATCGCCATCGAGTACACCTCGGGGAGTGCCTCGACGCCGTTCGCGTCGATGTGAAACGGGGCATTGGGGAGCTTCGGGCGGATATGGAAGTTGACCCCTGCCACGCCGGCGCCGATCATCTCGAACAGCGCGTCCGGCGCCCACAGCGCGGTCGAGAACGCGTCGGCCACGCCCTTCCGACCACCGCAGGTGACGGAGTTCATCTCCGTGACGCGGAGCGCGACCCCGAACTTCCGTGCCAGCTTGAGGTCGCCGTGCAGGGTGTCGGCCAGGCCGGCCGAGGTCCCGTCCTTGAGGAACGTCGAGACGGTGGGAGCGTTGTGGTAGTTGATGATCTTGCAGTAGGCGGTGGCGTAGCGGTGAATCGAGATCGCGGCCGGGGTGTATCGCCCGAGGCTCGTCACGTCGGCCGACCAGGCCTTGGTCGGGAACGCGGTGTCCGGCGCCTCCAGCGCGACGTGGGGTACTGCCCGTTGCAACGCGCGCGCGTAGGCGCGGTAGTCCCGGCGGTATTCCCGCGGGGTGTAGTGGTCGTTCCAGAACTGCGGCGTCGAGGCGATCGTGCTGCCGATGCGCTCCTTGTAGAGCCACGGCTGGATCTTGTAGAGGTCCGGCTCGTTGCCGATCGCGAACCCCGTGACCGACCTGCGGGGGAGCGCCCTGACGGCGGCCCGGGCGAACGCGGCCTCCATCTTGGGCGAGTGCACGGCGAGGTTGAGGTCGAACTCGACCTTGAGCTTGTCCCGGCGCACGAGCGCGGCCAGATCCGGCAGCCACTGAGGCGGGATGATGTTCACGAAGCTGGGAACGATCTGAGTCGGCGGGTCCCAGTAGACCTGGTCCGCCGACCGGCCGCCGAGCCGTACGAACATCGGCGAGCCGTCCTGGGCGTGCACGGTCGCGATCATGCGGTCGAACAGCTTCCCCGTGCTCTCGAAATGGGGGAGCTCGTTGTATTCGAACGACAGGCCGAGGAACGACGGCGGGACGGGAACGCTCGTCCCCGTCAGGCTGAGCGTCACCGCCTGCTGGCGCGTGGCCGCGCGGGCGTGCGACGGGGCGCCGGCGGCCGTGTAGACCCCGACCGCGTGAGCCTGCGGCGCGGCGCCGGCGGCCAGGGATGCGCCCGGGGCAAGGCCCGCGGCACCGCACGCGAGCAGCGCCCCGCGTAGCACGCGGCCGGGCGCCCTCAGATCGCGGTTGGCGACCTTCCGATCCGATCGCCTCGACATACCCCACACGTCCGGGAAGCTAGCGGACCGCCGGGCGTCAGGACGGCCCGGCGTTGGCTCCGAGGCCGTTCAGCCAGGCTCGGATCGACCGGCCGGCCGGGGTGACCTGGCCCTCGGTGTAGCCGCTGGTGGCTCGCGCCAGCGTCACCCCGTTGATCGTGGACCAGCCGTACTCGATCGCGGTCCCAGCGGCCGCGTAGCGGGCGAGGACCTGCCCCTTCTGGAGGATCCCCACCGGCGCGATGGCGGTGATCTGCTCGGCCACATACTGGATCCGTCCGGCGTCCGGACCCTCGAGGAGCTCGAAGTACACGAGCGGCTGACCCGCGAACCAGTTGGGAATGATGGCCAGCACCTTGATCCGGCACGGGGCGAGGATCGGCGCCCCGACCGGCATCTGCGCGTCGACGCCCTGATCGGTGCGCCCCCACACGGTGACGAACTGCAGCGGGTCGATGTACTTGGCATTCGTGGTGCGCACGGCCACGAGCTCCATCTGGAGCTCGTTCTTGATCTGGGAGATCGGCGGGGCGTGTGCGTGCACGTCGCCGACCGGGGTGTCCGAGCCCACCGCCGCCTGCGCGCCCGCGGCCGGCTCGATCGCCTGCGGCCGCGCCTGCGGGAGCGCCGGGTCCGTGGTCACCGAGTGGTGCACCACCGTCCTCGATCCGCAGCCGGCGAGCGACAGCGCCGCGAGCGACGCGAGCGACATGGCGCGTCGGCTCGGTACGGCCGCCCGCGCGGTCGAGCCGATCCCGTGTACGTGGCGCCTGCAGCGGTCGATCATTCCCATTGCCCCGGACCCGGAATTGGTTGCGATCGCCGTCCCAGAACGACGGCCTGGCGGGTCGACGAGGCCGTCGCCATACGCTAACAGGGCGATTTTGGGGTGGCGTCGGTTGTGAGCCTGCCCGCCGCGTGCCGGCCGATCTGGCGACGGCAAGAGGCATGATCGCCCTCAAGGTGGGGTAGGCCTGGTGCAGAGCGCACGCGAGGGAAGGAGAGTCATGACCGCGCCGATCGAAGACCTCAGCAGTCTGCCCGGGAGGAAGGTCACCGACCAGGAGGGGAAGTTGATCGGGCCGATCAAGGAGATCTTCGCGCTCGACGGGAACGGCGAGGCGGCGTGGGTCACGATCGAGGCGTCGTTCGGGATGGGAGACAAGCGGACGGCGTTCGTTCCCTTGGCCCGGCTCAAAGACGAGGACGGCGAGCTGCGCGTCCCTTACGTCAAGAATCACATCGGTGACACGCCCAACGTCGACGCCGGCGGCGGGGTCTCGTCTGAGTGCGAGCGCCAGCTCCGCGACCATTACGGGATCGATCGCGCCGACCAGGAGCTGCGCGGAGACAACGACTCCTACGCGACGCTCGTGCCCGACGGCGACGGCACGCCGAGGCCGGTGGAGGACGTCGAGGCCCTCGACACGCCGGACGCGGACAAGCGCACCGAGGAGACCCAGACGCGGCTCGAGAATCCCGGCGACGCGGAGACGCGTCACGTCAGCGCGCAGGACGTCGCAGGCGGCGACGACTGAGCCGCCGGTAGCGCTCGCGCCCGTCTAGGGCTCGACGGTGGGCGCCGATCTTCGCTAGCTTGCCGAGTCCGATGGGGCGGTGCAGTCGAGTCTTCGCGGCCGCGTGCGTGGCCTTCTTCCTCGCGGCGATTCCGGCGGCGAGCGGAAACGCGTCGAACGTCGTCGTCGCAGATTTCAGCCTGTCCGGCCAGAGCCAGCAAATCCAGCGCGGGTTCTTCGGGTACTCGGCCGAGGACAACGAGATCGACAAGTACCTGGGCGCCGGCCCGCTGTTCGACCGGATGCTCAAGATCATGCGGCCGCAGGATGGGTCGCGGATGATTCTGCGGATCGGCGGTCGCTCCTCCGACGAGGTCTACTGGAAGGTGTCAACGGCCGGCGCGCCGCACTACGTGATCGGGCTCACGCCCGCATGGCTGGATGACCTCGGCAAGCTCGCCCACCGGGACAACCTGAAGCTCGAGTTCGACCTCAACATGGCGGTTCACTCGCCCCGGATGGCCTCGTCCTTTGCCAAGGCGGCGCTGAAGGCGGTCGGGCCCGGGCACCTGGCGGGCTTCGGGATGGGCAACGAGCCCGACCTCTACCGGCGCGAGTCGTGGCTCGAGAAGGAGCGAATCCCGAGCACGCTCTCATCCACGCCCCGCCACTGGACCTCCGGGTATACGCCCGAGACCTACCGCACCGAATACGTCGAGTACGCCAAGGCGGTGCTGAGGGCGATTCCGCGTATCACGCTGACCGCGCCCGAGCTCACCTACCCGAGCCAGCTGTGGCCGACCGAGCTGCTGGCACTGGGCAAGCTGGCCCCGCAGGCGATCTCGTTCCACCGATACGCGACCGCGACCTGCAAGAAGGTCAACTCCCATGCTCCGGGCGTGTATGCGTTCCTCAAGGACCGCTACGCCGGGGGCCTGGCGAAGACGCTGAGCGGCGTGATCGCGCTGACCCACTCCAAGGGAGTGCCGCTCCGCGTCACCGAGATGAACTCGGTCACGTGCGGCGGGCGCAAGCATCTGGCGGAGTCGTTCGCCACCGCGCTGTGGGCACCCGACGCTCTCTTCGAGATGATGCATCGCGGGGTCGCCGGGGTGAACTGGCACATCCGCCCCAAGCTCCCCAACGCGCCGTTCCATCTTGGGACGAACGGGATCGAGCCGCTGCCGGAGGCCTACGGCCTGGCCGTGTTCGCGCAGATGCTCGGGCCGCGCGCCCGGCTCGAGGACGTGTCGATCACCAGCCCGCTAGGGCATCGCGTGAAGGCGTGGGCCGTCGACTCGAAGAACGGACTGAAGCTGCTGCTGATCAACAAGTCCGGCCAGACGCTCAAGGCGCGCATAAACATGGGCAACGGGCACTCGTCTGCGTCGGTCAGCCGGCTGTTGGCGCCATCCGCCGCGGCTGAGACCGGGGTGACGCTCGCCGGCCAGACGATCGGGCCTGACGCCCGTTGGCATGGGCACAACGACACGTTCTCGATCAGTCCCGGGAGCAACCGGATCTACACGCTGCGCGTGCTCCCCTACAGCGCGGCGATCGTCAGCTTCGGTTAAGAGCCATCCGTTGGCCTCCATGTACGCGGGTGCGAGCCGCGTCGGGGGCGCGCGCCAGCCGACGCACGTCAGCCCAGCCGGCCATCGTCACTGACGTCGAGCAGCTCCGGGTAGGCGATCGCCGCGATCAACGGCCCCGTCGCGACCTCGAACACGGCGTGCGGAGTACCGGCCGCGCACCACACCGTCGGGAATCGCTGAAGCGAGGAATCGACCAAAGTCGCGAGGTCGCGGTCATGGCCGAGTGGCGGGATCCCGCCGATCGCGAAACCGGTGGCTTGCCGGGCGTCCTCAGCGCTGGCTGGCTTCAGCCCGAGCCGCCGGGCTGCGACGCGGCGGTCGCCGGCGCACAGGACCATCACCGGTGCACCGTCGCGCAGGAAGACGAGCGACTTGACGATCTGTCCGACATCACAGCCCACCGCTGCCGCGGCCTCGGGTGCGGTACGAGCGGAGTCGCTCAGCATCCGCACCTCGATCTCGAGGCCGCGGATCGCCAGGCGCTCCTTGAGCTTCGCGGCCGTCGGGTGCACGACTGAGCACGATAGATCCAATTCCCACCGGGGGTGTCATGTCAGTAGTTGTCCGATGGCCCTGTCGGCAGTCGCATCGGATGTGGACCGGTGCCGGCGACCCGATCGTATTCACAGATGTCTCTCGCCGATCGCATCCTCGGCACCGAGCTGACGTGGTACCGGGTGGTTCACACGGATTGGCTCGCCTGGCTCTCGCGGGCGCTCAGCCTCACCGGCTTGGCGATCGCCGCCTACCTGACCACCGTCTATCTCCAGCACGTGCCGCCGCTGTGTGGCAGCTCGGGCGGCTGCGTGACCGTGCAGCATTCCCAGTATGCGCACGTCGCCGGCGTCCCGCTGCCGGTATTCGGGCTGATCGGTTACGCGCTGCTGTTCGTCACGGCGTGCCTGCCGGGGCAGCGCGCGCGGCCGGCGGGCATGGTGTTCACCGTGAGGGCGATCGGCGCCTCGGTCGTGCTCACCTACATCGAGCTGAACGTGATCCACGCGATCTGTTACTGGTGCGTTGCGTCGGCGACCTGTGCGTTCCTTCACGTGGTCGTCAACTCCACGCGCTATGTGCGCGGAGAGCCGGTCCTGGCCTCAGTCCCGGTGCCTTGACGGCGGCCCCCGGTGCCAATACGGTGTCGGCCCTGACCGGCGCCGCGGGCGCGAGGGAGGCCGGATGGGACAGTGGGGCAGACCATCGATCGAGCGACGTGTGCCGGCGCTCCTGCCGGTACTGGCGCTACTGGGTCTGATCGTCCCGTGTGCGGCACTCGGCGCTGGGCCGCTTTCGTGGTCGCGGCTGAGACAGATCGACCATGCGCCGCCCTTCGGCAACTCGTACCACCTGATCGGCGTCTCGTGTCCCTCGGGCGGTCTCTGCGTGGCGATCGACGATGTAGGCAACATCCTCACCTCGCGGCGTCCCACCGGTGGCGTCCGCGCCTGGACCTCGCACCAGGTCGTCGACGGGCTCTCGTCGATCTCCTGCAGCACGACACGGCTGTGCGCCACTACGACGGGCTCGTACGTCGTCGTCTCCACCCACCCGACCGGTGACGCGAGCGCTTGGCGGCGTGAGGGCGTCAGCGGGGTGGGCGCTAACAACAACACCGGCGTCTCGTGTCCCTCCCCGTCTCTGTGCATCGCGATCGACGACGCCGGTCAGATTTCCGTGTCGAGGCATCCGCTCGGCCGCTCGCCCGGCTGGAGGACCGCTGAGGTCGACGGTCTGCGCCGCCTGAACGCGATCTCCTGCCCCACGACTTCGCTGTGCGTGGCCGTCGATGGGTCGGGCGAGGTCCTCGCCTCGACGCGACCGGCCGGCGATCGCGGCTGGAAGGCCTCCCGCATCGACGGGCAGCGCCTGCTCAGCGTCTCGTGCCCGACGACGACCCTTTGCATCGCGGTCGACACGGCGGGGAACGCCCTGATTTCGACCCGCCCGTCGCGCCGTCACTCGTGGCGGAAGGTGCATATCGACCGCCTCAAGGAGCTGACCTGGATCTCCTGCGTGTCGACCTCGCTCTGCGCGGCCTCGGACTTCAGCGGCAGCCTGCTCGTATCCGGCCGGCCGACCGGCGGACCTGGGGCGTGGCGATCCCGGCGGATCCGGAACAGCGGCCAAATTCTCGGCGTCTCGTGTGGATCGCGATCGCTGTGCGTCGGCGTCGACACGAGCGGCTCGGTGATCGCCTCGACGGCGCCCGCCTCGCACGCTCCGCGCTGGCGCCGAAGCCCGGTCGACGGGGACAACAGCATCAATGGCCTCGCCTGCCCGACGCTGTCGCTCTGCGTCGGGATCGATAGCGCCGGCAACGTCATCAGCTCGCGCGCGCCATTCGCGGCTCACGGCAGCTGGAAGGCCGTGCGCACGAGGGCGATCCTCCCGCACGCGCTGGCCTGCCCATCGGCATCGCTTTGCGTGGCGGTCGACAACTACGGCGGCGTGGTCGTATCCACGCACCCGACGGGTGGGTCGAGGGCGTGGACACGGCTTCACATCGACGGTCAGGACCAGTTCCAGAGCGTCGCCTGCCCGACTAACTCGTTCTGCGCCGCCGCCGACGACAGCGGCAACGTGCTCACATCGACCCATCCGGCCGGTGGATCGAGCGCGTGGAAGCGGACAAAGGTGGTCACGCAGGCGCTCGGCTCGCTGATCGCGGGGATCTCGTGCCCGTCTGCCTCGTTCTGCGTCGCGGTCGACGACCGCGACGAGGCGCTGACGTCCTCGAATCCGAGGGGCGGAAGCTCAGCGTGGAAGAGGACCGCGCTCCCGAAGCTGATCGGCACCACCGGGATCTCGTGCGCATCGAGGACGTTCTGCGTCGCGGTCGACGGCCAAGGCGACGTCGAGACCTCCACTGACCCGCTGGGCGGGGCGTGGCGAGGCTTCGTCGTCGGAGGGTCGATCATTGGGGCCACTCTCCAGACGATCGCCTGCCCGTCACGATCGCTGTGCGTGGCCCTGAACCAGAGCGCCAGCCTGTTTGAGACGACGACTCCGACCAGTCCCGGCTCGTGGAAGCTGGCGTACCTGCTCGACGCCGAGGGGCACCGCGTCAACCTCTGCGGCTCGGTCGACTACTGCGCTGGTATGAGCGCGATCGCGTGCCCGTCCTCGAAACGGTGCCTTGCCGCTGACGGCCGGGGCGAGATCGTGCTCGGCGTACGCCGGCGGAGGTGACGATGCCGCCCCGGTCGCTCGTTGTGTCACCGTACCGGGAATGCGATTCGCGATCTCACTGCCGCAGTAGTCCGGCCCCGGCGGGTTCGATGCGGCCGGCTTCCGGACCCATCTGACCCGCGCCGAGGCGCTCGGGTTCGAGAGCGCGTGGACCCAGGAGCAGATTCTCGGCTCCGCGGGGAGCCTGAGCCCACTCGAGGCGATGAGTTACGCCGCCGCGTGCACCGAACGACTGAGACTGGGGTGCGCCGTGTTCGTCACGCCGCTCCACACGCCGGTTCACCTGGCCAAGAGCATCAGCAGCCTCGATTGCATCAGCCACGGGCGCCTGGAGGTGGGCGTTGGCACGGGCGGACGCTCCCGGCCGTTCGCCGCCTTCGGCGTCAGCTCCGACCGGCTGATCACCCGCTTCAACGAGGGCATCGCACTGATGAAGGCATGCTGGACCGACCCGGAGATCAACTTCGAGGGTGCCTTCTGGCGGCTGAACGGCGCACGGATGGAGCCCAAGCCGGTACAGAGGCCGTACCCGCCGCTCTGGTTCGGCGGCAACCACCCCGATGCGCTGCGTCGCGCCGTCCGTCTCGGCGACGGCTTCTTCGGGGCCGGCTCGCAGACGACTGTCCAGTTCTCCGCACAGGTGGATGTCATCCGTCATGAGCTGGCCGACGCGGGTCGGGACGCGGCCGGCTTCCCGATCGCCAAGCGCGTCTACATCCACGTCGATGACGATGCCGGCCGAGCGCGCGAGCTGATTGACGGGGCGCTCGCTCATCACTATGGGCGCTCGGGCCTGTCCGAGGTCGCGGTCTGCGGGCCGCCGGCAGAGTGCATACGCGGGCTCGAGGAGGTGGCGCGGGGCGGGGCCGAGATGATTCTTCTCAACCCGCTGCTCGACGACACCTCGCAGATGGACCGGCTGGCCGCGGAGGTCATGCCTGCACTCGCGCCCACGTGAGTCGCTCGGCGCAGTAGGCTGGCGCGGAGAGCGATCGATGTCAGTCGACCTGGTAATCGACATCGAGAACAGCCCTGGAGCGCTGGCGGAGGTGGCCGCTCTGATCAGCGATGCCGGCGTCAACATCGCCGCGGCCACGTGCATCGGCAACGGCGAACGAGCGGAGCTGCACATCCTCGTTCCGCACGCGGAGGCGGCGCGCCACTCGCTCGCGATCTCGCACCTGGCGGTCACGCGCGAGCGAGAGGTGGTCGTCGTCGACGTCGAGGACCGTCCCGGAGTGCTTGCGGACCTGACTCGCAAGATCGCCCGGGCCGGCGTCGACCTCAGCCTCGTTTACGTCGCCACCCGCAACCGTGTCGTGTTCGGCGCCGATGACCTGTCCGGGCTCCGAGCGGCGCTGGAGCTGACCTGATCAGGGGTACAGGCGGCGCTTGACGGCGCTGGCCACCGGTCGGGGCAGCGCCGTCAGGGCCCTGAGCGCGTACGGCATCGCGCGCAGCTGCCGGGCGCTGAACACGGTCGGGATCACGACCTCAATCACGTGCGGCCCGGCCTGGGCGATCGAGCCCTCGAGTGCGCCGATCAGGTCCTCCGCGGTGTCGACGCGCTGGGCGGGCACGCCGAAGCCCTTCGCGAGCTCGACGAAATCCAGATCGGGTCCGCTGAGGTCGAGCTGTGCGCCGGCCTTCGGACCCGCCGCGCGGGCTCCGACCCGGGCGAGCTCGACGTTGAGGATCCCGTAGGAGCGGTTGTTGAAGATCACGACGGTGATGTCGAGGGCCTCCCGCGCCATCGTCCAGAGCGACTGAATCGTGTACAGGCTCGAACCGTCGGCCTCGAGCGCGAACACGCGGCGGCCCGGGCACGCGATCGCCGCTCCGATAGCCACCGGCAGACCCTGGCCGATCGCGCCCCCGGTCAGTGTCAGCCAGTCGTGCCGCGGAGCGCCCACCGTGTTGGCGGCCAGCGTAACCCCCGATGTCTGCGCCTCGTCGGAGACGATCGCCCCCTCGGGCAGCACGACGCCGACCGCCTCGCACACCTTCTCGGCCGTCAGCGCGCCGGTCGGCTTCGCGGGCCGGGTCGGCGGCTGGAGCGCGGGCGTCGCGGTCTGAGCGCCGAGGGCCTGGACCAGGGCCTCGAGGCTCGCCAGCACGTCGGCGTCCGGGGCCGCGAGCTCGTGCACCTCGCACCCGTCCGGGACCAGGTAGCTCTTCTTGCCCGGGTAGGCGAAGAACGACACCGGAGCCTTGGTGTCGACGAGGATCAGGTGCCGCAGTCCCCTGAGCTGGACCATCGCGAGCTCGGGTACGTACGCGATCCGCTCCACGGCGGGCAGCCCGGCCCCCCGCTCGACGCGGGTGGGAAAGACCTCGGCCAAGAGCTTCGCTGACGTGGCGGCGGCGATCCTCGCCGCGGCGAGGAGCCCGTTCTCGCGCAGCGCCCGCCCGCCGAGGAGGATCGCCGTCCTGCCTCGGCTCCGCAGGGCGGCCGCGACCGACTCCACCACATCGGGCGGCGCCGGCGCGGGGGAGGGGGGAGCCGGCGGTCCGGCCGGCTCGGCGCCGTCGCTCCACGACACGTCCGCGGGTAGGATCAGCGTCGCGACCTGCCCGGGCGGCCCCATCGCAGCGGAGACCGCCTCCACGGCATCGTGGGCCAGCTCGGCCGTGCTGCGCGAGGTCCGGACCCATGTCGAGACGTTTCGGGCCACGGTCTCGATGTCCGACTGGAGCTGGGCGTCGTACTGCGTGTGAGAGGTCGCGTGATCGCCGACGATGTTGACGATCGGGACTCGGGCCCGGCGCGCGTTGTGCAGGTTCGCCAGTCCGTTGCCCAGGCCCGGCCCGAGGTGGAGCAGGGTGGCGGCAGGCGTCCCGGCCATCCGCGCGTACCCGTCCGCAGCCCCGGTCGCGACGCCCTCGAACAGCGCCAGGACCCCTCGCATCTCAGGGACGGAGTCGAGCGCGGCGACGAAGTGCATCTCGGAGGTTCCCGGGTTCGTGAAGCACGTCTTCACGCCTGAGTCGACGAGCGTCCGGATCAGTGCCTGAGCGCCGTTGGGCAAGGTCTCTCCTAGGGGTCGGGGACGGGATCTTGCCTGATTGCGCCGGCCGGCCGGCCCCTCGATCCCCGCACGCTCGCCGACAGGGGACCCGCCCCTCGAGGGCCTTCGCCGCCGCGACGCCCGCGATCAGGTAGAGCACCCCCTGGGCGTTGAGGATCCTGACCACGCCCACCGTATCGCCGAGCAGGCCGCCCACGAGCATCCCGATCGCCTCGCCGATGCTCGCCGCCACACCCGCCACCGCGAATGCCGCTCCGCGCTGGCCCTCGCGGGTCGCCTGTTGAAGCACCGTGATGAGCCCGATCGTGATCCCCGTGCCCGGGATGCCGACGGCGATGAACAGGGCGACGAACAGGAACTCCCCAGTAGTCAGCAGCGGCGCGTTCCAGATCGTCAGGTCGAGCACGCCGAAGGCGATGGCGGCTGCTGCTGTGAGTCTCCCGTCGGAAGGCTGACCAGCAGCAGCCAGTCGCCCGTGTCGGAGATCAGCCCGGCCGCCCAGACGCGGCGAAAGCCCGGGTGCCGCAGCGCGCTCACGGCGCCGGAGCCCGG
Organism: uncultured Solirubrobacterales bacterium; assembly: GCA_963727105.1. GTDB lineage: Bacteria > Actinomycetota > Thermoleophilia > Solirubrobacterales > Solirubrobacteraceae > Palsa-465. The sequence continues at coordinate 1,792,369 of CAVSEW010000001.1, read as the reverse complement.
AAGGCCTGTACGCCGAGCCGCACGAGGTCGGCATCGGGCGCGGCATCCTCGCGGGTGGCGGCGATGTAGGGCCGGATCAGCGCGTCGAGCCGGCCGCGGAGCTCGGCGAGCTCCTTTGCGGTCAGGCTCAGTGTGTAGCCCATGTAGATGTCGGCCCGGCGCCAGCGAGCCGGTTCCCGGCTCCGGCGCGCGAGGTAGCCGCGCAGTTCGCGCTGGTCGCGCTGCAGCGAGATCGCCATCAGCCTCGCTTCCTGCGCGCTGATCGGGCCGGCGCGACCCTCGTGCCCGGTGTCGAACCCAGTCACGAGGGCCTCCCAGGGACGCTCGCGGCCGTCCTCGGAGGGGACTTCGCGGACGAGGCCGACGCGAGCCAGCACACGCAGGTGATAGCTGCAGTTCGACGGCGTGTCGCCCACCGCGCGGGCGCATGCCGATGCGGTGGCGGGGCCGACCGCCATCAGGTGGTCGATCAGGTCGAGCCGTAGTGGGTGGGCCAGCGCCTCGAGCGATTCGGGATCAGAGATGCGCCGGCGAGCTCCGCGTGCCATTCTCACTCCATTTCTGAAAGACGTTTTCAGAAATTATCAGATCGCCTTCGGCCTCGAGGTTTCGCCGGGACCGCCGGCGGGGATCCACCCACTGTGGAGGAAGGCTTCGACCGCAGGCCGTTCAGCAACCCCGTGCTCCGCTACATGGCGATCCTCGCCGCGGCGCGCGACTTCGGCGTCAGCGAGGTCGATCTCGAGCTCGTGGCTCGGCAATGTGACCCGTGGCGAACGAGCCCGCGCGAGCTCGCCGACGCCCTCGCCGACCGGCTGCTGGAGCGCCCGCCGGCCGCAGCCTGATCGACCGCTCGAGCCGCAATCGCCCCGAGGCCGCCTGCGCGCCATCGCCCTCGGTACCGTACGGCCAAGAGCATGGGTGCGTCCGAGACCACGACTGTCGACGCCGGCGGGCGGGAGGTGCGTGTCTCGAGCCCGGACCGGGTGATCTTCCCCGAGACCGAGCGGTCGCGCGCGATCACCAAGCTCGACGTTGTCAACTACTACCTGTCGGTCGGCGATGGCATCCTGCGCGCGCTCGAGCGCCGGCCGACGACACTCGAGCGGTGGCCTAAGGGCGTCCACCCGGGCATCGTGCTGTCCACGCGCGAGAAGGGCGGCGGCGACGCCTTCTACCAGAAGCGGATCCCCCGCGGGGCGCCCGACTACGTGCAAACCGCGCGGATCCAGTTCCCCTCGGGGCGCAACGCCGACGAGGTGTGCCCTACGGAGCTCGCGGTTGTCGCCTGGGCGGGTCAAATGGGCACGATCACATTCCACCCCTGGCCGGTCCGTAGTGATGACGTCGACCATCCGGACGAGCTGCGGATCGACCTCGACCCGCAGCCAGGCACGGACTTCGCGGACGCCGTGCGCGTGGCGGCCGAAGCGCGGCAGCTGCTCGACGAGCTCGGCTACCGGGGCTTCCCGAAGACGTCGGGTGGACGCGGCATCCACATCTACGCTCGGATCGAGCCGCGGTGGACGTTCACCGACGTCCGTCACGCCGCGATCGCGTTCGGGCGGGAGCTCGAGCGGCGGCTGCCCGACCAGGTGACGACGAAGTGGTGGAAGGAGGAACGAGGCGAGCGGATCTTCATCGACTACAACCAGAATGCCCGTGATCGCACGATCGCCTCGGCCTACAGCGTGCGGCCGAAGCCCGGCGCGCCGGTCTCGGCCCCGCTCGCGTGGGAGGAGCTCGCCGGGGCCGCCCCGGAGGACTTCACGGTGCTGACGATGCCGGCCCGCTTTGCCGAGGTCGGCGACCGTCACGGGGCCATCAACGACGTGCTGCACTCGCTCCAGCCGCTCCTCGACCTGTACGAGCGGGACGCCGGCGAGGGACTGGGGGACATGCCATATCCGCCCGACTACCCGAAGATGCCCGGGGAACCCAAGCGCGTGCAGCCCTCGCGCGACCGCGATCGCGCGCGCTGAGCGCCGCTACCCGGCCTGGGGCAGCTTCTTCGAGCCGCGCCGCGCGGCCGGAGCCGACGGCGGCGGAACGACGGGCCCGATGTTTCCGTCGGGCGCCTCGTCGAGGTCGACGATCACCGGGGCGTGATCGCTGGGTCCGGTGCCCTTGCGGGCCTGCCGGTCGACCCAGGCGGCCTTGACGCGCTCGGCGACGGGCGCACCGGCCAGGACGAGGTCGATCCGCATGCCCAGGTCCTGATGGAACATGCCAGCTCGATAGTCCCAGTAGGTGAACACCCGCTCGCTGCGCCAGCGGTCACGGACGACGTCGTGAAGGCCCAGGTTCTGGAGCTCACTCAGCGCCTGGCGCTCGGCCGGCGTGACGTGCGTCTGCCCGACGTACGCCTCGGGATCGAACACGTCCTGGTCCGTGGGGGCTATGTTCATGTCGCCGCACACGATCGTCGCCTCCGGGCCTGCCGCGACCATCTCCCTGAGGGAGGCAAGCCAGGCGAGCTTGTACTGGTAATGCTCGGAATCGGGCACGCGCCCGTTGGGTACGTACACGGACACGATCCGGATCCCGGCGCACGTAGCCGACACGGCGCGGGCCTCGGGATGAGGGAACCCTGGTGCGCCGGGGATACCGACGACGACGTCGTCGAGACCCACGCGGGAGAAGATGGCCACGCCGTTCCACGTGGGCTCGCCGTGAAGGGCGACGGCGTAATCGCGCGCGGCCAGCTCGTCACCGAGCAGCTCACGGAACGCATCGTCGGCGAGCTTGGTCTCCTGAAGGCAGACCACGTCGGGCCGTCGTTCGTCGAGCCAGGGCAGCAGGCGCGGCATCCGCTGCCTGACTGAGTTCACGTTCCAGGTCGCGATCCGCACCGCCCTCACGGTAGCGGCAACGACCGCTCTATCGACCGGGCAGCGCGACGAACCGCTTCAGCTTCCCGGTGGCGGCGTTGCGCTCGATCCGGTCGACCGGCTCGACGTGCACCTCCGCGTCCGCGAGGCCGAAGCGCTCGAGTGATTCGGTCAGCCCGCGGGCGACCGCCGAGGTGTCCGGCGAGCCGACCACGAGGATGTCTGCTCCTGCGCCCGTCTGGCGCACCTGGTACTCCGAGATCGCCGGGTCGGTGCCGAGCACGAAGCGGAAGGCGCTGGCCGGGATCGTGCGGTCTCCGTAGTGGAAGTCATCGTCCCGGCGTCCCTCGATGTCAGCGACGCGCACAAGCGCGCTTCCGCACGGACACTGACCGGGGAGCAGGGTCACGTCGTCGCCGAGGTCGTAGCGGATGAACGGAAATGCCCAGTTGGCCAGGCCGGTGGCCAGCGTCCGCGTTGCCGCGGCCCGTGGCGGGGCCGGGATCCCGTGTTCGTCCACCCGCTCGAGGATCACCTCGTCCTCGCACACGTGCAGGCCCTCGCCGTGACCGCACCCGATCGCCTGGACCCCGATCTCGGTCGAGCCCCACAGGTTGTGAATCGGCGCGCCCCACGCGCCTTCGATCAACGTCCGATCCTCCTCGCTCAACGGCTCCGAGTTAGTGCTCACCCGGACCGGGCGGACGTCGAGCTCTCCCGCCAGCGTCGAGCGAGCCAGCCTGGCGACCACCGACGCGTAGCCGACGAGATGGGTCGGACGAGCCGCGTCCACCGCGCCCAGAACCTCGTCGAACGGGGCACCGGCCTCGATCACGACGGTCTCCATCCGGGCCGTGCTCGGCACGTCGAAGAGCGGCGTGCTGGCATGCGGCGGGACCCCGGCCTCGAGCACGGCGAGGCGCGCGGCTGCGTCATCTGAGCCGAGGCGGCGCTCCTCGCGCAGCTGCGTGCGCCAGGCCAGGCAGGCGAGCGTGACCAGCGTCTGCCAATCCCACACATACACGCCGCGCACGCCGCTGGAGCCGCCCGAGCTGAACACCTGGCAGCCCGACCGCGTGTAGGAGAACCAGGGCTCCTCGGCGAGGATCCGCTCAGCTTCGTGGCGGCTGAGGTCCGGCACGGTAACGATCGAGTCCCAGTCGCGCTGTGCCTCATCCTTGAACATCGGCGGCAGCCGCGCGAGATCCTCCACCGTGGCCGAGGCCGCGTCGATGTCGGCCAACCGCGCGGCGTGGAACGGCGAGCGCTCCTGTGCGTAGGCGAGCAGCCCGCGCAGCCGGGTGGTGCGATGGCGATCGATCTGCTCGCGAGACCAGTCGAGGCGCGCGACGTGGTCCTCGAGCGCGGCCCGGATCGCCTGCAGGTGCGCGCCGCGCAGCCGCTCATAAGCGTTGCGTGAAGCAGTCTCCCCTGACCCCATGCGAGGAGCCTAATCGTGATCGCCTCGCGAGGGAAGGCGCCGGCGATGGCGTGCGCGATCCGGGTCCTGAAAGGAGAGAAGAAGACGATCGTAAAGCACCGGGCCCGACATGCCGATGCTCTGACCCATGAGTGTTGAATCGGTTCCGATTTCGGCTCCTTCCACCATCGAGCAACCTGAGCAGCCGCGCGGCCTCGTGCCTCCGCGGCAGCGGGGGCGCTCGCGCCGCCTCATCGGCGACGTGATCGTTGAGCTCGGTTTCGCCTCGCGCGAGGTCGTGGACCATGCCGTTGACCGCTCGCGCAACAGCGGTAAGTCGACGGGACAGATCCTGATCGAGTCGGGCGAGATGACGGAGCAGCAGCTGGCACGTGCGCTCAGCGAGCGACTCGGCATCGACTACGTCGACCTATCGACCTACGAGATCGACATGGGCGCGGCGAACCTGATTTCGAGCGAGCTGGCCAAGCGCTCGAACGCGGTCCCGGTCGGCTTCCTCGCCGATCGCACGCTGGTGCTGGCGATGGCCGACCCCACGAACATCGTCACGGTCGACGAGGTGATGATGATCACCGACATGGAGATCTCGCGGGCGGCGGCCGCGGAGGCCGACGTCGCCGCGCTCATCGCGCGTCTCAACCGCCTCGACTCGACCGTGGAAGAGGTCGAGGAGCCCGAGCCCGAGTTCCAGCTGCTGGAGGGGGGCCAGGACGCGCCCGCGGTCAAGCTCGTGCACTCGATCATCGCCCAGGCGGTCGAGCGCGGCGCGTCCGACATCCATTGGAACCCCGAGACAGCGGACATGCAGGTGCTGTTCCGTATAGACGGCATCCCGACCCACGCAGGCACGCTGTCGCGCGCGATGTCGGCCGGTGTCATCTCGCGGATCAAGGTCATGGCGAATCTCAACATCGCCGAGCGCCGCGTCTCACAGGACGGGCGGCTGACCCTGTCGATCGATGATCGCCGCGTCGACATTCGCGTCGTCACGCTGCCGCTCATCAACGGCGAAGGGATCGTGATGCGGATCCTCGACACCCATGCAGTCGTCCGCGACCTCTCGTCGCTCGGCATGCAGAGTGACGCGCGCAATGAGTTCATCGACGCGATCACGAGGCCCTACGGCGCGATCCTCGTCACCGGGCCGACAGGGTCGGGCAAGTCGACGACGCTGTACGCGGCGCTTGACGTCATCAACGATGGCGAGCGGACGATCCTCACGATCGAGGATCCGGTCGAGTCTCCGGTCGCGGGGATCAAGCAGATGCAGGTCTCGCCGCAGACCGGCGTGACCTTCGCCGCCGGGCTGCGGACGATCCTGCGCGCCGATCCCGACGTGATCATGGTCGGCGAGATCCGGGACCGGGAGACGGCCCAGATCGCGGTGCAGGCGGCGCTCACCGGCCATCTCGTGCTCAGCACGCTGCACACCCGAGACGCGCCCAGCGCGATCACGCGCCTGATCGACATGGGGATCGAGCCGTTCCTGGTCTCGGCGGCGATCGACTGCGTGGCGGCCCAGCGGCTCGCGCGCACGCTGTGCGTGCAGTGCAAGCGGCCGGCCGAGCTTCCCGAGCCGACGTGCGCTGAGTACGGGCTCAAGGCCGGCGAGGCGTTCGAGCCGGTGGGCTGCATCCGTTGCGGCTGGACCGGATACGACGGCCGCGTCGCCCTGTACGAGGTGATGCCGGTCACCGAGGAGCTGCGCGGGCTGATCCTCGACCGGCGGAGCCAGGACGAGATCGCCGCTGCCGCCCGCCGCACGGGTATGCGCTATCTGCATGAGGACGCGATCGACAAGGTCCGCCAGGGCATCACCTCGCTGGTGGAAATGGGTCGCGTCACGGCGACGCTCTGAGCGGCCGGCTAGCGGCCGTGCGCTCGCACTCGACTGAGCGCACAGGCTCCGCGTCGCCGCCTTCACGAGATCGAGATGAGTCCGAAGCGCGGAGGCCATGGGAAGCGCGGACGCACGTGTTCCTACGCTCCTGGTCTCGGCAAATCGGTGCCGCGTTTGAGCGCCAGCAGGACGACGCCACAGCCTCGGCCCGGGTCAGTTCTCCTTGAACACCGCGTACACGACGCGCTCGGCGACGTCGATCACCAGCTCGCCGATCCGCGCGCAGCGCCGGTAGAGCTCGCGGTGGGCGATCCGCTCGCTGCGGCCCTTCAGGTCGAGCAGCTCGCCCATCCCGTGGTAGTAGGTCCGCTCAAGCTGCCGCTCCGCCCCGATCGCCTCATCTGCGCTGGCGGTCGCCGCGTCCTCATCGGTGGTCAAGTTGGCCAGCGCCTCGTCGATGTGGCGCACCGCCTTGTCCAGGAGTCCGGCCATCTCGACGATCACCTCGTCCGGCCCGGTCCCGAGCGCCTCCGCTTCCCAGACGAGGTCCCGCGCGTAGTAGAGGATCCAGTCGATCCCGCGCGAGAGCGCGAAAACGTCCTCGGGCTCGAGCGGCGTGACGAACGCCGCGCGCAGTGCCCCGAGCAACGCCCGCTTGGCCAAGTCGCCACGGTCCTGGATCTCGTGCAGGCGCTCAGCGGCGGCCGCGTCGCCGCCCGCCCAGGCGACGAATGTATCCATGCCCTCGATCGTCACTGCCACCTGAGCCCGGAGCAGCCCGAGCACGTCCGGAGTGTCCGGCAGGAACCAGCGACCGCGGCTCACGTCAGCCACCCCCAGATCACGAACGCGACCGCGGCCAGCGCGGCCGTGCTCGGAAGCGTGATCAGCCAGGCGACCCCCATCCGGCGGACGACCTCCCAGCGGACGTGACGCCAGCGCCAGCGCCCGCCGCCGACTCCGACCACGGACGAGGCCACGACCTGAGCCGTCGACGTCGGCGCGCCGGCCAGCGAGGCGCCGAAGATGACGCCGGCCGACGCCGCCGTAGAGGCCAGGCCCTCGAGCGGCTGGATGCGGTAGATGCCACGGCCCACCGTGCGGATGATCCGCCATCCGCCGAGGGCCGTGCCGGCGGTGAGCGCGACGGCGCAGGTCAGCGTGACCCATGTGGGGGCGGCGAGCGAGCTGATCTTGCCGCCTGCGAGCAGCAGCGCCGCGATCACGCCGACCGATTTCTGCGCGTCGTTGGCGCCGTGACTGAACGCGAGTGCCGCCGCCGTGAACCACTGTCCGCCGCGCACAGGACCCCGCCAGCGGCGCGTGGAGCGGCGGCCGAGCCGCCTCAGGACACGGACGACGATGAGCGCGCTGAGCGCGCCGAGGGGAGGGGAGACAGCGAGCGAGATCAGCGTGCCGAACACACCCACGGGATGGCCGCCGTTGAAGCCGCCCCAATTGACCGCGTCGACGCCGCCCTGCGCCAGCGCGGCTCCGACGAGGCCGCCGACCAGCGCCTGCCCTGAGCTCGACGGCAGCCCTCTCGACCAGGCGACGAAATTCCAGATCACCGCGGCCGTGAGGCCGGCGCCGATCACCCGATCGGCGGCGGACGGCATCACGCTGACGATGCCGCCGATCGTGTTGGCGACGGCGGCTCCCAGCAGCAGCGGGCCGAGCAGATTGAACACGGATGCGAGGACCAGCGCCTGAGCCGGCGAGGCCGCGCGGGTCGCGATCAGCGCCGCGATCGAGTTGGCGGCGTCCAGAAATCCGTTCGTGACGGCGAACGCGACCGCGAGAGCGATCGCGACCAAGAGCTCGACATTCATGACGCGACTCTAGATCGGCCGGGCGGCGTTCCGGGGAAGCCGCGGCCGCGAATCAGCCGCTGAGACCAAGCGCCGAGGCCAGCGCGGTCCATTCCGATCGCGGTACCCCGGCGATGCCGACCGGCTGAAGGCAGACGTGATCGGCTCCGGCGGACAGGTGTTCGTGGGCGGCAGCGGCGATCGCGACGGCGTCGCCATGTGGCACCACCGCGTCGATCAGGCGGTCCGAGCCGCCGTCGGCGATGTCCTCGGGACCGAAGCCGCAGTTCAGGAGGTTCTGGGTGTAGTTCCGGAGCCCCAGATACAGCTTCGCGTACGCACGCGCCCGGGCTCGCCCGGACTCGGAATCGGACACGAGCGCGCACGCGAGCTCGGGGGCGAGGATCCCGGAGCCGAGGCGAGCGCGGGCGGTCCGCGTGTGCTCGACTCCGACGAAGTAGGTATGCGCGCCCCACGAGCGCTCGGCGCTCAGGTCGAGCATCTTCGGACCCAGCGCGGCGAGGCAGCGCCGATCGCGCGGAACGGGGGTGGCGGCGGCGTCGAGGCCGTCGAGAAACTCGCGCATCGCTTGAAGCGGTTTCGCGTATCTGCTCGTCGCCTCGGGATGCCCGATTCCGATCCCGAGCAGTACCCGGTCAGGGAATTGATCCGAGAGCTCGGCGAACTCGGCGGCGACGCGCCCCGGCTCGTTCTGCCAGACGTTGAGGATCCCGGTCGCGACGACGATCCGCTCGGTCGCCTTGAGCAGCGCTCGCAGCGCCGGCAGTTGCGGAGAGCCGCCAAGCCAGAACGCATCGAAGCCGAGCGCCTCCACCACGCGCGCCGCCTCACCGGCGTTCTCCTCGCCGATCAGCCGGTACGACGTCCAGACCCCGAACCTCCCGAGCTGCATGCAGGGGAGCTTCGCACACGCGCGCGCCGGTCCGGCGCTACGGTGGCCACGCATGGCGTCGGTGCTGCCAGAATTCGCCGAGGCGCTGCCGGACGGCGTGAGCCGCGTGACCCTGCCCACCCCCTTCCGGGTCGGGCAGGTCAACTGCTACGTCCTGCCCGAGCGACCGGTCACGATCATCGACCCGGGAACGCTCGAGCCCGGCTCGCCGGCCCGGCTCAGGGCGCTCCTGAACGACCACGGTCTCGATTTCGATGACGTCGAGCAGATCATCGTCACCCATCACCACGCCGATCACTCGGGCGCGGCGGCGGTGCTGGCCGCACGCTCGAACGCGCCGATTGTGTGCGGCCTGCCCGAGGTCGGGAGCCTCGTCGCGCGGGCGGACGTCGAGTCTCGTCGCGATCTGCTGGTGCGGCTCGGCGTGACCGAGTCGGTCGCCCTGGCACTGATAGCCGAGACGGATGCGCTTGTGGAACGCGTGGTCCGCAGGCCGGGTGAGGGCATGCTCTCGCCGGTTCGGGACGGTGAGGTCGTGAACGCCGGCGGGCGCAGGCTGCACTGCATGATCACGCCGGGGCATGCAGACGGGCATCTCTCGCTCTGGGACCCGGTTGAGCGTGTCCTGTTCAGCGGCGATCACCTGCTGGCCCGCATCATCCCTGTGCCGAGCCTCGGTGAGGGGACCGCGCCGCCGCGTCGGCGCAGCCTCGTCGACTACCTGGCAAGCCTCCCGGCGTTCGTCGCGCTCGGCCCCGCGGTCGTGTTACCGGGGCACGGTCGCGCGTTCACCGCGGTCGACGTCCTGGCCGAGCGGCTCCGCGCGCACAGCCGAGATCGGGCCGCCCAAATCGAGACGATCCTGCGCGACGGCCCCGCGACCACGTTCGAGCTCGCCCGTCGCCTGCAGTGGCAGCCGGAGGGGGCACGGCTCGTGCTCGGACTCGCGCACGCCCAGGGGCACCTGGGCCTGCTGGAGGCCGACGGCCGCGTGATCTCGGACGACGACGGCGGGGTGGTCAGCTACCGCCTGCGCGCGTGAGAGTGGTCAGGTCTGCGTGTAGAACTCGAGTCGCAGCGAGCTCGCATCGACGCCGGCGTCCGTCATCGCCTGACGCAGCTCGGGATTCTCGAAGAACGTGTGCGCCTCGTCGGTGCTGCCGAACTGGTGCATCACGAGCACGTTGTTCGGGTCGCCCTCGGAGCGGTAGAGCGCGTCGGAGGTGACGCCGCCCGCGCGCTGCAGCTCCGCGACGCCGTCGTAGACGCGGCGCCACGCCTCGTAATCCGCGACGCGGTGTAGGACAAATGTCGTGGTCATCTGAACTCCTTGATTGTCGATCAGCGGCGGGACGCCGCCTGAGCAGGCGACCCTATCGATACAGCGCACGTCTGTCTTTTCACGCCGGTATGGTGAATTTCCAGCGGGCGCAACCACGGCCGAGTAGGAGAGCTCATGTCGCCGCTTTTCGGCGGGAAGGACGAGGGACAGGACGACGTCGCCACGATGCAGGCTGAGATCGATCGGCTCGACGCGCTCTCCATCGATCGGCTCGCCGAGGAGGTGATGGGCAAGGGCTTCGGACCGGACGGCCCGGGCGGACCGGGCAGGCCGGGAACGCTCGAGGACCTGACCTCGAGCACGTTCGAGCGCGTCGGGGTGACCGAGATCGCCCGCCGGTTCACGCCGGCCTATTCCGCTCGGGCCGTCGGTCCCGACCTGATCCGCCGACTCGGGTTCATCGTCGGCGAGGGGCTCCAGGCGCTCGAGCACGCGGGGCTGATCCGGGTGCTGTGGAACGGTGGCCAGCCTCACTACATGGCAACCCGTCGCGGGCGCGCGGCCGCGGAGGGTAACGACGTCGCAGCGGCCCTCGGCCGCGTCGGAGCCGCTTAGCGTGGCCGGCGCTCAGAGCGGACGCGGCGGGCCGATCAGAGGCGTGCGCAGCGGACCGGCGAGCCCGATGAACACGACCATCTGGTAGCCGCCTGGGTTACGCCCGGGGAACGGGTACGACTTCCAGTTGTTGGCCACCCAGACGTTGCCAGAGGGGTCGATCTGAACGCCGGTGTTGCGAACGAGCCCGTCGAACCCGTATCCCGTCGCGGGCGAGATCGGGCGTCCGGTGCGGGTACCGGGCCGGCAGCTCGCGGTCCTCGTCCCACAGAACTCCGAAAGCCGCTGGCCGCCGAAGTTGGTCACCCAGACATTGTCGCGGCCGTCGACCGCGACTCCCCACGGAACCGTCAGGCCGCCGCCGGTGAACCTCCTCGGATGGGGAGAGCTCGGATTCTGGGAGATCAGCGTCAGTGAACCGCTGTGCCGGTGGGGGGGCGGCGTACCGGTCGGACACGGCACGTCAGTGAAATCCGAGTTCGCGACCCACATGTTGCCCTCGATGTCGGCGGCGATGCCGAGCGGCTTGCTGAGGCCGCCGCCGGTGATCGCACGGGGGAGGGCGGGTCTGCCGTTCGGACTTAGAACCGCAACGCCGTTGCTGCCGTTGCCGGTAACGAACGCCTGACCGCGGCGATTGAACGCGATGTCGAACGGCTTGCTGATCGGGACGTTGATCGAAAGGCTCGCATTCGGATCGCCTCCCGCATAGCGGGTCACGCTGTCGTTGGCGCAGTTGGCCATCCAGATGTTGCCGCGCCGGTCCGAGACCGTTCCCTGAGGCCAGGCGACGCCTCCCTGCGTGAACCCCCCGCCCGCGCTCCCGGCGGGGGCCGACGGCGACAGGGGGCGGCCCGAGGGGGTGAACTCCGAGACGCTGTTGTGCAGCGGCGGCTGCGCGCACTCTTCCGCGCTGAAGCCGAAGTTCCCGACCCACACGTGGCCATGCGGGTCGAGCGTGATGCCGAAGCCGGCGCCGTCGAGCCCTCCGCCGGTGAAAGGCGACCCCTGGACGTACCGGCCGGTAGGCGTGAACTCGAGCAGCAGCTTTCCGCCGCACACATCCGCGAGGGGGTCGTGGCTGAAGGTGTAGTTGTCGGTCGACCAGATATCGCCGCGCGCGTCGATCGCCATGTTGCCTGGGCCATTCATCGTTCTGCCGTCGCCGTCGAACCTCAGCGCGAGCGTCCAGGCCTCGGGCCGTTGTGATCGTTTCAGCGCGGGCTGATAGGGAGTGGCTCCGGCCCGGGCGAGCGCGAACAGCGCGCCGACGTTGTGCCACGGATTGCGGGCGATGTCGGCCAACGCGACGAAAGCGCCACGCGGTGCGGGACCGCCGGGAGCCCGGGCCAGGCGCAGGAATGCCCCGCAGCCGCCGGTCGAGCGCGCGCAGCCCACGTCCATGTTCGCCACCGCGTTGAACGTTGGCAGAGCGGAGGTCTGGCCTCCGTTCGGCGCGCGGGTGAGCACGCGGCTGAGCGAGCCGGTGCGCACGTCGACGAGGTTGCCCACCATCCCCGCGGCGTTCTGCAGCCCCGGCGCCCTGCCCGCGATCCCCCCGGCGCCGATGAACTGCGCCAGGGCGAAGGCACCGGCCGCGGTGGTGCGCTCGTTGACGACGATCCGCGCCGGCGCGGGCGGCGCTCCGAGCACCGAGGCCAGGCGGACGATCCCATGGCGCCGAGCAAGGACGTAGAGGACCGCGCCGGGCGTCGCCGGGGGCCGGTAGGACAGCTTGAAGGAGCCGTCTAGGCGCGTGCGCGCGCTCGCCAGAGCACTTGCGGGCCGTGGAGCACCGGCCGCCGCATTGGTGCGGTAGAGCGTGACGTTGAAATCGCCGAGCGGCCGCCGACCGCTCACGACCGTTCCCGAAAGCGGGAGTTGATGCGCGGGGGCAGCGATGGCGGCGGGTGCGGCCCGGCCGGCGAACCCCGTGGCCAGCGCCCACGCCAGCACGATCAGGGCCGGCAGGCCGATGGTTGTCGTCGCGATCCGCTCGGCGCGTCTCCGCGCCGCGCCCCGCCTCGGGTCAAGGGTGCCCATCCCGCTCCTCTCGTTATCCGGGCGGAGCCTATCGTCGGATCGGCAACCGGGTGGCGGGCGCCCATGGGAGGGACTGGATCGAGGGCGCACGACATGGGATCATCGCGCGGGTGTTCGGCAACAAGAAGAAGCTCGTTCAGCAGCTCACCGAGAGGGGAGGGACCGTGGCGTTGGCGAATATCGTCAAGGCCGTCCGGGAGTGGCAGAGCACGGGCACGTCGTTCTCCGGCGTGTCCAGCTTCACCGACCACGTGAAAGTCACGTTGCAGGTACAGCCACCGGGCGAGCCGCTGTTCGAGGCCACGTTCAGCCAGGCGTTCCAGGGCATTTCACCGATGACCGGCTGGACGTGCAAGGTCATCTACGACCCGAGTGACCACGACAAGATCGCCGTGCTGGAGGGTCAGGTGTTTCCGCCCGGCGTCAGTCCCGAGCAGGCCGAGCGCGCTGGAGCGGTGAGGGCGGGGATGCTCGAGGCGATGAGAAGCGGCAACGTCGCCGGATACGTTCAGCAGCTAAGGGATCAGGCGGCCAGCAGCAGCCTCCCCGGCACGGTGATGGCAGGCGGCCAGGTGGTCTCGGGCGCGGCTGCGCCTAAGCCCGACGTCGTCGATCAGCTCGCGAAGCTCGCCGACCTGCACGAGCGCGGCGCCCTCACCGACGAGGAGTTCCAGACCGAGAAGGCCAAGCTGATCGATTCGAGCTAGCCGCTCGGCGCCCGGACGGGTCCCCTCGGCGCTGGGCCCTACCCGGTGATCCAGCTGCGAGCCTGCTCGACCTGGGCGAGCGGGTAGAGCTTGACCTCGCCGGGCGTCATCCAGGCGAAAATCTCGAACGCTTTCGCGAGCCATCCGATGTCGGTGACGATCGCCGAGCGCTTCCAGGCGGCGTGATGCCCGACCCCGAGGCCCAGCCCGGTCTTCACGTCCTCGGACCACGCTCCCGGCTCGAGCCCGTCGAAGCTCGCGAGCTCGAACAGCATTCTGACCTCGCCGCCGTCAATGGCCTCGCGCAGCACAGGCTCGAGCACCGAGACGTAGTCCTCCTTGGTGAGTACGCCCGCGGCCCTGAAGCCGATTGTCCCTGCCGGCATGTCGTCCATCCGCTCGATCATCTGGCTCCCTCCGATTCGCTCGCGGGACGATTCAAGCAGCAGCTTCCGGACGGCGCTGGGCTGGGGCGATCAGGTGCTGGAGGAGCTCGTGGTGGACGTCGTCGACGTGGTGACCGACGTCGTGGTCGTCGTGACGGTCTTGGTTGGAGCCGTCAATGTCGTGGTCGAGCTGACGGTCCGGGTCGGAATCGTCTTTGACGTTGAAGTCGACGGGGTCGTCGTGGTGTGGCTCGTGGAGGATTTGCTCGAGCTGCTCGAGCTCTGCGACAGCGCGTACGCGAGACCCGCACCGATCAGGACCACGAGGACCACGGCCAGAGCGATCCAGGCCCAGCGGTTGCGGTCCTTTGGCCTCAGATCCTCGCCGCAGCGAGGACAGAACGTGGCCTCGGTCGAGACGAGGGCGTGACAGTTCGGGCACTGCTGGACTGTCGGCTTCCCGCCAGGGGGCTCCTCGTACGGTGGTCCGGTCATGGTCTCGGGCTAAACATTCCGCGGCGGGGCGCCTTCACCTCCTCGGGTTTGCGGGTTTCGCTCAACTCACGGCCTCAGTGGTTTGTCAGCACGGGGATCAGATTGGGCGGAAGCTTGCTCGGAGGAATCCGCGGGAGGAGCATCGGTTTGCGGGGCTTCTGACTGAAGTCGAAGTCACGCACGAGGTTGCCGAGGATCTTGGCGTTCTCGCGGACGTCGGGGCGGGAGTCCGGCCGGCCGTCCTGCTTGTTGATGCGCTGACCGCCGAGGAAGTCGTTCTCGATGAACTTCAGGTAGGCGTCGAAGCTCAGCGTCTGGTGGTCGATGTAACCCTTGCGCGCGTACGGGCTGATCACGAGGCCGGGGACCCGCATGCCGTAGCCGGCGCCGTCCACGTGGGGCGGCTTGACGTGGTCGTAGAAGCCGCCCCAGTCGTCCCAGGCGAGGAAGATAGCGGTTGACTTCCAGTCCGGCCCCGACATGATCGCGTTGATCGCCCGCACGACGTGGTCCTGGCCGAGGCTGATCAGCGCGGGAGGGTGCTCCGAGTCGTCGCCCGAAGGGATCACCCATGAGACGGCCGGCAAGGTCCCGCGATACGCGTCGCGGAAGAACTGGGAGTCCGGGACGATGTTGCCCATCTGATGGTCCTGGTGGACGTCGACGAAATCGGGAAGCGGGTTCCAGATCTCGGGCGTCTCAACCTTTTGGGGCACCGGCGTGCACGTCATCGCGCCGTCGGCGCAGTCGGGCTCGGTTCCCTGGGTCAGGTAGTAGCGCCAGCTGACGTTGTGGCGGTGGAGCAGGTAGGTGATCTCGGTCCATCCGTAGTCCCCGGTGGAGGTCATGTCGTCCTTGTCGCTGACTGTCAGCAGGCCGAGCAGCGCCGCCCCGGTGCCGAGGCCGGGGGGTGCCCCATCGCCGTCGGGGTTGTTGAGGTTCGTCGTACAGCTGAGGGGATCGGTCGGGCTCAGGCACGAGGCTGACCAGCCGGACATCATGTACAGATGGGCGGGCAGGCTCCACGAGGCGTCCGGCTCGAACATGTGGTCCTGGAGCACGAAGCGCCGGGCGTAGGCCCAGTAATCCGGGAGCTCCTTGGCGTTGTGGTATCCCATGACATCGAGGCAGGTCGGAGGCCCGTTCAACACCTGCAGCAGCTTCGAGGTGGTCAGGATCGGCTCGTGGCAGGCGAAACGATCGGTGTCAGGGTGCCCCGACTCGACGCTGGCGATGAAGCCGTTCATCTTGCCGTGGGCGACGTCTGCCTGGGCGTCAACCGCCATATGCGGGCCGCCCGCGTTCGAATCGGCGTGGTTGTGGTACGGCTTCTGGCAGTCATGCCGCGTCGGATCGGGCACGCACGGCACCTTGCCCGGGTTTCCGGCCAGGCCCGGGATCCCGTCCGCGCCCGGGAATGTCCCGAAGTAGGAATCGAACGAGCGGTTCTCCTGCATGATGATCACGACGTGGCGGATCTTGTGGATGCCGGACAGTCGCGCCAACGCCGGTGCGGCCCCGAGCAGGGCCGCGAACACGACGCCGAGGGCCGCCATGGCTGCGTACTTCGAGCCCGATCCGAGTGCACCCATGGACCGACGGTAATCGGCGAGTGAACGCGTTGTCAATCGGGCAACTGGCGCCCCTGCGACGGAGGTATGGAACAGTGACGCCCGTGCGGAGAGGCTTTGGCAGGCGGCATCGCGCGGTAGTCGTTCGGGCGCTGGTCGCGCTTACGGCGGTTGGAGCCGTTGGCGCGACGGCGGCGAGCGCGTCGGCGAGCACGTTCAGCGCGACTGGCAGCGCGGACCAGGTTTACGTCACCGGGCTGTCGCCGAACGCACGGCTGTCGCTGCTGACGGCGAACGGCAGGACGCTCTACACGCAGCGCGCGGACTCGCTCGGAGGGCTCCTGTTCCGCAACGTGGCGCCCGGAAGCGGCTATCGGGTCCGGCTGGTCCCGCACGGCGTGAGCTCCGGGCCGATCACCGTCCACTCGGACGCCGCTGCACCGTGGGACCCGAGCGTCTACAACCAGAAGATCACCGACAACGGCTACACCTACCTGACCACGCGCGACGGCACCAAGCTGGCCATCGACGTGCACCCGCCGACGAGCCCGGCCGGCGAGCCCGGCCTGCCGCCTGGCGTCCACCTCCCGAATGGACCCGACTACCTGCCGCCGTACCCGACGCTGATCGAGTACTCGGGCTACGGCTACGCCAACCCTGCCGGCCCCGTGAACGGCATCGCCGTCCTCGCCAACCTGATGGGGTTTGCCGTCGTTGACGTGAATATGCGCGGGACGGGCTGCTCGGGCGGTGCCTACGACTTCTTCGAGCGGCTCCAGAACCTCGACGGCTACGACGTGATCGAGACGATCGCCCACCAGTCCTGGGTGCTGGGGCACAAGGTCGGCATGATGGGTATCTCCTACGGAGCCATCAGCCAGCTCTTCACGGCGCAGCTCAACCCGCCCGACCTGGCGGCGATCTCGCCGCTGTCGACGATCGACACGACCGCGGCGACTCTCTACCCGGGCGGCATCCTCAACACGGGCTTCGCCGTGGACTGGGCCGAGCAGCGCCAAGCCGAAGCGCAGCCCGCCGGCCCGAACGCCGGACAACCGTACGCCTACCAGCAGATCCAGAAGGGCGACGCTGAGTGCAAGGCCAACCAGACGCTGCACGGTGAGGCCGCCAATCTGCTGGCCAAGATCCGCGCCAACTCGCATTACGTGCCCAAGGTCGCGGACCCGCTCGACCCGATCACCTTCGTGCACAAGATCAGGGCGCCGACGTTCATGGCCTGCCAGTGGGAGGACGAGCAGACCGGCGGTCATTGCCCTGACCTGGCCGAGCATTTCACAGGCACCGCGCACAAGTGGTTCACCTTCACCAACGGCGCGCACGTCGACTCCCTCGATCCCTACACCTTCGATCGCTGGTATGACTTCCTGAGCCTGTTCGTGGCCCACCGTGCGCCGTTGATCAATCAGCTGGTCATCCGTGTCGGCGCGCCGGTCATCTACCAGGCGGCGCTCGGCGTGAAGGGCCTCGAGACGCTGCCGTCCGACCCGATCCAGAGCATCCCGACCTACCCGGCCGCGCTGGCCGCGTTCGAGAAGCTCCCGTCGATCCGCGTCCTGTTCGACAGCGGGGCCGGCAGCTCGCCGACCGGCTCTGTCACGCCGGGTGATCCCTATCCGACCTTCGAGCGCTCGTTCTCGAGCTTCCCGATCCCCGGGACGATCGCCGACCGCCTGTACCTCGGTCCGGGTGGGACGCTGGGCGGCCGCCCACCCGCCCAGCGAGGCATCAACTCGTACACGTCCGACCCCAAGGCGCTGCCGCCCAACGACTACCCGGGCAACACGGGAGCCGGAGGCCTGTGGTCAAACGCCTCGGCGTGGCAGTGGAAGTGGGACCAGAACCCGGCCGGCACCGCGGTCTCGTACCTCACCACGCCGCTGACGGCCAACACGACGGTCATCGGCGCGGGCGCCGTCCACGTCTGGGTTCGCTCGTCGGCGCCGGACGTCGACCTCCAGGCCACGGTCAGCGAGGTCCGCGCGGACGGCAAGGAGACGTTCGTCCAGAACGGGTGGATCCGTGCAAGTGAGCGCAAGCTCGCCACCGGCTCCGACAATCTGTTCAAGCAGCGCAGCACGCTCCTGGAGCCGATCCCGAACGAGACGACCGCGAGCCTCCGGCCGATGCCCAAGCACAGGTTCGTGGAGGTCGTGATCCCGCTCTACTACGAGGGGCACGCGTACCGGGCCGGCTCTCGGATCCGGGTCACGATCGCCGCGCCCAACGGCACGCAGCCGATCTGGTCCTTCAGCCACACCAAGCCCACCTCGGGCACGACCAGGGTCTCGATCGCTTTCTCAAAGCGAATGCCGTCGAGCCTGATCCTCCCCGTCGTCCCCGGCGTCGGCGTTCCGAGCGGGCTCCCGCCGTGCCCGAGCCTGCGCAACGAGCCCTGCCGGCCCTACATGGCGATCGTCAACCGGAACTCGTCCCACTGAGGCCGGCGCTCGCCGGCGGCCGCGCGGCGGCGTAACGGATCTCGAGCATCACGCAGCCGTCGGTCGTCGTCCACGGGCCGTGCAACATCCCGGGCGGACGGCACGCATAGCAGCCCGAGCCGAAGGTCTGCGTCAGGCTCAGGTCATGTAGCGAGCCCGACAGAATCAGCACCTCCTCGAAGTGCTCGTGGGCGACCGGCCCGACGCTCGAGGTATCAAGCCCCGGATCCCAGCGGACGAGGCGCGTCAGCTCGCCGGTGCCGGGATTCCGGGCCAAGATCCGCTCGGCGACTCCGGGCTCTCCGTCCACCTCCGTCCACGGGAGCGCAGCTGGGTCGAAGAACTCTCTTTCGGGCTTCGCCATGGGAGCGAGTTCAGCACATCCAAGCCTCTCGCTCTGGTACGCGGCGCGAGCGGTCGATCGTCACGGCACCCATCGTTCGCCGGCCGGCGTCACGACGAGCTCGTGCGTGAGCGCGCGCGATCGCTGCCCGACCAGGAATGCGACCGCATCCGCGATCTGCTTCTGGTCGCCCAGCGCGTCGCGCGGCACATCGCGCGTGAAGTCGGCCGTCTTCGGCGATTCGATCGTCGCGTCGACCGACAGCAGCGCCACATGGATGCCCTCCTGTCTCAGCTCCTGCGCCGCGGCCTGCACGAGCGCGCGGGCCGCGAACGCTCCGGCGGCCCATAGCCCCTTTCCCGGCATCGCGCGCCGAGCCGACCCGCCCGTGACCTGGATCAGCGCGCCGCCGCCGCCCGCACGAAGGGCGACGGCGCCGGCGGAGAGGAACACGAACGCCTGCTCCGCGACCGCGACCGTCCAGCCGCGAAATGCCTCCAGGTCGGCCTCGGCCAGCGGCCCGCCACCGAACGGGCCGCCGCTCGTCGGTCGCGCCGCGGTGACCGCGTTCACGACCGCGTCGAGCGAGCCAAGCTCGGTCCGGGCGGTGCCGAGCGCGTCATTCAGCGACGTCATGTCGCCGGCGTCGGCTCCGATCGCCAGCGCGCCGCGCTGCCGGACCTGCTCGAGCGTGTCCTCGCTACGCGCCACTCCGGCGGCCGCCCAACCCATCTCGATGAAGCGGTCGATGATCGCCCCACCCAGGTTGCGCGCTCCAAGCACTACCACTGTCTTTGCCATCTCTCCACTCCTTCTGCATCCGGGCCTGGGCCGTCAATGATCGCGGCTGGGGAGTGTGGCGCGCAGAAGACTGGGGTGGGGCCCTGGGGCGAAGCGCGGCGAGAGGTGTTTAGGTTCGGGCGGGGTGGTCGCCGCTCACCTGCCGTGACTCGGACAGAGCGGCGGCGATCGAGCAATCTGTCGTGGAAGAAGGGGGTACCTAGTCGTGAGCACCACTACGCCGGCGCCGCCGGCCGCGTCCTCAGAGGATGACGCTCCCGTGCGCATCTGCCGTAAGTGTTCGACCCAGTCTCGGACCAGCGGGGTGTTCTGTCCGCAGTGCGGGGCGCGGTATGAGAAGAAACGTCGTTCGACGAAGACGCGGCTTCTGATCTTAGGTCTGCCCCTGATCGTGCTTGTGGTCGCCGGCGGCGTCGCAGCTGCGCTGATCGTCAACCACAACGATCAGGTCGCCACCAAGAAGCGGGCTGCCGCGCACGCGGCAGCGGTGCAGGCGGCTGCCCGGCGTTCCGCCCAGGCCGAGCAGCGCCGACTGGCCGCAGATCAGGCAAAGGCCAAGCGCGACCTCGCGAGGCTAGAGCGGCTCAGCATGGTCGACCAGCTACAGGCAGCGGTCAGGAAGGACGCAGAGAAGGATGTCGCACAGGGGCTCCTCACCGGACCGATCCTCAAGGTGCAATGTCAGCCCGCCTCGACCGTCGACTCGACGGCGCCGATCGCTGACTACACGTGCATCGCGGCCAACAGCGACAGTGGCGGGACCCTGAGCGGCTATCGCTTCAGCGGAACCGTCGACACGGGCACCGGTTCGATCACCTGGCGCCTCGGGGGATAGGACCTGCGTGTCGGAGGGGCGATGACGATCACCGAGGAACACGAG
Organism: uncultured Solirubrobacterales bacterium; assembly: GCA_963727105.1. Taxonomy (GTDB): domain Bacteria; phylum Actinomycetota; class Thermoleophilia; order Solirubrobacterales; family Solirubrobacteraceae; genus Palsa-465. The sequence goes on along the minus strand of CAVSEW010000001.1, from coordinate 1,771,951 downwards.
GGCTCGACCGAGCGCGATCGCTACTGCGCCGAGTGTGGGTACCAGCTATCGGGCACCCGCTACTGCCCAGGGTGCGGTCATCGGGTCGGCGCGCCGAGCGACAGCCTCGACGCGCGCCGACAATCGAGCACGACCCTCCGCGCGAGCAATACGCGATCCCCGGCCCGGGCACCTCCGCTTCTCCGCCGGGTGCGGGCAGCCCGGCGAGCAAGTCGCCGGCGCGGGCGCGCTACGTGTGGATCGGCGTTGCCGGCCTTCTCGGCCTTGTCGTGATCGCGATCGTCGCGATCGTCTTCACAAGCGGCTCGAGCTCCGACAGCGCCGCCTCGTACAGACAGAAGCTCGCCGGCGTGCTCGCGCCCGTCGTGGCCGCGAACAAGGCCCTCACTAACCGCCTCGGCTCGCTGCACGGCCCTAACACGACCGCGGCCGTGACCGCCGTCAGCCAGGACCAGGACGCCGTCCTGTCGGCGCGTGGCGCTGTGCAGGTTCTGCCCGCTCCTGGCGGATCCAGCCAGCTGCAGCAGCAGGTCGAGCAGGCGCTGACGGCCGAGGGCGGTTACCTCCAGGCGGTGAGCGCCACCCTCTCGGGGCCGACTTCCGCGAACATCTCCCAGCTGTCGCCACTCGCGACGAGCGTTCAGAGCGCGCTGGTGCCGCTGGCGTCGGTCACGCCGGAGCTGGGCTCGAGCCTCGGCGGGACCAGCACACTCAGCTCCTGGGCCTCCGGGCGCGCCGCCGCCGCGGTCCGCGCGAGCGCGGCTGCCGCTCGCGCGTCGCAGCAGCGGGCGGTGCAGCAGGCCGCGAACAAGGCTGCGCAGCAGGCGGCCTCGAACCGCGGCGCGCCCTCCGGCGGTGGCGCACCGGCAACCGGATCGGGCTACGGCGCGCAGGATCTTCCCGTGCAATGCGGTTACGGCGTGGCGGGCAGCGCCGGCGTGAGCTGCGCATTCGCCGAGAACGCGTTCTACGAGTACTGGAGCGCGTCTTCCGGCAATCCGACGCTGCCGGAGAGCATCTACGTTTGGAGCGCCGAGAGCCAGACGTGGTACGGACTGACCCGCAGCTCCGGCGACGGCGTCGTCGATTGCAACGGGACCAACGGCAACGGGGTTCCGATCGACGCCCGGTTCACGCAGAACTCGGTCTCGGCATACGCGACCGGTCAGGCCGCGGCATACGCGGCTTCGGGCAAGCTGGGGCCGTGACATCCGACCGCGCGGGGGCGCCAGATCCGGATTGTGGTGCTGGGAGGGTCGTGACGCGAGTGGGGCGAGGAGAAATGCGACAAATTCGGTTCGCGACTGTGTTCGCGGCTCGAGAGTCACGCTGACGGGGACTTTCCAGCCCTGGTCAGGCTGGGCGGCGCGGATTTGTGCCAAAAGTCCGGGTCGCTACTCCCCGCCGCCTACCAAGACCTACGAGCCGCCCAACGCCGATTGGAGCAAACCGGATATCCACAACCTCGAACACTCGGATTTGGTGGGGCGGGCTGGGTTTTCGAGGTTATGCCCGCTCGCCGCTCGCTCCCAAGTGCTGAGCGCGCCCCGGCCCACTACAGCGGCCGGTACGCCATGTACACGACGCCATTCTCGTAGGCCCTGGAGTCGGCCAGCTCGAGCTTGGCGGGCGCCGCGGTCTCGGGGAACAGACGCGGTCCCGACCCGCGGGTGAGCGGGTACACGAACAGGTGCAGCTCGTCGACGAGGCCGTCGGCGAGCATCGCCCGAACGAGCGTGCCGCTGCCGCTGACGTAGATGTCGCCATCGACCTCGCTCTTCAGCCGGCGGATCGCCTCGGGGTCGTAGGCCCCGACGATCTCGGAGTTCCTCCACGTGGCCTCGGTCAGCGTCCCCGACACCACGTACTTGGTGGTGTCGTTGAAGAATGGCGCTCCGGGATCGTCCTCAGCCGTCCGAGTCGACCACGAGGGCTCGAACATCTCGTAGGTTGTGCGGCCCAGCAGGATCGCCCGGCAGCGCCCGACGACGCCGCCGATGCTCTGACCCATCTCAGGATCGAAGCCGTAGTCGGCCGTCCACGTCGGCGCGTCGATCACGCCGTCAAGAGTCATGAACTCGTGTACCTGCATGGCTCCCATCACTCACCTCCGTCTCGATGTTTGCCGTGTAGACGTCGCGGCGCGGGCAAACTCATCGAAGGGCCGAGAGGGGGCTCCGCGACGGGCGCGGGCGATCAACGACCGCCCGCGCCCACCCGCGTCAGCTCGACTTAGCGTAATTGCTCGCCCCGTACCAGTCCACTACGACAACCGGCTCGTCGCCGACGACCCAGGCGTCGTGCCCGCTCGGGAGGGAGGTAACGTCGCCTGGACTGGCGACCATCTCCGTCCCGTCGTCCATCCGGATCGCCAGCTGACCGCTGACGTGGTACTGGAAATGCGGCGCCTCGCAGCTGTCAGTGCCGGCGAGCGGCTTGACGTCGTTCGACCAGCGCCAGCCGGGCAGGAAGGTCATGCGGCCGACCTGCGCTCCTCCGATCGTGATGATCTCCGCCCTGCCGTGCGGGAACTCGCGCGTCTCGTCGGGCTGGCTGAAGCCTCTGTGCTCGGTCTCGTGCCTCATCCCCGCCTCCTATGCCTCGTCCCAGACCTGGACGACCGTCTGGTCGGAGATCTGGCCGGCGTCGAGCGCGAACACGGTCGCGCACAGGACGCTGGTCCCGTCGGGATATCGGCAGGCCAACGTGTACGCGCCTCCGGTCTCGTTGGCGACGCGCAGCTCGACCGAGTGCGTCATGTCCCGGCCGAACAGATCCTCCAGCCAGCTCTTGATCTCCTCGTGCGTACCCAGTGCACGCGGCGAGCCGGGCTGCGAGATCCGGTCGACGATCCTGACCGTCGCTCCCGGGCCGTACATCGACAGCTGCGTCGCGGCGTCGCGCTCCTCGGCGGCGCGGGTGAAGCGGTCGAGGTCGAACGTCGTGATGGTGCTCATGGCTTCCCTCCTTGTGGTCGCTGTGGTTGCCATGGCTCAGAGAGTCCCTTGGGCTCGTCTCCGGGCCGTCAAATGAGCGTCAAACGTGCGCGGCGGTACGCTTTGACGGCCGTGCTGAGAGCACGATTGTCAGGGGCGCTCGAGGTCGAGCTAGACGGAGCCGCGATCGATTCGCCGGCGAAGCGGCGTCCGTGGGCGTTGTTCGCGTACCTCGCGCTAGCGGGCAGGCCGGTCTCGCGCGCCGAGCTGGCGAGCACGTTCTGGCCCGACGGGCTGGACCAGAGCGCGCGGGCGAGCCTGCGCAGTGCCCTGTGGGCGCTACGCCGCGAGATCGGGGGTCGGCTGGTCGTCGACGGCGAGTACGTCGCCCTCGACGACGTCTGGGTCGACGTGCGCGAGTTCGACCGGCTCTCCACCGAGGACCCGGCCGGGGCACTGGCGCTGTGCCGCCGCGACCTGCTCGAAGGGGTCGAGGAGGAGTGGGCGCTGCAGGCACGCGAACGTCACCGCGAGCGCGTGATTGAGCTGCTCGAGGAACGGGCGGGTGCGGCCGAGCAGCGGGGCGAGCTCGCAGAGGCGATCGCCCTGACTCGGGACCAGAGCGAGCGCGACCCATTCGATGAGCGGGTGAGCCGCCGCCTGATGGCCCGGCTAGTGGCGGCAGGAGACCGGGCCGGGGCAATGCGGGCCTATCGGGCGCACGCCGAGCGGTTGCGCCGCGAGCTCGGGGTCGCGCCATCGGCCGCAACTCGCGAGTTCGCCGAACAGCTGCGTACCGAGGCTCCGGCCCGACGGCCGGAGCGATCGCGGACGAGCGTGCCCGGGCTGCTCGCACTCGTCGGCCGCGACGCCGAGCTCGACGAGCTCGAGCGGGCATGGCGGACCGCAGTCCGGGGGACCGGCAGCGTGGCCGTGGTGCGCGGCGAGGCGGGGATCGGCAAGACCCGCCTCGCGACCGAGCTGCGGCTCCGGGCCGAGGTCTCCGGTGCACGTACCGCAATAGGCGCCGCGCTCGACCTCGGGGGGACGGCTCCATTCAGCCTATGGGCGGAGGTGATCCGCGATCTGCTGCCGCAGCTCCCAGCGCCGGCTGCCGACGCCGCATGGCCCGACGACCTGGCCGCGCTGGTGGCCGAGCTGCCCGCTCATTTCAATCGTGGGGATGGATTCGCCACCGCCGTGGCCCCCGACCTTCAGCGCACGCGGTTGTTCGAGGGGGTCGTCTCGCTGCTCGGCTGGGCCGCGCGCGACGCCCCGGTCCTGCTTGTGTTCGAGGATGCTCACGATGCGGATGCCCCGAGTCTCGAGCTGGCGGGCTACGCGGCCCGCCGCCTCAGGGGGATGCCGGTGATGATGCTGATCACGCGACGCGAGCTCCCCGAGCGCGCTGACGCCGACCGGCTGGAAGGCGTGCTTCGCTCGAGGGGACTGCTGGCAGCCGAGCAGACGCTCGGCCCGCTCGGATCCGACGCCGTCGCGGCGCTGGCGCGGGAGGCTTCGCGGCTCACCGACCTCGACGTGACGTGGGTGGTTGAGCGTGCCGAGGGCAACGCGCTGCTGGCCGTCGAGACCGCCCGGGCGCTCCGGGACGGCAACCAGCAGGTGGCATCGAACTTACGCGGGTCGGTGCGGGCGACCGTCGCATCCGTCCCTGGCGAGGTCCGAAGGCTCCTCGACGTCGTGGCGGTGGCGGCTCGCCCGCTCGAGCCCGTCGAGACCGACCGGCTGTCGATCGAGGACGCGGTGGTGGCCGAGGCGCTCCAGACCGGCCTGCTCGACGGCGCCGACGGGCGTCTCGCGTTCCGCCACGCGCTGTTGCGCGACGCCGCCTACGCGGAGATCTCCGAACCCCGCCGCCGGACCCTTCACCGCGCCTGGGCGCGGGCGCTGCTCGACGCCGAGCAGGCCGGCGCGCTCGGCCGGCCCGACGAGGTGGCACGCCATCTGCGGCTGGCCGGAGAGGACAGCGAGGCGGTGCCCCAGCTTGCGCTCGCGGCAGCCGACGCACGCTCCGTGGCCGCCCTCGAGCAGGCGGTCGCGTACCTCGAGGAGGCGCTGTCGATCGCGCCCGATCGCGCCGATCTGTGGCTCGAGCTGGGCGAGCTCGAGGCTTGGCGCGGACGACGCGACCCATCCGAGGACGCCCTTTCGCGCGGGATCGCGCTGCTGGACGCCGGCGACCCGCTCGTGCGCGCCCGGGCGTGGTTGCGCCGGGCCCGGGCCTATCACGGCCCCATCTGCGTCCCGCGGGCGGTGCTCGAGAGCGCGCGGGAGGCGCGCGAGTTGCTGGATCGCGTTCCCGAGGGTGGGGACGAGGAGATCAGCGAGGCGCTCGCGGCCAGCGCATGGGCCGAGGCCGTCGCCGGCAGCGTGGATGAGGCCGAGCGACTGCTGGCGGAACTGAGCGCGGGGGCGCCCGAGAGCGACGACCTGCGCACCTACGACGCCGGTCACGCGCGGGCCCTGACGCTGATGCGACGGGGCCGGTTCACCGACGCATACGGACCGTCGATTGCGGCCGGCGACGCGATCGCCCGGGCGGGCCGTCCAGACCTCGCCTATGGATGCTGGGCCAACGCGGCCACCGCCGCGGTGGCCGCGGGCGAGCCCGAGCGGGCGCTCGAGTTCCTCGACCGCGGCATGGTCGCGCTCGCCGACCAGGGCCTGGAGAGCCTCGAGATCCACCTTCTCGGGTCGCGGTCCTTCGTGCTCAGGGGCGCCGGGCACCTGGACGAGGCAGGCGCTGCGGCCGAGTCCGAGCTAGCCCTGGCCGAGCGACTCGGGCAGCCAGAGCTCGAGGCGATGGCCAGCCATGACCGCGGCCTGGTCGCGCTCGAGCAGGGACGCTACGACTCGGCCGCGGATCTGCTCGGCGCCGCGCTCGTCGACGGCGCGCCGATCAGCCGGCCGCTCACCCGCCTCGCGCTGGCAGAGGCGCTCGCCCGCGACGGGCGCCCGGACGCGGCCGCGGATCAGGTTCGCGCCATGGTGCTCGAGCCGGTCAGGCCGAGCGACTTCCCGGATGCGCTGGTGCCACGACTGGCCCGGGTCCAGGGCCTGATCGCGCGCTCGCGTGGCCAAACCGGGGAGGCGGAGCGGCGGCTGGGGGAGGCGGTCGGCGGCTGGGAGCGGCTGCTGGAGCGGACCGTCCGCGCCGACAGCGTGACCTCGGTTCTGGCCGACCTGGGAAGACCCGTTGTGGGTTTGGTCGAGCCCGAGCGCGAGCTCGCGAGAGCCCGCGCTGATCTGGAAGCGATTCGGAAGGGAGCCGCCGATGCCGTCGTTCCATGACACGGTCGAGACGACCGCGCCACCTGAGGAGGTGTGGAAGCTGCTCTACGACCCGGCCCGGTTCCCGGATTGGTGGGCGGGGGTGGGCGCCGTCGAGGTCGGAGACGCGGGTGAGTACACCATGTATCCAGAGGGCTACCCCGACTTCCCGATGGCCCAGCTCCTCCACACTCAGCGCGACGAGCAGCGCGTGACCGTCTCCTGCCTCGTCTCGGATCTGCGCTTCGAATGGCGCCTCGAACCCGACGGGCCGGGCACGCACATCACCGTCGACGTCGAGATCCCCGAGGCCGAGGCGCACCGGCTCGACGACCAGCGCGAGGTCATCACCGCGTCGATGAAGCGTCTTGCCCTGTTGGCTGCGGAGGTCTAGCCCGCCCGGCTTCAGCGATCGCTGCGCTCGTAACTGAACAGCGCCCCCGTCACGGTCCGCTCCGGCGGCCCGGCGGCGTGCGGGATCACGTACCCGCGCATCCGAACTCGGTTCACGACCGCGTGCATCGGCAGAGCATATGCCGAAGGGATATCGTCGCGAGCAGATGAACACCCTGTACGTGATCCCCGGCTCACACGCGTGCCGATCGGCGATGCTCATGCTCCAGCACAAGCGTGTGCCCTATCGGCGGGTCGACACCCTCACGCTCACCCACTCGGTCGCGGTCAGGCTGCACGGCTTCGACGCGGGCGGGCAGACGCGCAGCGCGGGCACGCACCGCCCGTTCATGCTTCGGCTCGGCGACCTCCTCGGCACGGTGCCGGCGCTTGCGTCCGGCAAGGAGCGGATTTCCACGAACCACGGGATCGCACGCTTCCTCGAGGAGCGCTACCCCGAGCACCAGCTGTTCCCGGCCGATCCAGAGCAGCGCGCCGCCGTCGAGGAGGCGGAGCGGTGGGCGAACGAGACCCTGCAGATGCCGGCTCGCCGGTTGCCGCTCGCATTCGCGGTGCGGGATCCCGTCGCCGCCAGTCGAGCCGCGGCCGACGGTCGTCTCGGGTACCTGCTGTATCGAAACGCTCTTGTGCGCCGGCTGATCACGCCGCAGATCGGCCGGATGGTCTTCGCGACCGACCCGAACGCGGAGCGCGAGCTCCTCGCCCAGCTCCCGCCGATGCTCGACCAGATCGACGCCTGGATCGGCGATGGTGTCATCGGCCAACCGGAGCCGAACGTGGCCGATTTCATGATCGTGCCGAGTCTGGCCCTGATCCTCTACCGACCCGACGCAATGCCGATGTTCGAGGGCCGACCCGCGCTCGAGCTGGTCGATCGCCTGCTGCCCGGCCCGTCGTCGGCGCCCTAGCCCGGCGCGCCTCCTTATGTCAGCCGAGCGCCGCCTCGGCCAGGAGGTCGACCTGCCCGACGTCCGCTGAGGCCGGGAAGCAGATCACTTCATCGGCGCCGGCTGACTCGAACGCCGAGAGGTAGCCACGCACGGTGTCCGCGTCCTTCGCGGCTGAGCCGACGACCCGCTGCGCGTAGTCACCGAGGAACGCGTAATAGTGGCCGAGGGAGTCCTCGGCGCGCTGGCCGGCATCGGCGCCGAGCGCGAAGTAGAACAGGACCATGGTTCGCGGCTTGCCCTCACGGCCGGCGTCGCTCCACGCCTGATTCATCTTCTCGAGCCCCCGCGCGAACGCGTCCGGCGTGCCGCCGCCCAGCGTCCACCCGTCGCCGAACCTGGCCGCGCGCTCGAACGCGGCCTCGGCGCTGCCGCCGATCAGCAGGCCCGGCCGTCCGCCCCGCGGCGCTGGCCCGACGCCGCGCTCTCCCCGCCAGATCGCGGTCACATCGGCCAGCTGCTGGTCGAAGATCCGCCCGCGCCGGCCGAACTCGACGCCGCTGACCTCGAAGTCATCCGGACGTCCGCCGACCGCCAGTCCCAGCGTGAGCCGTCCGGAGGACAGCGAGTCGATCGTCGCGGCCTGTTTCGCGAACAGCGCGGCGTTCGAGCGCAGGGGGGCGATGAGGATATCGGTCACGAGTTCGATCCTCTCCGTCACGGCGGCAGCCGCGGCGAGCGCGATCAGCGACTCGTAGTTCGAGTAGACGATCCGATCGAGCGTCCCCAGACTCGAGAAGCCGGCCCGCTCGGCGCGCTGGGCCCAGTCCACTATCCCGGCTCGGTCGACTCCGCGGACCGCGTTCGGTAGGCCGATTCCCACGTTCATGACGTCTCCTCCTCGGCTTGTACGGTTGATCGCGTGGCCACCCAAACTCTAGAGAGCCTCCCCGGTTGGGCCTGTCGGCTGCTCGAGCGCTCGCGCGTCGGCCACCTGGGCCTGCTCGACGGGACGCGCCATCCGCGCGTGCTCCCGATCACGTTCGCGATCTGCGACGGCGCCCTGTGGACAGCGGTCGACAATAAGCGCAAGCAACCCGGTCGTACGCCCGCGCGCGTTCGCTGGTTGCGTGACTCGCCGCACGCCGCCGTCACCGTGGACCACTATGCCGACGACTGGTCCGAGCTCCGGTGGGTCCAGCTGATCGGCGTGATGACCGTCCTCGACGCGCCGCCGACCGGACATGTCCTCGACGCGTTGACGCAGCGCTATCCACAGTACCGCGGCGACCCCCCGCCGGGTCCGGTCCTGCACCTCGCCATCACGCGGACGATCTGCTGGCGGGCTGGATGAGCCGGTCAGGCCCGATGACTTTTCAGTCCGAGCCAAGTCCTAGCGCTCAAACAACAACCTCACAGGAGCGTTCAACATGAGTACCACCGCCACCGGGATCCGCCAGCTCAGCCTCGTGGCTGTCCCGACCCCCGACCAGGACCGCGGGATCGAGTTCTACGAGTCGCTCGGCTTCGAGAAGCGGACCGACGTCCCGTTCGGAGGCGACTATCGCTGGATCGAGGTCTATCCGCCGGAGGGTGGCGCCGGAATCGCGCTGGCGCCGCCGCGGCCGGGCACCGAGGTCACGCCCACCGAGACCGGGATCACACTGACCACCAACGACATCGACGCAACTCATGCCGAGTTGAAGGCGCGCGGAGTCGACGTCGACGACGAGGTGTCGCGATTCGGCGGACCGGTGCCGCCGATGTTCTGGCTGCGTGATCCGACCGGCCACACGCTGATGGTGGTCGAGCAGAGCTAAGTGCCGGCTAGCTCAGCTGCGTCAGCTTTTGTCGTGCCCGCTCGGGTTCCACCGAGGCGGGCACGACCGGTCGCAGGCGCTCGAGCACGACTCGGCATCCGCGCGCGGGCGCGGCCGTGACGTTGCGGAGCTTCGATCGCTCGGGCCGGCGCCCGGCCGCTCGCAGCCGTGCGTGCTCGAGGATCGTCCGGATGATCACGCGCATCTCGAACTGGGCGAACGACGCGCCGATGCAGCGCCTCACGCCGCCGCCGAACGGAATCCAGGCGTAGTTGTCTGGCGCCCGGCCGAGGAAGCGCTCGGGGCGGAACGCGTCCGGCGTGGGGTAGAGGTCCTCACGGAAGTGGATGCCGACGATCCCCGGCATCACCAGCGCCCCCGCGGGAATGTGGTAGCCGCCCAACTCGATCTCCCGTGTCAGCTTGCGCCCGACGTCCGTGACGACCGGGCGCATCCGGAGAGTCTCCTTGATCGTCGCGTCCAGATAGTCGTCTCCGTCGGCCAGGGACTGCGTCAGGCGATCCAGCACGTCCGGGTTGTGCAGGAGCAGGACGAACGCCCAGGCGATGGCCGTGGCGGTGGTCTCGTGTCCGGCTCCGAGCACGGTCACCAGCTCGTCACGCAACTCCTGGAGGGTCATCGGCTGCCCGTCCTCGTCGGTGGCGCGCAGCAGGAGCGAGAGGACGTCGCTGCGCTGCTCCAGGTCGGGCTGCGCCCGCCGGCGCTCGATCTCCTCGCAGAGGAAGTCGTCGAGCGCTCCCCGGGCGCGCTTGAATCTCGCCCAGGGGCTGAACGGCCCGAGGTCACGGCGGGCGAACGGGAACATCGTGATCGGATGAGCGCGGTTGGCGAAGTCCTTCACCAGGGTCCGGGCGCGATCGAAGCGGTCCTGCTCGCGCACCCCGAACACCGCGCGGAGGATCACCTCGAGCGTGATCTCCCGGGTGTGGTCGTGCAGCGCGAACGGCCGCCCGACCGGCCAGGTCACGATGTCGCGCTCGGCGATCGACCGGATCGTCGACTCCCAGCGCCGGACGTTCTCCCCGTGGAAGGGCGGCAGCAGCAGCTTGCGCTGGCGCAGGTGCGGCCCCTCATCGAGCGTCAGTACCGAGTTCAGGCCCACTGTCGGCTCGAGCACGGGCTGGCTCGACTCGCCCGAGTGGAAGATCGCCGGGTCACCGGTGAAGACCTGCCGGACCAGTTCGGGATCGGCGATGCTGACGATGAGCCCGAAGCCGGGGAACTTCGGGGCTGTGACCGGCCCCGTGTGCCGAGCGAACCACCGGATGTATCCGATCGGGTCCACCGCGTACCCGACCCCGTTGACCAGCGCGGGAATTCTCGGGCGAGGGATCTCGCCGCCTGCCATGAGACAAGACGCTACCACCGCCGGTTGGGCGCCACGGCGCGCAGGTCAACACGGCGGCGTGGGCCTGCGTTCCACGTGTCAGGTCGAGGCGCCCCACACAAGCATCGACTGCGGGTCCTCGGGATCGACCTTCACGAGGACGTTGCCGCCCTCGGCGATCCCCTGCAGTGTCGCGTCGTGCAGCGACTGCGACACCTGCGCTTGGTAATCCGATCCACCCTCCGGGTGAACGGTGAGGTCGAACTCCATCTGGTGGCCGCCGCCGAACTGGGTGCCGGTCTCCTTCATCGAGTTGACCGTCGCCGTGGTCTGCACGCCGACCTTGTTGATGCGCGTGATCTTGTCGCGTTCTCCGGCCTGCCCGACCGGGTTCATCGCCTGCTTGGCGGTGCCCTTCAGCTTGTCCATGAATCCCATTGCGGCCCCTTTCGATTGGTCTGGTCGATCAGCGTCCGATCACGTGTGCCCGAAGATCATCACTACGTTGCCGTCGTCCTGGCCGACCCTGACGGTCACGTTCTCGCCCTCGGTCCCGCGCGCATCCTGCATGCGGCGCTGTGACACGGCATCGTCGCACACGTTCGTGTGGTGCCGCTACGACGCGGCCGCGTAGACGCGCCACTCGTCGGGTATGCCCCTGAGGCGCCGCGTGCCGCGGTCGCTGAACGCGATCCCTGACCCGGACACGAGGTCCTTGATCGTGCTCGAGACGAGGATCTCGTCGGCCTCGGCGAGATCGCTGATCCGCGCCGCGATGTGGACGGCGATCCCACCGACGTCGCTGTCGGAGACCTCGACCTCGCCGCAGTGAAGGCCGACCCGCAACCGAAGGCCGGCTGCGCGCGCGGTCTCGGCGAGCGCGTGGCCGCAGCGAACCGCCCGGGCCGGCCCGTCGAAGATGGCCAGGCAGCCGTCGCCCAGCATCTTCACCTCGCGCCCGCGGAACCGCTGCAGCTGTTCCCGGAGCTCCGCATGATGGGCCGCGAGCAGCTCGTTCCAGCGCGCGTCGCCGAGCTGCGCCGCCCGCTCGGTCGAGCCGACGATGTCGGTGAACATGACGGTCGCCAGCACCCGCTCGGGCTCCGGCGAGGAACGCGTGCCGGTCAGGAACTCCTCGATTTCGCCCAGCACCGCATCGGCGTCACCCGCCCACGGGACGTGGTCGATTCCGGGCAGCTCGACGTACCTGGCCCCGGGGATCTGACGGGCGAGCTCCTCGCCGGCGCGCCGATTGACCACGCGGTCACCGTGACGGTGGATGACCAGCGTCGGGACGTGGATGCTCGGCAGCACTCCGCGCACGTCGATGCCGAGGAACATCTCGAAGATCTGCCTGACCATCGCAGGGCTCGCCGCCGAGCGCTCCATCCGAGCCGTGAGCTCGACGGCCTGGGGGTCGCGGGCGAAGGTCGGGGCGAATAGCTCCAGGATGCCCTCCGGCTCCCGGCCCCAGTAAGGCGCGATGAACTCCGCGGCCGATTCGCGCAGGGCGTCGGCCGGCGATGCCCACGGGTAGTCCGGCGCCTCCGTCGTACGTCCCATCGCGCCGTGCAGCACGAGCGCCTCGACGCGCTCGGGGTGGGTGGCCGCGAACAGCGCGCTCATCGGCCCACCCTCGGACACGCCGAGCAGCGCCGCCCGCTCGGACCCCGCCGCCTCCATCACGGCGCGAACGTCATCGATCCGCTGCTCGAGCGTCGCCACCTCCGAGACGGGATCCGACAGCCCGGTCCCGCGCTTGTCGAACAGGATCAGACGTGAGAACGACGCCAGCCGCTCGAAGAACCGCGCGAACGGCGGCATCTCCCACTGCAGCTCCAGATGCGTGGCGAAGCCGAGCACGACAACGAGGTCGATCGGTCCTTCACCGACCACCTGGTAGGCGATCGACACATCGCCAGATCTCGCGTAGTGGGTTGAAGGAGAACGCATCCACTTTGGAGCGTATCCGCGGTGGCGAGGTGGCTCGGGCGCGCGCGGGCCTAGATTCGATCGCCCTTGCGCCTGTTACAGGGCTCGCAGCGGAGTTCGAGGTTGCGGGCCGTGTTCGAGCCACCGCGGCTGACCGGGACGATGTGATCGAACTCGAGCCGCTCACGGCTGCCGCACTCGATGCACGTCCCGCGGTCGCGGCGCCACACTTCGTTGCGAACGCGCTCGGGGATCGGCTCGCGCCGGGGCCGCGCCGGAGCCTGGTCGGCGCGGTCGACCGTTCCGCGCCAGAGCAGGACTACAGCGACCGCGATCAGGCCGCCCACCAACAGACCGATGAAGCCGTTGACCAAATACGGCGTAATCGCGCCGTTGAGGGCTCTACCGATGCACGTACCCGCGGCGCGCGACGGGCAGGGGTGGGGGTGAACGCGGCTGTGGGCGGGGTTGGCCGCGGCGATCCACAGTCCGACCACAGCGCCACCGAGCGCGGTTGCCTCGATGACTGTCCACGCGCCCGGTTGGCGTCTCTGTCTATTCGCCATTGCCGAGCACGGTGGGCATGCGCCGTATATCGAGCGACGACCGCGTCGGCTTGATCGGACATCGGTCGAGTGGCGAGCTGGCACTGGTCGCGAAGTCGGACCGCCCACGGGTCCGGCGCCGGGCCACTTTCCCGTGTCCGACCTCGGGCGCGATACGATCTCTCCGCAAGCAGGCGTGTCGTTCTGTTGGGGATAAGTGCCCGAGGCTTCGAATCTGGAAGACGCCCCGACCCCGAGTTTGGGCGCCGACGAGGGGTTCAGCACTAGGCTTGAGCAGGCGCGCACGGCGATCCGGTCGTCGCAGTGGGAGCTGGGTTTCGAGGCGCTGACGGCGCTCGACGAGGCCGACTCGTTGAGCGCCGAGGACCTCGAGTCCCTCGGTGAAGCGGCGTGGTGGTTGTGCCGTCTGCCCGAGTGCATCGCCGCCCGGGGAGCGCTCGGTAGCAGCGTACGTCGCCGACGGGCGACCGCGGCAGGCGGCACTCGTGGCGCTACGTCTGTTCTACACGTTCTCGGTTCGCAGTGAAAGTGCGACCTGCCGGGCGGCGTCTATTACTACTCCGACACCAACTACATGATCCTCGGGATCATCGTCCGCAAGGTGACCGGGCATCCTCTCGGATGGCTGGTGCAGCACCTCGTCCTGAACCCACTTCACCTGAAGAACACGAGCTTCCCGACCCTGACCGGGTCGCTGCCGGCTCCAGGCACCGAGGGGTATGCCTCGGTGCCGGACATCGTCGCGCCGGCGAACTACAGCGTTCTGTCCGAACCGAGTCCATCGGTCTGGTTCGGGGCGGGCAACATGGTCTCCACCCTCGGCGACCTAGAGGTCTGGGCCCGCGCCCTGGCCACCGGCGCGTTGCTGAAGCCGAGCACTCAGCGTCTGCGCCTGAAGCTGATGGGTATCGGTGCGGTGGAGCTGCCGTTGACCAACCCGCCGATCAACGGACTTCCCTTCAGCGGCCCGCCGCCCACGGCTCTGGCGATGGGTTACCGGCTGGGCATCATTGGGGCCGGGGGTATGCTCGGACATAACGGCGTCCTGACCATCCCGGGTTACTCGGCCGAGCTGTGGTACGCACCGAAGGTCGGCGGCACGATTGTCGTGCTGATGAACAGCGTCACCCAGTGCGCCAACGGGCCGTTGCTCTCATCCGCGACCGCCACATCGCTCGCCGAGACGGCGTTCGGCCGCGGTCTGAACCGCATTTCCGAGCCCGGGTTCACCGGCGTCACGTGTCCGATGCCGAGCGGGTAGGGCCCCGCGATGTCCGGCGAGCTGCCTGCGTCAGGAGCGACCGGACGACGCGCTGGTGCATGGAGGTGATGGCGGCCCAAGCGCGGCCCGCGGCCGGGTTGCTGTGTTGGACGAACGTCGCGAACAGGAGGCCGCGAGGTTCGCGTCGGAACAGCAACTCGCCGTTCAGTCCGAGTCGTCCGTCCGCTGCCAGGAGAACGAAGCCGGGGCCGCTGCGGTGCACCTTCCAGCCCAGCACGCGGCGTCGGGATGAGGGTGGCCCGAGCTTCAAGCCGAGCGCGGTCCAGCCGCTCACGAGACGCGTGCGGATTGGCAGCGGAGCGTCCTGCAGCACAGCGCGGATCCACTGTTCTGGATCGCGCTCGACGTCTGAGTCGACGAGGAACGCGTCCGCGTAGTCAATGCGAGGGAGAGTGCTCAGCGCGATGGCGTCAGCCGGCGGATCGATCTGGCTGACCGTGCCCGGCGTCGGCGGGGGATGCTCTCGTGTTGTTGCCATCAGATCTCCATATATGCACTACTGTATATATGGAGAGTAGGCATCATCGGGGGCCGTGTCAACCATGTCGAGGATCTTCTAGAGCGGTGGTGCCTCCGGTCCGGACCCCTGCGAACGCCTGGGTTGACGCCGGCCTGCGCGTGCTGGCCGACGGCGGCCCCGATGCCGTCCGAATCGAGCCGCTGGCCAGGTCACTCGGTGTGACCCGCGGCGGTTTCTACGGCCACTTTCACGACCGCGCGGCGCTGCTCGAGGCGATGCTCGACCGCTGGGAACGCGCCGCGACCGACGAGGTCCGCGAACAGGTCGAGCGACGCGGCGGTGACCCTGCCACCAAAATGCGGCGCGCCGGCGCGCTCACGTTCAGCGACG
This sequence comes from uncultured Solirubrobacterales bacterium, assembly GCA_963727105.1. GTDB lineage: Bacteria > Actinomycetota > Thermoleophilia > Solirubrobacterales > Solirubrobacteraceae > Palsa-465. The sequence continues at coordinate 1,756,625 of CAVSEW010000001.1, read as the reverse complement.
AGCTGCTGCCGATCGACCTCGCGATCCGCGACTGGGCACGACATGACCCGAGCGTCGCCGCCCGCCTCAAGCGGGTCGACAACCAACGAATGGAATACCTCAGAGAACTGTTCGGCGAGCTGTGTGTCGACGAGGACGAGGTGGAAGGACGCGCCGTGCTCGCCTTCTCGCTGGCGATCGGCTACCACTTCATCGCCGCCGACCACGGCGCCCGCGATCGGGGCGACGCGGTGGAGCTGGCCGTCAGACAGCTCCTTGCCTGAGTCCAGGGACACGCCGCCCCGGCGTTCAAGATCTGGCTGCCTTTCGCTGCCCGGTAGGGTTCGGTCGGTCGTATGGCTGCCGGTGGACCTTCACTGATCGAGTTTCCCGCCGACGACCCGGACCGCGCGCGACGGTTCTGGTTGGGATTACTCAGCGCCGAGCTGGAGCAGCGTCGCGGGTCGGAAGGCGACGGGTGGCAGACGCATGCGGGCGAGACCGAGATCGGCGTCCACGCCCGTGGGCCCGGGCCGGGTGACCGGTTCGCGTTGCCCTATTTCACCGTGGACGATCTACCGGCGGCGCTCGAGCGCGTCACCGCTCTCGGTGGTGCAGTTATCCATCCCGGCGCGCTCTGGGCGATCTGCCGCGACTCGGAGGGGAGCCCATTCGGCCTGACATCGGCCGCCGGCCGCGCATAGGCCGGCTCGGCGGGAGCGGCACTGTGGCGTCTAGCGGCGCCAGAACGCCAGGCGCTGCACCGAAGCCTTGAGGATGTGGCCCCAGGTGATCTGCGCGTCCTGGCGTTGTGACATCGCCTCGAACGGGCTGAAGCGCATCTCTCCGCCGGTCCCTAGCTTGATCGTGCCATCGTCCTGCCGGGTGCCGTTGACGAAGATCCAACCGCGTTCGATACGGACGGTCTCACTCATGGTCTGAACGTGCCCGAGGCTCGCGGCGCGCCTTGTCGTCGGCTTCGGCCGCGTGAACGAGGATCACCGGGCACGCTGCGTGCTTCGACACGGCCTTTGACGTGCTGCCCTCGAGTCTTGCCTTTAGACCGCTGAGGCCGCGAGAGCCGATCACGATGGCCGCCGCGCGGTGCTCACGCGCGTGGTCCAGGATCGTGTGGGCAACACCACCAGCATCGGGCATTGCCAGGGCCGCGGCATCCAGCCCTAGAGATCGGGCGAGCTGGGCCCCTTCGCTCGCAACGCGCTCGGCGTGTTCGTGCGTGCCGCGGTCGATCTCGCGCGCCGCGGAAGGGTCGACGATCGGGGCCATTCCCATGTCCGGACCGCCGCTCGAGGCCACGTAAGCGAGACCCTCCTCCCAGACGGTCACGACGATCACCCGACGTCCCGGCAGCAGCTTCGCGGCCGCGGCCACCGCGTCGCGCGCCGCAGCAGACCCGTCGAACGCGACCAGCACCGGCCCCTCCGAGGCGTTCATGGAATGCGGCCCGTCGCGCGACCTATCGCCATGCCCCGAGCCCATCCCCAACAGCTCTGCTTATCCGCCGCATCGTCGGAACATCCTATGCCCGAGAGCGCTTCGAGCGCCACCCTCGCGAAACGGCGACCAGCGTTGACATCAGCCGACGTCTGGTCGGCGGAACTGAAGCTGCCGCTGCTGGCGTTCATGCGAGCCGCGGGCGCAGCGAGGTGCGCCAGCGAAGGCGGCGGCCGCGGCGGGTGAGCGCCGTCGCGCTGGTTCGCAACAGCTCGACGGCGTCGGACGTGAGGACGAACGGGTTGGCTATCACTCGTCCCTCGTCGAGCGACAGAGCCGCCACGACGTCCGCGTCGATCCTCGCGACCAGAATCTGGCCTGTGAGCTCCGGTGCATCGTCAAGCTGGGCGAGGCGGCGGAGTGTTCCGGCCTCGTCGGGGCGGGCAAACCCCACCAGCGCAGCGGGCCTCGCGCTCGTCACGGCCGTGGTGCGCTGGCGCCGCCGGCCCGCTCGCCCGGCCCTGCGCCCGTTTGTCGCCCGCTGGAGGTCCGCGATGTGCTCGCTCGCCGCCAGTGCATTCAGTGAAGTTGCCATGGTCTTGCTCCTCATACTCGACTGACACCATCATGGCCCTAAGACACGGCGCCGACATCGGGCATAAGCAGCCACGTTCGGACCTGCACCCCTTACCCAGAAGAGGGTGGGACCTCAGTGGCGGTGGGCTGATCGTGAGCGGGCTGCGCCGGGTTCAGGCGTTGCTCAGGGAGGATCATCAGGTGTCGTCCGACGGGGCCGAGGCCGTGGCAGGTGAGCGCGACCAGCCGGGTGGTGCTGCGAGGTACGACCAGCAGGGCGAGGATCAGAACACGGAGGCTGCAGGGACGGGTCGCTAGCTAGGCGACGACTAATCTTGACATGACTAGTACGATCATGTCTATGACTCAACCCAAGACTCCCCGCCGTTCGGCTCTCGGTCTGACTGTCCTGTGGCAGCTGATGAGCGGGCCGATGCACGTGTATCGGATGCAGAAGCTGTTCGAGGCCCAGGGCAAGGACCGTGTGGTCAATGTGCGGGCTCGGGCGAGCCTGTATCAGACGATCGAGCGGCTGCAGCGGCACGGGCTCGTTGAGGTGTCGCAGACGACCCGCGTCGAGGGTTATCCGGACCGGGTCGTGTATGCGATCACCGACGTCGGCCGCGAGGTCGCGCGTCAGTGGTTGCGCGAGATGCTCCGCGGCACCGAGGGCGAGTTCCCCGAGTTCATCGCGGCCGTGTCGATCCTGTTCGGGCTCGAGCCGCAGGAAGCCCGCTCAGAACTCGAGCTTCGGGCCGGGCAGCTCGCAGCCGAGCTCGCCGAGACCGAGTCGGTGCTGACCGATGGCCCGGCAGGCCTGCCGCGGCTGTTCTTGCTCGAGGAGGAATACCGCCAAGCGCTGCTGCGGGCCGAGCTCGCCTGGCTTGATGGCGTGATCGCCGACTTGCGCGAGGGCCGCCTGACCTGGACCGAGGGGTGGCTGCATGAGATCGCAGCCACGTTCACACCCACTGACGACCACAAGGAAGCGGAGGACAGCTAGATGACTGCCACGATCGAGGCCCACGGCCTCACCAAGCAATACGGAAAGACCAGGGCGCTGGACGGGCTGGATTTGGTCGCCCAGTGCGGCCAGGTGACGGCGGTGCTCGGCCCGAACGGGGCCGGCAAGACGACCTTCGTGCGGATGGTCGCGACGCTGCTGCGAGCCGACGCGGGCACGCTGCTTGTCGCCGGCCACGACGCCCGCAAAGATCCGGCCGCGGTCCGCCGCGTGATCGGTCTGGCGGGCCAGTTCGCGGCCGTCGAGCCGGCGATGACCGGGCGTGAGAACCTCGAGATGGTCGCGAGCCTGTTCGGGCTGAGCCGGCGCGCGTCGAAGGCGAGCGCCGCGGCCGTGCTCGAGCAGCTCGGTCTCGTCGAGGCCGGCGACCGGCTGGCTCGCACCTATTCCGGCGGGATGCGCCGGAGGCTGGATCTCGGTGCGAGCCTGGTCGGCGCTCCGCGGCTGCTGTTGCTCGACGAGCCGACCACAGGCCTGGATCCGCGCAGCCGGATCGAGCTGTGGGACGCGATCCGCGCCCTGGTCGAGCAGGGGACCGACGTGCTGCTGACCACGCAGTACCTCGATGAGGCTGACCATCTCGCCGGCCAGGTCGTGATCATCGACCACGGTCGGGCCGTCGCGTCCGGCACCCCGGCCGAGCTCAAGCAGCGGATCGGCGGCAACGTGATCGAGGTGCACGTCCGTGAGAACCGGGACGTGGCGAGGATCGCCGAGCTGCTCGATCGGCTCGGCGAAGGTGTCGCGCAGATTGACCAGGCCACGCGACGGGTGAGCGTACGCGTGGATTCCACGGGCGCCCGGCTAATGACTGCGCTGCAGTCGCTCCACGCAACCGGAGTCGAGCTCGACGACATCGCGATGCGACAGCCCAACCTCGACGAGGTGTTCCTCACCCTCACCGGACAGCCGACAGACGACGACCACGACGCGACCGCCGCTCGCGCGGCCTGACAAGAAAGGAACGACTGTCTCATGACAACCATCGCCTCGCCACTCGACCAAAGCCCAGCGACAGCCACCCGCCGCGAGACCGGGCTGGCCAAGAGCACCCTAACCGTGGCGCGCCGCTCGATGCTGCGCTACGTGCGCACACCACAACTGATCGTGCTCGCCACCGTCCAGATGTCGCTGTTCTTCCTGATCTACCGATACATGTTCGGCGGCGCGATCCACATCGCCGGAATGCCCTACGTCGACTACCTGGTCCCCGGGTTCATCGCCACCGGAGTCCTGTTCACCGGCATGGGGACCGCCGCCGCGATGGCCGAAGATCTCGAGCAGGGATTCATCGACCGCCTGCGCTCACTCCCGATCCCACGGGCTGCCGTTCTCACGGCCCGAGCGATGGCGGACACCGTGTTCCTCGCTTGGAGCACCGCGTTCACCGCAGCCGTTGCGTTCGCAGTCGGATTCACCCTCCACGGCTCAGCGATCGACGGTCTGGCAGCGTTCGGACTCGTGATCGTATTCGGGTTCGCGTTCGAATGGCTGTTCATCACGATGGGCCTGTTCGCCGGCAACGCCCAAGCCGCCCAAGGCATGGGAATGATCGTTTTCCCTTTGGCCTTCGTCTCCAGCGCGTACGTGCCCGTCAGCTCGATGCCCAGCTGGCTGCAGGTATTCGCCAACCACCAACCACTGACCTACATGGTCGACTCCGTCAGGGCGCTGACGCTCGGCCCGCACGCCCACGCCCTGCTCGGCCACCCCGGCTCGTACTACATCACCCGCGCCCTGATCTGGACGCTCGCGATCATCGCCGTCTCGCTACCCCTCGCCGTCGCCCGATACCAGCGCGGCTAACCCGACCCGACACCACAACCACGATGACAGGACACACCACGATGACCACCGAACCCATCAATGCGGCAATCCGCTCGCGCCGGGCGCTGCGCGTGAATACGCGCGATCATTGCTTCACATGAGGATACGTCGAGGAGCGGTCCTGGAAGGAGAGGATCTTTGGGTTCTGCACCACGCCCGCTCGGATCTCGATCGCCCGGCGGATCGTCTCGTCGGCGTCCCAGGCGTCGTCACCTGACATGACGGACGGCAGAAACGGGATCAGCGCCTCGCTGATCTCCCACGTAGCCGAGTTCCAGAGGTACGACGGGCTATGGTCGACGGCGTAGTAGTGCACGCCAGCGCCAACGGTGAACATCGGATCAGCGAACGACGTCGGGCGCGCCCACTGAAAGCCCATGCCTTCGTCGCACGATACGTCGATGACCAGGGTCCCCGGTGCCAAGAGCGCAAGTTCGTCGCCGGCCACGAACATGAGTGGGTCGTCCGTGTCTTGCAGGATGCAGTTGACGATGATGTCGTGCTCGGCGAGGAATTGTGCGACCGATCGACCCCCTCTGCCGTTGAGCGCCAGCGCCCCCCCGTCGCGCTCGGGGTCACGCTCGTAGTGCACCAGCCGCGCGGGTGCGATCGGCGCAGCGACGGCCGAGACGCTGCGGTGCGTCAGCACCGTTACATCGTGCACCCCTAGCGCAAAAAGCGCCGTCACGGCACCGCGAGCGGCGGCGCCGAAGCTGATCACAGCGGCCCGGAGGCGCTGGCCGTATGCCCCGGTCGTGCCGATCAGGCTCAAAGCGTGCAGGACCGAGCAGTAGCCCGCTAACTCGTTGTTCTTATGGAACACGTGAAGGCTGAAGTTGCCTTCGTGGGTCCAGTGATTCATCGCCTCCCAGGCGATCAGCGTCAGGCGGCGGTCGATCGCGACTTGCGTGATGACCTCGTCCTGCACGCAGTGTGGCCATCCCCACAGCGCCCTTCCGGGGCGCAGCGCCGCCAGGTCTTCCGCCAGCGGTTTCGGAAGCAGCACCACGTCGCACTCGTCGAAGAGCTCGTCGCGCGAGCGGAGGCCACCAACGTGAGCCGCGAGCTGGTCGTCTGCGACGCCGAATCGCCGGCCGTAGCCGTGCTCGAGGAAGATCCGACGCCGGAGGAGGGGGTCAATGCGTGCCAGGTGTCCGGGGTGGATCGCCACCCTGCGCTCGTCCGGCTTGCGCGACGTGCCGATGACGCCCAAGCTCAGCTGTTTCATACGTGCTCCTATTCGAGTGCCGGTGCATTCTCCTCGTGCCGGGTCTTCTCGTGGGTTCGACCCGGCGGCTGCGGGCGACGAGCTCAGGCGACGTGGCGCGCCATCCTGAGCGCCAACGCCATGATCGTGAGAGTCGGGTTGAAGCCTCCAGAGGAGGCGAACACCGAGGCGTCCGCAACGTAGACGTTGTCGAGTTCGTGCAGGCGCCCCACCGGGTCGACGACCGATGTGTCGGGGTTGTCTCCCATCCGCGCCGTGCCCATGATGTGCGCAGTCGAATTCGACCCGCTGAATGGGTCGCCACGCTGACCCTGCAGCTGGTCGACGATCGCCTGGGCTTGATGGTTGATGCCCGGTGATGCTCTGCATATCGCCGACAGCTGGGGACCAAAGTAAGCGGAGCCGGCCAGCTCGTGCCGGTGTGGGGAGTACGTGATGCGAGGCACCGGTAGCCGGTGGAAGTCGCGCACATGGGGATCGAGGTCGACCCGGTTGGCGTGCTGAGGGAGGTCCTCGCCGACCAGCTGCATCCCGGCGATGTGGTCGCGCAACGCGAGGCCACGCAGCAGCTGCTTGAGCAGGGCGCCATAGCCGGTCGGCAGGCCGGTGTAGAGCTGCGCCTCCTCGAGCAGCAGCACAGCACCGCCGACCTCGCAGATTCCCCCCTTGAGATAGGGCAGTCCAGCGGCGCGGGCCGCTCGACCCTTAACCGGTCCGACGAAATCGTCCATCGTGAAGGTCGTGGAGGGCCCGCGCCAGGCATGCACGTTCTCGCTGAACAGCCCGATGCCGAGTGTGAAGTAATGGAACATCAGGTTGCGTCCCACCTGTCCCGATCGATTGCCGAGGCCGTGCGGGTGGTGTGGGCCGGCCGACAGAAGCAGGAGCCTCGCGGTTTCGATCGCGGATGGGGCGAGGATCACGATGTCGCCACGCTCGGTCCGCCGTCGCCCGTGCATATCGATGTAGGACACGCCACGGGCGCGGCGACCACTGCGCGCGACATCGACCCGACGGACGGTGCAGCGCGTCCGCAGCTCGGCGCCACTCAGCAGAGCGTCGTGCAGGAACGAGACAGCCGCTCCGCCGCGCGCATTGATGGGACACCCGAAACCCGAGCAGAACCCGCAGGAGTTGCACGCAGGCGCACCGTCATGAGGCTCGGAATGCACCGCCATCGGGAAGGGATAGACCTGGTGACCGCGGCGGCGCGCGCCCTCGGCGAGCAGAGTGCCGCCGTACATCGGCGGGTTTGGACGCATTCGGAACTGATGGCGTCGAGGCGCCTGGGCAAGGGTGCGCGCCGGCATTCGATGGATGTCGCCCTGGACACCGAGACGCTGTTCGACCTCGTCATAGAACGGCTCCAGTTCCTCGTAGGTGAGCGGCCAGTCCGCAACGTTGGCGCCGGGCACCGGTCCATAGAGCGAGCGCCCCTTGAAGTCGTGCCGCCAGAAACGAGGCACCTTCGCGTCCCAGTGAACCGTCCCCCCGCCAACAACAGTCGGCAGGTCATTGACGTCGCCGATGAACGATCGCCGTACGCCCCGTCTGGCCTCGGCCTGGGTCCGGCTCGTCCGCGGCTCGAGGATCGGGTCCTGGTTTTCGAAGTAGCGGCCAGCCTTGACCTCGTCGTTTGAGAACAACGATCCAATCGCGCCCGTGGTCCCCAGGCCGGGAAGAAGATTCCGGCCCTTCTCGAGAATCAAGACGGGATGGCCGGCCGTCCGCAGTGCCCAGGCCGCCACGCTGCCGCCTGCGCCGGAGCCGACGATGATCACCGACGGCTTGCTCATCGCCTGCCGAAGCGGCCTCGCCCTAGCCACCACGCTTCGCGCGGAGCCGGTCGGCCGGACAGGTCCGGTATGCCGCGCATGCCGGTGAGCGCGTCCCGCGCCGGCGGGCTTCCGCGGTCAGGGGTCGTCACGCGCGCTCGGGAGAAGCCTCGTGGCTGGGTGTCGCCGACCCAGCCGTTCGAGATCCATCCGACGATCTGGCGGTTCCCTCCGTACTCGGGCGGGCCATACATCGCCTCGAGCGTGTTCGCCAGCGCCGCTCCAACGAAGCCCCGTAGCTCCGCGTCATGCTGGTCGGCGAGCAGCTCGTCCCGCCGCGCGGTCGAGATCCCGCCAAAACCGGCCCCATACGCACCACGCGAGCGGTCGTCCAAATGAGCGAGCCCTCGGCGGTAGACCTCCTGCAAGCCGGTGACGGGTCCGGCGAACTCGCGCTCCGGAATCCCTCGCGTCCCCTCGAGCCGGATCCGCCAGCCGAGCTCAGCCTGCCGATCCAGCGGGACGAAATGAGTGAACTCGTCGGGGCGCGAACCGGACCGATTGGAGAAGGGCCCGCCGGCATGGATCAGGGGCGGATCGACCTCGAATGCCGCCAATAACAGATCGATCGCGTGCGCCACGCCCGCCTCAACCGCACCTGGAGTCGGATCATCGGGCGGCCCGGGGACCAGGCGGTCAGTCAGCGCCTTCAGAATGTCAAGCTCACCGGCAGTCAGAAAGTGCCCGGGCGCTCCGGCCGCTCCCGCCGAGTCGAGCAACCCGCGAACGCGCCCGGGAGGAGCAAGAGCCAACAGCCCGATTGCTCCCGCCGCGCCGACAAACCCGCGTCTCGTCGTTTCAGACTCGAACTTTCCGTGATCTCGATCATCGGATTCGCTCATGCGATGGCCCGAGCGTATATGACGGTCTCAGAGCGGGCGGGCGAAGTGCCCGGCCATCAGTACTCGTCGTCGAGTACGTCGCGAAGTCTGCGCGCGAAGGCTTCGGGTCGGCCGGCGTGTCCACCCTCGCCGCCGACAAAACCGCCGTGGTGGCTCGGGAACACGGTTGCCTGCTGACCGAGCAGATCGGCGGTGGCCACCGACGTGCGTCCAGTGAAGGTGTCGTGAGATTCTTCGCCGACCGCGATCACGACGCGAGTTGGGGCTGCGGTCAGCGCGCCGACGTCGAGGTGATAGCTGCTGACCGCCCAGGACCGGTCGGAAAGCAGCGGGTCGTCGCGAGAGCCGTCGTCCTCGGTCGGCATCCCGAACGCGGCGGGGTCCGCCGCAGGCTGGGCGAAGTACTCGCGTGTGAACTCGCCTCGCCACGACGCCATCGCGATGAAGGCCGCCATGCCGGCGCTCGACCCCCTGGCCTCGTACGCCTCGCGAACCGTGGCGCGGGCGCGCTCGGCCGCCGCGGAATCGGGGAGTACCGGAATGAGTGGCGGCTCGTGTGCCACCAGGGTGACCACGTCGCTGGGATAGGCGGCGACGAGCGCGAACGCGGTCACCGCGCCCCCGCTGCTCGCGAACATCTCGACTGGGCCAGCGCCGAGCGCCTCGATCACGGCGTGGACGTCGTTCGCCTGGACCGGGGGAGAGTGGTCGACCCGGCCGTCACTACGGCTGCTGCGGCCCAGGCCGCGCGGGTCATAGGTGACCACCGTGCGGTCGGGGAAGTGCGACGCCAACGCCCCGAATCCGCTGGCGCACATCGGCTGACCGATCATCACCAGCGGTGGGCGTCCGTCCGCAGCGGGCTGCGGGCCGTGGACGTCATAGGCGACGTTGGCTCCGTCCGTCTGACGTATCCGTGTCGTCGTCATGGCACTGTTGACCGTCCCCGGGTCGAAAACTCATCGGCCTACGCGGAGCCGCTGCACGATGCCGGGCCGGAGCACCGCGCCGGGGTGGCGCGTCCAAGGACGACCCTAATGTTTCCGGGCCTGGGGCCTGTCGAGGCTCAGGAGAGCCTCGAGCGGAAGGGTGTTGAGGACGTTGGCGGCTGTGGCCCAGCCGCGACGGGCCGTGGCGACCGAGAGCATGATGTTGTCCAGGCCGGCAGGGGAATGTGCGTCGGTGGAGCAGACGATCGAGACGCCGGCGCGCAGCGCGTCGCGGACGTGCCCGCCGCTGAGGTCGAGGCGGGCGGGCAGGCCGTTGACCTCCAGGGCGACGCCCTGGGTCCGCGCGAGATCGAAGATGCGCTCCAGGTCCAGCGCGTTCTCGGGGCGGCGGTTGATGAGGCGGCCGGTCGGGTGGCTTAGACAGCGGACGGCAGGGTGCCGCAGGGCTTCTTCCACCCGTTTGGTCATCTCCGCGCGGGGCATTCGTTGCCCCCCGTGCACGCTGGCCTGAACCCAGTCGAGCTCGGCGAGGACGTCGTCAGGGAGGTCGAGCCGCCCGTCGCCGAGGATGTCGCACTCGATCCCGCGCAGCACGCGGAACGGAGCCAGCTCCACGTTGGCCGCCGCGATCTCCTCGCCCTGGCGGCGGACATCGTCGGGGGTGAGCCCCCGCACCGCCCCCACCGCGGGGGTGTGGTCGCAGATGGCCAGGTATTCATAGCCTCGTTCGCGAGCGGCGCGCGCCATCTCAATCACACTCGCCCGCCCGTCTGACCACGTTGTGTGACAGTGCAGGTCGCCGCGCATCTGTTCGATCTCGACCAAGGGCGGCGGCTCTCCGCGGAAGGCGGTCTCGCGCAGCTCCGGAGGGCACCAGGGCAACCCCAGGCGGGCGTAGACCGCGGCCTCGTCGGGCCCGGCGGGCAGCGGCTCGAGCGCCGCCACGTAGTCGGGAGACCCGGTCGCGCGCATCAGCGCGGTCCCGAACCAGCGGGGCTCGGGGACCGTGAGCTCCACGGGTACCCCGTCCACGGTGACCCCGACCGCGCGTCGCTCGGCCTGCTCGAGTACGGCGACGATCTGGGGCACGTCGGCGAACCGCGCCAGGACTTCATCGGGACGTGACGCCGCCCTGACGACCGCGAGCTGGTGGCAAGAGTCGCGCCAGCGCCGCACATCGCCCGCGGGCTCGGCATCAAGGGCGCGCGCGATGCCGTCGACGAGATCCTTGGCGCGGTTGAGCCACACGCCCTGTGGCGAACGGGCCTCGGTCTCCCGTGCCAATGCCGAAACGATCTGCGCCTCGGTCTTCGGGCCGATGCCAGGCACGTTGCGCAGGCGGCCTGCAGCGGCCGCCTCCCGAAGCTCGGCGGCCGTGCGGACGTCGAGCGCGCGAGCGATGTCGATGGCGCGCTGGGCGCTCAGCCCGAGGTAGCGGCCCAGGCCGACGAGGTCGGGCACAAGGTCGCGCTCGAGCTCGGCGAGCTCCGCGATCTGTCCCGTGTCCACGAGCTCGCGCAGACGGGTCTCGATCCCGGGGCCAATGCCCCGAAGCTCGCGAGCGCGACTCGCTGCGACGAGCTCGGCGACCGGAACCGCGCTGTGCCGGACGGTCTCGGCCGCCCGCCGGTAGGCGCGAATCGTGTACGGGTTGGCGTCACCGAGCTCCAGCACCGCCGCGAAGGCGTCGAGCCGGTCGGCGATCTCGGCATTGTCCACTAGGCTGCGGCGGCGCTGTCCGCCAGCTCGCGGTCGCCTCGACGTTGGCGCGAGGGCCGACGCTTGGTGACGTCGTTTGCCATCTCGAGGAATTCTGCCGCGGTCACCCTGAGCTAGTCAGCTGGTGGAGGCGCGGGTGCCGAGCCCCCGGTCCGCGCCTGGAAGTCGGCGGTGGTGTTCTCGTGGGGGAAGGGGTCCTCGGGAACGGCGACCCCGAGGACCGAGCAGATCGGCTCCCAGCCGTCGCCCGGTCGCCAGTCGATCAACCGCTCGGGCCTTACGGACCGACGCACCTCATCGTTGTGCCGGTCGTATGCAGCCATCGCGTCGGCCGCGTTACGCCAGTCCGGCGTCAGGCGGGCGAGCACCGACAGGTTCATCGCCCGACGTTGCGCCCAGTCCGGTCGATCGGCCGGCACCTCGCCGCTCAGCGATTGCAGGATCGTGCGCTGAAAGCTGTCCCACCAGATCTGCGCGGAGTCACGCGTGGACAGCAGCACGACTGCGTCGGGGCTGTCGACGAGAAGCTCTTGCCAGAACATCGCCGCCGGCAAGTCGACCGTGGCCGCGTACTTCCGGCCGAGCCAGTCCCACGTGACGAGCTCACCCGCTGCGGCGCGCTCCCAGCACTCGGTGTCGCCGGGCCGCTCGATCAACTCAAGCATGTGGTAGCAGCGACCGCCGAGCAGCCGCTCGAGCGCGACCTTCAGCGAGTTGGTTCCCGTCCGCCCGAGCCCGGCGCCGACGACCCTCAGCGACATTGCCATCCCTTCAGTTGGAGCGAGACCAAGCCTACCCGCACGATGCCGCGTGAGGCGCGCGTTGCGGCCCCGCTCACGCTTCTGATCAAGACGCCGACCGGCAGCTCATCCCGCATATCGGCGGCAATCTACGAGCAGATTCGGTGCGTAGTACGGATGCGTACCAGTAGGAGGCGGCCGATCTCCGAACGCTCGTCGCCGGAGCCGACACGTCGGTCAGCAACGGTCATTGCTACAAGTATCGCTTCACGGCGTCGGACAACGTCGGCAATCAGGTCACCTACTCCTCGTCGAATGTCGTCAAGCTGGACGCGACGCCGAAGGTGACCGGGATCGCATCCCCGTCGGGCAACGGGAACATGCAGACCGGCGATCAGCTCGTGATCACATTCAACGAGAATCTCGCCCCGGCGACCGTGCCTGCAACGTTCGCCGGCGCGACCGAGTCGCGGGCGAGCACGTCGGCACACGCGCTGCTGACGATTCCGGGCGTCACCAATGGAGCGCTCGATACCGGAAGCGCGGGTTATCTGTCAGGCAGCGGCAGCAAGACGGCGACGTTCGCGGGCACCGTCGCGCTGTCCAACAACGGAGCCAGCACCACGATGACGCTGACGATCACCAGCGTGAGTGGCGATCCCACCTCGGCGAGCAGCGGCGCGCTGATCTTCCAGGCCGCGCCGACAATTACCAGCATGGACGGGACCGTGGCAGCCGGAACGTTCACCACCTCCGGCGGTTTCAAGCTGTTCTGAGCGGACGAGATCTTTGTCCGCATGGGACCGGTCGTGTTCCCCCGGATCGTGCCTATGCCACGTGGCCGGTCAGCTCTATGGCGCTCGCGACGAGTTCCGCATTGTTTGGTGCGACATGACCGTCCGGCAGGACGAGTACGTCCTCGAGCCCGACCCGTACGTCGTGTCCGGCGGCGGCACCAGCTGACACGACGTCCCAGGTGCGGTCCCCGTAACCGTGCCAGAGCTGTGGCACACCCGTAGGAAGGAGCGCGGCGATAGCCCGCGCCTCATCGACGCCATCCACCTCCACCAGCGCCCGTACGAGACGGTGCGCGAACGGGCCGCGCACGAGCTCCTCGGCGTCGCGCGGGGAGGCGAGTCCGGCCTCGATGCCGATGCCCGCGTGCAACGCGGCCCGGATGATCCCGGCCCACCCGAGCTCGGAGAGATTGACCGAAACGAAGTCCGGCGGTGTGCGCCAGAACTTGATCGCGGCGGCACGCGCGAACGGATCGGGATCGATCGCCTCCGCCGTCGAGAGGCCGACCGGCAGACCAGGGACAGCGGCGCGGATCGCCGCCACGGCGGCGTCGCACGCGCGCGCGTCAAGGGTCTCGACACCAATCGCGTCGCGAGGGTGCACATGCACGGCGAAGACGCCAGCCCGGCTCACCGCGATCGCGTCAGCCGCGAGCTCAGCCGGAGTGAGCGGCACGGCCGGGTGCTCGGCGCGTGTGCGCGCGCCGTTCAGGCACGCCTTCACGGGCACCGTGGCCGCCATCGCCTATCTCCGCACGGCACCGTCGCTAGTGCTCCCGAGCAGGGCGTTCATCGCTCCGGAGGATGACAGCGTCCCATCGGTCGGTGCGGTCCGGGAACGTGGGCGATCTGCCGCGACTCGAAGGGGCATGGTGTCGTGACCGCGGCGACCGTGCGCCCGCGCACGTTGAGAGCAGCCGGCGGCTGGGTCTCGCGCGTGCGGGTCATGGATGTCCCGGCGCTGGACGGTCCGAGGTAGTTGGGCGGCGGTCCGGATGTGGGAACATCAACTGTTGCCACGATTCGGGAAACGACCGATACCGCCCAGCGAAGCCGAGCGTGAGGCGGCCGCAGTTGACCTTGACCGGATCAAGCGCGGCGGAATCCCGCTTGGAGCCGAACAGCGTCTGAAGACGGTGGCCTCGACGGGGTCGCCGGTGTTCAGCAGCGATCTGAGCACCAAGGAGTATGCGATCGCGGAGGCTTCGGGTCTGATGCCGATCGCACAGATTATGGGCTCCTCCGTCGTGCAGCACGGCTGGCAGAACTACGGGTGGTCCTCGTACGGCGGAGGGATCCGCGAGATGCCCTCCTTCGCGATGCCATGGAATCTGGCACGCCAGCGCTCGTTCGACCGTCTGCGCCAGGAGGCGCAGTTCGCCGGCGCGGACGCCGTGATCGGTATCGAGTTGACCACCAACAGCTTTCTCGGCGAACCGGGAACCGTCGAATACGTCGTCTTCGGCACCGCCGTACGGGAGACGGTGCTTGAGCGCGATAACGGCCGCGGGCCGCGGATGTGCGCGCTGTCTGGCCAGGACGTAGACAAGCTGCGCCGCATCGGGGCCGAGACGCTGGCCGTCATCGGCCATACGTCAGTGGTGGCCGTGGCACTCAGCATGCAAGCCAACCAGCTGATGCGCACGTGGTGGGGCAATCAGGAGATGACAGAGGTGACCCAAGGCGTCTACGCGGCTCGCCATCTAGCGATGCGGGAGGTGGTGCGGCAGGCGCGCGAGGCCGGCGCGAACGACATGGTCATCTCGACGTTGACACACAACATCGATCACCGCGAGTACGAGCGCCTCGGCTTCGCGGCCCACTTCTTCATCGTGTCCATGCACGTGCTGGGCACGGCAATTCGACTCGGCGCGCATGAGCCTCATCCAGCCCCGCTGGGGACGCCGGTGATGTCGATCAACATCGGCGCCTAGTCCACGACCACCTCAGGAGCACCCGATGACGGCATACGACCCCACGAGTACCGAAGGCCTCGCCGAACACGCCAGCGAACGTCTGGAGATGAACGCCCGCGGGCTGTTCACCTCAGATCTCTCCGTGAACGAGTACCTGTGCGTGGAGAAGGCCGGCTTCGAGCCCGTGGGCCTGGTGGTGGGGTCGAGCATCTACCACATCGGCTTTCAGGCGGCCAACTGGAAGGCGAGCCAGGAGATGGGCGTTCTCACGCAGGCGATGTACTCGGCCCGAGAGCTTGCGATGACGCGCATGGAGGAAGAGGCCGAGCAGCTGGGGGCTGACGGCATCGTCGGGGTCCGCCTGGACATCGGGCGCTATGAGTGGGGGGCGGACATGGCGGAGTTCATCGCGATCGGCACCGCCGTTAAGCACAAGGGAGGCAAGGTCCACCGCGCGCCGAACGGGCGGCCGTTCACCTCAGATCTCAGTGGCCAGGCGTTCTGGACGCTGATGCAGACAGGCAAACGGCCGGTCGGCATGGTCATGGGCAACTGCGTCTATCACGTCGCGCACCGCGGGATGATGCAATCACTGCGCCAGACGGGTCGGAACGTCGAGCTCGAGCAGTACACCCAGGCTCTGTATGACGCGCGGGAGCTCGCGATGGAACGCATGCAGAGAGAGGCCGAGGAGATCGGGGACGGTGTTCTCGGGATCGTGGAGGTCAAGCTCCGTCAGGCCAACCATGGCTGGGGCAGCCACGTAATCGAGTTCTTCGCCATCGGTACTGCCGTGGTCCCCAACGAGCACGCCCAGCCAGACCAGCGGCTGCCCGATATCACACCCGTCCTCGACATCAACGACTAAGCGGCTCTCGAGGATGCGCGAGCTCAGCCGAGCAGTCGCTCAAGCGACAGCCGCGCGGACTCGGAGCGTTGGGCCTCAGCACCGAGCGCGTCGCTCAGTGCCTCCAGCCACGCGTCGAGCGGCAGCTCTTGGCGTTTGATGACGACTCCTCTTACGGTCTTGGCTCGGCTCGTCTCCGCCGTTTCCCCGGAGAGCGACAAGATGAACGTCTCCTCACCGAGCCGGACTTCAACGCTCTCCAGGCGCTTGTCTTTGGAGAGCAACCGCCCGCCACGGCGACGGGTCTTCGTCTGAGCGGGAAGCGCCTCGCCCAGCTTTGCCGCCAGCACCTCGGCCAGCGCTCGCGCGTCCGAGGCGTCGGCACGTAGCGAGGACGCTGCGAGATCAAATCGGCGTTCCGCCATGCGGCGATACTAGATGGAGAGCGACGAGCCGTATTTGGGTTGGCGGGGAGTTGCTGTTCGGGTGCCGGTCGGGTGCCGGCGCAGACGGGCGGCGGCATGCCGCTGTCCGCAATAGATCCCGCGCCGTAGGGCGGCGGGTCCAGGCAATCGCGTTTGGTCAGCTGAGCGTCTCGTCCAGCCAGTCGTACACGCGTTGGTGAAACAGGCGGCGGGCGGTGGCCTCGCAGTGCCCGCCCGCGCCCTCGGCGGCCGTGAACTTCAACAGCACCTTACGTTCCACGGTCAGGGCGTCGAACAGCTTCTCTGCGCCGGCGCCGATCGGATCTCCTTCGCTTTGGGTGAGGAGGGTCGGGCAGCTGATCTGATCGGCAACGTCTGAGATGCGGTAGCGGGCGAGGTCGGCGAACAGATCGAACAGCGTCGCCCTGTGGTTGACCCACCGGCCCCGCTGAAGCAGGGCCCACCGGAGCGACGGATCGCCGTCGGGCCCCTCCAGAAACTCCTGCATCGGGTCCAGCACGTGGGGGTCGACGCCGTCCGGGAAGCTGGCCTTCTGCTCATCGGTGAGCGGGAGGCGAGCGACGATGCCGTCGCGCAGGTCCCACTGGCCCGGATCGGCGATCAGCGCTGCCAGCCTCTGCTCAAGTGCCGCGGCGCGCGGCGCCAGGAAGCCTCCGAGGCTCCAGCCGGCCAGCACCACACGGTCCGGATCGACCCCCTGGCGTTCCAGTAACCAGTCGAGCACGGGACTCACGACCGTCTCCCAGTCAGGGCGCAACGGGATGCCGTCCCGGATCAGGTTACGACCCTGGCCGGGCCCGTCGAACAGCAGGATGTCGTAGCCCCGCGCGATCGCCGCCGGAACGTGCGCTGTGAACATCTCGGTGAGATCCGAGTCGTACCCGTTCGTGTGGACGATCGTTCCCCTGGCGCCGTCTGGGCCAAGGCCGCGAGCGAGCAGCCCGGGCAGGCTGCCGCCCTCGAAGGGGATCTCCACCAGCTCAGCGTCCGATCCCGACAGCCTGACCAGGGACCCGAGCGCCGCGCTCTCGCGCCCGAAGCCGTCCACCAGCCGTGGATCCACCGGAGCTCCGTAAAGCGGCTGGTAGCCGGTGCGGTAATAGGTGGCGGCGCGGAGGTACGCCTCGCGGGCGCTGACGACGTGGCCCGCATCCTCGCTCTCGCGCGCGGCGGCGGCCAGCCGGTCGGCCGTCGCAGTCCACTCCCGGTGCCATGCGGACGCGTCGCCGTCGTCGCCGACGCGCTGAATGGTCGTGGTGCATTCGCCGAAGTCGGCACCTCCGTAGGTCGCCATGAACAGCGTCCGGGTCGCGAACTGCTCCCACAGCGGGTTGTTGCTCAGCAATGGCATCGCCGGGTCTCCCGAGTCAGTTGATGTGCTCCATCTAGTTTGCTGTACGACGCCCGCGCTTTCCCGGACGCAAATCCCGCCGTCCAAGAGCCTTCGGATCAACCGACCGGTGTGAGGAGTCGACGATGACGCGCGTGTTCGGCCCCGATTTCTTTTCCGTCCAAGTGCGCGACCTCGAGCGCTCGGCCGGGTTCTATGAGCGCGAGCTTGGGCTCCGGCGCACAGCGCGTTCACCGCCGGGCGTGGTGGCGTTCAACACATCACCGATCCCGTTCGCGGTTCGCGAGTCGCTGCCCGGCACAGACGTCGACGCCGGACCGGTCGGGCTCGGTGTGTTGCTCTCGCTGCGTGCAGACGACGCGAGGGCGCTGCACGACCGGCTGAAGCGCCGGGGCGTGACGATCCTCATGGAACCGTTCGGCACGCCATTCGGACCGACCTTTGTCTTTCAGGATCCGGAAGGCTACGCGGTCGCCATCCACGGCACCGGCTAATCAGAACGAACAGCGCCACCCCATCGCTGGGTCGTTTCACGCGACGGGCGGTGGCGTCCCGTCCGCGCTGGCCGGGAGCGCCGGATCCCATTCGCACACCGCGCAGGCGTGGCGGAACGCCGAGCGAGCGAACTCGAGCACGGCTTCGTGCGGGTGAACGCTGGCGCGAACGTCGTCCCAGTCGAGGATGTACTCGCCGAGCGATGGTTCCCACCGGGCAGCCGCGGGGGACAGTGTCGAGGCCGCGAACCCCTCCGGAGCCGGATGCGCGTACGCGTAGAACGCCGCCCTCCCGTGGCGTGAATCGCCGGGCCACCAACCGATCGCAACCTCCTGCGCATCCATCGCGTTGCGCATGATGAAGTCGTCCGATGGCGGATCGGCAGGCAGGCCGGAGAACAGGTTCACCGCCAAGTCGAACGATCCCCACCACGCGTTGACCGGCGTCGTGCGTCCGCGATACGGCGCGCGGAACTCCGCGAGCGCAAGTGCGGCATAGGTCGCCGCCTTGAAGTAGGCGGCGACCTGGCTGGGGTCATAGCGCGCGTGCTCGTCGTCTTCGTCGAGCGGCACCGTCCACGACACCTCCTGTGGTGTCGCATTGATCTCGACCGCGCCGGCGCAGCGGCGTACCGCCGCCAACACCTCCCGTGTGACCTCGCCGACCATTCGGTTCGGAGCGAGCGGGACGCGTTCCAAGTACCCGCCGCTGTGCTCGACCACCGCCTCGTGGGTACGCAGATCGAGCGCCACGACGAGCGCTCCCGAGGCGTCCGGCGCCGGCAGTGGCGCAGTCTCCCAGCCACGGGCGGTCAGGCGCAACGCCGCGTGTTGCAGTTGCGGCTCGGGTGGCGCAAGCGCCACCGCCAGCTTGCCGAGCACCTGGGTGTGGGCGTGCAGCGTGTCGCAGGTAGCTTGCCACTGCTCGTAGGGGAGGGCCGGCCACTCGACGGGCATGATCCGCACGCTACCGGACACGCTCCCGATCCCCAACCACCTTCCAATCGGCAACTGGTCACGGTTCGCTCAGTCAAGTTGGCGGGCCTCGTCCGGAGCAGAAGTCTGCGCCGGCGCAATCCCGGCGGCAAAGGTGATAACCACCGGCGGAATCCCGAGGCCGGCTACGCGCGCCGTTACGTCGGTCTAGCGGCGACCGCGTGGATCCTTGGGCCTGCGTGATGTCACAGGCGAGGGCGAAGTTGGCAACTGGTCTAGGAGACATATGAACACGGCAGCGGGCGCGAAAGTGATGATGCTCGGCGGTTCGCGAGACGCGAAGGTCGGCACACTCGCTGGCCCGCAGGACTCCGGGCTGGCCGAGTTCGAGCGTGTGTACCGCACGAACGCGGAAGCCGTCACGGCGTACTTCGCCCGGCGATGCGCTGAGCCGCAGACCGTGGCGGATCTGACCTCGGAGACGTTCGTGCGCGCGGCTGTCGGGTTCGGCAGCTTCGATCCGGGTCGCGGTTCCGGCCGCGCGTGGGTGTTCGGAATCGCAGCCAACGTGTACGCGTGGCACTGCGCGCAGGCCGCCAACGGCCGCGACGCAGTCGCACGCCTTGCCGGGCATCGCGCCCTCGAGGTCGACGAGATCGAAGAGCTGGTCGGCACGATCGACGCGGAGCGCGCCGGGCGGGAGCTGATCGAGCGCTGCATGCAGCTACCTGAGCTGGAGCGGGCCGCGCTCGAGCTGGTCGATCTCTCCGGGTTGACGCCAAAGGAGGCCGCCGCGGCGCTCGGCGTCTCTCGCACAGTGCTGCGCAAGCGCTTGTCTCGGGCACGCGCCCGGCTGAGAAAGGAGCATCACACCGATGAGTAAGTTCGAAGATCGCCTGTGGCGAGAGATCGTGCGCGACCACGGGGTGGACCTGGAGCAGATTGACAGACCGCCGGCGAGGCTCCCTCGGCGCGCACGATCTCGGCTGCTCGCCGGCACTACCATCGGCTTGGCGGGGGCGGGAACGGCGCTGGCGCTCGCATTCGGGGCCGCGAGCAGCTCGCCGGCGTTCGCGGTGAGCCGCAACCATGACGGCTCGGTTACGGTCGTGATCAAACGGCTCGCCGGAATCTCCGGCGTGAACCAGAAGCTGGCGCAACTCGGCATCAGAGCGCGGGCGGTCCGGGTAATAGAAGGCTGCGCGGTCCTGCCGCCGCCCGCTTGGCGGCTCGCAGGGCGGGCCGTAGTCGATCGGTCGACGTCAGTGCGCGATGTGAACCCGGCCGAGCTGCACGCCCGGCTCGTACCCGCGCAGATTCCCGCCGGGCACACATTGGTGATCGCGGTCGCGCGCTCGGGTCGCAAGCTGAACTGGACTCGACACCAGACATTGGTTCGCGGAGCGGTCCCGGATTGCGTCGGCACGCCCCCCGCGGGGCCTCCCCCTGGGGCGCCCGCCGGCGGGAACGTCGTGTGCAGGGTTGCCGGTCCTCCTCCGGGCGGCAACAGTGGGAACAGCGGCAACAGCGGCCCGGCGCCGACCAGGCCCCCAGCCGGTAACGGCGGCCACAGTGGGGCGGGGATGACGATGTCCGCGCCGATC
Organism: uncultured Solirubrobacterales bacterium; assembly: GCA_963727105.1. GTDB lineage: Bacteria > Actinomycetota > Thermoleophilia > Solirubrobacterales > Solirubrobacteraceae > Palsa-465. The sequence goes on along the minus strand of CAVSEW010000001.1, from coordinate 1,736,059 downwards.
CATGCCCAGCCGTGCAAGTACCTCCCTCCGCCGCCCGGGAGGAGCGGCAATAGTCATAACAGCGGGAATAGCGGCAACAGCGGCAACAGCTGATCCGCGATCCGCTGGTCGCGCATTCGCTCACGGCCGCGGCCCCCGCCCCGAGGCCGGGGCCGCGGCGCGCGCCCTGGTGCTGGTCGGCGCGGCCGTGGCGTGGAATCTCGTAAGCCTTCGAGCGGAGACGCTCGGAGTCTCCCACCTCGATGACAGCTCGATCCACGAGCAGATGGTGCGGTTCGCGGCGCAGCCGGCCCGGCAGCGTTCGGCGCGCTCCTCGATGTGATCCCCGGCAGTGGCGACATCTTTTTCCGCCGCTTCATGATGGGCGTCCAGCTCGCTGCGGTCCTGCTAGCGGGTCGCGGCGCTGACTGGTCCGCGCGCGCGGCGTGGGGCGCGCTATCGCGGCTGGCGAGCGGTCCCGGATTGCGCCTCGCGAGCGGCCCCGGATTGCGCCTCGCGGACCGGACGCGGTGGGGCGCCGGCGCGGCCGGCACTAGCGGCACGCTGCGTGCGGCGGTCGCGCTTGCGGCGATCGTCGTCGTGCTCGCGCCGGCGTGGCTGGAGCTCGGCTCCTACGATCGGCGCAACGCGATGGCGATCGGCGCGCAGCGGCACGCCGACTCAACGCAGGGCGCAGAGCTCGACCGGCTGATCTCGGTGATCGACGGCGCCGGCGGCGGGCGCGTGTACGCCGGGATGCCGTCCAACTGGGGGATGGACTACACGGTAGGCGCGGTACCCGTCTTCAAGTACCTCGAGAGCCACGACGTCGACGAGGTCGGCTACACGCTCCGCACCGCGGCGCTGATGACCGGCCCCGAATAACACTTCGACGAATCCAACCCGTCCGACTACCGATTGTTCGGGATCCGCTACCTGATCCTCCCATCCGGGTACCTGCCGCCGGTCCCGGCGCGCCCGGTGATGCGCGCCGGGCAATACTCGCTGTGGACGATCCCGGCGAACGGCTACGTTCACGTCGGAACGATTGTCGGCGAGGTCGTGGCCGACAGGACCGACCTGGGCGCCCGCGGCACCCCGCTACTGCGTTCCCACCTCGCGCAGGCGGATGACTACCTTCGGGTCGCATTCGGGTACGGGCGCGCCGCGCCGCGGGCGCCGCCGCCTCCATCCAGCGCGTCACCGCCTGGCACAGTGCTCTCGCAGGCCGACGAGCTCGACCGCGGGGAACTCACCGCGACCGTCAGGATGCGCAAACCAGGCGTGGCGGTGCTGAGCGTCTCGTTCGACCCCGGATGGAGTGTCACGATCGACGGTCGCCTGGCGAACACGTTCATGATCGCGCCGGCGCTCGTCGGCACCGACGTTGGGCCCGGCACCCACCGGATCACGTTCCGATATCGCGGATACGGCGGATACCCGGGCTTGTTCGTGCTCTGCGGGCTCGTGCTGGCCGGTGGGATGGCGGTCACGATCGGGGGCCGGCGTCGAGGGTGAGAACGCGACCCCGCAGAGCCACCCTTGCGCTCGATCGGGTCCTGAGAGAAACTGCCTCAACGCGGCTCCCCATCAGGGAGCGAAAACGAGCCGGGGTCGAGATCGGTGTTCGGAGACAAGAAGAAGCTGTTGCGCGAGGGCGCGCAGACGGAGGGCTTGGTGGTCAAGATGGTGGACGACGACCGAACAGAATCTGGTACCACGTCGTCGTTCGCGCGAAGTCCCGGACGGGACAGCGACTGAGGTCAAGAGCCACCAGCTGGCGCACAGCGATGTCGGCGAGCTGTTTGAAGGTAGCGTGGTTCCGGTCCGCTACGACCCTCAGATCACTCTAAGGTCGTCCTTGACACCCCAGCTCTCGAAGCACGGCACCAGGAGGCGAAGGCGGCGGAGCAGGCACAGCTCGACGGGCAGTTCGCGCACCTTGGCGAGTCCGGTTCCCAGGCGGTCGCCGGGCCCGCTGCCCAGCTGCTCGCGGGCCTCGGCGGTGGCGGCGACCTCAAGGCACAGCTGCTGCAGATGGCCGCGCAGAACCCCGGGTCCGTCATCGACCTGAGGTCGTCCCAGCCGTCCGCACAGCAGGATTCGGATCCCGTCGAGCGTCTCACGAAGCTCGCCGACCTGAAAGAGCGTGGGGTTCTGAGCGAAGCGGAGTTCGAGGCAGAGAAGGCCAAGATCCTCGGCGCCGGCTGACGCCTGGTCCGTCACCGAGGAGCTAGCCGACATCTTGCCGGCCAAACGGGCCACCTCCTTCGCGCGGAGAGCAGGTCAGCCCGCTGAACCGCGTAACGAGGATTCCCCCATGGCCCGGGCCGGACTCGAACCTGCGCGCGACGGATTATGAGTCGCCCCATTCCAGGCCGTCCCGAAAGGAGCATCCCGATGTCTGATGTGCAAGTTCTGCTGAACGGCCGCGTGTTCGGCGAGCAGCCGAGATGGCACGAGGATCGCCTGTGGTTCTCCGACTGGGGGACACAAGAGGTGGTCGCCGTCGATCTGGACGGCAACAGCGAGGTCATGCTGAAGGGGCGGTCGTTTCCGCTGTGCGTCGACTGGCTACCCGACGGGAGGCTGCTGGTCGTCTCAGCAGGTGACGGCCTCCTCCTGCGACAGGAGCGTGACGGCTCGCTCGCCACCCACGGCGACATGCGGACGGCGTCCGATCCTCCCGCGATCAACGAACTCGTCGTCGGCCGCGGCGGACACGCGTACGTCAATGGTGGTGGCTTCGACATGAGGGCGGGCCAGGAGTTCGCCCCAGGTATCGTCGCGCTCATCGCCCCTGACGGCTCGGCCCGCCAGGTCGCCGATGGCCTCGCATTCCCGAACGGCATGCTCATCATGCCCGACGACCGGACGTTGATCGTCGCCGAGTCCTACGCGAAACGGCTGACAGCATTCGACATCGCGGATGACGGCGGCCTCTCGAACAGAAGGGTGTGGGCCGAGCTAGGCGATGGGGTGCCGGATGGGATCTGTGCCGATGCGGAGAATGCCGTCTGGTACGCCGACGTCCCGAACAAGCGGTGCGTGCGCGTCCGCGAGGGCGGCGAGGTGCTACAGACGGTCGAGCTCGACCGTGGCTGCTTCGCGTGCGCGCTCGGCGGCGCTGACGGACGGACCCTGTTCATGGTCGCCCAGGCATGGAATGGGCCCGCGAGCATGTTCCAGGGACCAAGGTCTGGCCAGGTGCTGACGATGCACGCGCCGGCACCCGCCGGCGGACGGCCGTAGGAAGGAGGCTGGCGGCACCCATGCGTACCTCAAGCGCCTTTGTGCCGAAGCGCCCTCCGATCAGTAGCCGACGAGAAGGATGCCGGTGAACTACGGCCACGGGGGGCGAGCGCAACCGACAACGTCAGCGGCACGCCGAGCTCGGCGGGCGACGACACCGCCGGCCGTTTGGGCTGTCGATCCCTCGGCCGTAGTGTTGCCCTCGATCGTGTGGATCCGGTCGCGATCGAGCAGACCGACATGGTCGACGCGCTCGGACTCTGCGAACGAGAACAGCACGAGGTCACCCGCTGCTCGCTGGGACCAGTGCCAGAAGCTGAAACCGTGATGGCCGTTCCGCGCCCACTCCAAGAGCGCTGGTGTCCACACAACCTCGGGCGGCGGCTTCAGCCCTCCGGCCCGTAGTGCGGCCCCAACGAACGCGCCACACCACGGATGGCCGATAAGCCCATATGCGCGCTGCCACTCGTCGATCTCGGGCCCACAACGCGAGCCGGGCGGATCTTCTCGGATCCCGATCTTCGACTGGGCCCACGACAGGGCAGCGTCGATGCTCGGCGAGACTGAATGCCTGTCCGTAGCTTGCAACGCGCGAAGTCTATGGGTGTGGTGCGTAGCAAGCCATGTTCCCGACGACCCCGCGGAAGGCGGCGACGACGCGCTCCGGAACAGGCTTTTCGTCTGCTCGATGGTCGCGGAAGGCGGCATATGCGTCCTCAGCGGTCGCGCGTACGGTGGCGTCGCGATCCACGAGGCAGGCCAGCGTTGCCTGCGCCGAGAGCGGCAGCTGTGGATCTTCGGAGTCGATGCTCTGGAGGAAGAGCGCTGCCCGCGCCGCGGTGAACAGTCGGCCTAGATCAACGTCTGGGGCGCGCTGCGTGCCTATCCACGATGACAGCCACGTGGCGTGCTCCTGAACGGCCCGCTGTGCAGAATGGGCCGCCGAGAAGCCGGGAACTCGCGGAAACGCTGCCACCTTCCTGGTCTCCGTGAGCGCGAATGAGACGGGGTCGGAGGCCACAAACTGAATCGAGCGGAGCAGGACCCTGTCCGTGAATGCATCGCCCGGGAGTACGAGCAAGCGCCCCATTCGTACCGCTGGTTGGAGGCCGGAGACCGCGCATCTCGAGAGCTCTCCCAGCGCACTCGCGTCTGCGGCATCGATGTCAACGGCGACGAGCGCTTCGTCCGCTAGCGGTGGCATCGACCGAGACCGCCAGTCGGCCAGTGGTGATTGGAGCCGCACCGTGCAGCGGAGTGTCACCCTCGAGATTGCCTCCCTGGCCTCGGGCGAGAGCACGAGGTCGCCGTCGATGAGCCGCACCTCGCTTGTGCCGTAGCGAAGCAAGCCTGCCGCGAGGTGTGCGGCGATGCGATCGCTGATCCGCAGCAGCCACGCGAGTGTCTCGACCCGTGGTGGCTCGCCGGCACGTGGGAGCCGGTCGTGGAGCGCCAGCGCGCTTCGGAGGACATCCTGCTCTTCGGGAATGAGCACAAGTGCGCGCTCGATCGCCTCGCGTCGGCGGTTGACGCGAACGCCGTGAGCTAGCCAGAGCCAGATTCTGGCCGGCTCGGCGACGAGCTTGAACGCTAGGTAGGAGGCGAACGCGGGATGCGAGTTCGTGCAGAGCTCGAACGCAAAGCGCCACCACCACTGCATCTCGAGCCACCCGGCAAGCCGACTGTAGTCCGGAGCGTCGATCGGCTCGCTGCGAGTTCGGCGCTCACCCTCGACGATCCTCCAAGTGCGACCTGGGCCATATAACCCCGGGTGCAGTCTCCGATAAAGATCGTCCACTGGCCTTCCCGGTCGCAGCAGTCCGAAGGGCGTCGCGCGCTCGGCCCGGCGATCATCTAGGCCATAGGTGAACACCGTGGCGCCATCCTCGTCCGCGAGGTCGTCCTCGGAGTAGATCGCGATGTCGACGCGGTGCGCGTTCGCACCGAGAAGCCTTCGCAGCCTTCGCCAGCGGACCCGGACCAGCTCGCGCTGACGTTCAACCCTGTCCGACCCTCCAACGAGGACAATGACGAGGTCGATGTCAGAGAGACCGACGACGAGCTCGTCGGAGCTGCCAGACCCCGCAACGTACACGCTCGCCCCAGCTAGACCGCGCCGCAGATACGAGGCCATGAGGCGATCTACGACTCGGTAGCCGAGACGCACCAAAGGGCGAAACGCGACCAGCAGGTACGTAACCGCTGGCGAGAGACTCGTCACGGAACCGCAACTTTACGGGCACGGTGCGCTGGCCGTTACAGTTTGCGCGGGGGTCCATGTGCTTCGACTCAAGCTGTCGTCTTCGTCCGATCTCGGAGCCGCCTTGGCAGGTCCGGCGGCTGTTCTCGCTTCCGCTGCAGGGTTCGCGCTGACGTGGCTGCGCATCCGCCGCCACGGGCGCTCCGGCTCCTACGCGAACGCGGACATCATCGTCGTATTCGCCGCTGCCACCTACCCGGACGGGCCCTCGCCCGAGCTCGCTGCTCGTCTGCGTCACACGAGAAAGCTGTATTCGCAGGGTCGTTCGCCGACGATCCTGTGCAGTGGTGGTCACCCGGGGCCGAACTCCGAGCCGAGGATCATGCAGCGCGCGCTCATCGACGCAGGCGTGCCGGAAGACGCGATCCTGATCGAGGAGACGGGCAGCTCGACACGTCGAACGCTCGCTGCCGTCGAGCGCCTCGGGAACGGTCGCTGGAAGCGGATCCTCGTCGTCTCATCCCCATACCACATGTACCGGATCGTCACCGAAGCACGGCGACTCGGCCTCGCGGTTATCGGCTCCGCACCGCCCACTACGCCGATAACCAAGCGCCTCAGACCTCGACTGCGCCAGACCGTGCGGGAGGTCGCGGCCGTTTGGTGGTACGCGATGGCGCCCTCCAGGCGGCGAGCTGTTCGCTTCCCGCAGCCTGCCGAAAGGGCGCCCACGAACAGTCCGGGCGCTGAGGCGAAGCAGATCGCATGTGCCGTGCTCAGCCTCGCGAACGAGCCTGGCCTCGTCGACGCGGTTCGCTCGGCGCTCGCGCAGAATCCCGTTCCGGAGGTTGTTGTCGTGAACTCAGGTGGCGGAGATCCCGCGTCGACTCTGCGTGCCGCAGGCACGAATGTCCGTCTCATCGACGTCGATGACCGCCGATGCGCAGGCGCGGTGCGTAACCTCGGAATCGCGGCCACATCGGCGCCAATCGTCGGATTCCTTGCGGCCGACTGCATCGCCGGCCCGGAGTGGGCGGCTGCGCGGCTGCGAGCCCACGAGCAGGGCGCCGGGGTCGTCGCCGGCACCGTGACTGTTGCGCCTCCGCGAACGCTCAGCGCGTACGCCTCTCACCTGCTGCTCCACCATCGCGCGCGACCAGAGGCGCCGTCGCAAGACCGCGTTCTCGCGACCCTTTCCTACGCACGAAGCGTGCTCGGACGCTGCGGACCGTTTCGCGAGGACCTCAGGATCGGCGAGGACACCGACTACTTCGAGCGTCTCGAGCCCGAAGAGATCATCGCGTGGGCGCCTGACGCGAGCACAGCCGTTCGATATCCCCAAACGCCATCGGCGCTCATCCGCGACCAGTTCAGGCGAGGCCGGAAGGCCGCCCGACATGCCATGGACCTCGGTGATCGCGACCCTCGCCGCCGTATCGCGTCCCGCAATCTGCGCAACATCGGCTCCGCCCTCAACCGCGCGCGCACCGTGGCCGACGTCGACGAGCGCCGCTCGATGCTGGCGGCCGCGCCGCTGCTCGTGATCGGTGCACTCGCCTGCGCGTCGGGGGTGGTGACCACCCCGAGGCGACCGTCGCAACTGCCAGAACCGCCAGTGACGAGGCTCCAGAGTCAGTCCGCGGGCCGCATCGCCGACGAGCGCTTTCATCAGCTCGACGTCGTCGGCACCCACGATTGAGACGAAGGAGGCGTTCGGGATTCAGCCTTGCGACGCGGGTGCCGAACCAGTGCGATCGCCCAAGAGCATTCCTTCGCGTCAGCCGACTCCCTCGATCGAGATCGCCATTAAATGGCCCGGGCAGGACTCGAACCTGCGCGCGACGGATTATGAGTCCGCTGCTCTAACCGACTGAGCTACCGGGCCGTAGGGTGGGACGGTACCGGCCGGGCGCGAGGACCAGCGGGTGGTTCAGGTAGGCTCCGGGCCATGATCGTGCTCGCCACCGACTCGGTTGAGCAGACCCTCGCGCTGCTCGTGACGTTCATCGGCATCGGGATCCTGGTCAACTTCCTCATCGTGTACATCGTGCTCCTGGTGATGGGCGAGCGTCGGGAGAACCAAGAGCGCCAGCAGCGCCTCGGGCAGTAGCGCACCTCACCCTCACACGTGCGCCGGATTACGACGCGCCCGGGATCGGCAGCGTCCCCGTCGCGGGCGAGGTCTGCCACGTCCCGCTCGGCGCCAGCCACTGGAAGCGCACGGACGACCTGGGCGGGAACGCCGCCGCGACCTCGGTGTCGAAGATCCCATTGGCATCGGTGACGCCCGTCCCGACCCCGCGGTAGGCGCCGCCGGCTCCGACCTGCACGCGCACCTCGGTCGGCGCCCGAGCCGGCCGTACCCGCCCCCAGACCTCGAGCAGCTTCGGCCCCGCGGATGCGGCTCCCGCCAGCACCCGCGCCACCACCGGCGTGCGGAACATCGCGAGCGCCGGCTTCGGGGTCATGTCCTCACGCATCAAGCCGGTCGTCCACGTCCCCGCGAGCTGAGCGGCCGGCCGGCCGGTGCCGACTCGCAGGACGAGGGTCTCGTAGGTGAGCGTGTCGCGGAGGAGGAACTGCGCGAACGACCGGAGCTGAGGGTCGCGCCAGGCGAGGTATTCCGAGGCGGCGTTCATCTGCGCCTGTCGCGCTTCGCTCCAGGGCCGGTTCGAGAGCTCGGCGTTGGACTCGTAGCCCTCGGTCAGCCACAGGTCGCTGGCTCCCGGCGCCAGCCGGTGCATTGCGACAAGCCGGTCAAGCAGCGATTGGAGCTTGGGCAGGTCGCCCATCTGGGCCCAGCCCTGCTGTTCGGTGCTCGACGCCGCCCACGGCGGCGCGTTGCGCTCGTACGGGTGGTGGGCGAAGCCATCGGCGGGCACTGCGTGGAAGCGTGCGCACGAGCCGTCGGAGATGGGCTGTAGCTGGCCATCCACGCAGGCCAGCCTCCGGATGAACGCCATCGGCGCCACCCCGTCATACGCCGACGGCGCATCGGACCCGGCGTCACTCGTGTTGCCGATCAGGACCCTGGCTCGCGGCGACGCGCGCCTGATCGCCGGATACGCGAGGTCGGTCACCTCGCGCGTCCAGTCCGCGCTGGCGGGCACCCTGCCGACCCACTGGGGGCGCAGGAACGTCGGACCGTTCGGCTCGTTCCACAGCGTGAACGCGCCCACGCGCGGCAGCGGCGAATGTGCCCCGGGCGGAACGAAGGTCCCGTTGTAGCGACGCGCGAGCATCGTCTCCCACGCCACCAGCTGGCTGACATCGATATTCGTGTGGAGGCCGCCGCCCGCTCGACCGTGAGCCCTCGTGGCCCATAGCGGTGCCGCGAACGCCGGGTCGATGATCACTCCGGTGCCCGCCCTCGCCGCGGCCCGCACCGCCTGATCGAGCAGCCCCATCCCCGGCGAGTTGTAGGCGCCCGGATCCGAGAAGCGAAACCCCCGAGGAACCACTGACGAAGTCGGGTCGGGCGCCTCGAGCTTCCACTCGGCCGAGATCCGCAGCTCGTCCACGCCGAGCCACCGCAGCTTGCTCATGAACTGGGGCAGCCATCCGGGGGCGAACAGGGACAGGGCGTCGTCCTGGAGCACGATGTGCAGCGCGCGCGGCGGCCGGCGCCGGTGGCGACATCAGGAGCCCAGCGCAGACCACGACAAACGTGAGCACCCGAGCCCGCATCAACCTCCCTCGATCTCGGCCCTGGCCGTCCATGTGTTCAACTCGTATCGGGCGCTCGTGATTCTCGGGCGGTGCGACGACGGCACGAAACGCCGACTTGGAGCACTACCCCCCGCCTCCACTACACATAACAGTCGAGCATGTGGCGACGACTGAAGGAACGGCGCCGGGGGGCGTCGAATGAGACGCCTGCCGATGAAGCCATCCACGACCACGACCGCCGTCCCCGAGAGCTCCGGCGGCCACCAGGCACTCTCCGCCTACATCAGAGCTCGCTTCGACGAATTCTCGCGTTCCCAGAAGGACGTGGCCCAATACATCGTCGACCACCTCGACGAGGCCGCGTTCCAGACCGCCGAGGAACTGGCGCGCCGGGCCAGCACGTCCTCGAGCACGGTTGTCCGCTTCTCGCAGGCACTCGGCTTCGAGGGCTTCCCGGAGCTCCAGCAGGCCGCCCGCGATGAGTACCGCCGCCGCCCGCCGGGCTCGGCGGATGCGATCGGCGCCGCCACGCCGCTGTTCTCGCTCGATCACACCGAGTTCGAGGCGGCGCTCGCGGCCGACCACGTGAACGTGGAGGACACGGCGCACAAGCTCTCGCGGTCCGACGTGGAGGCGGCGATCGACGCGATCGTCTCCGCCGAGCGGGTGCTGATCGCCGGCACCGACCAGATGGCCTTCTTCGCCAGCTACCTCCGTCATCTGCTGATGCTGCTCGACCTCCGGGCCGAGATCGTCGCGAGCCCCTCGCAGGAGGCGCTCGGCAGGCTCAGCCGGATCGACGAGCAGACGCTCGTGATCGGGCTCTCGGCCGGCCGGCCGCATCCGCTGATCACGCGGACGATGAAACTGGCCCGTCACCGCAAGGCGCCGACCCTCGCGATCACCGACGCGACCCTGTCCGAGGTCGCGCGCCTGGCCCGGATCCGTCTGTATTACTCGTCGAACTCGCCGGCGTTCGTGCGCTCGCACACCGCGCTGCTGTCCCTGATCCAGGCGCTCGCCTACGGCGTGTACGCCCGGGATGCGCAGCAGTACGACGTACGGATCAAGGCGTTCCGGCTGAAGTAGTTGCTCACCCATCATGAGCTCTGCTTCGGGTGCGGGCGGACGAACCTGTTCGGGCTGCGACTCGAGCTCTCGCGCACGGGCGATGATTCGGTCACCGGGCGCTGCTTCATCAAGCAGGACCATCATGGCGCAGAGGCAGGGACGGCTCACGACGGAGTGATCGCGGCGGCACTCGCAGAGGCGATGGCGCTCGCGGGCGGCATGACCGCTCGTTTGGCCCGCATCGAGGTTGCGATCACCGACGCCGCGCCGGTCGGGTCCTTCATCGCGATCGAAGCTCGGGCGGCTCACGGCTCCGCTCGCGCCACCGCCACGATTGACGACCGCGGGCTGGCCACAGCGATCGCAGCATAAGCGGACAGTTAGCCAGTCCGGTCGTGCGGGTACGCATCGGGTAACGCACGAGATGCCCGAAAGCCTCACCCGTCAGATGCTGCGTGAACACCTGGTCGCTACCCCACATCAAGGAGGAGCTGCGCTCGGGCAGCGCCACGGTCACCGCCCGGATCCAAGACACCGAGGATCAGCTCACGCTCCGCCCCGACTTCTCCGAGCAGGAGCGTGAGATCCTGATCGCAGGCGGGCTGCTGGCCTTCCTCCGGGAACGCGCGGACCCGCGCTAGCGCGGCGCTACGAGCAGCGCCTGTGTCGCGCGCCCGACGCGTCCGCGCTCGTCGTACAGGACGCTCTCTGCGGTCGCGATCCCCTCGGGGGCAATCAGCGTCCGCGCCTCGAGGCAGATCCACTCTCCCACGGGCTCGCGCTCGATGTAGAGCGTGAGGTCGGGGTTGATGAACAGGTACTCGTCCCACGGCAGCAGGGCGCTGATTCCGTTGCCGAAGTCACCGGCAGCGGCGAGCCGCTGGAGTGGGGACGGTGTCTCCCCGGCGACGATCGGGGCGACGAGGCGGAACCACCCCGTGGCCGCGCCGCCGCCCATGAACTGCCCGGCCACGAACCGGACCTCGATCGCATCCGGGGCGAACATGGGCCGGTGCGGCGAGCGCAGATCGTTATCGCGCCCGTGCTCGGGACCGGGCGGGGCCGCCGTTTCCTCAACGGGCGCCCCCGGTGCGTCGGCCCGCCGCACCTGCAGCGCCCGCGCGCGGACCAGCTCGAGCCCGTCGGGGCTCGCCAGCGAGGCCTCCAGCAGCTGCACGCGGCGTCCGGGCCGGATGACCTCGGCGTCGACGATCAGCTCGCCGATCGGCACGGGGCGCAGGAACTCGTAGGTGACGCGCGCGAGCTGGAGACCAGGGGTGGCGGGGAGCTCCTCGAGCGCGCGCATCAGCAGCGCGGCCGGAGCGCCGCCGTGCTGAGCGTTCGGGTCCCAGGGGCCCCGCGCCAGCTCGGTGGCGAGGAAACGTCCGTTGTGGGCGAGGAACACGGATTGATCGGACATCGCGCCACAAAGCTACACTCACCTGAGATGAGCGAGCACAACGGCACCCCGCGCGACGAGTCGACGTTCACCGTCAAGGCCGGCCTCGCGGAAATGCTCAAGGGCGGCGTGATCATGGACGTTGTCACCCCCGAGCAAGCCAAGATCGCCGAGGACGCCGGCGCCGCCGCCGTGATGGCGCTCGAGCGCGTCCCGGCCGACATCCGGCGTGACGGCGGCGTGGCTCGGATGAGCGATCCGGCGATGATCACGGGCATCCAGGAGGTCGTCTCGATCCCGGTGATGGCCAAGGCGCGGATCGGGCACTTCGTCGAGGCGCAGGTGCTTGAGGCGCTCGAGGTCGACTACGTCGACGAGTCCGAGGTGCTGACGCCCGCGGACGAGGCCAACCACATCGACAAGTGGGCCTTCAAGGTCCCATTCGTGTGCGGTGCGACGAACCTCGGCGAGGCGCTCCGGCGGATCGGCGAAGGCGCGGCGATGATCCGCTCGAAGGGTGAGGCTGGGACCGGCGACATCGTCGAGGCGGTCCGCCACCTGCGGATGATCGGTGGCGAGATCCGCCGGCTGACCATGCTCGACGAGGCGGAGCTGCCGACCGCAGCCAAGGAGCTCGGGGCGCCGCTGAACCTTGTCCGCCAAATCGCCGCCGACGGCCGCCTCCCGGTGGTTCTCTTCTGCGCCGGCGGGATCGCGACCCCGGCCGACGCCGGTCTCGTGATGCAGCTCGGCGCCGAGGGCGTCTTCGTCGGCTCGGGGATCTTCAAGTCCGAGGATCCGGAGGTGCGCGCCCGCGCGATCGTCGAGGCGACCACGCACTTCCAGGACCCGGCGCGGATCGCCGCGGCGTCGACCGGACTCGGCCAACCGATGGTCAGCCTCGAGACATCGAAGCTCGAGTCCGAGCAGCTGCTCTCTCCGCGCGGCTGGTAGGTCCGCGTGCCGAAGAGCGTCGGCATCCTCGCCTTGCAGGGCGGGTTCGAGGCGCACGCCAAGATCGTGCGCGCGCTCGGGGCCGAGCCCCATGAGGTCCGGACGCCCGGCGACCTCGCCGGCCTCGACGCGCTGATCATCCCCGGCGGCGAGTCGACTGTGATGACGCTCGGCATCGAGCGGGAGGGCCTCGCAGGGCCGCTACGCGAGCTGATCGAGAGCGGAACGCCGACGCTCGGCACCTGTGCCGGCCTGATCATGCTCGACCGCGATCATCTCGGCGTCCTCGATGTGCGTGCCGAGCGCAACGCCTTCGGCAGCCAGCTGCGGTCATTCGAGGTCGACCTCGAGCTGGACGGGATCGACGGCGCGCCCGTGCACGCGGTATTCATCCGAGCGCCGTGGATCGCCGAGCGAGGGGATGAGGTCGAGGTGCTGGCCCGCGTCGACGAGCACCCCGTCGCGGTCAGGCAGGGGAACGTCATTGCGGTCGCCTTCCACCCTGAGCTGGCGGGCGAGACCAGGCTGCACGAGCTGCTCCTGTCGTCGAACGGTCGTGGCTAGCGGGATGCGCAACTCGAACGCGGGGCTGCGGCGTCGCGAGCTGCTCGTCGCCGGCGTGGGCACCGCGGCAGGCGCGATCGGCCCGGGCGCGGCGGCCGCCGGGGCCCGCGCGCGCACGCCCAGCCCGAAGCTCCACGACGTGGCCGTGGTCGGCGCCGGCCTGGCCGGGCTGACCGCGGCGAGCGCCGTCCGTGGAGCGGGGCGATCGGTGATCGTGCTCGAAGCTCGTGATCGCGTCGGCGGTCGCAACTTCGATCATCGACTTGGGCGTGGGAAGGTCGCCGAGCTCGGCGGTCAGTGGGCGGGACCGGGTCAGGACCGGGTCCTGGCGCTGGCGAAGGAGCTCGGCGTGGCGACGTTCCCGACGTACTCCCACGGCGGCAACGTCTACTACACGCGGGGCGAGCGGCGGACATATACGGGCGACATCCCGCCCGCGGCGCCGCCCGCGCTCGCCGAGCTCGCCGTCACGATCGGCACGTTCAACCAAATGGCCGCGGGCGTCTCGGCCGACGAGCCGTGGACCTCGCCGCGCGCCCGCAGCTGGGATCAGCAGACGATCCAGACCTGGATCAACGACAACCTGCACACGGCCGAGGCGCGGAACCTCGCCGGGCTCGCGATCCGGGGCGTCTACGGCGAGGAGGCGGACCAGATCTCGCTGCTCGACCTGCTGGCCGCGATCACCGGCGTGGGAGGGGACTTCGAGACGCTGACCGGCTCCGCGCAGAGCATCCGGTTCGTCGGTGGCCCGCAGCAGCTCTCGGAGAAGCTGGCCCGCCGCCTCGGACAGCGGGTGCGCCTCGGCGTGGCGATCACGGCGATCGAACAGGGGTCGCACGTGACCCTGCACGCCGGCGGTGCGAGCTTCGCCTGCCGGCGTGCGATCCTGACGGTTCCGAAGACGCTCCTCGGCCGGATCCGCTTCGACCCGCCGCTGTCTCCGGCGCACGACCAGTTCCTCCAGCGCCAGCCAATGGGGTCGGTGCTGAAGGTCAACGCGATCTACCGACGGCCGTTCTGGCGCGAGGATGGCCTCAGCGGGACGGCGACGTCGGAGACTGGCCCGATTCGGATCGCCTACGACAACTCGCCCCCGGACGGCACGCCCGGGGTGCTGGTCGGGTTCATGGAGGGAAACGACAGCCGCGCGTTCTACGGCGCCTCGAGGGCGAGGCGACGGGCTGCGGCGCTGCAGTGCCTGGCCCGTTACTTCGGCCCCAAGGCGCTGACCCCGACCGCGTACGTCGACATGATGTGGGCAGCCGCGCCGTACACACGCGGCGCCTACGGCAGCTTCAACCCGCCGGGTGTCCTCACGTCGCTGCGAGATCCGCTGGCGCACGCGTTCGGGCGGATCCACTACGCCAGCGCCGACGCGTCACCGCGGTGGCCCGGCTACATGGATGGTGCAATCCGCTCGGGCGAGCAGGCTGCCGCGCGGGTGCTGGCCGAACTTTGACCCTCCGGCCCCGTAGGTCAATCGACGCTCGCGGGCTCGCGACCTGAGCGCCCGGTGCGGTCCGCGTAGGCACGAAACTCCCGCTCGAACGCCGCCCAATCGAAGGTTGGGACACCGTCGGGCCTCGGTGGCGGCTGCTCATCGACCGGTTCCTCGCCGTCGGGCGGGTCCTCCGAGTCGGTCCCGCGGGAGAGCCATGCGGCCAGCGCGCAGACGGCGATGCCGCCTGCGTAGACGACCGCCGCGAGCATCGGATGGTGCGTGACCGAGGCCAGCACGCCGACGCCGTAGAGACCGAGGGCGGAGATCACCAGGCGCCGCAGCTCGATCCCAGGGATTGCTTGTCGGGGAGCGCGAGCGTAGATGCTCACGAAGATGCCGGCGGCCAGCGCGATGGCCAGGACCAGCTTCCACGCATCTGAGGGCGGCACGAGCATTGCCTACTGCGATGATCGACCGATGAGGGGCGGAAATCAAGCCCCCCGGCATCATCTAGACGACGAGCCCGTGGCGCATCGTGTTCTCGGTCACGGTGTGCGGCTCGACGAAGTGGAGCAGGTAGTCAGGGCCGCCGGCCTTCGTCCCGGTGCCAGACAGCCGGTTGCCGCCGAACGGCTGGCGCCCGACCATGGCTCCGGTGATCCCCCGGTTGACGTAGAGGTTCCCGACCGGTGTGCGCTCGCGCACGTAGCGGACGGTGGTGGGATCGCGGGCGAACAGGCCGCCGGTGAGGGCGAACGGAAGCCCGTCGACGATGTCGCATGCTTGCTCGACGTCTCGCACGCGCTCGATCGCGAGTAGGGGGCCGAAGATCTCCTCGTTCAGGACGGGCGAATCGGATGGGAGGTCGGCGGCGACGGTCGGGGGGCAGAACCAACCTGGCTCGGGCACCGGCTCGACCCGAGCGACGATCCGTCCACCCGACTCGGCCAGCGCGGCGTAGCGCTGCACGCGTTCCTGGGCCGAGCGCTCGATCACCGGTGGCACGTCGGTACCGAGCTGACTGGCCTGGTCGACGACGAGCACGCTGACCGCCCCGGCGATCCGCTCGATCAGCGCATCGGCGATCGCCTCGTGGACGAGGACCCGGGCCGCGGCCGAGCACTTCTGACCCGCGTACACGAAGGCCGATGATACGACCGCGGGAACGGTCTCATCGAGGTCGGCATCGGCGTCGACGATCACGCAGTTCTTGCCGCCGAGCTCGGCCACAACGCGCTTGATGTGCTTCTGGCCGGGAACCGTGTCGCCCGCGGTACGGACGATCTCGAGCCCGACCTGGAGCGAGCCGGTGAAGGCGATCGTCTCCACGTCCGGATGGGCGACCAGCGCCGCGCCCGTGTCGCCCTCGCCGGGCAGCAGCGAGATCGCCGCCGGCGGTACCCCGCCCGCGCGGAGTGCCTCGACGATGCGGTAGCCGCAGCCCGGGGACTGCTCGGCCGGCTTCAGAATCACCGCGTTGCCGGCCGCGAGCGCGCCGGCGCTCATCCCGCAGGCGATCGCGATCGGGAAGTTCCAGGGGGCGATCACGGCGGCCACGCCCCGCGGCCGGTAGTGCAGGTCATTGCGCTCGCCCGGGACCTGCATCAGGGGCCGTCCCGCATCGAGCTCGACGGCCGCCCGCGCGTAGTACTCGAGGAAGTCGATCGCCTCGCAGACGTCGGCGTCGGCCTCCGGCCAGGGCTTCGCGCACTCGCGGACCTCGAGCGCCGCGAGCTCGAGCCGCCGCTCCCGCAACCAGGCCGCGGCGCGCACGAGGGCAGCGGCGCGGTCGATGGCCGGGGTTCGCGACCACACCCCGAAGCCGTGGCGGGCGCTGGACAGCGCGGCGGCCACGTCGGCATCAGTCACCGGACGGGCGGTCGCGACCACGCGCTCGGGCTCACCGGGGTCGGTTGAGATGGGCCGGCCCTCACTCGCCGCATCCGACTCGTCGCCGATCATCACCGGGACCCGAAGCGGCAGCTCCCGGTCGAGCCGCTCGAGCGCGGCGCCGAGCCCGGCACGCACCGAGGCCCGTCGCAACTCGAGCACGGGCTCGTTGAGAAAGGGCGGGAGGGCCGGCATCAGCTCCCTAACTTACAGCGGGCGGGGAGTGCTCAGACGCCGCGCAGGCCGGCCACGTGGGCGAACGTGCGCACGACGATCTTGACGTCGCTCCAGAGCGACCAGTTGGCGGCGTAGAGGTAGTCGGTCTTGACCATCTCGCTGAGGGGCGGCCGCGTGGGTCCGAGGACCTGCCACGGACCGGTCATACCGGGAGCGAGCTGGAGGCGCTCGCGGTGCCTGCCCTCGACGAGACGGTCCTCGTCGATCACCAGCGGCCGCGGCCCGACCAGGCTCATCTGGCCGAGCAGCACGTTGATCAGTTGCGGCAGCTCGTCGATCGACGTGCGCCGCAGCAGCCGGCCGGCGTGGGTGACGCGCGGGTCGACGCTGATCTTGAACAGGCCATTGGTCTCGTTGAGCGACTCGAGGGCGGCCCGCTGCGCTTCGGCGCCGGCGACCATGCTGCGGAACTTGACCATCCGGAACACGCCACCGTCCCGACCGACGCGCCGCTGGCGGAAGAACACGGGCCCGGGGCTGTCGAGCTTGATCGCGAGGGCGACGACGGCGAACAGGGGGGAGAGGAGGAGCAGCCCGATCGAGGCGCCGACCACGTCCATGCCGCGCTTGACCGCCTTCGACGAGCGCGAGAGACCAGGCCGGCGGACACCGAGCACGGTCACACCGCCGACGGTGTCGAACTCGACCGCTGAGCCGACGACCTCGAACAGCCGCGGGACGATCGAGACCTTCACGCCGAGCGCCGTGGTGCGGCTGACGGCGTCGAGCATGGTCTCGTTGTCCGCGCTGGTCGGGATCAGGAACACACGATTGACCTCGAGCTCGTGCATGAGCGACTCGAGGTCGCCGAAGGCGAGGTGGCGGCGCCGGCGGGAACGGTCGCCCCAGTCGCTGTGGGAGCGGCGCTCATCCTCGAGGGGAAGGAAGCCGACGATCTCCAGACGTGCGCCGGGGTCGGACGCGAGTGAATGGGCGAGCTGGTTGCGGGCCAGCGCGCTGCCGATGATCAGAACCCGCTCGCGCGGGGCTGAGATCTGGGCCAGCATGCGCGCGGTCGACCGAGCGAGGACAAGGAAGAAGGCGGTCGAGGCCCAGAGCAGCGCGACGCCGCCTCCGCCGAGATGCAGCTGTAGGCCGGCGAAGAAGGCGACCAGCGACCACACCAAGGCGAATGCCCCGGCCAGGCTCAAGAGCTTGGGGATCTCGTCGAGCGTCGACTTGCGCAGCACGAGCTCGTCGTGGTCGTAGCGGCCCGTTAGCTTGGCGATCAGCACGATCAGCGGGAGCGTGGCGATGCTGACCCAGCGGAGGTGGGCCCTGGAGTCGATGGCGAGGACGGCGACGCCGCCGGCGGCCGCGGCCAGGTCGGCCAGCGCGAGCAGACGGCGGAAGACGGCGTCGCGGACGACGGGCATCGCCCCGCGCAGGGGGGCGTCCGCCCGAGCGTCGGGGGCGGACGACGCGGGAGCTTCGTAACCGCCGATGCGGTCGGGGCGGGACCGGAGCGCCGCCGCGGCGCCGGATTCCGCTACCAGCAGACCGTGCGCAGGTGCGTCGATAGACCGCGTTTCAGTAAATTGTCCAACCCGCACCGAACCGTCGGTGCCTCGTCTCTCGATCAAACCCCTGTCTCCCAGTCTCCAATCCCCGAGCCTCCCTTCGAGGACACTCTGGGAAAGTTCACTTCCTATCTGCCGTCCGCACGAGCCGCCTCGAAGCTCACGTCCGGTTGAATTGCCCGGCGCAGCCGAAAATACCTACAAATGGCGTAATGCGCAAGTGACAACCGTTTCCTCGGAATTCGGCGTCCCGAGCGCCCCTCGCAGCGCCCGTTCCGGGCGGCGTTCGAATGTCGCGACCCGCTCGCAACGTCTGCAGAAACACGCTAGCGAGAAGCGGCCGGGCGTGTCTCAAGGAGCGGCCAGCAGGGTCTCCAAAGGCGTGCCCGTGGCCTGCTCGTGCAGGAACGACTCGTTGCTCGTATTCTCGAGCAGCCGCCGGACGAGGTATGCCATCCCCGCGACGAGGTCGCCGACCGGACAGTACGTGCGCACGCGGAAGCCGCGGCTCGCGAGTGCGTCCTGAAGTTCGTCGCCGAGCCCACGCAGGACCTGGAGTTCGAGGTCCTGATCGTCGCCACCGTAAAGGCGGCTGAGCGCGATCGCGTGGGCGACCGAACGGAGGTTGTGCGAGGCGACCGCCACGCGGACGGACGGGCGGGCCTGGACGAGCCGCTCGGTAAGGGCCTCGAAGTTGCGGTCGCAGTCGGCCTTGACCTCGAACACCGGCGCGGGCCAACCATGCTGGCGCGCCTGGACCAGCTCGTGGTCCCAGTAGGCGCCCTTGACGAGCCGAATCTGAAGCGGTGGCCGGCGGGGGCACGCTGCGGCCCAGCGCACGACTGTCTCGAGCTGCTCGGGTGAGTCGCGGAGGTAGGCTTGCACGACCACGCCGGTGGACGGCCCGTCCTCGAACTCGGATTCGGAGAGCACGTCGAGCACGAGCTCGAGCACGGCCTCGCGCGAGTCGAGCGATTCCATGTCGATGTGAATGTGGGCTCCGAGCTCGCGGGCGCGCCGCAGCAGCGGACGCAGGCGCTCGGCCGCGTCTCGGCGTCCGAGGTCCGGCGCGTCGGGACGGAGCAGCGGCGTCAGGGCGGAGATCTTGACCGAGACGTTGGTTCGCGGAAGCGGGCCGGTCCCATCGTCCTCGAGTGTCGGCCGGCTCGGCCACGACGCGGTGGCGTGCGAGAGCTGCTCGGCTGCGTCAAGGCACCGGCCCGCGTAATTGTCGGCCTCGGCTGCGGTCACGGTCGCCTCTCCCAGGAGGTCGACCGAGCTGGCCACGCCGTGCTCCCACAGTCCCTTCAACACGCCGAGGGCAGCCTTCGGCGACTCACCGACGATGAACCGATGGGCCATGTGGCGCACGCCTCCCGCCGCGGCGGCTCCGAGCGCAGCGCGCCCGGCCTTCGTGTTGGCGACGCGCATCGCGGCCGAGATCGGCGGCGACGTGTCCGGGACCTCCTGGAGGAAGCCGGTCAGGTGCCGGGCCAGGTCATCGAGCGACCGACACGCGGGCACGACGTCGACGAAGCGGAACAGCGCCGCGCGCAGCTCGCGGTCACTCGACGCGAGCTCCATCGCCCGCGCGTCGAGCGCCCTCATCGGGTGCCGGCTCGCCGACGGGAAAGCGGCCGCGATCTCGCGGCCGATCCGGTGCACCTCGGGCTCGACCTGATCAGCCGGAAGGCTCAACCGGCCGCCGACCCTTCGGCGATCACTGTGCTCGCCGCCGGCGTCGCCTGCTCGATCGTCTCCCAGCTCATCGCGCGCCGGCGCTCGGCCTCGTCGGCGGCGCCGCCGCCGCGCAGCCCGAACAGCCGCTTGGCCCACAGCAGATAGATCACCACGGCGAGGTTGATGATGAAGCCGATGATCTTCAGGGCCGAGCGGCGGTGGATGATCTCGTAGATCTCGAGCGGCAGCAGGATCGTCGTGGCGATGAACGTGAGGTACTCGGCCCACCGCTTGGTGAACCACAGGCCGACGGCCTCAACGCCCTCGAGGATCCCGTAGGCCACGAGGCCGATGCCGACCTCGCGCAGGGTTCCCGACCGGAGCGAGAACAGCTTGTCGAGCTCGTGCAGGATCCCCACGTGGCCGGTGTTCTGCACCGGGCCACCGGCGACGCCGCCCTGAATGTCGGTGAGGATCTTGTAGTAGGCGTCGCGCAGGCTGGTCTCGTTGGATGCGAACAGGAGTACGGCGATTCCGAGCAATACGAGGATCGTGAAGTGAAATGCGCGGTCGACTGCGATCAGCCGAAGCACCACCTTGTCGCGCAATGCCTTCCCGCGGAGGGGCACGACGATCTCATCGCGCGTCGGCACCCGGGCCTCGCTCGGGTCCTTCGGTCGGGCCAGCGCGACCCAGCAGTCACATCGCAGGCAGCGGTGCCAGCGCAGGGAGCCCTGCTCGCGCACGACGAGCGCGTCCTGGGGCCCCACCTCGGCGGCGTCGAGGCCGACGAGGACATGGCCGCCGAACCCGCAGGCGATCAGCTCCCAGTCGAGCTTGCGCCGCGGCCGCGGCCGGGGATGGGTCCCGGGCGGCGGCGGGTGCGGAACGTGCTCGTTCGGCTTCGCGTCATGCTCGGCGGTGGACGGGGGCTGCACGCTGCAACCGTATCGCCCGTCACGGGCTTGGGGGGTCTCGATCCGGCCGACGAGCAGGATCCGAGCCGGCGATCGCCAACCTTGCCGATATGAGACGTCTCCTCTCGCCGACCGTGCTCGCGTGCGCGCTGACGCTCGCCGCCTGTGGCAGCTCGAGCAACAGCACCTCCACGACCAGTGCCGCGAGCTCGGCGAGCACCAGCTCGACGCCCACGAGCTCGTCGAGCACCACTGCAACCTCCGCAACGACGACCGTGACGGCGACCGTCTCCGGGCCGCCGCTGTGCGTGGCTGCCGACCTGACGCTCGGCTTCCTAGGACAGCAAGGCGCGACCGGGCATGGCCTGCTCGGGTTCTCGCTGCGCAACTCGAGCTCGCACACGTGTCACACGTTCGGCTATCCGGGCATCCTGTTCCTCGACAAGACGGGCGGTGCGCTCCCGACGGACACGATGCGCACGACGCACGACTTCTTCGGCAACGCCCCGGAGGTCTCGCTCGTGCTGGCGCCCGGGCAGAGCGCGTCGTTCCGGATCGGAGTCACCCACGGCATGACCTCGACGGCCCAGTGCACCACGGCGTACGGCCTCCAGGCGATCCCGCCCAATGACACCTCGACGCTGAGGACTACGATCCCCGGCGGCGCCTACGAGTGCAAGACCGCCTCGCTCTCGCCGCTGCGCCCCGGCAACTCGGCCTATCAGTAGCCACGTTCGGCCGTCCGGCCGGTGCGCCGCCACGGCGGTCCCAGCCGCAGCATTGATGTGAGCTCGGGCGCTGTCACGGCTCCAGAGAAGTGAAAGCCCTGGGCCCGGTCGCACCCGAGGTCGGCCAGCGCCTGCGCTTGGCGCGCGGTCTCGACCCCCTCTCCGACGACCTGAAGGGAGAGCGCCTTCGACATCGCGACGATCGCCTCCGTGACCGCTGTATCCGGTGCCTCGATCCCGAGGCCGTCGACGAACGAGCGGTCGATCTTCAGTGCGTCGAGCGGGAGCCGGGTCAGGTAGGCGAGCGACGAGTACCCGGTCCCGAAGTCGTCGAGAACGATCTTGACGCCGATCTCCTTGAGCTCGCGCAGCGCTTCGGTGACCGCCTCGGCGTCTCGCATGATCACGCTCTCGGTGATCTCGAGGCTGAGCCACTCCGGGTCGAGGCCGGCCGCGCGCAGCACGTCCGCCACCACCTCGGGGAACCCCCGCTTGGCGAACTGCACAGCCGAGAGGTTGACCGAGATACCGATGGGGACGTCGTCGGGGCGGGCCTGATGCCAACGGGCGGCCTGGCGGCACGCCTGCTCGAGCACCCAGCGGCCGATCGGCTCGATCAACCCGTCCTCCTCGGCGACGGGGATGAACTCGCTCGGCCCGATCACGCCGCGCTGCGGATGGTTCCAGCGCACGAGCGCCTCGGCGCCGACGATCTCCTCCTTGGCCAGCGTCACGACGGGCTGGTAGTCGAGCCGGAGCTCGCCCCGCTCGAGCGCGCGTCGCAGGTCGTTCTCCACGCGCAGGCGGATCATCGCCCGATCGCGCATCGCCTCGTCGAACAGCTCGTAGCGGGCCGACCCGCGCTCCTTCGCCCGGTACATGGCGGCGTCGGCGTCACGGATCAGCTCGGCCGCCAGCTCGCCGCCGCGCGCGAGCGAGATCCCGATGCTGGTCGTGACGAAGTGCTCGCTTCCGGCGAGTACGAACGGCCGGGTGAAGACGGCGGCGATCCGTTCCGCCATCTCGATCGCCGCGTGCTCGTCGGAGATGTCCTCGAGCAGGATCCCGAACTCGTCACCGCCGAAGCGCGCGACCGTGTCGCTCGCGCGCACGGCCTGCTTGAGCCTCGGCGCCGCGGCAGCCAGCAGCTCGTCCCCGACCTGGTGTCCGAGACTGTCATTGACGAGTTTGAAGCGATCGAGGTCGAGGAAAAGGATCGCGGCCAGCGACCCGCGGCGTGGCAGGCGCGAGAGCGCGTGCTCGAGCCGGTCGAGGAACAGGGCGCGGTTGGGAAGCCCGGTGAGCGGATCGTGCAGCGCCTGGTGGCGGATGCGGTCCTCGGTGCTCTGTCGCTCGATTGCGTCGGCGAGCACGTTGGCGAGCGCGTGCAGGAAGTCGAGATCGCCGCCGCTGAAGGTGCGCAGCTCCGTTGACTGCACCCCGAGGACCCCGAACGGCCCGCTCGGGCCCTCGATCGGCACGGTGGCGCCGCTGCGCGCGTGGATCTGCCTGATCATCGCGGACATGGCAAAGCGCCGCTCGGCGCGCCAGTCGTGGACGACAACCGGGGATCGGCTGTCGATCGTGTAGCCGGCGTGCGACGCATTGCCGGTGGGCGTGCGGGTGGTTCCGACGATCGCGTCGGGCCACCCGATGGCGGCGCGGAGGATCAGGCAGTCCTCGTCGCGCATCAGCTCGAGCACAGCCGCGCCATCGACGTCGAGCAGCTCGGCCGCGAACGCGACTGCCTCCTGCATCAGTTCGCTGGGCCGGGCGCCCTCGAGCGCGTGCTCACCCAGCTTGGCCACGGCGGCCTGCTGGGCGGCGCGGTGCTCGAGCTCGGACTCGGTCCGCTTGTTGGCCGTGATGTCGGACAGCACACCGTGCCAGCGCGCGTGGCCCGTGGCGTCACTGACGAGCACCGCGTCGTCGCGGATCCAGACGACGTGCCCGTCGCGGTGCAGCATGCGGTACTCCGTCGGCCCGGCGTTTGATCCGCCCGCGGCGTGCTTGGCCTCGCTGTCGAGCACGCGCTCGCGGTCATCCGGATGGATGCGGCTCAGCCACAGCCCTGGGTCCTCGCGCCATTCGGCCGGCGAGAAACCTAGGATCTCCTGGATCTGCGAGCTGACGTAGTCCCAGCGACCGTCGTCGCCGGCCTCGGCCACGTAGATGACTGCGGGCAGCTTCGCGAGCAGGTCGGAGTACTCCGGCGTGACCGGATCTGGGGCGGATGCGGGTGTCGACGATGAGTCCATGGGTACACGAGCCGGGTCTCCGGGCATCTCCCTTGTTTATCGGCAATCCGGCGCCCTGTGCCAGCGGTGAATTTCCTCACCAAAGCTTCGGGTTGTTACTGAACGCTCTCAAATCTTGCCACGGGTTCCTCGGCCAGCTCGCGCACGAGCCCGTCGCGCACGAGCAGATCGAGGTGACCAAGCACTTCGGACAGGGTCAGATAGGCCTGGGTGACTGCGACATTTCCCCACATTTGCAGGGCGATTTCGTAGGCGGTGAGAGGGCCGCCAGTGAGGATCCGGTGGACCTTCCGGGCTCGTCGACCGTGCATCCGGAAACGCTCGTCGATCAACGCCGCGTGATCGGTGATCGGGTCCCCGTGGCCCGTGAGGACCAGCTCGGCCGGCAGCTCGCGCGTCGCCCGCATCGAGTCGATGTAGTCGATCAGCGCGTGAGCGCGCTCAGGGCCGCCCGGTACCAGCGGGCGGGAGATGAGCGGGTTGGAGGAGATGTGGGCGAGCAGGTGGTCACCGCCGATCAGTATCCGGCGCTCCTCATCCCAGAAGATCGTGTCCGAGGGGCTGTGCCCGGGCCGGTGGAAGATCTGGAAGCGCCGGTCACGGAGAGCGAGGACGTCGCCGTCGTGGAGCTCGCGGGTGATGTGGCCGCTCGAGCCGAAGGCCCGGAACGCGGCTCCGACCGATCCGAGCACCGTGGCCAGGTCGTCCGGGACGCCGTGCCGGCGCATGATCGACTGCGAGTACTCGTCGTCCGCGGTCGCGCTCGCCGAGAAGTTCTCCAGGTAGCCCGCGAGGGCGTGGAACCCGGCGATCTCCGCTCCGGATCGCCGCTCGAGGATCTCGAGCAGTCCGAGGTGGTCCATGTGCTGATGGGTGATCACGATCAGCCCGAGGTCCTCGATCGAGCGGCCGTGTTCGGCCAGCGCGCGCTCGAGCTCGTCGAGCGACTTGCCGGAGTTGGGACCGGTGTCGACCAGCGTCAGCGGGTCGTCCTCGATCAGATAGCAGTTGACCCGGCCGACGAGGAACGGCGTCGGCACCGCAAGCCGGTGGATGCCCGCCCGGGCGGCGAGCGCGAGCGACTCGGCCGCGCTCGGCGGCTCGCTCGAGACGGTCACGAGCGGATCACGCCGAGCACCTCATCGCGTCGGCGTTCCATGTCCTCGCTCGATCGCAGTGACTCGAGGCAGAGCCGGAGCAGCGGCTCGGTGTTCGACGGACGGACGTTGAAGTGCCAGTCGTCATAGTCGATGGAGATCCCATCGAGGTGGGTCTGGCGCGCGTCGGAGTAACGCGCGGCAAGCTCCTGCACCTTCGCGCTCTGGTCATTGACCTCGGAGTTGAGCTCGCCCGAGATGAAGTAGTGCGAGCGGTACGGCTCGAGCAGCTCGGACATCCGGACTCCGCGCGTGCAGAGCAGCTCGAGGATCAGCAGCGCCGGGATCGTGCCGGAGTCGGCGCCGTAGAAGTCGCGGAAATAGTAGTGGCCGGAGACCTCGCCGCCGAACACGGCGTTCTCGTCGCGCATCCTGGTCTTGAAGAACGCGTGTCCGACGCGGTTCACCAGCGCGCGTCCACCTCCGCGCTCGACCACGTCCGCCACTGCCCGGCTGGCACGGACGTCGTACAGGACCGTCGCGCCTGGATGCTTGGAGAGCATCGACTCGGCCAGCAGCGCGGTCAGGAAGTCACCGTCGACGAACGTGCCCTTATCGTCGATGAAGAAGCAGCGATCGGCGTCGCCGTCCCATGCGATCCCGAGGTCGGCGCCGGTCGCGACGACCCGGCGCATGATGAACTCGCGGTTCTCGGGCAGCAGCGGGTTGGGCTCGTGGTCGGGGAAGTTCCCGTCCGGTTCCCAGTAGGCGCGCTCGAGGTTGAGATCGAGCCGCTCGAGTAGCGGACCAACCATCGGCCCGGCCATACCGTTACCTCCGTCGACGACCACCGTCAGCGGCGTGACCGTATCCGGGTCGATGAAGCGCAGGGCCGCCTCGTGAAACTCGTCGTAGATGTCCACCGGCTCGACGGTGCCACCGCCGGGCGGCTCGGGCAGGCCGTCCTCGATGCGGGCGCGCACATCGCCGATGCCGGCGTCGCCCGAGAGCGCGATCGCCCCGCGCTTGACGAGCTTTGCCCCGGTGTACGCCTTCGGGTTGTGCGAGGCGGTGCACATCACGCCGCCATCGAGCTCGCGTGAGCCGACGAGGAAATAGAGCATCTCGGTCCCGACCTGACCGGCGTCGAGGACGGTGGCGCCCTCGGCGCACATGCCCACTCGGTAGGCCGCGCTCATCTCGGGCGCGGTCAGACGCATGTCACGGCCGAGGCCCAAGCGCAGCTCGGACGTCCGCTTGCCCTCGAGCTCGGCGATCACCCGTGCGAACGCGCGCCCGATCTGCTCCGCCGTGCCGGCGTCGAGCTCTCGCCCGTGCAACCCGCGGATGTCATAGGCCTTGAAGATGCCCGGGTTGGCGCTCACTTCGACACGGCGATCGACGCGATCATGTTCGGGTGGAACGTGCACACGTAGCGGATCGTGCCCGGTTCGGTCAGCTTGATCGTGAACTTGGCCCCCTGGGGCATCGTCGGCGAGGAGACGAACCGCGGGCCGCCCCGGTAGGTCACGTTGTGTGCCACGGGATCCTCGTTGGTCCACTCCACGGTCTGCCCGACCTTGGCGTGCAGGGCCGAGGGGTTGAACGCGATGTTCTTCATCGTCACCTTGACTGTGCCGCCAGCGCTCGCAGGAGCCGACGCCGGGCTCGGGGCGGTGGAGGTGGCGCTCGAGCTCGAGCTGGAACTTGAGCCGCAGGCCGCCACTGTCAGCGCGAGAGCGGCGGCGATGATGGTTGCAGGAGCTTTCATGCTCGGCAGGCTATCTAGACTCTTTAGAAATGTCGGGTCACTCGAAATGGCATTCGATCAAGCACAAGAAGGCGATCGTCGACGCGCGCCGGGGACAGCAGTTCACCAAGCTCGCCCGCGCGATCACCGTCGCGGCCCGTGAGGGCGGAGGCGATCCGGACGGAAACCCGACCCTCGCGCTGGCGATCCAGAAGGCCCGCGACGCCTCGATGCCGAAGGACAATATCGAGCGCGCGGTGGCCAAGGGAACCGGCGAGGGCGTCGATGCCGATCAGATCGAGACGGTGCTCTACGAGGGCTACGGCCCCGGCGGCGTCGCGCTGCTGATCGAGGCGTTCACGGACAATCGCAACCGCACCGGCGCCGACATGCGCCATCTGCTCTCCAAACACGGCGGCAACCTCGGCGAGCCCGGATCGGTCTCGTATCTGTTCGATAAGCGCGGCGTGATCGTCGTCGACGCCGGCCGCTACGACGAGGACGACCTGATCGCGGCGATCGACGCCGGCGCCGAGGACATCTCGCTCGACGAGGACGTGTTCGAGGTGATCACCGAGCCGGCCGACCTGGGCCGCGTCCGGGACGCGCTGGCCGAGTCAGGGGTCGAGATCGACAGCGCCGACGTGGCGCAGCGACCGAAGTCGAGGGTGCCGCTCGATGAGGCCGACGCGAGCAGGCTGATGAAGCTGATCGACGCCCTCGAGGAGTCCGACGATGTGAGCGCGGTCCACGCCAACTTCGACGTGGACGCCGACGTGCTCGAGCGGATCGCCGGCTAGTGGGGCTCCCACGAACGGCGCGGCTCGCTACCCTCTCGCGTTCCGATGCGCAAACGACCACTGATCGCAGCTGGGTTCGTCGTCCTGAGCGGCGCGCTCACGGCGTGCGGAAGCTCGAAGGCGCCGGGCGTGCAGCTCGCGCCGAGCGCCGGCGCCACAGTGGCGTCGGTCGCCGCGACCCCGGCGATCACCTCGACGACCACCACGAGCAGCACGACCTCGGTCAAGCCGCCGCCACAGCTGTCAAGCAAGCCGACCGTCACGCCGCCCTCCGGGCCGGCGCCGAAAACGCTGATCGTCAAGGATCTGATCACGGGCACCGGAAAGACGGCCACGAGCGGGAGCACCGTGACGGTCAACTACGTCGGAGTGCTCTACAAGGGCGGCAAGGAGTTCGACTCCTCGTGGAAGCGCAATCAGACGTTCACGACCGCACTGACCACCGGCAACGTGATCGACGGCTGGGTCAAGGGCATCGCCGGGATGAAGGTCGGCGGCCGGCGCGAGCTGATCATTCCGCCCTCACTCGGCTACGGCAAGACCGGCAGCCCGCCCGCGATCCCGGCTAACGCGACGCTCGTCTTCGTGGTCGACCTGCTCGCGGTTTCCTAGCCGCGCCGTCCCCGTCCGCCTGTGCCTGGGCGGGGCGTCGGGCGCGGAACAGCGGGATCGACTCCTTGATGCCCTTGAGCCGGTGGCGGCCGGCGGAAGACCACTCGAACCGGCCGGGTGCGGCGTCGCGCACGGCCTCGGTGCACAGCACGCTTCCGGGCCGCGCGATTCCGGTCACGCGGCTGGCCACGTTGACCGAGTGACCGTAGAAATCACCGGCGCGCTGCAGCGCCGGCCCGATCGCGATGCCGGCTCGTAGCGCGGGCATCTCCGCCTCCTCGACCGCCTCGACCAGCGACAGCGCGACGTCGACGAGCGGGCCGGGCTCCGGGCTGACGAACATCGCCGCGTCGCCGATCGTCTTGACCAGGCGCACGGGAGGGACGACGACCTCGGCCGCCAGCTCGGACAGCCGACCGGCCACGCTGCCGAGCGCCTCCACCTCGATCTGACCCCCGAGCCGCGTGAATCCGACCAGATCGGCGAAGCACACGGCGACCTCCTGCTCGCCCTGGCGCTGGCCGGTCGCGAGCTCGGCCCGGCCGAGCATTCCGCGGCTGACCCCGTCGCGCAGATGGGCCTTGAACGTGGCCACCAGAACCGGCGTGAGCCTCGGCGTCAGCTCCTCGGCGAGCGCGGCGAAGCGCAGCGCGACCGCCTCCTCGCTGTCCCCGGCCTCCAGGAACGTATCCACGAACGACGCCGTCACGGTGGCGGCGAGCCGGGCCATCGACTCGCCCAGGACGCGCGTGGTCTGTACGACCGTCTCCTCGCTGAAGCCCGCGTCGAGGAACAGCTTGGTTGACGTCAGCCCCTCGAGGTCCTCATCGCTGAACACGCGCTCCTCGGGTCCGGGCTCCGACAGCCCCTGGAGGCGGCGGAAGCGGATGACCAGCTTCGGATCCAGTCCGGTGCGCTCGGCGATCTCGCCGACCGTGTGGCGGCCGCCGAGTACACGCTCGACCGGCAGTAGGGCAAGCCGGTTCTCGTTCACCGCCGCGGTCAGCTCCTCGAGGCCGAAGCCCTGCTGCTCCAGCTGCTCGAGCAGGCGCAGCCGCGCTTCGCGGGCATCGCCCTCGAGGCCGTCGAGCAATCCCGCCGACTCGAAATCCACGCCGGCATCCTCTCTGAAACCGGAAGCGTTCGCTAGCGTGCCGCGCCCACATGCTCTCGATCCTGATGCCGGTCTACAACGAGCGCGAGCGCGTCGAGCGCGCGATCGAGCAGGTGCTCGGCACCGAGCTGCCGAGCGAGTTCGAGCTGATCGTGGTCGATGACGGCTCGACCGATGGCACGCGGGAGATCCTGCGCGGGACGGCCTGGGACGATCGCGTGCGGCTGTCCGAGCACCCCCTCAACCGCGGCAAGGGTGAGGCGGTGCGAACCGCCCTGGCGCTGGCGCGCGGAGAGTTCACGGCCGTGTTCGACGCCGACCTGGAATATGAGCCCGCCGACCTCGGGCTGCTGCTGGGACCGCTGCAGGACGGATTGACGAACGCCTGCTTCGGGGTGCGCGCGTTCGACGGCTACACGAGCCACTCGTTCCTGTACGTACTCGGGAACCGGTCGGTGACGCTCGCCTGCAACGTCCTCTTCAACGTCTACATGCGCGACATCATGACCTGCCAGAAGATGATCCGGACCGATGTTTTCCGGGCGCTGCCGCTGCGGAGCTCGGGCTTCTCGATCGAGCCCGAGATCACCGCCCGGCTGATCCAGCACCGGGAGCGGATCTTCGAGGTGCCGGTTCGCTACCGGGCACGGAGCACCGATGAGGGGAAGAAGCTCACGGCCGTCGACGGCGTGCGGGTGCTCGGCACGCTGCTCCGCTGCCGCTTCTCGAAGCCGTAGGGCCGCTACGCCCTGCGGTAGTCGCCGGGCGCGCAGCGGGGCGTGGCCGACGCGCCGCGCGCGGTGACCTCGAGCACCCGCCAGGGCGCCACGACGGCAATCGTCCGGATCGTCTTGGCGGACGCGTGGGCGATCGGCGGGGTGGTTCCGGTCACGCTCGTGTGCGGTGCGCTGAACACGAACCCGGTTCCGCGCATCAGCGGCCTCACCGACGAGAGGCGGACCTTCAGCTTCCACGCGATCGAGCTCGCCATCGTGTGGTTGACCGCGACCCGGCTCGACCGGCAGGGGAGGACGCGGAGCGTCCCCCCGACCTGATCCACGGCCGCGAACATCCGCTTCTGGTAGAAGGCGGCCATGTCGGCCTGGTGGCCCTGGTGTACGAGCGTGCGCACGCGCGTGATCGACCACGGCAGGGTGGCGGCGAGCAGCAGGAGTCCGATCACCATCGTCGTCACGGCCAGTCCCGACTCCTGCCGGCGTGCGCCGATCGCTCCGGCGATCGCCTCGGCCAGCCAGACGACCCCGACCCCGGCCAGCACGCACGCGATCACCCCGCCGGGCAGCAGGTAGCGCGGCAGGCCGTAGGCGACCTGGGTCACGATCGCGACCATCAGCGCCCAGGCGATCGCGCCTGCACCGAGCCACAGCAGCACCTTCTCGCGCCTGATGTAGGCGAACACGAGCCCGACGGCCGCGAACACCAGAGTCGGCACGCTCATCAGGCCGGCGCTGCTCCCCAGTTCCGCGAACGCCGTGCCGGGCGATCCCTTGCCTCCGAGCGCGGCGCTCCCGGCCTGGAAGGCGTTGCCGGTGATCACCTTGGGTGGTCCCAGCCAGGCGATCGGGATCAGGATCAGCAGCCCGACCACGAGCGGCCGGGTGCCCGGCACGCGCAGCCACAGATAGACCGCGTACAGGGCGAGGAAGGCGGAGAACTCGGGCCGGTTCAGCGTGGCCAGGAAGGCGAGGAAGAACGCGACGCGCGGCGACCCGTTCAGGTGCCGGTCGATCGCCCACAGGGTCAGCGCCGCCACCACTGGCTCCGAGGCGCCGCGGGCGACGTAGAACATCCAGTCCTGGGTCAGGCACAGCGCGAGCACGGCGACGATCCCAGCCAGCGGGCCCGCGAAACGCCGGCCGAGCCGGAAGGCGGCGACGAGCGCGAGCAGCGACGCCGTTCGCGTCACGACCAGCCACAGGTTCGGCGCCGCGTGGCCAAAGAAGCCGAAGATCGTGGTGAAGAAGACCGGGAACGGCTTCCACGAGGGGCCTCCGCCGAGACCGACGGGGATCTTCGACGAGGACAGCTCCTGGCCCCAGTCGATCCACGCCCATGGATCGGAGCTCGGCACCCACGAGATCACGATCACGCTGATCACGGCGAGCACGAAGCACACGAGGCACGTGATCGCCACCGGCGTATCGATGAACTCGTCCACGCGCCGGCGCGGGGACGGCGCGGCGCTCGCGCTCTCAGGCGCGGACGGGGCCTGCACGGCGGACTGCGAGCCAATCATGAGGGCGACACAGTACAGTCACTTTCTCTCGCCGACCTCAACGGTCGATTCGGTCTGCCGGGAGGGTCTCGGACCCGTTGGTAACCTCAGCTGTCGCCGGCCGTAGGGCGAGGCCGGCGCGGTGCATTCGCGATGAACACTTACACGGAAGACAGGGTCTCCGACGCCGCGCAGCCGGGAGTGGAGACGACCCGCGAGCCGGACGCCTACACGGTTTCGATTGTGATGCCCTGCCTCAACGAGGCGGAGTCGCTTGCGCCGTGCCTTGAGGCGGCCAAGGACGCACTGGAGACGGCGGGCGTGCCCGGCGAGGTGATCGTCGCCGACAACGGCAGCACCGACGGCTCGCAGCAGCTGGCCGAGTCGATGGGCGCGCGCGTGGTCGACGTCAAGGCGCGCGGTTACGGCAGCGCGCTCCAGGGCGGATTCGCGGCCGCCCGCGGGAAGTACATCCTCATGGGAGATGCCGACGGCTCCTACGACTTCAGGCACCTCGACCGCTTTCTCGAGCGGCTCGACGCCGGTGCCGATCTGGTGATGGGCAACCGCTTCGCCGGGGGGATCGCGCCCGGCGCGATGCCGCCGCTGCACCAGTACTTCGGCAACCCGGGGCTGAGCTGGATGGGCCGGCTGTTCTTCGGCGCACCGGTGGGCGACTTCTACTGCGGCCTGCGGGCCTTCCGGCGGGACGCGCTGCCCACGCTCAACCTGCAGAGCCCGGGCATGGAGCTCGGCGTCGAGATGGTGGCCAAGGCCGCGCTCTACAAGCTCAACATCGCCGAGGTCCCGACGACGCTCTCGCCCGACCTGCGCAGCCGTCCGCCGCACCTTCGCACGTGGCGCGACGGCTGGCGCACGCTTCGCTTCTTCCTGCTCTACAGCCCGCGCTGGCTTTTCTTCTATCCCGGCCTGATCCTGATCGCGCTCGGGCTCGTGCTCTCGATCGCGGTGCTGCCGGGGCCGCTGAACGTGATCGGAGCACGCCTCGACGTGCACACGCTGCTCTATGCGGGCGCGGCGATCGTAGTCGGCTTTCAGGCCGTGTGGTTCGCCGTGCTGGCGCGCGTCTATGCCGCCTCGGAGGGCTTCCTCCCGGACAGTGACCTGGTCGAACGCGCGCGAGGGTTGTTCTCGCTCGAGGCGGGCATTCTCGCCGGCGCGCTCCTCCTGCTCGCGGCTGTGACGCTCTCGGTTATCGCGTTCGTTCGCTGGGACGATTCGTCGTTCAAGCACCTCAACTATCCAGACTCGCTGCGGCTCGCGATTCCCGCCGCAGTGGCGCTGATGCTCGGGGTGCAGACGATCCTGTCGAGCTTCTTCCTCAGCGTGCTCGGGATCAAGCAGGTCCCGCGCGCGGACGACGACTGATCGCGGTCAGGCGACCGCGCCGGCCTGGCGCTGACCGTAGAGAAACCCGATCAGCGCGGCGGTCACGTTGGGGTCGAACTGCGTCCCGGCGCACCGGGTGAGCTCCTCCACTGCCTCGCTGTGCGACCGCGCCGCTCGATAGGGCCGGTCGGAGGTGATCGCGTGGTAGGTATCGGCGGCGATGATGATCCGGCTGCCGAGCGGGATCTCGTCGCCGACCAGCCCGTCCGGGTAGCCACCGCCGTCCCAGCGCTCGTGCTCGTGGCGGACGATCCGCGCGACCGTGCCGAGGCCCGGCAGCACGCGCAGGATTCGCTCGCCGATCACCGGGTGCTCGCGCATGAGCCTCCACTCGTCGTCGGTCAGGGGCCCGGGCTTGTGCAGGATCTCGTCCGGTATCGCGACCTTGCCGATGTCGTGGAGCAGGGCGGCTGACTTGACTCGCTGCACCTCCACCGAGTTCAGGCCCAGGTTGCGCGCCACTGCGCCCGACATATCGATCACGGCCTCGGAGTGCTCGCCCGTGTAACGGTCGCGCTCGAGCAGCGCCACCGCGAGGGCCTCGATCGCGTCGCGCTGGGCCCCGTCGGCCTCGCCCTCGCGCTCGGAGCCGGTCTCGGCCGCCAGCACCGCC
Organism: uncultured Solirubrobacterales bacterium; assembly: GCA_963727105.1. Lineage (GTDB taxonomy): Bacteria > Actinomycetota > Thermoleophilia > Solirubrobacterales > Solirubrobacteraceae > Palsa-465. The sequence goes on along the minus strand of CAVSEW010000001.1, from coordinate 1,702,665 downwards.
CGTCCGCCGCCGGTCTGCTGGGCGTGCTCGCAGGCCAGCCGCGCGTTGGCGAGCAGGCCCTCGGCCGTCATCCCGCGCTGCAGCATCGCGACGCCCATCGAGGCGCCGGCCGCCCGGATCGCGCCCTCGCCGACGACCTCGAGCTCGACCAGCAGGCGCTCAAGCGAGGGGAGCGCGACGTCGGCGCTCGTGTCCGGGAGCAGGAGGCCGAACTCGGCCTGCCCGGTGCGGCCGACGTGATCGTGGGAGCGGGTCGAGTCGCTCAGCCGCTTGCCGACCGCGATCAGCAGCTCGTCGCCGGCCTTGAAGCCGTGGCGGAGCTCGAGCGAGCCGAAGTCGTCGATCGAGACGACGACGACCGACAGCGCGCGCTGGTAGCGGCGTGCGCGCTCGACCTCCTCGGACAGACGACCGCGGAACGCCCAGGCGCTGAGCAGCCCGGTGACGCTGTCGAGCCGCAGTCCGCGAACGCGGTCGGCCTCCAGCGCGGCCACCCGCTGGCGCAACCACGTGACCTCACGCAGCAGATCGTCTTGCTGGCCCCGTCTCAACATGCATGGGGCGTATCGGCATTTCGTCCATTTCCCGTGAGGCTTCTGGTGGGTCATGCGCCCGGCTGGCGAAATGGAGGCGTCCGGGCGCCCGCGCAGAATCCCCTCACATGGTCGTCCTCGGCATCGATCCCGGAACGGCGAGCACCGGATATGGCGTTGTCAGCGCCGAGGGCTCGCGCCTGCGCGCGCTCGAGGAGGGGGTGATCTCGACTCGCCCGGGCAGGCCGCTAGAGCGGCGGATGGCCGAGATCCATGCCCGGGTACTCGAGCTGATCGACCTCCACGCACCGGATTCGCTCGCGATCGAGGAGCTCTACTTCGGGGCCAACGTGCGCACTGCGTTCGCCGTCGGCCAGGCTCGGGGCGTCGTCCTGCTGGCCGCCGGGCAGCGCGGCTTACCCTCGCGGTCCTACACGCCCCAGCAGGTAAAGGGCGCGGTCTGCGGGCACGGCCGCGCGGGCAAGGATCAGGTCGCTCGGATGGTCGCTCGTCTGCTCGGCCTGAGCGCCATGCCGGCGACCGATCACGCCGCCGACGCGCTCGCGGTGGCGATCTGCGAGCTCAACCGGGCGCCGCTCGCGCGGGCGGTCGCGCGCTCATGATCGCCCTGGTCTCCGGGACGGTCGCGGTTCGCCGGACTGATCACGTGGTGATCGAGTGCGCTGGCGTCGGATACCGGCTCGCGATCTCGGCCGAAACGCTCCGCCACGTGCCCGCGGTCGGCAATCAGCTCACGCTCCACGCCCATCTGGTCGTCCGCGACGACGCTCTGGCGCTGTACGGCTTCGCCACCGAGGAGGAGCGCGAGCTGTTCCTGATGCTGCTCGGCGTGCAGTCGGTGGGCCCGAAGGTCGCACTCGCCGTCCTGTCGGGCGGCCCGCCGCGCGAGCTCCTGGCCGCGCTCGCGGTCGGCGACTCGGGCCGGTTTCAGGCCGTCCCGGGCATCGGTAAACGCACGGCCGAGCGGATCATCGTCGAACTCCGGGAGAAGGTCGGCACGAGCCTGCCCGAGGAGGCGATCTCGATCACCCGCGCCGATGACCCACGCGGCCTCGCACGCGAGGGACTGATCGGTCTGGGCTACACCCCGCCGGAGGCGGATGAGTTGCTCGACGGCGCGGGCGGCGATCGCCCCGAGGACCTGATCGCACACGCGTTGAGGACGGCGCGCCGATGAGCGCGGCGGCTGGGAGGGCCGACACGTGAGCTCGGCGGTCGAGCGGATCCAGGCGCCCGAGGCGCTCCCTGACGACGACTTCGACGGCTCGCTCCGGCCCCGCCGGCTCCAGGACTTCATCGGTCAGGAGGCCCTCAAGGACCAGCTCGGGGTATCGATCGCCGCGGCCGCGGCCCGGGAGGAGGCGCTCGACCACGTGCTGCTGGCCGGGCCGCCCGGGCTGGGGAAGACCTCGCTGGCCCAGATCCTGGCCGCCGAGCTCGACGTCCCTTTCGTTCAGACGGCGGGCCCTGCGCTCGAGCGCAAGGGTGACGTCGCGGCCTTCCTGACCGCGCTCGAGCCACGGTCCGTGTTCTTCGTCGACGAGATCCACCGGCTGCCGCGCGCGCTCGAGGAGACCTTCTACCCGGCGATGGAGGATCGCGCGCTGCCGATCACGGTTGGGCAGGGGGCGGGGGCGAGGGTGGTGACGCTCGACCTGCCGCCATTCACGCTGATCGGCGCGACCACGCGAGCCGGGCTGCTGACCACCCCGCTGCGCGACCGGTTCGGGATCCAGCACCGTCTCGAGCACTACCAGCCCTCCGACCTGGCCCGGATCGTGCGGCGCTCCGCTCGGCTGCTCGGCGTCGAGATCGGTGCGGGCGGCGCGGTCGCGATCGCCGAGCGCAGCCGCGGCACCCCCCGGGTGGCCAACCGGCTGCTCAAGCGCGTGCGGGACTACGCCGAGGTCCGAGAGGGGGGCGTCGTCACGGCGCCGGTGGCCGCCGCCGCGCTCGACCTGCTTCAGGTCGACCACGAGGGCCTCGACCGGCTCGACCGCGAGATCCTCAGCACGATCTGCGAGAAGTTCTCCGGGGGGCCGGTCGGCCTCTCAACGCTGGCCGTCGCGGTCGGCGAGGAGCAGGACACGATCGAGGACGTCTACGAGCCCTATCTGCTACAGCGCGGCCTGATCGAGCGAACCCCACGGGGCCGGGCCGCCACTCGACGCGCGTACGAGCATCTCGGCCTCGAACCACCCGGCCCGATGACTCTTCTCTAACACTTAATCTCGACTGCGATCTTTTGACCGCCTCCTGTGGGCGCCCGGGTCAACGGGTTCCCAGGCAGGCGCGTCCCGTCCGAGGACACATGTGAGGTACGTGTCCTCGGACGAGGGCGCGCCGGCCGATAAGCCCGACGCGGCCCTGGCTATCCTGCGAACACGCCCCATGTCCCACGAGCACTACTTCATCTGTCCCCACTGCGGCAATCGCTCGGCCGGCCTGCAGCGCACGCAGGGCTTCCGCCGCGAGACGCGCGGGTGCGAGAAATGCGGTTTCGCGTACCTGTTCGAGCTTCTGGACGACTATTACCCGGCCCCAAACGCGGCCTTCTTCGCCTGTGATCGCGAGGGCCGTGTCGTCGACTGCGGACGGGGCTCGTTCGAACTGACCGGGATCAGGATAGAGCAGGCGATCGGGCGGCCCGTGCGCGACGTCCTCGGCCTCCATTTCGAGGACGGCTCGGACCATCTCGGGACCGCGCTGGAGTGGGAGGTCCGCGTGCAGGGCAAGCCGGTGGCGGTCAACGCCGAGCACGACCTGCCCGCCAACGCGGTGGCCGACATCTTTCCCGCCTACGATGACGAGGAAGGCGGGGTGCTTCTCGTGCTCACGCCGACGAATCACCACTAGTGGCCACGCCCGGATGACCACTAGCATCCAACTCAGTCGATGACTGATCGTCAGCGCCACGGCTTCATCCTGCTGCTCGTCCTCGGGCTGCTCGGCGCCTCCGTGCTGGTGATGGTCTCGCAGAAGACTCGCCTCGGGCTCGACCTCAAGGGCGGAGTCGAGCTCGTCTACCAGGGCCAGCCGACGGCGCAGACCCCGACGGTCACCCAGGACGCCCTGTCGCGCGCCGTCGACATCATGCGCGAGCGCGTCGATGCCCTCGGCGTCACCGAGCCGGAGATCCAGACCTCCGGCGGCAACCAGATCACGGTCGGTCTCCCTGACGTGAAGGACATCGCGCGCGCGGAGAAACAGGTCGGCACGACGGCGCGGCTCGAGTTCTACGACTGGGAGGCGAACGCGCTCACCCCGAACGGGAAGACGGTCGCCAGCCAGCTTCTGACACTTGATCAAAATGCGGTCGCGATCAGCCAGGGATCGTCGAGCGCCGGTCCGGGCCTGCCCGGTGAGGGTTCGATGTCGCTGTACAACGCGGTCAAACTGGCGGCCAAGCAGCCGCCGGCGAAGACCGCGAACCCAGCCCGCCTCGGCTCCGAGTACTACATGTTCGGTGCCCCCGGAAGCGCTGCCTGCGCCCAGGCGGCGAAGGACGCGGGGACGACTCCCACGCCCGGCGTTCACTGTCTGCTCTCGGGGCCGGACGACAACGTCCAGGATCTGATCTCCGGGCTTCCGTCCGGCGTCAGCGCCTCGGAGGGCGAGCAGATCGTCGTGCCGCCGGGGACGGTGGTGCTTCAGGCAGCCGACGCCAACCAGGCGCATCCCACCCCGTTCGCGAGCCCGACGGCGCAGTTCTACGTGCTCAAGGACAACGTCTCGTTGTTCGGCAACCAGATCTCCAACCCGCAGCAGAGCACCGACTCGACCGGCTCACCCGACGTCTCGTTCGGGTTCACCGCGAACGGCGGTGCCGCGTTCCAGAAGGTCACCTCGACGATCGCCCATCGCGGTGACCTCGTCAGCGTTGGCCAGAGCAACAACCAGCACTTCGCGGTCGCGCTCGACAACAAGCTGATCACGGTCCCGCAGATCGACCACAAGCTGTTCCCGGATGGCATCCCCGGTGACAACGGAGCCGAGATCACCGGTGGGTTCACGATCCAGTCGGCCCAGGACCTCGCGACTCAGCTCCGCCTCGGAGCACTCCCGATCAAGCTCAAGTTGATCTCCGAGTCGCAGGTGTCGGCGACACTCGGAAAGCAGGCTCTGCACCAGGGCCTGATCGCGGGTCTGGCCGGCCTGCTCGTCGTCGCGATCTTCCTGATCGCCTTCTACCGCGTGCTCGGGGTGATCGCCACCGCCGCCCTGATCGTCTACGCGGCCTACTTCTACGCGCTGATCAAGCTGATCCCGATCACGCTGACGCTCCCGGGCATCGCCGGTCTGATCCTGACGATCGGTGTCGCCGCGGACGCAAACATCGTCATCTTCGAACGCGTCAAGGAGGAGATCCGCGGCGGGCGGTCGATCCGCCAGGGGATAGCGACCGGCTATCGCAAGGGACTGACCGCGATCATCGACGCAAACGTGGTCACGATCATGACCGCGTTCATCCTGTTCGTGCTCGCCACCGCCGACGTCAAGGGCTTCGCCTTCACGCTCGGCATCGGCGTGATCGTCTCGCTGTTCACGGCCGTGCTGGCCACACAGGCGATCCTGATGACAATGGGCGACTCGCGACTGATCGCGAGCCCCTCGGCGCTGGGGGCGGGCGGCAAGCGCCGGCAGTGGCGGTTCGACTTCATGGGCGCCTCTCGCTACTTCTTCTCGATGTCGGGTGTGATTCTGCTGATCGGCGCGCTGGCGATCGGTGGGAAGGGGCTGAACCTGGGCATCGACTTCACGTCAGGGACGAGGATCACCGCAAGCCTCCTGCGTCCGGCGAGCGAGGCTCAGGTGCGCTCGATCGTGTCCGGCGTGGGGGCCCCCAACCCCGAGGTCCAGAAGGTGACCAACAAGGCGCTCGGCCCCGACGTCTACCAGGTGTCCTCCAAGCAGCTCGAACCGGCCAAGGTAGCCGCAGTCCGCTCTGATCTGACCACGAAGTACGGACTGCGATCGTTCGACTCGACGTCGGTCGGGCCGACGTTCGGGAAGACGATCGCCAACAGCGCCGTGGTCGCGATCATCGCCTCGCTGCTTGTGATCTCTGCCTACGTAGCGCTCCGATTCGAATGGAAGTTCGCGATCCCCGTGCTCATCGCGCTGATGCACGACCTTCTGATCACGAGCGGCGTCTACGCCCTGACTGGCCGGGAGGTGACGACAGCGACCGTGGCCGCGCTGCTGACCATCTTGGGCTACTCCCTCTATGACACGATCATCGTGTTCGACCGCGTCCGCGAAAACATGCCGCGAATGCCTCGCGCTGCCTTCTCGCAGATCGTCAACCGGTCGATGTCCGAGGTGCTGACTCGGTCGCTCGCCACGACCTCGTGCACGCTGATGCCGATCATCGCGCTGCTGCTGTTCGGCGGGGCGACGCTCAAGGACTTCGCCTTCGCGCTGCTGATCGGCGTCGCGTCCGGCGCCTACTCGTCGATCTTCATCGCCTCCCCAGTGCTCACGCAGTGGAAGGAGCGCGAGCCCCAGTACCGCGCCCGGCGCCGCCGGATCGAGGAGGATCTCGGGGGCGTGCCCGCCTACGCCGGCACCGGCGCCGACATCGAGCCGACCGCCAAGTCCGCGCGTCGCACCGGCCGCCTCACCGCGCCGGAGCCCGATACCGTGTCCGCGGCCGAGTTCGAGCAGATGAAGCGCGACCTCGAGATCGAACGGGGCGCCGCGAGCCGCCACACCTCGACGCTGACCAAGCGCACCTCGCACACGTCCGAGAGCGAGGCCCCGGCGGCGACCAAGCCCGCGCAGCGGGAGGATGACGGCGAGCCGCGAGGCGGCACCAGCGCCCCCGGCGCGCCGAGCAGCGCACCGAGCCCACGGCCCGCGCCCCAGAGCGCCCCGCCCGCGCCGGCCCCCGATATCGCGGAGAACGAGGGCGTGGTCCCGGTCTCCAAGCCCAAGGGCGCCTCGAAATCGCGCTCGCGCACCCGCCGACACGGGAGACGTCGCTGATGGGCATGCTCGCCTGGGTGATGATGGGCCTGGCGCTGTGGCATTTCACGATCTGGCTGCCCGACCGCTTCTGGGGTGGGATTGTTGGCGCCTTCATCGGGGCGCTGGTCGGCGCCGTCGTGTTCGGCTTCATCGTCAGCGGCTTCCACATCCCCGGCCGACACGACACGCACATCTCGACTGCGCTCGAGGCGATTCCGGGCGCGTTGATCGGCATCGCTCTCGTCTACTTCGAGGGCGTCCGCCGCGAGCGCCTGACCGAGCGGTCCGGCATCGGCCTGACCTGATCGGTCTGACCTGATCGATCGGGCCGAGGGCCTCGTTTCCGGACCGGCGGCCCGTCCTGCGCGGGAAAGCGTCACGGTGCGTGCCCAAGCCGCGCCGAGTTCGTGCCAAAACGGTCAACGGTGCCCGACGGATCCGGGATCCGTCGGAGGCGGGGCATAGCCTGACGACGTGCCCGAGGCAGCTCTGACCGCGCTGAGCCCGTCCCCAGCTCCCGATACGGCGCGCCTGTCCGTCGTCGGTGAGCCGTCGCCCGCCGCAGAGTGGGCGCAGGCCGAGCTCCTGATCCCGGACTACGACCTCGCCGCCGCGGCAGCCCTCGAGCGCGCGCTGGGGGTCAGCCACGTCCTCGCCCAGGTGCTCGTCCGGCGAGGACTGGCCGACCCCGCTGCCGCGCGCGAGTTTCTTCACCCGCGCGAGGCGCACGATCCGGGAGCGTTCGAGCGGATCGATCAGGCCGTGGCGACGATCGAACGTCACGTGCGGGCCGCAGGCCGGATCGTCGTCCACGGCGACTACGACGTCGATGGGGTGTGCGCAACCGCCGTGATGGTCCGCGCGCTGCGCTCCCTCGGCGCCGACGTGGGCTGGTTCCTGCCCGGACGCCTCGAGGACGGCTATGGGCTCTCGCTCGAGACCGTGGAGCGCCTGAGTGCGCGCGGCACCACCCTGCTCATCACCGTCGATTGCGGGATCACCGCCGTCGAGGAGATCGACGCGGCCCGCCAGGCGGGGATGGATGTCGTCCTCACCGACCACCACGCCCCCCGGGCCGACGGCCGCCTTCCGAGCTGCCCGATCGTCCATCCAGCCGTGTGCGGCTACCCGACCCCGGACCTGTGCGGGACCGCGGTGGCGCACAAGCTCGCCGAGGCGCTCGGCGCGGCGACGGCGCCGGACGACCGAGAGCTCGTGGCGCTGGCCACGGTCGCGGACCTGATGCCGCTGCGCGGCGAGAACCGCCGGCTCGTGCGCGAGGGGATCGCCGCGATGGCGAACACCAGCCGCCCCGGACTCCGTGCCCTGATGGCCGTCTCCTCCGTCGATCCCAGCGCGCTGGACTCGGGCGTGCTCGGGTTCCGGCTCGCCCCGCGGATCAACGCCGCCGGCCGGATCCGTCGCGCCGACGCCGGACTCGAGCTGCTTCTGACCGACGATCCCAACCGCGCTCGGGAGATCGCCGAGGAGCTCGATTCGGTCAACGCTGAACGGCGGGCGGTCGAGCAGCGGATCGTGTGGGCGGCGGAGGCCCAGGCCGCGCGGGCCGGGCCCCGAAGCGCGTTTGTGCTCGCGGGCGAGGATTGGCACCCCGGCGTAATCGGGATCGTCGCCTCTCGCGTGGTCGAGCGCCATCATCGCCCGACGATCCTGATCGCGGTCGACCGCCACGGAATCGGTCACGGCTCGGGACGCAGCATCTCCGGCTTCGACCTGCTCGGTGCGCTCCACGCCTGCGCCGAGCACATGGAGCGCTACGGCGGCCACCGTGCCGCGGCCGGCCTGACCATCCGGAGCGACCGCGTGTCCGCGTTCGCCGAGGCGTTTGAGCGCCACGCCGAGGCCGCGCTCACCCCCGACCTGCTGCGGCCGCTGGAGCGCGTCGACGCGATCGTGTCGGGCTCCGATCTCGGCCTGCCGCTGGCCGAGGAGCTCGAGGCGCTCGAGCCGTGCGGGATGGGCAACCCGGGACCGCGGCTGCTGGTGCCCGGCGCCCGCTTCGGCGAGGTGCGCACGATGGGCGAAGGCCGACACGCCCGATTCGCCGTCACCTCTGGAGGGGCGATCGCCCGTGCCGTCGCATTCGGGTGCGACGGGCGCCTCGCCGTGCCCTCGGGCGAGCCGGTCGACGCCACCTTCCGGCTCGAGCGCAACGTGTACAACGGTGCGGTCGAGCCACGCCTCGTGCTCCGCCACGCCCAGGTCTGCGCCCCGGGACCGATCGAGGTGATCGGCGAGCCGGAGGATTACCTGGCGGCGGCTCTGGCCGAGATGGACCGCGATCCCGACGCGGGTCGGGGTGCGCCGGGGGCCAAGGCGACCACGGCTGCATCCGCTCCGAACGCACCGGGCGCCGCGGCCGATCCGTGCGCCCTGGCGTACGGCCGCATCGTCCTCGACCGTCGGCGCGAGAGTCCCCTCGCCGTGATCGCCGATGCGATCGCCGCCGGAGGGGACGTTCTCGCGGTCTGCGCGGACGTGCCGCGCCGTCTCGGCGGGCTGGCCAGCCGCGCCGGCGGCTTTACGCTCATCGGCCACCACGCACTGGCTGCCGATCCCCGGATGGGGGATCCGTTCGAGCACGTGGTCGCTCTCGATCCCCCGCCCGGCGTCGATGCGGATGCTGGTCTGCGCGCAGGGTCCGGCTTCACCCATCTGTCCTGGGGCGTGGCTGAGCTACGCTTTGCGGAGCAGATACATGAGTTGGAGTACGGTCTTCGGACTTCGCTCACCGCTCTTTTCCGCGGTCTCAGGCAACGGAGCAGGGTGGCCGGTGAGGAACTCGAGAGCCTGCTCCGCGGTGACGGTCCCCACGGCCGTCCGGCGAGGCTCGCCGGCCGACTGATCAGGGTCCTCGTGGAGCTGGACCTCGTCAGCCTCGACCGGGATCTGCCGGCCCTGGAGGTCGCGAGCACGGCGCCGACGGCGCTCGAACGCTCGCCCGCCTACCGGGGCTACCAAGCCCGATACGAGGACGGACGAACATTTCTGAGCAGCGCAAATCATCGGCCAAGCGTCTGAAGCGCGACGGACCGCGCGCGGCCGAGGCCGGGCGCGAGGGCAGCGGCTCCGGCAACGGCGCCCATGGCGGCTCGACGCTCGTCGCCTCGCGGATCCCGGTCGATCGGGTCGAGCACGGAGATACGCGGACCGCGATCGAGCGGGCCGAACTCACCACCACCGAGCGGAGGCTATTGAGCGACCTGTTCGCCATCGTCGGGGAGCACGCCGAGCAGGCCGCGATGGCGATCGACCACGAGCGCGTCGAGGAGGCGTTTGTCTACTCGTGCGTCCACCACGCTGACCAGCGGCGCAAGTCAGGCGAGGACTTCATCATCCACCCGGTCGGCGTGGCCAAGATCTGCGCCGGCATGCGGCTCGACACTGAGACGCTGTGCGCCGCGCTGTTGCACGACACGGTCGAGGACACCTCGGCGTCGCTCGAGGAGGTGCACGAGGCGTTCGGCGAGGAGATCGCCGGCCTGGTGGACGGCGTCACGAAGCTGACCGGGCTGACCTTCCAATCGCGCGACGAGGCGCAGGCGGAGAACTACCGCAAGATGATGGTCGCGATGGCCACGGACATCCGGGTCATCCTGATCAAGCTGGCCGACCGGCTGCACAACATGCGCACGATCTCGGCCATGCCCAAGCAGAAGCAGATCGAGAAGGCGCGGGAGACACTCGACATCTACGCGCCGATCGCCCATCGGCTCGGTATCCACGCGATCAAGTGGGAGCTCGAAGACCTCGCCTTCCAGACTCTGCACCCCCGCAAGTACAACGACATCAAGGGCCTCGTCGCCCAGCAGCGCGCCGAGCGCGAGCGGTACGTCAACCAGGCGGGCGAATACTTGTCCAAGGAGCTCGACGAGCTGGGGATCGAGGCCGAGATCTCCGGACGCGCCAAGCACTTCTACTCGATCTACTCGAAGATGACCAAGAAGGGGCGCGAGTTCAACGAGATCTATGACCTCACGGCGATGCGCGTGATCGTCGGCTCGGTGAAGGACTGCTATGGGGCGGTTGGGGTGATCCATTCACTCTGGAAGCCGCTCCCGGGGCGCTTCAAGGACTTCATCGCGATGCCCAAGTTCAACATGTACCAGTCGCTGCACACAACGGTCATCGGGCCGGAGGGGCGTCCGCTCGAGATCCAGATTCGCACCCGCGAGATGCACGACATGGCCGAGTTCGGGATCGCCGCGCATTGGATGTACAAGGAGAACGCGACCAGGCCCGCGGCTCCCGGCAACCCGAACCTCCGCGACTCGGAGGGAAAGCTCAAGTGGCTCCGCTCGCTGCTCGACTGGCAGCAGGATCTCCACGATCCGCGCGAGTTCATGGAGACGCTCAAGGTCGACCTGTTCGAAGACGAGGTGTTCGTATTCACGCCGAAGGGCGAGGTCAAGTCGCTCGCCGCCGGCGCCACCCCGCTCGACTTCGCCTACGAGATCCATACCGACGTCGGGCACCGCTGCGTGGGCTCGAAGGTCAACGGCAAGATCGTGCCACTGTCCTACCAGCTGCGCTCGGGCGACATCGTCGAGGTGTTGACGTCCAAGCGCGAACGTGGACCCTCGCGCGACTGGCTCGCGCTCGTCAAGACCACTCGCGCGCGCAACAAGATCAAGGCCTGGTTCAAGGCTGAGTCGCGCAAGGACACCGAGCACTCGGGACGCGAGCTGCTCCAGGAGCACCTGAAGAAGCAGGGGCTGCCGGCCCAGAAGCTGGTCGGCTCGCCGCTGCTGGCCGACGTCATCCGCGAGATGGGCTTCCGCAAGGGGGAGGACTTCTACATCGCCCTCGGCGGCGCCAAGATCTCGCCCAAGGTCGTCGTCAACAAGCTGATGCAGCGCCTCAAGCAGGGCGAGGCGGCCGAGTCCGAGCCGACGGCCACCGACGACCTCCTGCAAACGCGCCGCCGACGTTCGCGGCCGACGACGTCCTCCGCGCGCTTCGGCATCTCGATTGAGGGGATCGACGAGGTCATGCTGCGGATGGCCAAGTGCTGCCGTCCGGTGCCAGGCGACCCGATTGTCGGCTACATCTCGCTCGGCCGCGGGATCACGATCCACCGCGAGGACTGTCCCAACGTGGCCGTGCTGCGGAAGGATCCCGACCGGTTCACGCCCGTCGCCTGGGACGGCGACGCCGAGACCTCGTTCCGGGTCGAGATCGAGGTCGACGGGTGGGACCGCCACCGGCTGCTGGAGGACATGTCGCGGACGTTCGCCGAGACGGGGATCAACATCCTCGAGGCGCGTTGCACCGTCAACCACCCGATGGTCAAGAATCGGTTCGTGGTCGAGGTCGGGGACACGCGCTCACTCGACCAGGCGATCAACCGCCTGCGCAACATCGACGCCGTGTTCGACGCCTTCCGCGTCACGCCGGGCGCCGGGTAGCCGGTGATCCGCCCCGCGGCCCGCTGATGGGTGTGGTTCGCCGGCGCACCGACGCGGGCTGGCAGGGGGTCACCGCGCAGCCGTATCCGGATCCCGCGCTGGCCGGTGTCCTCAAGCACGAGCTGATCGGTGGCGAGGACGGCGCCCGCAACTACGCCGTTCGTTACTTCCAGGTGCCGATTGGCGGGCGCACAGCGCGCGAGCGCCATCCCCACGACCACGGCGTGATGATCCTCACGGGCCGGGCCCGCGTCACCCTCGGCGACGACGTCCACGAGCTGTCGACCGGAGATGTCGTCTACGTGGCCGGCGACGAGCTGCACTGCTTCGAGGCGCTCGGGGACGAGCCGCTCGGGTTTCTGTGCGTCGTGCCAGCGCGCTAGGACAGCTCCGGCCCGTCATGCTCGCGCTGAGGCGCGGCGACGCGAACCGTCCGCACGCGCGTGCTGGGCAGCTTCGAGATCAGCACCGCGTCGCCCGTGCGAAGGGTTTTGACCTCGTTCGGATGCACGCGGAAGCGCTCCACCTGCCGCCGCGTGCCGCGGCCGGTCCGGTGGCCGCCGAGGTAGCGCCCGCCGATCTGCTCGGTCTCCTCCCAGGCGGTCACCGTACCGGCGAGCTGCGAGATCGTCTGCGCCGAGCTCGGGACGTCCTGGCGGTGGGCGATCTTGACCCCCACGATCCCAAGCACCTGGTCGCGCAGGCCCGGCGCGGCGCGATCGAGGTCGGCCATCTCCTGCGTGGCGAGCAGCAGGGGCAGTCCGGCCTCGCGACCGCGGGCCAGCAGGTGCAGCACGTTCTCGGCCCCCAGGGCTGAGAATTCGTCTACGCCGATGATCGCCTGTGGCGTTGGCCCGGCCCGGGCGAGGCGGCGCCCGGCCGCGCTGGTCAGATCCTGCACCACCAGGGTCCCGATCTGCGCGGCGAGCTTGCCGTACGTGCTTGAGTTCAGGCTGAACATAACGACGCCGTCGCGCTCGAGCGCGGCGTGGAGGTCGATCGACGGACGGCCCTTGCTCCCTTCTCGCGGCGACAGGAACCCGCCCGCGCTCGACTCGGTGATGATCGCCAGTCGCGTCCCGAGGCCGCGGACGGCGCTGAGCTGGTCGGGCGTGAGCGAAGAGACGTAGTCGTGCAGGCGGGTAGCTCGGTCGTCCGGCAGCTCCCGGGCCAGGCCCAGGAGCCGGTGTGGTTCCATCGCCGCGACCACGTCATCCAGCGCGACTGCGCGGCCCGGCCGCGCGGCCCGCAACGTCTGCAGTGCGATCTGCACGTAGCGCTCGGCCGCTCGCTGATAGTGCGGTTCGGTGAAGCGCTCGGTGGCGATCAGCTTGTCCTTGAGCTCGGTGGCGTTACCGTGCTCGAGCGGGTTCCAGACGCTCGGCCCGTCCAGCGTCCAGAGATGGAATGGGCGCCCCGCGGCCGCCGCCGCAGCTGCGAGCTCGCCGGCGAACGCCGGGGAGCCCTTGAGGTCGAGCGCCACCACCGGGTGTCCCCGGCGGACGTGATCGGTGAGGATCCGCAGCAGCGTGGTCGACTTTCCGGCGCCGCTGGCGCCGACGATCAGGCCATGAGCCGCCAGCTCGCGGTCGCTGAGCGTCACCTCGCGGCCACGGCGGTCGACGCCGAGGCTCGTCGCCGGACCGGCCCCTCTAGCGCGCGTCGCCTCCGCGTGACGCCCGGCCCGCTCCCGGAGAGCCCGGAAGCCCAGCCCGGCGATGGCGGCTGCGATCGTCGCCGCGGTGGCCCAGGCGGGCGGGGACAGGAGCAGCACCACGACCACTGGCACGAGCCAGTAGGGCGGACGCCGTCTTGCCGGTGCATCGCTCACCGCGCGGGCGCCCGGTGCGCGCTTCGGGTGAGCCCGCGCCCCTGGCCGCGCCGGCGCTCGAGCCCTGTCACGAGCTGCACGTGGACGAGGTTCGAGATGCCAAGCCGGCGAGCCGACGCCTGGATCCGGCGGCCGACCGCCCGGTTCTGCACCAGGTAGACGACGGCGTCGAGCCGGCGGTCGACGGCGTAACCCATGAGGATCCTGTCCCGGCGATCGATTCCCTTGGCGGTCAGCTCGAGCTCAAACGCGATCCGCCGGCCCCCCGGCGTGATCAGCATCAGGTCGGGGTAGTGCAGGCGCTCGCGCCCTCCGGGACCGATCCCGCCCAGGCGCACGCCGAACGGCTCGCCCGCGCGGTGCGGTGAGAGGTCGTGCGAGCGCAACGACCGCTCGGAGATCACGTCTCGCACTCCTCCGAACGTCCCCACCCGTGCCGCCAGCCACAGCCACGCGACGCCGAGATCGTGTTGAAAGCTGCCCACGTCTGCCCGCAGCGGGCGGTAGCTGCGACCGGCCGCGCGCAGGCCCTTTGCCGTGGCCAGATAGAGGCCCGGCTGGCCATGCAGACCGAAATCGCGTTCGAGCATGCCAGCCGAGGTCAGAGCCCGGAGTCGGGTGTACGCGACCGAGGCCGATGAGCCGAGGAAGCGCCGCGCGTGCTCAGCGGTGATGATCCGGTGCTCGGACGCGAACGCGAGTAGGTCCAGGTCGCGGTCGGTGAGGCGAGAGGTTGGCCTCTTGGTCGCGGCGTTCACGCGTTAAAGAGCGCCGGGCGGCCCGGAATTCACCCCCCGGGGCTCAGAGTCCCGGATGTGGGAGCGAGCTCGTGTTGACGACCTCGAAATCGCGCCCCGTGAGCTCGTCGAGCAGGTGCAGCGCGCTGTTGTTCCAGTGCCTGTCCGGCGCGCCCGAGACGTACCAGGCCGTGCCGTTGTCGGCCAGCATCATGCCGTAGCGCTTGAGCGCGACAGCCACGATCCGGGCCTGGTAGGGCAGGTGTGAGATGTCGATGTTCGCCTTCAGCCGCACCCGAAGACCCATCGGCGGATAGAGCCCGGTGCACGAAGACTCATGCGCCATGTGCCGCGCCGGGTACACGTAGGCGGCCGACGTGCACGGCGCCGTGAAGCGGAGCGCGTGGTCGATCACGCCGCGCTTGACCTCGTCCCAGCGCACGAGCCCGGGGAGGATCCCGAGGCCGGCGGCGTCCGCGGAGGTCCATCCGGCCGGGCGCAGATGGTTGGAGCGAAGGTTGAAGATCGCGCCCGAGCCCGCCGACCAGCGCTTTCCGCCGTCGTGCGGATAGGCGTTGTAGAGCTCGTAGTCCTTGCACGAGTCCTTGTCCACGAGCAGGACGTGGCGGTCGCCGGTGGACTGGCGGCCACCCTCGATCGGCACCCCGGGCGGGATCGGATAGGGCCCGTGGTCGGACTCGGTCGAGTACCCGAAGGTGACCGGAACCCGGCGCGTGTGCCTGGAGACGATCACGTACGGAATGCCGATCGGGCCTCCGTTATAGAGCCCAGAGCCGAAATCGGGGTGCACCGGATCGCTGAAGCCGATGCTCGCGATCAGGCGAGCGGAATCGTTTGCCACCGGCAGTCGGTCAACCCGCTGGTTCCACGGGTTGTTGGCCGGGAAGATTGGGCAGTTTTGAGCGCCGGTCAGCGAGTGGGCGCTGACTAGGCCCGGGACCAAGGAGACCGCGAGACAGGCGAGGACGAACAGGACTCGGCGCATGGCGCGCGATCATAAGGGGTGCAGTGTGCGCCGACGTCTCTGCGTGGCCGAATTGTGGGGGGGTCAGGAGACGATGAGGATGCCGCCACGATGGACGGCGAACACGGCCTGATCGGCCTTGCCGATGTAGTCACCGTCGACCTGCAGCGGCAGCGGCCGCTCGTCCTGCGAGCGAATTGCCAGCCCGTCGACGCCAGAGAAGGAGTGCACCCTGCGATGTCGTGTGAGACGAGCCCGCTTCGACAGGGCGCGCCACGTGATCGTCGGAATGTCGACCGGGCTCGCACGCTTGAGCACCACTCCCGCGAGATCGCCACTGGCGAGCGAGGCGCCCTCGGCCAGTTCGACCGGGCGGTTACCGAAGTAGGTGTAGGGCGCGGCGTTCTGGACGATCGCCGTCACGCCGGGAACGACGTCGTCGCCGATCATGGCCTCGAGCCGCGGTGGCCGGATCAGATAGTGGCGGTTGAACGTCCCGACCCCGGTCCAGGTGTAGTACCACTCGCCGAGCCGCGCCTTCAGGCGGGGGTGGGCGTCGACCCGCTCGACGACGCTGGCGTCGAGGCCGACGCCGGCTGAGAACAGAAACGCGCGGTCGTTGACCATGCCGAGGTCGACGTGGCGCGGCCGCCAGTCGTCGGCCATCTGCAGCAGATGCTCGGTCGCGTCGACGACGTCGGTGGGGATCCCGAGCATCCGGCAGTACACGTTCGTGCGTCCGCCGGGCAGGCAGCTCAGCGGCGTGTCCGACCCGGCGAGGCCATTCGCCGCCTCGTTGACCGTCCCATCCCCGCCGAACGCGACGACGACGTCGTAGCCCTCGCGGGCGGCGTCGCGGCACAGCTCGGTCGCGTGGTCGCGGGCTTCGGTGTCGATCGCGTCGACGTGGTAGCTGCCGCGGAGCGCGTAGACGACAAGATTCTTGAGCCGGTCCGAGACGGTCGTCGCGTAGGGGTTGACGATGATCAGCATGCGCTTGCTCGGAGCGTTCCCGGACAGGCTGAGCGCCTCCTCGAGGCGCGCAAGCGGATCGGTCGATGTGGCGGCCATGCCGCAGACCCGAACACCATCGGGGTGCGGTCGTTACGTTTGCTTTATCTCCGAGCCTGCCCCGCGGTTCGGACCGGGTCAGCGTTGGTGCGGACAGCCTGCCGTTTCGCGGGACGGATCGCTCGTTCCGAACCCCGCCCTAAACGCTCCGCCTTTGGGTATACTGCCGGACATATAGCTGTACGCATCAAGAGGGGTGGAGGGACTGGCCCTATGAAACCCCGGCAACCTCCCGCAAGGGAAAGGTGCCAATTCCATCAGGCTCCAACGACTAGCCTGGGAGATGTGGATAGGCGGTTTCACAGGACCTCCGACCACAGACCCCGGCGGAGGTTTTTCAACATATGCCGCCAGAGTCTCTTCGCTGCAAGGAATGTCAGACGACGTATCCGCTTGACGCGCGATACGTGTGCGAGCGGTGCTTCGGCCCGTTAGAGGTCGCGTACGCGGCTCGCGAGCGGGCCGATCCGGCTGAACTGCGCCGCAGGATCCAGGCCGGGCCGCACTCGCTGTGGCGTTACGGCGACTTCCTACCCGTTTCCACGCCGCCCAAGGGCACACTTCCGGCAGGCTGGACGCCGCTGCTGCGGGCCGACCGGCTGGCCGAGGCGATCGGCCTGCGCGAGGTGTGGGTCAAGAACGACGCCGCCAACCCGACCCACTCGTTCAAGGATCGGGTCGTTTCGATCGCGCTCGCGCGCGCTCGGGAGCTCGGCTTCCAGACGATCGCGTGCGCCTCGACGGGCAACCTGGCCAACGCGGTCGCCGCGCATGCCGCCGCCGCCGGGCTGGAGTCCTACGTGTTCATCCCGGCCGACCTCGAGGAGCAGAAGGTGCTCGCGACCGGTGTTTACGGGACGAACCTGGTCGCCGTGCGCGGCAACTACGACGACGTCAACCGGCTCTGCACCGAGCTCTCAGGCGAGCATGAGTGGGCGTTCGTGAACATCAACATGAGGCCCTACTACGCCGAGGGGTCAAAGACGCTGGCCTTCGAGACGATCGAGCAGCTCGGGTTCGAGCTCCCCGACCGGGTCGTCGCGCCGATCGCGTCCGGCTCCCTGTTCACGAAGATCGCACGCGGATTCGAGGAATGGCTCGAACTCGGGCTGGTCGAGGGCGAGCTGCCCACGTTCAACGGCGCCCAGGCCGCCGGCTGCTCGCCGGTGGCGAGCGCGTTCGAGGCCGGGCAGGACTTCTGCCGCCCGGTCAAGCCGGACACGATCGCCAAGTCACTCGCGATCGGCAATCCGGCCGACGGGCCATACGCGCTCGACCTCGCCCGGCGCTCCGCGGGCTCGATCGACTCGGTCACCGACGCGGAGATCCGCGAGGGGATCAAGCTGCTGGCGCGGACGACGGGGATCTTCACCGAGACTGCGGGCGGCGTTACGACCGCAGTGCTGGCCAAGCTGGCGCAGCGGGGGGACATCGACCCCGACGAGCGCGTGGTCGCCTACATCACCGGCGAAGGTCTGAAGACGCTCGATTGTGTTCGGGGCACGTTCGAGACGTGGGAGATCGACCCCACCGTCGAGAGCTTCGAGGCGGCCGGCGATCGTGTCCGCGTCCCCGCTTGATATGACTCCCGGCAACATGGCGGTGAACGTCAAGATCCCGACTCAGCTCCGAGCCGCGACCGACGGCGACTCAACCGCGGAGGTGGACGGGTCCACGGTCGGCGAAGTTCTCGACTCCCTGTACGAACGCTACGGCGAGCTCCGCGCTCGGATCGCCGAGGACGGCGGCCTGCGGCGCTTCGTCAACGTCTACGTGGGCGGCGAGGACATCCGCTTCCTGGACGGCCTCGATACGCCCGTCAGCGATGGCGATGAGGTGACGATCCTGCCGGCGGTCGCGGGCGGGTAGTTCGGGACGCTCGGCCCGCGCGGGGAGGGCGAGCCCGAGCGCCCGGCTTGACTCATGCGTTGCCGGCCATAGGCTTATGCCGGCGCACCCGGATCGGAGGAAGACCGAATGCTCGTCGACGCAGCGCCGCTGCCGAACCCTGAGTACCTGCCACGGCGCTCCCTCGCGGAGCGCGTGGCGGAGGGACGAGCCGTGCGCAAGAGGGCGCCGCTCGAGCGCCATGCCGTGTGGTCGCCGCCGAAGAGTAGGGCCGACCCGGTGGAGATCCTCGAGCGCCAGGCCTCCGAGCGGGTCCCGAAGCTGGTGCCGATCCGGTATGGCCGGATGGAGGTGTCGGCGTTCTCGTTCTACCGCGGCGCGGCGGCGGTCATGGCGGCCGATCTTTGCGGCACGCCGCTGTGCGGGCTGCGCGCGCAGCTGTGCGGCGACGCGCACCTGCTGAACTTCGGGATGTTCGAGACGCCTGAGCGCTCGCTGATCTTCGGCCTCAACGATTTCGACGAGACGCTCCCGGGCCCGATCGAGTGGGACGTAAAGCGATTGGCCGCGAGCCTGGAGATCGCCGGGCGTGATCTCGGGTTCAGCGCCACCGCGCGCGAGAAGGCAGTCAGGGCAACCGTGCGGGCCTATCGCGAGGCGCTGCTCGAATTCGCCGAGCAAAGCAACCTCGCTGTTTGGTACGCGAACCTGCCCGCGGAGACCCTCTGCGTTCGCCTGGAGGGATTCGCCGATCGCAAGTCGGGCCGCGAGGCCGGGAAACGGATGCGCCAGGCCCTTCGCCGCGATCACCTCCATGCCTTCGACCGCCTGGTCGAGCAACACCACGAAACTATCCGCTTCGCCAGCCGTCCGCCGCTCGTCGCCCCGATCGAGGAGCTGCTCGACACCGAGCAACGAGAGCGCTACATCGAGATCGTGCAATCGTTCCTGCGCCAGTACCGCGACAGCCTCTCACCGGTGCGCCGCACTCTGATCGAGTCCTATCGCTACGTTCACATGGCGCGCAAGGTGGTCGGGGTCGGCAGCGTCGGCACCCGCGCCTGGGTCGTGCTCCTGACCGGGCGCGACGACGACGACCCGCTGATCCTGCAGCTCAAGGAGGCACAGTCGTCCGTACTCGCCCCCTACGCCGGCGAGACGATCTACGAGTCGCAGGGGCGCCGCGTGGTCGAGGGCCAGCATCTGATGCAGGCGGCCAGCGACCCGATGCTCGGCTGGTATCACCTGAAGGGCTGGGACGGTCGGCACCAGAGCTTCTACGTCCGCCAGCTGTGGGACGGGAAGGCATCGATCGACGTCGCCCACCTCACCGCGAAGGGCCTGCGCGTCTACGGAGAGAGCTGCGGCTGGACCCTCGCGCGCGGCCACGCCCGCTCCGGAGACCGGGTCGCGATGGCCGCCTACCTCGGCGAGACCGAAAGCTTCGACCGAGCGATCACGTCCTTCGCCAGCGCATACGCGGACACGAACGAGGCCGACCATCACCGGCTCCGGGCCGCGATCGTGGAGGGCCGGATCGAGGCGATCCCGGACGTTTGAGGGGCGGTTGGAGGGGCCGGTTTGCGCGCTGGGGCCGGGTCCGGTCCGGGCGCCCGTCGCGCGGGCCGCCCGCCCCGAGTTCAGCGGGGCTGTCGGCTCCGCTAAGCCTCAGCCGAGGCCTGGACCCCGACGCCGACCGGGCAGCTCACGCCGGTCCCGCCAAGGCCGCAGTAGCCCCACGGGTTCTTGTGCAGGTACTGCTGGTGGTAGTCCTCGGCGTAGTAGAACGGACCGGCGGGGGCGATCTCGGTCGTGATCTCGGGATAGCCGGCCGCGCTCAGGCGCTCGGCATAGGCTTTGCGTGACGCCTCGGCCGCCTTCGCCTGGGCGTCCGAGAAGGTGTAGATGGCCGAGCGGTACTGGGTGCCGACGTCGTTGCCCTGGCGCATGCCCTGGGTCGGGTCGTGGTTCTCCCAGAACAGCCGCAGCATCTCCTCATACGAGGTCTTGGTCGGGTCAAAGACGACCAGCACGGCCTCGGTATGGCCGGTGCGCGCGCTGCACACCTCCTCGTAGGTCGGATTGGGGGTGAATCCGCCGGCGTAGCCAACCGCCGTCGTGTAGACGCCGGGCGCCTGCCAGAACACCCGCTCGGCGCCCCAGAAGCAGCCCAGGCCGAACACGGCCTGCTCGAGGCCATCGGGGAAGGGCGGGCGCAGCGGCGGGCCGAGCACGGCATGGCGCTCGGGAACCGCGATCGGCTCGGAGCGGCCCGGCAGAGCATCCGTGGAATCAATCAACGTGGTCTTACGGCCTGATCCAAACATGAGTACAAGGGTAGTCGCCCAGGCATTACGGACCGGGAAATTCGTGGGGGCGGCGCTCGCCAGCGACCGTGAAACGGGGTCGATTGGCTCGGGTTGGCGATGGGCGCGTGACTCGGCGCCGAGGTCCTCGCCGAATTGTGCTGGAGCGCGCTGGGCGCACGACGGCGAGCGGCGAGCGGCCCATAGTCTCGAAAGCTCGGCGCCACGCGCGCGAGCATGCACGATTAAGCCCGCTCAGCAGACCCAACCCGCCATTCCCGCCGCCCCAGAGCCGAGTTTCGACGTTACTGGCGCCTCCCTCCGTCGTCCCGCCCGGAGGGGGGCAGAAACCGGCCGTATATTCCGCTTTCTGACCCCGCCGTGGGTCGGAGCCGCCTCCGGCGGGCCTCCGCGAGCGCCGCCCCCAAGCAGCGCCAACCCGAGCCCTACAAGACGAGCGTCCGATATCGCACCGCGCCCCGCGCCACGGCCCAGCACTCGACCCCGTCGTGCACGAGGAGATACGGGATCGCCCAGACGCCCGCGCCGGCCTCCGCGGCGCGCCGGCGCAGCTGGAGCAGGTGCATGGTCACGAGCATCCGTGCCAGCCAGCGCGGGCCGGCGAGCGACAGCAGCGAGCGCCAGAGCAGGTAGTGCCACACGTTCCAGAACACCCGGCGCACAAGCATCGAGCGCGTCTGCGGATGCTCGGCGAAGATCCGGATCGTGTCGGTCCAGCGCGCGGCGATGCGGACCTGGCCCCCGACTCCAACCCGATCGACGGCGTGGCGGACGACCGCCCCTTCGGCGAACTCGGTCCGTCGGCCGGACTCGATCGCGCGCCAGGCCAGGTCGGTGTCCTCGCCGCCCGGGACGAGGCCGAAGCCCTCGTCGAACCCTCCGAGGTCCTCGAGCGCGGCGCGCGGATAGAAGATGTTGCACGTCTCGTACTGGGGGCCGAGGCTGCGGATCGCGACGGTGCGCGTGAGCAGTCCGACCCGGGCAAGAGAGCTCTCGGGTTCGGTCCGGCCCTGGATGATCGCCCCCGGATGCCTGCCGGAGGCGCTGAGCCCGGCGGCGAGCCAGTCCGGCTCGGGAACGCAGTCGTCGTCGGTGAAGGCGATCAGGGCGGCTCGCGCCAACCGCCAGCCGCTATTGCGCCCGCCCGCCGGTCCGAGCGTCCGCTCGTGGCGGATCGTCCGCAGCCGCAATCCGCCGGCCGCCACCGCACGCTCGAGCACCTCCCAGGTGGCCGGCGCCGAGCCGTTGTCGACCACCACGACCTCGAACCGATCCGTCCCGACCGTCTGCGCGCGCAGCCCGGCCAGGAGGGCGGCGAGGCGCCCCGGGCGGTTGTAGGTCGAGACGACGACCGAGACCAGCGGTTCGGGATCGCTGCTCATCGCGCTCGAGAGGCTGGACGGTCGCCCACGGCGCAGACGGTATAGCTTGTCCGCCATGGCCGAGGCCCCGAGAAATGCCCGCAATCTGGTGGTAGTCGTGCTCGACAGCCTGCGCTACGACACCTGGCTGGCGGCGCCGCCACGCAGCCTCGCGTGGATGGGCGAGGTCCAGCGGCGGTGGAGCTACGCGTCCTGGACCGCGCCCTCTCACTACAACCTGCTGATGGGTCTGATGCCGCATTCGAGCCCGGCGCAGGTGTACGCCTCGGAGTACTACAAGCAGGACTTCCTGCGCTACACCGAGCGGCTCGGAGTCCCGGAGATGGAGTTCAGGCGGCTGCTGCCCTCGATCTTTCTGCCCACGTACCTGAAGCACTCGCTCGGCTACGCGACACACGCACGGGTCTCGATGCCGGTGCTGAACCCGTTCACACTGATCAACCGCGACTTCGACTCCTATGAGCTGATGCCGGTGCACAACGACATGGCGGCGATGGTCGACCAGGTGCACTTCGACGAGCAGCGGCCGTCGTTCTGGCTGCTGAACGTGGGCGAGACCCACTACCCCTACGCGTGGCCCGGCCAGGGTGCTGACGAGCTGCCACACATTTCCGGGGTGCACGGAGTGTTCACGCGCCTTGACCAGATCCGCGCCGAGGGCGAGGAGCCGGCGGAGTTCTTCACCGCGGCGCGGCTGCGGTCCCTGCACGAGCGCCAGATCGCCGCGCTCGAGTACCTCGACGGCGTGTTCGAGAAGCTGCTGGGTCGCCTGCCGCCGAACACGTGGCTGATCGTCACCTCCGACCACGGCGAGCTGTTCGGCGAGGACGGCTACTTCGGCCACGGCCCGATCGCGCACGAGAAGGTGCTCGAGGTGCCGTTCGTCGAGGGACTCGTTGGCTGATGGGAGTGCGCTTGACCGAGCAGCACGGACACGCCGAACCGCCGCCTCAGCGCGACGAGGTCGCGGCGGCGGTCGCCGCCAACCCCGTCTGGTACCACACGCTTGAGCTGCCAGGCGGGGTCGTCACACCGGGCCGCATCGACCTTCGCAGGCTCGCCAAGCGCCTTCTGCCGGCGGACCTGTCCGGGCTGCGGGCGCTCGACGTCGGCACGTTCGACGGGTTCTGGGCGTTCGAGCTTGAGCGTCGCGGCGCCGAGGTCGTGGCGATCGACATCGAGCGTGTCGAGGAGACCTCGCTGCCGCCCAACAACCGCACCGCGCTCGAGGGCCGCGCGCGGGAGCTCGACCTCCAGATCGGCCGTGGGTTCGCGATCGCCTCGGAACTGCTCGGCTCGCGCGTGCGCAGGGTGGTCTGCGACGTGCTCGAGCTGACTTCGGAGGCGATCGGCGGCCCGGTCGACGTCGCGTTCCTCGGCGCGCTGCTGGTGCACCTGCGCGACCCGGTGCGCGCGCTCGAGCGGCTGCACGCGACCCTCGTTCCCGGCGGGACCCTGTATCAGCTCGAGGCGCTGTCGCTGCCGCTGTCGCTGCTGCACCCCCGGCGGGCGGTCGCGCGGCTGCAGACGCTCGAGACGAGCTTCAATTGGTGGTATCCGAACTGGGCGACGCTGCGGGCGTGGCTGCGTACGGCCGGATTCGAGGAGATCCGGATGCGGGGCGTCTACCGCCCGCCGCAGCGGCCGCCGATGCGCGACCGCTACTGCGCGGTGCGGTCCCGGCGCCGATGAACGTCACGCTGCTCAGCCCGTGCTACTGGCCGGAGGTGCGCAGGGGAGGGGAGCGGTTCACCAGGGAGCTGGCCAGCGGCCTGCTCGCGCGCGGGCACGACGTCTCGCTGATCACCAGCCATCCCCGCCCTCCATCCCGCGCGACCGAGGACGGCCTGGCGGTGCTGCGACTGCCGCGCCCGCCGCAGGGGCGGCTGCTGCGCCGCCACTACGACGACTACCTGACGCACGTGCCGCTGAGCTACGCGGCCCTGCGCGCGCAGTCGCCCGACCTCGCCCACGCCATGTACCCGGCCGACGCGCTCGCCGCCGCGCGCTGGCGTCGCAGGACAGGACGGCCGGCGGTGCTGTCGTATATGGGCACGCCCGAGCGGCGCTGGCTGTCCGAGCGGCGGCGCAGGCTCGACATCCTGCTGCGCGCGATCGACGGCTGCGACGCGGTGGTCGCGCTGAGCGAGCACGCCGCGGCGGCATTCCGCCACTGGCTCGGCTACGAGCCGCTCGTGATCGCTCCCGGCGTCGATCTGCACGCGTTCGCGCCCGCGCCAGCCCGCAGCCCGCAGCCGACGATCGTCTGCAGTGCCGCGCCCGAGGTCGAGCGCAAGCACGTCGGGCTGCTGATCGACGCCTTTGGGCTGCTCCGACGCGAGCACCCGGACGCGCGGCTCGTGCTCTCGCGCCCCCGCGATCGCGCGGCCGCGCGCGCCGCCGGCGCCGATCTCGAGGCGCCCGGCGTCGAGTGGACGGACCTCGATCGGCACTCGGCGCTCGCGCGCGCCTACGGCCAGGCCTGGATCGCGACGCTGCCCGCTCAAGACGAGGCCTTCGGGCTCGTGCTGGCCGAGGCGCTCGCGTGTGGCACGCCGGTCGTCGGCTATGCGGACGGGGCGATCCCCGAGGTGATCGACAGGCCCGGGATAGGCCGGCTGTTCGACGCGCTCGACGCCGATACGCTGGCCAGCGCGCTGAGCGAGACGTTGGCGCTCGCGGGCGATCCGGACACGGTTGGGCGCTGCCGCGCGCGCGCCGCCGAGCTGTCGAGCGATCGCTGCACCGAGCGCTATCTCGAGCTGTACGGACGCCTGCTCGGAGCGGACGGGTGAGCGAGCTCGCGGCCAGCGTCGCGATCCCGACCCGGGACCGGCCGCTGCGGCTGCGCTGGCTGCTGAACGCGCTGCTGGTGCAGACGCTCGCGCCGCAGCGCTTCGAGGTGATCGTCGCGCATGACAGCACTGAGCCCGACACCGAGCGGCTCCTGCAGACCCACCCGCTGGTCGCGCGCGGGCAGTTGCGCGTCGTGCGGTTTGCGCCCGGCAGCATGCTCGCGGCGGCCAAGCGCAATGCCGCGTGGCGCGCCGCCGGCGCGCCACGCGTGCTGTTCACCGACGACGACTGCCGCCCGGCGCCCGATTGGGTCGAGCGCGCCCTCGGCGCGGCCGACGCGCACCCCGGAGCGATCGTGCAGGGGCGCACGGTGCCCGATCCCGACGAGCTGGCGACGCTGATCGGCGCGCCGTGGCCGCACACGCAGCTGATCGAGCCCGTCTCCGCTTGGGCCGAGACCTGCAACATCGCCTACCCACGCGCGGTGCTCGAGAAGACCGGCGGCTTCGACGAGCAGCTCGGCGTTGGCGAGGACACAGACCTCGCGCTCCGCGCCGGGTGCAGCGGCGTCGCGATCGTCGCCGCGCCCGAGCTGCTCGTCTACCACGCCGTCGTGGAGCGCTCGCTGCCGACGGCCATCCGGTCACTCCGGCGCTGGGAGGACGTGCCGCTGCTCGTGCGCCGCCAGCCCTCGCTGCGCGGCGAGCTGTGGGGGCGGATCTGGTGGAAGCGCGAGCATGCGGCGCTGGCGGCGGCCGGACTCGGCGCTACGCTCGCGCGGCGCCGGCGCGGCGCCGCGGCGCTGGCGCTGCCGTGGCTCGCGCTCGCGATTGGCCATCGCGGCTACGGGCCTCGCGGCCTCGCGCGGGCGGCGAGCGAGCTGCCCGGTCGTGCCGCGATCGACGGCGCCGAGCTCGCGGTGATGGTCCGCGGCAGCATCCGCCACCGCACGCTCGTGCTGTGAGCGCTACAGATAGCCGAGCAGCTTCATCTGCCGCTCGAGCGCTGCGACCTCCTCGGCGGAGGCGGCCTGGGCGAGCGCGGTCGGCGTGGTTGCGGTCGGGGCCTGGGTGGCTGGGTGGTGCATGCTGTTTGCCAGCGCCGCGCGCAGCGGCGCAAGCGCTCCATTGACCTCACTCGGATCGAGCGGCGCGGTCTCGCCCGGGTCGGCCTCGAGATCGTAAAGCAGCTCGGCCCCGTTGCGGACGACGAGTTTGTGGCGGCCGTCGGTGGCGGCGCTGTAGGCGGCCGTCATCCGCTCGACCGCGGCGTCGTCGAGCCCGTGGCGCGCCGCGAAATCGCGCACCCGCGGGTCATCGGCGCTGCCGAGCGGGTCGTGCTGCGCGACCGCGATCCCGTTGGGCTGCGGATCATCGGCCCAGGGATGGTGCTCGAGCCCGGCGGCCGTCGCGACCAGGCGCGGGAGCTGCGCGAGGCTGAACGTCCCACCGCGGTCCGCCGCGCCCGGTCCGGCGAGGACCAGCGGCACGTGGATCAGTCGCTGGTCGAGCGAGAACCCATGCGCGATCAGGCCGGCCTCGGCGAAGTTCTCGCCATGATCGGAGGTGACGATCACGAGTGTCTGCTCGAGGATCCCGCGCCGGTCGAGTGCCTGGAGCACGTCAGCCAGCCATCCGTCCATGTACGCCGCCGCCCGCGCGTACAGGTGGCGCATCCGCTCGAGCGCCTCGTCGGGGATCTCCCAGCGCCCGGCGGCGAACAGGCAGATCGCCTCGAAGCTCAGGTGCCGCTTGGCCTCGAGCGCGGCGCGCAGGCGGTCACGGGCGTCGAGGTCATTCCACGGCCGCGGCGGTAGGTACGGCGAGTGGCACTCGCACAGGTTCACGAACCAGAACGCCGGTTGCCCAGACCACGACGCGATCGCCGCCCGAAGCGAACGTCCGGTCCGCGCGGCCCCATCGTCGATTTGCGAGCGCAGCCCGTCCAGCGCCCACGCCAGCTGCGCGCGCGGGCCGTCGCCCAGCAGCGCCGCGCTCCGCTCGAGCCGCTCGCCGGTCCAGTACGCGAACCGATCGAACCCGATGTCGAAGCCCGCGTGCTGCGAGGCCCACAGGTTCGTGCTCCACGCCTCGGTGGCGTATCCCGCGCGCGAGAGCACGCTCGCCAAGATCCGGTCCGCCACCGGCTGCAGCGCCGCCCTCGCGCCCTCGGGCGTCCCGCTCGGCGGCTGCCCGAGCCCGAGCCGGCGCGGCAGCATTCCGGTGAACATCGACGCGTGCGACGGTAGCGTCCAGCTGGCGGTGGCATATGCGTCGCGCAGCGCCACGCCACGGCGCGCCAGCTCGCCGATCGCCGGCGTCAGGCCCCCGCGCTCCCGATATGGCTCGACCGTGTCCCGGCGCAGCGCGTCGAGCACGACCAGCAGGATGTTCGGACGCATCGCCCGGGGAAGCTTAGAGCCAGCTCACCACGCCGGCACGCGCCAGTTTGCGCGCCCGGCGTGGGCGGACGGAGAGCCCGCTACGATCGCCGCGGTGTTTACAACCAGGGATGCCGCTACGGCGCAGGCCGCCCCGGACCGGGGCGCCACCAACCCGGCCACCGACCACCCCGCCGCGGAACACTCCGCGCCGCGGGAGATCGACACCCGCGGGCGGTCGCTGCGGTCGTTTGCGGCGCGGGGAGTGCTCGTCAACACGGGCTTCGGCGTCGGGCTGAGCCTGCTGAGTCTCGTCCAGGGCTTCGTCGTGGCCGCCTTCCTGACCCGGTCGGACTACGGGTTGTGGGGGGTGCTGATCGTCTCGCTGGGCGTGCTGTCGCGGCTAAAGGTGGTCGGGGTCAGCGACAAGTACATCCAGCAGCAGGACGCAGATCAGGAGGTCGCATTCCAGAAGGCGTTCACGCTCGAGGTGCTGGTGACGGCGGCGGCGATCATCCCGCTGGTGGTGGCGCTGCCGGTGATCGCGGTCGTGTACGGACAGTGGAAGCTAGTGGCGCCCGGGGCGGTGCTTCTGACGGTGCTGGCCGCGGACGCGCTGCAGGCGCCGTTCTGGATCTATTACCGCAAGATGCAGTTCGTGCGGCAGCGGACGCTGCAGTCGATCGAGCCGCTGGTGGCGTTCGTAGTCACGATCTCGCTCGCAGTCGCCGGCGCCGGCTACTGGTCGCTCGCGATCGGCGTGGTCGCGGGCGCGTGGGCCGGGGCCGGTACCGCGATCGTCAGCTGCCCGTTCGCGATGCGCTGGCGCTACGACAAGGGCACGGTGCGTCTGTATGCGCGGTTCTCCGGGCCGATCTTCGTCGCCACGGCGTGCAGCGTCGTGCTCGCGAACGCGACCATGATCTCGACCAACGCAAAACTGGGCCTCGCGGGTGCGGGTGCGGTCGCGCTGGCGGGGAACATCACCGCGTTCACGACCCGTGTCGACGATCTGATCGGCAGCACGCTGTACCCGGCGATCTGCGCGATGCAGAACCGCATCGAGCTGCTGCGGGAGTCGTTCGTCAAGGGCAACCGGCTGGCGCTGATGTGGGCGGTGCCGTTCGGCGTCGGGCTCGCGCTGTTCGCGCCTGACCTCGTGAACTTCGTGCTCGGGCGTAAGTGGGGCCCGGCGGTCGGGCTGCTCCAGATCACCGGTCTGGCGGCGGCGATCAACCACATCGGCTTCAACTGGGACGACTACTTCATGGCCCGCTCGCAGACGACGCCGCTGGCGGTCAGCAGCGTCGTCTCGACGACCGTGTTGCTGGCGGTCGGCCTGCCGCTGCTGTTCACATACGGCCTGATCGGCCTCGCGATCGGGATGTTCGCCGGCGCCTGCTCGAACCTGGCTGTGCGCGCGTGGTACCTGTCGCGGCTGTTCGAGGGGTTCGAGTTCGCGCGGCACTCGCTGCGGGCGGTGCTGCCGACGGTTCCGGCGGTGGGCATCGTTCTGGTGATGCGGCTGCTCGAGAGCGGCACCCGGGGGCCGGCGACCGCGGCCGTCGAGCTCGCCTGCTATCTGATGGTGACGGTGGCGGTGACGTGCGTGGCCGAACGGGCGCTGCTGGGGGAGGTGCTCGGATACCTGGGCCTGGCAGAGCGCTCCGCGTAAGCGTCGTCGTACCGGCGCGCGACGCTGCCGCGACGCTGCCGCGGACGCTGGCGTCACTGGCCGGGCAGGAGCTGGAGGGCGACTACGAGGTGATCGTCGTCGACGACGGGTCGACCGACGCCACCGCCGAGCTCGCCGACCGCGCGGGGGGACCCGTCACCGTGCTGAGCGGGCCCGGCGGCGGCCCCGCGGCCGCGCGTAATCTCGGCGCGGCGAGGGCCGCCGCGAGCCTGCTGGCGTTTTGCGACGCAGACGTGTTCCCGGCGCCCGGCTGGCTTCAGGCGGGAGTCGATGCGCTCGCCGCCGCCGACATCGTCCAGGGCCGCGTGCTGCCCGACCCGCACGCGACGCTCGGGCCGTTCGATCGCACGCTGTGGATCACCTCCCTGGTTGGCCTGTGGGAGGCCGCGAACCTGTTCGTTCGGCGCGAGCTGTTCGAGCGCGCGGGCGGCTTCGAGGACTGGCTGTGGCCACCGAACGGCAAGCCGCTGGGTGAGGACGTGCTGTTCGGCTACCGCGTCCAGCGCCTAGGGGGACGACCCGCATTCTGCGCGCAGGCGCTCGCCCACCACGCGGTGTTCCCGCGCGACTGGCGCGAGTACGCGCTCGAGCGCGGGCGCCTGCAGTACTTTCCAGCGATCGCGCGGAGGGTGCCGGAGCTGCGCGAGACGTTCATGCACCGCCGCCTGTTCCTCAGCGAGCGCAGCGCCAGCTTCGATGCCGCGCTCGCCGGCGGTGTGCTGGCGCTCGCGATCCAGTCGCCGTGGCCGCTCGCCGCGAGCGCGCCCTACCTGCGCCGGCTGCGCACGGACGCGGGCCGCGCGGGTACCAGAGGCCCCCGCTCGTGGGCCGTGGCAGCCGCCGATCTGGCCGCCGACGCGGTCGGACTGGCGGCAATGGTCCGGGGCAGCGTCCGCAACCGCACGCCCGTACTCTAGAGACTTCTACATCCGCCGGTGCTGCACGCGCGCAAGTAGCGCGTGATGCGGCACGCCGAGGCCACCGGTCAGCGCGCGGCCCGCGAACCGGTCGGCCGCGGCCCGCAGGCCCGGCACCGGCGCCGGCCGCATCGCGCCGAACGGGATCGAGTACAGGCGGGACTCGCCGAGCAGCTCGAAGCCCGCCGCACGCAGCAGCTGGCGGTTGCCGGCCCGGTTCGGCAGCCACCACTGGGTGACGCCGCTGGTCCCGTCGAGCCGCGTCAGCGCGCGGCGGGGGTGGATCAGCGTCAGCCCCAGCTCGACCTGGTTCATGCACAGGAACTCGCCGCGGCAGACCGAGGCGATCGCGTCGAGTGCGCGTAGGGGGTCGCGCAGATGCAGCAGCAGGCTGCCGCAGACGACCACGTCGAACTCGCCTAGCGAGGTGGGGTCGAGCTCGTAAACGCTGACGTGCTGGCGCCTGACGCGGGAGCCGAGCAGCTTGTGGGCGACCTCGAAGCCGGCGCCGACCTCCGGTCCCATCACCTGGCGCAGGTACTCGGGACCGCGGGCGCGCACATGCTGCTCCCAGTCCCAGTCCTCGTGGCCGGCGATGTCGACGGCGAGGACCTCACTCGCCCCGCGTCGCTCGAGCTCGAACGCGAAGAACCCGTCGTAGGTTCCGATGTCCAGGCAGCGCCGGCCGCGCACCTCGGGCCACGGCAGCCGGCCCATGATCGGTCGCAGGTCGAACGCCCCCGGCGTGACAACGCCCGGAGCGATCTCGATCGAGTGGTACCAGCGCACGCTGCCGATCGTCTCGTTGGTGCGCCGCGCACGCTCCGCCGCCGTCGCCATGCGCGGGCAGTCTAGCCAGCTGCAATGGCTACATTGGCCCGATGCTGGAGCGTCCGGCGGCACCCGAGATCAGCGTGATCGTCCCAGCGCGCAATGCTGAACGCGCGCTTCCCGTGCTGCTGCAAAGCCTCGAGCAGCAGACGCTGGCGCCGTCCCGCTTCGAGGTGATCGTCGTCGACAACGCCTCCTCCGACGCGACCGGGCGACTCGCGGCGGGCCGCGGCGCGACCGTCGTCCAGGAGCCGCACCCGAATCGCGCCCGCGCCCGCAACCGCGGCGTCGAGGCGGCCCGAAGCCGGGTCTACGCGTTCACCGACGCCGACTGCATCGCCGACCCGCGCTGGCTCGAGGCGCTGCTCGGCTGCGCCGGACGGGCGCCGTTGGTCGCCGGCGACGTGAGGATCCGTGCGAGCGCGGAACCGAACCAGATCGAGCGGTTCGAGTCGGCGTGGCGCTTCGGCCAGGAGGTGTGGGTGCAGTACCAGGGTTGGGCCGCGACCGCGAACCTGCTCGTGCACGCCGAGGCGTTCACGGCTGTCGCTGGGTTCGACCCGGCATGGCGGCACATCGCCGAGGACGCGGACTTCTGCCTGCGCGCGAAGGCCGCCGGCTTCGGACTCTCCTACTGCGGCGAGGCGATCGTCGAGCACGTCGCCGAGCGTGCGCTGGCGCCTATGCTGCGGCGGTTCTTCCTGCACGGCTACTCCAGCAACCAGGCGTTTCACCGCATCGGTGTCGGCTACCGGGCGTGGCGCGACCCGGTGCCGGCGCTCGTCGGCGATCGTGCGCTGCGCGATCTCGGCAGCACCCCCGAGCGGTTCGAACCACGCGAGTGGCGGCGGCTCGTTCGACTCGCCAGGCTCGGCTACGGCGTGCGCGTGCTCGGATCGATCTGGGCTGAGCTGGTCAGAGCGCGTTGAGCCGATGGCGGCGCTGATCGAGCAGCTGCTGGCCGAGGTCTTGCGTGACGCGTACCGGTATGCGCCCGGGCTCGAGCAGTACCGGCCGACGAGCGCGACTCCGCGCCGAACCGGCGGCGCCGCCCAGCTCCGCGACCGCGGGCGCGATGCGCTCGAGCGCGCCGCCGCCCGCGCCGGCTTCCACCACCGCCACTACGACCCCGTCGCCGCAGGAGCCGGGCTGGCACGGATCGTCGAGCGCGCGGACCAGCTCGAGTCCACGTTCGCCAGGCTCGCCGACGAGCGCTCGCGCCGCACGATGCTCGACGTGCTCAAGCTGCGCGTGCTCGGTCCGTACCATGCGCCGCTACCCGTGACCCCGGCCGCGTACCGGGCGCTGGAGTCGCGCGTGCAGCGAACGATGCTCCGCGACTCCAGCACGTTCTCGGTCTCCGATCCGTGGTTCTCGACGCTGTCGCTGTTCCGGGTTCCGCTCGAGGGCGCCGGGGAGCTGCTGCTGCACAGCCACGCGGTGCCGGTCGCGAGCGTGTTCCTGCTGCAGCAGTACGGCTACACCACGGCGGTGTGCGCGCGGTCGCGCGACGTCGTGCTCGACGTCGGCGGCTGCTGGGGGGACACCGCTCTGTACTTCGCGGACCGCGTCGGGCCCGCGGGCAAGGTGTTCACGTTCGAGTTCGTGCCAGAGAACCTCGAGATCCTGCGCGCGAACCTGGAGCTCAACCCGCGGCTCGCGGAGCGGGTCGAGATCGTCGAGCGCGCGCTGTGGGACAGCTCCGAGGAGCCGCTCGCGTTCAGGCAGGCGGGAAGCGTCAGCGGCGTGATCCCGGCCGCGCTCGATCCGGACGCGACGCCGGTTCCGGCGCTCACGCTCGACGAATTCGTGGCCGGCGCCGGCTTGCACCGCGTCGGCTTCGCAAAGCTCGACGTCGAGGGGGCCGAGGCGCGCGTGCTGCGGGGCGGGCGGCGGATGCTGGCCGAGCACGCGCCAAGGCTCGCGATCGCCGCCTACCACCACGACAACGACCTCGCGACGCTCCCGGAGCTCGTGCCCGGCGCCGATCTCTACCTCGCGGCATTCTCGCCGCTCGAGGACGAGACGGTGCTGTTCGCGACGCCGCGCAGGAACTCGACGTAGCGCCCGCGCAACCGCTCCCAGCTGAAGCGCTCGTACACATGCTGATGCGCGGCGCGCGAGCGCACGTCCCTTGGCGCGGCCGGCTCGGCGAGCGCGGCGGCGATCCGCTGCGACAGCGACCCGGCCCCGGCGAGGTCGACGAGAAGCGCGTGCTCGCCGAGCGCGTAGCGCATGATCGGCGAGTCGTGCGCGAGGCACGGGACGCACTGCGCGGCCGCCTCGATCAGCGCCCGCCCCTGTGTCTCGATCAGCGACGGCAGCACGAACAGGTCGGCCGCGCGGAGCACCTGCGGCAGCTGCTCGGACGGCGAGGTCCGGATCTGATAGCCGTTGTCGCCGAGACGTTCGCGGGCGAGCGCGTGCAGGCCGGAGGTCTCCTCCTCGGGCTGGCCGTCGAGCAGCAGGAATGGGCGCGGTTCGGGCAGCGCGGCCAGCTCCTCGATCAGAAAATCGAGTCGCTTGTGGTGGCGGTTGAGCGCGGCGACGCTGAGGACCACCGTTCGTTCCGGCGGCAGCCGCAGCAGCTCGCGCAGGCGGCGGCGCTCGGCCGCGCCGGCCGGCGAGACGTCGCGCTCGATCGCGAACCCCATCGGCAGCACGGTGTGCCGGCGGGGATCGGCGCC
This sequence comes from uncultured Solirubrobacterales bacterium, assembly GCA_963727105.1. Classification (GTDB taxonomy): domain Bacteria; phylum Actinomycetota; class Thermoleophilia; order Solirubrobacterales; family Solirubrobacteraceae; genus Palsa-465. Next base: position 1,669,224 of record CAVSEW010000001.1, on the reverse strand, counting down.
GCGCGCCAGCACCCAGTCGCGGCCCGCCGGCGTCAGCTCCTGCACGTGGTCGAACGGCTCGAACCCGGAGGACGCGAAGCCGCCGTTGCAGAACAGCAGACGGAAGCGAAGGCGCGTCAGCGCGCGCGAGCGGGCGAGCACGCGCGCGGTGTCCCACTCGCTCACGTACACGACGTCCGGGCGGTGTCGGATCAGCAGCGGCTGCAGCGTCCAGCCGAACGTGAGCGCCTCGAACCGGAACGGCCGGGCGTGAAGCGCTCGGCCGAGCGTCGTCGCGGTCAGCCGGTCACGGCGCAGGCTCGGCGCCACATGCTCGCCGGGGCCTGCCCGGCCGCTGCTCTTGACCAGCTCGATTGCGACGTCGGGCCCGCCGCGCAGGGCTGCGAAGCACTCGCGCGCGAACGACTCGTAGCCGCGGTGCGCGTGATCGAGGCCGGAGCAGACCAGCAGCACGCGAGGGGGCGCCATCGCCGCTACGAGTCGGGGTGGTCGCGCAGTTCGGGCGGCTCATGCCCCGGCGGCCCGAAGTAGTCGATCGCCCGCGCCGGGGCGCCGACCGCGACCGTGTAGGCGGGGACCGGCTTTGTCACGACCGCGCCCGCGCCTATGAACGCGCGGCGACCGATGTCGGCCATGATCGTGCACTTCGAGGTGGTGGTCGCGTCTTCCTCGATCTTGATCGGGTTGAAGTCGTAGCCCTGCTGGAGCATCGGACGCGTCAGGTCGCGGAACCGGTGCTGGGCGTCGAGTACGATCGTCGACTGCCCGAACGTGCAGCGCTCGCCGATTTCGATCGTCGTCGAGCACTGCACCAGGACGAAGTAGGTGAACACGCAGCCGGACCCGATCGTGATCCTCCCGGCGCCGTCGACCTCGGCCCGGAAGTCACGTCGAAACTCGACCCAGTCGCCGACGATGAAGCTGCCCGGGCCGGGGATGTGGAGGCTGAAGCCGGGCCCGAGGTAGACGTGGTGGCCAAAGCGGATGTCCGCGTGCGGGTGGCGCGCGAGCACCCAGTGCTTGCGCAGGAACGACATCAGCCGCGGGCCCCACTGGTAGCTGACCCTGGCCGGCAGCCAGTGCAGGAAACTGCGTACGCGAGAGGGGTCCACGGCGGGCACAGTAGTGGTTCCCGCACCGGGCGCGCCGACGCCGCCGAGAGTTCTGAAGGCGACCACGGGACTAGCATGCCCGTGATGAACTCCGCGCTCGACGACGGCTGCGGTGACAGCGCGCTGCTCGACGCGCCGCAGCGGCGCCGGCGCTCCGATCGCTACGAGGCGCTGCGGGAGGCGGAGCGCGTGCAGCTGCACCGTCTGCTGGCGCTGGCTCCGCTGTGCCTCCGCCGGCTGCTGCCGCGCCGTCTGCGCCAGCGGCTGTACGACTGGCGGCTGAGCGCGAGCCGGCGCGTCCCGCGGCCGGGCGAGGAGGAGATCACACCCGAGGACTTCCGGATCGCCGAGACCCCGTTTGCGATGGCGCTCGATCTGATCGCCGTCTGCGACCTCGGCTGAGCGGATGCTGGTACATCAGGCGCTGCTGGTGCTCGCAGTGGCTGCGCTGCTCGGCGCCGCGACCCGCGTCGCGGCGCGCGCGTTCGCCGGCTCGCCGCTCGACCAGCTACTGGCGGCCATCCCGCTGGCGGCGTCCTTCGCGGTCTGCTGGACGCTGCTGCTCGGACGCATAGGACTGTCGGGCAGCAGCGTCGCCCTGGCCGCGGGGCCGGTCGCCGCGTGGCTCGCGGCGCGCCTGCTGATCGCCGAGCCGGCCGGCCTGCTCGCGTACTGCCAGGAGTGGTGGAACCGCGCCTCACGCAGCGGGCGCACCGTCGCGGTCGCGCTGCTCGGCTTGGCGGGGGGCTGCGCGCTCCAGGTCGCTCACCAGCCGGCGCTCGGAACCGATGCGCTCGCCTACCACCTCGCCGACGTCGTCGGCTGGGTACACTCCGGGCACGCCGGCGCCGTGCAGAGGTTCAGCTACGACCTGCCCGAGGGCTATTACCCGGTCACCGGCGAGGTGCTGCTCACCTGGGGTCTCGGGATCTCCCGCTCGCTGGCGCCGCTCGCGATCTGGCCGAGCGCGGTGCTCGCAACGGTGCTGCTCGCGCTCTGGCGGCTGCTGGATGCGCTCCGCGTGCCGCGGGGCACTGCGATCGCCGCGCTCGCCGCGGTCGGCACGCTGCCGCTCGCCGCGGTCGGGCTCAATCTGATCGCCCCCGGCACCGACCTGCCCGCGCTGATGTGGCTGGCGTGCACGGCGGCGCTGTGCGCGAGGGCACCGGGCCAGCCGGCGGTGCTCGGCCCGGCGCTGGTCGCGGCCGGGCTCGGTGCGGGCACGAAGACGACGGTCGTCCCGCTCGAGCTCGTGTTGCTGGGCACGGCGGCATGGTTCGCCCGCGGGCGCTTGCGCCCGGCGATGCGCTGGATCGGCGGCGGGGCCGCCGGGGCGCTGCTGGTCGGCGCGCCGTGGTACGTGCGCAACTGGGTCGTCCACGGCTGGCCGCTGTGGCCGTTCAGCTCGGGGCCGACGGGCGACCCGCTCCCGCGCGTGATCAGCCTGTTCCACGGATCGTTCCTGCAGGGTCCGGTGACGGCGGTGCGTGGGCTCGGGGACCTGTACGTGCGGACGATCGGCGGGGGACTGGCGCTGATCGCGGGCGTGCTCGCGATCCCGTTCGTGACGAGGTCACGCGCCGCGCTGGCGACGGCCGCGCTGGCGGTCGGGTCGCTGCTGGTGTGGGCGGCGGCGCCGTTCACCGGGCTCGCGCCCGATCCGCGCTTCCGGATCCTCGCGATCAGCACCGTCAGGTACATGCTGCCGGCGCTCGCGGCCTGCGCGGTCGCGCTCGCGGTCGCCGCCCGCGACGCCGGCGCCGTGTGGCGCAGGCTCGTGATCCTGCTGCTGTTCGGCGCGAGCGTGTGGTCGCTGATCGCCGACCTCGATCTCGGTTACCCGTCGGTCCCGCGGCTGCAGTATCTGCTCGTGGGCGGGCTCGCCGGCGCGGCCGCCGGCGCGCTCGCGCCGCGCACCCGGCATCGCCTCGTGCCGCGGCTGGCGAGTGTCGGGACGGCGGTGATCGTGACCGCGTTCTTGGTCGCCAGCACGCCCGGCTGGCTCGGGCGCGAGAGCGCCGATGGCAGCTATAGCGACGCCGTCCTGGCGTTCATGATGCGCCAGCCCGGATTCGCCTCCGGCCGGCAGCCAATATCGTTCGCTCCCACCGTGCTCGCGTCGCTCGCGGGCGCGCGGTTCGAACATCCGATCGAGCTGATCCCCGCCGACGAGGTCTGCCCGCGTATCCGGGCAAGGGCCCGGAGCGGATGGGTGGTCATCTTCCCGGGTGAGTACGAACGGGGAATCACGACGCCATTCGATGCCTATACCTGTCTACGCGGTGAGCGCCCGCTGTTCGCGCAGGGGGGTGCGGTGATCTATGGACCAGCCGCCTGACCAGCGCCACCCGAAGGTGATCGTCGTGATGCCGGCGCTGAACGCGGCGCGGACGCTCGCCCGCACGTTCCAGTCGATCCCGCCTCGCCGCGGTCGACGAGGTGATCCTGGTCGATGACAAGTCGAGCGACACGACCGCGGAGGTGGCGCGCGAGCTGCCGCTGCACTTCATCTGGCACCCGCACAACGTCGGCTACGGCGGCAATCAGAAGACGTGCTACCTGGAGGCGCTCCAGCGCGGCGCCGAGATCACTGTGATGCTCCACGCGGACGGCCAGTACGAGCCGGAGCTGATCCCGGAGCTGATCCAGCCGATCGTCCGCGGCGAGGCGGACATGGTCCTCGGCTCGCGGCTCGCGGAGCCGGGAGCGGCGCGGGCCGGCGGCATGCCGTTATACAAGTTGTTCGCCAACCGGGTCCTGACGGCGATTGAGAACCGCGTGCTGGGCACGCATCTGTCCGAGCTGCACACGGGCTACCGCGCGTACTCGCGCCGCGTCCTGATGACGGCGCCGTTCCTGCGCAACTCGCTCGACTACTCGTTCGACTCCGAGGTGCTGATGCAGGCCGCGTACTTCAACTTCCGGATCGCCGAGGTGCCTGCACGGTCGCGTTACTTCGACGACGCCTCCTCGATCCACTTTAAGGCAGCCGCGATCTACGGGGTGAAGACGTTGTGGGCGGCGCTGCGGCTGACGCTGCACCGGCGCGGAATCTGGCGCAGCCGGAAGCTGCGGCCGTGAGCAAGCGCGCGAGCGGCTCGGGGATGCGGGAGTTCTGGGACCGCCGCGCTGCCGAGGATCCGTTTTACTTCGTCGACAGCCGCCAGCGCTACCGCGATCCCGACGAGCAGCGGTTCTGGTCGCAGGGCGAGCGCGACCTCTACCAGCTGCTCGGCGCCGTCTCCGTGGCCCTCGAGCCGGACGATGACGTCGTCGAGATCGGGTGCGGAATCGGCCGGCTGACCCGCGTGCTCGCGGCGCGCGCCCGGAGCGTGCGTGCGGTCGACGTCTCGCCGCGGATGTTGGCGCTCGCCCGCGAGTGCGTGCCCGCCGCGAACGTGCGCTGGCTGCTCGGCGACGGCACCAGCCTCGCGGAGATCGAGGACGGCAGCGCGAGCGCGTGCGTCTCGCACGTCGTCTTCCAGCACATTCCCGATCCGGCGACCACGCTCGGCTACGTGCGCGAGATCGGGCGGGTCCTGGGCGCCGGTGGCTGGGCGGCCCTCCAGGTGTCGAACGACCAGCGCCTGCACCTCCCGCGGCGCGGGCTGCCGCGCATCCGGACCGCCCTGCGCGCCACGCTCGGGCGCGGACCGCGAGGGCAGAGCCACGGGGCGTGGCTCGGCTCGGCCGTCGAGCTGGACGAGCTGCGGCGGACCGCGAACGGCGCCGGGATGGAGCTCGAGCGGACGGCCGGGGAGGGGACGGTGATGTGCTGCGTGCTGTTGCGCCGCGCGGCCTGAGCTCAGGCGCCGGCGTCCCATGCGGCCAGGAACTCCGGAGCCAGCCGCTGCCAGCAGAGCGCGTCGAAGCTGTGCCAGACGCGCGGTCCGAGCCACGGGACCGCGGGCGCGATGACGCGCGCCAGCCGCGCCCACCGACCGCCCACCGGCGGCGCGGCCGCGGCCGCCAGAAAGCGCTCGTGGAAGTAGGCGGGCACCTCTGGGTGGCGCGCCACGAACTGTCGCTCGGCGATCGCGATCCGCCGCAGGTTCCGGCTCCAGCCCGCGAGCGTCTCGGTCTTCAGGTGGTAGCCCACGGCGGCACGGTTGAGCAGCAGTCGCAGGCCGTGGTCGGCGAGCCGGCACCCGAGGTCGAGGTCCTCGTAGCCGAACGGGAACGCGACCTCGTCGAACCCGCCGACCAGCTCGAGCAACGCGCGCTTGAGCGAGACGTTGCAGCTGTACAGGCGTCCCCAGCCAGCCTCGACCCCGTCGATCGCCCCGTAGTCGAACTGCACGCCCATCTCCAGCCAGCGCATGAACGGCGTCACGGTCACCCGCGGCGACCACCGCACGAGCCCCAGCACCGCGACCTCCGCCGCGGGGTGCCGGTCGTGCCATGCGAGGTGCTTCGCCACCAGCTCGGGTGCCGGCACAATGTCGTCGTCCAGGAACAGCACGAGCGCTCCCGAGGCCCGGCGCCAGCCGGCGTTGCGCGCGGCCGAGGCGCCCGGCCGCTCGGCGCGCAGCAGCTCGAGCGGCAGGCCGCTGGCGCGCTCGAACCCGAGCGGGTCGCCGGGCGGGGCGACGGCGTCGAGCGCGACCAGGACCTCGGCGTCGCGCAGCGGCCCGCGCTGCGCCGCCAGCCCGGCGAGCACGTCGCCGAGCGCCGCCGTCCGGCCGAGCGTCGGGATCACGATGCTGAGCCTCGGCACGAGGCCGCGAAGCTATCAGCACGCTGTCGCCGCGGCCGCTCCGCGAACCGTATCCTCGCGGCGATGCTCGAGGACAGCGCGCGACAGATCGCCGATCGCGTCGGCGACGCCGGACTCGTCCTGGATGTCGGCGGCGGGGCCCGTCCGTTCGCGCGGGCGGACTGGGTGCTGGACATCATGCCCTACCAGGCACGCGGCGCGCTCGGCCGCAGCGGCGACCGGACGGGCGAGCGGTTCGGGCCCGAGTCGTGGGTGACGCGCGACATCTGCGACCGCGAGCGCTGGCCGTTCGCCGACGGCCAGTTCGACTTCGCCGTCTGCGCCCACACACTCGAGGACGTTCGCGACCCGATCTGGGTCGCGCAGGAGCTGCAGCGCGTCGCGCGGGCCGGCTACATCGAGGTGCCATCGCTGCGCGAGGAGCTGACCTATGGGATCAACGGGTCGTGGGTCGGGTGGTCGCACCACCGGTGGCTTGCGTTCGTGGAGGACGGCGGCATCGAGTTCCTGTTCAAGCACCACGTGGTCAACCGATCCGGCAGTCACCTGCCGTCCGGGGCGGTCGATGGCCTCCCGCCGGAGGCGCGTGTGCAGGTGCTGTGGTGGGAGGGAGAGTTCGACGTGCGCGAGCGCTTCATCTGGACCGCCGATGATCTCGACGCGCTCCTCGAGCGGCTGGCGGCGCCCGCGCCCGCCGGCAACTCGCGCCGCCGTCTCACCCGGCCCGGGGACCGGCTGCGGCGAAGGTTCCGGCGGCGGTCAGGATCTCAGCCGCCGCGGCGCGATTGAACTCCGCCTCGCCGTGGCGCGCGGCGGTCGCATAACCGCCGGAGATCAGGCGCTCGCGCAGATCCTCGTCGCCGGCGAGGGCCTCGACCGCCGCCGCCAGTGCGGCCGGATCGCCCGCCGCGAACAGCAATGCGTTGTCGCCGTCGGTCAGGTACTCGCCCGAGCCGCCGCGGCCGGTCGCGATCACCGGCCGCCCGAGCGCCATCGCCTCGAGCGGCACGAGTCCCCACGGCTCCGCCCATGCGACCGGGAACAGGATCGCGTCCGCCGCGCGATATACATCGGCCAGCTCGCCGCGCGGGAGCGGGCCGTCGAACCGCACCCGGTCGGCGACGCCGAGCCGCGCCGCGAGGCGCTCGAGCGAGGCGCGATACGCGGGGTCGCCCTCGCCGACGATCCGCAGCCGCGCCTCGGCGGGCAACCGCGAGAGGCTCTCGATCGCCGTTGCGACCCCCTTCTGCTCGACGACGCGGCCGATGTACAGCAGCCGCCAGCGCCACGCCTGCGGCTGCTCGCGCGCCGCGGCGAGGAAGGCGCTGGCGACGCCGGGGTGGAGGATCGCACAGTCGCTCGTTCGCAGGCCCGCCGCGAACGTGTCCTCGCGCATCTGCCGTGAGCAGAAGATCCAGCGGCCGGCGCGCGCGTAGTCGACCCGGGTCGGCAGCCCGGTCGCCCGCTCGGCAAGCCCGGCGAGTGGCCCGAGCCGGCGCCAGCCGGCGATCCAGAGGTCGTGGCGCGGCCCGTAGTGAAGCCACGAATCGAGCACGAACAGCACCGCCGGCAGCCCTGCCCGGCGGACGCGCTCGATCAGCCCCAGCGACAGCCCGCCGACGGGCCACCAGCTGACGACGTCGGGCTCGAACTCGCGCAGCTGGCGGTCGAGCAGCGCGGCGTTGCGGCGCTCGAGCGCGAGCCGCTCGCCCAGCCCGAGCGCGAGCCAGCGGTGATCGCGCCAGTACCAGTCGAGCTCGCGGTGGACGTCGGGATCCTCGGCGCCGTCGACGGTGACCTCGGGGCGGCGGTAGCCGGTGGTGAGGATTCGCGTCCGGTGCCCCGCGTCGCGCAGCTCGCGCATCACCCCCTGCCAGATAATCTCGTAACCCCCGAGGTGGTGGGGCGGGTAGCAGTTGCCGATCGCGAGCACTCGGGTCGGCGTGGCCATCCCGGCGGATCATAGGCTCGATACCCGGCATACTGGCGCCCGATGCCGGTGACCGTGGCCGTCGTGTCGTTCAACACCCGAGCGCTGCTCGTGCGCTGCCTGCGCTCGCTGGCGGCCGACGCGCAGGCGGAGCGAGCCGACGTGTGGGTGGTCGACAACCGCTCCGGCGACGGCTCGGCGGAGGCCGCGCGCGAGGCGGCGCCGTGGGCGCACGTGATCGAGGCTCCGGCCAACCTCGGCTTCGGACCCGCAGTCAACCTCGTCGCAGAGCGCACCGTCTCCGAGTGGCTGCTGGTGGCCAACGCCGACGTCGCGCTCGAGCCGGACGCGCTCGGCTCGCTGCTGGCTGCGGGCGCCGATCCGTCCGTCGCGTGCGTGGCGCCGCTGCTGCTGCTCCCGGACGGGAGCAGCCAGCACTCGGTGCACCCGTTCCCGACGGTGCCGCTGACGCTGCTGTTCAACCTCGGGGCGCACCACCTGAGCGCCTCGCTCGCCGAGCGCCTGTGCCTGGAGGGGTTCTGGGATCCCGCCCGCGCGCGCGCGGTGCCGTGGGCGATCGGCGCCTGCCTGCTGCTGCGCCGCGCGGCACTCGACGCCGTCGGCGGGTTCGACCCGCGGCAGTGGCTGTACGCCGAGGATCTCGATCTGTTGTGGCGCCTGCACGCCGCCGGCTGGGCGACGCTCTACGAGCCGCGGGCGCGCGTGTGCCACGAGTCCGCCGCCGCCACCGCCGGCGCGTTCGGCGAGGATCGCGACAGCCGCTCCATGGCCGCCACGTACGCGATGCTGGTGCGCCGCCGTGGCCGCCCACGCGCTTGGACGACGGCCGCGATCAACCTCGCCGGCGCCGCGGTCAGGGCTGTGTGGATGACCGCGCTCGCTGCCGCATCCTCGCGTTGGCGCGCGCCGAGCCTTGCGAACCGCGGGTGGGTGAGAGCCCACTGGCGCGGGATGCGGGCCCCGGGGACGATGGCGGGCCGGCGGTGACCGGAGAGCACCGGGAGCTGGCCGAAGAGGTCGCACGGTTCGGCTGGTACCACACGATGGAGCTGGCCGACGGGGTCGTGACCGAGGGCATGTTCGACCATCGGCCCGCGCTCGAGCGCTACATGCTGCCGGGCGACCTGTCCGGGCTGCGCTGCCTTGACGTCGGCACAATGGACGGCTTCTGGGCGTTCGAGATGGAGCGCCGCGGCGCCGCGGAGGTGGTCGCGACGGACGTCGCCGAGGTCGATGACCTGGACTGGCCGCTGCACTGGCGGCGGCGCGTCGAGCCGACGCTCGACGAGACGAAGGCGGCTCGCTTCGAGCTCGCGCGCAGCGCGCTCGGCTCGAACGTCAGGCGCGTCGAGCGCTCCGTTTACGAGCTCGATTTCGATCTCGGCGAGTTCGACCTGATCTTCTGCGGCGACTTGCTCGTGCACCTCAAGGATCCGGTGAGCGCGATCGAACGGGTCCGCCGGGTGTGCCGCGGCAGCGCGATCATCTGCAACCCGATCACCGAGTTCCGCTTCGGCCGCCGGCTGCCGCTCGCCCGCTTCGACGGGATCGACGAGTTCCAATGGTGGCTCCTGAGCGAGTCCAGCATCGAGCGGATGATGATCGCGACCGGGTTCGCCCGCGTGCAGCGCGGCCCGCGGTTCCGGCTGCAGGCGCGCGCCGGCGGCAGCTGGAAGGGTCTGCGCGCGGTGATGCGCGGCTTCGCCGCGTGAGCGGCCTCCGGGTTGGGCGGACCCGGTGGGCGCTGCCGGTGGTATCGCCGTCACGCCCAGGATCCCCGCCGTGGCCGTCGCGGTCGGCGTGTTCGCGACCTCGATGGTCCGGCTCATCGGCAGCCACGAGCGATCGGGTTACTACGCGCACGCGCGGGCGTCATCGACTACCTGCAGGCGCACCGGCGTACCGGCGACGTCGTGATCTCGCCCACGAGCCCTGGAGTCGCGGTTCCGTACTACGGGCTCGGGCGCCTGCGGCCAGTGCTCACGTGCGTATTCGCCGGCAGTCCGCAGGCGTTCGTATCGGTTTCGGCCCGCCGGCGACTGTGGGCCGTGCTCGCGGTCGACAGCTCCTCGCTCAGCGATGCCCGGCTGCTGGGGATCGAACGGCCGCTGGCGCGGCACTTCGGCCACGTTTCGGCGGGCGCGCATGTGTTCTCGTCGACCGTGCTGCTCGCCGTCGTCGAGTGGGCGCCCGCAGGCTAGCTTCGGGCAGCGCTGGCGGCCGTCCCTACAGCCGGATATCGTCGCGCGATGGCCAGCTTCGGGCAGCTCACGTTGATCATCCTCGCCGGTCTCGGCGGCCCGCTGCTGTCCGCGTCGAGGAAGTTCGTGATTCCCGTTGTCGTCGGCGAGCTGCTCGCCGGGATCGCGCTCGGCAAGACCGGCGCGGGGCTGATCAAGCCCGATGACCCGACGATCGCGTTTCTCGGCAACATCGGTTTCGCGGTCTTGATGATGGTCGCCGGCATGCACGTGCCCCTGCGCAACCGGGGGCTGCTCGGCTCGCTGGGGCGGGGCGGCGTCGCGGTCCTGGTGAGCGCCGCGCTCGGTGCCGCGGGAGGGGTTGTGATCGCCAACCTGCTCGGCGTCGGCCACCCGGCGGTGTGGGCAATCCTGCTCGCCACGGGATCGGCCGCGATCGTGCTGCCCGCGCTCGAGGAGGCCGGCATCACCCCCGACCGGGCCCTGCTCGCGATGGCATGGGCGACCGTTGCCGACGTGGCCACGATCGTCGCCGTCCCGCTCGTGCTCAATCCGTCGCACGCGGTTCGGGCCGGGCTCGGCGCGCTTGCCGTGGCCGTCGGAGCGGCTCTGATCCTCGTCATGGGGCGCTTCCTCGACAGCAACCCGCGCGTCCGTATCCTCCGCCAGGAGTCGGCGACGCGGGTCTGGGCGCTCGACCTCCGCGTCGCTCTGGTCGCCCTGTTCGCGTTATGCGCGCTCGCGCAGTGGGTGGGAACGAGCATCATGATCGCCGGCTTCGCGGCCGGGCTGATCGTCGCCGTCGAGGGCGGTCCGCGCCGCCTCTCGGACCAGGTGACGGGGGTCGCCGCCGGCTTCCTCGTCCCGGTCTTCTTCGTCGTCCTCGGCGCGAGCCTCAACGTCCGGGCACTGGTTCGGACCCCTGCCTACCTCGAGTTGTCGGGGCTCCTGATCGTCGGCATGGTCGCGGTCCACGTGCTCGCCGGCCGGGCGATCAGGGCGCCGGTGTGGACGGCGTTGATCGTGACCGCGCAGCTCGGGGTCCCGGCCGCCGTGGTCAAGCTCGGCCTGTCGGACGGCGTCCTTCACCCCGGCCAGGGAGCGGCGATCATCGCCGCGGCCCTCGTCAGTCTCGGCGTATGTGCGCTCGGCGCCGCACTTGCCAGCCGAACCACCGCCTCTGGGGGCGTACCGACCGCCGCGCCCGCCCCGCAATGAATGGCGGCCCGATCGTTTCCCACCCACCGGCTCGGGTAGCCCAGACAGAGGACCCGAAACCGATACAGATGGAGGTGAACCCCTATGGCCAAGCAGCTAGAGGGCAAGCGTGTGGCATTCCTGTTCACCGAGGGTGTTGAGCAGGTCGAGTTGACAGAGCCGCTGACGGCCGTGCGCGGAGCCGGCGCCGAGGCGGATCTGATCTCGCTCGATCGAGGCGAAGTGCAGATGTTCAACCACCTCAACAAGGGCGACACGATCGAGGCCGGGCGCTCCGTGTCCGACGCCGACGCCTCGGACTACGACGGGCTGGTTGTGCCCGGCGGGGTCGCCAATCCGGATGCGCTACGCACCGACGAGGAGGCCGTGCGGTTCGTGCGCGACTTCTTCGAGCAGGACAAGCCCGTGGGGATCATCTGCCACGGGCCCTGGCTACTGGTCGAGGCCGACGTCGCCAGCGGCCGGACGGTCACCTCGTGGCCGAGCCTGCGGATCGACCTGCGCAACGCAGGCGCTGACTGGGTCGACAGGGAGGTTGTCGTCGACAACGGCCTCGTCACGAGTCGCAAGCCCGATGACCTACCGGCCTTCTGCGCGAAGGTCGTCGAGGAGATCGCCGAGGGCCGCCACGAGCAGCACGTCGGCTCCGGCGCCGGCGCGACCGCGTAGGCGGAGGAGAGGCCGACCCGGGTGGGCGCCGTCGCTCGCGGCGGCGCTCGCCCGGATGAATCGATCATCTATAGCTCCAGCTTCTCGAGTGCCTTGAGATACGCCTCGGTGTAGGTCGGGAACTGGGCGACGGTGTCCTTCAGCACGGCGAGAGGGATTTGGGCCTTGATCGCCAGTGCCGCGTAGTGGATCCACTCGCTGGTCAGCGGGGCCACGGCCCAGGCGCCGACCAGCACGCGGCGCGCTCGGTCGACGAGCCGCGACAGCTCGCCGCGCGGCTCACGCTCGTACGTCCACGGGCGGCTGACCGAGTCCTTGAGCGTGATCCGCTGCGTGGCCACGTCGATCGCGGCGTTCCTGGCCTGCTCCTCGGTCATGCCGACCGCCGCGACCTCGGGATCGCTGAACACCACCCGCGGTACCGCGGTGAGGTCCGCCCGGGCGCTCTCGCCGCAGATATCCGTGAAGACGATCCGCCCCTGGTACATGGCGGCATGCGTGAACGGCATCGCGCCGGTCACGTCGCCGACCGCCGAGACCCCCTCGGCGGCCCGGCAGCGCTCGTCGACCTCGATGCCGCGGTCCGAGGGCTCGATCCCGACGTGCTCGAGGCCGATGCCGTCGACGTTCGGCCTGCGTCCGCCGGCGACGATCAGCTGCTGCGCCTCGATCTGCTCGCTGTTCGTCCGGATCGCCCTCGCGCCCCCGCGCCGCCCAACCGATTCGACCTCGGCGCCGACGTGCACCTCGATTCCGTCCTCGCGCAGCGCCGCCACGAGCAGCTCGCTGACCCGCGGTTCCTCGCGCACCAGCAGCCGGTCTGCTGTCTCCACCAGGGTCACGCGGGAGCCGAATCCGTGCAGGAGCTGGGCCAGCTCGATCCCAACCGGGCCACCGCCGAGCACGATCGCCGACTCGGGAACCTCGGTGAGCGTGGTCGCCTCGCGGTTGGTCCAGTAGCCGGTCTCCTCGAGACCCGGGATCGAGGGGATCAGGGGCCGACTGCCGGTGGCGACCACGATCCTGCCGCTGTGCAGAACGTTGCCCGAGACCTCCACCTCGCCGGGGCCGCGGATCGTGCCGCGATCTTTGAACACCCTGGTGCCGCCCTCCTCATACTGCCGGACCTCGTCCCGGTCGTCGAGGTTGCGGACCATGTAGTCGCGGTACTCGGCGATGTCGGAGAAGCGGGTCTCGGGCTCGCTCACGCCGGCCGCGCGCCGGCCCTCGCCGGCCACCTCGGGCGCGCGCAGCAGCGTCTTGGACGGGATGCAGGCCCAGTAGGCGCACTCGCCGCCCACCAGCTCCGCCTCTACAAGCGCGGGCGAGAGCCCCCGCGCGGCCAACCGCGACGCGACAACTTCTCCCGCCGGCCCGGCGCCGAGGACGATCACGTCGAATTGCTCGGAGGCCATGCCGAGGCGAACGTACCCCGCGGACGGCCTGGGTATGCCGCCGTCGCCGTTTCCAGTTGGTGCGGGCGGGGAAGCGCATCGTTAGTGGCACACGACACCATCGAGCGCAGCACCGACGACGGTCGCGACGAATCGGCGATGGAGCGGCTCGACCGCAACACGGTGGAACTGCTCAACGAGCTGCGCGTCGTATCGGTGGGGATCCAGGTTCTGTTCGCCTTCCTGCTGATCGTTCCGTTCAACGTCGGGTTCCGGCGGGTGACGTCGTTCGACCGCTATGTCTACTTCGTGACGCTGCTCTGCATCGCCAGCGCGGCGGTGCTGCTGATCGCGCCCTCGATCCACCACCGGCTGCTGTTCCGTCGCCAGCAGAAGGCATATCTGGTCAGTGTCGGAACTCAGCTCACGATCGCGGCCATGGCGTTCCTGACCGTCGGGCTGACCGGGATCCTCGTGCTGATCTCGGACGTCGTCTTCGGCCTGGCCACGGCGATCGTGGTCGGAAGCATCGCGGCCGTGCTCGTCTCTGGACTGTGGTTCGCGGTTCCATTGCGGCGCCGGCGCCGGTTGCGCCAGTTTCATCATCGACTCGAGGGGTAGAGCAGCAGCCGTAGGCTTCGAGATACGGAGGTGGTCGATGCCCCCGCGTGGAGCGAAGAAAGGGACCAAGCGTGCCCGTCAGTACGAGCATGTCAAGGAGAGCCAGCGCGAGCGCGGCGCCGGCGAGGGCCGCGCGGAGGAGATCGCCGCGCGCACCGTGAACAAGGAGCGGGCTCGCGCCGGCGAATCAAGGCAGAGCTCGCGCACCTCGACCCAGGACATCTCCTCATCGCGGCGCGGCGGCCTGCGCTCGGGCACCAACCGGCCCAAGGGGCGCACCCGCGAGCAGCTCTATAACGAGGCGCGTGAGCTCGGCGTCGAGGGCCGCTCGCGAATGACCAAGGCGCAGCTGCAGCGGGCGGTCGATCGGAGGAAGTAGGGGTTCGCGGATCGCGCGACCGCGGGTGTGGGCGCCTGCGCCTGGGGGTCGCGCGTCTGCCGGGCCTGGGGGTCGCGCGTCTGCCCGGGCCAGGGGTCGCGCGTCGACCCGGGCCAGAAAAACGCAACAAAGTCAGGCCCGATTCGCAAGGCCGGCTGAAAAATCCCCGTGGCCGGTACTTTCCAGCCTCCGCCGAACCCGCACCCCGGGTTTGTGCCGATTTTCTGCCCCGCCAGCCCCCCGGCCCGCGCCCGGCACGCCCACGCGCAGCGCCGCGCCAGCGCCCGCCCCGCGCCTGGCACCGAAGCCGCCACCGGGCCCACCGCCGGCCCGCGCCGCCCAGGGGCGCGCCCGCGTGGGGCGCGCCCGGTGGGCCCTAACCGAACACCGGCAGCCGCCGTCGTCGGGCGCCCCCAGGGGCGCGCCATGGGCCCCTAGCCGAACACCGGCAGCCGCCGTCGGCGCGCGAGCCGGTCCATGCCCTCCTGGATCGCGCCGCGAACCTCCTCGTACTTCTCGGCTACGTAATCGTCGTCGTCGGCCCGAGCCGGATCGGTGTCGAGCTCGACCGGGGGCTCGAAGGCGGTGCGGATCTTGGTCGGGAGTGGGAGCTCGGGGAGCAGCGCGGGGGAGACGCCCCACGGCGCCTGGAGCGCTATCGGGAACATCTTCAGCCGCGCGACCCGGTCGAGCTGGAGCACCTTGGCCAGGCGCCGGCCGCTCGCCAGCACGGGCATCGAGTCCGGGCCACCGACCGTCGCGATCGGAACGATTGGCACCCCGCTGCGGATCGCCAGCTTGATGAATCCGCTCCGGCCCGCGAGGACCGCCTCGTCGCGCTTGGTCCACGGCCGCAGCGAATCGCGCTCGCCGCCGGGCCAGAGGATCACGTCGTGGCCCTCGGCCAGTGCGGCCGAGACGCTGTCCGGCGCCGCCGGCAGCACTCCCATGCGCCGGAAGTACCATCCGAACCCGGGCATCGCCATCAGCGCGTCGTGAGCGGTGCCGTGGACGATTCGGCTCTCGCCGAAGTGCCGCCACCATTGGGCGCCGATCGTCCACGCGTCCCACACGAACGGTGCTCCGGAGTGGATCCCGACCAGCAGCACGGGCGGCTTGGGGATGTTCTCCCAGCCCTCGAGCTCCATTCGGAACCAGTAGTCCATGAGCGGATTCCAGAGGTACTTCTGGCGCTCGAGGAAGCGCCAGTCAGGACCGTCGAGGCTCCACTTCGATGCGCGGTCCGACACCCACGCTGCCGCGCCCGACTGGCGCGCCCGCCGACGCGCAACCTTCTCCTTCGCCTGCTCAGCATGCCGCTCGGACTGCTCCTTTTGCCCCGGTCCCCGTCTGTCCTCGGTCTTGCGCCCGCTCTCACGGCGGCGCCGTTGCACCTTCAGATCGTCCATCTGGATCGCCTCGTTTCTCACTCCGGGTACCAGTGCTTCGTAGTCGGGCTACCCAACCTGAGCGATCACAACCGGGATTGAAGAGCTCTTTAGGGTGCGCCGGCGCCGGGCGCCCGAAACGCCCCGAAACGCCTCAACACCCCCACCAACCCCTCAGATCAGGCTGCCGCCGGGCGGCACCACCCACAGCCGACGCGCGAAGTCGGCCGCCTGCTCGGGGTCGAGACCGGCCACGGTTTCCGCGCCGGCGCTCGCCATGGCGCGCGCGAGCTCGGACCAGCCGCGGGCCACCGAGGCAACACGGGCGGTCGGCCCCCAGCCGGTCGCCTCGGTCAGCTCGGCCGCACGGGCCTGGGCGTCGGCGAGCGTGAACTGCCCGAACGGCTTGTAGCCGCCGTTGAGGAAGATGGTGCGAGTCAGCGGGTCGGCGTCGCTCACTGCAGTCCCCACTTGGGGCTCGCGGACAGGCCGCCGTGACGGATCGCCCGCTCGGTGTCGGCCGACCGGTGGGTGTGCGGGTACGGCGGCATCTTCCACGGATGGGGGGCGACCGTGCCGTAGTGGTGGCGTAGGAACGCGGTCAGCTCGCCGCGGTGCTCGGAGCACGCGTAACGGCGCGGGCCCAGCGGGCCCCCTCCGAGCCACACGAGCCAGCGTCCGGGTGAGACGTCGAGGTATTCGCCGAAGGCGAGCTCGCGGACCTGACGTTCGAGCGCGAGCTGAGCCTCGGGGTCAGGCCTGGCGTCGCAGAACTCGCAACGGAAGATGACTCGCGTCGGCACGGCCGATCACCACTTCGGTTGATAGCCGGTGGCCAGCTCGCCGGTGCGCCGCCAGTGCGGCTCACGGTCGAAGCGATGCCGGATCGCCCGGGAGCGCAGGTTCCGCATCACCGGACCGTAGGTGAAGCGTGCTCCTGCAGCGGCCACCAGGCCGATTCCGCTCGGCTCAATGAACGGCATGAACTTGTCCGGGAAGCCGGGCATCGTGCACGCCACGCAGATGCCCCCGACGTTCGGGCAGCCGCCCACCCCGCCGACCCAGCCGCGCACCGGCACGTTGCACTTGACCACCGGCCCCTTGCAGCCGAGCTTGACCAGGCAGCCGCGCCGGTCGGCCGGCGTCTCGGCGAACTCGCCCTGCTCGGCGAACCCAGCCCGGCCGCAGCTCTCCTGGACGGTCCGCGTGAACAGCCGTACGGGGCGCCCCTGCTCGTCGAGCTCCGGGGGCTGCTGGACGCCCGCGACGCACAGGGCCAGCTCGAGGAGCAGCTCGGTGATGTTGTCGGGCTGGACCGGACAGCCGGGCAGGTTGACGATCGGCAGCCCGAGCCTGGAGCTCCACCCGGACCCAACGTAGTCGCGCAGGCCCATCGCTCCGGTGGGGTTTCCGCGCATCGCGGGAATCCCGCCGTAGGCGGCACAGGTGCCCAGCGCCAGCACGGCCGCGGCCCGCGGCGCGAGCCAGTCGATCCAGGTGCACGTCGGGATCGGCTGGCCAGTGTCCGGATCGACGCCGAAAGCGGCCCAATGGCCCTCGCCGTTGATCTGCTCGTTTGGGACCGAGCCCTCCAACACGAGGATGAACGGATCGAGCTCGCCCGCCGCGGCTCTGCGGAAGGCCGCGACGAACTCGTCGCCGCTCTCGAAGGCGAGCATCGGGTTGTAGATCGCGAGCCGCGGCGTGCCTGGCAGGACGCCGCGGAGCAGGTCCTCGATGCTCGGCGCGGTCGCCGCGGTCATCGCAACCGAGTCTCCATCGCAGCCTAGCCCGCTGGTCAGCCAGATGACGTGAATCACCTGCGACTCGACGCGGTCCTGTCCCGGCGCGAACTCGATCGGGCGCATCAGCTCTGCTTCACGGCAGCTGCGACCAGCTGCTGGACGCGGCTGCGCTCGGGCTCGGTCATCGACGCGAGCTGTTCCTGGAGGGTGCCGTACAGGTGCCACTCGTCGCCGTGGCCGCTGATCACGCCGGCATTGGCGAGGCGGGACAGCGCGTGAGACACCGATGGGCGCTCGGCCGCGACAAGCCGGCCGAGGAGCTGATGGGTGAGTGGGATCGGGAGGCGGATTCCCCCGGGTTCGACCTTGCCCCATCGAGCCGCTAGATGCCACAGCAGCAGCGCGAGGCGAACCTCGAGGCGCGGCTGGGCGGAGATCGCGCGCTGGACGTTCAACCGTCGCGTGCGCTTGCTCGCACGCCTCAGCAGCGCCTCGGTGATCTTGGGCCAGGGATGGACGCGATGCGCGAAGCCCTCGTCGAGGAGCGCGAAGCGCGAGGGCAGCAGCGCCCGCCAGCCGATGTCGCACACGAGCAGCTCCTCGTCGTCGCCCTGCCAGGGCTGGAGCACGTCGCCCGCGCCGATCAGCTCTGCCGCGACACGGTCGCCGACCCTCATGTTGATCGCCAGCACCCCGTCGAGCACGAGCACCCCTGGACCGCCGGCCGACGCGGTCAGCCACTGCCCGAGCCCCACCTCGCCGGGGTCGGCGTCGAAGGTCATCGCGGTAACAGCCGGGCGGGCGACCATTCGCATCCTGACGTCGAGCTCGTCGGCCAGATCGACGTCGAGGTCGAACAGATAGCGGAAGGAGCTCGGGCGGGAGCGTGGCCGGGGGCGCCAGCGCGACGGGCTCGGGTCCGTCCTGCCGATGCTGCGCTCGCCGTCGCTCTCCACCTTTCCGCCTCTCTCCTGCTGGAACCGGGCCAGTCCCGGGCAAGAGTCTAAGCCGGGTGCCAAACGCCACATATGTTGGTAATGCGGATTACCGTCACTTGCCTTACAGCGACTGGCGGGGCGCCGTCCACAGTGATAGAACGGCGCCCGTGGCCGTGTGGGCCGGGCGGTCCGAGCTGCGTAACGGCACTTCCGATCGGAGGGAGAGACGGGCTCATGTGCTTGGCGATACCTGGGCAGGTAGTCGAGCTGGTCGATCCCGGCAACCAGATTGCGAAGGTCGATGTCGTCGGTGTGCGCCGGAACATCAACGTGAGCCTCCTCGCAGACGACAACGGCGGCGCACAGCCGGGTGACTGGGTGCTGATTCACGTTGGGTTCGCTCTGTCGAAGGTCGACGAGGAGGAGGCGCACGCCACCCTGCGACTCCTCGAGCAGATGGGCGCTGATTACGAGCAGGAGCTCGAGGAGCTGAAGGCGAGCGTGATCGAGTGACGGAACGCTCGGTGGCGGAGTGCCGCGTCGGCGAGGAGCACTGCATCACGTGCAGCGATGAGGGGATCGCGATGCGGGTCATGGAGCTCAGCGACGGCCTGGCCGTCTGCGCGGACGGGGACCGCGCGCGCCACCGGGTTGCTACCGACCTGGTGGAGCCGGTTGCGATTGGCGACGAGCTGCTCGTGCATGCCGGCGTCGCGATCCAGCATCTCGGGGGTGTGCGGGGATGAAGTTCGTCGACGAGTTCCGCGATGCCCAGCTCGGCCAGGTGCTGGCGGGCGAGATCCTCGCCGAGCTCGAGCCGGGCCGTCACTACAAGGTGATGGAGGTGTGTGGCGGTCACACCCACTCGATCTACAAATATGGGATCGACGACCTGCTCCCGTCCAACGTCGAGCTGGTCCACGGCCCCGGATGCCCCGTGTGCGTGATCCCGATGGGCCGCGTCGACGACGGCATCGCCGTCGCCCGCAACGACGGCGTGATCTTCACCTGCTTCGGCGACATGCTGCGAGTCCCGGGCTCCGAGTACACGCTGCTCGACGCCAAGGCCCAGGGCGCAGACGTGCGGATGGTCTACTCGCCGCTGGACGCGCTTCGCATCGCGCGGGAGAACCCCGACCGAGAGGTCGTGTTCTTCGCCATCGGCTTCGAAACGACCGCGCCGTCCACCGCGCTGACCCTGAAGCGCGCAAAGGCAGAGGGGATCAAGAACTTCTCGTGCGTCTGCAATCACGTCACGATCGTGCCGCCGTTGCGGGCGCTGCTCGAGTCCCCTGACCTTCGGCTCGACGGCTTCATCGGGCCGGGTCACGTGTGCACGGTCGTGGGCGGGCGGCCGTTCGAGTTCATTCCGGCCGACTACGGGCGGCCGGTCGTGATCTCGGGCTTCGAGCCGCTCGACATCCTGCAATCGGTCCTGATGATCCTCCGCCAGCTTACGGACGGGCGGTGCGAGGTCGAGAACCAATACACGCGGGTCGTCCCCAGGGAGGGGAATCTGCGCGCGCTTGAGGTGATGGCCGAGGTGTTCGAGCTGCGGCCCCACTTCGAATGGCGTGGGCTGGGATTCATCTCGCAGAGTGCTCTGCGACTGTCGGACGCATACGCGGACTTCGACGCGGAGCGGCGCTTCCCGGTTCCGGGCGTTCGCGTTGCGGATCCAAAGGCGTGCCAGTGCGGCGAGGTTCTCAAAGGGGTGATCAAGCCGTGGGAGTGCAAGGTGTTCGGCACCGCCTGCACCCCCGAGCACGCGATCGGGACCTGCATGGTCTCGCCCGAGGGGGCGTGCGCGGCGTACTACAACTACGGCCGGTTCGCTCGCGAGCGGGAGGCGGTATGACCCCGTCGGATTCCGCCACCAGCGGCCGCGAGCAGCGCGTGATCGCGATCATCGAGACCGCGCGCTCCAAACGGCCGCGCTTCCGTGATGAGCAGGTGACGCTCGCCCACGGCGCAGGCGGTAAGGCGAGTCAAACGTTGATCGAGGGCCTCCTCGTCCCGGCGCTGGCCGAGGCGGAGGGGACGTTGTCGGCGCTGGGCGACGCGGGCGCGGTCAGCATCGACGGCGCCACGCTGGCGATGACCACGGACAGCTTCGTGGTCAAGCCCCTCCGCTTCCCTGGCGGCTCGATCGGCGAGCTCGCAGTCAACGGGACGGTCAACGACCTGGCCGTGTCGGGCGCGCGGCCGGTCGCGATCACCGTGTCGATGATCCTCGAGGAGGGCCTGAGCGCAGAGGCCCTGCGGGCCGAGGTGGAGGCGATCGCCATGGCGGCGCGGGAGGCCGGGGTGGAGGTCGTCGCCGGCGACACCAAGGTCGTGGAGCGAGGTGCGGCCGATGGCATGTACCTGTGCACGACCGGGGTCGGCGCCGTCGACCCGCGCGCGCAGGTCTCGCCGTCCGGCCTGCGGCCCGGCGACCACATCCTCGTCTCCGGCCCGATCGGCGAGCACGGGACAGCGATCATGCTGGCCCGCAACCAGTTCGAGCTCGACGCCGAGATCGAGTCGGACACGTGCTCGCTATGGCCGGCCGTCGATGCGCTGCTCGGCGCGGCGGGCGAGGAGCTTCACTGCATGCGGGACGCGACGCGCGGGGGCGTCGCCTCGGTCCTGAACGAGCTCGCCCGCGCCTCGGGCGTCTCGGTCGTCGTCCGCGAAGCCGACGTCCCGGTGACGCCGGTCGTAGCGGCGGCCGCCGAGCTGCTCGGCATCGATCCGATGTACGTGGCCAACGAGGGCCGCCTGGTCGCATTCGTCACGCCGGAGGCGAGTCAGGATGCGCTCAGGGTGTTGAGGGCGGTTCCAGGATGCGAGCAGGCCGCGGCGATCGGCGAGGTGCGGCAGAAGCCGCCCGGGATGGTGCTGGTCGAGACGAGCTTTGGCGGCAGGAGGGTGATGGATCAGCTGGTTGGGGATCCGCTTCCGCGGATCTGTTGAGTGTTCAGAGAGGAGCATCGATGGCGGCAGGAATCGAGTACGCACCCAGGCAGCACGAGACGGAGCAGATCACCGCACATGTGCTGTGGATGACGATCGGCCTCTCGTGCGAGGGCGATTCGGTGGCCATGACCACCGCGACCAACCCCAGCCTCGAGGACATCATCCAGGGCGTGATCCCCGGCATGCCGCGGGTCGTGATCCACAACCAGGTCATCGCCTTCGAGGTCGGTGACGAGTACATCCAGGCGTGGTACGACGCGGAGCAGGGCAAGCTCGACCCGTTCGTACTGGTGATCGAGGGATCACTCGGCAACGAGGAGATCAACGGCGAAGGACACTGGACCGGCTTCGGCGTGAACCCGTCCGACGGGCAGCCGATCACGCTGAACGAGTGGGTCGACCGCTTGGCACCAAAGGCGGCGGCCGTCGTCGCGGTCGGCACCTGCGCCACCTACGGCGGGATCCCCGCGATGAAGAACAACCCGACCGGCGCGATGGGCGTGGCCGACTACCTGGGCTGGAACTGGAAGTCGAAGGCCGGCCTCCCGATCATCAACATCCCGGGCTGCCCCGCGCAGCCGGACAACATGACCGAGACCCTGATGTACCTGGTCTTCCATCTCGCGGGGATGGCGCCCGTGCCCGAGCTCGACGAGCAGCTCCGGCCGAAGTGGTTGTTCGACCGGACCGTGCGCGAGGGATGCAACCGGGCCGGTTTCACCGAGCAGGGCAACTTCGCCACGGAGTACGGAGCAGATCATCGCTGTCTGGTCAAACTCGGCTGCAAGGGCCCCGTGACGAAGTGCAACGTCCCCGTCCGGGGCTGGGTCAACGGAATCGGCGGTTGCCCGAACGTCGGCGGCATCTGCATGGCGTGCACGATGCCCGGCTTCCCTGACAAGTACATGCCGTTCATGGACCCGGATCCGTGGGGGAACGCCGGCGCGTCTTTCCAGAAGTTCACCTACGGACCGGTCTTTCGGTACTTCCGCAAGCGCAACATCGACAAGAAGTTCGACATCGAGCCCGAATGGCGCAAGCGCGGGCCGGCGCTCACCTCCGGCTACCAGAAGCGCTGGTAACCCGGCACCAGAACCGATCGCTACGAGTCTTCACTAGGAGAGCAGATGGCCACCACCGAGTCCACCACGGGACAAAAAGTCGTCGTCAAGGAGATGTCGTGGGATCCGATCACCCGGATCGTCGGCAGCCTCGGCATCCACACGGAGATCGACTTCTCCAATCACCAGGTGCTCAAGTGCTACAGCACGTCGATGATCTTCCGCGGCTTCGACATCTTCATGAAGGGGATCGATCCGCGTGACGCGCACTTCATCACCAGCCGCATCTGCGGCATCTGCGGCGACAACCACTGCACGTGTTCGTGCCTGAACCAGAACATGGCCTACTCGGTCAAGCCGCCGCCGCTCGGCGATCTGGCATTCAACCTGGCCGAGTCGGCCGACTACATGTTCGACCACGCGATCTTCAACGACTGCATGGCGAACGTGGACTTCTGCGAGCAGATGGTCAAGGACACCAACCCGAGCCTGCTCGCCAAGGCCGAGAACACCTCCGCGCCGCACAAGGACATCCACGGCTACGGGACGATCGCCGACATCATGCGCGCGCTGAACCCGTTCACCGGCAGCTTCTATCTCGAGACGCTGCAGGTGGCCAGGTACACGCGCGAGATGTACTGCCTGTTCGGCGGCCGACATACGCACCCGTCCACGATCATGCCGGGTGGCTGCAGCGCCGACATCACGCATCAGACCCTCACCGACTACTACGTGCGCCTGATGCGCTACATGGACTACGTCAAGCGGACCGTGCCGATGCACGACGACCTGTACGACTTCTTCCTGCAGGAGCTGCCGGGCTACGACATGGTCGGCTACCGCGACACGAACCTGGTCAACTGGGGCTGCTTCGACGACCCCGACTTCGTCGATTACGACTACAAGACGATGACCGACTGGGGTCGCAAGCGCTACATCACCCCGGGTATCGCGATCAACGGCGAGCTGGTCACGACCGACCTGGTCGAGATCAACCTGATGATCCGGATCCTGCTCGGCAGCTCGTACTTCGACTCGTGGGAGAACGAGCCGACATACGTCACGCAGGACCCGCTCGGCAACCCGGTGGACAAGAACCACCCGTGGAACAAGCAGACGCTGCCCAAGCCCCAGAAGCGCGACTTCGCCGACAAGTACAGCTGGGTCGTCTCTCCGCGGGTCTACGACAAGCGCACGGACACCCATGTGTGCTGTGACACCGGTGGCGGTCCGTTCGCTCGCCAATGGTGCACGGCGAAGGCGGGGCTGGTCGACTTCGGCTATCTGAAGGCGACCGGGCACTCGATCCAGATGGTGCTCCCGAAGTCGGCGGCGATGCCGGAGATGGAGCTCGAGTGGAAGGTGCCAGAGAAGTCGAACGCGGTCGAGCGTGACCGGGCGCGTTCCTACCACCAGGCGTACGCCGCGCTCGTGGCACTGCACTGCCTGGAGCGGGCGCTCAAGGAGGTCCGGGCGGGGCGGACCAAGAGCTGGAAGGAGTTCACGGTTCCCGAGCAGGCCGTCAGCTGCGGATTCCACGAGGCGGCCCGTGGTGTGCTCTCGCATCACATGGTCATCCGGGACGGCAAGATCGCCAACTACCAGCCCTATCCGCCGACCCCGTGGAATGCGAGCCCGCGGGACACGTACGGCACGCCCGGTCCCTACGAGGATGCGGTGCAGAACACGCCGATCTTCGAGGAGAACGGTCCCGAGAATTTCAAGGGGATCGACATCATGCGCGCGGTGCGGAGCTTCGACCCATGTCTGCCATGCGGCGTGCACATGTACACGGGCAAGGGCCGCGTGCGGAAGGTGATTCACACACCCACTGGGCTCAGTTAGGGTTAGACATGGCCTCAGAAGCGCTTCCCGGCGAGCTCCTCGACCGGGTCCAGCAGCTGTCCAACCTTGTCGACGGGCTGGCGGACCCTCACGCCAGGGAGCTGGCTCAGGAGCTGGTGGCGACGGTGATCGCGATGTACGGGGACGGCCTGACGCGGATCGTCGAGACGATCGAGGCCTCACGCGAGGCCGGAGCGACGATCCTCGATCAGCTCGCACAGGACGGCGCCGTCGCCAGCCTGCTCCTGATCCATGACCTGTACCCGGTAGCGCTCGAGGAGCGTGTCCTCGAGGCGCTCGACACCGTCCGGCCGTACATGGAGTCGCACGGCGGGAACGTCGAGCTGCTCTCGCTTGAGGCCGGGGTTGCGCACCTGGCGCTTCAGGGCAGCTGCAACGGGTGCGCGGCGTCCCGGGCGACGCTCGAGCTCGCGATCAAGCAGGCGATCGACGAGCACGCGCCGGACCTGGCCGGGCTTGAGGTCGAGGGCGTGACCGAGCCGACGGCTCCGGTCGGCGCCTTCGAGCTGCCGATGGTCCACTCGGGCGCGGACCCGGTGCCGCCACAGCCCGAGCAAGCACCGGCCCGGTGGATCCCGCTCGACGGCATCAGTGGCCTCGAGCCGGGCTCGCTGACGTCGATCGCGGCCGATGGTGAGCCGCTGCTGATCGCGCGGGTCAATGGGTCGCTGCTCGCCTACCGGGATGCGTGCGCGGCCTGTGGCGCCCCGCTGCACGGCGGCGAGCTCGAGGGCCCGATGCTCCGCTGCGGGTCCTGCGGCGTGGAGTTCGATCTCCCGCGGGCGGGCCGGGCGGCCGGCAGCGAACCGCTCCAGCTGACTCCGGTTCCGCTGCTCGAATCAGGCGGTATCCGGGTGGCGCTGTGAGCGACCGGCTCGACTCGATCGTCGCGGCGCGCAAACGCGCCGAGACGCTGGCACGGATGCGATCGCTGGCGCAGTCCGGGGCCGGTACCCGCCCCGGTGGACCGGCGAACTCGATGGAACGGTGCGACCTCTGCAACACGACGATCCCCGAGGACCACCGCCACCTGCTTCACCTCACCGAACGGCGGATCATCTGCGCATGCGAGGCGTGCTGGGCGCTGCGCTCGGGCGACCCGGAGTACCGCCCCTCGGGGATGCGGACCGTCTGGCTCGACGACTTCGACTGCGACGACGAGATGTGGGGTCGCTTTCAGATCCCAATCGGGCTTGCCTTCTTCATGCGCTCGACCGTGAGCGACGGACTGCTCGCCTTCTATCCGAGCCCCGCCGGGGCGACCGAGTCCGAGCTCGACCTCGCCGCGTGGGACGCGCTGGTGGAGCGCAACCCCGGCATCGTCAACCTCGACGCCGATGCCGAGGCGCTGGTCGTGAACCGGCTCTCGACGCCGCCTCAGTACGCGATCATCCCGATCGATCAGTGCTACGCGCTCGTGGGGCTGATCAAGTCGCGCTGGGAGGGGATCTCCGGCGGCGGCGCGCTTCAGGAGGCGGTCCCGGCCTTCTTCGAGGAGTTACGCGCTCGCACCGCGTCTCGGTCGGGAGCCGGCACGTGAGCCTCAGCACCGAGTTCGAGGACCCTGCCCCGACGATCCCGGAACCCGAGTTTGCCGTCACCAATGCGGCGCACCTCGCCTTCGCAGCCGGCCCGACGATGATCTTCTCGGCCACGGCCACCGACCGCAGCGAGTATGCGATCCAGTCGATCGCCCTCACCGCCCAGGTGATGATTGATCCCTCTCGCCGCGGTTATGACCCAGAGACGCGTGAGCGACTGGCCGAGCTATTCGGTCCGCCGGCGAGCTGGACGCCCTCGACCCAGGGAATGGCCTGGGCGCGCGTGGCCACCGTCGTCCCGGCGTTCTCGGGGTCGACGACTTTCGCGCTCGAGATTCCCTGCACGTACGATCTCGAGGTCGCCGCGACGAAGTACTTCTACGCCCTCTCCGACGGCTCGGTCCCGCTGAGCTTCCACTTCAACGGCACGATCTTCTACCGCGGTGAGGAGGGGCGGCTGCAGATGACGCCGGTGCCGTGGAGCGCCAGCGCACAGTTCGGGATGCCGGTGTCGGCGTGGCGGGCGATGATCGCCGAGCACTATCCGGGCGGCGGCTGGATCCGAGTCACCGACGAGACGCTGGCCGCGCTCAACGCGCGCCGCGCCGAGCGCGGCCTCCCGAGCTTCGACGCCTGCGTGAGCGAGCTGCTCGATGCTTGAGCAGCTCGTCGGCTCGCTGCTGTACGAGGGCTACGCGCTCTACCCGTACACGCCGGGCGCGACCAAGAACGCCACCCCGACGCCGTTCGGGATCGTCTACCCGCGCACCTACGCGGCCGAATGCGAGGGCGCCTTCGACCACGCCCGACTCGAGTGCTCCGCGGAGGCTCCCGAGGGCGCCACGCTGATCGGCATGCTGCGCTACCTGACACCGAGCGGCGAGCGCCACCAGGCCGAGGAGCACCGCGTCGAGATCGGCCCGGTCGCGCTCGGCGAGCGCGAGACGGTGCAGTTCCCGGGCGGTCGCTTCACCGTGCGCTCTGAGGTCGCGGAGGGCCGGACGCAGGTGCGCGCCTGCGTGCACAACGAGGCCGACGTGGCCTCGGGGCTAGACCGCGGCGCGGCGCTGCTCGAGTCGTTGATCTCAACCCACATCGTGCTCCGGCTCTCGGCCGGGTGCTTCATCTCGCCGCTCGAGACCCCCCACCACAGCGTCAACACCTTCCCCGTGCTCGCGACGCCGAGTGACGACACCGTGCTCGGCGCCGCGTTCGTGCTCCCCGACCATCCTCAGATCGCGCCCGAGTCGCGGGGGAGCCTGTTCGACAACACCGAGATCGAGGAGGCGCTCGTCCTCCACGTGCACGCGCTGAGCGACGAGGAGCGGGCGGCGACGGGGTCGCAGGACCCGGCGGTGCGGGAGATGCTCGAGCGCGCGCTCGCGACCACGCCAGAGGAGATCGTCGGACTGCACGGCGGGATGAAGCCGGGCATGGGCGCCGACGACAACCCGGGCCAGCAGCGGGCGACGGTGGGGGAGGTGACCTTCGAGCGCGGCTCGAAGCTCCTGCTTCGCCCCGGGACCCAACGCGATGTGTTCGACCGCATGCTCGACGGCCGCCGGGCCACGCTCGAGCGCATCTACATTGACTACGACGACCGGGTCCATCTCGCGGTCACCGTCGATGACGACCCCGGTCAGGAGCTGATGCGCGAGACCGGGCGGTACCTGTTCTTCTTCCCACACGAGGTGCAAGCGATATGACCGGCACGGCGCAGCGAACCCAGCAGATCCTCGTGGCCGGGATCGGGAACGCGTGGCTTCGCGACGACGGGTTCGGCGGAGCGGTGGCAAAGCTGCTCGAGGAGCGCGAGCTGCCGCCTGGGGTGCACGTGATCGACTTCGGCTCCGGTGGGCTCGACCTCGCCTACGAGGTGATGCGCGGATACGACGCGCTGATCCTGATCGACGTCAGCCGCCAGGGCGAGGCGCCAGGGACCCTGTACGTGATGGAGGCCGATCCCGACGACGTCGACGGGAAGATCGAGGACGGCCAGATGCTCGATCCGCACGGTATGGACCCGCAGACCGTCCTGCGCTTCGTCAAGTACGTCGGTGGCTGGCCCGGCCGCGTGTTCGTGGTGGCGTGCGAGCCAGCCGAGGTGGAGGACGTCGGCTTTGGCCTGAGCGAGCCGGTCTCAGGCGCGCTCGGCCGCGCCGCCGACGTCGTGCTCGAGACGATCGCCGAGTTGCGCGATGCATGAGCTGTCGATCGCCTCGGCGGTGCTGAACACGGCGTTGAGCCACGCCGGGGAGCGGCCCGTCACGCTCGTCAGCATGAGGGTCGGGACGCTGCGCCAGGTGGTGCCCGAATCGCTTGAGTTCTATTTCGGGATCGTGGCCAGGGACACGTCGTGCGAGCGCGCGCGCCTCGAGCTCACCGAGATCGCCGCCCGGCTCCGCTGCGGCGGCTGCGAGCACGAGTGGGAGCCGACGATCCCGGCCTTCCGCTGTCCGCGCTGCGAGTCAGGGACGGTGACCGTGATCGCCGGCGAGGAGCTCGAAGTGGAGTACATCGAAGTCGAGGAACAGGAGCATGCATGCACCGGACCAAGGTGAGGGTTGTCGAGGACGCGCTCGATGCCAACAACACGATCGCGCGCGCCAACCGCGACGATTTCGACCGTCACGACGTGACCGTCGTGAACCTGATGAGCGCGCCCGGGGCGGGCAAGACGACGCTGCTCGAGCGCACGCTGTCCTCGCCGCTGGGCGATGTGCGCGTCGGCGTGCTCGAGGGCGACGTTCAGGGCTCGTTCGACGCCGACCGGCTCGCCACCCTCCACGTCCCGGTCACCCAGCTCAACACCGACTCCGGCTTCGGCGGCGAGTGTCACCTTGACGCGAACATGGTCCGCTCTGCGCTGCCCGCGCTGCCGCTGCACGACATCGACATGCTGATCATCGAGAACGTCGGCAACCTCGTCTGCCCGGCCGAATTCAGGGTCGGCGAGGACGTCCGCGCGATGGTCTGCTCGGTCACCGAGGGTGAGGACAAGCCGCTCAAATACCCGCTGATGTTCCGGACCTGTGAGCTCGTCGTCGTCAACAAGCTTGACCTGATGCCGCACCTCGACTTCGATCTCGACAAGTTCATCTACTACCTCGATCAGGTCAATCCGGGCGTCGAGCGGATCCTGCTCAGCGCTCGGACCGGCGAGGGGGTAGAGGCGTGGCGAGAGTGGCTGCTCGGAGTCGCCCATCGGAAGCGCGTCCCCGCGTGAGCGAAGCCGCGCTCTCGGGTGTCCTCGCCGCCAGAGTGCAGGCGCTGCTCGAGGATCGCACCGAGGCCAATGCTCGGTTCTTCGAGGCCGAGGCCGAGCGTCTCTCGCGCCTGTGCCACCTGATGGCGGAGCGGTTCGCCCGCGGAGGGAGGCTGATCGCGTTCGGAAGCTCGCCCGCCGCGCGCTCGGACGCGCGGCACGTGGCGGTGGAGTTCGTCCACCCGGTGATCGTCGGCAAGCGGGCGCTCCCGGCGATCGCGGTCCCGGCCGACGACCTCGAGCTGCTCACCGGCGCCGACGACATCGTGATCGCCTTCGGACCGCCATCGCACGAGAACGCGATCGCCGCGGCCCGCGCCGGCGGGGCGCTGACGATCGCCTTCGCGCCCCTCGGAGCCGAATGGGAGTTCGAGCCCGGCACCGCGGATCCGTCGGTGCGCCAGGAGCTGATCGAGACGCTCTACCACGTGCTCTGGGAGCTCGTGCACGTGTTCTTCGAGCACCGCGGGCTGCTGAGCGGCCGCGACGCTCGCCGCGGCCACGATGCGGGAGCCTCGAGCTTCCTCTATCCGTTCCTGGCCGAGAGCGAGGACAACCTCGAGGAGGTGCTCGACGACGTGCGCAGCTCGGTGCTCATGAAGGCTGAGGAGGTGGGGGCGCTGCGCGGCCAGACGCTGAGCGAGAACGCCGAGACCCTCGCGCGGGCCGCGGCCGAGCTGCGCCAAGCGTTCGAGCGCGGCGGGACGCTGTTCGCTCTCGGCAACGGCGGCTCGGCGACCGATGCGATGGACGTCGTCGCCGATTTCAGGGCCGCGGGCCGGCGAGCCGTTGACCTGGCCGACGACCCCGGCATCATCACCGCGATTGCGAACGACATCGGGATCGAGGCGGTGTTCTCGCGTCAGATCATCGCCTATGGACGCGACGCCGACGCGCTGCTCGCCATATCGACCTCGGGGAATTCGGTGAACGTGATCGATGCCCTCGCGCAGGCGCGGCGCCAGCAGCTGATGACGATCGCGCTCGTCGGCTACGACGGCGGCCGGATCGGGGCCGAGAGGCTGGCTGATCACGTCGTGGCCACCCGCTCGCAGCACATCCCTCGCATTCAGGAGGCACAGGCCAGCGCGTACCACGCTCTGCTGGAGCTGGCCGTGTGAGCGCCACCGTTTCGCAGCGGGTGCGCATCTCGGCACGGGTGGAGGGAACCGTGCAGGGCGTCGGCTTCCGGCCCTTCGTCTACAGGCTGGCCCGCGAGCTCGGGCTCGACGGATTCGTCCTTAACGACTCCTCGGGTGTGCTGCTCGAGGTCGAGGGGGACGAGCGAGTGGTGGAGAGGTTCCTCGCGCGGTTGGGGGGCGAGCCACCGCCGCTCGCGGTGCTCGAGCGGGTGTCGGTCAGCGAGCGCGAGCCCACCGGCGAGCGTGGTTTCGCGATCCGCGAGAGTCCGCAGAGCGAGTCCGCCAACGCTCCGATCACGCCGGACACCGCGATCTGCGACGCCTGTCTGCGCGAGCTGTTCGACCCAGCCGACCGCCGGTTCCGCTACCCGTTTATCAACTGCACGGACTGCGGTCCGCGGTTCACGATCGTCCGCGGCGTTCCGTACGACCGGCCGCTGACGACGATGTCCGCGTTCGTGATGTGCGAGCTCTGCCAGGCCGAGTACGACGACTCCGCCGATCGCCGCTTCCACGCGCAGCCGAACGGATGCCCGAGCTGCGGGCCGTCGGTGACGCTGCTCGACTGCACCGGGCGGCCGGACCGCGTGGGCGACGGCAGCGACGCCGTCCAGGTCGCGGCGCGCGCGCTGCGCGACGGGAAGATCGTCGCGGTCAAGGGGATCGGCGGGTATCACTTCGCCGCTCGCGCCGACGACGAGCGCGCCGTCGCGGCGCTGCGCGCCCGCAAGCACCGCGAGGACAAGCCGTTCGCGGTGATGGTCGCCGACGTGGAGGGCGCGCGCAAGCTGGTCGAGCTCGGCCCCGAGGAGGAGACGCTGCTGCGCTCGCCCCAGCGGCCGGTCGTGCTGGCAGCCCGGTCGCCCGCCGCCGACGTGGCGCCGTCCGTGGCGCCCGGTGCTCCCGAGCTCGGCGTGATGCTCGCCTACTCGCCGCTTCACCACCTGCTCGCGCGCGACGCCGGGGTCGCGCTCGTGATGACCAGCGGCAATGTCTCCGATGAGCCGATCGCCTACCGCGACGAGGAGGCGATCGAGCGGCTGGCGCCGATCGCCGACCATCTCCTGATCCACAACCGCGCGATCGAGACCCGCACAGACGACTCCGTCATACGGGTGGTGAACGTCGCCGGCGAGCTCCGGGCCCTGCCTATCCGCCGCTCGCGCGGCTACGTGCCAGGACATCTGCCGCTCCCAATCCCGGCTCGGCGTTCGGTGCTGGCCTGCGGCGCCGAGCAGAAGAACACCTTCTGTGTGGCCAGGGGCTCGCGTGCGTGGGTCGGGCACCACATCGGCGATCTCGAGCATTTCGCCACCCACAACGCCTTCCGTGAGGGCGTGTCCCACTTCGAGACCATGTTCGCGGTCGTCCCGGAGATCGTTGCCCACGACCTGCATCCCGGCTACCTGTCGACGGCGTATGCGCTCGAGCGCGCGGGCGTGGAGCACGTCGGCATCCAGCACCACCATGCCCACCTGGCCGCGTGCCTGGCCGAGCACGGCGTGACGGGTCCCGCGGTCGGAGCGATCTTCGATGGCACCGGCTATGGAACCGACGGGACGGTCTGGGGCGGCGAGCTCCTCGTCGGCGACCTGTCAGAGTTCGTGCGCGCGGGCCGGTTGCGAGGAGTCACGCTGGCGGGCGGATCGGCAGCCGTGCGGGAACCGTGGCGGATGGCCTCTACGTGGCTGGCCGAGGCGTTCGGTGAGCCGCAGCAGTTGCCCGCTGAGCTGGCAGGGTCGGTCGAGCCGCGCGCGTGGGAGGCGATGGCGCGGATCGCCGCAGCCTCGGAGCTCTCGCCCGTGACCACCAGCATGGGCCGGCTGTTCGATGCCGTCGCGGCGCTGTGCGGCGTTCGGGCGAGGGTCAGCTACGAGGGCCAGGCGGCGATCGAACTCGAGGCGCTCGCCGCGACCGCCACCGAGGCCGCCGTCTACGAGATCGAGGTGGTCGATGACGGGTCCGGCCTGTGCCTCGATCCGCGGCCCGCCGTGCGCGCAATCGCGCGGGACATCGCATCGGGGACCGCGCCAGCCGACGTGGCGGCGGGGTTCCACGCCGCGGTCGCACGGGCCGGCGCCGAGGCCTGCGTGCGGATCGCATCGTCGGCCGGCCTCGACACGGTGGTGCTGAGCGGCGGCGTGTTCCAGAACCGGTTGCTGCTCGAACAGTCCGCCCGGGAACTCACACGGACCGGGCTGAGGGTCCTGACCCCGATGGCCCTGCCCCCCAACGACGGCGGCGTGTCGTTCGGACAGGCGGCGATCGCCGCGGCCCGGGAGGCGCGGGCCGTCTAACGCAGGGCCGTTTCGTCGAGGCGCGCCGCGAGTTCGGCCACCGACTCGAACAGCGCCGCGGCACCTGCGTCGCGCAGCTCATCGGTCCCGAATCCCCCCGTGCGCACGGCGATCGTCGGCACGTTCGCTCTACTCGCCGCGTGGACGTCCCATGGGGTGTTTCCGACCATCACCGCGTCCTTCGGACGCGCTTGCGCGCACTCGAGGGCGGCGTTGACGAGATCGGGCTGCGGCTTGGTCGACTCCACGTCGGCCGAGGTCGTCCATCCGCCGGCTAGGTCGCGGGCATCGAGCAGATCGACGTAGTGCTCGACCTCGTCCTCCTTGGCCGAGCTGGCGAGGATCACCGTATGGCCCCTGCGGCCCAGGTCCACGAGCAGCTCGCGGGATCCCTCCATCGGCTCGACCTCGCCGATCAGATCCATGTATTGGCGCTTCTCGGCCTCGCGAATCTCGTCGCCCTGGGCCTGCTCGGTCCGCTCATCGGTGAGCGCCGGGACCAGCCGGTCGCCGCCCATCCCGATGTGGCGGTGGATGCCCCACAGCGCCAGCACGATCCCGTGCTCGCGGAAGGCCCGGTACCAGGCCAGGGCGTGGTGATAGTTGGTATCGACGAGCGTCCCGTCGATGTCGAGAATCGCGACGGCCATGCGGGCTAAGGCTTACCGGCGCTCGCGGGGTGTAAGCGCCGCGCGGTTGCGGGTAGCCCGATGTTGATGAGAGACACCGACCCGGACAAGCTCGCCGACGAGCTGGAGGAGGAGGCGGACCGGCTCCAGCGCCAGAGCCAGCGGCTGCGCGAAGAGGTGTCCGACGTCCGCGAGGACTGGGAGCGCAAGCGCGCAGACCAGAACGTCCCCGGGGCGCCGGCGCCGGAGGGGGAAGACGAGGCGGGTTAGCCGCCGGAGGCCAGGGGTAACATTGCCGTGCCGATGCTCAGCGCACGACGCGTGACCCCGCCCTTTCTTCGTCAGCTGGGAGGGGATGCGCTCGGTCTGGGTCGCGCCGCCCAGTCGCTGCGCTCTGAGCGCCTGACGCCTCGCACGAAGACCGCCGACAGGGTCGTCCAGTCGGTCTGCCCGTACTGCGCGGTTGGGTGCGGCCAGCGGGTCTACGTCAAGGACGAGAAGGTGACCCAGATCGAGGGCGACCCGGACTCGCCCGTTTCGCGCGGCCGCCTCTGCCCGAAGGGGTCTGCGTCGGAGAAGCTCGTCAACTCGCCGATGCGTGAGACGCGGGTCAAGTACCGGCGCCCCGGCGGCACCCAGTGGGAGTACATCTCACTCGAGCAGGCGACTGAGATGATCGCTGACCGCGTGATCAAGGCTCGCGCCGACACCTGGGAGGAGGCGACCGACGAGGGGCAGTCGCTGAAGCGCACACTCGGTATCCACTTCCTCGGCGGCGCCACGCTCGACAGCGAGGAGAACTACCTGATCAAGAAGTTCTTCACCGCGATGGGGGCGGTATCGATCGAGAACCAGGCCCGCATATGACATAGCTCCACGGTCCCCGGTCTGGGGACCTCGTTCGGGCGCGGTGGCGCCACCACGTTCCAGCAGGACCTGCAGAACTCCGACTGCATCCTGATCATGGGCTCGAACATGGCCGAGCAGCACCCGGTCGGATTCCAGTGGGTGATCGAGGCCAAGGAGCGGGGGGCGAAGGTGATCCACGTCGACCCGCGGTTCACGCGGACCAGCGCGATGGCTGACGCCCACATTCAGATCCGGCCCGGAACCGACGTCGCGTTCCTGGGCGGGATCGTCAACTACATCTTCGAGCACGACGCGCTGTTCGCCGAGTACGTCCGGCACTTCACCAACGGACCGGTGATCATCAGGGAGGACTTCCGGGACGCCGACGAAGCCGGTGGCGTGTTCTCGGGCTGGGACGAGGAGAAAGGCGCCTACAACATCGAGAGCTGGGGCTACAGCGACACGACGAGCGCTGGCGGTGTCACCGGCGAGCAGGCGCAGGGCGCGCACGGAATGCGCCTCGAGGGCGGCGATCCGCCGGAGATCGACAACGAGATGAAGCATGAGCGCTCGGTGCTCCAGATCCTCAAGCGGCACTTCGAGCGCTACACGCCTGACCGCGTGGCCGAGCTCTGCGGGTGCGCGCCCGGGGACGTGACGATGGTTGCCGAGGCGTTGTGTCAGAACTCCGGCCGCGAGCGTACGTCTGCAGTCGTCTACGCCGTGGGATGGACCCAGCACACGGTGGGGGTGCAGAACATCCGCACGGCGGCGATCGTCCAGCTGCTGCTCGGCAACATGGGCCGTCCCGGCGGGGGAATCCTGGCCATGCGCGGGCACGCCAACATCCAGGGCTCGACCGACATACCGACGCTGTTCAACATCCTCCCGGGCTACATCCCTATGCCCCACCCGGATGCCCACCCGTCGCTCGACCGGTTCGTCGAGCTGAACGGCCCGGACACCGGTGTCTGGGGGAACCTGAAGCCCTACGTCGTGTCGCTGCTGAAGGCGTGGTGGGGCGACGCCGCGACCGAGGAGAACGAGTTCTGCTTCGACTACCTGCCGCGGATCAACGGCGATCACTCGCACTACGCGATGATGCTGAAGATGCTGGACGGCGGGGTGAAGGGCATGTTCTGCGTCGGCCAGAACCCGACAGTCGGGTCGGCCAACTCGAAGCTCATGCGCCTGGCTCTTGCCAAGCTCGACTGGCTCGTCGTGAGGGACTTCCAACCGCTCGAGTCGGGGAGCTTCTGGAAGGACTCGCCCGAGCACGAGTCGGGGGAGACGTGCGCCGAGGACATCCAGACCGAGGTGTTCTTCCTCCCGGCGGCGGCCCACACCGAAAAGGACGGCAACTTCACCAACACCGGGAGACTGCTGCAGTGGCACCACAAGGCGTGCGAGCCGCCCGGCGAGTGTCGCTCGGATCTCCACTGGATCTACCACCTCGGCAGGCGGATCCGGGAGAAGCTCTCCGGATCGGGTGATCCGAAGGACCGACCGATCCTCGACCTGGTCTGGGACTACCCGCTCGTGGGGCTTCACGGCGAGCCCGACGCCGAGGCGGTTCTCCGGGAGATCTCCGGGCGGCGGCCCGACGGGTCGTTCCTGTCCAGCTACAACGACCTCGCACAGGACGGCTCCACCTCGTGCGGGTCCTGGATCCACTGCGGCATCTTCAAGGACGGCATGAACCAGTCGGCGCGGAAGAAGCCGGGCAGGGGCCAGAACTGGATCGCGCACGAGTGGGGGTGGGCGTGGCCGCGGGACGTGCGGATGCTCTACAACCGCTCCTCGGCCGACGCCGAGGGCAGGCCGTGGTCGGAGCGCAAGCGCTATGTCTGGTGGGACGAGGAGCGAGGCGAGTGGACGAGCAAGGGCGACACGCCCGACTTCCCGGCCGACAAGGCGCCCGACTACAAGCCCCCGCCGAACGCGAAGAAGGTGGAGGCGATCTCGGGCGACAAGCCCTACATCCTCCATCCCGACGGGCGGGCGTGGCTGTTCGTCCCCACGGGGCTCGTCGACGGTCCGCTGCCCGTGCACTACGAGCCGCAGGAGTCCCCGTTCACCAACTTCCTGTACCGGCGGCAGAACAATCCCACGCGTCAGGTCTTTCTCCGTCCCGAGAACCCGTATCACCCGGCCGCCGAGCAGCCGGGCGCCGAGGTGTTTCCGTTCGTCCTGACCACCTACCGGTTGACCGAGCACCATACGGCCGGAGGGATGTCGCGGACGGTGCCCTACCTGGCCGAGCTCCAGCCCGAGTTCTTCTGCGAGGTCTCGCCGCGGCTCGCCGCGCACCGGGGTCTCGAGCACGGCGGCTGGGCGACGATCGTCACAGCGAGGCAGGCGGTGGAGGCACGGGTGCTCGTGACCGAGCGGATCAAGCCGCTCCGGATCCAGGGCCGGGAGATGCATCTCGTCGGTGCCCCGTACCACTGGGGCGGCGTTGGCATCGTGACCGGCGACTCCGCCAACGATCTGCTTCCGCTCGCACTCGACGAGAACGTCCACATCAGCGAGTACAAGGTGGCCACGTGTGACATCCGCCCGGGGCGCAGGCCCCGCGGCCGAGCGCGCCTCGAGCTGGTGGGCGAATACCGGAGGCGAGCCGGGGTGAACGGCGCGTGAAGCTCGAGACCCACACCTGGCCCAAGACCTACGGTGCGCAGGCCAAGCCCCGGGTGGGCTTCTTCACCGACACGTCGGTGTGCATCGGGTGCAAGGCGTGCGAGGTCGCGTGCAAGGAGTGGAACCAGGTGCCGATGTCGATCGAGGGGTTCACCGGCAACTCGTACGACAACACCGTTGAGCTCGGCGCGAACACGTGGCGACACGTGGCCTTCGTCGAGCAGAAGGTGCCGGCCGGCGTGGAGGACGGGGCGTCCCTGGTGGAGGCCGCAGCCCGCAACGACGCGCTCGAGGCGGGCGTGCAGACCTACCAGGAGGGAGACGGCATCCGCTGGCTGATGGCCTCGGACGTGTGCAAGCACTGCACCGACGCCGCGTGTCTCGAGGTGTGCCCTACCGGCGCTCTGTTCCGGACCGAGTTCGGGACCGTCGTCGTCCAGCCCGACATCTGCAACGGCTGCGGGTACTGCGTGCCTGCCTGCCCGTTCGGCGTACTCGACCGCCGCCGCGACGACGGCCGCGTCTGGAAGTGCACGCTCTGCTACGACCGGCTGAAGGACGGTTCAGAGCCGGCCTGCGCGCAGGCCTGCCCGACCAACTCGATTCAGTTCGGGGAGCTGACGGACCTTCGAGAGCGGGCCGAGCACCGTCTCGCCCACCTGCGGGAGTCCGGCCAGGAGAAGGCTCAGCTGTACCTCGCCGACGAGGAAAACGGGGTCGGCGGCGCCGGCGCATTCTTCCTCCTCCTCGACGAGCCCGAGGTCTACGGCCTCCCGCCCGATCCGCACGACACCGTCCGTGAGATCGGCTCGATCTGGAAGGCCAGCGGCGCCGCTGCCATGGCGCTCGGGATCGGGATCGCGGCGGCGGTGCTCGGGGGCCGGCGATGAGCGACGGTTGGGGTGAGGTCCGCTCCTACCACGGTCAGCCTGTGCTCAAGCAGCCGGTTTGGACCTGGGAGGTCCCCTGCTACTTCTTCACCGGCGGCCTGGCCGGGGCATCGGCCGGGCTCGCATATCTGTCCCAGCTGCGCGGCGAGGACGAGCTCGCCAAGCGCACGTGGGCGGTGGCGATGGCGGCGATCAGCGTCAGTCCGGCGCTGCTGACGTCCGATCTCGGCCGGCCGCTGCGCTTTATCAACATGTTCCGGATGTTCAAGCCGACCTCGCCGATGAGCATCGGATCTTGGCTGCTCGGGGCGAGCGGCGGCGCGACCACGATCGCGGCCGCGAACGCGTGGACGGGGCTGTTCCCGCGGACGGCCAGGCTCGCTAGGCCGGCGGCTGCCCTGCTGGGCCTTCCGCTCTCCACGTACACCGCGGCTCTGATCGCGAATACTGCCGTGCCGGTCTGGCATGAGGCGCGCCGCACGTTGCCGTTCGTGTTCGGCGCCGGCGCGGCCCTCAGCGCGGGCGCCGTTGGCGCCGCGATCGCTCCGCCCGAGTTAGCAAAGCCGGCGCGCAGGCTGGCGCTCGGCGCGGCGGCGCTGGAGGTGGCCGCCAAGCAGCTGATGGAGCTCCAGCTCGGCGAGATCGGCGACGTGTACCGGGAGGGCAACGAGGCCCGCCTGACTCGCACCGCCCAGGCGGCGATCGTGGCCGGCGCGACGTTGCTCCACCGCCGGGGCGGACGCTCCCGCCCGGCTGCGGCGATCTCGGCCGGGCTGCTCTGTGCCGGCGCGCTAACGGCCCGGTTCAGCGTGATCAGGGCCGGTTTCAGATCGGCCGCCGATCCCCGATACGTGGTCGGCCCGCAGCGTGCGCGGATCCGCCGCGGCGAGGTGGGCGGAGGTGCCCGGACGGCGCCGCGGGTCGATCGGTCCGACCCGGCACGGGGATCGCCGGGGACCGTTGTGCGACCCGGCCGGAGATCTGAGTGAGGCCCGGGCACGGCCACCGATTGGCCGTGCCCGGGCGGTACTGCGACTGCTACGAGGTCTTGCGCTCGAGGTTGGACACTTCCTCGGCCTTCCGGTCCGCGCGCTCCTGATCGCGCGCGAGCTCGTCCTTGGCCTCGCCCTTGCGCTCCTCCTGGCGTCCCTCGTGACGCAATGCCGCGTCGTCAGCGAGATCGCCGGCTGCTTTCTTGATTCGTCCGGTCACCTTGTCGGTGAGACTCACAGGCGCCTCCTTGTCTGTGGTTTGCAGGTTGTGGCCTACCCGGCCTGCTGGCGATGAATCGGTTTTGGGTAACTGATCACGTGTGGTGAAAGACCGGTGCCCCGAGATCGGCGATTACGCGCTCATCGGCGACTGCCGCAGCGCCGCCCTGGTCTCCCGCGAAGGGTCAATCGAATGGTGCTGCCCCTCGCGATGAACGCGGTACGCGTCGGGTGCTCGGGCTGGATGTACGACTCATGGCGCGGGCCCCTATATCCGGAGCGGGAGCCGAAACGGCGATGGCTCGAGCTCTACGCTGAGCAGTTCGACACTGTCGAGGTCAACTCGACGTTCTACCGGCTGGCCCGCCGAGAGGCGGTGGACGGGTGGATGGAGCAGACGCCGGACGGCTTCCTGTTCGCCGTCAAGGCGAGCCGGTATCTCACGCATATCAAGCGGCTGATCGGGATCGAGGGTGGGATCAGACGGTTCTACGAGCCGCTGGAGCCGATGATCGCATCCGGTCGGCTAGGTCCCGTTCTGTGGCAGCTACCGGAGAACTTCCATCGCGACGACGCGCGGCTGTCCGCGTGGATCGAGCTGCTGCCGCAGGGGATGCACACGATCGAGTTCCGTCACCCGAGTTGGTTTGCTCCGGAGGTGATGGCGGCGCTGAGAGCCCGGGGCGTGGCGCTGACAATCGGTGATCATCCGGGCCGCCGGTTTCAATCCGACGAGGCCACGGCTCCTTGGCGGTTCGTCCGGTTTCACTATGGGGCCAGGGGCCGCGCAGGAAATTACTCCCGGACCGAGCTGGAGGAGTGGTCGAGGCGGATCGCCACGTGGCGGCGACGCCCTCGGCACCCGAATTCGCTGCCCGGCCCTCGCGGTTGCTACACGCCATGTCGGGGTAGCGCTGCTGAGAGTGATGCACGTGTACGGCTTGTACCGGAGCGGCCCCCGGGGGGCGGGGCCGTCGGCGCCAATTGCGCCGACGCCGCCGACTCCTGACCCGTCGCCGCCGACGCCGACGCCAGATCCGAGCCCGCTGCCCCCGGATCCCAACCCGCCTCCGATCTGATCTAGTACATCGACTCGAACAGGTCCCCGTAGCGCTCGTTGACGACGTTGCGCTTGACCTTGAGGGTCGGGGTCAGCTCGCCGGTCTCGATCGAGAGATCGTGATCGAGGATCGTGAACTTCTTGATCTGCTCCACCTGGGCGTAGTTCGAGTTGGCGCGGTCGAGCTCCTTCTGGACCATCTCACGGGCTTCGTCTGTCCTCGCCAGCTCGGCCGGATCCTCCGGCAGTCCGCGCTCCTGGGCCCACGGGCCGATCTCCTCGGGGTCGAGTGTGATCAGCGCCACCGGGTAGGGCTTGCGGTCGCCGTACATCACGGCCTGGGATATGTAGGGCGACTGCTTGAGGTCGTTCTCGATGTTCGCCGGGGTCAGGTTCTTGCCGCCCGCGGTGATGATGATGTCCTTCTTGCGCCCGGTGATCCGGAGGTAGCCCTCGTCGTCGATCGAGCCCAGATCGCCGGTGTGGAGCCAGCCGTCGATCAGAGTCTCGGACGTCGCCTCGGGATTGCGCCAGTACTCGCGGAACACGTTGGGGCCGCGCATCAGGATCTCGCCGTCCTCCTCGGCGATCCGCAGCTCCACGCCAGGCAGCGCGCGCCCGACGGTGCCGAACTTGAAGTGCTCGAGCGTTCCCACGGTGCCGACTCCGGTCGTCTCGGTCATGCCCCAGCCCTCGAGCACGGGCACACCGGCGGCGTAGAAGAACTCGAGGATCTCAGGCGCGATCGGTGCCGCGCCGCTGACGGCCTGGCGTACCTCGTCGCCGAACAGCTGGCGCACGCGGGAGAAGATCTGCTTGTCGGCCTCGTCGAAGTGCCTGCGCATCTCATCCGGTATGGGCTCGCCACGGGCCTCGCGCCGCCTCACCTCGACACCGAGTTTGATCGCCTGGCGGAAGCGCTCCTGGTCCTCGTCGCTCGCCTGCGCCTGCATACCCATCGCGGCGCCATAGAGCTTCTCGAAGATCCGCGGGACCGAGGGGAGATAGGTGGGGTGCGTCTCGATGATCTCGGCGAGGATCTGCTTCGAGTCGCCGCTGAAGAAGATCAGCGCCGTGCCCTGGTCGAACGAGGCCAGCATCGTGATCAGCGCGAACACGTGCGCCAGCGGCAGGTACAGGTAGGTGCGCTCGCCATCCTGCACGAATGCGAGCTCCTCGACGATGTGGCACACGGACATCGCGTTGCGATGCGTCAGCACGACGCCCTTCGGGGGGCCGGTCGTGCCCGACGTGTAGACGATCGTGTACGCGTCATCGGGCCCGACCGCGCCCTGACGCTCCGCCAGCTCCTGAGGGTCGCGCTCGCGGCTGCGCTCCCGGAGCTCTGCGAGGGTTATCTCGCCGGCGCCCTCCTCTATCCCGATGACATGTTCAAGGTCGGGGAGGCGCTCGCGGACGGCGTCGATCTTCTGGCGCTGCCCCTCGTCCTCACAGATGACGGCCTTGGCCCCCGAGTTCCCGGCTACCCACTCGCACTCCTTGGGCGAGTTGGTCGGATAGATCGGCACCACCACGCAACCGGCCGCCGAGATCCCGTAGCTCGCGAGCGTCCATTCCACGCGGGTGTTGGCCAGTACGCAGACGCGGTCCCCGGGCCGCATCCCCAGCGCGGCCAGTCCGAGTGCGACCTCCTCGATCGCTTTGCCCACCTCGGCGTAGCTCAGTTCCTCCCATTCGTCGCCGCGCTTGTACCGGGTCGCGAGCCGGTCGCCAAAGCGATCGGCTGCTGAGGCCGGCAGCCCGGCAACGGTCGAAGCGATGACTCGGGCGGATGTCGTGTCGGTCATGCGGTCTCCTCCTTGGCTGCGTGAATCATCCTGCCCTTGGGTCCCGATGTCTAACTCACGCGGACCGGCGGTGCAATTCGCCGCCACAGCTGCCATCTTCTCGGGCGTGAGCACGGCAGTCTGTCAGCGGATCGGACACGGGGGAGCGAGCGCGCTGGAACCAGCGAACACCCTGGCCTCGTTCGACGCGGCCCGAGAGATCGGCATCGACATGGTCGAGTTCGACGTGCGCGTCGGACGCGGCGAGCTCGTCCTCGCTCACACGATCCTCGACGCGCACCGTCCAGGCAACGTACGCCTGTCCGACGCCCTCTCCTACCTGAGCCGGCCCAGGTTCCGGGACATCGGCCTGAACGTCGATCTCAAGCACGTGGGCTGCGAGTCGACGCTCCTCGACAGCCTGCGCCACCACGGCGTGCTTGGCCGCACTCTGATCTCGTGCCAGGTCGCGGCCGTCCTCGATCGGGCGCGTGAGCTCGAGCCGCAGGTGCGGGTCGGGATCTCGGTCGGCGGACGGCTGGCCCGGATGAGCCGGTACTGGAGGGACTGGCGCGCGCACGTGCTGGCGGGACTGGCGGAGCGGCGCTGGGACGCGCTCATGGCTCAGCACCGGCTCGTGGATGGCCGCCTGCTCCACGACGTCTCCGACCGGGGCGCCCATCTCTACGCGTGGACGGTCAACCAGCGCTCGGCGATTGAGCGTCTGCGTGCGCTGGGCGTGCACGGGATCGCTACCGCGGATCCGCGCCTTTTTGCCTGAAAGCAGGGTTTTGGACAATCGGGCGCTTGCCCGCCTCCCGATCGGGTAAGCCTCAGGGAGGTGAGCGAGACATCCTCACAGCTCATACGCCTGGAGCTGCCCTGCACTTGCGACGCTCCGTGCCTCGTTCGCGAGGCGGTCGACGATGCGCTCGACGGGTTCGGCGTGCGCGAGCAGGCGCGGCTGATCGCGAGCGAGCTGGTGACGAATGCCGTGCGCCACTCCGGGGCCGGGCCCGACGAGGTGATCGAGTTCCAGGCCGTCGTGGTCGACGGCACGCTCGTGATCGCCGTGACCGATCCGTGCGTGGCCGGGCAGGCCGCTCACATCCGGGACGAGGATCCAGGCGGGGGCGGGTACGGCCTGCGGATCGTCGATCGGCTCGCCCGCCAGTGGGGTTCATCGCATGACGGGGGGCAGCGCGAGTGGGCCGGCTCGGAGCACCTCGGCGGGCAGCGCGAGTGGGCCGGCTCGGAGCACCTCGGCGGGCAGCGCGAGTGGGCCGGCTCGGAGCACCTCGGCGGACAGCGGGTCTGGGCCGAGCTCGCCATGTCCCATTGACCCGTCGCCGTCTGATCTGCTGCTAGCCTGACACGACTGTCCTTCCGGTGGAGTGTCTGCCCGCCGGAGGGGACGGATACCCGCTCGGGACGGGGGAATCTCAGTAGATCGCTCGACGCTCCGTGCAGATATCTTCCAGCAGGGTTTTCTCTTGTCCATGATCCCGACCTGCAACCGCCTAACGCACGCACTCTCCGGTGGCTCAGATGACTGATGTGACAAAGCCCGACAGCCCGATGCCAGGCCAGCTGCTGATCGACAAGCGGACCGGGAGCGACCGCGTCGTACTGTCGCTGCGAGGCGAGCTCGACCTGACCTCGGTGCCGCAATTCGATCAGGAGCTCCAGGCCGCCGAGGCGACCAACCCAGGTCGTCTGGTGGTCGACCTCAGCGGTCTCGACTTCATGGACAGCACGGGTCTGCGAGCTCTTCTTCAGGCGCGCGAGCGCGCCAAGGGCAACCACCACGAGCTAGTGCTCCGCCGCGGACCGCGGCAGGTCCAGCGCGTACTCGAGCTCACGAAGACGCTCGACGTCTTCACGTTCGAGGACTGATCCCCCGAGACTGACTCACGGGACCATCCACGACAGCGGCCGAGACTGGAGCAGGACCAGCACCGCCATCAGCAGTACGAGCAGGACGCTCCAGCCGATCACACGCCGGAAGATGTCGCCCTCGCGGCCCGCGAGCCCGACCGCCGCTGCGCCGATCGCGAGATTCTGCGGCGAGACCATCTTCGCGATCACGCCTCCTGAGCTGTTGGCCGCGGCCAACAGCGTGGGGGACAGGTCCGACTTGTGTGCGGCCGCGACCTGGAGGGCTCCGAACAGGGAGTTTGTCGAGGTGTCCGACCCCGTGACCGCCGTCCCGAACCAGCCGATCAGCGGGGAGGAGGAAGGCGAAGAAGCCACCTGCCGCCGCCGCCCAGGTGCCGAGCGTGATCGTCTGGCCAGACAGATTCATCACGTACGCGATCGCCAGCACGGCGCACACGGTCAGGATCGCCCACCCGAGCCGCTTGAGCGTCCGGCCGTAGATGCGTATGGCTTCGCCGGGGCGGACCCGGAGCACAGCCGCGGTGAGCACGCCGGAGACGAACAGCCAGGTGCCGGCCGCGGTGAGCAACGTCCACTTGAATGTCTCGCTCGTCGGTGCCTTGCCCCTGGGGTTGAGCACGTGCAGGCCCGGCCAGCTGAACACCCCGGTTGCCTTGTCGAGCTGGGCCGAGATGCCTGGCAGGCTGGTGACGCCGAGCACGACTATGATGATCAGGTACGGGGCGAACGCCGTAAAGAGATCACGTCGCGGAATTGGGCGACCCCCGTCGGCCAGCGTCCTGCGTTCGAGTGCAAGGTCGGTACCCGCACCACCGGCGGCGGCGGGACGCCCCGCCCGAGTGCGCATGCTCGCCGCGGGCGCACCAGACGCTCGAGGTGACCCAACGCGCAGCAACGTCACCAGCGCGCCGGCGGATAGGAGCGACGCAACGATGTCTGTCAGCTGCATCGAGACGTAGTTCGACACGGTGAACTGGACGACCGCGAACGTCACACCGGCCGTAAGGGCTGCGGGCCACGTCTCGCGCAGACCGCGACGCCCATCGACCATGAAGACGAGGACGAACGGGACCAGCATGGCGAGGAATGGCGTCTGACGCCCAACCATCATGCTCAGGTGGTGGGTTGGGAGGCCTGAGACCTGGCCGAGGGTTGTGATCGGAATCGCAATCGCTCCGAACGCCACCGGAGCTGTGTCGGCTAC
This sequence comes from uncultured Solirubrobacterales bacterium, assembly GCA_963727105.1. Lineage (GTDB taxonomy): Bacteria > Actinomycetota > Thermoleophilia > Solirubrobacterales > Solirubrobacteraceae > Palsa-465. Next base: position 1,624,589 of record CAVSEW010000001.1, on the reverse strand, counting down.
CAACGCCACGGCAGCGGCCCGCACAGGCTGCATCCCCAGACCGACGAGCATCACACCACAGATCGCCACCGGCGTCCCGAATCCGGCCAGGGCCTCGAGCAGGGCTCCGAAGCAGAACGCGATTACCACCACCTGGACGCGCTGGTCCTCGGAGACCGTGCTGAACGCCCGTCGCAGTACCGCGAAGTGCCCAGTGGCGTCGGACATGTTGTAGATCCAAAGGGCGTTGATGACGATCCACATGATCGGCCAGAAGCCGAACGCTGCCCCCTCCAACGCCGCGTCGGTCGGCTGCCCCGTCGGCATGCCGTAGACGGCAATCGCGATCACAAGCGACACGCCAAGGGTGATCAGCGACGCCCAGTGAGTCTTCATCCGGGCAATGCCCAGCAGGACGAACAGGACCACCAGGGGCAAGATGGCAAACAGAGACGTCAGTCCCAGCGAATGGGAAACCGGATCGAGCACCTGCTTGTACATGCGGACCTCCCTCATCGGCCCGAGTGCGCTCGCACGCCAAAACCCGGTCCCCGCGACGGCGAATCGCATTCGCAATCGGGGTCTTGCGCGGGTGCTACCCGTTTGAGGCGGGCGTAACCGGGGGACGCCAGTCCGGCCGCGCAGTGAACCTCTCGGCGGCACTGAGGAACCGCTCGAGGCGAGCGTTGTAGCCGTGGCCCGTGGCCGGGATCGTGTGGCCGCGCCCGGAGATGATCATCCGCTCAGCCCCGATCCGCCGGGCGAGTGTGTCGCACACGGCCTCGAACACCGGAGAGTGGCCGCCCGAGATCACCAACTTGGGGAACGCCGCCCGTGCGAGCCTCTCGAGCGGAACCTCGGCCTCCCACGGTGGTCGCTCGCGGGCGGCCAGCCGGGCGCCGTGCTCGAGCCAGTCCGGCAGCTGCTCGGGCGTTTCGTGCGCAGAGTGGACGCCGGCGCGGAACATCCGCAGGAACTCGGCCGGCGCCATCCCGGCGGCGCGGCGGTACATCGCATCGCCCTGCTCGATCATCGCGTCCACGGTCGGGTTGCCCGCAGCTATCCGGAGCAGCCCTGGCTCCGACACGGTCAACGAGCGGACCGCACCGGGCATCTGCGCGGCGGCCAGCAGCGCGATCACGCCACCGTAGGAGTGACCGACGAGGTGGGCGCCGCTGCCGAGCAGCTCGGCGATCGCCGGTGCCTCGAGGTCGAAGTCGCCGCGGGGAAGCGGCCTGCTCGCGCCGAACCCGGGCCGGTTGGGGATCACCAGCCTCCAGCGCTGCGCCAGCTCAAGCTGGTGGCGCCACGTGCGGCGGGCGTCAACGATGCTGCCGGGGACGAGCACGACCGTCGGCCCCGAGCCGGTCCGCTCGACGGCGAGATCGGCGGCCTGTACGGGTTGCACCCTCACATCTTCGCGGGAAATGGTGGGCGGCGGGCGGGCAGAACGCCCCCGGACGCTCGCCAGCCGCCCGGTTACTTGACGACCGCTGCACCGCCGAGCTTTATGGGCAGGGCGGGTCTCGGGCACATTCGGCTGCAGATCCTGCGCCAAATCGGCAGGCGGACGCCGCTGAGGTCCGTCAGTAGACGCGGCGGTACGATCTTTGCTGATTCGGCGAACCGAGCAGCGGTTCGCGGGCGATCGGGGGAGCAATGCAGAGACCGCTCATTCGTCGGGCAGGACCAGCGCTCGAGGCACCTTCGGTGGCCGCAGAGGGCGGCCCCAGCCACGCCAGCAGCGCGCGCCGGCGCCGGGGTCCCCGTGCGGGCCTGAGCCTGGCGATCGCGATTCTGGCCACGATCACGGCGCTCGTCGGCGGCGTGACCTTGTACCTCCGTGACGAGCTCGTCAACCCGTCGGCGTTCGCCGACCGGGCCGTCGACGCCATCCATCAGCCCGCGATCCAGCGCGTGGTTGCCCGGGAGATCACCGTCCAGGTGCTCGAGCCTGCGCTGCCCGATCTGATCGCGGCCCGGCCGATCGTGCAGTCGGCCACGAGGGTGTTGGTGTCCTCGTCCCCGTTCGCGTCGCTGATCCGGCTCGCGGCGCTCCACGGGCACCGGCTGCTGTTCGACCGCAGTGCCGGGAACGCCGTGTTCGACCTGACCGACGCCGGACTCGTCGTCGCCTCGGCGCTGCAGAACCTCGCGCCCAAGTTCACCATCGACATGCCCAAGCGCACCGAGGCGATCCTGCTCACGTTCAAGAAGCGGAGCTTCGCCACCAAGACGCTCCGCTTCGCCGACACCGTGCGCCTGCTCGGCTTCGTCCTGCCGCCCGTGGCGTTGGCGCTGTTCGGGCTGGCCATTGCGATTGCACCCGAGCGCCGGAGGGCGATCACGCGCAGCGCGGTCGCCATCGGGGTGGGCGGGCTTGCGCTCGCGCTTGCGCTCGAGCTGGCCCGTCGCTACGCCGTCTCGCACGTCAGGGGTCCCACCGAGCTGAGCGCCGGGGACGTGCGGGCGGCCGTGAACGACCTGTGGGGGGTGTTCGTCGACGATCTGATGACCTGGACGCTTGGGATCACGGTCGTGGCGTGGATCGTCGCCGCCGCGTCGGCGTCGGTGCTCGCCGCCTACTCGCCCGCCGCCGGCGTTGAACGCCTGCGTGCGCGGTACCGCCGGCCCCTCACGCCCCGCGCCCGCGGAGCTCGCGGCGCGGTTGTGCTCGGGGTCGGCTTGCTGGTCGTCGTCGAGCCGACGCTGGTCCTGCACGTGCTCGTGTTGATCGGTGGTGCGCTCTTGATCTACGTCGGGGCCGGCGAGGTGCTCACCGCCGTGGCCCCGGCGGAGCCGCGGGGGCGCCGTCGCCCCGTCGTACCGCCCAAGCGGGTCGCGACCGTCGCCGGCCTCGCGGTGGCGTGCGCGGCCGCGGTCGGTCTCGCATTCGCGTTCACGGGCGCCACCCCGAGCGTTTCGGCTCGGTCGCTGCAGGCGTGCAACGGCTACCCCCAGCTGTGCAATCGCCGGCTCGACGAGGTCGTGTTCGCGGGCACGCACAACGCGATGTCGGCCGCCAACTCTCCGGGGTGGCTGATCCCCAACCAGGACAACGCGATCGGGCAGCAGCTCGACGACGGCATGCGGGTGTTCAAGATCTCCACCCACTACGGGGTGATGACCTCCTCGGGACGCGTGTACACGGACATCGCGGGGGAGGGGCAGCGGCTGAACCGTGTCGCGGCCAAGCTCTCGCCGATCGCCCGGCTCGCGCTTCAGCGGTTCAGCCGTTCGCTAAGCGGCCCGGCTCGGCAGGGAACTCGCGACATCTGGCTCTGTCACACGCTCTGCGAGCTCGGCGCGACCCGCATGGTCGACTTCCTCGCGGTGATCCAGCGCTTCCTCAAGCTCAACCCGAATCAGGTGATCATCCTGTTCGACGAGGACTACGTCGCCGAGCGCGACATCCAGAACGCCTTCGTGCGCACCGGGCTGTTCCCGCACCTGGCCACCCTCCAGCCAGGCCAGCCGCTCCCGACCCTGGGTCAGCTGATCCGCTCCCACCACAACGTGGTCGTCTTCGCCCAGAAACCGCCCTCCGGCCGCTACGCCTGGAACACCAACGGCTTCGACTGGATCCAGGACACTCCGCTGGGCGCCCGCAAGCCGAGCCAGTTCACCTGCAAGCTCAGCCGCGGCGAGCCCACCAACCCGTTGCTGATGATGAACAACTGGGCCGACATCTTCCCGCCCCGGCCGACGCCCAACGTCCCCCTCGTCCAGCGCGCCTTCATTCTCAAGCGCGCCCAGCAGTGCGAGCAGCAGCGCGGCCTGCTCCCCAATTTGATCCTGACCGACTACTACAACCGCGGCCAGGTCGCTGAGGCGGCGGCGCAGCTCAACGGCGTGGCCGGAGAGAAGCCGGCCGAGACCCGGCCGGTGGGGTAGTGAGGTGCGTCGGCCTGGAACGCTCGGCCGCGATCTTGGCCGTCGTCGCAGCGAGCCTCGTTTGCTCGTCCTCCTCCGCAGCCTCGCTGTCGCAGGCGCCCACGGGACGGATGGCTCACCGTGGCCTCCGGGTCCGTCCCCACGTGATTGGCGTCACGGCTGACGGGACCGGGTTCCTCGGAGGTCTCACGGGACGGGCCGCGGTGCGGAGGCCGTCCCGCATCAACCTTTGGTGGGCCGGCCGGATCCGGTGGTCGCGGTGGACGCGGTCCGACGCTCGCGGCCGCGGCGCGATCTGGCTTGACAACGGCCGTCCTGATGACGCGCTCGGAACCTTCCACCCACACGTGATGACGGTCAAGCTGTGGCGACCCAGGCGCGGAGTCTTTACGCGGATGCGACTGCGGTTCCGGTATCGCGGCAGGACCCAGCTCGAGGGCCTCCACGCGGTTCACAGCCCGGCGACGGCCTTCTCGCCTGCTTTCTGGGTGTGGTGGCCATAGAAGTCCTCCCGGCCTGAGCGGGGCTCTTATGGGGAGAGCCCGAAGCGAGCGGGCCTTGGCGACGAGCCTCGGTCGCGGGCGAGTCGGCAAAGGGTGCCGGTTGCAATCCCGCTCCAATGCCTGGAGACTGCCGGCGGTGAACCGGGGATGTCAGCTCGGACGCAGGCTTCTGTTCGGGGTGGCCACGCTGTGCGCGGCAACGCTGCTGTTCGCGCCCGGCGCATCAGCGTCCGGCGAGTTGAGCTTCGTTGACTGCCTGCAGGCGGCACCGGCGCGCGATTGCGGTGGCGTGGATCACGCCGCGCCCTCGCTGGCCGGAGTCGATGACGTTGCGGTGAGCCCGAACGGAAAGGACGTGTTTGCGACCTCGCGGCGTTCCGACGCGATCATGTTGCTCTTGCGCGGCCGCGGGGGCACGCTGAGACCCGCGCGGAAAGTGGCCGTTCTCGGAGGTGCCTCCCTGCGCCAGGCAACATCGGTGGCAGTCAGTCCCGACGGCCACAGCGTGTACGCCACGTTTGCACGCCCTGGCGCGATTCTCGTTCTCCAGCGTTCACCCCACCTCCTCACCCCCAAACAGCTCGTCGTCGAGGGTTCCAACGGAGCCCCCGACACGACGCCGGGACTCAGCGGGGCGTTTGACGTGACGACGAGTTCCGACGGCCGCAACGTGTACGTCGCGTCTGCGACCAGCAGTGCGCTGGTTGTCTTCAGGCGCGGCGCGGATGGTCTGCTCAGCTTTGAGGAGTGCATCAGCGACGGCGCGCCGCTGGCCGAGGACTGCAGCTCATACGGTGGATCGGTGCCGGGGCTGCTCGGTGCCGACGGTGTCGCCGTCGATCCCTCCGGCAACGACGTGTACGTGACAGGAGGACGAAGCAATACGCTCGTGGCCTTCTCACGCGACAAGCGGGACGGCAGCCTCAACGAGATCGGGTGCATCGAGAACGCCGGGAGCACGAGTTGCGTCGCGAGCGGCCCGCCGCCGCCGGCGCGGGATCTCGCCGGCGGCGCGATCGTGAGCAGTCCCGGACTTGGCGACCCTGAGCGCATCGCGGTAAGCGGCGATGGCGCCGATGTGTACCTGGCGTCGGCGAAACCTGGGGCGGTCGTCAGTTTCGCCCGTAACCGCGCCAGCGGCGCGTTGACTCCGATCGGGTGCATCGGCGCGAGCAGCGCCGCGGGGTGCGGCCAGATCGTGGCTGGACTGAGCGAAGCCTTCGGGATCGCGCTCAGCCCCCAGGGCCGGGACGCGTACGTGACCGGCTTCAACGATGGCGCAGTACTGAGTTTCGCCAGATCGACCACCGGCGGGCTCAGCTACCGCAGCTGCATCGCAAAGGCCAGGCCCTGCCGCGACAGGCAGGCGAGCGCGGCCGGTGCGACAGGCATCGCCACGAGCCCCGACGGCAACGATGTCTACGTGGCGGCGTACGGCGCCGGCGCGCTAATGCACCTCACGCGCTCACGCCCCGTTCTATCGGACCTGCACCTTGACCGGCGCGGATTCCGCCCAGCAAGGCGTGGGCCGAGCATCACCGCGCGCTCGGGCGGCGGGACGCGCGTCACGTACACCGACTCGGTGTGGGCCGCGACCCGCTTCATCGTCGAGCGTGCGGTGGCCGGCAAGCGGCGAGGGCACCGGTGCGTACACGCCGGCCGTGGCCACGCTCAAGCCCGCTGCAAGCTGCTCGTACCGCTCGGAGGCTTCACTCGTCGCGATCGCACCGGGACCAACAGCTTCCGCTTCAGCGGCCGCCTTGCCGGATCGGCGCTCGCGCCCGGGGAGTACGAGCTCGTCGCGGTCGCGGACGATGCGGCGGGGCCCGGCGAGCCGGTGCGCCGGGCGTTCCAGGTGCTTCCCTGATCAGGGTCCGAGGATCGGGCTTCCTTCCCGGGGTTGATTCCGGCTCGGGTCCGCTGGCTGAATCCAACGGGCCGCACACGTTCAGCGTCGTCACGAAGAGCCGCCGCCCGCGGACGACCAAGCAGATCGGGCTGCGGCATCTGCCGGACAACTGCGAAGGAGTTCGGGGCCACACCCGGAGCGAACAAGCCGCCGAAGTTCCTGTTCGTCAACGGCGGAACGGGACCAATACACCCCCGAATATCGACGGGCCCGGTGACATGGCCTTCATCGCACCGAAGCAAAATGCGAAGGTAACGCTGAAGGTTACGGCGAAGCCCGGGACCACGCTGTACTTCATCTGCGCCGTCCATCCGTGGATGCAGGCGAAGCTCGTCGTTGGGAGGTAGGCGCGAGGCTCGCCGCGGACAGACGCTCAGCGATGGTCTGTCCACTCGCGGGGATGGCGCAGGGGTCCGTCCACCAGGCTGCCGTGGCGAAGCCAGGCCGTCCAATGATCGAAACGCTGTCGTCTGTTGCGGCCTGGTCTGGGTCCCTCTGACGGGCCCAAGCCCTTCCGGTTAGGCTGGCCTGTTGGGGCGCGATCAACGAAGGTCAGGAGGCTGCAGATGCTGTTCGGAGTGCTCTATTACACGCGCGATAACGTCACCGAGGAGACGCAGAAGCGCGGGCTTCGGCTGTTCACAAATTGGTCCCCGCCGTTCGAGTTCAAGGCTAACTATTCGCGCGGTGACGGAAAGGGCGGCATCGCGATCGTTGAAACCGACTCGGTCGAGGCGATCATCGAGGGCATCAGCCCGTGGGCGCCGTTCTTCGAGTTTGAGGTCACGCCGGTGATGGACATCCAGGCTGCCGTGCCCGCGTTGCAGCGCGCGCAGGACTGGCGCGATTCGGTGAGCTGAAGGCCGCCTTATCGAGTCTTCGCCTCAGGCGCCCTCGCGACCCGAGCGTGGCGAGGGCGCCTGGGCCCCCTTGGTGCGGCCGAGCAGGGGGCCGAGTCCCTAGCGCCGAGGTGGTGCCATGCGAGTCCTCTCCGACTGGCACCAAGCTGACCACCACAGACTGTCCCTTCGATCGACTTTCAGCAGTCTCGAGCGCGACCATCGTGACCACGATCACGGTCGGCGCGATGCGCTGTTGCTTGTAGCCCGTTGGGCGCTCTGCGGCGCGTGCATCTGAGCGGCGAACTGCACTCGAAGCAGAAGCGAGCCCAGGCGCTAGGCGTTCTTATGGGCTCGTGAAGGGGAGAACCGCTCGCGTGCGTCTTGCACGAGCAGGCTGCTGAGCGGTGCTTCGACTTTTCTGGTCACCTTCGATGGCGGTTGACCTGCCGCGGCCGGGGTGGGAGAGTCGCGGTGGTCGTGTGATGGTCCTCCTCGAAAGCGAGTGTCCATGAGTACCGCCGAAATGCCGATGGGCCGCGGCACCGATGCGCTCGTAGAGCGGCTGAACGCCGCGACGGTGGGGACGCTCGAGCTGGCGTCCGTGCATGTCGGGAACCGGCTCGGTTTCTACCGCGCGCTCGTTGAGGGAGGCGATTCGACGCCCGGCGAGTTGGCTGGGCGGACGGGCACGGCGGAACGCTACGTCCGCGAGTGGCTGGAGCAGCAGGCTGTGGCTGGGTTCTTGAGCGTCGACGATGCGGGTGCCGCGGCGGGCGCGCGCCGCTATGGGTTGCCCGTGAGTCACCGCGCCGTTTTCGTAGAGGAGGACAGCCTCAGCTACCTCGCACCGTTGGCGACCCTCGCGATCGGCGTGCTCGGGTGTATGGACGCGCTGCTTGACGCGTATCGGACGGGCGGCGGGGTGCCCTACGAGGCCTACGGCGACGACACGCGTGCGGGGATCGCGGCGGTCAATCGTCCGGGGTTTGTCAACCAGCTCGCCGGCTGGCTTGCCTGCATCCCCGAGGTTGACGTACGCATGCGCTCGCGGCCTCCCGCCCGCGTTGCGGATCTCGCGTGCGGCGCCGGATGGTCGAGCGTCGCTATCGCGCGTGCCTATCCCGAAGTGATCGTTGACGCGATTGACGCCGACATGGAGTCGATCGAGGATGCTCGGCGCACGGTGGCGGCCGCCGGTCTCACCGGCCGGGTGCGGCCGACGGTCCGAGACGCGAGCGCCCCGGAGCTCGAAGGCCGGTACGACCTCGTCACGATCTTCGAGGCGCTGCACGACATGAACCACCCAGTCGAGGCGTTGCGCGCGGCTCGCAAAATGCTAAGTAAGGACGGCAGCGTCGTGATCAGCGACGAGCGAGTCGCCGAGCGGTTCACTGCGCCAGGCGACGAACTGGAGCGGTCTCACTACGGCTGGAGCGTGCTGCACTGCCTGGCCGTCGGCATGCTTGATGAGAGCTCAGCGGGCACCGGCGCGGTGATCCGTCCCGACACCGTCCGCGCGTACGCCACAAAGGCCGGCTTCGGGCAGGTCGAGATGCTCGCGATCGAGCACGATTCTTGGCGCTTCTACCGACTCGCGCCCTGAACCCCATGCACAAGCCGGGCTGCCGGCAGGCCGAAACGGCCTCGAGCCCCTGTCCGGCTCCCCTCGTTTGCGCCGGAAACCAGGGCGGCTCACAAGAGTGTCCCCTTGATGGACGCGCAACAGTCGTCGCGTCGAGTCAGCGTCCCGACCCCACACCGGCTTAGTTGGCTCAGTTGCGCTCAATGCGAAGATACGACGCGTGGACGAGTTCGTGACCGTCGCAGAGATCGCCGAACTGCTGAAGGTCAACCAGGAGACGTTTGCAACTGGATCGACCGAGGAGAACTGCCCGCGGGCGCGTGGGCGCGCGGCGAGCCCGGGTCAGGCAGTCGGACCTCCGTGGCTTCATCGAGGCTGGATGACCGACCCGAGTGCTGCAGCGGAGCGCCGGAAAGCGATACGCGCGATCAGCTCCTGGGGGCCCTGACGGAGATCCTGCCTACCGCCGCGAGCCAGGACGCACACGAGATGGCATCGATGCTCCGGGAAATGGCGGCGGCAGCCGAAGCGCTACGTGACACGCTCGAACGCGAGCGGCACGGAAGCTGAGTCAATCCGTTCTCCCGCTGCCTACGCGATCGATCCGTTCGGGTCTGATGTCGCCGCATGGATCTTTGGCGAGAGCAACATCGGGCGACTCATGGCGTCGCTGCCGCGCATTGTGCGAACTCCAGAGGATCAGGTCATCCTTTGGATCCCGTCCTATTGCCGCCAGTCAGACTGTGGCAAAGACTCACGATTTGTGCCGCGCCTTCAAACGGAGTCAGCGTGGGACCCATGTCGCGTCCTCTCACCAGCACCAGTGGGTGTCGCGCTCTTCGACAACGCTCAGGACGGTTTCGCCGAGAGGGCGGCGGATACGCCTCCAGCAGGCAACTCTTCGCGAAAGCGTCGAGTTCGACCCATCCGTTCTCCAGACCTACAGGAAGAGTAAATGAGCGCCACCACGGGAACCCAATCCACCGACAGAAACGCAGGGCCCTCACTCTTTGTTCGTCAGGCGACAGGACTTGTTCGCGAGGGCAAGACACACGACGCGCTCTTCTACAACGTCATGTGGTCGGGAGGCGCGCTCACGCTCGCGTTCTTCTATCTCCTCGCCCCGGCGTCGTGGCCCCGGGCAAACTTCATGATCACGATCCTGATAGCTGCCGCTTTCGGAATCGGCGGAGCGTTCCTCTACGCCATGCTCACGCGCTTGATGCCCCGAACGGGCGGCGACTACGTGTTCGTCAGCCGAACATTGCATCCAGCCCTTGGGTTCATGAGCAACCTGAGCTATGTGTTCTGGAATCTCGTTGTCGTGGGTGTCTATTCGACGTACTTCGCCACCTACGGCGTGGGGGCGTTCCTTCGAATGCTCGTCGGGTATGGGGCGTCCCCGAGCCTGCTCTCGACCGCCAACTGGTTCTCGAGCCACTGGGGCATCTTTGTCACCGGAACCGTCCTGATCCTGCTTTCGGCGATGACCTTCGCGATTGGCGGTACGAGATTGTTCTTCCGCTTGCAGCAGGGCAGCTTCTTCCTTTACGCGCTCGGCGCCTTCATTCTGGTAGCCCTAGTCGGGATCTTCACCTCCCACGCGAGCTTCATCAACTCATTCAACAGCTACGCGGCGAACCTAGGCGTCCACGGTGCAGCCCACAAGGTTCAAGTATCGGCCGCCAAGGCGGGCTTTGTCCCGCAGGGCTACAACTTCCACGACACCCTGTTCGCGGTGAGCGACGCGTGGTTCATCTTCGGCTTCATCTTTTCAAGCACTTATTTCGCCGGCGAGATCAAGACCGGACGCCGAACCCAGCTGTATTCCATTCCTGGTGCAGTCCTCATCGTGGTCACCGCGCTTCTCGTAGTGATCCCGACCTTCCAGGGCATGGCCGGCCACAACTTCCTGAACGAACTCGGTACTGCGACGCCGTCCGATTACGGCTTCACTGCGGGAGCACCAGCCTATCCCGAGATTGCTGCCATCGGATCGGGTAGCCCGGTCCTCGGCACGCTGATCATTCTCGGGTTCGTGATGGGCATCGTGGCATGGCTGCCGCAGACGATGATGCTCGCCAGCCGGTGCATGCTCGCCTGGTCGTTCGACAAGGTTATGCCAGAGAAGCTGTCCGACGTCGACGACCGGACCCACACTCCACTGGTCGCCGTGGCGATCGTGGCTCTCTGCTTCATCGCCAGCACAGCCGTGTACGCGTTCACGTCACTTCTCACGACGTTGTCAGTCCTATTCCCACTCACCTTAACGCTCATGATCGTCGCCGTGAGCGGCATCGCGTTGCCGTACAGGCGCCGTGAGCTATTCGGCGCCTCAGGTGCAACTCGTAGGGTTATAGGTGTCCCAGTTCTCACGTGGGTGGGCATCATCGCCCTGATCGGTTTCGGCGCGGCGATGACCATTCTGCTCATCGATCGCGGATCAGGGACCAGCATCAAGTACAACTGGCATATCGACCTCATAGCCCTGGGCGTCTTCTTCATCGTCGGTCCGGCGATCTATTACATCTCGCGCGCCATTCGGAAATCTCAAGGCATCGATCTCGATCTGGCTTACTCAGAGATTCCGCCTGAATGACGCGTCGTCAATGAAAGAGGCCCGAGTAATCTTTGGGACCGACTTCCACGGGTCCGAGGTCTGCTTCAGAAAGCTGTTTAACCTGTCGAAACGCGCTAAGGCGGACGTGATCGTCGTCGGCGGCGACCTGTGCGGGAAGGCGATGGTCCCGATCATCAGCGAAAACGGGGCCTTCGAAGGAAAGGTGCTGGACGAGCCGTTTCGCGTGACCACCGCCGCCGAGCTGGAGGAGATCGAACGGCGTATCCGGTTCAACGGCATGTATCCACTACGGTGCACCCGCGAGGAGTTCGGAGCGCTCGTCGAGGATGCCGATCTACGCGAGGAGGCCATGCGAACGGAGATGGTCAAATCGGTTGAGCGGTGGGTGCAAATCGCCGAGGAGAAGCTCGACGACTCGACGGCTGTGTGCGTGAGCCTGCCTGGCAACGACGACGACCCCGCCATCGACGCTCCCCTGAACGAGTCGACCCGGATCAAGAATTGTGACGCCCGTCTGCTGAGCTTCGAGCAGGTGCAGATCCTGGGCCTGGGGGCGAGTAACGCAACACCGTGGCACAGCCCACGTGAATTCCCGGAGGAGGAGTTGTCGCTGCGGCTGCGTGAGGTCGCCTCCGGCTTCGATCCCGACCGGCCTCTTATCGCGAACATACACGTTCCTCCGTATCGATCGACGTTGGATGACGCGCCGCTCGTCGACGAGGATCTGCGGCCGATCGTGAAGGGAGGGAATCCGGTGGTGGGACCCGTCGGGTCGACGGCCGTGCGCCAGTTCATCGAGGAGGTTCAGCCGTGTCTCTCGCTCCACGGTCACATTCATGAGTGCCGTAGGGCGATATGGATTGGCGAGACGCAGGCACTCAACCCGGGAAGCGATTACTCATCGGGTACGCTGCAGGCAGCGCTCATAACCGTCGACTTGCGTAAGCGTAGAGCCAAGAGGTGCCAGTTTGTCTCGGGCTAGCGTCAGTGGTCGTATGTCTACCGAGTCCGACGAGCATTCAGATCAACCAGGCGGCAGCGAGCCGCGTTGAGATTGGAGGGTGAGAGCGTGACAATGCAAGGGGACGTAACGCGTGACTCCACGATGTGGGACACGGTTCTGCATGCCGGATTGGCTGGATCGTTTCTTCGCACGCCGTATGTCGCGCCCAGCGAGGGGGAGTTGCGGAAGGCCGGAGCGGCCGCCGCCATCTACGGAATGCCGTGGGACTCGATGGCCGTAAGCCGGTCCGGAGCGAACTACGGTCCCCGCGGGATCCGAGAGATCACCAGTCAGTTTCTGTCATACAACGCGACCTGGGATTTCGATCTATTCGATGCGCTTACATTGGTCGACTGCGGCGACTGCCACGTCGTCGTCGGCAATGCGGCAAAGACGTTTGAGCGCAGCGAAGCCGATATCGGCGAAATCCTGGCCGCCGGCGCGGTTCCGGTCGTGCTCGGTGGGGACCACTCGATCACGATTCCGGCTGTCCGCGCGATCAGACGGCGCGTCAAGAATCCCGGACTAGTGCTCATCGATACCCATCTGGATACTGCGGTCGATGTCGGAGGCGAGACGCTCAGCAACTGCTGCCCGATAAGCAGGGCCGTGGACGCTGGCTTTGATCCCAAACACATCGTGCTCGTCGCGATCAGCGGATGGATGAACCCGCGGGCTGAGTCTCGGTACTGCGAGGAGCGCGGGATCAGCGTGATCTGGCTGGAGGATCTGTGGCAACACGGGGCCGAAGCGGTGATCGAGAGAACCCTGGCAATCGCAGGCGGCGATACGGATGGTCTCTACCTCACGGTTGACATCGATTCCTTGGATGGCGCATTTGCGCCAGGTACAAGCACGCCTACACCCGGAGGACTCACGAGTCGCGAGCTGCTGACGCTGGTCAGGGGGATCGCGGGCCAGAGCCTTCTCGGCATGGATGTCGTCGAAACGGCCCCAAGTCTCGAGTCCACAAGCATCACCGCTGGGATGGCGGTGCGCGTCGTCATGGATGCGCTGGCTGCCCATGCCGGTGCCGATGTTTGGCGCAGCGTCAGATCTGCGCTCTAAGGGCGGGTCCCAGGTTTGAGACGGGACGGGTCGATAGCGGCGGCAATGATGCAGCAAGAGTCCGCGGCGCACGGTGTGAGCGCTGAGCTCGAATACCCCGCTCCGCCGGTCTCATGCGACGAAGCGCGGTCGCTGGCGCGGTCCGTCTTCGCACTCGACGTAAAGGGCGTCAGAGCGTTGCCGGGTGAACGGGACCGCAACTTCTGGTTGCGGGAAGCCGGCGGCGCGGAGTTCGCCCTGCGGGTGATCCATCCCGCCGAAGATCCAGCCGTCACCGCCTTCCAGACGTTGGCCATGCTCCATGTCGCAACCGCCGATCCGGAGTTGGTGATTCCGCGCGTGATCTCGCCGGCGCATGGCAATGTCGAGGACGTCGTCTGGCAAGTTCCAGCGTCCGCCCCTCGCCGGCTTCGCTGCGTCAGTTACTTGCAAGGCCAACCCCTGTACAAGACTGCGCCGACAGCAGCCCAACGCCGAAGCGTCGGCAGGTTCCTAGCTCGACTCGACCGCGCGCTGGCAGGCTTCCGCCACGCGGGGGAGGACCACCGGCTCCTTTGGGACCTCAAACGTGCTGACCGGGCGCTTCATTTGGTGCCGGAGATTCCGGATGCCGCGCAGCGTGAGCTCCTGGATCGTGTACTGACTCGTTTTGCACAGAGCGTCAAGCCGCGACTACGGGCACTGAGACACCAGACGGTTCACAACGACTTCAATCCGCACAACATCTTGACTGCCTCTGACAACGACGAGCTCGCCGGGGTCATCGATTTCGGTGACATGGTCCGAGGACCGTTGATTCAAGATCTCGCGACGGCCAGCGCGTATCAGATGCCGTCTGAGGGCCATCCGCTGCTCGGCCCGGCGCAGGTCGGTTCTGCGTTCCACGCCACCTATCCGTTGAGCGATGATGAGATCTCCCTCTTACCCGATCTCATCATCACCCGCCTCGGGCTCTCGGGGGCGATCACCTCGTGGCGGGCCGTGCGCCATCCTGACAATGCCAACTACATTCTGCGCAACGCGGCCGTAGTGTGGCTCAACCTGCGTCGGCTGATCGCTCTGTCGCCGGAGGACTGCGGCACGTGGCTCCATCAACAGATCACCCGGAGGTGAGGCAAGTGGCGGTTTCGAAGCCATCTGAGCGGGCGTTTCACGATCGCCGTCCTGAGCAGAAACTCGTCGAACGCCGACAACGCCTCCTGGGCTCGGCGTACCGGCTGTTCTATCGAGACCCCGTGTACGTCGCGCGGGGGGAAGGCGTCTGGCTCTTTGACCGGGAGGGAAGGGCGTACCTCGACGCCTACAACAATGTCCCCTGCATCGGCCACTGCCATCCGCACGTTGCCGAGGCGTTGGCCAACCAAGCCCGAGTCCTGAACACGCACACGAGATATCTCAGTGACGGAATTCTCGAATATGCGGAGCGCCTTCTTGCCCTGTTCCCAAGCACTCTCGGAAATGTCATGTTCACCTGCTCAGGCAGCGAGGCGAACGACCTCGCCTACCGGATAGCGCGAACGGCCACCGATGCAACGGGCTTCATCGTCACCAGCCATGCGTATCACGGCGGGACGGTCGCGATCTCTGAGCTCTCGCCCTCCTTGGGGAGCGGCGTCCCGCTCGCGCCCACCACGCGCACCGTTCCTGCGCCCGACGCCTACCGGTCTCACGGCGGCGACGCCGGCAAGAGTTTTGGCTCGGCAGTCACGTCGGCGGTTGCGGAACTCGTTGATCAGGGCATTCGACCGGCGGCCCTTATTCTCGATTCTCTGTTCTCGAGCGACGGCATCTTTCCGGATCCGGCCGGGCTCCTTCGACCGGCGGTTGATGCGATTCACGAGGCAGGCGGCCTGTTCATCGCTGACGAGGTTCAGGCCGGCTTTGGTCGAACCGGTGCCGGAATGTGGGGGTTTTCACGGCACGAGGTCATTCCTGACATCGTCACCTTGGGAAAGCCGATGGGCGGCGGTCACCCCCTCGCTGGGCTGGTTGCGAGGCCTGATCTCGTTGAGACGTTCGGCCAGCGGTCGCGCTATTTCAACACGTTCGGGGGAAACCCCGTGTCGTGCGCTGTCGGGATGGCTGTCCTGGACGTCATCGAGAGCGAAGGCTTGGTCGCCAATGCGCGTGACGTAGGGGCGGGGCTCGTGCGAGGTCTGCTTGAGCTCGCGCAGCGTTACGAGTTCATCGGAGACGTGCGAGCTGCCGGACTGTTCGTTGGAGTTGAGATCGTCGCCGACCGCGAGACCAAGGATCCCGATTCTGCGCTTACGACGCACGTAGTGGAGGCCCTGCGGCAGCGACGGATTCTCGTCAGCAGCACCGGTCCGCATGCCAACGTGCTGAAGATCCGCCCCCCGCTCGTCTTCTCCTCCGAGCATGCTTCGCTCTTGTTGAGCGCGCTCGAGCAGGTCCTGGCGGACGAGAGCAAAGCGCGATAGTCGCATCGCACATGGCGCGAATCGAGGGCATCGAGGCGTGCACTGTCGTCGTCCCGCTCGACGCGCCGACTAGATTCGCTCGGCGCACGGTCCGCCACCGGTACTACACCCTGGTGCGGGTCCATGCGGAGAACGCTCAAGGCATCGGCTTCTGCTACGCCGGCAGCCTTGGCGGTTCCATCGTCACCGAAGCGGTCCGTCAGCTGGTGGCGCCACACGCGGTCGGCCAGGACTCACATCGCGTGCGGGGACTGTGGGAGGAGCTCTATCAGGAGCTCCTCCTGCACGGCCGCGCAGGCTCGGTCATGCGAGCGCTTAGCGCTTTCGACATCGCCCTGTGGGACCTCAATGCACGTCTCGCGCAACTACCGTTGTGGAAATATCTCGGCGCCGTGGCGACAGATTCCGTGCCCGGTTACGCAAGCGGCGGCTATTACCTGGACGGAAAGACACCGCGCGATCTCGCTTCCGAGATGGAGTCTTACCTTGACCTTGGCTTTCGCGCGGTGAAGATGAAGGTTGGCGGGGCGCCCCAGGCCGAAGACGAGCTGCGCGTGGCCGCGGTTCGCTCTGCCGTGGGTCCCGATGTGCTGGTGATGCTTGACGCCAACAACGCGTGGCGAGACCTACCCACCGCTCTCGAAGCGGTGAGGCGATTCGAGTCCTACAACCCGTATTGGATCGAGGAGCCGTTCGGACCCGATGACATCGAGAACCATGCGCGGCTGGCTCGCCTCACGCCGATCACCGTGGCGACAGGGGAAATTGAATCCGGACGGTGGCGCCACTTCCAGCTTCTTACGCGGCAGGCAGCAGCGGTCTTGCAGACGGACGCCGCTGTCTGCGGTGGCATCACAGAGTTCCAGCGCATCGCGTCGGTCGCGGATGCCTTCGGCGTCACAGTCTCGCCTCACTGGTTCCACGACCTCCATGTACACCTCGTCGCTTCGACACCGAACGCCCGCTTCGTCGAGTTCTTCCCTGATGACCGGGTGCTCAATTTTCGTCGTCTAATCGATCAGCAACTCGAGGTCGGCGCTGACGGCCACCTGCGCCTGCCGGGCGGCGTCGGCCTCGGCTTCCAGTTCGCGGCTTCTGCCGTCGCCGAGTATGCCCAAGATGCTTGGGCCTAGTCAGTATCGATGTCGTGTTGTCGCCGGCCTGCGGCGTTCGCGAATTCGTGGGGTTAACCTCGCGGTTGATGTCGACCGCTGGGTTAGTGCCGCACACAAAGGAGGACTGCGCGAGGATAGTTCGACCCTGCCCTGGTGCGCACGCCGCACGAGCAAGACTAAGGCCAACCATGTGGCGCGAGGCCCGCGACTGGAATACGGGCGACAGGTCACACCTGCGGTTAGACAGCGTTCCGGGATGAACACCGGGCCTTGAGGTGATGGGCCTCGAGTATCAGTCTGCCCCGACGTCGATCGACTCGACCTTCTGCTTGTGCCCCCGACACCGACGCGCACAACACCATCAAGCGGAGGACGCTCCTGCAGGTCCCCCGAATCAGTCCAGCTTGACGACGACGAACCGGACTCTCAGGTGCCCTGATGCGCGTAGCGCGAAAGGATCGTATGGAACGTTGTCGGGCTCACGTTACCACCGGACAGAACCACGCCTACGCGCATGCCCTCGACGTTCACTTTCCCCGCGAGCAGTGCGGCGAGCGCGCACGCGCCGCTCGGCTCGGTGACAACTCGCAGATGAGCGAAGGCGAAGGCCATCGCCTCTGCGATCTCATCGTCGGAGACGAGCGCGATGCGGTCTACGAGCCGCCGGTTCACCGCGAACGTGATCTCGCCTGGGATTTCGGTTTGCTGACCGTCCGCGATCGTGCGCGGGATGGGAATCCGGACGCGCTTCCCCGTCTCCAGCGAGCGCTTTGTGTCATCGCCTTCCTCCGGCTCGACCCCGACCACCACAATACCGCGGCGGAGTTGCTTGACGACTGTGGCACAGCCGGCAATCAAGCCCCCCCCGCCTACGCTGACCAGCAGGGCGTCGAGCCCGCGGACAGCCTCGAGGAACTCGAGGGCGACGGTCCCCTGGCCTGCCATCACCGCGTGATCGTCGTACGGATGCACCGGTGTCATCCCACGCGATCGGATGAGCTGGGCCAGGAGCTGGCTGCGGTCTTGACGGTAGCGGTCGAATCCCACGACATCCGCTCCAGCCTCTCGCGTCGCCGCGCGCTTGAGCTCGGGCGCGTCGTGTGGCATCAAGACAACGGCGTGGACGCGATGCAGCCTCGCAGCAATGGCCACAGCCTGCGCGTGGTTGCCCGATGAGACGGTGGCCAGGCCACGGGCCCGCTCCTCAAGTCTGAGCGATGCCACCTTGTTGAAGGCGCCGCGGATCTTGAACGACCCGCCCCGCTGAAGGTTCTCCGCTTTAAGAAAGACTTCAGCTGCCACACAATCGTCAAGCACGTCCGAGCGCAGCACCGGCGTCCGCACCACGACCCCCTCCAAGCGACGCTTGGCTTGCCGGACGTCATCGACGTCGATCACACCGCTGGAACCTTCATCCGTTGCACTCGCTCGAGGTCGAGCTCTAGTCCCCATCCTGGGGCCGACGGCACCTCGATGACGCCCTCGTGCGGGCGTGGATACCCGCCGACGAAAAGATCACGCGCGGGGTTGTCGATAAACATGTACTCGAGCCCGAACAGGGCGGGCGTGGCGGCAGCGAGGTGAAGCGCGGCGAGCTGCGAGAGTCCGCCGGAGAAGCCTGTGTGAGGCGCGACGCGCCGGTTGTGCACAAAGGCAAGGGCCCCGACCTGCATCGCGGCAGTCATTCCTCCGCAACGCGCGAGCTCCGGCTGGACGTAGTCAATCAACCCGTCGCCGACCAATGTTGAAAATCCGATAGCGCCAAAGACGCTCTCCCCGGCTGCCAGCGGTATGTCGCTCATGGCGTGGACGCGTCGATAGCCGTCGAGGTCGTCGGGTGGCACCGGCTCCTCCAGCCAAGTCACGTCGGACGGTTCCAGTGCTCGTCCGACCCGAATCGCGGTCGCTGCATCGAATGCGCCGTTCGCGTCAACCATCAGATCGATGTCTGGTCCCACCGCCTCTCGAATCTTCCTGACCGCTCGCGCGTCGGCGCGGAAGCCTCCCTCGATGTCGTCTCGGCCGATCTTGATCTTGACCGCGCGAAAGCCGGCTGCGACCTGCTCCTCGGCCTGCGCAACCATAACGGCGTCGCTGTCGATGTAAACCGATGACGCGTAGACCGGGACCCGCTCGCGGCCAGCTCCGTGCAGAAGGCGCCACACGGGTTCCCCCGCGCTCTTGCCGGCGATGTCCCACAGCGCACAATCGATGCCGCTCAGCGCCTCCATCACGACTCCTCCAGCGTGCCCCCACCGCCGTAGACGCTCAAACATCTCGCTCCACAACCCGCCGATGTCTCGTGCATCCCCGCCAACGACCACCGGCGCCAGCAGCGACTTGACTGCTGCTGCTGTCATCGCCGCACCTCGACGCGCGATTGCCTCCCCGAAGCCGGTGACGCCGTCTTCGGTCCGGACAGTCACGAGCACGAGCGGGAACTCGTCGTAGTTGCCGATCGAGAACCGGACGCCACGCTCGGGCCGTCCGATCAGCACATCTGCCTCGACCGATTCGATGATCATCCCGAGAGACGCAGCATCGACCTCAGCATGCTCATGCGACAGCTGCCTCGGATGAGTCTAATGTCTCCACATCCGCTGTCGAGATTGCATCTCGCGCGCGCCGCTCGCTACTGTCGATTCCCAAAAAAACATCGCGATGATTTGGCTCCGCCCAGTTGTCGCGCCGGAGACGGTGTACCTACGATGCTTCACACCGCGGACAGCGGTCGGTATGTGTTGTCGAATCGAGCAGGTTTGTCGCCGACCATTGCCAGATCCGAGTTTCTAGAGCGCCAGCGCCAAGCAAAGGAGGCCGCCCGGGACCGTAGCCTCGACGGATTGCTAGTTTGGGCACGGGGCGGGACGTCAGTCGACTTCTACGGCGATGTGCTCTATTTGGCGAATCATCACTCGCCCTTCCCGCCGAATCAGGACACTCCTCTGTGGTCCGGGCGGTCGTATAGCGCCCTGGTCATCCCGGTCGACGGTCCGGCGACGTTGATTACCGATCTTCCCGACTACGACTCCGAGACGACGTACGCCGATGTCATCGAGTCGACGTTGCGCGTTCCGCACACCACTGCCGCCGTCGTCAAAGAGCTCGGGCTGGACCCGACCCGTGTGGGTCTGGTGGGGCGCGACTCGTTCCTGCTCAGCCACCTTCGCGCCGTCGAGGAGGTCTTGGGCCGCCCGGCCGCGTTCGTTGTCGCCGACGACATCCTCGAGCAGTTGCGTCTCGTCAAGAGCCAGGCCGAACTCGGGGCCCTGCGCCATGCCACATCCGTCGGCGCGCGCTGGTTAACCACGATGATGGAGGTGATCGACGAGGGACGCACCGAGGGGGAGGTCGTGGGCGAGGGGTTGCGAGCGCTGGCGATCGGCGGTGGTCTCGCGTACGACGCTGCCATCGCCTCCGGTGACCGTTCGCGCAACTTCTTCAGCCGAAATGGCATCCCCTCGTGGACAGCGGACAAGCGGTTGAATCGCGGTGAGCTCGTGCATATCGATGCTTGGGCGAGCGTCGACGGCTACTACACCGACTTCGACCGGACTACAGTCGTGGGCCGGGTGCCCACCGAGGGGCAGCGCGAGGTCCTCGAAGGCTCGATCGCGATCATCGAGCACATCATCGACGGGATCCGGCCCGGCGTTGCCGTTGGTGAGCTCTATTCGCGGGGCGCGCAGTGGCTGGTCGACAATGGCTTCGGCGAGCATAGAGCAAAACTCAGCGACGCCGGCACCGACTTCGGGCAGCTGTTTCCCGCTTTCGGGCATTCGGTCGGGCTGGGCCTCGAGGTGCCATTCATCATCGAGAACGAAGCGACTGTCCTCAAGGAGAACATGGTCTTCGCAGTGGAGGCGCTGATTGGACACAGGCGGGTCGGGGGCGCGGCGTTTGAGCAGCAGGTGATCGTCGGTTCCGAAGGGGCCGAGGTCATCAGCGACGAATGTCCAAAGAGGTGGTGGGACTAAGCGTGGCGGCAGCGCTGCAAGTGCGGGATTCGCGTGGGCGAATGTCCGGCCAGCGGGCGCTGGTAACCGGAGCATCGTCCGGCATCGGAGCCGCGACCGCACGCCGGTTTGTCGCCGAGGGCGGGCGGGTGGCGCTTGTAGCGCGCCGCCCCGACCCCCTGAACGAACTCGCCGACGAGCTCGGCTCCTCCACGATCGCGATACAGGGTGATGTGTCCTCGCCTGCGCAGGTGGCCACGGCGGTCGAGCAAGCTTCGGCGTGGCTCGGAGGCCTCGATGCCGTTGTCAACGCTGCCGGCGTCTCGCACCCCTTGGATCTTCCTCGTCTCGGGCCCGAGGAATGGGATTCCGTTATCGCCATCAATCTCTCCGGGACGTTTCACGTCGCGCGTGAAGCAGGATTGCGAATGAGTCGCGAGGGCGGGGGCGCGATCGTCAACATCGGGTCCGAGCTCGCGATCACCGCGCAGCCCAAGATGGTTGCGTACTGCGCCTCGAAAGCAGGCGTGCTCGGACTGACGCGGGCCCTCGCGATGGAGCTCGCTCCGGCGGTACGCGTCAATGCCATCTGTCCGGGCGGGGTGCAGACACCGATGCTTGACGCGGAGTTCGAACTCGAGGCTGACCCTGCAGGCGCCCGCCAGGAAACCGTCCGACGAACCCCCCTTGGTCGGATCGCCAATCCCGACGAGATCGCCGCGGCGATTCTCTTCCTCATCCTCGACGCACCGTTCGCCACCGGCTCGGCGTTCCACGTCGACGGGGGTACGACGATCGCACTCCAATGATGACCGCCAGCCCGCAGACCTCACTGCAAATCGAGTTTGCGTCGATCAATCCAGCCACCGAAGAGCGGCTTGCGACCTACGACGCGCTGAGTAAACGCGCTATCGATGTTGCGCTGACGCGGGCACAAGCGGGCCTTCGAACGTGGAGCAGAACCCCAGTCGCAGAGCGGGCAGCCTTCCTGGCGACCTTGGCGACCACGCTGCGCGCGCGGGCGGAAGAGCTAGCACACGACATCGTGATCGAGATGGGAAAGACGCTCTCCGAGGCGCGCGCCGAGATCGAGAAGTGCGCGCTCAACTGTGACTTCTACGCCGAGCGCGGGCCTGACTTCCTCGCTGACGAGCCGGTCCGGACCGCAGCGCTCGATAGCTACGTCGCCTATCGGCCGCTCGGCGTGCTGCTGGCGATCATGCCGTGGAACTTCCCGTACTGGCAGTGCGTTCGGCACCTCGCGCCGGCTTTGATGGCAGGCAATGCCGTCATCCTGAAGCCGGCCGAGAATACGCCCGGCTGCGGGCTGAAGCTCGCGCGTGTCGTCGCCGATGCCGGCCTACCGGACGGGGCCTTCCAGACCTTGCTCATCGCCCGCAGCGACGTGCCCGCGGTGATTGCCGACCGGCGAATCTCAGCCGTGACACTCACCGGAAGTGGCCGGGCTGGTGCCGCCGTTGCTGCTGCGGCCGGCGCCTCGCTGAAGAAGACCGTTCTCGAGCTCGGTGGGTCGGATCCCTTCCTCGTCCTTGCTGATGCCGCTCTCGATGCCGCAACAACGGCCGCCGTCCAATCGCGGTTCATGAACGCTGGACAGACCTGCATAGCCGCAAAGCGCTTTATTGTGGTGGAGCCAATTGCCGACGAGTTCGTTTCGCGTGTGATCGAGCGCGTGGCCGCTCTCAGGGTGGGCAACCCGCTGGCGGCGGAAACGGATATGGGTCCGCTCGCGCGCGAGGACCTACGGGCAAACCTCGAGCGCCAGGTGAGGGAATCCATCGACGCGGGAGCACGGGTCGCCCTCGAAGGCGGCGCACTCGACCGTCCGGGCTGGTTCTACGCCCCGGTTGTTCTGACTCATGTCGCCTCAGGCATGCCTGTCGTCGAGGAAGAGACGTTTGGTCCGGTCGCGGTGATCCTGCGTGCGACCGACGTTGCTGATGCGATACGGATAGCCAACGACACCGTATATGGGTTGGGTGCTGACCTCTGGACCAGCGACCTCGAGCGAGCACGCGTCCTCGCAGCGATGCTTGAATCGGGCAGCGTGTTTATCAACGGCAAGACGCTGTCTGACCCACCGCTGCCGTTTGGCGGCGTGAAGGGCTCTGGCTATGGCCGTGAGCTCTCGACGTGGGGGATTCGCGAGTTCGCCAACGTGCAGGCCGTTTCCGTTAGCGACCCCCGCGTGTTATCTCAGACGGCTGGCGACCCCCCAGCCGCCGAGTAGGTCGACTCACGCGAGTTCAGCTGATACAGCTCCGGTCGTAGCTGGCGGGCGTAGTTGAGCCGCTCGTCGGCGGGTCCGCGCTCTCCCACCTGCACCTCGAGCGTGCATGGATCGGCGCCGGCGGACACGATCGGCCGGCCCCACGTGTTGACCACTTGGCTCTCGCCGATGAACTCGAGACCGGCTTCCAGTCCGACACGATTGACATAAAGGTGAGGAAGCCCGTTCTCCAGCGCTCGCGCGCGAGCGGCGAGCGCATGATCGGGCCCGAACGGAGACATGTTGCAGGAGATCGTGATCAACAGGTCCGCCCCACGAGCAGCGAGCGTCCTCGCCACCTCGGGGAACTCGACGTCAAAGCAGATCATCAGCCCGAGCCGACGGTCGCCAAGCGCAATCGGTTCGAGCTCGGTGCCTGCGGTGAAGGCATCTTGCTCCGCGCCGAACAAGTGCGTCTTGCGGTAGAGCCCGGCGATGTTGC
This sequence comes from uncultured Solirubrobacterales bacterium, assembly GCA_963727105.1. Classification (GTDB taxonomy): domain Bacteria; phylum Actinomycetota; class Thermoleophilia; order Solirubrobacterales; family Solirubrobacteraceae; genus Palsa-465. Next base: position 1,600,984 of record CAVSEW010000001.1, on the reverse strand, counting down.
CGGTCTGATCGATGACGACAGCCGTGTTCGCCGGCCGGTCTTTGGTTGCCTCGGCCAAGCCGGCTACGACGGCCGTGGCCGTAGCCTCAGCGGCGCGGCGGATGCGGCCGACCTCGGGACCGTCGACGTCCACCGCCAGACTGCCAGTCGTCAGCATGTTGTAGCCGCCGAGGCAGAGCTCGGGGAAAGCGACCAAGTCGGCATGGGCGTGCTCGGAGATGGTCTCCTCGATCGCCGCAAGATTTGCCGGGATGTCGCCTGCTGCAGGCGACATCTGAGCGAGAACTACCCTCATTAAAATCCTCGCAACTAAGACGATGGTCCAACCGCGCCAACGAGCTACGGCGCCCGCGCCGCGTACCGCGTCAGTCTGATAGGCGCCGGCACGGGCGGTCAATCGTGGCAGATCCGAAGATCAGTGCATGCGCTGGAGTTCGCACAGTGGATCGCCCTGACGCGCACTGACATCTTTGCCCGTGTGAGCCCGGCGGGCGGCACCAGCGAACGCGCGCGCGACACTCGCCTTTGGCACCCCTTTGCTGCCATGGGAGCTGTTCGCGGCTCCGAATTCATTCTCGAGCGCGGCGAAGACGTCTGGGTCTGGGATACGGAAGGCAATCGCTACCTCGACGCGACCGCGAGCCTCTGGTACGCCAACGTAGGTCACGGCCGAACGGAGATTGCAGCGGCGATCCAGCATCAGCTTCAGCGTCTGGAGACGTATTACGCGTTCAACGACGTCGCCACTCCGCCAGCGCTCGAGCTAGCTGAACGTTTGACGACGCTCGTGCCGATGCCCGACAGCCGAGTGTTCCTGGGGAGCGGAGGCGGCGATGCGATTGACACTGCGGCCAAGCTGGCGCGGGCCTACTGGCGGGCAGTCGGCTCTCCCGAGCGACTGCACCTCATCAGTCGAGAACGCGGCTACCACGGAACGCATGGCTTTGGCACAAGCCTCGCGGGTATCGAAGCCAACCGAGTCGGGTGGGGCCCGCTACACGATCATGTGTCGGTCGTCGAGCATGACTCGGTCGCAGCCCTCGAGGCTGAGATCCATCGCCTCGGGGCCGAGCGGGTAGCCGCCTTCATCCTCGAGCCGGTCATCGGCTCGGGCGGGGTCTTCCTCCCGCCACCGGGTTACGTTGAAGACATCGTCCGCGTATGCAATGAGACTGGCGTGCTGGTCGTAATCGACTCCGTGATCTGCGGTTTTGGGCGCCTCGGGACGTGGTTTGGCATCGAGCGCTGGAATGTGCAACCGGACATGATCGCGTTCGCCAAGGGCGTCACGAGTGGCTATCAACCGCTCGGAGGCCTCATCGTCTCGGCACGCGTGGCCGAGCCTTTCTGGTCTCGCCTAGACGCTCCAGTGTTCCGGCACGGCCCGACCTTCGCCGGCCACTCGACGTGCTGCGCAGCGGCACTTGCGAACATCGACATCCTGGAGCGGGAGGATCTGCTTCAGCGCTCTCGCGAACTCGAAGGTGAACTGGCCAGCGTGTTGCTTCAAGTCGGGGATCATGTGCTGGTGTCCGAGGTGAGGGCCGGCTTAGGCTTCCTCGGTGCGCTCGAGCTCGACGCCGAGCTGGTCCGGCGCAATCCGAACGCGAGCCTTGATCTCTATCGCTTCATCCGCTCCCGTGGAGCACTCGTGCGGCCGCTCGGTTCGTGCGTGGCCGTGTCGCCACCGCTGACGTGTACAACGGACCACCTACAGTTCCTCGGCGAGGCATTGATCTCCGGTCTCGAGGACCTTGCGCGGTCGGCTGCTCAGAAGCTTGCCCTACCAGGACACTGACCTGCCGCCCTCCGACCTCCAGCGGCCCCGATCTGCCGGACATCGGACTATCGCGTCGCTTCGAGAGGGCGATTTCGGCCGCCCGAAATCACTCGAAAAATTCGAGCTGTGCGACCCGCTGCTCGCTATCGTTGTGACATGAGCAAAGGGCGGCCGCTCACCCTGGCGGACATCCTTGCCCAGGAGGAGTTTGGGCTGGAGCTCGTCGTCGGTGACGAGAGCGCCCTTCAGCGCAGCGTCGTGGGCGTGCATTGCACCGAAATCGAGGAGCCAATGCGCTGGCTCGAGCCGGACTGGGTCATGATGACGACTGGGATGCGGCTGAAGGGGTCTCCCGCTGCACAGCGCCAGCTCGTCGCCGAGCTCGACGAAGGGGGATTGGCTGCCATGGGCTTTGCGGTCGGCATGACGTTCGCGCATGTTCCCGCCGCCCTGCTCGAGGAGGCACGCGCACGCACCTTCCCGCTCTTCGCTGTTCCGTATGCGACGGGGTTTAACCAAATCACCGCGTTCGTCGCCCGCTCGGTCCTCAGCGGCGACCTGTACACCATGCGGCGCCTGGTGTCGATGCAGAAGTATCTGATGGATTCGCTGGACTCGCCGTCTCCTGACGAGGAACTCGTCTACCGGCTGGGAACCGTTCTCGACTGTGACGTGGCGTTGCGTCGGCCCGACGGCCATCTCGAGGTCCTTTACCGCCCCGGCAAGCCGCTTGCGGTGAGCCCGGGGACGAACTGGGGTGAGGACGTGTGGCAAGAGGTTCGTCAGCGGCGAGCGTCGCTTCAGCACTTTGTCGTGGGGCGCCGCTGTGTCACGTCGACCCCGGTTGAAGCGGGCGGGCGGGTCCGCTATTGGCTCGTCGTCACGAGTCACCTCCGGCAGTCGGCTGAGCTGCTCGGGAAGTCGGTGGTCGAATCCGCAGCGCGGCTGCTTTCGGTAATTGCGACGGCTAAGCGCATCACTGCGGCCGAGCAGCGCGCGCAGCATGCCGAGCTCTTGGAGCAGGTGACGGATCCAGTGGTCGCAGCGAGTCAGGGGCTTAGCCAACGCTTCGCTGCCAATGGCGTGGACTTCACCGAGCCCGTGCGCGCGTTCGTTGTCGCCTCACGGGCGCAGCAGGCTGAGCGCGATCCGTCCGACCTGCACGCCGTCGCCACGCGGCTCGAACGATTGATTGCCGCCTCCCACGTGCCCTATCTCGTTGCCGAACAGGCCGACCGGATCGTAGCCCTGCTGCAACGTGCGGAGGAGGAGCTTGACGGCTGGACGAGCGCACTCTTAGGTCCGAACGTGGACGTGGTGATCGGTGTTGGTCGCGCCGTGCGAACGATCATCGACTGTGCCGTTTCGCTCTCCGACGCCGAGCTCGCGGTCGAGCAGCTCCGCGGCCGAGGCACGGGACGGAATGTGCTGCGGTTCGAAGACTTCGACCTTGCCGGCTGGCTGGTGAGCGGACGCCGCGCCGAGGACGTCCTGGAGAAGGTGGAGCAATCGGTCGCGTCGATCAAGGCCAGGCCACCGCTCTATGAGACGCTCTGCTGCTATCTGGATGTCGATCTCGACGTCGCCCGTGCCGCGCGGGCCTTGCACCTGCACCCAAATTCGCTGCGCTATCGCCTGTGCAAGATCGAGGAGTTGATCGGCGCCCCGCTGCGTCGACCTTCGACAATCGCCAACCTTTACCTCGCCACGCTGGTTGATAAACAGTCGTACACCGTGAATATCAGCCACTCCGCAGCTGTGCACCCGCTACCGGGGGTCAACCAGGACCAGTCCCGGGTACGGGCTAGCTAGAACGCGTTTGGTCTCGAGCGGACAATAATGCCGACCGCGTTCAACTGATGGACACCAGCATGGGGACCGAGTTCAACTACGAGGCGCTGCAGGAGCCCGCAGTTTCGCTCGTCGCTCGCGCTCAGGAAGACAAAGTGACCCTGCGCGTGATCGGTGGCATTGCCGTGTCGCTTCACTCTCCGAGCGCGACGCATCGAGCCCTGAAGCGCCAGTACGGCGACATCGACTTTGTTGCCGACACCGGGGACAGCCGTCGTTTGGATGCGCTGTTCGAAGAAGTGGGATATTACCCCGAGAAGCGGTTCAACAGCCTCCACGGGCGTCGCCGCCGACTCTATTTCGACAAGAACCACGAGCGTCAGATCGACATATTCATCAACGAGTTTGAGATGTGCCACAAGCTCCCACTCGCGGAGCGGCTGAATGTTGACTCGCCAACGATTCCCCTGGCTGAGTTGTTCCTATCGAAGGCTCAGATCGTCGAGATGAATCACAAGGACATGCTCGATCTGTTCGCTCTGCTCCACGATCACGAGATCCGGGCCGGCGACGATGACACGATCAATGAGGAGCGGGTCGCGGCTCTTTGCGGCCGGGACTGGGGATTGTGGCGGACGGTCATTGGGACGCTCCAAAAGCTCGAGGACGCCCTCCTGCAGATGCCTGAAGGCGAGCTATCGCACGACCGATTACGCGACAGGATCGAGGCCATGCGGGCGGCCGCGCGGCGAGGTCCTACCACGATGAAATGGAGGGCGCGAGCGCGAGTCGGGGATCGGGTGCAGTGGTACGAGCTGCCGGAGGACCCACGTCGCGGGCCAGGGCACTGAGCCGAGCAGCGGGCGGAGACCCAGGGTCGGAGCGACATCGTGCACCGCAGTCAACGCTCGGTGCTTGTCCTTTGCGCGAGCCCGCGCGACGACGGCAATTCGCGGCTGCTTGCGACGTCGCTGGCCGAGGGGGCGCGCGCCGCGGGGCATGCTGCGGACCTCGTCGAGCTAGGCCGTGTGGCAACAGCGATGCTGCGCGACTGCCGGAAATGCAGGCTCGCGGATGGCCGGTGCTCGATCGAGGATTCGTACCGTGAGCTCCTGTTTGACCGAGTGATTCCGGCCGACGCCCTCGTCTACGCTACGCCGCTGTATTGGTACGGGATGGCGGCGGTGCTGAAGAACTTCTTCGATCGGCTCGTCTGTTACATCTCGGCTAGTTACCCGTGCAACGACGAGGTGGTGACGGGCCTGAAGAATAAGCGCACCGCGTTGCTCATCGCATCAGAAGAATGCTACCCGGGTGCGACGAGTCCACTGGTGGCGCACATCCAGGAAATCTCAAGGTATTTGCACCATGAGTTTGTCGGTGTCACGAATGGCATCGGAAACACCCGCGGCGAGGTACGGTGGGATCCATCCGATCCCGTTAGGCAGGCCTACGAGCTGGGGGAGAGGTTGTTCACCGCTCACTGCAGCGACTACGACATCGACTCGGTGCGTCCCAACGCGGTTTGGAGGCCGGGGCGGGAAAGGCCCGAGGATTCGGCGATGACACCGTACAGTGACGTCTGAGTTCCAAGGACGGAGCCCGTGGCCGAACGGGAGACCTCGGTGGGCGCGGCGCAACGACTGTCAAACTACGCTGCGGCCGCCGTCGATGTAGAGGATGTGTCCATTGATGAAGCTTGCGCGGTCCGAGGCGAGGAAGAGCACGGGGTCGACGACCTCGCTGAGGGTCCCAAAGCGTCCAGCCGGGATCAGCGCAAGCAGAGCCTCGCGCTCCTCCGGGTCTTCCGCCAGGTACGCGCGCGTGAGAGCGGTGTCCATGTACCCCGGCGCGACCGCGTTCACCGTCACCCCGTATTCAGCGTACTCGTGCGCTGTTACCCGCGTGAGCTGGTTGAGCGCGCCCTTCGTCGCGGCATACGGGGCGTGATTTCGGTGGCCGCTGCGGCCCGAGACTGAAGAGAAGAAAATAATCCGCCCCTGGCCCTGTTCGCGCATCGCTGGTGCAACCACCTGCACCATGTGGAACGCGCTGGAGAGGTTCGTAGCGACGATCCGCTCCCACGCCCGATCGTCGTATGCCTCGACCGGACGTCGATCGTTGATGCCGATGCAATGGACGAAGACGTCAATTCCGCCCCACGCCGCAAGCACGTGCTCCACCGCATCTCGACAAGCCGACGCGCCCCTCAGATCGGCGACTAGCCGCACACTTGCGTTGATCCGCGCGAGGCGTGTCTCATCGGCGTCCACGCCCGCGACCTCTGCCCCGACAGCCACGAACGCCTCCGTGAGCGCAGCACCCAGAGTCCCACCTGCGCCGGCGATCAATGCGCGGCGACCACCCAGACCGAGCCAGTCAGGCACGCGGCGGGTCCCGCCGACTCTGCAGGACGTTGACCGTGACACAGCCGGACTCGGCCGATGTGGTGGCCGAGTGCGGCGTGCCCCCTGGCACCGCTGCAGTCTGCCCAGACTCCAGGTGCACCAGGGCGCCGTCTACGACGAAGTCGATCTCGCCGATCAGCACGGTCGTGATCTGGTCCTGCGGATGCTGATGCTCCTCCCAGGTAGAACCTCTTTGATATCGGTACATCGTCACGGTCAGCTGCGGGGTGTGAACCGTCGCACCAAAGACACCAGGTCGGACCTCATTGAAGTCAAGCTGCGACCAGTCAATCTTGTGTGGGCCGGTCAGGGCGTCTGGGTAGCTGCCATGAGACGAGTTGATGTCGTGCGGAGGGTGTTCCATCTGGTGCGTGTCTTGAGCGTCTTCGCGGCGGAGGCCCGGGTGAGGGGCCGCCTCGGCAGGATCATTGTCCTCTCAAGCAAAATGACCGTACCAGGAAGCGGTGACGGTGGCCTGGGATGTCCCACCGGTCGGCCATTGGAACTCCGCGCAGTTTGTCCCGATCCGACTCTACTGCGCTCCGTGACACGAAGGCGCCTGACGAAACCGGCGGACGTAATGGGAAGATTCGTGACGCGGGACGATTGGCCGCGACGTCGCCCGCGCGAACGCCAACGGCGGGGGGATACGTTCGCATTTCGTCAGGGTGTTCCAGGGCGCTTCCTTCGAGCCTTACCCGTGGGGGTTGGCGCGCAACCGCACTCACATCTACTGGACAGACCTGACGGGCTGGATCGGGCGGGCGGACCTGAACGGCTCCGCGCCCAAGCGGCGACTCATCCAGGTGACGCCGTACCACGAAGACGCTTGGGCTCACCGGGTCGCACATCTACTTGGGCTGGCGACGACTCCAAGTACCCGCGTCGGTCTTGAAGCGATGCGCCGAGAGGACGACGAGAAGGCCAAGCCGCGCGCGCTTATCGAAGGCTCCCAATTGGCCGATATTGGCCGACGAGCCGATTCGGGGGCGGACGGAGCCGAGCGAGCGGATGGCCGCATAAATGCGAAAGCCTCCCACTAGCAGGCCTTTCGACAACGCGCCCGGCAGGATTTGAACCTGCGACCTCTCGCTCCGGAGGCGAGCGCTCTATCCCCTGAGCTACGGGCGCATCGGGATCCCCGCGAGGTGGCGGGGGAGCGAAGAGGAGCTTAGAGGAGACCGGCGGCATGGGCGAGCGGGCGCCGGGCGAGCGCCGGTGGGCGCCCCGGTCAGGGGCCCAGCCCACCGAGCGCGCTGCCCCCTTGGGATATTTGTGGTCGTCTGGCTATTCAAATCCCCCAACGCCGTCGCCCCGTGACCACCACCATCGCGATCATCTCCGACACGCACATGCCACGCGGCGAGCGCCGCCTGCCGCGATCCTGCCTCGAGGCGCTCACCGCCGCCGACCTCATCATCCACGCCGGCGACTTCACCGAGCGCCCCGTCCTGGGCCAGCTCACAAGTCTCGGACCGCCCGTGCACGCCGTCCACGGGAACGTCGACGAGCCCGCACTCAAACGCGAACTCCCAGAGACCACGACCATCCAGGTCGCGACCCACACCGTCGCCGTCATCCACGATGCCGGTCCTGCCACCCGCCGGCTCGAGCGCCTCCGACGCCGCTTCCCGAACGCGGAGGCCGTCATCTTCGGGCACTCGCACATGCCGCTCCACGAGCGCGCGCCGGACGGGTTTCAGATCTTCAACCCCGGCAGCCCGACCGAGCGGCGGCGCGCGCCCGCCAAGACGGTGGGAATCGCCCGAGTCACGGCGCGGGCGATCGATTTCGAACTGCTGGTCGTCGGCTGACAGACTGGGGCGGGGATGGACCTGTCGATCTTCTTCGCCGGCACCGCCGGCTCGATCCCGACCGCGCGCCGGGGGCTGCCCGCCGTGCTCGTGCGACGTGGCGGCGAGCGGATCCTGTTCGACTGCGGCGAGGGTACGCAGCGCCAGCTCGTCAGCTCGGTCGGGCTGGCCGACCTCGACGAGATCTTCCTCACCCACTTCCACGCCGACCACTGGCTCGGGCTGCCTGGACTGCTGAAGACGTTCGACCTTCGCGGGCGCGAGCAGCCGCTGGCCGTGCACGGTCCGCCGGGCCTGCGCCCGTTCCTGACCACTGCGCTGCGCACCGCGGGCAGGGTCCGCTTCCCGCTCGAGCTGATCGAGCTCGAGCCCGGCGACGTTCTCGACCGCGACGGCTACAAGATCGCTCCGGTCCCGGTCACCCATCGCGGGCCGGCGTTCGGGTACGTGCTGTTCGAAGACCCTCGACCCGGGGTGTTCGACACCGGCGCCGCGCAGCGACTCGGGCTCACACCGGGACCGGAGTTTGGTCGGGTGCAGCGCGGCGAGACAGTGAAGGGCGTCAGCCCCGACCAGGTGCTCGGCCCCGCGCGGGCCGGCCGCAAGGTTGTCCTCTCAGGTGACACGCGCCCATGCGAGGCGCTGCGCGTGGCCGCCCACCGAGCCGACGTGCTCCTGCACGAGGCGACGTTTGCCGAGGACGAGCGCGACCGCGCCGTCGAGACGGGCCACTCCACCGCCGGCGAGGCCGCAACCCTCGCGCGGGAGGCGGAGGTGACGCTGTTGGCGCTAACCCACTTCTCGACCCGCTACCCCGTCGCGGTGCTGCGCGACGAGGCCCGAGCGGTGTTCGCGGCCACCGTGCTGCCCCGCGACTTCGACACGATCGAGGTTCCGTTCCCGGAGCGGGGGATCCCGGAGCTCACGCGCTGGGACGAGCGCGCCACCTCCGAGCACGCGGCCGAGACCGAACCCGAGACCCTGCCCGAGCCCGCCGGGTGAACGCGACCGCGCTCGACCGGGTCGAGACCGCTCACATGGTCTGCGACCGGCTGCGGCCCGACCACCTGGCCGAGCTCGAGCGGCTCCTGCGCGACCCGCGGGTGTCGCGGTGGGTCTCAGCCACACCGGAGCCGCCGAGCGAGGACGAGGTCGCCTCTGGCCTCGCCGCGAAGGTCGAGCACTGGGAGCGTTACGGCTTCGGCCTGTGGCTGCTGCGCGACCGCGCGACCGGCGAGATGGTCGGCCGCGGCGGTCTCCAGCACACATTCGTGGCCGAGACGCACGAGATCGAGGTCGGGTGGGCGATCGTGCCCGAGCGGTGGGGAGAGGGCCTGGGCACCGAGCTGGCGCAGGTGTCGCTCGACGCCGCGTTCGACCACCTCCACCTGTTGCGGGTCGTCGCCTTCACGCTGCCCGACAACGCGGCGTCGCGCCGGGTGATGGAGAAGGCCGGGTTCCGGTACGAGCGGGAGATCGAGCACGTCGGGCTGCCGCATGTGCTCTACCGCGTCCGGGCAACAGATCGAAAGGATCCGCAGGCTTAACACGAGAGGCCCCGCGGTGCGAAGCTCCCGCAAGTAGCGGAACGACACGACCCGGACCCGCCGCCCCCACTGCTACGATCCGACCGTCGGCCCCTTTAACCCGGTCCTGAGAGGCCAGGAAGGAGCACGTTGCAAGCCCCCACGGTCGTCCTCGACCGCGACGATATACGCCGCACGCTCGTGCGGATAGCTCACGAGATCGTCGAGAAGAACCCCGACGGCAACGTGGCGATCGTCGGCATCCACAGGCGCGGCGCAGTGCTCGCCCAGCGCATCCACGTGCTCACGAGCGAACTGCTCGACACGCAGGTTCCGCTCGGCTTCGTCGACATCTCCTTCTACCGTGACGACCTGGCGATCCGGCCGAGCGCTCCGATCGTTCACGCGACCCAGCTCGACTTCCCGGTCGAAGGCCGGACGATCGTGATCGTCGACGACGTGCTCTACACCGGGCGCACCGTGCGCGCCGCGGTCGACGAGATCTTCGACTACGGCCGGCCGGCGCGGGTGCAGCTGGCGGTGCTGGTCGACCGCGGCCACCGCGAGCTTCCGATCAGGCCCGACTACGTCGGGAAGAACATCCCCACCAGCCAGGAACAGCGCGTCAACGTGAGGGTCGAGGAGGTCGACGGCTACGACGAGGTCGCGATCGGACCGGCCAATGAGCCGAGGCGGGAGGCGGCATGACAAAGATCGGGAGGCATCTGATCTCGATCGAGGATCTCGACCGCGCCGGGATCGAGCGCATCCTCGACCGGGCCGAGTCGTTCGCCGAGGTGTCCGGCCGGGAGATCAAGAAGGTCCCGGCACTCCGAGGCCGCACGGTGGTCAACCTCTTCTACGAGGCCAGCACGCGGACCAGCTCGAGCTTTGAGCTCGCGGCCAAGCGGCTGAGCGCCGATGTGGTCAGCATCCGTTCGGTCGGCTCGAGCGTCGACAAGGGCGAGTCGCTCAAGGACACGGTGCAGACGCTGTCGGCCTACGACCCGGCGGCGATCGTGATCCGCTCGCCCCACGCCGGCGCCGCGCAGCTGGTGGCCGGGTGGACGGCCGCCAGCGTGATCAACGCCGGCGACGGCAAGCACGAGCACCCGACCCAGGCTCTGCTCGACGTGTTCACGCTCCGGCGCCGCCTCGGCTCGCTGGATGGCGCCGCGATCTGGATCGTCGGCGACGTCCTGCACTCGCGGGTGGCCCGGTCGGACATCCTCGCCTTCACCCGAATGGGCGCGAACGTGACGGTCGCGGGGCCGCCGACGCTGATCCCGCGCGAGATCGAGGCGCTCGGCTGCACCGCCACCCCGGTCCTCGACGGGATCGAGGACGCCGACGTCATCTACGTGCTGCGGATGCAGCACGAGCGGATGCGCGAGTCATACGTACCGTCACTTCGCGAGTACGCGGCCCGGTACCAGATCAACTCGGCCAGGCTGAAGCCCGAGCAGTTGCTCATGCACCCGGGCCCGGTCAATCGCGGTGTCGAGCTGTCGGCGGACGCGATCGACTCCCCGCAGGCCCTGATCGGCGACCAGGTCAAGGCGGGGGTGGCGGTGCGAATGGCGGTCCTCTACGAGCTGCTCGTCGGCTCGCCTGCGCTTGCAGCAGTGGCATGAGCGAGAAGCTCTTCCAGCGCGACCATCCGGGCGCCGAGCTCCTGATCACCGGTGCGCACGTACTCGATCCCCGGACCGGGATCGATGAGCCGAGGGACGTCCTCGTCCGCAAGGGCCGGATCGAGGAGCTGGCCGACCCCGGAGCCATCAACCTTCCCGAGGGCGCCGAGATGGTCGACGCCTCCGGCAGACACCTGTTCCCCGGATTGATCGACCCGCACGTGCACCTGCGGACGCCGGGACAGGAGTACAAGGAGGACATCGAGACCGGCACCGCGGCCGCCGCGGCCGGCGGGTTCTGCGCCGTGGTCGCGATGCCGAACACGGCTCCGGTGATCGATGAGGCTGCGGTGCTGCGCTCGGTCGTGGACGCGGCCAAGCGACAGGCACGCGTCCCGGTCGGGTTTCTGGCCGCGATCACCCGGGGCCTCGACGGTACCGAGCTGACCGAGATGGCCGAGCTCAGCGACGCGGGCGCACTCGGGTTCACCGACGACGGTAAGCCCGTCGTCTCGGCCGGCATGCTCCGCAAGGCACTCCAGTACCAACGGCTCGCCGGCGGCGTGATCGCCCTGCACGAGGAGGACCCGGCCCTCTCGCCTGAGGGCGTGATGCACGAGGGGCCGGTGTCGGCGCGGCTCGGACTGGCCGGAGTTCCCTCGATCTCGGAGTCGACGATGGTCGCCCGCGACGCGGCGATCGCCGGCTACGAGGACGCGCGCGTCCACTTCCAGCACCTCTCGTGCGTGGAATCAGTGCAGGCCCTGACCACGGCCAAGCACGCCGGGATCCGCGTCAGCGGCGAGGTGACCCCGCACCACCTGACACTGACCGACGACCTCGTCCGCACGCTCGACAGCCGGTTCAAGATGAACCCGCCACTGCGAGCCGAGAGCGACCGGCGAGCGCTCGTCCAGGCGCTCAAGGACGGAGTGATCGACTGCGTGGCCACCGATCACGCGCCCCACGCGCCGCACGAGAAGGAGGTCCCGTTCGAACAGGCGCCGATGGGTACGACCGGCCTGGAGACCGCGTTCGCCGCGCTCTACACCGAGCTCGTGATGCAGGGCGAGCTCGAGCTCTCGGTGGTCATCGAGCGGATGACCGCGGGGGCGGAGCTCTATGGGCTGGCAACGCCGACGATCGCCAAGGGCGCGCCGGCCAACCTGTGCGTGGTCGACCTCGACGCGCGCTGGGAGGTCGGCGCCGATGGGTACGTGAGCCGGTCCTCGAACTGCTGCTTCCATGGCCGCACGCTGTACGGGCGCGTGATGCTGACGCTGGCCGGCGGCTCGGTGGCGTTCCGGGCCCGCGTGCTCTCTGAGGCGAAGGCGCTCAGCCGATGAGCGACGCCACCGCGTACGTCCTGCTCGAGGACGGGACGCGCTTCGACGGGATCGCCTGCGGCGCCGACGACGCGGCCGTCGGCGAGATCGTGTTCACGACCTCGATGACCGGCTACCAGGAGGCGATGAGCGACCCGAGCTACGCCGGCCAGCTGATCGCCTTCACCTACCCGCAGGTCGGCAACTACGGGGTCAGCGCCGAGGCGATGGAGTCTGATCGCATCCACGCCCGCGCCGCGATCATGCGCGCCGCCGTCGACCGCGAGGATGCGCCCGGAGCCGAGCAGGGCTGGCTGACCTGGCTTGCCGACTGTGGGATCCCCGCCATCACCGACCTCGACACGCGCGCGCTGGTCCGCCACATCCGAGACGAGGGAGCAATGCGCGGCGGCCTGTTCCCGAGCCGCATCGCCGAGACCGAGGCACGGGCGTTGATCGACCGCGAGCCGGCGATGGCCGGACGCGACCTGGCCCGCGACGTGACTCCGCCGCAGCCGGTCATCCTCGAGGGCTCCGGACCGCGGATCGCGATGATCGACACGGGCGTCAAGCTCTCGATCGTGCGCAATCTCCGGGCCCGGGGGGCGACCGTCGAGCTGCACCCATGCACGGCCGGCGCCGAGGTCCTGACCGCCAACCATCCCGATGCCGTGTTCCTGGCCAACGGCCCCGGCGATCCGGCCGCTCTGGACTACATCGTCGACACCGTCAGGGAGCTGGTCGGCAAGCTTCCCGTCTATGGGATCTGCCTCGGCCACCAGCTGCTCTGCCGCGCCGTCGGCCTCGACACCTACAAGCTCCCCTTCGGACACCACGGCGCCAACCATCCGGTGAAGAATCTGTCAAATGGCCGGACCGAGATCACGAGTCAGAACCACGGGTTCGCGGTGCTCGGCCCGAACGGCGGCAAGACGATCGACACCGACGAGCCGGTCCGCTGGGAGACCGACTTCGGCGCAGCCGAGCTGACCCACATCAACCTCTACGACCGCACGGTCGAAGGGCTCACGCTCCGGGACGTCCAGGGAGCGACGGTCCAATACCACCCCGAGGCCGGACCCGGACCGCACGACTCCCTGTATCTGTTCGACCGCTTCGTCGGGGAGATCAGGGCCGCCGCCTAGCCGATGCCCCGCCGCGACGACATCCACAAGATCCTGCTGATCGGCTCCGGCCCGATCGTGATCGGCCAGGCGGCCGAGTTCGACTACTCGGGCACCCAGGCGTGCCGTGTGCTGATGGACGAGGGCTACGAGGTCGTGCTCGTCAACTCCAACCCGGCCACGATCATGACCGACCCGGAGGTGGCCACCCGGACCTACATCGAGCCGCTGCTCCCCGGGCCGGTGGCCCAGGTGATCGAGCGCGAGAAGCCGGACGCACTGCTGCCGACGCTCGGCGGTCAGACGGCGCTCAACTTGTCAAAGGCCCTGCACGAGGACGGCACGCTGGCCAAGCACGGGGTCGAGCTGATCGGGGCGGACTACGAGGCGATCGACCGGGCCGAGGACCGCGAGCGCTTCCGCGAGACTATGACCGAGGCCGGGCTGCGCGTGCCGCGCAGCGTGATCGCCCACAACACCGACGACGCGCTGAAGGCGCTCCCCGAGCTCGGGCTGCCGCTCATCGTGCGCCCCGCCTTCACCCTCGGTGGCACCGGCGGTGGCGTCGTCCGAACCGAGGCCGACATCGAGTCGGTGGTCGGCGGAGGATTGAGCGCCTCGCCGATCGGTCAGGTCCTGCTCGAGGAATCGGTGCTCGGGTGGGGTGAGTTCGAGCTCGAGGTGATGCGCGACCACTCAGACAACGTGGTCATCATCTGCTCGATCGAGAACCTCGATCCGATGGGCGTGCACACGGGCGACAGCGTCTGCGTGGCACCCCAGCAGACGCTCACCGATAAGCAATACCAAAAGCTCCGCGATCAGGCGATCGCGGTCATCCGGGCGGTCGGGGTGGAGACCGGCGGCTCCAACGTGCAGTTCGCCGTCAATCCCAAGACGGACGAGATCGTCGTGATCGAGATGAACCCGCGCGTGTCGCGCTCGAGCGCGCTGGCGAGCAAGGCCACGGGCTTCCCGATCGCGAAGATCGCCGCCCGCCTTGCGGTCGGCTACACGCTGCAGGAGATCCCGAACGACATCACCATGGCGACCCCGGCGAGCTTCGAGCCGGCGATCGACTACTGCGTCGTCAAGTGGCCGCGGTTTGCGTTCGAGAAGTTCCCCGGCGCCGACTCCGGTCTGACCACCCACATGAAGTCCGTGGGCGAGGCGATGGCGATCGGGCGCACGTTCAAGCAGGCTTTCGCCAAGGCGATGCGCTCGCGCGAGCTCGACGTCAAGCCCAGCTCACCCGATGACGGGGTAGCCCTGGTCGCGCTGCTCGAGCAGCCAGGGCCCGAGCGCTTCGACCACCTGCTCGAGGCGATGAGCCGGGGCATGCCGCTCGACGAGCTGCACCGTCGGACGAACATCGATCGCTGGTTCCTGCACGAGCTGAGCGAGCTCGTCGCCGACCCGGGGTCGGTGTTCGCCGGCGAGCGGACGTTCAAGTCCGTCGACACCTGCGCGGCCGAGTTCCCGGCCCGCACGCCCTACTACTACTCCGGCTGGGAGCGCGCCGGGAAGGCGGGTCCGAGCCATGAGGTCGAGCGCGGCGAGCGCTCGAGCGTGGTCATTCTCGGTTCGGGCCCGAACCGGATCGGCCAGGGCATCGAGTTCGACTACTGCTGCGTGCACGCGGCCCAGACGGTCCGCGAATCGGGTCGCGACGCGGTGATGGTCAACTGCAACCCGGAGACCGTCTCCACCGACTACGACACCTCCGACCGGCTGTACTTCGAGCCGCTGACGCTCGAGGACGTGATCGGCGTGTGTGAGATCGAGAAGCCCGAGGGCGTCGTCGTCCAGTTCGGTGGGCAGACGCCGCTGAAGCTTGCCGCCGGGCTGCACGAGGCCGGGATCGCGATCCTCGGGACCAGCATCGACGCGATCGACCTGGCCGAGGATCGCTCTCGCTTCGGCCCGCTCCTCGACCGCCTCGGCTACAGGGCGCCCGCCTACGCTACCGCGCGCTCCGAGGAGGAGGCCCTCGAGATCGCGCCCGACGTCGGCTTCCCGCTGCTCGTGCGGCCGAGCTATGTGCTCGGAGGCCGGGCGATGGAGATCGTCTACAGCGTCGCCGGGCTCAAGGAGTACCTGGACCGCGTCCAGCCGGAGGACGGGCGGCCGATCTACCTCGATCGCTTCCTCGAGGACTCGATCGAGGTAGACGTCGACGCGCTGTGCGACGGAAACGAGGTGTGGATCGCGGGCATCATGCAGCACGTCGAGGAGGCTGGGATCCACTCGGGCGACTCGGCCTGCGTGCTGCCTCCGCACGCGCTGGGCGACGACATGTTGGCGCAGATCCGCGAGCAGACCGACGGGATCGCCCGGGCGCTCGGCGTCGTCGGCCTGCTCAACGTGCAGTTTGCGATCCACGGCGAGGAGGGCCTCCACGTGATCGAGGCCAACCCGCGCGCGTCGCGGACGGTGCCGTTCGTCTCCAAGGCGATCGGCATCCCGGTAGCCAAGCTGGCCTGCCGGGTCATGCTCGGCGAGCGGCTGGCCGACCTCGACCTCCCGGAGGACACGACCAACGGCCACGTGTGCGTCAAGGAAGTCGTGCTGCCGTTCAACCGCTTCGCGGGTGCCGACGCGCTGCTCGGCCCCGAGATGCGCTCGACCGGCGAGGTCATGGGGATCGCGCGCGATTTCCCGACCGCGTTCGCGAAGGCTCAGGCCGCCGCCGGGGCGAAGCTGCCGAGCTCGGGGACCGTGTTCGTGACGGTCGCGGACGGGGACAAGCCGGCCGCAACCGGGCTCGCCACGCTCCTGTACGACCTCGGCTTCCGGATCGTCGCCACCCACGGCACGGCCCAGGCGCTGCGCAAGATGGGGATCCCGACCGAGGTGCTGCACAAGATCGGCGAGGGTTCGCCCAACGTGGTCGACTGGATCGAGCGCGGCGAGGTCGACCTCGTCGTCAACACACCGATCGGCACCGGGGCCCGGACCGACGGCTACCAGATCCGCACCGCCGCGGTCGCCCGCGGCATTCCCTGCATCACCACGATGTCCGGCGGGATGGCCGCCGCGCGCGCGATCCTGGCCGCCCGGCGGGGCGAGCCGGAAGTGATCTCCCTGCAGGAGATCCATACGCACAAGCTGAGCGAAGTCGGTTGACCCGCGAGCGCGTTACCGCGCCGCTGGGCCGCCGCGCGGCCCCCGTGATCGCCCGCGAGCGCCACGGCGCCTACTTCGTCCTGCGCTGTGAGGACTCCGCCGGTCCCCGGCCTCAGGCCGGCCAGTTCTACATGCTGTCGGCAGCGACCCGGTGGGGAGGGGGAGAGGGTGAGCGCCCGTTCCTACCCCGCGCCTTCAGCGTGCTCCGAGCGCGCGAGACCATGCGTCCGGCCGGTCCTCTCGAGCTCCACTTCCTGATCGAGGACGTCGGGCCCGGAACCGAGCGCCTGTGCGAGCTCGACGCCGGTGACGAGCTGCAGCTCGTCGGGCCGCTCGGCAAGCCCTTCGCCGAGCCCCGCGACGGGCGCAAGCCGCTGCTCGTCGGGGGCGGGGTGGGGATCGCGCCGCTGGCGATCCTCCAGGATGAGCTGGGGGCGCGGACGCCCGTGCTGCTCGGCTTCCGCGACGCCGCGCACGCCGCCGGACAAGCCCTGCTCAGCGAGCCGCTCCTCGCCACCGACGACGGCAGCGCCGGACATCACGGCCTCGTGACCGAGCTGCTCGCCCGCGAGCTCGACCGCGCGGTGGAGGTGTACGCGTGCGGGCCGCCGGCGATGCTCGAGGCCGTGCGAGCGCTGTGCGCCGAGCATGCGGTCCCCGCGCAGCTGGCGCTCGAGTCCGGCATGGCGTGCGGCTTCGGGGCCTGCTTCGGCTGCGTTGTCGCGACGCGCCAGGGCTATCTGCGGCTGTGCGTGGACGGGCCCGTGCTCGACGCCGAGCTGCTTGATGAGGTTGCCCACCCATGACCGAGTTCTGTGGCATCGAGCTCGAGCATCCGATCATCAATGCGTCAGGGACGTTTGACGCGATCGCCGCCGGCCGGGCGTTCGGTGCCGAGCGACTGGCGGCCGAGTTCCCCTTCGCCGCCTTCGTCTCCAAGACCGTGACGCTCGCTCCCCGCCAGGGCAACCCGCCCCCGCGCCTGTGGGAGGTCGCCGGTGGACTGATCAACTCGATCGGGCTGCCCAACAAGGGCCTCGAGGGCTACCTGCACCACGACCTTCCGTTGCTCGCGCTGCTGCCGGTGCCGCTGATCGTCAACGTGATGGGGTTCAGCCGCGACGAGCTGGCCGAGTTGGTCAGCGCGTTCGGCGAGCGACCGGAGGTGGCGGCGCTCGAGCTCAACGTCTCGTGCCCCAACGTCGAGACCGGTCTGGTGATGGGCGCCGACCCGGATGAGGTGCAGCGGCTGCTGCACCGCGTCCGGCCGCTGACCGATAAGCCGCTGATCGTCAAGCTGACCCCGAACGCGTCCGAAGTCCCGGCCGTCGCGCGGGCGGCGGAGCAGGCCGGGGCCTCGGCGCTGTCGCTGATCAACACGATCCGTGGGATGGCGCTCGACCCCGCCACCGGCCGGCCCTGGCTCGGAGCCACGACCGGCGGCGTCTCAGGCGCGGCGGTCAAGTCGATCGCGCTCGCGCAGGTCCACTCGGTGTGCGCGGCGGTCGAGATCCCGGTCGTCGGGATGGGAGGAGTCCAGAGTGGGCGCGACGCACTCGATCTGATCGGGGCGGGCGCAGATCTCGTCGCCGTCGGAACCGAGAGCTTCCGCGACCCAGCGGCCGGACGCCGGATCGCCGTGGAGCTGGCCGATCTCCTCGCAAACAGCGGCAATTCCGAGTTGCGATCGAACCCCACGGTCGCGAACGGTGGCGCTCGGGAGCACTAGTTGCTAACAGCACATAAAACCCCCTGCAAACGCTACCTATTCCCGTAACCATCCTCGACAATGCTCGACCTCAAGCTGAGGTCGACTCGAATTCGGCCGATTTGCCTTGATCGCTCGTTCCCAAGATGTATAGTCGCCGCCCATGCCGCCGGTCAGCGAATCGCCCACCAAGCCTGTCGCTGCGCCGGAACGCTCTCTCGTGCAACGTATGGAGGCGCTCCAGCGCGCAAACGACATTCGAAGCCGTCGGGCGCAGCTCAAACGGGACCTCAAGGCTGGCCGTCAGCCTATTCACGAGCTGTTGCTCGATCCGCCGGAATACCTGGAGACCGCCAAGGTCTTCGACCTGCTCCTCGCCGTGCCGAAGTACGGCCGGGTGAAGGTCAACAAGATCCTCTCGCAGTGCCGGATCTCGCCGAGCAAGACGATCGGCGGCCTCTCCGAGCGCCAGCGGGGGGAGCTGGTTGCGTTCATGCGGCGCCGCTAACCGCGGCGCCGCCCCAGCCAGATGATTGATTCCAAATTGGTGCAATCAATCATCTAGTGGCCAGCGTATTCGTGATCACCGGTCCCTCGGGAGTGGGCAAGGGAACGTTGATCCGTGGTCTCCGCGAGCGGCTCCCCGAGCTCGAGCTGTCGGTCTCCGCCACGACCAGGGCTCCGCGCCCTGGGGAGCGTGACGGAGTGGATTACCACTTCCTCGGCCCCGAGGAGTTCGATCGCCGGATCGAGGCCGGCGACTTCGTCGAGCACGCCACGTACTCCGGCAACCGCTACGGGACCCTGCGCTCCGAGCTTCAGCGCCGGCTCGCCGAAGGCTCACCGGTCGTGCTCGAGATCGAGGTCCAGGGGGCCCGCCAGGTCAGGGCGTCGATGCCCGAGGCTTGCGCCGTGTTCATCGCGCCGCCCTCGGTGGACGCGCTCCGGGCGCGGCTCGTCGGACGCGGCACCGACAGCGAGGACCAGGTCCAGGAGCGGCTGGCCACGGCCGTCCGCGAGCTGGCCGCGCAGCCGGAGTTCGAGCACGTCGTGGTCAACGATCGCCTCGAGCAGGCCACGGCCGAACTGGTCGGAATCGTGCAGGCCGCACTGGCGGCGAGCACGGGCGGGCAGCCCGCTAACCTTGTGGGACCCGAAGAAACGGACTCAACTTGATCTCACCACGAATCGACAAGTTGCTCGAGCACGTCGACTCCGACTATGCGAGCGTGATCGTCGCCGCCAAGCGCGCGCGGCAGATCAACTCCTACTACCACAACCTCGGCGAAGGGACGTTTGACGAGTTCCCACCGCCGATGGTCGATACCCGCTCGAAGAACTACCTGACGATCGCGCTCGAAGAGGTCGCTCAGGGCAAGCTTAAGTACCACTACCGGTAGGCCCGTCATGGCCCGGGTGCTGCTTGGCGTGAGCGGCGGGATCGCGGCCTACAAGGCGCTCGAGGCGGCCCGCCTCGCCGTCAAGGCCGGCCACTCGGTGCGCGTCATCCAGACACCGGCCAGCGAGCGGTTTGTCGGGCGGGCTTCGTTCGAGGCGATCACGGGCGCACCCGTGCTGGCGAGCGAGTTCGAGCCCGACCCCGCGCGTGGCACCTACCCGGGCGAGCCGCCGGCAGAGCGTGCGCCGATCAGCCATCTGGCGCTGGTCGAGCGTGCCGAGGTCTACCTGATCGCTCCGGCGACGGCGAACACGCTGGCCAAGCTCGCGCACGGCCAAGCCGACAACCTGCTCACGAGCGCCGCGCTCGCCGCGGCCTGCCCGCTCGCCGTGGCGCCGGCGATGAACAGCCGCATGTACCTGCATCCCGCCACGCAGTCGAACGTCGAGCTTCTCCGCAGCCGCGGCGTGACGATCGTCGAGCCGGGCGAGGGCGAGCTCGCCTCGCACGGCGAGCACGGGATCGGCCGTCTCGCCGAGCCGGCGGCGCTGCTCGAGGCTTGCGAGGCGCTGCTCCGCGCCCCCACCCTGAGCGGCGTTCGCGTGCTCGTCACGGCCGGCGGGACGCGCGAGCCGATCGACAGCGTGCGCTTCATCGGCAACCGCTCCTCAGGCCGGATGGGGGTCGCGCTCGCGGCCGAGGCGGCCCGGCGCGGGGCCGAGGTGACGCTCGTGGCCGCGAACGTCGGCGTCGAGAAGCCCGCGGCGGTGCGGACCATACCCGTCGTCACCGCAGCTGAGATGAGCGCTGCCTGTCAGGAGCGCTTCAGCAGCGCCGACGTGCTGCTGATGGCCGCTGCCGTGGCCGACTTCCGGCCGTCGAATCCAGCCGAGCGCAAGCTGAAGAAAGACCAGGGAGCGCCCGCGATCGAGCTCGAGCCGACCGAGGACATTCTCAGCGGGCTCTCCGCCCGCCGGCGGCCGGATCAGGTGCTGGTCGGGTTCGCGGCCGAGCATGGGGAGGCCGCGCTCGACTATGCGCGCGGGAAGCTCGAGCGTAAGGGGCTCGACGCCGTCGTCGTCAACGACATCTCTGTAACTGGGATCGGATTCGATTCCGGTGAGAACGAGGTAACGATCCTTCTCGCGGGCGGCACGGAGCGGCCGGTTCCGCGCGCGCGGAAGGATCAGGTGGCCGGCGCGGTCCTCGATGAAGTGGAGGAGCTGATCAGGACGGCACGGAAGGAGAGAGGTGGAGCCATCAGAGCCGACGCCCGTAGCACAGCAGGAGTCTGAGGCCCGCGCGGCGATCATCCGGCGGATCGCCGAGAACATCACGCGCGCGGTGCAGGTGCGGCCGGAGACGCTCGACCACCTGCTGGTCGCGCTGGTCGCCGAGGGACACGCGCTCGTTGAGGATTACCCCGGGGTTGGCAAGACGGCTCTCGCGCGGGCCCTGGCCCGCTCGATCGACTGCCAGTTCGCCAGGGTTCAGTGCACGTCCGACCTGCTGCCTGCCGACGTGGTCGGCACGAACGTCTACGACCAGCGCGAGCAGCGCTTCGAGTTCCGGCCCGGGCCGGTGTTCGCCAACATCGTTCTCGTCGACGAGATCAACCGTGCCTCGCCGAAGACGCAATCGGGCCTGCTCGAGTGCATGCAGGAGCGCAGCGTCACCGTGGACGTCCAGACCCACGAGCTCGCCCGGCCGTTTCTCGTGCTCGCGACCCAGAACCCGATCGAGTACGAGGGCACCTACCCGCTCCCCGAGGCCCAGGTCGACCGGTTCATGGTCAGGATCTCGCTCGGATACCCGGACCGGCGCGCCGAGGCGGGAATGCTCGCCGATCACGAGGCCGGTGACCGGGTGCTGACGCTCGCTCCGGTGGCCACGGCTGCCGACGTCCTCGCCGCCCAGGATTCCGCGGCCCGGGTCCGGGCGACCGAGCCGCTGCGCGACTACGTGGTCAGGCTGCTCTGGCGCACGCGGGAGGACCCGCGGGTCGATCTCGGCGCGAGCCCTCGCGCGGGCCTGATGCTGCTGCGCGCCGCCAAGGCCCGCGCGATGCTGCACGGCCGCGACCATGCGCTCCCGGACGATGTTCAGGCGCTCGCCGAGATCGTGCTCGCGCACCGGCTCGTGCTCGCACCCGAGGTCCCGCGGGGCGCCGGCCGGGACGTGATCGCCGACGCCGTCTCATCGGTAAGGGCGCTGTGAGCGGAGCGCCGGTCTTGTGAGGCGTGCGGCGAGCGTGGCGCTGGCCGGTCTCGTTCTCGTCCTGCTCGCGTTCACGTTCGATGCCGCTCCGCTGTTCGTCGTCGGAGTCGCGTTCGCGGCCATCGGCGCCGGCGCGCCGGCCTGGGTGTGGCTGAGCGCGCGCAACGCGACCGTCACCCGCCGGCTCGACCGCGACCGCGTGATCGAGGGCGAGCCGTTCGAGACGACGATCCAGATCCACCGTGGCTCTTTCGGCCTGCCCGGGGCCGAGCTTCACGATCCGCTGACCCACGCGCCGGTCACCCTGAGCCTGCCGCTGTCGCTGATCAGAGGAAGCCGGTCGGCCGGCGTCAGGGTGGTCACACGCTTCTCCCGGCGCGGGCTGCGAACCCTGGACCCGCCGTCACTGGTGGTGCGCGATCCCCTCGACCTCGCACGCGTCGAGCGGCGGAGCACCGGGCGCCCGCAGGAGCTGATGGTCCTGCCCTATACCGAGCCGGTCCGGTGGAGCACGCGCCGGCGTGCGCGGCGCTCGGAGAGCTCGGGCGGCCACAGTGCCGGCGAGCCGCTCGCCGCCGTCGACATCGACGGGCTCCGGCCCTACCAGCCGGGAACCCCAGCCTCGCGCATCCACTGGCCCGCTCTCGCGCGCGGGGCCGGACTGCTCGAGCGCCGGCTCAGAGCCGACGGCGACACGCGCCCGCTGGTCGTTCTCGACGCCCGCGGGGACGGCCCGCACTCGCGCCTCGACGCCGCCGTGCGCGCCGCGGCCTCCCTGACCCTCGATCTGGCCCGGCGATCCGGGGTGCGTCTCCTGCTCCCCGGGGATCGCCGGCCGATCACGATCGAGCCTGACCTGGTCGCCTGGCCGAGCGCCCATACGCGACTCGCGCTCGTCGAGGGTGGCCCCGGCGTGCGGGCGCCGATGCTCGACTCGGGCGCGCGGCTCGGGGCCGTGTTCTACGTGGCCGCGCGATCGGTCGACCGCCTCCCCCCGGTGCTCACCGGCGCGGGTCAGTCCGCCGCGATCCTCATCGTGCCCGACGGGGTTCGGGCAGCCACCTCGGCGCGGCCGAGCTTCGAGGTGACCGGATGCCGCGGATACGTGATCCGCTCGGCCGCCTTCGCGCGTCCGGAGCAGGTCGCATGAGCGCCACGTCCGGGGCCGGCAGGACGGCGATTGAGCAGGTCGTGCTGGTGCCGGCCGGAGGCGCGCGCGGAGCCGCGAGCCGTGAGCGAGCGCCCGCGCGTGAGCGTCCAGGCGTGCGCCTGGGCGCGTTCGCGGCGCTCGGGTTCTACGGCGCGGTCAGGTGGGGGTCGCTGCTCAGCCCGGCGCCCGTACTGCGGCTGCTCGGACTTCTCGCGGTCGCCGTCGCGCTCGCCGCGATCGGCCAGCGGGTCGCGTCATATCGGCCTGTGGTGATCCCCGTTGTCTCGGTGCTCGCCGTGCTTCTGATCGTGCCGCTCGCCGGGATCCCGGTGGGCTGGGTGACCCATCTTCGCGTCGCCGTGACAGCGAACGCGATCGGGTCGGGCCTTTCGGCGATGCCCGGAGCGCGGGTTCCCTACGACGGGGTCAACGAATGGCTCCGGTGGGTGATCGTGATGGGTGCCGGCCTCCTGCTCGTGGCCGCCGGCCTCGTCCTCGCCTCCGCTCCGAAGCCGCTCGGAGAGGGACGCCGCGCCGCCGCGGCGCTGCTTCTGGTGGCGCTGGCGATCGTGCCGTCGACGCTCGTGCGGCCGTCGCTGCCTTACCTCCAGGGGCTGATCCTGTTCGTGCTCGTGGCCGCGTTCCTGTGGGGCGAGCGGCTGCGGGGCGGCGAGATGCTGATGGCCACGGTGCTCGCGGTGCTGGCCGGCGCGGCCGGGATGATCGCGGCCCCGCGGCTCGACTCGCACTCGCCCTGGCTCAATTACGAGGCGCTGGCGGGCGACCTCGCTCCGGCGCATCCCGAGGCGTTCGACTGGCGCCAGAGCTACGGCCCCCTGCACTGGCCACGGACCGGGCATGAGGTCCTCGATGTCCAGGCCCAGCGCCCCGACTACTGGAAGGCGGAGAACCTCGACGTGTTCGACGGCCGCGGCTGGGTCGACGCGAGCGTCGAGGCATCGGACCCCCAGTACACGATCACGCCCGCCACGCTCGCGCGCTGGACGCAGAAGATTCACGTCACCCTCCACGCGATGCGGACGTCGAACGTGATCGCCGCCGGGGTCGCCGCGACGCCGGAGAATCTGCCGGGGTCGCTCGTGGCCGGACCGAGTATCGGCACGTGGCTCTCCGCCGGCGAACTCGGGCCCGGCGATAGCTACACCGTGTCGAGCTACGACCCCCACCCATCGGCCGCGCAGCTCGAGGCGGCGGGCGCCGCTTACCCGGATGCGATCCTGCCCGCCTACCTGACGCTGTTCATCCCTGCCGATCTCAGCGGTCCGCAGACCCCGACGCCGCAGACCGCCATACCGCTGAGCCACGTCCCGGCCGGGCCGGCGCCCCTGACGTTCCTGTTCCCGCCGTACCACAGCACCGTCGCCGCCGCATACGGGCCCACCTCACAGGAGGACATCGCGCTGCTGAAGGCCTCGCCGTACGCGCGGGCGTACGCGCTCGCCCAGCGTCTCGAGCGCCACTCGGCGACGCCGTACGACTACGTGATGAACGTCGAGCACTACCTGCAGCACGGCTTCCGCTACGAGGAGGGTCCGCCCCCGAGCGCGTATCCGCTCGAGACCTTCCTGTTCAAGACCCGCGCCGGCTACTGCCAGCAGTTCGCGGGCTCGATGGCGCTGCTGCTTCGGATGGGCGGCGTCCCTGCCCGCGTGGCGGCCGGGTTCACCCCCGGCTCATACAACTCCTCGACGCACCAGTGGGTCGTGAGTGATATCAACGCCCACGCATGGGTCGAGGCCTGGTTCCCCAGCTACGGCTGGGTCCGCTTCGACCCAACGCCCGCCGCGGCGCCGGCGCTCGGCGGTCACATCGCGCTGACACCGATCAAGAACCCCGGTGTGGGAAGCTCGAGCCCGAAGCCCTCCTCACACGGTGTCAGCACGCTGGGGACGACTGGAGTCGGGCGCCATTCGCACGGCGGCGGTGGCTTCCCCGTGGTGGCGATCGTGGCGCTCGTGATTGCCGCGGTCCTGCTTGTCCTGGTGCTGCGGGCCACGGTTCGCCTGCGCGAGCGCAGCGACGAGCAGCTTCTGATCGAGCTCGAGCACGCCCTCGCACGGTGTGGGCGAGCCGTGGGCGAGGGCACGACGCTGGCCTCGCTCGAGCAGCGTTTCCGCAGCTCGCTCGACGCCGCCGGCTACATCCGTGCCCTGCGTCTGGCCCGATTCGCGGGGGACGGCGAGCGCCCCACGAAGGCCCAGCGGCGCGCGCTGCGAGGCCAGCTCCGGGCCGGCCTCGGGCCGGCCGGGCTATTCCGCGCGTGGTGGGCACTGCCGCCGCAGTTGCACGCCTACAGATCGGCGCCGAAGCCGTCTCGCGGGGCATAAACTCATAGCGATGGACGACGTATACGAACTGTTCCGGCGCGGCACCGAGCTGCTCGAGGCCGGCCACAACCACCAGGCGACGATCCCGCTCTCTCGCGCGCGGGACCTGGCGCCCGACAAGACGTCGATTCGCGAGGCCCTCGGGCGGGCGCTGTTTCATTGCCAGCGTTATGAGCTGGCGGCGCTCGAGTTCGAGGCCGTGATCGACCGGGCGCCGACGAACGATTACGCGCAGTTTTGCCTCGGTCGCTCGTTGCAGATGCTGGGGAGGCACGCCGAGGCGCGGAAACCGCTCGCGCTCGCAGCCTGCCTGCAACCAGGCCGCCGCGACTACCGGATCTACCGCGACCGCGCTCGCGCCGCCGCGGCGCGCTCCTAGATAGATCACCGGGTCTCAAACCGGCCCGGGCTCGGATCGCCGGGTCCCAGGGCTGGTGCTACCCTCAGGCGACAGCTTTCGCGCCGGGCGCTTTCCCGGTGGTAGTACCGGAAGTGGGCGCTCGCCCGCTTTTTTTATGACGTAGATGACGGAGGAGACCGTGAGTGCACCCAACCAGGAAGTCGAGGAGAGGCTGGCGGCGGCCGAGCCAGACGTTGAGGTGCTGCTCGTCGAGGTCGTGTCGGGCACCACGCTACGGGTCTTCATCGACCATCCGGACGGCGTGACGTTGGAGCTGTGCGAACGCGTGTCTGGGGTGCTTGCTGACTATCGAGATCGCTACGCGCTCGAGGTTTCGTCGCCCGGTCAGGACCGACCGCTCACAAAGCCTCAGCACTACAGCCGCTTCCTCGGTCGTCACGCTCGCGTGCGACTGCGCGACGGGCGCGAAGGGCACAAGAGCGTGACCGGTGAGCTCGTGGGCGCATCGGACAAGGACGTGACGATCGCCGCCCCGGGCGGGGTCGTGACGATCCCGTACGACGAAATCGCCCGCTCCAACCTCGTCCCCGGAGACTGAGTCATGTCGAGAGAGATCGTGGAAGCCGTTCGAGGCTTGGCCGCGGAGAAGAACATCTCCCAGGAGAAGCTGATGGAGGCGCTCGAGGACGCGCTGCTGTCGGCCTACAAGAAGACGCCGGGTTCGGCCCCGTACGCGAAGGTCGAGATGGACCGTGACAGCGGCGACTTCCGCGTGTGGGAGCTGAAGATCCCTCCGGAGCTCGAGGAGCAGCTGCTCGTGGAGGCGACCACCGAGCAACAGCCGACGGTCGACCCCGAGACGGGCGAGATGCGCGAGCCGCCGGAGCCCGAGATCGACCTCGAGAAGCTGAAGGAGTACGAGGACCAGATCGAGACCGAGGACGTCACGCCACACGACTTCGGGCGGATCGCCGCCCAGACGGCCAAGCAGGTGATCCTCCAGCGGATCCGCGAGGCCGAGCGCGACATGATGTTCGAGGAGTACCGCGATCGCGTCGGCGAATTGATCACCGGCATCGTCCAGCAGTCCGATTCCCGCTACACGCTCGTGCAGCTGCGTGAACGGGTGGAGGCGCTGCTCCCCAAGTCCGAGCAGGTCGACGGCGAGCGCTACGACCACTCACAGCGGATCAAGGCCGTGATCAAGGACGTCTCGAACTCGACCAAGGGCCCGAGCATCATCGTCTCGCGCCGTGACCCCGAGCTGATCAAGTCGCTGTTCGAGCTCGAGGTTCCCGAGATCGCAGACGGGCTCGTCGAGATCACCGGCGTGGCCCGCGAGCCCGGCTACCGCTCCAAGATCGCCGTGGTCTCGCACGTCGACGGAGTCGACCCGGTCGGCGCCTGCGTGGGCCCGCGCGGCTCGCGCGTGCGGATGGTCGTGTCCGAGCTGCGCGGCGAGAAGATCGACATCATTCCGTACAACGACGAGCCCGCGCGGTTCGTCGCCAAGGCGCTGTCGCCGGCGCGTGTCCGCGAGGTGCTCGTCGACGACGCCAACAAGCAGGCGACCGTGATCGTCCCCGACGACCAGCTGTCGCTGGCGATCGGGCGCGAGGGCCAGAATGCGCGCCTCGCTGCCCGCCTCACCGGTTGGCGGATCGATATCCGCTCGGAGACCGAGTTCGCCGCCGAAGAGGCCGAGCATGGCTACGAGGAGGAGGAGGCGCAGGGACGGTGCGCGGCGATCCTCTCCAACGGCCGGCGCTGCCCGAACGCTGCCCTGCCCGGCTCGCGCTACTGCGGCATCGAGGCTCACCAGGCGCTGGCCAACAAGGACACCGACGAGGTGGCTCCGGAGCCGTCCGCCCCCGAGCCGGAGGGCGCCGAGGCCCCCGCGACCGAGTCCGCCGCTGAGCCCGAGGCCGCTGCCGCCGAGACCGAGACCCAGGCGGCCGAGAACGGCGGCGAATCGAACGCTGAGACGGGTTCACAACCGGCCGAGGGCGCGACTCCGTAGGGGATCTACACTCAGGGTTCGATGAACAAACGCGTGCATGAGATCGCCAAGGAGCGTGGACTCCCGGCAAAAGAGGTGCTCGAGAAGCTGAAGGCCGCCGGTATCGAGGTCAAGGCGGCCTCCTCCAGCGTCGACGAGACTGTCGCCCTGCGCGCGCTCGACAACGGTGGCAGCCAGCCGGCCGAGGCCCCGAAGAAGGCCGCCCGCAAGAAGTCCGCCGCCGAGGCCAACCCGGCTCCGGCTGCCCAGCCGCCGGCGGCCGCCAAGCCCGCCGCCGACGGCGACCGCGCCGACGCGCCCCAGGCCGACGAAGCGCCCCAGGCCGGCAACGGCGAGCGCCCGGCCGCGCGTGCCGAGCACAAGCGCCCCACCCGCGACTCGCTCCAGGGCGAGCGCGCGCCCGGCTCAGCCGGGGGCCGCCGTCGCGTGGTGATTGATTCTCAGGCTTCCCGTCGTGCCCCGGGCGGTGCGCCCGCCCAGTCCAACCAGCCGCCCCGGCGCCAGCGACGGGGCCGTCGCCGCCGCGGTGTCTACGACGAGGAGGCGGAGTCCCGTCCCGCCCGGACCGCGGTCGCCGAGCCGGACGCGATTCAAATCAACTCGGGCTCGACCGTCAAGGACGTCGCCGAGTACCTAGACGTGCCCGTCCCCGAGGTGATGAAGAAGCTGATGGCGCTCGGCGAGCTCAAGACGCTCACGCAGACGCTGTCCGACGAGGCGATCCAGGTGCTCGCCACCGAGCTCGGCAAGGAAGTGCAGATCGTCCACTCCGAGGACGAGACGATCGTCGAGCCGGTCTTCGAGGACGCGGACGAAGATCTCCTCGAGCGGCCGCCGGTCGTGACGATCATGGGCCACGTCGACCACGGCAAGACGTCACTTCTGGACGCGATACGGGAGACCGAGGTAGCGGCCGGGGAGGCCGGCGGCATCACCCAGCACATCGGCGCCTACCAGGTCCATCACGGCGATAAGACGATCACCTTCCTCGACACGCCTGGTCACGAGGCCTTTACCGCCATGCGGGCCCGCGGGGCCAGCGTGACCGACATCGCCGTGATCGTTGTCGCGGCCGACGACGGCGTCAAGCCGCAGACCGAGGAGGCCGTAGACCACGCCAAGGAGGCCGAGGTTCCGATCCTCGTGGCCGTCAACAAGATTGACAAGGAGGGCGCCCAGCCCGACCGCGTGCGCACCGAGATGACCCAGCTCGGCCTGCAGCCGGTGCAGTGGGGTGGCGAGACCGAGTTCGTCAACGTGTCGGCCAAGACGAAGGAGGGACTCGAGGACCTGCTCGAGACGATCGTCGTGATGGCCGAGGTCGAGGAGCTGCGCTCGAACCCGAACGCGCCCGCCTCCGGAACCGTGATCGAATCGAAGCTCGACCCAGGGCGCGGCCCGGTGGTGACGATCCTGATCGGCCGCGGCACGCTGGAGGTCGGTGACGCGGTCGTCGCCGGCGCTCACTGGGGTCGCGTGCGTGCGATGAACGACTTCCTGGGCAACCGTGTCGCGGATGCGGGGCCGGGAGAGCCGGTGGAGGTGCTCGGCTTCGACGGCGTCCCGCAGGCCGGTGAGCGCGTGCGGGTGGTCGAGAACGAGCGCCGCGCACGGCAGCTCGCGGGCGAGCGCGCGACCAGGCTCAAGACCGAGTCGCTGGCCCGCCAGGCCGGCAAGCGCGTGTCGCTCGAGGACATCTTCAAGCAGGGCCTGCAGGAGCTCAACCTGGTGCTCAAGGCCGATGTCGCCGGATCGCTCGAGGCGATTGAGGACGAGATCGCCAAGCTGCCGCAGGACGAGGTCTCGGTCGGCGTGATCCGCAGCGCGGTCGGCGCCGTGACCGAGTCCGACGTGATGCTCGCCGCCGCGTCCGACGCGGTGATCCTGTCCTTCAACGTGCGCCCGGTCGGCGAGGCCCGTTCGGTCGCCGAGCGCGAGGGCGTCGAGATCCGCCACTACTCGGTCATCTACCGCGCGATCGAGGACCTGCGCAGCGCGATGCAGGGGATGCTCGCGCCGGAGGAGGTCGAGGAGGCGCTCGGCACGGCTGAGGTCCGCCAGATCTTCCGCGCCTCCCGCGTCGGCACGATCGCGGGCTCCCATGTCACCGACGGCAAGATCACGCGTGGATCCAAGGTCCGGCTCGTCCGCGACGGAACCGTGATCTACGACGGCGAGATCCAGAGCCTGCGCCGCTTCAACGAGGATGTGCGCGAGGTCGCCACCGGATTCGACTGCGGGGTCGTCCTGCGCGACTACGCGGACATCAAGGACGGCGACGTGCTCGAGACCTACGCGACTCGTCAGGTCGAGCGCGAGCTCGGCTGATCGACGGACCGATGGACGGGAGCGGCTTCGTCGCCGTGCTCGTGATCGACCTCCACTTCCCCGAGGCCGGAAGCCTCAAGAGCAAGCGCAAGGAGCTCTCGTCGATCAAGGCGCAGCTTCACACGCGGCTCGGCGTGGCGGTGGCCGAGACCGAATTTCAGGACCTGTGGCAGCGCTCGCGCCTGACGGCCGCTCTGACCGGCGCCTCGCCCGCGACGCTCTCGGCGGTGGTGGACAGAATCGAGCGCTGGCTCGAATTCAAATGCCCGGATGGCGTGTGTGTGGAGCGGATCTTGGCCTCCGTGGAGGATCTGCGCGACGGTCGCCCACGATCGGGACTGGAGGGATAGGATGGCCCGCGGACGCATGAGGCGCGTCGACGAGGCGGTACGAGCTGTCCTCAGCGATGCCATAGCGACCGACCTCAAAGATCCGCGTGTCGGATTCGTCACTGTGACCGGAGTCAAGACAAGCCCAGACCTGCGGCACGCCCGCGTGTATGTGAGCGTCCTCGGAGATGAGCAGACGCGGGAGGCCAGCCTCGACGGCCTGCGGTCCGCCCACGGCTTTCTTCAGGGCGCCCTCGCCACACAGCTCAAGCTCAAGCACACGCCGACGCTCACGTTCGCATACGACGAGTCGGTCGACCGGGGGATGCGGATCAGTCGCCTGCTCGAGGAGTCCCATGACTGAGAACGGTGCCCGCTCGGATCGCGACCAGGCGCTCAAGGAGCTTCGAAGCGCGGCAAAGCTGATCGTCGTCTCGCACGAGAATCCCGACGGCGACGCGCTCGGCTCGCTGATCGCGATGCAGTCGATCCTCACCGAGATGGGCAAGGACTGCGTGATGTTCATCGACGCCTCCGAGTTCCCCCTCCCGCACGAGTATCGGTTCTTCCCGCTCGAGGGGCTCGTCAGCCAGCCCCCGGACGATCTCGACGAGCGGACGATCGTGTTCCTCGACTGCGGCAACCTCGAGCGCAACCCGGCCGAGGCGCTGCAGCGACCGGGCGCGCACATCCTCAACATCGACCACCATCACGACAACACCAGATTCGGCACCGTGAACCTCGTCGTTCCGGAGGCTTCGTGTACGGCCGAGATTGTCTGGGACCTGATGCACGGGCTCCGCGTCACTCCCTCGCTGACCTGCGCCGAGGGCCTGTACGTCGGCCTGATCACCGACACGGGCCGCTTCATGTACGAGAACACCGGTCCGCGCGCCCACCTGATGGCGGCCGAGCTGATCGAGGGCGGCGTGAGTGTCGATGGGATCTACCGGCGCGTCTACGAGGGCGTCCCGTACGGGAAGCTGGCGCTGCTCGCGCGCGGTCTGGCCAACGTGCGGCGCTACGACGACGGACGCCTCACCGTGACCGCCCTGAGCGCCCAGGACTTCACCGACTCCGGCGCCGAGGAGAGCTACTCGGAGGGCGTGGTCGACCACCTTCGTGCCGTGCAGGGGACCGCCGTGGCGGCCCTGATCCGCGACCGGATCGGCGAGACGGACGGCGACCGTCTGCGCAAGGTCTCGCTGCGCGCCACCGACGACCGCGTCGACGTGTCGGCGATCGCGCGCGCGCAGGGGGGCGGAGGCCACCGCCAGGCGGCCGGATTCAGCACCTCGATGGAGTGGGACGAGCTGGTCGAGTTCCTGCGCGGTGAGGTGGCCGAGCAGCTGTCCTCGTGACGGGCGCCGATGGCGTTCTGCTGGTCGACAAGCCAGCCGGAATCACCTCCCATGACGTGGTCGCTCGGGTCCGCCGGACGGTGCCCCGGCGGGTCAAGGTCGGACACGCAGGGACGCTGGATCCGTTCGCCACCGGCCTGCTCCTGATCCTGATCGGCCGCGCCACGCGCGTACAGCGGTTCCTGATGGAGTTGCGCAAGACCTACGAGGTGACGGCCCGTTTCGGCGCCGTCTCGAGCACCGGCGACCCGGAGGGCGAGATCGTGGAGACGGGGGCCGTGCCGGCCGGGCCGCTCCGGCTCCCGACCGGAACCGTGCGCCAGCGGCCGCCCGCCTACTCCGCGATCAAGGTCGGGGGACGCCGTGCGTATGCGCTCGCCCGCGCCGGCATCGACGTTGAGTTGCCGGAGCGCGAGGTGGAGGTCTATCGCTTCGAGGAGCTCGAGCACGAGGAGGACCGGCGCGAGTTTGTGATCGAATGCTCGTCGGGGACGTACGTGCGCAGCCTGATCGCCGATCTCGGCGACGCCTACTGCGAGGCTCTGCGGCGGACGCGAATCGGGCCGTTCGACGTCACCGAGGCGGACCCGGAGGCGCCGCTCGAGCTGAATCGCGCCCTGTCCAAGTTCATGCCGGAGCTCCGCCTGAGGGGCGAGGACGCGCGCCGGGCCGCGCACGGCGCCGCGATCGTCGGTGCCGGGAGCGGCGTGGTCAGGTTGACCGACGAGGCCGGCCTGATCGCCGTGGCGGAGCCGGTTGCGGGCAGCGACGAGCTGCTGAAGCCGGTCGTCGGACTGCGCGGCTGACCGCCGCGGCGCCGTGAGTGTCTAGGCTTCCGCGCCCATGCTCGTGTCGATGCTCGGAGATGTGAGCCCGCGCCCGCGGCGAATCGCCGTCGGCGAGTTCGACGGTGTCCACCTCGGCCATCGCGAAGTGATCCGCGGCAGCGACACGGTGCTCACGTTCGAGCCTCATCCGCTCCAGGTGGTGCGTCCCGAGGCCGCCCCGAAGCTGCTCACGAGCCTCGAGGCCAAGGCGGAGCTGATCGCCCGGCTCGGCGTGGACGAGCTGGTCGTGATCCCGTTCGACCGCGGCTTCGCCGGCCAGAGCCCGCAGGAGTTCATCGATCAGGTGCTGGTCGAGCGGCTGCGGGCGACCCATGTCTCGATCGGCGAGAACTTCCGCTTCGGTCACCGCGCCGCCGGCGATCCCGAGATGCTGGCGGCCGACGGCCGGTTCGAGACGCGGGTCGTCCCGCTGGTGGAGGTCGACGGCGAGATCGTCTCCTCGAGCCACATCAGGGCGCTCGTGCTGGCCGGGGAGGTCGAGGCGGCGACCCGCTTTCTCGGGTCGCCGTTCCGGCTCCGCGGTGAGGTCGTGGAGGGTGACCGGCGCGGGCGCACGCTCGGCTTCCCGACGGCCAACATCGTCCCTGACGAGGCGCTCGTGTGCCCCGGACACGGCGTGTACGTGGCGCGGGCCGACGGCGATTGTGCGGCGGTGAACGTCGGCGTCCGTCCGACGTTCGGGACCGGCCGAGCGGTCCTCGTGGAGGCCTACGTGCTCGATCGCGACATCGACCTCTACGGGAAGACGCTGAAGATCGATTTCCTCTCTCGGCTGCGCGGGGAGCGGCGATTCGAATCGGTCGATGCGCTGGTCCGGCAGATGGAGCAGGATGTGCGTCGCACCCGGGAGCTCTGCGGCTGACGCGCGCCTGCTAGCCTCATCGGCCGCATGACGCTCACCAAGGAACGCAAGCAGGAGCTCGTCGAGAAGTTCGGCGACGGCGCGACCGACACCGGCAAGGCCGAGGTCCAGATCGCGATGCTCACCGAGCGGATCAACTCGCTCACCGAGCACCTGCGGACGCACCGCAAGGACCATCACTCGCGTCGTGGGCTGCTGATGCTGGTGGGTCGCCGCCGCAGGTTCCTCAATTACCTGCAGCGCAGCGACCTGGAGCGCTACCGGGCTCTCGTACGCGAGCTCGGGCTCCGGAAGTGACCGAGCCGCCCACGCGCGACGAGGTCATCCCCGCGGGGGCGCCGGCCCCGGAGTTCACGCTGCGCCGCGAGGACGGCGGCGAGTTCACGCGCTCGGATCTCGAGGGCCAGACCACCGTCCTGGTCTTCTACCCGTTTGCCTTCAGTCCCGTGTGCACGAACCAGCTCAACCTCTACGAGGAGGTGGTGCCCGAGTTCCGGGAGCGCGGAGCGACGCTCTACGGGGTCTCGTGCGACGCCGCCTACTCGCAGAGCGCGTTCCGGCAGAAGCTGGGCGTGAGCATTCAGCAGCTCTCGGACTTCGAGCCCAAGGGGGCGGTGTGCCGGGCCTTCGGCGTCTACCACCCCGGGGGCTTTCCGCAGCGCGCGCTGGTGCTGATCGGCCCCGACGCCGTCGTCACATGGAGCTACCAGGCGCCATCGCCCGGCGACCTCCCCGGAGCCAATCTGATCTTCGACGCACTCGGCTGAGGGCCATGAGCCTCGGGTCCGCGCCCGTCCCTACGCCCGGTGCCGAGGATCACGTCCGCGGCCCGGCGGACGCGGCGGTGGTGATCGAGTACGCCGACTTCGAGTGCCCGTACTGTGCGGTCGTCGACGGCCGCCTGCAGGGAAGGCGGCTGCGGCGCGTGTTCAGGCACTTCCCGGTTCGATCCAGCCATCCGCGAGCGTGGGCGGCTGCGTGCGCGGCCGAGGCGGCCGGTCTTCAGGGGCGCTTCTGGGAGATGCACGACTCGTTGTTCGCCGACCAGGCCAGGCTCGAGGATCCGCACCTGTGGGAGCGAGCCCGCGGTCTCGGGCTCGACCTCGAGCGCTTCGACGCC
Organism: uncultured Solirubrobacterales bacterium; assembly: GCA_963727105.1. Lineage (GTDB taxonomy): Bacteria > Actinomycetota > Thermoleophilia > Solirubrobacterales > Solirubrobacteraceae > Palsa-465. The sequence continues at coordinate 1,566,405 of CAVSEW010000001.1, read as the reverse complement.
GATCGCCACGGCGACGCGGTGAGAGAGCGGGTCCGCTGCGACTTCGAGTCCGGGATCCGGGCAGGGGTCGTCACCACGCCGACCCTGTTCACCGCCGAAGGCACCTATGCCGGCCTCGTAGCGCCCGAGGCGCTCGATCGCCTCCAGTCAGCGGGCGAGTGAGGGGGAGGAGCCGACCGTCCGGGCGGCGACGAACTCCGGCAGCGCGAGGGCGAAGATCGAGCCGGTCCTAGTCCGAGCGACCGTGCATCGGCCGCCGTGCCCCTTGGCGATGGCGTCGACGATCGCCAGTCCGAGCCCCACCCCGCCGGCCGACCGCGTGCGGGCCGCGTCGGCGCGGGCGAACCGGTCGAAGATCCGGTCGAGCGCCTCCGGCGGCACCCCGCAGCCCTCGTCCTCGACCTCGATCAGCACCGACCCTCCTCCGGCTGCCCGCGCTCGCAACTCGATCGCGTCGTGCTCGCCGGTGAACTTGACCGCGTTCTCGATCAGCGCGTCGAGCGCCGCGCGCAGGCGCTCAGGATCGACGGCTAGGCGCCCTGGAGCCAACGGGCCCAGCCGCCACGCCCTCGGGGCCACGTCAGACCAGCGCATGAACACGTCCTCGAGGAACGGGTCGAGCTCGATCTCCTCGATGCGCAGGAAGTCCGGCTGGTCGGCGTTTGCGAGCAGCAGCAGCCGCTCGATGATCGCGTCGATTCGGGCCAGTTCCTCGAGCGCGACGTCGATCTCGCCCGGGTGGTCGAGATCCGGGCGGATCAGCTCCAGGTGCCCGCGGGCGATCGTCACGGGCGTGCGCAGCTCGTGTGATGCGTCGTGGATGAAGCGCTCCTGGCGCTCGAGCAGCGACCGCCGCTCCTCGGCTCGGCCTTCGGCGATCCGCTGCGCCTCCACCCGGCGGCGCGCGTGCCACACCATGGCCAGGAACATCGCCGCCATCAGCGGCACCTCGAACAGCTCGCCCCAGAGCTGAATTCCCTCGAAGGCATCGAGCGAGATCGAGACCGCCGTGGACAGCATCACGCACGCGAGCACGATCAGCGTCGCGCGCATCGGCCAGACCCGGAATCCGTAGAGCAACGTCAGGCTGATCCAGACGAAGTGGAACGGGATCGTCTCCCAGCTCGGCCATGCGATCATCGCCGCGTAGTTGAGCGAGGCGAAGCCGAGCCACAGGAGCTCGACCCGGTAGCGCCGGAGCGTCGCGGTCAGCTCAGGCCGCGGCGCGATATCCAGCATTGCGCACGGTTTCGATCGGCGCGTCGGGGCCAAGCCGCCGCCGCAGGCGCCTGACGCACACGTCGACGACGTTCGAGCGCGGATCGAAGTCGTATCCCCAGACCTCGGAGAGCAGCCGCTCACGGCTGATCACCTGGCCGACATGGGCCATCAGAAAGTGGAGGACGCGGAACTCGCGGTCCGAGAGGTCGGCCACGGTGGCGCCGACCCGGGCCTGTCGGCTGGCCAGGTCGAGGCTGAGCCGCCCGACTCGGACGACGGTGCCGTCATCGTGGACCCGCGCGTGACGGAGCTGAACGCGGGCCCGGGCGAGGAGCTCGTCGAGCGAGAACGGCTTGGCCACGTAGTCCACGGCGCCGAGCTCGAAGCTGCGTAGCTTGGTCTGTAGGTCGCTACGCGCGGACAGGATCAGGACCGGCACGTCGGAGCGCCGGCGCTGAAGCACCTGCAGGGCATCGAGCCCGCTCAGACCCGGGAGGAGCAGGTCGAGAATGACGAGGTCGTAGTCCTCTGCGATCGCCCGCTCGAGGCCCCGTTCGCCGTCCTCCACGACATCGACCCCGAATCCCTCGGCCTCGAACGCCCGCGCAAGAAACGCGCGGATGCGTGCCTCGTCCTCCACTATCAGTATCCGCATCTCCCGTCCTCCGTCTCCTGCGGGGACCATAACTCTTCCAAGAGATGACGTGTAGATGACCGGCAGATGACATCTCTGTCATCTGCCGTTTGGCCTCGTGATCGCCGTATATAAAACGGCCCTCAGAGAGGAGCGGATTGACCGCAAGCGCAAGGCGAGCGATTGGCGTGGTGGTTGGTGTGGTGCTGGTGGTCGCACTGATCGTCCTCTACATCGTTCTCTATCTGACCAACGTGCCGGGCTCTGCGTCGGCGACCACATCGGCGGGGACGACCCAGCTCTTCCTGGGCACGGTCCCCGCCGCCGAGCTGTCCGACCCGCACCCCACCTGGGTCTCGTACTACGCGGTCGACGCGAACAGCAAGAACTGGCGCCACGTGACCACGTACACGGTGCCGGCGAACTCGCTCGTCAAGGTCACGATCTACCAGTACGACGGCGAGTCGGGCCTTCGCAATCCGTTCATCTCCCAGTCCCAGGGGACCGTCGGCGGGACGTTCACGCTCAACGGCAAGACGACCAACTCGATCTCGCCCGACGCCGCGTCGCACATCTTCGCGATCCCCCAGCTCGGCGTCTCGGTCCCCCTCCTCGGGGTCCCCGACAGCGCCAAGAACCCGTGCAGCAACGCGCCGTGCTCGCTGAGCCAGGACCACGAGACGATCACCTTCACGTTCCGCACGGGGCCCAAGGGCCTTTACCGGTGGCAGTGCTTCGTGCCGTGCGCGGCCGGCTGGATCCAGGGGTTCGGCGGACCGATGCAGACGGTCGGCTACATGGACGGCTTCATCAAGGTCGTATGAGAGCCGGCTGAGGATGGATCAGAAGCATCACTTCCGCAACGTCGTACTGCTGTGGCTGATCGGCTCGCTGATCCTGACCCCGATCGTCGTGTTCGTGCTCGCGCCCGGGATGCCGCCGGGCAACGGCACGGTCCAGGCGTCGGGACAGGTGACCGACAACACCGTGCTGATGGGGGTGGCGACGCCGGTCGCGGTGGCGGTGCTCGTGTACTTCGGCTACGCGCTGACCGTGTTCCGCGAGCGCGACCCCGACACGATCACCGACGGTCCGCCCGTTCGTGGCAACGCGAGCGTTCAGTTCTGGTGGCTGATCGTCACGACCGTGATCGTCCTGTTCCTCGCCGCCTATGGATCGATCCGACTGCTCCAGGACGGCTCGGGGGGCGGACAGGGACCGAACCCGATCGCGACGCCGGCGTCGTTCAAGACCCATCCGCCGCTCCAGGTCCAGGTGATCGCCCAGCAGTGGTCATTCACGTATCGGTGGCCCTCCTACGGCGGCGTCGAGACCCAGCACCTGATCCTCCCTGCGAACACGAACATCGCCCTTCACGTGACCTCGCTCGACGTGATCCACTCGTTCTGGGCCTACCAGCTCGGAGTGAAGGCGGACGCGAACCCGGGCGTTGACAACGTCGCCTACGCGCAGACAAAGGGCCCGCTGTCATTCAGCGTCCACTGCGCGGAGCTGTGCGGCGTGTGGCACGGCTACATGTTCGACAACAGCGGGCAGGTGGTCAGCAAGCCCGCGTTCGCGGTGTGGATCGCCCAGCAGCAGAGGGCAAACGCCGCGGCCACCAAGGTGCTGCCGCCGTACTCCAAGACCTACTTCCCAGACCCGCAGAGGAGAGGCGGATGAGCGCAATCGCGGCGACGGCCGCAGCCAGGCCCCCCCTGTGGCGACGGCTGATCGGCTTCAACCTGCTCACCGGGATCATCTTCGGGATCATCGGCTACTGGCTGGGGTACTGGATCGGCACGCTGATCCATGCGCCGAGCCTCGACTTCTTCGGCGACACCGGGCAGAACGACCTCGCGATCCTGCTCGGATACGTGGTCGGGGTGATCGGCTTCCTGATCGGGCTCGGATTCGCCAACTACCCGGTGCGGCGGATGCTCGGCCACCCGCCCAGCCTGGCCGAGCACGAGAGCGAGGAGCACGGGCTAGGGCGCTACTTCCGGCTCTGCACCGACCACAAGGTCGTCGCATTGCAGTACCTGGTCGGCGTCGGAATCTTCTTCTTCATCGGTGGCCTGAACGCGATGTTCATCCGCACCGAGCTGCTCTCGCCGACCACCCACGTGTTCGGCGCCAACCAGTACCTGACGATCGTCGGCCTCCACGGCACGATGATGATGGGGATCATGACCTCGGGCATCCTGGGGCCGTTCGCGAACTACGCCGTGCCGCTGATGATCGGCTCGCGGCGAATGGCGTTCCCGCGGATCGAGGCGTTCACGTTCTGGCTGCTGATGGCGGCGGGCGTGCTCCTGCTCACGACTCTTTTGTTCGGCGGCTTCCAGACCGGCTGGACCGGATACCAGCCGCTCGGCGGCCAGAACACGGCCGGCTACGACGCCTACATCGGCTTCTTCGCGCTGGTCGGGATCTCGATGACGCTGCTCGGCTTCAACCTGCTGGCGACGATCATCACGATGCGGGCGCCGGGGATGACGTGGTCACGGTTGCCGATCTTCTGCTGGGGCGTGCTGTCGACCTCGGCGCTGATGATGCTGGCGGCGCCGATGCTGATCGCGACGCTGCTGATGGGGTCGCTCGACCGGACGATCTCCACCACGTTCTTCGTGCCCGGCGGTGGCGGCAGCCCCTACCTGTTCCAGAACCTGTTCTGGGTGTTCGGACATCCCGAGGTCTACATCCTCGCGCTACCGGGCTTCGGGATCGTGCTCGAGCTCCTGCCGGTTTTCTCGCGCAAGCCTCTGTGGGGCTACCGGCTCGCCGTGGCGGGGATGCTCGGTGTCGGCCTGCTCAGCTTCTTCGTCTGGCAGCACCACCTGTTCGTGAGCGGGATCAACGCCGACCTGCGGCCGTTCTACATGCTCTCCACTGAGCTGATCTCGCTCCCGACCGGATTCACCTTCCTTTGTGCGATGGGAACGCTGTGGCGAGGGCGAATACGGTTCACGGTGCCGATGCTGTTCTGCCTCGGGTGGGTGTTCAACTTCCTCTGGGGCGGGATCTCGGGCGTGTTCCTGTCCGACGTGCCCAGCGACGTGACCACGCACGGCAGCTTCTTCTCGATGGCCCACTTCCACTACACGATCATGGGCGGCCTCGTGTTCACGTTCTTCGCCGCGATCTACTACTGGGGGCCGAAGATGACCGGCTTCAAGCTCAACGAGCGGCTGGGCAAGATCCACTTCTGGACCCTGTTCATCTTCTTCAACTCGACCTTCGCGCCGCTGTTCGCGCTCGGCTTCCTCGGTCAGCCGCGGCGCGTGGTCACCTATCCGCTGCACCTCCAGGGACTGAACGATTGGGTCTCGATCTCCGCCTACATGATCGGGCTCTCGATGCTCGTCTTCCTCTACAACGTGATCTGGACGCAGCTGTTCAAGCGCGAGCCGGCCGAGGCGAATCCGTGGCACTCGAAGTCGGCCGAGTGGCAGCTGCCGACGCCGGTTCCAGTCCATGACTTCGACCGGATTCCGGTGTTCGACGAGGACCCGTATCCCTACGGCGTGGAGGCAACCCCGGTGACGACGCTTGCGCCCGCCGGCGGAACGGCATAGCCATGGAAGCCTCAGCCCCCACCGCGTCACACATCGAGCCCGAGCCCCGCGAGTGGCAGCCCCGCGCGGTCTGGCTCAGCGCCCGCATGTTGTGCGGCGTGATCTCGTTCTTCTTCCTCGCGTTCCTGTTCGCCTATTTCTACCTGCGCGCGCTCAACACCAACCATCAGTGGAGGCCCGGCGCGGTCAACCCCTCGCTCGGCCTGGGCACGAGCGTCATGGCCGTGCTGCTGCTCAGCGCGGTTATCTTCAGGCTGGGCACCAAGCGGGTCGCCGACACCCTCTCGTCGGGGATAGTCGCCCTGGTGCTGGGGCTGACCTCGATCGTGTTGCAGATCATCGAGTACACGACGCTCGGCTTCGGCGCCGCCAGCGGCGGATACGCGAGCGTGTTCCTCGGCTGGACCGGCTTTTACATGGTGTTCACGCTGTTCGGGCTCTACTGGATCGAGATCCAGATGGCGAGCCTGGCGCGGGCGCGTCGCGAGGGCGGAATCGATCGCCCCGTGCGCGAGGGAGTACCGGCCGAGGACGAGGCCCTGCTCCGCGCCGGCGTCGAGGCATGCTCGTTCTACTGGGCGTACTTCGTTGCCATCGGGGTGATCGCCTGGATCGTCCTGTACGTGGTCTGAGCCGTGAACTGGGCGGATTGGTCGATCGATCCGTCGCTCGCCTACGTGGCGGTGGCGGCACTGCTGTACTGGATGGGGTCGCGGCGGATGCGGCCAATGCCACAGGACGCCCTGCGCGCCGCATCCTTCGCGGCCGGCCTGCTGACCGTGGTGATCGCGCTCGACTCGCCGGTCGACACATACGCCGATCAGCTGTTCTGGGTGCACATGCTCCAGCACATCCTGCTGCTCACCGTCGCGCCCCCGCTGATCCTGCTCGGCCGGCCGTGGCCCCGGATGTGGCGGGCGCTGCCGCTGAGCACGCGCACCGCCGCGGGACGGACCATAGCCCGCGCGTCCTGGACCAAGCCGCTGAGGTGGATCGCCGGCCCGGTCGTGGCATGGGTGCTGTTCAACGCGACGATCGTCGCATGGCACATCCCCGTCGCCTACAACGCGACCCTGACCTCGCCGCCGATACACAACCTCGAGCACGCGATGTTCTTCTTCCTGGGGCTCCTGTTCTGGGCCCGTGTAATCGATCCCGGCCCACTCCGCCCGCGGCTGATCTGGCCGGTGCGGGTGGCCTACGTGGTCGGCGCGATGATCGTCGGCTGGGTGCTCGCGATCACGCTCGTGGTCGTCCCGCATCCGCTCTACGGGCACTACGCCGCGCTCCTGCACCGGCCCGGGGGAATCTCCGCCATCACCGACCAGCAGCTCGCCGCCGGAATGATGTGGGTGCCGGGCTCGATCGCCTACACGCTCACGATGCTGATCGGCTTCTACCGCTGGCTCGAGCCCGACCGCAGTGGACGGGCCCGGCGTGCGGCGCTCACGACCTGAGAACCAGAAAGGGGATCCATGCCATCGATTCCGATTGCCAGCAGCTTCCTCGCCGGCTCGCTGCTATCGCTGCTGCTGCCGGTCACGCTGCTGATCGGGCTCGTGATCTGGTACGTCCGGACGATCCGGAACGTGCCCAAGGAGCCGCCACCGACCGAGGTGGCACCGATCGCGACCGAGGCGAGTGATCCCGGACCGACGGCTGGATGAGCACTGGTGTGGAGATCCGGCCGAGCCCTCGGGGCTCGCGGCTCCATGCCGGGTGGATCGTCGCCGGGCTGGCGGCGGCTGCGCTGCTCGGCGTCGGCATCGGCGTGGCGGTGCACCTCGCCCGCGGATCCTCGACCTCCGCCCCCGCCGCGTCCATACCGCTTCGCAACGGGCTGCACGGCGAGGCCACCTGGGCGGCCGGCGCGCTCGCGGCGCCGCTGATCACGACGCTCGACGATCAGACCGGACGGCGGTTCTCGCTCGCCTCGCTGCGCGGCCGGACCGTCGCGATCGCCCTCTTCGACTCCTTCTGCACGCAGGCGTGTCCCCTGGAGGGCCGAGCACTCGCCGCGGCCGAGCGCTCGCTTCCCGCCGCCGAGCGCCCAGCGCTCGAGGCCCTCTACCTGATCGACCGCCAGGGCGATGAGCGCTCGGCCTATCTGTACCCGTTCGCGCCCCGGTTCGTGACCGGCGACCTGGCGACGCTTTCGCGGAGCGGGAGGTCCTAGCCGCGGTGGTCGTCGTCTCGGATTCGGTCAAGGCCCTCCCGGCTCCCGCGCGAGCGCTGCCGGCGCCCGGCCGCGGCGCGTCGGCGGTGCTGCGCGACTACGCCACGCTGACCAAGCCGCGGATCATGTCGCTTCTGGTGCTGACCGCCGTGTGTTCGATGGTCGCCGGCGCCCACGGCGCGCCCGACGGCGTGGCGCTGGCTGCGCTGGCGCTCGGCGGGGCGCTCGCATGTGGAGGCGCGAGCGCGCTCAACCACGTCCTCGATCGCGACATCGACCGGGTGATGGGGCCGCGCACGTCCTCGCGCCCGGTGGCCGCGGGACGGATCGCGCCGGCGCGCGCCGTCGTGTTCGGGCTCACGCTGCTTGTCCTGTCGTTCGTAATCCTCACCGCCCTCGCCACCGTCCAGGCCGCGGTCCTCTCGCTGCTCGGCGGCGCGTTCTATGTGCTCGTGTACACGATGTGGCTGAAGCGCTCCACTCCGCAGAACATCGTCATCGGCGGCGCTGCGGGCGCCATACCGCCACTGGCGGGGTGGGCCGCGGCCAACGGACACGTGGGCCTCGGCGCCGTGTTCCTGTTCGCGATCGTGCTGCTCTGGACACCGCCGCACTTCTGGGCGCTCGCGTTGCTGCTGGCGCCGCGCTATGCGGCCGCCGAGGTGCCGATGCTGCCGGTCGTCCGCGGAGAGCAGGCCACCGCCTCCTCGGTGCTGCGCTACGCGGTGGCGCTCGTCGCGGTAACGCTGATCCCGGTTGCGGTGGGGACGTTCGGCGCCGTGTACCTCGGCGCCGCGGTACTGCTCGGAGCCATCCTGCTGATCCTGGCCTGGAGGCTGCGACGCGACCTCACGCCCGCCCGGGCCGCGCTGCTGTTCCACTACTCGCTGCTGTACTTGGCGCTGCTGTTCGCGGCCGTCGCGCTCGACGCGGTCATCCGCTGAGCGCCGGCCTCAGGCGTCGAGCCCGCGTGGACCCTCTCCAAGTCGGCGATCGTCGGCGTGCGGCCCCGCAGGGTCTGCCCGCCGGCGGGTGGGGCGAGTGCCGCCCGAACGAGGTCCATCTGCCGCTCGGCGATGCCAGGGTCGACCTGCTGGAAGGACATCGCCGCCTGGCACACGCCCTTTACCAGCATCAGGACGTCGAGCGCCCCCACGTCGCCGCGGATCGCGCCCGCATCCTGGGCTCGGGAGAGCATCTCGGCGAGCGTGTTCACCAACTCGTCGTAGGCGGAGCGGATCTGCTCGTTGGCGAGGAACTCGTCCGCCACCGCTTCGAACAGGGCGCGGTTGAGCTGTTGGAAGCCGACCATCTCGTCCAGGAACAGGAAAAGCGCTCCGCCCGGATCGTCGGCCCCGAGCAGCTCGCGGCCGCGTTCGTTCGCGTTATTCATCCGCTGCGCGACGATCGCCGCGATCAGATGCTCCTTGGTCGGGAAGTTCCGAAACAGCGTCCCGCGCCCGACGCCCGCCCGTTCCGCGATCTCGCCGACGCCGACCTCGAGACCGCCTTCGGAGAAGAGGCTCTCGGCGGCGTCGAGCAGCCGCCGCCGGTTGCGCTCGGCATCAGCCCGAAGCTGCCTCTCCTCTGGAGCCATCTCGTCCACATTGTCTCCTATGCAACGGCCGTTGTCGGGGTCAGCTCGACTTCGACGTCCTCCAGGTGACGTCGGCGCAACCCAGCGACCAGGATCACCGCGCCCGTGGCCAGCATCACCGCGGCCGCGGCGAAGGCGACCTGGTAGCCGGCGACGAGGTCGGCCGGCGTCGGCGCCGTGTGTCCGCTGACCAGACTGCTCGTGCGGCTCGCCGCGAGCGTCGCGAGGATCGCCAGGCCCAGTGAGCCGCCGACCTGCTGGGCGGTGTTGAACAGCCCGGAAGCGAGACCGGAGTCCTCCGCCTTCACGCCGCTCGTCCCGAGCAACGTGATCGGGACGAAGGCCAGGCCCATCCCGATGCTCATCGGCATCAGCCCGACGAGCAGGTCACCGGCGTAGGAGCCGTGGACCGGCACCTGCGTGAGCCACGTCATTCCGGCGGCCGCGAGCGAGACCCCGATCACCGAGACGTTGCGCACCCCGATCCTGCGGATCAGCTGCTGCGCGATTCCCGCCCCGATCGCGATGCCGGCGGTAACGGGGAGGAACGCGAGCCCCGCCCGCAGCGGGCTGTAGCCGAGGATCTCCTGAACGTAGAGCGAGGCGAAGAAGAACATCCCGAACATCCCCGAGGCGACGAGCAGCAGCACGCCGTCGCCGACCACGAGCGTGCGCAAGCGGAAGATGCTGAGGCGCATCAGGGGAGCGATGCTGCGGCTCTCGATGAAGGCGAATGCCGCCAGCAGGACCGCGCCGGCCGCGAGCAGACCGATCGTCCGGCCCGAGCCCCACCCGTACGCCTGAGCCTTGATGATCGCGTAGACGATCACGACCAGCCCCGCGGTCACGGTCACGGCGCCGGCGAGATCGAAGGACCGGTGCTCGGTCTCGATGCGCGACTCGGGGACGAACCGGGCCGCGAGCGCGAGTGCGAACAGCCCGACCGGGACGTTGACGATGAAGATCCATGGCCACGACGCGAGGTCCGTCAGCGCGCCGCCGAGCAGCAGGCCGACGGCGCCGCCGCCCGCCGCGATCGCGCTCCAAACGCCCAGCGCCCGGGTGCGCTCGCGGGTGTCCGTGAACGTCGTCGTGATGATCGAGAGCGCGGCGGGGGACAGCAGCGCGCCGCCGAGGCCCTGCAGGGCCCGCCCGGCGATCAGCATCGAGCTCGTCTGCACCAGCCCGTTCAGCAGCGAGGCGAACGAGAACAGAGCCACGCCGGCGAGGAACAGGCGCTTGCGTCCGAGCAGGTCACCGGCCCGCCCGCCGAGGAGCAGGAAGCCGCCGAACACGAGCGTGTAGGCGTTGACGACCCAGGGCAGGCTGGCGGCAGAGAAGCCGAGCCCGCGCTGGATCGAGGGCAGCGCGACGTTCACGATCGTCGCGTCGAGCACGACCATGAACTGGGCCAGGCACGCGATCACGAGGATCAGCCACTTCCGCCTGTCAGTGGCTTGTCGAGGCGCCTCAACGATCGTCGCCGCGGGGGCGCGGGCGCCATCATCGGTGGCGCGGGTGTCATCGGGAGCGGGGGAGGCGGCCTGAGCCGCGGGCATGGGCAGGGAATCTGCTGCGCTCATCGGGACTCCTGTGGATGTTTGAGGTAAACTGGACGGCACGGTCCGGTTAATCTACCACAAGCGGACCGCAAGGTCCGGTTAGCTCCGTTTCTGGTCCACCCACTGCGGAGATGGCCGCCCCCGCATCACGGTCGCCCAACCTCGATTCGCGACGGGCCAGCCCTCGCCCGCTACCATCGTCTTCGTTCGGAACAAAAGAAGAGAAACGAAGCGCTCCGCCGACCGAAGGGTGGAGGAAGAAGGGAATTGAATATGTCTGACGCCGTTACGCGCGTGTCTGCCGAGATCGAGGGCAAGGAGATCTCGTTCGAGACCGGCAAGTTGGCCAAGCAGGCCTCCGGCGCCGTCGTCGTCCGTGCGGGCGACACCATGGTCCTATGTACCGCCACGGCGGGGAACATCCGTGAGGTCGATTTTCTGCCGCTCACGGTCGACGTCGAAGAGCGGATGTACGCGGCCGGGAAAATCCCCGGCTCGTTCTTCAAGCGCGAAGGTCGCGCGGGGGAGAAGGCGACGCTGTCGGCGCGCCTGATCGATCGCCCGATCCGTCCGCTGTTCCCCAAGGGCTGGCGGTATGAGACGCAGCTCGTGGCGATTCCGATGTCGGTCGACCACGTTAACCCCTACGACATCCTGGCCTTGAATGGCTGCTCGGCCGCGCTGATGGTCTCCAACGTGCCGTTCCCGACCCCGGTGGGCGCGGTCCGGATCGGCAAGGTCGACGGCAACTTCGTCGTCAACCCCAGCGAGGAGGACCTGATCGACAACACCGATCTCGACCTGATCGTGGCCGGGACCGACGAGGCGATTCTGATGGTCGAGGCCGGAGCAAGCGAGATCCCCGAGGCGGAGATCCTTGACGCGCTCGACATCGCGCACGGGGAGATCAAGAAGCTCTGCCAGGCGCAGCGCGAGCTGGCCGAGAGGGCCGGCAAGCCGAAGACCGAGGTCGAGGTCCCGCAGGCGGACCCGGAGCTGTACGAGCAGATCAAGGCCTCGCATGGCGCGGCGCTCGACCAGGCCACGCAGGTCGAGGACAAGCTCGAGCGCCAGGACGCGTGCAAGGCCGTGGAGGAGCAGGTTCTGACCCAGTACGCGGGTGACCCTGAGGCCGACACCTACGCCGACTATCGCGCCAACGCCCAGCGCGCCTTCGACAAGCTGGAGAAGACCCTGATCCGCGAGCGGATCGCCGTGCACAAGAAGCGGCCCGACGGCCGGACCTCGGACGAGATCCGGCCGATCTCGATCGAGGTCGACGTCGCCCCCCGGACCCACGGGTCGGCTCTGTTCACACGGGGCCAGACGCAGGCGTTCAGCGTCGTCGCGCTTGGCACGACGCGCGAGGAGATGAGGCTCGACACGCTCGGGCTCGAGACCGCGAAGCGGTACTTCCACCACTACAACTTCCCGCCCTTCTCAGTCGGGGAGGCGGGCTTCATGCGCGGGCCCAAGCGCCGCGACATCGGCCACGGTGCCCTGGCCGAGCGCGCGCTCGTGCCGATGGTCCCGAGTCAGGAGGAGTTTCCCTACACGATCCGCGTCGTGTCGGACATCTTCGAGTCCAACGGCTCGTCCTCGATGGCGAGCGTGTGCGGATCGACGCTGTCCCTGATGGACGCCGGCGTTCCGATCAAGGCACCGGTCGCCGGGATCGCGATGGGCCTGATCAAGGAGGGTGACGACTACATCATCCTCACCGACATCGCGGGCGTGGAGGACCATCTCGGCGACATGGACTTCAAGGTCGCCGGCACCGAGCGCGGCATCACCGCGCTGCAGATGGACATCAAGATCACCGGTGTGACGTTCGAGATCATGCGCGATGCGCTCGCGCAGGCCAAGACGGCGAGGGACTTCATCCTCGGCGAGATGGCGAAGGTGATCGAGCACCCGCGGACTGAGCTATCCAAGCACGCGCCGCGCATCTCCACGATCCAGATCGACCCCGAGAAGATCGGCCTGCTGATCGGCAAGGGCGGGGAGACGATCCGCGCCCTGCAGGAGGAGTACGAGTCGCAGATCGACGTCAACGACGAGGGTCAGGTGCTCGTCTACGCCGCCGACGGCGAGCGTGGCGACGCACTCGTGGAGCGAATCCGCGCGATGACGAAGGAGGTCGAGGTCGGGGACGAGTTCACCGGCAAGGTCGTCAAGACGACCGCGTTCGGCGCCTTCATCGAGCTCGCCAAGGGCACCGACGGACTGCTCCACATCTCCAACATCGCCCCCGGCCGCCGGATCGCGACGGTCGAGGAGGTGCTGGGCAAGGGCGACGAGCTCGCCGTGCGCGTGGTAGAGGTCGACCGCGAGCGGGGGCGGATCGGCCTGCGGCTGGCCGACGACCCGGAGGTCGCGGGCAAGAGCGCCGAGGAGCTCGCCGCCGTGGGCAGCGGCGACTCGGGCCCTCGCCGCGAGCGCGGCGACCGCGATGGCCGTGGCCGCGGACGTGACCGTGATCGTGATCGCGACCGTGATCGTGATCGCGACCGGGGCCGTGACAGCGGCCGGGTGCGCGACCGCGACCCCGACCGGCCGCGCTCCTGACACGCAGCCCGGACGTGGCGCAGGAGCACCAGCTCACGACGCTCGAATCGGGCGTCCGGATCGTGACGGAGGCGATGCCCTCCGTCCGATCCGTCTCCATCGGGTTCTGGATCGGCAGCGGCTCACGGACCGAGAGCGATGAGCAGGCGGGCCTGTCGCACCTGCTCGAGCACCTTCTGTTCAAGGGCTCCTCGAAATACGAGTCGCTGGAGATCGACCAGATCTTCGACACGATGGGCGCCGAGCTGAACGCGGGCACCGGCAAGGAGACAACGTCGGTCTATGCCCGCGTGATCGACCGGCACGTGCCCGTGGCGGTGGACGTGATGGCCGACATGGTGTTCCGCCCGGCGCTCAACGACATCGACTCCGAGCGGGCGGTGATCCTCGAGGAGATCGCGATGTACGAGGACGATCCTCAGGAGAAGGTGTTCGACGTCCTCGGGCGGGCCGTGTTCGGCGACCATCCGCTCGGTCGGGCGATCATCGGCCGAGCCCCGGTGATCGCCGACACCCCGGCGTCCGAGATCGCGGGCTTCCACGCCTCGCGCTATCTGCCGGAGAACATCGTCATCGCGGCCGCCGGTGCGATCGAGCACGAGCACCTGGTGTCGCTGGCCACCGAGCGAGTGTCCGCCGCGACGGCTCCAGCGCCGATTGGCAACGGCGCCCGGTCAGCCACCGGCGTGAGTGCGAGCCGGCGCTTCGAGCGAAAGGACACCGAGCAGTACCACGTCTGCATCGGGGGCCCGGGACTCTCCCGCCACGACGACCGGCGGTTCACGATGCGCGTGCTGGACACGATCTTCGGCGGCACGTCGTCCTCACGGCTGTTCCAGGAGGTTCGCGAGCGGCGGGGCCTGGCCTATGCCGTCTACTCGTTCACGAGCGCCTACTACGACACCGGTCAGGTCGGCCTATACGTGGGGACCCGGCCCGAGAATCTCACCGAGGCGCTCAGCGTGGTCGGAAGCGAGCTCGGTCGGCTGCGCGAGGAACCGGCCAGCGCCGAGGAGCTCCACCGCGCCAAGGAGAACCTGAAGGGCCGCGTGGTCCTGGCGCTCGAGTCGACCGGTGCGCGGATGAACCGGCTCGGATCGGAGATTCTCGCCGGCGCTCCACTGCTCTCCCTCGACGCGGTGGTGGACCGGATCGACGCGGTGACGCTCGAGGACCTGGCTGAGCTCGCCGATGAGCTGTGGGCGCCCGAGCGTCTCTCGAGCGCCGGCATCGGACCCGACGAGGCCAGGTTTGAGGAGGGCGTCGTCGGTGCGCTCGGGGCGGGGGTGGCGTGAGTCCGATCCGGGTCGCCGTGGCCGGCGCCGCGGGACGGATGGGGCAGACCGTGTGCGGGGCGGTCGAGGGCGCGGAGGATATGGAGCTGGCCGCCCGCGCCGATCCGGCGCTCGGCACCTCCGTCGGCGAGGTACTCGCGGCGGCTGACGTGCTGGTCGACTTCACGGTCCCCGGCACCGCGGTGGAAAACGCCCGCGCGGCCGTGGCCGCGGGCGTTCACGTCGTGATCGGGACGACTGGCTTTGACATCGAGGAGCTGAACGGACTGAGCGGCGCGAACGTCTTCATCGCGCCCAACTTCGCGATCGGCGCCGTGCTGATGACGCGGTTCGCCGCCGAGGCGGCGCGGCACATGGCGAAGGCCGAGATCATCGAGCTGCACCACGACCGCAAGGTCGACGCGCCGAGCGGCACGGCCGCGCGAACGGCGGAGCTGATGGGTGGTGACGTGCCGATCCATTCGGTCCGCCTCCCCGGGCTGGTTGCCCACCAGGAGGTGATCCTCGGCGACGTGGGGCAGACGCTCACGATCCGCCACGACTCGATCGATCGCGAGTCGTTCATGCCCGGCGTCCTGCTCGCGATCCGGCGCGTCGGATCCCTGCCGCGCTCGCCCGTCGTCGGGCTCGAGCACCTGCTCGACTGACCCTGGGAGACGGTCTAAGCGCGGGGAGCCCGCGGCCACCGGGTCGCCGGATCCCGGCGGCCCTCTCCGTACCTCTGGATGTCGAGCCCGGCCTTGAGCATGTTCAGGTACAGGCCGACGACGGTCTCCCGCGGGACGTCTGGATGCTCGAGCCACCAGTTCGCGAGCGACTCCCCGGCTCCGACGACGGCGTGGGCGATCGCGTCGGCGGCGCAGGGCTCGAGCCGGTCGGCCGGAAGCGCCGACTCGATCATCCGGCGGATCGCCACTGTGATCTGAGCGCGTAACGAGGCCACTTCGTCGGCCAGGGGGCGACTCGAGGTCAGCTCGCCGAACAGCACGGTCCAGCCGTCCCGGTGCTCCTCCACGAAGCCCAGGAACTCCTCGATCCTCGCCTCCAGCCGGGCCAGTGGGTCGCGCTCGTGCGGGGCCGCCCCGACGACCCGCTCGAGCAGCTCGGTGCCCGTTCGCTCGATGTAGGCGACGTACAGGCCCTCCTTGGAGCCGAAGTACGCGTACAGCATCGGCTTTGAGACGCCGGCCAACTCCGCGATCTCATCCATCGAGGAAGAGAAGTAGCCGCCGCGGGCGAACGCCTGCCCGGCCACCTCGAGGATCTGCCGCTCGCGCTCGGCACGCGGCATGCCGCGCGTGCCCGACCTGACGCGGGGGGGCGGGGTTAGGGATCGCACTGAATCGGATATTACCCATGAGTAGATGCCCGAAAAGGGAGCTCCCCCGAACGTTCATCCGATCCAGCGCCGACTGCTTCGGGCGCTCGAGTCGTTGAGCACGCCGATGCTCCCGGACGACTACCTGGAGATGATCAACCCGCTGTGGTCGACGCGCGAGCTCCGCGGCCGCGTAAAGGAAGTGCGCCGCGAGACCGCCGAGGCGGCGACGATCCTGATCAAGCCCGGCTACCGCTGGCCCGGGCACAAGCCCGGTCAGTTCGTCCGGATCGGGATCGACATCGACGGCGTGCGCCGCTGGCGCGCCTACTCGCTCACCTCCGACCCTTATCGCGAGGACGGGCTGATCAGCATCACGCCCAAGAAGGTCGACGCCGGCCAGGTCTCACCGTTCCTGGTCACCAAGGCCGGGCCCGGGACGATCGTCTCGCTCAGCAACATCGAGGGCGAGTTCGTGCTCGACGACCCGCCGCCCCACAGGCTTCTTTTCGTCAGCGCGGGCAGCGGCGTGACGCCGATCATGAGCATGCTCCGCCACCTGGACCACTACGACGAGCTGGCCGACGCCGTCCTGCTGCACTCGGCCCGCCACGCCGACGAGGTGATCTTCGGGGACGAGCTGCGATCCCTGGCGCAGCGCAACGACGGATTCCGGCTGCACGAGCAGCTGACCCGCGACAGCGGCCGCATGGGCCCCCGCGACCTGGACCGGCTGTGCCCCGATTGGACCGAACGCGAGGCCTACATCTCCGGGCCGGCCGACATGCTGGACGCCTTCTGCGAGCACTGGGACGAGCACGGCCAGTGCGAGCGGCTGCACATGGAGCGCTTTCAGCCGAAGCTGGGCCTTAGCGCCGAGGGAGAGGGGGGAGCGATCAGATTTCTCGCCTCCGACTGCGAGACCGAGTCCGACGGCAGCAGGCCGATCCTGGTCGCCGGGGAGGAGGCCGGGCTCGAGCTCCCGTACGGCTGCCGCGAGGGGATCTGCCACACGTGTGTGGGAACCCTCTGTTCCGGACGCGTCCGCGACCTTCGCAACGGCAAGGTCTACGGCCAGGAGGGGGAGATGATCCGGACGTGCATCAGTGCGCCCGAGGGACCGGTCGAGATCGACCTGTAATCACGACACGAGACCTGCGAGCAACGAGGAGAGCGAATGGCGACCGCCAATCAGAACGGACACCGCACGGACACACCCGTCGCAAGCGACGAGCCGGACAATCCTCTGCACCGGCTCACGCCGGAGCAGATCGAGGAGATCGGGCGCGAGTTCGACGAGCTTCACGAGCATGTCAGGGCATCGCTGGGCGATCGGGACGCGCGATACATCCGTTCGGTGATCGCGATGCAGCGCCGGCTCGCGCTCCTTGGCCGGCTCGAGCTGATCGCCTCGCGCTGGCGGGTCCCCTGGATGCTCGGCGCCGCCACGCTCGGGCTGGCGAAGATCCTCGAGAACATGGAGATCGGCCACAACGTCATGCACGGTCAGTGGGACTGGATGAACGACCCGGTGATCAACTCACGAGCCTGGGATTGGGACACGGCCTCAACGGCCGAGGCATGGCGGCACTCGCACAACTACATCCACCACACCTTCACCAACATCCTCGGCAAGGACCGCGATCTCGGCTACGAGATCATGCGGATCGACCCCCAGCAGCCCTGGAACCCGGTATACCTGTTCCAGCCCTTCTACAACGTCCTGCTGGTGCTGCTGTTCGAGTGGGGGGTCGCGGTTCACGACCTCGACTTGACCGCGATCCGGGCCGGCGACAAGAGCCTCAAGCAGGTGCGCAGGGAGCTGAAGGGGATCGCGGGCAAGGCTCGCACCCAGATCCAGAAGGACTACATCGCGTGGCCGCTTATCAGCGGTTTGGTGGCGACCGGAGTCGACGCCGCCGTCTTCGCCCTGAAGGCGCGCAACAACGGCGGCCGGCGCGACCCGAAGGTGCAGGCCACGCGCCTGGCGCGCAAGCTGCGCCGCAAGCGCGCCAAGCGCGGCGAGGTGATCAGCGAGTTGGTCGCGCGCAAGTCGTTCCGCGAGCCGTTTCGCCGCACGCTGACCGCGAACCTGGCGGCGAACTTCATCCGCAACGTGTGGTCCTACGCGATCATCTTCTGCGGCCACTTCCCGGACCAGACGTACACGTTCACCAAGGAGGAGACCGACAAGGAGTCACGGGGGGCCTGGTACGTGCGCCAGCTCACCGGCGCGGCCAACATCGACGGCGGCGCGCTCTTTCACCTGGTGAGCGGCAACCTCGGCTACCAGGTCGAGCACCACCTATTCCCGGACATGCCGAGCACGCGCTACGGCGAGATCGCGCCCAGGGTGCGCGAGATCTGCGTCCGCTATGGCCTGCCCTACAACAGCGGCCCGTTCCACCAGCAGCTCGGGATGGTGCAGCGCACGATCCTTCGCCTCGCGCTGCCGGGCGGCACGCCCCGGCCGAAGCCGGGCGCCTACGACGGCCCGATGGTCCGCGGCAAGGGCGAGCGCACCGGCGAGATGGTCGGCGCCTAGGGGCGAACGTTGTCGGAGCGTTAAGGCGGCGCGGGCGCCCCGCAGGGGCGCTTGGTTGCCGCCGCCGCCCCCGCTATGTTGTTAGCGCTAACGGAAATCCTTCTCAGCAGGGAGGTCGGCGTGACTTGGAAGCGGAGCGTCCTCGTGGTGGCCAACGTGACCGCGACTTCCGACCAGTTGCTGAACGCGCTCAAGGCGCGGGCCGAGAGGGAGCTCGTCAGCTTCACTCTGATCGTGCCAGCGACGCCGTTCGGAGGCGGCCGCGCCGCCGCCGCCGAGACGCTGAGCACCGCGCTGGAGCAGCTTCGCTCCGTCGGTCTCGAGGCCGGCGGCGAGATCGGCAACGCGGATCCGATCGTCGCCGTGACCGAGGCATGGGACCCGAAGCGATTCGACGAGATCGTCGTCTCGACGCTGTCGATGCGTTTGTCCAAATGGCTCCATGCCGGTCTTCCGGAACGGATCGAGAGGCTGACCGGAGCGCCGGTCACCCACGTCGTGTCCGAACCGCCGAAACCGGCGCTCGAGCCCGCGCCCGCGCCCGCGCACGAGGACCGCGGCGTGATGGCTCCGCTCTCCGTCCTCGCCTGGGGCGCACACAAGCAGCAGTAGCCGGGCCGCCAGTGCGATAATCCCTCCCGTGGATGTGAATCTCGGCGCGATCCTGACTGCGATGGTGACCCCGTTCGACGATCGCGGGGATCTCGATGAGGTGGCGGCGGTGCGGCTCATGCACCATCTCACCGACCACGGCTCCGACGGCCTCGTCGTGTGCGGGACGACCGGCGAGGCGGCGACGCTGGACGACGACGAGCACCTGCGCGTGATCGAACTGGCCGTCGAGGAGATGCGCGGGCGCTGCACGATCGTCGCGGGCGTGGGGTCCAACGACACGCGCCACGCGGTGATGCTCACCGAGCGCGCCACGGAGATCGGGCCCCACGCGCTGCTGTCTGTCAACCCTTACTACAACCGGCCGAGCCGCCGGGGGATCATCGAGCACTACAGGCGCGTCAGCGCAGCCACCGACCTGCCGATCCTGCTCTACAACATCCCTCAGAGGACCGGGGCCGACCTGCCCAACGAGCTGCTGGCCGAGCTCGCCCAGCTTCCGAACATCGTCGGCGTCAAGCAGGCCAACCACGGCAACCTGGCCAAGGTCGACGGTCTCCAGATCTACGCCGGCAACGACGACATGCTCGCCGACGTTCTGGACCTCGGCGAGCCGGGCGGGATCCTCACCTCGACCCATCTGTTCGGCGAGGAGATGCACCGGATGGTCGACGAGCCCGCGCGCCGGCGCGAGATCGATCAGAGCCTCGCCGACGTCTACCGGGACATGGCGATCGCGCCCGCCGCGTGCACGATCAAGGCGGCCCTCAGGCTGCTCGGCCTCGACGTCGGCGCGCCACGGTTGCCCTATGTCGAGCTCGACGAGCACGAGACCGCGACGCTGCGGGCGATGCTCGAGCGCCACGAACTGCTGCAGACCGCCCGAGCGTGAGCGGCACCCTACGGGTCCTCCCGCTCGGCGGGCTGGGTGAGATCGGTAAGAACATGACGGTCCTCGAGTACGACGGCCGGATCGTCGTGGTCGACACCGGGCTGCGGTTCCCGACCGCCGACATGCTCGGGATCGACCTCGTACTCCCGGACTTCGCCTACCTGCGCGAGCGCGCGGAGGACATCGAGGCGATCGTCATCACGCATGGGCACGAGGACCATCTCGGCGCCCTGCCATGGGTCCTACGCGAGCTCTCGGGACGCCATACACCGGTCGTCTACGGCGGCCGCCTGACGATCGCGATGGCACGATCGAAGCTCGACGAGCACAACCTGCGTGACGCGCCGCTCGAGGACGTGCTGCCGGGAGACGAGATCCCGGCCGGTCCGTTCACGGTCGAGCTGATCCACATGACCCACTCGATCCCCGACTCGTGTGCCGTCGCCGTGACCACCGAGCTCGGGACCGTTCTCGTGACCGGCGACTACAAGTTCGATCAGACCCCGGTCGACGGGGCGCCGGCCGACGTCTCCCGCCTCGCGGAGCTCGGCCGCGACGACCTCCTGCTGCTGTGCGGCGATTCGACCAATGCCGATCGGCCGGGCTTCTCGCCGTCCGAGCGCGAAGTCGGACCGCATCTCGAGGAGGTGTTCGCCCGGGCTGAGGGACGGATCATCGTCACCAGCTTCGCGTCGAACATCCACCGCGTGCAGCAGGTGATCGACGCGTCCGCCGCGCTCGGCCGCAAGGTGTCGCTGGTCGGCCGCTCGATGCGCAAGAACCTCAACATCGGCCGCTCGCTCGGCCACATCGAGGTTCCGGACGGGATTCTGATCCAGCCGCAGGAGGTGGAGGACTGGCCGGACCACAAGGTTGTCGTGATCTCGACCGGATCACAGGGCGAGCCGCTGTCGGCCCTGCGCCGGATGGCGCACAACGACCACCGCATGATCAAGCTTCACGAAGGCGACACCGTGGTGTTCTCGGCCACGCCGATCCCGGGCAACGAGCGCGCCGTCAACGAGACCGTCGACCGCCTGTACCACATCGGTTGTGACGTCATCACCCCCCGTGACGCGCCGATCCATGCCTCCGGCCACGGCTACGTCGAGGAACTCAAGCTGATGCTGAACCTCGTCAGGCCCCGCTACGTGATGCCGATGCACGGGGACTACAAGCGCATCCACCTCCACGCCCAGCTCGCCGACGCGGTCGGGATCGACCCCGACGACGTATTCAGCGGCGAGAACGGGCTCCCGCTCGAGATCGACGCCCGCGGGGCTCGTTTCGGCGAGCCCGAGGAATCGGGGATGATCTTCGTCGACGGCGTAGACATCGGCGACCCAGCCGACGTGGCGCTGCGCGATCGCCGGATGCTTTCGGCCGACGGGATCTTCATCGTCGTCGCCACCGTCTCGGAACAGACCGGCGAGTCGGTGGCGTCGCCCGAGGTGATCTTCCGCGGCGTGCCGTTCATCGAACAGGCCGACGGGCTGGCCGAGGAGATCCGCGCCGAGGTGGAGCGCTCACTGGCCACGGCCGCTAACGACAGGATCCACGAGATCGACGTGCTGCAGCAGACGCTGCACGACGATCTGGCCGCCTTCGTCTACGACCGGCTGCGCCGTCGCCCGATGGTGCTGCCGGTCGTCGTCGAGGTCTGAGCCACCGGCTGGCGGGTCTCGGCTGACCGCTCGGCGAGCCGCGGGATCCGTACGACGAACCGGGTCCCGTGGCCCGACTGCGCGTGCTCGAGGGAGACGCTGCCGCCATGCGACTGCGCGACGGCGCGAACGATGGCCAGCCCGAGGCCGGAGCCACGGCCACCATCGCCACTGCCACGGACAAAGCGCTCGAACACGCGGCGCTCCAGCGACTCGGGAATGCCCGGACCGTCGTCCTGCACCACCAGCGTCGCCCAGCCGTCGAAGTCCGCGGTCATTGCCGTGACGTGCGTACCGGGCGGCGTGTGGCGGACCGCGTTCTCGATCAGGTTGAGGACGAGCCGGTGCAGCTCGTCCCGGGCGCCCTCCACGAGCACGTGCCCGGCGTCGATCGACAGCTCGTGATCGTCGGCCATCGGGCCGAGCTCCGCGGCGGCCTCGGTCAGCACGGCCCCGAGGTCGGTCGGACGGCGAGGCTGGTTGCGCTTGGCGTCCGCGCGCGCGAGCAGCAGCAGGTCGCCCACCAGGCGCCGCATCCGGCGAGTGGAGCGCAGGGCGGCCTGGGCAGTGTCGGCCTGATCGCCATCGAGCTCCTCGGTCAGCAGCTCGAGGTTCGCCAGCACGCTGGTGAGCGGCGTGCGCAGCTCGTGCGAGGCGTCGGCGACGAACTCGCGCTGGCGATCGAGCATCGCCTCGGTCTCGGCCCGGGAGGCGCCCAGCGAACCGAGCATCGCCTCGAGCGTTCGCGCGAGCTCGGCGACCTCGTCCTCGGCCTCGGGGTGCGGAAGCCGGCGGGTCGGGTCGCGCGTCCGCTCGATCTCACCGGCGGCATCGCTGAGCTCGACAATTGGGCGCATCGCGCGCTGGGCGGTCGCGAGCCCGGCCAGCAAGGCGAGCACGGTGCCGCCGAGCACCCCGAGGATCAGGAAGACGCGAACCCGGCCGAGCGTGTGGTCGATGTCCGAGAGCGGGCGCGCGTAGAGCAACTTCAACTGGCCGACGGGCTGCGCCGAGAGCTCGCGCACGCCGACCCGGTAGCCGAAGTCGGTGAACTCGCCGTGGTCCTCGAGCGGCGGCGTCTTGAACACCGGCGCGTTGAGCGCGTGGGTGCCCTTGATCTTGACCTGATCCTGCGTGCACAGCAAGTCGCCCGTGTTGTCGTCGAAGATCCTGATCTGGGCCTGCTCGGTGCTCGCGTAGTCGCTCAGATGCACGTAGCGCGTGCAGCCGCTGAGCACGCCGTGGTCGAAGGTGAGCCGCTTGTTGAGCTCCTGTTTGAGCTGGTCGGCGGCCGACTGGACCTCGTCGTCGAACTGGCCCCGGACCTGGTTGGTCGTGAGCACGCCGACGACTGCGGCGAACGAGGCCAGAATCACGAACGTCAGGGCGGCCGAGCCTCCGGCCAGCCGCCAGCGGATCGGCAGCCGCCTATACGCGGAGAACGTAGCCCGCGCCGCGGATCGTATGAAGGAGCCTCGGCTCTCCGCCGGCTTCAAGCTTCCTCCGGAGGTTGGAGACGAACACCTCGATCGTGTTCGTCATCGAGAACGGGTCATATCCCCAGACCTCATCGAGCAGCCTCTGGCGCGAGATCACGATTCGCTCGTTTCGCATCAGGTACTCGAGCAGCTCGAACTCGCGCTGGGTCAGCTCGAGGCTTCGCTCCCCACGCCACACCTCGTGCGTGTCGGGATTCAGCTTCAGATCTCCGACCGTCAGCGTCGCCTGGCCCCGTGGGGGACGACGCCGCAGCAGCGCGCGCAGCCGCGCGAGCAGCTCCTGGCGCTCGAACGGTTTGACCAGATAGTCATCCGCGCCGGAGTCGAGCCCCTGCACCCTCGATTCGACCGCGTCCCGGGCCGTCAGCACCAGAATCGGCACATCGTCGGTCTGCCGCAGCGTCCGCGCGACCTCGATCCCATCGAGCCGGGGGAGGCCGAGATCGAGGATCACCAGGTCGGGCAGGAAGGCGTGCGCCAGATCGAGGGCGCTGATCCCGTCACCGGCGATCTTCACGTCATACCCTTCCATGCGCAGGGAGCGCTGGAGCACCTGGGCGATCGCATCGTCGTCCTCCACGACGAGCACTCGGGGTGGGCGTTCGAAATCAACCATTGCGACCGGAACAGATGGTACGGGGCCAGGCCGCGCGAAATCCGCATATTTAGTGCGCGTTGATACGGGCAGGAGCCGCGGCCTCGCCGTCGAAGCCGTTTCTCACCGGAGATGGCCGCCGCCCGAAAGAGCTCCAAACGACGCAGACCCCCGCCCAAACGGGCCAAGAGGTCGCTGCTGGCGAGCCATCCCGTCAGCCTCTCGCGGCCGCATCTGGAGCCCCATCACATCGACATCGCGGGCCTCGCCCTGATCGCAGCCGGCGTGTTCCTGGCCGGCGTGGCCTATCTGCACTGGTCGGGCGGAGCGCTCGGCAACGGGGCAATCACAGGAATGCGCTTTGTCTTCGGTGCGCTCGGCTACGCCGTACCGGCCGCGCTGGTGGCCACGGGAGTGCTCGTGCTCGCCCGCGAGCTGCGCCCCCCCGCGCGGCCGATGCGTACCGGCGTCATCTGCTTGACGGGGGCGATCACGCTCGCGCTGGCGGCGGGAACGCTCGGACTCGGCCCGGGCACGCTCCACGGCGTCAACTTCTGGAAGGCACGCCTGTTCGAGTCGCGCGGCGGCGTCGTCGGCCAGGCCGAGCTGTGGGCGAGCTCGCACCTGATCTCGACCCTGGGCGCGCAGATCCTCTCCGTGTTCACGATTGTGGCCGGGGTGATCCTGGTCACCGGCGCGACACTGGCCTCGGTGATCCGCGTCACCGGCGCGCAGGTCGCCAGCACCGGGCGGGCCCTGCGGCGCTCGACCGATGACGCCGCGCTCGCGGCACGACGGCATCCGGCCACGGCGGCGGCCCGAATGCGGACGATGCCCGAGCTCGACGAGGTCGAGCAGGAGCCGCTCCCGCTGCTTCCACCCGAGTCCGACACGGCCGAGCTGGTCGTACGCGCCACCCACGTGGAGGCACCGCCGATCGAGGGACCGGCCGGTGACGCTGCCGCGACGGTCGTGCCCGACGAGGAGGAGCCTGCGAACGAGGCGGTCGAGGTCCGGCCCGAGGACCTGACCCCGCAGGGCCGCTACCGGTCCTCGGTCACCGATGACCCCGACTTCGAGTGGCACGTGCCGTCGGCCCGGTTCCTGACCCGCTCCACGGGCGAGGCGGCCAAGCCCGACACCGAGGGCCAAGAGCAGGTGGCCAAGGTCCTGCTCGAGACGCTCGGACACTTCGGGATCGACGCCAAGGTGATCGGGCGGGTGACCGGTCCGCACATCACGCGCTACGAGCTGCGCCTGGCCCCGGGCATCAAGGTGGGCAAGGTCGCGGCGCTGAAGGACGACCTCGCCTACGCGCTGGCCGCCACGGACATCCGGATCCTGGCGCCGATCCCGGGCAAGCACGCGGTCGGCGTAGAGGTCCCCAACGCGCGGCGGCGGATCGTGCACCTCGGCGACGTCTTCCAGGATCCGCCGCCGGACTGGTCTCCGCTGACGGTGTGGCTCGGCAAGGACATCGCCGGGCGGGCGATCGGCGCCGACCTCGCGAAGATGCCCCACCTGCTGGTGGCCGGGACCACCGGCGCGGGCAAGTCGGCCTGCGTGAACGCGATGCTGTCCTCGATCCTGCTGCGGGCGACGCCCCATCAGGTCAGGCTCGTGCTCGTCGATCCCAAGCAGGTCGAACTCAACCATTACGACTCGATCCCGCACCTCCTCACGCCTGTGATCACCAGCCCGAGGATGGCGGCCAATGCGCTGCAGAACCTGGTCAAGGAGATGGAGCAGCGCTACGGGACGATGTCACTCGCCCGGACCCGCAGCCTGCCGGAGCTGAACCGCTCCCGTGAGAAGCGCGGCGAGCCCCCGCTGCCCTACATCCTGTGCGTGATCGACGAGCTCGCCGATCTGATGATGGTCGCCCCGGCCGACGTGGAGGACTCGATCATCCGCCTGGCCCAAAAGGCGCGCGCTGTGGGGATCCACCTCGTCCTCGCCACGCAGTCGCCGCGAGTCGACGTGATTACCGGAATGATCAAGGCCAACGTCCCCTCGCGCATCGCCTTCGCGGTCTCGTCGCAGACCGATTCGCGCGTGATCCTGGACCAGAACGGCGCCGAATCGCTGCTCGGCCAGGGAGACATGCTGTTCTCGCCGGTCGGCTCCTCGAAGGTCCAGCGGATCCAGGGGGCATGGACTGACGAGTCTGAAATCGCCCGGCTCACCGACGACTGGCGTCGTCAGGGTGAGCCGGAATTCCACGAGGAGCTGCTCGAGGAGGTTGAGAGCGCCGATGTGGGCTCCTCCGAGGACCCCGAGTTCCACCCCGACGAGGATCCGCTGCTCGAGGAGGCGATCTCGCTGGTGGCGCAGATGGGAACCGCGTCCACCTCGATGCTCCAGCGCCGGCTTCGACTCGGCTACACCCGTGCCGGTCGCCTGATCGACATGCTCGAGCGCCGGGGGATCATCTCGGGCTATGAGGGCTCCAAGCCGCGCCAGGTCCTGATCACCGAGGCGGACGTGCCCCGGATCCTCTCGCACCTCGCCGAGGCCGACGCCCCGGCCGGGTCCCCGCCGCCGGTGCGGGTGCCCGACGACGACGAGCTCTAGCGCAGCGCTGCACGAGGCGACGAGGACAAGGCCCGGACCGCCGTCCGGCCGGCGTACCGTGAAACGCGCCTGTCATCGAAATGAGCGTCGGTAGCCTTCCGGCGATGGCCGAGATCGGCTCCACACTGCGAGAGGCGCGGATGCGCGCGCGTATCGACATCACTGAGGTCGAGACGCGAACCAAGATCCGCGCGAAGTACCTGCGTGCGATCGAGAACGAGGAGTGGGATCTGCTCCCGGGACCGGTGTACGCCAAGAGCTTCCTGCGCACATACGGGGATTTCCTCGGCCTCGACAGCCGCATGCTCGTGGACGAGTTCCGGCGCCGCTACGAGCGCCCGACCGACCACGATCTGCGGCCGCTCTCGACGCTCGGGCGCGAGCGCGAGCGAACCGCGCGAGGCCCGCTGCTGCCACCCTGGGCGTTGATCGGGATCGTGCTGGTGGCCGTGGTCGCGGCGCTCTATCTGCTCGGGACGCTCGGCGGTGGCAAGAAGGCCCCGCAGCCGACGGGGACTCACACGACCCCGCAGCACCGGCACCAACGCCGCAAGCACAAGCAGAGCTCGACCGCGTCCGCCAAGCCCACCACGGCCAAGCTTCAGCTTGTCCCGACCGGAGCCGTATACGTCTGCGTGGTCGATTCGAGCGGCAAGAAGCTGATCAACGAGCAGACCTACAACGCGGGCCAGACGATCCCAACAGAGACCGCTCCGAAGCTGCTGGTGACGCTCGGCAACGCGTCGGTCCAGATGAAGGTCAACGGCAAGCCGGTCTCGATCGCAGCCTCGCCGAGCGCGATCCGGCTGCTCGTCCAGCCGAGCGGCGCGCACCCGATCCCCCTGTCGACCAAGCCGACGTGCCCGTGAATCCGCGCGCCGGGATCCTGGTCACCGGAACCGAGGTCCTGACCGGGATCATCAGCGATCGCAACGGGCCCTGGCTGTCTGAGCGCCTCCGCGAGATCGGTGTCGACGCGGCGATGATCCAGGTCGTCGGCGACCGCCCCGACGACCTGCTCGCCTCGCTGCGCCACATGGAGAGCCAGAGGATGGCGCTGATCGTCACGAGCGGCGGCCTCGGTCCGACCGCCGATGACCTCACGGCCGAGATCGTCGGACGCTTCACCGGACGCCCGATGGTGCTCGACGACGAGCTCGAGGCGAAGATCGCCGAGATCCTGCGCCCGCTGATGACCCGCTGGCCCGGCCTCGATCTCGACGCCGTGCGCGAGTCGAATCGCAAGCAGGCCGTGGTCCCGGAGGGGGCGACGGTGCTCGACCCGATCGGGACCGCGCCGGGGCTGGTGGTCGCGACGGCCGGCCGCGAGGGCCCGACCGTGGTCGTGCTCCCGGGGCCGCCACGCGAGCTTCAGCCGATGTGGGAGATGGCCCGGGCGACTGACGCGTTCCGCGCCGCGATCGCCGGTGCGCCCGAGTACCGCCGCGGGATCGTGCGCCTCTTCGGCATCCCGGAATCCGAGATCGCGAACACGCTGCGGGCGGCTGAGGCGGACGGACTCGTGCTCGATCGTCTCGAGATCACGACGTGCCTGCGGCGGGCCGAGATCGAGATCGCGACCCGCTTCGAGCCCGAGGCGCAGGGCGACTACGACGCGTTGATCGAGTTCATCGCCGACCGCCACTCGCAGGTGCTGTTCTCACTCGATGGCTCGACGATCGACGAGCAGGTGGCGAAGCTCCTGCTCGGCCATCGGCTGGCTATCGCCGAGTCCTGCACGGGCGGTCTGATGGCGGCGCGGATCACCGACCTGGCCGGCTCCTCGGCGTACTTCGCAGGTGGAGTGGTTGCCTACTCGAACGACGCCAAGGCCACGATCGTAGGCGTCGACCCCCACCTCATCGCCCGACGCGGGGCCGTCTCGACCGAGGTGTCCGAGGCGCTCGCCGACGGCGCCATCAGCCGTTTCGACGCCGATGTCGGCGTCGGCATCACCGGCGTGGCCGGCCCCGACGGCGGAACCGAGGCCAAGCCGGTCGGCTTCGTCTGCTTCTCGGTCGCGCTGCGCGGCGGCGAGCGGATCACGCGCAGCGCGCAGCTACCCGGCGGCCGCGCTGACATCCGTGACCGCTCGACCACGGTGGCGATGCACCTCCTGCGCAGGCTTCTCCGCGGCGAAGGCGATCTCGACGTGCCGGGCCAGGTCCAGCCCGCTCGCGCCGAGCGTTCGTGACCGACGACCTCGCACGGCTATTCGTCGCGCTCGAGCTCCCGGACGGTGCCCGCTCGGCGCTGGTCGAGTGGCGCGAGAGCACACTTAGGGGTCTCAGCGGCCTGCGCGCGGTCGCCCCGTCCTCGTTGCACGTGACGCTGTGCTTCATCGGCTCGCGACCGGTTTCCGAGGTGTCCTCCGTCGCGGCGGCATGCCAGACGGTGGTGGGGCTCCCGGACGCCACGCTGTCGTTCGCGCAGGGGATCTGGCTGCCCAAGCGCCGGCCGAGGGTGCTCGCCGTCGCCATGGAGGACGAGGGCGGCGCGCTCGGGCGCGTCCAGTCGACGCTCGCGCAGGCGCTGTCGAACGGTGGTTGGTACGAGAGCGAGGCACGTCCGTTCCTGGCCCACGTGTCGGTGGCGCGCGTGGGGAGGGGCGCCCGGTCCCGGGCTCCAGAGCTGCCCGAGATCACCCCGAAGCGGTTCACGGGCGACGCCGTGACCCTGTTCCGGTCGCGGTTGGGTGCGGGTGGCGCGCGCTACGAGGCAATCGAGACCGTGCGGCTGGGCGCCTGAGCCGCTCAGCTCTGGTGGCTCACCTGGACGAGGTCGCGCGCGAGGAGAGCGAGATCGGGCGTTCCCAGACCGGACACGTAGTTCCAGCCCGGGGTGACGAGGAAGCGGCGATTTCCGCCCCGCACCGGCTCGTGGAAGGCATGCGCCGTCGCCGGGTTGGCGGCGATCCTGTAGAGCAGCGGGGCGATGAAGCCGAGGTCGCGGACGCCGTTGCGCTGCGCGTACTCGCGCATCAGCAGCAGCGACGCGGCCCAGAACGGCGCCGCGGCACTGGTCCCGCCGATTTCCCTGAGCCTTCCGTTGGCGAACACCATCATCCCGCTGGCGGGGTCCGCCGGGCCGGCGACATCGGGGATCTGGCGATGCCCGTTGGAGTCCGCGTTGACCACGCCAGGGCCCTGCTGCCACGACGGGCGCAGCGTGACCGAGGCTAGGCCGCCGCCGCTGCCGCCGCCCTGGAGCACGTCCTCCCACCCGTATTCGGCCAGGTAGCTACCGTCTGCGCGGACGGCGAGGCGCGTGCCCCCGACCGCGACCACGTTCGCGCTCGCCGCCGGCCAGTCGACCGACACGCGCTGGTCGCCCAGATCCGCGCTCTGGCAGTCGTACGCGCCGTTGTCGCCGCTGGCCGCGAAGATCGTGATCCCAGACGCCCGGGCTGCGGCGAGAGCCTGATCCTCGGCCGTGCGGGCAGCGGGGGAGAGCAGCAGATCGCAGCGGCCCCACGAGGTGCTGATCACGCGGGCGCGGTGGTCGGCGACGATCTGGTTGATCACGTCGGCTTCCGTTGCGATCCCCTGCGGAGCCTCGTAGTCGAGGACCTGGGCGCCCGGCGCGATCGCCCGGATCGTGTCCACGTCGAGGTCGACCTCCGGCTGGCCGCTGCCCGGCTGGGTGCCGCCGTCGACGGGAACGCGCTGCACCCGCGGGCCCCTGATCGCGAACCGGCTCTGATAGCCGGTGAGGTCGCTGCCGGCGAAGCTGTCGAACGACACGACCGCAACGGTCTGTCCGGAGCCGTCGATCCCCCGGCCGCGCAGCGACGCGAAGTCGTAGGCCGTCGAGAGCGTCTGCGGTGAGAGCCCGCCGCCCGGCACATCGGCCGCCACCAGTACCGGCCGTGTGTCCAGTCCGGTCACGCCGACGATGTCGGCGCCGAGCCAGCGCGGCACGGTCGGGGTGATGCTGGGGGCGATGTAGCGGCGGCCGTGCGCGTCAACTCGCGCCAGCAGGCGGGTCGCGAACGCGCGGGCGAGCGCCGCCACGGTGCCGGTGGCGCGGAGCGCGGTGCGCTGCGGATAGCCGCCGGTGACGGTCAGCCCGTGCGCTCTGAGCACCTCCGTGAGCGTCCGGATCCGGTACGCCGGAAGGCCGAAGCGGACGCCGAAGGCGCGCGGCGAGAGCGTCTGGCGATATGACGGCGAGCCGGGCCTCGAGGTGGCACTGAGGAAGCGCTCGAGCGAGCGCTCGTGTGGGAGCCTGAGGACGAGCGAGACGCCGATCACGCGGTTGGGGGCAGCCGGGCCGAGGGCGTGCGCGGTGACGGGATGCGAGCTGTCAGAGCGAGCGGTGTGCGCCGCGAGGATGGCGAGCAGCAACAGGATCCCGGCCAGGGCCGCGCGCGCGACCCGCGCGCGCGTGCGGGCCGGAGCGGGTTCGCGGCCGCTCACGACTCACCCGGCCAGGTCACGCTGTTCAGGACGTCGTCGGCGAGCAGGTACACCTGGCGCCGGAGGCTCGGCGAGGTCTCGTCGGTGACCGTCGTGGCGACCACACCGACGTCGTTGGAGCTCGCGCTGAGCACGCTGACGAGCACCTGGTCACCGACTCCCTGAGGGCTGTCGATGGCGCCCACGTACGCGCCGCCGGCGCCGTTGCGGTAGCCGACGGCCGAGCCGAGGATCGTGTCCGCCGCTGCGGGGTCGCGGGCGAACCCGAGCAGCCGTGAGCGCAGGTCGGACACCTTCGCCTGGAGCAGCGCGCGAGGGCTCGACGAGCTCCCGCCCTCCACCACCAGGTCCACGGGGGCAACGCGGCTGACCAGCTCGACTCCGGCCGGACCCTGATTCTGGACCCGCCATTCGGCCGGCGCGTATTCGAGCGCGAACCCGAACCTCGAGCTTCGCCACACGGCCTGAGTGCGCAGCGGCGCCGGCAGCTGCGGCGGACTCCCGCACTGACCGGGTCCCTGGCATCGAGCCCGCTGTCGAGCCGGGGCGACCGCGCTGATGACACCGGCCGAGATGCCGAGGATGACGATGAAGGCGGCGAACGCGAGCACCCGGCTGCCGGTTACCAGGCGCGTCCGGCCTGGCGTGGCCACCTGCCCCGGTTGCTTCGGCAGGGCGCGCAGCGAGACCCCGCACTCAGCGCAGAACCTGTGGTCAGGCGTCACCGAGCCGCAGTTGGGACATCGGACATCCGGCCCGAGCCCGACCTCCTTGCTCTCCTCCCGGAGCCCGAGCTGGATCATCAGCCGCAGCCAGATCAGAGCGATCACGTCGAGCATCAGCAGCGTCGCGAACCAGGCGCCCACCGGGAGCCACCGCTGTCCCGCGGCGGCCGCGATCAGCAGCGCGGCTCGCAGCGCCAGTGCTGGGACCGGGTGGCCGAGGGGGCCGAGCGCGTTGCGGTCGGCCACGGGCGCCCGGTAGCGCAGCCACAGCGCACCGCACGCCGCGCCGGTGGCGGCCATGGCCAGGATCGGGAGAGCGAGCCGGATCGTCAGCAGCCGCCAGATCCACGGCACGACGTGGCCTCCGGGGGCGAGGCCGTGGGCGAACACCTTGTAGCCGTAGACGATCACCACGGTCGCCGACAGCGCCGCCGCGCTCGCGGCTCCGAAGGTGACCCCGTCGAGGACGTCGTTGTAGCGCCGGTGGGGGAGGAGGACGAGCGCCGGCCCCGCGACCGCCAGCACCAGCTCGAGGATCGGCAGCAGTATCACCGTCACGAACGCGCTTGACTGATGCCCGGTCGCGAGGTCTCCGAGGCCGTTCGACGCCAGCTTGTGCGCGAGCAGGGCGAGCGCCACTCCGCAGACCGCGCCCCATGCGAGGGTGAAGCCGATGACGAGGATCGGCTCGTCCTCGTAGATGTTGACGTCGTGGAGGTAGAGCGCCGCCAGCAGCGGCACGAGCACCGCGGCCCCCGCCAGCGCGAGCGGGAACAGCCCCGCGATGCCCAGGCCGAGCACGAGCGCCGTGCCGACGCCCATCGCGATCCGATAGTGGGTCATGTCGGCCCGCGGCAGGTGTGGGAACAGGCTCGAGACGATCGCCGGCAGCCAGCGGTGCTCGTGCGGGGCGGCGGCGAAGCCGCGGCTGGTGGGGGTTGGTGTCGGTCGTTGTGGGGTGGGGGTCGGTCCCGGTGGGGTGGGCATCGCGCCGGGCGGGGTGGGCATCGCGCCGGGCGGGGTGGGGGCCGGCCCCGGTGGGGTGGGGGTCGGTCCGGGTGGGGTGGGGGTCGGTCCGGGTGGGGTGGGGGTCGGTCCGGGTGGGGCGGGGGCCGCTCGTTCGGGGGCGGCTGTTGCTCCACCCAGGGGCGCGCCGCAGCGCGTACAGAAGTTGCGATCCGGGACCTGCTGGCCGCACTCGGGGCAGGTGACCATCAGGTGAGCAGGAGGATGATCGCGACGGCGAAGATGCCAAGGCCTGTCATCAGCGTGCCGATCTTCAGCGTCATGTTCCGAGTCACGCCGGCGATGCCGTACAGGAACAGCGACGTCGCCAGGATCACCTCGACGAGCGTGTAGTTATCCGCCTTGTCCTGCTCCTTACGCGCCACGGCGAAGTTGGTCCGCGAGTCGTTCGTGCTCGCGGTCGCGGCCGCGATCTGGGGGATCTTGTAGTCGGGGTTCTGCGGCGTGAACGGGGTCCGCGCCGGAACTTTGTTCTTGGCGTTCGGCCCCTCCCACCACTTGATCGCCGCCTGCAGGTTCGGCCCCATCAGGTTGTTGAAGATGTAGGTGGCCAGCTGCTTGTTGTTCTGCTGGATCGCCTTGGCGTACTCGAGGAACAGTGACTGGTCGTTGCTGAAGGTGGCGTTGCCAGTCGAGTAGAACTGGCCCGCGTCGTCGAAGTTCCGCACGCCAAGGCTGAACTGCAATGTGGCCGCGTGATTGCGCTCCTCGTTGCGATACGCAGCGAACGCCCCGACCACCGCCGCCAGTCCAAGCGCGACCGTGATGATCAGCTCCAGCCGGCCCTCCCAGGGAGACCTAGTCCGCTTCGGCGGCCGGCGCGGCTCGGTGGGCGCGGGGGTGCCAGGACTTACCTCTGCCGCGGCGGGCGGTGCGTCCGCGTCAGCGGTCGGCTTGACCTCGTCCACCTCGGCGTCGTCATCGTCGTCCGAGTGGTGGTGATGGCCTGGCCCGTGCAGATGGATCTTGCTCACGCTGCGACCCCCTTCGCCAGATCAGCCTCGTTACTGGACGTGGAGGTCCTGGGCGCCTTCGATCACGACCTTGTTTCCGGAAGCCATATGGATGGTGATCGTCCCCGTGTGGTCGCTGTTGTTCGAGACGAGGTGCAGCGTGACCTTGCAGTTGTAGGACCCGCCGACCTGCTGCTTGACGCCCGATGGGCAGCTGACCGACTTCAGCGTCACCCGGCCCTGGCCCCGCTTGTTGATGTAGTCCTTGATCAGGTTCCGGCCCGACGCCGCCGAGTCGAACGAGCCGCACGCGCTCAGCCCGAGCGCCGTCAGCAGGCCGGTCACACAGAGTGCCGCGGGACGACGAAGACCCTCGCCACTACGAGAACGGTTGATCATTGCTGCACGCCTCCTGTTCCAGAATCCGGCCGTGAGTCGCTGAGCTGGCCCCGCACCCCGGCATCGAAGACCGCGATTGTCGCTCAAACGCCGGTCAGTGAAAAGGCCGGGCCCAGTTGGGCGGATGTCCGGGCCGGCGGCGAGGACGCGCGTCCCGGCCCAGACAACGCAGCAAAGTCGTGTGCCGCGGTGGCGGGGGAGACTGAAAAGTCAGAATGGAGTGAGTTTCGGACCTCCCTCGCGTGCGCGCGCCGGCGCGGGTTTGCGACGCTTGTCTGGCTCGGCCGGGTGCGCCGGGCGGGGGCGTCGTCCGGGTGCGGATGGTCTGCCTCGGCCGGGGCCCCCGGCGCCGGCGCGGGGCGCCGGCCGGATGCGCCGGGAGCCGGCGCCCGGATAACGTCACACTCGGTTCGCGCCTGGAGTCTAGAGTGACGTTGGCGCCGGTGGGGGGCGTCATCGTCACAGTCGCACACGCTGTCGCGCCGAGTGTGACGTTTTCCGAGGCCGGGGAGTGGGGTTCGGCCGCGCCGCCAGCCCCGGGGGTGTCGCACCGCGCCGCTGGACCGGGTGTGACGTTTCCGAGGCCGGGAGTCGGGTCGCCCGCCTCGGGGAGCCGTTGCGGCGTGCGCCGCCGCCCCCCGAACGCGAACGCCGCCCCCCGAACGCGAACGCCCCGCCCCGAACGGGGCGGGCCGCCGTCGCTGGCGGGGTCGGGTGGGTCCCGGTCGCTCGGCGGGCGCCGTCGCGTTCCTCCGCTGACCCCCTGCGAGCCCCCTGTCGGGATAGAAAGATCACAGACGTCTTCTTTTGTCCCAAATACCCCGGGGCATGCCCGGACTTCCGCCCCCGCGTCCGCCCCCGCGTCCGCCCCCGGCCCCCATCGCCGTCCGCCCCCGGCCTCCATCGCCGTCCGCCCCCGGCCTCCATCGCCGTCCGCCCCCGGCCTCCATCGCCGTCCGCCCCCGCGCCCCCCTCGTCCCCGGCGGGCCGCCCCATCCGCGCCCCCGAATCCTGATTCCGTCCCCACCCACGTTCAGGATTGGCACAACCTTGTTGCGCACATGTGACAGGTGCGTCTTGTTCTGTCACAGGGGCCGGATCTACCTTGTCGTTCCGTCCGCCGCCGGTCCTACCGTGGTGGGTTCAAAGCGCATGAGACAAGGAGCCGAACGGAGATGAGCGATCAGGAGAAGGCTGGCGCGAAGGCTGGCGCGGCAGTCGACGTCAAGTCCGATGCCAAGCGTCAGGCGGCCCTGCAGGGGGCCTTGACACAGATCGAGCGGCAGTTCGGCAAGGGAACCGTCATGCGGATGGGCGACCCGGGGGCCCGGGTGGCCGTGGACGCGATCCCGACCGGCGCCCTGGCGCTCGACATCGCGCTGGGCATCGGCGGCGTCCCGCGGGGACGGATCGTCGAGATCTTCGGCCCGGAGTCCTCGGGTAAGACGACGCTGGTCTACCACATCATCGCCGAGGCTCAGAAGCTCGGTGGCGTGTGTGCGTTCGTCGACGCCGAGCACGCGATGGACCCCCTCTACGCGCAGAAGATCGGGGTCAACATCGACGAGATGCTCGTCTCCCAGCCGGACTACGGGGAGCAAGCGTTGGAGATCGTGGACATGCTGATCCGCTCGGGTGCGGTTGACGTGATCGCGGTGGACTCGGTCGCCGCGCTGACGCCGCGGGCCGAGCTGGAGGGTCAGATGGGGGATCAGACCGTCGGCGTACAGGCACGGATGATGTCCCAGGCGATGCGCAAGCTGGCTGGCAACCTGAACCGGACCCAGACGCTGTGCGTGTTCACCAACCAGATCCGCGAGAAAGTGGGAGTGATGTTCGGCTCCCCCGAGACCCAGCCGGGCGGCCGGGCGCTCAAGTTCTACTCATCGCAGCGACTGGATATCCGGCGGATCGAGACGCTCAAGGACGGGACCGAGGCGGTCGGGAACCGGGTCCGGGTGAAGGTGGTCAAGAACAAGGTCGCGGCTCCGTTCAAGCAGGCTGAGTTCGACATCGAGTTCGGTAGGGGGATCTCGACCTCGGGATGCCTGATCGATTACGGGATCGAGCACAACATCATCACCAAGTCTGGTTCGTTCTTCTCGTACGGAGAGGAGCGGCTCGGCCAGGGTCGCGGCAACGCGAAGACGTTCCTCGACGAGCACCCGGACATGGCCAAGGAGATCGAGGGCAAGATCTACGCGGCGCTGGGCATCGGCCGCGATCTCGTCAAGCCGATCGAGCCGCCGGACGAGAACCAGGCCACACACCTGGCCAGCGCCAAGGGAGAGGTGGAACCGGTCGAGGTGGGGAACCGGGCCGCGTAGCCGGCGGGCGGCCGGAGCGCGCGCATCGCAGGTCGCAGACCGTGCTAGAGACCGACGACCGCGTCCAGACTGCGTTCGGGCTGGCGTACGCCTATCTGAACCGGCGCGAGCGCACCGTGGCCGAGGTCGATCGGCACCTGCAACAGCACCGCTGCGAGCCGGAGGCGATCGCGATCACGCTCGAGACGCTCCAGAGTGAGGGCTACCTCGACGACGCTCGTTACGCCCGGCTGTTCACCGAGGACAGGCGCACGCTCGACCACTGGGGCAGCGACCGAATCGGGCGGACGTTGCGTGAGCGGGGCGTCGACCGCGATCTGATCGCCGAGGCGATCTCGGCCGCCCCCGGCGAGGGGGAGCTCGAGCGTGCGATCGCACTTCTGCGCCGCCGCTTCTCGGACCCGCCTCGCGACCGGCGCGACCGTGACCGAGCACTCGGGGTGCTCTTGCGCAAGGGCTACGACAGCGAGCTCGCG
Source organism: uncultured Solirubrobacterales bacterium (assembly GCA_963727105.1). Taxonomy (GTDB): domain Bacteria; phylum Actinomycetota; class Thermoleophilia; order Solirubrobacterales; family Solirubrobacteraceae; genus Palsa-465. Next base: position 1,529,751 of record CAVSEW010000001.1, on the reverse strand, counting down.
CTCGACGCTCTCAGCGCGTACGCGCGGGAGACGGGCGAGCATGGCTTGCTGTAGGTTGGCCTGCGTCCGCAACGGTAGGAGGATCGATGGTCCGCCCAGGTCTCAGACGCGCTCTGGGAAGCCTGGTGGCCGCAGCCCTGTTCCTGGTCGCCGCCGCCCTCGCGTACGCTGCCGCGAGCCACACCTACACGGGCAAGACATCGCAGCGACGCCCGATCTCGTTCAAGATCTCGCGGGGATTCGTGCGCAAGCTCGACTACCAGATCGTCGACAGCTGCCCGCACGGACAGAAGCTGATCAACCACGACTACGGCTTCTCCCCGATCCGGATCTCTGACCGGAAGTTCGGAGGCGTCTTCTTCGATCACCGACACCACGGCAAGGCGGTCGTCAGAGGGACGATGAGCAAGGGGACCGCGCACGGCTCGCTCTCCGATCGCACCCAGAACTCGAAGACGCACACGTTCTGCACAGGTAAGGCCCAGTTCCGTCTCGCCAGGCGCTGATTGCGCCGAGGCTCGCGCGGTACTACGATGCCGGTAGCGAACGAACGGCCCACGGGCCGCAAAACACCAGCAAATCTCGTACATCTTGGATCCCGGACAAACAGTTGACGGCAAACCGCAACGGGTCTTCTGACCCACCCACAACAGCCACACAAACCGCCAGCTAGCCGCCGCCTCAGCGGCGCACAGTCGTTCTATCCGGCATCCGTTCGGCGTCTCGTACGGGCCGCTCGGTCGCTCCCCAACTTCAGAGTAGTGAACCGGCCTCGGGCCGACCGGGGCTGTACGGAGAGGAACGACCATGGAAATCATCGGTGCCGCAGCGCTGATCGCGGTCGGAATCGTGCTCGCGGCGGTGGTTTATGCGCGTGTGACCAGCGGACATGCCGGACACTCGGCGCAGGCTAAGCCGAGCCCCGCGAACCTCGGAACGCCGAGCCCGACGGTGCCGGCAACTTCCAACGGCGCCTCCGCGCCGGACCAGCTGCCCGAGCGTGCGGCCGCACTCGCCCGCCGCGAGGAAACGATCGCCCGCCGGGAGGCTGAGCTCGAGGGGCAGCGAGAGGCGCTAGGGGACAGCCGGGAGGATTTGCAGCGAACGCTGGAGCGGATCTCTGGAATGTCGGCGGCCCGCGCCAAACAGATCCTGCTCAAGGAGGTCGAGGATCAGGCCAGGCACGACTCGGCTCGCCTCATCCGCCAGATCGAGGAGGAGACCAAGCGCGACGCCGATCGCCGAGTCCGCAACATTCTTTCGGTCTGCATGCAGCGGCTCGCCGCGGGCCATGCGGCGGAGACGACCGTGTCGGTCGTTCAGCTCTCCGCGGATGACATGAAGGGCCGCATCATCGGCCGGGAGGGACGCAACATCCGCGCGCTCGAGAACCTCACCGGCGTCGACTTCATCATCGATGACACCCCCGGCGCGGTGGTGCTGTCTGGGTTCGACGGTGTCCGGCGCGAGATCGCGAGGATCACGCTCGAGAAGCTCCTTCAGGACGGCCGGATCCATCCGGCGCGCATCGAGGAGATGTATTACCAGGCCAAGTCTGAGCTCGAGGGCCGGATCGTCGAGCTGGGCGAGGAGGCGGTGTTCGAGTCCGGGGTTCAGGGTCTCCAACCGGAGCTGATCAAGCTGCTGGGCCGGCTGAAGTTCCGCACCAGCTACGGCCAGAACGTGCTCGCCCACTCGATCGAGGTGTCCCAGCTCGCTGCAATGATGGCCGAGGAGCTCGGCGCCGGCGCGAAGACGGCCAAGCGAGCCGCCTTGCTGCACGACATCGGCAAGGCGGTAACCCACGAGATCGAAGGGCCGCACGCACTGGTCGGCGGCGAGCTCGCGCGCAAGTACGGGGAGTCCGAGGCCGTCGCGCACGCGATGGAGGCTCACCACAACGAGGTCGAGCCCCAGACGATCGAGGCCGTCATCGTCCAGGCTGCCGACGCGCTGTCCGGTGCGCGACCCGGCGCCCGCGGTGAGTCGCTCGAGCAGTACGTCAAGCGACTCCGCGACCTCGAGCAAATCGCCACCCGGCACAAGGGCGTCGACAAGGTCTACGCGATGCAGGCGGGACGCGAGATCCGCGTCATGGTCGCTCCCGGCGCGATTGACGACGACGCGGCCACGCTCTTGTCCTACGAGATCGCTCGAGAGATCGAGAAGGAGCTCGAGTATCCCGGCCAGATCAAGGTGACCGTGATCAGGGAGTCGCGTGCGGTCGAGTACGCGCGCTGAGCAGGCTAACCGTGGTGGTCGTGGTGGAACGCGCCCGCCGCGGTCCAGGAGTGGAAGTCGGGGATCAGGACGATCGCGAGAACCAGCCCGGCCACGAGCACTCCGGCCAGGGCCAGCCAGCGTCCGGCCTCGCCGGGTGAGGCGCCGAGCGCGCCGTCGCGGCCGATCGACGGCCGGTCTCGCCGGGTGGCCCGGAGCGACTGGGACAGTCCCGGAAGGTGCCCGAGCACGTGAAGCGCAGTGAAGACGCCCCACACGATGAAGCTCACCTTGTGGAGCGCCAGCCAGCTGTCCTTGCTGCGCGGGCCGCCGAACAGGAGCAGCAGGCCGCTGATGAACACCAGCACCGTGGTGAGGACGATGATCGGCGCGATCATCCGCAGAACCGGCTCGGGAGGGCCCTTCTGCCGGTACGGCGGGTTGCGGGTGTAGTAGCGCATGAAGCGGTAGCCCGTGGTGGCGATCTTCAGCGCCACGGGGCCGATCAGCAGCAGCCCGACGAACAGGTGAACCGAGATCAGCTGCCGCATGCGCAGGATCGTCAGGCCGATGACCGCCAGCAGCACGATCAGAAGAACGCCCGTGACAGCGGTCAGCTGCTCGTTGCCATCAGTGCCGCCCCCGAACAACGCCAGTCGCCTGCGCGTCCGAGGCCGTGTCACTCTGACTGACCTCTGGGCAGGGGAGAGCGCACGATCATGCGTCTGCACATCGGAGAGTCTTCTCCTCACAGCTCAAGCGGCCTTCAGCGCAAGATGAGAAAGCTCTTCAGCCATCACCGCCTACAGCGCTCACCTTATGATCGAAGCGTCCGATGGCTGAGAAGATCCTCGTAATCGAAGACGAACCCGGGATCGTCGATTTCCTCGAGCGCGGGCTCAAGGCTCATGGCTTTGACGTGTCGTCGGCGCAGGATGGGATCAGCGGCACTGAGATGGGGCTCGCCGGCGATGTCGATCTTGTCGTGCTCGACATGATGCTCCCGGGCCGGAGCGGTCTCGAAGTGCTCGGCACGCTGAGGGACGCGAAGCCGACCCTGCCGGTGATCGCGCTCACCGCCCGCGGTGAGATCGAGGACCGCGTCGCCGGCCTGGATGCCGGAGCCGTCGACTACCTGACCAAGCCGTTTTCCCTCAGTGAGCTCGCGGCGCGAATCCGGGCCCAGCTGCGCGTGGCCCAGCAGGCGACGGCAACGACGCTGAAGGGCGCTGACATCGAGATCAACCTGCTCACCCGCGAGGTGCTCTGCTCGGGCGAGCCGGTGCGGCTGTCCACAACCGAATTCGAGCTGCTCGTGTACCTGCTTCGCAACCGCGGCCACGTGCTATCCCGGGAGCAGATCCTGAGGGCTGTGTGGGGCTACGACTACGACCCGGGTACCAACGTGGTCGACGTCTACGTCGGCTATCTGCGACGCAAGCTGAAGCGGGCCAGAAGATCGGGGGCCGGCGAGGCGAGCGAGGCCGAGCGTCGCGATTCGCCGATCGTCACCGTGCGGTCGGTCGGCTATCGCTTCGATGCGTCCGACTAGGGCGCGGCTGCCGTCGAGCCTGCGCTGGCGGCTGACCGCATGGGTCGCCAGCGTGCTCCTGATCGCGGCCGGCGCAGTGTTCGTCGTCGTCTACGAGAGCACCGGCACCCAGCTGACCAGCCAGATCCAGCGCGACATTGCCGCTGATACACGCCAGCTGGCGGAGTTCCTCAAGCCCTTCTATGGGCGAAGCAGCGAGCAGATACTCGTCGCTTCGAACCGCTATATGCGGGCGCAACCCTACAGCGCGACGTCGACCCTGCTGTTCGTGCTGATCCCCGGGCAGCCGACCTCGAGCAACCATCCCGAGCTCTTCGGCGGTCCGCCCGAGAGCGGCGAGACCGCCGCAGAGCAGGCCCGCGAGAACGCGTTCGGCCAGGCGCTGCGCGTGCCGCGACCCGGCTTCTCCACACAGCGCGTCCCCGATGTCGGCCGCATGCGGATCCACGAGCGGGTCGTTCCGCTCGGAAAGGTCAACGTCGTGGTTGGCGCGGGCGAGCCTCTGACGATCGTCGAGCGAGCCCAGCACGGCGTCGCTAGAGCATTCGTGCTGGCAGGCGCCGTCGTCCTCGTCCTCGCGCTCCTCGCCTCGTACCTGGCCGGAGCACGGGTAACCGCCCCACTGCGGCGAATGGCGGACGTCGCGGCGCGCGTAGACGCGGGTGACCTCGAGCCGCGGATGCACACAGACGAGAGTCACGGCTCGGAGGTGCGCGTTCTCGCCGAAGCGTTCAACCACATGCTCGACCGGTTATCGGAAGCTTTCGCCGGCCAACGCGAGTTCGTCGCCGACGCGTCCCACGAGCTTCGGACCCCACTCACCGTGATTCGCGGGCAGCTCGAGGTGCTGGCCGTCCAGGAGAACCCGAGCGGTGAGGAGGTGCGCCGCGTGGAACGGCTCGTGCAGGAGGAGATCACGCGCATCAGCCGCTTGGTCGACGACCTGCTCCTACTTGTTCAGTCAGAGCGCGTCGACTTCCTGCGGGAGGAGACGTTCGACATGAGCCCATTCGTCGAGGATCTGTGGGACGGGTTGAGCCTGACGGCTGATCGACGGTTCGAGCTAGGCCCGGTCCCCGAAGGGTTCCTCAAGGCTGATCCAGACCGCCTCGCCCAGGCGCTGCGCAACCTGGCGCGCAACGCGATCGCACACACGGCCCAGGAACAGGGGCTCGTTCGGCTCGAGGTGCAGCGCGTCGCTCCGGACCGGATCCGATTCGTCGTCTCCGACGACGGGCCCGGCATCCCGGCCGCCGAGCGCGAGCGCGTGTTCGAGCGCTTTCACCGCGTCGACCCGGCGCGCTCGAGGGCCGAGGGTGGCGCTGGGCTCGGCCTGGCCATAGTCAGGGCAATCGCTGAGGCCCACGGCGGCAGCGTTCGCGCCACCGAGCCGACGACCGGGCGCGGCGCGCGGGTTGAGCTCGTGCTTCCCGGCTTCCGGCCTCGATGAGGCGGCCGGGGCCCGACCGCGCCCGGCTCACCGACTGAACGATCACGTCGTTCGCACCGGTACGGGCGGAAGGCGCCCACGGGATCGTATGGGGCGCGTGCTCGACATGGAATGCGATCTGTTTGGTCGGCCATCGGTCGCGCCCGTCCGAATCCTCTTCAATCAGCCAATGCAAGACAGCTGCTGCATCCGTCAGTTCGGAGAAGGAGAGCCCATGCACCGGGAACTCGTCGAGCAATGACGTCGCTTCTCCGGCGGTCCGCGCTTGGACCCAGCCAGGTGGCGCCTGGCGGGTGTGAATGTCGGGATCGACCCACAACCGGAGTCGCTTGGTGCGCTGGGCCTCGTCCCGGGCTACGAGCCAGGACAGCTCGCTTACCGCTCGAAGCAGGTCCTCGGTCAGCGGGCCAGGGCGGTGGGTCTCGAAGAAAGCGAGCAGCCCGCCGTAGTACCAGAGCTGCTGGCGTGCGGTCTTCTGAGTGAACCGATCCCAGAGAGCATGGCCCTCTTCGCGATAGTCACGCACGATCGAGCGCGCGTTGTGCACTTTGTCTGCGAGCGCCACGCGAAGCACCGAGTCATCGTCGATCTCGGGGAGGTGCGCGAGGTAGCGACGCTTACGCTCGATCCACGGCTCCGGCTCATCTCCGACGTCAACCGTGTCCGAGCATTCCTCCACGATCACGGCCACCTGGGGTCCGAACCGCTGAGCGATCCGGTCGAGCATCGGCCGCCCGCCTCCATCCTCAACGGCGTCGTGAAGCATGGCCGCGATGGCTTGATCCTCATCGCCTCCGTCCTCCATCACCAACCCGGTAACGACCAGCAGGTGCGCGAGATACGGGATCTCGGTCCCGCTGCGACGCACACTCCGGTGCACCTCTTGAGCGAGCGCGACCGCAGCGAGGAACCGCCCGGTCAACATCGGCGGCATCGTGCCTGGCTCATCGTTGACCATCGGGACTCCTATGGTTGCGGGGGAGATTGCTATACCGATCGTGCTCCCTGATCGGCGACTGCAAATCCGCCGAAACCCGCAGCCGCTATCCGCAGGTCTTCCAATTCACAACGATCGGTCACGTATGTGAACCAAATGTGAAGGTTTCGTGTGGCGGGGACATGGCAAACACAGACTGCAGGGCTGGGCGGGAGACCGGTTTGACATTTCGCGTGCGACATTTTTTCTCGGAAATTGCGAAGTCGGCTAGGCTGCTTGGAGTCGTGTCGGGTCCACGCAGCATCCCCGATCTGGTACCCGGTCTTCCGAAGACCCGACGGGCGCTGGCGTTTGCCGAGCGCGCCCACGCCGGGCAGTGCCGTGCGTTCGACGGGGCCCCGTTCATCGCACATCCGACCGAGGTGGCAGCGCTCCTTTATTACGTCGGCGCGCCCGATCACGTGATCGCCGCGGGCGCGCTGCACGACACGATCGAAAAGAGCACAACCCAGGCCACGGATCTCCGCACGCGCTTCGGCCCGCGTATCACGGCGCTGGTGCTGGCCGTCACAGACGACGATGACATCGCCGGCTATTCGCAGCGCAAGGCGGTCGAACGTCAGCAAGCCGCCGCCGCCGGAGACGAGGCACTGATGATCCTCGCCGCTGACAAGATTTCAAAGGTCCGGGAATTACGGCGCGAGACAGCAGCCGCGCTAGCGCGCATGCGAGATGTCAGCAGCCCGTCGTGGCTGCGGCGCTTCGCCCACTACCGAGAATGCCTCGATCTCCTCGAGCGACACCTGCCCGATTCGCCGCTCGTCGCCAATCTGCGAGCCGAGATCGAACACCTGCCCGACGCCTTCAGCCGCCAGGCACTCATGGCAGGCGTCTAGCAGCGACGGAAGAACGGCCCGGCAGAGGGCCACGGGTACGCTTAGACGCGATGAAGCGCTACCACGTCACCACGTTCGGGTGTCAGATGAACCAGCACGACTCCGAGCGGATGAAGGGGATGCTCGAGTCGCTCGGGTACGCGGAGGCGCCGTCGCGAGCCGACGCCGACCTGATCCTGTTCAACACGTGCTCGATTCGGGAGAAGGCCGACGACCGGTTCATGGCGCATCTCGGCGAGGCCAAGCGGCTGAAACGCGAGGATCCCAGCCGGGTTGTCGGGGTCGGCGGATGCTGGGCGCAGTCGGTGAAGGAGGAGGTGTTTGCCCGCTTCCCGTTCGTCGACGTCGCCTTCGGCCCGGGCCAGGTCCACAGGCTTGCCGAGTTCCTCACCAGCGACTCGCTGACTGCGCAGGGCTACTTCGAGTTCGAGGGGTTCACCGGACGCCTGCCCGCCAAGCGCGGCCGGGAGTTCCAGGGCTGGGTGCAGATAAGCGTCGGGTGCAACTGCGTTTGCTCCTATTGCATCGTGCCGTCGACCCGCGGCCGGGAGGTGAGCCGCGGCGTGGAGGAGCTGCTGGCCGAGATCGAGCAGCTTGCGGGTGATGGGGTGCGCGAGGTCACCCTGCTCGGACAGAACGTCAACTCGTACGGACGAGACCTCCTGCGTGAGCGCAGGATCACCTTCGCCGAGCTGCTCGCGCGCGTCGACGCGATCGACGGGATCGAGCGGATTCGGTACACCAGCCCGCACCCGAAGGACATGCGCGAGGACGTGATCCGCGCGCACGCGGAGCTGGCCTCGCTGTGCGAGCACGTTCACCTACCGCTGCAGTCGGGTTCGACGCCGGTGCTGAAGCGGATGCGTCGGACCTATTCGCGAGAGCGTTATCTGGATCGCGTGGCGCTGATCCGCGAGCACGTTCCCGACTGCGCACTGACCACGGACATCATCGTCGGGTTTCCGGGCGAGACCGAGGACGATTTTCGGCAGACGCTCGAGGTCGCCGAGGAGGTTGCCTACGACGGCGCGTTCACGTTCATCTATTCGCCGCGTCGCGGGACAGAGGCGGCGACCCTGCCCGACCAGATTCCGCACGAGCTCAAGGTCGAGCGGCTCGAGCGCCTCGTCGAGGTGATCCAGCGCCGGGCCTCGGAGCGATCGTGGCGATTCGTGGGCCGTAACCTCGAGGTGCTCGTTGAGGGCGTGTCGCGAACGGATCCAACCCGGCTGCGCGGCCGATCGCGTCACAACAAGGTGGTGAATTTCAGCGGCGTCGCGGAACCCGGCGAATTCGTCGAGGTCGAGATCACGGGGGCGACCAGCCAGACGCTCTCGGGCCTTCAGTCGCTGGTCCTTCGCGGCGCTGCCTGAGCCGGCTCGAACGTTCGTCCATTAGGCGCTAAAGCCTGCCACGCGGCGGCCGATTACGCCGATCTCGAGATCGTGGCAGTCGGACCGCGCAAGCGAGCGTCATGACGAGCGGGACCTCGGAGATGACGAGCCCGGCACTTGCGCTGATCAACCCGGCCGGGTTGGTCGAACGCAGCACCGATGCGTTCACACGCCGCTGCAACGGTGCGGCCGCTCTGATCGAGCGCGATCCGCAGATCGATCGGGTGCTCAGAGGTCAGGTCGACCGCGCCGACGTCAATCTGGGGGGAACGCAGCTACAGGTCGAGGCGATCCAGAGCACGGACGGCGTCCGACACGCCCTGCTCACTGCCCACGGCGAAGCCCACGAGGCCCCAGCCGGCCCGGACGGGTGGGACGAGGCCTTCGACGAAAGCCCGGCTCTGATCTGGCTGAAGGACCTCGACGGCCGGTATACCAAGGTGAACACCCGGTATGCCGAGGTCCTTGGCACTAGCGCGGACCGGCTCACTGGACACACCGACGCCGAACTGCCGGCGGTCGAGGTCGTCGACGGTCCGCGCCTGCTTTCAAACGGCGCCCCGGCGACCGAGCCACTCCAGCTCGAGTACACGATCTCGCCGTTCGAGCACCGCCCGGCACTCGCGGTCCTTCGCTTCCCGGTGCGGGGTGCGGACGGTGAGCCGATTGCTGTGTGCGGTGTGGCCGCCCCGCTGAGCGAGGCGCGGGTGGCGCGCTCCGAGTGCGCGAGGCTGATGCGGATGGAGCGCTGGCGCCGACTCGACCCGGGCGTCGTGCGTAACGAGTTGATCCAGGAGTGGGGGATGGTCGAGGTCGTCTCTGACGCCACGGCGCTGGAGTTCGAGAGTGACCTGGATGCGCCGGCTGGCCGGGAGGAGGCGCTCGACCCGCAGCCGCCGGTCGCGTCGTCCATCGCGGACGGGATCGCCCCGGAACTCCAGGACGTCATAGCGCAGCGCGACACGGCTCTGGAGGAGCGCGACGCGCTGAGCGCACAGACGGAAGATCTCCAGCGAGAGCTAGGGGAAGGGCGGCGGCGGATCGCGGCGCTTCACGAAGCGTCCGCGACCGCCGCCCGACGCGCCCACGAGCTGATGAGCGCACTGAGCCAGGAACAAGAGCGCAGCACGGAGCTCGGGCAGGCGCTCGAGCAGGCTCGCTCCGGCCAGCCACCCGCCACTGAGCCCGATGAGGACGTCCTGCGCGAGCATCGCGAGCGCGCGGACCAGGCCCTGGAGGAGCTGAGGGTCGCTCGGGACCATGTGGCACGGCTCGAGGCCGCACTCGATCAACAGCAGGCAGAGACAGCCCGGGCCACGGATGAGCTCGCGCGCGAGCGAGAGCTCGCCGAGGCCGCTCGTCCCGCGCGCGCCGCGCTCCAGGAGGCGCAGGCCGAGGCAAAGCAACTCCAGTTTGAGCTGCAGCAGGCGCACTCCGGCCTCCAGCGGGCCCGTGCAGAGGCGCAGAAGAGTGAGTCAGTGGCGGCAGACGCCCGCGCCCAGGCCGATGCTGTCGCCGAGGCGCTCGAATCCGCTCGGGACGAGGCGGCTGCCGTGGCGGCCGAGCTCGAGCAGTCGCATCAGGAAGTCGCCGCCGTGGCGGCCGAGCTCGAGCAGGCGCGGGCCGAGGCCGCGGAGCACGTGGCTGCGCTCGAAGCGGCGCGGACTGAGGCAGCGGCGAATGCCGAGGCGCTGGAGCACGCGCGAAACGACGCCGCGGCTAGCGCCGAAGCCGCCGATCAGGCGCGCCGCGAGGCCGCCGCCAGCGCCGCGGCGTTCGAGCAGGCGCACGATCAGTCGGTGGCGAGTGCCGAGTCTCTGGACGCCGCCCGGGCTGAGGTGGCAACGCATGCCGTTGAGCTCGAGCGTGCTCGCGAGGATCTGGCCGGCACGGCATCGGCCCTGGACGCGGCTCGGGCTGAGATGGCGGCGAGTGCCGCGACTTTGGATGACGCGCTGCAGGACGCCGCGGAGAACGCCACGGCGGCTGATCAGGCACGCGGCGAGGCTGCTGCGAATGCCAGTGCGCTCGAGCAGGAGCGCGAGCTGTCGGCGTCACTGCGCGAGCAGCTGGAGTCGGTCCGCTCGGAGCTCGCGGAGACCGACCCGGCAGCGGCAGACGCAGCGCTCGAACACGCTCGCAGCGAGGCAGAAGCTAACGCGGCCGCGCTCGCGAGCGCGCGGGAGGAGGCGGCAGTGAACGCCTCCGCCGCTGATCAGGCGCGCGATCAGGCGGTCGCAGGCGCGAGTGCGCTCGAGCAGGAGCGCGAGCTGTCGGCGTCACTACGCGAGCAGCTGGAGTCGGTCCGCGCCGAGCTGACGCAGGCCGACCTTGAGGGAGCGGCCGTCGCTTTGGATCTGGCTCGGGCCGAGGCGGCCTCCCATGCTGAGGCTGCCGAGCGTGCTCGCGAGGAAGCAGAGGCGAACGCCGCCGCAGCCGAGCAGGCTCGGGCCGAGGCGGCGGCGGCCGGGACGGAGTTGGAGCACGAACGCCAGGAGGCCGCGTCACTACGCGAGCAGCTGGAGTCGGCCCGTGCCGAGCTCGCCGAGGGCGGCCCCGATGATGCCGACGACGCGCTGGAGGAGGCGCGAAGCGATGCGGCTGCCAGCGCCGCGGCCGCCGATCAGGCCCGGGTCAGGGCGGCCGCCACGGGTGCGGCCCTCGACGCCGAGCGCCAGCTGTCAGCAGGGCTGCGGGAGCAGCTTGAGGTGCTCCTCGCCGAGCGCGCGGCGATGGAGACTTCGGCGTCGGATTCCGTTGAGGCCGACGACGGGCCGGTCACGAGTTGGACGCCGGCGGCGCAGCGCGCATTCTCGGCGGCTCTTGTCACGGCCTCGGAATGGCGAATGGGGCTCAAGGACGTGATCAAGGTTCTTGGGCTCGAAGGCGGTTGGGAGTCCGTCACCGCGTGGTCACCGGGCGAGCGCGCAACGCTGCGCTGCGTGGCGATGTGGACTCGAGATCCCGATGGGAGCGGCGCCTTCCAGACGCTCACATGGCAACACCCGGAGCCGCTCAATGGCTCAGAGCTTGGTCGCGCGAGCACGGCCGCGCATCCGATCGCCATCGCCGACGTCGAGGCGTCCCAGGACCACAGGTTCAAGCTGGCCGCAGCTGAGGGGATGCGGTGCGCGATGCTCGTCCCGATCCGAGACGGCGTCTCGACGCTCGCCGTCCTCGAGCTCCTCGGCCGTGACGATCGGCTGCCGGATCCCCACTGGTCTCTGTCTCTCGAGGCGATCGCATTGCAGCTCGGGCACTTCGCGCATCTCCTGCGTCTCGGCGCGAAGCCGAACTGGCGTCTCGGACGTATGTGATCACACTTGCCGCGGCGGCTGAGCTGTGAGCAAGTCGTCCGGGAGGTATGCGAACATGTGTTCGTGCGATGGAGCAACCTGAGTATCGAGACTGAGGAGACGACGTCGCTGCCCGGATACCGGGACCACGCCGTTGTCCGGCATTTTGACGCACCGGAGGCGCTCGAGACTAGGTTCTACGAAGTTCGGGCCAAATCGGTGATCAATCGGGTCCCCGAGGCGTCTCAGGTGCCGTTCCGCTGGACGATCAACCCGTACCGGGGTTGCTCGCATGCGTGTGTCTACTGCTTCGCGCGGCCGACGCACAAGTACCTCGACTTCGACGCGGGACGAGATTTCGAGCGGGAGATCGTGGTCAAGGTCAACGCCCCCGAGGCACTCCGGGCGGAGCTTGCCCGTCCGTCGTGGGAGGGGGAGCACATCGCGCTCGGCACCAACACCGATCCGTACCAATGGGTGGAGGGCCGCTACAAGCTGATGACGGGCATCTGGGAGGCAATGCGAGACGCGGCGAATCCGTGTTCGATTCTGACCAAATCACCCCTCCTGCTGCGGGACCTGCACGTGATGAGGCAGATCGCTGAGCGCACCGAGTTCAGCGCGGCGCTGTCCGTGCCGACGCTCGATGAGCGGGCCTGGCGATCGACCGAGCCGCACTCGCCGAATCCGCGGGCGCGTCTCGAGGCGGTTGGGGAACTGAGCCGCGCGGGGATCAGGACGGGTGTGCTGATCGCTCCCCTGATACCCGGGGTCAACGATTCGCCGAAGCAGGTGCAGCGGATCGTCGAGCTGGCGACTGAGGCCGGCGCGTCGTACGCGACCGGGATCGCGCTGCATCTCCGCGGTGACGTGAAACCGCTGTTCTTCGAGTGGCTGGAGAATCAGAGGCCCGACCTCCTGCCCCGCTACCGCGAGCTCTACAGGAGGGGTGCCTACGCACCCCAGGCCGAGCGGAACCGCTTGGGGGGCCTTGTGAAAGGCCCCGAGCCGTCGCCCGGCGAGCGGATGCGTGGGCGCATAATGGCGACGCGGTCGCGGTCCGAGGCCGAGAGGCCTGGTTTGCTCGTACGTAAAAGGGGGGAACAGCAGAAACTGTTCTGATCGCCGCATTCTGAGAGGCGGGTGACAGCGCGGTGAAACCGCCGGACCAGTCCGGTGGTAGGTAAGGGACAGAGAAATGCGAAAGAGTCTGAGACAACGGAAGGATCTCCATCTCGAGCGGATGTTCGAGACCCGTAGCGACGCGTGGGAGCGGGTGGGCCTGGCGATGGACGTGAGCCAGCGTGCTGTCAGGCGTGCTCGGCGGGAGGTGGCCGTGCTCGTGCCGCTTCTCATCGGCGTGCTGGTGGCGTACTCGTACCGCAAGCAACTGTTCGGCGTCGATACGCCGGTCCGCATCGCCACGGTCATCGCGCTCGTCGTGCTCGGCTGGGCGGTCGCGCGCGACGTCGGCCGGGCTGCCGGGCCGACGATGTTCCGGCGCATGGATCCCGGAACGGCAGGGACGGTCGGCTTCCTGATTCGCCTGATGACGATGGCGATCACGCTGATCATCGCGCTGCGGGTGGCTGGCGTCCACCCCGGAGCGCTGGTGGCGGGAAGCGCGTTCACCGCCGTGATCCTGGGTCTCGCCGCTCAGCAGACGCTCGGCAATCTGATCGCGGGGATGGTGCTGCTCAGCGCGCGGCCGTTCCGTGTCGGCGAGCGCGTCCGCCTTCAAACCGGCGCCGTCGGAGGAACCGTGGAGGGCGTGGTCAGCTCGCTCGGGCTGCTCTACACGACGCTGGCCCGCGGCGAGGACCGGATCATGATCCCCAACAGCGTCGTGCTGTCAGCGGCCGTCGTTCCGCTGCGCGAGCCCGATCCGGTCAACGTCAAGGTGCGGCTTGGATCGGGTGTGCGGCCGACCCACGTGCAGGCGCTCCTGGATGAGGACATCTCGACGCCGACGCGGGCGGCGGCCAAGGTGCTGCTCGAGGAGCTGGACGGCGACGACCTCGTTGTGCGCGTCCAGGCGACGCCCGAGCGCGCGGCCGACGGAGCCCGGCTCGCCGACGAGATCATCGCCACGCTCGCCGCAGTGACCGGCGAGCACGTGCTCGCTCGCGACTCGCACTGACCGCTCGCGACTCGTGACCGCCCGCGGTCGCACTGACCACCCGCTGGCCCGCCGTCAGCGCTTCGTGGCCTGGCCCGCGGCGATCTCGTCCGCGAGCTTCTCGCCTCCCATCCACCGGCTGACCGTGGCGGCGAGGCCGGGGGCGATAGCGGCGAAGTTGGTACTGGCGCGAAGGAGCATCGGCGCCACGGTGACCTCTGCTCGATTGCGCTCGATCGCCTGGATCACCCCGTCCGCGACCTGCTCGGGCGATCGGGTGGCGAGATAGAAGGGCAGCTTCACACCGGTGTCGGCGAACATCCCGGCTTCGTCGATGAACCCCGGGTAGACGACTGAAACGCCCACGCCCTCCGGTCTGAGGTCGTCGCGGAGCGCGAGTGCGAAGCCGCGAAGGCCGAACTTGGCCGCGCAGTACAGCGACGTGCGCGGCGTTGCCGCCTTGCCGTTCAGCGAGGAGATGAAGACGAGGTGTCCTTGTCCTCGCTCGACCATTCCGCGCGCGAGATGGCGGGCGAGCCTGATCGGCGCCGAAAGGTTGACCGCGATCATCCGATCGACCTGATCCTGGCTGAGCTCGAGCAGATTGCCGGTACCCGGCATCGCCGCATTGGCGACCAGGACATCGACGTCCCCGACGGCCTCCGCCAGCCGGTCGACCTCGTCCACCCGCGACAGATCGCACGGGAATGCCCTCGCGCTCAGCTCCGCCGCCAACGGCTCGAGCACCTCCACGCGGCGTCCGGTGAGCGACAGGGACGCACCCCGGCCCGCGAACGCTCGCGCGATCGCGCTACCGATCCCGCCACTCGCGCCGGTCACCAATACGCGTCCATCCACCAGAGCCACGGCGCGGGAGTGTAGATACTGCGCGCATGACTCCGCCCGACGTGATCGCCCTGTTCGGTCCCACCGGCGTCGGGAAGACCGCAATCGCGATCGCCCTCGCGGAGGAGCTCCGTTCCAGGGGCGAGGAGCCGGTGTCGGTATCGGCTGACGCGCTCCAGGTCTACACGGGCCTCGAGGTGCTGACCGGCGCCGCGACGCCGGCCGAGCGCGCGCGGCTGGAACACCGGCTGATCTCGTTTCTCCCCGTCGATGCGACGTTCAGTGCCGGGCAATACGCCGATCTCGCGCACGCCGAGATCGATACCCTGCTGGCGGAGGGGCGGCGGCCGATAGTGGTTGGAGGGACGGGGCTATATCTGCGCGCAGCGCTGACGGAGCTCAACCTTCGCCCACCGCCGCCCGAGGGCATGCGGGAGCGCTGGCTCGCGGAACTCGAGCGCCGTGGCCCGCAGTCGCTCCACGCGACCCTGGCCGAGCGAGCGCCGTGGGCGGCGGCCGAGATCGAGCCGACCGATCGTCAGCGGATCGTCCGGGCGCTCGAGCTCCTCGAGTCGGGCGAGCTCGAACCGCCCGAGGAGCAATCGCAGCTGTGGACCGACGCGACCCGTCGTCCGACCCTCCTGGTCGGACTCGTGATGGACCGCGACGAGCTCTATGCACGCATCGGCCGGCGCGTCGACGCGATGATCAGCGCCGGCGTGGAGCGCGAGGTCACCGAGGCGAACCTGGCGGGAGCCTCGGTGACCGCCCGCAAGGCGCTGGGGTTCGACGACCTGCTGAGCGGGGACGTCGAGGCGATGAAGCGACGGACGCGCAACTACGCGCGCCGGCAGCTCACATGGATGCGAAAACTCGCCGCCGTCGAGGTGATCGACATCACCGGGCGCGAGCCCGACGAGGTCGGGAGGGAGATCGCCGGGCTGTGGCAGTCGGGGGCGAGCGCATAGCTCATGGCAGTGGCATGAACGGGTACATGAGCACCGCCCCGGCCGCCACGAGCACGACCCACACGCCGATCAGTCGAGGCCGCGAGCGCACGCGCGAGACGAGCCGAGCAACCGCGATGTAGACCCCCGGCATGACAACCACCATGTAGTAGAGGTAGCTCGTCCGGCTCCAGATCAGGCTCAGCAGCTCGAACGGGACCCAAGTCCCGAGGAACCACGACACGGCCATGATGTCGAGCGCTCGGCCTGCCACCGTGTGGGCGGCAGCTGGGACCCCGATGGACCCCACCGGCACGTCCGACGCCCCGGCTCCACGCCACAAGCCCCACCCGGCGAGCACCAGCCCGGGGAGCGCGAGGAGCATGATTGCCGGGTTGATCATCCCGAGAAAATGAGCTGCCGGGTGGATCCCGTACAGCCCAGGGCTCGGCTCGGCCGGGTTGATGTTCAGGTAGACGATCGGCCGGTAGTCGCCGAGCCATTGCCAGGGGTAGGACGCGATCCCGGTCGGCCCCCGCGGGCTTGACTGACCAGCCGCATAGGAGAACATGTGGGAGAGGTGCGAGAACGGGCCACCGCCGACGTAGTGTCCGGTGACCGGGTCCCACGGCCGGGCGATCGCATCCATCGCGGTCAGCAGCACGATGAACACGACCGCGGCTGCTGCCACGCACACGAGGAGCGACCGCCAGGGGACAGCGGGGATCTCCGCGCGCCCGTGCCCCGGTGCTCCAGCGGGCACCCGCGCGCCGACCCGCTTGTGCACCCTGTCCCGCCGCGCCACCCACACCCGCAGCACCTCGAACAGGGCGAGCGCGAACAGCACATATGGGGCCACGAGCTTGAAGCCCGCGCCCACGCCGATCACGACCCCGGCGGCTAAGGGACGCCCACGCAGGTAGAACGCTGCCCCCCAGACCATCGCCGCGGTGGCGTAGATGTCGAGCGTCCCAATCCGGCCGTGCACGAGTAGCAGGTTGTCCGCCGCCATCAGCGCGCACGACCCCAGCGCGAGCCATGGTCCGCCGCCACAGGCGCGGACGAGCGCGTACAGGCCCAGCATCGCCAACGTGCCGAACAGCAGGCTCCCGATCCGCCAGGCGAACGGCCCGTCGCCGAACAGCTCGATCGAGCCGGCGATAACCAGCTTCGCCAGCTGCGGGTGCTCGGCGTTGGGGTCGCTGCCGGATGGGGCCTCGGCATAGCGGGCGTTGGCGGCCAGGTGAATCCCGGAGATCACCCGGGCGGCGTTGACGTAATAGTCCTCGTCGAATACGAGCACATGGTCGGCGGCCGAGCGGCATGGAGTCCGGCAGGGCTCGTCGAGGAGGATCGAGCGCACCCCGAGCGAGGCGACGATCAGGATCGCCAGGAGCCCGAGCGGCGGGAGGTGTCGCAGGCGCCAGACCATCTCGTGGCGACGGAACATAGACTGCGATCGCGTGAACTTCGAGAAGTGGCACGCGCTGGGCAACGACTACATCATCATCGAGCGGGCAGAGCTCCCGTTCTCGCTGACCGTCCCGAGGATCCGCGCGATCTGCGCTCCGCACACGGGAGTCGGCAGCGACGGGATTCTGCTGCTCTCAGAGCCGACCGCGCCGGGGTACGCGGCGCGGCTGCAGATCTTCAACCCCGACGGGTCCGAATCGGGGCTATCGGGCAACGGGGCACGGGAGGCGGTCATGTACCTGCGTCGCGCCGGCAGGGCGTCGGCGGACGCATTCTCGATCCAGACCGGCGCGGGCGAGATCCGCGCCACGATCACCTCGGACACCGTCTGCACGATCGACATGGGCAGGGCGCGGACCGCGAGCGAGGACTTCCCCTCCGGAGGCTCCGACGGCCGCGGCGAGCTCGACGCCGACGGCGTCCGCTGGCGCTTCCAGCACGTCCAGGTCGGCAACCCGCAATGCGCGATCGCGATGCCCGACGTCGAGCGCGTGGAAGAGCTCGATCTCTCGCGGTTCGGCCCCGAGATCGAACACAGCACGCTGTTTCCGAACCGGACCAACGTCTCGTGGTTCGCGGCCGTCGGGCCGGGCCGGATCCGCGCGCGCATCTTTGAGCGCGGGGTTGGCGAGACGTCCGCGAGCGGCACGGGCGCGACCGGCGCCGCCGTCGCCCACGTCCTCGGCGGCGGTGACTCGCCCGTCACCGTCGTGCTCGACGGCGGGGAGCTCGAGGTGGAGGTGGAGGAGGACATGCACATCAACCTGACCGGCTGGGCGGTCCCCGTCTACCGAGGCACGCTGGCCGAGGAGTTCGTAAAGGAGCTGGATGCGACCGAGTAGCCGCCTTGACCGGATCCCCCCGTACCTGTTCGCCGAGCTGGAGCGGAAGATCGCCGCCAAGCGTGCCGCGGGGATCGACGTGATCAGCCTCGGGATCGGCGACCCGGACACGCCTACGTACGCGCCGATCGTGGCGGCCGCGCAGCGCGCGGTGGCGGACCCGAGCACCCACACCTACCCGTCCAACCGCGGCCGGGCTGAGTTCAGGGAGGCCGTCGCCGCGTTCTACGAGCGGCGATTCGAGGTCACGCTCGACCCCGAGACCGAGGTGATGCCGGCGATCGGGGCCAAGGAGTGCATCTTCAACCTGAACCTCGCGTTCCTCGATCCCGGTGACGCCGCGCTCGCCGCCGATCCCGGATACCCCGTCTACACCGGCGGCCCGCTGATGGCGGGGGCGCAGGCGGTGCTGATGCCGCTTCTACCCGATCGTGGCTTCGCGCCGGACCTGAGCGCGATCTCCGACGCCGACCTGAACCGGGCGCGCCTGATGTTCTTCAACTACCCCAACAACCCGACCGGCGCGATCGTTCCCGACGGTCTGTTCGAGGAGGTCGTGGAGCTGGCCGAGCGCGCTGGAGTCCTCGCCGTCCATGACAACGCCTACAGCGAGACGACCTACGATGGCTATATCGCGCCGTCGTTCCTGGCCACGCCCGGCGCCAAGGAGATCGGCGTAGAGGTGTTCTCGCTCTCCAAGGGCTACAACATGACCGGGTGGCGGTGCGCCGCGATCGTCGGCAACGCCGACGCGATCGCCCAGTACTGGCGGCTGAAGTCGAACATCGACTCGGGCATGTTCGAGGCGATTCAGCTGGCCGGAGCTGCGGCGCTGGCCCCTGAGATCGACCCCGACGTCCGCGCGATGAACGCCGTCTATCAGCGCCGGCGCGATCTCGTCTGCGACGCGCTGGCCCAGGCCGGAGTGAAGGTCCGCGTGCCGAAGGGGACGATCTATATCTGGGCACCCGTGCCGGACGGGTTCGACTCCGCGGCCGCCTACTGCGAGCACGTGCTCGAGCGGGCGGCGGTCGTGATTTCCCCTGGCGGCGCGTACGGCCCGAACGGCGAGGGCTTCTTCCGGATCTCCCTGACGACGGCGGACGATCGGCTGCTCGAGGCCGTGGAGCGCATCCGGGCGCTGTAGCGCGGCTACCATCCTCGGCGTGCAGCAAAGCAGTCACGGACGCAACCGGACCTCGGTCTACGATGCCGACGGACAGCGCGCCCGGGGACGCGCAAGACAGCGCGCCTACCTTGTCGCGGCCGTCCCGGACGGGGAGAACGGGCAGCTCGACGAGTTGCGCGAGCTGCTCAAGACGGCCGGCGTGGCCGGCGTCGGCGAGATGATCCAGCGTCGCGAGCACCCGCATCCCAACACGTATCTGGGGGCCGGCAAGATCGACGAGCTGAAGGCCGACCTGGCTCGGGCCGACGCGAACCTGGTCGCGTGCGATGACGAGCTGTCCCCGCGGCAGGAGCGAAACCTCGAGGGGGCGCTCGGGCTGCCTGTGATCGACCGGACGGCGATCATCCTGGACATCTTCGCCGCCCACGCCCACACGGCCGAGGGCAAGCTCCAGGTGGAGCTGGCTCAGCTCGAGTACAACCTCGCGCGGATGCGCGGCCTGTGGTCGCACCTCGAGCGGCTGGGAGCCGGACGGATCGACGGCGGGATCGGCACCAGGGGCCCGGGCGAGACCCAGATCGAGACCGACCGGCGTCTGGCCCGCGATCGGATCAGCGCCCTGCGGCGAAAGCTCGCCCACGTGCGTTCGAGCCGGTCGGTGATGCGGGCCGAGCGCCAGCGAGCGGACCTGCCCTCGGTCGCCCTGGCCGGCTACACGAACGCCGGGAAGTCGACGCTCATGAACGCCCTGACCGGAGCCACCACCGGGGTCGGAGACCGGCTGTTCCACACGCTCGACCCGACCACGCGGGTGCTCCGCGCCAGCGGCC
This sequence comes from uncultured Solirubrobacterales bacterium, assembly GCA_963727105.1. Taxonomy (GTDB): domain Bacteria; phylum Actinomycetota; class Thermoleophilia; order Solirubrobacterales; family Solirubrobacteraceae; genus Palsa-465. The sequence goes on along the minus strand of CAVSEW010000001.1, from coordinate 1,509,820 downwards.
GCGACTACCTGCTCACGGACACCGTCGGATTCATCCGCAAGCTTCCGCACCAGCTCGTCGAGGCGTTCGGGGCCACGCTCGAGGAGACGCGGCTGGCCGATCTCATCCTCCACGTGGTCGACGCGTCGGTGCCAGAGGAGGAACTGGTCGAGATGACGAGCGCGGTCGACGAGGTCCTGCACGAGATCGACGCCGAGGCGGCTCCGCGGGTGCTCGTGCTGGCCAAGGCCGACAATGTGGATGACGAGCGCCGACTCGAGCTGCGCAACCGGCATCCTGACGCGGTCCTGGTCTCCGCTCTGACCGGCGAGGGGATCGACGATCTGACCGTGCGAATTGAGGACGAGTTCGCCAAGGCGCTGCAGGAGATCGAGCTGCTTATCCCCTACGACGAGGGGGGACGGCTGGCCGAGCTCCACGAGATCGCCGGCGATCTGGAGCGCGTGGACACACCCGACGGCGTGCGGGTGACCGTGCGCCTCGCCCCGAGCATCGCAGCGCGCTACGCGCCCTTCGCGCTTGAACCCGGCCGCCGATGAGCCTGCGCGTCATGCGGCTCCACGAGCGCGCCACCGTCCCCCGGCGCGCCTACCCCGGTGACGCCGGACTCGATCTGCACGCGCTTGAGGACTGCCGCATCGGCCCCGGCGAGCGGGCGCGGGTGCGAACCGGGATCGCGATCGAGATTCCCGAGGGCCACGCGGGACTCGTTCTCCCGCGTTCCGGGCTCGCCGCGCGTCATGGGATCGCGCTTGTCAATGCGCCGGGCCTGATCGACGAGGGATATCGCGGCGAGGTCCACGTGCTGCTCCTGAACACCGATCGCAGCGTGTCGTTCGAGATCGGCCCCGGCGATCGGATCGCCCAGCTCGTACTGATCCGGGTCGAGGCTCCTGCGGTCGTCGAGGTCGATGCGCTCGCCGGCTCGGAGCGCGGCACCGGCGGTTTCGGCTCGAGCGGTAGCTGATCGCGCTCAGCCGGCCGGACGCGCCAGCAGGCCGTGGGCCTTCAGGAAGCGTTTGGCCACGAGGGTCGGATCCTGGCCGAGCACGTCGACCGCGGCGTTGAGCTCGCGCATGGTCCCGAGGGTCAGCAGCGCGCTGACCCTGTCGATCGTCGCCGCGAACGCCGGCCCCTCGTTGAGCAGAACCCGTTCCGGTATGACCGGGACGACCTGGCCGGAACCGAAGGTGTGGCGCGGGTCTCGGAGCAGGAAGTAGTGGCCCGAGCGCAGCTGCGCGTCCGTGGTGCTCACGTCGGCGGCCTGCACCGCGCCCTGGTTAAGCGCCTGGTACTGGGCGCCGATGGCAAGCGGCTTGAAGGCCGCGGGCACGAAGCCGTAGCTCTGCTCGAGCTGGGCGAGCCCCGGAGACGACTGCTCGAACTGCGGTGGGGCACCCATCGTCAACGTGGGCGCGACCTTGCGCAGATCGCGCAGCGTGCTCAGTCCGTTCTCGGCCGCGTAGGTGCTGGTTACCGCGATCGCGCCGGTGTCGCTGAACGGGGGCGGACGCAAGAGCGCCAGGGCGTGTGCACGCGCGTAGCGCCGCGCGGCAAGCAGTGCCGCCGCGGCTGAGTGGAACTGGCGCCTGTATCCCGCGATCACGCTGTTCCAGGTGCTCACGTACTCCGGGTACATCGACATCCGGCCGCTCTGTAGCGCCTGCAGCGACACCTCCGGGGGACCGATGTCACGGTTCACGACCACCGAGTAGCCACGCGCCTCGAGCGCCTGGGCGTAGAGCTCGCCGAGCACGAACTGCTCGGTGAAGTTCTTGTCGCCGATCGTCACCGGCGGGCGTCCCGTCCCCGGCAGAGCAGGGTGATTACCGACCGAGCGGATCGTCGTGGCAGCCTGCGGCGCCGACGTGCCGCATCCGGCGCCGGCGATGGCGAGCGCCGCGAGCGCGGCGGCACAGAGCGCACTGCGCATCGCCCTAGACCCCAGCGGCGTGCCTGGCATCGGCGTGTGCGGCGGCTTCGAAGCGATCGTCGAGCGCAACAAGCGGCTCGCTCAGGCCGAGGGCTTTCGCGATCAGCCAGTCGGCGAACCAAGCGTTCTTCGGGAGCAGCGGCCCGTGCAGGTAGGTCCCGATCACGGTGCCGGCGAGCACGCCCTCATACCCGTCCTTGCCGTTGTTGCCGTGGCCTTTGATCACCCGGCCGAGCGGCCTCGCGCCGGGACCGAGGTGGGTGCGGCCGCCGTGGTTCTCGAATCCGGCGAGCACCCGCCGCTCGCCGGGTTCGAGCTCGACCTCGATCGCGACGTTGCCGATCAACCTCGGTTCGTCGGCCCGCACGGTGCGCAGATCGACCAGGCCGACGCCTGGGAGCGTGTCCTCGCCGAGCTCGTAGGAATGGCCGAGCAGCTGATAGCCGCCGCAGACCGCGAGGATCACGGCGCCGCGCCGGGACGCGGTGTGCAGCGCATCGCGCTTGACCTCGGCGAGATCGAGCGCGCACAGCCTCTGATCGCGATCCTGGCCGCCGCCGATGTAGAACAGGTCGGCCCCGTCCGGATCGAGCTTCTCGCCGAGCTCGCTGGCCTGGACCTCGAAGCTGATGCCGCGCCATTCGCAGCGGCGCTGCAGCAGGAGCAGGTTGCCGCGGTCGGCGTAGATGTTCATCAGGTCCGGGTACAGCGCGCACACGCGCAGCATCCGCTCAGGCACGGAGCATCACCACCTCGCTGCCGACGTAGTCGGGTGTCGCGGGGACGATCCGAACGCCGGCGCGAGTGAAGCCAACTGCGATCCCCTCGCGCTCGAGCTGATCCGCGGTGAGCCGATCGAGGCGGATCACGTCGTCGGACATCGTGCGCCGCCCGTCGAGCGTGACCACCTCTCGACGCCGCTTGAGCACGAATCCGTTTGCGTCCGCGCGCACCGCCGTCGGCTGGCTCGAGTAGACGATGCCATCGAGCTCGCGGATGTCCGGGAGTGGCGAGGGGGCGCCGTCGAACACCTCGTAGAGCTCAAGCGCCTCGGAGATCGCGACGGCGAGCGTTCCTCCTGTCCGCAGGTGGCGCTTTGCGCAGCGCAGGAACTCCGTCCGCCCGTCGCTACCGCCGAGGAGCTGGATCGTCTGCATCGGCACGATGCACAGCGCAAACCGGGTCGGGAGAGCGAAGTCGCGCGCGTCTGCGAGAACGACCTCCACGCTCGTTCCCTCGGCGCGCCGTCGCAGCTCACGCACGAGCTCCTCGTCGGAGTCGAGGGCGGTCACGCGGTGGCCGATGTGGGCCAGATCGAGAGTGATCCTGCCGGTGCCCGCGCCGATGTCGAGGATGGGGTCCCCGTGCGCCGCCGCGAGCTCCCGCCACATCGGAAGGTCGACCGTGTAGCTCCCGCACTCGAGGTCGTGCCAGATCACGCTCACCGCGCCACCATCCGCTCGCGCTCCCAGAACTGAGCCACGTGACCGCGCGCCGCGAGCTCCTCGCGGAGCTCGAGCAGGGCAGTGTAGGTCGGCAGCACATACAGGCGTGCATGCTCCGGCTGGCCTGTCAGATTTGCCGCCAATGCCTCGTCCAGCGCCTCGGGTAGAGCGGGCGTGACGTGGATGCGCTCGTCCGGAACGCCCGCGTATTTGAGCCGCAGCGCCAGCTCGGCCGCACGGCTGCCCGCGCAGGTGACGCGGCGCACCCGCGACGCGATGATCTCGAAGTCGGCGTCCCACACCCAGGAGACGTCGCGTCCGTCGGCGATGCGGTCGTTGAGCACGGCGAGAAGATCGAGCCCCGGGTCCTCGAGCGCGAGCGTCCGCATGATCTCGTTCGCGCCGGCCGGGTTCTTGACCAGCAGGGTCGACACGTCGACGTCGTCGATCCGGACCGTCTCGGCTCGCCCGAAGGCGGCCGTCACCGATTGCAGGCCGTCGACGATCTGCTCGAGTGACATCCCGAGCGCGAGGCACAGCGACGCCGCCCCGAGCGCGTTGTAGACGTTGTAGAGGCCGGGCAGCGGAAGCGTCAGGCGCGCGCTTCCGGCCGGCGTGCGCAGCGTGAACCGTGCGTCGCGAGTGCCCTCGAGCTCGATCTCATCGGCCGAGACCGACGGGATGGGCCGCCGCTGACCGCAGTTGGGACAGCTGTAGACGCCGAGATGGCCCAGGTAGACGGCGTCGTAGACATACGCGGTACCGCAGCGCCTGCAGTGCTTGGAGTCCGATGCGTGCTGCATTTCGGCCAGCGCAACGGACCGGTCCTCGATGCCGAAGTAGGTCGCCTGCGGGTTCGAGCGGCCCAGGTCGGCGATCAGCGGATCGTCGGCATTGAGCGCGAGTGCGACATCTGCGAGCAGGCCGGACACGACCACGGCCCAACGGTCGGCGATCGTCTCGAGCTCACCGTAGCGGTCGAGCTGATCGCGAAACAGGTTGCCGAGCAGGATCGCCCCCGGCCGCAGCTCGGGCACGATCCGGTCGAGCCAGAACTCGTCGACCTCGAACAGCCCGAGCGTTCCGTCGATCTGATCGCCCGGCCCGGCCGCCGCCAGCAGGCTCGAGGCGACCCCGCCGGCCATGTTGGCCCCTGCGCGGTTGCTGACCAGGCCGATCCCGGCCCGTTCGAGCACGCTTGCCGCCATCGCCGCCGTGGTCGTCTTTCCGTTCGTGGCTGACAGCACGGCGGACCCGGCCGGGAGCCGCGCGCCGAGCTCGGCGATCGCATGCGGCTCGAGCCGCATCAGGACCTTGCCGGGCAGGCTCGTCCCGCCGCCGCGGCCAGCCCGCCGAGCGAGCTCGCCGACCGCACGAGCGGCGAGGATCTTCGCTCGCATCACGTTCATCGCGGGACGAGGACGCGTACGGCGGCCTTCAGACAGCACAAGGTGATCGGCAGCTCGCCGATCGGGTCGCCGTCGGCATACATCGTGAACGGCCGGTCCGCGCTCACCTCGATCCGGGCCGCCCGCTTCACGTGGACGTTCGGCTGCAAGACGTGCTCGCCCTTGAACACGGTCGGCAGCAGGCGGAGGAATCGTCGCTTCGGAACGTCTTCGACCATCACCACATCGAGCAGACCGTCCTCGAGCGAGGCGTCGGGAGCCAGGTACATACCTCCACCGTACGCCTTCGAATTCGCGGCGGCGACCGTGTAACCGGCGAAGACCCGCGGCGGTTGATCGTCGAGGCGTACGGTGAACGTCGTCGGATGCCATCCCGCCAGGGCACGCAGTGCGCCATATGCGTAGACCAGGTTGCCGCGGACCACCTTGGTCTCGTTTGCGATGCGGTTCGCATCCGAGTCGAAACCACAGCTGGCGATGCCGATGAACGTCTTGTCGCCCGCCTGTCCGAGATCGAGCTCCTTGACCACTCCGGTGGCGAGGGTGTTGCACGCATGGGCTGCCTCGAGCGGGATGCCGAGGACCCGCGCGAAATCGTTTCCGCGGCCGCCGGGCAGCACGCCGAGCACGCCGTCGGTGCCCCTCAGCGCCTCGGCGACCGCGCCGACGACACCATCGCCCCCGCAGGCCGCCGCCACCTCGCCCGCGGCCGCCGCGGCGCGCGCGAGCTCATGTGCGTGATCGAGGCTTCGGGTCGGCTCAACGTGGTAATCGAGGCCGAGCTTCTCAAGCTCCTGGCGAAGCTCGGGTAGGAGTCGTTCGGCGCGGCCGCCGCCGGCGGACGGGTTGATGATCACGGCGATCTTCATGAGCCGAGCAGGAGAGTGTGGAGGTCATCGGCGATCGCCACCGGCGCTGGTTCGATCGCGGCCTCGGCCTGCTCGCGCGAGGTGCTGCCGGTCAGCACGAGCGCCGCGTCGAGGCCGGCTGCGGCGGCCCCGGCGAGATCGGAGTCAAGGCGATCGCCGACGACCAGCGTGTCGCCGTCCGGGAGACGATCGAGCGCGGTTAGGAAGATCTGCGGAGCCGGCTTGCCGACGGAATGGGCCCGGCGCTCGGTCGCGTACTCGAGCGCGGCGACGATTGCGCCCGTGCCGGGCCACTCGCCGTCCTCGGCTGGGAACGTCCGGTCCCGGCCGGCTGCGATCATCTCGGCGCCGCCGAGCACAGCCTGCGTCGCCGCCCTGAGTTCCTCGAAATGGAGATCGTCGTGGCCGGCCACGATCACCACGTCGGCCTCGGTTTCGCGCTCGGTCCCGTTGAGGATCCGCTGACCCGATTCGGCCACGTGTCGATGGATCGCGGGGGAACCGATGACGTAGACGCCGGAACCGCGGCCGCGCCCGGCGAGGAGGTGCTGGATCGCGCCGCCGACGGTCACGATCTCCTCGAGTGAGGCCATCAGGCCGAGCGACCACAGCTTGCGCACGTAGTCCTCCGGGGAGCGCCGGGCGTCGTTGGTCAGGAAGACGACCGACTTCCCGGCCGAGCGCAACTCGGAGACCGCCTCCGGCGCGCCGCGGGTGCACGTATCGCCGACCCAGACGCAGCCGTCGAGATCGAGCACCACGTGATCGTAATTTCGAAGCAGGGGGGAGAGGGGCATGTGGTCACGGCCGCGGCTCGCCCGCGGTGGGTGGTCGGTTGCGCGACCCGAGCAGCCGTGGGCGCGCCCATGGATTATCGCGATGGAGTCATGGCCGTGCCCGCGGCGACCTCGCCCCCTGAGCGTCAGAACAGGGCCGCCTGGCCGGTCTCCGCGGGCGGGGCGAGGCACTCTGGGCCGTCGTACCGGGCGTCGTTGACCGCGAGACTAACCGCGCGGACGCTTATTTCCGCAGGGGCCAGGCCGGCGAGGATCGAGTCGAGCTCTGGTGCAGGCGTCGCGGTGTCGAGCCACGCCGGCTCGTGCTCGGGCGCGAGGATGATCGGCATCCGGTCGTGGAGTGAGGCGATCGCTGAGTTGGCGGCCGTGGTGAGGATCGTGCATGTGCGCAGCTTGTTGCCGTCTGGGGCGTACCAGATCGACCACATGCCCGCGAATGCAAATGGCTCACGGCCCTCGCGCGTGATGTGGAAGGGCTGCTTCGGGCCGGAGGTCGAGCGGCGCCACTCGTAGAAGCCGTCGGCGGGGATCAAGCAGCGGTAGCGCTCGAACGCGCGCCGGTACGCCGGGCGCTTGCGTACGGTCTCGACCCGGGCGTTGATCATCTTCAGCCCGGTGTCGAGCGTCTTGGCCCAGGACGGAACCAGCCCCCAGCGCAGCAGGTCGCCGCGCGGAACTCCCTCGCGGGAGGTCGTGACCGCGAGCACGTCATCGCCGGGGGCGACGTTGTAGCGACGCCTGATCTCGATCGATTCCTCGATCCCGAAGCGGGCTCGGATGTCGCCGGGGTCGGGGGTGGCGAGGCTGTATCGCCCGCACACGGCTCAGCGCGCTCGGGCGGCGACCTGCTCGGCTCGCTGCGCCTGCGCGCGCTTCTGCCGGCGGCGACCGAAGTACGCGAGCACTCCAAGCGCGATCGCGACGAGGACGAGCCCGTAGAAGATCGAGATGTCAAGCGAGATGCCGCCGAACGGCAGCGCGACCAGGTTGACGATCCCGATCCCCAGGGCGAGGATCAACACGATCAGCAGGATGATCACCACGATCCCGCGGATCCGGGCAAGGATCCCGGCGCTGGCCGGGGGCATGATCAGGCCGAGGAAGCGCAGGCCCAGCAGCTGTCGCGAGCTCGGCGCCTCGACGCCCAGCCGCTCGGTCGCCTTCTTGAGATCGTCCGGGCGCCGCTCGGCGAGCGCGAGTGAGGCGTCGGCCATGCGGCGAAGCTGCAGACGCTCCTGCGGGCGCGCGGCGGCGATCGCGCGCTGGAAGTGGGCGCGAGCCGCTTTGGCGTCGTAGCGCTCGGCTGCGCGGGCGCCGAGGATCGCCTGAGCCGCGGCCTTGAACTTGGTCTCGGCCTCGAGCTCCTCGTCCGAGCGGCTCTCGAGCTGCTGCATGGCAGCGAGCTGGCTCCGCTGCTCGATCCTCATGACGCGCTGCTGCTTGGCCATCGCAGAGAAGAGTCTAGTGCGGCCGAGTGGGCGTCAGCGTCGCGGTTTGATCACGTAGACCCGCTGACCGGTCAGGTAGTTGCCGGTGCCGTTGCTGCTGGCCGGAGGAGAGCGGTAGACGTCGATGTGGTTGCCCCCGATCGCGCCGCCCGTGTCCTGCGCGACGAACCAGCCACCGTAGCCGTCATGGCGGTAGGCGGGCACGTAGACGCGGCTGCCGAGCGGGATCACGCTCGGGTCGACGGCGATCGAGCGATAGAAGCGCAGCGGCAGCGATGCCCCCGCGGCAAAGGTGACGCCAGGCAGGGGGACGTAGGAGCGTCCTCGGCCCGCCGACCAGCCCCCGAGCTGAAGTGGGAAGGTGACGCCGCCGTGGCGGTTCTTCCAGTACGCGCCCGCGCGCCAGTAAGGCGGCCCGGCCCGCCAGCCGTCGGACGGCGAGGTCGGAGCGCCATCGACGGTCACCCAGCCGCCGTTTCCGAGCGCATCGATGTGGTACATCTGGCCATCGAGCCCGAGCCCCTCGCCCTCCATCGAGACGCCCATGGCCGAGTAGAGCCAGTCGATCCGATGTCGGGTGCTCACGCCCGGCGTGCGCACGAGCTCGCCGACGAACCACCTCTCCGGGGCCGGCCAGTACTCGGTGATGACGAAGTTGCTCAGCCACCGGCCGCGGGCGTGCTTGCTAGGTGGGGGCGGGACGTGTCGCGGCCCGCTCGTGGGCGCCAGACCGCCCAGCCCCGCGCCGCCGCTGGGGGAGTTCGACGCCGAGTCCGCCACGGCCGCAGGTGCGCCGAACGCCCCGGCGAGGCGCGGGCCCAGTATCGCCGCTGCGGGGACAACGGCCGCGATCGCCACAGCGGACCTGAGCGCCGCGCTGCGCATTCGGTCACCGCCGATCATCGGGTGCTCTTCTTCATCGTTGCCTTTGGACCTCCGAGTGAGCGAGGTCTTGCTCCTCGCCTGGAGCGTAATGGTGCGCCAGATTCGTGGCAGGGGCGTCCCTCAGGTGGACATAACGCGCAACCTTATGCCGACCGCAGTGCGCGACTGATACGCCACGACCGCTGCCCGTTCAGCCCGGCGCGCCGTCGAGGCGCTCGGCGAGTTCGACGATCAGGCCTTCGGGTCCGCGGACGTAGCAGAGGAGGAACGTGTTCTCGTAGTCGACGATCTCACCGGCCGTTTCCCAGCCGGCCTCTCGGACGCGGTCGACGACGCCACGCACGTCGTCGACCTTGAAGGCGACGTGCCGGAGCCCAGGACGGTTCGCGGCCGGCGCCGGCTCTTGAGCGCCGGCGGAAGGCGAGTGGAAGCGCACCACCTCGAACATGTGATCGCCGGGCTGCCGGGTGGCGAGGATATCGGCCCGACTGCCCGCCGGATCGCCGAGACGTAGCGGTTAGCGAAGCTTCCTGGCCGTTGGAGGCTGTTCCTCCATACGGGTAGACATAAGCCCGATTATCGAGCATTAACCACGGCCGGGTTGGCCGTGGTTCGGCTCCCCGCCACCCGGGACTTTCGGCACAAATCCGCGCCGCCCAGCCCGACCGAGGCTGGAAAGTCCCGATCAGCGTGACTCTCGAGCCGCGCACACGACGGCGGACCCGAATTTGTTGCATTTCTCCCGCCCCAGTCGCGCCACGACCGGGCGGACCTCCCAAGCATCACACCTTTGAGCCAACCGGATACGAACACTAGAGGCATAACCCCTGCACGTTGGTCGGGAGCGGGTCTCGAAGGTGCGTGCGGTCTCACTCGTGGTCTGACGGCGTCCGGCTCTTCCGCGCGATCAACAAGAGCGTGTGGCCGAAACGCGCGAGGCGGGGCCGCGATCCAAGCGCATCGAGGTGCTGAACGGTTCGCTGAAGGGATTGCGGTAGGCGTCGCCACGAATAGGTCACCGTGTGCAGCTCCGGCGTGAGGCCGGCTGCCCGGGCCTCTGCGATTAGGGTCCTGGGCGAGAGCGGGATGTCGTCCGGTGTGCCATGAATCGCTGGAGCGATCCCGAGCCGGTTAGCCAGCGCCAATCCAGCGCCGACCGGATGCCAGAGCCCGGGTTCGATCGCGACCATCGCTCCTCCGGGCTTGAGGAGGCGGCGGGCTTCCTCGAAGGAGGGAGCGAGCGGTCCTTGGTAGGCGATGTGGTGCAGCACAAGGCGATACAGAACAACGTCAAAGGATCGGGCCGGGAGGTCTAGTTCGCCGGCGTAGCCGACGCGTGCCTCATCAGCGGTGCCGGTTGCGGCTACGGCCGCGACGCGTTCCGGATCGGCGTCGACAGCGACGAGATGGAACTGCGGTCCGGGGAACAGGTGCCGGCCTGGATGCCAGCCACAGCCGACGGCTAGGACGTCCCCTCGCAAGATGGGCAGCCTGCGAGCGAGCAGCGTGTGCTCTCTCTGCTCCATGTGCCTGTATTGGACATTGAGCGTCGTCGGAGCGCTGAGGCGGTCGAGCAGGTTCTTAGGCCGATAGGGTGCGATCCGCGGGCGCGTGGACGCGTCTGTCAGCACGGGGCGAAGTGTATGGCCAACGTTCGCCCCATCCGGATAGGGCCAATACCACCCCCACCCCCCGGCCGCAACTTATCCGCGGCCGCGGGTATACAACGGCCAAGAAGAAGACCGACTGAGGGAGGCGGGATGAATCGCAAGCTGAAGCTGCTGGGAGCGTTGGCGATTGTGAGCATGGCCCTGGCCGGGGTCGCGCAGGGCGCGTCGTCCCCCACCGTCGCCACCGGCTCGACGTCGTCGATCACCTCCTCGTCGGCAGTCCTTCACGGCACGGTCAACCCCGGCGGCGCCACGACGACGTACCAGTTCCAGTGGGGCCTTACGACGGCATACGGACTCGCGAGCACGACGAAGTCAACCAGCGGCACGAAGAATGTCGCGGTCAAGGTCACGGCTTCGAATCTGCTCCCCGGAACCGTCTATCACTACCGCCTCGTCGCGACGAACAGGTTCGGCAGCGCGGCCGTCACTGACCACAGGTTCAAGACGGCCGGTAACCCGCCGCCCACAGCGGCGACCGGCCCGGCGGTCCACGTGTCGACTACGTCGGCCACGGTCAGCGGCGTGATCAACCCGCACGGCCAGAAGACGACCTGGGTGTTCCAGTACGGGCTCACCGCAACCTACGGCTCGGAGACCTTCGGCGGCAGCGTGCCCGCCGGCAGCGCGCCGGTGATCGTGGCCCAGACGCTCACGGGCCTCGCGCCCGGCGCCGTGTTCCACTACCGGATCGTCGCCTTCCACGGCAGCTCCGTGGTCGCCGCCGGGATCGACCAGGTGTTCATCACCGAGCCCTCGCCGCGACCGGTTCCGCGCATCACCTACAAGACGTCGCCGCACCGGGACTCGAAACGCCCGTACACGTTCACGACGAGCGGCAAGGTGAATGCGTCCTCGCGCTTCCCCTCCTCGCTCGAGTGCCTCGGCGACGTCAGCGTCCGTCTCCTGCTCGGCAAGCACACTGTCTCCTCCAACCAGGTGCCGGTCACCTCCGCCTGCACGTTCTCCTCGCAGGCGACGTTCGCGCACCTTCCTGGTCGCGGGAAGCGGCCCAAGCACGAACAGCTGAAGGTGCAGGTCACCTTCCACGGGAACGCGTACGTGGCGCCGGCGAGCGGGCACGAGGGAAGCGTCCGGCTCGGCTGACGCATTTGTGGGGCGCTCGCGCAAGCGGGCGCCCCGGGACCCGGCAGCGCGGCGTCTAACTCCGGTCGCGCAGGCGGTACACCAGCCGCAGTCCGGACCAGACCTCGTCGATCGCGCACACCTTGTTGTCGACCAGTCCTGCCGCGAGACCCAGCTCGCGCACCACGCCCTCGCCCACGTCGGTCGCGACACCGGAGGCTCGCTTCGGCCACGCGATCCACAGCCCGCCGGCCTGATCGAGAGAGCGGCGCAGCACCGGCAGGCGCCGCTCGAGCTCGGCTCGGCTGACCGTGAAGGCAACGATCACGTCCAGCGGGCCGCGCGCGCTCCGGCGCACCGTCACCCCGTCGGGCAACTCGCCGAGCGTCTCGTCGAAACCGTCCGGTGCTCCCATCAGCCCGACCCGTGAGTCGGGCTTGATCCCGAGCTTGCGCACCAGCGGTGTCCCCGAGTACCCAGCCGCCGGAGGGCTCACGCCTCCACCCCGGTCCGCGCCGCGAGTTCGGCGATCACCCGCGAGAGCTGGCTCCCCTGCCACGCGACGGGCGAACGTCCGGGCTCGTCGAGCACGAGCGTCGCATCCGGAATCGTTGCGGCATAGAGCTCGCCGATCTCCTGTGGATGCCCGGGATCGATCTCGTCGCCGCTCGCGACGACGGTCACAGGCACGTCGATCTCCCCCAGCTCTCCGACCTCTCCGAACGGACGTGAGCGCGGAACGGCGCTGAGCGCGTCGGCGACGGCCTCGGGATGCTCGTGAGCCGAGAGCCGCTGGCGGATCACTGTGAGCACCTTGTCGCGCATCGCCGGCGGCACGTTCGGCTCGCCATACGCCGCCACGAACCCCTCCACACCGTCGCGCCGCAATCCATCCGCGAGCGCATCCCATCGCGCCAACCGGCCCGGATCATCGTTGGACTCCGGCTCGTACGCGGGCGTTATGACGACCAACCCCCCCACGCGCTCCGGGCTGTGCAGCGCCAGCCAAAGAGCCGTGTGGGCGCCCATCGACGAGCCGGCCACCACCGCGCGATCGATGCCGAGCTCGTCGAGCACCGAGATCACATCGAGGCCAAGATCGTCGTACGTGTAGCCGGTCCGAGAGCTCGCGGGGGTCGAACGGCCGTGGCCGCGGGCATCGATCGCGATCGTCCGGTGCCCGGAGCGCTCGAGCGAACGCGAGCCCATCACGACGTAGCGCTTCGTCGCGGTCAGCCCGTGGAGGAGCAGGACCGGGATGCCCGCTCCGTCATCCGCCACCGACAGGCGAACTCCGTCCCGTTCGAACCAGACGTCTGACACACGCTCTTTGTAATCGATCGCGCCGAGCCGTGCGAGGACGCAGGCTGGCTACCATCAGTGACGTATGGACGCCACCGACAGCAACTTTCAGACCGCGGTCATCGACCGCTCGCGCCAGCTGCCCGTGATCGTCGACTTCTGGGCCGAATGGTGCGGACCCTGCCGCCAGCTCGGACCGGTCATCGAGCGTGCTGTTCAGGCGCGTGCCGGGAAGGTCGAGCTGGCCAAGGTCGACGTCGATGCGAATCCGATCGTCTCGCGCACATATCGCATCCAGGGCATTCCGGCGGTCAAGGCGTTCCGCGACGGCGAGGTCGTCGCCGAATTCGTCGGCGCCCAGCCCCCCGCCGCGGTCGAGCAGTTCCTCGATTCGCTCCTCCCCTCCGAGGCTGACGGGCTCGTCGAGCGCGGGGACGAGCGGTCGCTGCGCAGCGCGGTCGAGCTCGAGCCCTACCGCGCCGACGCCGTGGTTCCCCTGGCCCGCATTCTCTACGGGCGCGGCGAGTGCGACGAGGCGCGGGCGCTGCTCGACCGCGTTCCGGGAAACTTCGCCGGCGAGGGCCTCGCGGCGCGGATCAAGCTTGAGCAGCAGTCCGAGCCAGACCTCGCCGAAGCATTCGCCGCGCTCGACGCCGACGACCCCGAGCGGGGACTCGATCTTCTCCTCACGGCGCTGCCCACTGCCGACGGTGCGCGCGACGACATCCGGCGCGTGATCGTCGGCGTCCTCGACGAGCTTGGCGTCGACAACCCGCTCGCCCGCGAGTCGCGCCGCCGGCTCGCGTCCGCGCTCTACTAGACACCCAGCGTCAGCTGTAGCCCCGCCCGCTCCTCGATCGGCTGCAGGCCCGCCACGCGGACGCCGAGCAGGCGCACCGGCCGTGGTGCCCCGAACCGCCGCAGCAGCTCGCGTGCCACGCCGCCCACCTGTTCGGGCTCGCACACGGGATCGCCGAGCGTCCGCGCACGGGTGTGCGTCGAGAAGTCATCGAGCCGGATCTTGATCCCGATCGTGCGGCCGCAGCGCTGCTGCTCGACCAGCGCCGCGCACAGCCGCTCCACGAGCCCGTCCAGGATCTGCTCGAGCCGCGCCGGGTCGGCGATGTCGCGGTCGAACGTCGTCTCGCGTGACTCCGACACCACCTTGCGCTCCTGCGTGACGGGCGAGTCGTCCTCGAAACAGGCCCGTCGGCGCAGCTCACCCGCGAGCCGGGGCCCGAACGCTGCGGCCAGGCGCTCGCGGTCGGCGGCCGCCAGCTCCCCGAGGGTGCGCACGCCGAAGCGCTGCAGCCGCTCGACGGTCTTGGGCCCGATCCCCGGGACCAGCCCGCACGGCGCCCCGGCGAAGCGGCGGCACGCCTCTTCGCGGGTGAGGACGACGAACCCTTGCGGCTTCTCGGCGTCCGAGGCCACCTTCGCCACGAGCTTGTTGGGCCCGATCCCGACCGAGGATGCGAGGCCGGTCGCCCTGCTGATCTCGGCCGACAGCGCGCGCATCGTCTCGACCGGCGCCGGGTCCTCGGAGAGCTCGAGGTAGGCCTCGTCGAGGCCGATGACCTCGATCGTCGGCGCGTGCTCGCGGACGATCGCCATGACCTCGCTCGAGGCCTTGCGGTAATAGGGAAAGTCGGGCGCGAGGAAGACGCCGTCGGGACACAACCGGCGCGCCCGGGAGGCCGGGATCGCCGAGCCGACGCCGTAGCGGCGGGCCTCGTAGGACGCCGTCGTGACGACCGCGCGCGGACCGGTCCCCGCGACGATCACAGGGAGCCCGCGGAGCTCCGGCCTCCGTCGCAGCTCGACCGAGACGTAGAAAGCGTCCAGGTCGATCATCCCAACGGTCTGTGGCCAATCCGCTAACACCGTCATCTGGCGCCATCGTAGGCCTGGTCTCGGCAGAACCCGCCCCGGTCGTTCGGGAGTACGAGTCGGGAGGCTCGCAGACCGGCCGACGGCGCCCGGAGGCGCCGTCGGCCGGCTCCGCGAAACCGAGTTGCGATCGACCTACGAGGTCGACCAGACCGCGGCGACGCCGCCGAAGCCAAGCGCGCCCGCGGTGTTCTGATTCAGGTCCCACTCGCGTCCGCCGACGAACGGGCCGCGGTCATCAACGACGGCCGTGACCGTATGCCCGCCATAGCGGAAGGTGACCTTGGTGCCGCACGGGAGCGTGCGGTTCGCGACGCCGTAACCGGCGTGGAAGCCGCAGGCGGTCCCACCGGCATCGTTGTACCAGGACGCGACGCTCTCACGGAACACCCGGATGCGCCCCGCGCCATGGCTTGCGTGGGTGTTCAGCCGATCGCCCTTGAAGCGGACCCTCAGCTCACGGCGACCGAGGCTGCCGGCGCTGTAACGGAGGCGGAAGCCGCCGTGCCGACCGGTGCGCGTGGTCGCCAGCTCATGCCAGTGCCGACCCGAGCGACCCTCGAGGATCACGCGGCGACCGGCACGCTCGGGGAGGAGTTTCCCCCGCACCGCGACCGACTGACCGGTGAGGACGTCGATCGAGCGACCGCGGACGCGGAAGCTCGGGGCGACCTGCACCGGACGCGAGGGGCTCGGCGCAATCGTCGCCGGCGCCGTGAAGCCGGGCACCGGCGAGCCCGCACGGGGCGTGGTTGTCGTGCTGACAGCTCTCACGACCCCAGACTGCTTGATAGGCGCGACGAACTTGAAATGACCGTGCGGTCCGACCTTGGTGGAACTCACGGTCCGCCAGCCCGTGGTCCCGGCCCTCGCAAGCTCGAGCGCGATCGTCTGACCTGCATTAGCAGGAGACGCCGTGCCCGTGACCTTGAGACTGTCGCCGTAGGCGATGTGACGGGAGTTGAGGCTGATCTGGAGCGCGCTCTGGGCATCTGCCTGACCGGCGGTGAGCGCGACCGCCGAGGCTGGAATTGCAAGCATCAATGCGCCGATGGCAAGCTGCGCCGGGCGCACATTGCGCATGCTGGGTTTGGGCCTCATGACGAGGACCTCCTTCGATCATCGACAGCGCCTACGGGGTTAGCTGTCGGGCTCGCGGCTGGTCCCGCGCAGTGCTGCGCGCGGATCGGTCGCTACGACTGCGGCCGGTGTGTCCCGGTCAGTCGATTCGCCCCGGCCGGGTGGAAGCTGCATACCCGGCAATGGGTCCCCCGTTTGCCCTCACATCGTGCAAAGGCAACTCGGCAGGTCGAATTACTTAATGAGGGTGGCAGCCCTGTCACGCGATTTGTGTGGCCCCGGTCACACTTCACCAACCCTCAACAGAGCCATAATGCGCCCCCGCGGCGGGGCTTCGGCGATGGCGCCGCCCCGGGTGGCGCGGGGCTATCCAATCGTCCGCGGCCCGAGTTCGCTGCGATGCGCAGGAAACCACGGAGAGCAACCGCGGGAAAGCGCGGCTGACAGCCGTCAGCCCTCGCGCTAGGTTCGGACCGCAGGGTTTCCTTTGGAAAGGAGGAGCCATGAGGTGTCTAACAAAGAGGGCGAGGTGGCTCAGCGTCCTCCTCGTCTTGTGCATCGCCGGGGCTGCGGTCGCTGCTGGTTCGCAGCGCTACTCGCAGAAGTTCACGGTGAAGCATCCGGGCAAACCGACCGGCATGACGTTGTCCGCGGCAGGCAAGGTCCCCCCGAAGACGGTCACGTTGACCTTCCCGGCTGGGACGAGGATCAACCAGAAGGCCACGCCGCGCTGCACGCCGAGCCTTTCGTGCCCGGGCGGGGCTCTGCTCGGCACGGGGACCGCAACGGTCCGCATAATCGGAGTCACGCAGCCGCTGCCGATCACCGTGTACAACCGCAACGGGGGCCTGCTGCTGCTGGTCACGGCTCCGGGTACCGGGACTATCCCTCTCGAGCCGACCTTGTCGGGCCGGAAGCTGACGCTGGACGTGCCGGCACTGCCGGTGACGCTGCTGGCGCTCAAGCTGACCATCAACAAGATCGGCAAGGGCACCGCCGCCTACATGCGCACGCCCGCCACCTGCCCGAAGACGGGCGCGTGGAAGTTCACAGCCCGCTTCGGTTACGCGAACGGGACCGGGACTACGCGCACTTCGCGCTCGGCCTGTGTGAAGCACTAGTCGCCTAGAACCCTCCAGAGGGGCCTCGTAAAGGACGGGCCCCTCTTTCCTGGGCGCCGGCCCGGCACACGGTGGCCAGCGGCCAGATGCGCCGCGCCTGCAAGAATCCAGAGCGTGGCGAACCCGGACCGGTTGACCGGACTCGATAGCTCGTTCCTCCATCTGGAGCGCGACGCGGCCCACATGCACGTGGCCGGGTGCATGGTCTTCGACGGGACGGCGCCGTCGTACGACGAGCTCGTGGCGGAGGTCGAGGCCCGCCTTCACCTCGTCCCCCGCTACCGGCATCGTCTCGGGTTCGTGCCGTTCGGCCAGGGCCGCCCGGTCTGGGTCGACGACCCCCACTTCAACATCTCCTACCACGTGCGCCACACCGCGCTCCCCCGGCCCGGCGGCGACGGGGAGCTCAAACGACTGGCCGGGCGGGTCTTCTCCCAGGCGTTGGACCGAGACCGGCCGCTGTGGGAGCTGTGGCTGGTGGAGGGGCTGTCCGACGAGCGATTCGCGGTCCTCTCGAAGACTCATCACGCACTGGTCGACGGGATCTCAGGCGTCGACATCGCGACGATCCTGTTCGACACCTCGCCGGACCCGATGCCGGTCGCGCCGCCGGATCACGAATGGGTGGCGAGGCCGCTGCCGACCAAGGCCCAGCTGCTGGCCGACGCGCTGGTCGAGCGTGCCACCGTCCCCGGTGAGATCGCGCGCGGCGTCCGTGCCGTGTTCCGGGGTCCGCGACAGGTCGCCGAGCGCGCCGGCAAGTCGCTCGTCTCGGTTGGTGCGCTGGCGAGGACAGGACTGCAGGCCGCCCCCGAGAGCCCATTCAACGTGCGGATCGGACCGCACCGCCGCTTCACCTGGGTGCTCGGTGACCTGAACGAGTTCAAGGCGGTCAAGAACGCCGTCGGCGGGACGGTCAACGACGTCGTGCTGGCCGTCGTCGCCGGCGCCCTCGGCCGCCACATGCGCCTGCACGGCGAGGATACCGACGGAGTCGTGCTCAAGGCGATGGTGCCGGTGTCGGTCCGGGCCGACGTCGAGCGCGGCGCGCTCGGCAACCGGGTGGCTGCGATGTGGGCGCCCCTGCCGGTCGGCGTGCTTGACCCGATCCAGCGGCTGCTCGAGATCAGCAGTGCGATGCAGGAGGTCAAAGAGTCCGGGCAGGCGGTTGGCGCCCAGGTGCTGACCCAGATGAGCGGCTTCGCTCCGCCCACGATCATGGCCCAGGCAGCCCGCCTTCAGGCCCGCCAGCGGCTGTTCAATGTCGTGGTCACGAACGTCCCCGGTCCGCAGGTCCCGCTGTACATGCTCGGCCGCGAGCTCGACGCGATCTTCCCGATGGTCCCGCTGGCCGAGAACACCGCGCTCGGGATCGCGATCATGAGCTACAACGGGCAGCTCAACTTCGGCCTCGTGTCCGACTTCGACGCGCTGCCGGACGTCGAGGCGCTCGGGGAGGAGTTGCGGCTGTCGGTAGAGGAGCTGGTCGCGGCGTCCGGGGCGCACCGCGACAGCGCACGCGCGTCGCGTTCCAAACGGGCCGTCCCGACGCGCGAGTGAAGATCAGCGTCGCGCTCGAGCGCGTCGCGATCGGGGTCGCGTCGCTCCTTCTCTCGATCGGGGTGATCGCGCTCCTGTCCGGGTACTTCGCCGGCAAGGACCCGGCCAACGTGTCCGGGGCGGACACGCCCGTCGGCCAGCAGTTCCGCGACCTCGGCCACGCCCAGCTCCAGCCCGGCCAGCCCCACCCCGCATATGACTCAAACCCGCCGACAAGCGGGGCGCACGTCCCGGCGCCAGTGCTCGCCGACAACAGCAAGCTCACCGACGACCAGCTGCTGCAGGCGCTCCAGGAGGGCAACGTGGTGGTCCTCTACGGGACGCCGAGGCCACCCTCGGGCCTCGGGGCGCTCGCCCGCTCGGTCGCCGGCGGTCCGTTCACGCCGGCGCTGGCCGCCGCCGGTCAGGCGGTGATCCTCGCCCGGCGGCCTGGGACCGCCGGACTCGTCGGGTTGGCCTGGGCGCACCTGGTGCACGTGAGCGCCCCGAACGACAGCCTGCTTCGCGCCTTCGCCCAATACTGGCTCGGCCGCGGCGCGCCCAGCGGCTAACGGGCAGGACCCTACGAGGGTCCGGGGGTCGGCGGCGCCTCTCCCCCGGGGGCGTCCCGCACGGCGATCGTCACGCGCGTGAGCACGCACAGTCGCGCATGGTCGTCGCGCATCTCGACCTCCCACACCCACGTCGTGCGCCCCCGGTGTCGGCGCGTCGCCGCCGCGTGGATCGCGCCCCCGGTGATCGGGCGCAGGAAGCTCGTCTGGTTCGAGAGGCCCATCGCGAGCTTGTTGTCGGGCATCACTCCGATCGCGGTGCCGAGCGAGGCCAGGCTCTCGGCGATCGCGGCGTAGACGCCGCCGTGAACGAGGCCGGCGGGCTGCTTGAGGTCGTCGCGGACGGCGACGCGCCCGCACGCGCGCTCGTCGGTCATCTCGGTGAATTCGAGGCCGAACAGCGCGTCGAACCCGTGCGTCGCAAGATGGGGAAGCTCGAGGCTCATCGCCGGGCACCTTAGCCCAACGTTCGAGCGGATCATTCCGCGGTGGGCTTCTCTACGCTACGGAACGCCATGGCCTCGCTCGAAAGCCTCCCGCCCGACCAGCGCGCGGTGCTCCAGCTCGTGCTCCAGCGCGGGCGCACGTACGACCAGATCGCCGAGATGCTCTCGATCGACCGTGCCGCCGTGCGCCAGCGCGCGCTGCAGGCGCTCGACGCGATCGGTCCGCAGACGCGCGTCCCACCCGAGCGCCGGGCGATCATCATTGACTATCTGCTCGGCCAGCTCCCCGAGCGGGTCAGCGCCGACACGCGCGAGCGGCTCGCCGAGTCAGCGTCCGAGCGGGCGTGGGCGCGCGTGATCGCCTCCGAGCTCAGCCCGCTTGCCTCCAAGCCGCTGCCCGAGATCCCGGTCGACGGTGGCGCTCGTGCGCCCGCCCCGGAGCCGGTGGTGGAAGACTCGGCCACCACCTCACCCGCACCCGCACCCGCCGCCGCGGCGCCCGAGCCGGTGGCCGCCGCGCGCACGGTTCGCCGCCGTGCCGCCGAGCCTGCCGGAGCGGCCGCCACGGCGCCGAGCTCGCGCCGCGGCGGAGCGATCCTGCTCGGCATCGTCGCTCTCGTGATCGTGGCCGCGGTCGTGATCGTGATCGCCACCAGCGGCGGCTCGAGCCACAAGAACACCTCGTCCTCCGTCGCCTCGACGCCGTCCACCACCTCCGCGACCACAAGCGCGGCAACCACGACCGCAGCGACCACGAGCGGCGCGACCACGGCCCAGCCCCAGATCGTCGCTCAGGTGAACCTGAACTCCCCAACCAAGGCCTCCACCAAGGGCGTGGCCGAGGTGTTCAAGCGCGGCACCACGGTCGGGATCCTGATCGCGGCGCAGAACGTGCCGGCGAACACCAAGCACGACGCCTACGCGGTGTGGCTCTTCAACTCGGCCTCCGACAGCCACATCCTCGGCTTCGTGAACCCGGGTGTGGGCAGCAACGGGCGCCTCTCCACCGCCGGCGCGTTGCCGGCCAACGCCGGCCACTTCAAGCAGCTGCTGGTCACGCGCGAGACCGCGCGCAACCCGACTCAGCCCGGGACGATCATCCTCCAGGGCGCGCTCACCGGCCTGCCCTAGCCCGACTGAGGGCGCTCCGGGTCGGCGCAGATCCGCTCGAGGCCGTCCAGCGCCTCGTCGAGCCGCGTGTTGGTCGCGCGGCGCAGGAGGAACCCACCCGTCTTCGAGTAGCCGCGAAGCCTCTGGCGCTGCGCGATCGTCACAACCGTGCCCGGCGGCTCGGGCTCGAGCACGACCTCGATCATCGACTCGGTCAGCACTCGCTCGAACGGCGTTCCGTCGATCTCCTGGGACCAGCACCGCCGCCACGGAGCCTCGGAGGCGACGACCTGGAAGTCGATTCGTACCGGACGGCCCTTCTTGGTCTTGAACACCTGCGTGAACCGGTCATCGGTGACGCTCTCCATCCGCTGCACCCCCGGCCACCAGCGCGGCATGTGGTGCGGGTCCTCGAGCACCTGCCAGATCCTTTCCGGCGAGGCCGCGATCTTGCGGGTCCGGTGTGCCGTCGCCATACCAGCTCAACTGTCGTAGTCAATCAGCGAGAACACGTCGTACGGCGCCAGCCGCTGGCGGCCGCCGAGGTACG
Source organism: uncultured Solirubrobacterales bacterium (assembly GCA_963727105.1). GTDB lineage: Bacteria > Actinomycetota > Thermoleophilia > Solirubrobacterales > Solirubrobacteraceae > Palsa-465. The sequence continues at coordinate 1,488,668 of CAVSEW010000001.1, read as the reverse complement.
ACAGCTCGACCAGGAACGCGCACGCGACAATCTCCGCTCCAAGACCCGACGCGAGCTCGCACACGGCCTGGGCGGTGCCACCAGTGGCGATCAGGTCGTCGTGGATCAGCACCCGCGCGCCTCCAGCCAGCGCGTCCGCGTGAACCTCGAGCTCGTCGATCCCGTATTCGAGCGCGTACTCGGCGCTGACCGTCTCGGCCGGCAGCTTGCCCGGCTTGCGAGCCGGGACGAATCCGGCGCCGAGCTGACGGGCGAGCGCAGCGCCGAGGATGAACCCCCTCGCCTCGGCGGCGATCACCAGCTGAACGCCGAGCGGCTCGGCGAACGCGGTCAGGCCGGTGACGGCGGCGTCGAGCGCGATCGGGTTCATCAGCAGCGGCGTGATGTCCTTGAACACGATCCCCGGCCGCGGGAAGTCAGGGATGTCGCGGATGAACTCGCGCAGGTCCATCCTAGGGGTGTCCTCCGCGGGGCTTACGGCCCCGGGTTCTGGACCTGTCGCTCGTCTTCACGCCTCGCTTAACCGTTCGCGCTCCGCGCTCACTAGGTCGCGATCTTGCGCAGGTCGCGGATCAGGAGCAGGTGCTTTAGATGCGTGGTCACGGAGGCGAGGTTCTCGAGCGCCTCGATCGCCTCCTTGCGCCGTTCCGGGTTGCGCGAGCGCAGGGCCGGGGCGAGGATGCTCTGCAGCAGCTGCGCCTCACGGTCGGCGGAGCTGCGGAAGACCCGCAGGTTCCGTCCACCGACGCCGTAGCGGGCCAGCTCCGAGACCGCGCGCACGATCTCGCGCTCGGTCTCGTCGAAGTAGCGCACGCCGGTGCGCAACTCGCCCTTGATTACGCCGAACTCGACCAGCTCCTTGACCAGCTTGGGGTCGGCGCCGGTCTCCTCGACGACGTCCTCGAGCGAGTAGAGCGCACCGGGGTCGCGCGGGCTCACCGTTGCGCGCCGCAGCGAGCGTCCATCTGCGGCGGGCGCGACGTCGCGCTCCGTGCGCCCTCCGGCGAGCTCCTGGCGGATCACGCGCAGCGGCAGGAACTCGTCGCGCTGCAGGCGCAGGATCGTCCGCAGGCGCTGGATGTCGTTCGGGCTGTAGAGCCGGTAGCCACCCTGTGTCCGGCGCGGCGAGAGCAGCTTCTGATCCTCGAGGTAGCGGATCTTGGAGATCGAGATCTCGGGGAACTCCTGCTCCAGCGCCTTGCACACGGAGCCGATCGTCACCGCCTTGTGGCGAGGACGGTCGTCTCCCTCCTCCGCGGGCTCGGGGAGTTCGAGGTCGGGCTCTTGGGTTTCGGACACGGACATCAGCGGCTGAGGAACGCGAGTTTGTATTTGCCGACCTGGAGCTCGTCTCCGTCGGCCAGGCGATGCGATTCGATCCGACGGCGGTTCACGTAGGTGCCGTTCAGCGAGCCGCAGTCGTCGAGGTAGTAGTCGCTCCCGCGGCGCACGAGGATCGCGTGGTCGCGCGAGACGGTCACGTCGTCAAGGAAGATGTCGCTATCGGGCCGCCGGCCGATCGTGAGGCGATCGGTCTCGAGCGCGAAGCTCTCGCCCGCCCGGCCACCGCCGGAGCGGATCACGAGCGCGGCGCCCCGTGCCACGACGTCCTCCAGCTCCACTTCCTCGATCTCTCCCGTCTCGCCGACGCGATAGGTCGCGGTCGTGGCCCCTGGTGGGCTCTCGGATCCGGTCAGGAAGGCTCCGCACCGCTGGCAGTAATTTGCGCCTTCGGCGTTCGCGAATCCGCACTCTGGGCAGTGCTGAGCCACGGCGCTCCGCGACGCCTACTCCGTCTCGGCGGCTGGGACGCGGCCGGCGAGGATGTCGGTCAGCTGCTGCACATCCGCGCCGGAGATCACGAGCTCCCCACTCTCATCCTTCTTGCGGAGGCGATTCACCAGCTCGGCGCGCAGGATGTCGATCTTCCCGTGCAGGATCCGACGCTTGTAGGAGATCTCCATCTCCTCTTCCGTGAGCTGCTTGATCAGCTCCTTGAGCTCCTGATCCGTCAGCGAGCCCAAGTCGGGAAACGTGTCCATACGATCAGTTCCTCCCGTCCTGCGGTTGTTCCGTGCGAGGCGAAGCGCGAGTATACCTGCGCTTCCCATAGGGTCAATCTGAGCTTGAGACTTTGCGTGCCCGGAGTTCGCGAACCCCATCGCGAACGTACAGCACCGTGGCGGTCAATGCCAGGGCAATTCCTACATAGAGCATCACCAGGGATAGCCGGTGAAGGCCCGCGATGGCGAAGAACGGCGCCCCCATCATCGGCGCGACGCCGATTCGCCCGAACCAGTTGATCCGGACCTCCGCCCCGCGGGCCAGCGCGTACCGGCTGAGCGCAAGCATGAACACCTCGCGTGCGATCACGATCGCGATCGCCCACCGCGGCAACAGGTTGAAGTGCCAGCAGACGACCATCCCCGAGATCACCAGTAGGCGATCTACGATCGGGTCGAGTAGCGCCCCGAGACGGCTGTACTGGCCGGTCAGACGCGCGGCAAAGCCGTCGAGGTAATCGGCCCAGCCGATAACGGCGAATAGCACCGCGGCGAGCGCGCTGTGGCCGTTCGTGCTCGAGAACGCCACGATCAGGAACACCGGGATCAGGGCCAGGCGGACGAAACCGATCGCGTTCGGCAGCGTCCACGGGTTGAGCGGCTGGTCGGAGCGGGTCTGGGCGGGTGGCGGCCCCGAGCGGTCGATTCCGAAGAGGCGCCGCTTTGAGAGCGGGCTCACGGCCTCAGGGCAGTTCTTTCCACAGCTCCGCGATCGCGTCGGCCGCGCCCTCCACGGGCACGGTGCGCGCCTCGCGGCCTCGCCGGATCTGCACCTCGATCTCGGCCGCCGCGAGTGTGCGCCGGCCGATCGTGACCCGCGCCGGGCAGCCGACGAGCTCGGCGTCGGCGAACTTCTCGCCGGGCCCTGCGTCGCGGTCGTCGTAGAGCACGTCCAGCCCGCGCTCACCGAGCTCGGCGTAGAGGCGCTCGGACAGGGCCTGCTCGTCGGTCCCCTCGCGCCCGAGGCCGACGACCTCGATGTCGAACGGGGCCACCGCGCGCGGCCACGAGATCCCGTGCTCATCGGCGTACTGCTCGACCGCGGCCGCTGCCGCCCGTGCCGGGCCGAACCCGTAGCTCCCCATCCAGACCAGCTGCTCGGACCCCGACTGGTCGAGGTACTTGGCGCCGAGCGGCTCGGAGTAGCGCAGGCCGAGCTTGAAGATGTTGCCGACCTCGATCGCCGGCTCGATCCGGATCGTCGCCCCGCCCACGGTGTCGCCCTCGGCGACGGAGCGGACGTCGACGGTCTCGAACTCGAAGTCACGCCCCGGCTCGACGCCGCGCAGGTGCACGTCGGGCCGGTTTGCCCCGGTCACGTAGGACCCCGGCCCGCCCACCGCGACCGCGGCGTCGAGCAGGATCGGCATCTGTGCGCCGACCGGTCCGATGAACCCGGGCGGCCCGAGCTGCTCGGATACCTCCTCAGGATGCGCGGGCCGGAAATCGCCCCCCAGCGCCGAACGCAGCTTGATCTCGTTTACGCGGTGGTCCCCGCGCAGCATCACGAGCCGCATCGCCCCGTCGTCGACGATCACCGGAAACGCCTTGAGCAGGGCCCCCTCGGGGACGCCGAGCTCGCGGGCCACGCCCTCCACGGTGACCAGCCCCGGGGTGTCGACGGGCTCGGGCGCAGCAAGCCCCGGCGCAAGCTCGACCGACTGAGCGTCGGCGATCGCGACCTCGAGGTTCGCCGCGTATCCCGGCGCGAGCGCGACGTCGTTCTCCCCCGCCGGACACGGCGCCATGTACTCATGCGCCCCCAGGCCGCCCATCATCCCGACATCGGCCTCGACCCGGTACCACTCGAGTCCGCAGCGGTCCATCATCCGGTCGTAGGCGACGACGTGCTTCTGATACTGGGCGTCGAGTCCCTCGGCGTCGCGGTCGAAGGTGTAGGAGTCCTTCATGATGAACTCGCGCGTGCGCAGCACTCCGGCGCGGGGACGGGGCTCGTCGCGCTCCTTGATCTGGAAGTGGTAGAGGATCAGCGGCAGGTCCCGGTAGGAGCGGACGGCGGCCGCCACGTGGCCGGTGACGATCTCCTCGTGGGTCATCGCCAGCACCATGTCCGCGCCGCGGCGGTCCTTGAGCTTGAACAGTTCCTCGATTTCGTAGCGACCCGTGCGCCGCCACGGCTCGGCCGGGTGGAGCACCGGCATCAGCATCTCCTGGCCGCCGATCGCGTTCATCTCCTCGCGCACGATCTGGACGATCCTCGTATGCACGCGCCAGCCGGCCGGCAACCACGACCACAGCCCTGATCCGACCTGGCGGATCAGGCCCGCCCTCACCATCAGCTTGTGCGAGATCGCCTCGGCGTCCGACGGAGGCTCGCGCTCTGTGGGCAGGAAGTAGCCGGAGAGTCTGGTCATGGCAGGCCGCGAAGCCTACCGGCGCATCGCCCGAGTCCCGTGGCCACCGCGGGCGCGGATCAGGAGTACTTCTCGGCCAACTGCGCCGTCGGCGCGTACGGGTCGGCGTACGTCTGCTGATTGCCCACGGCCAGGCAGGCGCCGTTTCGAGAGCACGAGATGCCGTCCAGCTCGCCGCCGAACCTCGGGTTCGGCGTGCGCTGCAGCGACCAGCGGCCGTGCCTGAGACGTTCGGTCAGGGTGATTCCGAGCGTGCCCAACGAGGTCACTCCCGCGGCCATGCACGACCCGCGCGCGCTGCAGCTGACGGCGTTGAAGCCGTACTGCGTGGCCTCGGCCCCCCGCGGGGCGGGAGCGTTCTCGACCCGCAGGCGCCTGCCGTCCCAGTGCTCGACCAGACCCAAACCGTTCATATCGTTGCGCTCGAGGTCGCCAACCGCCTCGCACCACGACCTCGACACGCACGAGATCCCGTTCAGCTCGATGTTCGATCCGCGGGGCGTTGCCACCTTGGCAAGGCTCCAGCGGCGTCCGTTCCATCGCTCGGCCAGCAGCCTGCCGTTCGTCCCCAGGTTGACGTCACCGACCGCCAGACAGTCTGTGGCGGTCGGGCACGAGACGCCATTGAGCTCACCCCCGAACCCCGCGTTCCTCGGCTCCGGCAGCTTTTTCACCGACCAGCGGTGGCCATTCCACAATGCCGCGCTCGGATCGGAGTGGTCGTTCTTGTACGCCACGAAGCCCACCGCCACGCAGAGCCGCCGGCTCGGGCACGACACGGCACGGAGGGTGTTCAGGCGCCCGGGCAGGGCGGGGACGCGCTCATACCGCCATGACCCGTGCCGTAGCTGCTCGGCCCAGGGCATGTACGGGCTGCCGACCCCGGTGCAGAACGACTGGGCGGGACAGGAGATACCGAGGAACGCGGGATGTTGCGGACTGGGCGAGGGCTGGAACGAGAACGCCGTGCCGTTCCACCGCTCGATCAGGCCCTCGCTGATGCCGTGCGAACTCGTGTAGCCGCCCGCGGCGACGCACGCCGAGGTGGCAGCACAGGAGACCGACGACAGGTTGCCGTCCTTCTGACCGGCGACCGATCGCACGTTCACGATCGACCACCGCCCCGCCAACGCAGCGGCCGGCGTCGCCGCCAGCAGCGCAAGCACCGCGACCGTTGCGCGCCATATCCGCATCAGGCCGCGACTTTATCCACCTCGGCGCGGCGTAGTCGGCCCCCAGACATCTGATATAGAAAGATCATCTGGAGAAATCGTCTGCAAGGAGCCCTCACATGGCCTACGAAGTCCCGCCGCTCCCCTACGACTACAGTGCGCTCGAGCCAACGATCGATGACGAGACGATGCACCTGCATCACGACAAGCATCATCAGGCTTATGTGACCAACGCCAACGCGGCGCTCGAGGGCACGGAATGGGCGGACAAGCCGGTCGAGGAGGTGCTTCAGAACCTGTCCTCGCTGCCCCAGGACAAGCAGGGACCGGTGCGCAACAACGCCGGTGGCCACTACAACCACTCGCTGTTCTGGAAGTGGATGTCGCCAGACGGCGGCGGTGAGCCCGACGGTGAGCTGCGGACCGCGCTCGATTCGGCCTTCGGTTCGTTCGACGACTTCAAGGCCCAGTTCAAGGACGCAGGTGTCAAGCGCTTCGGCTCCGGCTGGGCGTGGCTCGTGCACGACGGCTCCGGGCTGGCCATCGTCTCGACCGCCAACCAGGACAATCCGATCAGCGACGGCAAGACCCCGCTGCTCGGCGTCGACGTGTGGGAGCACGCCTACTACCTCAAATACCAGAACCGCCGCCCGGACTATCTGGACGCGTGGTGGAACGTCGTGAACTGGTCGAAGGTCGCCGACGGCTACGCGGCCGTCAGCTGAGTTCTTTATGGGCGCGCTCCCTTGGGGGCGCGCCCTGTTTTCAGGCCCGGGTGAACCGCCGCCCGGCGACGGGCGAAGCGTCTTCGTCGAGACGGATCGGCCCCTCCGGAGCGGTCTGTGTCGCGGCGGCCCCCGCCTCCATCGCGGCGATACGCTCCGGCGTCATCGCGGTGGCGTCCTCGTTCGCTGACAGCCACGCGCGGGCTTCGGCGGCCCGAGCCTCGTCGCGCACGACCTTCTTGCCCTGGGCGTAATAGCGGTCGATCTCCGCGAACAGCTCGTCGACCAACTCCTCGGTCGGCACCTTCTTGAGCGGCTCGCCGCGGGAGTAGATCATGCCCATGTCCTTCGCGCCGGTGATCCCGAAGTCGGCGTGACGAGCCTCGCCGATCCCGTTGACCGCGCAGCCGAGGACCGAAACCTCGATCGGGTCGTCATAGGCCTCCAGCCGGCGCTCGACCTCGGCCACGACGGAGTCCATGTCGAACTGGAGCCGGCCGCACGTCGGGCAGGCGATCAGCACCGGGCCGCGCTCGCGCAGCTTCAGCGCCTTGAGGATCTCCCAGGCAACCTTGACCTCCTCCTCCGCGTGGAACGTGGAGAGCGAGATCCGGATCGTGTCGCCGATCCCATCAGCGAGCAGCGTCCCCAGGCCGACTGCTGACTTCAGCGATCCGGACCACTTCGTGCCTGCCTCGGTTACACCGAGATGAAGCGGGTACGGGATCCGCTCGGCCAGCAGGCGGTTGGCCGCGATCGTGTTCGGCACCGAGGTCGACTTCATCGAAACCTTGAAGTTCCGGAAGTCCAGCCGTTCCATCAGCTCGACGGTCTCGACGGCGGCCGAGACCAGCGCCTCGACCGGGTCGTCGTACTCGAGCTGGCGCAGGTGAGCGGGGAGCGAGCCCGAGTTCACGCCGACGCGCAGTGGCGTCCCCAGTTCGGTGGCCCGTGCGGTCACCTCCGCCACCTTGTCGGGCCCGCCGATGTTGCCAGGGTTGAGGCGGACGCAGTGGGCGCCGGCGTCGAGGGCCTTGAGCGCGAGCGTGTAGTTGAAGTGGATGTCGGCGATAACCGGGATCGGCGAATCACGGACAATCGTCTTCAGCGCCTCGGCGTCCTGGTCGCGCGGGACGGCCACGCGCACGATGTCCGCGCCGGCCTCGGCGACGCGAGCGATCTGGTCCATCGTCGCCGTCAGGTCCGACGTCTCGGTCTTGGTCATCGTCTGCACGGCGACGGGCGCGCCGCCACCGATCGGCACGTTGTCGACATGAATCTGGCGCTCCGAGGCCATGGATCCAGTGTAGAGGGGGCCGAGCGAAGTCCTGTTTCCGGAGCGTTATCGTGAAGCTGGCGTTTCTGAAGCCGTGGACCGGGTTCAGAGGGCGCGCTTCGCGCGACTGGGGCTCGCGCCTCAGCCGCTGCGGTGCCGCCGCACGGCGACGGCTCCGAAGCTCGCGGCCACCAATGCCAGCAGCACGAGCACGACGATCACCGGCGTCGGGAGGAACGAGCCGCTCGACGGGGCGATCGAACCCCCGCCGTCATGAGAACTTCCCAGCTGGCTCAGCAGCTGCTGCTGGATCACGTCATAGCAGTCGGTGTACTCCTTGACGTCCGCGGGCATCGTGCTCAGCGCCGTTCTTAGCTGCGCGTCGGTGTACTGCGCGGTGAGCCGGCCGTGCGCGTTGCAGTCGGTGATCGCCCCCGATGGCGCGCCGAGAGCGGGCGCCGCCACGAGTGACGTGCCGAGCAGACCGATCAGCACGATCGCGATGAGGCCGGATCGCATCGCGCGAAGCGTACAGACGGCACCGCGGCAGCCGATCCCCGGCTCCCGGGCAGTAGCCGCCTCAGGAAAGCGGGCCAGACCCGCAGCAGGAACGCGCTTTGCGCCGGGATCGCTCTCTGGATGCTCGACCCGACCGTGCTGGTCGTTTGCGCCCACACGTCGCGGACCTGGTAGCGACTTGCCGCGGCGATCCCCAGTTGCGCTGTGCGAACGGAGATCGACGCCGTGCTCGTTCCGCGATTGAGCAGCGCGATCGCACGACTGCCGTCAGCAAGCGGCTTGATCCAGACATCGACGGCGCCCCTGCGCTCGAGCAGCCACCCTTGGATACCCAACCGGTCCTGGTCGACGGCGATCGCGTCCGCATTGGTCACCATCTCCGAGGTCCGAGGGGGCATCGTGCGCACATCGTCACTGAGCATCAGCGGCGCCGCGAGCACCGCCCACATGCTGAACTGCGCCTGCGCCTCGGCGGCTGTCATGCCGGCATCGGGGACGAGGTAGTCGGGGTCGTTCCAGTGCCCGGGACGCGCTGCGAACGGATGCAGCGCGTCCCAGTCGAGGTTGCGGAGCACGCCGGCGAACGTGACCGAGCCCGGGGTCCCGATGTCCGGAGAGGTCCGCCAGCTTCCGGCCACGGCGGGAGCGAACGCGTAGGCTCCATATGCCGACTGGTTGTACGGCGGTCGACCTGGCCCGTTTCGGTCGCCCGCATTCCCGTCGCAGATGTTGAACAGCATCGGCCGTCGCGGCGAGTCCGATTGCAGCGCGGCGCCGAACGCGCGGTAGGCGGTACGCGGGTTCAGGTGCATCTGAAGCCCTCCACAGAAGTCGACCTTCACAGCGTCGAAGCCCCACGCCGCAAACGTGTTCACATCGGTCTGGTAGTGACCGTAACTGCCGGCGTTCCCGCTCGCGCAGCCGTTCTCACCGGCGTCGGTGTAGATCCCGGCGTGGATGCCCCGAGCGTGCAGGTAAGCGGTCAGCCACGCCATGCCGTGCGGCCATTGGGTCGCGGAGACGGCGATCGCGCCGCTCGAGTCGCGTGCGCCGTCCCACCAGCCGCCGTCGATCCAGAGGACGTCGTAGCCAGCGGCGACCAGCCCGTCGGTGGCCATGGCGTTCGCCATGCTGGTGACCACCGACTCGTCGACGCGCGGGCCGACCGCGTACCACGTGTCCACGCCCATGTACGGTGTCAGCGCCACGCCGTGCACGAGGCCAGCGAGTGCAGAGCCGGCCGCGGCGGCGCTCAGCAGCAGCGCCGTTACCACGGCCAGCGCCATCCGGACCCGGCGCGTCCAGATCTTGAGCAGGAGCCGTACGACGCCCGACGTCGGTACGGTAGTGGACCGTGTGCCACGCATTCGTTGCCCGCTGATTCTCGCCGTTCTCGTGCTCGTGGCGCACGCGGCGATAGCGAGCGCTTCCACGGGGCAGGAGGTGGCCGTGCAGGATAACCGACTGCTGCTCGACAGCCCGGCGTCTCTGGACAACAGCCTCGAGGCGCTGAGACTCCTCGGGGTACAGCGCCTGCAGCTCAGCGTCGCCTGGGACGCGCTCGCGCCGCTGCCGGACTCGCACCGCGCGCCGCCCGGGTTCTCCCCCACCGACCCCGGCGCCTACCCTGCCGCGAGCTGGCTTCCCTACGACAGGGTTGTGTCCGAGGCCCGCAGATACGGCCTGAGCGTCACCTTCGAGCTCGGCGCCGAGGCGCCGCTGTGGGCTGTGAAGCGGGCACCGACGCCGAGACTTGCCCATGTCTGGTACCCCAACCCCACGGCGTTCAGCGCGTTCGTGGAGGCGGTGGGTGACCGCTACGGCGGAGCGTACATTCCTCCCGGCGCGACAGCACCGCTGCCAAGGGTCGACGACTGGAGCATCTGGGAGGAGCCCAACGCGGGCGCCGGCTCGCTCGCGCCCCAGGCCGTAAAGGGCGTCGAGGTGTCACCGGCTCTGTATCGCGGACTCGCGAACGGCGCGTACCGCTCGCTGGTCCGAGCCGGCCATCGCCGCGACCGGATCCTGGTAGGGGGGATGGCTGCGAGCGGTCGCACGCATCCCGGCGCCGGGGGGCCGATGAACCCGCTTCGCTTCCTCCGCGCCCTCTTCTGCGTGAATTCGAGCTACCAGGAGCTGCGGGGCAACGCCGCGGCACAGCGCGGCTGCCCCACCACCGCCGCCGCCTCGCACCGGTTTCGAGCCTCGAATCCGGCGCTATTCCGAGCCAGCGGATGGGCCGAGCATCCCTATTACGGCACGACCGCGCCCGATCGGCCCTCCGCCCCGGCCCACCCCGATTGGGTGACGTTCGCGGACCTGCCGACGCTGGAGGGCGTGCTCGACCGTTTGCAGAGCGCCTACGGCTCGCCCAGGCGGTTCGGGATCTACGTGACCGCGTACGGCTTCAACACCAACCCGCCGCAGAAGCGCGATGCGGTGAGGCTCGGTGTGCAGGCCTCGTATCTGAACGAGGCCGAGTACCTGGCCTGGCGCGACCCTCGGATCCAGAGAATGACGCAGTACCCGCTCGCGGACACGGGCGAGACGGGCTCGCCGTCGGATCTGGCCGCGGGCGGACTTCTGTTTGCCACCGGTAGTCCGAAACCGGCCCTCGACGCCTACCGGCTCCCGCTCTGGATACCCCAGCCGACGGTCCCGCGCGGCAATCCCCAAGAGGTGTGGGGTTGCATTCGGCCCTCTGACCTCACGATCGCCGTCGGCACCTGGCAGACGGCTCAGATCCAGTTCCAGCCCGGCTCGAGCGGCCAGTTCCTGTGGATCGGCTCAGTAACCGTCAAGAGCCCAATGAGCTGCTACTTCGACGTCCACATGCAGTTCCCCGAAAGCGGGACCCTGCGAGTCGCCTATGCGTACCCCGCAGGCGATTCGACGGTGCCGGCCGGCAGCACTGTCTACAGTCGCAACGTGCGCATCAATCTGGGCTCCTGAGCTTGCGCCGAGGCGTCTATCGCGACTTTCGGCGGCCACGTCGGTTAGATTGAATCTAATGACTGCAACCTTCCGCATCCTTGCGCTCCTAACTCTCGCCCTCGCCCTTCCGGCGACGGCCGCCCAGGCCTCCTCGACGCTGGAGGCCGATTTCCAGGACCAGAGCGTCCTGCTCGGCGAGCCGGCTCAGCTCGCCCAGAACCTCCAGACGCTGAGACTGCTCGGCGTGCAGCGGCTTCGAATCGGGGTCGTGTGGGACCACATCGCGCCGGGCACTGACTCGCGCCAGCGGCCCAACCACTTCAACGCCGCCAATCCAGCCGCCTACCCGGCGGCCAACTGGGCCCCGTACGACACGATCGTTGCGGACGCAGCGCGCTTCGGCATGACTCTGAACTTCGACGTCGGAGGCATTGGGTCCCCGCTTTGGGCGACGCGGAAGGCTCCGTCGCCGTCGCTGGCCCGCACCTGGTACCCGTCGGCCTCGGAGTTCGGCTCTTTCGTGCACGCGGTCGGCGAGCGCTATAGCGGCCACTACAGGCCGCCCGGTTCCTCCTCCGTTCTCCCGAGGGTCAAATACTGGAGTATTTGGAACGAGCCGAACGTGGGCGCGAGCGGACTTGCTCCGCAGACGGTCAACGGGATCGAAGTTGCGCCTCGCCTGTACCGGGGGCTTGCCGACGCTGCCTACCACTCGCTGGTGCAAACAGGCCATCGTCATGACACGATCCTGGTAGGCGAGCTGGCGTCAACGGGACACGCCAAACCAGGCTACTCGCTCGGCATGCAGCCGCTGCGCTTCCTGCGCGCCCTGTTCTGCGTGGATTCCAATTATCGGCCGCTTCGCGGGAGGGCAGCGAAGGTCCGGGGATGCCCGACCACCGCGACGGCTACGCGCAAGTTCCGAGCTGCCAACCCAGTCCTGTTCCAGGCCACCGGTTGGAGCCATCACCCCTACCATGTGACCAGCACTGCACCCCCGAACACGCCCTCGCCGCGCGCGGATCCCGACTGGGTGACGATGGCCGACCTGCCGAAGCTCGAGCGCGCCCTCGATCGCGTCCAGCGGGCTTACGGCTCTCGCAAGCGTTACTCGATCTACCTGACCGAGTACGGGTATAACACCGACCCGCCGCAGACGGTGAATGCCGTGAGCCCCAGCACGCAGGCGACCTACCTCAACCAGGCCGAGTACATCGCCTGGCGCGACCCTCGCGTACGCATGCTCACGCAATACACGCTCTTTGACCAGCCCGTGATCGGAACATCTTCAGTTCCTTTGCCGCAGGTTGGTGTTCTCCAATGGGACGCCCAAACCGTCATTTGACGCTTATCGGTTGCCGATCTGGTTGCCAAAGACCAGCGCGCAGCCGCGGGTCCGCGCTCGAGCTGTGGGGGTGCATTAAGCCGGCGCACTTTGCGATTCCGGAAACGGGCGCAGCGCAGAAGGCGCAGATCCAGTTCCAGCCGGGCTCGAGTGGGGCGTTCCTGCCCGTCGGGACGGCAACAGTTCGCAGCGGAGGACGCTGCTACTTCGACGTCCACATCAAGTTCCCGCAGAGCGGCACGGTCAGGCTGGCATACACGTACCCGCCGGCGATCCGACTCTGTCCATCGGAACGACCATCTATAGCCGGAGCGTTTCCCTGACGCTTCACTGAGCTAAGCGGCAGCGCGACCATCAGCGCTGGAGGAGCACACCGGCCGTCGTCCCGCGGGCCCGGGCAGGCTGAGGCGCGCGCGCGCCGATCTGCGCGGGCGACAGGCGCCAGGCCGGAGTAACCGAGAAGCGATCGATGCGATAGCCGTCGACACGTGCGGAGCCCAGAAGGCTCACCCCCGGCGGCAGCCGTGCCGGTGAGCTCTGCCAAGTGCTACCGACTACGTCGACCTCGCCCACCGTCACCGGAGCCTGGCTCGTCTGGGGCGTCTGTCCGGAGCCCGTCCAGGGCACGTTCGGAAGATAGAGGGCAAGCGGCGCCGTGGCAAAGGTGCCGTCGTAGGCAACGACCGCGCGGGGCCCATGAGCCTGCCCTAGGGCCGCGGCGACACCCCTCCAGTCGGCGCGCTGGTAGCGCGGGTTATTGTCGATCCGGACACCCGCATAGACGAACAGCGCGAACAGCGCAGCGGCCAGGGCTATACCCCCTGCGCGCAGCCAGGGCACGGTGCACGCCGCGGCGAGCACCACGGCCAGCGGCGTCCAAGCCGGCATCAGCGCACGAGCTTCGTAGTAATCATGCCCGGCCACGGCGAGGCCAAGCGGCACCAGCAGCACGCTTGCCGCGATCAATGCCGCCAACCCCGCCCCTCGGAGAGCCGGCGTTTCGGCTCCAGCCAGGAGCAGCACCATCACGCAGAGTGCTAGCAGCGCAGCCCCTAGCAAGCCGTAGTTGACCAGCGAGCTCAGATAGAGGGTGCCTACGCCGAACGCCACCGGCACCTGCTTGATCCGGATCGACAATGGAAAGGCGTCGATCCAGCCGGTGGGATGCGACGCGTGATGGATGGCATGCGGCAGCAGGCCAGCCTCCGACGAGCACAAGCGCGGCAACGGCGAGAACCGTGGTTCTGCTGCGAGAACGCCACAGTAGTGCCAGTGCCTCAGCGCCGATCAGAAACGCCGCGAAATACTGCGTCATCAGGGCAAGTGCGGAGAACACCGTCCACCAGACGATCGCGCGCGTGGAACGCGTGCGCCACGCGCGGGCGAACATCAGGAACGAGGCGCTGCACAGAGCAGCCAGCAGCATGTACTCCCTCGCCTCCTGTGAGTACCAGGTCATGAACGGGTTCACCGCGACGAAGAGGGCCGCCAGCAGCCCAGCCCGACGCGAGATGAGCTCGCGCCCACACAGGTACGTCAGCGGAATCACCGCTGTCCCGATCAGCGCCGAAAACGACCGCAGCCCGGCCTCACTGGCCCCGAACACCTTCGTCCACGGCCACGCCAGGATGAAGAAAAGCGGCGGGTTGGGTTCATTCGCGCTGATAGCGCTGAACATCGCGCCGAACGAGAGGTGCAGCTCGTGTGCGGCTTGGGCCTCGTCAAACCAGTAGCTCTGATTGGACAGGGTGGTGAACCGGAGTACCGCGCCAATCACCGTGACGCCCACCAGAATCCACGCCTCGCGGGAAATCGTCATTCTCCCTCGCCATGTCCGGATCCGAGCGGCCGGCGCGGCATCCGAGCGGGCCGGAATGAGCATCCGCGAGGATTCTAGAGCTGTCCTACCCGTACGCTCGCGCTCGGAGGGCCGCTCATCCATTCGTGGCGCGGTGGCCCACTCGATCGCGCGTAGATGTCAGGCGCCGCACGACGTACGCGCCGAGCGCCAGCAGGACGACGGCCGCCGGCACAAGGACCGCGACGATCGACCCATCGCCGGACTCCGTGATCGGCACGCTGCGGCTGTAGATAGTCCGGCCGCCCGGATATCGCCACGCCAGGCGCACCAAACCGCCCCGGGGGAATCGGACTCTCACGTCGAAATAGCCCGTGGGATTGTGGACCGCGACGGAGCGGACCGTGCGGCCCTGGAGTTGGATCTCCACTGGCCGGACATCCTGCCGCCGAATGCGCTTGGCCGGTCGCACGCAGCCCCATACCTCGAGCGAGCCGCCGGGTCCGAAGCGGACCTGTGGCATCCACAGCGGTAGCCGGTAGGCGTCGAATCCCGGCTTCTTCGTTCCGTTGGCGAACACCAGCCCGCTCGCGAACGGGCTGCCCGAAGAGCCAGGGATGGGTGGCGGGTCCTGAAGCTCATACTGCGTCATGACGCGCACCCGCGGATCGCGCCACGCCATGTACTCGGCCTCGTTGAGGTATGCCGCCTGGAGCGCCGGGGTGGTCGTGAAGTCAGCGCGCGGCGGGTTCGTCTCGAAGCCGTACTCGGTGAGATAGACGGGCATCCGGCGCGCCGAGCCGTAGGCGCGCTGAACCAGGTCGAGCGCGCGCTCGAGATTCGGAAGATTCGCCAGCGGGACCCAGTCCACCTCCGTGGCGGGCGCCGGGACGTCCGGAGCGGCGGTCAAGTTGTACGGGTGGTGGCCCCATCCCGTCGCATTGAACAGCGCCGGATTCGCGGCCCGGAACCCGCGGGACCCGCCGGCTGTGCCCGGGCAGCCGCGCCGTTCGGCGGCTCGGCCACGCAGCGGCACGTAGGTCGAATCGACGCAGTAGAGCGCTCGGAGGAACCTTAGAGGAGGCATACCCAGCGCCGGACCGGGATCCAGGTGTCCAGTGGAGGCTGTCTCGCCGACCAGGATCGTGTCGCGACCGTGGCCCGTCTGCTCGAGCGCGGCGTACGCCGCCCTGAGCAGCGCCCGGTACAGGCGCGGGCTGACCTCGACCCCGTTGATAGTTTGCGGAGACAGAGAGCTCGACCCGACATTCGGCTCGTTCCAGATGCTCCAGTAGTTGACCCGGGGCAGCGGCCTCGAGCCGCCAGGGGGAATGAACGTGCCGTTGTAGCGCCTACCGACCGCCTCGACGAACGCGCCAAACGCGGACGCAGATGGGTGCCAGACGTGCAACATGCTGCGCGCGGGTGCGCGTCCCACAGCCCACAGCGGCGCCCACCCAGTGACGTTGAAGTCGAGCGCCAGACCGTACCGGGCCGCCGCCAAGGTAATCGCGTCGTAGCGAGCCCAGCCAGATGCCGGATAGCTCGCAGGCTCGGCGGCGTCGAACCCGGGCGGGCGCCGGCGCGAATTGGGATCGGGCGCGATCGTGCTCCACTCCACCGTGATCCGGAGACGGTCCACGCCGATCCTTCGAAGCGTCCGCAGTGTCCGGTTCAGATGACCTGGGTCGGAGAGCAGCAGATTGTTGTCCTGGAGCAGTGACTGCTGGTTTGCCGATCCATCGGCGGCCGCCGTCGGCAGCGCGAGCATGAGCAGGAGCGCGGAGACCGCGCAGATCCGAAACGGGCCTCGCACTAAGACTGACCCGAGTCACGGCCGTCGGCGGCCGCGAGCCGCACGATTGAGCGGATGGTCGTCGGCTTCGGGCGGGCGCTGCGGGTCGCCACAGCGGCACGACCCGTGCGGGCGCGGATGAGCATGCGCAGCGATTCTAGACGGCCGATATTGGTAATTCGTGTGTCTCCGGTTGGCTCGGGCCCGCGGTGGTGGTGGGCGGCGCTTCGAGAGGCGGGCCGCTGGGGACGGTGCGGGCGGCGGGGCACAAGCCGCACAACCACCGCGCCGGGCGAGCACGAGACAATCCTCCTTGTGCAGCCACAAGGTCAGCGCCACGTACAGATCAGCGATACTTGGACCGATGGCATCCGGAGCGGATCTCGTGGCCCGGCTGCAGGGGATCTGCGGATCAGAGCACGTGCTCACGCACCCGCACGCGCTCGCCACCTACCGCTCCGACGGGCTCGCGCATTACCGCCAGATACCGCTCGCAGCCGTTCTACCCGCCACCGCGGACCAGGTCCGCGACGTCGTGGCCGCCTGCTTTGAGGCCGGCGTCCCGTGGGTCGCGCGCGGCGCCGGCACCGGGCTCTCGGGTGGGGCGCTGCCGATCGCGGAGGGAGTCCTGATCGTCCTGGCGCGGATGCGCCGGATCCTGTCGGTGGAGCTCGACGACTCCCGGGTCGTGGTCGAGCCCGGGGTCACGAACCTGGCGATCTCGCGCGCCGTCGCCCCCACGCACTTCTATCCGCCCGATCCCTCGAGCCAGATCGTCTGCTCGATCGGCGGCAACGTGGCCGAGAACTCCGGCGGGGCCCACTGCTTCAAGTACGGCTTCACGACCAACTACGTGACCGGGCTGGAGGTCGTCCTCACGGACGGCTCCGTGGTCGAGCTCGATCGTGACGCGCCCGGATACGACCTGCTCGGCGCCTTCGTCGGCTCCGAGGGCACGCTCGGGGTGGCGACCCGGATCGCGCTTCGAGTGGTGCCGAGACCGGAGGACGCGCGGACTCTGGTCGCGTTCTTCGAGGACACCGGATCGGCCGGCGACGCGGTGAGCGAGATCGTCGGCGCTGGGATCGTCCCCGGCGCGATCGAGATGATGGACAGCCTCTCGATCCGGGCGGCCGAGGAGGCCACCGGCGCCGGCTACCGGCTCGACGCCGGGGCGGCGCTGCTGGTGGAGCTCGACGGCCCCCGCGACGAGTGCACCTCGCGCTTCGAACACGTGATCGCGCTCTGCACCCGGGCCGGGGCGATGGATGTCCGCATCGCCCTCGACGAGACCGAGCGCGAGCTCCTGTGGAAGGCACGCAAGGCCGCGTTCGCGGCGATGGGGCGCGTGGCCCCCGCCTACTACGTGCAGGACGGCGTGATCCCGCGCACGCGGCTCTCAGAGGTCCTGCGTCAGATCGACGCGATGGCGCGCGACTACGGGCTCCAGGTCGCCAACGTGTTCCATGCCGGCGACGGAAACCTACACCCGCTGGTCTGCTATGACGCCGCCCGTGAGGGCGAGCCCGAGCGCGCGGAGGAGCTCGCCGGCCTGATCGTGAAGGCGTGCGTGGACGCCGGCGGCTCGATCACCGGCGAGCACGGGGTCGGCGTCGATAAGAAGGGCTACATGCCCTCGATGTTCTCCGAGCCCGACCTCGAGGCGTTCCACCGCCTGCGCTGCGCCTTCGATCCGGTCGGCCTGGCCAACCCGGGCAAGGTGATGCCGACGCCGCGGCTGTGCGGTGAGGTCCCCGGCCCCTACCGCGAGCACCCGCTGGAACGAGCCGGCGTGGCCACCCGCTTCTAGATGCCCGCCCAGCTCGAGCCGGCGACGTTCGAAGAGGCGGCCACCGCCCTCGCGCAGGCAGCGGAAGCCCGGCACTCGTTGCGGATCCGAGGCGCCGGAACCAAGGCCGGCTGGGGCACGGCGACAGCGGAGCCCGATCTCGAACTGAGGACGACCTCGCTGAACCGGATCGTCGAGCACAACGCCGGCGACCTGACCGCCGTGCTCGAGGCGGGCGTCCCCGTCGCCCGCGCCCAGGAGGCGTTCGCCGGCGAGGGCCAGATGCTGGCGCTCGACCCGGCCCTGGGCCGTGGCGATGACCGCGACGCGACCGTGGGCGGGATGATCGCCACCGGCGACTGTGGGCCGCTGCGCCACCGCTACGGGACGCCCCGTGACCTCGTGCTCGGGATGACCGTCGCGCTCAGCGACGGCACGATCGCCCGGTCTGGAAGCAAGGTGATCAAGAACGTCGCCGGATACGACATCGCGAAGCTGTTCTCAGGCTCGTTCGGAACGCTGGGCCTGATCCTCTCGGTCAGCGTCCGGCTCCACCCGCTGCCCGCGGACAGCGCCACCTCGCTCGGCGCGAGCGACGACCCGGCTGTCCTGAGCGCGGCCGCAATCGCGCTCACGCGCGCTCCGCTCGAGCTCGAGGCGCTCGACGTGGCCTGGCGCGCCGGCCGTGGCGGGATCCTCGCCCGGGCCGGCGGCGCCGAGGCGGGGCGCCGGGCGACTCGCGTGGCCGGGCTGATGCGGGACGCCGGCCTCGAGCACGTGGAGACGTCCGGCGACGATGACACCTTGTGGGCGCGCCAGCGGGCGGGGCAGCGGGCCTGCAACGGGCGTGCGCTGGTCAGGGTGGCGGCGCGACCGAGCACACTGGGCGCGGTGCTCCGCGTCACGGAGCAGTGCTCGGGAACGCTGGTCGGCCGCGCCGCGCTCGGTACGACCTACATCGATGTCGATCCCGAGGCGCTGGAGAGCCTGAGCGCGGGGCTCCCGCGTGGCGCGCGCTCGGTGCTGCTCGACGCGCCGGCGGAGCTGCGCGGCTCGGTCGATCCGTGGGGCGGGCCGTCGGACGGGGCCGAGGAGCTGATGCGGCGCGTCAAGCAGCGATTCGACCCGGCCCGGGTGTGCAACCCCGGCATATTCGTGAGCGGGATCTGATGGCCGCGTTCGACGGACAGCGCGCGCCAGAGCATTCGGTGATCGAGGACTGCGTGCACTGCGGGTTCTGCCTCGACTCATGCCCGACATACGTCCTTTGGGGCGAGGAGGCCGACTCGCCGCGCGGACGAATCGTCCTGATCGATGAAGGGCTCCAGCCCGGCTCGCAGCTGTCCGACGAGATGGTCACGCACTTCGATCGGTGCCTCGGGTGCATGGCCTGTGTGACCGCATGCCCCTCGGGCGTCCGCTATGACCGCCTGATCGAGCGCGTCCGACCCCAGGTCGAGCGCCATCACGAGCGCTCGAACGTCGAGCAGGCGCTGCGACTGCTGCTGTTCGAGACCCTCCCCCACCCTAAGCGGCTGCGCCGCCTGGTCCCGATGCTGGCCGCGGCGCGGAGGCTCGGAGCGGAGCGGCTGCCCGACCGCGTCTCGATCCTGGCCAAGGTCGCTCCCCGTACTCCCGTGCGCGAGGTCCGCCGGGCCCGGATCCCCCACCGCACCCCCGCGGTCGGCGAACAGCG
The DNA here is from genome assembly GCA_963727105.1 of uncultured Solirubrobacterales bacterium. Lineage (GTDB taxonomy): Bacteria > Actinomycetota > Thermoleophilia > Solirubrobacterales > Solirubrobacteraceae > Palsa-465. Next base: position 1,469,181 of record CAVSEW010000001.1, on the reverse strand, counting down.
CGGCCGCGTTGGGCTCCTGCTCGGGTGCGTCCAGCGGGTGTTCTTCGCCGACGTGCATCGGGCGACGGTTGGCGCGCTGGCCGCGGAGGGGTTTGAGGTGCTCGCGCCCGAGTCCCCGGACTGCTGCGGCGCGCTCGAGCTTCACGCCGGCGAGGAGGAGGCCGCGTTCGCCCGCGCCCGCGCAACCGTGGCCGCGTTCCACGAGCTCGGCGAGGTCGACCACGTGGTCGTCAACGCCGCCGGCTGCGGCGCGGCGATGAAGGAGTACGGCGAGCTGCTCGCCACGCCGGCCGCCCGCGAGTTCGCGGCCAAGGTCCGGGACGTCTCGGAGCTGCTCGCATCGGTCCCGCCGCGCGCCCCACGCGGCTCGGTGCCGCTGCGGGTCGTCTACCACGATGCCTGCCACCTCCAGCACGCCCAGCGGGTTCGCTCGGAGCCGCGGCAGCTGCTCGAGCAGATCCCGGAGCTGGAGCTGCTCGAGGTCGGGGCCGAGGCGGCCGTGTGCTGCGGCTCGGCCGGCGTCTACAACCTGGTCCAACCCCAGGCCGCGGCCGAGCTCGGCGCCCGCAAGGCCCAGCACCTGCTCGACACGGGCGCCGAGGCGATCGCCGCCGGCAACCCGGGCTGCGCGGCCCAGCTCGACCTGCATCTCCGCGAGCTCGGCCGCCCGCTTCCGATCCACCACCCTGTCGAGCTCATCTGGCGGTCGATCAACGCTTCGCGGTGAGGCGGCGGATCAGGAGCTCGACCGAGCGCTCGAGCTGATCGAGTGTCGCGTGTTCGACGCTCGCAATCCCGAGCTTACGGTTTAGCCACGCGTTGATCTCGCTATGGCTCGAGCCGTCACGGCGGCGGAGATCGGACACCAGCCGGTGGCGCTCCGAGCGCAGCTGCGCGCGGCGCTCGAAGGCAGGAACGTCTCTCGTCGCCGCGGGCACGGGAGCGATCGGCATACTCGGGGGCGGGGCCGGGGGACCGAACAGGGTCATCTGCGGGGCCACGTCGGCGCTCAGAGGCACGAACGACGGTTCCTCGCTCGGTTCGGTCTGCCGGCGCTGGGCGCGCTCGAGTTCGTCGGACGGCTCGTCGAGGCGGAGGGCCATCCGGAGCTCGTGCTCGACCGACGAGGCATGGTCGCGGAGGATTGGGTCGGCCGGGATGTAGAGCCAGCTTGGCTCGGCCGGGCGACCGGGGATCGTCCGCACGAACCTCCCCACGATCTGACGGAACACGAGCGAGGTCTTGGCCGCGGTCGCGTACACACCCACCCGCAGCCGCGGAATGTCAACGCCCTCGGAGACCATGTTGACGGCGACCATCCAGGGATCCCGCGAGTGCGTGAACGCGGCCAGCTTGGCTGCCGCGCGTGGCTCGGCGTGGAGCACGACGAGCGGCGCCCGCCCGGTCGCCTCACGCAGCAGCGCCGCGACCCTGCGCGCATGGCTGGAATCGGCCGCGATCACCAGGCCGGCGGCGTCGCCGTGCCCGTCGCGGCGGATCGAGCGGAGCTTCTCGTCGGCCTCGCGGAGGATACGGGGCAGTCCGTCGGGCAGCTCGGTCGAGATCGAGGTGCGGTAACGCCGGCCCGCCTCCCGGCGTGAGAGCGCGGTCTCGAAGCTCGACTCGATCACGTCGTCGCCGCTGCGCCAGGACAGCGTCCCGTCGTAGGCGACGAAGCACACCGGGCGGCAGATGCCGTCCTGCACCGCGTCGGCGTACGTGTACGAAAAGTCGGGGTCGGCCAGCCCCGCGCGGTCATAGCGCACGCCCGGGATCGGGGTCGCGTCGGAGCGAAACGGCGTCCCTGACAGCAGCAGCCAGCGCTCGGAGGCCCGGAACGCCTGGGAGAAGGCCGTGCCCCAGGTCAGCTCCTCGCCGAGGTGGTGAGCCTCGTCGGCGACGACCAGGGTGCCGTTGCGGAGCGCCTTCGCCCACGTCTTGGGCGTCTTGGCGATCCGCGCGTAGGTGACCGAGACGCCATGAAAGCCGCTCGGCGCTCGCGGAGAGCCCGCGTCCGGGGCAAGGTGCACCCCGAGCGTGCTCGCGGCCCGGGCCCACTGCCGGGTCAGCGGCGCAGTCGGGCACGCGATAACGACGCCGGTGGCCAGGCCGGAGCGGAGCTCAGCCCGCGCCAGCTCGAGCGCCGGCCGCGTCTTCCCCGCCCCCGGAGCCGCCGAGAGCAGGAACGAGCCAGACGCCCACGAGCCCATCTCGCCGAGCGCTCGGCGCTGCCATCCACGCAATCCTGTTCCCCACCTCTGCTCAGACACGAGCGCGGCATGGTGACGGCCCGGGCGGACGTATTAGCGCCCGGCTGAACCCAAGCCCGTGGAACCAGCGCGCAAGCGCAGCGGCCGGATGCGGTTACCCGTCCGGCCTCCCGGGCATCCGGCTGTCCTATTGGTACATCGCGTCGATCTCGGCCTCGTACTTGGCCGCGATCGGGGTGCGCTTGAGCTTCATCGTCGGGGTCAGCTCGTCGCCGCCGGGGATCCAGTCGCCGTGCACGATCGTGAATTTCTTGATCTGCTCGACCCGGGCCAGGTGCGAGTTGGCCTCGTCGATCCCAGCCTGCACGGCCTCGAGCACCGTCGGCTCGGTGGACAGCTCCTCCAGCGACTTGCCCTCCAGCCCATTCTGCGCCGCCCACTGGGGGGCGTAGTCGGCGTCGAGGACGATCAGTGCCGTGTTGTAGCGCCGGGCGTCGCCGATGCAGCAGGCCTGACCGATCAGCGGGCTGCCGGTCTTGATCGCGGCCTCGATGTTGGCCGGGGACATGTTCTTCCCGGCCGCGTTGATGATGATCTCCTTCTTGCGGTCGACGATCTTCAGGTAGCCGTCCTCATCGATCTTGCCGATGTCGCCCGTATGCAGCCAGCCGCCGGTGTCGATCGCCTCGGCGGTCTTACCGGGCTGGTTGCGGTAGCCGAGCATCACGAATCCGCCGCGGACGAGCACCTCGCCGTCCTCGGCGATCCTGAGCTCGGTGCCGGGCGACGGCGGCCCGACGGTCCCGATCCGGACCGCGCCGGGGCGGTTGCAGGTCCCGAACCCGCAGGTCTCGGACATGCCCCACAGCTCGGCCAGCTCGATCCCGAGCGCGTGGAAGAACTCGAGCACCTCGGTCGGGGTCGGCGCCGCCCCGACGTTGACGGCGACCGCCTGGTCAAGGCCGAGCATCTCGCGCAGCTTCGAGAACATCTGCTCGTCTGCCGCCTCGACCGTCGCCTCGAGGTCCTCCGACACGCGCTCACCGCGCTGGCGCAGCCGCACGCGCTGGATCGACGCTGCCAGCGCCGCCTGGATCGGCGCGCGCTGCTCCTCCGGCTGTGAGGCCTGCATCGCCTCGAGGCCCGCCTTCAGCTTCTCCCAGATCCGCGGGACGGCGAAGAACCAGGTGGGTCGAACCTGGGGCAGGTAGGACAGGATCTCCCGCGGGTTAGGGCAGCAGGTGATCGTGCCGGCATAGATGACTGGGATGTAATGGTGGGCCATCCGCTCGGCGATGTGCGCCGCCGGAAGCCACGAGATCACGCGCGCGCCGGGCCCGAACGGGATGATCTCGTCGATCGCGTGGGCCGAGACCATGATGTTGTGGTGTGAGAGCTGGACGCCTTTCGGGGGCCCGGTCGTGCCCGAGGTGTAGATCAGCGTGACCACATCATCGGGGCCGATCGTCCCCGCCGCAGCGGCGACGTCGAAATCGGGATTCGAGCCCTCGACCTCGTCGAGCGAGACTGTCCCATCCGGGGCCTCGCCGTCGATCACGATCACGTGCTCGAGCGCCGGGAGGTCCTTGCGTGCCTCCTGAATGACCGGGAGAAATGCCTGCTCCACGATTGCGACCTTGGTCGCGGCGTCGGTGCAGAGGTAACGGATCTCCTCCGCCGGATACGTGGCGTAGATCGAGAACGGCGTCGCACCGAGCATCGCCGCAGCGAGGTCGGCGATGTGGAACTCCGGTCGGTTGCCGACCATGATCGCGACCGTTTCGCCACGCTCGACGCCAAGCCTCGCGAGGCCTCCGGCGAGCGCGTCCACCCTCGCGAGCAGTTCCGACCACGTGAGCGAGACGCTGTCGTCGGGCATCCGCACGGCGACGATTTCGGGATTGTTAGCCGCGGTGCGCCGCAGCGCCTCGGTCAGCGTGGGCGCGTCAACCGCACGTCCTTCTGCCGCCGTGATCGTGCTGCCTTCCATACTCTCCTCGCGTCCAGAATCGGGGGACTCAGTGCAGCTAACGCTATCGCAGCGGCCATTTGCTGCCGGCCGTCAGTGAACGTTGAATCCCTTGCCGCTGAGGGTCGAGATGTCGTTGCTAAGGCCGATCACGAACAGCATCAGGATCAGCGCGAAGCCGACGATCCCGGCCCGCTCCATGACCTCGAACGGGATCCGCCTGCCGCGCACCTTCTCGGCGATCGCCCAGAACACGTGGCCGCCGTCGAGGGGCAGGAACGGGAACAGGTTGATTATCGCCAGCGACAGCGAGATCAGCGCCAGCACCTGCAGCGCCAGAGTCGTGCTCTTCGAGAACGACTCCTGGGTAACGGTGTAGCCGCCGACGATGCCGCTCACCTGCTTGCGCTGCTGCGGCTCGAAGATGCGCGCGATCACCCCCACGGTCTGCTTGGTCACCGACCACATCCCGGTCACGGTCAGGGAGGCCGCCTTTACCGGGCCGACCGCCTGCGAGCCCTCGTCGAACGCGAAACCGACCAGCGGCCGCTTGTCGGCGGCGCTGTAGCGCGGCTTGACCTTGATCGTCAGCAGCTGGTTGCCGCGGCGGACGACGAACACGGCGGGCGTCTGGGCCGGGCAGCCGTTGACCTGAACGCCGGCGCAGCGATGCGTGGCCAGCTGGTTTCGCAGCGTGTCCGCCGAGCCCTTGACGCCATCGACGGAGACGATCCGGTCGCCCGGGCGCAGCACAAGCGCGGCCGGGCTCGACTTCTCGACCTGCGCGACCCGGTTGACCGTAACCGACTCTCCGTGCGAGAGGAACAGCACCCAGATGATCAGGAACGCGATCGCCAGGTTCACTGCCGGCCCGGCCAGGATCACCGTGATGCGCTTCCACACCGGCTGGTTGTAATACGCCCGGGGAACCGCCTCGGGCGGGATCTCCTCATTGGGGTTCATGCCCGTGATTCGCACGTAGCCGCCGAGCGGGATCGGGGCGATCCCGTACTCGGTCTCCCCCCTCTTGACCTTCCACAACATCGGGCCGAAGAACAGCGAGAACCGCTCCACCCTCATCCCCACGGCCTTGGCCGCGGCGAAGTGACCCGCCTCGTGCATGATGATGAGGAAGGCGAAGCCCAGGAAGGCCAGGACGTAGGACACGGCCCCAGTGTGGCAACTCAGGCCTATGTCGCCCTGAAGAATTCGCTAAGGGGCGCTCAAGCCGCCGCGCGCTGGTGCACGAGCTCACCGGCCAGCCGACGGGCCTCGGCGTCGGCATCGCCTAGCGAGCCGAACGAATGGACCTGCCTGGACGGCAGCTGCTCGAGCGTCTCCTCGATCACCGCGGCGATCTCGAGGAACCGCAGCCGGCCCGAGAGGAACGCGTGCACGGCGACCTCGTTGGCCGCGTTCAGCGTGCACGGGGCCGTTCCGCCCGCGAGTGCCGCCTCCCGGGCCAGCCGCAGACACGCGAACGTCTCCGTGTCCACCGCCTCGAACGTCAGCGCGCCGAGCTCGACCAGGTCGAGCGGGCGGACGGGCACGTCCTGGCGCTCCGGGTAGTGCAGGGCATAGGAGATCGGGACCCGCATGTCCGGATAGCCGAGGTGCGCGAGCGTGGCTCCGTCGTTGAGCGAGATCAGGCTATGGATGATCGACTGCGGGTGAACCACGACCTCGATCTGCTCGTACGGCGTCCCGAACAGGTGATGGGCCTCGATCAACTCCAGGCCCTTGTTCATCAGCGTGGCCGAATCGATCGTGATCTTGCCGCCCATCGCCCAGGTCGGGTGCTCGAGCGCCTGCCCGACCGTGACGTCTTCGAGTTCGGGCAGGCCGCGCCCTCGGAACGGACCTCCCGAGGCGGTCAGGATCAGCCGGTCGACGGTTCCCGGCCGCTCGCAGGCGAGCAGCTGGTGCAGCGCCGAATGCTCAGAGTCGACCGGGATGATCGCCGCTCCGGTGGCCTCGGCGAGCGCGAGCACGAGCTCGCCACCGACCACCAGCGACTCCTTGTTGGCCAGCGCCAGGTCGATGCCCTCGCCGAGCGTGGCCACCGTCGGGACGAGGCCCGCCGAGCCGACGACCGCATTGAGCACCAGGTCGCAGGGAGTCTCGGTGACCAGTCGCACGAGCCCGTCCGGGCCGCTCAGGACCTCACCGTCGGTCCACGCCTCGGCGGCGCGGGCGGCGGCGTCGGGATCGCTCAGCGCCACGCGTGCGACACCGTGGGCGCGGGCCTGGTCGAGCAGAGGCTCCCACCCGCTGCCCGCGGCCAGGGCCACCAGCTCGAGCTCGCCACCCGAGCGGTCGATCACGTCTAGCGCCTGCACCCCGATCGAGCCGGTGGAACCGAGGATGACCACGCGGCGCGACATGCCCGAGATTCTAGGCGGGCGTCTCGGGGACCCCGCGGACGCATGGGGCTAGTGCATGACGGCGATCCAGATGTAATAGCCCGCGACGACGGTGAAGATGACCGCGTCAAGGCGATCCAGAGCCCCGCCGTGCGCGCCGAACACGCTGCCCGCGTCCTTGATCCCAGCATCGCGCTTGATCGCGGATTCGAACAGGTCGCCGATCGGGCCGAGGACCGCCACGGCCACTCCGAGCAGGAGCGCATCGCCCTGCGTGAGCCAGGTCTGGTTCAGACCGGCCAGGAACACCGACACGATCGCGATCAGCATCCCGCAGAACAGCCCCTCGACCGTCTTGTTGGGCGAGATCTCGGGCGCCAGCGGGCGGCGGCCGAAAAGGCGCCCGCCGGCGTAGGCGGCGGTATCGGCGAGGAATGTGCCGACGAGCACATCGATCAGGACGGCGTTGCCGTGGGGCAGGCGCCGGAGAAGGACCGCGTGCGCGAATGCGAGGCCGAGCCAGTAGATCCCCAGCAGCGTGCCGGCCATCGTGATCGTCAGCCGGCCCTTCCCACCGCGCCCGAGCGCGACCAGGAACAGCACCGGCAGGGTGGCCACGGCGACCTCCATCACATCCTTCAGGCCCCCGTACCGCGCGGCGAGCACCATGCCCGCCAGAGAGGCGAAGCCGACTACCGGGAGCGGGCGCCAGCGGCCCAGGGCACGATAGAGCTCGTGCATGCACAGCCATCCGATCGCGACCATGAACAGGGCGAAGGCGAGGCCGCCCAGGTCGATGAACACGATTGCGAGGATCGCCGCCGGGATCGCGACCAGGACACGGGCGAACAGGTCGGAGCCGCCGCCTCGCGGCTCGCGGGGCCCCCGCGATCGCGGGGGTTGGGAGCGCTGGGCCTGTGCGCGCGACCGCTGGGACGGCGCCGGCTCGCGCTGGCGCTGCGGTCGCGACCGCCTGGCCGGCGGCATCGCTAGCGGCCTCCGAAGCGGCGCCTGCGCGCGGCGAACTCCTCGAGGCTCTGCTCGAACGCCTCGCGTGAGAAGTCCGGCCACAGCTCGTCACGGAACACCAGCTCGGCATAGGCCCCCTGCCACAGCAGGTAGTTGGAGACGCGCTGCTCGCCGCTGGTCCGGATGATCAGATCGGGGTCGTGCATGTCGGGCGCATAAAGGTGAGAGCGGAAGTCGTCTTCGTCTCCCTCCGTAAAGGTTCGCGCTGCATCGACGATTTCCGCCCTGCCGCCGTAGTTGAAGGCGACGAACAGGGTGATCCGCTTGTTCGCTCGCGTCACCGACTCGGCCCACTCCATCCTCTCGATCAGCGCGGGTGGAACCGGATCCGCGCGGCGGCCGATGAACCGCATCCGCACTCCCTCGTCGTCGAGCTCCGGCGTCTCGCCCTCGATCCGGCGTCCGAACATCTCCATCAGCGCGGCCACCTCGTGGGGGAGCGGCTCCAGTTCTCGGTCGAGAACGAATACACGGTCAGCTCCGCGACCCCGAGCTCGACGGCGTCGCGCAGACGCGCCTTAACGGTGTCAGCGCCGGCCTCGTGCCCCGCGACGACAGGAAGACCGCGTGCCTGTGCCCAACGGCCGTTGCCGTCGGTGATGATCGCGACGTAGCGAGCGAACCCGGGTCGGGCACCCTGATCTCGGGGCACGCTAGACCTCGAGGATCTCTTCTTCCTTCTGCTTGAGCAGGTCGTCGAGCTCGGAGATGCGCGAGTCCGTGACCTTCTGGAGCTCGACCTCAGCCCGGTGCTCGTCGTCCGAGCCGGCATCGCCGGCCTCCTTGAGCTCGCGGAGGTCGTGCATCACGTCGCGGCGGATGTTGCGGATCGCGACCCGCCCTTCCTCGGCGATGTGGCGCACGACCTTGACCAACTGCTTGCGCCGCTCCTCGGTCAGCTCGGGAATCCCGAGCCGGATCAGGTTCCCGTCGTTGTTCGGTTGGAGACCAATGTCCGACTCCATGAGGGCCTTCTCGATCGCCTTGATCGAGCTCTTGTCGTAGGGCTGGACCGTCAGCAGGCGCGCCTCGGGAGCGCTGATCGTCGCCAGCTGTTTGAGCGGCGTCGGGGTCCCGTAGTAGTCGACGTTGATGCGGTCCAACAGGGCCGGGCTGGCACGGCCGGTCCGCACCGATCCGAACTCGTGGCGGATCGACTCCACCGACTTGCCCATCCGCTCTCGCGCATCCGAGACCAGCTCATCGGTCAACTCGCTCATGTCCTCACCAACGTCCCTACTCGCTCTCCTGAGACGATCTTGTCGATATTGCGCCCGTCGGCCATGTTGAAGACGACGATCGGGAGATTGTTGTCCATGCAGAGCGCAAATGCTGTCGAGTCCATCACCTGCAAGCCGCGTGTCAGTGCGTCCTTGTGCGTGATCTCGGGGATGAACTCGGCGTTCGGGTCCTTGGCCGGGTCGGCCGTATAGACCCCCTCCACCCCGTTCTTGGCCATCAGGACGACCTCGGCGTGGAGCTCCGCGGCCCGCAGCGCGGCGGCCGTGTCGGTGGTGAAGAACGGGTTGCCGGTGCCGGCGGCGAAGATCACGATCCGCCCCTTCTCGAGATGGCGGATCGCGCGACGCCGGATGTACGGCTCCGCGACCTCGGAGATCGTGATCGCCGACTGCACGCGGGTGGCGACGTCCTCCTTCTCGAGCGCGTCCTGGAGCGCGAGCGCGTTCAGCACCGTGGCGAGCATGCCCATGTAGTCGCCGGTCGCGCGGTCCATGCCCTTTGCCGCCGCCGCCAGCCCGCGGTAGATGTTGCCGCCGCCCACCACGATTGCAACTTCGACGCCGCTGGCATGGACGCTGGCGATCTCGCGCGAGATCGTCTGCACGCGGGCGGGATCGGTCCCGTAGTCCCGATCGCCCATCAGCGCCTCGCCGGAGAGCTTGAGCAGGATGCGCTTGTAGACCGCCGGGCTGCTCGAGTTCCCGGTCACGTCAGCCGCCGACCGCGAACCTGGCGAAGCGACGGATGACGACGTTCTCGCGCGTCTCGCTGGCGAGCTCGGCGCGCAGGTCCTCGATCGTCTTGCCGCCGTGCTTGTCCTCGTTCACGTGCTTCTGGCGCAGGAGCACGACCTCGTCGAGCCACTTGTCGACCTTGCCCGTGACGATCCGCTCACGGACGTTCTCCGGTCGGTCCGCCGCCTGCTCGGTTGCGATCCGCTCCTCACGCTCGCGGTCCTCGGCGGGCACGGCGTCCTCGGTCACGGCAAGCGGGGCCGCCGCCGCGATGTGCAGCGCCAGATCGCGGGCGAACTCGATGAACTTCTCATTGCGGGCGACGAAATCGGTCTGGCAATCGACCTCCACCAGTACGCCGATCTTGTTGCCGGCGTGGATGTAGCTCTGCACGACGCCCTCGCGAGCCTCGGCTCCGGCGCGCTTGGCCGCCTGGGCGGCGCCGCTGGCGCGCAGGATCTCGACCGCCTTCTCGATGTCGCCGTCGGAATCGGTCAGCGCCTTGCGGCAGTCGAGGACTCCCGCGCCGGTGCGGTCGCGGAGCGCCTTGACGTCACTGGCGGTGATCTCGGCCATCACTTGTCCTCCGCGGTCGGTTCGGCGGGGGTCTGCGGCTCGGCCGCCGGCTCGGGGCTCTCCGGGGCCTCAGCGGGGGGCTCGGGCGACGCGGCGGGCTCAGGCGACTCGGGCGCCGCGGCTGCGGCCGGCTCAGGCGCCGCGGCTGCGGCCGGCTCGGGCTCGGGCGTTGCCGCGGGCTCTGGGGCCGTGGGCTCTGGGGTTGGCTCGGGCTCCGCAGCCGGCTCAGGCTCGGCCGCCGCAGCGGCGGGCTCAGGCTCGGCCGCCGCAGCGGCGGGGGCGGGCTCGGGCGCCGGGGGGGCAGGCGCGGCCGTGGTGGCAGGTGCCTCGGCCTGTGGCGCCTGCGGAGCCGAAGCCGCCCCGGCAGTCGCAGCCTGGGCCGCGGCAGCCGCCTCAGCCTCGGCGACGGCCGCCGCCTCGGCCGCGGCAGCCGCCTCAGCCTCGGCCGCCGCCGCCGCGACAGCCGCCTCCTCGGCTTCGCGCCGGGCACGCTCCTCGGCCTCCTGGCGAGCCCGCTCCTCGGCCTCGCGCCGCTCGCGCTCCTGGCGGGCACGCTCCTCCTCGGCTCGGAAGATCCCGTGACCAGCGGCCACGACGTCGCCGATCGCGCGGGTGATCGCAGCGCACGAGCGGATCGCGTCGTCGTTGCCCGGGATCACGTACTCGATCCCATCCGGGTCGCAGTTCGTGTCGACCAGCCCGATGATCGGGATCCGCAGCCGCTGTGCCTCGCGTACCGCGATCGCCTCGGTCTTGAGGTCGATCACGAACACGGCGTCGGGCACACGCTGCATGTTCTTGACCCCGCCGAGGTTCGCGCGGAGCTTCTCGAGGTCAGCCTGCGCGGCCATCCGCTCACGGGTCGGCAGCAGCTGCAGCTGACCCTCGGTCTCGTAGCGCTCGAGGTCGTGCAGGCGCTTGATGCGCAGCGAGATGGTCTGGAAATTCGTCAGCAGGCCGCCGAGCCAGCGATGGTTGACGTACGGCATGTCGGCCGCCGACGCGGTCTCCTGGATCGCGTCGCGAGCCTGCTTCTTGGTCCCGACGAACAGGACCGTGCCGCCACGGCGGCTGACGTCCTCGGCGAACCGGCGCGCGTTGTCGAGGAGCGCCTCGGTCTGCAGAAGGTCGATGATGTAGATGCCGTCCCGCTCACCGAAGATGAAGCGGCGCATCTTGGGGTTCCAACGGCGCGTCTGGTGGCCGAAATGCACACCGGCCTCCAGCAGCTCTTTGATTCCGACTTGAGCCACTGCTCACTACTCCCTTTTTTTGTGTTTTGGACTTCAGCCCGTCCGGCGGTGTTCGCGAGCCTCGGTATGAGAGCCCGAGGCAGGGCCGCGACCCGGTCCAGACGGGGTCGTTGACAGAAAAACTTGAAAAAAGTTTACGCAAGTATTGCCGACACGGTACGTTTTCAGGTGTAGCGGGCGATCACCCTTCCCCTACCTCCGGTGATTGCTCGCCGCGCGGGCCGAACCTCCCTTCCCCTACCTCCGGTGGCTCGGTTCGCAACGGTGCGGCGGGGCGGCTTTGGACGGGCCGCCCCGTCGTCTTCTTCGGGCCGCTCGATCACGCCGCCGCGGCAAACTCGAGCGCCGCCTCCAGATCGTCCGGAAGCGGCGACCGCACGTCGACCGCCTTCCCTGTCAGGGGGTGCTCGAAGGCCAGCCTGGCGGCGTGCAGGAACTGGCGCCGCAGCCCGAACCGACCCGTGACACCGTACTGGTGATCGCCGCACACAGGGTGACCGATGGCCGCCATGTGCACCCTGATCTGATGTGTGCGCCCGGTCTCGAGCGTGACCCTCAGCAGCGTCGAGGACGGCAGCAGCCGCTCGATCTCGTAATGCGTGCGCGCCTCGCGCGGCTCGGCCGTGTCAATCGACATGAGAACGCGGTCGCGCCGGTGGCGGCCGATGGCCGCGTCGATCGTCCCCGTTCGCGCCTGCGGGTGTCCGTCGACCAGGGCCAGGTACTCGCGGTGCAGCCGCCGCGAGGAGATCAGCGCCTTCAACCGGCGATGGACCGAGTCGTCCTTGGCAACCACCAGCAGGCCGGAGGTGTCACGGTCAAGGCGGTGGACGATCCCGGCCCGCCACGGTTCCTCCCCGCCGGCCGCGCGGCCGTCCAGCGCCTGCGCCAGCGTTCCGGTGCGGTGCCCGCGAGCGGGGTGCACGACAACGCCGGCGGGCTTGTCGACCACGAGCAGGTACTCGTCCTCATAGGCGACGGTGAACGGCGCCGGCTCGAGCTCGGACTCGCTCGGATCGGGGACCGGCAGCTGCACCTCGATCCGTTCGCCCGCCTTCACCACGTGACGCTTGGGGCGCGTGCGCCCATCGACCCGGACCCGCTCGGCGTCGATCAGGCTCTGCGCCTGGGCGCGCGATCCGAGCGGCCCGGCGAGAAAGCGGTCCAGACGGGTGCCGGCACTCTCCGCCGCGACCGTGATCTCGACCCGCTCTCCGGCCACGGCGCTCACCGCGTCTGATCGCTCCTGCGCTCGCCCTGATTGCTCTCGAGCACCCAAAGCAGGCTCAGGACCCCGAACGTGATCGCCATGTCGGCGACGTTGAACGCGGGCCAGGCGGGCAGCTTGATGAAATCGGTCACCGAGCCCTGGGAGACCCGGTCGATCAGATTGCCGATCGCGCCTCCGATCAGCAGGCCGGTGGGGATCCACAGCCACCTGCGGGTCGGCCGGATGACGAAGTAGGTGAGCAGTGCTCCGAGCGCGATCGCCGTGAACACAAGCACGAGCGCTCCGCCTCCTGAGAAGAACCCGAATGCGACACCCCGGTTGTGCACGTGGACGAACTTGATCGCGGGCAGGAAGCGCTCGCTGTCTCCCTCGGTGATTCCCGAGGCGATCGTGTGCTTGGTCAGCTGGTCGAGTGCGATCACCGCCACCATCAGCGCGGCCGCCCGCGCGAATGCGGCGGTCCGCGCCCGGCGGGATGTGGCCGCCTGGGCCCCGGCCACCACCTGTCAGCCCTGGATCGCGTTGACGACGATCGTCCGCACGAAGTAGAGGACGATGATCGCGATCATCGGCGTGAGGTCAAACATCCCGATCGGCGGAATGAGGCGGCGGAAGATCCGCAGATACGGCTCGCAGACGTCGCGCAGGAAGTTGACCACCGCATCGGACCAGCGTGCGAAGGGCGGGCGCACGCCGAACGAGAACAGCAGGTTGAGCAGGATGTAGACGAAGATCAGCAGGATGTAGACCGTGAACAGGGCGTCGACGTAGTTCGCGATATCGACCCTGGTGAGAGCCAGTGCAAGCATCAGCCCTCTCCCTTGAGAATCGCATCGATTCCCGCCTGGAAGGCGCTGCGGACGCCGCCTCGCTCGATCGCATCGAGGCCGCGCGCCGTCCACCCGCCTGGGGACGCGACCTCGCGCCTGACCGACAGCGTGTCGTATCCGCGCGCAGCCAGCAGCTCGGCCGTCCCGGCCATCGTCTCGACCACGAGCTGTGAGGCCAGCTCCGCGTTCAGCCCGTAGCGGACGACCGCGTCGACCTGGGCCTCGACGAGCACCGCGTCGTACGCCGGTGACACTCCCATCGCCACGGTCGCGGCGTCGATCAGCCGCTCGGGCAGCCGCACGACCGTCGCGACGCGCTCGAACAGCGCGATGACCTCGCGCTCGAGCTCCGGGTCGATGCCCTCGGCCGGCGCATAGCAGACCACACCGCGCCTGACTTCGACCGGGGTGTTCGGCATCAGGCGGAACACCGGGGTGCCCGGATACGCCTCCTGCAGCGCGGCCACGGTCGTGCCTCCGAGGATCGACGCGACCGCCCTGGACCGCCCCGCGAGCTCCGCCGCGACGGCGCCGAGCTGGGCCGGCTTGTGGCAGAGGATGACCAGATCGGCGCGCTCGGCGACTTGCGCGTTGGTCGCGAGGGCCTCGCCGCCGAGCTCGTCTGCCAGCGCCCGCGCTCTTCCAGATCCGCTGTCCGAGCAGACCACGGGGTCGCCCCATCCACGTGCCAGCGCACGTGCCATGGTGCCAGCTCCGATGAGCCCCACTCGCATACGCTGAAATCTACTGGGGCCGGCGCGGCCGCCGAGCGTCCCCCGCTTTCGGCGAGCGCCGCGCCGTTCCATGCGCAGCTTCCGTGAGCTATCCGGAGCGACTTGGGGGAAATATGGGCTGCCGTGGCCGGCGTGAGCCGTACAGCCGTCCAGCTCGGCTTGCCAATCGATCGACGGACGTCCACGATCACCGCGTCCGGGCGCAGTCAGGCCGAAGGTTCACAACGACAAGGAGGTTCATATGACCGTCCGCCGGATCACCCGGTGGGCAGCTGTTGCGCTAGCAGCGGTCAGCCTCGGCACAGCAGGGATGGCTGCCGCCGAGGGGCCTGGTGCTGAGCACCACAAGCCCTGCGGGGGACCGTCCACCCATTACAAGGAGCACCCCTGCCGCGGTCACCATCACCACGATCACGGCAAGCACAAGGGGTTCTAGAGGTAGGAGCAGCTTTCAAGGTGGCGCGCCGCTCGAGCCGCGGTCCGCTCAGCAACTCGCTAAAGGGGGCCGCGCTCAAGTCGTGCGACCAACGTCCATGGTCGAGGCGCGTCACCTTGATCGATGTTCATGAAGGCAGCGCCGGGCGGCTATCGGTCCGACCGGCTCACCATCACCCATAGGTAGGCGATGCCGCCACGCTCGTGGGCCACAACCATGCCACAACCAAGGAAGTAGGGAACGCATGAACCCGGGACCGGGATCAGAGCAGACGCGAGCCGACCCGACGGTCACACGGCAGCGAAACAACGTGTGGGTGATCCTGCCCACGTACAACGAGGCGGAGAACGTAGAGGGCATCGTCGATCGCGTTCACCGCCGTCTGTCAGCGGAAGGCGCGCAATTCCGGATACTGGTGGTCGATGACGCGTCTCCGGACGGGACGGGGCGGATCGCCGACCGTCTGGCTGCAGCGGACAGACATGTCAGCGTGCTCCATCGCGCGGGCAAGGAGGGCCTCGCCAGGGCCTACCTCGCGGGCTTCGCTTATGCCCTGGCCAGGGGCGCGGACATCGTCGTGCAGATGGACTGCGACGGCTCGCACGACCCGGCGGTGATACCGCGCATGATGCGGGCGCTCGATGCCGGTGCAGACCTTGTCGTCGGCTCTCGCTACGTCGCCGGAGGCGCCACGGATTGGACTGCGTCCCGGCGGCTGCTCTCCCGCATCGGGTCGGCCTACGCGCGGGCGATCCTTCGTGTCCAGATCCGTGACCTAACCGGAGGATTCAAGGCATTCCGCGCCAACGTGCTGGAGACCATCGAGTTGTCGAACCTCTATTGCCGCGGCTTCGGATTTCAGATCGAGACCACCTACCGAGCGCTTCGTTCCGGTTTTCGGGTCACCGAGATACCGATCCGCTTTGTCGACCGGCGAGTCGGCGCGAGCAAGATGTCCTGGCGCATCACGCTCGAGGCCTTCAGGATGGTGCCGCGCCAGCGCATCCGGCGCGTGCGGATGCTGCCAAGCTCACACGGGCCGCTTCGCATTCTGATGCTCACGCGCGGCGTCGTGCCACTTGCGGCCGGGGCCGGCGGAGCCGAGCTCGCCGCCTACGAGCTTTCCCGAGCGCTCATCGCGGGCGGACACACGGTGACGATGCTCACCGATTTCGAAGGTGGGGACGCAGACGAGTTCCCGGGCCTTGTCCTGGTCCCGATCGGGTCGAGGCTCGTCCGATGGGGGTCGCGCGTCCCGGGCAAGTTCCCGAACTGGCTCGCACGCCACCTGGCCGGGAACGTCGCCGTCGCACTCCGCGCTCGGCAGATCCTGCGCGAGGATCACCACGATCTCGTGCACGCGCACGGCGCGCTGGCAACGGTGATGCTGAGCGTGCTCTCGCGGGTACCGGTGGTCTACACCGAGCACGACGCTCCGCCCTGGCTCTGCCACTACCGCTCGCGGGCCGAGCGAGTCGTGCGACGCGTGGTCTTTCGCATCATCAACGTGTCGGCGTTTCGACGTGCGGATCGCGTCGGCGCGACGTTCGCCGCGCTGCGCGAAGACGCAGTCCGGCGTTTTCGCTTGCCCGGCGCCAAGGTGACCACGATCGCGAATGGCACCAACATCAGCGTCTTCAAGGTTCCGGCGATCACCCCCGCCGAGAACTCGCTCGATGCGGCGCTGCGCCATGGCGGACGGCCTGTTGCTTTCGATGAGTTCTGCCTGTTCGTCGGACGGCTCGAGTCGCGCAAGGCGCCCGACCTGCTCCTGAAGGCGCTGGCGAAGGTGCCGCAGGTCAACTGCGTGTTCGTCGGAGATGGCCCGATGCGCGCGGCGCTCGAGCAATTGGCGACCGAGCTCGGCTTGGAGAACCGCGTCGCATTCCTCGGCTACGTACGCGGACCGGACCTCCCGGCGCTCTACTCACGGGCACAACTGCTGCTGCTGCCATCGGTGTCGGAGGCGATGCCGCTGGTCGTGCTCGAGGCCATGGCCTGCGGAACGCCGGTGCTGGCTTCCCGCATCGCGGGGCTGCCGACAGCTGTACGCGACTACGAGACAGGTTTGCTCGTGGACCCGGGCGACGTCGGCCAACTGGCCCTGGCGATGCGCTTCCTGCTCCGTGACCAGCCGCTTTTGCAACGGATGAGCGACGAGGCACGCAGAACTGTCCAGCAACGCTTCATGTGGTCGGGGGTCGCTGCCGCATACGTCTGCGTGTACCGCTCGCTCGCCGGTAGACCGCCGCCGCTCCCCGCTCAGGGTCGCCCCCCGCGCGTCCTGATCCCAACACGCTCGGCGCTGGAGGCGCCCACTCATGAATCCTGACCGCCCCACGGTGTGCGTCCTCGTCGACGCCTTCCGTCACGATTACCTCACACCAGCCATGGCTCCCCGATTGGCGGGGCTCGCAGATGAGGGTTCCACCGCTCGCCTGCGACCGATCCTCGGCTACTCCGACGCCATCCGGGCCACCGTCTTCACCGGTGTCTACCCGGACCAGCACGGCTACTGGATGGAATACTGCTACCGGCCCCAGGATGCGCCGATGCGCCGGCTGGCGGCACTCCGCGATGTCGACGGCATGCCGGTCGACATCGTGCGCCGCGGGATCAAATGGGGCCTCTCGCAGACCGTGGTCCGGCGAATCGGCGCCCGCGAAGGATATGCGCACCTCTCGATGCGCCATTTCCCATTCCGCTCCCTCACAGAGTTCGACTGGACACTGCGTAGGTCGATGTCCGAGCCAGGCGCCCTCGGCATGCCGACTCTGTTCGACCGGCTGACAGAGGCGGGGGTGGCCTGGCGCTACCTCGACGCGGCCCGAGACGGCACCCGCGGCGTGCTGGGAGCTATCGACGGCCTGGATACCCGGACCGGCTTCGTGTTCGTCTACCTGCACCAGATCGACATGGCGTCGCATCTGCTCGGCGTCGAGGGCGGGCTATTCCGCCGCGCCGTGCGCCGAACCGACGAGCTGACGGGCGAGGTGATCGACCGCCTCCGCGCCCGCATGGGCGACATCAACCTCGTCCTGTTCTCGGATCATGGCATGTCCCAGGTCCGGCAAACGGTCTCCTACCCGGACCTTTGGACGCATCCGTCGTTTCCGGAGCATTTCTGCTTTGCGCTCGACGCGACGATGGTGCGGCTGTGGTTCCACGATGGCGACGCGTCGCTGCGGTCGCAGATACGAGCCCGCGTTCAAGCGGGCGCGCCCGGGCAGTGGCTCGCCGGCGACGAGCTGGCGGAGCTTCACCTCCGGTTCGAGGATCGCCGCTACGGAGACGAGATCTACCTCCTCGACCCCGGGGTGGCGATCTTCCCGAACTTCCACTCGATGCTCAATCCGCGGGCAATGCATGCCTACCACCCCGACGATCCCGACCAGCACGGCATCTTCATCGCACCCGCTGCCGAGCCGGTGGGCACAACCGTCGAACTGGTCGATGTCCACAAGCTGTGCGCGCGATTGTGCGGCCTCGAGCAGGCCCGCACCACCCCGGCCTTGGCGGCATGATGGCCAAGCTGGCCGCCGTCCCTGGCCCGATCGCGGCGCGGCCGCTCGCGGCAGCCCGCCGGTGGGACGCCCTGCGTGCAGTCGCGCGCGGGGGATCATTCGTGCTCGGCGCAACGCTGCTGTGGAATCTCTCGAATTTCGCCTTCAATGCGGTCGGCGCCCGCGCACTCGGCCCGGGCGGATATGGCCAGTTGGCCGCCGTGGTTGCGTTGCTGTACGTGGTCAGCCCGCTTCTGTACGCGCTGCAGGCGACAGCGAGCGGCACCACGGCGCGGCTTACCTCGACAGATCGCGGCGGCGACGTCCGGCCGCAGTTGCGCAGGCAGGCGTGGCGTGCGGCCGGCTGGACGGCGTTTGCCGTGGCCGTGGCGGCGCTCGCGGCCGGGCAGATCGCCCACGTCCTACGGCTGAGCTCCTCCATACCCGTGCTCCTGCTACTGGCGTCGATGCCGCTCGCGGCAATTGTGAACCTTCAGCGCGGGGCGATGCAGGGCATCGGGCACTTCGAGCGCTACGCCGCCTCCACCACGATCGAGGCCGGTGCGAAGATCATTCTGGCGGGCGCGCTGCTGCTGCTCTGGCCGCACGTCGAGAGCGCGGTGCTCGCCACCGCCGCGGCACTCGGGTGCGCCGCGCTGGCGCATACCCGGCTGCTGGGCGCGCTGCCCGCAGCAGCGCCGACTGGCCAAAGGGATCTGGCCGCGGGCCGTAACGGCGCGCTGGCGCTCGCCTGCCTGGTGCTGCTGGCCGTGCTGCTCTCAGGCGACGTCATCGCGGCCAGGCACGGCATGGGGTCTCACGCCTCAGGCGTTTACGCGGCCGTGTCGCTCGCCGGCAAGATCGTCTTCTTCGCGACGTCGGGGCTGACCTGGGTGCTGTTTCCGATGCTGAGCGCGCGTGACGAGCGCGGCGAGGACGGCCGGAAACTCCTGCTCGGGGCGGTGACCGGCGTCGCCATCGTGGCCGCGGTGGTCGCCGGCATCGAGTGGATCGCGCCCTCGCTGGTGATCATCCCGCTTGCGGGGCACGGTTACGAGGCGGCCGGCCCGTGGTTGGCCCCTGCGGCGTGTGCCTTCGCGCCGTACGCAGTTGCCTATGTCCTTGGGATGGGGTTGGCCGCCCGCCGGCGCAGTGCGGCTGCGATCGTGCTGGCCGCCGCGGCGGCCTTACAGGTCCTCGGCTTTGCGCTGATCAGGCCGACGGTTGGCCATCTGCTCGCAATCAACGCTTGCGCGTTTTCGGTGGCGGCGCTCGGACTCGCGGTTCTCTGCCTGCGGGAGGGCACTCCGTGAGCACGGCCGATCCGCGCGTTGTCCCGGCGCTCGTCGGGGCTGTCCGATCAGCGGTTGGCGACCGCCCCGTGCTCGTGCTGGGCAGTCGAGCGATCGGCAACGCGACGCCGCAGTCGGACCTCGACGCGTACGTCGTCGTGCCGGGGTGGCGGATACCACGAGACATGCGCAGGCTGCGGGTCTCCAGGGAGAGGCTAGAACGGGAACTCGGCATACCCGTATCGCTGAATCCCCTCCCTGCCGCACGGCTGCGGCGCACGCGGGGGGCGATGCTGCCGTTCAAGCTGCGCCGGGAAGGCGTGGTCGCATGGAGTCCTGCTGGCTGGCGGCTCGGCGGTGCGGGAACCCCTCCCGTCGACACGGCGGCCCGACGCTCCTATGCGATGTCGGGAGTTCTGTTCCTCCTCAAGGCGGGGAGGCCGGTTGTTGAGGGATCCGACCGGCTCGACCCAGAGGCCGCGCGCCTGACGGAGAAGGCTCTGCTCCATTCGGTGCAACTTGTACTGGCGGCGCAGGACAAGTGGTGCTCCACGCTCCCTGAGGCGGTGGTGAGCGTTGGCGGCGACTGGCCCGCCCTCGCTGCAGCCGTTCGATCCCCCGCGACATGGATCGCCGCGCGCGATCGGCTCGTGGTAGTCGCCTCCGAACATCGCGAGGGACGATTCGAGGCGCTCGCCCGCAGCCTCCAATGGTCCGCACTCCGCACGCTCCGAGGCCGGCCGTCGATGCCCCCCCTGCTCCGTCCGTCGCCCACGATGGCGCTCGCAACCGCCGCGTGCGAGCTCATTCAAGCGGTTGCTCCGGGACGTATCGACCCGGGAGGCGTGGACCGGGCACGCGCTGCCCTTCCGAGCGCTCTTCGACGAGGGGCGCCATACGGCTGGAGGGGGCTGTGCAATCTGATCGAAGACGAGTGGCCCAACGCAAGCCCGCTTGGCGGTGTCTAGGAACGCGATGGAAGCTTGCGCCGACGTCATGCTGGTGTTCCGTGAGGCCGACCCGGCGACCGGGGGGCTCGGCATCGACGTCTCCGACGTCGCCCGCGGGATGGCCGCGCGGGGCCGCCGCGTCGAGATACTCACGATGCGCTTGGGAGACCGACCGGTCCCCGACTTCGGTCCAGGTGTCACCGTTCACGCCCTCGAGCCGTGGCTGGATGGCCGGCCGGGAGTGGCATTCGGGCTGAGCGGCGGCGCGCCGCGAGTGGTCCGTCGGCGCTCGCCCCGAGTGCTTCATCTCTACTCGTGCCTCCCGGTCCACATGCACTGGGCTGCCGCCATGGCCGCCCGGCGCGCTGGGGTGCCGGTGGTGTGGACGCCGATGCTCCACCCGGGGCGCCGGGCGCTGTGGCGCTCGCACGGGATACCCGGCCGCGCGATGGAGGCCTGGGACGCGACGGCACCCTGGGCGGCCCGGCTGTCTGCAGCCGTCTGCGTGGCCACGAACGCTGAGGCCGCGCTGTTCAGGCGGATGGGAGCGCCGAGGGTAGCTCTGGTCCCACCTGCCGTGTACGACACGCCGCGCGTTTGCGATCACGAGGCGGCCGAGTTCCGTGCGCAACTCGGCATCGGGAACGCGCCGCTCGTCCTGTGCGTCGCGGGGCGACCGGACGCTCGCAAGGGACTTGACTTCGCTGCGGAGGTGATCACCGCTCTCCGCCGTCGTGTGCCTGGCGCGGTCCTCGGCGCCGTGGGACTTCCGCAGGAGGTACGGCTGGCCGGTGTCAGTGGTGTCCGCTTACTGGGAAGGCTGTCACTCGGCGACCTGCGGCTGGCCTACCGAGCCAGCGACGCAGTGTTTGTACCCTCGCTCTACGAGGCCTTCTCAAGAATCGTGATCGAGGCCTGGCAACAGGCCCGGCCTGTCGTAGTGACCGATGGCGTGGCGCTGGCAGAGGAGGTGCGCCACGGCGGCGGCACCGTCGTGCCCTTCGGCGATGCCCACGCCGCCGCGTCGGCGATCGCCCACTACGTGCGCGATCCCCAGGACGCCGCCGCCGCCGGCGAGCACGGCGCCCGGGTCGTGGCAAGCCGATACACGCTCGATCGTGTCCTCGACCGGCTCGAGAGCGTGTACGGCGAGGTGTCGACGTGAGCTCGGGCACCGCCGAACTGCCGTCCGTTCGCGCCCTCGCCGCCCGCCGTGCGGCCTTTGCGAGTGCGGGCTATGGTGCTCTGGGGGCGGTCGTCGCCGGTCCTCTGCTCGGAGCGGGGCTCCTTCTCGCTGTGGATTCCGCGCCGGTACCGCGGCCGCGCCTCGACCCGTCGTACTGGGGGCTCGGTCAGGGGACGCATGAGGGGACGCTGGCACGTTTGCCACTCGATGCAGTGCTCGCCGCGATCGGCTCGATCACGTCGGTGGCCATCGCTCAGAAGCTTGTGCTGGTCTTGGCAATCGCGCTTGCGGGACTAGGCATGCATCGCCTGACCGATGCGCGCCATCCGGCCGCCCGCGTCTTCGCGGGGGTGCTGTATGCCGTCAACCCATTCGTGTACGAGCGCATCTGGACCGGTCAGCTCTTCCTGATCCTCGGTTATGCGCTGTTGCCATGGGCGTTCCAGGCGTTCCGAGGGCTGCTTCGAGGTGAAAGGCCATCCCCTTGGGGCTTCGCCGCGCTCGCGCTCGTTACCGCTATCGCCAGCACCCATATGGCGATCCTTCTCGGATTGGTGTGCCTCAGCGCTCTATTTGCCTCGATCGTCGGATTCCGAACTTCGGGCTTCGGGCTTCAACGTGGTCACTATCTGGCGATCGGCGGCGCCGCCCTTGCGGCAGTGGCGTCGACCTGGTGGCTGCTTCCGACGCCCGGTCTGGCCGACCTCTGGAATCACATAGGCCGCGCCCAGCTGGCTCTTTACGCGTCCGCCGGTGACCCTCATGTCGGACTGCTTCCCACGCTTGCCGCATTGTCCGGCTACTGGAACGATGCCACCCCGGCAATCTCCCACGTGCCGGCGTGGCCGGCACTCGCGCTGGTGATCGTCGTACTCACCCTGGGGGGGCTTTGGCTGAGTCGGCGCGACCCAATTGCCTGGGCAGTAGCCGCCGCGGGAGCGGCCGGCTTCCTGCTCGCGCTCGGGTACGCATGGTCACCAACGCAAAGCTCGTTTGCGTGGCTCTTGGCGGAGTTTCCGTGGCTTCGGTCGTTTCGGGAATCGGGAAAGGGACTCGCCCTTGTCGCCTTTGCCTATGCATACCTCGGCTCGCTCGCGGTCGACGATCTCGTTCGCCACGCCGGCCGCACTCGCCGAGCTCGGGTTGCGGTCGCTGCGCTCCTGCTCGCCGTTCCCCTCACGCTCGGTTCACGGGAGCTCTGGGGAGCGTGGGGGCGGCTCCGGCCATCGCAATACCCGCTCGCCTGGGCGAGCGCGAATCGCTATCTGACGGGTGTTGCGCAGAGATCGCGCACCCTCGTGCTCCCATTCCATGGCTACTTCGGCCTCTCGTTCGCTCATGGCCGCGTGGTGGCGAACCCCGCGGCGGCGTACTTCCAGGTTCCGGTCGTTATCAGCCGGTCCGTCGGTGGCCCGGAGGACCAAAGCGACCCGGAGCAAGCTCGCATCGACGGTCTCCTCGCCAGTCGGCGCTCGCGCGGGGACTTCGCTGCGTGCTTGGCTGCCCTCGGTATCGCACGCGTACTCGTTCTTCACCAGGCGGACTGGCAATCCTATGGAAGCCTGGCCACCAGCCCCGGCATGTCGCTCGAGCGTACGTGGCCGGGGGTCACGCTGTACCGCTCAGCCCGGCCCACCTCGCTCGTCATGGCCCACACCGGGCAGGGCAGCGGCTGCGGAAGCTGGACTCCCGTCCCTGCGGCGCGGAACGGGACATTCGGGGTGCGTCTCCTGGCTGACGCTCCGGCCGGAGCTGCCCTGCGAGTGGAACTGGCGAACTCTCGACGGTGGCGGCGCAGAGGAAGTCACGAGCTGACGTACACAGGCTGGAGTGTCTACCGGCGCAACTACCTAGTTGGTCTGGCGCTGCTCGCGATCACGTTCGCGTGGCCCCTTGCGCGGGCCGCGCGCGCGGTCGCGATGCGGACCCGACGTCGACGGCTCCGTGAGTTGGGTCCGTTGCGCCGACCCGAGACGGGTTTCACACTCAAGCCGGCCGTACCGCATCTGGCACATCGTTCACGGATGTGGTGGCGAGGTAACCGTGGCTGAGCAAGCGCTCGCAGAGCGCGTCTCAACGCCCCCTCCTGGGTTTCCACAGGTCAACGCGCCTCCGGCACGACTCAACTCGGCGCCTGTGGCGCCGCTGGCGGCGGTCGGTCGTCGACTCGAACGCGTTAGGGGCCACGCGCTCCCGCTGCTGGCCCTCGTTTTCGTCGACCTGATCGTTATGCGGAATGTGGTTTTCGGTCACGGGGTTCCCACGGGCGCGGATTCGGCGTTTCTCTACTCGGATCTCCGCCTCTATGCAGCGCACCATGTCCTTGCCTTTACAGCGTGGGCACCCGAGCCGTTTGGGCAGGCGCAGCAGTACTCGATCTACTGGTTCCTCGCGATGTTCACGACTCTGACCGGCAGCGTGATAGGCGTGTACAAGCTCGCGATGGTGACGACGTTGCTGCTCGCCAGCCTCGGCAGCTATTGCCTCGCATTCTGGCTCTCGAGGACCCGGCTGGGAGCTGCGTCGGCGGCGGCCCTCTATGTGCTGGTCCCTTTCTCAATCGCACAATGGACAGCCGGGCATCTGAATGTGCAGATCTCCTACGCACTGGGACCGTGGATGGTCTGGTCGCTGTGGGTGAGTCTCAGATCGGGGACGCGGACGGCGATGATCACGCTCGGCCTGGCAGGTTCTGCCTGCTATCTCCTGACGACCGGGCAGGCCTTCTACTGGTTACTGCCGCTGACGGCCGTCGTCGCCGGGGAGGCGTTTCGGCAGCGAAGCGAGGTGCGGAGGTTCCTGACTCGCCTGGGGCTTACGCTCGGACTTGCGGGAGCGTTCTTTGTCATTGGAAGCGCCGTCGAGCTGATCCCCCTTGCCGCTGGAGTGAGTGCGCCATTCGTTTCGGGTGGCTCGCGCCTCTACATCCAAGGCTTGGCCATCCACGCCAAGTACAGCGAGTCGCTCTTCCACACGATCATCGGTATCCCGACGGAAGACTGGACGACGCACAACCTTGCGGGTGCACCCTACGACGGGACCGCCTACCAGGCATGCGCTATCGGCCTCCTCCTCTTCGCCGGTTCGGCGCTGCTGACGAAGAGTCGGCGGATCGCAGCCGTGCTCGCGGTGCCGACAATAGTTGCCTGGTTTCTCGGCGCTGGACCATTCGGCGCCGCAGGCCCTTTGTATCGGCTGCTCTACTACCACGTTCCGTACTTCAGCCTGCTCCGTGTCCCAAATCGGTGGCTGATGGTGTCCACGCTGGGCATCTCGATGCTTGTAGCCGTGACGCTCGGCCGGATGAGAGGCCGCGAGCGCGCTGGACAGGGCTGTCTTGGCGCCGAGCGACCGTCTCTGATAGCCGCACTGTGGGTCGCGCCCCTTGCCGCATTCTTCGGCACCTACGCGCTCGTCAGCGGGTTACAGACGACGGAACCTCCGGCGGCGTTCGCGAAGGCATACGGAACCCTCGGAGCGGACCGTCAGGACGTGCGTGTACTTACAACCCCGTTCTGGCAGGCCTGGATGCAGCCATTCGGTGAGGCAAACCCCGTCACGTCAATCGAGCCGGATCTTGGTGCTGTCAGCCGTTACTGGAACGGACATCCCGTCGTATTCCGCGGCGGGTGGGATCTGCGCGCCTCGCGGTTCGTCACCTATCTCTATGGACTCGTCGGCGAGGGAGCTACGCGTTCATTGACCAAGCTCGCTGGAGCGGCCGGAGTCAAGTACATCGGCATCGATCCCCAATCGGCACTCGAGGTCGTCGACGGGCAGAACGCGTTCTTCCGGCGCCAGGAAGGCTTGACGCTTGCCGCAGCCGCGGGCCCCGTCGCCATTTACCGCAACCAATATGCCCTCCCGCAGGCGTTCACGACGCCGACGACCTGTGTCGTCGCAGGCGGCATGCATGTCCTGGGGGACCTTGCGGATCAGCCGTGGTTTTCCTTCGCGCACACCGGCATCGAGTTCGCCGACCAGCTGGCCGCCGTGCAAGGCCCCCGCGGGCTGGCGAGCAGGTTGAGCGCCAAAGACGCGTGTGTCGTTGTTGCGCCCGGAGGAGCTCGCGAACTCGCTGTTCTGCTCCACGCCATCGTTCGCGTGCCGCTGTCCCGATTTGCCCCGGCGTCTTTGAGCCAAACGCCGACCGAACCGGGCACCGACGTCGGTGCCGAGCCGATGAGCAACGTCGAGCTCCTTCCCGGCCAACAGCTCGCCGCCACGCTCCGAGTGCCGCGAGCGGGAACGTACTCCGTTTGGCTATCTGCGCTCGAGGCAGCGGCTCGGGGCGAGATCCAACTCAGGCTTGACGGGCAACGGCTCGGCGTTCTCAACCTCGCGAACGACGGTTCTGGCACGGTTTGGAGCCGATTCCGTGGTATCCCACTTCGCGAGGGCACCCACCAGGTCGTCATCGAGAACGTTTCTCCTCACGCCGGTGGTGCGACCGATGTCAGCCAGTTGGCCTTGATGCCGGCGAACGTGCTCGGTTGGACGAGTACGTCATCAGCCGCGAACGGGGTCGTCCACGAGGAGGGTGGCATCGGCCCGCTGTCGGCTCCGCGGCACGTCGGCAAGCGGTTGACGAGGGCGATGTGGAAGCTGCAGCAGGGAAACGGCAGCAGCGTCGTGGGCACACCGGTCGGAGGCGGCCTCAAACTGACCGTCCGGTCGCCGGCTCGCCGCTACTACACGCTCGCCCGGTTACGCCTCAATCGGGCGATTGATCCCAACCGACCGTTTGTGTTGCGTTTCAGAGGCACGGGAAGCGGGCGGAAGTACTACCTCGTCGCGGCGTTCGATGCTGAAGGGCAGCGGACGGCGGTCTTCCGCTTCACCGACACCGCCCGGGGAACCCGCACGATTCTCTTCTCGCCCCTGGAGCCTTCGCACGCAACCTCTGTGCCCGACTGGTCGCACGTCTTTAGCTTCGCGCTTTCGACTGACTCCAAAGATGTTCTCCGCCCGGGGATCGTCGTCGACGGTCCATTCGCTTCGGGGATCGACACGAGACCAAGATTCATCTTCCGCGGTCGTCACGACCCGTTGAGTGGGAGCCAGACCGTGACATCCGCACTGTTCCCACGCGATCAGGCGATTGGCACTTCAGCGCAGCTCGCGCGCAAGACCGGTCCCGGCCTTCTCGTTATGAGCCAGTCGTATGACCCGAGCTGGAGGCTTCACGCCGCGACCGGCTCGGCCCGCCACGTGATCGCGCTTGGCTTCGCGAACGGATATGAACTCACGCGCCCGGTGGCCGAAGCGAGCATCAGCTTCGACTCCGCGAAGTGGGGTGAGATCGGAACAATCGTGTCGCTTGTCGCCTGGCTTACCGGCATTGCGATAGCAATCGCCGCCGCCGCGAGAACCGGCGTAGCACGGCGCGTGTTGCGGCGCTCCGGCTGTCTGCGAGCTTCCGGTCGGTGCTCAGACCGCCCCGAACGCGCTTAACTCTGGTTGAAGAAGCCCTTCTCGACCAGCCGGGCGCGCTCCTCGGCGGAGACCTCGACATTGCGCGGCGTGAGCAGAAACACCTTGTCGGCGATTCGCTGCATGCCGCCCTCGAGCGCGTAGGTCAGTCCGCTCGAGAAGTCGATCAGGCGCTTGGACAGATCCGTGTCGGTGTTCTGCAGGTTGAGGATCACCGGGATCGCCTCCTTGAACTTGTCCGCCACGTCCTGGACATCGTTGAAGCTCTTCGGGGCGACCCAGTGCACCCGTACGTCGCCGCCGCGGCCGTTGCCACGTCCGACCGGGCGCAGCGCGGTCGTGCGGCGATCGACGTCGTTGTCGTCGTCGGCGAAGATGTCGTCGATCTCGTCACGGCGCCGGCGGGTGCTGAGGCGGCGGACGTTCGGCCGTTCGCGATAGGTGTCCTGGACATCGACCTCGGGCTCCTGGTATGGCTCGACCTCCTCCTCGTACGCCTCGTCCTCGGCGAGGCCGAAGTAGACGAGCGTGCGGTGCCAAGTGTCGCGGAAGGCCATGGTCGTGGAATGGGTTCGGTGGTCGGGAGGATTTCCCTGCCGTTGATTATGACGCGCGGGCTCCTCGCTCAACCATACAAGCTTGTGCCAAGGCGCACAATCGTCGCGCCCTCCTCCACGCCGACGATGTAATCCTGGCTTGTCCCCATCGAGAGGTGTCGAAGACCGTACCGAACCGCGAGCTCGCGCAGCGCCCTGAAGTGCGGGCGGCTGTCCTCGGGGTCGGCGGCCAGCGGCGGCATCGTCATCAGGCCCACCACGGACACCGGACACCGGGCGATGAAGTCCCCCAGCTCGGCCGGCGCGATCCCTCCCTTCCCCGGCTCGCCGGATACATTGACCTCCACCAGCACCTCTGTGTCCGCATGCGCGTGGCGCTCGAGCTGGGCCAGGGCCGAATCGGTCGCGACCGAGTGGATATAGCGAACGCGGGGCACGATCTGGCGGACCTTTCGGCTCTGCAGCACGCCGATGAAGTCCCAGGTGAAGCGATCCGGGTAGCCATCGGCCTTGGCCACCAGATCCTGGGCCCGGTTCTCCCCCAGCAGCGTCACCCCGGCCTGGGCGAGCGTCCCAAGCTCCTCGAGCGGGACGTACTTGACCGCAGCCAGGATCTCCACCTCAACGGGATCGCGTCCCGTGCCGGCGATTTCGCGCGTTACCCGCTCGAGGTTTCCCCGCACGCGCTCGGCCTCGAGTCCGTGAATCAGGTCAACCACGCGATGCCCGCCTGTCGACCGGTGATGCCGTCGTCTCTCCGGTGCGAGTAGAAGTGCTCTGAGCAGATCGTGCAGATCGCGACGTCGTGGACCTCCTCCACGCCCGCCCGTTCGAGCTTGAGCCTCGCGATCGCTGGCAGGTCGAGGTTCGCTCCACTGCGCACCTCGGGCCCCAGGCCGGCGAACCGCGCGTGCACCTCCTCGCCGACCTCGTAGCAGCAGACGCCAGCGGCCGGGCCGATCGCCGCGGCCAGGGGACCACCGTCACCGAGCTCGCGGACGGCGCGCACGCCCCCGGCGATCACGCCGTCTTGCAGCCCGCGCCATCCGGCGTGGACCGAGGCGACGGCACCACCTCCTGCGATCGCGATCGGGAGGCAGTCGGCGGTGAGCACGAGCGTGCCGACGCCCGCCGCGCCCGTGGCCTGTCCGTCGGCCTCGGGTGGATCTCCCGGATCGCTCGTCGCCTCGTTCGCGCACAGCACCGTGCGACCGTGGACCTGGCGCCCGTAGGCGAAGCCGAGCCCGAGGTCCCGAGCCAGCTGTGCGCGGTTGTGCTCCACCGCGTCACGGGAGTCGTCCGTCCAGCGTCCGAGGTTGAGACTCGTGTAGGGACCCTCGGAGACGCCTCCGTGACGGGTCGTGAACAGTGCCCGGGCGCCCGGAAGCTCGATCGCGATGTGGTCCGCGGCGCGGTGGAACGGGTCCGGCAGTCTCACTTGGTCAGCAGCTCGAGGCCGTCGATCGGCGTGCGCTGGGCGTACTCGAAGTGCGCCCGACCGCGCGACTGGAGCGTCGTCCGGTGCCTCCAGCCGCCGACCTGCCGCGAGCGCTCGTACAGGTGCACGCGCATCGATGCCGTCTCGCCGTTGTAGCAATAGGCGAGCTCGCCGTCTGGGTCGTGGTAGGTGACGCCGGCGAGCTGATCACGGTCAGCATCGACCTCGCCGATCAGCTTCCGCGAACCATCGACCGCCTCGAAGCGCCAGCCGGTCAGCGCAAACGTGCTCGCGTTGGCGATCACGCGCGGTGGCGAGGTCGAGTTGAAATCGGCGCCCTCGAATCGACCGACGACCGGCGTGTTCGGACCGACCTCGCGTCCGAGGCGGGGGACGAACACCGATACCGCGTCGACGAAGGCGTCGGTCACGGGCTCGCCCTCGAGCGAGGTGAAGTCGTTGCAGTGGACCCACGCCCATGAGCGGGCGTGCTTGGATCCCCACAGATGGGCCTGGCCCCCGCGCGCTCCGGCGATCTCGAGCCGCTCCGGACCAAAGCTGATGCGCCCGTCGATGGATAGATCTGCGTGTGGGAGCACGAGTACCGTCTGCGCGACCCGCGCCCGGCGCAGGATCGGATGGACGTGCTCGTAGTGCCGGTCGGCCGGCGTCCAGCGCAGGTCCCAGGCGACGTCCTCGAACGATCCCGACATGCCCACGTCGCTCATGACCGCGTCCCCGATGCGTAGCTCGAATGGGTCGGACTCCGCCCGCAGCCCGTCGACTGGCAGCGTCAGCTTGCGCGCGAACGTTCCGGGCCTCCCTGCGCGCGGATCCATGGCCAGGAACCACAGGGCGCAGGTCGCCGGGGCCGCGGTGGACTCGAGCGGCGCCACCATCGTGTAGCGGAGCCAGAACCCGACCCCGGTGGCCGGGTCGGTGAGCGTGAGGTAGTAGACCTCGTAGTGGCCGGGACCACGATCCCACTGGAGCGCGTTCGGTTGCGAGAGCATCGTCGCGCAGGCTACTCGCTGGCCGCCGCCGCACGCACGGCCTCGGCGAGCTGCGCCTCGCGGTCCATCGCCCGTCCGTCGAGCCTCGCGGCCAGGGCGGCGCGCAGCGCGCGACCGACCCTCGGGCCCTCGGGGACGCCGGCGGCCATCACGTCCGACCCGTCGATCTCGAGGCGAACGTGTCGCAGCCGCTCGAGCCAGTCCCGCGCCGGCTCGGCCGGCCCGAGCGCGCCGCCGATCGCAACCGCCTCGGGTGGCGCCCCGGCGACGGCGTCGGCGATCGCGGACGGGCCGGCGGCGTCGGCCAGCGCGCGCGAGAGAGCTTCGCCGAGGCCGGCTGCCGCGACGATCACCTCCCGCTCCGCGCTGTCGAAGCCGAGCTCGTCGAGCAGGCCCCGACGCTTTGACTCATCGATCGCTCTCGCCGCGAGGGCCAGCACGACCAGCTCCGGCCGACCGTCTGCCGGAAGCAGCTCGAGTGCCCGGCCGGCGAGGCCCGGATCATCGAGACCGAGGGCGGGTTCGATCGCCTCGTCGATCCCCAGCCGCCGTAGCTGCGCGTACGCCGCCACGGGATCGGATTCGCCGGCCAGCAGACGCAGCTCGTTCCCGATCCGGGGCCCGCTCACTGTTGCCAGCGCGCCGCTCGCGATCGCCCCCGCGGCCAGCTCGGAGGTGTGCGGCTCGACCGTGAAGCCGAGCCGAGCCGCATATCGGGCGAGCCGGAGGAGGCGAGTGGGATCGTCGACGAAGCTCGCGTCGTGGAGCACCCGGAGCCGGCCGGACTCGAGGTCCTCCCGCGCGCTCGGCACTGACGCGACCGTCCCGGCGCGGTCGCCGCCCAGCGCCATCGCCATCGCGTTGACCGTGAAGTCTCGGCGGCCGAGGTCCTCGTCGAGGCCGGCCGGCTCCACCTCGGGGAGAGCCCCGGGGCGCGGGTAGCGCTCACGGCGAGCGCGCGCGATGTCGAACCGGAACCCGTCCACGGTGAACGTCGCGGTCCCGAAGCGGGGATGGGCGACGGCACCGGGGTCGATCTCGGCGGCCAGGGCAGGCGCATCGCCGTCGATCACGAGGTCCAGATCCGGTGCGGTCCGCTCGAGGACGAGGTCACGGACGGCCCCGCCGACGAGGTGAACCGGGGTCTCAGGGCCGAGCCGGTCCAGCAATGCGGCACCGGCTGGAAGCGCCCGCAACCGGGCGAGCAGCTCGGTCGGCTCGGGAATCGTCACCCGGGCATCTTCGCGCGCCGCTCGGCGCGAGTGCGGCCCATCGGCCCTCCGGTCCTCGCCAGTGCAGCCCCATGGACCCTCCGCTGGGTAGCCTTTCGAGGATGCCGAGTCTCGGTTCGCGGCGTTGGCTGCGGCGGGTGCTCGTCGCCGTGGCGATCCTGCTGGTCGTACTGGGGGGTGCGGTGGCGTTTGTTCTCCTGCACTCGCCCGGCAACGTCTCCCACCCCAACTTGTCGTTCACGACTTCGACGAGCACCAGCACGACGACCAGCGCGGCCAAGCCGTCCAGGCACCGGGTGGTGAACAACTTCGAGTGGCCGCGCTACGGCTTCGACGCCGCGCGCACGCGGGCCTTCGATGGAGCCCGCGGACTGACGCCGCCGTTCCGGACCGGATGGCGGTTCAACGACTACGCCCTGCTCGAATTCCCGCCCACGATCTATCAGAACAGCCTGTTCGCGCTCGACGACGACGGGTCGGTGAAGGCGATCGACCGGCTCGACGGCCATCGCTTCTGGGAGCGCAAGGTCGGCACCCTCGCCGCCGCCTCCCCCGCCGTCGGCGTCCGGGAGCACATGATCTACGTGCCGGTGCTCTCGACGACCGCACACAGCCCCGGCAACGGGCAGATCATCGCGCTGTCGATGCGCAACGGCCACAAGGAATGGGCGCGCCGGCTGCCCGCGGGAAGCGAGTCCTC
The DNA here is from genome assembly GCA_963727105.1 of uncultured Solirubrobacterales bacterium. Lineage (GTDB taxonomy): Bacteria > Actinomycetota > Thermoleophilia > Solirubrobacterales > Solirubrobacteraceae > Palsa-465. Next base: position 1,437,270 of record CAVSEW010000001.1, on the reverse strand, counting down.
GCCGACCGTCTACGGGACGACCCTGTATTTGGGCGACCAGAGCGGGACCGTGTACTCGATCCGCGCTCGCGACGGGCACCTGAACTGGACCTACCACGCGAGCGGGCCGGTCAAGGGCGGCCCGGCGCTGGCCAACGGCATCCTCTACTTCGGCGACTACGCGGGTCGCGCCTACGCGCTGAACGCCCAGAATGGCCACCAGATCTGGGCCGTCAGCACGAGCGGGACCCATTTCGGCTTCGGAAGCGGGAACTTCTACTCGAGCCCCGCCGTCGCCTTCGGTCGCGTGTACATGGGCAACACGGACGGTCGCGTGTACTCGTTCGCGGCGCGCACGGGACAGCTCGCCTGGGCCACCGGCACGGGTGCGTACGTGTACGCGTCGCCGGCCGTCCAGGACACCCCGAGGCTCGGCCCGACCGTCTACATGGGCTCCTACGACGGGCATTTCTACGCCTTCAACGCCCAGTCCGGAGCGATTCGCTGGTCGCACGCGTCCGGCGGGCGCATCTCCGGCTCGGCGACGATCGTCGATGGCGTCGTCTACTACTCGGTTCTCGGGACCCGCACCACGATCGGGCTCGACGCCCGCACCGGACACCAGGTCTTCTCGTTCGGAGACGGAGCGTTCAACCCGGTGATCGCCGATGACAGCGCCATCTACCTGGTCGGCTACTCGACCATCTACCAGATGCTCCCCAAGCGCCCGGCGGCGCGGCACGCGGCGGTGGGCCACAAGGCTGCCCAGAGCGCCAAATCACGGGCAAAACAGCAGCAAAACGGCAACTCCGGCCGTCACAACAACGGTCGCAAGTAGGCGCCCACGGAACGTGCGTTCGGGGGTTCTTGATATGATGGTCGGTCTATGCGTTGTCGTAGTGGAAGTCATTGTCAGCAGCCGGCCCTCAAGGGTCGTCGGTTCTGCGTGGATCACGCGGCGGAGCTCGATCGCATGCGCGAGGAGCTCAAGGATGCCGCCGCCGCCCGGATTGGGCGGGGCCGGCCCAAGCGGTCGTCCACCTGCTGCCGTCCCGGCTGCTACGAGCCTCGCGTCCCCCCGGCCGCGTATTGCGATGCGTGCGCCGCGGCGGGTTACGTGGAAGAAGCCGCTTAACCAGCGGCAACCTCCCAGCCGGGCATACATATAACTCCATTCTTGCCGGACAGGCCCGGGATTTTGCGGCCTCGAGGGCGTGTGCTCGAGCAATCCGAGCCCGCCGTCAGGACCGCTGTGCTCCCGGTCTCAGCCGCCCCTGCGCGCGCGAGAGCGCGTCACGGGCATCGGCCGACCACCGGCTCACCAACTCGCCCGCGGGGGCCTGCGAGGCGAGCGCGTGGGCCTGACCGGCCCACAGGTTGATCGCGTCCGGATCGCCCTGCTCGCGCGCCGCCCGGCGCAGCGGGTTGGTCAGATGGTGGACGTGCGGGTACGCCGACGGCGCATCCACATCATGCTCGACCATAAACTGGTTGACGATGCCCCGAGCCCGCCGTCCCGTGAAGGCGCGGGTCAGCTCGGTCCGGCCGGGCCGCACGAGCGCCTCACGGTGCGCGCCCACGGTTCCCGCCTCCGGGCATAGCATGAACGCCGTGCCGATCTGGGCCGCTTCGGCTCCGGCCGCGAGCGCCGCCGCCACCCCGGCGCCGTCCGCTATTCCCCCGGCCCCGACCAGCGGCAGATCGGTCTGCGCCCCGATCAGACGCAACAGGACGAGCAGCGAGATATCGCCGATCCCGTCGCGATCCGAGAACGAGCCACGGTGACCGCCGGCCTCCGCCCCCTGGACCACGAGCGCGTCAGCCCCGGCGCCCGCCGCCAGCGCCGCCTCCTCGGCCTCGGTCACGGTCACCCACGCGGCGGCGCCCGACTCGTGCAGCCGCCCGATCACGGCTGCCGGCGGACAGCCGAACGTGAACGAGACGAACGGCAAGCGCCGCTCGACGACCAGGTCGAGCTTGGCCTCGAAGCCGTCGTCCTCGAACCGCGGCTCGCCCAGCCCAGCGCCGTGCGCCGCGGCGTCGGCTTGAATTTGGCTCGCGTAGTTCGAGAGCGCGTCCGCGTCGACAGGCGCCTCGGAGAGGCAGAAGATGTTCACGCCGAAGGGCTCGCGGGTGAGCCCGCGGAGCTTCTCGATCTGCCCCGCCACGATCCCCGGGGCCAGGTAGCCGGCGGCCAGGAAGCCGAGCCCGCCGGCATTCGAGACCGCGGCCGCCAACTCGGGCGTCGACGGACCGCCGGCGAGTGGGGCCTGCACGATCGGGTGGCGAAGCTCGGGAAACATGGCGGTCACCCGCCGCCGTCCGAACCGCCCAAGAAGCGAACGGCGATGCCGCCCCGGGCCATGTGCTCCTTCGCCTCGGCGATCGTGTGCCGTCCGTAGTGGAAGATCGACGCGCACAGGACCGCGTCCGCGCCGGCGCCGACTGCCTCGGTCAGGTGCTCGAGCTCACCCGCTCCGCCCGAGGCGATGACCGGCACGCTGACCGCGTCGGCGATCGCCGCCGTCAGCTTCAGGTCGTAGCCCTCGTTCGTCCCGTCTCGGTCCATGCTCGTGAGGAGGATCTCGCCGGCGCCGCGCCCCGCGCCCTCGCGCGCCCACCCGACGGCGTCGCGGCCGGTCGCCGTCCGGCCGCCGGCCAGGAAGGCCTCCCAGCCGCCCTGCTCGCGTGACTTGGCGTCGATCGCGAGCACCACGCACTGGGCCCCGAATGTGCTCGCGAGCTCGTCGATCAACTCCGGCCGCTGCAGGGCAGCCGAGTTGACGGAGATCTTGTCCGCGCCGGCGTCGAGCACGGCCTGGGCGTCGTCCACCGAGCGGATCCCGCCCCCGATCGTGAACGGGATGAAGACGTCGTCAGCGGCTCGCCGGGCGAGCTCAACCACGGTCTTACGCTTGTCTGAGGTCGCGGTGATATCGAGGAACACGAGCTCGTCGGCGCCCGCGACGTCGTAGCGGCAGGCGAGCTCGACCGGGTCACCCGCATCCCGCAGATCGACGAACCCGACCCCCTTGACGACGCGTCCCGCATCCACGTCCAGGCATGGGATGACGCGCTTGTAATGCATCAGCTGCCCAGCGCAAGCTGGGCTTCCTGCACGGTGAAGCGGCCCTCGTAGAGAGCCTTCCCGACGATCACGCCCGCCAGGTTGACCTGCCTGAGCGCGGCCAGCGCGCGCAGGTCGTCGAGCATAGAAACGCCGCCCGAGTAGATGAACGCGCCGCGCACGGCATCCGCGACACGGCGGGCACCGTCGAGGTCCGGCCCCTCGAGCGTGCCGTCGCGCTCGATGCTCGAATACACGAACCGACGCACACCCCGCTCGGTCAGACGCTCGATCACCGGCTCGAGCGGAATCTCGGTCTGCTCGATCCATCCCGACTTGGCGAGCATGCCGCCCCGGGCGTCGACCGAGACCACAAGCCGGTTCCCGTGCGCCGCAACCGCGTTGTCGAGCAGGTCGATGTCGTTGAAGGCGGCCGTGCCGAGCACGATCCGGGAGGCCCCCGCGTCCACCACCGCGTCGATCGCCTCCATCGTCCGCAGCCCGCCGCCCACCTGAATCGGCACCTCGAGCTCGGCCGCGATCCGCTCGACGTGCCGAAGGTTCGCCGGCTCGCCACTCCGCGCGCCGTCGAGGTCGACGACGTGGAGCGCGTGGGCGCCCTCGCCGACCCAGCGCCTGGCGGCCTCGAGCGGATCCGCGTCGTATACAGTCCGGGCATCGAAGTCGCCCTTGGCGAGCCGGACCGTGCGGCCCTCGAGGATGTCGATCGCCGGCAGCAGGATCATGCGGCTGCGGCGCGGCCGGCCATGGCCGTCTCCTCGGCGCACAGTCGAACGAAGTTCTCGAGCAGTCTCAGCCCGTCCCCGGACGATTTCTCGGGGTGGAACTGCACTCCGTGCACCGAGCCGCGGGTCACGATCGTCGCGAACCGCTCTCCGTACTCGCAGGTGCCGACGATGTGTTCGGCGTTACGAGGCCGGGCCGCGAATGAGTGCACATGATAGAAGGGGCATCCGGGCGCCGAGAGGTGTTCGACCAGCGGCGACGGGCGCTCGAAGCGGACCTCGTTCCAGCCGATGTGCGGTACGCGCAGACCGTCCGAGCGAAGGGCCGTGACCTCGCCGGGGATCAGGCCGAGGCCATCGGTGCTCCCGAGCTCATCCGAGCGGTCGAACAGCAGCTGCATCCCGAGGCAGATGCCGAGCAGTGGCCGCCCGGCCGCGGCGTGGGCTCGGATCAGCTCGGCCAGGCCGAGCGCGTAGAGGCTCTGCATCGCCTTGGGAAACGCGCCCACGCCGGGGACGACGAGGCCCTGCGACGCCTGAAGCTCGTCGCCCTCGCGCGTGATCACGGCCTGTGTGCCGACGTGCTCGAAGGCCTTCTGGACCGACCGCCGATTGCCCATCCCGTAGTCGACGATCGCGATGCGGACCGGCCCGCTCATCCGAGCGTGCCCTTCGTGCTGGGCACCCCGGTCTCCGTCTGGTCCAGCGCGATGGCCGCGCGCAAAGCTCGCGCGGTCGCCTTGAAGATGGCCTCGATCACGTGGTGCGCGTTGGTCCCGGCCTCGACGGTCACGTGCACGGTCAGCTTCGCGTTCGCGGCCAGAGCGCGGAAGAACTCCTCCGTCAGCTCGTGGTCGAAGTTGCCGATCGCGCCGGGTGGGAGCTCGGCCTGGAACGAGCACAGCCCCCGCCCCGAGATGTCGATCGCGCACGACGCCCGCGACTCGTCCATCGGAATCGTCGCCTGCCCGAATCGGGCGATCCCCGCCCGGTCGCCGAGCGCTTCGTCGAGCGCCTGCCCGATGCAGATTCCGACGTCCTCAACCGTGTGATGTGCACCGGTCTGCAGATCGCCCTTCGCTCTGGCGACGAGATCGAGCCGGCCATGGCGCGCGAGCAGATCGAGCATGTGGTCGAAGAAACCGACCCCGGTCTCGCGCGTGCCCTCGCCGGTCCCGTCGAGCCTCAACTCGACATGGACGTCGGTCTCCTTGGTCAGGCGGTCGATCTCGGCGGAGCGGGTCATCGCGCCCCATTGTCCCGAATGCGCGCCTCCATCGACCGGGCGTGGACCTCAAAGCCCTCCGCGCGAGCGATCGCCGAGCCGCCGTCGGCCAGCCCGCCGGCGTCGGACACCCTGACCTCGGCGAAGCTGCGGCGGAAGTGATTGGGGCTCAGCGCCGAGGCGAACCTGGCCGCCCCGTTGGTCGGGATCACGTGGTTGGAGCCCGCGATGTAGTCGCCGAATGCCGTGGCCGCCCCGAGGCCCACGAATAGACAGCCGGCGTGCGTAATCCGCGCGGCCAGCGTCTCCGACCGGGTTCCGATCAGCTGAAGGTGCTCGGGCGCCAGCGCCTGGGCCAGCCCAAGTGCGTCGTCTCCACCGCCCGCGTGGACGAGGCGCGCGACCGCGCCCGTCTCCTCGGCTCTCTCGATGTCGTGGACGAGCACCTCGAGAAGCTCGCGCGAGTCGGAGATCGCCACCACCAGCGTGCCGGGACCATGCTCGGCCTGGGCGAGCAGGTCGAGCACGATCGGCCCCGGGTCGACCTCGCCGTCGGCGATCACGACGAGGTCGCTGGGACCGGCGAAGCCGTCGATCCCGACCTGTCCGAACACCTGGCGCTTGGCCTCCTGGACGTAGAGGTTCCCTGGCCCGACGATCACGTCGACCGCGGGCACGCTCTCGGTCCCGTACGCCAGCGCCGCGATCGCCTGGGCGCCGCCCATCCGGTAGACGGTGTCGGCGCCGGCCAGGCCGCAAGCGGCCAGGACGACGTGGTCGACGTCGGCGTCGCGGCTCGGCGGCGCGCACACGGCGACCTCGGCGACGCCGGCGACGCGGGCGGTGACAACGCCCATCACGACCGTGCTCGGGTAGGGAGCGCGGCCTCCGGGCACGTACACGGCGGCGCTGTCGACCGGCGCGCCTCTCAGCGTCACCGTGTGACCCTCGAAGTCCACCGTCCGGTCCTCGGCGATCGCCGCCTCCCCCACCCGGCCCACGTTCTCGATCGCCTGCTCGAGGCCGCGCCTGACCGTGGGATCGAGCTCGTCGCGCGCGCGCTCGAGCTCGCCGGGTTCGACGATCAGGGGCGGCGGCTCGGAACCGCCGGTGTCGAACCGGCGCGTGTAGTCGCGCAGCGCCTCATTCCCGTGCGCCCGCACCTCGGCCACGATCTCCGCCACCGCGCTCTGGACCATCTCGGGGGCGTCGATGAGCCCGCGGAGCTCGGCCGCGAGCTCGGCCGGCGCACCCTCGAGCCTCAGGAGCTCACACTGCACCGACCCGCTCCAGCAGATCGTCGATCTCCGCCGCCCTGAGCTTGTGGGCCACGGGATTGGCGATCAGCCGCGCCGTGCACTCGGCGATCTCCTCGCGCACGACGAGGCCGTTCTCGCGCAGGGTCGTTCCGGTCGCCATCAGGTCGACGATGCCCTCGACCAGGCCGGTCAGCGGCGCGAGCTCCACCGAGCCCTTGACCTCCACGATCTCGGCCTGCCGTCCGGTCTCGAGAAAATGCCGGGCGGCGACCCTCGGGTACTTGGTCGCGATTCTGACCACGCCGAGCCTGCGCAGGGCCTCCGCGGCGCGGTCCTCGCCGGCGACCGTCGCGAGCACCATCTGGCAGCGGCCGAAGCCGAGGTCGACCAGCTCGTAGACCTCGCGCTCGGATTGCTCCATCAGCACGTCCTTGCCCGTGACGCCGATGTCGGCAGCGCCAGCCTCCACGTATGTCGGGACGTCGGACGGCCTCATGGTCACGATCCCCACCTCCTTGAACAGGAGCTTGCGGTCGTTCTCGCGGACCTCGCCCGTGTCGAGGCCGAGGCGGTCGAGCAGGTCGAGGGTGTCCGTGAACAGTGCGCCGCGCGGGACGGCGATCCGCAGGCCGCTCATCGTGTCGCTCCCGGGCCGCGGATGTGCTCCTCGCCGGTCAGCGCGATGTGCAGTCGCTCGACGTTGAGCGCAAAGCCGACGGCGGGCAGGGGGCGTCCGAACTCGCCGACGAGCTCGTCGTAGCGTCCGCCGCTGCCGATCGGGACGCCATGGGCCGGGTCGTAGACCTGAAAGACGGCTCCCGTGTAGTAGCCGAGGCTGCGGACGAGGCCGAGGTCGAGGATGATCCGCGCCGCCACCTCGGGGGTGAGCAGGGCGTGGACCTCGCGCATCCCGCCGACCGCATGCTCGAGCGCGCCCGATAGACCCTCGAGCACCTCCGGACCGCCGCGGATATGCGGAACGCGCAGCAGCAGCTCGGCGTCATCGGCGTTCAGGTCCAGCCCCCTCACCTCGCGCTCCACGCCGACGAAGCCGCCGACCACGAGCTCCTCGAGGATCCGGTCGCGGTGCTCGGGTGGCACGCCGACGGCGTCGAGCAGCGCCGGATACAGAGAGGCGTCGCCGAGTCCGACCCGATAGGTCTCGAGCCCGGCCGCGTCCAGTGCGGCGCACAGGACCGACAGCGCCTCGGCGGTCCCCGCGGGGGCGGGCGAGCCGATCAGCTCGACCCCGGCCTGCAGGAACTCGCGCGCCTGGCCGCGCTGCGGGCGCACCCCACGGTACGCGTGCGCCATATAACAGAACCGCAGCGGCGGCTCGGCGTTCTGATAGCGGTTGGCGACGAGCCGGGCGATCGGGACGGTCATGTCGGGCCGCAGCACCATCACGTTGCCGTGCTCGTCGAACATCCGGTAGGAGGGGCGCGCGCCGGCGGTGCTGGCCCGGTCGAAGGTCCGCTCGAACTCGAGCGCCGGCGTGTAGACCTCTCCGTAGCCGGCGCGCTCGAAGACGCCGCGGATCCGGTCGGTCATCGCGCGCAGTTCCCGCATCTCGTCGGGCAGAACGTCGCGCGTTCCGCTGGGGATGCGATCGATCATCTCGCTGTGGAGGCTACGGGTCCCGTCACGCCGGGACGGGCACGTCGTCCACGCGCGTGATCCGAGCCCCCAGCTGCTTCAGCCGCTCGTCGATCCGCTCATAGCCGCGGTCGATCTGGCGGATGTTCCCGATCTCGGTGAGCCCGTCGGCACAGAGGGCCGCGATCAGCATCGCCATGCCGGCACGGATGTCGGGAGACTCCACGCGGCCGCCGCGCAGCGGCCTCGGGCCGGTGACGATCGCCCGGTGCGGGTCGCAGATTGTGATCGCCGCGCCCATCATCACCAGCTTGTCGGTGAAGAAGAGGCGGTTCTCGAACATCTTCTCGTGGATGATCACGGACCCCTCGGCCTGCGTGGCCAGCGCAAGCGCGATGCTCGTCAGGTCGGCTGGGAAGGCCGGCCACGGGCCGTCCTCCACCTTCGGCATATAGTCGCCGGCGTCGTTGCGGATCACGAGCTGCTGGTTGCCGGGGACGATCACATCGGCGCCGCGCTCCTCGGTCCGGAGGCCGAGGCGATCGAACACGAGCCGGATCATGCGCAGGTCCTGAGGGACCGTGTCCTTGACGATCAGCTCGCCCCCGGTGACCCCGGCGAGGGCCATGAACGAGCCGATTTCGATGTGGTCGGGCGCGACCGTGTGCGTGCACCCGCGCAGGCTGCTCATCCCGTGGACGGTCATGACGTTGGAGCCGATCCCGTCGATCGCGGCGCCCATGGCCACCAGCATCCGGGCCAGATCCTGGACGTGGGGCTCGGAGGCGGCGTTGCGGATCACGGTCGTGCCGCGGGTCAGTGCGGCGGCCATCAGCGCGTTCTCGGTGCCCATCACCGAGGGCTCGTCCATCAGGAAGTCGCACGGGCTCAGACCGAGCGGCGGAGCGCTCAGGACGATGTCCGTCGCCTTCTGCTCGACCAGGGCGCCGAGGGCGCGGAACGCGTCGAGGTGTGCGTCGAGCCTGCGACGGCCGATCACATCGCCGCCGGGCGGCGGCATGTGGGCGCGCCCGAAGCGGGCGAGCAGCGGGCCGGCGAGCAGGAACGAAGCGCGGATGCTCTCGGCCAGGGCCGGATCGACCTGGGTCTGTCCGACGGTCGAGGCGTCGACCCGCATTTCGCGCGCGCTGAGCCATTCGACCTTGGCGCCCAGATCCTGCAGCAGTGAGGCCATCGCCTCTACATCCCGGATTCGCGGAACGTTGCGGAGGATCACCTCGTCGTCCGTGAGCAGGCAGGCGGCGAGAATCGGCAAGGCGCCGTTCTTGTTACCTGCGGGAACGATCGTGCCGGACAGCGGCACGCCGCCTTCAATTACGAACTTTTCCATCGGTACCTGGCCCGGGTGGTTTGCAACCGCGGGGGGTCCCAGGGTAGCTGGTGAGGCCGAAGGCGGTGCTGCGGCCGGCGAGCTCTCAGCTAGGGTAAGCGCCATGCTGACGGAGATTTCGCGCCAGGACGCCTGGAACCTCCTTTGCGAGTGGACCGAGTCTGACTCCCTGCGGCGCCACATGCTGGCCGTCGAGGCCGCGATGCGGGCCTACGCGCCGCGATTCGACGGCGATGTCGAGCTCTGGGGCCTCACCGGCCTCCTCCACGACCTCGACTACGAGCGCTACCCGAACCTCGACGACGGGCATCCCCGCTACGCGATCCGCGAGCTCGAGGCGCGCGGCTACCCGCCGGAGCTGGTTCGGGCGGTGGCCTCCCACGCCGACTTCATGGGCGTGCCGCGGGACACACCGATGGAGAAGACCCTGTACGCGGTGGACGAGCTGTGTGGGTTCGTGTTGGCCGTCGCCTACGTCCGCCCAGAGGGTCTGATCGGAATGACGCCGAAATCGGTCAAGAAGAAGCTCAAGCAGCCCTCATTTGCGGCCGCCGTGGGGCGCGAGGAGTTGCGCGAGGGCGCGGCCGAGCTCGGGGTCGACTTCGACGAGCACCTGACGATCGTGATCGGTGCCCTGGCCGAGCACCAGGACGAGCTGATCGGGAGCGCCGCGTAGGGGTTGCCCCTCCGGAGGTGCGGGCGCCGGCCTAGGCTCCGGCGTCACGGGGCGGGGGCGGTGGGGGCCAGCGCGGCGGGGGCGGTGGCGGCTTTGGCGATGACCGCCGCGGGCGCACGTGGGTATCGTGGCCCCCATGCCCCCCGTGAGGATCGTCGTGCTCGAAGGAGACGAGACCGGGCAGGAGCTGCTCGAGCAGTCGCTCCGGGTCCTTGACCCCTCGCTTCTCCAGCTCGACCTCGAGCTCGAGCGGTTCAACCTCTCGCTCGAGAACCGCAGGTCGACCGGAAATCGGGTCGTCACCGAAGCCGCGGCGGCCATGCGTGACGCCGGCCTCGGGCTCAAGGCCGCGACCATCACCCCCGAGGGCGCCGGCGACGTCGGATCGCCCAACCGGATACTCCGCGAGGAGGTCGACGGAAAGGTCATCGTCCGAACGGGCCGGCGGCTGCCGGGCGTGGCCACGGTGGCCGGCGTCCACTATCCGATCTCGATCGTGCGGATGGCCGTGGAGGACGCCTACGGGGCGCAGGAGCGCCGCGAGGGCGATGCCGGCTCCGGCGAGGAGGTCGCCTACCGCACCGAGCACGTGACGCGGTCGACCTGCCGGGCCGTGGCGGAGTACGCCTTCCGCACGGCGGAGCAGATGGGCGCGCGCGTGTACGGCGGTCCGAAGTGGACGGTGTCACCGGTATACGAGGGGATGCTGAAGGAGGAGCTCGACGCAGCGGCGTCGCGGCACTCCGAGGTGCCCTATCAGCCGGTGTTGATCGACGCCACCTACGCAGGCCTCCTGTCCGGCGCGACCGATGTGCCCCTCGTCATACCGGCGCTCAACCGGGACGGCGATTGCCTGTCGGATCTCGTCCTGCCGATGTTCGGCTCGATCGCGGGCGCCGAGTCTGTCCTTCTCGCCTTCGATCAGAACTACGACACCACCGTCGCGATGGCCGAGGCTCCGCACGGGACCGCGCCGGCCCTGCTGGGCAAGGATCTCGCCAACCCCCTGGCGATGATCCTGGCCTGCGGCGCCGTGCTGCGGCACGCGGCCGAGCGCGCCGGCGAGGACGCCGAGCGCGCCTCGCGGGCGGTTTACGAGTCGGCGCTGGAGACGGTGGCGAGCGGAGTGAAGACGCCCGACCTCGGCGGGCACCACGGCACCACCGAGTTCACCGACGCCGTCGTGGAGCGCGTTCGAACCAAGCTCGAGGTCTGGTTGTCGCTGGGATCGCGGTCATAGGCCGGCCGTGCGCGATGCGCGGGGTCCTACGGACAACAGCCGCGCGGGTCCTACGGACGACGATCCCACTGCGGACACATAACATCCCCTGCATAACGCGCGGATTGTTCCGTCCGGACCCCAGCCTACTCTTTCGAACATATGTTCCAGTCTTCAACTAGCCGCCTGCGCACCTGGTTGAGGTGGACCGAGGACATCCTCGGGGACCCGCCGGAGGAAGCGCGGCCGCATCCCCACAGGCGCGAGCTGCACTGGGATCGCATGCGTCGCGGCGGGTCCGTGCCGGCCCGCCCCGCACATTGCATCTCCCCCGTGCGCTCCGCCCGGGGGGCTGCCGCACGCGAGCGGGCAAACAGATAGATAGCGCCGTCAGCGAAGCGGGACTACCGCACCTAGCGCGGTGATAACGCCGCTCGGCTCTCCATTCGTGTTGCTCGAATGGGCGCTCACGAGCCCGAACACGACCGCGAAGAATGTTCCGAGCCCGAGGATCAGGCAGACCAGCAGTAGGACCAGAGCCTGCGGGTTCTTGCGGAAGAAGCTGATCAGGTCCTTCATCGTTGTCTAGATCGTGCCACGGGGCGCGCGGCCCCGGCTGAGGCCACGGCGCACGCGGCCCGTCCGCGGCCTCATATCGGGACCCTGGCCCGCGCTTACGCGGCCCGCCCGCCGCCTCATATCGGGACCCTGGCCCGCGGCACGCGGCCCGTCCGCGGCCTCATATCGGGACCCTGGCCCGCGGGCGCGCGGCGCGCCACCGGCACGGACCAGCCTGGCTGGCTGCGGCTCCTCGGGGCGTCGGGAGGAGGTGCCGGCCGCGGACGTGGCAGCATGGAACTTGTGAATGCTCAATCGAATGCGCCCCAGCCCGATGGCGAGGCGATCACTCCGGAGGGCCTCGAGGCGCTAAAGACCGAGCTCTTCGAACTCGAGTCGACCGGCCGCCGGGATGTGGCACAGCGGATCCTGGTGGCCCGTGGACACGGCGATCTGAAGGAGAACGCCGAGTATCACGCCGCCAAGGAGGACCAGGCACATCTCGAGACCCGGATAAAGCGCCTTCGACAGCGGCTGCGCAATGCCGTCGTCGTGGAGGCTCAGCACGACAGCGCCAGGTTCTCGTTCGGGCGTACGGCTGACGTGACTGACGAGGACACCGGAGACACGCAGACTTGGACGATCGTGGGCCCGACGGAGGCCGACCGAGCCGCCGGCAAGCTGTCGGCCGAATCGCCCGTGGCCAAGGCGCTGCTCGATCATGTTCCCGGCGACGTCGTCGAGGTGCCCACCCCGCGCGGAACCCGCCGACTGCGGATCGGGCTGCTGCACCAGTAGGGCGGAGCCCTGCGGCTCCGCCCGGGATCCAACGCAGCCGCCACCCCGCGCGGCGCGTGTCTCTCCCGCATCCTTCCCTTGTGGAGCCCTTTAACTCGTCAGACCCCGCCTGCGATCTTCACAGACGGGGTCTAAGGAAAAACCGGCGGCGACCTACTCTCCCAGGCCCTTGCGAGCCAAGTACCATCGGCGCTGAGGGGCTTAACGGCTCTGTTCGGAATGGGAAGAGGTGTTTCCCCCTCGCCATAGCCACCGGAAACCGGTAGAGACCGCCCCTCACGGGCCTTCAAAACTACACAGTGCCAATGCACGGATATCAAATATCCGTCAAGCCCTCGACCCATTAGTACCGGTCTCCTGCGGATGTCACCATCCTTCCAGATCCGGCCTATCAACCTGGTGATCTTCCAGGGGTCTTACTCCCTCTAGGGGATGGGAGAGCTCATCTCGAGGTCGGCTTCCCACTTAGATGCTTTCAGCGGTTATCCGATCCGCACGTAGCTAACCTGCGGTGCCCTTGGCAGGACAACAGATACACCAGAGGTGCGTTCATCCCGGTCCTCTCGTACTAGGGACGAATCCTCTCAACTCTCCAACGCCCACGGCAGATAGGGACCGAACTGTCTCACGACGTTCTGAACCCAGCTCGCGTACCGCTTTAATGGGCGAACAGCCCAACCCTTGGGACCTACTTCAGCCCCAGGATGCGACGAGCCGACATCGAGGTGCCAAACCGGGCCGTCGATGTGGACTCTTGGGCCCGATAAGCCTGTTATCCCCGGAGTACCTTTTGTCCGTTGAGCGACGGCGCTTCCACTTGCTACCGCCGGATCACTAAGGCCTGCTTTCGCACCTGCTCGACTTGTCAGTCTCGCAGTCAAGCTCCCTTACTGCCTTTACACTCTACGCACGATTTCCGACCGTGCTGAGGGAACCTTTGCGCGCCTCCGTTACATTTTGGGAGGCGACCGCCCCAGTCAAACTACCCACCTGTCACTGTCCTGCGCCCGGATTCACGGCGCACAGTTAGAGATCCAATACACCAAGGGTGGTATCTCAAGGTTGACTCCACGCCAGCCGCAGCCGGCGCTTCCAAGTCTCCCACCTATCCTGAGCGAGATGCATCGAACCCCAATACCAAGCTGTAGTAAAGGTTCACGGGGTCTTTCCGTCTAGCCGCGGGTACTCGGCATCTTCACCGAGACTGCAATTTCACCGAGCCCCTCGTTGAGACAGCGTTCAAGTCGTTACGCCATTCGTGCAGGTCGGAACTTACCCGACAAGGAATTTCGCTTGAGCCTTACTTCCGACGAGTCGAAAGCGGATGGCGCGTCCTCGTAGTGCACGCGCGCCTTCCCTGCATGTCGCCATGCAGACGGGACCATCTCATCATCCGGTGTCCTGGATGTTCGGCGTATGGCCTCTGAGGATTCTGATCAGCTCGGTTCTGGGTTTTTGGCGATTCATCGTCTCAGCGATCTCCGCGATGTCCGCCAACCCCTCACACGAGAGGTGGTGTCCCGCGTCGATCATCTCGACGCACTGAGCGAACTTCTCGAAGTTCCGCTGCTTCGACGAATGCATATGGTGTCGGCGGAAGAACGGGATGATCGTCTCGATCAAGTCCATCCTCCGTCGTACCACATAGCGAAACAGGTGCTCGTGGTGTTTGTCGTGGCGCCGATTGGCGATCACTTGTCCAACCCCAAAGAACGTCACGAGCTCGTCTAGACACGCCACGCTCTGAGCGCCCTGTGTCACGGCGAACTCGTGGCTCACCTGATAGCCGGTCTTGTATCCGCTTCGGCCTGGCCCGCCGTTCTGGCGGACGAATCCGATGGAGAAGCATCCTTCTCCGTCTACAAAACCAATAACCCAGCCTAACTGGATCAGCCTTTCCTGCTGGTTTTCCGCACCGACCGGATTGTCACTGTCCACGACCAAAGTCTAGGACGAGTACCGGACAGATACTCGGGTTTTCCAGCATATAGCCGAATGCAATCCGCACTGTTACCAGTGCGGTGGGCAACGATTTACCTTAGGACCGTTATAGTTACGGCCGCCGTTTACCGGGGCTTAGTTTCGGTGCTTCGGGCCGAAGCCCTAACACCTCCACGTAACCTTCCGGCACCGGGCAGGCGTCAGCCCCTATACGTCGTCTTACGACTTAGCAGAGACCTGTGTTTTTGGTAAACAGTCGCTTGAACCTATTCACTGCGGCCCTCTCGGGCTTCCCTCGCGAGGAGGTTCACCCTACTGGGGCGCCCCTTATCCCGAAGTTACGGGGCGATTTTGCCGAGTTCCTTAACGAGGGTTATCTCGATCACCTTAGTGTGCTCCACTTGCCCACCTGTGTCGGTTTTGGTACAGGCACGCGCTTCCTCCCTAGAGGCTTTTCTCGGAGGCATGGCATCCGGGACTCGCCGGCTTAGAGCCAGCTGGCATCGCACCTCGGGTATTGCGGCCCCGGATTTACCTAGGGCCACCCCTACATGCTTACCCCAGGACAACCATCGCCTGGGATCCCATAGCCTTCCTCGTCCCCCCATCGGTCAAACGGAAGCGACGTGGTACGGGAATATCAACCCGTTGGCCATCGACTACGCCTTTCGGCCTCGCCTTAGGTCCTGACTAACCCTGAGCAGACGAACTTTACTCAGGAAACCTTGGGCAATCGGTGGAGAGGATTCTCACCTCTCTTTCGTTACTCATGCCGGCATTCTCACTTCCGCCGCCTCCACAGCTGGCTTACGCCGCTGCTTCACTGGCGCCGGAACGCTCTCCTACCGCGCGATCGGTCCGAAGACCTCACACACCCGCAGCTTCGGTGATTAGCTTAAGCCCCGTTACATTGTCCGCGCTCGAACACTTGACCAGTGAGCTGTTACGCACTCTTTCAAGGGTGGCTGCCTCTAAGCCAACCTCCTGGTTGTCTGTGCATTCGAACATCGTTTCCCACTTAGCTAATACTTGGGGACCTTAGCTGGCGGTCTGGGCTGTTTCCCTCTTGACGCTGAAGTTTATCCCCCAGCAACTGACTCCCGGAGTAACCGTGACGGTCTTCGGAGTTTGTCTGAAGTCGGTAACCTGGTAGGGCCCCTAGTCCAAACAGTGCTCTACGGCCGCCACGGAATTTATCCGAGGCTATACCTAAATATATTTCGGAGAGAACCAGATATCACTGAGCTTGATTAGCCTTTCACTCCGACCCACAGGTCATCCGCCCAGTTTTCAACCTAGGTCGGTTCGGTCCTCCACGAGGTCTTACCCCCGCTTCAACCTGCCCATGGGTAGCTCGCTCAGCTTCGGGTCTACCGCCCACGACTATGTCGCCCTATTCGGACTCGCTTTCGCTACGGCTCCGCTCATCGCTTAACCTTGCCGCAGACGAGTAACTCGCCGGCTCGTTATGCAAAAAGCACGCGGTCACGGCACGAGGCCGCTCCCACCGCTTGTAGGCACGCGGTTTCAGGTACTATTTCACTCCCCTTCCGGGGTACTTTTCACCTTTCCCTCACGGTACTAGTCCGCTATCGGTCACCAAGGAGTACTTAGCCTTGGAGGGTGGTCCCCCCAGGTTCAGTCCGCGTTTCACGGGTGCGGACTTACTCAGGAACATCTGCGGAAGGCCATGCAATTTCGCCTACGGGACGATTGCCCTCTGTGGTGCGCGGTTCCACACGCTTCGACTATCACATGATTTTGTAACTTCCGCCGGATCGGCCACGATCCGGACCAGACGTCCTACAACCCCCGACGCGCAACGCGTGGCCGCTTACACACGCCGGGTTTGGGCTATTCCGCTTTCGCTCGCCACTACTCACGGAGTCTCGGTTGATTTCCTTTCCTCGGGGTACTGAGATGTTTCACTTCCCCCGCTTGTCCTCGCCGCGCCTATGTGTTCAGCGCGGGATAACGTCGCATTACCGACGTTGGGTTTCCCCATTCGGGCATCCGCGGGTCAATGGCTATTCAGCGCCTAACCGCGGCTTATCGCAGCCGTTCACGCCCTTCTTCGACTCTTGGTGCCAAGGCATCCACCATGTGCCCTTAATATCTTGACGGTGATCTGGGTAAGGACCTTACGGTCCCTCCCGGTGATACCCGTGTCATTGGCTACTGTGCAGTTTTCAAGGTCCGTGAAGAGGCGTAGCCCTCCGCGTAAGGCCCGGGACCTTGATCCACGAGCAGCCGGCGGAGAGCCGGTCTCTCAAAACTCAACAGCATGCAGCAGCATCACTGCGCGCGCGAGGCGCGGGCGTGCTGCCTGCCAGGTCCGGTCGACATCTCTAGTTGGCCGATCGCGCTCGAGGAGCGCCGCGGACCAGGGGCTCTGATGAGCTCCGAGTCAGGCGACGATCCTCCGGCGACCGGTGCCCTCATGAAGAGGGCTCCCTAGAAAGGAGGTGATCCAGCCGCAGCTTCCGCTACGGCTACCTTGTTACGACTTCACCCCAGTCACGAGCCCCACCTTCGACGGCTCCCTCCCAAAAGGGTTAGGCCACCGGCTTCGGGTGTTGCTCACTCCCGTGGTGTGACGGGCGGTGTGTACAAGGCCCGGGAACGTATTCACCGCGGCAATGCTGATCCGCGATTACTAGCAACTCCGCCTTCATGCAGGCGAGTTTCAGCCTGCAATCCGAACCGAGACACGCTTTAAGGGATTCGCTCCACCTCGCGGTATCGCAACCCTCTGTACGCGCCAATGTAGCACGTGTGTAGCCCTGGACATAAGGGGCATGATGACTTGACGTCATCCCCACCTTCCTCCGGTTTGTCACCGGCAGTCTCGCATGAGTCCCCAACTAAATGCTGGCAACATGCGACGGGGGTTGCGCTCGTTGCGGGACTTAACCCAACATCTCACGACACGAGCTGACGACAGCCATGCACCACCTGTGATTCTGCCCCGAAGGGAAACCGTGTTTCCACGGCGGTCAGAAACATGTCAAGCCCAGGTAAGGTTCTTCGCGTCGCGTCGAATTAAACCACATGCTCCGCTGCTTGTGCGGGCCCCCGTCAATTCCTTTGAGTTTTAGCCTTGCGGCCGTACTCCCCAGGCGGGGCACTTAATGCGTTAGCGTCGGCACGGAGGGAGTCGACACCCCCCACACCTAGTGCCCATCGTTTACGGCGTGGACTACCAGGGTATCTAATCCTGTTTGCTCCCCACGCTTTCGCGTCTCAGCGTCAGTACCGTCCCAGCGAGCTGCCTTCGCCATTGGTGTTCCTCCTGATATCTGCGCATTTCACCGCTACACCAGGAATTCCACTCGCCTCTTCCGGACTCTAGCTCGACAGTTTCCACCGGCATTCCAGGGTTGAGCCCTGGACTTTCACAGCGGACTTACCGAGCCGCCTACACGCTCTTTACGCCCAATGATTCCGGACAACGCTTGCCCCCTACGTATTACCGCGGCTGCTGGCACGTAGTTAGCCGGGGCTTCTTCTGAAGGTACCGTCACTCCAGCCGGCTATTCACCGACGAAGCTTCGTCCCAACTGAAAGGGGTTTACAACCCGAAGGCCTTCTTCCCCCACGCGGCGTTGCTGCGTCACGCTTTCGCGCATTGCGCAAGATTCCCCACTGCTGCCTCCCGTAGGAGTCTGGGCCGTGTCTCAGTCCCAGTGTGGCTGATCGTCCTCTCAGACCAGCTACCCATCGTTGCCTTGGTGAGCCGTTACCTCACCAACAAGCTAATGGGCCGCGGGCCCATCCCGATGCGGAGGCCGAAGCTTCCTTTCCCCAGCGGCCTTATGGCCGGAGGGCACATTCAGTATTAGCCCGAGTTTCCTCGGGTTGTCCCAATCATCGGGGCAGGTTACCCACGTGTTACTCACCCGTTCGCGGCTTTGCCCCAGGCCGAAGCCTGGTTCGTCGCTCCACTTGCATGTGTTAGGCACGCCGCCAGCGTTCGTCCTGAGCCAGGATCAAACTCTCCGTGAAGAACTGCTGGCGAGCAACTGTTACGTCACCCACCTTCACAAAGAGTCGTCAGGGATTACAACCCGATATGTGACACACAGTGCCACCTCTCGGGCAAAAACCTGGGCCTGGTCCCTGGTGGGATCAGACCCTTGCGCTCACACGAGGAAGTCCGTTGTACACCTAAGACTTCGGAGCGCAAGACGGGGTCAATTCTGGCACCGCCACCTGTCTTTCCCGCAAGGGGACGACGAGCGACGGTGATCGAACCTGGACACACTCCTCGGCCGAGGGTTCGTCCGAGAGTGCGCATGCTGTTGAGTTTTCAAAGACCGTCGCACCTCTTCTGGGAGGGTTTTCCTCCGAAGGGCGCTCCCGAGAACCGGAATCGGATCCCGGGGCGGACCCACCACTATAGCGCGGCATCTGAGCGGCCGGAAAGGCCCGCCGTTTGTCCGCGCTGCCGGGGGCGGGGAAAGATAGCCGGTATCGGAGCGGCGTGCGGCGTGCCCTCGCGATGCTCGCGCCCCAGGCCCTACGAGACGACCTGGACGGTCACGGTCCGGCTACGCGGGCGGTCGTCGAAGTCGATCAGCACCATCTGCTGCCAGGTCCCGAGCGCCAGCCGGCCGTCGACGATCGGCACGCTCTCCGACGGACCGATCAGCGCCGCCCGAAGGTGGGCGTGCGAGTTGGTGTCGGAATTGAGGCGGTTGTGCTCGTAGTCGCCCCGGGCGGGGATCAGGCGATCGAGGAGGGCCTGGAGGTCGTGGACGCCGCCGGGCTCGTACTCCATCGTCGTGATCGCCGCGGTTGACCCGACGACGAACGCCGTGACCAGCCCGCGGTCCATCCCGGACGTGCGGATCACGCTAGCGACGCCGTCGGTGATGTCGACGATGTCCCCGTTTCCAGGCGTTTCAAGGCGCAGGAGGCCACCGTGGACGGTCACGAGCTCACCGACCCACGCCGCGACACCGAAGATCGAAGCTGCCACCGGACGACCGAGCCAGCCACGACAACGCCCTGCTCACGACCCCACCACGACGCGCGCGAAGCGCCGCCTGCCCAACTGCAGCACCTTGCCGGCGACCTCGTCGGCCGACAGGTCCAGAGAGCCGTTCTCGATCGGCACGCCGTCGAGCCTCACGCCCCCCTGGCCGAGCGCGCGGCGCGCCTCGGAGGTCGAGATCCCAAACGCGCCGGCCAGCAGCGCCGGGAGGTGAACCATGCCCTGATCCGAGGGCGAGAACTCGACCTCCGGCACCTCGGACGGCGCCTGGTGCTCGAGGTGCACGCGGTCGAACTCGCGCTCGGCCGCGGCGGCCGCATCGGCGTCGCGGAAGCGGGCGACGAGCTCACGTGCGAGCGCGCGCTTGGCATCGCGGGGCCCGAGCGCGTCCGGCACGGCCCGGCCGAGCAGGAGCGAGTACCAGGTCTCGAGCGCGTCATCGGGGATGCTCAGCGTCTTGCCGTAGATCTCCCCCGCACCGTCGGTGACGCCCACGTAATTGCCGAGTGACTTGGACATCCGGCGCACGCCGTCGGTCCCGGGCAGGATCGGCATCGTCAGCACGACTTGTTCCGGCACGCCGTAGGCGCGCTGCACGTCGCGGGCGAGGAGGAGGTTGAACTTCTGGTCCGTGCCCCCCAGCTCGACGTCGGAACGGACGGCCACCGAGTCATAGCCCTGCAGGAGCGGGTAGAGCAGCTCGAGGATCGAAACCGGCGCTCCGGCTGCGAGCCGCTTGGCGAAGTCCTCGCGCTCGATGATCTGAGCGACCGTCGTGGTCCGGGCCAGCGCGAAGAGGTCCGCCATCGCCATCTGGAGCCACTCGCTGTTGTGGCGAACCTCGATCCGGGCTCGGTCCAGCACGGTGAACGCCTGCTCCTGGAAGGTGCGGGCGTTGGCGTCAATCTCCTCGGGCGAGAGCACCGGGCGGATGTCCGAGCGGCCGCTCGGATCCCCCACGCGGGCTGTGTAGTCGCCGATGATCAGAACGACCGTGTGGCCGAGGTCCTGGAACTCGCGGAGCTTGGTCAGAACGACCGTGTGACCGAGGTGGATGTCGGGTGCCGTCGGGTCGATCCCGAGCTTTACCCGCAGCGGGCGGCCGGCCGCGAGTTTGCGCTCGAGCTCGCCCTCGGGCAACGAATCGACGATGTTTCGCTCGAGCCAGGCGGCCTTCTCGCTTGGCGTCGCCCCAGCCTTACCCCCCGGTGGCGGGGTCATCCGGCGGCAGACGTGAAGGCCTCGGGATCCATCCGTGCCAATGCTAGACTCTCGCCCCCGGCGAGACCCCAGCCCGTTGCCGTCCGGTCGCGGAGGTCAGCGCCGGGCGGCCACCCGGGTCACCATGAGAGTGGCCCCGCGGCGCCTTGGATCGCATGAGCGATGTTGTCGACATTCCCACGCAGGGCGAAGAGCTTGACGCGCCCATCCCCCTCCTGCAGCCGCGCCGGCGACGCTGGCGCCGCGGAGGCGGTCGCGGCGACCGCCCGCCCAAGCCGCGGCTGCGGAAACTCCGCCTGCTGCTGATCCTCAGCGGCCTCGGGGCGCTGGCCGCCGTCTCGACGATCTTCGGGATGATGATGGCGGTCGCGTCCGACCTGCCGCAGCTCGAGAACCGGCAGCTCTACAAGCACGATCTGAAGAACTCGTACCTGTACGACGACCACTGGCGGCCGATCGGGATCTTCGCGCCTCCCAACAACGTCGTGATCGACAGTTTCCCCGAGATCTCGCCATGGATGCGGCGTTCGATCGTCTCGATCGAGGACAAGCGGTTCTGGACCGACCCGGGCGTCGACATCCGCGGCATCGCGCGCGCGTTCTTCGCCGACGTCACGGGCGGTGCTCGCCAGGGCGCCTCGACGATCGCCCAGCAGTTCGTCAAGAACGCGCTCGCACAGGCGAACAACCGGACGGTATTCGAGAAGCTCCGCGAGGCCGCCCTCGCCTATCACCTCACGCGCAAGTGGAGCAAGGAGAAGATCCTCACCGAGTACCTGAACTCGATCTACTTCGGCAACGGCGCCTACGGGGTCGAGTCGGCGGCACGGGTGTATTTCGGCAAGGTGCATGGCTACGACTCGACGACCGTGCCCGGATCGTCGAGTTCGTCGACCACGACGTACACGAGCACTTCGTCGATTGGCTGTGGCGACGGCACCGTCACACTCACCCCCCCGAGCGGTCCGAGCCGCACCGTCGAGCGGCCGAAGTGCGCCGCCGTTCTGCAGCCGTGGGAGGGCGCACTACTGGCCGGCATGGTCGCCTCGCCGACGGCATTCGACCCGATCGCCCACCCGCACGCGGCGCGCGATCGACGCAACCTCGTCCTGAAGGAGATGCTCCAGCAGGACTACATCTCGCGCGCGGAGTACCAACAGGGCATCAATGAGCCGCTGCCGACGGCCGCCGACGTCCAGCAGCCCCAGGAGCCGAGCGCCGCCCCGTACTTCACGAGCTGGCTTCGACCGCAGATCCTCGCGGCGATGGGTCACCACCTGCCGCCGAACGTGGCCGAGTACCGCGCCTACTACGGTGGGCTGAACATCCGCACGACGCTCGACCTCGACATGCAGCGCGCGGCCGAGCAGGCGATCAGCGCCGAATTGCCCGCAGGCTCGGGTCTGCCGTCCGCGTCGCTGGTGGCGATCGACAACAAGACCGGGGAGGTCCGGGCGATGGTCGGTGGGCCCGTGGTAAACGGCCCCAGCGGTCCCGAGGAGGACTACGCGCATTACCCGTTCAACCTCGCGACGGAGGGCCACCGCCAACCGGGGTCCTCGTTCAAGCCCTTCACGCTGGCGATGGCGCTGATATCGGGGCAGTACTCGCCCTACTCGATCATCGACTCCGCGCCCCAGGACTTCATCGTTCCCAACAGTGCCGGCAAGGAGCACTTCATTGTCCATAACTTCGGGAACACATACTCGGGTCCGATCAGCCTCACCGAGGCCACGACGATCTCCGACAACAGCGTTTACTCGCAGGTCGGAATCCACACCGGCACGAACCGGATCGCCCGGCTGGCTAAGAAGATGGGCATCCGGTCGCCGATCTCGAGCAACTACGCGATGATCCTCGGCGGCCTGAAGGAAGGCGTCACGCCGCTCGACATGGCCCACGCCTACGAGACGTTCGCCACGGGCGGAAGCCGGGTCTTCAACCCGCGCCTCGGAGCGCCGAAGGAGGGCCCTACGGGCATCGCCCAGATCCAATGCCCGGCCCATGTATGCGGCGGCTCGAGCGTCGACATCACCGATCACCCGACCTACAAGCGGATCATCCCTGCGACGATCGCCCAGACGGTGCACGACATCCTGACGACCGTGGTGACGTCGGGTACCGCAACGAGCGCCGCCATCCCCGGGGTCGACGTCGCGGGCAAGACGGGGACCACCTCGAACTACGGCGACGCCTGGTTCGTCGGCTGGACGCCGCAGATCACCACGGCTGTGTGGGTGGGCTTCCCGACACGCCTCGTCTCGATGGCCACGATGTACAACGGGGCCCCGGTTGAGGGAGGTACCTATCCGGCGATCATCTGGCAGAGCTTCATGACCCAGGCCCTCCAGATCCTCGCGAACGAGCAGGCGGCAAAGGGACAGTCGAACTCCGGGACCACGACGACCGGCGGCTCGAGCTCAATCGGCGGCTCGGGCTCCAGCTCGGCCGCCGCCGCCGGCACGCCGGGCTCCGGCTCATCCGGTGCCGCTACCGGCGGCGGTGGCGGCGCTACCGGCGGCGGTGGCGGTGGCGGCACCACGGGCGGCGGTGGCGCGACCGGCGGCGGTGGCGGTGGCGGCACCACGGGCGGTGGCGGCGGTGGCGGCACCACGGGCGGCGGCGGTGGCGGCACGACGGGCGGTGGCGGCGGTGGCGGTGGCGGCACCACGGGCGGTGGCGGCGGTGGCGGCACCACGGGCGGCGGCGGCGGTGGCGGCGGCGGGACCGGCGCCGGAAGCGGCACCGGCGGGGCCGGGCTCGGCGGCGGCACCACCGGTCACTGACACGCTTCGGCGATTCGATCCATCGATGCGCCTCGGTGAACCCAACCCGGTCCCAGAGCGACCCGGGCCAATCCGAGGGGCGACCCCGCGCCCGCCCGCATCTACGCCGCCAGCGACCGCCGGCTGACCGGCCGCGACAGAAAGCGGCTTCCGCTCGCGCAGAAGCGCCATGGCAACTCGGCCGCCTTCGTGATGCCGATCCTCCGATCGGTGCTGATCTCGACATCCCGCCAGGCCGCGGGCCGGGAGGCGATCCGGACCGTGCCGCGGAGCAGATCGTCGCCGTTGTGTCGGAGCTCGATCGCCAGCGCCTCGGTCAGCTTGCCGGGTCCCGAACACAGGCTCTCGGCCCGCTCAGCCCCGCGACGCGCGCGCATCTCGCCGAGGCCGCGCAGAGGCTCGAGCGCGCGGACCAGGACGGCGGCCCCCGTCCCCTCGGGCTCGCACACGGCGTTGAAGCACGCGTGGATCCCGTAGGACCGATACACGTAGGCGAAGCCGGCCGGTCCGAACAGCGTGCTCGTCCGCGGCGTGAGGCCGACGAAGGCGTGGCAGGCGGGCTCGGACTGGTGGTAGGCCTCCGTCTCCACGATCACCCCGGATACTCCGGCGTGCGTGAGCACACATCCGATCAGGTCCCGGGCGACGTCGAGTACGGGCCGTTCGTAGAACGAGCGTCTCACGAGGCGAGCGCGTCGCGAGCGCGACCGACCTGCTCGCGGACCCGCGCCAGGCTCGTGCCACCCTCGGAAACCTTGGACTCGAGCCACACGCCATCGCGAAGCACGGCGTAGAACTCGTCGTCCAGGGTCTCGGACGCGGCGGCAAGCTGGTCCCGGGTGAGCTCTGACAGCGCCTTGCCCTCGGACACCGCCACGCGCACGAGGCCCGCGACGATCCCGTGCGCCTCGCGGAACGGCACGCCGCGGCGGACGAGCAGGTCAGCGATGTCGGTCGCCGCCAGCAGTTCGTCGCCGCTCGCCTCCGCCAGGCGCTCGCGCCGGAAGCTGATCGAGCCGAGCATCCCCCGTGCGGCCGCGAGGCAGAGCTCAATCGTGTCTGCGGCGTCGAAGAGGTGCTCCTTGTCCTCCTGCATGTCCTTGTTGTAGGTCAGCGGCAGTCCGTGCATCACGCCATGGAGCGCGACCAGGTGCCCGGCGATCCGAGGCGCCTTGGCCCGGAGCAGCTCGGCGGCGTCGGGGTTCTTCTTCTGCGGCATGATCGACGACCCGGACGCCCAGGCGTCTGAGAGCTCGCAGAAGCCGAACTCCTCGGTCGACCAGAGCACGATCTCGGCGCCGAGGCGGGACAGGTGCGTGGCGCACGTGGCCGCGGCAGAGAGGTAGTCGAGGACGAAGTCGCGGTTGGAGACGGCGTCGATCGAGTTCTCCGCGATGGCCGAGAAGCCCAGTTCCGCCGCGACGGCCGTGCGATCGGTGTCGAAGTTGACCCCGGCCAGCGCGCCGGACCCCAGCGGTAGGCGTGCCGTGGCGACGGTGACGGCGATGAACCGGTCCCGGTCGCGCAGGAGCATCCACGCGTAGGCCAACAGGTGGTGGCTCAGGTAGACGGGCTGCGCGCGCTGCAGATGGGTGTAGCCCGGCATCGGCCAGTCGAGGTGCGCCTCGGCCACATCGACGAGGGTTGCGGCCAGCGCGGCGCAGTCTGACGTCGCGCGCTGGGCATGGGCGCGAACGAACATCGCCACGTCGGTCGCGACCTGATCGTTGCGGGAGCGGGCCGTGTGGAGCCGGCCTCCAGTGGGACCGGCGATCTCGGTGACCCGGCGCTCGATCGCCATGTGAATGTCCTCGTCATCGTCGGCGAACGGGAACGAGCCGTCGCCGAGCTCGCGCTCGACCTGGTCGAGCGCGGCCTGGAGCGCGTCGCGGTCATCGGCCGAGATGATCCCCTGGGTGGCGAGCATTGCCGCGTGGGCGCGGGACTGCGCGACATCGTAGGGGCCCAGCCGCCAGTCGAACGACAGCGAGTCGTTCAGGGCGCGGAACGCGTCGTGCTGGGGCTCGGAGAAGCGCGACATGGCGGCGATGGTACGCGGGCTCAGCGCCCCAGCACCGTCCGCAGTGCCGCCGCCACCTGCTCGACCTGGGACTCGGTCATCTCCGGGAAGAAGGGCAGCGCGATCGAGCGCGCGGCCACGTCCTCGCAGATCGGGAACTCGCCGGGCCGGTGACCGAACGTCTCCCGGTAGTAGCTCATCAGGTGAATGGCGGGGAAGTAAGGCTTGGCGGGAATCCCGTGCTCGGCCAACGAGCGCACAATCGAGTCGCGGTCGTGCTCGCGCGGGAGCTGGACGACGAACACGAACCACCCGCGGCGCGCGCCGCCCGCATCGGGGCACGGCAGGTCCAGCCCCTCGAGCCCTCCCAACGCCCTCCGATACGACTCCGCCACCCGGCTGCGGCCGGCCAGCATCTCGTCGAGCCGCTCGAGCTGGGCCAGACCGAGCGCGCAGGCCAGATTGGAGAGCCGGTAGTTGAACCCCAGCCGGTCGTGGTCGAGCCAGTCCATGTCGGGCGCCCGGCCCTGATTTCGCTCCGAGTCGATCCGCTCCTTGAGCGTCTCGTCGGCGAGCGTGACCATCCCCCCCTCGCCGGTGGCCAGCTGTTTGTTGGCGTAGAAGCCGAACGCCGCCGGATGCCCGCGGCCCCCCACCAGGCCCCCATCCGCGTAGACCGCGCCGAGCGCCTCGCAGGCGTCCTCGACGATCGGGATGCCGAGGCGCTCGAACCCGGCCATATCGGCCGGATAGCCGAACACGTGCACCGGCAGGAGCGCCGCCGTGCGATCGGTGACGACGGACGCCGCCGCGGCGGCCGACAGGTTGAGCGTCACGGGATCGATGTCCGCGAACACGGGACGCGCACGCTCGTACAGGGCGACGTTGGCCGAGGCGACGAATGAGAACGGACTGGTGACCACCTCGGCTCCGTCCGTTACGCCAACCCCCCGGAGCGCGAGATGGAGCCCGGCGGTGCCACTCGAGACCGCCGAGGCGAAGTCGGCGCCCACACGGGCGGCGAAGGCCTGCTCGAACTGTGCCAGCAGGGGTCCCAGCGAGAGCTGCCCCGACTGCAGGACCTCGAGAACGCGCCGCTCCTCGGGCTCGCCGAGCACCGGCCGCGCCAGCGGGATCGACGGCGGCCTCACGAGGCGGCCCGCGGCTCGAGCCCGGCCACCTGCATCCCGTACTCGAGGGAGTCGACGAGCGCCTCCCACGAGGCCTCGATGATGTTCTCCGAGACGCCGATAGATCCCCACACCTGCTCGCCGTCGGAGGCGTCGAGAAGCACGCGGGTCACGGCGCCGGTGCCCTTCGTCTCGTCCAGAATCCGGACCTTGAAGTTGACGAGGTCGATGTCGGCGAGGTGCGGGTGGATCTCGATCAGTGCATCGCGGAGGGCGCGGTCGAGCGCGTTGACCGGGCCGTTGCCCTCGGCCGTGCGGACGTAGCGCTCGCCGTCGACCCAGATCTTGATCGTGGCCTCGGTCTCGACGTGGCCGTCGGCACGCTTCTCGACGATCGCCCGCCACGACTCGAGCCGGAACAGGGGCTCGTACTCTCCCGTCTCCTTTCGCAGCAGCAGATCGAATGAACCGTCGGCCGCCTCGTAGTGGTAACCGCGGTGCTCTAGCTCCTTGACCTGCTCGACGACGCGCTCGGCGCCGGCTTCATCGAGCGCGATCCCCGCATCCCGCGCCCGCGCGTGAACCGTCCCCTTCCCTGACAGCTCGGAGATCAGGACCTCGCGCATGTTGCCGACCACCGAGGGGTCGATGTGCTCGAACGTCGCGGGGTCGGCCGCCACTCCGGCCACGTGCATCCCGCCCTTGTGGGCAAAGGCGTTGCGGCCCACGTACGGCTGATCGGGATCGGGGGTGAGGTTGAGAAGCTCGTCAAGGAAATAGGCGGCTCCGGTCAGCGAGGCGAGCTGATCCGCCGTCAGGCATTCGTAGCCCAGCTTGAGCTGAAGGTTGGGAACGATCGAAACCAGGTTGGCATTGCCGCAGCGCTCCCCGTATCCGTTCATCGTGCCCTGCACGTGCGTCGCGCCGCGCCGGACGGCGGCGAGTGAGTTGGCCACGCCGCAGCCGGCGTCGTCATGGCAGTGGATCCCGACGCGTACGCCGGACGGCGTGAGCGCCTGGATGACGGCCGCCATCGCGTCGGAGACCTGGTCGGGCAGCGTGCCGCCATTCGTGTCACAGCAGACGACCGTCTCGGCTCCGGCGGAGGCCGCCGCGCGCACGCACGACAGGGCATAGGCGGGGTCGTCGAAGTAGCCGTCGAAGAAATGCTCGGCGTCGTAGACGACCCGCTTGCCCCGGCCGACCAGGAACGCGATCGACTCGGAGATCATGCTCAGGTTCTCCTCCCGGCCGACCTTGACCACCTTCTCGAGATGAAGGCTCCAGGTCTTGCCCACGAGCGTGCACACGGGCGCGAAGCAGTCGGCCAGGACCCCGAGCGCCGGGTCCTGATCGGCGGCGTTCTCGCGCCGGCGGGTCATCCCGAAGGCGGCGATCGATGCGTTCGAGAAGCGCTCCGCCGCGAGCAGTTCGAACAGCTCCAGCTCTTTGGGGTTCGAGCTGGGGAACCCGGCCTCGATCAGGTCGATGCCGAGCTCATCGAGCCGATGAGCGACGCGGACCTTCTCGGGCGCGGACAGGGACATCCCCTCTCCCTGCATCCCGTCGCGTAGGGTCGTGTCGTATAACTGAATCTTGGTCATGGGGCGATCTCCTGGTGGCAGTGGGAAGCGAACTAAGGGCGAGCCGGCTGTGCCGGCTCCCTAATTCGCGTAATCCCAGCCACCGACAACATCGCCCTCAGACGGCCTTGCTCGGAACCTTCACGACGTCGAGCCAGCCGGTGTAACGCGGATCGCGCCCGTGCAGCGCGTCATCGAACACCCGTTGGACCTCGCGCGTGATCGGCCCGGGCTCTCCGGTCCCGATCATGTGGTCATCGATCTCGCGCACGGGAACCAGCTCCGCCGCGGTGCCGGACATGAACACCTCGTCAGCGAGGTAGAGCTCGGCGCGAGCGAGATCGCGCTCGACCGTCTCGACCCCGAGGTCTGAGGCGATCTGGATGATCGACTTCCTGCTGATCCCATCGAGGATGCCGGCCGTGTGCGGCGGCGTGACGATCTTGCCCTCGCGCACCGCGTAGATGTTCTCCCCCGATCCCTCGCAGACGAAGCCGTGATGGTCGAGGAGGATCGCCTCCTGATAGCCGGACTTGGTCGCCTCGATCTTGGCCAGCACGCTGTTCAGGTACTGGCCCGAGGCCTTGGCGTGCGGAATCAGCGAGTCGTGAGAGATCCGGCGCCAGCTCGCGACCTTCGCGCGGACGCCCACCTGCTTGCCCTCCTCGCCGAGGTAGGCGCCCCAGGGCCAGACGGCGATCGAGACCTCGACCGGCGCGTCGAGCGGGTACAGACCCATCTGGCCGTAGCCCCGGAACGCGATCGGACGGATGTAGCACTCGCGCAACTCATTGGCAGCGATCAGCTCGTGCGTGGCCGAGCGCAGCTCCTCGAGCGTGTACGGGATCGGCATGTAGTAGAGCTCGGCCGACTTGAACAGGCGCTCGAGGTGGTCATGGTGGCGGAAGATGGCCGGGCCCTGCGGCGTGTCGTACGCGCGCTCGCCCTCGAACACCCCGGTTCCATAGTGCAGTCCGTGCGTGAGTACGTGGACCTTCGCGTCCTCCCAGGCAACGAGCTCTCCGTTGTGCCAGATGAGGTCCGCTTGTTCCACGTGTACTCCTTAGAGATGGTTGAGGACGGCCCGGGTTGCTTCCGCGGTGCCTGCGCTTCCCCCCAGATCTGGGGTACGCAGACCCTCGGCCAGCGCCCGATCGACCGCCGATTCTATCGCCGCCGCTTCGGCTTCCATAGCGACGCCGTGCCGCAACATCAGGGCCGCCGACAGGAACATCGCCAGCGGATTGGCGGCGCCCGTGCCCGCGATGTCGGGCGCGGAGCCGTGGACGGGTTCGAACAGGCCCGGGGTGGGCGGGTCCTGAATTCCGAGCGACGCGCTCGGGAGCATCCCGATCGACCCGGTCAGCATCGCCGCCTCGTCGCTCAGAATGTCCCCGAACATGTTCTCCGTGAGGATCACGTCGAAGTGGCGCGGGGCGGCGATCAGGCGCATCGCTGCGTTGTCGACGAGCAGGTGTTCGAGTTCGACGTTCGGGAACTCGGCTCCGTGCAGCGAATGGACCACCTCGCGCCACAGGCGTGAGGTCTCGAGCACATTCGCCTTGTCGACGCTGGTCACGCGCGAGCGGGCCGCCCCGAACGCCACGCGCGCGATCCGCTCGATCTCGGCCCGGGTGTAGACGCAGGTGTCGGACGCGCTGTCATCCGTGCGCGTCTTCTCGCCGAAGTAGATCCCCCCGGTGAGCTCGCGCACGACGAGCAGGTCCGTGCCCTCGATGATCTCGCGGCGAAGAGGGCTCGAGTCATACAGCGCCGGCAGCGGCTTGACGGGGCGCAGGTTCGCGAACAGCCCGAGTCCCTTTCGAAGCCCGAGCAGCCCCTGCTCGGGCCGCGGGCTCGAGGGATCCGTGCTGTCCCACTTCGGACCGCCGACCGCCGCCAGCAGCACCGCGTCAGCCTTGCGGCACGCGTCCAGGACGTCGTCGGTCAGGGCGACACCGTGCGCGTCGATCGAGGCGCCGCCGAACAGCTGCTCCTCGTACTCGAGCGCCCCGGGGGCAACGGCATCGAGGATCTGGACCGCAGGGGCGGTGATCTCGGGACCGATCCCGTCGCCTGCAAGCAGGGTGATGCGAGCTGCCATCGGGCCGCAAGCTACACCGTGCAGGCGATGACGCGCCGGGCGCCCCCGTCCGGGTCGCTGCCATCATCGTGGCGTGCGGATCGGCGTCGACGGTCGAAGTCTTGTCCAATCCGGTGGCCGCGGCATCGCTCGGTACACCCGCACGCTCCTGGTCGCGCTCGCCCAGGGCTATCCGACCGATGAGTGGCGCGTTCTGGTCCCGGCCGGAACCGGCGATCCGGCGATCCCGGGGATACACCTCGAGCGTGTCGGGCTGCCCGCGCGGGCTCTCTACGGACTCGCTGGAGCGATCGGCCACCCAACGCTTGACAACCTGCTCGGTGGCGTCGACGTCTTCTGGGCTCCGGCACCGGCTCCCCTCGCGCTTTCGCGCAACACCCCACTCGTGCTTAGCCTTCACGACCTCGCCTGGGAGCTGCGAGCGTCCGATTTCACGTCGTACGAGCGCGTGTGGCATCGCATAGCTCGGCCCAGGCGGCTGGCCGAGCGAGCAGCACGGACGGTGGCCGTGTCCGACACCACCCGGGCGGTGGCGATCGAGCGCTGGAGACTCGATCCCGAGCGGGTACTCACGATCCGCGAAGGCCTCCAGATTCCGGACGATCCGCCCACCAGCGGGCGGGTTCGCTCGCTTTCGGCGCCCTACTTCCTCAGCGTCGGAGCCCTCGAGCCGCGCAAGGCGCCGGATCTGCTCGTGCGAGCCCATCAGCAGGCTCGGTCAGAGGGCCTCGCAGCCGAGCTCGTGATCGCCGGAGAGGGTCGGCTGATGCAACGCCTTGCGGCGCCCGGCGTCCACCTGCTCGGGCATGTGAGCGACCACGAGCTCGACCAGCTCTACGACGGGGCGTTGGCGTTGGTGATGCCGTCGCGGCTTGAGGGGTTTGGTCTCCCTCCCCTCGAGGCGGCCCTTCGCGGGACTCCCTCGATCGTGAGTGACCTGCCCGTGTTTCGTGAGACGCTCGGCGACGAGGCCCTGCGCGTCCCTGTGGAAGACGTGGCGGCCCTCGCAGCCGCGATGCTCCAGCTCGCGGCCGACGCCCACATGAGGTCAGGCCTTGGCGCCCGGGCGCGGGACCTGGCGCGCCGGTTCACACCGGAGCACGCCGCAGCGGCACTGCACGCGGTCTTTGCAGACGTCGCGCACGGCCGGTGAGATGCGTCAATCCCGTCTCAGCCGCGTCTGGCGGTCATGTTCAGGCGCACGTAGTCGAGCACGAGCGGGTGCCCGGCCCGGGCCAGCACCCGATCGATGAACGGGCCGCGCAGCTCGTCTGGCAGCGGGTCGAGGTGGCGGACGAGACACACGGTCCGCACGAACGCGCGGGGATCCTCCGGCGAGACCGATTTCGGCTCGAGCCACGTGCGGACCTCTGCGAAGCCGGCCCTCTCCAGGCGAGCCGCCGTCTCGGTGTCGCCGGCGTAGTTCCACGGCCGCTCCCAGGCGCTGAAGTGCGCGACGAAGGGTTCCTCGCCAGCGACGTCATCGGCGATCCGGCGAAATTCGTCGATGTTCCCCAGGCCCCCGCACTGCGCGATCAACCGGCCCCCCGCACCGAGAGTCCGGTGCACCGCTCTGAACAGCGAGTCGTGGTCGTGGATCCAGTGGAACGTCGCGTTAGAGAAGACGACGTCCGCCGGTTCCGGGATTCGCATCTCGACGAGGTCCTGGCAGAGCACGGTGGCGCGGTCGCCGAGAGCTTGACGCGCATGCTCGGCCATCGAGGGGGCCACGTCGACCGCGTAGACCCGGCCACGTGGTACCCGGTCTGCGAGCAGCGCCGTGACGCGGCCGGAGCCGCAGCCGGCATCGACCACCACCTCGTCGCCATCGAGCACGAAGCGCTCGAGCTGCTCGAGCGCCCAGTTCAACTGGATGTCGGAGACGCGGTCGTAGCCGGCGGCGTCCCAGTCCCGCGACGCGGCGCTCACAGCGCCGTCGTCACCGGTCCGGGCCGCTCGCGCTCGCGCTCGTAGGCCTCGATCGCCCCTCCCTCGCCGAGCGTCAGCGCGATGTCGTCGAGGCCGCCCAGGAGCCGGTGCTTGATCTCCGGATCGATCTCGAAGCTCGCGGTTCCGCCCGGCCACCGCACCTCCTGGGCCGCGAGGTCGACCTGGGCCTCGCCCGCCTCGGCGACCGCGGCGCAGTCCTCGGCTGAGAGCTCCACGGGAAGCAGCCCGATCTTCGTGCAGTTGGAGCGGAAGATGTCGGCGAAGCTCGGCGCGAGGATGGCCTGGAAGCCGTAGTCCTCGAGCGCCCACGGCGCGTGCTCGCGACTCGAGCCGCAGCCGAAGTTGCGTCCAGCGACCAGCAGCGGGTTGCGCGGCAGCTCCCAGCCGGGCTCCTTCGCCCAGTCGTAGAACAGGAATTCACCGAAGCCGGTTCGCTCCACGCGCTTGAGGAACTGCTTGGGGATGATCTGATCGGTGTCGACGTCGTCCCGGTTCAGCACCGACACGCGCCCGGTGATCGTCTCGATTGCTCTCACGAGTCCCAGCTCCTTATGTCCACGAAGTGACCCTTGATCGCGGCGGCGGCGGCCATCTGAGGTGAGACCAGGTGCGAGCGGGCACCGCGACCCTGGCGGCCTTCGAAGTTGCGGTTCGAGGTCGACGCAACGCGCTCGCCCGGCGCGGCGATATCCGGGTTCATGCCCAGGCACATCGAGCAGCCGGCGCCCCGCCAGTCGAATCCGGCCCGTTTGAACACCTCGTGAAGGCCCTCCCTCTCGGCTTGGATCTTCACCTGCTGCGAGCCCGGCACGACCATCGCGTAAACGTCCGGGCTGACCCGCCGCCCGTCGACCACCGACGCCGCCTCGCGCAGATCCCCGATACGGGAGTTGGTGCACGATCCGATGAACACCCGGTCGAGCTTGATCTCCTGGATCGGCACGCCCGCCTCGAGCCCCATGTACTCGAGCGCTCGCTCGTCCTGCTCCGAGGTTGGCTCGGGCACGCTCTCGGTCACCGGCACGACCATCCCGGGCGTGGTTCCCCACGTGACCATCGGGCTGAGCGCCGCGGCGTCGACCACGGCCTCGCGATCGAAGGTGGCGTCGGAGTCCGTTCGGAGCCCTCGCCACTCCTCGGGGATCTCCGACGGTGCTCCGGGGCGGCCGATGACCCATTCGAAGGTCGTCTCGTCAGGCGCGATCATACCGGCGCGGCCGCCACCCTCGATCGTCATGTTGCACACGGTCATCCGTCCTTCCATCGAAAGCGCTTCGATCGCCGGACCTGCGTACTCCACCACGTGCCCGACCGCACCGGCGACGCCGATCTGGCCGATCGTGGCCAGGATCAGGTCCTTGGCCGTGACCCCGAAGCCGAGGTCGCGGTCATAGCGGATGCGCATCGCGCGCGGTTTGGACTGGACCAGGCACTGGGTCGCGAGCACGTGCTCGACTTCGCTCGTCCCGATCCCGAACGCCAGCGCTCCGAACGCGCCGTGCGTGGCCGTGTGCGAGTCGCCACAGACGATCGTCATCCCGGGCTGCGTGACCCCCAGCTCGGGTCCGATCACATGCACGATCCCCTGATGCTCGGAGCCGAGCGAGTAGACCGGGATACCGAACTCGGCGCAGTTGCGCTCGAGCGTCTCGACCTGAACGCGTGAGAGCTCGTCCCGGATCCGGGCCGCCACAGGGGTCCCGTCGGTCGGCACGTTGTGATCGGCCGTCGCCAGCGTACGGTCGGGGCGCCGGACCGGCCGGCCCGCCAGTCGCAGCCCGTCGAAGGCCTGCGGGCTGGTGACCTCGTGGACCAGGTGCAGGTCGATGTAGAGCAGTCCCGGAGCGACCTCGTGGGCGTTCCAGATCTTGTCGAACAGGGTCTCTGGCATGAGTGTCCTAGCTCCTACGCAGGCCGGCGCTCACAACCGCGAGCAGCACGGCCTCCTCGGGTCCGGGGTTTTCGAAATGGTGTGGAAGATCGGCATCGAAGGTCACGCAATCGCCCGTCGTGAGCACGTGCTCGGCGCCGTCGCAGTACAGGACGACGGTGCCGGTCTCGACGAGCGCGGTCTCCCGGCTCCCCGGCTCGTGCATCGGCGGGTCGCCGGGGCCGCCGGTGACCGCCCCGACGGCGAGGCGGTGACGCGACAGCTCGGCCCGCTGCCCGGGAAGCGGAGGGGTCAGGATCTCGTAGGAGTGGCCGCGGCCGCGCGTCGGGCCCTGGCGGCGCTCGGACGTCCGCACGATCGTGACCGCGCCCTCCTCGTCGAGCCGGAGCAACTGGCTCAATCGAAGTTCCAGTCCGGCGGCAATCCGGGTCGCGAGCTGGAGCGTCGGGCTCGTGTCTCCGCGCTCGACCTGGGAGAGCATCGGCGCACTGACCCCCGAGCGCTCGGCCAGGTCACGCAGCGACAGGCCCATCGCCTCCCGGAGCGCCTTGATCCGCGGCCCGAGGGCTGCCGTTTGCTGCACGCTGGCTGTCATACGTGCGTATGTTATCGCGTACGCACGTATGACGTGCTCCACGGCGTCCGCCGCTAGATTCCGGGCCATGCTCACCCGTCCCGACGTCCTCGTCCTCGGTGCCGGCGGCGTGCTCGGCGAGGCCTGGATGATGGGCGTACTGGCCGGGATCGAGGACGCGAGCGGGTTTGACCTGGGGCGCTGCGAGTACTTCGTCGGCACCTCGGCCGGCGCGATCGTCGCCGCCCACCTTGTCGCGGGCCAGGCGCTCCGTCGCCCGGAGTCGGTCGGCGCCGAGGTCGAGCTCGCACCGGCCAGCGCCGGCGGATCGCTCGCCACCGCCGCGATCCATGCCGCGCGCCAAGCGGGCGAGTGGGCGCTGGCGATGGGCGCGATATTCGCCCCTCTCGCCCTGGGCATGTCCGCGCCCGGAGGGGCGGTGCTGAGAACCGCGCTGCTGCGCCGTCTCCCCCGCCCCAAGGACGACCTCTCGGGGCTGCGCCGCGAGATCGACCGCTCTGGTGCGAGCTTCGACGGCCGGCTGCGCGTGGTCTCCGTCGATCGCTCGTCAGGCCGCCGCGTCGTGTTCGGCAGCCCACGGGCACCGAACGCCGGGGTCGGCGAGGCGGTGGAGGCCTCGTGCAGCGTCCCATGGCTGTTCGCCCCCGTGCAGATCAACGGTCGCGAGTACGTCGACGGCGGAGTGTGGAGCCCGACCAACCTCGATGCCGCCCCGGCCGGCCGCGACACGCACGTCCTCTGCCTCAATCCGGCCGGGAACCTGAACGGCACGAACTCGCTGCTCGGCGTGGTGCGCAGCGTGGCCCGCTCGGCCGTCTCGCTCGAGGCCCTGGCCCTCCGCCGCCGCGGCGCCGACGTCAGGACGATCTCGCCCAATGTGGAGAGCGCCGCGGCGATGGGGACCAATTTCATGGACCGCGAGCCGCGCGGACGCGTGCTCGCGGCCGGCTACCGCCAGGGAATGGCGGCGGCCCGCTCGCTGGCGACTACGGCGCCTTGACGGGCTCGGTGGCGGCGGACATCGTCGCGGCCTCGGCCTGGTCGGCCACGCTGCGGCGGCGGATCGCGCTCGACAGCGCACGGACGTACGCGCGGCCGGCGGCCTCGAGGATGTCCGTCGAGACGCCCTGGCCGGAGCCGGTGACGCCGCCGATCTCGAGCACCACCGAGGTCTCGCCGAGCGCGTCCTGGCCGGCGGTCACCGCGTCCACGCGGAACTCGCGTAGGCGGGCGTCGCTGCCGGTGGCCGCGTTGATCGCGCGGAAGATCGCGTCCACGGGACCGTCGCCGGTGAACGATCCGGTGACCTCCTCACCGTCGGGCGTACGCACGCCGACCGTGGCGTGCGGAGGCCGCCGCGAGGATGCCTCGACGTCGAA
Organism: uncultured Solirubrobacterales bacterium; assembly: GCA_963727105.1. Taxonomy (GTDB): domain Bacteria; phylum Actinomycetota; class Thermoleophilia; order Solirubrobacterales; family Solirubrobacteraceae; genus Palsa-465. Next base: position 1,401,200 of record CAVSEW010000001.1, on the reverse strand, counting down.
CCATTCGAGCTGGTAGCCGGCGATCTCCTCGCGCAGCTCGTCGGTGACGAGCGCCTCGAGGTCCATCGCGGTCACGTGCTTCTTCTTGTCCGCGATCTCCTTGAAGCGCTTGAACGCCGTGTTCAGGGTCTGCCCGGAGACCTCGAGGCCCAGCTCGGACAGCGCCTGCTGGAGCGCGTGGCGGCCCGAGTGCTTGCCGAGCACGATCGAGTTCGCGTCCAGGCCGACCACCGTTGCGTCCATGATCTCGTAGGTCGTGCGCTCCTTGAGCACGCCGTCCTGGTGGATCCCGGACTCGTGGGCGAACGCATTGCGTCCCACCACCGCCTTGTTCGGCTGCACGGGATAGCCGGTCAGCCGGGACACCAGTCGCGAGGTCCGGGCGATCTCGCGCGTGACCGCTCCGGTGTGCAGGCCAACGTCCTGCTGGCGCGTGTGGAGCAGCATCACGATCTCCTCGAGCGACGCGTTGCCGGCGCGCTCGCCGATGCCGTTGATCGCCGCCTCCACCTGGCGAGCGCCCGCCATCAGCCCCGCGAACGAATTGGCCACGGCCAGGCCCAGGTCATCGTGGCAGTGAACCGAGAGGATGACGTTGCGAAGGTCGGGCAGGAACTCGTAGAGGCGCTCCAGATAGGCGGTGAACTCCTGCGGCATCGTGTAGCCGACGGTGTCCGGGATGTTGATCGTGGTGGCGCCCTCGTCGATCGCGATCTGGCACACCTCGGCGGTGAACTCGACGTCGGCGCGGGTCGCGTCCATCGGCGAGAACTCGACGTCGTCCAGGTACTGCTTGGCGTGCGCGACCGCCGCCCGGGCCTGTCCCTTGACGTCCTCGCGCGTGGTCTGAAGCTGGTGCTCGATGTGGATGTCGGAGGTCGAGATGAACGTATGGATGCGCGCCCGTGGGGCGTCGCGGACGGCGTTCCACGCCGCGTCGATGTCCGCCACATGGGTGCGTGCCAGCCCGGCGATCACGGGCCCCTCGACCGTTCGGGCGATAGCCTGCACGGCCTCGAAGTCACCCGGGGAGGTGATCGGGAAGCCGGCCTCGATCACGTCAACCCCCAGGCGGGCAAGCTGGTGCGCGATCTCCAGCTTCTCCTGCGTGTTGAGCGAGATCCCGGGGGACTGCTCGCCATCGCGCAGCGTCGTATCGAAGATCAGTACTCGGTTTGGGTCTTGCGTGTTGCTCATCTCACTCCAGTGACTCTCGAACTTGGCTTCTTCTCGGTGCTGGTCTCGCGGCTACGTGCGGCCGCCGGCGCGCTATTCCCCCCGAGGGGGGAGGAGAAGAAGTCGCAGGTCGAGGCGGAGTGCCATGTGAGGCAAAGACTACCAGCCGCCTTCGGATCTTCCGGGAGAGGCGAAAGTCGAACCGTCAGGCGTACAGGGCCTCGATCTCGGTGGCGTACTTCTTCGAGATCGGTCGGCGCTTGAGCTTCATCGTCGGGGTCAGCTCGTCGCCCGCCGGGGCCCAGTCGACGGGCAGCACCTTGAATCGCTTGATCTGCTCGACCCGGCTGAGATGCTCGTTGGCGCGATCGATGCCGGCCGAGATCTCCTCGAGCACGGCGGGCTGCTCGGACATCGCCTCGGGTGATGAATCGGGGAGGTTGTGGCTGGCGGCGAACGCTGCCGCGGCGTCTGGGTCGAGGACGACCAGGGCGACGTTGAAGCGCCGCCCGTCGCCGATCGCCACCGCCTGGCCGATCAGCGAGCTGCCCTGCTTGAGCTGCTGCTCGATGTTGGCCGGCGACATGTTCTTCCCGGCCGCGTTGATGATCAGCTCCTTCTTGCGGTCGATGATCTTGAGGTAGCCGTGGTCATCAAACTCGCCGATGTCGCCGGTGTGGAGCCAGCCGTCTGAGTCGATCGTGTCGGCCGTCTTCTGAGGCTGATTGCGGTAGCCGGCCATCACCGTGCCGCCGCGGACGAGCACCTCGCCGTCGTCGGCCAGCCGGACCTCGACACCCGGGATCGGCGGGCCCACGGTGCCCAGCCTGACCGCATCACGCGGAACGAGGGTCGCGACCGACGAGAGCTCCGACATCCCCCAGACCTCACAGATCGGGATCCCGATCGCGGCGAAGAACTCGAGCACGTCGAGCGGGCACGGCGCGGCGCCGATCATGTACCACTCGCAGCGCTCGAGCCCGAGCTTCGCGCGGATCTGCGAGAACACGAGCTCCTCGGCCCGCGCGTATGCCGTCTGCAGCTCGTCCGGGACGGCCGCGCCGGCCTGCTCGGCGCGCACCTTGCGCAACCCGAGCTCGATCGCCTCGAGCGTGCCCGTCCTCCGGGCTTCGTCCGGCTCGGCCGCGATTCCGGCCTCGAGCGCCGCCTTGAGCTTCTCCCACATCCGCGGCACGCTCCCAAAGAACGTCGGATGGCAATCGGCAACGTGGGCGAACACCTGCACCGGGTCCGGGCAATCCGTGACCGTGTACCCCCACGCCATCTGACCGTAATGGCTGAGGCCGCGATCGGCGATGTGCGCGTGGGGCAGGAACGAGACCACCGATCCGCCGGAATTCGGCTCCGCCACCTGGTCGATCCCGCGGCACTCGGCCAGTTCGTTGGCGTGCGTCAGCTGCACGCCCTTCGGGGGGCCAGTCGTGCCGGAGGTGTAGATCAGCGTCAGCACGTCGGCGCCCTGCACCGACCGCCACGTCGCCTCGAAGTCGAATCCGTCACCCGGCTCGGCACGCTCGAGCTCGTCGAGGGCGATCGCGTCCTCGGCCGCGGCGTCGACGACGATCAGGTGCTCGACGGTGCCGGTGCCGGCGATCGCCGCCCGAGCGCGTTCGAGGAATGCCGCCTCCACGATCATCAGCCGGTTGCCCGCGTCCGCGAGCAGATACTCGATCTGTTCGACGGAGGAGGTGTTGTAGATCGAGAACGGCGTCGCACCGAGGTGCATCGCCGCCGTGTCGAGCAGGTGGAACTCGGGACGGTTGGTGAGCATGAACGCGACGGTGTCGCCGCGGCCGACGCCGAGCGCGTGCAGCCCTCCGGCGAGCCGCTGCACCCGGTCTCGGTACTCCTCCCAGGTGATCGCGACCGCGTCGCCGATCGTCCTCAGCGCGACGTCGTCGAGCCGCTCGTGCGCGGTGACCTGGAACGCCTCGCACATCGTGGAGGCCGACAGCGCGCGCGGACGTCCACTCGCGGGCGTTGCTCGGGTGTCGACTGCCCCCTCCATCACCCGCGTATATCTATCACGGTACGAGCACCACCTTGCCGACATTCTTTCGCTCACCTATGAACCGGTGCGCGTCCGCGGCGTGGTCGAGGCTGAATGACTGGGCCACCACGGGCCTGATCGTCCCGTCGGCGAGCAGCTCGTTCATCGCCGGCGTCCATCGCGATGCAGACTGGAACTCGTCCCAGATCGTCAGCATGTTCAGCCCGATCACGCTCCTCGACTCCGACATCTGCTTGATCAGGTTGAACCGAGGCATCGTCAACACGGTCCGCGCCGCATGCACGACGTTGCGCCGCTCGCCCTCCACCAAGCTGGCCGCACCGAAGCAGATCAGCCGGCCGCCGGCGCGCAGCAGCTTGTAGCTGCGCCGGAAGCTCGCCCCACCGATCGCGTCCATGACGACGTCGAGCTTCGGCACCGTCCGCTCCCACCCCGTGCGCGCGTAGTCGATCGGATGATCGACGCCAAAGCCGCGGATCGCCTCGTGCTTGGCGGGCGACGCGGTGCCCCAGACCTCGGCGCCCGTCCGCTTGGCGATCTGCGTGGCGGCGATCCCGACTCCGCCGGCGGCGGCATGGATCAGCACGCGCTCGCCGGACTGGAGGTTGCCGGCGCGGGTCAGCGCCTCCCACGCGGTGATGTAGGTGATCGGGATCGCCGCCCCCTCCTCGTAGCTGAGCGAGTCCGGGAGCGGGAACACCCCATCCGCGCGCGTGGCCACGCGCTCTGCGTACCCACCGAAGCGGGTCGCCGCCATCACCCGCTGACCGATCTCGAGGCTCGGGTCGGCCCCAGGGCCGAGCGCGGCCACCGTGCCCGCCACCTCATAGCCGACCACGCACGGCGGCTTGGGCGCGTCGGGATACAGGCCCTGCCGCGCCATCAGGTCGGCGAAGTTGACCCCGGCCGCCCTGACTTCGATCAGAACCTCGCCGGGCCCCGGCTGAGGGTCGGGGCGCTGCTGGACCTCGAGCACCTCCGGTGGCCCGTGCCGGGCGATCACGACCGCGCGCATACGCGCACGCTACAGCGTGACCGTCCGCCCCGCGACGAAGCCCTCGCCGGCCACGATCTCGTCGACCACGCCGGGGGGACGGCCATGTCAGTCGTGATCGCCATCGCGGCCAGCCGGCCGTCGTCGACGTGGCTCTCATCGGGCTGGCGCCCGACGGCGGCCGACACGATGTTCACGCCGTGCTCTCCGAACACCGTGCCGACGCGCCCAATCATCCCCGGGATGTCGCGGTAGCGGAAAAGCGTGATGTGGTCCTCGAGCTGCACGTCGAAGCGAAGTCCCCACGCCTCAAGCAGGTGAGGGCGGTTGCGACGGCCGATCAGCGTCCCGACCACCCGCACTCGCTCGGCGCCCGAGACGACGGTGACCCGGACCAGGTCGGTGTAGTCGCGCGCGTGCGTGGTCTTGCTCTCCTCCACCTCGATCCCTCGCTCCTCGGCGATCGCCGGTGCGTTGACCTCGTTGACCTCTTCCTCCGTGTGTCCACGGAGCGCGCCGAGCAGCATCTGGATCGAGAGCAGACGCGTGTCGCGCTCGGCGATCCGGCCCAGAAGCTCTGTGTGGATCCGGTCGATCGAGGAGCCGGCGGCGAGCTCGGTGGCGATCCGGCCCAGCGAGCGGCAGAGCCCGACGAACGGGCCGAGAACCTCCATGTCCTCACGGGAGATCGTGGGAACGTTTACGGCGCTCGTGACGACGCCGCCGCTGAGCGCGGCGACGACCTGCTCGGCGGCCTGGAAGCCCGCGCGATCCGTCGCCTCTGCGGTCGAGGCACCGAGATGGGGCGTGACGATCACGTTGGGATATCCGAACAGCGGATGATCGGTTACGGGCTCGGAGCGGAACACGTCGAGCGCCGCGCCCCCCACCTTGCTCGAGTCGATCGCCGCCTTCAGGTCCTCGTCGACCACGAGCGGGCCACGCGCGACGTTGAGCACGCGGACGCCGTCCTTGCACTTGGCCAGCGCGGCGGCGTCGAGCCAACCCTCAGTCTCCGGAGTCTTTGGCAGGTGCAGGGTGAGGAAGTCGGCGACGGCATAGACGTCGTCCGCGGACTCGGCCTTCTCGACGCCGAGCTCCCGGTAGCGCTCAGCGCCGACATAGGGATCGTAGGCAACGACGTTCATCCCGAACCCGCGCGCCCGCTGGGCGACCAGCTGCCCGATCCGGCCAAAGCCGAGGATCCCGAGCGTCTTCTCGTAGAGCTCGATGCCCGAGAACTTCGACCGTTCCCACTTGCCCTCGGTCAGCGAGCCGTGTGCCTGCGGGATGTTGCGCGCGAGCGCGAGCAGCAGCGCCATCGTGTGCTCGGCCGCCGTGATCACGTTCGACTGCGGTGCGTTCGCGACGACGATGCCGCGCTTGGTCGCCGCCGGCACGTCGACGTTGTCGACCCCGACGCCGGCGCGTCCGATGGCTCGCAGGCGCGTGGCCCGCGCGATCAGCTCCGCATCGAGCTTGGTCGCCGAGCGGATCAGGATGCCGTCGTAGGCGCCTATCTCCTCGGCCAGCTGCTCGCGATCCCAGCCGGTGCCGAGGTCGACGTCGAAGTGCTGCTTGAGCAGGTCGATCCCTGACTGCCCGATGTTCTCCGCCACAAGGACGCGGGTCATCGGTTCTCCAGGACGTAGTCGATGCAGGCGGTCAGGGCTCGAACGTCCTCGGGCTCGGTGGCCGGGAACATCGCGATCCGCAGCTGGTTGCGGCCGAGCTTGCGGTAGGGCTCGACGTCGACGATCCCGTTGGCCCGCAGCGTCGAGGCCAGCGCGCCGGCGTCGACCTGCTCGTCGAAGTCGATCGTCCCGACCACGAGCGAGCGCTTGGCCGGATCGGCGACGAACGGCGTCGCGTGCGGATGGCGCTCGGCCCACCCGTAGAGATGGCCGGAGGACGCGCTGGTGCGCTGCACCATTCCGGCCAGACCGCCGCGGGCTAGCATCCAGTCGATCTGCTCGGCGAGCAGGAACAGCGTCGCGATTGCGGGCGTGTTGTAGGTCTGGTCCTTGACCGAGTTCTCGAGCGCCGTCTGGAGCGACAGCGACTCCGGGATCCACCGGCCGCCGGGCCGCTCGGTCGTGAGCTCGGCGATCCGCTCGAGCGCGGCCTGGCTGAGCACGGCGAGCCACAGGCCACCCTCGGAGGCGAAGCCCTTCTGCGGGGCGAAGTAGTAGGCATCGGCCTGCTCGACGTCGACTGGCAGGCCACCGGCGCCCGATGTCGCGTCGATCAGGACGAGCTGATCGGGCGTGGCGTCGTCGGGCCGGGTGACCGGGACCATGACGCCGGTCGAGGTCTCGTTGTGCGCCCAGGCGAGGACATCGGCACTCAGGTCGGCCTGGGGATGCGGCGCGTCTCCGGCCGGGGCGTCGATCACGACCGGGTCGGCCAGGAACGGCGCCGTACGCGTGCAGGTGGCGAACTTCGAGCTGAACTCACCGTAGGACAGGTGCAGCGCGCGGTCCCGGACCAGGCAGCAGGTGGCGGCGTCCCAGAACGCGGTTGTGCCGCCGTTGCCGAGTGCAACCTCGTAGCCGTCCGGCAGCGCGAACAGCTCTCTCACGCCGGTGCGCACGCGGCCAACCAGTTCCTTGACCGGCTTCTGCCGGTGCGAGGTTCCCATCACCGCTGCGCCCTCGCCGGCGAGCTTGCTCAGCTGCTCGGGGCGGACCCGCGAGGGACCGGACCCGAACCGGCCATCGGCCGGCTTCAGATCGTCAGGAATCTTCACGGCGGTCTGGGTCATGACTGCTCCTCGAAGGTAGCGAGATGTTCATGCCCAGGCGCGCGGCGGGATCGGCCGTCGCTTCCCGGTGGTGTCACTCCACCTCGATGGCGCCAGTCACGACGGCTCCAGAGATTTAACCGCATCCAGCATCCGGCTGCCGCGGTTCTGCCGGTCTACTCCTCGAACTCGGTGTCGATCCAGTCCATCTGCGCGCGCAGCTCCTTGCCGACAACCTCGACCTGATGGCGGGACTGCTCCTCGCGCATGCGCTTGAAGTTCTCCTGGCCGGCGCGATTCTCGGCGATCCACTCGCGGGCGAAATCGCCGGACTGGATCTCCGAGAGGATCTGCTTCATGGCCTCGCGCGTCGGCTCGCCGATGATCCGCTTGCCGCGCGTCAGGTCGCCGTACTCGGCCGTGTTCGAGATCGAGTACCGCATCCCGGCGATCCCCTTCTCGTACATCAGGTCGACGATCAGCTTGAGCTCGTGCAGGCACTCGAAGTACGCCAGTCTCGGGTCGTAGCCGGCATCGACAAGCGTCTCGTAGCCGGCGCGAACGAGCTCCGTCACGCCGCCGCACAGGACCGCCTGCTCGCCGAACAGATCGGTCTCCGTCTCGTCCTTGAAGGTCGTCTCGATCACGCCGCCGCGGGTGTTGCCGATCCCCTTGGCGTACGCGAGCGCGAGCTCGAGTGCGTGTCCGCTCGGGTTCTGGTTGACGGCGACGAGGCCCGGGACGCCGGAGCCCTCGAGGTACTGGCGCCGGACAAGGTGCCCCGGTCCCTTCGGCGCGACCAGCGCCACGTCGACGTCCGGTGGCGGCACGACCTCCCCGTAGTGGATCGAGAACCCGTGGCCGAAGAGCACCATGTTGCCGGCGGCGATCCCGTCCTTGACGCCCGACTCCCACACCTGCCGGTGCAGCTCGTCAGGGACGAGCATCATCACCAGGTCGCCCTCGCTGGCGGCGTCGGCCGGATCCTTGACGGTCAGGCCGTGAGCCTGCGCCTTGGCGACGCTGCTCGAGCCGGACCGCAGCCCTACGACGACGTTCACGCCGGAGTCCTTGAGGTTCAGCGAATGCGCGTGGCCCTGGGAGCCGTAGCCGATGATCGCGACGGTCTTGCCGTCGAGCAGTGAGAGGTCAGCGTCGTCGTCGTAGAACATGAGGCGGCAGGCTACATGGACGCTGACGCCGGGGCGGCGCGGGGCGGCGCGGGCAAGGGCGCCGCGGGGCGGCCGGGGGGCGCGGGGCGCGGCCGGGGGCGCGGGGCGCGGGGCGCGGGCGGATCATGAATGGCGATTCACAGGCACCTGTCGCCTGTGAATCGCCATTCATCGCCGGGGGCCACGCGCCGCGCCGCCCCGGGAGGCCAGCGCCGGCCGCGCCGCGGCGCGCGCTATCCGCCGCCGAACCGCTGCGCCAACGACATCACGCTGTTCACGTACTGCTGCGTATCGGAGTACATGCCGTTTGCCCGAACCGAGCTCAGGCCCTGGTAATAGCCCGCGGCCGCCATCGCCGGGTCACCGCCGGTGGCGCCGAGCAGCGAGTGCAGCAGCAGGACGCCACCGCGCACGTTGTCGGCGGCCGAGGCCGGTGCCAGCGGCGAGCCGGCGGTCAGGGTTCGCTGGATCCAGTCCCACGTGCCCGGCAGGATCTGCATGACCCCGCGGGCGTCGGCGGCTGAGACAAGGTCGTTGTTGAAGCCGCTCTCCTGCCACCCGACCGCCTGGGCCAGCGACGGCGGCACGCCGTTGGCGCTCGCGATCTGGCCGACCTGCGAGGCGCTAACCCGCTCGGGAGTCGGGTAGGGCGGATTGCTCGGGTTGCCCTGCGCCACGGCTCCCACGGGCTCCGAAGCGCCCGTCGACGACGACGTCGAGACGGACGCCGTGCCCCCGCCGGACCCGGACAGGGTCAGCGCCGTCCCCGAGATCAGCGGCGCGTTCGGGTCGAGTCCGTTCGCGGCGGCCAGCTCGGCGATGCTCATGCCGGCCCGTGCGGCGATTCCCGACAGCGTGTCGCCCGGCTGCACGACGTAGCTCCCGCCCGTCCCACCGGAGCCGCCCGTGCTGACAGAGGTCGAGCCTGCGTCGTCGGCGTCCCCATCACCATCGCCGGCGGTGGAAACGCCGGCACCCCCGGCGCTCGACTCGGCGGTGCTGGCCGGAGCGCCCGTCTGCGCCGGGATCATCAGCGTCGAACCCGCGGTCAGCTGCGAGTCGGGAGAGATCCCGTTCGCAGCAGCGAGCTGAGCGACGGTCAGGCCATCCGCGGCCGCGACCGAAGAGAGTGACTCGCCGGCCGCGACGGGATGCGGGAAGGCAGCGTGCGCGACGGCGGGAGCGGCGAGCGTCAGTGCTGCCGCGAGCGGAAGAAGTGTTCGGACTCGCATGCCGGGGAGTGTCACGCCCCGGGGCGTCGTACCCAAGGTCTGCAAACCTCTTTTCAGAGTGCAAGATCGCGTTCAGGCGTTTGCGAGCGCCACCAGCGATCGACCGGGCAACCGCACGGACCCATCGCCGCCCGTGTACGGCGCCGCGAGGTCAGCGATCCGGGACCTCACGGCGTCCCGGCCCGCGTCGCCGAGACCCAGGTAGGACTCCGAGAAGACCATCGACAGATCGAGCGTCTCCTCGACATAGGCGTCGAGTTCCGGGTAGTTGCGCCCGAGGTCAACTTCCTCGGCCGTGACCTCGACAAACCCGGCCCCCTCGAGCATCTCCGCAAGCAGCCCCGGCTCGGCGAGCGCGAACATGCCTGGCTGGGTCGGATCCGGCGGCGCGAGGTGCCCGAGCTCGGTCATCGCCCGGGTCGGGATCGTCGCCCACGGGTTGACCGCGGCCTGGTCCCACACCGCGAGGGCGATCCGGCCGCCCGGTCGCAGCACCCGCCGCGCCTCGTGCAGCGCCGCCGCCGGGTCGGAACTGAGCATCACACCCCAGCGGCAGAGGATCGCGTCGACACTGGCGGTGGGCAGGTCGATCCACTCGAGCTCGAGTCGGAGGAACTCGACGTTGTCGATCCCGAACTGGTGGGCGCGCTCGCGTGCGATGTCGAGCATCGCCTCCGCCGCGTCGGTGCAGACCAGCGTCCCGCCGGGGCGGATCAGCTCCGCGGCGAGAAAGCCGGTGTCGCCGGGCCCGGCTGCGAGCTCGAGCACGCGCATGCCCGGTTGAAGCTCGAGGTGATCGATCAGCCACACGGACACCGGCATCCCCATGTCGCGCACCTGGCCGGCTCGCTTCTTCCAGCCGACTGCGGCGCGCTCCCAGCGGTCGAGCATCTCCTCGCTCATCGCTTCTTCTCCGCCAGCCTGCGCGCGATCTCGCCGAACGCGCCCTCGACCTCGGTCCCGAGCCGTTGCTGAAAGATCGCCATCAGCGCGTCGACCGCGATCGGCCGCAGATGCTGCACGGCCTCCTCGATCTCGGGCCAGCGCTCGGGTGGCATGTCGGCCTGCTGGAACGGCTTGCAGATCTCAGAGAGAAACAGCTTGACGAACGATCTCGACACCCAGTCGCAGTGCCGCTCGATCGCCTCGAGCACGGCGAGAGCGCTGTGGAGGGAAATCCCGCGCTTGACCACGTCCTCGGCCAGCGCGAGCAGCGAGGGACTCGGGACCTCGAACTTGTCGTCGCCGACCGGCACGAGCACACCTAGGCGCTGCGCGTCGGCCAGGACCTGCTCTGCCTGCTCGCGGGGCACCCGGAAGCGCCTACCCAGCTCGGTGAGCGTCACCGTCTCCGAGCGCTCGCCGCGTGCGTCGGCCGCCAGCGTCGCCCTGAAGCGCAGCAGGCGCTCCGCGGTGCCCTGCGTGTCGTCCATGAGGCGCTTGATGCCGCTGAGGTTGAAGCCATCGTTCTGGAGGTCGCGGATCAGGTGGAGCTGGGCGAGATGCTCGGAGCTGTAGTACCCGACGCGCATGCGCACCTCGGGCGGCGCCAGCAGCCCGCGCGCCTGGTGGGCGCGAATGTTGCGCACCGACATCCCGGATCTCTCCGCGAGCTGCTCGATCGTCAGCTCGTAACGCGCGTCGGGCTCAGCCTGCGACGGCAGGCGAGCGCTCACTGCCTGTCCCCGCGAAGACACGCCCCGATCATAACCGTGGCGGGATGCCGCTCCCGAGGCCGAGCGCCCGGGAGCGTCCGCACGTGTGCTACTCGAGCGGAGCCGAAATGCGGCGGAACCCAACCCCGAAGGCGACGAGCGCCGTGGCGCCCGCGGCCAGCATGATCAGGTCCTTCTTCGAGAACGGGCTTGTGCTGCTCGCGTCGACCGATCCGCTCGGAGCGGATACACCGGCTGACGCCTGATGCTGAGAGCTCTGAGTCGTGCTCGCGGCGGCTTGACCTGGAAGCCATGCGAGCATGCACACAAGCGCAGCCAGCATCGCAATCCATCGAACGGCCTGATGTCGTTTCATGGCGCCCCTCCAAACAGGCTTCTTGCTTTGCAACCGCTACTTCATGTAACGGCTTCGCGCACGTCGTCCCCTAGAGTTCCCCTTTAGGCGAAACGTCTATTTCGTACGCAATTTGTTGAGAGATAATACCACAAGAAATGGGGGCTTTTCTACCGTATACGTGAACAAAATGTACGAGCCCTGCCGCTGCTTGGCAGCTACTCCGTTTTCGGGAAGACTACGTAGAACAGGGCTTGCACTGGCGGTAGAGTGATGGGGTCAACACGAACAGGGCAGGGAACGCGTGAAGGGGGCTCCTCTTCCGGCGTCAGGGAACGCTCCTGCCGTGCCGATAGCGAGGATATGGAAGCCACCAGCGTGGAATTGCGGCGACTAGCCGGTTGGCGCCAGCGACGAGTTCGGCCCGCGGCGCTGCTCGCTTTCGCTGACGTGTTCATGCTCGCGCTCTCGAGCGTGCTCGCCGTCGCGATCGCCGCCGGCCCCAGGGTCGAAACCGTACGCGTGGGCTCATCGCCTACACCGCCGTGTGTCTACTCGTCATGTACTTGCGAGGCTTCTACGAGTTTCGTCTGGGCGACGTCGATCGTCAGCGAAGTCGGCCGCATCATCACAGCCACGGCGTTGGCCGCGATGCTCGTCATCTGCGCCCGTGCGTTCATCGACGGTGGGACGCACGTCGCCAACCTCGGTGCTCGGCTTTGGGTCTACTCTGCGGTCTTTCTGGCAGCCGGACGGGCCGGGTTCGCGCTCGAGGCGCGGCGGCTCTGGATTCACGCCTTGGCAGTAAGGCCAACCCTAATCATCGGCGCCGGCAACGTTGGCCGGCTGATCGCCCGCCGGCTTCGTGACCGCCCCGAGCTCGGATTGCGACCCGGTCGGCCACATCGACGACGATCCCGAGGCCCGGCAGCGACGATGACCTGCCGCTGCTTGGCGGAACGCAGCGACATGGACACCTTGATCGCGGCTCACAAGGTGTCTCATGTGATCATCACGTTCTCGCTCGCGCCAGACGCCGAGATGCGCGGGCTGATGCAACGATGCAAGGACATGGGCGCCCAGGTGCTGGTGGTGCCCCGGCTGTACGAGGAGATGACCCACCGGCTCACGATCGAGCACCTCGGAGCGATTCCGCTTATTCGCGTCGAGCGGCCCGACCCGCGTGGCTGGCAGTTCACGGTCAAGTACAGCCTGGATCGCGTTGCGGCCGCTGTCCTGCTGATACTGCTCGCCCCGCTGCTCGCCGGGATCGCGCTGATCGTCCGCCTCACCTCAAACGGTCCCACTCTTTTCCGCCAGCAGCGCGTCGGACTCGACGGGCGCGAGTTCACGATGTTCAAGTTCCGCACCATGCGCGGCGAGCCCGACGAGAGCGGCCGAGGCCAACGCCAAGTGGGCGGCTGTGATTCGTGGCGAGCGCCCGGACCAGGCGCCGCCGATCGTCGACCGCACCACCGCGGTCGGGCGTGTCATGCGCGCCACCTCGCTCGATGAGCTCCCGCAACTGTTCAACGTGCTCCGGGGTGACATGTCGCTCGTCGGCCCTCGGCCCGAGCGCGTCGGCTACGCCCGGGACTTCGAGAGCCTCGTCTATCGCTATCCGGATCGCTATCGCGTCAAGTCGGGGATCACCGGCTGGGCCCAGGTGCAGAAGCTGCGCGGCGAGACCTCGCTCGTCGGACCGCGTCGAGTGGGACAACTTCTACATCGAGAACTGGTCGCTCTGGCTCGACCTCAAGATCCTGCTGATGACCTTCCCGGCGGCGCTGCGCGGCAGCCTGATGCGCAATCCGGATCCGGTGGACTCGCAGGACGAGCGCACCGGCTCCGCCGCTCGCTGAACCCGCCGTTCTACAGCTTCCGGCGCAGCAGCTTGCCCGAGGGCGATCGCGGCAGCTCGCGCAGGAACACGATGCGCTTCGGCACCTTGAAACGCGCCAGGCGTTCTGCGCAATACGCCTGCAGCTCCTCAGCGGAAGCGGTCTCGCCCTCTCGCAACACAACCGCTGCCACGACCATCTCCCCCCACTCCTCGTCGCGCCGGGCGAACACGCCGGCGTCAGCGACCGCCGGATGCTCTAGCAGGCTCGCCTCGACCTCGGTCGGCGCGACGTTCTCGCCGCCGGTCACGATCGTGTCGGCCTTGCGACCGGTGATCGCCACGCGGCCGCGATCGTCCAGGCTGCCGAGATCGCCGGTGTGCAGCCACCCGTCCGGGCCGAGAGCGCCGGCGGCCACGCTCGGCCCGCGCACGAGCACCTCGCCGTCCTCGGCAAGCGCCAGCTCCACGCCGGGCAGTGGCCATCCGCGCGTGGCGATCTGCGAGCAGGCCTCGGTCATGCCGTAGGTCGAGGCGACGCTCACACCCGCCGCCGCGGCCCGCCTGAGCAATGCCGGCGGGATCGGGCCGCCGCCGAGCAGCGCCCATCTGAGCGTGGGCGGTTCGCGCAACCCGGCCTCGAGGAGGCGCGAGAGCATCGTCGGCACGAGCGACACGACCGTGATCCGGCGCTCCGGATCGCTCAGCTCGGCCAGGACGGCGTCAGTCTCGAACCGCTCGTGCACGATCGCCGTTGTCCGGTAGATCGTGGAGCGGATCAGGATCGAGAGCCCGCCGACGTGGGCGAGCGGCATCGGACACAGCCATCGTTCATCGGGATCGAGCCCGAGGGCGACGGCCGATCCAAGCGCTCCGGACAGCCAGTTGCCGAACGTCAGGGCAACCGGCCGAGGCTCCGAGGTGGTCCCAGAGGTGTGCATCACGGTCGCCACGGCGTCGAGCTCGAGCGGCTCCGGCTCGGCCAGCGGGGGGCCGGCCAGCGGCGCGTCGACGAGCAGCGCGTCGCCGGCCCGGGCGGCCTGCTCCTGCCCGCCCAGCCTCAGGTCGATCGGCACGGCCTGTGCTCCGGCGAGAAAGCATCCGTGCAACGCGGCGGCGAACTCGGCTCCGGCGGGCAGCGCAAGCGCGACGCGGTCACCGGGGCCGACGTCTCGCCGCCGCAGCTCCCCTGCCGCTCCGAGGGCCGCGTCGAGCAGCTGGGCGTAGGGAACCTCGCCGATCGACGGCCGTTCCGGGTGCATCGCAGCCGTCTGTAGGAGCCAGTGCTGCATGGGCGCAAACGGTAGTCTCGGCCGTCCATGTCAGTCAGCTGGAGACCCGGCGGCGAGTACGAGGACATCCGCTACGAGCTGTCAACCGGAGACGATGCGGGGATCGCAAAGATCACGATCAACCGCCCGGAGGTTCGTAACGCGTTCCGTCCGGAGACGGTCATCGAGCTCTCCGACGCCTTCGAGCGCGCCCGTGAGGATCTCGCGGTAGGCGTCGTGATCCTGACCGGCGAGGGCCCCGACGCCTTCTGCTCGGGAGGCGACCAGCGCGTGCGCGGTTCGCGCGGCGGGTATGTGACCGGTGCGGATCCCTCAGCGGCAGGCTCCCATGAGGCCGTCGGCCGCTTTCACGTCACCGACCTGCACGTGCAGATCCGGCGGATGCCCAAGCCTGTGGTGGCGATGGTCGCGGGATATGCGGTCGGCGGCGGTCATGTCCTGCACGTCGTTTGCGACCTGACGATCGCAGCGGAGAACGCGCGGTTCGGCCAGACCGGGCCGAAGGTCGGATCGTTCGACGGCGGTTTCGGCGCGAGTGTCCTGTCCCGGCTCGTCGGTCCCAAGAAGGCCAAGGAGATCTGGTTCCTGTGCCGGCAGTACGACGCCCGAGAGGCGCTCGAGATGGGGCTGGTCAACACCGTCGTGCCGCTCGAGCGGCTCGAGGAGGAGACCGTCGTCTGGTGCCACGAGATGCTGGCCCTGTCCCCGTTCGCGCTCCGCTTGCTGAAGGCCAGCTTCAACGCCGACGAGGACGGCCTTGCCGGGATCCAACAGCTCGCCCACGACGCCAACCTCCTCTTCTACATGAGCGAGGAGGCGGCCGAGGGGCGCGGCGCCTACCTCGAGAAGCGCAAGCCTGACTTCTCGAAGTTCCCCCGGCGCGCGTGAGCACGGCCGCCGCCAGCCCGAGCGGGATGCGCATCTGGCTGATGGCGGCGCGGCCGCGGACGCTGCCCGCGTCGATCGCGCCGGTGCTCGTCGGCACGTCGCTGGCCGGGTTTGCGGGTGTGTTCCACGCCCCGCGCTTCATCGCCGCGATGGTCGTGGCGGTCTTCATCCAGGTCGGCACGAACCTCTCGAACGACTACTCCGACGCGCGGCGCGGGGCCGACACCGAGGACCGCCTTGGGCCGGTACGCGTCACGGCGGGAGGGCTGGTGCCGCCGCAGCAGGTCCTGATCGCGACCTACGTGTCGTTCGGCGTCGCTGTGCTTGCGGGCGTCTACCTGGTCGCCGTCGCGGGGTGGCAGCTGCTGCTCGTCGGGGCCGCGTCGATCCTCGCCGGCGTCCTCTACACCGGCGGACCCCGACCCTACGGCTACGAGGGGCTCGGGGAGCTGTTCGTGTTCCTGTTCTTCGGAGTCGTCGCCGTCGTCGGTTCGTTCTTCGTCCAGATCGAGCACCTGCACTGGGAGGCGTTCGCGCTCTCGGTCCCGGTGGGCCTCCTCGCCTCCGCCATCCTCGTGGTCAACAATTTCCGTGACATCGACACCGACCGCCGTGCCGGGAAGCGGACGCTGGCCGTGCGGATCGGGCGGGGGCGAACGCGCGATCTGTATGCCGCGATGGTCTACGGCGCCTACCTGCTGTGCCCGATCACGTGGCTGTTCGGTCCGTTGCGCCCCTGGGTGCTGCTCCCCTGGCTGACGATCCCGCTCGCAGCCCCGATCATCCGCATCGTTCGAAACCGGACGGATGGCCCATCGCTGAACCAGGCGCTGGCCCAGACCGGGATGCTCCAGCTGGCCTTCTGCATGCTGCTTTCGGCGGGCCTGCTGCTGAGCCGGTGAACGTACGGATCGATGTGATCGAGGCGCGCATGCGCGCGCCGATCGTCTCCGCTCGCGGATCGGTCGCGACGCGCGAGCTGCTGCTCGTGCGGCTCGAGAGCACGGACGGATTCGTCGGGCTCGGCGAGGCCGCGCCGCTGGCCAGCTACGACGGCGTCACGATCGACGACGTCCGCGCCGCGCTCGAGGACTGCCGCCGTGTACTGATCGACGGCGACCGGGTCGAGCCCTCGGCGCTGCTCGCCGCATGCGCCGACGCCGCCGTCCTTCCGCAGGCGCTGGCGGCCATCGACCTCGCGGTCTGGGACCTCGAGGGCCGGCGCGTCGGCGAGCCCGTCTGGCGCCTGCTCGGCGCCGCGGAGGCCGAGCCGGTCGCCGTCAACGCGACGATCGCCGACCCCGACCGCGCCGGCGCAGCGGCGGCAGCCGCCGCCGCGCGCGAGCAGGGCTTCGGCTCGATCAAGGTCAAGGTCGGCCTCGGAGACGACGCCGCCCGGCTGGCCGCCGTGCGCGCGGCCGCCGGTCCGGCGATGGCAATACGTGTGGACGCGAACGGTGCCTGGTCGGTGGAGGAGGCGATCGCCACCCTCCGCGTCCTGGAGCCGACCGGGATCGAGCTGTGCGAGGAGCCAGCATCAGGGCTGGAGGCGATTGCCGCCGTCGCTGATGCCTCATCCGTGCCGATCTCGCTCGACGAGAGCGGCGTGCTCCCCGGAGCCCTCGACGTGCCGGTGTGCGACGCCGCCTGCCTGAAGATCACGCGCTGCGGGGGCATCTCCGGCTTGCTCGAGGCGGCCCGGCGCGCCCGCGCGGCGGGTTACTCGGTGTATCTCGCCTCGACGCTCGACGGCCCGCTTGGCATTGCCGCCGCGATCCACGCGGCGCCGCTCGTGCGGCCCGACCACGCCTGCGGGCTGGCCACGCTGTCGAGCTTCGAGGGACGACCGGACCCGATGCCTCCGAGCAACGGCTTCGTCTCGCCTCCCGGCGGCGCTGGGCTCGGCGAGGGCCTGCTCGGCTGGTACCTCAACTCCCGGCGATGACCCGGGCGACGGCATCCGGCGCCTCGAGGTGAACGGCGTGACCGGCGCCGGGAACGACCATGAGCCGGGCGTCGGGGAGCGAGCCGCCCATCGCCTCGGCGATCCGCCGGAACTTCTCGTCGCGCTCGCCGACGATGAGCGAGACCGGCATCCCGAGCGCCCCGAGACGATCCCACAGGGGCGGGAGGACCCCGGTTCCGAGCCCGCGGAGCGCGCGCGCGAGCCCGGCCGTGGTGTTCCGCAGGCGATCCTCGCGCACGGCCGCCCGGACGCTCGCCGGCTGACCGGCCAGGACCGGAGTGGCCGACCAGCGCTCGGCGAACTCCTCGATGCTCACGTGCTCGATCTCCGCCGCGAGCCGCTCATCGGCCGCCCGGCGCGCCGCGCGCTCGGCGGGGTCGTCGATCCCGGGGCTGGCCCCGATCAGGACCAGGTGCTCGACCCGGGCCGGGTCCGAGAACGCCACCTGCAGTGCGATCCGTCCGCCCATCGAGTAGCCGCAGAGCGTGAGCCGCCCAATGGTCAAGCCGAGCGCGTCGCCGATCACCGACCCGAGCGTCACCGGCTCCGCGTCGCTCGCCGTCCCATGGCCCCGGATGTCGGGAGCGAGGGCCAGGTAGCGTTCGCCGAGCCGTGAGGTCACCGGGCTCCAGCTCGCACCGGTGTGGGTGAATCCGTGCAGCAGAACGAGTTCCGGAGCCATCGCAACGCTGAATCATGACCGCCACCGACTCCTACCTCCTGCTCCGGGCGTTCTGCCAGGAGCTGGCGCGCTGCGGAATGCGCCACGCCTGCACCTCGCCGGGGTCGCGCAGCACGCCGATCGTGCTCTCGCTCGTACGCGAGCCGGGGCTGCGCTGCTTCTCGCACGTCGATGAGCGCTGCTCGGGCTTCTTCGCCCTCGGCGCGGCGAAGGCGTCGGGCCTGCCCGTGGCGGTGACGTGCACGTCCGGCACCGCGGCGGCCAACCTGGCTCCCGCCGTGATCGAAGCCCACGAGGCGCGCGTCCCGCTGATCGTTCTCACCGCGGACCGCCCGCCCGAGCTGCGTGACATCGGCGCGGGACAGGCGATTGACCAGTTGAAGCTGTACGGAGACGCCGTGCGGTGGTTCTTCGAGGTAGGGGTCCATGACGGGACGCCGGCCAACCTGCGCTGGATCCGCACACTGGCCTGCCGCGCGTACGCGATCGCGCTTCACGGTCCCCCAGGCCCCGTACACCTCAACTTCCCGCTGCGCGAGCCGCTCGTGCTCGACCGACCGCTGCCCGAAGACGACACCGGACGAGAGGACGGCAGCCCGTACGTCGTGTTCGACGCCCCAGAACCTCGAATCCGCGGCGGCAGCGGTCATCCCGAGGGTCGGGTGCTGATCGTCGCCGGCCGCGATGAGCACCCTGACGGCGCGCCGGCGCAACAGCTCGAGCAGCTCGCCGCCGGGGCCGGATTCCCGCTGCTCGCCGATCCGCTCTCGGGCGCACGCCGGGGGGAGGCGGCGATCGCTCACTACGACCTGTTGCTCCGCGACCCGTCGTTCGCCGACGCGCACAGGCCCGATTGGGTCATCCGCGTCGGCGACCTCCCCACGTCCAAGCCACTGCGCGCGTGGCTCGCCTCGCTCGACGCGGCGCAGATCGCGATCGACTCCGACGACACCTGGCACGACCCCGACACCGTCGTGGGAATGCGAATCTCGGCACCGGTGCGCGCGCTCCTCGACGCGGCCGGCGAGCAGGATCCGCCGTCCGGAGACCACGAGTGGCTGGCATCCTGGCGCGCGGCCGACGCCGCGGCGGAGCGAGCGATCGAGGAGTCGCTCGCGAGCGAGCTCTCAGAGCCGCTGGTGGCACGGCGGCTGGTCGAATGGCTGCCACGACAGGCGACGCTGTTCGTCGCCTCCTCGATGCCGATCCGCGACCTCGAGTCGTTCGCACCCTCGCGCTCGGACGCTCCCCGGGTCCTCTCCAACCGCGGCGCCAACGGGATCGACGGAACCGTGTCGTGCGCGTTCGGCGTCGCGGCGGCGAGCGGGCAGCCGGTCGTCTTGCTGATCGGCGACGTCGCGCTCGCGCACGATATCGGTGGCCTTCTCGCGGCCCGCCGGCTGGGGCTCGCCCTGACGATCGTGCTGCTCAACAACGACGGCGGCGGCATCTTCCACTTCCTTCCGGTCTCGGGCCAGGGGGACGCCTTCGAGGAGCACGTCGCCACCCCGCACGGACTCGATTTCTCGCTCGCCGCGGCGCTGTACGGGTGCGAGTACGAGCGTCCGGCGGATCTCGGGGAGCTCGAGCTCGCGGTGCGGCGGTCGGTCAGCTCGGCGGCGGCAAGCATCGTCGAGGTTCGAACCGAGCGCGAGGCGAACCTCGCCCTGCACCGGAGGATCGCCGAGGCCGTGCGGGCGGCGATCAGCTAGCCGGCGAGGACCGGCAGCAGCGCCTGAAGCTTGACCTCGGACTCGGCCAGCTCGGCCGCCGGGTCGGAGTCGCGCACGATCCCGCAGCCGGCGTATAGATGCGCCTTCTCACCGCGCAAGAGCGCGCAGCGCAGCGCGACGCAGAACTCGCCGTCCCCCGCCGCGTCGGTCCACCCGACCGGTCCGGCGTACCAGCCGCGGTCGAGACCCTCGAGCGCCGGGATCAGACGCTCGGCCACGCTGGCCGGTTCGCCGCCCACCGCCGGGGTCGGGTGCAGCAGCCCGGCGAGCTCGATCGCCCCGATTGCCGAGGCAAGCTGCGCGCGGATCGGTGCGCCGAGGTGCTGGATGTTCGAAACCCGGACGAGCGACGGCTCTGGAGCCGCCGCGACCCACACGGCGTGGGGCCGCAGCGTCCGGGCGATCCGCCGGGCGACGATCGCGTTCTCCTCGCGATCCTTCCGGCTCTGGAGCAGCTGCTCGCCGAGATGGTCGTCGACGGCCGGATCGGCGCTACGCCGAGTCGACCCGGCGAGCGCGACTGTGCTCGCCCGCTGCCCCTCCCGGCGGATCAGCAGCTCCGGGCTCGCGGCGATGAACGTCGCCTCGCCCCGGCCGACCGCGAACACGTAGCAGGACGGGAACGCCTCCCGGAGCAGGCCGATAACCGCGGCCACGGAGTGCTCGATCGGAGCCTGTACCTGGACCTCGCGGGCGAGCACGACCTTCTCGGCCTCACCGGCGCGGATCTTCTCCACCGCCCGGGCCACCGCCTCCTCGTAGTGGGAGGGCGGCATCGGGCTCAGGACCCGGTACTGGCCGGCCGGCGCCGGGTCGAGCAGCGGCAGCTCCCGGCGCCGGAGTGCGTCCAGGCGACGGTCCACACGGTCGAGCAGCCCTTCGATCGTGTCGTCGGGCGCGACGTCGGCGTTGATCGTCAGCCAGGTGGCCTCGCGGCGGCGGGCCAGCGAGATCTCGGGGACCACGAGCGAGGCGGGCGCGAACCCCTCCCAGGTCGGGCTCTCGCCACCGTCGGGCGCGAACGCGAAGCCACCGAGCGCCACGAGCCCGCAGCCGGGCGGTCCGGCCGGTGCGTCGGCGACCGCCTCAGCCGACAGCCTCCGCCACCGCTCCTCGACCTCCGCGAACCGCCGCGAGCCGGCCGCCTCGATTGCGCGCACACAACCGAGCGCCGCGACCGCGTAACCATCGCGGTCCGGCTGCTCGAAACAGAACCACGGCTCACTGGCAAGGCGAGACGCCGCTGCCATGGCGGTGGGATCAACCGCGCCGTCGGGCCGCCACGAGCTGCTCGCGATCACCGGCCGCCCCATCGAGCGCGCGGCGCTCAGCGCACCGCTCAGCCTCCGCTCCAGTCGCCGGCGCGCGTCGGCTGCCAGCCACTGGAAGGGACACTGGGCGGTGCGGAGCTCGGTCACACGCTGTCGGGCTCCACTAGATGATTGATTCCAAATTGGTTGAGATCGGGGCGTTCGGGGAGCGAGCGGGGCACGAAGGACGGGAGGCGACGCGTAGCAGCGCTACGCGAGCCGACCGGCCGGCGCGCATCCGCGAAGCTAGCCCGGACGCATCCGGACCGAACGATTTGGAAATCATCTGGCTAGGTCTCGCCGCGTCCTCGGGAGATCGCGATCTCGCCGGTACGGGCCATCTCGATTAGCCCGAACGGTCGGACCAGCCGCTCGAACGCCTCAACCTTGTCATCCGTGCCTGTCACCTCGGCGACGATCGACCGCTTGGTCACGTCGACGATCTTGGCCCGGAAGATCTCGCAGATCTGCATGACCTCCGCGCGGCTGCCGCCGTCGGCCGAGATCTTGAACAGGGCCAGCTCGCGGGCGAGCGTCTCCTCCGGCTCGAGATCGCGGATTTTCAGCACGTTGACCAGCTTGTGCAGCTGCTTTGTGACCTGGTCGATCGGATGCACGCCGCCGTCGAGCGTGAGCGTGATCCGGGAAACCGTCTCGTCGTCCGTCGGCCCGACGGCGAGGGTGTCGATGTTGAAGCCCCGGCGCGCGAACAGGCCGGAGATCCTGGTCAGGACGCCCGGCTTGTTCTCGACCAGGATCGAGAGGATGTGCTTGCGCCCAGTGCGCTGCCCGGCGACAGCCTCGAGCTCGTCGAGGGAGAGGACTTCCTTCGTACCTGGTTCGCCCATAACCCTCACCCCACCATGTCCCTGGCGGCCTGGCCGGCGGGAATCATCGGATACGTGTTCTCCTCCCGCGTGACGCGGACGTCAACGAGGACGGGGCCGTCGGTCTCGATCGCCGTGCGCATGTCCTCCACCAGCGTCTTCTTGTCCGTGAGGCGCATTCCGGTGGCACCGTAAGCGTCGGCGAGCTTGACGAAGTCGGGGTACTCGCCCATGTCGACGTGGCTGTAGCGCTTGTCCCAGAACAGCTCCTGCCATTGGCGGACCATGCCCAAGTAGCCGTTGTTCATGATGAACACCTTGATCGCGATGCCCTCCTGGGCGCACGTCGCGAGCTCCTGCATGTTCATCTGGACCGAGCCGTCCCCCGCGATGCAGACGACCGTCTCGTCCGGGCACCCGACCTTCGCTCCCATCGCGGCCGGCAGGCCGAAGCCCATCGTCCCCAGCCCGCCGGAGTTGATCCAGCGGCGCGGCTTGGTGAAATGGAAGTACTGCGCGGTCCACATCTGGTGCTGGCCGACGTCGCTGGTCACGACGGCGTCGCCGCCCGTCGCCTCGTACAGGGCCTGGACCATGTACTGCGGCTTGATCTCCGAGTCGGTCGAGTCCTGGTAGCCAAGCGGGTAGCGCTCCCGCCACGAACGGATCCGTGACCACCACTCTTCGAGCCTGCCCGGATCGGCGGACAGGGCGCGATACTCGGCCGTCAGCCGCGGGAGGATGTTCCGCGCGTCACCGACGATCGGGATGTGCGCCGGCACGTTCTTGGAGATCTCGGCCGGATCGATGTCGATGTGGATGAACTTTGCGCGCGGAGCGAACTCCGAGAGTTTGCCCGTGATCCGGTCATCGAACCGCGCGCCCACGGCGATGATCAAGTCGGCCTCGTCCATCGCGTAGTTCGCGCTCCGCGTGCCGTGCATGCCGAGCATCCCCAGCCACTGGTCGTGTGGCGCCGGGAACCCGCCGAGCCCCATCACCGTGCACGTCACGGGAAACCTATCCGCGGTCGCCAGCTCGGTCAGCTCGGCTGCCGCGTTGGCGCTGATCACGCCACCGCCGGCGTAGATCACCGGCCGCCGCGAGTTGGCCAGCGCCTTGGCGGCAAGGCGAATCTGCTTCTGATTGCCGTCCGTGGTCGGCTGGTATCCGGGCAGGTGCACGTCGGTGACCGGCTCGTAGGGAATGTCGGCTCGGCTCAGGTCCTGCGGGATGTCGACCACCACGGGCCCCGGACGCCCGGTGCGCGCGATGTGGAACGCCTCGTGCAGCGAGCGCGGGATCTCCAGCGGGTGCTGGATCATGAAGCTGTGCTTGACGACCGGCATCGTGATGCCGATCGTGTCCGCCTCTTGGAACCCGTCGGTGCCAAGCAGTTCGGTGCGGACCTGGCCGGTAAGGAACACGACCGGGACCGAGTCCATCATCGCGTCGCAGATCGGGGTGACCAGGTTCGTCGCGCCGGGACCGCTCGTACCGATCGAGACGCCGACCTTGCCGGTCGCCTTGGCATAGCCCTCGGCGGCGTGGCCGCCGCCGGCCTCGTGGCGCACGAGGATGTGCCGGATCCCGGCGTCGTAGAAAGCGTCGTATGTCGGGAGGTTCGCGCCGCCTGGCAGCCCGAATACGACATCGACACCTTCAGCCTTGAGACATTCCATCAGAGCGTCGACTGCACGCATGGCGCTTCCTCCTTTCGAGGCTATCTGCGCGCACAAAGCCGTTCCGCGCGCGGCGGGAATCGCCAGTCTACCAAGGGATTTCGGTCAGCCGGGACGGTGGCTTGCGCCGGCGCCGCTACGCGATTCGCTGACGCATCGCCGCCTCGGAAGGCAGCGCGACGTCGGGGAACTCGAGCTCCTCGCCGCATGCGGTGCAGACCGCATCGTGGAGTTTGATCACCCGGCCGCAGTTCGGGCACTGGCGCCGCAGCTCATTGCTCTCGGAGCGGTAGAAGATCGCGGTCAGCAATCCGAGGAACGGGATCAGCCCCGCGATCAGGAACCAGATGACGAACGAGCTGCCCTTGGCCCTGCCGACAAGCCCGCCGGCCAGGCCGAAGAAGAACATGATGACCAGCAGGCCCAGCCCGTCGGCGCCCACGGGCCGACCCTCACCAGACGAGTGTCTTAAGCGCCCAAAGAACGGCCAGCACGACGACGATCGCGATCACCGTCCAGAAGATGGCCTTGATCACGCCGATGATGACGTAGATCCCGATCGCCACGGCACCGACGAGGACGATCCCCGCCACGGCCTTCCTGAGGATCGGTGAGCGACTCTTCTGGGCCTCCAGCTCGGTTTCCATGAGCACAGCGTAGCGCGACGCGGAAGTGGGCCCGGCGGGCCGGCCGCCGGGCTCGTACTCGCGTCAGTCGTAGACGCGCTTCAGATGCTCGAAACGCTCTGCCGAATCGATGGACCGGGCCTCAAAGCGCAGCCTGGCGAGCCGGTAGCGACGCACGGGCACGCTTCCGGGCTCGGGCGACGACGGACGCGGGTCCGCGACGAGCAGGAGCTTCGACGATGTGATTGGGCGGCTCATGACACGGCATGATCCTCCGGCCGGATAAAGCGCACATTGGCCATGGGTACAAAGTTCCTGAACGCGGGTGCGCCCTAGGGATGCGCCCGGCCAACGCGGGAATCCGCCCGCGCCCTGGGCGCCGGCGCGGTCAAGCGCCTCGCGCAGGGGCCCCGGGAGCCGCCGCCGCAGGCGCCATCTGGCGCCCGAGAAGGCGAGGTTGGCGACGGTCGCGAACCCCGGCTCGTCGGCTCGGAGCGCCAGCAGGAGATGCGCCGTCCGATCGCCGGCGGGGAGCCGGGGTCGGTGGCCCGAACGCAGTAGCAGTGCACGCGCCTTGCTCCGGGTCGCACCAGCAGCGCCCCCGCCTCCCCCACCAGCCACACCCCGAGCGTCCCACGCTCGATCACCAGGCCGGTCCGCTTGTGCACCTCGCGCGCATCATGGCCGACCAGGTCTCCAAGCAGGCCGAGCGCGGTCCGTTCGGCCGCCGTCGCTGAGCCACCCCGCGACCGCACGACGTTCGTGCCCCGCGCCGCATACAGCTCGGGGATGATCCAGGCGTGGGCGAGCAGCACGAGCGCCACCGGCGCGGTGATCGGCTTGAGCGCGACGAGCAGGCCCGCGGCCGCGACGAACGGCAAAGTGTGAGCGACGGTCGTGAGTGTCCACAGGCGCCCGGTACGGGTCAGGGAACGGTCGCTTGCCAGCGGCCGCCAGTAGACGGCGGCGAGCTCTGGCAGCGCCCCTTCGGCGCTACCCGAGAGCGGGCTCATTGCGCTGCGCGCCCCTAACCGCCCGCGATCGGCCGGCGCAGGATCACGAGCGGCGCAGTCGAGCGGGAGCTCCCGCACCTGCTCGGCGTGTCCCTCGCCCGCGGACACGACGGCGAAGTACCCGCGGTCGAGCTCCTCGCGGAAGGCGGCGATCGCCTGCTCGGCGCTCTCCGAGTCGCCAGCGACCCACTCCGCCGAGCGTAGTATGGCCCGTCTGATCCATCCTGATAAGTCGCGACATAGGATGACTCCTCAAGTTCGGTGCTTCCATCCTACGCCCCGATCCGGGAAGGTTTAGGCCGATCCGCACGTCCTTGGTGTTCAAGTTGCCAATTCACCGCCCACCGACAACCGCCATTGCGGCCCTCGCTGCGGTCACCGTCCCGGTCCCGCTGGGCCTCGTCGGTGCCCACCGGCATCGCTCCGATCACCGCGTCCAGCATGCGACGGTCGTGGCCTCGCCCCACAAGATCGTGACCCCGAGCAAGCCGATCCGCCCCCAGGCGCCGCGGATCATCGCGCCCCGTGCGGGCCACAAGCCAGCGACGCTCGTGTTCCACGTGACGCCCAGCGGCGCGGTGACGCACCCGGCTAGAAAGCATCGGCGCGCACTCGCTCATACCGCCGGGGACCCGAGCGACACGATCTCGGACTTCAAGTTCACGCCCGCGTCGATCACGATCCACGTCGGTGACACGATCACCTGGACCAACGCCGGCCCGACCGAGCACACCGCGACGGCCAGCAACGGCAGCTTCGACACCGGACTGCTGAAAAAGGGCCAGAGCGCCTCGCACACCTTCACCACGGCCGGAACCATCGCCTACATCTGCACCATCCATCCGTTCATGCACGGGACGGTCGTCGTGCTCGCCAACGCCAGCTCTTCGGGATCTGGCTCCGCATCCGGTTCGGGATCAGGTTCGGGGTCCGGCTCGAGCGGCGGGTCGACAAACGCCTCCCCGGCCGCGGCGTCGGGCACCACCGCCGCCTCCCAGTCGACCGGCTCATCGCTCCCGAACACCGGCCTCGATCTCGGCGGCACGCTCGGAGCCGGACTGCTCCTGATCGGCATGGGCGCCGCGCTCAGTCGCCGCACTCGGCGCGCCGGCAGCAACCAGTAGCGCCCCGGCGCGCGACCCGCGGACCGCTTCGAGGTGCAGGCTGTGCCGGCCCACGGTCGTTGACCGTCAGGCGCCGAGCCGCTCCAAGATCAGCTTCGTGACCTCGCCCCCGTCGGCGCGACCTTTCGTCTCGCGCATCACGTAGCCGACGAGCGGCCCGATCGCCTTCCGGTTGCCCCCGCGAACCTTCTCGGCAGCATCCACATCGGCCGCGATCGCCCGATCGACGATCTCGCCGAGCCCATCGTCCCCGGACAGGGCGCCGAGCCCCTCGCGCTCGACGATCTCCCGCGGGTCTCCCCCATCGGCCACCATTCGGGTGAGGACCTCCCGGCCGGCATCTCGGCTTACCTGCTTCGCGTTCACCATCGACGCGAGCTTCGCGAGGCTGTCCGGCGAGACCTTTGATGCAGACGGATCCGCTTCTGATCCGATCCGCTCGACCAGCTGCGGAATCCAGTTGGCGAGTTCCACCGCCCCGACACCGTCGCCGGCCGCCACCGCGCGCTCGAAGTAATCCCCGAGCTCCGGCCGGAACGCGAACAGCCGCGAGAGCTCGGCGCTGAGCCCGTGATCATCGGCGAAGCGCCGCTCGCGGTCGGCCGGCAGCTCCCCGATCGCCGCCCGGGCCGCGTCGAGCATCGCATCCGTGGCGAGAAGCGGGACGAGATCTGGCTCGGGGAAGTAGCGGTAGTCGTGAGCCTCCTCCTTGGAGCGCAGCGGGGTGAGGCTCCCGCTCACTGGGTCGAAGTGGAGCGTCTCCTGAACTACCGCCTCGCCACTCTCGAGCCGGCCGATCTGCCGGGCGATCTCGGTGCGGACCCCGCTCTCGAGAAAGCGGAAGCTGTTCATGTTCTTGAGCTCGGTCTTCGTGCCCAGCTCGATTGAGCCGACCGGCCGGACCGACACGTTCGCGTCGCAGCGGAGCGAGCCCTGCGACATGTCGACGTCCGAGACGCCCAGCTGACGGAGCGTCTCGCGGAGCAGGGTCAGCCATTCCCTCACCTCCTCGGGCGAGCGAAAGTCCGGCTCGGTGACGATCTCCACCAACGGGGTGCCGCCGCGGTTGAAGTCGACGATGCTCCGATCGGCGCCGTGGATGCGCCCGCTCTGGCCGAGGTGGTCGAGCTTCGCGGCATCCTCCTCGAGATGAACGCGATGAATCCGCACGTCCCCCAGCGA
Source organism: uncultured Solirubrobacterales bacterium (assembly GCA_963727105.1). Classification (GTDB taxonomy): domain Bacteria; phylum Actinomycetota; class Thermoleophilia; order Solirubrobacterales; family Solirubrobacteraceae; genus Palsa-465. The sequence continues at coordinate 1,373,676 of CAVSEW010000001.1, read as the reverse complement.
ACCGCCGCTGCACAGGGGCACGTCGTACTGGGATATCTGGTAGCCCTTCGGCAGGTCCGGATAGAAGTAGTTCTTACGGTGAAACAGAGAGCGCTCGGCGATCTCGGAGCCGAGCGCGAGCCCGATCATCAGCCCGAAGTGGACCGCTCGCTCGTTGATCACCGGCAGCGAGCCTGGCAGTCCGAGGCACACCGAGCAGGTGTGGACGTTGCGCGGATCACCGAACGACAGCTCACACCCGCAGAACATCTTCGTCCGCGTCTTGAGCTGAACGTGGATCTCGAGACCGATCACCGGCTCGTGGGTGGCGCCCATCAGCGGGCCGCGCTCCCGTCGAAGCCGATCGCCTGCTCGAGCGCGTAGGCGGCGTCGAGCAGACGGTTCTCGCTGAATGCCGGCCCGGCGAGCTGGAAGCCGACGGGCAGCTCGTCGCTGAGGCCGCACGGGATCGAGATCGCCGGGATCCCGGCGAGCGGCATCGGGACGGTGCAGAAGTCGTTCAGATACATCGCCAGCGGATCATCGGTCTTCGCCCCGAGCTTGAACGCCGTCCACGGGCTCGTCGGGGTCACCACGAAATCGAAGCGCTCGAATGCCGCCCTGAAGTCGTCGGAGATCTTCGTGCGCACCTTCTGGGCGGTTCCGTAGTAGGCGTCGTAGTAGCCGCTCGAGAGCGCGTAGGTGCCGAGCATGATCCGACGCTTGACCTCGGGGCCGAAGCCGGCTGCCCGGGTGCGGCTGTACATCGTCTCGAGATCGGCGTCGCCGTCGATCCGCAGCCCGTAGCGAACGCCGTCGAACCGGGCGAGGTTCGCTGAGGCCTCCGCCGGCGCGATCAGGTAGTAGGCCGACAGCGCGTGGGGCGCGTGCGGGAGCCGGCACGGCTCGATCGAGGCCCCGAGGTTCTCGGCCAGCTTGAGCGTCTGCTCAAAGCGCTCGCGGACGCCGACCTCGACCCCGCCCTCTGTCCCGACCAGCTCCTCGGGGACGCCGAGCCGCACGCCCCTCAGGTGCTCGGCCCGCGGGACGGCGATCGGCTCCGGGAACTCGAGTGAGGTCGAATCGCAGGGGTCCTTGCCCACCATGTGGCGCAAGAGCAGCGCGGCATCGGTCACGTCGCGGGTCAGGGGGCCGGCCTGGTCGAGCGATGAGGCGAAGGCGATCATCCCGAACCGGGAGCATGCGCCGTAGGTCGGCTTGAGTCCGACGATCCCGCAGAGCGCAGCGGGCTGCCGGATCGAGCCGCCCGTGTCGGTGCCGATCGCCCAGGGCGCCAGTCCCGCCGCCACCGCGGCGGCGCTCCCACCCGATGAGCCCCCCGGAACGCGACCGCGGTCCCACGGGTTCAGCACCGGACCGAAGCCCGAGTTCTCGTTCGAGGAGCCCATCGCGAACTCGTCCTGGTTGGTCTTGCCGAGCAGCGGCGCGCCTGCGTCGGCGAGCTTCGCCACGACCGTGGCCGTGTACGGAGGGCGGTAGCCCTCGAGGATCCGCGATCCCGCCTGGCTCGGAACGCCCTCGGTACAGAACAGGTCCTTGACCGCCACCGGCACGCCCCCGAGAGGGCCTTGGCCGGACGCCCCCGGCGCGGGCGGTCCGTCGGCAACCCACGTGAACGCATTAAGGTCGTCCACCTGTGCCCGCGCTCGGTAGGCCTCGAACAGCTCACCGCTGTCGATCTCGCCGGCGCGGACGCGCTCGGCCGCCTGGGCAGCCGTCAGCTCGATCAGGTCCGTCATTGCGCGCCCGGGCTCGGCACGCCGAACCCATCCTCGACCGGTTCGGGCGCGGCGTCAAGCACGGCCTCGACCGGGAGCGAGGGGATCGGCTCATCAGGTCGCAGGGCGTTGACAACGTCGATCACATGAGAGGTCGGAGGCACGCCGTCGAGGTCGAGCTCGCGGATCTTCTCGATGTGGTCGAGCACATGGGAGAGCTCCGACGCCATCCGCTCGACCTCCTCGTCATCGAGCTCGAGGCGCGCAAGTCGGGCCACGTACAGAACCTGGTCGCGTTGCAGCATGGCGCCTGATTCTAGGAAGCGCTCGCGCCGCCGGCCGTGACGGTCTCGATCTCACCCGGTCCGTCGCGTTCGGCGATGCCCTCGATTCGCATCGAGACAAATCCGCCGTACAGGATCGCGCACGTGCTGATCAGACCGAGATAAGCCCCGGCCCGCTGATCGACGACGGAGTCAGCCCCGGGAACGTTGATCAGGACCCGGTAGACCAGCACCACCATCGTGATCAGCGCCAGCACGGTCACGATCACGCTGAAGGTGACCGGGAGCGCGGGCGCCCGGCGGCTCGCCTGCAGGTAAGCGAGCGCGAGTGCCGCGAGCGCCGTGAGGACGATCAGCCAGCGAACCGCGCTCAGGCTGTGCCAGCCGTCCGGCGATGTCGCCACCCCGAGCAGCGACGCCGTGGGCCTGTACGGCCCCTTGACCGCATACCAGGGCAGCACGAAGGTCGACGCGAGCAGTACCACCGCGCCGACACCCGCGGCCCATTCGCCGCGGCGGAGCCTCGACGGATCGAGATCCATCGGGGCTCCAGCCTAGCTGACGAAGCGAATCAGGAGCCGGGAGGCGGCGACGACGGCGGCGGCTCCGAGGAACCGGCCGGCGGCGTCGAGGTCGGCGGCGTCGGCGACGGGGGTGTCGAGGTCGGCCGCGACGAGACGCCGGTGTCACCCGCACGGGCCTGCTCAGCGAAGTACAGCAGCGCGCCGACGACGACGACGGAGAGCCAGAAGCCCCACCCGAGGTCGCTGAAATGCCCGAGGTGGAACAGGAACTTGAGCGCCATGAAGCCGGCCGCTGCGGCCACCAGGACGAAGCGGGTCATCGTCCGGCTCCCGCCGATCTCGGGCAGCTGCGTCTGCGGCGACAGCCGCTCGACGGCCAGATCGGCGACGGCCGCGATCAGGGCGATCACGGCGAGGAGGCCCAGCCAGCCGTCAGGAGCGTCGGTGGCCGTGAAGTCGAATGACGGAATCGAAACCCCACCGATCGACCCCCCGCCGATCGAGAACCACGGAAAGGCGACGAGTGCGATGAGTAAGAGAATGGCGAGGCCACCGACAATCCAGTCGTCCCGCCTGACGTTGTCCAGGTTCACTGGGCCCTCCTCCAGATGTTGGTCACGGTGCACATGTTCGAGGTCGTCGGTCGCCCTCCTGCCAGCCTCCGTTGCCGAGGCGCAACCCTAGCGCGCGTTTGCACCCGGCGCCACCTCTGATTTCTGTGGCCTCGACCGGTGTTCGACTCGCGATCTGGCCCGCTGCTCGCGCATCGAGGCGTGGCCGCCGAGCGCAATCCCGATCGCGGCCAGCAGCCCGAGGATCGCGCCGAGCTTTTGGTCCACCACGTCAGGGGGCGACGGAAGGTTGATCAGCACGCGGTAGATCAGCAACAGCGCGGTCACCGTCCCCAGCGCGGCGACCAGGCCACCCGTGTCATTGCTGGCGCCGTGCGAGCGCTGGGTGGCGTGCAGGATCAGCGACCCGACGGCGACGATGATCGTGAACAGCATCAGCCAGCGGAGCACGGTCAACCCCTGCCAGGCGTTCTCGGCCGTCGAGCGCTCGACCCCGCTCGCGCGGCCGGGCAGCTCATCGATCCCGAACCATTCGGTCAGGAACATCAGGGCCAGGAGCCCGAGCGCGCATCCCGCACTGAGGAGCTCTCCGGTGTCCGCCCGCCGCCTCGACGGCGGCGGCTCCGCCACCGGCTCGTCAGCCATACGCAAGCGCGGCCGCCGCGAGAGTGTTGCGCAGCAGCATCGCGATCGTCATCGGGCCCACCCCGCCCGGTACGGGCGTGAGGAGGCCGGCGACCTGAGACACCGGTTCGAAGAAGACGTCTCCTCTGAGCCCGTCCTCCGTGCGGTTCATGCCGACATCGATCACCGCCGCGCCCGGCTTTACGTGCTCGGCTCCAATCAGCTCGGGGACGCCGACGGCCGCCACCAGGACGTCGGCGCGCGAGCACACGCCCGGGAGATCGACCGTGCGAGAGTGGCAGATGGTGACGGTGGCGTTGCGCGCGAGCAGCAGCGCCGCGAGCGGCTTGCCGACCAGGTTCGAGCGGCCGACCACAACCGCCTCGGCCCCCTCCAGTGGAACACGGTGAGTGTCGAGCAGCTCGATCACGCCGAGCGGCGTGCACGGGCGCAGGCCGGGGGTGCCCTGTACCAGCCGCCCGGCGCTGATTGGGGTCAGCCCGTCCACGTCCTTGTCGGGTGAGATGTGTGCGGTCAGCGACGGCGCATCGATGCCCTCAGGCAGCGGGAGCTGCAGGAGAATGCCGCTGATCTCGTCGTCGGCATTCGCCTCGTCGATCGCCGCCGCGATCTGGACATAGCTCGAGTCCGCCGGCAGATGACGGTGGTGGTCCGCGATCCCGGCCTCGGCACAGGCCTTGCGCTTATTGGCGACGTAGATCGCCGACGCCGGATCGTCGCCGACGAGGATCGTGGCCAGGCCCGGAGCAGTGCGGCCCTCCGCGGTCATCCGCGCGACCTCGAGCGCCACCTCATCCCGGACGCCCGCGGAGATCGCCCGACCGTCGATGATCGTTGCCGGCACGGACTCCAAGCTACCGGTCATCGCCGCGAGATCGGGGCCAGATCGGCCACCAGTTTGCGCTCCGAGCGGTCCTTGCTGAAACGGATCACCACGATTCCCCCGGGCTCGATCCCGGTCACGACGCCGTCGCCGAACGACGGATGGACGACGTCCTCGCCGAGCCGGTAGGCGATCGGGGCATCGGCCCGGGCCGGGCCGCTGTCCCACGACGTCATTCGCCCGCGCACCGCCGCGAGGCCCCGTGCCGGCTGGCCCTCCCGGTCGGTCAGCTCGGCGGGGATCTCCGAGATGAACCGGCTCGGCGCCCCGAAGCTCCGCGCGCCGAAGACGTTGCGGGTGCGCGCATAGGTCAGGCACAGATCGCGCTCCGCGCGCGTGATTCCGACGTAGCAGAGGCGCCGCTCCTCCTCCACGTCACCCTCGTCAAGCGCCCGCGAGTGCGGGAACACACCCTCCTCGCAGCCGATCATGAACACGATCGGATACTCGAGCCCCTTTGCGTTGTGGAGCGTCATCAGCGTCACCAGGCCCTCGTCGTCGCTGCGCTCGTCGGCATCGGCGATCAGCGCGACCTGCTGGAGGAAGCTGTCCAGCGACCGCTCGCCCTCCGCGTCGGCGGCGTCGTACTCGGCCGCCACATTGACGAGCTCCTCGAGGTTCTCGAGCCGGCCCTGCGCCTCGATCGTGCGCTCGGCCTCGAGCGCCTCGGTGTATCCGGTCTCCTGGAGCAGCTCCTTTAGCAGCTCGGCGATCGGCGCGCCCGACCCTGCCCGCTCGCTCAGGACGTGCATCGTTCCCATGAATCGCCGCAGCGCCTTAACTGCTGCCGGGCCGAGGCTGGGGATCTGCTCCGGCTCGGCCGCGGCGTCCCAGACCGAGATCCCCATCGTGTTCGCGAATCCCAGCACGCGCGACACCGACGTCGTGCCGATCCCGCGCCGGGGCGAGTTGACGATCCGCGTGAACGCGCCCACGTCCTGGGGGTTGACGAGCGCGGTCAGGTACGCGATCGCGTCCTTGATCTCGGCCCGCTCGTAGAACTTCGTCCCGCCGATCACCTGGTAGGCCACCTCGGCGCGCACGAGCGTGTCCTCGAGCACCCGCGACTGGGCGTTCGTCCGGTAGAAGACCGCTATCTCGGCCCGCGAGATGCCCTCGTCCACGAGCCGTTGGATCTCGCCCGTCACGTACCGCGCCTCGGCGTGCTCGTCCTCGAGCTCCCGCACCTTGATCGGATCGCCCTGCCCCACGTCGGTCCAGAGCGACTTGGGCTTCTGCGCCCGGTTGTTGCGGATCACCGCGTTGGCGGCGTCGAGGATCGTCTGGGTCGAGCGGTAGTTCTGCTCGAGGCGGATCACGCGGGCGTCGGGAAACGTGTCCTCGAAGTCGAGGATGTTGCGAATGTCGGCGCCGCGGAAGCCGTAGATGCTCTGCGCGTCGTCGCCGACAACCATCAGGTTCCGGTGCTCGCCGGCGATCAGCTGGAGCCACCGGTACTGGGCGTGGTTGGTGTCCTGGTACTCGTCGACGAGCACGTCGCGGAACTGGACGGCGTAGCGCTCGCGGACCTCGGGGAACAGCTCCATCACGTTGACGGCGCGGACGAGCAGGTCGTCAAAGTCCATCGCGTTCATCCGGTGCAGCTCGCGCTCGTACTGGCGGTAGACGTCCGCGACTGTCTGCTCGAAGAACGACCCGACCATCTGGCCGTACTGCTCGGCGTCCCGAAGCTTGTTCTTGGCGTCGGAGATCTGGTTCTGAACCGCGGCCGGCGTGAAGCGCTTGGGGTCGACGCCCAGCTCCTCGATGCAGCGCTTGACCAGCCGCCGGGAGTCAGCCTGGTCGTAGATCGTGAACGAGCGGGTATAACCGAGCCGATCGGCATGGGCGCGGAGCATGCGGGCGCAGGCGGCGTGGAACGTCATCACCCACATCGCGCGCACGCGCCGGCCGACGAGCAGCTCAGCACGGTCGCGCATCTCGCCGGCCGCCTTGTTCGTGAACGTGATCGCGAGGATCTCGTTCGGCTTGGCTAAGTCGGTGGCGACCAGGTAGGCGATCCGATGGGTGAGCACGCGCGTCTTCCCCGAACCGGCGCCGGCCAGGATCAGCAGCGGCCCCTCGCCGTGCGTCACGGCCTCCCGCTGAGGGTCGTTGAGGCCGGAGAGCAGCTGATCGAGTTCGGACGCAAGCTCGGACATCGCGCCCGCTCTACGGTAGCGACGCGGGTGGTCGTTCATGCTCTGGGGCAATGAGTGATCTCGTCACCCGGATACGCGCCGCTTCGGCCCTCGTGGCCGAGCGCTCGCGGCACGTCTCGATCGACCGCGAGGCGATTCCGGGCTACGCCGCGGCCCTCCCCGCCGGACATCGGATCGAGCCCGACGGGCACCTCATCCGTGGGTCCCGCGAGGAGCTGACGGCGGTCTGCCTCACGCTCGACGCGATCAATTTCGGGTCCGGCTGGTTCCCCACGCTGCGCAAGCGCCCCGGGCGCTCCGGGTATGACACGGTCGCGGAGGGTTTGACCAAGCGGTTCCGGCGCGAGGGGCCGTGGCGCGCGGGCGAGCTCGCCGCGATCGGCCCGGCCGAGGTCGCCAAGACGCTCGGACAAGACCCCGAGCACGATCTCATGGCCCTGTTCGCCGGCTCGCTGCGCGACCTCGGTCGCCACGTGGCCGAGGAGCACGCCGGCCGATTCGCCTCGGTTCTCGACCAGGCTGGTGGTTCGGCGGTGGCACTGGCAACTGAACTCGGCGGGTGGGAGTCGTTCGCCGACGTCTCGACCTACGAGGGCCTCGAGGTCCCGTTCCTCAAACGGGCTCAGATCGCGGCGGCCGACCTCGCGCGGGCCGGCGCGCTCACACCCTCGGACCTCGAGCGCCTGACGATGTTCGCCGACAACCTGGTTCCGCACGTCCTGCGCCTCGATGGGGTCCTGCACTTCGAACCCGAGCTCGTGGCCCGGATCGAGCGCGAGGAGCTGATCGAGCACGGCTCGCCCGAGGAGGTCGAGATACGCGCCTGCGCCCTGCACGCCGTCGAGCTGATTGTGGCGGAGCGGCCCGGGACCTACGCAGCCGAGATCGACCAGGTCCTCTGGAACCGCGGTCGTGGGTCGCGCTACAAGTCGCGGCCGCGGCACCGTTCCCGGTGTACGGCGTACTGAGTTAGATGATTGATGCCAAATTGGTTGGGATCGGAGCGAGCGGGGCGTGAAGGATGGGAGGCGACGGGTAGCAGCGCTACGCGAGCCGACCGGCCGGTGCGCATCCGCGAAGCTCGCACGGACGCATCCGGACCGAACGATTTGGAATCACTCATCTATTCGAGTGCTTCGGAGCGCGCCCGCGCGATTGCCTCCGCCCCGGCCTCACCGACCAGCAGCTCGGCCCGCATCGTCCCGCTGGCGACGAGATCGAGCGCTGGGAAGCGGCCGGCGATCGTGAGGACCCGATCGAGCGCGATGATCGTGGTCTCGCCGCCGATCGGCGCCGATGCGGTCGCGATCACGGTGAGCGAGCCGCCGTCGACGATGTTCCGCGCCGCGGCCATCGCCTTGCGCGCGGCGTGCGGGTGCAGCCCGTCGAGCGAGTCGATCAGGACCACCGCGTGGGCGCCGCGGGCGGCGATCCGGCGAGCCTGGTCGACCACGAGCTCGACCGCATGGTCCTGCGCGTCAGGCGAGGCGCCGAGGCTGAGCGCGGTACTTGGCGCCTGCGCGCCGGCGCTCCACTCCGAGATCTCCTCGGGCCGGACCCCGGCCAGCGCGACGGATATCTGGATCTCCTCCAGGCTCGACAGCGCGGCCAGCAGGCGGCGGAGCGCCTCGGTCTTGCCGGCGCCGGGGGCGCCGATGATCGCGACCCGCGATCCCCGTCCGAACGGGGCGAGGAACTCGATCGCCTTGACCGTCGGGTCCTCCGAGCCAAGCTTGAAGCGGTCCTGCGGGAATGCCGAGGGCAGATCGTCGAAGCGGGCGCTGTCGGTGACCTCGTCGGCGGGCCGGTCGTTGATCATGTCGATCCGGACCATCGAGGCGAACCGCTCGGAGCGACGCGGCGCCCGGCGCGGCCCGGACACGCGATCGCCCGAGACGAGCTCGCAGCGCTTGACCTGGGCGGCGGAGATGTAGACGTCCTGGTCCGAAGGCTCCGGGGGATCGACGCGCACGAAACCGGAGCCATTGGGCAGCAGCTCAACCACGCCCTCGACAGTCCGGTCCTCGGGCTCGCCGGGCTCGGCCTCCCCGCCCGGCTCGTCGGTGTCGGCGGAGTCACCGTTCTCGTCCTCCTCGCGGTCGGCGCTCCGGCTCGAGGCACGGCCACGTCCTCCGCGCCGGCCCCGGCGCCGCTTGGCGGGGGCCTCCTCCTCGCGCGGCTCCTCCTCCTCCTCGCGCGGCTCCTCTTCGTCGCGCGGCTCGTGCTCCTCGCGCGGGGTCTCCTCCTCTTCGCGCGGCCCCTCCTGCTCGGCGGCCGGCTCATCTTCGCCGGCCTCGCCGCTCTGGCGGCCGAGGATCGCGTCGATCAGCGCCTCCTTGCGGAGCCGGCGATAGCCGTCGATCGACAGCTCGGATGCAATCGCGTGCAGGTCGGCGAGCGGGCTGGCTTCTAGTGCTTCGCGGTCGAGCACGGACATCAGTACCTCCTGGCGGTGTGTATCGGTGGGCTCCGGCCGCGTCGAGGCAGCGGCCGGCGATCTGCGCCTTTGAATCTAGCGCGCGGGCGTCTCGGCGAGGGTTTCGGTGAGATGCCCCAGCCAGGCTCCGAACTCCGGGCGCGACCGCCAGTCGGCGTTGAAACGCTCGATTCCGGAGCTTGTGAGCGGGTGGTCGAGCATCGCCCGCAGAACCTTGCCCGGCGCCGTCGCGACCTCGCATCCGAGCTTCGCGGCCGTGACGACGTGCTCGGGATGACGGATCGACGCTGCCAGCACCTCCGAGGTCACGCCGGCAGGCCGCAGCGCCGCGACGATCCCGGCCAGCACCTCGGTCGAGTCGATCGAGACGTCGTCGAGCCGGCCCATGAAGCAGGAGATATACCGGGCGCCGGCCTCGGCCGACAGCAGCGCCTGGGTGGGCGAGAACACGAGCGTCATGTTGACCGCGATGCCCTCCCGGGCCAGGGCCCTCGTGGCCTGCAGCCCGGCGGCGCCGAACGGCACCTTGACGACCACGTGCTCGTGGAGCGCGGACAGCGCCCGCCCCTGGACGATCATCTCGTCGGGATCCTCGGAGACGACCTCCGCCGAAACCGGGCCGGCGACGAGTTCGCAGATGCGCTGGATGATCTCCCCCGGGTCGCCGTCTTCGCGCGCCAGCAGCGAGGGATTCGTCGTCGCGCCGGAGAGCACTCCCCACGCGGCGATCTCCTGCACCTCGGAAACCGAACCGGTGTCGATGAACAGCCTCATGCGCTCGAACCTCCTCCTCGTTGCTCGACGGCGGCGAGCGGATCTTCGCAGTCGCCTCGGCGGAATCGGCCGACCCGCCGAGGTTGGCTAGCCCGGTTCCCGGCGCAGCCGATCGGCCAGGCGCACCCCGGGATCGAGCTCGCGCTCGCCCTCGAGCACGGCTCGGACGGCGAGGAAATCGGCCACGTCGGCGACGTCGTGGACCCGCAGCACGTGCACGCCGGCACCGACGCCGTGGGAGACCGCGGCCAGCGTCCCGGCCAGCCTGGCCCGAGGCGTCCGCAGCGTGATCGCGCCGATGAAGTCCTTGCGTGACACGGGGAGGAGGATCGGGCGCTCCAACGCGTGCAGCGCCGGCAGCGCCCGGAGCGCTTCAACGGTCTGCGAGGGCGTCTTGCCGAAGTCCGGCCCGGGATCCAGCATCAGCTGCTCGAAGGCCACCCCCCGCTCGAGCGCCACGTCGATCCGCTCAGCCAGGAACTGCTCGACGTCGCGCGCCGCGCGCCCGTCGAGAGACGGGTCGAGGAGCTTCTGTTTCGGAGCCGCGCGCGTGTGCATCAGCACTAGGCCGGCGCCGGTCTCGGCGCAGACCTCGGCCAGCCGAGGGTCGCGCAGGCCGCTGACGTCGTTGACGATCGAGGCACCGGCCGCCACGGCTGCCTCTGCGACCTCCGGCTTGTAGGTGTCGACCGAAATCAGCGCGCCGAGCCGGTCGCGCACGGCCTCGATCACCGGCACGACGCGCTCGATCTCCTCGGCCGCCGTAACCACGGGCCGGTCGGTGACTCCGGACTCGCCGCCGATGTCGATCAGATCGGCGCCGGCCTCGAGCAGCGATGCCGCGAGCGCCACGCGATCCTCGAGCGAGCGCCCGATCGCGCCGTCGGAGAACGAATCGGGCGTCGCGTTGACGATGCCCATCAACCATGGCCGGCCGCCCAGCTCGAGCTCGCCGCCCGCCGTTCGCAGCCGGCGCGCCGGGATCCTCACGGCGCCGAGTGCGTCGCGACCGTGTCCGTGCCCGAGCCGGTCAGGCGCCAGGCTCGGTAGCAGGCCGACGCCTCGAGCATCGCCGCATGGGCACGCCGACAGCCCGCGCAGCTGTCCAGATGCGCGTGCAGCCAGGCGTCGTCGTCGGCTCCTAACGGCTCGGAGTCCTGGCGCAGCGCCAGCAGCCGCCACGCTCGGTCGCGCTCCGAGCACGGCTGACCGCCGGCGTCGATCGCCGAGCCGCGCCGCTCCGCCCGCAGCTGCAGCCGCGCACGGGCGAGCAGCGGCGCCACGGCCGCCGGCTCGATCCCCATCGCCCTCGCGATCGCCGCGTGCGACAGGCGCAGCGAATCGCGCAGCGCGAGTGCCTCGCGATGGCGCTCGGGCAGGCTCGAGGCGGCGCGGGCCATCTCGACCGCCACCGCACCGGCCAGTCCGGCCGGCGCCGGCGCATCATCCGGAGGGCCAGCGTGCTCAGCCCTCGCGCGGCACGCCCGCGCGGCCGCGGCGAGCTGCCCAGCTCGGTCGGCTCCATCGGCGGCCCGAGCCTCGCTCGCCGCGTCTGCAGCCGCGCCGCCCGGACCCAGCACCCGCACGCAGAAGTCGAGCACCTCGTCCACTGACGTGAGCCTAGCCGACCCCGATCGCGAGTCCCTCCGCGCCCGCCTCCTCGCGAAAGCGCTGCACCTCCTGCTCGGTCCGGCCCGTGTCCCAGTCGAGGACCGTGGCCATCGCCCGGGCCACGATCCGCGGCACCTCGCAGTCGGGCGAGGCAAGTTCACGGCCGGCGAGGAGCCCGAGCCGCGTGCGCCGCAGAAGCACGTCTCCGACGGTCCTGGCCTGGTCGTTGGCGGCCGCGTAGGGTGCCTCGGCGAGAAGATCCGGGAGCCCGGGGACAATCGGCTGTGCAAGCTCGCCGCGCTCGGCCGCGACATCAAGCACCTGCTCGGCCGCGTGCCCGTAGCGGCCGGCCAGCGCCGCATAGGACTCGTTCGGGACCCCCTCCACCCGCGGCAGGGCGCCGGGATCGATCGAGGCTCCAAGCGGGATCTCGTGCGTCCGGCAGGGAGCCTGGCGCCCGTCGCGCTCGACCAGGCGGTCGACGACCATCTTGGCCATCCGCCGCCAGGTCGTCAGCTTGCCGCCGGTGATCGTAATCATCCCGCTCGAGGTCTCGTACAGCTCGGCCTTGCGGGAGATGTCGACCGACTTACGGGTGTCGCCGCTCGAGATCAATGGCCGCACCCCGGCGAACGCGCCGGTGATCCGGTCGATCCCGAGATCGGTGCCGAAGAACTTGTTGATCGCGTCGAGCAGGTAGGCGATGTCCTCCTCCGAGGGCTTGACGTGATCGATGTTCCCGTCGTAGTTGTTGTCGGTGGTGCCGACCAGCGTTCGGCCAAGCCATGGCAGGGCGAAAATCGACCGCCCCTCCCCCGCCGGCACGATCGCGCCCGCGGTCATCGGCAGCACCTTGCTGTCGATCGTGATGTGCGTGCCGCGACTGGGGGCGATCGTAGGCACCTCGGCTTCGGAATGGAGCTCCTCCGGCCGGATCTGATCCGCCCAGACGCCGGTGGCGTTGACGACGTTGTCCGCGCGCACGACCAGCTCGCCGCCGGTCTCGGCGTCGAGCACGGTCACGCCGGTGCCCCGTCCGTCGTCGCTCTCGAGCTCGATCACCTCGAGGCGGTTGGCACAGATCGCCCCGAACCGCTCGGCCTCGGCCAGCACGGTCAGCACCAGCCGTGAGTCGTCGGTCTGGCAGTCATAGAACAGGTAGGCGCCGGTGGGGTTGCGGCCCCGGAGGGCGGGCACCAGCGCAACCACCTCCTCCCCGTCGATCACGCGATGGCGCGCGGGGCTCCAGTCGATCTCCTGCCCGTCGGCGGCGGCACGCTCGGCCCGCCGCTGGCTGCGGCGGCCGCGCAGCCTCGGCGTCGCCATCACGTCGTACATGTTCAGGCCGATACCGACGAGGCGGTCGGGTCGGGCGCCGTCGAAGGCGGGAACGACCATCGGCAGCGGCTTGACCAGGTGCGGGGCCAGGTTGACCATCAGCTGGCGCTCGAGCAGGGCCTCGCGCACGAGGCCGAGGTCGAAGTTCTGCAGGTAGCGAAGCCCGCCGTGGACGAGCTTTGACGAGCGGCTGCTGGTGCCCGAGGCGAAATCGGCCTTCTCGACCAGGGCGACGCTGTATCCGCGCGACGCCGCGTCGAGCGCAACGCCGGCCCCGGTGATCCCGCCGCCGATCACGACCACGTCGAATCTCTCTGCGACCAATGCCTCCAGTGCGCGCTCGCGGGTGAGCATGCCGTCAATCTACTGGCGCCGCCAGAGGCGGGCGCGGGTTTGCTCCGTTGGCGCTGGGTGGCTCGAGTGCCTTGGTAGCCGGGGGGCCAGTGCACAGTCGTGAAGGCCGACGAGGGTCTGGAGGGCGGCCGTTGGGGTGTGGCGACCCGGACTTTTGGCACAAATATGCGCCGCCGGCCCGACCGAGGCTGGAAAGTCCCCGTCAGCGTGACTCTCGAGCCGCGCACACGATCGCGGACCCGAGTTTGTTGCATTTCTCCCAGCCCAGTCGCGCCACGCCCACACCATCGCGCAAACCGGATACGCATAACCTCGAAGACTCGGATCCGGTGGGGCGGGGATGCACGATCGGGTCTGCTGAGCAGACTCAAGCGTGCATGCCCGCGCGCGGGGCGCGGAGTTTTCGAGGTTATGGGCCGCTCGCCGCCCGCTCACATGCCTCGGAAACGACGCGCGGCGGCGCCGGGCGCCGGCCGAAGCGGCCCCGGCTTCTAGCCGCCGGCCTTGCGGTACAGGCCGAGGACGATGTCGTACATCGCCGGCGACGTCTCCTGGAAGCCGGGGCAGCACGTGGGGCCGCCGACGTCGCTGATTCCGATCTCGATGTGCGGGCCACTGGAGATGCCGACGTCGCCGCAGCCGACTTCGGCGATCGGCTCGCCGGCCGTCACGTGGGCGCCGACCTTGACCAGCGCCGGCGCGGCATGGCCGTAATAGATGTAGCGGCCCTTGTACTTGCCGCTGGCGACCTTGAGGATCGGCGCGTAGGGACCGAATCCGCTGATCCCCTCCTGGACGATCGTGCCGTCGGTCATCGCGACCTCGACCACCTTCGAGCCGCAGGCGCCGCCGAGCGTGGAGATGTCGACACCCTGGTCCTGCGACCAGTAATGCGGCGAGACAACGCGGGACAGTGGCCGCAGCGGGAACACCCACTGACCGGAGGGCGAGGTCGGCGTGCCCGATCCGGTGGGCAACGTGAGCGTGGCGCTCTTGGAGCCCGACTTGACCGCGGCCCACAGGGTCGCGGCGGTCCGGCGCCCGACCGTACCGCTCGCCGGGAACAGATGGTAGGCCCGCTGGAAGCGCTTAACGGTGCGTTGGGTCCGATCACCGAAGTGACCGGTGCTGGGAATCGTGTATCCGATGTCCGACAGCCAGGTCTGAAGCGTCTTGACGTCCGCGCCGTCCATGCCGTGGCGCAGGGTACGGCTGAAGATCGCCTGCCCGGAGTCCTTGCTGACAATGCCGTTCGGGTTCGCTTGCGTGATCAGACCCGAGCCGCCCGAAGGCCCGCGGCCCGAGGACGACGCCGCGGTGGCCGCAACGGCGAGCATCGCCAGGGCCAGGAGCACTGTCAGTCTGCGAACGCGTCCCATATGGCCGTGACGTTCGGCGTGCACACCCGACCGGGGCCTCCGAGGACCCGGGTTGCGCATCTTCGACTTCGAAAACCTGCAGAAAACTGACAGGGCGCAATCCTCCGCGACAGCGGTATTGCAGTTCGCGCCTGGTGCCTACGGAGTTAGCTGACGGGCTCGCGCTGTTTCTTTAGCGCTTCTCGCGGATCACCGCGAGACTCGCCCCAAATATTGGGTTCCCCGCTCCCCGGGGCGGCATTCCGGGGACTCGGCGGCCGGGAAGCTATCAGAAACGGCGGATTGCCGCTAATGGGTGGGTGTCAGCACCCCCGCCGCGCTGCCGCCGCGGCGAGACGGCTCACCGGCGGCCAGGAATCTGTCCGCGCCCAGAACCTCGAGGCCCGTGGCGACCCCGATCGTCGGCGCGATCGTGATCGCCGGGTTCAACGGCGAGGTGTCGCTGATCGCGAACGACTGGCCGAGCGCCTCGAGCCCGGACGTCGTCGGCAGCGCGATGAACGCCGGCTCGGCGGTGGTGGTGGCCGAGTTGCGCTGCGACGCCCGCGGAGCGGCGATCGCGTCCGGGAGCGACATCCCGCGATCAATCCGGTTCATCAGGATCTCGAGCACGGTCGTGATGATCGTCGCGCCCCCCGCTGCGCCGACGGCCATGAACGGACGCCCGTGACGGAGCACGATCGTCGGCGACATGCTCGAGCGGGGGCGCTTGCCGCCGGCCGGCAGGTTCGGGTCCGGAACCCCCGGCTGGATCGGCGCGAAGTCGAAGTCGGTCAGCTCGTTGTTGAGCAGGAACCCGCGCCCGGGGACGACGATGCCGCTCCCGCCGAGCTCCTCGATCGTGTTCGTGTACGAGACCACGTCCCCGTAGCGGTCGGCGACGACAAAGTGGTTCGTGCTGGCGCCGTCGTGCGGGAGCGCCGCACTCGTCGGCTGAGTCGGGGTGCATCCGCCCGAGCCAGCGGACGGGTCACCCGGCGCGACCGGGCTGGTGAGCGCATGCGCCGGGTTGATCAGGCACGCGCGCTGGCGCCCGAACCCAGGCGAAAGCAGTCCGGAAAGCGGCACGTTCACGAACGCCGGGTCTCCGACGTAGCGGTTGCGGTCGGCGAAGGCCAGCCGCGTCGCCTCAAGGAACTGGTGCCACTGCTGCACGGCGCTCTCGTGCGCGAGGTCGAAATTGCTGAGGATGTTCAGCGACTCGCCGACGGTCGAGCCGCCGCTCGAGGACGGCGGCATCGAGTACACGTCATAGCCGCGGTAGTCGACGTGGGTCGGCGGACGGAAGATGGCGGCGTAGCGAGCGAGGTCCGAGAGCTGCATCAACCCGGGCCGCGGCACCAGCGTGGCTCCGGGCGCGAGTGGCAGGTGGTGCACGGTGTCGACGATGTCGCGGCCGATCGGCCCGCCGTAGAACGCGCCCACGCCCTGACGGCCGATCAGCTCATAGGTTCGGGCCAGGTCGGGGTCCCGAAGGCGATAGCCGACCGGCGGCAGCCGCCCACCGGGCAGGAACAGGGAGCTGGTGGAGCTGAACTGGTCGAAGCGGAAGGCGTTCTCCCCCGTCTCCTCGCGCAGGTTGGCGTCGACGTCGAAGCCACGTCTCGCGACCCCCTCGGCCGGTCGCAGGTCCTCTCCGAGGCTGAACCGACCCCAGTTGGCGAGCGCCCGCTGCCACGTCATCAGGGTTCCCGGCACCCCGACCGAGATGCCGCTCGCCACGGCGGTGGGGAAGGCGAGCGGCTTGCCCGTCGACGGGTCGATGAACAGGTTCTGATCGGCCTTCGCCGGCGTCGTCTCGCGGCCATCGATGGTGTAGACGCGCTGGGTGCGGGCGTCGTAATAGACGAAGTAGCCGCCGCCGCCGATCCCGGCCACGTACGGGTCCGAAACGCCCAGTGTGGAGGCGACAGCGACCGCCGCATCGGCGGCGGTTCCACCGTGCCGGAGCACGTCGAGGCCGCCTTGTGTCGCCTGCGTCGTGTCCGAGACCACGGCTCCATCGGTTCCGGTGGCCACGGCCTGCTTGCCCGCGGCCACCGCGGACGCGGCGCCCCAGAGGGCGAGTGTGGACACGACCGAGGCGACGGCACAGACACGACGCACGTTTACGGCCTGCCCGCCTCGAGCGGCGGCTAACCAGCGATTGTGTCCGTCTGCTGACCTCGCCGCGGCGCAGGCTCCGCGGCCCGAGCGCGCCGCGGAAGCTCCGCGGCCCGAGCGCGCCGCGGCGGAAGCCCCGCGGCCTGACCTCGCCGCGGCGCAGGCTCCGCGGCCCGAGCGCGCCGCGGCGGAAGCCGCCGGCTACTAGTGAGCCGGATCGGCGACGCCCGCCTGACGGCGCTCGTTGACGATCTTCTTGATCCGGTCGAGCGTGTCCGAGGACATCCGCCGGATCTCCCAGTGGGTCAACTTGATCACGCGCATCGGCGAGGTGGCGATCACATCGGCGTTGCGCGGCTCGCGCTCGAGCAGCCCCATCTCGCCGATCAGGTCGCCCTCCTTGAGCGAGGCGATCTTCTGCCCGTCCCGGATCACGTCGGCGCTGCCCTCCTCGATCGCGATCAGCTCGGTCGAGTAGTCGCCCTGCTTCATCAGGATCTGCCCCTCGGCAATGCTGGTCTCCGTCGCGAACGCAGCCAGGCGCTTGGCCTCCTCGTCGGAAAGATGCGAGAACAGTGGGATTGCGGTCAGCCGGTTCGGATCCATGGTCACTCCCGATTTCTGTTAGCAGACGGCGCTGACTCTATCTACAGGGCGTGGATCTCGGAGGTGATGTCGCTCACGGACTGCTTGGCGTCGCCGAACAGCAGCGAGGTCTTCTCCTCGTAGAAGAGCGGGTTGTCGATTCCGGCGAATCCGGACGCCATCGAGCGCTTGAGCACGACCACCGCACCGGACTTGTCGACCTCGAGGATCGGCATGCCGTAGATCGGCGATCCGGGCTCGTTCTCGGCCGCCGGGTTCGTGACGTCGTTGGCGCCGATCACCAGCGTCACGTCGGTGCGCGGGAACTCCGGGTTGATCTCGTCCATCTCCTTGAGCAGGTCGTACGGCACGTCGGCCTCGGCCAGGAGCACGTTCATGTGTCCCGGCATCCGCCCGGCGACCGGGTGGATCGCGTACTTGACCTCCACGCCCTTGGCCTCGAGGGCCTTCTCAAGCTCGCGCACGGCGTGCTGGGCCTGGGCGACGGCCATCCCGTAACCGGGCGCGATCACGACCTGGCGCGCGTAGGAGAGCTGGATCGCCACATCCTGCGCGCTCGTCGACTTCACCGGTCCGCGGTCGACATCACCGGCGGGCGCCGCGACGGCGCCGCCGAAGCCTCCCGCGACAATCGCCGGGACCGACCGGTTCATCGCCTTCGCCATCAGGTTGGTGAGGATCGTGCCCGAGGCGCCGACGATCATTCCGGCCACGATCATGGCCGTGTTGTTCAGGGCGATTCCGGTCGCGGCTGCGGACAATCCGGTGAACGCGTTCAGAAGCGAAATCACGACCGGCATGTCGGCGCCGCCGATCGGCAGCACGACCATGTTCCCGAGCAGGGCCGAGACGACCAGGATCCCGACGATGAACAGCCCCTGGGAGTGCTCGCCGGCGGCGAGCGCGACCGCCGAGGCAACGGCGATCACGAACAGGGCGAGGTTGATGATCGACTGCCCGGGGAGCTTGATCGGACGGCCGGGAAGAATCTCCTGCAGCTTGCCGAAGGCGATGTTCGAGCCCCAGAACGAGATCGATCCGACGATCGCCGCGAACAGAGTCGGGATCTCGGACTTCTCCACCCACAGGCTTCCGCCGCTGGCGAAGTGATGGCGATACTCGATCCAGGCGATGATCGCCACCGCACCGCCGCCGACCCCGTTGAACAGGGCGACCATCTGCGGCATCGCGGTCATCCTCACCTTCAGCGCCGCCGGGATCCCGATCGCGGTCCCGATCACCAGGCCGAGCGCGATCAGCCACGGCGTGGACGGCCCCGACAGCACGTGCGGGGTCAGCAGCGTCGCGACGACGGCGATCGCCATGCCGACGGCGGCGATCATGTTGCCGCGGACCGCGGTGCGCGGCCCGGTCAGCCCGCTCATCCCGTAGATGAAGAGCGAGAACGCCACGATGTACAGCGCGTCGATGAAGTTCTGCTTCTGCAGGAACGTGGTGGCGAGCGTCACTGCTCGTCGTCCCCGGTCTTCGGCGGATCCTTGCGCTTGAACATCCCCAGCATCCGGTCGGTGACGAAGAAGCCTCCGATGACGTTGATCGTCCCGAACACGATCGCGACGACCAGCAGCGCGTGCTCGAGTACGCCGTGCGCCTCGTGCATCAGCAGCAGCCCGCCCAGCAGGACAATGCCGTGAATCGCGTTCGTCCCCGACATCAGCGGCGTGTGCAGCGTGTTCGGCACCTTGGAGATGACCTCGAACCCGACGAACGCGGCCAGGACGAGGATTGCGATCTCGGTGACTGTGCTCATGTGGCTCCTATCGCCTCGCGGGCGGCGGCGTTGACGATCTCCTTGTCCCGCGTGATGCACGCGCCGGCGATCACCTCGTCCTCGAAGTCGAGCTTCAGCTCGCCCTCCTCGGAGATCATCAGGCCCAGCAGCGACTCGATATTCCGCGCATACAGCTGCGAGGCGTGCTCGGCCATCGTGCTCGGGACGTTCAGCGGGGCGATGATCTTGACGTCGTGGCGCAGCACCGTCTCACCGGGCTCGGAGAGCTCGCAGTTGCCGCCCGTCTCCGCCGCCAGATCGACGATCACCGACCCCGGCTTCATCAGCTCGACCGCCTTCGCGGTGACCAGGATCGGGGCGCGCCGCCCCGGGACCGCGGCCGTCGTGATCACGACGTCTACCTTCCCGATCGCCTCCGCCATCAGCTCCTGCTGGCGAGCCTGCTGCTCGGCCGTCAGCTCCTTCGCGTAGCCGCCCGCGCCCTCGAGGTCGCCGCCGAGGTCGAACTCCAGAAATTTCGCGCCGAGCGACTCGACCTGTTCCTTCACCGCGGCGCGGACGTCGAAGCCCTGGACGACAGCGCCGAGCCGGCGTGCGGTCGCGATCGCCTGCAGGCCGGCGACACCGGCGCCGAGAACGAGCACCGTGGCGGGCCGGATCGTGCCCGCGGCGGTCATCAGCATCGGGAAGAAACGGCCGATCTCCGTCGAGGCGATCAGCACCGCCTTGTAGCCGCCGATGTTCGCCTGGCTCGAGAGCGCATCCATCGACTGCGCGCGGCTGATCCGAGGCACGGACTCGAGCGCGAAGCTGGTCGCGCCCGTTGCGGCGATCGCCCGGATCCCCTCCGCGTTGCTCAGCGGCTGCAGGAACCCGATCAGCACGCTCGAGGCCCCAAGCCGGCCGATCTCCTCCGCGCTCGGCGGCGCGACCTTCACGATCACGCCGGCCGACCACGCATCGCCGACGAGCTTCGCGCCCGCCTCCTCGTACTGCGCGTCGGGGATCAGCGCGCCGGCACCCGCGCCCTCCTCCACGAGCACCTCGTGACCCTGGCCGACAAGCTTCTTCACCACCTCGGGCACCAGCGCCACACGGCGCTCGCCCTCGGCTGTCTCTCTGGGCACACCTATCTGCATTCGGGCGCGAGAGGCTATCGATCCGGGGCTGGCGTCGTCGTGTAGTTAGCCGAGGCCGACCGGCGCCAGTGCGATCGCCGCCACCAGGCCCACGTCGCTCGCATACCGGAGCACGGGCGAATCGGACCGCGCGCCACTGCCGCCCGAGTTCGCTTGATGCGCTGCTTTCCGGTGCCCAGCGACCGCGGCCCTGGCCCGAGCCGCCCCCTTCGAGCTCCCGCCGTGGCTCCCCGAGTGGTGCGAGCCGATCGGGGCGAGCGGCAGCGGCTTGCGGGCGAGCGCCATCACGGCCTGCGCGGTCACCCACACCGGCGTCTGATCGCTCGTGCGCGAGTAGTGGACGTGCCCGTCGGGCCCGACGAGTGACTGCAGGTAGCGCAGCGGGGACACGGATCCGGCACGGCGAACCGAGCTCGGATCGACCCCGGCCGCCACCAGGCCCTGGATCGCCCACGCCGTCGACTGGGCATTCGACTGCCCGCCCTGGAGCGCCGGCATGCCGCCGTCGCGATTCTGCGACCGCCGGATGAACCTGACCGCCCGCGACCGGGCCGACCCGGCGCCCGGAGCGCCGGCCAGCGCCTGGAGGGCGGCGCCCGTGTCGTCGACGTCGCTGCCACCGCCCGCGCGGGCGAAATTGAAGCCGCCGTCGCGGTCCTGCTGGTGGATCAGCCACGAGAGCGTGCGTCCCGGCGGCGCGACGCCCGCAGCCCGCAGCGCGAGCACCGCGAACGAGGTCCAGTTGACCTGGTCGGCTACGGAGCCGTCGGAGCGGATGTCGCCCTCGAGCCTGGCGAGTAGATCGTGTCCGCCGAAGCGGCGTGCGGACACCCCGGCCGCGCGGACGGCGAGGATCGTCCGCTCGAGCGAGCCCGGGTCGAGCGAGCTGCCGACGCCGCTGCGTATGTAGTCGAGCAGGCTGCTCGGACCCCGGCGGACGTTCTGCGGGTTGTGCCCCTCGGCGGCCAGCCCGAGCGCGGCCCAGCCGGCATAGAGCTGCGACGAGGGCGCGCCGGGAGAGGAGCCGAAGCCGCCGTCGCGGTGCTGGGAGGAGAGCAGATAGCCGGTCGGCGTGCCGGCGGCGGAGGCACCGGCACCGTCCAGGGCCGGCTGGCCAGCCAGCCAGGCCGCGCCGGTGGCAATGATGCCGACGCCCAGCGCGGTCACCGCCGCCTTGTGGCCACGACCGCCCTCCCATGTCACCTGCATCCGGCGGCTAAAGCGCTGGAGCGAGTGAATCAGGGCGGGCCCGAAGGCGAGCGCGAACACGATGCAGCCGACCGCGTGGATGAGGTCGAACCCGGTCCCCTTGCCGACGTACACGCCGAGGGCGGACAGGCTGTGGTCGCTGTAGGTGACCCAGTCGCCCACGTCCTGGAAGGCTGCGAATGCGTAGCCGACGATCCCACACACGACCGCGAGCGGCCAACGTCCGATCCGGCCCCCTGTCGGGCGCAGAAGGGCGGCGCCGATGATCCCGGTCATCCCCCACGCCGCCATCTGCCACGGCGTCCACGGACCCTGGCCGAAGAAGAAGTTCGAGGTCAGCCCGGCGAGCGCGCCGACAGCGAAGCCCGGCGCTCCGCCGAGCGCGTATCCAGACACCAGCACGATGTCGGTCGTGGGCTTGACGTTCGGCAGAGCGGCGAAGGCGATCCGCCCGAGCGCCGCGAAGGCCGCCAGCGTCGCCACCAGGGCGACGATCCGGGCATCGGGCCGGGAGCGCTCGTACCAGGCGAAGCCGGCGGCCAGGGCGATGGTCAGGATCGTGAATGCGGCCAGCTGCCAGCTCACGCCGGCACCCCCTCTCTGTGTCCGACCCTCGCCACGCCCTGCTCGGGAGTGAGCGCCGATCCGCCGAGGATGCGGGCGGTCTCGGTGGCGAAGTACGTTCCACCGGACAGGATCTCCGCCGGCGCGCCGTCGGCGATCGGCGCGCCGTCAGCGAGCAGGATCACGCGCTCGGCGAACGCGGCCACGAACTCGGGATCGTGGGTCGCCACGAGCACCGCGGCATCGAGCCCGGCGAGCAGACGGGCGAGATCGTCCTTGAGGCCGCGGTCAAGGCCGCGGGTCGGCTCGTCGAGGCAGACGACCGAGGCGTCGCCGGTGAGCACGATCGCGAGCGCCAGCCGCTGCCGCTCGCCGACCGACAGGTCTCGCGGGTTGCGTTCGGGGTCCACGACCAGCCCGACACGGAGCAGCGACTCGGGCGGCGCCTCCTGAGCGACCGTGTCGTGGATCAGGTAGTCGTTCGGGTTCTGGAGCAGGAGTGCCACCCGGTCGGCCGCCTGCACCCGACCGCGCGTGGGCTTCATCAGGCCGGCGGCGTGGCGCAGCAGCGTCGACTTGCCCGCGCCGTTGCGCCCCATCAGCGCGACCTTCTCGCCGGGCGCGATCGCGAGCGACGCGTTGCGGAGGATGCTCGGCCCGTCGCGGAGCTCGTGCCAGACGCGCTCGAGACGGAGCGCCGGATCGCCCGCTGGGCGCGGAGCACCGCTGCTCCGCGCCGGCGCCGGCCCGTCGTCGAGCTCGACCGCGGCGCCGCGCAGCATGGCCCGGGCGGCCTTGACGCCCGGCAGCCGGTGTCAGCCCGAGGCCGTGGAGCAGTCGGGCGCCCGGAGTCGCGAGCGCCGGGGCGGAGCTGATCGCCCAGGCGAGGAAGGCGGCGGGCGAGGCGTCGCACACGATCCGGCCGGCGTCCATCGCGATCACCCGGTCGGCGAGCCCGAGGCAGCGTTCGAGCCGGTGTTCGGCGAGCACGATCGCGACGTCGGAGTCCTCGTTGAGCCTGCGCAGCGTCCCGATCAGCTCGTCACCGGCGACCGGGTCGAGCTGCGAGGTCGGCTCGTCGAGGAGGAGCAGGCGGGGACGGCCGCCGATCGCCGCTCCGAGCGCGACACGCTGCAGCTCCCCGCCCGACAGTTCCGCGGTCGGGCGTTCGAGGAGCTCGGCGATGCCGAGCGACAGCGCTGCCTCCTCCACTCCTCGCGCCACGGCCGACGGCTCGAGCCCGCGGTTCTCGAGGCCGAAGGCGAGCTCGGCCCGCACGGTCCCCATCACGACCTGCGTCTCGGGATCCTGGAACAGGGTCCCGACCTCGGCGGCGAGCTCGCCCGGACGGTGCTCGCGGGTGTCCAGACCCGCGACGATGGCCCGGCCCGCGAACGAGCCCCCGTGGAAGTGCGGCACCAGCCCGTTGGCCGCTCGCAGGAGCGTCGACTTGCCGCACCCGGAGGCGCCGGCGAGCACGACGAGCTCCCCCGGCTCGATCTCGAGGCTGACCCGCTCGAGCGCCGGCCGCTCAGCGCTCGCATAGGTGTAGGAGACCTCATGCAGCGCGAGGACGCTCATCCGATCCCCCGCCTCTGCGCAAACGGCAGCAGCGAGCACCCCAGCAGCGCCACCGCCAGCCCAAACGCGCCGGGCACGGAGCCAAGGTGCAGTGCCGGATAGGCCCGGAACGGCGCCAGGCCGCCGGCCGTCCCGGCGATCGCCAGCGCGAGGGTGCCGGCCGCCGCGGCCGCGAACGCGATGTCGTGGCGCGACCACGGCCTCGAGCGCCGCGGCGGCCTGTGCGCCGCGCCGTAGCCTCGGACCTCGAGCGCCGCCGCCACGTCGAGCGCGCGATCGAGTACGCCGGCGGTGGCCGCGCGCAACAGCTGGAACCTCGACGGAGGCGGCCCCGGCCGGCAGCGCTGTGCGTCCGCCAGCCGGTGCGAGTCGCGCGCCAGCACCGGGACCATCCGGGTGGCGAGCGTTGCCGTCAGCGCGGAGTGGAACGACACCCGCCGGAACAGCCGCAGCACCTCGTCGGGGTCGACCGCCGCGGTGTAGAGGGCGGCGCACAGGATCAACACCACGGCACGGAGGCCGAGCACGGCGCCGTAGACGGTCGCCTCGAGCGTCACATCGGTGTGACCGAGCACCGGGAGATCCCCGAGGCGCACGATCACGGTCAGCCCGTCCCGCGAGACGAGCGCGTTGATCACGGCGATGCTCAGCGCGAGCGGGATCGCGAACCGAGCCGCCCCGCGCATCTGGCGCCCCACGCCGGCGAGCGCTCCCGCGCTCGCGACGGCCAGCGCCAGGGCGCCGAGCACGATCGGGTTCGAGATCAGCAGCGCGGCGCAGGCGAGCGCAGCGCAGTACGACACGGCCGCTCCGGCGCGCGCCGCGTGCAGCGGGCTCGACCGGCGGCGGTAGCTCACGCCCCTCCGTTCACCGGGACGGGAACGTCCGTGGTTCCCTGCACCGCCACGGCGAAGTGGTCATGGAGGCGCTCCGGTGTCAGCCCCCGAGCCGCCTCCGTCGTTCCCGCCGCGTCGGTGCCGATCACGAGCCAGGTCGGCGCCGAAGGCTGATCGGCCGTGGCGGCGATCAGCCCCGACCCCGCGCCAAGGCTCCGCACGGCGCGGCCGGTTGGGTCGAGCAGTAGCAGGCCGCCGCCGGCGAAGCGGGCGTACACGCCGCTCGACGCCGGTCCGCGCTCGATCAGCCGCGCCGCGGTGACCCCGTGCAGATCGCTCCACGTCCCCACGATCACGGCCAGGCTGTCCTGGCCCGATCCGGCGCCCAGGCCCTGGTTGGCAACCGGGACGCCCTGCGCGCTCAGCTCCTTCGAGAGCACGCTGCACGCCGTCGTCACGTCGGCGGCGCACTCGATCGTCGTCGGATAGCGCCGTCCGGCGGAGCCGTGCAGGAACGGCTCCGGGAAGGAGCCGACAACGGCCGGGACGTTGTTCGTCGCGGTCCAGTCGTGAAGGTCCCACCAGATGCGGTCGCCCTTGTACACGGGCGTCGACGCGGCGCCCTCGGGAGCCTCGATGCCGTTGACGTAGTAGAACCAGTCGTGGCGCGAGGAATCGCCGCTGACGCCGTTGATCGCCTCCACGAATCCACCGCCATAGCGCGTCTGCACGTTGAAGCTGCGCTCGAGCATCCGCATCACGGTCTCCGAGCCCGGGATCTTCGATCGCGTGACCGAGGCGATGTGCCGGGACCCAAACCGGCCCGTGACGCTGATGCTCACGTTGGAGGTGCCGGCTCCGGCCCCGAGACCACAGCCGCCGAGCGCGAGCGCGGCCGCGACCAGTGCCAGCAGCCGCGCGCTGCGCCTCACGGCGCGACGCCGACCTCGGTCGGGAACGATTGCACCAGGCCGAGCTTGGACGCGTAGACGAGGTAGCGACCCGGGGTTTGGGGCACGTCGACGAACCCCTGCGAGTTGGTGGTCAGGATCGACGCGCCGAAGTGGACGGTCGCCCCCGCGATCCGCGCGCCGCGGCCCGTGTCGTCGTACCCGTGAACGGTGATCCGGGCCACGCCATGCTTGAACAGGAAGCTGAGCGCGAGCGTGCGCTGGCACGCGCCGGCGCGCGCGCACCAGTACCACAGCACCTGCTGACCGCTCCGGACCCGGCCTGATGGATCGGCGGCTCCCGCCGAGGGGTCGGCGTGCTGAACCTTGTACTCCCAGCCGGCGGCCCCGTGGTTGGCGTCGGACCCGATCCGGCGCACGAACATCGACGCCGGGTCGCAGCCGGCGACATCAGAGACACGGAGAGGCAGGTGCGCGGCGAGGAGGCCGGCCAGCGCGGTCCCGGCCGGGACGGCGCAGTCATGGTGCCCGATCCGGACCCGGGCCCGGCGCAGAACCACAGTGCGCGCCGGCAGCAGCGTCTGCGTCCGCCCCACGACCATCATCTGGACCCGGATCGCGGCACCGGCGCCTGGGGCCGCGGCCGCGAGCCCGAGGGCCACGATCAGCGCCGCGCGTCTCATCGCTTCACCGTGAAGTCGAGCGCCGAGGCGCCCGCTTGGAGCCTGGTCTGCCGGCCGTCGCCATCGCGTGCGATCACGATCAGCCGATAGTGCCCCGCGGCCAGACGACCCGGGAGCAGGTAGGACCAGTCCGCCGCGGCGCCGATCGAGAACCGCGGCGGTCGCGCGGAGCACACGATCCCGCGCCAGGCCGCGCGCTGTCCGTCGTAGTAGGAGCAGCGCCCGCTCGGGGTATGGCGCAGCAGGCCGAGGCTCACGTCGATCAGGCCGGCGACATCGGGTCCGGCGGTGCCGCGGAGCTGCCTGGGCCCGAGCCGGAACACCTGATGCTCGCGGATCCCCATCACGTGAACGCGCGGGCCGGCGAGCGCCGAGCCGCATTCGGAGGGAAGGTGTCGGTAGACGCATATCGTCACCGGATCCGACGCGGTGGCGCCGGATTTCGCGGCCTGCAGCGTGATCTCTCCGACTCGGTGAGGAACGATCCGCACGCCGCCGCGCGACCCGCTCACGGCCGCGGCGCCGGGGCCGTTCACCGCCGCGCCGGCGACCGGCGAGCCGTGCCCCGCCGCGTCGAGCTGCGACACCGAGCCGCTGACGACGCTGCCGACGCGGGCGCTCGCAGGCACTCCCAGGCGAAGCGGATCGTTCGTGCAGTTGAAGTTCGAGTCGGCGACGCAGTCGAACCACAGCTCGTGGTCGCCCGGATGCAGCGGCGTCGAGCACGCTCCGCTGCTCGAGCTGACGCCGTTGATCCACAGCGTCCAGAAATTGTTGCCCGCCGGGCTCTCGCCGAGAATCGAACTGACCAGGTAGTCCCTGTACTTGGCGCTGTAGGAGCCGGCCCAGTCGCCTCCGGTGGCAACGTTGAGCGCGCCGGCGGCACTCGAGCCCCGGCACGCGTTCCCTTTGACCCGAGCGGTGCCGGTGGTGTGGACGAGGGTCTGCGGGAGCAGCGTCGCGCCCGCGCCCTCCACTCGTACGAACACGGACGGTGGCGCGGCGCCGTGCGCGGGAGCCGCGGCTATCAGCGCTGCTGAAAGCAGGGCTCCTAGGACGGAGGCTTTGGGAATCCGAGACAGGAGGGCCACCCCTTTCCACGAGGGCGTATCGGCTTTGCGGTCAGGGCTGGTCTCCTGGCTTACGGGCCTACCAACCACGCCTTCCCGGCGACTCGCCGTCGCCAGTGGCAGATGTGCGGTTGGCGTCCCCGATCACAGTGGCGGGTCCGCGCCGGATTGACACCGGCTTCCCATCACCCTTGACCTCGAACCGGTGGATCGTACCGCGGCGGCGGCCGTCGCACCGGGCCGTAGACTGGGGAGGTCGTGACCGTGAACCTGACCCGCATCTACACCCGGCTCGGCGACTCGGGCGAGACGCACCTCGGCGACATGAGCCGCGTGCGCAAGACGCATCCGAGGATCGAGGCATACGGAACGGTCGACGAGCTGAACGCGTTCATCGGGCTGACGCTGACGGTCGACGGCCTGCCCGCGGAATACGCCGAGTGGCTACGACACGTCCAGAACGACCTGTTCGACGTCGGCGCCGATATCGCCGCGCCCGACGATCCCGAGCGGGAGCGGTTGCGGGTGCTGCCCGAGCAGACCGCCTGGCTCGAGGCGCGCTGCGACGAGGTCAACGCCACCCTGATGCCGCTGAAGTCGTTCGTGCTGCCGGGGGGAACGCCCGCTGCCGCGCATCTGCACGTTTGCCGTACGGTCTGCCGCCGGGCCGAGCGGCTGGCGATCATCGCTGCTCAGGAGGAGCTCAACCCCGAGGTGATCCGGTACCTCAACCGGCTCTCTGACCTTCTCTTCATTCTCAGTCGCGGCGCCAACGGCGGCGATGAGCCGCTGTGGGAGCCGGGCCGGTTCAGGTAGTCGACCGGGCAGGGTCCCCGTCCGGCAGCACGTCGCAGGCCCAGTCGGTGCGCTTCCAATCCGGCACCGGCGTCTCCCGGTCCTGCTCGGGCACGAACCGCGAGCGTTCCACGAGCTGCATGCGGTGGATGTAGCGGGGGCAGTTCGGGAACACCTGGGTGGCCCGGACGCGGACGACGAACTGTGCCTCCGGGTAGACGGCCATCAGATCGTCGCGACCGTCGATCGAGGCGATGCCGTTGAGGCGCAACCGAGATGGGCGGGCGCTGACGAAGTCGATGAACAGCAGCCCGACGTGAGGGTTGACCGACACGTTGCCCGTCGACAGGTACATGCCATTGCCGTCGTAGTTGGGAAACGCGATCGTGCGCTCGTTGAGGACGCGGACGAATCCGGGCGCCCCTCCCTTGTAGGAGCATTGCGGCCTGCCCTCGGCGTCCGCAGTGGCGAGGAAGAACATGTCCATCCGCTCGATGAACTCGCGGTCCGAGGCGCCGATCACGGCCTCGCTCATGAACCGCTCCTCGAGCCGGTCGGCCAGACGCCGGGTGTCGAACCGGTCCTGGAGACGACGCGAGCCGTCGTGATAGGCGCTCACGCCGGCTCTCCGTCGCCCGCCGGTACGGGAAGGGGGACGCCGTGCGGGCGCAGCACATCCTCGCGCGCGTAGTGGCCGACGGAGTCGAACCAGCGCTTGGCGTGCAAGCCGACGCGAAGGTCGCAGTCGGCCGCCACGATCCCCTCCTCGTCGTAGAGCGGGCCGGCGATCACGTCGCCCCAGCTCGGCTCGATGATCGCCGCACCGCCGCGGCCGAACACATCCTTGCCCTCGGGCAGCGGCACCGGGAAGTCGTCGGGGAAAGCCGATGCCGCGATGTACTGAGGCGCCGACACGACGAACGCCCCCGACTCGATCGCGATGTGGCGCATGCTGGCGAGCCAGCCATCGGAGTCGTCCGCGGTCGGCGCGACCCAGATCTGGGGGCCGCCCTGGTACACGGCGTAGCGGGCCAACGGCATCCGGTTCTCCCAGCAGATGAGGCCACCGATCCGCCCGCGGCCGGTCTGCACCACATCCAGGTCGTCACCGGCCCCGATCCCGTGGAACAGGCGCTCGTGATGGGTAGGCATCAGCTTGCGGTGACGGTGCAGGAGGCCCTCGGGACCGAGCAGGAGCAGCGTGTTGTACAGCGACCCGGGGCGCTCGCTCTCGCGCTCGTTGACGCCCACGGCGCAGACGACGTCGTGCGCACGGCACGCCTCGATCAACCGGTCGACCTCGGGTCCGGGCACGTCGATCGAGCTTGCCCACATCCGCTCCCACAGCTCGTCGAAGCCGCCGAACGAGGAGGCCTCGCGCGCCCAGGCGTTGGACGGATAGAGGGAGACGAACGCCTCCGGCAGCACGACCAGCCCCGCGCCAGACGCGGCGGCCTCGCCAATCAGCCGGACCGCCTTGGCCACCGAGGCCTTGGAATCGAGTATCTCCGGCGTGGCCTGCACCGCCGCGACCCGCACCGTCTCGAACATGGTCAACGCTCTCACCTCCTCAGGGTCAGCATCACGCCCGTCGCCACGGCCAGCCCGAGGGCGCCGATCGCCACCGCGCCGAGCACGAATGCCTCGTGCACCCGAGCATAGGCCACGACCTCGCCGGGTCGCGAGACGACAACCAGGACGGCCAGTCCGAGCGCGAACAGGGCCGTCACGGCGGGAGGACCCAGGGCCTCGCGCACGGTGATCCGCTGCCCGAGCCCGATCCGGGCGCTCGAGGGCCCGCGAGCGCCGGCGCGCAGAACCGCAGCTACCGCGAGCAGCGTCCACGTCGCGGCGACCAGGAAACCGCCGAGCACGTCGCTCGGGAAATGCCACATCAGGGTCAGGAACGAGTAGCTCACCGCGACCGCGAACGCGGCACCGATCGCGGCCGCGACCGGCCGGAACCGGGCCGGCACGGCGATCACCATGCACAGCGCCAGCGACATCGCGGCCGTGGCGTGACCGCTGGGCCATGAGGCGGCCGACGGCCCGTGGGCGACGAGATGGTCCGGCCGCGGCGCGGCCAGCAACGGCTTGAGCAGCTGGGTGGTCACGTTCGCGCCGAGCAGGATCGCGATGATCGCCAGTGCAACCCACGTCCGTCGCCGCGCCACGGCGATCACAACGGGGATAACGCAGAAGTAGATGTACGGCTTGGGGTCGCAGAGCGTGGCGATGAAGGTCGCCGCGGAGTTCACGCGCGGTTTGCTGGCGAGATCCCCGAATCCCTGAAGGATCGAGGCATCTGCGCGCTGCACGAAGCCGATGTGGAAGACGGCGAACCAGGTCAGGATGAGCAGCCCGATCGAGGCCGCCGCCCCCGCGAGGGCCATCCTGTCGCGTTCAGGCATGGGTTCAGATTAACCCACGCCAGGCGGTGCGTCAGGCGGGTTTGCGATCCGTCGCGTTGCGGCTGATGCGGATCTCGGGCGGGCTGCCGGTGAGGCGCAGGTGGCCGTAGTAGGCGAGGTCCTCGGTGCCGGCGACCTCGACCTTGAGGTCCGGGGCGAGGTCGAAGCGGCCGGCCTCGTAGAGCAGCTCCTGGTAGCGGGGCGCGCCGCGTGGACAGCCCTCGATGTCGAGGTCGTGCGATCCGGCGCGCAGCGTCCAGCGGCCGCCGCGCAGCAGCTTCTCCTCGGTGATCTTGACCGGGAGCGTGTCGGGCTCGCCCTCGATCCGGATCCGGGCGTGCTCGGACCAGAGCGCACGGCACAGGCGCTCGATGTTGCGCCCGAACGGTGCCGGAACGATCGCCACGGGCCCGATCGCCGTGCGATCCCCCCGGATGGCATCGCCGATCGGGCCGACGAGGATGTACTCGACGTGATTCGCGTTCAGCCAGCGCAGCACCGCGGCGGCGGGCTCGCCGAGGTGCTCGAAGCCTTCCCCGAGGCTGCGTGGCTGTGAGTCGATTCCCGGAGGGCGGTGTCTGATGAGCATGTGGTGCGTTTCGTCACCCGGCCTCAACCTCCTCCACGAACTCCGCTACCCACTCCGCGACTATCGCCGGGTCGGAGTGTGGAACCCAATGCCGGGCAGGCACGGTCCGGCGCACGACGCGGGGAGCGAACCGCTCCGCGTCGGCGTAATAGCTCGGCGAGATGAAGCGATCCCGGGTGGGCACGATCAACTGAACGGGCACGCGGGCGGGCGCCGCGTCGGGTGGGGTTCCGAGGCGCATGAGGATGTTGCGCCTGTAGAGATTCGAGCCGTGGGTTCCGTCCGAGGCGAGGCTCTCTCGCTGGTAGTACGGGTCCGTTGCCATTCCCTCGACGTGTTCCATGTAGGCCGACCAGCGTCCACCCGCGAGCACGACGCGCCAGCTGAGCGTCGGGCCTCCCGGCGCGCACAGGACGAGCACGTACCAGGATCGGTAGGCGCGCCGGATCAGCTCGAGGATCCGCCCGCTGCGCAGGAGCCCGCGCAGCGAGAGCCGAATCTGGTCGAGCGAGGGACCGGCGATCGACGTGAACGATGCGAGACGAGGCTCGAGCCGGGCCATCGACGCGAACGCCCAGCCGGCGATCCCGCCCCAGTCGTGGCCGACGAGGTGGACCGGACGGCCGGGGACCAGCTGCTCGATCACCGCCCCAAGGTCACCGCCCAGAAGCTCCAGGTCATAGGCCGCCGGCCCCCGAGGTGCGCTCGAGCCGCCGAAGCCGCGAACGTCGTAGGCGATCACGTGAAAGCGCGGGGCCAGGCGCTCGATCACGCCGCGCCAGATCTCCTTGCTGTCGGGATAGCCATGAACGAGCACGATCGCCGGCCGGCCGGGCTCCCCCGCCTCGACCGCGGCCAGCTCGACGCCGTCTCCCCAAACCCTGCGATCGATCATGGCGCGCGACATTAGCCGCGGCCGTCGGTCTGCGGCGTCTCGATCAGCACCCGGCACGGGCGGTGGGCGAGCAGGTAGGACGCGGTCGGGCCCAGCGCCCGTTCGGAGGGGGGCGCGTGCTCGGTTGCGAGGTAGATGATCTCGGCGCCGCTGTGCTCGGCCTCCGCGACGATCGCGGCGCCGGGGTTTCGCGTCCTGATCATGCGCGTCTGGACCTTCAGCCCAGCCTTGCGTCCGGTCACCTTCGCGCTCTCGAGCACGCTCAGGCCCAGCTGCTCCTCCTCCTCGAGCCCCGAGTCGAGCGAGAGCTGATTGGGCACCTGGAGAACGTAGACCGCCTCCACCAGCGCTCCCTCCCCCACCAGCCTGGCGGCGGCGCGCAGTGCCGATGCGTCGACGTCGGTTCCGAAGATCGGGACGATCGCCGAGCGGTAGTCGAGCTCCACGAACTGGGCCGGGCGCTCGCGATGCTCGATCTTGTAATGCGAGACCAGATCGAGCCCCGAGCGCCGCCGGAAGACCACGTACCCCCCAAGGCCGATCACCATCCATCCGGTCCCGACCCAGCGCGCGTCGACATGGAGCACCATCACCGAGATCCACGCCGCAAGCGTGCCGATCCCGCCGAGCACCGCCGTCATCGGCAGCTGGCGCCCGCGGACGCGGATGTTCCACGGCATCTTGTACGGACGCTCGCGGTCGGGTTCCTTGAAGCGCAGCGCGATCACGGCCGCGTGCGCGGTCGTGAACGACAGCATCGCCCCGAACGAGTACAGGTTGCCGAGAAAAGCCGTCTGCCCCGGGATCAGAAGGATCCCGGCGAACGCGGAGAAGAACAAGATCGTGAACCAGGGCGTGCGGTGCTTGGGGTGCAGGCGGGCGAAGATCGCGGGCAGCTGGCGATGCTCGGCCAGCGACCACGAGAGGCGCGAGATCCCGATCAGACCGGCGTTGGTGGCGATGAACAGGATCGTCGCCGCCAGCACGCCGACGTAGTAGCGCAGGACGTGGGCCACCGCGGTTGAGAGCCCGAGGTTGTCGATGATCCCGAGCACCGGGTCGTTCTGGAACCCGTGCGGCGGCGGCTGGCCGAGCAGCGTGGTCGCGTGGCTCCCGTGCCCGACGACCGGCAGCGCCGAGAGCGCCACCACGGTCATGCCCGCGTACACGCCGAGGACCGCGATCAGGATCAGATTGACCGCTTGGGGAACGTCCTTGCCCGGGTCGCGGGCCTCCTCGGCCATGTTGGACACGGTCTCGATCCCCGTGTAGGCCAGCATCGCCAGCGACAGCGCGAAGATCAGGTGGTTCCAGCTCGGAACCGTGCCCAGCTGTACCTGGCTGACCAGCAGCGACGGGTTGAGCACGAGCACCGCTCCGATCGCGATGATCACGCACTGGGTCACCAGGTCCGCGACGGCGAGGAAGAAGTTCAGTTTCGCCGACTCGCCGATCCCGCGGATATTCAGCCAGGCCAGGAGCAAGATCACGATCAGGCCGCCGATCACGTCGCCCGGCGGGTGGGTCAGCGGCTTCCAGAATGCGCCCAGGTAGTGCGGCACGAAGAAGGCCGAGATCGCGATCGTGAGGATGTAGTCGAGGCTCAGGGCCCAGCCGGCGAAGAAGGACACGAGCTCGTTAAATGCGTGCCGGGCGAAGCTCGAGGAGCCGCCGGCCTCGGGGAACATCGATGCGCCCTCGGCGTACGTCTTCGCCGTCAGCGCGAACAGGCCGCCGGCGAGCATGAACACGACCGGCGTGAGCCCGAGCGCGTAGGCGGCGACGAGGCCGAGCGCGTAGTAGATCGATGAGCCGACGTTGCCGTAGGCGGTCGCAAACAGACCGCCCAGACCGACCGTCCGTCGGAGCCCGTGGATCTCTATGCGCGCCATGAGGCTCGCTTACGCTACGACGACGGGCGTGAAGGCGGTGGTAAGAATCGATCGAGGGGCGTTGAGAAAGCGCTAAGAGGCGTCCCCGGACTGCTCTCTGAGCCGGTAGCCCACGCCTGGTTCGGTGATCACGTACTGCGGCCGTGACGGGTCGGGCTCGAGCTTGGCCCGGATGTGCGCGACGTGCACGCGGAGGTACTGCGTCTCATCGCTGTACTCGGGCCCCCACACCTCCTGGAGCAGCTGGCGATGGGTGACCAGCCGGCCCCGGTGCTGGGCGAGGACGCGGAGGAGGTCGAACTCGATCGGCGTCAGGTGAATGTCCTCCCCCGCCCTGGCCACCCGCCGGTCGGAGAGGTCGATGGTCAGATCGCCGAGATCGATCTCGGGGCTTCCTCCGGCCTCGAGCGAACGGCGCATGACTGCGCGTAGCCGAGCCAGCAGCTCATCGGTCCCGAACGGCTTGGTCACGTAGTCGTCTGCGCCGGCGTCGAGCGCCCTGACCTTCTCGCGCTCGTCGCCGACGGCCGACAGGACGAGGATCGGCAGGCGGCTCCAGCGGCGCACCTCCTCGCACACCTCGACGCCCTCGCCGTCGGGAAGCACCAGGTCGAGCACCAGGGCATCGGGCGGGCGGGCGGCGAGCGAGACGAGGGCCTGTTCCTTGGTCTCGGCCGCCTCCACCGCGTAGCCGGCGTTGCGAAGGATGATCTTCAGCCCGCGGACGATCTGGGGTTCGTCGTCCACGACGAGAACGCGTGGGCCGCTCACGCCACCGCCTGAGGCTGGGGCTGGAGCGGGAAGCTGACCGCGAACGAGGTCCCGCCGCCGCTCGGCGCCTGGAGAACGATCCGGCCGCCGTTGGCCTCGACGAAGCCCCGGCAGATCGCGAGCCCGAGGCCGGACCCGGGGCTCCGCTGGCCGCGAATCCGGAAGAACGGCTCGAACACGCGGCTGCGGTACTGAGGCGGGATCCCCTTGCCGCGGTCCGAGACCCGGACCGTCACCTTCCCCGCCCCCACCCCGGCGCTGATCGTGACTGGAACGCCGGGCGGGGAGAACTTGATCGCGTTCTCGATCAGGTTCGAAAACACGCGCTCGAGCTGAGCGGCGTCGGCTCTGACCAACGGAAGCTCGTCGGCGAGCATGAACTCGATCGGATGGTCGGTCCGCAGCGCGGCGGCCGCCGAGGCGACGGCGTCTCGGAGGTCGCACCAGTCCTCCTGGGGGGCGACCGCTCCGGCCTGGATCTTCGACAGGTCGAGCAGGTCGTCCACGAGCCGAGCAAGGCGCGCTGACTCGCCGTCGATCACCTCGAGCAGCTCTGCGCGCTCCTCCTCGCTCAACGACGTCTCGTGCAGGGCGAACCCGGCGGTCGTGATCGCGGTCAGGGGCGAGCGCAGGTCGTGCGAGATCGCGTGCAGGATCGCCGTGCGCGCGGTCTCGGCCCTGCGGGATGCCTCGGTCTCGGCCGCGATCTCGGCCAGGCGCTCGCGCTCCACGGCGACGTCGATCAGCTTTCCCAGCGGGTCGGCGATGCGCTCGAGATCGGAGCGGTCCCAGGTGAGATCGTCGGTCACGTAGAGCCACGCGTTGCGGGCGTGGGCGCGCAGGGGGAACGCGAGCTCCTGCTCGACCGGTGTGGGGACAGGCTCGAGCACGACGCGCGCGCTCCGCGCGCCCACCGCCACGGCGATCCGGGTTCCCAGGCTCTCGAGCTGTGCGCGAACGTTCTGGCCGGCCAGGATCGCCGATGCGGCCTGCGCGAGCAGCACCGCCTCGCGCTCGCGGGCGGTGGCCACGCGAGCCCGGCTCTCGGCCTCCTGCTCGCGCCGCTGGCCGGTGGCCGCGAGCCGGCCGACCACGACGGCGACGATCAGGAACACGACGAGGTCGACGACGTCCTGGGAATGCGCGATCGCGAGCCGGTGACGCGGGGCGATGAAGAAATAGTTGAGCGTCAGCACGCTGAGCAGGGCGGTGGCGAGCGCGGGCAGCTCCCCGCGCCGGATCGCGACCTCGAGTACGGCGAGCAGGTAGATCGCGCCCAGACCGGTCGCCGGGGCCACGCCCTGAAGTGCCGCCACGCCGAGCGTGGCCGCCGCGACGACGGCCACCACCTCGGCTGCGGTGGCAGCGATCTCGTGCCCGGTTCTGGCCCGAGCGCTCATCGCTACGCGGCGACCGCCGGGCCCTTGCGCTGCGAGGGCGTGGACTCGATGATCACCCGGCACGGGCGCTCGCGCAGTACCGTCTCGAGGGTTCGGCTGAAGCCCGACCCGGACCGGGCCATCGGGATCACGATCGCGTCGGCCCGCATCTCCTTGGCCTCCTGGAGGATCCGTCGGGCGGTCTGGCCGGGCCTGACCTTCTCCCAGTGGCCGGAGACGCGACGTCCCGCCAGGACCTTGGCCTCCTCGATGACCGATTGCGCCGCCGCCTCCTGTTCGGGCAGCGCGGCTCCGATCGGACTCGTCGGGGGCACCATGATCGTGACCATCACGTGGATGCCGCGGCGGCGCCGGGCGGCCAACCGCGAGGCGGTCGCCATCACCTCGGGGACGAAGCCGCTGTCATCGAACGCGACCAGCACCGAGTTGTATTCGGCCTCGGTCTCCACCGCCGGGCGTGAGATCGCGACCATCGTCGTCGTGACCAGGTCGAGCCCCTGCCGGTGCCGGTAGATGATGTAGAGGAGCACGCCGGTAACGAGCCAGCCCACGCCCGCCGCGGCCACCGCGACGTGAAGGACCGTTACGGTGACGAAGGCGAGGAACGTGCCGAGCCCCCCGAGCACCGCGAACAGCGGCAGGTCGCGCCCCGCCACGCGGAGCGTCCCGGGCCCGCGGTAGGGCCGAGCTCGATCCGCCGCGATCCGCCTCAGCCGGATCACAGCCAGGTGGGCGATCGTGAACGACAGCATCGCCCCAAACGCGTACATGTTGCCGAGGAAGACCGCCTGCCCGGGGATCATCGTAATGCAGGCGATCCCGCCGAAGATCACGATGCCGATCCACGGGGTGCGGAAGCGCGGGTGCAGTTGGCGCAGCACGTCGGGCACCTGCCGATGCAGGCCCATCGAGTAGACCAGCCGCGAGACGCCGATGATCCCGGCGTTGGTGGCGATGAACAGGATCGTCGCAGCCAGCAGCCCGACGTAGATCTCGCCGGCGTGCTGGAGCGGCCCGAGGTGCAGCGACTTGACGATCCCGAGCACCGGGTCGCCGGCGTACCCGCCCTTGTCCTCGCTGACGCCGAGCAACGTCTGGCAGTGGTTCCCGACGCACCGCACCGGGAGCGCGGACAGCGCCACCGCCGGCAGCGCCGCGTAGATCACGAACACGGCCGCCACCACCCGCTTGATCGCCGCCGGCACGGTGCGCGACTCGTCCTTGGCCTCCTCGGCCATGTTCGAGATCGTCTCGATTCCCGTGTAGGCGATCATCCCCACCGGGATCGCGATCAGGAAGTTCTTCCACGAGGGCGCGACGCCGAGGTGGACGTTGTTGATCAGCGTCTGGGGCGAGAGGACCAGCACGCCGCCGATCACCACGAGCAGGAGCTGGGTGGAGAAGTCGACGATCGCCAGGATCACGTTGAGCGCCGCCGCCTCGGCGATCCCGACCACGTTGATCCCGCACAGCAGCATCACCACGCCGATGCCGAAGATCACGTCTCCGGGAGAGGTCCTGAGTGCCGGCCAGAACAGCCCGCCGATGTAGTGCGGCACGAAGAAGGCCGAGATCGCGATCGTGATCACGTAGTTGAGCATCTGTCCCCACGCGGCGAAGAACGACCAGAACTCGTTGAACGCCTGCCGGGCGAAGCTCGAGGAGCCGCCGGCCTCGGGGAACATCGCCGTCGCCTCGGCATAGGTGGCGGCGGTCAGATAGAAGATCACCCCCGTAATGACGAACACGACCGGCGTGAGACCGAGCGCGAACGAGGCCACGAGACCGAGCGCGTAGTAGATCGAGGAGCCGACGTTCCCGTAGGCGGTCGAGAACAGCGCGTTGACGCCGAGCACGCGCTGCAGGCCGGGCAGCCGCCGCTCGGCCATCAGGTCTCGGCCTTCGTCTGCGCGTGGGTCTCGTCGCCCGCGCGCGGCGGAAGTCCGTCGCCCTCGAATCGCTTCTGCCAGCCGGCCGGCGGCGCGGTCAGGATCACCCGGCACGGTGCTTTGCGCACCACGTACTTGGTGATCTCGCCGACGTAGTTGTCGAGCGGGCCGCTGACCCCGCCGAACAGGGCTCCGCCGCGCACCCGCGAGGGCTCCTCGGCCGCGAGCACGATCGCCTCCACCCCGCGCCGCTGCGCCTCGCTGACGATCGCCTGACCGGTCCGGCGGGCCCGCACGATCGCCGTCGCGACCTCGACTCCCTCGTACTCCTCTCCGACCGCCTTGGCGCGAGCCAGAGCCTGACGAGCACGCTTGATCTGAGCGTCGGGAAGGGGCGCGTCGAGGGGCAGCGATAGCGGCATCTCGAACACCCAGATCGCCTCGATCGTGGCGCCGTCCACGTCGACCTCGTCACGGGTCTCCCCGGCCAGCCGCCCAGCCGTCTGGACGATGTCGTCGTCGAGCGTCCCGCCGAACACCGGCACGAGGATCGACCCGAACTCTGGCTCGAGCGCCTCGTGGCGGAGCGCGCGCTCGGGAATCGTGACCCGGCGCAGCAGCGGCTTCTGCTCGGTCTTGCGGTAGACCACGTACAGCGTCATTCCGGCGAGCAGCCAGCCGATCCCCACGTACCGCGCCCCGGTGTGGAAGATCAGGACCGCGATCAGCCCGGCCGCGGCCATCAGCGCACCAATCACGGCGGGGAGTGGGACGGTCGAGTCCCGCCACGGGATCGAGAGCGGGACCCGGTACGGGCGGTCCCGGTCGGGCTCTCGGAAGCGCAGCGCGATCACCGACAGGTGGGCAATCATGAACGCGGTCAGTGCCCCAACCGCGTAGATGCCGATCAGCAGCTCGATGTCGGCCGGGATCACCAGTGCCGCGGCGATGACCGCGGCGGCGGCGATCACGACGAAAGGGGTGCCGAAGCGGCCGTGCAGGCGCCCGACGGCGCTCGGGATCTGGCGGTTGGTGGCGAGCGAGTATCCAACCCGGGACACGCCGAGCATCGACGAGCCGGCGGCGGCCACGAGCCCGGCCGCGCCCCCGATCGCGACGACGTACTTGAGCGCGTCCGCGACCCATGTGGGCCGGTACGCCTCGACGATGCCGAGCACGGGCGCGTTCAGGTGGCTCGTGCCGAGTGCGGTGTGACCGTCGTGGACCGGGAGCGCGGCGATGCCGACGAAGGCAATGCCCACGTAGATGAAGACGATGATCAGCGAACCGGGGAAGATCAGCCTGCGGAGCTCGCGCCCCGACGCGCGCACCTCGCCGGCCAGACCGGCCGCCGCCTCAAGGCCGGTGAACGCAATCACCGTGATCGGCAGCGCGAACGCCAGGTCGGACGGCGTCGGCACGGTCCACAGGTTGATGCTCTCGGTCAGATGGTGCGGGTGGAACGCGAGCATCAGGCCGAGGACGATCACCGCGGCCTGGATCACGAGATCGGCGCCGGTGACGACGATCCGCCGGCGCAACCGCCGCGCGTTGACGCCGGTCAGGTTGTCCAGGGCTACGAACGCGATCACGCCGAGCGCCACGAGCACGCGCGGTGCGCCGTGGCCGAGCGGCGCCCAGAACGCGGCCAGGTAGCTCGGCACGGTGAGCGCGGTGACGGCGATCAGGATCGTGTAGTCGAGGACGATCGACCACCCGGCGATGAAGCTGATCAGCTCGTTGTAGGCGTAGCGCGCGAACACGGCCGAGCCGCCGCGCTCGGGATGGAGCGCCGCCGCCTCGCCGTAGGTCATCGCCGAGAGCAGGAAGAACAGCCCGCCGAGCAGGAACACGAACGGGGTCAGGCCGTCGGCGCGATGCGCAACCACGCCGAGGGCGAAGTACACGGAGCTGACCGAGGCCGTGTAGACGACCGCGAACAGCGCGCGATAGCTGACCGGTCGATCAGTCACGGACGTCTGCGCCGTGTCTCACTGGGCGCGGAACTGAAGATAAAGACGCGCACCGCCGGCGGCGATGAACAGCAGCCCGAGCAGCACGCCGACCGCGATCGGTCCTCCCCCCGCCACGAGCGTTCGCACCAGCAGCGCGACGCCGATCAGCACCATCAGGATCGACATCAGGCTGGTGGACGTGCGGTGGAACGAGCGCGGCTCGGGCATCTGGGCAGAAGCTTACGACCGCGGGCATCCTTGGCCTACCCGCGCCCCCAGCTCGTGCCGATCTGCGACCCCCTCGAGCGTGACCACCTCCAACCTGTCTGACCCTCCGGGGCAGCGTGCCGTTCCGTCAAGCGCGCCGCGGATGCCCGGGCCCGGCGCGAGGCCGGGCCCGGTTCCGCGTGGGTCTAGGCCAGCCCGTTGGCGGCCAGGAACTGGTGCGCCACGGCGGCCGGCGACTGCTGATCGAGCGCCACGGCGGCGTTCATCTTGCGGATCGCGGGCAACGTCAGCAACGCGCTGACCTTGTTGATCGTGTCGGTGAACGCCGGGCCCTCCTGGGCGAGAACGCTCTGCTTGACGACCGGCGCGACGTTCTGGAAGCCGAACACGCGCTTGGGGTCGCTGAGCAGGACGTACTTGCCGCTGGTCAGCTGGGCGTCGGTCGTGAAGGCGTCGAACGTATCGACCTGGCCGCTGTCAATCGCCTTGTAGGTGATTCCGATGGCCAGTGGCTTGAACGTCGGGTTGATCCCGTAGGCCTTCTTCAGGCCCACGAGCCCGGCGTAGCGGGTGGCGAACTCCGGCGCTCCGCCGAGCGTGGCCGAGTGGCCGAGTTTCTTCAGGTCGGCGATCGTCGACAGCCCGTGCGCGGCCGCGAATGCCTTCGTGACCGCGAGCGCGTCGGAGTCGAAGAACGGCGTCTGATTGAGCAGGGTGAACCCGTGCTTCTCCGCACACGCCTTGGCCAGGCCGTAGGTCTCGCTGGCACTCGTGGGCGGCTTGTTGTCATTGCAGATTGCCGTCAGGTAGGTGCCCGTGTACTCGGGATACATCTGCACCTGTCCGGATGTGGCGGCCTTCCAGATGATCTCCGAGGAGCCGATGTTCGGCTTCAGCGAGACCTTGAAGCCCTTCGCTTCGAGCGCCTGCTGGTAGAGGTCG
Source organism: uncultured Solirubrobacterales bacterium (assembly GCA_963727105.1). Taxonomy (GTDB): domain Bacteria; phylum Actinomycetota; class Thermoleophilia; order Solirubrobacterales; family Solirubrobacteraceae; genus Palsa-465. The sequence continues at coordinate 1,332,773 of CAVSEW010000001.1, read as the reverse complement.
CCGAGGATGTACTCCTCGGTGAAGTTCTTGTCTCCGATGACGATCGGCGGCTTGCCCGCCCCGGAAGCGCTCGCATTCGAGCTCGTCGCCGCCGAGGTACTGCTCGACGAGCTCGATGACGAGCTGCCGCACGCCGCCACTGTCACCGCCAGCGCGAGCGCGAGCAGTCCTGTCTTGAGCGTCCTCATGGATCCTCCTGAATTGTTTTTCGGGTCAGGCACCTTCGGTCACCAAAGGTGCGATGGTCAGCGCCATGTCGTCGGCGCCGGCAAGCTTGATTCCCCTGGGGGTTAGCGCGCGCTGGAGCAGGGAGAGCAGGAACTCGACCAGCAGCGCCAGCGCCGCGATGCAGATCGCGGCGCCGAGCACGCCCGGCAGGTGGTAACTGGTCTCGTTGTTGATGATGTCCCCGAGGCTGCCGCTGTAGCCGGTCAGGGCCGCGATCGTCGTCGTCGATACGACGAACAGCGCGGCGGTCCGGATCCCGGCGAAGATGAGCGGAATCCCGAGCGGGAACTCGACGTCGCGCAGGATCTCCCAGCCGGTCAGCCCCATCCCGCGCGCGGCGTCGACCATATCGGGGTCGACGCCGTCGATCGCGACGTAGGCGTTGGTGATGACCGGGGGGACGGCGAGGACGACCAACGCCAGCTCGACGTTGCCCAGGCCGATGCCCAGGAACGCGACCCCGATCGCCAGTACGGCCAGGCTGGGCAGCGCGCGCCAGACGTTGCCGACGTTGATGGCGACGAACGACCCCCGGTGGATGTGGCCGAGCCACACGCCGATCGGGATCGCGATCACGAGTGCGATGGCCACCCCGATTCCGGCGATCTTGAGCGTCTCGAGCGTGAGGTGCACGAGCGTCGGCAGGTGGGGCTCGCCGGGGATCTGGCCGTTGCGGCCGATGAACTTGAGCGCTTCGACGAAGTTGTTCATCGGGCGGTCGCGACTCGGGTCCAGGGGGTCAGGGCTCGCTGCAGGACGACGAGCAGGCCGTCGGCGGCGAGCGCGAGTCCGACCGCCATCGCGCCGGCGACGATCAGCTCGGTCTTGAACACCTCGTTCGAGATCGCGGTGAGGATCGGGGCCCCGAGGCCCTCGTTGTCGATCAGCGACGCCACGGTCGCCAGCGAGATCACGGTCACCGTGGCGATCCGGACGCCGGCGATGATCGCGGGCATCGCGAGCGGAAGTTCCACGCGCAACAGCGACTGGGTCGGTCCCATGCCCATACCCGCCGCCGCGTCGCGTACCTCCACGGGCACCTCGCGCAGACCGGTCAACGTGTTGCGGAACATGATCAGCAGCGTGTAGGAGACGAGCGCGACCTCGGCGGTCGTCCGGCTCAGGCCGAGGCCGGGAACCGGCTCGAGCAGCTCGAACAGCGCCAGCGACGGGATCGTGTACAGGATCGACGTGACGATCAGCACCGGCCGCTCGGCCCAGTGCCGGCGGTAGGCGAACAGGGCCAGCGCGGTGGAGATGATGAACCCGATCACGACCGCGATCAGGGTCAGGACGACGTGCTGACGCAGCGCCGGCCACAGCACGGTGCTCCAGTTGCGCGATACCCAGTCCGAGCAGAACAGGCGGTTCGCCCGCTCGCACGCAAACGACGACCCGCTGCTCCCGCCGAAGTTCGGGATCACCGGGCCTGCGGCGAAGACGATCACCTCGCGGGCTCCACTTCGTTTTCGGCCAACGCGCCGTTGCCGAGCAGCCCGCCGAGCAGCTCGAGCGTCGCGATCCCCGCCACGCGGTCGTTCCCATCCACCACGGTCAGCGGGGCGCCGCCCGACGCCAGGATCTGCGACAGCGCGTCCCGGATTGTCGTCGTGATCCGGATGCGCTCGGGCGCGGTGGGCAGGCCGTTGGGCTCGAGCAGCTTGACCTCCTCGAGCGTCGCCAGGCCGAGCCGCTTGAGCGCGCGATCGGCCCCGACGAACTCGGCCACGAACTCGTCGGCCGGGTTCGTGAGGATCTCGGCGGGGGTGTCGTACTGGGCGAGCACCCCCCCCTGGCGGAGGATCGCGATCTTGTCTCCCATCTTGATCGCCTCGTCGATGTCGTGGGTGACGAAAACCACTGTCTTTCGCACCAGCGCCTGGAGGCGAAGGAACTCGTCCTGGAGGCGAGACCGGGTGATCGGATCGATCGCCCCGAACGGCTCGTCCATCAGCATCAGCGGCGGATCCGCGGCGAGCGCGCGGGCCACTCCGACGCGCTGACGTTGGCCGCCCGACAGCTGCGCCGGATAGCGCGGACCGATCTCGTCCGGGTCCATGCCGATCAGCTCGAGCAGCTCGCGCACGCGCTCGGTGGTCCGAGCCTTGCTCCAGGAGAGCAGTCGCGGCACGGTGGCGATGTTCTCGCTGACCGTCTGGTGAGGGAACAGCCCGATCTGCTGGATCACATACCCGATCTCCCGGCGCAGCTCGTTCGGTTCCTGTCCAAGCACGCTCTGTCCCCCGAGGAGGATGTCGCCGCTGCTGAGAGGGATCATCCGGTTGATCAGCCGCATCGCCGTCGTCTTGCCCGAGCCCGATGGACCCACCAGCACGCACACCTCGCCCGCGGGCACGCTCAGGCTGAGATCGACAATCGCCGGCTCGCGCTGCCCGGGGTACCGCTTGGAGACGTTGCGCAACTCGAGTGTCGCCGGGCCGCCTCCGGCCAGGCCCGTGGAGTCGGACGTCGGGAACGACGACGACCCCTCTGATTGGGCAGTGTTGGCTGATGACAAGGTTGAGGCCCGGGCCGGGTGGCGACTTAGGCTACAAGGTTGCCCGGCCGCGACCGACCGCAGGCGCTGCCGCCGAGTCCGACCAGCACACTCGCCGTGGCTAGCATCGAAACGTGATGTCCGACTACGCCGCGCCGGAGCCGGTGTCGGCTCTGAGCCGGCGCCGGCGCCTGCTCGTGCTGGGAATCTGCAGCATGAGCCTGCTGATCGTCGGGCTCGACACGACGATCGTCAACGTCGCGTTGCCGGCGATTCACCGCTCGCTCCACGCCTCGCTGTCGGACCTCCAGTGGACGATCGACGCCTACACGCTCGTTCTGGCGAGCTTCCTGATGCTGTTCGGGTCGACGGCCGACCGGGTCGGGCGCCGGCGCGTGTTCCAGATCGGGCTGTCGGTCTTCTCGCTCGCCTCGCTCCTGTGCGCGCTCGCGCCGAGCCTTGAGCTCCTCGTAGCCTTCCGGGTCCTGCAGGCGATCGGCGGGGCGATGCTCAACCCGGTCGCGATGTCGATCGTCCGCAACGTGTTCGAGGATCCTCGCGAGCGAGCACAGGCGATCGGCGTCTGGGGCGCGGTGTTCGGGATCAGCATGGCGCTCGGTCCAGTGCTCGGCGGCGTGCTCGTCGACGCCTCCAGCTGGCGGGCCGTGTTCCTGGTCAACGTGCCGGTCGGCCTGGTCGCGATCGCGCTCACAGCCGTCTTCGTGCCCGAGTCGCGCGCGGCACGGCCGCGGCGGATCGATCCGGTCGGCCAGCTGCTCGTGATCGGCGCACTCGCATCGCTCACCTACGCGATCATCGAGGGCGGCCAGTCCGGGTGGACCTCGGCCGGGAACCTCGCCCTGTTCGCGGTCTCGGCTGCGTGTTTCGCCGCGCTCATCCCCTACGAGCTGCGCCGCGACGAGCCCCTGCTCGAGGTTCGCTTTTTCCACAGCGCGCCGTTCGCGGGCGCGAGCGCGATCGCCGTCTGCCTGTTTGCGGCGATCGGCGGGTTCCTGTTCCTGAACACGCTTTACCTCCAGGAGGTCCGTGGCCTGTCACCGTTCCACGCGGGCCTGTACACGCTGCCGATGGCGGCCACGATGTTCGTGTTCGCGCCGATCTCCGGCCGCGTGGTGGGCCGCCACGGATCGCGGCTGCCACTGGTCGCCGGCGGCGCCGCCGTCGTGATCAGCGCGCTGATGCTGACCGGCCTGCGGCCGGGCACCTCGACGGCGTACCTGATCCTCGCCTACGTCATCTTCGGGTTCGGGTCCGGGGTCGTCAATCCGCCGATCACGAACACCGCGGTGTCGGGCATGCCGCCGTCGCAGGCCGGCGTCGCGGCGGCTGTTGCCTCGACCAGCCGGCAGGTCGGGATGACGCTCGGCGTGGCCGTGATCGGGGCGATCGCCGGTGGGAGCCTGGCCGGCGCGCTGGGCCGCGGCTTCGCGGGCGCGACGCACCCGGGGTGGTGGATCATCGCCGGGCTCGGACTGGCGGTGCTGGTGCTCGGATTCGTGACCACGAGCGCGTGGGCGCATGGCACGGCGCGCGCGACCGCGGAGCGCTTCCCCGGCGCCGACGCAGGTCCGCTCGTGGTCGCGCAGACGGTCTTCGCTCAGGGTGCGGATCGCCTGCCCGAGGACGACGGGGACCGCGTGCCCAGCGCAGCGATCGAGCGGCGGTACTCGGCGAAGGAGGGCTTGGGCGCGTAATCCGCGCGCAGCAGCCCGTCGGAGGCGAACGTCAGGCCGGACAGTGTCTCGGGCCCGCTCGAGACGGAGTCGCGAAGGTTGAACCACCGATAGTCGGTGATCCCGAATGTGCGCGAGTAGGCATGGGCCGCCTGCACCAGCTGGCTGAGCGCGCCGGCCTGCTCGGCCTCGGACAGCACTCCCGTGGGGACTCCGTTCTCGGTGATCCAGATCGGTACACGCGCGCCGATGCCCGCCATCGGATCGAAGCACTCGCGGAGGACGCCGGCGGCCTGCGCGAGCTCCTTGCGGTAGCTGTCCCCGGGCAGCATCGCGGGTGGGTAGACGGTTCCCGGGTAGAAGTCGAGCCCGACGAACCCCAGCGCCCGCCGGAAGGCCCGTCCGCCGTGCGTTCCCAGGTATTTGAAGAACGCGGTATCGCCGGCGGGCGACAGCCTGTAGGCGTACGTGAACCCGAATCGCAGCCGGCCGTAATGGCGCCTGACCGCCTCCAAGTGTGCGGCCTCGATGCCGTCGATCAGCGCGTCCTTCGCACCCGTGAAGGAACCGTCGGAGGTGTTGGGCGAGAACGGGATGTTGACCTCGTTGGTGATCGTCATCGCCACCACGGCGCGGTTGGCACCGAGCGCATCGACGACGTGGCGGACGTACTCGGTCCACCGGGCCAGATCTCCCTCCTCGCCGGAGGCCGGGTCGTAGCGGACCTGGATCTCGACCTGGTCGCCCGCGCGCGCGTACGTGCGCGCGGCGCGCTCGTAGCGAGCGATGCCGGCAGCGCCGTCCGACCAGAACAGCCGATTCAAGCGCACGACCAATATCCGGCCCCTCGGACGCAGACGGACCACCGCCGCCACATCCTTGGCCGGGTTGTCGGGCACGGCCGGGAGCTGCGCGCCGCCGATGGTCCCGGCGATCCCAGGGTCGATCCCGAACCGGAGCCGGCCGCCCGGACGCGTGGGCGCGCGGGCGTAGTTGCCCATGCACATCGGGTCCAAGTCTGCCCGCGCAGAGAGCGACGCTGCACCGAAGATGGCGAGGAGCGCCGCCGCCAGGGTGAGCGTCCGGACCACGTGACGATGCTAGCGGGGCACTCGCTGCGGTTTAGGCGGTGCGGCCCGCTACGAGGCCGCGGGGCTAAGCTTCCTGCGGGGACAACTCCTGGCTTCCATTTCCACAGTCCGGCTTTTCGACATCGAACCCGATCTGCTCAGGTTCCTGAGCGTCGAGGATCGCTCCGAGGCGGCCGGCCTCCACGTGCCCACGTCGACGCTCGCCCGTGGATCGATCGAGTTCACGGACCTGCTCCGAGATCGCAACGCCTTTTCGGCGATCGTTCTCGACGGGATCCTGCTGCAGTCGATCCAGCTCTGTGACCAGGTGGGGGTGCGACTGCTCGGTCCTGGCGACATCCTCGGCCTGAGCGGCGAGGCGCCCTCGAGCCTGCGCGTCGGCGTCTCGATGCGCTCGGAGACAGCGGCGACCGTGGCGCTGCTCGGGAACGAGACGCTGGTCGCGGCGCACCGCTGGCCTCGACTCGTGGCCGGTCTGTTCGGGCGCCTCGCGGCCCAGTCCGAGCGCATCGCCGACCAGCTCGTCATCTGCCAGCTGCCTCGGGTGGAGGACCGGATCCAGGCGATCATGTGGCAGCTCGCCGAAACGTGGGGTTACGTGACCCGGGCCGGAACCGTCATGCCGCTCACGCTCACGCACGAGCTGCTCGGCGGACTGGTCGGGGCCCGCCGCTCGACGGTCACCCTGGCGATCGGCCGCCTCGCCGAGCGCGGCGCGGTGGTCCGAAGCGGCCACGAGTGGCTGCTGCTCGAGAAGCCGTCGACCCCGATCGCCTCAGTCGATGTGCGCGTCCCCCCGGTGCGGCTCGAGCGCTTGGGGGAGTCAACCTCCGCGGCGCAGAACCCGATGCGCCAAGAGTTTGAGACGATCCGCGCCGCTTTCGCGCGTCTGCACGAGGAGCACGACCGTGCACAGAACGAGGTCCGCGAGCGGCTCAGCCGCCTCCAGAGCTCCCGCGCCGCAAACGCCGAGATTCGCAACCGCATCGCTCGCGACACGATCAGGCGTCGACGGGCTCCATCAGCACGATAGTTCCGACCGGGCCCTCGCTCCGGCCGGCACCCAGCGGTATGCACGTCACCCGGCAGTCGAACCCCTTGCCGCGCCGGTTCGTCGAGTGCAGCAGCAGCTCCTCGCGATCCGATGAGCCATCCAAGACGGCCCGCAGGGCGGGCCCCAGCTTCTCGTGGGGGAGCCCGATGTCGAGCGCCAGCAAGTGCTGGTCCTCGGCCTCCTCCGCAGTCACGCCCCAGAGCTCGCGCGCCTGGCCGTTCCATATCTGCACGCGCTGCTGGCGATCGAGTACAGCAACCGCCATCCCGATCGTCGCCAGGATCGTCTCGAGGAACGTGTTCACGTCGTTGAGCTCGCCTGTGCGGTGGCGAAGCTCGTCGTTCATCGTCTCGAGCTCTTCGTTGCTCGATTGGAGCTCCTCGTTCATCGTCTCGAGCTCCTCGTTCGTCGACTGGAGCTCCTCGTTGGTCGTCTCGAGCTCCTCGTTGGTCGACTCCAGCTCCTCGTTCGTCGTCTCGAGCTCCTCGACAGTCGACTGCAGCTCCTCGTATGCCTGTTCGAGCTCGTGTTTGGACGCGGACAGCTGGCTCTGTTGGTTCCGGGAGTCGGTCACGTCGACGTATGTGATGCTCGTTCCCACGTGCACGCCGTCGGCCACCAGCGGCGCGAGCCGGACGTCGAGCACGGAGTCGCGGTCGTCTCGATGCCAGTGCACGGCCTTGATATCGATCGCGTGCAGCTCGCGCTCGAGAAGATCGAGGTGGCTTCTCAACTCCACCGGGCGGTAGGACAGTTCCAGATCCTGCACCGGTCTCCCGACGTCGCTGGGACGAAGCCCAAAGAGTCGCCGGGCGGCATCGTTCGCCATCACCACAGACCCTGAGGCGTTGAGCACGACGTTGGCGGAGCCGACGATGTCATACGCGGCCTCGCGCAGATTCTCGGCCACGCTCTGTCCCGCGCCGTTCGCGGGGTCGATCGCCATCGCTCGGACCCGATCCCCGAGCGCGGGCTTGATCACCTTGCGGAACAGCCGCCGCTTCATGTCGACCGGCGTGAACAGGTCGGAGTGCGTGACCAGCATTTCCGACTTTCCGAGCAGCAGGAATCCGTCGTCCTCGAGCGCGAAGTGGAACCGCCGGAGGATGTGAGCCTGTGTCTCGGCATTGAAGTACATCAGCGTGTTGCGGCACACGAGCAGGTCGATATGCGAGATCGGGGCGTCCTGCACGAGGTCGTTGCGACCGAAGATCACGCACCGGCGCAGGTCCTTGCGAAACACATAGCGTTGGGCGGTGCGCTCGAAGAAACGCTCGAGCACATCGCGCGGAACATCCTCGATCTGACGCGGGACGTACGCGCCTGCGCGCGCCTGGTCGAGTGCCTCCTCGTCGACGTCGGTGGCATAGATCTTGACGGTTTCCTTGAACGCATCGTCGCCCATCACGGTGGCGATGATCATCGCCACCGTGTAGGGCTCCTCACCGGAGGCACAGCCGGCGCACCAGACGCGCAGCGGACTATCGGCGGCTCCACCGGAGACGAGCTGGGGGACGACCTCCTCGGCCAGATAGCTCCAGGCCGGTGGGTCGCGGAAGAAGCTCGTCACGTTGATCAGGATCGTGTTGAACAGCTCGGCGAACTCTTCGGCGTGCAGCTGCAGGTAGTCGATGTACTCGTCGTAGGTACGGATATTGAGATCGCCCATTCGCTTCGTGATCCGCCGTTCGAGGCTCGAGCGCTTGTAGCCGGTGAAGTCGAACCCACGCGTCTCCTTGACAAACTCCAGCAGTGCATCGAGCGTCGCGTTCGGCTGCTCGGGCATCAGCTGGGAACCTGTCTCTCGAGCGTCGAGTCCTCAGCGGCCTCGTCGTTGCGCAGCGTGCTCGCGGTAGCACGCTCGTACACCTCACGGACCACGCCGGCCTCGCCCCGCGCGCTGCGCGCACGCTCACGGAACGGACGGGCGGAGCCCGCCTGAGCTCGCCGCACGCACTGATCGGCCATCCGTTCCATCAGCACGCTTCGCTCCTCCAGCGCCCTGATCGCGGCCTCGAGCGCGCGCTCGACGGCGAGGCTCTGTGCGTCGGCCAGGCTCTCGGCCGAGTAACGATGGCCGATCATGCACCGCCACCGCGGTATCCCCGCCTCGCTCTCCTCCACAAGCACGCCCCCACAGTCGGGACAGGCCGAATGCGACTCGCGGCTCTCCGGCCGGGCATCGTCACCCTCATCGGGCGGCGGATCTTCATCGTCGCTCGACGATGGATGCTTCCTGTAGTCCGGGTTTCTGAGCATGTCCGCGATCGTGTCCGCGATCTCGGTCGAGCGCGCCACCGCGTCTACTTTGACGTTGGCGATCGCGCTCGACGGCATGCCGTCGTAGAGGGCCTCCTCGGGGTCCTGGACGACCGTCGCTCCGCCGGCCGACTTGATCGCGGCCAAGCCGGCGCTCCCGTCATCGCGGTTCCCGGAGAGCACGACGCCGATCACCCGACCATCTCGGTCCTCCGCAGCGGAGCGAAACAGAGTGTCGACGGACGGCCGGTGCCCGTTCTCGCGTGGCCCTACGGACAGCCGCGCCCGCCCGTCCTGGATCACTAGGTGCCGGTCAGGCGGCGCGACGATGATTTCGCCGGTCCGCAACCTCTCACCGTCCCGGGCCTCGTGGCACGGCAGCCGGCCCGCTCGCTGGAGGATCCGAGCCAGTGCGCTCGGCCGGCTCGGCGAGATGTGAAGCACGACGCAGACCGCCGCCGGGAGCTGCGTCCCGAACCCGGACACGACGTGCTTGAGAGCGTCGATGCCCCCGGCCGATGCGCCGATCACGACCAGATCGCGTGGCGGGTTCGGCCTCGGCACTGGGTGAGACTCCAACTCCACTGCCGAACAGCCTACGCGCTGTGCGCCCACCGGACCACCGGCCCTCCGCCTCGTGCCGGCCCCCGGGGCCGACGTTTGTTTCCAACCATTCCCGGTCGTCAGCTGCGGTGCGCGGCCCGAAGCGGGCTTACCCTGCGCGGGAGAGCACGTGACCTCTGACCAGCAGCCCGACCTACAGGCAGTGACGCATGAGGAGCCGAGCCGCAGCCCGATGCTCCAGATCGCGACGGAGATGGTGCGGCTCTACAAGGAGGCGTTCGGACGCGGTCCGACCAAGGCGAGAGCGCAGTTCGCCGGGCCCGACCTGCTGATCGTGACCCTGAAGGACAGCCTGACCGTCGCCGAGCGCAACCTGGTAGCGCTCGGTGAGATCAACCGCCTCCGCGAAGCCAGGCTCTTCCTCCAGTACGCACTCGAGGACAGCGTCCGCGCCGTGGTCGAGCGCGTCCTTGAGCGCAAGGTTCTGGCCTTCGCGAGCGGGATCGACGTACGCGAAGACCTCGCGGTCGAGGTGTTCACGCTCGAGCCGCGGACCGGCGCGCCGCTCGAGGCGGTGCCCGAGCGAACCGGACGTAACGGCGCGGGCCGCTGAGACTCCACTTCCGCCGCGGCAGCGCACGTCTCGCCGCTATGCGCCCCCGTACGCGACCGGCCGCTGAGGGTCGGCGCTCCACTCGTTGAAGGAGCCGTCGTAGACGCCCTCGGCGTGGATCCCGATCCGCTCCAGTGAGAGCAGCGCAACCGTCGCCGAGACGCCGCTCCCACACGTCGCGATCAGCTCCCGCGGGGGGTTTCGAGGGTCGATGCCGGCCTCGCGCGCGAGCCTTCGTACCGCCGCCGGATCGGCCCACAGCCCGGTCGCGCCGTCGACGAGCTCCTGATAGGGCAGGCAGCGAGATCCGGGAATGTGGCCCGTATTGGCGACCCCCTCCTCGCCGATGAACAGGTGACGCGGCCGGGCGTCGACGAGCGCGGCGCCGCGCCCGAGAGCGGCCCGGACGTCGGGCAGGGTTTGTCGCGCCCTCGGCCGCGGTCGCGGGGTGAAGACGCGGGGCCTGGGCTCCGGCATCGCCTGCGTGATCGCACGGCCCTCGTCTCGCCACGTCGTCCAGCCGCCGTCGAGCACCCGGGACTCGGCGCCGTACAGGCGAAAGGCCCACGCGATACGTGCCGCAAAGATCCCGTAGTAATCGTCGTAGCTCACGATCACGTCGCCATCGCCGATCCCGAGTTCCCCGGCACGCCGGGCAAACGAGCGCTGCTCGGCCACCTGCACCGGCACAGGATCGTCGTGGTTGACGAAGTCGCGCTCCCAGTCGACGAACGTAGCGCCGCGAATGTGGCCGGCGTCGTATTCGGCCCGCTTGGCGTGCGGGAGCGCGGAGCTGGGATGACGCCCACGGACGTCGAGGACCCTGAGTCTGGGGTGCTCGAGATGACGCTCGAGCCAATCTGCCGTCACCAACGGTTCCGGGCCCGCGTCGAGGCCCGACTCTGCGTTTCGCATCGCTGCTCCTCTCGGCGCAGCGACCGCCGTCATCGGATGGTCGCTACGCCTCCTCGGCCATGGCGATCAGATCCTCTCGTGTCACCTTGCCGACGAGCTCGGGGTGATCGGATCGCATGTGCGACTCGATCGCCGTGGCCGCCTCCTCCACGCTCTCACCTCTTCCGAGGAATCCGCACTGGCATCGGATGACCTTCGCCATGACCTCTCCTTTTGCTTACGACCGCGACCCTAGGACCGCCACCTTGCACAGTTCTGCGATTCTCCTTGCAGCGACCTTGTCGGGCAACTCCAAGACGCGAATTCAGCTGTGCGGACGGCTCGCCGTCGAGTTGGCGGGGCGGGACCTGACCCCGAGGCTTCCGGGTGGGCAGGCGAGGGTCCTGTTCACCTACCTGACCGTGAACCGGTCGGGCCCACCCCATCGGGAACAGCTGATCGAGGCGCTCTGGCCCTGGCGTCCGCCGGCCGGCGCGGATGCCTCGCTCAGCGCCCTGCTCTCGCGACTGCGAGCGGTGCTCGGTGCCGATGTGCTGAGCGGGCGCGGCGAGGTCCGCCTCGAGCTCCCCGCGGATGCGTGGATCGACCTCGAGGCGGCCGAGGAGGCGATCCACCGGGCCGAGGCCGCCGTGAGCCAGGAGGATTGGCCGCGGGGCTGGGGACCGTCGCTGATCGCGCTGTTCACCGCCCGCCGGGGGTTTCTGCCCGGCGAGGATCTGCCCTGGGCCGAGGAGTACCGGCGTCGCCTCGACGAGATCAAGATCTGCGCGCTGGAGGCCTATGCGGCCGTCGCCATCGGAGTCGGCGGCAGCGAGCTCCCGCCCGGCGAACGCGTGGCCCGGGAGCTGGTGACGCTGGCCCCCTATCGCGAGCGCGGCCATGCGCTGCTAATGCAGATCCTGGTCGCGCGCGGAAATACGGCCGAGGCCCTGCGCGTGTACGAGCAGCTGCGGCTTCGGTTGCGAGACGACCTCGGAGCATCGCCGGCGCCCGAGCTACGCGAGCTCCAGGAGGGGCTGCTCCGCCGCTGATTCTTCGTCGGCCGGCGGCGCTCGCCGCAGCGACCCCCGTTCATCTGCTCCCGGTGACCGCGGTCAGGTGGGCGAGCGAGTCCCGTACGAGCGCTCCGAAATCGTCCTCGTTGTCCTCGCCGATCCACCGCTCAAAGGCGATCCGGAACACCGCGATCCCTACCTCGGCGGTGAGGCTCGCGTCCGGCTCGGAGACGCCGCGCGCTCGGAGCGTTTCGGCGAGCGCTGCGGCGAGCGATGCGAGCTTGATCAGCTCCCGCTCCCTGAGCTCGCCGTTGGCCATGATGATCGCCTGCCGCCGGCGGGAGTAGTCGCGCTCGAACTGAGCGCCGGCGGCCTGTAGGCCCGTCACGACGGCGTCGATCGGCGCGATCGCGTCCGGCGCCCCCGCGACCGCCGCGACGAGTCGCTCCTGAAGCTCGCCCGAGCGCGGCGGAGCTCGAGGCCGCGGGCGCCGACGTCCACCGCGGCGAGCTCGCCGACCTCGACAGCCTGCGCTCAGGGGCGGCGTCGGCGGACGGCGTCATCCAGTGCGCGTTCATCCACGACTTCACGGCGATCGAGGCGGCCGGCGAGGCCGATCGCCGCGCAATCGAGGCGCTCGGCGCCGAGCTCGAGGGCTCGGGACGGCCGCTGGTCGTCACCTCCGGCACCGGCCTGCTGACGACCGGGAGGGTGGGGGCCGAGCTCGACCCACCCGGCCCCTCCCATCGAACCGCATCGGAGGACACGGCCCTCTCCCTCGCCACGCGCGGCGTGCGCTCCTCGATCCTCCGGCTGCCCGCCTCGGTCCACAGCGAGGGCGACAAGGCGTTCGTCCCGAGGATCATCGAGATCGTCCGCGAGAAGGGCGTGTCCGGCTACATCGGCGACGGCGCGAACCGCTGGCCCGCCGTCCACCGGCTCGACGCCGCCCGTCTGTTCCGCCTCGCAGTCGAGTCCGCGCCGGCGGGCACCGTCCTGCACGGGGTCGGCGACGAGGGGATCCCGATCCGCCGCCTCGCCGTGCTCATCGGCCGCCACCTCGACCTGCCCGTGGTCTCGATCGCCCGCGAGGACGCAGACGAGCACTTCGGCTGTCTGTCCATGTTCCTCGGCCGCGACATCCCGGCGTCGAGTGCCCTGACCCGCGAGCGGTTTGGCTGGGAGCCGGAGCAGCCCGCCCTGATCGCCGACCTCGAGGCGGGGCACTACTTCCGGGCCGTGTCGGTGTGAGGGGCGCCCGCCGTTTCTCATCGTTCCCGTCGTAGCTGCGCGTGCACCTTGCTGTTTTCAGGGACGTCGGAGTCGAATTAAGCGGCCGCCTGGCAGGCGTGCAGCCCGTCGGTGTCTGCGACCGTTGGCGTCTGTGCAGGGGCGAGGGTGCGCGAGCGGAGCAGGGCCGTGAGGATCGCGAGCGCGCCTGCGCCGCCGGCGAGCGCGAATGCTGCCGCCGGCCCGCCGCGGTCGATGAGCGTGCCGGCGCTGGCCGCACCGGCAGCAGCACCGACTTCGATGGCGGTGGCGAGCCAGGCGAACGCCTCGGTCATGGTTCCCGCGGGGGCGGCGTGGTCGACCATTGCGTAAAGCGCGGCCTCGGTCGGGGAGATCGCGGCGCCGGCGATGAGCAGCACGGCCCCGAGCGCGACCATGCTGCCGGCCGCCGGGATCAGCGCCAGGGATCCGGCCGTCAGCGCGCAGAGCAGGAGCGCAACCCCGGCGGCGGTGCGAGCCCCGCCGCCAAGGCGGGCGACGAGCAGGCCGCCCGCGAACGACCCGGCGCCCCAGAGGGCGAACAGCGGCGCGGCAGCAGCGGCTCCGTCGAGCGTCTTGGCGGCCGCGGTGACGGCGACCTCGATCGCGCCAAGCAGCACGCCGACGGCGATCAGAACGAGCACCAGCGTTCGCATCGCCGGCGTGCCCAAGGCCCCTCCGCGCGGTCGCCGGGCAGGGCGCGAAGGCTGCCAGCTGCGTGAGGCCGGCTGCGCGGCGAACGACCCGGTCGCGAGGAGCATGACGAGGCCGCCGACCGCGAGCGCGGCTCCGGGCGACCAGAGCGCGCCGATAGAGAGCACCAGCGGTGGGCCGAAGATCCAGGTCAGCTCGACGACCGACGCTTCGAACGCGTAAGCCGAGCCGACGGCGCTGGGATCGGGCAGCAGGGCCGGGAGTTGGGTACGCAGGCAGGCGCCGACCGGAGGAGTGGCCAGACCGATGCCGGCCGCGAGCGCTACCAGCACGAGGAGCGGAGCGCCCGTCGGCAGCACCGCGATCGCCGCCAGCAGTGCAGCGGCAGCACTCGCACTCGCGAGCAGCACCAGGGTCTGTCCGCGCCGGTCGACGAGCTGCCCAAGGAGCGGCCCGCCCACGCCGACCGCGATCCCGTACACCCCGGTGACCACACCGGCCGCGGCGAACGAACCGGTCAGGCGCTGCACGTGGACCACCAGCCCGATGCTGAGCATCGCCAACGGCAGCCGCGCGACGATCGAGGTCGCGAACAGGCGTCGGGCTCCGGCGGATGAGGCGATCGAATGCATGGCGCCGATGGTAGGTTTTCACTGGTGCAGATAACAGATCCAGAATCGTGGCCTTGGACGAGACCAGTCAGCCGCTAGAGCTCCTCCTGACGGTGAGCCGCGCCGATCCCCGGACCCTGGGCGCGCAGATCGAGGACCAGCTGCGGCGAGCGATCCGGGAGGGCGCGCTGCGGCCTGATGCGCGGGTGCCGTCCACCCGCGATCTCGCGGCCCAGCTCGGCGTCTCGCGGCGAGTCGTCGTGGACGCTTATGCACAGCTTGCCGCCGAGGGCTATCTGAGACTGCGACAGGGCCTCCGCCCTCGGGTCTCGGAGGCCGCGGCGCTTGCAAGCGTGGCGTTGCCGCCGGCGACGCCGCCGGCAGGGACAGCGGGGGCGCCCCGTGCGCGGTTCGATTTCCGTCCCAGCGTTCCTGACGTCTCGACGTTCCCGCGGGCGGCGTGGCTGCGCTCCCTGCGCACCGCACTCGCGACCGTCACGGACGCCGACCTCGGCTACGGCGACCCCCGCGGGGTCGAGGCGCTGCGCTCCGCCCTGGCGGATTACCTCGGTCGGGTCCGCGGCGTCGTCGCCGATCCTGAGCACATCATCATCACCAACGGCTACACCCAAGGTCTCGGCCTGGTGTGCCGCGCGCTAGCGAGGGCGGGTGCGAAGCGGATCGCGCTGGAGGATCCGAGCAACCCCGAAGACGGAATGGTCGTGGCGGGCGCCGGCCTCGAGCCGGTTTCAATAGGGGTCGACGAGGCCGGGACGCGGGTCGACGAGCTCGAGCAGGCCGACGCCGACGCGGTCGTGTTGACGCCCGCCCACCAGCATCCCACCGGCGTCGTGCTCACGGGCGAACGACGAAGCGCCCTGCTCGCCTGGCTTCGCGACCGGGATGCGATCGCGATCGAGGACGACTACGACGCCGAGTACCGCTACGACCGCGCGGCCGTCGGCGCGCTCCAGGGTCTCGACCCCGATCGCGTGGTCTACGCCGGCTCGGTGAGCAAGACCCTCGCACCGGCGCTCCGGATCGGCTGGCTGGTCGTCCCGCCCGTCCACCTCCAGGCCGTCAGCCACGAGAAGCTCCTCGCCGACCGCGGGACCGCCCGGATCGAGCAGCACGCCTTAGCCGACTTCCTGACCCGCGGTGAGCTCGACCGCCACCTGCGCCGCATGCGAGCCCGCTACCGCAGGCGACGTGACGCACTCGTCGAGGCTCTCACCGAAGCGCTCCCCGAAGCCGCCATCCGTGGCATCGCCGCCGGGCTCCACGTGACCGTCCAGCTCCCCGACAGCGACAACGAACTGACGATCCGCGAGGAAGCTCGCCACCGCCGCATCGAGCTCGAGACGATGAGCGAGTTCCGCCCCGACTACTCCGGCCTCCCGCCGGCGCTTGTGCTCGGCTACGCGCAAATGCCCGAACCCGCCATCCGCGCCGCCGTCCACGAACTCGCCCAAGCGATACATGCCGCAAGAGCGCGCACCTAGCTGAAGTACCGCTACCGGGATTCGAACCCGGGTTTCCGCCGTGAGAGGGCGGCGTCCTAGTCCCCTAGACGATAGCGGCGGGGTGCTGGAGGTCTGCCGAGGATATGACGGCGGAGCTCCGAGTGCGGCTGGAGGGACTCGAACCCCCAAGGGCTTGCGCCCACACGGACCTGAACCGTGCGCGTAGACCAGTTCCGCCACAGCCGCGGAGGCTTGCAAGTTAGCAAGTGGTGACCGGCGCCGGGGGTAGGCGCGGGCCCGGACCGTGGCTCAGAGCCACCCCTTCTCCTCGGCCGTCCGCAGCGCCTCGGCTCGGTTCCGAGCGTCGAGCTTCTGCATCGCCGAGGAGAGATGGTTGCGCACCGTCCCAGGCGACAGGTACAGGGCGCTGGCCAGGTCGGCCACGGTCACGAACCGACGTGAGGCCTCGAGCACCTCGAGCTCGCGCGGCGTCAGCGGGCTGTCCCCCTCGCTCAGCGCCGCCGCGGCCAGACCCGGGTCGACGATCCGCTCCCCCGCTACGGCCCGCCGGATCGCCGACGCCAGCTCGGAGGCCGGCGCGTCCTTGAGCAGGAACCCTGCAGCTCCGTCCTCCATCGCGCGACGCAGATAGCCGGGGCGGCCGAACGTTGTCAGGATCAGGATCCGCACCGACGGCATCGCCCGAGCGAGCTCGCTGGCGGCGTCGAGGCCCGTCTGACCCGGCATCTCGATGTCGAGCAGCGCGATGTCTGGTTCCGTGGAGCGGGCGGCACCGAGGACCTCGTCGCCTCGGGACACCTGCGCCACGACCTCGATATCGGACTCGAGTCCGAGCAGGCTGGCGATCGCGCCCCGAACCATTCCCTGGTCCTCGGCGAGGAGGACGCGGATCACGACGCCGTGCTCGGGACCGTGACGGCGAGCCGGAAGCCGCCCTGCGGACGCGCCCCCGCCTCGACCTGCCCGCGCAGCTCGCGCACCCGCTCGGCCAGGCCGGCGAGCCCATGGCCGTCGCCGTTCGCGTCCGGCTCCGGCCCGTGGCCGTCGTCGAGCATCTCGAGCGTGGTCGAACCGAGCGCGGCGGTGATCCTCACCGTGCAGCGTTCCGCACCACTGTGCCGGATCACGTTCGTGGCCCCCTCGCGCACAGCCCACGCGAGCAGCGCCTCGGCATCGGGGTCGAGTGACACCGCCGGCCGCTGCACCTCGGCCTCGATCCCGGCCGCCGACAGCGCCACGCGCGCGCCGGCGAGCTCACCGTCGAGGGTCGGCTGGCGGTAGCCGCTGACCGCGTCGCGGACCTCGCTCAGGGCTCCGCGCGCGACCTGCTCGAGCTCGGCGATCTCAGTCGACGCCTGCCCAGTGTCCGTCTCCATGAGCCGTGTGGCCAGCTCGGCCTTGAGTGCGATCACCGACAGGCTGTGACCGAGCAGGTCATGGAGGTCGCGCGCGAAGCGCTCTCTCTCCTGGGCGACGGCGAGCCGTGCCAGCTCAGCGCGGGCCTCGATCAGCTCGGAATTGCGGATGCGGAGGTCTCGCAGCAGCAGCCATCAGCAGGCCGACCCCGGCGGTGCTGGCCACCGCTCCGACGCTCGCGCCGCCGGAGGCACCGCCTATCGCGGACGTCACGCCTGCCAGCACCACGCACAGGCCGATCGCCGGCGCCACATAATCGTCGGGGCAGATGATCGCGGCGCACGCAGCGCAGTAGGTGAACAGGAAACCCCACCCCGATTTCTGCGACACGCTGAGGAACGTCGCCACGGCCAGCAGCAGCACGAACAGGACGAGCGGAACCGGCCCGCCCTGGTGCCAGCGCCAGCTGAATACCAGCGCCAGATAGCCGGCGATGAACACCACCGCCCCGGCGATGATCACCCCGTGCGGGAGCGGCGAGTTCCGGCTTCCGATTGCATCGGCTAGTGGGAACAGGATGAACAGCAGCCACACCGTCGAGGCGACGACCCGGACCGAGTTCCCGCCCTGGCGATCGCGCAGCGCGCCGCCAAGCCGGATCGGGCTCTGCGGGGACAGCAATCCACCGGGGCGGAAGGGGCCGCCCAGGCGGATTGACTTGCCGCTGCCCGAAGGGCCGGGCCAGCGGCTGCCGGCGCCGTTGCTCATCCCACCTCGCCCTGCGGCGTGCGCAGGAAGCGGAGCATCAGCGCGACGCCGATCACGGTCCAGATCAGCAGCGTGCGCACGTCCTGAGCGTGCAGCGCCGTGCCGGTGTGACGTGGGTCGAACACATACTGCAGACCGTCCGCCAGCGCCCGGATGGGGAAGAACTTGGCGATGTCCTGCAGCCAGGTCGGCATGTTGTCCGTCGGGAACCAGATGTTCGAGATGAACGTCAGCGGCAGGATCGCCAGGTTGACGAACACGGGGGCGGACTCAGCCGTCGGGATGAAGCGCGTGACGCCGATCCCAAGCGTCGTGAACGCCGCCGTACCCAGGATCAGGATCACGAGCAGGCCGGGAATCGCCGCCGCACGGATGTGTACGCCGTAGAGCAGCGCGCCGAGGCCGAGCATCAGCGCGGTCATGCCGATCACGATCAGCACGGTCGAGCCGATTCTCGCCGCGACGTAGGCCCACCGCGGCAGCGGGGTTCCCTGCATCCGCTTCAGAACCCCCTCGTCGCGCAGGATCGCGGTCGAGATCGCCATGTTCACGAATGTAGTCGCGATCACGGCGTAGGCGAGGATTCCCGGCACGAAGAAGTCGTCGTACGGGATGTTGCCTCGCGTGCTCAGATGCCCGGTCTTGTTCAGGCTCGCGAAGATCACGAGGAACATGAGCGGAAAGACGAAGGTGAAGATCCCCCGTCCCCGATTGCGCCAGTAGGCGCGCTGCTCGTAACGGATCTGCCAGCCGACGAGACCGAAATCCCGCCGCAGCGATGGTGTCAGAACCGAACTCATCGAATCGCCTCCTGTCCGCGCACGGCATTGTCCTGGCCGGAGCCCGTGAGCTCCAGATATATGTCCTCGAGCGTGGGCTGGGTGACCGAGAAGTGGCCCAGCTCGACGCCACGCTTGAGCGCCCAACTCGTGATCTCGGCCGTGGCCTGGATCGGCTCGAGCGTGAGAACCACGACCCGGTCGCCGTCCATCGAGCGCCCCTCGGACGCCACGGCGGGGATGTCCCCGAGCGACCAGTCGGCGGGAAGCGAGAACCTGATCTCGGTCGGGCGCGCGTCGCGGCCACCGATCTCGTCCGGCGTGCCGATGGCAATGATCTCGCCGCCGCGCATCACGGCGACGCGATTGGCCAGCGCCTGCGCCTCGTCCATGTAATGGGTGGTCAGGAACACGGTCTTCCCGAGCTCGCACAGCGAGCGCACGGTGGACCACGCCTGGCGCCGGGCGGCCGGATCGAATCCGGTCGTCGGCTCGTCGAGGAAGATCACGTCAGGGTCGCCGACCAGCGCCAGGGCCAGGTCGAGTCGGCGACGCTGGCCGCCGGACAGGCTCTTTGCCCTCGTGAAGCGCTTGTCGCCCAAACCTGCGAGCTCGATCACCTCGTCCAGCGGGCGCCGGCGCGCGTGGTAGCGGCCGTACATCTCGACCAGCTCAGCGACGGTCAGATCGCTCTGAACGCCACACTGCTGAAGCACGATCCCGACGCGCTCGCGCAGCTCCCGCGGGCTTTCCGCCGGGTCCATGCCGAGCACCAGCGCGTCTCCCCCAGTCCGCGTCCGGTAGCCCTCGAGGATCTCGACGATCGTTGTCTTGCCCGCCCCGTTCGGTCCGAGCAGGCAGAACACCTCGCCGCGCGCGACCTCAAGGCTCACGCCACGCACAGCCTCCAACTCGCCGTAGCTCTTGCGCAGATCGCGCACGACCACGGCGTTTGCACCATTGTGTGTGTGATTCGCAGTCATGGCTCGAGAGTAGGTCTGGGATCGCGATCGCGTAAGTGGCGCACGGCCCAAATCGGGCATGACATTCGTCATGGCAAGATGCGGGAATGGCCGATGTCCTGATCCACGGCGACACGATCCGCTCGGCGGAGATGGGCCATGAGATCCCGCTGGTGGTTCCAGACCCGTTCCTCTACGCCGAGCTCGGCGGCGCCCGCCACGTCGTTGTCAGCTCGATCGAGAGCGCGAGGATCGCGGCGCTCGACTCCGGGCTGGAGGTCCACTCGCTCGAGGAGTTCGGCTGGGACGCGCTTCTGGCCGGGGGCGTCGATCGTCACGAGGCCGAGCAGGCGGTGACGGTTCGGGCCTGCGTCGAGCTCGCCGCCCGCGACGCGCGCGTCCCCTACGACCTCGAGCCGTAGGCTCGCGGCCGCGGACGTCCTACGCGTTCCAGCGCGTAAGTACCTGGTTCTCGTGCTCGTATCCGAGCGCGCTGATCCCTCCCGCGGACAGCGCCAGGCGGCAGCCCTCGGCGACCGGGAGCTCGGCCCAGCGGGCGCCGATCACGCGCAGTACGTGGCCGTGAGCGAACGCCAACACGTCGCCGTCGACGTCGCGCAGCCGCGCGAGCACGCGATCGGCGCGAGCGCCCACGTCCTCGGGCCGTTCGCCTCCGGGACAGCCGTCCCGCCACAGGCTCCAGCTCGGCGCGGACTCGCGGATCTGCCGGGTGGTGAGGCCCTCGTACTCGCCGTAGTCCCATTCGTGCAGGTCCTCGTCGATCCGGGCGCGGTCGCCGAATCCCGCGAGCCGGCAGGTCTCGAGCGCCCGGCGCAGGGGGCTCGAGAGCACCAGCACGAAGTTGCGGCCGGCCAGCTCGGACCCGACGGCCTCGGCTCGGCGGCGGCCTTCGGCGGTCAGCGCGAGGTCTGTGCGGCTGGTGTGCCGGCCGGCCGCGCTCCACTCGGTCTCGCCGTGGCGGACGAGGACGATCTCCACCGTCAGGCGCCCTCGACGCCTCCGGTGCGCTCGATCTCAGCCACCTTCGCGCGCCGGCGAACATGGCGCTCCTCGTCGCTGATCTGGGCCCCCAGGAAGGCGACCACGATCTCGGCCGCGACCTCGGATCCGACGACGCGGCCGCCGAGGCAGAGCACGTTGACGCCGTCGTGCTCGACGGCCTGGTGAGCGGTGTAGTGGTCATGGATCGTGGCCGCAAAGACGCCGTCGATCTTGCACGCCGCCACCGACACGCCGGCTCCCGATCCGCATACGATGACCCCCCGCTCGGCCCGCCCGGATACGACCGCGCGCCCCACCTCGAGCGCCTTGTCCGGATAGTCGATCGGGTCCGGGCGGTCGGTTCCGAGGTCGAGCACCTGGTGCCCGGCACCCTCGATGGCGGAGAACAGCCGCTCGCGCAGCCTAAAGCCGGCGTGGTCGAAGCCGCATGCGACGATCATTAGCTCACCTCCGTGGTCTGGCGCGTCGATCCAAGCTCGTGCGCGGCGAGCATCGCCGCGCCGAGAACTCCAGCCCGGGGCCCGTGCCGCGCCAGCCTGATGGTGGTGCGGCCGCCGAGGCCCGGCAGGACGTAGCCGGCCGCCACGCGCTTGGCCGGCGTCAGCAGCAATTCGCCGGCCCGCGCGGCCCCGCCGCCGATCACGACCTCCTCCGGATCGAAGGTGTTGATCGCGTTGGCGATGCCGATGCCGAGCCGCTGGCCCCAGAGCTCGACGATGCGGGCGGCCGTCGGATCGCCGTCCTGGGCCGCATCGACCGCGTCGCCGCCGAGCACCGTCTTGCCCCCGGAGCGAAGGCGACCGAGGGCGGACTCGGGATGCTCGCCGCTCGCGTGGGCCGCGAGCCGATCCAGGGCATGTCCCGAGGCGACGAACTCGAGCGAGCCGGGCTGCGGGAAGGTGCCCATCGGCATCGGCACCGGCCCGTCGAGGCTCAGTCCGACGATCGTGTGCCCGAGCTCTCCGGCGCCTCCCGTCGCGCCGCGATAGATCTGCCCGCCGAGCACGAGGCCGCCACCGATCCCGGTTCCGACCGTGATCATCACGAGGTCGTGCACGAGCAGATTCAGGTCCTCGCTGTAGGCCTCGGCCAGCGCCGCGACGGTGGCATCGTTGTCGACGAACACGGGCACCCCGAGCCGGTCGGAGAGGACCTTGCGCAGCGGGACGTCGGCCAGCGGCACGTTGACCGACGAGACGACGCGACCGGTCTCGAACTCGACCACGGACGGGACGCCGACCCCCACCGCCTCAAGCCCCTCGCACTTGACCTCGGAGACGATCTTCGCGAGCTGGTCGACCAGCGCGTCGGTGCCGGACAGATCGGTGGGATGGAGCACCGACTCGGTCAGCTCGCGGCCCTGGAGCGCCGCGACCGCGACCTTCGTCCCTCCCAGATCAACGCCGACGAAGCTCACAGCTTCTGCGCCGCGGCCGGATCGAGCAGCACCGTCACCTCCTCGGCGAACTCCGGGACGAGCGAGGACGGGACGTGCGGGTCG
This sequence comes from uncultured Solirubrobacterales bacterium, assembly GCA_963727105.1. Classification (GTDB taxonomy): domain Bacteria; phylum Actinomycetota; class Thermoleophilia; order Solirubrobacterales; family Solirubrobacteraceae; genus Palsa-465. The sequence goes on along the minus strand of CAVSEW010000001.1, from coordinate 1,310,456 downwards.
GGCTTCGCGCCGCGGCCGAACGCCCTCGCGACCGCGTCGGCCTTGCCCGCGCCGGAGACGAGGAACACGACCCGGTCGGCGTGGCCGAGGGCCGGCAGCGTGAGCGAGATCCGCGGGACGAACGGCTCGAGTCCTGCCTCCGGCACCCCGACCACGAGCCTGGCGCGCTCCTGCACGCTGGACTGGTCCGGGAACAGTGACGCCGTATGACCGTCGGGCCCGATCCCCAGGAGCACGAGGTCGAAGAGTGGCGGTCCGGCTGCCTCGAGCTCGCGCTCGTACGCGGCGGCCGCCTCGTGCGGTCCGCGCTCGCCCTCCATCCGCTTGACGATCGGCTGGTTGTCCGGGCCCAGCGGATCGAGCAGCGACTGCTTGACCATCCGGTAGTTCGAGCGCTCGTCGTCGGCCGTAACGCAGCGCTCGTCCCCGAACCAGAGCGTCGTCTCGGCCAGTCCGACGCCGACAGCCGCGACCGCCTCCACCAGCCTCTCGTAGGCCAGCTTCGGGGTCGACCCGCCGGCGAGCACGACGTGCCCGCCGCCCGCGCAGGCACCCACGAGCATGGCCGCGCACGCCCGGTCCGGGTCCTCCACGACCTCGAACTCGACGCTCATCGCGGGCACAGCTCAAGCGCAGCATCGAGCGCCGGTCCGTAGGTCGGGTCGCGGAGCAGGGCCTGACGAACACCCTCGCCGAGGATCCCGCCCTCGCCGCGGGAGGCGCCGAGCACCTGCCACACACGCTCGTCGCCGTCGGCGTGGCGCTCGCGGGCCTGGAGCCCTCCGCGCGCACGGTCGAGCGAGAGCGAGAACCCGGACGGGCACCCTACGGTGACGCCGGCCAGCCCGGGGACATGCTGGTCGGCGGGGTCGAGCTCGAGTCGGACCTCGTCGTCGCCGCGGCGGGCCACACCGTGCCACGCGTCGCGGCCGGCCGGTTCGAGTGCGCGGGGCTCCCACTGCAGGCGCGAGGCCAACCACCCGGTGAGCAGGAGCGCGCTGGCCGTCGAGCTCGGCCGGTGCCGAACCGCGATCCGATTGAGCCCCGCGAGGTAAGAGAGGCGATCGGCAGGGTCGAAGCTGGCCGCGAGCCGCTCCCGCCAGGGGGTCGTGCGCAGCCAGGCCAGATCGACGACGTAGCCGCTCTCGCGCTTCTCGCCCGCCCTCGTCAGGGCCGACCTCGGATCGGCCACGTCGTCGGAGTCGAGCAGGAACACGTCGGTCATCTTGCTCAGGACCGCGACCGCCTCCTCGTGGCCGTGGGGCGACCACAGGACTGTGGGCATCTCGGACACGAGGACGGGATCGACGATCGTGTCGAGGTTGGCGAGGTGCTCGGGCCCGATGTCGATCTCGACCTGCTCGTGGATCACCCCGATGCCCGAGGACGGCTCGTTGTAGGCCATCACGGCGGTCGCGTCGAGCGTGTCTCGTCCGTCCTCGACCGCGCACAGGATCGTGCGCGAGGCGTGGTAGCGGCCGACTCGCGCGAGACGGTTGGCGATCTCGCCCTTCCACTCACGGTCGACGACCACGATCAGGTTCAGCACGCGCGCCGGCGCGAGCGACGGGTTGGCCGCATGCCGCTCGCGCAACAGCTCGCGCAGCGCCGCCTCGATCGCGTCGGGGTTGGTGTCCCGCTCTGCCCACACGTCCTCGGCCATCAGTGGACGTCCCGCCCCGTCGGCCCGCTCACAGCCGGCGCCATCTGTGACCGGGGTCGAGCAGCTCGTCGGCTTCCTCGGGCCCGGACGAACCGGAGCGGTACTGAGGGATCGGCGAGGAGGTGTCCTCGTGCCAGGCGGTGAGGATCGGGTCGATGATCGCCCACAACGCCTCGATCTCGTCGTTGCGCGTGAACAGCGTGGCGTCGCCGCGCATAGCGTCGAGGATCAGCCGTTCGTAGGCTTCGGGCGACTCCGACATGAACGCAGTGCCGTACCGGAACTCCATGTTCACCGGCCGGATTCGCATCGTCGGGCCCGGGATCTTCGCTCCGAGCGACACCGACACCCCCTCGTCGGGCTGCACCGTGAGGATGATCTGGTTGGCCTGCACCCCGACCGACCCAGAGCTGCGGAACGCGAGGTGCGGAACCGGTTTGAGCGTGACCGCGATCTCGGTCACCTTGCGGGCCAGCCGCTTTCCCGTGCGTATGTAGAACGGCACCCCGGCCCACCGCCAGTTCGAGACGTGAAGCCGCAGGGCCGCGTACGTCTCGGTGCGCGAGTCGGGCGCCACCCCCTCCTCGTCGAGGTAACCGGGCACGGACCTGCCGCCGGACACGCCCGCGGCGTACTGGGCGCGGAGCGCCATCGAGGCGACCTGGTCCGGCGCGGGCGGCACGATTGCCTCGAGCACCTTCAGCTTCTCGTCGCGCAGGCGGTTGGCCTCGAACGCGATCGGTGGCTCCATCGTCAGCAGCGCCAGCAGCTGCATCATGTGGTTCTGGACCAGATCCCTGAGCGCGCCCGCGCCTTCGTAGTAGCCGGCCCGGCCCTCGATCCCGATGTCCTCCGCCGCGGTGATCTGGACGTTGTCGATGTAGTTGCGGTTCCACACCGGCTCGAACAACGCGTTTGCGAACCGGAGCGCCATCAGGTTCTGGACCGTCTCCTTGCCCAGGTAGTGATCGATCCGGAACACCTGCGACTCGTCGAACACGCTCAGCACGCTCGTATTCAGCTCTCGCGCCGACGCCAGGTCGTAGCCGAACGGCTTCTCGATCACGATCCGCGTCTCCGCCCCCTCGGCCTTGTTCAACCCCGCGGTCCCGAGCTTTTCCGTGATCACGGGGAAGAACTGCGGCGCGGTTGACAGGTAGAAGACCCGGTCGAGCTGGTGCCCGCCGCCCTGATCGAACTCGCCGAGGGTCCGCTCGAGCTCGGCGTACACGCTGTCGTCGTCGAACGCGCCAGAGACGTAGCGCATATCACCGATCAGACCTTCGAGCACGTCGGGATCGGGCTTACGACGCGAGAAGCGCTCGATCGATTCGCGCGCCATCGCCCGGAAGTCTTCGTCGGCCTGACTGCGGCGGGCGACGCCGACCAGCTCGAAGCGCTCCGGGAGCGCGCCGTCGTGCGCGAGGTTGTACAGCGCGGGGAGCAGCTTGCGGTGGGCGAGATCGCCGGTGCCGCCGAAGATCACCAGCACGGTCGGGTGCACCGGCAGACGCTCGAGCCCCTCGACGAGCGGGTTCTCCCCGGTCTGCTGCCCGGCCGCCGTGACCGTCATCGGTCGGCTATGCCTTCTTCACGGCATGGCCGCCGAATTGATTGCGCAGCGCGGCCAGCATGCGAGCGGAGTAGTCGCCATTGCCCCGGGAGGCGAAGCGCGCGAACAGCGCCCCCGTCAGCGCCGGCATTGGCACGTCATGGTCGATCCCCGACTGGAGCGTCCACCGGCCTTCGCCCGAATCCTCGACGTAGCCCTCGAGCGCGTGCAGGTCGTTGCCGTCCTCGGCGAAGGCCCGGGCCGCGAGCTCGAGCAGCCAGGACCGGACGACCGAGGCGTGGCCCCACAGGTTGGCGATCTTCTCGTTGTCGAGCCCGTACTCGGACTTATGCAGCAGCTCGAAGCCCTCGGCGTAGGCCTGCATCAGGCCGTACTCGATTCCGTTGTGGACCATCTTCACGTAGTGGCCCGACCCGGCGCCGCCCATGTGGCCCCACCCGTTCGGCGGCGCGAGGACGTCGAGGATCGGGGCCAGGCGCGCGACCGGTTCGTCCTCTCCGCCGACCATCATGCAGTAGCCGACCTCGAGCCCCCACACCCCGCCGCTCGTCCCCACGTCGACGAAATGGATCCCGTGCTCGGCGCACTGGGCGTGCCGGGCCACCGACTCGGTCCACTTCGAGTTGCCGCCGTCGACGATCATGTCGCCCTCCGACATCAGCCCGATCAGGGTCTCGACCGTCTTCTGCGTCGGATCCCCGGCCGGCACCATGATCCAGACCGCCCTGGGCGCCTCGAGCTTCTGCACGAGCTCCTCGAGTGAGCCGGCTCCGGAGGCGCCGTGCGACTCGGCCGCCTTGACCGCCTCATCGTTGAAGTCGAACGCGACGACCTGGTTCTCGGAATCCCTGCGGATCCGGTGGACCATGTTGCCGCCCATCTTTCCCAGCCCGACGAACCCTATTTGCATTTGCGTCAGCTCCCGTTGAGTAGCCCGGCGATCCGTTCGTTTAGCGCGCGTACGGCGGCGACCGGGTCCTCGCCGAGCTCGACCCGCTGCGCGGGCAACCCGTGCGAGCGGAGCGTCTCGAGGTCGCCCGCGGCCTGCGCGGCGATCAGTGTTCCGAATGAGTACCCCGCCCCGGGTATCTCGGCGTCCCGCTGGGGTTTGGAGGTCAGCTGCAGGAAGCGGCCCACCGGCGCGCCGCCCTTGTGCAGCTGACCGGTCGAGTGCAAGAAGCGCGGGCCGTATCCGAACGTCGTCGCGGCGCCGGTCGCCCTGCGAATCGTGGTGCGGAGACCGGAGACCGCGGCGTCGAACTCGTCCGACGGCGGCACGTAGCCCATGATCGCCACGTAGTGCGGGGGCCCGGAGTCAACGAGCAGCTCTCGCAGCTGGTCGTCGTCGCCGGTGGCGAGCTCCGGGATCGAGCCCGCCTCGAGCACCCGCTTGGTGTTGTCCTTGGCCTCCTGGACGTTGGGCTGATCGAACGGGTTGATCTCGAGCGCCCATCCGGCGACCGCGGTGGCGAACTCGGCCAGGAAGAAGATCCGGCCCAGGTCGCCGCGGCCGTTCGTGCGCAGAGTGAGAGTCGGGTGGCCGGCGTCGGCGAGCGTCGCGATCGCCTGCTCGAGCGCCTCGTCGGGGTCGTCGCCGTCGCGCAGGTAGGCGAACACCCGGTCAGCGCCGTATTCGGCCGCATCGCCGAGCGGCTCGCCGACCACCGGGAGGATCCCGCGCCCGTGCTTGCCCGTCGACTCGGCGATCAGCTGCTCGACCCACAGTCCAAAGCTCTCGATCGCGCCGGAGACGAGGAACGTCATCTTGTCGCGCCCCTGGCGGGCGAGCTCGCCGGCCACGGCTCCGAGCCACAGGCCGGAGTTCGACTCGCTCGAGTCGTGGTGGGCACAGTTCTGCTCCGCGACCTGGCTGCCGTGGAGCAGCGCCTCGACGTTGATGCCCATCAGCGCGGCGGGCAGGAGCCCGAAGTAGGACAGGACCGAGTAGCGCCCGCCGATGTCCGGCGGATTGAGGAAGACCCGCCGTAGCCCGTCGTCCTTGGCCAGCTGCTCGAGCGGACTGCCCGGATCGGTAACGACGACGAACTGCTCCGGCTTGGCCAAGGCCTTGAAGTGCCTGTAGTGCGAGAGCGTCTCGACGGTCCCGCCGGATTTCGAGGAGACGATGAAGATCGTCCTGGAGATATCGACGGACTCCTGCACGCCGAGCACGACGTCAGGATGGGTCGAGTCGAGCACCTGGAGCCGCAGGCCGCCCGGGACCTCGCCGAACGAGCGGCGGAGCACCTCGGGCCCGAGTGAGGAGCCGCCCATTCCGAGCAGCACGGCGTCGGTGTAGCCATCGGCCCTGACCTCGCGGGTGAACTCCTCGAGCTCCGGAGCCTGCTCGAGCATCTGGTCGGCGACGGTCAGCCAGCCGAGGCGATTTTCGATCTCGGGCACCCCCGGGCCACCCCAGAGGGACGGGTCGCGGCGCCAGATTCGCTGCGCCACGTTGTCGCTGATCGCCTGCTTCACGTGCGCCGCCACGGGCCCCTCGAGCTCCGTGCTGAGCCTGCCCTCGATCGTCGGCGGCCTCCCGGTGGCGATCGCGGCCCGGTGCTCAGCGATCCCGGCCAGCAGGCGGTTCATCGCATCCTCGAACTGCTTGACGCCATCGACCAAGAGCTCGTCGGTCACCTCGCCCATGTCGATGCCGCCCTCGCGGAGCGCATCGAGCGCCGGCGTGGGATCGATCTCGGCCGTCGCACCGCTCACCTCCCCGTGGTCGGCCACCGCGTGCAAGGTGGCCATCGGCATCGTGTTCACGGTGTGGGCTCCGACGAGCTCGTCGACGTACTTGGTGTCCGGGTAGCTCGGGTTCTTGGTCCCGGTTGAAGCCCAGAGCGGACGCTGCAGGCCCGCGCCCGCGTTCTCGAGGGCCTCCCACCGGGGCCCGGAGAAGATCTCCCTGAACCGCCGGTACGCGTCCCGCGCGTTGGCGACCGCCGCCGTGCCGGCGAGGTCCGTGCGTCCCAGCGCCTCGAGCTTCTTGTCCACGTTCGTGTCGACCCGGGAGACGAAGAAGCTGGCCACCGAGTTGACATCGAGCGAGAGGCTCTCGGCCTGGCGGCGCTCGAGCCCGCGAATGTACGCCTCCGCGATCTGCTCGTAGGCCTCGACCGCGAACAGGAGCGTGACGTTGACGTTGATCCCCTCGTAGATCGCCTGCTCGATCGCGCCCACGCCCTCCGGCGTACCGGGGATCTTGATCATCACGTTGGACCGGTCCAGCGCATTCCAGTACCGGCGCGCAGCCTTGATCGTCAGCTCTGTGTCGTGCGCCAGGTCGGGGGCAACCTCGAGGGAGACGAACCCGTCGCGGCCGCCGGCCTCGCGGTGGACGTCGCCGAGCACATCGGCCGCGAGCTGCACGTCGCGGATCGCCAGGCGGTCGTAGATCTCGTCCGCCTCGAGGTTCTCGTGCGCCATCCCCTCGAGGTCGTGGTCGTAGTCATCGGAGCCGAGGATCGCCTTCTCGAAGATCGACGGGTTCGCGGTGACGCCTCGGAGCGACTCCTCGCGCACCATCCGCGCCAGCTCGCCGCCCTCGATCAGCGAGCGGCGGATCTGATCCAGCCACACGCTCACCCCGGCTGCCGTCAGCGCGGCCAGCCGCTCGTTGACTCCGTGTGTCGTGCTCATCGATCCACCAACTCCCGGGCGATCTCGACGACCCGTTGGGCGGTGATCCCAAAGTGCTTGTACACCTCGGCCGCCGGCCCGGACTCGCCGAACGTTGACATTCCGACGAACCGGCCCTCCGGACCGATCCACCGGTCCCAACCCAGCTGGACGGCCGCCTCGACCGCGATCCGCGCCCGGCAAGCGCTCGGCAGCACGTGCTCCTGATATGCCTCGTCGGCCTCGGCGAACGTGTCCATGCACGGCATGCTCACGACGCGGACGCGGACACCGTCGAGGGCATCGGCGGCCTCGAGGCAAAGCGAGACCTCCGAACCCGTGCCGATCAGGATCAGCTCGGGATCGCCGCCCTCGGCGTCGCGCAGCACATACGCTCCCCGCTCGATGGCGTCGTCGGGCATCGCAGCCGGGTCGATGATCGGGAGGTTCTGGCGCGAGAGCGCGAACGCCGTCGGCCCGTCGTCGCGCCTCAGCGCGAAGCGCCATGCCAGCGCCGCTTCGTTGGCGTCGGCGGGCCTGACCACGTTCAGGCGGGGCATCGCCCGCAGGGCCGCCAGGTGCTCAACCGGCTGGTGCGTCGGGCCGTCCTCTCCGAGCCCGATCGAGTCGTGTGTGTAGACCCAGATCGACGGCAGCTTCATCAGGGCCGACAGGCGGACCGCCCCCCGCATGTAGTCCGAGAACGTGAGGAAAGTACCGCCGAAGGCCCGGAATCCGTGCAGCCCGAGCCCGTTGACGATCGCCGCCATGCCGTGCTCGCGCACCCCGAAACGGATGTTTCGGCCCCCGTAGGCGCCCTTCTCGACGTCGCCCCCGTCCTTGATGTCGGTGTTGTTGGAGGTGGCGAGGTCGGCCGAGCCGCCGATCAGATGCGGAACCGACTTGGCCGCCCACTGGATCGCCCGCTCCGAGGCCTTGCGCGTGGCGACCGGCTTCTCGCTTGGGTCGAAGCGCGGAACGTCCGCATCCCAGTCCTCCGGCATCCCTCCGGCGCTGATCATCTCGAGCCACGCCGCCCGGTCGGGGAGCGCCTGTCGGTAGGCGTCGAATCGCTCCTGCCACTCGGCCTCGAACTCGCGGCCGCGCACGCAGCACTCGCGGAAGTGCGCCAACGCGTCCTGGGGCACGTAGAAGTGCTTGTCCGGGTCCCAGCCGTACGCCTCCTTGGCCAGCCGCACCTCGTCCTCGCCGAGCGGCGAGCCGTGCGCGGCCGATGTGTCCTGCTTGTGCGGGCTGCCGTACCCGATATGGGAGCGGACCATGATCAGCGACGGGCGGTCCTCGACCGCCATCGCCGCGCGTGTCGCGGTCTCGAGCGTGTCCAGCGACAGGTCCTCGCCGACGTTCTCGACGTGCCACCCGTACGCCTCGTAGCGCTTCTGCACGTCCTCGGAGATCACCGCCGAGGTCGGGCTGGCGAGCTGGATATGGTTGTTGTCGAAGAATGCGATCAGACGGCCGAGGCCGAGGTGCCCGGCGAGCGAGGAGGCCTCGGAGGCGACGCCCTCCTGGATGTCTCCGTCTGAGGCGATCGTGAAGGTGTAATGCCCGACCACGTCGTGACCGGCCTCGTTGAAGCGAGCGGCGAGCATCCGCTCGCCGAGCGCGATGCCGACCGACATCGAGATACCCTGTCCGAGTGGGCCGGTCGTGGCCTCGATCCCCGGGCTGTACTTGCGCTCAGGGTGCCCGGCCGTCGGCGAACCGACCTGACGGAAGTTCTCGATGTCCTCGAGCGTGAGCGGATAGCCAGTCAGGTACAGCATCGAGTACAGGAGCATCGACGCGTGGCCGGCGGACAGGATGAAGCGGTCGCGGTCGATCCAGTCCGGGTTGCTCGGGTTGTGGCGCATCACTCGCGTGTAGAGCACGTAGGCGAGCGGCGCCAGCGCCATCGGCGTCCCCGGGTGGCCTGAGTTGGCCTTCTGGACCGCGTCCATGGACAGCGTCCGGATCGTGTCCACGCACAGCTTGTCCAGGCTCGTGGCGGTGTCGGTCGCAGTCACGAGTGGATGTGGGTACGAGCTGGGATAGCCACTGCTCTCATCCTAGTCAGATCGGAATTCATCCAAACAGAACTCCGTACCGCTCGTACTCCTCCACCGGCACGGTGCGGAGCTGGGCCACCGCCTCGCTGAGGGGGACGAGTTCGATCTCGGTCGAGCGCAGCGCGGTCATCATCCCCCAGGCCCTGTCATGTGCGGCGTCGATCGCCGCGAGGCCGAACCTGGTCGCCAGCACCCGATCGAACGGGGTCGGCGTGCCGCCACGCTGCACGTGCCCGAGCACTGTCGCGCGAGTCTCGTAGCCGGTCCGCTTCTCGATCTCCTGCTCGAGCCGATGACCGATCCCACCGAGGCGGGGGTGTCCGAACTCGTCCAGCTCACCGGCCGACAGCGACATCGTGCCCTCCTTCGGGACGGCGCCCTCGGCGGCGACGACGATCGAGAAGTAGCGGCCCCGCTCGTGCCGGCGCCGTATCAGCCGGCACACCTCGTCGATGTCGAACGGCATCTCCGGGATCAGGATCACATCCGCGCCCCCAGCGACCCCGGAGTGCAGGGCGATCCAGCCGGCGTGCCGCCCCATCACCTCGACGACGAGGATCCGGTTGTGGCTCTCGGCCGTGGTATGGAGCCGGTCGATCGCCTCGCAGGCCACGTACAGGGCCGTGTCGAATCCGAACGTGACGTCGGTCGCGCCAAGGTCGTTGTCGATCGTCTTCGGCACCCCGATTACGTGCAGGCCGTCCTCGTTCAGGCGATGCGCGACGCCCAGGGTGTCCTCCCCGCCGATCGCGATCATGCCGTCGAGACCGTGCCTCTCGAACGTCGCCCGCACGCGCTCGAGGCCGTCGTCGCGCTTGTAGGGGTTGGTGCGTGAGCTGTGCAGGATCGTCCCGCCGCGGGGCAGGATGCCGCGCGTCGACTCGATCGTGAGCGGCTCGGCGTTGTCCTCGAGCACGCCCCGCCAGCCGTCGCGGAAGCCGACGATCTCGTCACCGTAGACGTCGATGCCTTTGCGCACCACGGCGCGGATCACCGCGTTCAGACCCGGACAGTCGCCACCGCCGGTGAGGAGTCCGATGCGCATCGGCGCGAATCCTACGCATGGCGAGGCTCCGGGATAGTTACGTGCTTGTAGCATTCCCGACGCGTATGGCATTGGGACGTCGTCGGCAGATCTGGGTCGGGCTTGGGGGCGCAGCGCTCATGGTCGGCGCCGGGGCGTTCGCCCAGCGGCGGCACCTCCGGCAAATCGCGTCCGATCCGGAGCAGGGAGTGCTGGCCGAGCCGCCCTGCGGCGAACCTGTCGCCGTCCGCTCCCGCGACGGGACACAGCTCCACGCCGAGTGCTTCGGAGATCCGCACGGCCAGACGTTCGTGCTCGCACACGGGTGGACCGAGATGCTCGGCTACTGGATCTACGTGATCCGCGAGCTGTCCGCGCGCGGCTTCCGCGTCGTAGCCTTCGACCTCCGCGGCCACGGCCACAGCGAGCCGGCCGTCGGCGGGGACTACTCGCTCCCCCGCTTCGGCGAGGACCTCGAGGCCGTGCTCGAGGCTACGGTGCCGGCGGGTCAGCGCGCGACCGTCGTTGGGCACTCGCTCGGCGCGATGACGATCGCCGCGTGGGCCGAGCACCACCAGGTTGAGCGCCGCGTCGGCGCCGCGGCGCTGCTGAACACCGGGGTCGGCGACCTGATCGCCGAGCATCTGCTGATTCCTGTCCCCATGATCGCCCAGGCGCTCAACCGGACCCTGCCGCCGAGCCTGCATGCTCGGCTCCCGCGCCGCGGTGCCGCGGTTCTCGACTCCCGTCTCGCAGGCGATGGTCCGCTACATAGCGTTTGGTCGCACCGCCACTCCGGCCCAGGTCGCCTTCTACGAGCGGATGCTCGTGGACTGCCCGCCGGATGTGCGCGCTGACGTCGGGCTTGCGCTGTCGGAGATGGACCTGTACCACGCGCTGCCGCGGCTGACGGTCCCGACGATCGTCGTCGCGGGCGCCGACGACCGGCTCACACCCCCGGCTCACGCCGAGCGGATCGCCGCGGCACTGCCGAACGCGCGCGGCGTCCTCGTGCTCCCCGCAACGGGCCACATGGGCCCGCTTGAGCGTCCACACGAGATCACCGAGGCGCTCGTCCAGCTCGTGTCCGAGCTCTCGGCGCAGCCCGCCGGCGCCACCGCCTGATCGTAAATCCGGCGGCGGCGATCGGGCCGGCCCCGATCCAGATCGCTGCCGATGGGTAGCTAGTTCACATGATCTCTCTCGCGCCCAGCCACGAGGCGTGGCACAGTAGGCGATGGTGAGCGCCCGTCTAGCGTCATCCAGTCTCTGCCAGGTGCTCCGCGAGGATCCCGATCTGGCCGAGGCGGTACCCCCTGTCCGCCGCTCGCAGGCGGTCGAGGAACTGACGGCGCAGGTCGTGCGGATTCCAGCGGGTCCCTGGCCCGGCGAGCCCGACGTCACCCTCGAGGGCGACATCGGGCTGCTCGTGTTCAAGGGCCTGATGCTCAGACGCGTGGGAATCGAGGGCCGCTATGGCGCCGAGCTGCTCGGCGAATGCGACGTGCTCAGACCTGGGCAGGGCGAGGACGGCGGCTCGCCGACGCTATCGATGACGACCGGTTGGGCGGTGATCGAGCCGACCCGCCTGGCGGTCCTCGACGGCCAGTTCGCGCGCCGGCTCGTCCGCTACCCGGAGCTCGTCGGCCGGCTGGTCGGCCGCGCGGTGCAGCGCTCCCGCTACCTCGCGGTCAACATGGCGATCGTCCATCAGGCTCGCGTCGACGTGCGCCTGAACATGCTGTTCTGGCATCTGGCCGGTCGCTGGGGCCGCGTGCGCAGCGACGGCACTCTGCTGCCACTGCGCCTGACCCACTCGGTGCTCGCCGATCTGGTCGCCGCTCGGCGACCCACCGTGACCAGCGCCCTCTCCGACCTGTCGCGCCGCGGACTGGTGACGTACATCGACGACGGCTGGCTGCTCGGCGGGGAGCCTCCCGGCGAGCTGCTCGCGGTCAGCGCGGTGACTCTCAGTCAAGTCGACTAGCCTTACCTCCTCTACAAGGATGGTTGGCTAAGTGCACATTGACCCGTACATCGTGCTCGGCAGCGCCATCGTCGGCCTGCTCGTCGGGATGACGGGCGCCGGGGGCGGCGCGCTGATGACGCCGATGCTGATCCTGCTGTTCGGCGTCACGCCGTCGACCGCGATCTCCAGCGATCTCGTCGCCGCGTTCGTGATGCGCCCGATCGGTGCCGGAGTGCACCTTCGCGCCGGCACGGTGAACCTCAAGCTGGTGCGGTGGATGGTGATCGGCTCGGTGCCCGCCGCCTTCCTCGGCGCCTACCTGTTGCACCTGATGGGCCACGCCAAATCGGCGCAGCAGAACATCGAGACCGCGCTCGGCGCCGCGCTGCTCGTCGGCGCCGCCGCGATGGTGCTCCGGCTCTTCCTCGACCGCCGGGGCGGACACACCCGCCGGGCCCGAATCGGCGACATCGTCCCCCGGCCGGCGGCCACGATCGCGATCGGGATCATCGGCGGAATCATCGTCGGCATGACCTCGGTCGGCTCAGGGTCGCTGATGATCGTCCTGCTCCTGTTCCTGTACCCGACGATCGGGGCCAATCAGCTCGTCGGCACCGACCTCACCCAAGCCGTGCCGCTGACGCTGGCCGCCGCGCTGGGAGCGCTCGCCTTCGGCCACATCGAGGTCGGCCTGACCCTTTCGCTGATCATCGGCAGCGTGCCGGCCGTGCTCGTCGGCTCGCTGCTTTCCTCGAGCATTCCCGACCGCTACGTCCGGCCGGCGATTGCGTTCGTGATCTTCGCGTCCGGCCTCAAGTACGTGGGCCTCGGCACGACGGCGCTCGGGTGGACGCTGTGTGCCGTGCTGCTCGGCATAGGGACGCTGTGGCTGGTGTACGCCCGGCCCTGGCGCCGCGCAACGGCCGCGAACGCCGGCGCGGATGAGCCGCTCACCCAAGCAGCGCCTGCAACCAGGCGCTGACGGCGGCGCGCACTCCGTCGCGATCGGAGCGCAGGCTGTGGTCGCCCTGCACCTGCACCACGGCTCGCTTGGGCCCAGCGGGCGGGACGCCGAACGGGTCCCGCAATCCCTGGACGACGAGGACGGGGACAGTGACCAGCTCGAGTTCTGGCAGGCGGCTGGGGGCTTCCGCGTTGCGCCGCGGCGGACGCAGCGGGAAGGCAAGGCAGAGGACGCCGATCGCGCCGGTCGCCACGGCGGTCCGGCAGGCGACGCGGGCGCCCGCGGAGCGCCCGCCCGTGATCAGCCCGAGGTCCCCGCGCTCGTGCGCCCGCAGGTGCTCGATGACGGCGATCCAGGCGGCGTCGAGCTGCCGCGCGGGCGCGGGCGAGCGCCGGCCGGCGACCCGGTAGGGCTGCTCGACGAGGACGACGCTCACGCTTTCGGCCAGCGCAGCGTCGGCCGCGGCGCTCAGGTCGCCGGCACCGAGCCCGCCGCCGGCACCATGCCCGAGCACGAGCGCTGCACGTGGGCGATCGGTCTCGATCACGTGCGCGCGGGCCGGTCCGTGCTCGGTTTCGATCTCGATCCGCCGCGCGGCGGAGGTCAGCTCGGGCACAGCTCGCGGTCTTCGACGATCGCCTCCGGGTGGCCGGACGGCGGATAGCTCGAGCGGAACGTGAACGCGCGCTCCGTAGGGCCGAGTCGGCGAAGCAGCCCGAGGCGCTCCTCGGCCTGCTCGAGCGACGGCACGTGACCAGCCGGCACCCACCACAGCACGAGGTGCGACTCCCCGATCCGCTCGAACCACTCGCGTCGCCTGCGCATCACGGCCAGGTGCTCCCCATCGCTCGAGTACACGAACTCCCGCAGGGCCGCGAGCGACTCCCACACCGACATGTTGATGATCAGCCGGTCGTCGCCGAAGCCGCGGATCGCGGTCGCGTCGCCGTCGTCGGTCTGAAGCCGCCACACGAATCCAGGGCTTCGATCGGCGGCCGCGTTCACCGGGTCGAGCGCGGCCACAAACTCGGACAGAAGCTCAGAGTCGAGCGGCTCGAGCGGGAGCGCGATGTTGAGCTGGGCCAGATGGAGGGTCACGGCGGCTCTCGCTCGGCAGACTACTCCGATCGCACGGGGCCGCCCATCAGGCCACGGCGCAGCTTCCGCGCAGCCGCGGCCGCCGAGCCGGACGCCGCTTCGGCGTGTCGGCCCGGCGGCCGGCCCCACGGTCGGACTCGCGCAGCGGCACGAGCTCGAAGCCGGAGAGGTGCGGGCGGATCAGCGCCACCCGGCGGATCGTGACGGGGTCTGGAGTGGTAGCGATTGTCTGGGTGTTCATCTGACTCCTGTCGGTGTGTGTTGGTTGATCAGCCCGCGCTGACGGCCTCGGTCGCCACCGATGCCTCCTGCAGACGGGCCGGCAGCACGGTGGCCAGGACGACCACCAGGGCGAGGGTGAGCAGGACGGCGGACCCCGTGACCGAGTTGGCGACCGCGTGCGCGAGCGCATCGCGCGGCACCGCCGCCCCGGACACACCCGGCGCCGGATGCGCCGTCGACGAGCGAAGCGCCGAGGCGAAGACGGTGACCAGGATGCTTATTCCGAGCGAGCCACCGAGCTGCTGGGCGGCGTTGACCAGGCCCGAGGCCGCGCCCGCGTCGGCCGTCGCGACTCCTGCGATGCCGGCCGTCGTCAGCGGCGTGAACGCCATCCCCATGCCGACACCGAGCATTACTAGCGGCAGCGCTATCTCGGGCAGGTAGGCCGAGTCGATCGAGATCCGGCTCAGCCACGCCATTCCGCTGACGGCTATGAGCAGACCGCCGACCAGCAGGCGCGTGTTGCCGTAGCGCGCGATCAGCCACGGCACGAACCGCACGATTCCGAACATGACCAGCGTCATCGGCAGGAACGCCAACCCCGCCTCGAGCGGGCTGAAGCCGCGCGCCTCCTGGAGGAACTGAGTGAGGAAGAAGAACATCGAGAACATCGCCCCGACGACGAGGAGCCTCGTCAGGTACGCGCCCGCGCGCTCACGGCTGGCGAACAGCCGCAGCGGCGTGATCGGCTGCTCGGCGCGGCGCTCGACCGCGACGAAGCCGGACAGCAGCACCACAGACAGCACGAACGACACGATCGTCCCGGCGTTGCCCCAACCGTTCGAGGCGGCACGGACGAAGCCGTAGACGAGCGCGGTCATGCCGAAGGTGGAGGTCGCGGCGCCTGCGAGATCGAAGCGTCCCGGCCGGCGCTCGGTCTCGGCCAGATAGCGCGGGGCCAGCCAGATCAGGGTGAGCCCGACCGGCACGTTGACGAACAGGCCCCACCGCCACGAGATCCAATCGGTGAGCATCCCGCCAAGGACGAGCCCGACACTGCCGCCACCCCCGGCGACCGCGGCGTATGCGGCGATCGCGCGGGTCCGCTCGCGCCCCTCGGGGAAGCTGGTGGTGAGCAGTGCGAGCGTCGACGGCGCGGCGATCGCGGCGGCCGCGCCCTGCACGGCACGGGCGGCCAGCAGCCAATCCGCTGACTGGGCCAGGCCTCCGATCAGCGAGGCGGCGCTGAACAGGCCGATTCCGGCTACGAACACGCGCCGGCGCCCGAGGATGTCACCGGCCCGCGCTCCGAGTAGGAGTAGGCCGCCGAACGTGAGCGCGTAGGCGCTCTGGACCCACGAGAGGCCGGCGGCGGAAAAGTGCAGCGCCTCGTGGATCTTCGGCAGCGCCGTGATCACGACCGAGACGTCGAGCACGACCATCAGGTACGAGCCGAGGATGATCGCCAGCACGAGGTTCGGGTTGTTGGTATTGGGTTGGCCCGGGCGGCGCGAGTTGCGATCCGGCGCGGCCGGGCTGCGCGGATCGCAGCTGGGTCCACGGCGTCGGGCGATTCTGGACGGAGTCAGAGATGCGGGCACGGCGAAGCAAGCTCCCTTCGAGCGGACATGACGAACTGGCGCAGGTGCGCGCCTCAGGACTTGGAGACGCGCCCATTTGGCGCTAAACTGGAGGCATCCTCCGAAACGATCTGGAGGTAACCTCCACTTATAATAGCGGAGGTACCCTCCGTTTTGTCAAGTCTTTTTCGATGAGTATTCGATCCTCAGAGCTCCCCACCGTTGCCCAGCGCCCCAAGCGGGCCGACGCCCAGCGCAACTACGACAAGCTCCTGGCCGCCGCGCGTGCCGCATTCACCGAGGCGGACACGGACACGTCGCTCGAGGACATCGCCCGCCGCGCCGGCGTCGGGATCGGCACCCTCTACCGCCACTTCCCCACCCGGCAGATCCTGATCGAGGCGGTCTACGTCGACGAGGTCGACGCGCTGTCACGCTCCGCGCGCGATCTCGCCGATCAACCGCCGTGGGACGCGCTCAGCGCGTGGCTGCGGCGCTTCGTCGACTACGTGGCCACCAAGCAGGCGCTCGTCACCGAGCTGTTCGCCGAGGGCGGCAGCACCGACGTGTTCGCGAGCTGCCGCTCGACGCTCTACGGCGCCGGCGAGCCGCTGCTAAAGCGCGCCCAGGAGGCCGGCGTTGTCCGCACCGACGTCGACATCACCGACGTCCTGCACCTCGTCAGCGGCATCGCCAAGGTGACGCTGGCCGACCCCTCCCAGATCGAGCACATCCTCGACGTCGCGCTCGACGGGCTGCGCCGGGTCTCCTAATCGCGCTCGTCGACACGCTCGGTGTCGACGAAGTGCACGGTTCCCGCGCCCTGGACAGTCGACGGGGCCGGCTCGCCCGGCGCCCCCTGGCTGGCGGCCTCGAAGCGCTCGTCCTCGGCCCGCTTCCCATCGTTCTCGTCGAAGAACTTCCACTGCTCGGCGATCAGCTTCACGTTGTGGGACTTCGGCTGGTACAGGACGTCGATCAGCTGGCCCTCGGTCGGGTAGGCGCGGTGGCCGCGGAGGTACGGGTCGCGGAAGGTCGCGCGGAACGGCGGCTGGTCGTCCGGTCGCACGTCGACCACGTACTCGTGCGGTGTCGACTGCGTCCAGTCCGAATCCGGATCGCTTGTCCAGCTCGACAGATCCTTGACGGCGATCACGGTCGCCTTGGCCAGCACCCAGTGCTCGAACATCTCGCCTCCATTCCGGTCTCGGTCGGCCCCACCGCGCCCGGCGTGGCCAGCGCGGGCAATGCCCGTCGCAAAGCGTACCGGCAGGCACGGGTCGGGTGCGGCCGCCCCACGTTTCGGCCGCGCATATAGTCTTGGCGGCTCTGTGGCGGCTCGGCGCTCCAATGCACACCGTCGCCACGCTGTTCGATCTGCAACGTGTTGGGATGGCGGGCGAGCGGGATGCCGCCGTGTTCGACGGTGAGGGTCAGGTCATCGAGCCGCGCACCCTGTAGCGCCGTCGGCTCGATCACCTCCCGCCAACCGCCAAGATCGCGGGACTCGACGCCGAACGGGATCACGCCACGGATGCGCCTGCCGTCAACTTCGAGCGGCTGTGAGCGTTCCTCGAGCTGGCCTGGGGTCGGACGGTCAGGCATTCGTGGTCACTCCTGGGTCGTTCGGGGAGATCGGCGGCGGTCCCGGTGGCGGTGGCTCCGTGGGGAGCTGTGACGGCGTGGCCTGCGCAGGCTGGGCCGGATCACCCTCGGGTGGATAGCCCTCAAGCTCCCGAACCTCGTCACGTGAGAGCCATCCGGTCGCCGGGTTGAGTGCGGCGGTGTAGACCTGGGCCCTGGTCAGAGCATCGGCTCTCAGCAGCCGGTCAATGTCGAACTCGCAATGGACGGTGGCGGGTGACAGGTCGCTGTCGGCGCTGAACGCCTGCTCGATCGCCACGAGCTGCGGCTGAAGTGAGAACTTCTGGAAGCTAAGCGTCTCGTTCGTGACGTTCGAGTAGGTCATTGACTGCTGTGTGGAGGCGTTCACCATCCACACGGGCACCCTGAAGATGCGGGCGATCTCGAGCGTGGAAAGCTGACGCTGAGCGACGAACTGCGCATCCTCGAGGCTGAGCGAAAGCTGCTTGTAGTCGATGTCACCCTCGCCGGTCAGCAGCAGCAACTTTCCGGACTTGTCCGCGCCGACGAACTTCTCCGACCAGTCGGCTTGCACGTCCTCGGCGGCTCCGGGCTGAGCGGTTCGCCAGCCGCTTACGCGCAGCACACCGGAGGGCCGCCCTCCGTTCTTGGCGAAGCTGTCGGCGTGCTTCGCCAAGTTCTGAGCGAGCCCGAACGCATTGCGAACCTGGCCGATCGGTGAGATGCCGACGATCCCGTCCGTCGAGAGCATCTTCACGTGGATGAGATCGCTCGTTCCCAACTTCTGCACGCCGGTCTGATCCATGAACGTGTACACGGGCTGACCGTCGACAAGCTCGGGCTGCACGGCGGACGGATCGAGCGGCACGAGCTGCACAACGACGCCATCGCCGTCGCGGTACTTGCCGACGTAGGCGTTGCCCCACGCGTTCAAGTGGGCGACGATCGTTCCGACCAGGTTGTAGCTCGTGTTACCCGGCGAGGGCCGGTTGATCAGGTCCGTGACCCGACCGGAGAACAGCTCACGGGAGCCATCAGGTAGCCGGCGATACGCCAGCAGCGGGATCGACGCGGCGGTGTCGCTGAGACAGCGGATACAGGCGAACACGTCGCTGAGCCTGAGCGCGTCAGGGACGGACAGATCGCCGATCTGGACGTTCGGGTATTCCGGCCACGAGGCGGCACGGGTGAGTGATCGGTCTTCGATCGTCCCCAGCCGCTTACGGCTGAACAGTCTCACGTTGCAGGAACTTTAATGCCAAGCTACAGAGGTGTAGCTTTCGTTCGGTGACGTTCCCGGCGTTCTGCAAGCTGATCCGACTCGACGTTGAGCCGTTTCAGAAGCGAATCGCCAGCGCGGCGTCAGGACCCGAACGAGAACTGGCCGTGCTCCTGCCACGCGGGAATGGCAAGACCAGTCTGATGGCCGCTTTCGCGCTCTACACCCTGATCCGGGGCCCCGGTCACGTCTACTGCGCAGCCGCCAGCCGCGAGCAAGCGCGGATCTTGTACGAGGCTGCCGCCGCATACACCCGAACACTCGGCCACGAGAACATCGTCGACCGACACTTGGAGCTGAGGTTCTGCCCGAACCCGAACCGGCCAAGAGTGTTCAGCCAACACCTGAGGGTGCTGGCAGCCGACGCCCCGAGGCTGCACGGTTTGACGTACGGCCTCGCCATCGTTGACGAACTTCACGCCCACCCGAACGATCAGGTCTACCTCGCCCTGCTGACGGCGCTGGCGAAGCAGCCCGGAGCCAAGCTGATCGTCATCTCGAGCGCCGGTCAGGGTGCTGACAGCCCGCTCGGGCGGCTCCGCTCCCGTGCGCTGGCCCTCCCATGGTCAAGGTGCGCGGAGCGTTCACCGATGCGCGTGGCCCCTCGTTGCGGATGCTCGAGTGGTCGGTCCCGGAGGATGTCCCGCTGGTGCCCTGGCAGGTGAAGCGAGCGAACCCGGCCTCGTGGATCACCGTCGAGGCTCTCCGCGCCCAGCAGGAAGCCGTGCCCGATCTTGCGTTCCGTCGCTTCCACGCCGGTCAGTGGACTGCACGAGAGGGACACTGGCTGCCTCCCGGTGCATGGCAAGCCTGCGTCGGTCGTCCCGAGCTCGGGCCGAGCTCGCGCATCTGGATCGGCGTCGACATCGGTGGCGGCGGGACCGAGGGAGATACCGCCGTGGTCTGGATCAACTCGGAGCTGCACGTCGGCTGTGCCGTGTTCAGCGGTGAGGATGGCGTCCTCCAGGCGCATGATCTGATCGAGGAGCTGGCCGAGCGGTATTCGATCTCCGAGGTGGCGTTCGATCCGTGGCGGGCAGCTCAGATCGCGCAGGAACTCGAACAGCGCGGCATCCGGTGCTCCGCGTTCCCGCAAACCGACAGCCGCATGATCCCGGCCTCGAAGGGACTGCACCGGGCGATCATCGAACGGAGGCTCGTGCTCCCCGCCGATCAGACCTTGGCCGACCACGCCAGCCATGCCGTAGCCCGCCAGTCACGACGCGGATGGCGACTCGACCGGCCCTCCCGATCGGAGGGACTGAACATCGACGCGATCGTCGCCTTGGCGATGGCGCTCGACCGGCTCGAACATCAGCCGCAGGGCCTCGAAGTGGTCGGGTGGTACTAGTGGCTTCGCGTCGGGAAACGTCGCCGCAGGCGGACAGATGTCTGAGGAAACACCCGCCGCTGGCGGATCTGTCGACGGTACCGCCGAGGGTAGTGGTGTGCTGAAGTCCTGCCTCCGATGCGGACGGCTGACACCCGGCTCCTACTGTCCCGATCATGCCCGTGGAGGCTCCACCAGGGCATGGCGGAAGGTGAGAACTCGGGCACTGGAACGTGACCGGTATCGCTGCCAGGCTTGCGGGAAGCCCGCCACCGAAGTCGATCACCTGATCCCGGTCGCCGACGGTGGGCCTGACGTGCTTGCGAACCTGCAGGCGGTGTGTTCGGACTGCCACCAACGCCTACACCACTGACCGCGACGCCCTCGCCGCTTGGCACGACGAGCATCACTCGGCCCGGTCGCAAGGCGAAGGGTCAGGGACCGGTCATCGCTTGAGGATGTAGGCCACCGTATCCGCGAACTGACTGATCCTGACGTTGGACTTCTGAGCGGAAAGATAGTCGTGGACGGCCCGCGAACAACCCTCCCAGAAGTAGTAGTCGTCAAAGATCACGATGCCGTTCTCGGAAACGCGAGGGAACAGCGTTTCGAGGCAGGTCATCGTGGACTCGTACCAATCACTATCCAATCGCAGAATTGCTATCTCGTCCGGGACGTTGGGACCCTTCAGCGTGTCCTCGAACCACCCAGGGACAACGTGCCAATCTGACGCGCCGGACAACTTCATTGCGGCGCCCGCATCATCCTCGCTCGCGGTGCAGTTGTCGTGGTACTGCGGACCCGTCGTGTCGTTCTGCCATTGCTTTGCGGCCTCGCCGTCGATGTCCTTCGCGGGCGGCAGCCCTTGGTAGCTATCGAACAGGTAATACGTTCTCGCTGGCCCCAGTGTCTTGGCGATGCCAGCAATCATCCCTCCCTTCCAGGTTCCGCACTCGACGACCGCGCCGGACGCAAAGCTGAAGAGATCGACCAGCTTGAGGTTCTTGATGTAGATGTCCTCTGGGACCATCGTGTATCCCTCGAACATCGAATAACAACGAGCGTAAGAGTCAGTGTCCGCCGAGTGTCCGGATTGAAGTCCCATCCTGACCGGCGATGCTACTCGGCACCCCCTTACTCGGCGTGAATCGCCGACGATCCCGACAGAGGTCACACCGATCGTCGCCGCTCCCGATAACCCGCCGCCAAGTCAACCGTTTGGGCAGAACGTGTTTGCGCAGTCGGTTGGGACAGTGTCCGCCCAGGCCGCTTAAAGAAATCCGGTTAGGCTCCCATCCCGATGACGGCGATGACGAGGCGCTACTTCATCAATCTCTTTACCGAAGAGACGTGGCGCGAGAGTCGGCTGAACGCACAGTTCGCGTTCACTGGCCATACGGCCAACCTTCGAAACAGGGACGTGATTCAGCCCGGCGATGTGTTCCTGTGCTGGGTCACTCGCGTCTCGGCCTGCGTGGGGGCCATGGAGGTGGCTGGCGAGGTCTATGAGGTCAACCACGAAGATCCCCCGACGTGGCGACGTGGCCTGTATCCGCTGCGATATCCGACACGGCTCCTCAGACGTGTGCCGCTGACTCACGGCGTCGCGTTGTCGGAGGTACGCGACCACACATCAGATCCGACCCTTTGGCGCTGGGTCTTCCGCAACTCTGGCAATGAGATCCCTGCCACGGACGCCGAGTGGATTGAGGACCGAGCACGGATGTTCGTGTTCGCGCTGCAGCTTACGGTTAGGGCGTATCAACAGATAGGAGTGACCCATGTATGTTCTGGCCGTTTCGACCTTTGGATGGGTGCTCTTGGTGATTCTGTTCCTGTGCATCTGGGTGGCTCTGGCCTTCTGGCCCGCCCGCGTCGCAGCTCGCAAGGGACACAGCTTCATCGGGTACTTCATCCTCAGTCTCATCTTCTTCCCGCTGGCGCTGATTGCGGCATACATGGTTCATGACCGCGGCACGCCCGCCATGGGATGAGAGACGAGTTCAAGCAAGCGCCGGGCCGCCCGCCGCAAGGGCCCCCGGCGCGGCTTTGGCGTGTGTGGGGCCGCATCCCGGGCAGGTTCCTGCCGATCACCGGCGGATCGCTGCCACACCGGGTGATGCGAGGTCAAAGCCTCTCGTGAGCGCTCCACCCGGTCGAGGGGCGTAACGCATCGGAGTAGCGCTGATGCCGCCCGTTCCAGAGGAGCGCGGTGGCGACGGCATGTGGGCAGCGGCGCGCTCCGGCAGCCAGCGGGCGATCGGCGCGGACGCCCGCATCTTGCGAGGGAGACCTCCGTTTCGCTCCCAGCCTCACGGCGCCAGCGAGGACGCACGGCGTGGCGAGCTCTTGTATGCCGCTCGTTTACTTGCTTGGCGGGCGCCGGCGACGGACAGCTGTGGCGCCTCGATGACCAGCGTGCCCGCAAAGCGGTCCTGGAACCCTCGACGTTTGCCGTCGAACAGGATCAGGACGTAGCCCGCAAACAGAGGCAGTGCAGCCAGAACCATTCCGATCAAGCGGCGGACCCCCCGGCGCGGCTTGAACGGCACCCCCTTCGCGGTCACCACCCGGATCTGCATGACCCGCGAGCCTGGGGTCTGCCCAGTCGTCGACCAGAACGAGACGAAGTAGCCGATCGACCACAGAACGTACGCGGCTCCAGCGAGCGCAACCCAGAGAACGTGCAGCTGCTTGGGAAGATGCAGCAGCGACAGGATCAGCGAGGCGCCGACGGCCACGATGATCGCCACCAGGTTGATCAGCGCCGCGTCGACCACAAACGCGATCACGCGCGTGGCGAGGCCGACGTAGTGAACCGTCGGGACGTCCGTGTCCGGCGAACCAGCGACTGGCGTCTCGCGTTCAGGAGGCTCGGGAAGAATGCTCATGACGGGTTGGCGTCCGGCGGTGCCGGAACTGTCTTCGGATGTCGACGGACCAGCCGATGAGCGGTGCGCTCAAGCTGGTCGTCAGTCTTGCGTGAGCGGGCCCGGACCTGGTTGCCGACCTGGTCCGCGAACCCCAGACCCTGGTGCGAGATCGCGGCCGTCACCGCGGGGCTAGCGGCAACCTCGTCGACCAGATACCACAGACTCTCGCTGGCCAGCAGCCGCTCGACGAACTCGTCAAACAGGCCGCTGTCGAAGAAGCTGTCGATCAGTTCCTTGGCGCCGTCGCTCTCCAGCACTTGCCTGAAGACCGCTTGAAGACTGGTACTTCCGAGCAACCGCTCCAGCTCACCGCTTTCGAGCAGGCGATCCACCGCGCGCCGCTCCACGCTGATCCCCGCCTCGGCAGCGGCTCCGGCGGCGCCCGTCAGCGGCCTCAGCGTCGCTGCCGCCGCGCGGCTCCCGATCGACGCGAGCTCGTGCAGCACGCCAGACCGGGAGTTGAACGGTTGATCGTCAGCCATCGCTTCTCACCAACGATTCACGCAGCCGTACGACACAGGTGCCAACACCCAGATCAGCCCTCGACCCCATCGGTCAGCCCATCGCAGGCGTGCCGCGGTCATGGACCATGTATGCGGCAAGCAGCGCCAGCGGGAAGAAGATCAGGCTGAGGATGAAGTACCCGATGAAGCTGTGCCCCTTGCGAGACGCAACCCGTGCCGGCCAGAAGGCCAGAGCCACCCAGACCAGTACCAAGAGCGCCCAACCGACAGTTGAAACAGCCAGAATGGACACGGGAACCTCCCCCATTCATTGAGTAACCCTGACCATAAGCGGCAGCTCGAACACGAACATCCGTGCTCAACCCAAACCCGCATCCGCACCAAATACGGAAACGGCTCGGACCCGTGACGCGGGGGGCGCACGCTCCCGTTGGATGATCGCGCCAGCGAGAGTGTCGGATCGGGCTGACAGGGAAAGTTCGCCGGCGATACCGAGTTCTATCCCGGGCTGCGACCGGGGTGGGTGCCCCCTATACCCCGACGACGATGGTGCTCGCCCGGCGGGGTCGCCTCCCCGACCGGCACCCGCCGCTTCTCAACGGCTAGTCCCTTCACCCGCCACGACATCCCACCATGCGAGGCTCTGGTTCACGAGGCATCAACAGGGGTTCACGTACTTCACCCGTCCGGCCTTCCCCTCGCCCGCGCCCCGGGGGTGGAACCGGCAGCGCTTGGCTTTCCCCGAGCTTCGCACCCCGCCGTTACCGGCAGCGCACGTCAGAGGCGGACACGCCATCGAGCACGGTAGAACAACGCTTTACGACATCAGCCAAACCTCCGATCTAGCGCGTTCACTCAATGCGTGCGACCTCGCGTCGCACGGCGAATAGGAGGGTCGGCGCCCCGATCGGCGATGCACCTGCTCTGTCATCGACGCGGAACTCTTGTCCGCTGCCGACGTTTTTACCGCATCCGAAGCGGGCTCGCCTTAGGTCGTTTTGCGTCGTTCGACGAAGCTGCCGATCAGCAGCCCAATGACGGTGACGAGATAGATCTGGCCGGTGAGCATCTCGATCACCGCGAGGGCGTGTCCGGCTGGGGTCGCGGCGGAGAAGTCACCGAAGCCCGTCGTGGTCAGCACGGTGAAGCTGAAGTAGACCCGGTCCCCCTCGGTGCCGTTGGTGTGCTGCGCGAAGTAAAGGGTGGAATCGACATGGGTGATGAAGCTGATAATCCAGGCGAAGACAAGACCGATTGAGAGATAGATCGCCAGCGCCCCGGCGACCGCCTGGATGGTGACGCCACGCCCGCGCAGGAGCCGGAGCACCCCTCGGATGATCTCCACCGGGACAGCTGCTGTGACGAGCGCGAGCAGGAGGGCTGCGAACTCCTCGGAGACGGCGCCGGTCCCCACACCAAGGATCAGGACGATCATTACCGTGCCGACGACCAGTGTTCGGCGACGGCGAACCTGCTCGCGCTCGCGCGATGTTGCGACCGCGACGACCAGCGCGGCACCCTCGATCGTCAGGGTAACCGCGCGTGACCAGTTCGCGCTCGGCGCCGCGATCACGAACACCACCGCCACCAGCGTGAGCAGGAACACGGCGCCGTAGCGGAATTGCGCGCGAGGATCTGAGGCCCGGCAACCCTGCGGCTCCACAGCCTTGCGAGTGTCTGGTTGGACGGTCACGGACCTCGAACACGGCTCGAGCTACGGGACGGCCGCGGGTCGGCCGGGTTTGGCGATCGCCGCGGGCGCAGCTTTTCCATCGCCGCCAAAGGTGGGCGTCGGCGTGCCCGCGCGCGCGTCGCGGCGTGCATCGAGCACACGTACGGTGATAAAGGCCACCGCAACCGCGACGATGATCAGCGGCGAGGTCGACAGGCCGGCCTGGGAGACGACCATCGCGAGGATCACGGACGACAGCGGAAGTCCGAGGACCGCGACGGTCGCGGCGCCCATCAGCGCGGCCACGGCGGGCGTCTCGGCGAACCCGACGTGTGAGGCGAGCAGGCCGCCGATGATCCCGAGGAACATGGCCGGGAAGGTCGGGCCGCCGCGAGCGCTTCCCAGCGAGATGGCGTAGGCGAGCCCCTTGAAGAGGATCAGCAGCACGAGCGTGGAGACCGACAGGGTCGCGGCCTGATTGACGACCTGACCCATCCCGTCCTGACCGGAGAACAGCACCAGATCAGCCGGCTTGCCGGTGATCTGACCAAACGCGATCGCGAGCCCGCCTACCACCAGCGCCGCGACCGGGATGACCACCCACGGCCGGCGCGACACGACCTCTTGTGCCTTCTTGCCGATCTGAACGATGACGAAGACGACGATGGCGACCACGATCGCCAGCACGATCGTCCACACGAACGCGGATAGCGTCGGCTCGTGGTAGGTGGGCAGCGACAGCGGCGGGATCGCATACGCGCTCGTGCTCAATCCCGTCAGGGATCCCATGCCGATGAACACCAGCGACCCGATTCCGGCGGCGAGCAGGCCCGGGAGCAGGATCACCGGGAGCGTCGGCCCGCCCAACCCCGCTGCTTCGATGATGATGATCGCCCCGACGATCGGCGAGCCGAACAGCGAGGAGATCGCGGCGAAACTCGCCGCCGCCGCCATCAGTGCCACGACCTGGTCGGGTGCGTCCTTCTTCGCCGATCGGACGGCAAACACGGCAAGACCCGTTCCGAGCCCGATCAGCGGAGCCTCGGGACCGAGCACCATCCCCAGCCCGACGGACGCCAGCGCGGCCAGCACCACGCCCGGCAGCTCGATCGGCTGCGTCGGACCACCCCCGGTCTTGAGCCCGTCGGACGGCTGATGGCCGCCGATTCCCGGCAGACGGACGATCGCAAACGCGACGATCACTCCCGCGATCGCCAGCACGGGCAATGGCCACCAAACCGGAACCTTGGCGAAGCCGAGATCGCCTGGAAGTTCCTTGTACACCCACTGTTGGGTGTAATGAATCAGCTCAAGGAACCCCCACGAAGCCAACGACACGACCACGCCGATAACCGACGCGAGCACCAGCAGCACGCGGTAGTTCTTGCTCCGAAGCAACGCCCCCGGATCGACCGGCCCAGCCGCCGGCGGATTGGGGGGCGGATCGACGGTGTCATTCATCGCAAGTCACACGCAGACGGGACTTGAGAGCGGCCTGGTCGACAACGTTCCGGCGACGACTGCAGTCGGGTGATCAAGGCGCCGCTGGTCCACGGAACGGGAAATCTGATCCGGAACATCCCAGTAGCAACCCTGGTATGAGCCGTGCGACTCATTCTTGGGCCTACCGTGGTTCTGCTCCTCACGGTTTGTAGTTGCTGTAAGGGCCTCCGACCCGGTCGTAGGTGTTCCCGAGCTCGTCTTGCGTGATCGTGACCGCGCCATTGTCCGCGGTGAGGACCAGGTCCTGTTCGAGCACCTCGGTGCGGAATTTCCAGCCGGCCGCGGGCTTGAGGCGGCCGCCGAGGTCCTTGAGGCTCTCGTAGCTCTGCTTCGGGTCCACGATCAGGCTGGCGGACTTCATGCAGTATGTATCGCCGTTCGGGTCGTCGAGCAGGAAGACGGGTGAGCCTTTGTTAATGCCAAGCCCGGTGTCGCGCTTGCCGTGGATCTGCTTGTAGGCGACGCTCTCGTGCTTGCGCATCTCCTTGGGCACCTCGAGCCACATCACCCAGCGGGCCTCTAGTCCCATGAGGTCGCGCTCCTGGCCGACCATGACCTCCACCCAGTCAAGGGTCCAGAGCCTCGGACCGTTCTTGAAGGCGCCGAGGATGTTGTACTGCTCCTTCAGGGCGTCCACATCAACCTTGTCGAGCACCGCCTGGGGGCAGGTATCTCCGGTTCCGTCTGGGTCGTTGAGCCCGATCGTGTTGTAGATCCCGGCGTTCAGGTCGTGGATGATCGCGTGGCCGCCGATCAGGAAGATCTCGGTGTACCGCTGGCCGCGAACGTTCTCGAAGCGCATGAGCTTCGCGTCCGTGTCGTCCTGCGGCAGCTTTGCCGACACTAGTTTTTCAATTGACTGAAAGACGTTCATTTCTTTTCACCTTGTCCTTTGGTAAGCGTGGTGCTCACTGCACCTGTTCGATTGGTGGGCACTCCCAACTCGCGTCGATCACCTCTGGCTTTGGCAGGTACATTCGTAGGATCGCGAACCACTCGCCGTCGCTTGGTGAGGGCAGCCAGTTGCTCGCCTGCCCGTTGCTTCCCGGGGATTCAGACTGCAGGTAGATCGTCAGCCCGCCGTCGGGGTCCTGCTTCAGGCCGGCTGTCCGGTCGCCGATCGAGTAGCGGTTGATCGGGTTGGGGACGAGGTTGAGGTCGGTGCCGTACATCCCCAGCGACCAGAACGATTCGACCGGCGGCATGTCGTCCGCGTCGAAGTGGATCCGGTACCGGTGCTCAGCCTTCAGCTTCTCGCCCGAGGCGTCCTCGAAGTTGACCAGGTAGACGGCCTCGGCCGGGTCGTTGCACATGATCCCGGCCAGCGACTGGTCGGCCGCCCGGAGCAGGAAGTCATCGCCGTAGCGCCCGATCTCCTGCGGCGGGTAGCGCCAGCCGTTGACGATGTGCGCCCAGTCACCGCTCATGAACTGCTGCTTGAGCATCGCCATTCCGAGCAGCTCGGCTCGCATCAGACCCTGCTTGACCGCGTCGGGCTGGGCCTCGATGTCGAGCCCAGGGCCGATCCCGATCCGCGCGAATTGATTTAGCACCAGGTCGTGGTGAGCCGGCGGAGGGTTCTCCTCTAGCATCGCGTTCAGCGTCTTGAACGGTCCGAGCGGATCGTCCTCAGGGGCGATCGGCTCGATCACGTCGCGTCGCTCAGCACGGACGACATCGGCCTTGCCCCACTGACTGAGCGGAGTGAGCAGATACTGCTGCTGCAGCTTGTGAACCTCAGCGACGTCGGCATCGCCGTTGACGAGCGTCCGTCCCATCACCAGCACCGTCGGGCTCGGCGAATGCACGAGCGACTGGTCCACATTGTCGGGCAACTCGCCCTCCCAGCCGGGACCAATGATCGCGAAGCTCCCGGCCTTCGAGCCGGTCGCTCGCTGCCCGATGTAATCGAAGTTGTCCGACCCCACACCCATCAACTCAAAGGTGAAATACCGCTCGCCCATGTCGGGATGCGAGAGGATGATCGGCTCCTCACTCAGATCAAGCCACGCCGTCGAGTACAGCGTGTCGTTGTTCGGACAACCCCCATCCCGATACGTGGCGTCCATCAGCTGCGAGGCGTGCCAGAACTCGTTCAGCGCCGCGTATGGAACGAACTTCGGGTTCCGCGGCTGGGTCACCCACTTATGCCGCGTCTGGGCGTTGTAGATGTAGGGAAACCCGTAGATAAAGGCCTGCAGACCGAGGCTGTAGGCATACTCGCCGTGCCAGTCCTCGACCTTGCCGGTCACCAGCGGCTTGACCGCCGACTTCAATATCGGTGCCGCCTTGGCGAGCTTATGTACGCGTGTGAACGCCATTGCTATATCTCCATTTCTTGAGGCTCGTAGGGGTGCCGGCTCTCAACGATCTTGCCTGCGCGACCGCGCGCCTACGCACGACCGGCGACACCGCGTGCGGCGGCGTCATCGGTGGGGGCGATCAAGGCTCCGATGATCCACAGGAACGGGAGGAAGAAACCGATCCAGAACATCCAATAGTGCCCTTTACGCCACGTCGCGAGGCCGAAGTAGACCCAGCACGCTACGTACAGGATGGCCAACAGAATCCAGAGAAAAGTCATGAGTTCACGGTCCCTTCGAGGTAATGCCAAGGCCGTTGTGGTTGACCTCGGCGAGTCGTGCGTGCGGTGGGGCGTCAGCATCGGCGTTCTCGGTATCGAGCCGTCTGAGACTGAGCAGCCTCAGTCCGAGCCCGGCGATCCGGTCGAGCAGCCCCTTCAGGTGCGCATCGTCCGTGATCGGCCCGACCAGCTCTGTCTCACCGCTGTCCGCCCGCAACGTCATTCCATCGAAGGCGGACGCGTAGCGTGGTCCCAGTTCTCCTTCGACCACGACGCGATAGCGATGCGCTGACATTCCAACCTCAGAATGCCCGACGATCGCCGCGGTTTGGGCGGTTAGGGGTCAGGATCACCCGGGTGATTCGACCCGATCGAGCGGACCGAGCGCTTCGGCATGCGCGACCGCATCCGCACGCGAACCTGCGCCGAGCTTGCGGTACAGCTCGCGGGTGTGCGCCTTGACGGTGTTCAACGAGATATAGACCTGCTCGCCGATCTCACGTCGCGAAAGGCCGCACGCAAGGGCTCGTAGTGCGGCCCCCGGGCGCCCTCGTACGTAGCGGGGCTTCGATGACATCAGCAAGCTGAACTACTCGACGACGGTCACAGTGCTCGTGGCGATCGGCTTCAACTGGTCATGCTGTGGCTGCTCGAGTTCCCGCTCATCAGCTTCATGATCGCTCCCGAGTAGACACCCAGCGCCATCGAGCGAGCCAAAACCCGGGTCTCCCGGCACTCTCACGTCTTCGCCGTCAGGGACTCATCGTGCTTGGAGCAGCGCCGATCGTCAAGGGCATCATTGGACTGACACGACCTCGCCGCCGGGGGGAACTCGCCAACACCCACAGGCGAGCTGTGCCGCAGGCTCGGCGCCACAGCACAAGCGAAGGAGAAGCCAAGGCATCTCGATCGAGCGAATCACCCGGGTGGTTCAGGCGGCGTTCGCCCCGCGACGGCGTCTCGCTGGACTCGCGCCCAGCGAGCCGACGATGTCTTGTGGCTAGGCCCGCGCCTATGCCGTGCCGGCGGCGCGTGGAGTCAATTCGATCAATGCGCCGATGATCCACAGGAGCGGGAGGATAAAGACGATCCAGAACAGCCAGTCGTGCCCTTTTACGAAACGTCGCCAGGCCGAAGTAGACCCAGCACGCCACGTAAACGATGGCCAACAGAATCCAGCGGAAGGTCATCCGGTTTCACCTCACACCACTGACGTGCCCACCCTACGCGAGCTACAGCCCGACCGGCAACTGGTGCACGAATTCTCAGACGACGCACTGCTGATCGTCTCCGAACCCTCGGCGATGTCGCCGGCATCTGGAACGAAGCATCCGAATCCACTGCTGGATCGTCAGACAAGACGACGCTGATCGGCGGCCATTTCGACCGACAGCACCGACGACCCGCGTACCGGTGGTCGCGTGACAAATGCGCTGCCATCGTCAGGCCACCTCGTGACGAACCCGGGTCGAGCCTGATCGTCCCGGCCGCTGCCGCAATCACTCGATCGCCGGGAAACGATGCATGTCGGGAGGAGCCTCCAGGTTACGGACTGTTGCGTTAGCGCTCACGCCAGCAATCAGCGGTTCCGCCGGAGGGGCCCAGATACCAGGGCGGGTCTTACCCGGCGATGCCGGCGGCGAGTCCGGCGTGGTGGTGGGCTTCGTGGAGCTTCTTCTCGTGTTCGTGGGGGTGGGGTTTGAGGTCGAATACGACTTCTTTGATCGTGCCGGTGAACGGGTAGGGTGCCTTGTCCTCGTATGCGAGATCGACTACGCCGCCGTTGTCGCGGCCGATGTCCATGCCGGCGTAGGTGCTGAAGATCATCGCGACCGTGTGCGGCATGGTTCCCTCGCCGATCTGCTCGTCGTTGGCCCATAGGGTGACGCGGCCGCCGGATCCGGGCTCGGGCTTGTCGGCCTCGAATTGCATCGTGACGGTCACCTTCCCGGTCGGGATAGGACGGGTCGAGGTCTGCTTGTAGGTCTCCACCCCGAGGAACTGGTAGGTGTGGTTCAGGAGTCCCTTGTCGTCGATCCACAGGGCGAATCCGCCGATGAAGTCGGAGTTGGCGACGAGCACGCCTTCGGCACCGTCCTCGGGGATGGTCAGGTACGCCTCGATCGCGTAGGACCGCCCCTGGATTCTCGGAATCATGGTGGGCGCGATGTTCTGGACGTCGCCGGCGAAGCTGAATCGGGTGACCGGGGGAAGGGGCGGCAGAATGCCGAAGAACGCCGCGAAGCCGCCCAGGAGCGGGAACACGCGATTGCGCTCGGCCTCCCGCCAGAACAGCTCCTTCAGCTCCGTGAGCTTGTCGGGCTGTTGAGCCGCGAGGTCGTGCGCCTGGGAGAAGTCGTCGGGTAGGTAGTACAGCTGCCAGACGTCCTGCTCGGGGTCGTAGGCTCCGGGCTCGAACCGCTGCAGCGTCTTCGGCGTCAGGTCCCAGGGGATCCGGTCCAGCTTGGCGCACGCCCACCAGCCATCCTTGTAGATGGCGCGGCTGCCGTAGTTCTCGAAGTACTGGACGGTGTGCTGCTCGGCCGCGCCGGGATCGTCGAGCGTGTAGAGGAAGCTCGTTCCGTCCATCGGCTCCTGCTCGATCCCGTCGACGGTCTTGGGCTCGGGGATTCCCACGGCCTCGAGCACGGTCGGGGCGATGTCGATGCAATGCGTGAACTGCGTGCGCAGCTGGCTGTCCGGTTTGATCCGGCTCGGCCAGGCCACGACCATCGGGTCGCGCGTGCCGCCCAGGTGGCTGCCCATCTGTTTGCCCCATTGGAACGGCGTGTTGTTCGCGTGGGCCCAGGCTGCCGCGAAATGCGGCGCCGTATGGAAGCCACCGAGCGCGTCGATGCCGCCGAACTTCTCGATGATCTTCAGCTGCTGGTCGGCCTCGAGCACCACGGCGTTGAAGAAGGTCGTCTCGTTGAACGAGCCCGTGACGGTGCCCTCCATGCTCGCGCCGTTGTCGCCCCAGATGTAGAGGATCAGCGTGTTGTCGAGCTCGCCCATCTCCTGGAGCTCGTCGAGCAGCCGCCCGACGTTCCAGTCGGCGTTCTCCGAGTAGCCGGCGAAAACCTCCATTTGGCGGGCGTAGAGCGTCTTCTCGGCGTCGCTCAGGGAGTCCCACGCCGGGTACAGCTCCGGGCGCTCAGTGAGCTCGGTGTCCGGCGGGACGACACCGAGCTCCTTCTGGCGCTCGAGCGTTCGTGCGCGGTACGTGTCCCAGCCTGCGTCGAACGTGCCCTTGTATCGGTCGGCCCAGTCCTTGGCGATGTGGTGCGGGGCGTGGCTGCAGCCGGTCGAGTAATACATAAACCATGGGGTGTCGTGGTCTTGGGCGCGGACCGCGTGCAGCCACTCGATAGACTTGTCGGTGATGTCGTCCGGCAGGTAGTAGAGCTTGCCGTCCTTTCCTTCCGGCACCCCGATGATCGTGTTGTCCTGGGTGATGACCGGGTCGTACTGGCCGGTGGCGCCGGTCAGGAAGCCCCAGAAGTGGTCAAAGCCCCACGACGTCGGCCAGTTGTTAAACGGGCCGGCGGCGCCCATCGCGCGGCCCGGCGTGAGGTGCCACTTCCCGAACCCGCCGGTGATGTAGCCGTTCTCCTTGAGCACGCGCGGCAGCGCCGTGCAGCTCCGCGGGCGCTGACCGGTGTAGCCGGGGAACGGACCGGGAAACTCGGCTATCCCACCCATCCCGACTCGGTGGTGATTGCGTCCCGTCAGCAGTGCCGCGCGGGTCGGGGAGCAGACCGCGGTGACGTGGAACCGGTTGTACGTCACGCCCATCTCCTGCACGCGGGTGAGGTTCGGGGTCTCGATCGCGCCACCGAAGGTGTCAGGACCTCCGAAGCCGGCGTCGTCGATCAGGCAGATCAGCACGTTCGGCGCGCCCTTGGGCGGCGTCGGTCCGGGGATCATCGACCAGTCGGCAACGGACTGGTCGAAGATGCGTCCCGCCGTGCCGCCGAACTCCCGGTCAGGGATCGGCAGCCGGGTTCGGTCGGGCTCGAACTTGTGCATCGCCTCCGCCAGCGACTCCTTCAGCGCAGCCGCCATCCCCGCCTTGTCCCCTTCGACGACCGAGCGGATCAGCGCGCCGCCGAGCGCCTGCTCGATTCCCAGCCGCTGATCCTCGCGGAACACCGCGATGATCCCGGCCGAGCCCGGCGGCAGGTTCTCCCCGATCTTCTCGTGAATCTCACCCTCGAGCCGATGATCGACGAACCTGCCAACGGGACCTCGCCACCCGGAATGCGCCTGCTCAACGGACACGCCGCCGTCCTCGGCGTGCGTGACGAGCAGCACTCCATCCACTGAGACTGTCTTGGCTCTGACCTGCGCAACCGCCGACTCGAAGTCCTTGGTCGCTGCGTCGATGTCCGGATATACGGCTACAAGGACATCGGTGGGTGTGTCAGCCATCAAGGTCTCCTTTTGGATGCTTCCAAGGGCAGCGAGAACCGGCGGTCTCGGCGGGCGCCGTTCACGTGCGGCGGTCATCTCGCAGGGCTAATGAAGCCAGGCGCGATGCCGCCTGTCGTCACCCGCACGGGGTGATAACCGGCCGTGGCCAAACCTCGCCTTTCGGTGCTTGCCCCGTAGCCGCCCCTTGGTGTCGCGGTGTGACGCGGCCGCCGAGAAGAATCCGCATCAGCATCACCGGTCAGCAAGTCAGGATCAGGCCGGTCAGCTGACCGCGTCCCGGAGCTGAGTCCGCGTGTGGCATCCCCGCGCCGCGCCAGATCATCGGTTGAGTCGAGCTCGCGCGCGGTAGCGATGCGCTGACGTCCCGATCTCAGCATGCGCCTTCAAGATCGGTCCGACGCTCCGGTATGGGTTGCTGGCACGTCGGCCGAGCCCAGCCCCTGTTTCACGCGGAGGATGTCGCATTACCCAGGCACGGTTCGACACGACAACCGCGGAAGTTGCGGACAGCGCCTCGACCCGCCGGAACTGGCCTCTCGGCTCGCTGATGCCCCGATCGAATCATCCGGGTGAGTATCAATCACCCGGGTGAACCTTTGCCCGAGTTCACCAAAGATGGGCCATCCGAGGCGATCATGTCGGGGAAAGAAATCCGGGGATCTGACCCCTCACGCGGCCCGGCTTCTCCCGCGAACTCCCCGCCCCACCTTAAGGAGGCCCAAGATGGCTACTCAAGCAACTCCCTCAACACAAGTCCCGGCAGGCTACGACGCCTACGCCGAGGACGACGAGCGCGGATATGGCTGGGTCATGTTCGCCGGCGTGCTGCTGCTGCTGCTCGGGACGATCAACTTCATCGTGGGCCTGGCCGCGATCGGCAACGCGCACTTCTTCACCGCCAACGCCCCGCTTGACATCCTCGCGATCTACGGCCTCATCACGTACGGCAGGCGGATCTCCAGCGCAGACTAAGCGCCGCGGAATCGGCATCGCATCAGCTCGGAGTGAAGACGTGTTCTTCCGTTCACGAAGACACGAGCCGGCAGGCGAGAACCCCTGCGCCGCCGATACCGGCGACGCGGGGATCGAAGGACCGACGCTACGGCCGACTCGGCAGTTGATGGAGTGGCGGCGGTCGGCGCAGCGGGTCACGCGCGAGTGGAACGCCTGGCTGGCAGCGGAGAGCCGTGATCGGGGCCTGCGCTATAGCGCATTCGTGGCTGCCCTTGCCGGCGAGGAAAGCGCAGCCGCCGAGCTCGAGCAACTGATCAACCTCGCGGATGCGGGGCACGCGGTCGATACGATCCATGCGCGGAAGAGCGGGCTGGGCGCGCGGTGAGTCGAGAACCAGGGGCATACCAGCGCTTGGACCTCGACCGGGCCGGCGGTTGGTGGCGCCCGACCCGCCCCCTGTGGGCACGGTGGAACGACGAGCTTGCTCAGCCGTATACGCTTGGGGTCGAGGAGGAGCTGATGCTGCTCGATCCCCAGACCTGGTCGCTGGCGCAGTCGAGCGACCAGGTGCTCGCGCGGCTGTCTGACGAGCTCTCGGCGCACACATTCCCCGAGACACACGCCGCGGTGATCGAGCTCGCGACGGGCATCCACCCAAATCTAGATGGGGTCGTGGCAGAGCTGACCGCACTGCGCGACCGACTCGCGCGCGAGTTAGGCGCGATGGGATTGAGCGTCGCCGGCGCAGGCACCCATCCGTTGACTGTCCGCGGGGAGACTGAGGTCTCAGGCGCGAGGCGATATCGCGCGCTCGATGAATCGCTGCGCGTGCTCGCCCGGCGGGAGCCGACCATGGCGCTGCACGTTCACGTCAGTGTGCCGTCGCCTGAGGATGCGGTCCGGCTGCTGAACGGTCTGCGTGGTCATATCCCGGTTCTGCTTGCACTATCGGCTAACTCTCCGTTCTGGCAGGGTCGCAACAGTGGGTTCGCATCCGCCCGCACGTTGCTCTTCCAGGCGTTCCCCCGCACCTCCATTCCGCGGGCTTTCGCCGACTACGCTGACTATGTCAGGGCGGTCGACGCGCTGATCGCGCCGGGAGCGATTCCCGATCCGAGCTTCTTGTGGTGGGACGTGCGGCTTCAGCCGGGGCTCGGGACGGTCGAGGTGCGCGTGATGGACGCCCAGACTCGGGTACAAGACGTCGCTCCCCTGGTCGCGTTGATCCAGTCGCTGGCTTGCCACGAGCTGGAGGGCGAGCGTTCATCGGTAATGCCGAGCCCGGAGGTTCTCGCTGAGAATCGCTTTTTGGCAGCGCGTGACGGGATGGACGCTCGGCTGATCGACTCGGAGGCGCGCCGTCTGGTTCCGGTCCGAGAGATACTCGACTGTCTGCTGGCCGATTGCCGCGAGGCTGCGGTCGCCCTCGGTTGCGCAGGTGCGCTCGATCGCGTGTGGCACCTCGCGGCCGCGAACGGCTCCGAGTGTCAGCGGGCGCTCGTCGCCGACGAAGGGGATCTGGACCACCTGGTCGCGAACCTGGCTCACCGGTTCCTCGCCCCGCGGTCGCGCACTGCGACCGAGACAGGACAACTGCACACATCTCACACCCCGAAGGAAAGGAGCGGCCCATGTGCCGCTGGCTCGCATACTCCGGCTCTCCCATCCTGATGAAGGAAGCGCTCTACGGGGGAACCCACTCATTGGTTGACCAGAGCCTACATTCGCGGCTCGGGGCCGAGACCACCAACGGCGACGGGTTCGGCGTCGGCTGGTACGGCGCCCCCGACACCCCGGGGATGTTTCACAGCACAGAGCCTGCCTGGAATGACAGCAACCTGCGCGAACTCGCCGGACACATCAGCTCGCGATTGTTCTTCACCCACATCCGGGCGGCGATCGGCAGCGCAGTGCAGCAGACCAACTGTCACCCGTTCCGCCATGACCGCTGGCTGTTCATGCACAACGGCTACATCAATGAGTTCGCCACGATCAAACGCGACCTCATCCTCGCCGTCGACCCATCGCTCTACCCGGAGATTCAAGGCCAGGCGGACACCGAGGTCCTGTTCTTCCTCGCCCTCACCTTCGGCCTCGAACACGACCCCCCGGCAGCAGTCGAGCAGGCGATCGGGCTCGTCGAAGCGGTCGCCGACAGCCACGGAATCCCTCACCCGTTCCAAGGCACGGTCGCGACGACCGATGGCGAGAGCATCTGGGCGTTCCGGTACTCGAGCGAGAACAAGTCGCGCTCGCTGTTCTACACCACCGACGTTCCCACGCTACGGGAGCAACAGCCGGATCGGCAGCTACTCCGAGAGTTCTCAGACAATGCGCGGCTGATCGTCTCAGAGCCGCTCGGCGACGTGGCGGGCGTCTGGAATGAGGTGCCCGAATCCACCTATTGCCATGTCGGATCAGATCACGCCGAGCTTCGGCCGTTCCAACCCAAAGCGCCAGCGAAGTCCGTGCCAGCCGTAGCGTAAGGAACGGACCAACAAGCGGAAAGGAGCCTGAGAGCGATGGACTGTCACATCGAGTGGAACACGAGCAAGGTGGAGGCCGACGAGCTGAGCGCAAGCTTGCAGCCGGCGCCAGACTTCGCGTTCATGGTGGAGTTCGATGGTGTCTTGGATCGGCAGAACCGGTCCGGCGAGGATCGTTGGGGCAGGGTTCTCCTTGCCGAAGGCAACGTCGTCGTCAGCGCCGTACAACCCCACTTCGCCCACGAGCTCCGCGCTTTCCTCGACGATGCGGTCATGCAAGCCAATCGTCTTGCGGTGGATTACCGCGCGCGCGAGCGACAGCAGGAGGAAGCCAAAACGGACGCTGCCGCCGAGCGCCAAGCTGAACAGGCGGCGGCGGCGCACGCCGAAGCCGAGCGGGACGACGAGCTAACCGACGAGTTCCGCGCTTGAAGGCCGCGGGTCCTTGGCCACTTCCGCCGCGGCAGCCAAACTGACCTGTAGAAGGCTGCAGCACCCGCAAGCGTGATCTCGTCCCGAAGGGAGCAGGCGCCCCAGCAGCCTGATCGACCAGGCTGCTGTCCGGCTACAGCAGCCAGCACGCCTTCCGGCAGCTCTTCCGCGCCGGGATCGCCATCTGCGGGTCAGTATCAATCACCCGGGTGATTGATACGCCACGTCGATGACAGACAGGACGTCTGCAGTGATGATGTGGAGGTCGAAGCTGTCGGTGCAATCCGCCGACACCCATGGGTCATCAATGGAAAGCGCACCCGTTACCTCGAGGAAGCTCGCCGATGGCGGCACCGACCCGCGATCGGGCCGCGCCGTCGTGAACGGCGCCGTCACATCGGAGAGGC
Organism: uncultured Solirubrobacterales bacterium; assembly: GCA_963727105.1. GTDB lineage: Bacteria > Actinomycetota > Thermoleophilia > Solirubrobacterales > Solirubrobacteraceae > Palsa-465. The sequence goes on along the minus strand of CAVSEW010000001.1, from coordinate 1,272,587 downwards.
GTCACAGCGAAGGCAGGACTCAGCGCGCATGACCGGCGGGTCTTCAGGGGCGATGGCGCGTCAGCAGATCGCCCAACCTCAGTCCCCGACCCTGGTAGCGGGCCGATGATCACCCCGGGCCCGACGAACATGGCGCTGCCTTCGCGCCAGGACGCGCTGACATTGGGCGCTGGGGTCTGAGCATCATGCCGATTCAGGAATCCGCAGACGTCGTAATCCACGACCCTCAGCGGGCCCATCATCTGCTGATGCTCGAGTTCGGGGATCGGGAGGATTTCGACGATCCCGCGCTCGAGTACCGCCGGCTGTTCTCCGAGCTGCTCGGCACGTTCATGCTCGTACTTGTCGCGGCCGGTGGCGGTCTGCTGCACGCCAAGGGGCAGATCAGTCTCGCGGCGGCGGTCGTCGCGCCGGGGTTGATGGTGCTGGCGATCATCCTGTTCATGGGTGCGGTCTCGGGCGCGCACCTGAACCCGGCGGTGTCACTGGCGTTCGCGGTACGGGGCGACTTCCCGTGGAAGCGGGTGCCGGGCTACATCATTGTGCAGCTTCTCGGCGCGACTCTGGCGTGCCTGTTCCTGCTCGCTGTGTTTGGCAACGTCGAGCATCTCGGCGCCACCCTTCCCGGACCCGGTTACAAGGATTGGCAGGCGTTGTTGATGGAGATCGCGCTCACGGGCGTGCTGCTCAGCGTGATCCTCGGCACCGCCTCAGCCGCGCAGAACGTGGGCGCGCTCGGAGCGCTCGCGGTCGGTGGCTACATCGCGCTTGCCGGGCTGTGGTCGGCGCCGGTGAGCGGCACCTCGATGAACCCCGCTCGTTCGTTCGGCCCGGCGCTGGTCAGCGGCGACTGGACCGCGTACTGGGTGTACGTGGTCGGTCCGCTCGCTGGCGCCGCGATCGCGGTCGGCTGCGCGATGATCCTGCGTGGGCGCGGTGGGGATCCGATCTCCCACGCGGCCGGAGCCGGCGTGCTCACGCCGGGACGAGCGGGCGAGAAGGCGAAGCTCGCGAAGGACATCGACGCCGGGAATGTGGTTGCCCCGGGACTCGAGCCGACCAGCACCGGCGAGGACTCCAAACCGTAAGAAGCGACTTCAGGGCGTGATCGCAGAGTGACCGAGGCCATCCACACCGACGAGGCTCCTCGCGCCGCCACCGCCCGGCCCCGGCGCGGCGCCGGCAAGTACGCCGGCCTGCCGATGGCACAGGCCGCGTTGAGGTTCGCCTCCGCCCGCCACGCCCACCAGTACCGGGAAATCGACCACGCGCCATTCATCGCCCATCCGATCGAGGTCGCCTCGCTGCTGCGCCGCGACGGCCAGCGAGACGAAATCATCGCCGTCGGGCTGCTCCACGACGTGCTCGAAAAGACGGCGACCACAAGCGCCGAGCTCCACCGCCGGTTCGGAGCCCAAATCGCGCGGCTCGTCGAGTCGGTCTCAGACGATCCGTCGGTCGGGGCCTACACGTCCCGCAAGCGTGAGCTGCGCGACCGCGTCGCGCACGCCGACCGTGGCGCGCGCGCGGTCTTCGCGGCGGACAAGATCGCCAAGGTCCGCGAGCTGGCGCTGCTGCCAGCGTGGCAGCTGAACGAGCCCAAGAATCGCGCCAAGCTCGCCCATTACCGAGCCAGCCTCGGGATGCTCCGGCGAGTTGACGGGGAGGTCCCCCTCGTCGATTGGCTCGACGCCGAGCTCAACCAACTCCTCGCACGCGCCGGCAGCGGAACTCAGAGCGCCGGACCGATCATGAGCGCCTCAGGCTTGAAACAGCGCAAGCGTCGCACCCTGGCAATCTGAACGATGTCCGTTCTGGCTCACGGGGGATCGGGAGGAAGGTGGCCAGACGTCCGCGTCGACTGCCATCGGTCAGACGCGCACGGGTTGCGGCTGGGCCGGGACCGATCACAAGCCTGCCGGGGACCCGGGTCCTGCACGCGACGGAAGGCCCTGCGGTCTAGCGACTTCCGCGCGGCTTACAAGCCGATCGCGGTCACGTGATGGCCGACGGCCCCAAGGCAACGTACGCCGAGCCCGTGAGATGGAAGGCGGCTCGACCGCGCTTCCGTCCGCTCCGACTGGTGCTGGCGCTGCTGGTCGGCGCCGTCGCGGTCGGGGTTTCGGGGCTGATCCTCCCGGGGGTCCAGGTCAAGACATTCCTCGGGGCGCTTGAAGCGGCGGCGTTGATCGCGGTGCTCAACGCCGTGCTGCCGCCGCTGATTGCGGCGCTGCGCCTGCCGTTCATGTTGATCATCGGGTTCTTCGCGGTGCTGATCGTCGATGCTCTGATCCTGCTGCTCGTCTCGCAGCTGGCGCCGAATGACTTCAAGGTCGATTCGTTCGGGTGGGCATTGCTGGCGGCGCTGGTGATGGCGGCCGCGAGCATGATCCTGCAGGTGTTCCTCGGCGTCGATGACGATGACATCTACTCGCTGCGGGTGATCGAACGGGTGGCCAAACGGCAGGGGGCCGCCGGGCGCACGGACGCTCCGGGCGTCATCTTCCTGGAGATCGACGGGCTCGCGGGCCCGGTGCTGCGCCGTGCGATGCGCGATGGCAACACGCCGGTGCTGGCCCGATGGCTCGCGGACGGCAGCCACGATCTGATCGAGTGGGAGCCTGACCTCTCCTCGCAGACGGGAGCCAGCCAGGCCGGCATCTTGCTCGGCTCAAACGAGGACATCCCGGCGTTTCGCTGGGTCGAGAAGGAAACGGGCAGGTTGATGACGTGCTCGGCGCCGGATGACTGCGCCGAGATCGAGCGTCGTCATGCCAGCGGCGTCGGCCTGCTCATCGACGGCGGCGCCAGCCGCGGGAACCTGCTCTCCGGTGAGGCCGACGAAGCGATCCTGACGGTCAGCCGGATGGAAGCCGACAAGAAGGCGAACCCCGGCTACCGCTCATTCCTGGCCAACGGGTTCAACGTAACCCGCGAACTCGTCCTGTTCTGGTGGGAGGTCGGGCTCGAATGGTCCGCGGCGGCCCGGCAGCGGCGTCGCGATGTGATCCCGCGTGGGCAGCGGGGCGGTCGCTACCCGTTCCTTCGTGCTGCGCTGTGTGTCGTGGTCCGCGACCTGATCGCGTTCGGCGTCGTGACCGACATGATGCGCGGCCGTCCCGCCGTGTATGCCACCTTTTCCAGCTACGACGAGGTTGCCCACCACTCGGGACTCGAGCGGGCCGACACGCTCGAGGCGCTGCGCAAGCTCGACAAGCAGTTCGGACGAATCGAGAAGGCATCGCGCTACGCCCCCCGGCCGTACAAGCTCGTGGTGCTCTCCGATCACGGCCAGACGCAGGGAATGACGTTCAAACAGCGCAACGGCTACGGTCTCGACGAGCTCGTTCAGCGCTCACTTTCGCGGGGCGACGTGAGGGGTATGAGCGGCGGGGACGAGCACGACACCGCGGTCGGGCAGGCGTGGGGCGAGGCGACCGGCCGCAGCGGCGACCATGAGAAGCACGGGATGAGCGATGAGCACGCCATCGTGCTCGGCTCCGGCAACCTCGGGCTCGTCTACCTGATGGAGGAACACCGACGGCTGAGCGCCGAGGAGATCCAGGAGCGCCACCCCAACCTGATCCCGGCGCTCACCGCTCACCCCCACATCGGCTTCCTGCTGATCCGCTCTTCCCAGCACGGCGCGATCGCCGTCGGCTCTGGCGGCACCCATTACCTAGCGACCGGCCGGATCGAGGGACAGGACCCGCTTGAACCCTTCTCTCGCAATGCCGCCGCACACCTGCGACGCACCGACGGATTCGAGCATGTCGCCGACATCATGGTCAACAGCTTCTACGACCCCGACCTCGAACAGGGCTGCGCATTCGAAGAGCTGATCTCATTCCACGGCGGGCTCGGCGGTCCGCAGACCAGACCGTTCATCCTGTACCCGACCGAGCTGCCCGTGCCCGATCAGCCGATCGTCGGCGCAGCCGGCGTGCACGCACTGCTCACGGGTTGGCGCAGCCTGCTCAAGGGAGCACCACAAACCGCCGGGGAAACCAACGATGATGGAAGCTAGCCGGCATCGACCCCGGCGGCTGCTCAGTCGTCGAGCTCGTCCCAGACTGACTGCTCGTCGTGCTCCTCCCAATCGGCGTCTGGCATCGCGATGGCCCAGCTTGTCCATGTCCCGATCGGTCGAGCCGGGGCGGTCCTGACTCTGGCGCGGACGACCATGCCCGGTTTGAGCTCGACGGGCGAGCGCAGCGGCGCCGTCGTCATCCCCCAGTGCGTCGGTGGATCGCCGGGTCCCACAGAGAGCGAGATGCCGGGCGCGAGCTCGGCGCTGAACCATAGTGCGAGCGCGTTGGCCGTCGCGTGGTCGTGGACTGGCAACAGCGTCTCAGCTTCGTGAGGCGCCTGCGCCTGCTCGAGCGGGATCCGGTCCGCGTTCGTCGTCCACAATTGGCGCGGCTCGGAGCGCGTGTCATCCGCCGCGAGGTGCCGGAAGGTGCCGGAATAGATGATCTCGTTGACGGTCTTTTCGACCAGCACCTCGAGCGTCAGGCCGAACGGGTTGTCCCTGAGGGACTCGATCGTGTCCGCGAGATAGCGGTCGTGTACCAGTGCGGTCCACGCCGTGACTGAGTGGGGGATCATGACCCCGCCCGGCTTGAGCCAGCGGTCGCGGGCGGCGATGACCGGAGCGAGCATCCCTTCGTCGATCCCGAACCCTCCGAGCCACTCCGAGACGATAACGTCGACCTGTTCGGGCAGCTCGATGTCCGTGATCTCGCCGTGGATCACCTTGACGGTTTCTGCGACGTCGTTCGCGGCGGCCAGCTGCTCCGCCAGAACGGCGATCGACGTCCGCTCCACCGCGTAGACAGCTGCAGCGCCGGCGCGCGCCGCGAACACGCTCAGGATGCCGCTTCCCGCTCCGACGTCGAGAACGATGTCGCCAGGGCGCACCACGGAGTTGATCGCGCGCCGGAAGGCCTCGGTGCGGACGCGGTCGCGAATCATCGTGCGATGCACCTCGAACTCCGCGTACATCGGATCCGGCGGATTCCTGATCGGCGTCCGCACACGCGTATTGTAGGTTGCTTAGGTGGTGCTCTAGCTCGAACTCACCAAATCACCCGGGTGATCGTCGGCCCGCACCACCCAAACAGCGACCTCGGTCAGGCATCCTGAGAGTCGTATGTCACCGCCAACGAAACGAAGGGGTTCTTTATGGGATTCAGGCGACGGGTAAGGCGACGAGCGCTTGTGGCCGGAGCGGTGGCCGGAGGGGCGATGGTTCACCACGAGCGAAGCCAGGCCGATGAGGACGCGCAGGCTTACGATCAGCCGCCTGCCGAGGAGCCGGCGCCTGCTGAGGAGCAGGAGCAGACGGCGTCTGCTCCACCTCCGGCAGACCCGGCTGACGAGATCGAGCACCTCGCGCAGCTGCACCAGTCGGGCACGCTGACAGACGAAGAGTTCGCGGCGGCGAAGGCGAAAATCCTTGGGACCTGAACGGCAGCGCGGATTACCCGAAGGACGTCAGCAAATCGACAACTGCGAGGACAGGAAGCTGCAATGAGTGAATCCCGTAAGGACGTGCTGCTGAAGGCGCTTGAGGCCGAGGTCGGTGCCGCATCGGTTGATCTGGGCACCCTGTTCACTGACGACGTCGTCGGGTGGTCGCCGTACGTGAACGTGTCAGGGCTGACGGCGGTCGCCGAGCTCGCCGCCCAACGTGAAGAGGCGTTCTCCAACGTCGTCATTACGTTCCGAGGACTCGACGAAGTGGGCAACAAGGCGTTCGCCGAATGGCTCATCGAAGCCGATCACACCGGGCCGCTCGTCCTCAGCGACGATGCGGTCCTGGAGGCAACGGGACGGCATCTCCAGTTGCCCGGCGTCACAGTGGCCGACTTCCGCGATGGGAAGATCCGGTCGTTCCGCACATACTTCGACGACGTCTCGCTGATCGAGCAGATCGTCGGCGCCTGACGAGTCGACCGCGTGGAGTTCCAGGTCGAGGCCGATCCGGATCCGCTCGACCTCGAATTCCTCGAAACGCAGATCCGCCGTGAGGCGTCCGCCGCCATGGGACTCGGTGACGAAGTCGAGTTGGCCATCTTCGTGCGGGACGCTGGCGCGATCGTAGCCGGCATCAGCGGATGGACCTGGGGCGACTGCTGCGAGCTACAGAGCCTCTGGGTCCAGCCGAGCCTCCGAGGTCGCGGCCTCGCCACGCGGCTCATCGCCGCCGCCGAAACCGAGGCGGCAGCGCGCGGATGCTCACAGACCGTCCACTTCACATACGACTTCCAGGCCCGCGGCCTCTATGAACGAAACGGATACGAACTGGTGGGCAGAGTCGAAAACTTCCCATCAGGAACCAACGTCCTCTGGTACCGCAAGCTCCTGAAACCATAAGACTTGCCGCGGAGCCGGCGCGCGACTCGTCGGAGCTCGTGAATCCGCCGCGGGCCAGCGCAAGCGCTCGTCGCCGGCGCAGCCGACCGCGCGATGCCGAGCAGCCGTCCGACGTCAGGAGTTGCTGGCCGAGGCGTCGCCGGGACGCCGCGCTGAGGTGAGGGTTGCGCTCATCTTTATCGCCCTGACGGCACCCGTGGCGCCGGCTTGAAGGGTGACTCCGAGCGCGAGCGCGAAGATGCCAAGAATGAAGATGATGACGGCGCTCGATCCGAGCGCCAGGATACCCAGGCGGCCGAGGATGTAGGGCGGCGTGCACACGGTCGCGCTCAGCGCGCCGCCGACCGCAGTGCTCGCCAGCTTGTCGCGTCGTGACTGCTTGGGTGGCTTGGACCCAATCAGGCGCGCCGGGACGGCCACGTAGCAAACCATCATCACCCCGACGACAATTCCGAGTGAGATGGTGAACCACGGCTTCCCCCATCTCGTGACCACAATCGTTGAGAAAGCAAGCAGCGCGCCGACGACGGCACCCGAGAGCATGATCGGCTTCAGATGTTGCCGTGCCCGCGCGACGGCCGGCCGGACCTCGGGACGGCCAGATTGCGAGACCGCGAAGGCGAACACGGCATTGAGGAAGAAGCTCGCGACCGTGATAGCGATGATCAGCAGGCCGGCTGGGATCAGAACGGGGCCGCGCACCACGTTGAACGATTTGCCGTGCAGCGTATGCGCCTTGAGATCGAGCATCGCCAGCCAGATCCACATCGCCGGGAGGATCTGCACGAGCGTCAGCCGCCAGTTGGTCACGAGCAGCCTGAGTCCGTTGAACAGCATCACGAACGCGCCGACGGCGAAGGCGAGCGGCGCGAATATTCGTCGCGAGCGGCTCAGGCGGAGGATCGCCTCCTCGATCCGGGCCTCGTCGTTGTCCTGGATGGCCCGCACAAGTGCCCCGATACGCGCCGTAAAGGCGGCGAACCGCCGCTCATTGCCATGGCTCGCGGATTCGGCAGAGCCCGCCGGAGACTCGGGGCCGTCCGTTCGGCTGCGGATGGGCGACCGTTGTGCGTTAGGGTGCGCCGGCTGGTCGGAGCCCCGATCGCCCGCAGGCTGAGCATCCACGGCGGCGTCCGGCGGTCCGCGTCTTCTCAGGCTGAGGGCCATGATGCGCCTGGACCAGTCGTCGCGAGGGCTGATCGCGCTGACAAGGCGGAGCCGCCTGGTCCGCTGAGCGCCGGATCCGATTTCTCGTGAGCTGCGTGCGCAACCAGCGTAAGAGCGACCGTCATCGGCCATAACTGATCCCTCGAGACCCCGAACAACCGCTCGACAACGCGGTGGCGGTCCTCATCCAGTCGAAGGGGCGCAACGCCCACGTCCGAGGCGAGCAGTCTGGCGCCGGCGACGTTCGCCAGCGAGTGAGGAATCGTTTCTGGCGCAGGGCTGGTCCGCTCCCGCTCCTGCCGCGCGGAGCACGGAGGTGATCTAGTTGGTCTGTCGGTGTGTGTTGCCATTCCCATGGTGTCCACTCCTGATCCGCCGGCGGCGGGACGGCCAAGCTGCTTGGCTGGCCCCTGCCGGGCGTCGGGCTGCCGTATCGTGGAAGCCCGACGCCGCGGGAGGATCATGCCGCCGGGGCGCCGGATCCTGCAGCCTCGACGGCCTCGTCGCTGAGCTCGTGAGCCTCGGACGCGCCGCCGAGCTCGGTCAGGCGATCTGGGATAACCGGCGCGGTGGCGAACTCGGCCAGCACGCCGACCGCCGCCTTGCCCGCGGTCAACTCGGTGGCGAGACGCGCCTTATCGGCATCGCTCAACCCCAGGCTCTTGTGGTGAAGCGCCCCGGCCGCCGCACCGCCGATAAGCCCGACACCGAGAGCCGCCGGGCCCAGCAGCAACAGGACGCCGCCAATCGCGGCGCCCTTGCCGGTGCTCCGCGCGCCAACCTTGTCCTGCTTGAGCTCACCATCGGAATCGAGAACCGAGATCCCGACGGCGTCGCCCTCGGTGATCCCCGAGTCCTTCAACGCGACAGCGGCGTTGTCGGCGGCGAGTTCATCTGGGAAGAAGGCCAGTATGAGTTGTTTATCTGACATTGGTGCGTCCTTCCTAGATGGGTGTGTATGGCGGGTGCGTCAGGCAAGCGCGGCGCTGGACTGACACGAGGAATCGGAGACGAGGTGGTATTGGGCGGCGGCATACGGGCCACCCACGATGACGCGCCCCGGCCGCAATTTGGGGCCGTGTGGGGGATGATCACCCGGGTGATTCGGTGCGCTCGAGCAGATCTAGCGCTTCCGCGCGGGCGAGGGCGTTGTTGCGCGATGATGCCCCCAGCTTGCGGTACAGCTCGCGGGTGTGGGTCTTGACGGTGTTCAGCGAGATGTAGAGCTGCTCGCCGATCTGGCGGCGCGAGAGCCCGGCTGCGAGGCTCCGCAGCACGGCGAGCTCGGCCGGGCTTGGCTCCTCGACGAGGTGGCATTCTTCGCCCTTCGCTCGGGTGACGTCGAGGTCTCGCTCGACGGAGGCCGCGATCGCGGGTAGCCGTCCCGGATCGGGGAGGCTCGCGATCGAACGTTGCGCATGCCTGAGATCGCCGGCGGCCTGCGCCAGCTTCGCTCGAGCGATCCGGACGTCTGCGAGCACGAGCAGGGCGTGCGCGTGACCGACGGTCGGCTGCGGTGAGCGTCGAAGGCGTTCGCCGCGCAGCGCCTCGCGCTCGGCTTCGTCAAGACGTCCGATAGCGGCAGACGCCAGCGCCAGGCCGAGGTGTGCCAACGCGGCAACCCAGGACGCGGCCTGGTGTCGCTCGCGCGCGAAGCTGATCGCCTGACGCGCCCATGCTTCCGCGCTCTCACTCCGTCCCTGCTCGGCATCGATCAGCGAGAGCAGCCCGAGGCATCCGACATAGCCGTCGGTGACGTCGGGTGCGTCGGGGCGCTCGGCGGCTTCAAGCGCGACGCGGCGCGCCTCATCGAGATCGCCGGCGAAGAACAGGGCCTGCGCGAGGGCGGCGAGGACGCCCACCGTCAGCACGCCCGCGCCCTGGCGGGCGGCCGCGACCGCGCGACGAGCGTGACCGACCGCGGCACCGACCTGGCCGCGGTCGATCCCGTTCGCCCGGGTGACCTCAACTATCGCCTCGGCGTAGGGCGACCACCGCTCGGGACGCTCCCGGCGCGCACGCTCAGCCACCGCGAGCAGCTGCTCGATCTCGACCTCCGGGGCCGCCAGCAGCGACGCGGCCACTGCCCCCCCGGCCGGCAGCGAGGGGTGCTCGATGAGCTGCTCGGATGGAAGCCAGCGCACCCAGCGGAGGAACGTCGCGATCCGGCCGCCCCAGACGAGCTCGCGGTCGTGCTCGACGAGCACCTCCGCCACCATCTCCGCATCCCCAGCGGCGGCGGCGTATTCGATCGCGGCCTCGATGCGCCCGTGGGCGCTGCACCAAGCCGCCGCTGCCCGGCGCAACGAACGCGCGTCCTCACGGCCGAGCTCCAGCGCTAGAAGCTCGCCGAACAGGTGGTGGTAGCGATACGAGCTCTCTTCGGTGTCCAACGCAACCAGGAACATGTTCGACCGGGCGAGCCCCGCCAGGACCGCAACAGAGTCCTCCCGACCAAGGACCGCGTCGCACAGCTCGGGGGTGAACCGCTCCAGAACCGAGGTGCGCACCAGGAAATCCCTCGTCTCAGGGTCAAGCGCGGACAGAACCTCGTCAGTCAGATAATCAGCGACCGGTCGAGCGCTCCCGGCGAACCTGCGCACTCCCTCGTCGGGGTCCTCGAGGTCGTGTAGCCACAGGGCCGCCAGGTACAGCCCGGCTGGCCACCCCTCCGTGCGCTCGACCAGCAACTCCGCACTATCGTCCGAGAGCTCAACCCCCTCGCTCGCGATCAGCTCACGCGCCTCGTCGACCGTGAAGGAAAGCTCGCGGGCGCGGATCTCAATCAGCGCCCGCTTGGCGCGCAGCGGCGCGAGACAGATCGCCGGGTCCGAGCGCGTCGCCGCGAGCAGACGCACGGAAGGAGGCAACCGCCCGATCGCATACTCGATCGAGCGAAGCGAATCTTCGCCGCTGACCGCATCGAGGTCATCGAGCACGATCGTTGCCGGCCGACCGTAGGCAACCAGGTCGTTCATCAGCTCATCGACCCCCGTCTCGACTGCCGCACCGACCGCGCCGAGCGACGTCAGCGCACGCTGTCCGAGACCGTGACCGATCCGCTCGACTCCCGTCGCCAAATGCGTCCACAAGCGCACCGGATCGTCATCGCGGGCGTCGAGCGTCATCCAAACGACGGGCTCGGGGCGCTCGGCACACCACGAGCGCAACAGGGTCGTCTTGCCGTAACCAACGGTCGCGTCGAGCACCGTCAGCGCAGCGCCATCGACGTCATCGAGCAACTCAAGCAGGCGTGCCCGGCGCAAAGTCCGAGCATGAACCCGCGGCAACATCAGCTTGGGCTCGATCACCCGCAACGCGGACGGGACCACCTCCGACGTCTGAACGCTCACCCCAATCCCCCAATCCCACGCCCTGGCGCCGCATGCCGCTGCGCTGCTCGCCCCCGATCAGGCAGGATGGACCGGCAATCGGTCCCGCAGCACGGCAAACAAGGCAAGAATCAGCTCCCGGTCCGAGGATCAAAACCTGTACCACGGACCCTGAAGGCGACCAAGCGCCTCAGTCGCGAACGCGCTCCGCTAGATATAGCAACACGACGCCGCCGGTCGAATGACCATGCGGGTCAAATCGCTTCACAAAGCTAACGCCAACGTCCCCCTTCATCATCGGTAAAAAGCCGCACCGATTTCCACGGGAAACCCGCTGATCGCAACAACCGCGGGGTTCGATCTGCCTCGCCCTGACCGCCGCCGTCAAGACCACCGTGTCACTGCCGCACGGCGGACGCAGCCGTCTCGCCGGCTACGGCTGGCGCCCGGGCTGCCGTGTCACGCGCGGTCATCGCCGGTTGGCGAGGACGGACGCGGCGAGGACGAGGGAGACCGCGATGAGCGCGCCGAGCGCGCCGACCCAGTTGATGCCGGTGCTGGAGTGGACGTGGTCGGCGTAGGCGACGAAGCCGATCGGGACGGCGATCGACAGGACGAGGATCGTCGCGCGGAGGATCTCGCGTTTGTCGTGCCCTTTGTCCTTGCGCTGTTTGGCGGCGGCGATCGCCGCCTGGGCGCTGTCGGCGTCGCCGTCGTAGAACAGCAGCGCTCGGCGTCCGAGTTGTCGCGCGTGCGTCTCGCAGCCCCAGGCCATCGCGACCATGAAGGTGGCGGGCAGCACCCAGGTGGTCACCCAGATCGCCGCTCCGATCGCAAAGCCGATCGTCGCCTTCAACCAGGGGTGGGCTGATTCCTCCCGCTCGTCGGAGGGAGCGGAGAGGAAGCCGCCGAAGATCAGCAACACGGTGATGCTGTGGACCCAGGTGCGCACCGAACGGCGTTTAGCCGGCTTGTCCGGCAACGGGATGTCGCGCACGTTCTCCAACGCCTCGCGAGCCACGTCGACCGTCGGGTGCACGCCGCGCAGCACCAGCGTCTCGGCGGAGGTCTCCAGCTCGCGGGGGTCGCGCCCGTACAGCGCCGCGGTGCGCAGCACCATGCGCCCCTCCTCCCGGAGGTAGGAAAGGTACCCCGGGATCAGCGCAATCAGGAACGGCGTCCCCGACACGGCGCCGTCGATCCGCGCCACCTGAGCAGTCTGCGTGCGGAGCTCCTCGGCGATCACCGGACGCGGCACGTCTGGGCGCTCCTCGCGAGCAGCCTGGGCCCACTCGAGCGATGGCTCCCCAAGGTTCCGGGCGCTGTAAAGCGTAAGGCGCTCAGCGACGTGCTCCGGATCGCGCCAGGCGATCCGCCCAAGCTGCCGCCAGCCCGACAGAGTGTGCCCGACGCGCCCCCGGATCGACCGCCGCGTCTCGACCCCATCCGCTGAGGCCTCGGCAGCCGAATCCTCAGCTTCGCTCGCGGCGGCCGAATCCTCAGCTTCGGTCGCGGCGGCCGAGTCGTCAGCCTTGCCATTGAGCGAGTCCTTCTGACCGTGCACATCATCGACTGACACAGGTCACTCCTCGGTGAGCTTGATCAGGAGGCGCTCGAAGCGATCCATACGCCCGGACAGGTCCTGCATATGCCCGGACAGGTCATCCAGTCGCGAGTCGAGGCGATTCTCGGCGAGCTCGTCCTCGGCCTGCGCCTTGGCCTCGCGCTGCGCTTCGGCCCGCGCGACGAAGGTCGAGGTGATCGCCGCGGTGAGGATCGCCAAGAAGGCGAGCCCCTCCAGCATCACGAACGCACCGACGAGCCGACCGGACGTCGACTTCGGTGTCACATCGCCGTACCCGACTGTCGTCACCGTCTGCAGCGCCCACCACATGCCCATCCAAATGCTCGTGTACTCGTGATGGTCGAGGATCCGGATCGCCACGCCGCCGGCGACCACCACGACCAGCGTCGCCACAACGATCACGCTCGCGGCACTGCGCACCGACACCGGCTCGCGAAGGAACCGGGCCATCCGGCGCTCGATCAGATCGGGACGCGAAACAGTTGGCATGCTCGGCACGCTCATCCCCCACTGGTCACGCGCCGTTGTACATGACGTGTGTCTTCTCGGCCTGGTACTAGTCGTCGGTGATCGCGACGCGGTCTCGCAGCGTGGCCATTCGCTCGAGTGTCTCGACTCGCCCACCGCTCGCGCCCGGCGCAGCGATCTGCGCGGCATTCAACGGTCATCAGGTCCGTCGCCGGTGGTGGTTGTGGGGGTGCCGCTTGGCGGGCGCGGCTTCGGCTCGCTGGTCTCCGAGTCGCGCCGCGCTTGGTCGTGCCCGATTCCGGGGAACTCGAGGGCGGTCTCGCGTCGGAGCATCGTGACCCCGAACGCGAGCAGGACGGCGAACACCAGGATCCACCCGATATTCCGGAATGCCGGTGTCGGACCCCACGCTACGAGCAGCAGCAGCACGCCGCCGACCACCGAGTAGGCGACCGCGGGACTGTCGCGCAACGATGGCGCCAGCAGCTTCCGCAGGGCGGTGGCCGGACGGGTTGGGCCGGCGAGCCAGGCGGCCGCGACGATCACGATCCCGTACACGATCAACGCGACAGCGAGCGCGAACAGCAGCGACGTGCCGATGTTCCACACATCGTGCACCGCCGGCTTGTTCGACGGAACTTTGACCAGGCCGTTGACGACTGCATTGCCACCGACTCGTCGGATCAGCAGCAGCACGACTCCGATCAGAACGAAGCACCAGCCGGTCGTTCGCAAAGTCCGCCGGCGCCGTCCGCGTGCGAGGTACACGGCGAGCACGAACATCAGGATCGCGATCGCCGGCAGCACGATCGCCAGGTGCTTGACGGCATTGGCTATGTCCTGCGCAGTCCCCAGCTGATTTGAGCGCATGATCACCAGCTGGCCGTTGGCAGGTGGAAGCGTGATCCCCAGCTTCTTCTGCGCCGCCGCCCGCGCCGACGCACCGCTCGAGCCCTGAAGTTTCGACTGCACCGCCGCGACCTGGCTCGAGACGCCTAGCGTGGCCGCGAGCTGGCTGACGAGCGTATGCAAGTTCAGGGTCACGACGCCAGACTGGGTCGAGACGACCGGCCCGCCCCCGTTCAGCACCTTCAAGAGCTCCTTGTGCGCGGCCACGTTGGCCTGAACCCACAGCACCTGCGCCTGCGGGCTGGCAAGCAGCTTCGGTGCCAACGTGCCGGCGAGGTCCTGCAACCCGGCGGCGGCCGGGCCGGCCAGCGGCTGCAACTGCTTGGGCAGCACCTGCTGAAGATCCGCGGAGACGTTGACGTTGGTGAACAGCTCGTGCACCAGGTAAGCGCTGAGCGCGGTCTGGACCTTTTTGTCCTCGAGCACCTTGCCGCTCGTCGAAGCCCAATTCGAAGTGTTCAGCGCCTGACGATTGACCCACACCGCAAATGCCGCAGGAATACCGATGATCGTAGCCAGCACCAGCAGCACCGGAACGAGAAAGCGATGGGCCCGCTTGGTGACGGGCGTACCGCTCGAGGGGGGCGGTGCGTCGCTGTCAGCGGTCTGCGGGGTATCAGGGACGGCTGTCCCGCCCGGTTCAGAGCTCGTCATTGCCTCACTCCTCGGTCACGAGTCGCCCGTGCCCTGCCAACGACGTTGAGAAGAGCCGGCATATGTTCACCAGCCCTCGAATCGAACACAGTTCACGGTCGTTTCCGGATGCGATCGAGGCCCGAAATCGGCCTCGTCCTCGTTGACGCGCGCCTGGCCGGGGAAGCCTGCGTCCGCAGCCAGCGCGCGCAACGAGTCAAACCAGCGAACCGGATCGGTAGGCGTTCTAACGTCGGTCTCGGCGATCATCGCGCCGGTCCCCACGGTCATCGCGTCGATCCTCACGCCGATCATGACGTCGACCGACGCCTCGCGCCGCGACCACGGCGGTACCAGCCACCGCGGCGGTGCGCACCACCGGTCGACCTCCAGTCACGCCCGGTCTTCCAACTCGACCTCGACCCAACATTTCAGACTCCTTCCGTTGTCGCTGCCTCATGCGCCTCGGTCGCGGCCGCTAGCGCTTGGATCGGGATCCGGCCGCTGGCCACCAACTGACCACCCGACCGGCGCACAGAGGAACCAAACGGCGCCGCCCAGACGTTCTCCCAGACCAGCACCGCCGCGACGCTCCCCGGCTCGAGCGCTGCACCGATCGCTTCGACGTCCTCCTCCGCGAGCAACAACGCCAGCTCACTCTCCGCCCCACGCAACTCGGCGAGCTTGTCATCGCCGAAATCATGAGACTCGAACCCCTCGACGGAGCCGTCGTCGTCCTTCTTCAGGAACAGCAGGTCGAGCACGCGGACTACGCCACGCTCGACGAGAGCGGACAACTCCGCCGCCATCTCGCCCGAGAAATTCGCCTTCTCGGCCGGGAACTCCACCACCAAGTAATCGACGGGCCCAAGCTCGTCAACATCGCTGTCGTTCATCTTCACTCCTCCATCAGGCCCGCGGGCTGTCGAATGTGGTCGTTGTCATGTGCCCTCCAAGGGTTGAGGTGGTGCCTGCGGTCGGCTGCTTGCTGCAGCGACTACGCCGTGCCGGCGCGTGCGGCGGCGTGGTCGGTAGGCGCTATCAGCGCTCCGATGATCCACAGGAACGGGAGAAAGAACCCGATCCAGAACATCCAGTAGTGCCCTTTGCGGAACGTCGCCAGGCCGAAGTAGACCCAGCACGCCACATACACGATGGCCAACAGAATCCAGAGAAAAGTCATCAGTTCACAGTCCCTTCAAATAGCTGCCAGAGCCGTTGTCGTTGACCCCGGCTGGTTGTGTGCATTCAGTGCTTGATTCGACACCAAGCATGCCTGACGGAGACGGCAGTTTGGGCCGTGTGAGCCGATGATCACCCGGGTGATTCGACCGGATCGAGCAGCCCGAGCGCGTCCGCCCGCATCCTTCCTCGCCGTTGCACGCAACGACGGCGGGACCCGTCCCCAGCCCGATCAGCGGAGCCTCCAGACCGAGCCCCAACCCGAACCCGGGATGCGAGCGGCACGCGCTAACCCGGAAACTCAAGCGGTCTAGTCGGCGCCCCGGCCTTGACACCCCCGGCGGGCTGATCGCCTCAGCTGTGCCCGGCGGGCGAACGATCGCGGCGTGATGATCACGCCCGCCACGGGCAACACCGGCACCGGCCTCCAGCTCGAGGACGCCCTCGCGGCCACCGACACGACCACGCCGATCGCCGCCGCGAGCACCAGCAGGACGCCGTAGCTCTTGCTCCGAAGCAATAACCCCGGGTCGGATGGCGGAGCGACGCCCTTACTCACCGCAGCCAACCAGCATGCCGACGTTTGGCCGCGATCTGCGCCAGCGCCACCGCGCCCGAGCGAAGCGCGGCTGGGACAGCACCGGCGTGACGGTCCCTTGGTGGCACGCTTGCGCTCCTCTCGGGCACCTCCCTGACTTCGGGCCCGCGAGGACATGACCGGCGCTCCAGGTGCCGCCCAGGCCGCTCTGAGCGATGGACCATCGGGCGCCGCGAGGCTCGGGCGCATCCAAGCGCGATGCCGGCGCGTCACTTATCTCTCGCGTCGCGCGCGGGTCGTGTTCCGACCGCTGCGCAGCTCAGAGGCCTGTTTGGGCGATGATCTTCCCGGATTTCACGGCGGCGTCTAGCGCCTGGTAGTCGAGCTCGTTCTGGTATGCGTACGCCTTGGAGAAGTCGACGATTGCCCGGTCGAAGCTGTCGCCGTTACCGAGATAGGCGGCGATCGCGATCCGATCGCCGCTGCGGGCATGCGCACGGGCGAGCGTCCAGCCGCACAGCTTGCCGTAGGCAGCCATCGCCTTGGGGTCCATCTGCTCGATCTCGGCGGAGCCTTTCCAGTCCTTGAGCTGGCGGGCGTAGAAGTCGCGAGGCTTGCCGTCGAGCCCGGCGTCGACGTGCAGCCAGCCAAGGAAGATGTCGCTGGTGGCCTGCATCAACCGCTGCCCGACGACGACGCGCTCACCGTGGTTGGAGAACTCGCTCGGGCCGAGGAACTCCTCCAGCACCGACGCGTCCGCCTCCTTGACCTGCAGGAACAGCGGATCCTGGCCGTCGCGGCCAAGGTACAGCCCGATCCACGCACGCGTCCCGACGCTCCCGACCCCGACCACCTTGTGGGCGAGGTCGGTCAACTCGAAGTTCTCCAGCAGCACGCGACGGTCGAACTCGAGCGTCTCCCGGTAACCGCGAAGCACCCCCTCCAGCATGCCCCAGAGCCGCTCGAACTCCTTGCCGGTGGCGAGCACCCTGGCCGGCACGATCAACGGCGACTGATCAACGATCCGAGGCTTTCCGTCAACGACCTCGGTCAGCTTCGAGAACGCGGTCATGCTGTCCTTCGTGCGGGCCTTGGCGAGCTGCTTGTCGGCCCGCTTGACCACCTTCGGCTTGAACTGCGACGCGAACTCCTTAATCACGCTCTCGATATCCAGGTGCGAGTACCACACCTCGAGCTGCTTCATCGAGGCGAAATCGGCCATCGCGGTGCGGTACCGGGCAACCGTGTCGAGCACAACCCGGTCCTGGTCCGTGTTGCGAAAGCCGTTATCGCGCGCCGCGATCAACATGCTCGCGGCCAACCGCTTGACATCCCACTCCCACGGGCCCGGCAGCGTCTCGTCAAAATCGTTGACGTCGAACACCAGCCGTCGCTCCGGCGAGGCGAACACCCCGAAGTTCGACAGGTGCGCATCCCCGCAGCACTGCGCGGTCAGACCAGACCGCGGCGTCCCGGCGAGGTCGTGGGCCATGATCATCGCCGCGCCGCGATAGAACGTGAACGGCGAGACCAGCATCCGCCCGTAGCGGATCGGCACCAGCTCCGGCACACGCGTCTTGGCCTGGCGCTCGAGCAGCTCGACCGGATCGGCCCGCGTCGGCGACGGCTCAAACACCGCATGGCTCGCACGCGGCACCTCGGACCGGGCCGCCTTCCCCCGCGCGACCCTCTCCGCGACCGACAAATGCGGAACCGGCGCAGCCGCCCCACTGCGAGACGCCGCCGCGCTCCTCTTTGATCCGTCCGCGGGTCGGCGGGTTCTGGATGTGGTCGCTGTCATGTGTCCTCCAAGATTTGAGGTGGTGCCTGCGATTGGCTGCTTGCTGCAGCGACTAGACCGCGCCGGCGGCGCGTGCAGCGGCGGCGTCGGTAGGCGCTATCAGCGCGCCGATGATCCACAGGAACGGGAGAAAGAACCCGATCCAGAACATCCAGTAGTGCCCTTTGCGGAACGTCGCCAGGCCGAAGTAGACCCAGCACGCCACATACACGATGGCCAACAGAATCCATAGAAAAGTCATCAGTTCACAGTCCCTTCAAATAGCTGCCATGGTCGTGGTGGTTGACCGCGGCTGGTTGTGTGTGTGTGTGTTTGCGCGCCGGTGTCGGCGTTCTCGGGTTCGAGTGGGGTGAGGCTGTGCAGCGTGAGTCCGAGGCCGGCGATTCGTTCGAGCAGCCCCTGGAGATGGGCTTGGTCGATGATCGGCCCGGTGATCTGTGTCTCGCCGTTATGGGCGCTGATCGTCATGCCGTCGAAGGCGGACGCATAGCGTGGTCCCAGTTCTCCTTCGATCACGATGCGGTAGCGATGCGGCGACATGCGAACTACGATGACGTACGGTGGCCGCGTTTTGGGCCGCGTGGCCGAGGATCACCCGGGTGATTCGGTGCGATCGAGCAGACCGAGCGCTTCTGCCCGTGCGACCGCGTCCGCTCGCGATGTTACGTCCAGCTTGCGGTACAGCTCGCGGGTGTGGGGTCTTGATGGTGTTCATCGAGATGTAGAGCCGCACGCCGATCTCACGCTGGGAGAGACCGGTCGCGAGGTTGCGCAGCACGGCGAGCTCGGCCGCGCTGGGTTCCTGGCAGAAACTCCCCGGGCGTCGGGCGCGAGCGCCGTCAACACCTCATTCGTCAGGTAGTCCGCGACGTGCCGGGTGCTGCCGACGAACGACCTTGCCCCCTGATCGGGTCCTCGAGATCGCGAAGCCACAGCGTCGCCAGGTACAGCCCGGCGGCCAGCCCTCCCTACGCTCGACCAGCAACTCCACGCTCTCGTCGGACAACGCCAACCCCCTCACGCACCATCAACTCACGCGCTTCGTCGACCGTGAAAGCGAGCTCGCGCGAGCGGATCTCCCTCAGTCCCGCTCCCGCCCGCAGGCGCCCCACGCTGATCGCCGGGTCCGAGCGCGTTGACGCCGAGCAGACGCGCGTTGGCAGGCAACCGCTCGATCGCGTGCCCGATCGAGCAAAGCGAACGCTCGCTCCTGACCGTGTGCAGGCCATCGAGCACGATCGCGACCGGACGACCGTACGCAACCAAGCCGTTCATCAGCTCGTCGACCGCGGCCTCGATCCCAGCGCCACGGACGCCGAGGCCCATCAGCGCCGCACCTCCGAGACCTTGACCGAGCCGCTCGACCGCCGTGGCCAGGCGCGTCCACAACCGCACCGGCTCGTCGTCGGCCCAGTCGAGCGTCATCCAAACGACGGTCCCGGGCGCTCGACACACCACGAGCGCAGCAGCGTCGTCTTGCCGTAGCCAACCGGCGCGTCGATCACAGTGAGCGCTGCCCCCTCGTCGCCGTCGAGCAACTGCAGCAGGCGTGCCCTGCGCAGCATCCGGGACTGGATCCGCGGCAGCATCGGCTTCGGCTCGACCAGCAGTGGATTCGGGCGATTCCGCCCGCGAGGTCTCTGAATTCATTCGCGTTACCGCCCCCGATCCGCCGCCGCCCCGGTGACCGTCAATCACCCGGGTGAACATTGCTCCGAGCTGGCCACATCCCGGAGAACTCTGGCGATGATGTCGCGACAACCCTCTTGGGCCCTCCGCCCCGGCACGTGGTCGGCGCCGACCCTCAGGGGCCACAAATCGAGCAAGACATGGCGGACATCAACATCGATGAACTCGGGCCGGTCGACTACCTGGCGGTCGGATTCCCGGCCGACAACGCGAACTTCTCCGGCGAGATCGCATCCGAGCCGAAGGCGCTAATCGACAACAACACGGTCCGCGTGCTTGACCTGGTGATGATCACCAAGGGCGAGGACGGGTTTGCGGAGGCCTCGCATCTCGGCCCTTCTTGCAATCGAACGCGACACAGGTGCCGTCCGGCATGCCCACCTACACGCTGTGATCTCAACCAATCTCTCTGACCATCAACGGCAATGAGCCAGGTAATCCTTCTGTCGCTGACCGCCTCGTTCAACCCGACGCTGGTCGCGGCTACGACGGTGATGCTGCTGCTCGATAACCCGTCGAAGTTGATGCTCGGCTATCTGCTCGGCGCGTACGTGACCAGCATCACTCTGGGGCTGGTGATCGTATTCTCGGCGAGCTCGAGTACCACCAGCACGACCGAGAACACGCTGAGCCCAGCCGTCGATATCGCGCTGGGGCTGCTCGCACTGATCGGTGCGTGGGCCGTCTGGAGCGGGCGTCACGAACGCTTTAGAGAGCGCCGGCGGGCGCGCAAAGCGGCAAAGCCCGACAAGGGCCCACCGAGGTGGCAGCGGGAGCTCAGCAAGGGGTCTGCGCGGACCACGTTCCTGGTCGGGATGATGCTCACGCTTCCCGGCGCCTCCTACCTCGCCGGGCTGGACGACATCCACAAGCTGAACTACTCGACCACGGTCACCGTGCTGCTGGTCATCGGCTTCAACCTGGTCATGCTCTGGCTGCTCGAGGTCCCGCTCATCAGCTTCGTGATCGCACCGGATTGGACACCTAAGGCGATCGAGCGAGCCAAGGCCTGGGTCAGCCGGCACTCACACGTCTTCGCCGTCAGAGGACTCACCCTGATTGGCGCGCTACTGATCATTAAGGGCATCGCCGGGCTGATCAGCTGACGTCCAAACAACGGCCACGATGACCACTACCCCCTCAGGTCGCCCGGACCAACGCGAACAGCGTAAACCCCGCCACCTACGGCGCGCCCGACCAACGACCCGTCGGTCGGCCCCCGTCTTCCCGCGACTGACACAGCTAAGCCAATCGGCCGCCGAGAGCGCCACCGCGGATGCTGCTGCGACCGTTGGCATGCCGGCAAGAGACACGAGTGCACCCCAGAGTTGCGCTCGTGGGAGACCTCGGACAACGATCGGATTCGGGCACGCGGCAGCATCGCTCCGCAACGAGAACGCCAGTCACGCGGGCCGACGTTCCTGCAACCCCCTGCTATACCCGCCGCCCGCGAACGGCGGCGTCGGCAGATCGTTTCATTCCCTTGAGGTGATGATGACTCGTGCAGAGTGTGCCCGCAGCATCAGCGGCCATCCGTTTCGCGTTGGCGACGCCCTGGACTCTCTTCCCACAGTTCGTTGATGCCGCGTGGGTGCCTCACGCGATCGCTCGGTCGCGCAGTGAGTCGGGTGCCGGGGCTGAGGCGTGTGCCGGTGCTCAAGCTGTTCGTTGCCGCTGAGCTTGCGTTACTAGCTCGTGATCACATCATGCGGCTTGACCGGCAAGAGCGCCAACGGCTCGTCGAGCTCGCCCGGATCGCTCGAGGGCGCCGACGCAACCTGTCGGACGCTGAGCGCGATGAGCTTGCTGCGCTGATGGCCAGGATGGAACCGCGGCTGCTCGCCGGGCATGCCGTCGACAAGCTCTCGCCCCTGCCCCTTCCACGACGACTGGTCTACGGCCCTCGCAAACGGCGCTAGCGCGCTGCCAGCGCGTGGTTCGTTCGGCGGCACGCTATCGCCGTTGATCGGGCGAGGCCGGCCGCAGTGGACGCTCGCTACCGCATGCCTCGCGAGAGGGCGCCACTATTCGGAGACAGGGGCGGATTGACCTGGTCTGATCGGCGGCGGGGGTCACGAGCGGCGCGAGAACCGACCTCGAGGATCGCCGCGCGCGCATAGACCCCTCGAGCGACTCATCGATCGTCTCCCAAGTGAACCGGACGAGCCAAGCCGTGGGCCGTCTGAGGGATCGGCGGTCGGTTAGGCGTCGCTCGTCGCCTAGCTCATGACTCTGGCGTTGCTTGCTCCGGTACTGGGGGTCCTAGGAGCCAGTTGAGCAGCTCGGTATTCGAGCAGCTGGACGATGGAGGTGTCGCCGGCGACTCGCCGCAGCATCCGGAGGCTGGCGCCGTACTGATCGAGCTTGGGACGCGGCATCTGCGACCCCGACCTCGAACAGGGCTGCGCAGTCGAAGAGCTGATCTCGTTCCACGGCGGCCTCGGCGGTCCGCAGATCAGGCCGTTCAACCTGTACCCGGCCGAGTTGCCCGTTCCCGATCAGCCGATCGTTGGTGAGATGCGCGGATTCCGCGCCACCTGGGACTTGCCGCGTCGCCCGCGGATGCGCATCCCGTGGCGAATGCAGGAGCGGCACGATTCGAGGAACGGCGTGCGGCGACCGCCAGGCTCGTATTGACTCTTGTGTCACAGCCGAGGCGCGCCGGCGCGGCTCATCCCGATGGGGTGATGAAACTTCTGCGGCCCGCGTCTAGCGTCTTCGGCGATGCGAACGTGTGCCGCGGGTCTGTGCGCCGATAGACGATAGGAGTGGACTAATGCCGGAGACAGGAATCGACCGCAGTAGCCTCCCGATCCGGCGGCCGCCGTTCGGGGGTGCTACGAAGCGGACGCTTGAGGGCTCGGCGCCTGACTGGAACCAGGCGAGCCACGTCCAGCCGCCGGAGGGTGCGCCGAATGTGCTCCTTGTCCTGATCGATGACGCCGGCTTCGGCAATCCGAGCACGTTCGGCGGTCCGATCGAGACCCCGAATTACACTCGTCTCGCGGAGAACGGGTTGCGCTACAACCGCTTCCATGTCACGGCGCTGTGCTCGCCGACCAGGGCGGCGCTGCTCACGGGGCGCAACCACCATCGGGTCGGTTTTGGCATGGTGGGCGAGTTCTCGGGTCCGTTCCCGGGCTATAACGCGACCGTCCCGCGCGACTGCGCGCCGTTCCCGCGCATCCTGCAGGAGAACGGCTACCTGACGGGAGGGTTCGGGAAGTGGCATCTGACTCCGGATAACCAGCAGGGGTTCTCTGGCCCGTTCGATCGCTGGCCGACCCGTCTCGGGTTCGATTACTTCTGGGGCTTCCTTGGCGGTGAGGCGGGGCAGTACGACCCGTTGATCGCCGAGAACCAGAAGATCATCGGTGTGCCTGAGGCCGAGGACGGCGAGCAGTACTACTTCCAGGACGATCTCGCAGAGAAGACGATCGACTGGCTTCACCGGGTCCGCTCCGAGAAGCAGAAGACGCCGTGGTTCGCCTACGTCGCGACCGGCTGCAGTCACGCGCCGCACCATGTGCCGCGCAAATGGTCTGACAAGTACCGGGGCGCGTTTGACAAGGGCTGGGACGTCATGCGCGAGGAGACGTTCGCGCGGCAGAAGGAGCTCGGCGTCGTCCCCGACGACGCTGAGCTGTCGCCGCGCAACGATGCGTTCCCGACCTGGGACTCGCTCGATGAGACGCACAAGCGCCTGTACGCCCGCCAGATGGAGGTCTACGCCGGCTACTCCGAGAACGCCGACTGGAACATCGGCCGGATCATCGACGCGGTCGACGAGATGGGCGAGCTCGAGAACACGGTCGTGATCTGGATCTGGGGCGATAACGGCGCGAGCATGGAGGGCACGCTCACCGGAACGTTCAACGAGCTGACGACGCTGAACGGGATCCCGCTGACCCCCGAGCAGCAGATGGGGCTCCTGTTCAAGCACGGCGGTCTCGAGGCCTGGGGCGACGACCAGCTCGCCCCGCACTATTCGGCCGCGTGGGCGTGGGCCGGCAACGCCCCGTTCGATTGGGGCAAGCAGGTCGCCTCGCATCTGGGCGGCACGCGGAACCCGCTCGTCGTGCACTGGCCGAGCCGTATCGACGACGCGGGCGCGATTCGCGGCCATTACACGCACGTGACCGACGTCGGCGCGACGATCCTCGATCTCGCCGGGATCCCGATGCCCGACTCGATCGACGGCGTCGAGCAACAACCGTTCGACGGTGCCACGTTCGCCGACTCGTTCTCGGACGCGACCGCGCCGGAGCGCCACACGCAGCAGTACTACGAGATCCTCGGCAACCGCGGGATGTACAAGGACGGCTGGCTGCTCGCACAGCGGCTGCAGCGGATCCCTTGGGACCTCGATCCGGAAAAGTTGCGCACGTTCGGCCCGGGCTGGAATCCGGATGACGAGCCCGTCGAGCTCTACTACCTGCCCGACGACTTCACCCAGTCGAACAACATCGCAGCCGACCATCCGGACAAGGTGAAGGAGCTCAGCGAGCTGTTCTGGGCCGAGGCTGAGCGCAACCAAGTCCTGCCGCTGCTCGGCGGGATGACCTCGTTCTTCGGCATCGTGCCGCCGATCCCGGAGGAGTCGAAGTTCGTCTTCCGTGGCGACATCCAGAACGTCCCGAGCGGAATGATCCCGCGGATTTACAACCACTCGTACACGATCAGCGCCGACCTGGTTGTCCCCGAGGACGGCGTCGAGGGAGTGATCGTCGCCGAGGCCGACCATCTCGGCGGGTTCGCGCTGTTCGTGCAGGACGGGAAGCTCAAGCACACCTACTCGATGCTCGGCGTGCTCGAATACACGCAGGCGGCCGAACAGCCACTACCGGCGGGTGAGGTCACCGTCGAGCTCGTGTTCACGGCCGACGCGCCGAAGCCGGCCACGGGCGGCGAGGTGACGCTGCTCGTCAACGGCGAGCCGGTCGCGAGCGGGCGGATGGAGCACACCGTGCCGGGCCGCTTCTCGGGCTACTCCGGCATGGATATCGGTCGCGACAACGGCCTCGTCGTTGACCGCAGCTACGCCGACAAGGCCCCGTTCGCGTTCACCGGCGAGATCAAGCAGGTCGTCTTCGACGTCGCCCCGCACCTGAGCGAGGAGGACGCGAAGGCGCTGAACGAGCACGCGGCCCAGGCCCTCGCAGCACACGCAGCGAGCGCCTGACATAGAGGCGAGAGGAGCACCATGAGTGATGACCAACAGCTGGACGTCCTGATCGCGGTCTACCTGATCCCCGACCTGGCGCAAAAGGACTTCGACGCCTACGCCAAGCTCGCCAGCGACGGCCAGATCGTCACCGACGGCGTGGCGCTCGTCCTCAAGAACGCCGACGGCGACGTGGAGGTCAAGGAGACCGGCGACCACCTCGGACACAAGGGCGCCAAGCTCGGTGGCGGCGCGGGCTTAGTCGTCGGGCTGTTCGCCCCGCCACTCCTGGCGGCGACCGCCGTCGGCGCCGCCGCCGGCGCACTGGCCGGAAAGTTCGCCCGCCACC
Source organism: uncultured Solirubrobacterales bacterium (assembly GCA_963727105.1). Classification (GTDB taxonomy): domain Bacteria; phylum Actinomycetota; class Thermoleophilia; order Solirubrobacterales; family Solirubrobacteraceae; genus Palsa-465. Next base: position 1,247,392 of record CAVSEW010000001.1, on the reverse strand, counting down.
GCATGCAGGCCGGCATCGGCGAGAAAATGGACGACGCGCTTCCCCCCGGATCGGCCGGCATCATCGCGATCTACGAGCACGACGGAGCCGACGCTGTCACCGGCGCGCTCGGAAACGCGATCCGCACCTCCACCGCCCAGATCGACAAGGCGTCTCGCGACGAGCTGAAAGCCGGCCTCGAGGAGGCATCGGCAGGACTCGCCGGCTGACGTAGCACAGATGATCGAGCCTATCGAGGCGCTTCCCGACGGTGTCGTCGGACTCGAAACGGTCGGGGAGGTCGAATCCGGCGACTACAAGGCGATCGCGGCGCCGGAGGTCAAGCGTGCGCTGGAGCAGCACGCCAAGATTCGCCTCATCCACGTGCTCGGCTCGGGTCTTCGCGCGGGCGGCGAGCGTGTCAAGCTCGGCGTCGAGTCGCTCGAGCTCGCAGCCTAGGACGCTGGCGATCTGTCGCTGGCCCTCGGCCGTGAGGTGGCTGCGGGGGTGCTCGATCTGCTGGGCGGCGTCGAGCAGCGCGCCGTCGTCGATCCGGACGGCGTAGGTGTGCTCGTCCTCGACCACGGTCGGTGCACGAACGCCCCCATGTCGCGCAGGGCCGTGTCGTGCAGATCGGTGCTCGTGAGCCGCTTCGCGACGGCTTCGGTGAGCTGTGGCGAGATCTCGTGCATGTCGGCGAGCCGGTTGGCCATCGTCACCGAGATCTGCTCGCCGGTGGGGCGCTCGGCGACGCGAGCCCGGATCGGGTCGGGGAGGGCGAGCCATCTCCTCGACGAACGCCACCAGCTCCGTCAGCCGCTGGCCGTGAGCTCCGCCCGGGGCTTCCCGGCGCTCGAGCCACGCGCGCACCGTCTGCTCGCCGGCACCGATCCCGCGGGCGATCCGCGCCTCGCTCAGCGGCACCCGCTCGCGAAGCGCGATCAACAGATCAGCCGATGCCATCGTCGTCGATGCGGCGATTGCTGCCATCAACGTCACTGTAGGCGCCGCTCCTACTCATCCTCGCCTCCTTCGTACGCGATCTCCCAGTCCTCGTTCAGTGCGCTGGTAGGCGGTAGTGACACGCCGAGAGCGGTTGCAGACGACTGCTGCTGTCGATCGATCCAGCAGTCTCGCCGAGGACTTCGGTCTTGGAGGTTCTGCCGGCGCGGATGATCGGCGCCGCTTTGGCTGGTCCGCCGCGGATGCCGTCGCATTGATGCATGCCTGTGTCAAGCGCGGCGAGCGAGGTATTGATCGCAGTTTGCGGAGTCACTATGGTCCTGATCTTGATCAGCGCGGATCGGACCCCGGAGTTCGCTGCGCGACTCCCGAAGACCCAGGCGGCAGTCGAGTACGCCCAGCGGCTGCACGAGGGGCAGCATCGTCCGGTCGATGGCGCGCCTTACATCACGCACCCGATCGAGGTCGGGATGCTCCTCGACGAAACCGGCGCCACCGATGATGTGATCGCCGCCGGGGTGCTGCACGACACGCTCGAGAAGACCGACGCGACGACCTATGACATATACGCCCGTTTTGGGCGCCGGGTTGGCGACATCGTGTGCGCGGTAAGCCACGATCCGGGGATCCCTGGTTATTCGCGACGCAAGGCCGCGCTGCGCGACCAGGTCGCCCGCGCCGGAGACGACGCGCTCGCCGTCTTTGCAGCCGACAAGCTCTCAAAGGTACGCGAGCTTCGCCTTGATGACGGCTCCGGGATCAAGGTCCGCAACCGACGGCTGAGGCACTACCGTCTGTCTCTAACGCTGCTGCAGAAGCGCCTACCCGACTCGCCACTCGTTGCCGCGCTGGCGACCGAACTCGACGCGCTCTCGGACGGCGGAGCATCGCTCGTCCACCCCCACTGAGCAACACTCGGTCGAAGCCCGAGAGCGCTGCACGAGCCAACGCGTCGAGACTGTCTCTGCGGGCTAAGAGCGAAAGCGCAGCGTGCCCCGGTGAAATGTGCTCACGCTGGTCACGAATCGTCACCCCTGTGGTCCCACGCGGGGCGCTGGCCCAATAATCGTTGGAGGCATTCACCTACGACCCGATTCCCGCCATCGAAGCCGCCGGATTTCACCCCGAACGGATGATGCGCCGGAAGTCGGGGCCGGGTGGAATGGCTCTCGCTTCCGGAGGCCGCGTGGACCACCAGTCGATCACCTTCACCTACGCAGTCGACCTGTTTCTGCTGCTGCTCATCGGCGTCGGCCCCAAGATCGCGCTCGTGCCGTTCTTGGAGATCACCACTGACATGGACGACGCCACGAAGCGGCGCGTCGCGCGCAAGATGCTCAAGACCGCGGCTATCGTGTCGGTCCTCCTCCTCGTCCTGGGCGAGGTGCTGCGCCGCCTGCTGCACTTCTCGATCGGCTCGCTGTCCATCGCGGGCGGCCTGATCCTCCTGATCATCGCGGTCGTGATGGAGCTCGCCCCCGATGATCCCGAGAAGCTCCACGACCAGCGGAAGGGTCAGGACCCGATGCGGCTCGCGGTGTTCCCGCTGGCCGTCCCCTACCTCGTTAACCCGGCGGGGATCGTCGCGGTGATGACGGTGTCGGCGGGGGCCGCATCGATCGGTGTCTTCGCGCTCGCCGCCGGGCTGGTGGCGCTCGTACTCGCGCTCGACGTCGTGGTGTTCCGCTGGGCCAACCGCGTCAGCGACCACCTTGACGAGAGCCGGATGCTCGTGACGGAGAAGGTCTTCGCGTTCCTCCTCGCGGCCCTCGCGGTGCAGCTTGTCCTCAACGGCCTTGACGACGTCGGCGTGATCCACCTCATCGGGCACTGACGGCTCCCGACCCCAGTCAGCCGCTCCGAGCACCAACCAGTCCGCTGGCTCGGCCGACAGGCAGCGATCATCGCTCCCAGCGCAGCGCCGTTTCGCCCACACGCTTCCGCGGAAACGCCTCAGGACATCGCCGACACGCCGACCATCGACGCCGTCAGCCCTACACCACCCCAAACGGGTCACACGCCGTTACCTTCGCGCGCCTACAGCAGGGGTTGTGGCGGGTCGCGACGACCTCTCAGCGGCCGCGGTGGGCAACTAAATAGGCGAGCATCAAGAAGGGGCACTCGGTATATCGGAAGCCTCCGCGCACCCGATCCGGCTGCCGCACCGCACGCTGGTCATTTTGTCGCTCGGCAACGTGCAAGAACCGCCGCCGTCTAATCGACGATTCGGAAGCCGACGCGGCGGAGCACCGCGACCCTGTGCGAACAGGGTTCAGCGACAGCGTCCCCTCCGCTACTACAAGCGGCAGAAGTGGCCGCCTGCACCGGAGCAGCAATCAGCGCCCGCTGAGCCACAGTGTTGCTCGCGCCCATCAGCGAAGGTCCGGGCGACGAAATGATGACCCGGATCACGTGGGTACGGTTCGCGACGGACGAGCGGATTCACGCGAAGGCGAGCGTCCAGCTGTCGGCGGGCCGGCGCATGCATTCACGGCAGGCGGATGAGCCGGGGCGTATGAGGCGCGCTCTCGGCTCTCCCCCAATCGGGTAGCTTTCCGGCGGTGCGGGGGCAAGCGCCGCGAGCGCCCGCATGCGTCTGCTCAGGAGAGGAATCGTGTGAGCGGGATCGAAGCGTTCGCGCGCACGGTCAACTGGACGAGAGGGATCCTATGAACCGCCGGGGTGTCGTGGCGATCGCGATCGCTGTCATTGGTATTGCGGGATGCGGGAGCTCGAGCTCCAGCACGAGTTCGGGCCTGAGCCCGGCCGGCTACAGATCCGAGATCAACAAGATCTGCGCGGACAACAACGCCAAGATCACGGCGCTTCCGGCCAGCTCGTCGAACAGTATCTCGGGGCTGGAGAAGGAGTTTGCGATCGCCCAGAGCACGCTCTCACAGGTCAGGGGGATCACGGCTCCCAGCTCGCTGAGTGTGGCCGCCAACTCGTGGCTGAGCACGATCGAGCAGGAATCGTCCATCGCGACCACGCTGATCAACGACCTGAAGGCCGGGAAGATAGCCGAGGCGCAGTCGCAGCTGGGCAAGGCGAACTCCCTCCTTACCAAGGGCAACGACGCCGCCAAGTCCCTCGGCCTTGCGAGCTGCGCTGTCAACGCACACCCGAGCGGTCACTGACCTTCAATCGAGGCCGGGGCAGGTGCGCCAGACGCCGCGCCGGCCTCGGGTAGCGATTGAGTCGGCCCCTCATCCCCCAGTGACCGAAATCAATCGGATCGAGCCGTAGGTGCTCTGGTTCGGAGTCATTGCCACAGCTACGCGCAACGGTTAGAGTCGCGCCGTGGGGTTCTCTCGGGCAAGACCGAGATCGTGGATCACCGGGGCGGCGGCAATCGTCGTGACGCTTGTGCTGCTGTCGGGCTGCGGGGGCAGCTCCTCGAGTGGCTCGTCGTCGGGCGCGTCGGCGAGTTCGTCATCGACTAGCCAGACGAGCCAGACCAGTCAGAGCGCCGGTCAGTTCAAGGCGGCGATCGCACCCGTGCTTAACCAGTTCAAGACTGCATCGCAGGCAACTGGCGCTGCGCTTCAGCAGGCGAGCTCCCAGACCGATGCGCAACTGGCGGCGACGTTCCAGCAATTGGTGGCAACGTGGGGGGCCGCGCTGACCAAGCTCGAGGCGCTGCAGCCTCCGCCGCAGTTCACCGCAACTTACAACCGTCTGAAGAGCCAGGTGAGCAGCGTCAAGGTGGACCTGGCGGCGATTGTTTCGGCACTGCAGAGTCACAACGCAGGCGCCGCCAAGGCCGCCACGACCAAGCTCGTCAACGACATCGTGAGCGCGAAGGCGACGAGTACGACGATCAGCAACGGGACGTCGTAGGCGCTGCAACCTCCGTCCGTGATCCGGACGAAGGTCGCATGCCCCTGAGGCGGCGCGCCGCGCAGCTCGAGCTCGACGCCGCTCACCCGGCCGGCAGAGCGAGCATCAAGCACCTGGAGAACATCCGCACGGTCGTGAGCCAACTCGCCGAGGAAGCGAGCTTGAGCGACCCTGACACGTTCGCCCGCTCCTGGCACATCCTGATCAAGGCCCGATCGTCTCCACGGCCGAGGGCGGGCCCCGCTTCGGCCTCGATAACGGCTACGGTCCCTTGCACCGCGGCCGAAAACAAGAGCGACGACCGGGTGCTTGGGTCACTACCGCAAATCGCGCATTGCACAAGCGGCCATGAATCCGGCGTCCATGCAGGCTCCCGCTTGGCCGGGGGAGCGCGACTGACGCTACCGAGCGAGGCGGCTCGGTGGCTGCTGATCCCGAGCAGGCACTTCCGCTCGGCGGTTGAGCTCGCATGCCGCCTCCCCCCGCCGGGTCACGCGCTCGATTCGTGGGTCGGTGCTACCCCCGGCCGATCTTCTTCAGGAACGGCACGAGGCGGGCAAAGAAGGCGTTCTTTGGGTAGGCGGCGGCCGGATCGTTGTGAGCGTACGTGCGTTGGAAGTTGGCCAGCACCAGGTGGCTGCTAGGAATGTGTGACTGCTTGGCCAGCGCGGTCGCGGCGTCGGTGATCGCCGCTCCGCCGTATGCTCCGAACGCGTAAATCCGCAGGCTCTTGGGCAGATCGCGGCCATGCGTCGCCTTCACGTCGAGGACGCGCTGTGCCGGGTTTGCGACGCCGTTGCCGATGGCGCCGGTGTCGATCGTCAGGCGCATTGGGAAGTACCACTCGGACCCGTCGACGTTGGTCAGTCCCGTTCCGGACAACATGCTGGCCCAGCGGCTGAGCGGCGTGATCGCGCCGGCGCGGTCCCACCCGCGAGGGTTGCCGCTTGCGGCGAGCTGGCCGACGTGCGCTTGGGCTGCAAAGACCAGCTTTGAGGTCTTGGGGTCCGTGTCGTACCCGAACAACGCGAGGTTCGTGACCGGGATCGGCGGCTTGAGGGAGGCCGGCAGAAGCGGGAACGCCTGCCCGATCGAAGGCGCGTTCGGGTCGATCAGCGCGCCGGTCGAACCCGTTGCGGAGAAGAGGCCGAGATCAGGGGCCGGAATGCCGCTGAACGACAGCCACGGCGAGCTCTTCTGCAGCGATTGCAACTCGCTGGCTGCGGTTTGCGCTGTCACCGGCGCTCGGAAGCTGCCGCCGTCGTCGTACAGCAGCCCGGCGAGGTCGTCGGCGCCGGGCTTGCCGTGGAAGTCCCAGGTCGCGTAGGCCGTGACGACCGAACCGCCGAGCGAATGTCCACCCAGCACGACCTTGCCGCCGAGTCGCTTGGCGGCCTCGATCACCCGGTGCAGATCGCCGATCGCTACGTTCAGCCCCCACCGTCGTGCGAACCCCACGCTCGAATCCGGTACCGGCCGGATGTGGTGCTTGATGCTCGGGTCAGCCAGCCAGCCAAGGTAGTAGTCGAACAACCCCTTGCTCGATACCTTCCCTTGCTTAGCGCGGTTGAGGACCGACTGATCCTCAAGCAAGTTCTCCCTGCGCTCCACGGACCACACCTGCCAGCCGCGGGTCTTGGCAACGATCCATTTCGCGAGCGGCACAAAGTAGGCGCTACCCGCCGACGTCCCAGGCTCGAGCACTAACACGTTCTTGGCGTTCCTCGGCCCGACCTTGATAACCCCGACCTTGTCGAACTTCGCGGGAGTCCCCGGAGCGGAGACACCGTGCATCCAGCTGACCTTGAGGGCGGCGCTCGCCGACGACGCCGAAGCCGCGAACGCCAGCAGGGCAATTGAGAGCGCCAACGCACGAGTTCTTGGGGTACCGGTACGCATTCGCTGCTGCTCCTCCGTCGAGGCCTGCTTCCTGGCCGTTTACAATAGCGGCGCCCAGGCGCTCTACGAAGCCAGGCTCGCCGCGGCCGAGTGACTCAGGACTGGCAGCAGATCTCGGACACGTTGATCGGCACGGTCCTCGGAGAGATCAACCGAGTCGTGGTCTCACGCGTCCTGTCCGGCCCCGGAACGCCGCTCTCGGACCTGATGCCCGAACTGCTGCTGTTCATCAAGATGATCCGCACGGGCCACGAGCGACCCCGGAGACGGGCATAGGCGCTTTGTCAGCCGCGGATCGATCAGTCAAGGAGCTTCGCGACCCCGCACCCAATAGTTGCGTGGGATGCTCGCGGTTCTGAAGCACGTCCCCCGCTCGGTTCAAGGGGCTGCGAGTCGCCCAACGACGCCGACCCGCTCGTTGGGACAGGCGCTTTCGTAGGCGCAGTGGAACGCCGCCCAGGGGACGCCGTCTGGCCCGAACGTGTCGGTGATGAGGAACAGCCGATCGCCGAAGGTCTGTGGACGAGTGCCGGATATCAGCGGCCGCGCGGGGTTGTTGACGGCCGCGCTCCAGAACACCGGCCGGCGGGCGAGCGCGTTGCTCGACTCGGTGATGTACCCACTGAAGTTCGCGCCACTGTTACTACCCAGGTAGGAGATCGCGATGTGACCGGTGCCGGTCGCTGCGATCGCTTCGTGGAGCGCGCTCTTTACGCCAGGCGCGGCGATCATCATCGGTTTGCTCCATGTACGCCCACGGTTTCGAGATATCACGAGGTACGGGAGGCCGCTTTCGCCGTTGTGTCCGCTGGATGGTCCTTTTCCGGCTAGCCAAGCGACATAGACGTTGCCGGACGAATCGGTGGCGACCGAGCTCGTGTAGATGTCCCGGATGCTCGTGCGGGCGATCAGCCGGCGCTGCCACGTGGCTCCCTCGTCCCGACTTATCGCGATCCCGAGGTTCCCGCACAGGTTCAGCGAGAAGTACAGGTTGCCGTCTGGCCCAGCGACACCTGGACGCGCCACATGGTTGACCCCGCAGACCCCAGCCTTGCCGGGAGGATCGGGGATCCCCCCGGTCGGGCCGAACGTGCGCCCGCCGTTGAGCGACCTGTAGCAGGCAAGCGTAGTCGGCCCGGTGTCGAGGCCGCCGTTGGCGCAGTAGTAGACGACATGGGCATATCCGTGCGGTCTCGCTGCGCCCCGCGGCGCCGGTCCCTCGAGGACCTTTTCGCCGCCCTGTCCCGGGCATCCGACCTTCGGGTTGGTGCGCCAGTGATTCCCGCCATCGTCGCTCCACGAGATCCTGGCGCCGCACAGAGTGGGCAGCGTCGTGAGGAACCAGACACGGGATGTCTGGGGATCCACGTCCATCCACGGAGGCACCAAGCTGCCGGTGGTCGGCCCTCCGGAACTCAGCGCGGTCCATGCGGCGCCCCGGTTGCGAGACCGGACCACAAACTCGGGGCCCTGCACGATGTTCTGAGGCGGCGTGGCGGTGTTGTCGATACGCGGCGCATACATAACAGCCCCGGACCGGGTGATACCGATCGTCGCCGACTCCGCCGTCCGGCCCACGAACGTCATGCACGGAATCGGTCGACTAGCCGGCTGTCCGCGTACCCGCACGCTCCCGGCAAAATGAGCAACAGCTCGCCGCGACCGATCGCAGCGAGGCCCAAGCCCCGCCGCCATCCTGGACGCGCTCCTCGCCGACGCGTCAAACATCACAGCAAGAACGAGCAGCGAAGCGACCCCAGCGAGCAACACCACGACGCGCCCGGTACGTGACTTGGTCATGTCGATGTCCTCTCCTCGAGACCCTGGACGGTCGTCGTCGCCTGGCCGGATCTGATTGTCCCTCCGACCAGGAGCCGGTCCATCAGTACAAGTCCGCAGTCCAATCGCGGACCGCTAGAACCTCAACCGCTCGCTGGCATCCGGGTAGCGATGTGATCGGGTTCCGTTCCTTTATGCGCCGGCTCATGACAGCAGGACATGGGGTTACGTTGGCGCCAGGTCGCGCAGCGAACGCGCGTCGGATCCGCCGCCGGGATGCTCGAGCCATTCGCGCAGGCGCTCGTAGACCTCCGGGTGATTGAGCAGCGCGAGATGGTGGGCGGGGCTGACGTGGTGGCCGTGTTCGGCCTGGAATGGGATCCGTCTGGTGCGGCCGCGGCCGGTGGCGCTGGGCGTCAGCACGAGGATGTCGCCAAGCAGGCGCCCGAGCGGGTGGCTCGGGCTGCGGGTGATCGTGGCCGAGACGAAGAAATGCGTGGCCCCTTGCAGCAGTGGCACCTCTTTGCACGCCGCCGTGCGAAGGGCATTGGGGTCTCGGCCACGCCAGTCCTCGTCAACCAACGAGCCGTGACGGAGGTCACGGATACCGGCAGAGCGCCGACGCAGAAAGGCGCCGAGCAGCCGCGTCTCGGGCAGCGCATGAAGCGCCTCGGCAACCACGTGAGCCCCGCGCTCAAGCGGCGCGCCCAGGTGTGGCGTGCCCAGCGAGACCACGTGACGGACACGCTTGGTCCAGCCCTGGCCGCTCTCAGACGCCTGATGGCAAGCGCTGCGCGCGATCAGACCGCCCATCGAATGACCCACGAGCGCGACCTCCTGCACCTCAACCGGCCATATCTGCACCAGCTCCTCGAGCAACGCCGCGACGGACAGGCCGTTTTCCGAGACGTGCAGACCGGTGTTGTAGCGCAGATACACAGGGGTGCAGCCGAGATCCGACGCAAGGCGCGCACCGTAAGTATCCCCCGGATGGGCGCCACCCCAATCCCAATAGAACTCATTCCCCATCAGCCCATGCAGAAACACGACCAGCCGCGCCGTCGCATTGGGGAACGCCGCGCTCAACGCGCCCGCATCAAGCGCCACTGTCTCGCCGTCCACGCGCACCGAGGCCGGCTGGTGAAGGTCGCTACCCGAGCGCTCGAGCCGATCGCCGATCAGGCCGTTCAACGCGCCGATCACAGCGCTCCCCGAACGCGTGGTCGAGAGCAGGACCTCCTCCCCGATCCCCCGCCTCTCCATGGTTGCATCGACCGCCCGTCCCAGCCGCGCCGCGCCGGAGGAGATCGCGTCATAGGCACGGCACGAGATCGAGTCGTGGATCACCTGCACGGGGCGGGCAGCTGGACCCACACCCCGGAACGCACGCTCGGCGATACCCAAGTGCATATCCCGAATGCCGCCCGGAAAGGCGCGCAGGTCCTCGAACGCCAGCGCGCTCAACGCCCGTAGCTCGTTCGGCCGGGGCACGCCCCTTCGCGAGTCGTCGCCTACACCAGTGCTGGTCAAATCCATGCCGAACACACGGGCCTCCTCGTAAAACGTGATCTCGATCGACGCGAGACTCCGAACCTCCACCCAAAGACGTCTGACGCGCCTCCAGACCATCCCCGGATACACTGTGCTACTAATAGGTAATATTACAATCGGGTAGCTCATTTGTCCAAGTCCTTGGCGGTTTGCGTTTGCCAGGGTGGCGAAACCGCATCGCCCGGCCGAGGAGGTGGGTGGGAGTCATGGCTCCATTCGGTTCAAGCCGCGGAACGGCGAGTCCGTGATCCGGGAGCAGATGTCGAGCGCCGATCCGCGCGGCCGATACCGACCGACACACGCGAAGCGGCCGACGAGCACGCCGAGCACAAGCCGTCACGAGCACCGGCCCGACCGCCGAGATCGCCGCCGGCGACCGTGCTGATGGTTCATGAGAGGTCCAGGACGTCCCGCGGTTGCCACAACTCCGCTCGCGATGCCACCGGCGTCCCTCGATTCGTGGTGCGCTGGTGGGCGCGCCGCATCGAGAATGTGGCGCAGCTGGCAGCGGTAGCGCCAAGAGCCGCGCAACACGCGTTCCGCGGCCGTTGGCTGATGCGGACACCGGCAACCCAACGACGACGTCAGGCGTAGCGCGCATGACACCTCCCCGGTCGAAGCGCACCAAGATTCCGCGTGATCGCGAGAACGACTACACGCGCGAGGCTGTGGAGGCGCGCCGGGCTTTCCTACGTGAGCAGACAGGCGTGGGACTGGAGCACGTCTCGCGGTACTCCTTTGATCCATCGATTCTTCCCGGGAACGTCGAGCACTTCACCGGGGTCGCGCAGGTGCCGATCGGCATCGCCGGGCCGCTGCTCGTCGACGGCGAGCACGCCCAGGGTGAGCTCTACGTTCCGCTGGCGACAACTGAGGGCACTCTGGTTGCGAGCTACAACCGGGGTATGAAGACGCTGCGCGAGGCTGGGGGCGTGAAGACCACGATCCTGGACGACGCCATGCAGCGCGCGCCCGCCTTCGTGTTTGACAGCGCGCGGGAGGCGCGCGGCTTCGGGGAGTGGCTCACGGACCACTTCGGTGAGATCAAGCAGGCGGCAGAGAGCACCACTCGTGTCGGCCGGCTGCATGGGATCGAGCAGTACTCCGCCAGCCGGATCCTATTCACGCGCTTTGATTTCACGACCGGCGACGCCGCGGGGCAGAACCTCACGGGCAAGGCTACGGCCGCGGCGTGCGCGTGGATCACCTCCAACTACGAGGGCATCACCAACTTCTACCTGGAGTCCAACTTCGCCACCGATAAGAAGAGCTCGCAGGTCAACATATTGCGCACCCGGGGCAAGCGTGTAGTCGCTGAGGCGACGATCCCCGCCGCGCTGATCGAGGAGCAAATGCACACGAGCGGCGAGGAGCTGTTTCGGGCGCGGCAGGTGTCGAACCTCGGTGGCTTCATGTCCGGGGTCAACAACAACGGCCTCCAGTCGGCCAACGGCATCGCCGCCATGTTCATCGCCACCGGACAGGACGCAGCCAATGTCGCGGAGTCCTCCGCGGCCCTCGGCTTCAGCGAGCTGCTCCCGAACGGCGACTACTACGCATCGATCACGCTCCCCTCGCTGATCGTCGCCACCTACGGCGGCGGCACCGGGCTCGCCACCCAGCGCGAGTGCCTGGAGCTGCTCGGTTGCTACGGGACGGGGAAGGTGCGCAAGTTCGCCGAGATCGTCGCGGCAACAGTGCTCTGCGGTGAGCTCTCGCTCGGATGGGCGATCGTCGTCGCAGAATGGGTCAGGGCGCACGACCTCTACGGCCGCAACCGCTAGCTCCCAGCCAGCCCTCGCCATCGGGCGATCCAAGCAATCGATGTCGCAGTCCGCGCTGGCCCGTCGGCGCACCGCAAGCTGTGTCCTTGGCAGCGCGACGAAACCACCTCCCGCTCCTGACCCCTTCTCGGCGAAACGGCATCTCGGGCTGAGGGAATCGCTGGAACCAAGGTACGAGCGGTCTTGAACAGCCTGGGAGTTCTGATGACGGCCACGGCTTGTCCTCCATGAAGGGGTCGAGCCTTTCAACTTGGGTCATGGCTCTTGGTCACAAAGGTGCTGCGGCCATCCATTCGCTCGCGCTGGGCGGGCGAGACTGTGCTGCCGTAGGCGATTCGGCGTCTTATGCTTGACCACATGTCAGGCGAGACTCCGCGCCGCCCCGTTTCGCCGTTGCGGGGTCGGCAGAAGGTGCCGCGCGTGGTCCGCGAGCGCGAGATGCTGGAGGTGGCCGGGCGCGTCTTTGCCAAGCGAGGTTTTCACGCCTCGTCGATGGAGGAGATCGCCGAGGGTGCCGGGGTCTCGAAGCCGATGATCTACAACTACTTCGGTTCTAAGGAAGGCCTGTATTTCGCCTACATCGAGTTGGCCGGCCAACGAATGCTCGCGCGCATGCGCAACGCCGTCCGGGCCGCGGGCGAGCGCCCCGAGGAGCGTCTGTGGGCCTCGGCGCTGGCATTTTTTGGGCACGTTGACGACAACCGCGACGAATGGTCGGTCCTGTTCGGCGAACTCGCCTCCAGAGGCGCGCCATTCTCTCGCGAGGTTTCGGGAATCCGCGCCACCGTCTCCGACGGCACCGCCGCCCTATTCGACGAGGTCCTAGAAGGCGCGGGCATAGGCCCTGAGAAGATTGGTGGCACCGAGCCGCTCGCTCATGCCTTCGTTGGTGCCGGCGAGTCGCTGGCCAACTGGTGGCTGGATCACCCGGAGGAATCCCAGGCAGGGATGGCAGCGAGGCTGATGAACGTTGCGTGGATCGGTCTCAGCGAGCTGCTGCAGGGTCGCGCCGACCCGTGGCCGTTCGACCACGAACCGGGATCTGCGACTCGCGCCCGGTCCTCGACGCGCGCCCGCCGTCGACCGAGAAAGCGCGCGTAAGCCTCAAGGTACGTGTGGCGGGCTCTCGCCACGGAGCGGCGGCCGCTGATGTTGACGCGGCACGTGTCAGACCGCGTCGTCCTCACACCGCGACCGGTTCTACGCACTGGTAATATTACGCGTGGGTAGTTTTCCGCTAGGGCGTCCGTGGCGTTCTCCCGATGCGCGCGCGGCCTGCCAGGGGTAAAACGGGAGAGTCAAGACGCCGTACCCAACGGCGTCACACCGAGTCACGGAGGTACCAATGCCGATCGTCGACAAGTCCACAGAGCTCTCCGAGGATGTGCTCGAATCGGTCAAGACCGGTCAGCAGCACGCGATCGCGGCGGTGCGCACGTTCGTCGATGGCGTCGAGAAGACGCTTACGGGCGAGGATCCGTCCAAGCGGCAGGAGGTCATCGACTCCGCTCTGGAGATGGCGGACCGACTGGTCAAGACGGAGTACGACTTCCTTCGCAGCGTCGTGCACAGCGCCGGTAAGTCGCTGGGCACCTCGACGAACGCAAAATAGGGCACGACGCGAGCCGATGGCACCGATCGCGTCCGAGGTGACGCCGCGCCGCTTGCTGTCGCTCCCCCTCCGGAGAGCGTCGGACGGAGGCTGGCTGCCGCCGTCGAGCGCGCCCACGTGCACGTCGGCGCGGTGCCCGTGTTCGAACCGCCGTCGAGTCGTCGGAATCCCACGCTCGTTGATGTCTCGCTTGCCCCGACTTGCGCGCTCTTGTCAAATGCGACCGGCGCGGAGAAGACGCGCGCCGGAGAGACGCCGTAGGTTCGGCGATGTCCGGCGAGGATCCACGCGCGATGACCGGCTCCGGAGCGGTCAACCAGCCCGCGCTGCGGCCACCGCAGGGGCTTGTGGGCGCGTTCGCGCGTCGGTTGCAGCAGCGTATTCCTGCGGCCGATCTGAGCGAGCGCGACCCGGACTACATCCGCCGCACTCTGCCCGGACTGTGGTTGCTGGCCTCGTCCTACTTCCGCGCCGACGCCCGTGGGCTGCATCATGTCCCCGAGCAGGGGCCGGTGCTGCTGGTCGGGAACCATTGTGGGGGCAACGTGCCGGCGGACACGTTCGTGTTCGCCCTTGCGTTCAGCGCGTACTTCGGCGCGGATCGTCCGTTCTACCAGCTCGCGCACAACCTCGTGATCGTGTGGCCCGGGCTCGGCTTCCTGCGACGCTACGGCACGGTCGCTGCAACGCACGAGAACGCAGGCGGCGCGCTTGATGCCGGCGCTGCGGTGCTCGTCTACCCCGGCCGCGATTACGAGACGCATCGTCCCTCTTGGGAGTCCGCTCGCGTCGACTTCGATCATCGCGGGGGCTTCATCGCGCTCGAGCTCGAGCGTGAGCTCCCGATCGTGCCGGTCGTGTCGATCGGTGGGCAGGAGACCACGTTGTTCCTCACGCGGGGCGAGCGGCTCGCCCGCGCGCTTCGGCTCGATCGTTACTTCCGCCTGCACGTGCTGCCGATCTCGCTGGGGTTGCCCTGGGGGGTGAATGTCGGCGATCTGCTCGGTCACGTGCCGCTGCCCGCCAAGATCACGATTCAGGTGCTTCCGCCGATCGACCTGCGCGAGCAGTTTGGGTCCCGTCCGAGCCTCGACGACGCCTACGATCACGTCGTCGGGATGATGCAGCGGGGGCTTGAAGATCTGGCGGCGGAGCGCCGGCTACCGATCATCGGGTGAACTGGTCATGCGCGTCTCGCAACACGTGAAGATCGATGCGCCGCCGTCGGCCGTCTGGGAGCTGATCGGCGAACCGTCGCTGTATCCGCGGTTCCTGCGCGACGTTACGCGCTGGGAGCCGATCGCCGGAGATCAAAGCAGCCGTCCGCGGTACCTGCTGCCGGTTCGCGGTTTTGCGCCGGGTCTTGCGGTCGATCGCTCTCGCGATGGCCGGGCGAGCCGCGAGGAACAGAATGAGCTGTTGGGCCCATAACGGTTCCGGATTGGCTGGCGATCAAGGCAGGAGCTGGTCTGGTTTGACTGCTGGGCGCTACGGTCAGTCGGGCCGTGATGTCGAGGTTGCGATCATCGGGATGCTTTTTCCTCTGGGCCGTGTTCGGCGTGGCGCGGGATGCTCAAGCCGCTGATTGACCGGCTGCTGACGCGGGACGTGGCGCTGCGGGCGCTGTTGCGCGACGGCGATGTCGAGCGGCGTGAGTGGCGCCCGGCGGGTTGAGCCTGGAGGGCGTGGCCGTGCCTCGGATGCTGTCGGTTCCGCGCGTGCCCGGGCTGCCGGATCCGCTGCGACGGGTGCGCGTCCCGCGCGACCTCGAGTCGGTCACCGCGATCGGCGGGGAGGGCGCCGACGCTGGTGGCATGAGCGGGGAGTCTGTGGAGCGCATCTGGAGCGCGGCCGTCGATCTTTATCGAAGCGGAGTCCACCCTGCCGTGCAGGTGTGCGTGCGTCGCCAGGGCGCGGTGGTGCTTGACCGCGCGATCGGTCATGCTCGCGGCAACGGCCCGCGTGATGGCGCGGGGGTAGAGAAGCGGCCGGCGACGCCGGCGACGCCGTTTTTCATCTATTCCGCCTCTAAGGCGGTCACGGCGTTTGTGGTCCACATGCTCCACCAGCGCGGGGCGCTGGACATCTCGGACCGCGTCTGCGAGCACATTCCCGGGTATGACCGTCACGGTAAGGGCGAGATCACGATCGGTCAGGTGCTCGCGCATCGCGCCGGGGTGCCCAATTTCCCGCGGGTGGCATTGGACCTCGACCGGGCGCGTGATCGCGAGTTCCGTGTTCGGGTCCTTTGCGACGCAAGGCCATTCGCCAAGCCGGGGAGGCTTCTCTTCTATAACGCCGTCTCGGGCGGCTACATCCTGGGCGAGATTGTCCATCGGGTGACCGGTAAGGACATCCGCACGGTGCTCGCCGAGGAGATCCTCGACCCGCTGGGCTTCCGTTGGACCAACTACGGCGTCGCACCGCAGGATGTCTCGCGGGTGGCGCTCAACTACGTGACCGGGCCGCCGATCGCGACTCCGCTCTCGCTTGGTCTTCGGAGTCAGCTCCAGATCGATCGACATCGATATACGTATACCTATCGAACTGATGACTGTCAATGGATAGACTTGGCGCCACGTTGCCCAGGGGTCTCCAATGCCGGCCGAGGTGAGTCCGTTGCTGCGCCAGTGCCTGGACGCGACGGTTGCCGAACTCGCCGACGGAGTTCCGCGGGGTGTTCTCGGGCGAGACCGTCGCCTGTTACGTCCCGGCGTCCTACGCGGAGATCGGCGACCGTCGGACCGTCGGCCCGAACTTCCTGCCGGTGATCATCGCGCGGTTCGCGCGCGAGCAACTGTGGGCAGTCGCACAGGCCGACAGGATCGTCGCGAAGCCCCTGCCCGAAGTGCTGTTCGTGTGCGAGCGCAACGCAGGGCGCAGCCAGATGGCCGCCGCGCTCGCACATCACCTGTCCAACGGGTGGGTCGGGGTCCGCTCCGCCGGCTCCCATCCCGACGAGCAGATCGACTCGGTCGTGATCGAGGCGATGCGCGAGCTCGACATCGATGTCGCGCAGGAGTTCCCGAAACCGTTGACCGACGAGGTTCTGCGCGCGGCCGATGTCGTCGTCACACGCGGATGCGGTGACGCGAGCGTGGTACACACCGGCAAGCGCTACCTCGACTGGGCGGTCGACGACCCAGCGGGGCAGCCAATCGAGGTCGTGCGCCGGACCCGCTATGAGCTCTACCACCACGTCCGCGAGCTGCTCGACACGCTCGAGCCACATGACGCCTGACCAACCCACCTCGAACAACCGGGAGCACGAACGTTGAACCGAGTAGCGGTCATCACCGACATCCACGGCAATCTGCCGGCGCTGGAGGCGAGCCTCGACACGATCGATCAGATCGGCGTCGATCGGATCTACTGCGGCGGCGATCTCGTCGGCTACGGCCCGTACCCGAACGAGGTCTGCGCACTGATCGAGGAGCGGGAGATCCCGACGATCTATGGCAACTACGACTACGCGATCGGCCGCGACCTCGACGACTGCGGCTGCGCGTACGTGACCCAGCACGACCGCGAGCTCGGACAGCACTCAGTCGCATGGACGCTCGCCAACACCGACCAGCGCGCCAAGAACTTCATGCCTGGCCTGCCGTTCGACCTGCGCTTCGAGCTCGGCGAGGTCCCGATCCATCTCGTGCACGGCTCGCCGCGGAAGGTCAACGAGTACCTGTTCAAGGACAAACCCGCGAGCCTGTACGAGCGGCTCGCGGCGGCCGAGGAAGCGCGGGTGCTCGTGTTCGGGCACACGCACAAACCGTGGATCCACACTTATGGCGGAGCCTTGTTCGTCAACTGCGGGTCGGTCGGCAAGCCGAAGGACGGTGACCCGCGGTGCGCGTTCGCGATCCTCAAGCTCGACGCCGCCGGCAAGGTGCAGGTCTCGATCGAGCGCGTCCCCTACGACGCGGAGGCGGTCGCCCGCGAGGTCGAGGCGGCCGGGCTCCCGGGTGGGTACGCCGTCAAGCTGGTCGCCGCCGCATAACCAAAGGAGAGAGTGCGATGAAGTACGTGCTGTTCGTCTGCACCCACAACGCCGGGCGCTCGCAGATGGCCCAGGCGCTGTTCGAGAGCTACGCCCCCGAGGACGTCCGCGGCGAGTCCGCCGGCTCAGACCCAACCCGCCATGTCTGGCCGGAGGTGATCGAGGTGATGCGCGAGCTCGACATCGACCTCTCCGGCCGCAAGCCGAAGAAGCTGACCGTCGAAATGCAGCTGCACGCCGACTGGGCGATCACGATGGGCTGCGGGGACGTCTGCCCGTACGTCCCGACCACCGTCGACGACTGGAACATCCCCGACCCTGCGGGCCGGCCAATCGACGAGGTCCGCGAGATCCGCGACCTGATCGACGAGCGCGTCAAGGAGCTCGCGAGCGAGAAGATCGACGCGATCCGCGACGACGGGACCTCGCACCGCTGGCGCCTGGCGAAGCTGCTCCCGCAACTCATCGACGAGTTCGGCGAGAACCGGGAGCCCGAGGTGATCCGCGGGTGCGCCGACCGGATCCTCGACGACTACGACGATGTCCCGGTCCGGAGTCACATCCTGACGCTCGCACACAAGCAAGCCCGCGAATGCCTGCGCCAGGAGCACTGCAACATCCTCGAGCAAGCGGTGCGCTAGCGATGGACCGCAACCTCAGTCTGTGGCGGCGCGCCAGCGCCGAAGCGCTCGCCGCGTTCGCGCTGGTGTTCGCCGGGTGCGGCGCGATCATCGCCAACCAGCACTACCACGGCGCGCTCGGGTCGGTCGGGATCAGCCTGGTGTTCGGGCTGATCATCATGGTCATGATCTACGCCACCGGGCATCTCTCGGGGGCACACATCAACCCGTCGGTGACGATCGCGTTCACGCTCACCAGGCACTTCTCCCCGCGCGACGCGATTGCCTACATCGCCGCTCAGATCACCGGCGCCACGCTCGCCGCGCTGGTGCTGCTCGGCGTCTGGCCGAGCAAGCCCGCGCACCTCGGCGCGACCGTGCCCACGGTCGCGGCAGGCAGCGCGTTCCTATACGAGGCGATCCTCACGGCGTTCCTGATGTTCGTGATCATGGCCGTCGCGACCGACACGCGCGCGGTCGGCGCCGCCGCGGCGATCGCGATCGGCGGCGTAATCGGCCTCGACGCCCTGTTCGGCGGACCGGTCACCGGCGCATCGATGAACCCAGCCCGCTCGTTCGGACCCGCGCTCGTCTCCGGCACCTGGACCGACTTCTGGGTCTACGTCGCCGGACCGATCCTGGGAGCTGCGGTCGGCGCGCTCGCCTATCAGCTCGTTCGCGGTGAGCATCCGCCACGGACTGTCCACCGTGACGCCGAGGAGCAGCGCGATGGCGCACGTCCTGTTCGTCTGCCTACGTAACGCCGGCCGGTCGCAGATGAGCCAGGCGCTGTTCGAGCGGGCCGCCAACGGCCATCACACCAGCGCGTCCGCCTGCACCACGCCCGGGGACAGGATCCATCTCGAGGTTGTCGAGGTGATGCGCGAGTTGGGCAGCGATCTCGCTGACGCCGCGCCAGACTGCTCACGCGCGAACTCGCCGAGCAGGCCGGCGTCGTGGTGACGATGGGCTGCGGCGATGAATGCCCGTTCATTCCAGGCAAGCGGTACATCGACTGGGATCTCCAGGACCCGAACGGCAGGACGGTCGACGAGGTGCGCGCAACTCGCGACGAAATCGTCCGCCGCGTGCAGCAGCTGCTCCCCGATCTTGACGCTTGTTCGTAGCCTTGCGCCTGCTGGTATTTGTCAATACGGGTGCCAATCGGTGCGCGGCGCGGATGGCGGCGCGCCCGCGGCTCTCATCTTGATCTGCGGTGAGCCAAATGCGCCAGCCGTTCCCGGGCCGACTCCGATCCCAGCACGAGTCGGCGTGATTGCAAGGTCGTACGGAGGGGGCGTCCGAATGTGCGCTCAGGTCGGGTCGCTCACTCGGTGCTCGCGGGTTCGACGTCTCCCGCTGCCTTCTCCGCTGGCAGTAGGTAGAGGAACACGTAGGCGGCGGCTGCCCCGCCGAGGAAGTCGGCGATGAGGTAGATCCAGATGTTGCTCCACTTGAACAGGCCGGTGACCATCGCACCCAGGGCGATCGCGGGATTGAACGCGCCGCCCGAGATGCCACCGACCGCGAACGCCCCGACCACAACGGTGAATCCGATCGCGAGCCCGTAGAACGAGTTCCCCTCCGTCCCCCGTGCGGTGGCAACGTTCAACACCACCCAACACAGCGCGAAGGTGAACAGAAACTCGGCGATCAGCATCCTGCCCGCACCGGCGACGCTTGCGTTCGCCTCGTGGCCACCAACCACACGAACGGTCAGCCCGGCCAGGATGGCGGCCACGAACTGCGTGATCATGTACCCGCGGTACTCGTTGGAACTCATCTTTCCTCTGACGAACACAGCGGTGCTGACGGCGGGGTTGTAGTGACCGCCAGAGATGTGGGCACCCGCAAACACCATCACCATCAGCAACGACCCGATCGCGAGTGGTGCGAGCGCGCCCGCACCCGCCTTGTTCGTCGCCATGCCGACGGTGAACACAAACATGAACATCCCGATGAACTCGACAGCGAGCTTGCGGTTAAGCGCATAGGTCATGTGGCTTCTCTCTCCTGGGTGACGCGGTCAGACCAAGAACATGTTCGACCCGGGCGGGCTTGGACCTTCTGCGACGTTGGCTTCGCAACAGGATCTGGCTGCAGACCACGGAACGACCCGCGGCGGCCGAGTTTCGTCACCGCGTGGTGTCACGCTCTTGCCCGATCAGCGCGGGGTCGTCGCCTTTCGGCGGTAGCCGTCGCGTTTCGCTTCGGGGTAATGCCCGAGCCGGTTGCGTAGTTAGGCGCACCATCGTCTCGGGCTAATCGCGGATGGCGGCATGCTGGGTCGCGCCTATCGTTGATTTGCGATGAACCAACGGTGCTAACAACGGTGCTAACCCACCCCGATGGCGCGAAGGAGGCGACGATGAACTGTTACGAGTGTGCGACCCGGGGGGAGGCGGTCGCGGCGGTCGCAGTCTGTAAGCACTGCGGGGTCGGGATGTGCCTGGAGCATTTCCGGATGGCGCAGGACTACCGCGTCGGCGGGACCACGTACGGCTGCCGACACAGTGTTCCGAGCACGCCGAGGGGCGGAAAACGCGAGCGCGTGCCCCGAACCAACGGACACCTGAGCCAGAGGCTGAGGACTGCCGTAGCAGGAGCGTCGTGAGCGTCGCGCAAGCATTCCTCGCGGTGCGTGGTGAGCGCGTCGATGCCGAGCTCGCTGTCCTGGCCAAGGCACTCGGGCATCCAGCACGCGTGCGGATCGTGCGGCTGCTGCTCGGACATGATTCGTGTTATTGCGGGGAGATCGTCGAGCAGGTGCCGCTCGCGCAGGCAACGGTCTCTCAGCACCTCAAGGTGCTCAAGGATGCAGGGTTCATTCAGGGCGAGATCGACGGGCTGCGGACGTGCTATTGCGCGAACCGTGAGCGGCTCGCGCAGATGCGTGATCTCCTCGACGCGATTCTCGCCGACGCGGTCGAGCTAGAGGACGATGGCTGTGGCTGTCACTGAGCAACCCCCCAAAACACCGCCCGCAGCAGGGTCGGACGCCCCGACGTCTGGTGTTGTCTCGCGGCTCTCGACGCTCGATCGCTTCCTGCCATTGTGGATCGCGCTGGCGATGGCCGGCGGGCTCGCGCTCGGCTCGCTGCTGCCGCACCTCAACCACTGGCTCGGCACGCTGCAGGTCGGCACCGTCAGCCTCCCGATCGCGGCCGGCCTTCTGCTGATGATGTACCCGGTGCTCGCGAAGGTCCGCTACGAGGAGCTCGGCCACGCCCGTCACGACGGCGTCAGCGACCGCCGCTTCTTCGGGACCTCGCTGTTCCTCTCCTGGGTCGTCGGGCCCCTGCTGATGTTCGCGCTTGCCTGGATCTTCCTCTCCGACCAACCCGCGTACCGCACCGGCGTGATCATCGTCGGCCTCGCCCGGTGCATCGCGATGGTGCTCGTCTGGAACGAGATCGCCCGGGGCGACCGCGAACGCGCCGCCGTACTCGTCGTCTTCAACGCGATCTTCCAGCTCGCCGCCTACTCGCTGCTCGGCTACTTCTACCTGACCGTGCTCCCCGGGTGGCTCGGCCTGCAGACCCAGGGCTTCCAGCCCGGCATCTGGGAGATCGCCCGCACCGTCCTGATCTTCCTGGGCATCCCGCTCACCGCCGGCTACCTCACCCGACGCATCGGCCTGCGCCGCCGCGGCCGCGACTGGTACGAGAACCGCTTCATCCCCAGGATCGCGCCGATCACCCTCTACGGGCTCCTGTACACGATCGTGCTGCTATTCGCGATCCAAGGAGACCGAATCACCTCCCAGCCGCTCGACGTGGTCCGGATCGCGCTGCCGCTGCTGGCCTACTTCGCCGTCATGTGGGCCGCCGGATTCGCCGCCGGCAGGATCCTGCGCTTCCCCTACCCGCAGACCGCGAGCATGGCGTTCACCGTCGCCTCCAACGACTTCGAGCTCGCGATCGCGGTCGCCGTCGGAGTCTTCGGCGCCGCCTCCGGCGAGGCGCTCGCCGGCGTCGTCGGACCACTGATCGAAGTCCCCGTCCTCGTCAGCCTCGTCTACCTCGCCCTCTGGCTCTCCCGAAGACTCAGATGGCCCACACCAGCAAACGCGCCGTGACAGCCCGGCTCCCCCACCGGCCGCACCCGCGCCCGCAAACCACCTCGTCAAACGCCGCTATGACCGTCGGCTCAAGCGGGGAAGGCGCCGCAGCGGCAACGCGTTACACAATCGAGACCGAAAGCGCGCACGGCGGCACCGCGACGGTCGCCGCCCGAGCAACCACGATCGCGTTCGGCGGCTCGGCCACAACCGGCGAGCTGCTCCCCGGCCCAGCCGACCTCCTCGCCGCAGCGCTCGCCGCCTGCATCCTCGAGAACGTCGAACGGTTCTCCGTGATCCTGCCGTTCCGCTATCAGCGCGCCCGCATCCAGGTCGAGATTGAGCGCAAGGAGCCGCCGCCAAGGATCGTCCGCGCACGCTACGCGCTGCGGATCCTCACCGACGAACCCGAGCACCGGCTCGAGCTTCCGCACCGCAACATCCTCCGCTTCGGCACGATCACCAACACCCTCGCCGCCGCGTGCGAGCTCGAAGGCACGATCCACGCCGAGGCACCCAACGCCTCTGAACAGGAGTGAGGACGTGAGCACTGGTCGTTTCTACTCGGGCGAGGTGACGGGCCGATGAAGTGTTTCGACTGTGCCGGGCTCGGGCGCGACGTCGACGCGGTCGCGGTTTGCATCGGCTGCGGTGCCGCCGTATGCCCCGACCACGCACACGTCACGCCCCACTGGCTAACCCGGACCGCGGTCATCAACCGGACGGTAAGAGTCGAGCCGCCAACGCGCGCGATCCGCTGCGGCCTGTGCCAGCAAGCCCACGACACCGCCACGGGGTATCAATTCAGCGAAATCCACGAATGAGCAAGGTGCTGAGCAGATGACAGATACCCCACCGAGCACCTCGCCTTCGCCGGCGCAAAGCAGCACGCGGATACGGCGCGGACGCTAACCACGATTCTCCGCGCTACAAGCAGCGTCCGGAAATCGCAGCGCCGGGCTCGGTGACGGACTACCCCTCTGGGTCCGGAAGCGGCACGCCGGGAAGTCCACTGTGCTGTCGGACCTGACCGCTGCCGGACACGCGCAGTCACGAGGCACACTGGCCGCGATACCCGTGCGGGCATGGATGCGGGTCTCGACCCGCGTCGGGGCCACGAACCTGGGTGAGTCGCCGGGGGGAATCACACCTCCCGGCGCTCGCAGAACCGGACGTGAACCTCTCGATTCATCCGGCTCCCATCGTCCAGCCGTCGGGGCGCACGCCGAAACGCCAGTGCGCGAACAGCCCGGGCTCGCGTCTGAAGACAGCGGCCAGGAACCTGCGTGCCTTGGCGGGGTAGCGGCGCAGCCGCTTGTACTTCCAGCGGGCCCATCGAACGAGGTATTCGTTGATCCGTCTGAGTAGCCGGTTTAACTCCGAGCGGTAGAAGCGCCCATAGAAGTTGATCCACCCTTGGAGTTCGGCGTTGATCGCCTTCGCCAGGTCTGTGAGGATGCTGTCCGACCAACGATGCAACCGCCAGCGGCGGATCACCCGCCCGATGCGCTTGCGCTCGTCGTTGCCGATCGCCGGGAGGAAACTGACGAACGAGCCGCCTCGCTTGCTCCGAGCTAGCCGCGGGCGGAACGTGTACCCCAAGAACGTAAACGACTCGTGCTCGTGAGAGCCGCGCCGATCAGCGTCCTTGCAGTAGACGATGCGGGTCTTCCGCTCATTGAGCTCAAGCCCGCAGTCCGCCAGCCGCCGAGCGATCGCGGCCCGCAGCTGCAGGGCCTGCCGTTCGCTCGAGGCGTGGACAATCACGTCATCGCAATAGCGCTCGAACCGGACGCCCGGATACTCCCTAGCGATCCATGCGTCGAACGCGTAGTGCAAGAACATGTTGGCTAGCAACGGCGAAATCGAAGAACCCTGGGGGGTTCCGCGATCCCGATCAACCAGGCTGCCATCCTCGCGTTGCAATGGCGCTTTGAGCCACCGCTCCACGTACATCAGGATCCAGCGCTGACCGGTGTGATGAGCTACCGCCTTCAGCACGAGGTCCCACGGCACGCTGTCGAAAAACGACTTCAGGTCCAGGTCCAAAACCCAGTCCTGCCTCCAACAGCGCTCCCGGCAGACCCCGACCGCGTCCAGCGCCGACCGACCCGGCCGATACCCGTAGGAGTCCTCGTGGAATACAGGCTCCACGCCGGGCTCCAGATATCCGCGCACGACGGTCTGGGCGATCCTGTCCGCGATAGTCGGCACCCCTAACGCTCTAGAGCTGCCGTCCTTCTTCGGTATCTCCACCGCACACACCGGCGGTGGCATAGCTCCCCGACGAGAACCGATTCCAGAGCTTGTAGAGATTCCCGTGAAGGTCCCTCTCGAACTCCACGATCGACTCACCGTCAACACCGGCACCGCCCTTGCTCGCCTTGTGGCGACAGGTCCTTGCCGACGCGCTTGGCATCGAGGTCGGGTTCGCGCTCGGCCGCGAGGGTTCGAGCTTCGGAGCGGCGCTGCTCGGAATGTGCGCTCTGGGTCTGATCGCCGATCTCGAAACCGCGGCAGAGCTCGTCACGATCGACTGCGTCCACCGGCCCAATGCGGTGGCGGCTTCGACCTACCGATCGCTGCTGCCGGTGTTCCGCGACCTGTATGGGGCATTGGCCCCCACCTCCCGGGCGTTGTCGGCGATTGGAGCGACGACCGCATAACGAAGACCGCTACATCTAGCCAACCTCCTAGGCCGCCGGATTGAGGGAGGTTCTTCGCGCCAGGACCTCCAGCAGCTCTACGCAGATCAAACCCTCACCAACGACGAGCGCGACCGCCTCCGCACGCTGCCGCGAACCAGCGTCACCGCTCAAGCCGGGATCAGCGAACGGGCACTACGAGATGTGCTGTCTGGTCGCAGCACACCACGAGCTCGAACGCGTCATGCTCTTCGAACAATCGCGGCTCGATCGGGCGAATAGTCGAACATTCGTGTTGGATCGCCCAGCAGAACGATTCGCCGGTGGTCGATACGCGGCCGCCTGTCGTTGCGAGCCGGTGCTCGCCGCAGGCGCAGTCGAACTCGGCCCATGTCGCGCCGCCGCCGACCGTAGCAGTTCGTGCCGAGGGGTCGACCGCGACGGTGTTCAGCGGCGTAGGTCGATCACGATCCCGCCATCGCTCAGGCACGACCCGGCGACGCTGTGCCCTCCGCCGCGGACCGCGACCTCGAGCCCTTGTCTGCGTGCGAACCTGAGCGCCGCGATCACGTCTTCCCTGGTCTCGCACTGGGCAATGAGTGCGGGGCGGCGGTCGATCATTGCGTTGAAGATCGTGCGCGCGTCCGCGAAACCCGGCTCGCCTGGCCGGAACACGCGGCCCGCGAACCCAGCACTAAGGCCGGTTGATGGCGCGTAAGTCATCTCATCTCGCCCTCTGCCCAGAAGAACCCATTGCTGGAAGACTACGGGCGTGGCGCCACCGGAGGTCAGGTATGCGAAGAACGGCGAGGTTTCGCTTGCGTACCAAGTTGTAGGCGACGGGCCGGTCGATTTGCTGTTCGTTCCCGGGTTCGCGTCGAACCTGATCTGGAACTGGGAGCTGCCCGCCTACGCCCAGTTCCTGCAGCGCCTCGGCTCGTTTTGCCGCCTGATCGTGATCGATCGCCGTGGCTGCGGGCTGTCGGACCGCTTCTCCCCTGATGATCTGCCGCCGCTCGAAGTCCTCGCCGAGGACCTCGGGATCATCCTTGACGCCGTCGGTTCCGACCACGTCTCCCTGTTCGGGGCCGAAGACGGCGCATTGACGTGCGCGCTGTTCGCCGCCACCCACCCGGAGCGGGTCGACCGCCTGATCATCTACACGCTCGATCCGATGGGCGATCAACCCTGGTCTGAGCCCAGCAATCGCGAAGACCGGGAGCGATTCTTCGACGACTACCTCGCGCGCATGGAAACGGGCTGGGGCACCAGAGAGTTCGCGCTCAACGACCCATTGGGCGGGCTTCTGACCGGAGCGCCGTCGTTGATGCAGGATCAGCGACTCCTGGACTGGTACACGACGTGGCAGCAACTGTCGACAAGCCCCGGCGGCGCGGTCGCACTGCACCGCATCTACTTCGCAACCGACGCGCAGCGCCTCCTGGCAACGGTCCGCGTCCCGACGCTGCTCCTGCACCGTGTCGACGACGATCTTGAGCCGATCGAGGAGTCCCGGTTCCTCGCCGGGATCATGCCCGACGGAAGACTCATCGAACTCGACGGTACCGACCACCTCTGGTTCGTCGGCGACATCGACTCGATCCTCGACCCGATCCAGGAATTCGCGACCGGCGAACGGCCCGCTCGCAACCTCCAGCGAGTTCTCGTGACCGTCATGTTCACCGACATCGTCGGCTCCACCGCGATGGCCTCGGAGCTCGGGGACACCCGCTGGCAGAACCTCCTGATCGCTCACGACGAACGGGTCCGCAAGCAGCTCGCGACCTTCAGGGGCGCCGAGATCAAACACACCGGAGACGGGTTTCTCGCAACGTTCGACGGACCAGCCCGAGCTGTCCGCAGCGCTCAAGCAATGATCGAGAGCGTCCGCGAACTCGGGATCGAGATCCGCGCGGGCTGCCACACCGGCGAAGTGGAGCTCGACAACAGCGACATCCGAGGCATCTCCATCCACATCGGCGCCAGAGTCTCGGCTCTCGCCGGCCCCAGCGAGATCCTCGTTTCCTCAACCCTCAGAGACATCGTCGCCGGCAGCGGCATCGCATTCGAGGACCGCGGCGAGCACACCCTCAAAGGCGTGCCCGACCCACTGAAGCTCTACCGGGTCACGAACTGAGTCGGGCGCAGCCCCGGTCCTCATGGCGCAGCTCGCGATGCTCGCGGAACGACCTCCCTTGCGCGCGGCATGGAGGAGCCGGCCACCACGCCGAGCCGCCGGTGTGCCATTCCGACATTCGGCTCGGCGCGGCCGGAAGAAAGCGGCAGCCCGGGTAGAGGCTGAGCAGATGACTGCTTCGGAACGAATCCGGCACTCTGCCCGGCGCCCGCCAAGCCTCCCGCTTCGATCGAGTACCGGCAGTCTCGAACGCGACCGCTTGACCACGATCACGGGCCGGCGCGATGCGCTGTTGCTTGTAGCTGCTGTGCCCGCGCAGCGGGCTCTCACGGGCGGATGGAAAGCCGCGATTTCTGGACGAACTCGCGAACTTTCCCTGTCAGCCCGAAGCAGCAGCGGAGCCGCGTTCCTGGTTTGGCGCGAGAGGGAGGGAGCGAACGGTTCGCGCGAAATGCCGCCGACACGGCCACGCACCCCCTCTCGTCCGACATCGCGAGTGCCGGCATGGCGGACTAGAGCTGATAGCGGCTCGTGAGTTGCGGCTGGCGGTGTCTGCGCTGCTGGCGTGCGCTGTGCCCTACTCGCGACCGAACACGAGACCGTCGTCCCGTCAGTTCGTCATAGACCATGTAAGCAATGGGCGCGTACACGATCACGAACAGCAGAATGCCGAATGCGGTTCTCATCTGCTTCCTCCTTGGACTGCTTAGCAGGACCGCACAGCCGGCACGGTCCGCATCGCATCAGAGTGGTCAGCGGCCCGATGGTGACCGCCTGTTGGTTACACGCTAGCCGCGTCGCCCGAGGAGGTTGTGTGACAAATGCCCCAGGGCGCAGGAGTCGTCGGTTCCGCGCATACGGTTTGCGCGAAAGGTGGTTCTCACACGCAAGCACGACGGTGGTTTGATCGATTTGCGTCAGCGGGTCGAGCGAGTCCGCGATACTCGGCGCGTGGATATGGGCGGACGGCTGACCGATCTCGCTCCAAGGACTTTCTTTGGGGTTCCGGCCGTGCGCGATCTCGCGCTGCTCGATGCGCAGGTGGCGTTCCTTGGTGTCCCTTACGACGGTGGCACGCCGCAGCCGGGCATCCTGACGGGCCAGCGGGCTGGTCCTGCGGCTGCTCGAGCGGCGACCGAGGCGATGCTCTATTACCCACCCTTGGCGGGTCCGGACGGCGACGGCGGCGCCGGCGGCTGGTATGACGTGGAGGCTGATCGCGATTACCTGGTCGGGGTGACGATGGCGGACGTTGGCGACGTCGCGATCCAGGGATCGGACACGGAGGCGAATTACGCGCGGATCACCGGTGCCGCCCGGACGATCGTCGAGCGGGGTTCGCTGATGGTCGCTGTGGGCGGCGATCACTCGGTCAGCTACCCGCTCGGGCGGGGGATGGAGGTGCTGGGCGAGTTCGATGTGGTGCATGTCGACGCGCATGCCGATTTCTTTGACGAACTGGACGGGGCTCGCCTCACGGGTGCTAGCCAGTTGCGGCGGCTGGCGGAGCTGCCGTTCGTGGGGACCGTCAGCGCCGTTGGGGTTCGAAACGTTGACCGCCCCGAGGTTGACGGTCTACGGGAGTTCGGAGGGCGCTGGGCTACCAGCCTCGACGTGATCGAGCGCGGAGGCGACATCGTGGTACGCGAACTCGTGCGGGACAAGACGGCGCTTTACGTCTCCATCGACCTCGACGTGCTCGACTCGTCAGTCGCGCCGGGCGTGTCGCTGCCGGAGCCGGGCGGGCTCAGCTTCCGGCAGTTGCGCACGGTGTTGGTCGAAGTGGCGCGACGTGGCCGCGTGATCGGCTTCGATGTCGTCGAATTGAACCCCGCGCGCGATCCGTCAGGGGTCACGTCGCGGGCGGCCTCGTGGCTCATCGCGCACTTTCTCGGCGAGATCTTCCATCAGCCTCGCGAGCAACGCTAAAGGACTCAGCGAAGCTCCGCGCCGCGCGGTCAAGGCGAGCTGGGCCGAGGGAGCGGAGCATGCAGTCGTCCTCTGGAAAAGGAGACGTCGGCGGCGCGTCTACCACACTGCCCCAATGATCGATTAGCAGCACTCTCATGCTCGGCTCGTTCGTATGGATTCAAACCATTGCGTGTATGGCTTGAATGCGCCTACGAATAAAGACGGCGCATACGCGCATTCGAATGGAGACCGGAAGTTCCGTGCGCCCTATCTCCTACCCCGTGAACAGGTGAGGGGGTTAGGCAGGGGGCGGCGCGTTTCGTAGCCATAAACACGGAATATCCGGGACATCGGCGCCCTGAGTCCCTTGCGGATGCTAGGCGCGGGCGTTACGCAAGGGGACCGTTTCGTGGCACTCGAAGCCGAATAAGCGGGACATGTTCGCCTCGTGGGTCTTGACTGGAACGCGACGGGCGCATAGCGGTGCACTCGCTTGAGCGAAACGGCGAAACACAGCGTTGGCGAAATCTCGAGACTGTTGCTTGTCGATCAAGCCACCGGTGTGCGCAGCTGACGCGGAGGCCCGCCGCGTGCAGTCATGAAGCGGCACTGGTTGGCAAGTCGAACCCGGATCAGACCAGCGCGATCACCCCGCTGATGACCAGCCAGAGGCCGATCACGGCCGCGCCGATCACGGCGACGGTGCGGCCTCGGCGTGCCATCCAGGCTTTGAAGCGGTCGACTCTGTCCTTTGTGCTGTCGGGCGAAAACACGTAGCCGAGCAGGGGCAGCTCGAGGATGATCTGCTGCATCAGGCAGAAGTAGAGGATCAGCAGCACGCTGGCGGCGGTTCCCGCGTTTAGCTTGTGGATGTGATCCATCGCGGCGAGGAATGAGGCGCCGGGGAAGCTCAGCACGGCTCCGACGAGGAACGTCACCTTCGGATCGCCTTTGCCGAGCATTCGCAGCGGCAGCGACTCGGTCGGTTTGCCAGCTTCGCGCTTGGCGGCCAGCTTGGCCTCCTTCTTGGCCCGTCGGCGGGACTGGAACGGCTGGTCACGCCCGGTGCGGAGCACCCACGCAAGCGATACGGACAGCAGCCCGACGACGATGTCCACCGCCGGGCTGATCGTGTGCTTGGCGCTGCTCGTCTCGCTGCTCGAGCCGCCCAGCGCGAACACGATCACGCACCCGCACGTGATGCTGGTCGTGTACGCGCCGAGCAGGTAGCCAAGCATCAGCCGTTTTGGGTTTGGTATCAGCATCATGATCGTCACTGCGGCGAGCAGCGTCGGGTTGAACATCGAGACCAGGGACAGCAGGAATATGTCGACGAGATCGCTGCTCATCGCTGAGGCTCCCGTGGACCGGAGCTTCAGTCCTCCCGCACCACGATCGGCCTAACGACAAAATCAAACCCTGGTCACGAAGCCATCACCCTAACCAGGTGATGCGCCCCCACAACCTGCGTCCACACTCGTACCTGGGAGCCGGCCGCCGCGACATCCGGCTACATCGGGTGCGCGGCGGCAGACGTGTCCCAACGTTCCCCCGAAGCCCCAAACACCCGGAGAAAGAGGCGAGATCGATGCCTGTCGGACCTGTTCAGCTGATCGTCATTGGCTTCAACCACCCCGAATTTCACGGCGAGATCATCGCTGAGCTCGAACGGTTGCATGACGAAGACACCGTCCGCGTGATCGACGCGCTCGCGGTTCACAAGGACGCGGACGGAGCCATCGAGGTGCAGCATCTCAGCAACCTGACCAAGGACGAGGCGATCGAGGTCGGCAGCACGATCGGCGCCCTCATCGGTCTCGGAATCGAAGGAGAACAAGGCGCCGAGGAAGGCGCTGCGGCGGGAGCCGAGGCGATGGCCGAGGGCGCACAGCTGTTGCCCGATGAAGAGGGCTGGGACGTGCTCGAGGAGATCCCCAACGACTCCGCGGCGGCGCTCATCCTGCTCGAGCATCACTGGGCGGTCCCACTGCGCGATGCGATTGCGCGCGCCGGTGGCTTCCGGATCAGCGACGGCTTCATCAGCCCACTCGACCTGGTCGAGATAGGGCTCCACTCGGCTGAGGAGGCCCAAGAGCTGCACGCACTGGAGACCGCCGGAAGCGCCGGCTAAAGCACACAACCAGGAGGCAAAGAAATGTTTGGATGTCGCAGAGTGGCGCGCCGCACGTCCCGGCGCGTAGCGCGCCGACGCTAGAGAAGCGAGCGCGGCCCCGCCGGATTTCCTCGGCGGACCGCGCCCGTCAGCGCTAGCCGGACAGTCCGCTGATCCCCTGCCCGCTACGTGTCAACAATCGCCAACGGCAGGGTCTCGCGATCGTTGGACGGGTCTTGCTCAGCCGCCCATCCCGGCCTGTGCCTCCGCGAGGGCAGCTTTGAGGTCTTTGGCGCCGCCGCCGTCGACCTGCGCGACTGATTTCCTCACCGCGCTGGGCAGCGTCTTGTTCACGGTGTCGGTTTTTGCGCGGTCGTAGATCGCCACGATGCCAGCCGAGCCTGGGGGTAGTGCGGCGCCCATCTTCTCCTCGAGGCCGCTCTCGACCCGGTGTTTGGCGAACTTGCCGACCACGCCGCCGACCGCGCCGCCGACGACGGTCGCCGCCAGCAGCGGCGGCGCGAACAATCCGACGGCCAGGCCGACCCCGCCGCCGATCTCAAGCCCCTTGCGGCCGAGGTGGTCGCCGGTTTCCTTGACCGCAACGGTTCCGTCGGCATCGACGGTGACGAGCACCACGCCCTCAACTTTGAGCTGGTCGTCCTCGACGAGCTTCACGAGCGCGTCGAACTCCTTCTGGGCCAGATCGGGGATCAGGTACGCCGCGATGACGACGTCGAATTCGGTGTCGCTCATGATTCTCTCTTTCGCTGCTGTCTACGCCGTGATTCCGCGGGCGGTGTCTGACTGCGAGGCGTGCTCGTGCAATGCGTGTTCATCGTCCTCGTCGAGGTGCGGGGCGACGTCGAAGACCACCTTCTTGATCGTCCCGGTGAACGCGAACGGCGCCTTATCGGCGTAACTTCGATCGACCACCAAGCCGTTGTCTCGGCCCACGTCCATGCCGGCGTAGCCGCTGAAGATGAACGGCACGGTGTGATCCAGCCGGCCGCTGCCGACCGTGCCGCCGTTGACGGACAGCGTGACCTCGCCGGGGGTGGCCGGCTTCGCCTCGTCCGCTTTGAAGGTCATCTCGACGTTCACATCTCCCGCCGGCAACTTCGTCTCGGACTCCTGGTGGTACTCGAACACCCCCAGGAACGCGTAGGTGTGCTTCAGCTTGCCGTCCTGGACGAACAGGGAGAACCCTCCGAGATGGCTCGCCTCGGCGACGATCACGCCCTCGGCACCGCCGTCGGGTATGTGGAGGTCCGCGGTGATCGTGTAGGAGTGGTTGTAGACCCGCGGGACCGCCCCGGGGGCGATGTTCTGCACGTCCCCGTGGTAGGTGACGGTCGTGTTCGCGCCCAGCGGGGGCAGGATGCCGAAGAACGCCGAGAATCCAGCCAGGAGCGGCTTGACGTGGTACTTCTCGGCCTCTTCCCAGAACAGCGCCTGGAGCTCTTTGACCTTTTCAGGGTGACTCTCAGAGAGGTCAGTCGCCTGGGAGAAATCGTCGGGCAGGTAGTACAGCTCGACCGGGTCCTCGTCGGGCTTCCAGACCCCGGGCGCGAACTGCTTCAACACCTCGGCGCTCAGCTTCCATGGGATGCGCGGCATCCGCATCGACAGCCACCAGCCGTCCTTGTACATCGCCCGGTTGCCGAAGTTCTCGAAGTACTGCTGCGTGTGGTGCTCGGGAGCGTTCGTATCGGCCAGCGAGTCGGCGAAAGTCACGCCGGTCATCGGCTGCTGCTCGACGCCGTCGACATGAGTCGGCTGGGGGATGCCGACCATGTCGAGGATCATCGGACCGATGTCGGTGACATGCGTGAACTGCGTGCGCAGGCCGCCACTGTCCTTGATCCGCTGCGGGCAACGGACGACCAGCGGGTTGCGCGTGCCGCCGAGATGCGAGGCGATCTGCTTGCCCCAGCGGAACGGAGTGTTGCTTGCCCACGCCCAGGCCGAGGAGTAGTGCGGGTACATCATCTCGGTGCCCCACGCCTCGAGGCCGCCCCATTTGAGCGTGAGCTGCATCTGCTCCTGGTCGGTGAGCGGGAGGCCGTTGAGCATCGTCCCCTCGTTGAACGAGCCGGTGGGAGTGCCTTCGAGGCTGGCGCCGTTGTCCCCCCAGATCCAGATCACGATCGTGTCATCGAGCTCGCCCATCGCCTCGATCGAGTCCAGAAGCCTGCCGACGTGATGGTCGGCGTTCTCCGAATAGCCTGCGTAAACCTCCATCTGGCGCGCGAACAGCAGCTTGCTGTTCTCATCCAGCGAATCCCAGGCCGGCATCGATTCGTCGCGGGGCGTCAGGATCGCGTCGGCCGGAACCACACCGAGCTTCTTCTGGCGCTCAAACGTTTCCTCGCGGAGCTTGTCCCAGCCCTGAGCGAAGCGACCCTTGTACTTCTCAGACCAATCCTTCGGGACGTGATGAGGCGCATGACTGCAACCGGTCGAGTAGTACAGGCACCACGGCTTCTCGGAGTCATGGCCCCTGACGCCATGCAGCCAGTCGATCGCCTGGTCGGTCATGGCCTCGGGGAAGTAGAACGGCTTGCCGTCCTTTCCCTCCTGAACTCCGATGAACTTCTGGTTCTCGGCGATCATCGTGTCGAACTGACTGGCCTCGGGAGCCAGGAAGCCCCAGTAGTAGTCAAACCCCCAGCCGTTGGGCCAATGGTCGAACGGACCGGCCGGACCCTGCTCCTTCTCGGGCGTCAGGTGCCACTTGCCGATTGCCGCGGTCGAGTACCCGTTCTCCTTCAAGACCTTCGGGAACGGCGCCGCGTCCTTCGGCAGCATCGCGGAATATCCCGGGAAGCCACCGGAGGCCTCCGGGATACCTCCCATACCAACCGCGTGGTGGTTACGTCCCGTCAGCAGTGCCGCCCTCGTGGGCGAGCACATGGCCGTCACGTGAAAACGGTTGTACCGCAACCCCTGTGCGGCAATCCGATCGTAATTCGGAGTATCGATCGGGCCGCCGAACGCACCAGGGTTGCCGAAGCCGGCATCGTCGATCAGCACGACCAACACGTTCGGAGCCCCCTCCGGCGGCTTCACATGGCCGATCTGCTCCCAGCCCGGCTTAGACCCGCCCAGCGTCTGGTCCGCGACGCCGCTGAACGCCGGCCGGCGGATCGGCAACTTGGTGCGGTCAATCGCCTGGTCACTCATGTGTGCTCGCCTTCGTCGTGTCTGTGTGCTGCCCGTTCTGCGCCTTGTTCGTGGGCGCAGCCCCCGTCTGATCGCTCTCGACGAGACGGTCGGCCAACCCGGTCGCGAATGCCTGAGCCTGGTCGAGATAGTCCGGCTTGAGATTGGTCGGGGGGATCTTCACGCCGAGATAGCGCTCCCGGTTCTCGCCCTTGCCGAAATAGCTGAGCAGCGACAGCAGAGATCGAACCTGGCCGCCGGCGAACGAGAAGTGAATGCCGTCGATGTATTCGCCGCCCCGCTCCGTTCCCAGCTTGTCCACCGCCCTGAGGTTGAAACCCCAGTAGCGCCGGCACACCACGTATGCGGTGAAGCGCTTGTCCTTGAGCACTCGTCCCGCCGCGTCCGACTTCAACCAGGAGCGGATCGGCACGCTCGTCTTCAGCCACCACGTCGGCGAGCCGATCACGACGAGGTCGTAGTCGCCGTCGCTGGCTTCGTCCGGGATCCGGATCTCTCCGGTCGCGCTGCGCAGCTGCGCCGGCATCATCCCGAAAATGTCGCCGTAGGGATGCCGCAACGGAAACCGCGTAAACCGATCCGCGTACCGCGAATCCGTCAGCTCAATGCCGGCCAGGCGCACATCGCATCCGCCATCGCCTCAGCCACCTTGAGGCTCTGCTGCGTGTACGTGAAATAGACAAACAGAACCCGCGGTCCCGTCGCGCTCGCATCACTCAACGACATCGGCCACTCCCAACTCGGCACATTTCCCGGTTCATCGACAACGCTGCACCACCCTACGACCGCGCAGACCGATGTCGTCACCCAGATGGGATGACGCGCCACCCACCGCGCACCAGCAATCCCCAACTCGGACGCCTGGAATCGATTTGCGGCGCTCAGCGCGAAGCGCAGAAAAGGCCGAGCAACGCGCGGGCGATCACCGGTCGCCCCATTTCGTCTCCCCGCTGGAGTTGACCCTCGAACCACCGGCGTCGGGTCATCGCCTGATCTGCGAACCTCGAGGCGAGTCGTGCCGTTGTCGTCAGCCGCCCGAGTGCTGGGAGTTGGTGCAGCGCGAAGTTGCAGCTCACGACGTCGAGCCGTTCAGGGAGGTCCTCGTCGAACGTCGCGATGTCACCGAGCCGCAGCTCCACGCGCTCGGCGAGGCCTTCTTGGTCGAGCTGCAGCCGGCCAACCTCGAGCATCGGCTTTGAGAGGTCCAGTCCGACGATCCGCGCGTCTGGGCGACCACGCGCCAAGCCGGCGAGCAGGCGGCCCGAGCCGCACCCGAGGTCGATCACGGTGCCGCCATCCGGCAGCAAGCGGCTGATTGCCCGCGCATTGAACTGGTGGACGGGAACCTGCAGCGTCGCGCCAGCCTGGTCGTACTCGGCCACACCTCGCGGCTCGTCCATAACCATCGGCTCCGGCTCGCGCGGACGCTCGCCGCGGGCCAACGCCTCGCGCGCCACGATCAACGGAAACAGCGGCAAGCGCGATGCTCTCAACAACGCAACGACAGAGCCTACCCTGTGGCTGCTCGGCGAGATGACCCATATTGGTGCGAAGGAGCCACGAAGTCGGCGCCGACTCTGGCGACGAGCGCTTCCCCAACCGGACAGCAGGGGCCACGAGGCCGGCGCAAGCTCCGGCACCCGCGCGAGGACGAAGGCAGGTCTAGCCGTCGCTGACGGCGCGAGTCTCGCATCTCGCCACATCCGGGTCTCTGAGCGAGTGGTGGCGCCCGGTCGACGGCCGTCGCGATGTCGCGCTGTTGCTTGGGCGGGGGCGGTCGCGGCGTCGCTCGCGTCCCTACCTCACGTGCTGGATCGACCACCACCTGAAAGAAAGAGATCAGGCGAGTTCATCCGGACGGCCGGTCCTCCCGCCCGGGACCTGTGGCCGGGGCGGGAGGACGGCTGGCGGACAGCGGGGTCCTACGCTGCGTCGGCGTCTGGCTCGTCGTCGAGGGCGAGCTCTTCGAGGTCGGACGCCGCGCGGTGGCCGTCGAGGTCGACGGTCGTCTCCGGGCTGCGGTCGACGACGAAGGCGTCGCGGTTGAGCTCGACGAGTGCGGGCGAGAGCATCGGCCGCATGAATTCCCACACGGCGCCGCGCAGCGCGGCGTCGCCGCCGGGCAGCGCGTCGCGGAGCTTGCGCTCGATTCGCTCGGAGCCGAGCGCCTTGGTGCGGGTGACTCCCGCGGGGTCGAGCACGAATGCGGCTGTCCACCGTGCAGCGAGCTGGGCGATCCCGCGCAGCGGGTCGGGGTCGGCGAGCGCGCGCTGGAGCTCGGCGTCGATGATCGCGTCGGCCGGAGCCGGCTCGTGCCGGCCAGTGTCGCCGACCGGGCGCTGGCGCTCGGGGTCGGTCCAGCCGGCGCCGTAGGCGATCAGCTCGCGGTAGTGGCGGACGAGCAGGTGGCAGACGATCTGCCGGAGTGCACGGAGCTGGCAGTCGCGTGGGTCCATCAGCTCTGCGCGGATGTCGTGTCCGAGCCCGAGGTTTGACCGGGTCGCCTCGGCGTGGCGAACACGCGCCTGCGCCCTGCGTGCCTCCTCCTCGGCAGCCGCATCGCGGAACTCGTCGTCGTCGACGTGGGCGCCGGCGAAGTACGCCTCGTCACGGGCAGGCGTCGTTTCGCTTTCCCCGAGCTGCTCGTGGGCGAGGTCGAGCATGAATGCGGGGTCGACGACCCAGATCCCGGCGGCGAAGTCCTGCCCGCGCTTGTGGACGAACGCGTACCGCCCGTTGCGGGCGCGGTCGCGCACCTCGCCGGTGATGCGGATCTTGGCGGCTCGGGTCTTCACGCGGGCGGCGAACGTGTCGAGCTCGGCGTCGAGTCGCTCGAGCTCGCAGCCCAGGACGCTTGCGATCTGCTGCCGGCCCTCCGCGCCGAGGTGGCCGCGGGCGTGCTCGATCTGCTCGGCGGCGTCGAGCATGGCGCCGTCGTCGATCCGGACGGCGTAGGTGTGCTCGTCCTCGACCACGGTTCGGTGCACGAACGCCCCGATGTCGCGCAGGGCCGTGTCGTGCAGATCGGTGCTCGTGAGCCGCTTCGCGACGGCCTCGGTGAGCTGCGGCGCGATCTCGTGCATGTCCGCAAGGCGGTTTGCCATCGTCACCGAGATCTGCTCGCCGGCTGGGCGCTCGGCGACGCGGGTTCGGATCGGATCCGGGAGAGCCAGCTGGCGGCGCAGGTTGTGAGCGCGCTTGGCCGAGATTCCGAGATCGGCGCACACAGCGGCGATCCGGTCAGCTTCCAGCAGCCCGGCGCGGGCCTCCCAGCAGTCGCGCAGCTGCTCCTGCTGATCGACGAGGCTGAGCTGCTCGCGCTGGTTGGCCTGCGCCTGGATCCGGCGGATCTCGTCCCCGCCCGGCCCGTGGTCAAGCAGCATCACGATCAGGTTCTGCACCGGCGCGAGGCCCTCGTAGCCATCGGAGCCCGCGAGCTCGCCGCTTGCCCGGGCGGCGAGCAGGCGGCGCTGCCCGTCGTAGATCACGGTCCTGGGTTGCGCCGGGTCGGGTCGGTGGCCGATGCACGGCACGAGCTGGCCGGTGCGCATCAGCATCCCGGCGAGGCGCTCGATCCCGTCGTGGGAGATCTCGCGCCGCGCGTTGGGCGCTAGCTCGAGCGCGTCGAGCTCGACGCGCTCGATGCTGCCCTCGACCGGCGCCTTGGCGACGGTGGTGACGTCGAACAGCGCGGGACTGGGCCGCAGGGCAGAGTTGGATGTCTGCATGTTCTTGCTTCCTTTCGCGGTGAGGTTGGTCAGCGGCCGCGCGGGCGGCGTTGGCGGGCGGTCAGGGCGGCGACCGTGTCGGCGGCGATGTGGTCGAGCGCCTGGGCGGGGTCGGTGATCACGGTGATGCGGTCGCATTCGACCGACAGCGGCGCGATCCCGATGCTGAGGTGGATCGTCGGGACGCCCAGCTCGGCGAGCTCGCGGATCCGCTCGACGCCCGCACGAGTGTCACTCCAGCCGCCGTCGGAGAGGACGTAGACGAACCGGGGGCGGCGCGGGCTGGTCATCTCGAGCTGGTCTGAGACGAGCTCGATCGCGTCGCCGGCGAACGCGGTGCCGCCACCGGTGCGAATCCCGGGGACCAGTGCGATCGGCCTGGTGCCGTCGGACAGCAGCGCCGCCGAGTTGCCGAACAGGGCGGTCGCGCAGCGCCCGCCGATCTGCCGCAGCCCGTCGGTGAGGATCCAGGCGATCGGCCCGAGCGCGTACTCGTAGCCGCCCATCGATCCGGAGGTGTCGATGATCAGCCCGACGTGCGGCTCTTGGATTGGCGCCGAGACCTGGCGGGTGGCGCGCCAGGGATGGGTCGTGACCGGTCGCCCGGCGGCCTGCTCGGCGCGGCCGCGGGCGTAGGCGCGCCCGTCGAAGCGCCCGCCCGGGGAGCGCTTGTCGATCTGTCGCGTCCCCTGCGTGATCGCCTGGCGCAGCCGGGTGGCGTACCGGCGGGCTTGCTGCACCTCGTCGGGATACGGAGGCCGCTCGACGCCGCGATCGGGCAGCCGCCCGGTCGGCAGCCCCGTCCCGCCGCCGCGTCGGAGCTTGCCTGCTGGCTCGCAGCCGTTGGCCGCGTTGTCGAGCAGCTGCTGGAGGTCGACGTCCTCGTCGAGCTGGCCGGCCCGGGCGGTCGCGATCGCCTGACCTAGCGCGTCGGCGAGCGACCCCGCATCCGGCCCGCCGCCAGCGCCGGGGCCGTCACCTTCGCCGGAATCGTCCTCTCCCCCGCCTTCACCGGATCGTCCGGGCTCGCCAGCTCCGGCTGCGCTCGGTTCGGGGTCGGGCTCGCCGACGATTCGCCGGTACTCGCGGGCCGCCCCGTCGAGCCGCTCGAGCTCGCCGTCGGGGATCCACACGACCCTGCCGTAGAGCTCGTCGAGCGCGCGGAGGTCCTGCTCGCCGAGCACCGCACGCCACAGGGCGCCCAACCCGTTCAACTCGGCGGGGTCAACGATCCCGTAGTGGGTGCGTGCCCGCAGGTAGACGCTCGCGCGCGCTGCGAGATCCCGTGTCAGCGGCTGGCGAGCGGCGGCGAGCTCGAGCAGCTGTCCGGTGAAGGCGGGGAGGATCACGTCCACGACCGCCGCCTGTAGCGCACGGCGGACGAACCGGCCGCGCAGCGAATCGGGCGGGAACTCGCGCACGCCGGTGGCCTCCATCCGCGGCTCCTCGAGCAGCCGCCGGTCGACAGCGAGCTGCCGGTCGCCGGGGTCGCCTGACTCCGAGAGCGTGATGTCGTGATCGATCGCCCAACGCTTGGTGTGCTTGGCGTGCAGCGTCTCGTGGAGCACAACCCCGAAGCAGCGCAGGATCGCTCGCCGCTCGAGCTGACCGGCGGCGATCGCGGCGCGCGAGCCGAGCAGCGCCTCGGAGTCGACGTACACGGTCCGCGAGTGGATCTCGATGTGCCCGGGATCCGACAGGCCGGGACCGATCAGCGCCCACACCGGATACAACCGCTGAAGCACCATCGTCCAGTGGTCGGACAGGTCCTGGTAAACCGGATCGAGCCGGCCGCGCTGCGCGGCCGCCCGGTGCAGCTGCTGCACGAACACCGCCGGCCGCACCGCCGAAGTCGTCCCGGCGGGCGTCACGACGTCACCGCCCGCGGGTAGCCGTACAGGTTCGGTAGCCCGGCTGACGCGGAGACCCGCAGACGGCCGTAGCCGGCCTGGTCGAGCATCCGGCAGGCGGCGGCGGCCTCGGCGTCCTGGATCTTCCCGGCCTGGACCTGCTCGTGCAGGTTCGAGGCGAAGAACGCGAGCGCCGCGCGCTCGCCGACCCGCTCCGACATCCGCCACAGCGCCTCGATGTCGCGGAACTGCGGCGTCCAGCACAGCCCGTCCTCGCCCGCGATCCGCTGGCGATCGAGCCGCATCGCCTCCGCGACGAGCGGCGCCGGCGCGCCGAGCTGCGCGAGCGCCGGCCAGTTGCTTGTGACCTCGAGCGTCGCGGGGAACCGCGAGTGCCACGCGTCCGGGATGTCGGTCGCGCCGACCAGCCCAGGGTTGTAGGCCAGCAGGACGGCGAACCCTGGCTGGGCGACGACGGTCTCGCCTGTCGCCGCGAGATATAGCGAGAGCCGCCCGTCGAGGGTGGCGTTGATCGACAGCAGCGCGACGTCGCGGGCGGTGTTGACCTCGTCGATCATCACCACCCACCCCTCGCGCATCGCCTGCACGAACGCCGAGTCGACCAATTGCACCTGCCCGCCCGATCCGGCGAGCGGCACGTAGTCGTAGCGGAAGAAGAACTCGTCCGACGACGGGCCGGGCTGCAGTTCCACGAACCCGTAGAACGGAACGCCATGACGTTCGCCGACCTCGCGGCCGCGGCCCGTCCACAGGCGGTAGGCGATCGCGCGGGCGATCTGGCTCTTCCCCGCACCGGGCGGGCCGATCAGCCGCAGGAACGTCGACTGCGCCGGCTCTTGCATGTCGAGCAGCGCCAGGGCGAGATCGTCGACGGGTGTGCCGTGCAGGCACGGCGGGTAGATCCGCTTGCCGTCGGGCAGCAGGATCGGCTCGCCGACCGTCTCGAGCTCGAGCGGCGTGGCGGGGTCGGGGACGAGGTCTCCCTCGGCGGCCACCCGGTCGATCTGCGACAGGGCGGCGGTGATTGCGCTCATGCGCTTCTCCTTCTCGTGAGCGTGAACAGAGATGGCGCGGGCGCCGGATCGGGGCCGGGTGCCCGGGCTTGCTTCGTGTGCTCGTGGGCCTGTCAGCTGCCGAACACGCTGGCGGCGACGCGTAGCCGGGCGGCGGTGGCGGCGTAGCCGGCGTCGTCCTTGCTGTCGGCGACCTGGCCGGTGATCTGCCCGAGCTGCGTGGCGACGGTGCTCTCGTCCGCGCGGACCCCCTCGAAGCTGTCAAGGATCTGGTGATGCTCGGCGCCGCGTGAGGCGAGCACGGAGACGATGTGCTCGACCCCGCCGCGACGAATGTACGGGATGTAGGTCTGCACGTGCGCACGGGCGGCGCCGGGGCGCGCGGCACGGCCGACGCGCTGCTCGAGCCCGGTCGGCAGCCACGGCAGATCGAGGTGGCAGAGCACCGACGCGTTCTGGAGGTTGTGGCCCTCCTGGCCGACGCGTGAGAGGCACAGCACTGGGAACTCGCCGGCGGTGAACCGCCGCTTGAGCGCCTCGAACTCGGCCGCGGTGATGCTCCCGTCCGCGACGTGGGCCTCGATTCCGTGCCGCTCGAGCAGCGTGCGGGCGAGCTGGCGCAGGCACCACACGCGCTCGCCGAACACGATCACCTGCTCCTCGCAGGCCACCCCGGCAAGCGTCTGCGCGGTCACGCCGCGCAACAGCGGCAGCCCGTCCCCTCCGCCGCGCACCGCCTCGGCCACGAGGCCCTGGCGGTCGAGCGCGGTCGCGAGCGCCGCCTTCGAGTGGGTCAGCGTCTCCGGGTCGACGCTCGCGTCCACGAACACCCCGACGTTCCCCAGCACGATCCCCTGCGCGCGGGCGAGCTCGGCCAGCGCCTGCCTGTACACCTCGCTGCCGGCTTCGAGCGTCTTGAGCTCGCGCAGCACCTCGAGCAGGCGCCGGTAGGCCTCGCGGCCTCCCTGGCGGATCGCGTCGAGCAGCTCGGCGAGCGCCGGGTCGGGGTCGAGCGCGAGCGGCTCTGCCGGACGGACCTCAGGCATCCACGCCTGCATGTCCCGGCGGGTGACCCGGACCAGGTGCGGGCCGTAGTTGACCCGCAGCCGGTGGGCGTTGATCTCGTCAATCAGATCACCGGCCTCGCGGGTGTTGAGCCGCTCGGCGATCATCGCCTTATCCCGAGGGCCAGGCCGACGAGCACGTCGAGGTGCTCGGCGCTCTTGCCGCGCGGGGTGGCCGTCAGCAGCCAGCAGTCGGCGACCGATCCGAACCGGACCTGCGCGAGTGCCGTGTGGGCCTCGGTCGCGGGGTTCGCGTAGCGGAGCGCCTCGTCGGCGATCAGCAGGTGCCACGGGATCGCCTGCAGATCAGCCGGGTAGCGGTCGAGCACGCTGTTGGGAGCGAGCACGACCCCCGGCCGGTCGGCGAGCTCGCGGTCGAAGCGGCGGATCTGCCCGGCGACCTGCCTGTCGTCGGCGATCACCAACAGCTCGACGTTGGGCGCGAGCGGCGGCAGCCCGCGGCCCGGAGCACCGCGGGCGAGCTCCTCGCGCCACTGCCCGAGCAGCCGCCCCTCGGCGACCACGAGGCCCCGGAACCGCGGCTGAGTCGAAGCCCGATGCGCCAACGCCCGGCCGGAGGTGATCGTCTTCCCCGTCCCGACCGCGGAGGCGTCGACGCCGGAGCCGACGACCTTCAGCGCCGCCATCTCGCGCTGGCGGCCGAGCAGGACCGGGTCGTCACCCAGCGGCTGCGCCAGCGCCATGCGAACCAGTTGCCGGGCGCCGGCCGACAGCGTCACGCTCGCCTGCGCTCGTTTGAGCGCGCGCAGCTCACCGATCGCCTGCTCCGCGACCACGCGCCTAGTCGTGGCGGACACGCCGTCGGAGCTCGTGATCGCCAGGACCCCGGGGCGCCCCTTCATCCGCCCGACGCGAACCGTGCCGTTGAGCTCGCCGGCGGCCTCGGTCGAGAGCAACAGCGGCAATCCGGCGTTAACCGCGATCTCCACCGCCTCGCCGAGGTCCATCACCGCGCTCGGATGCGCGTGCTGCTCCTCGCGCGGCACCGACCCCAACCGCCGCTGACTGAAACCGGGTGCCGGAAACGTGAGGACCCGGAGCTCGATCTCGACCGTTGTCGTGCCGTCGGCGCCCTTGTAGGAGCGCCGGTGGACGCCCAGACGGCCCCACCGGTCGCGCTTGTCGCGCGGCACGCCGGGGCTTATCGGAACCTGCAGCTGGCGAGCGAGCTCCTGGGCCAACTGTCCCGCCGTGTCTAGACACTCCCTCGGTCCGGCGTGGAGCGTGTGGACGTTGATCCGTTCGAGCAACTCCGCGCGAGCAGTGATCGGTACGACCGCCGAGCGCAGGTCGCGTTGGAGTCGCCCGCCGAGTTCGGCGACGAGCCGGATCGTGTCGAGCGCGAGCACCGGCATCAGCTGCCAGCCGTCGGACGCCTTGAGCGCCGGCACGACGAACAGGCCGACCGGCCGCTCGACCCTCCCGACCGGCGGCAGCTGCTCACGCGCGAGCGCCAGCCACGTGTTCGAGCCGATGCGCCAGCACCGCAGATCCGCCGCCTCGAACCCTTCGAGGTGAACGAGCGTCCATCGCGAAAGATCGTCGGCTCGGCGCTCGTCGAAACCGAGGCGGTTGGCGAGCGCGTGCCGCTGCTCCAGGGTGTAAGCCCAGACGCTCGGGTCGGAGAGCGTGATCGGCAGCTGTTCGTGCGCGCGGCGGAGCCGGGCGTCCAGTCGGCTCGCCGGGACGGTCACTGTGCTCCAGTCGAGACCGGCTTCGCGATCGGCGCGCGCTTGTCCGTCGATCAATGCGGCGATCGCTGTCGAGGTCAGCCTCGTGGCGCTCGTGCCGGGATGGCCGTGGCGGTGAAGGACGGCCTGGGCGTGCGCGTCGCGGCTACGCCACACGTCCGGATCGTTCGGGTCGATCGGCTCGTTGTGGGCGCTTCGGGCGAGCGCCTGCGAGGTCAGGTGTTCGAGCACGCTGCGCCAGCGCGGGAAGCAGCGCCGAAGCTGCGCGGTCGCATCCGTCTGGCTGGCCCGGTGCTCGAGGCGCTCGCGCTCGAGCGTCCGACCGGTGGCTCCGAGCCACCAGCCGTGGGTTGTGAAGTCGTGCTCGTGGTCGGGCGCGGCCGCTGGGGCGGCGGCCGCGCGGAGAGCGTCGTTCATCCGGTTCTCCTCTGTGAAGTTGGTTGGTTCGGCGCGCCGTCCGCCCGGCGGGCGGGCGGCGCGCGTAACTAGTGGCGAGCCGTGCGAGGCGCGGACAGCCGTTCCGTCCTGCCGTGTGCGCGTTACTCAGAAGGCGGCGCCGAACACCACCGCCGGCACCGCGTTC
Organism: uncultured Solirubrobacterales bacterium; assembly: GCA_963727105.1. Classification (GTDB taxonomy): domain Bacteria; phylum Actinomycetota; class Thermoleophilia; order Solirubrobacterales; family Solirubrobacteraceae; genus Palsa-465. The sequence continues at coordinate 1,203,345 of CAVSEW010000001.1, read as the reverse complement.
GGTTACCCGACGAGCCGCCGGGTCCTGGCGGCGAGCACCTCGTCGGGGACGTCGGCGATGGTCCGCTCGCCCGCCTCGAGCAGGTCGAAGGCGGAGACGACCAGCACATCGCCGGCGCGGCGGCGCCACTCGGGCCGGGCGCCGTTGCCGCGCGGGGGTGGTACTCCCAGCAGCTGCCCAAGCTCGCGCCCGCCTCGTTGCCGGCGAACACGTGCACGCCGGCGCCCGTCAGCGCATGGATCAGCGCCCTGTACGCCGCGATGCCGTGCCGGGCGTGCTCGTCGACGACCGCCAGGATCAGGCCGCTGCGCTCGTCACCTCCCAGAACGACCGCGCCGGCTTCGCCCAGATAGTCCTCCGCGATCGGATCCTCGCCGGCCGGTAGCGCGTCGTGGCGTTCGAGCTCGTCGAGCACCCGGCGCGGGAGCCGCTCCTGGCCCGGCTAGGGCCAGGCCAGCAGCGTCGCGCGGGCGCGATCGCCCACCACCGTTTGGCTCTCAGAACGGGAGGTCGTCGGCGCCGGCCGCGCCCTCGCTCGCCGCCGCGGTGGCGTCGACCTCGACGGCTGGTTGGGCGGGCGACGGCGAGCCGTTGCCCTGCGCCACCTCGCCGTCAGCGGCGGTGGCTCGTGGGCTGCCCTCGAACAGCACCTGGCGGGCCCTGAAGGTGACCGCCTCGCGCTTGTTCCGCTGCTGGTCGGTCCACTCGCGCCAGTCTGGCTCGGCATCGACGAGGACGCGCGAGCCCTTGGCGAGGTATTGGGCGCAGGCGCGTGCCTGCGCGCCGTACACCTCGATTGTGAAGTAGTTGGTCTTCTCCACCCACTCCTCGCCGTGGCGCCGGCGGGCCGTTGAGGCGACCCGCAGCCGGGCCGCCACGGCGCCCGACGGCAGCTCGCGCATCTCGACGTCGCGGGTCAGGTTCCCCGACAGGGTGGCGGTGGCGATGTCACGCATGTGCTTCTCCTTGATCGATGTCGTGTGACTTGTGTCCTACGGCGCGGGAGCCGGCGCCCGGTCTCCCGGGCACCGGCCGTGCGGGTCCGCGCTGTGAGACCAACCCGGGTGGCGGTGGTCAGTGCAATCGGACCTCCTGTGGTCGGGATCTTGGTATTCATACGGCGCCTGCCCACGCTCGGCGTCTGGCGAGGGCGTGGCAGCGCGAGCACCGCCGCGCCCTCCTGCGGCCAGCAGCCGCATGCGGGGGTGCGGTCGAACGGCAGCCGGCCGTGGCGACATTCGTGGTCGGCGAGCCGGCCGAGCACCCCGGCCTCGATCGGACAGCGCCCGCCGCACTCGCTCATCGCGGCGCGGTAGCGAGCGCTGAAGCTGATCTCGCACATACCTGCTCCTGTTGGCGAGGTACGGCGCGGGCGCCGGTCCGCCCCTGCAGCGGTGTTGCCGCTCGAGCTACTTCCAATACGGTCGGCCGGTGCAGGATCGCCGCAGGACGCGGTCCGCGGCGGCTACCGCTCACCAACGCTATGTGGCCAAGCGTTCGCGCGCCGATTCGCCGTCGGGACGATGGAGGTGCCGCCGACCCAATCGTCGGCCTGACCTGCGGGCCGCAGTCGAACGCGGTCGTCCCGCAATCTGCGCCGCGCGCGCTCCGCGGGAGGACGGTCCTCGCGGGCGACAGCGTCGTAGACGGGCCGGCGACGGAGCGGGAACACGCTGCTCCGTTACGCCTGAAGCGATCACGCCGCAGTGGCGACCGGTCTGCACCAAACAGGAGCCATCTGGCGCGGGCGCCGACGTGGCTGCTCGATGACGAATGCGGCAGCGGCGAGGGCGTGGCTCGCAGCCCGGTCGGCGCTGCTGCTCGCACGCGGGAGCAGCACCGATCGTGCATCCTCGCGAACAGTTCGGGGTCAACGAGGCCGGTGGGTCGGGGTTTCGCAGTGCTGCTTGCGGGTTTCCCCTGATGATGATGCGATCTCGCCGCTCTAGAGTCGTCGCGACGTGGGTCTGAGGAAGCTATTGGGATCGGGAGCGGCAGTGCTGGTATTGGCGAGTGCGGTTCCCGCGATGCTCAGCACTGCGGCGGGAGCGAGACGAGCGCAACTGCCCGCGGCGGATTGCCAGCCGTTCGGCCGTACGCCGTGCCTGCTCCCGTTTCCGGACAACCGGTTCACCAGGCGTGACCGCTCCACGTCGACTGGGTTGCGTGTGCATCTGCCGCCGAGCGCGATGCCGGTGAACACGAAGGGGCAGCGGATCGGCGTCGCGGAGTACGACCGCAACGATGGCTTCAGCCCCGGGAGCGCGATGATCGTCCATGTGCGGGGGTTGGACAACGCGGTCGCGTTCGCGCGGACGGGTGCGGTCGGGCTGCTGAATATGCGCCGAGCGTTCGTCAAGAGCCAGCCGATCGTCTTGATCGACGAGGCGAGCGGGCGCCGCCAGCTGATCTACTCGCAGCTGGACGCGAACGCGAGCACGCCGCAGACCAGGAACCTGATGATCCTTCCGGGCAGGGAACTGACCGAGGGTCACACCTACGTGGTCGCGCTGCGCAACCTCCGCAACGCCCGGGGCCGCCGGATCGCCGCGCCCGCCTGGTTTGAGAAGCTGCGCGATAGCCGCTCGCTGTCCGCAGGCGAGCGCTCCCAGCGGGCTCGCTATGCGAAGATCTTCGCGGCGCTGAGGCACGCCGGTATCCCGCGCGCGAACCTGTATGAGGCGTGGGACTTCACCGTCGGCTCCGCGCACAGCCTGACCTCGCGGCTGCTGTCGATCCGCAATCGCGCGTTCGCCCAGCTCGGAGACACGAATCTTGCCGACGGGATCGTGCATGGGCACGCTCCTGGCTACACGATCACCGCTACCAGGAGCCTGTCGCCGCAGCTGCGCGACGTGCAGGGGACCTTCCAGGTGCCCTGCTACCTGATCAGGTGCGGCGCCACCGCGACCACCGGATTTCACTACAGCTCCAGCAATCCCGACGCGCTACCGACCCAGATCCCAGGCAACATCGCCACCGCCGCGTTCGAATGCATCGTCCCTACCACCGCCACGCCATCGCACCCCGCGCGGATCTCGATCTACGGCCACGGGCTGTTCGAGGACCACACCCTGGTGACTGCCAAGTACCTCCAGCCGCTGGCCACCACCTACAACATGATCTTCTGCGGGACCGACTGGTGGGGGCTAGCCAGCGCCGACGAGGCGTTTGACGCCGGGGTCGTGGCCAACCTCGACCGCTTCCCCGTCATCGTGGACCGCCTGCAGCAGGGAGTCCTGAATACGCTGTACCTCGGCAGGCTGATGCGAAACCCGGGGGGCCTTGCCTCAAACTCGGCTTTCGAGTCGGCCGGCCAGCGGGTGATCGACACCTCCCACCTCTACTACTACGGCAACAGCCAGGGCGGTATCGCCGGCGGCATGGCAACGGCTGTGGCGCCGGACTGGAGCCGTGCCGTCCTCGGGGTGACCGGCATCGACTTCGGGAACCTGCTCGTTCAGCGAAGCACGGACTTCGCGCCGCTCAAGGCGATCCTGGAGAACTCCTATCCGGACCAGTCGCTCTACCCGGTGATCCTCGACGTCGTCCAGCAGCTGTGGGACCGCGGCGACCCCGACGGGTATGCGCCGCAGATGACGTCCCAGCCGCTGCCCGATACGCCTTCGCACACGGTGCTCATGCAGATCGCCTACGGCGACTTCCAGGTCAGCATTTATGCTGCGGCGGCCGAGGCAAGGACGATCGGCGCCAGCGCGCATGAGCCTGCACTCGACGCCGCCCGGACCCGCGATCGAAACCTGTTCTACGGCCTTCCGGCGATCCGGCGCTATCCGTTCCGCGGCTCCGCGATCGAGATCTGGGACAGCGGCCCGGCGCGGGTGCAGCCGCCTCCGGTGGGGAACGTCCCCCCAACCGTAGACTCCCACAACGCCGACACCCACTACGACCCACGCTACACGCCTGCCGCGCAGTTGCAGATCTCGGACTTCCTCGCACCCGCCGGAGCGGTGGTCAATGTCTGCGGCGGGAAACCGTGCCATTCCGTGGCCGCACCGCCTTCGCCCTGAGCGGAGGTCGGGTCCTCGCCGCTCAGCCGACGCCAGGCTCGCTCCCCACTTTTACGCAGCTGCCCCACTCCGACGCCAACGGTTCATCGACGCCCCCTTAGGAGTCGTCGATGAATTAGGTCAAGGGTTTGGCTTGGTTTTGTAGAACTGTGGGGGTGTGATCGACGAGGCGGCGATTGGTGAGCGGTTCCGGGCGTTGGCTGGCGAGCTCAATGAGCGTCAGCGGCGGTTGTGGGCGGCGGCGGAGGCGCGGTCGTGTGGGCGGGGTGGGATCGAGGCGACGGCGCGGGCGACGGGTATTCATCAGGACACGATCCGGAAGGGGATTACGGAGCTTGGGTCTGGTGAGCGGTTGCCGGCCGGGCGGGTGCGTCGGGCGGGTGCTGGTCGGAAGGCGCTGACCGAGTCAGATCCGACGCTGCTGGTGGATCTGGAGGCGTTGGTGGAGGCTGATACGCGTGGGGATCCGGAGTTGCCGTTGTTGTGGACCGCGAAGGGCGTGCGTCAGCTCGCGGCGGCGTTGCGTGAGCAGGGCCATAAGGTGCATTTCGCGACGGTCGCGAAGCTGCTGCATGGGTTGGGGTACAGCTTGCAAGCGAACCGCAAGACGAAGGAGGGCTCCTCGCACCCGGACCGTGATGCTCAGTTCGCGCAGATCAATGAGACCGTCAAGACGGCGCTCGACGCTGGTGAGCCGGCGATTAGCGTGGACACCAAGAAGAAGGAGCTGGTCGGGGATTTCAAGAACGGCGGGCGCGAATGGCGGCCCAAGGGATCACCGGAGCCGGTTCGCGTGCACGACTTCAAGGACAAGCAGCTGGGCAAGGCGATCCCCTACGGGATCTATGACCTCGCGAACGATGAGGGGTGGGTCAACGTCGGGATCGATCACGACACCGCCCAGTTCGCGGTCGCTTCGATCGGCGGCTGGTGGGAGCACCTCGGCAAGCAGCGCTTCCCCGACGCGACCGTGCTCACGATCACCGCTGACTGCGGCGGCTCCAACGGCAACCGCACCAAGCTGTGGAAGACCGAGCTGCAGAAACTCGCCGACCACACCGGTCTTGAGATCCAGGTGTGCCACTTCCCGCCCGGCACCAGCAAGTGGAACAAAATCGAGCACCGCCTGTTCAGCTTCATCAGCCGCAACTGGCGCGCCCGACCGCTGATCTCACTCGAGGTGATCGTCAACCTGATCGGCGCTACCACCAGCCGCACCGGTCTCGAGGTCTACGCCCAACTCGACCAAGGCCCCTACCCCGACAAGGTCCAGGTCTCACACGCCGAACTGACCGCCATCAACCTCCACCCGGCAACGTTCCACCCCGAGTGGAACTACACCATCAAACCCAGAACCTAAAAACCGACGCTGCCTAAGCCGCTTGTCCAGGCGTGGGAGGCCGCGCCGCAGCCGACGCGCGTCGGCACCTGTCCAACGCCGTCGCCACCACAAACCCCTACCGCTCCGCCGACGCAGCCGACCACCCCCACCTCGACGTTGACCTACTCGGGGATGCGTTCTCGATCGCGTACCCGGCCGACTGGCAGATCAAGAACGCGGAAACACCCAAGAGCTACGGCACAGACACAACCTTCATATCCCCGAGCGATCCGAACACTCTTCTGAGAGTGGACGTGTCTACGACCTCACAGAGCGATCCCAGAAGCGCCGCGCGGCCCGTGATCGACGCCGTCTCGCAGCAGTCCGGATACCGGCAACTGGATCTCAGCCCAGACACCTTCGACGGCTACCCCGGGGCTACCCCGGGCAGTCCCAGTGGTTTGGCCCGCGCGCTGCGCCGCCTGGCGGGGACAAGTCAAGGGCGCTCATCTGTCCCAACCGTTTCGCATCCAGGATTCGCGGAACACAGACCACCCTTAGCATCCGCGCTGCAGCAATCTGCATTGCGGCAAGCGCGTCCTCCGCGTCTGCGCGCGCCTCGATCTCCCGCCGCGCGCTCTATTCGCCGGCCGTGAGCACACACGACGCGAGGCTGAGCGGCGTCCCAACCGTCCTGAGCTCAAAGGGTAGCGGCCAGTTGGGAGCCTTCGTGAGAGCGGACTCGAAAGTGCCGTTGGGGCGAGGACCTGACTCGCCGTGTTCAGAGATCGGCCGCGTTCGGGGGCCCAGACGATTCATAGGAGCGGCGGAAAGCTGTTGCGCAGTTGCGAGGATTCGAGTTTGGAAGCAAGGTTCCACCCGTTCTTCGGCGAATCTCCTAGTTCGCGCCGACCAGCATCGTCATGGAAGACGTCGAGACGATTGGGTAACCGCGCCCTCGCGGTCGACCAGGAAGTCGAAGTCGCACCCTTGGTCGGCTTGCAGAACGTGGTCGAGGTAGAGCCGCTCGTAGCCACGACGGGCTGCCGAGGCCCCGGGGCGGTCTTCGGTGGCCCGGCGAGCAAGCTCTCGGTCCTCGACCAACAGGTCGAGTTGGCCGGTGGTGGCGTCGAGCACGATCTCATCGCCGTCACGGACGAGTCCGATGGGACCACCGACCGCTGCCTCAGGGGTGACGTGCAGGGCTGTCGCCCCGCCTTCGGTCCCGCTCATTCGTCCGTCGGTCACGCACACGAGATCCGTGATGCCCGCCTTGCGAAGGACCGCCGGTATGGGAACGAAATCGACCTCCGGCATGCCGGGTGCCCCGACCGGCCCGGCATAGCGCAACACGATGACACTGTCCGGCGAGGCCTGGAGGTCAGGGTCCTGGGCCCGTGCCTGAGCCGTGTGGTAGTCGAACACCACGGCTGGACCGCGGTGGGTCCACAACTTGCGCGGTGCAGCTGACCGCTTGAAAACGGCGCCTCTCGGAGCCAGGGAGCCCCGCAACACGACGAGGCCACTTTCGGGCTCGAAGGGATCCTCAAGGGAGCGAAGACAAGGATTGGGTCGCGGCTTCGCCGAGCGGACGGCAGTAGCCACCTCGGCCACTGTCCTCCCATCGCCCAAGACGCAGTCTCCGTCGAGCAGCGGTTCCAGCACCGCCAACAGCGCAGGGACGCCGCCGGCATGGTCGAAGTCCTCCAGGGAGAAGTCGCCAGATGGGCGAACGCCGAGAACCTGGGGAGTGTTCTCGCCGATGCCCGCGAACCGATCGAGCCCGAGGGACACCTCGAGCCGACCGGCGATCGCCTCGAGGTGGATGAACTCGTTGGTCGAACCGCCGGTGGCCGCCAACACACAAAGCGCATTGTCGAAGGCGTTTTGGGTCATCACCTCATCGGGGCGAGTGCCGGCATGTACCAGCTCCACGGCGCGGACGCCGGTGCGCTCGGCCAGGTCGTTCCGGCGGGATTCGACCGCCGGCACCACGGCCGAACCCGGCAAATGCCATGCCGAGGACCTCGGTGGCGATCGCCATCGTGGAGGCGGTGCCCATGACGTTGCAGACCCCGACGGTGGGGGCGAACACGCCTTCGAGTTCGTCCCACTCTTCGTCGTCGATGCGGCCCATGATGCGATCCGGCCCCAGGGTCCAGACGTCCGAGGTGACGACGGGGCGTCCTTGGAACTGACCGCAGCTGCGCGGACCTGCGGTCAGCATGATGGCCGGCTTGCCGGCACTGGCCGCACCCATCAACTGGGCCGGCACGGTCTTGTCGCAGCCGGACAGTAGGACCACGCCGTCGATCGGACTGCAGCGGATCATCTCCTCGACGTCCATCGCCATCAGGTTCCGCAAAAGCATCGTTGTTGGCACGATGAAGTTCTCGGCCAGCGAGATGGTCGGGAACACGACGGCGGTGCCGCCGGCGGCGGTAACTCCCCTCTTCACCGACTCGGCAAGGTCGCGCAGGCCCATGTTGCAGGGATTCAGCTCACTCCAGCTCGAACAGATCCCGATGATCGGACGGCGGCGCACCGCCTCTCTGCTCAATCCGCCAGCCCGGAGGAACGCCCGTTCGATAGAGCCACGCATATCACCGGCGAAGTGATCACCGTTGACCGGAGGCCCACCTCCCGCCGTCGCATCCCGTGGACTACGCGGCTGCTTCGTCCCCGCTCCAACTTCTGTCATCTCGCCACCCACTTCCCGCCCTTAGTTGGGCTGAAGCAGAGCGTCCGCCACCACCGCTCACGCACGTCGGATGTTCCTCGAGATACGCCCGGTCGAGCTCCTCGAACTCAGGTGGGCCCGGATGCCGGCCGTCAGGCATCGGCGGCACAACCCGCCGGCCACGACCCAACCGCTCGAGCGCCCGGAGCGCGCCCAACTTCGCGACCGCCTCACGCCCGGACTTTGGCCGCGAGTTCGCCAAGCGGCGCAGTTCCTCGAGATCCTCGAGCTCCTCGGGAGCGTCATCCCTGCCATCGTCGTTCTGCGGTTCGTCTCTATCCGCTGTCATATCTTGAGTCCTGTTCTTGGCACTGAGCCACTTGGCGCTCTTTCACGGACGATCCCGGCGCTCGCGACCTTCCCCTTGGCATGGACGCTTGACGTAACCCATTGACCAGTTTCTGGACGAATGTTGGAGAGCCTCAACTCGGACGTCCGTCTGCGACGGGTTGCACGTTTGTGCAGCTCCTGCGAACTTTGGTGAAGTAGAGCGGGATAACCGGGGGCGTGGCGCGCTTCGCGGCCGAGGGATTCCCAGGGGGCGGAAGGGGATCACCGAGGGGTTGGGGCGCCACGCCTCCCGTCCGGCCCACAGTAGCGGGTGGTTTGCGGTGGTCGGCTGGCGACTCGGCTGTTGCGATCCGTGAGTGGCAGGAAGTTTCGGTGTCGCGAATCAACCGACACGAGGAGGCCCAAGCAGTAGAAACCCGCGTTCGGTCCGCATGATTCTCGGGATGCGCTCCTCGCCCGGTCGCTGGACGATCAACGCCGGAGGCGAAGCGATGACGAGCACGCACACAAGCACACTTATGGCCGTGACGGTCACGATGGCGCTCGTGGGCCCGGCTTCGGCCAACGCCAGAAGCCATGTCTGTCGGCAAGGCGACCCGCCGATCACGGCCAGTGTGAACACTAGCTGTCCGTTCGCTGGTGCCATGGTCGACGCGTATGCCAACCACCGGCCCTTCCAAGCCAGGGTCTTGCGAACCTGGGTGGATTCGCCGGTGACGCACAAGCGGTACTGGATCACGTTCCGACTCCACGGCAGCCGGATGCACGGCTACGTGACAGCCACCGGCCGGAACAACATCTGGATCCAATTCTCGGCGATGCTCTGATACCCGCCGAACAACAGCGACCGCGCTCTTGCGGTCGTGCGAACGCCGACGACCGTCCTCCCAAACGTGTAGTTGTCACGCGGACATGTGCGGCAACCAGGCGAGGTGTCGAGGCGAGCAACCGGTCATGCTCGAGCAAGCCACCAACACTCGGAGCACTGGAGGGGCGCAATGACGTTCATCTGGTTCATCGTCTGGTTGATCGGCAACAACGTCGGCGGCCACGAGCCGCTGCTGTTCGATCCGGTCAACGCGTGGACGGCCACGCTGATCCTCGCCGATCGCACTTGACCTCGGCGCATCGCATGCGCGTGGAATACAGAAGAGCGGGCAATGAACCGCCGTGCGGCGCTGTCCTCGCATCGGCGCCCCTCCCCCGTCGGGGTCAGGCATCGAACGGGCGATCTCGATCAGTGCGTGCTCGCGTGCGGCGCGCTCGGCCTTCCGGCGCAGCTCGCCCGCGCTGAAGTCGATCATGTCCAGCGGTGGCCACCCCTGACGCCAATCCCAGTCCCGGGCCTTGCGGCGTCGCCGACCGAGCGCCTTGCGCCTCATCTCGCGGACGATCTCATCGACCGCCGAGGCGGCCATAACACCATCGCTGTCGCGGGCGCAATCTGTGTCCGGCATCACTACCTCCTCCATCACAAGCGCCTTGAGCTTGCCCACCGCGTCCGCATCGAGGACACCTCGTCGCTCGAGCGCCTACGCGATCGCAACCTGAAGACGCTCGAACGGCCGCGAGCACACAAGCCGGTAGGCGTCTTGCGCCAGCCCACTGGTCCTCCTCGTTGTCAAGACTGGTCACGGGAACCACGCGCGATCGTCCGCTGCAGGCCGCCACGATCGTCCGCTGTTAGGCCGTGCAACCTGGAGCAGCCGGTCGGCGACCCCCGGGTCGAGGTCGAGCGCCGCGACGAGCTGGTGCGCGACGACGAGCGAAGGGCAACGCTCGCCCCGTTCGAGGAGCCACAGGTGACCGTGAGTGATCCCCGCGAGACGCGCCGTTTTGCGGAGCCCGAGCGCACGCCCGAGTCGCGCTGAACGCAGCTCGGCCGCTAGATCGGCCGGAAGCCGATGCCGCTCCGGCCAGTGGACTCCATGTCCATCACGGATTGGCGGCCTCCATGCCATCACGGGCCGTCAGCTGGCATCGCCGAGGCCATGCGCCTCGTCCGATCGGTCGTTCGGGTGCTCGCGCTCGACTGCGACGTGAGCCTTTGCGAGCGCTCCGAGCGCAGCGCTGACCGTCAGCCCGAACCGGCGGGCCTGGTCGCGGTACGCCTGCGCGTCCTCGACCGGCATGCGCACGCCGAGCACGATTGTTTGTGCACGAGATTCCTCCGTATTCGTGGCTACCCGCGGCTGTGCCGGCAGTGGGCTATGCGTTCGAGCAGCCTGAGACTGCGCCTCTCATCTGTGGCGCCGCGCTTTCACTGTCAGCGGGCGAGTCCGGAAAGGCGTCGGTTAACAGAGTATCTGGCCGGTCGGCCAATTCAGAGGGCAGCGTTGGGTACCCGTCGACTAACGGGCAGCAACCACGATCCGCTACCCGTATCGCCCGTAATCCCCCGTAATCGCCGGACAATCGGCGGAACGGCTGAGGCGCCGAATCCCCTGCAAACTCAAGGAACCCGACGCCTCGTCCTCATGCCCGTTCTTGGCCTCCGGAGCGAGAGGTCGCAGGTTCAAATCCTGCCGGGCGCGCTCAGGAAAGTCCTGCTAGCGCGCCGTTTCCGCACGTCAGGCAGCCATCAGCCCATGAACGCTCGCCAGTAGCGGCCAGACCGCGCCCGGCGGGACGGTCAGCTTCGCCTCAAGCGACCCGGGCAGCTTTAGCGGGGACGGCAGCTGCACGCTCAGCCCGACCAGCGCCAGCACGGCGAGCTGCCAAGTGACCTATACGGCCGGCGCGACCGGAACCTCAACCCGCTCTGAGACGATCACCGCCACCTACAACGGCGACGCAAGCCACACGACCAGCAGCAACACGACCAGCGTGACAGTCCAACCGACGACCAAAGACGACTGCAAGAACGACGCTTGGCAGAACTACGGATTCCCCAACCAAGGCCAGTGCCTCAAATTCGTACACGACAGTTAGCCGCGCACGCGACGCACTAGCCACACCCACGCCCTCCGCGGGGTGTATCGGTCACCAAACAGCGGCCCGCAACGCCCGCGAGCGCGTCGTCGAGCCGAGCCTGTTCCTTTGGGTCTACAAGCAACAGCGCACCGCGTCGGCCGTGATCGTGCTCACGATGCTCGAGCTCGAGACTGCTCCTGCTCGATCGAAGGGGGAGTCTGTGGTTGGTCAGCTTGGCGCCAGCCGGAGAGACTCGCATGGCACCACGTCGGCGCTACAAGCTGGCCTCTGCTCTAGAAGCTGTCCTCTGCTCGCTGCACCGAGGGCTCAGGCGCCCTCGCGACGGTCGATCGCGAGGGCGCTTGAGCCGAAGACTCGTTCAGGCAGCCTTCAACTCACCGAATCGCGCCAGTCCTGTGCGCGCTGCAACGCGGGCACAGCAGCCTGGATGTCCATCACCGGCGTGACCTCAAACTCGAAGAACGGCGCCCACGGGCTGATGCCCTCGATGATCGCCTCGACCGAGTCGGCTTCAACGATCGCGATGCCGCCCTTCCCGTCACCGCGCGAATAATTAGCCTTGAACTCGAACGGCGGGGACCAATTTGTGAACAGCCGAAGCCCGCGCTTCTGCGTCTCCTCAGTGACGTGATCGCGCGTGAAATAGAGCACTCCGAACAGCATCTGCAGCCTCCTGACCCTCGTTGATTGCGCCCCCAACTGGCCAGCCTAATCAGAAGGGCTTGGGCCTGTCCACTAACGGCAACGAGAGCTTCTGGAACGCGAGTCCCGCGTCGCTGACGCTCGTCGATGCGGTTGCTGTGCCGATTGCCAACGGCTGCGGACACCCGGCGGGGCGGCTCAACGCCGCAACAAACGCGAGGCGTGGGCTCCCACCGCCTCCGGGTAACAACACCCTCATCCTCAACGGCTGATCCGCCCTCGCAGAACCTGATTCGTGCATCGCCAGCGAGAAGTAGTCAGATCGGGTCGCCGTGCCGGAGGCGGACTAGGGCGGGACCGGCCCCAAGACCGCACGTCGCCCCTAGCCCTACCCCCGGGCGGCGTGCCACGGCCCCCGGACGAACGATTCTGACGGGGGGCCACCTCTCCGCAAGCGTCGCGGAAAGGTTGCACGGAACTACGCAGCGACTTTGGCCTCTTCCGGGCTTCGGGTGTGCCTGGCTGGCGAGAGTTTCGCTCGGTGAGGCATTGGCTTGATCGGGCGCCTGGCTGCGTGTAGGCTCGCGCAGCGCCAGGGGGCAATCGCGATGATCGGGGGCCAGGATGTTGCGGAGAAGCGGGCTGTTCACGATGGGTTGCCTGGCGGTGGCGATCGCGCTGCCCCCGGCGGCGAGCGCTGTGACGAAGACCGTTTACGCGGGCGCGCCGAAGGCGCAGACGAGGAAGCTCGCAAAGAAGCTGCTCGGCAAGAGTGCGCTGGCGATCGTCAAGACTGACTCTCCGGCGTTCATAGCGTTCATGAACCAGACGGTGACGATCAACCGGGGCGACTCGATTAAGTGGGTGGGGCTGTCGGCTCAGTTCCACACGGTCGACCTGCCCGGCACCAGCGGGCAGGACCTGCCGCTGATCGTGAACAGCAGCAAGAAGGTCACCGGAGTCAACGACTTCGCGGGCAACCCGTTCTGGTTCGATGGCGTCAAGCCCAGCGTGGAGATCAACCCGAAACTGTTCGCCCCCATCGGCGGCAAGACCTACAACGGGACCGCACGAGTTGACTCCGGCGGTCCCTTTTCCAACAAGCCTCCGAACACGCTTACCGTGAGGTTCACCAAGCCGGGCCGCTACAAGTACTTCTGCGACATCCACCCAGGCATGATCGGCTACGTCGTCGTCCGAGCGAAGGGCAAGCCGATTCCGTCCACCAAGCAGGACGCAGCGTCGCTCACGAGCCAGCTCACGACCGACATTCTGGCGGTGAAGAAGCTCGCCAAAACAAAGGTGCCAGCGCACCACGTGAGTCTCGGCGCCTCCGCCGCCAATGGCGTCAGTCTGCTGCATTTCTTCCCGGCGACGCTCACGGTCAAGGCCGGAACCGTCGTCACGTTCTCGATCCCGCGAGGTTCGCGGATCGAGGGGCATACCGCCACGTTCGGACCGTCGAGCTACGTGAACGCGCTGTCGAACTCTTCGAGCGATGCAGCAACGCAGCAGACGTTCTATCCGAGCAGCAACCCGGCGCTCGGCCCGATCCAACTCAGTCCCGCCTCGCACGGAAACGGATTCGCGAACACGGGAGTACTCATTCGTGACCCGACAGAACCCCTGTCATCGTCCCAGCGGATCCAGTTCACGAAACCCGGCACGTACAACTTCATCTGCCTGATCCATTCCTTCATGCACGGCACGATCATCGTTCGCTAAGACCTTCCCAGGAGAATCTCAGGTGGTGAGGCGCGTGAAACCGCTGCGCGCCTGCGGGCAGGACTTCGGCCCCAGAGGAATTCGAGCGCTTGTTTCTGCGCAGGCGTCGCCACGGCGGCAACCATCGTAAACAGAACCGAACGGGCTTCGCGGCCTCTTCTGAGATCAGCGTAAAGCCTACAGGGGTTCGAGTCTCGGTGGCGTGCTCGCTCCGCAGGGATGCGATAACACCGCCCGCGCCGCGTCCCGGTACGCCGTGCCCGTCGAATGGCTTCACGACCACTCGGGCGATGGCGCGCAAGTCAAGCCCTATCCGCCGTCATCACGCACGTCCGCGACGCCCAGCATCGGCGTGCTCGTGTTGATGCTCGTCACGGGCGCGATCACCGCCGTGGCGACCCGCAACGAGGCTTAGGCTGAACTGACTCCAGGTTCTCTCGACAGGGAGGATCGACAGAAGTGGTTGCGGACGGCATCGCCCAGCTGGGCGTGGCCGTCCGCGCGCGTTCTCAGGCTCCCCGGTGCCAACCGAAGGGAGGAGTCCGCGTGACTCAGGATGACGTGCTGTTCGGCTATCGCCTGCAGTTGTTCGATCTCGCTGCCCGGACAACGGTCACGAACGCGTGCCGGACGTTCGGGGTGCACCGCTCGACCTTATTACCGCTGGAAGCTCCAGGTCGACCGTCAGGGACTGGAGATGCTCCGTCCCCGGGAGCGGCGACGGCCGGTGATGCCCAACCAGCTCCCGCTCGTTATCGAGGAGCGGATCGTCGGGTTCTCGCTCGGGCATCCGGGGCTTGGTCCTAAACGGATCGCCGCACAGCTCGCCCGCCCCGAGTGGGGCGGCCTGGCCGTGTCCCCGAACGGGGTGTGGAAGGTGCTGCGCCGCCACGGGATCTCGACCCGCGCGAAGCGGCTGGCGCTGATCGCCGGCTACCGCGCCCCCTATGAGCCGCCCGAATCACCCCAACCAGAGCCACACATCGACGTTGAGCGCCCCGGCGAACTGGTCGGGATCGACTGCTTCTACGTCGGTCGGCTGCAAGGGACCAACGGCGCGATCTGGCAGATCACCGCGATCGACTGCTACTCAAGCTACGCCTGGGCAGAGCTCGTCCGCTGCCCCGACGGCGCCGTCACCCAACCCCAGACCTCACGGCTGGTCCAGCGCGTCGCCCGCGATCTCAAGGCCGCTGGCTGGCGGCTGGAGCGCGTTCTCACCGATAACGGCAACGAGTTCCAACGCCCCACCTTCACCGCCACCATCGCCGCTCTCCACGCCGAGCACAGCCGCATCCACGCCGGACGGCCACAAACCAACGGACACGTCGAACGACTCCACCGCACGATCCTCGAGGAATGCTGGCGCCCCGCGTTCGCCCGCTACCTCTACCTCCGCTACCGCGGCCTCCAACGCGAGCTCCGCACCTACCTCACCTACTACAACCACCACCGCGCACACACCGGCCGGATCACCCAAGGCGCAATCCCCGCCGACCTCGTCTACGGTGCCCACAAAATGGAGCCGAGACGACCGACAACCGTCGGCACAACCCGGAGTCCGTTCAGCTTAGGCGCCGCGGCTATGCGTGTGCGAGGTCTCGTCGGGCGACTGTGTTCGCGATCTCGTTCAGCAGCACGAACATCACCAGCCCGAGCGCCGCGCCCGAGGCGATGTACAGCGGCCACGGGCCCATCAAGTTCAGCAACGAGTTGTGGATCGGCCTGCTGCGCAGGTACATGTAGTTGCCGCCTGTGATCACGTCGCCCAGGCTCGACACCGCTGCGAACGCAAGCGTCAGCAGGTAGACGCGCCAGATCGCGCCGCGGCGGGGGTACATCCGACAACCGAACACGAGCAGCGCGGCCGCGACGATCGAGCCGACGTGGTAGAGGAAATAGGTGAAGTAGAAGACGTTGGGGAAGGTCGAGCTGAGGTCGGGGGTCAGCACCGCCTGCAGCGAAGCCGAGAACGCCCAGAAATAGACCAGCTCGATGAACAGACGCCGTCGGGTCAGCAGCGCGATGATCGCGGCCAGCGACACGGCGTCGGTGAGCTGCAGCGGAAGGCTCTGCTGCAGCGTCCAGGTGCCGACCACGACCTCGGCGATGTACTCGCCCAACCAGCCCGCGAAGATCGCGGCCGCGAGCGTCCACGACGCCCATGCGATCCACCGCCCCGGCCTGCGGCGCGGCATGACTATTGCGAGGCCGCTGAGCAGCACGAGCGTCGTCAACGCTGCAACGTGGGCGATCGAGAACTGCCTCATCAGGCTGACCCGAACGTTACGGAGTAGGCGCTCCAGCGCCTGCCGGCGATTTCATGAACAATCGGTTTGACCGTGCTCCCATTCTGGGGTGGCGGTGCCCGCCGTGTTCGGGGCCTCGCGGAGCCGGAACCAGGACGCTTAGGGACCCAGGCCGTTTGCAGATCCTCAACTCGAGCTGGGCTCCCGTGGTCTGTCCGCCGCCGACCGAGGTCAGCTGGCCTTCCGCGTCACCTCAATCCGGTGGGGTCCGAAGAAGAGCGCTGTTCTTTGCACGAAGCGGCTCGGCGCTCTGCGGGTGCGCCTACTGAGACTCGCGACGCTCCCCCCTCGCGTGGTTCGCGATCTGAGTCTCGCCGCGGGGGATCTCGTCGCACCGACGAAATTGGGGCGGACGGAAACCTGTGCGAAACCGCCCGCCCCGCGTGGACGTCCACGCGGGGTCAACGGTTGCTGGACCATCAGGCGAGCCCGATTCCTCGGGTTCTTGGACGGATGATCGGTCGCGTCCTGGTGGGCGATTACGAGTCTCGTCCGTCGGGATTGCTTTGTTTGTGGAGGCATCGGTACGTTTGAGGCAGCGGGGCGAGAGACTGGGGGCGGGCGGTTTCCAAGCACCGCCCGCCTCTACCCGCTGACGCTCGTCCCGCCCAGGCGTTGACTCCTAGCGGGCGGCTGGCTGGCCTCGAAGCAGCGGTCGCCCGCCCACCCTCGCGGCCAGCGGTCCGTGACCGTGGAAGAGGTCTGTCAGCGACCCTACGTTTGGAGGACATCTGACCGATTCGCGCGCTACCGCAGCATTGAAGCCGGGGCGGCTCGCGGACGACATGACTGGTATCCGAACAGCCAGCGTCGCGGGGCGATTCTAGAGTCCCGTCCGCACATACCCGCTCGCGCCGGAGTGTGAATGTGCTCCCGAAGTGGGGCGCAACGCGGGGCGGACGATCCGCAAATGACCGTCCGCCCCCCACTTTTTCTATCCCACGGTTGCTCGCGCTATAGCGTGCGCGCTAGTCCAAGATGGTGGGGCGCAGCGCGGGCGGCGGTTCCCGACACGCCGGCCGCCCTCCAAAACTTCGCAATTTCGCCGAAATACTGAGCAACTCTTGGGCGATCATTCCGTTTTCCCGAGTGAGGGGGCGTACCGCTCGAGGAGGGGCGGCTGTTGAAGATGCCGCCCCTCTCGCTCGCTTGACTCTGATAAGGGAGGCGGGCGGCGTAAGGGGCGTGCCGCCCGCCTCGGAGTCCCATCCGTGAGACCCGCCGCCATTCCTAGCACCCGGCGCTGTCCAGTTGGGCTAGATCTCCCTCACCGTTTCGACCCTCAGCACTCAAGTGGTCTCGCCGCGCCCCGCCCCTCACCAATTGGGAAGGACCCCATCCCATCAACCGGTCCTTCCGTCGGACGCCGGCGGGGGGCCGGACTGGGCGCGGAGCCTCCTGAGACGAGAACACGTCTCTCGCGAGTCAGGGCATCGACGATCCTGAAACCCAGGTTCGGTAGACCCTACGGATTGACGCGGGCTCCGGGAGCCGGTAATGATGTGGACTCTTGAAGAATGCGGCGCCTGGCAGCCCTGCCTTGGGCGCGCATCCAGCCCCCTCGCCGGTAAATCCCTTTCCGACGGGGGGCTAATTTGCAGCCGTGTCAGGGTCGCGTCGGACCGGGACGCGACCGGGGTAAGGTGCGAGCTAACCGCCAAGCGACGGCCACTGGGCAAGCAGGCGCGCCGGATCGGACCCGCCGTCACCCCCGGTTCGATCCGGCGCCCAAGCAGCTCAAGGATGGCTCAGTGACCAGCTCGAAGCTGAACGCCAACGCGACCATCTTGAACGCGAACCACCGCGGCGAACGCCGACAAGCTCGGTGGGTCGCCAGCGGCCAACTTTCGTCTCCACTGCCCCAACGGGATGCTGCAGGCAGGCAATCTCTGCGTCGGTTTCAACCCGCGTCCGCCCGCGACGCTGCCGAATGCGCTCGCGACCTGGGCGAGCTGGCGGATGCTGGCGAGCTGGGGCTCGCGTTCAACAACCTCGGCGCTTCCCAGCTGTTGGAGTGGACGGACGGGACCTTCGTCGTGGCGTCGACGCAAGTCGGCGAAGAGCTGGCTAACACGTCGAGCCGCCAGATCCTCATCGGCTATACGGACGTGAACTCCGCCTAGCCCCACCGCTGCGTGAACTCGCCGTCGAACTGAGGTACCTGCGTGGACCCGGAGCCTGCCAGATATGCGGGAAGTGAAGTAAGGCGCGCGCGCGCGAGAGCATGGCGCACCTATCATCGATCCTGATGCGAACGGCCGAGGCGCTTGACACAAGCGCGGCGCTCGCTGAACAACATGCCCAGAGGCATGAGCGGGATGGGCGAAGCGATGATGCTGCAAAGGAGCGTCGAGCGGCCGATCGCGCTCGTGAGACTGCACAGCGTGCTCGTTCGCAGGCCAAGCGATGGCTCGAACTCAGCCTGGACCGGAAGCAGTAGCAGTCTCGCCGGGGACCACGCTCGGGGAGCACCACACACCATCGCCTTGTCGCCGTCCGCACGCAGGCGTTTTCTACCCCGAGCCAGAAAGCCCCCCGACGCTACAGAGAAAGGAAAGCGCCGGGGGAGCTACCCAATGAATAGACCGACCTCATTGGGTACCCCACCGAGTCGCCCGGGCCCAAATGGGGCACCATCAGTCGTACGCCCGCATGATCGCCCTGCCTTCCGTACGGCACCCTCCCAGCGCTCCGTAAAACGCACCATTTCTGTGCCCGTCTTTTTCAGCCCCAAACCGGACACTGTCCCAGCCGACCTCGCCGCCCAGACAGCCCCAAAGATCGAGCAGCAGTCGTCTGCAATCGCTCTCGGCAGACTGCTGCAACTCGCGCGGAGCGCAAGTGAGCCCCGTTCCTGCGCTCGCTTGCAAGATGGTCGCGGACGGTCCGGCAGCTAGCACCCAGCGTCCACGGGGGTGCGGCTCTTCTCAAGGGACCGGGGGACTGATCTGTCATGCGGCCGGGATGGTGTGGTTCTGGTAGCGGGCTTCGTGGACGTGGTGTCGTTCTTGGGCCAGGTGGAAGCGCCAATACTCTTCGAAGTCACCATTGGCTTTGATGGCGCGGAGCTTGAGGATCGCCTCCGCGCCGGCGAGCCCCCAGCGGGCGCCGGTGATGTCCATCCGATCCTTGATCAGATGGCGGCACGCGCCCTCGACGATCCCGGTCGCGATCGGCCAACCCTGAGTAAGGGCGGTCGGGTAGTCGAGGTAGGGCGCTTTGTTGGTCAGGTAGACGGCGGCTTCGTCGGCGGGCTTGCGCTGTGACGGGCCGAGGCGGGCGTTGGTCGCTTGGCGGCGGATCGCGCCGGTGACCTGGCGGGCCTGTCCTTGGAGCACTCGGGTCGCCTGGCGGTGCACCCACTGTGCGGCGGCTTGGTCGTCGTTGGGATGAAGGCAGCCGGCCGCGCTCCATAGATAGCCAAGGACGTGCACGAGGTCGACGACGATCGTGACCTTGACCTCGCGTTTGCGGGCCTCGAACTTGATCCGCTCGATCTGGTGGTTGGCGCCGTCCACCAGCGCGACCCAGGTGCGGCGGTGTTTGGGGTCGCGCCGCTCGGCTTCGTCGAAGATCCGCTTGATCACCTCCGCTGGGGCGTTGACGATGCTGGCGGTCAGCCACTTGTTTCTCGCCACCGGCCCCGGGGCGGGTTCATATCCCTCCGGTGCCGCCGAGGTGAGGATGTCGGCCGGCGTGCGCGGCGCCGGCTTGGCGTCGTAGACCGCGCCGATCTCCGCCATCCGCTTGCGGTTCTGCTGCTCCTCCCCTGAGAGCCGGGGCTTGGGCGCAGGGCCCGCGCGAGGCCTGGCCGGAGCGCGGGTGCGCAGCGCGTCGGGGCGCATCACGATCCCCTTGCCGTCCGCGGAGAGCACCAGCAGATCGCCTGGCTTTGACCGCGCCGGACGCCGGGCCTCGTAGAAGCCCTCGAAGTCCATCGCCGCCAGCCCGGCGAGCTCCTCTACCTGGCGCTTTCCGAGCCTCACCCCGGTCTGGCGGCAGATCGCCTCCACGGCATCGTCAAAGCTGCCGCGCGGGCTCTCCAGCGCGCACAGCTTGCGCAGCCCGTGCGAGTGGCGCTCGACCGGCAGATTCAGCGCCGCGTCGGCGGGATGCAGGTTCCCCACCCTCGGCGCCCGATAGGCCAGCCGCTCCACGCTCACGGTCCCGAACACCGTCTCAAGCGCCCGAACGTGACCTGGCTCGACCCGGGTGCGGACCTTTCCCTCACCGCAGCTGACCTTATCCAGGCGCTGCTCGCGCACGGCCCGCAGCGCAAGATGATCATCCAGCAGGCAGCGCAACAGCTCCCGTCCGTCGCGGTCAAGACGCTCCTCAAGCTCGGCGTGCGAGAGCCCGGCGGCGTCCGCCCCATCAAGGACGCCGATCAGCGACTCAAACCGCTCCCGGCTGGCGGCAAACGCAGCACCACCAGCCGAACCGTCCGGCGAGCCGCGGACCCCGCCCCCGGCTGCCGCTGCACCTTCGCTGTCAGCCCGCCCGGCAGGTAGGACTTCGTCGCCCGAGGCGTAAAGTTCGCCACAACGGGTGTCGAGATCGGCGGTCACGTTGGCCACCTCCGTGGTCGACGTTGGACAAGAGCAACGCCGACTTCGACACCCGACATATGAGTCCTCGGGCCCGCCACCCCGGCCGAAAAACGCGGCAAACGGCCCAAAACACCGGCCACGGCCCGCGCCAACGGCTCAACCCCGGGCAATCGCCCCGAGGCAGCCCCCAAGACCGCAACACAGCGGCCGAGGTGACAGCCCCGAACCCCCGTATCTACAGGCAATTCACCGTCAGTTCAACGCCACCCCCGGTCCCTTGAGAAGAGCCGCACCCGGGGACGGTCAGTCCGATCCGTCCGCGATGCGCAGTTTGCGCGGTTGTAGGGACGAGCGGGCGCGCCATGAGGCGGCGCGAAACCTGCTCTGCCGTGCACGGGTTATTCCGCCGGAGGCGTTCCGCCGAGCGGTGCGCCCGGGGGTTGTCGGGCGCAGCGCTCCGGGGGTCGGCTCGTTCTCAGCGGGCTGCTGGGACGGGATGGTTTGACCGGATGAGGTTGTCGGGGTCGACCGTGGCCTTGATGCGTCGCAGGCGCTGGTAGGCCTGCTCGCTCCAGAAGCTCGCCGGATCGCCTTGCGTTTCGGCGAAGTTCAGGTACGTGCGGGATGCGGCCCACGGAGCGAGCGCCGCCCTTACCGCTCTTACGTGCGCGCGCACGGGTCCTTCCAGTTCGGGGACCGGCACCATCCCCGCTGCATACGTCGAGTACTGGGCGTCGATTGAGGAGAGCGCTCCGTGCGCTGGGTGCGCGCGGCCCAGCTCGCCGCCGAGATGTCTGAGCTCGACGGTCAGGAGGGAGAACTGGGCGCCCTCGCCCGCGGCCTCGACGAATGCGTCCACCGCCTGCGGCGGCAGGTCAGCGAGCAGCAGTCCATCGCCAGCTGCGGGCACGGGGTGTTCGGGGTCCATGTGGAGGTGGCTGAGCGCCGGCATCGGGACGGTCTGGATCGTGTCGTTGACTGGCCCGAGCGCCCGCAGGGGGGCGAGCAGTTCGTCGGCCCGGGCCGGGTCGCCGACGTGATAGGCCTCGACGATCACGAACGACTTGCCGCGAACCGGCTCGGGGATCTCCGGGATTGGCGGGAGCCGCAAAAACCGGCCGACGGTGGTCAGCTCGTCGGGCAGGGAGTCGCTGTGGTTCAGCTCGCGCCAAGCATGCAACACCTCGCTGCCGCGCTCGATCGGGTAGAACAGCACACCGGCATACGCGTGCTCGAGCGGGAACAGCTCAAGCTCGATTGCGGTGACGATCCCGAAGCTGCCACCACCGCCGCGCAGCGCCCAGAATAGATCGGGTTCGTGCTCGCGATCGCAGCGAATCAGCCGACCGTCCGCGGTGACGAGTTCGATCGCTCGCACCGCGTTGGCGGCGAGTCCGTACTTGCGGCCAAACCAGCTGAGGCCTCCGCCGAGCGTGTAGCCGACCACGCCCACGTCGGGCGAGGAGCCCGCCAGCGCCGCGAGCCCGTACTGCGCCGCCGCTTCAACGACCTCGAGCCATAGGGTGCCCGCCTCGACCCGGGCGAGCCGCGCCTTTGGGTCGATATGGACGCTCCGCATGCGCTCGGTCTTGACGAGCACGGTGTCCTCGAGCGTTCCGAGCGGCGCGGCGTTGTGGCCCGTTCCTTGGGCGGTGACGCGGAGCTCGAACGCCCGGGCGAGGTCGACCGCCGCGATGACGTCCTCTGCCGTTTCGGGGAAGACGACGGCGGCCGGCTGCTGGTCGACCGTGAGGTTCCAGGCGAGCCGTGCCTCGTCCCAGTTCGGGTGTTCGGGCAGGACGACTCTGCCGGTGAGCGCGGCGATCGAGCGCTCGAGCTTTCGTGTGGGTGCGGCGGTGGTCATTTGAGGGCTCCTGTTCTCGTGGTGGTAGTGGTCAGGCGGGGTTCGGGGCGAGCTCGCCGGTCGGTGCCTCGTTGCGCAGGCCGGTGAGCAGTACTGCGGTGGCGAGTGCTCCGGTTGCGGCAAGCGCGGCGCCGACGATTAGGGCGGTGTGCATGCCGGCGACGTAGGCGTCCGGCGATCCGTGGCCGAGTGCGGCCGCGGCGGGGACGAGGGCGCCGAAGGCGGCGACCCCGACGGCGATCCCTCCCTGACGGAAGGCGTCGTTGACGCCGGCCGCGAGTCCGCTCTGCTGCTCGGGGACGGAGCCCATCGCGACCGCCGCTAGCGCGGGGTTGAGGAGCCCGGTGCCGAAGCAGACGACGAGCTCGCCCGGCAGGAGCGCCGTCCAGGAGGAATGCGCGCCGGCGAGGGTCATCAGGGCGAGCCCCCCAGCGACCAGCGCGAGCCCGACGGCGACCAGCAGGCCGGGGCGGATGCGGCGCGGCAGTTGCGCGGTCGCGCCCGCGACGGCGAACAGAAGGAACGTTCCGGGCAGGTAGACGAGTCCGGCCTCGATCGGCGAGAGCTGCAGCACCTCCTGTAGGTAGAGAGTGGTGTAGAGGAACAGCGCGAAGAAGGAGGCAGAGACTGCGAAAGCGGCGATCTGCGCGCCGCTGAAATCGGGGCGGCGGAACAGATGCAGCGGCAGCATCGGCTGCTCAACCCGGCTCTCCGTGACCACGAACAGCGCGAGACAGACGGTGGCACCGACGAGCTCGGCGACGGTGCGCGTGCTTCCCCAACCTTCTTGATTGCCGCGCAACAGAGCCAGGACGAGCAGGAACAGGCCGCCGGTGAGGGTCGCCTGGCCGATCCGGTCAATCGCGCGGGGCGTGGGGTCTCGTGACTCGCGCAGCCATCTGTAGCTCGCGGCGAGAGCAGCGATGCCGAGCGGGAGGTTGATGTAGAAGACGGCCCGCCAGCTGATCCCGCTCGTGAGCGCGCCTCCGACAAGCGGTCCGACGGCGAACGAGGCGCCGATCGTTGCGCCGTAGGCGGCGAACGCCTTCGCCCGCCCGGGGTCGGTCGGGAACGCGTCGACGAGGATCGCGAGCGAGCTCGCGAACATCATCGCCCCCCCGATCCCCTGCAGCGCTCTGGCCGCGTCGAGCACGGCGATGTCGGACGCGAGTGCGCAGGCGAGCGAGGTCGCGGTGAAGAGCCCCATTCCTGACGTGAAGATCAGCCGGCGGCCGATCCGGTCGGCGATCGAGCCGGCGGTCAGTACGACCGCCGCCAATGCGAGGGTGTAGGCGTCGACGATCCACTGGATGCCGGTCAGATTGGAGCGCAGATCGGCCGCGATCTTCGGCAGGGCGGTGTTGACCACGGCGATGTCGAGCATCAACATCGCGGTCGCCATGCAGACGACGGCGAGCGTGCCGGCGCTGCTGAAACGCTGGAATCGCATGAATCCTCCTTGGAGTCGGTTCATCACGACTGCGAGAGTGCCGCCTGACCCCTGGTATTCGCATCGGAGGCGACCCGAATCCGCCCCCTAATCTTTCGCCGGCCGTCACTAGATGAGTAGTGCCACGGCCGATGGTGGGGTCGTGGCTTTGAAGGGGACATAACAGCGCAGGTCGAAGTCGGCGGTGCTCAATACCCAGCGCCGACCCTCTGGAGGGCCTCGATGGACGCCAACCTCGACCTGCTGCTCACAGTTGTTTACTGCATGACGGACGATTTCCTGCCTCAGCGGGCGGCGAACGCGCGCCGCCGGATCACTGATGCGGAGATCATCACCCTGTGCCTCGCGCAGGCGATCATGGGGATCCCGTCCGACGAGCGGTTCTTGGCTGTCGCCAGGCACCGCCTCGCGCACTTGTTTCCGTACCTTCCCGCGCGTGAGGCGTTCCACAAGCGCCGGCTGCGGGTCAGCGGCCAGATCGAGGCGCTGATCGCCCAGTTCGCACGCCATAGCCCAGGGTTCTTCGACGATCTGCTGCTGGTCGACTCCACCCCCGTCGAGTGCGCCCGCTCCCGGGAAACGGTCAAGCGCGGCGGGTCCTCGAGCCTCGATGACGCGCTTTCCAACGCCGCCGACTACGGGTATTGCGCCAGCCACAGCCGCTACTTCTGGGGGTTCCGGCTCCACGCGTTGTTCTCCTGCGACGGCACGCCCAGGGCGTTGGCGCTGACCTCCCCGAAGATCGATGAGAAGCTCGTGTGCGTGCAGATGGTCGCGCGCTGCGAACGCCAACCCGGGCAGGCGATCATCCTGATCGGCGATAAGAACTTCCGCGGCAAAGACTTCGAGACCGAGCTCGCTGCACTCGACGCGACGATCATGCGCCCCCGACGCAAAGACGAAAAAGGCCGCGGCCCGCACCTCGCCCCGATCCGCCAGCGGATCGAATCGATCTTCCAGACCTGCAAGGACAATCCTCACCCTGGAACGCCACGGCGCCCGCACCCTCGCGAACCTCCGCGTCCGCCTGTGCGCCCGGTTCGCCGCGCTCGCCGCCGCCGTGATGCTCAACCAGCAACTCGGTCGCCCCAGCCGCTCATTCGTCGCCTACATCGCATAAACCCGTGGCACAAGTCATCTAGGATGAGCGCCGTGGCCGCGCCCCCGAACATCCGACCGCCAACGGATCTGGCCGCGATAGGCGCGGTGATGCGCCGCTACGGCCTCACCCCGCTCCCAAGCCGCCGTGTAACCCCTCACAAGGACCGAAGTGAGGTAACCGCTCACCGGCCAAGCGGACGGCGAGGTGTTGGTGATCGTGACGGTCGTGGCGTGGCCGCGCCGATCCCGGCCTTGGGTGATGAGCTTCGATCAGATATCGCCCGCGAGGGTGGGGGCGAGCTGTCGTCGTGAGCTGATTTCGAGCTTGCGGTAGACGCTGCTGAGGTGTACCTCGATGGTCTTGACGGTGACGAACAGCACCTGAGCGATGTCCTTGTTGCTCATGTCCTCGGCGGCGAGTTGCGCGACCCTGCGCTCGCTTGCGGTGAGCGTTTCGAGTCCCGTTTGCACGACTTTGCGCGGCCGTGCTCCGGTTGCCGCGAGCTCGTCGTTCGCCTGCGCGACGAGCGCGAGCGCGCCTATCTGGCGCGCGATCTCGACTCCCTCTCGGAGCCGCTCGCGTGCCTTGATCCGCTGTTTCGACCGGCGGAGCGCACCACCGTACTCGACGAGTGCGCGCGCGTGCTCGAGCCGTGCAGTCGTCTGCTCGAGCGTGCCGGTGGCTTCCTCGAGCATTGCGAGGCCATCTGCTGCACCGGTGACCAGGCCGAGCGTTCTGAGTGAGACGGCGATCCCGACCGGCGCGCCCCAGACGCGGGCGAAGTCGAGCTCCTGCTCGATGAGCGTGGTGGCTTCGGCGTCGCGTCCCAGGTGATGGAGCGAGAGCGCGGCGAATGACCTCACCGGGAACCAAACCGGGTTGAAAGCGCCGCCTGCCACGGCCACGTCGATCATCGTCTGGAAATCCGCCAGCGCCTGTTCCGGCTCGTGCGCCAGCAGGTGCAGCCTCCCGCGCGCGCCACGAAGGAAGAACAGTTGCATGTTGTCGGCCGGCTGATCGTCGAGGCGCGCGCTCTCGACGAGCGCGCCCGCCTCCTCGCGCTCGCCGCGCTCGATCAGGACCTCCGCGAGTGTCCCGGCGTGCCACTGGAAGGCGGTCGAGGCCACCGCGGTGGCGCGGCTGAGCTCAAGTCCCTCGCGAAGATCTGCTTCGGCGTCGAGCAGGCGACCGAGCCGAAGCCGGACGTACGCGAGGAAGCCGAGCAGGTTTGATAGCGCGAAGGGATCTCCCCGCAGCCTCGCGCGCCGTACGGCCTGCTCGTAGGCGCCGCAGGCCTCCTCGGCCTCTCCCGCCATGAACAGCGCGTTCACCGCCTGCTGATAGCCGATCGCATCTTCGTCCTGGAGGACACCCATCGCGAGCGCCTGCCGTGCGCGTCGTGTTGCCTGCTCGCGCGAGCCGCAGCGGACCGCCTCGTCGACGGCCAGTGCGGCGAGGAGCTGGGCGCTGCCTCCCCCGCCGTGCAGCTCGGTCTCGCTGATCGCGGCAAGGCGCTCGGCCGCTATCGGGTAGTAGTCGGCAACCCAGCGGGCGGACCCGATGATCTCAGCCTCGAAGTGCTCCTTGAGGTCGGGATCGTCGTCCCCGAGCGCGTCGGACGCCTCGGTGAGGACCGTGATCGCGTCCGGGAGGCGGTTCGCGTAGAACAGGGTCCGACCGTATTCGAGCCCGGCCCGTGCGCGGCGAGTCGGCTCTGTGGCGGCGTGCATCGCCGCCTCCAGCCGGCCGACAGCGTCGGGCGCACCGATTCGGCGTTCCGCGAGGCCGAGCTCGAGCAGGACCTCGAACCGTTCCTCACCCTCAGGTGGTTCGGCGAGCGCTCGGCGGAGGTAGTCGACGGCGGTATTGTAGGCGCCGCTCGCCAGCGCGCGGTCGGCGGCGATTCGCAGCGCACGTACGACAGCCGGGTCGCCGGCCGGCGCGACCTGGAGTAGGTGACCGGCCGCCCGCTCGGGTGGAGCCCCGGCCGCCGCGAGGATCTCGGCCGCACGGCGATGCAGCACGATCCGGGTTCCGGCGTCGATCGTGTCGTAGACGGCGGAGCGAACGACCGGGTGGAAGAACTCGACCGGGTCCGCGGCACGGAACAGATCGAGCTGCACCAGCCTGCTCGCCGCCTGGCCTGCAATGACGGGATCGAGCTCACAGAGCGCGGCGGCATGGCTAAGCTCGCTACCGTCGCCGAGAATCGCCGCCGCTCTGGCGATCGCGCTCGAGTCTGACGGGAGGCGGTTGAGGCGGACCGAGACCGCTCGGGAGATCGCGCGCGGGCCAAGCCCGAGCACGCTCCTGGCGTGCGCGCCAGTCGGCTCAAGCCGTTGTTGAGCGATCGTGTCGAGCAGTGCACCCACGAACAGCGGGTTCCCGCCCGTGGCAACGGCGACGGCGGCGCAGAACGCCTCAGCCGGCTCGAGCCCGAGTCGCGTGCGGGTGAGCTGCGTGATCGAGGGAAGCGTCAGCGGAGCAGGCTGGATGATCAGGGCCGCCGGGTCGGTGAGGAGCTCCTCGAGCAGCGCCGGGTCGTGGCCCTGCTCGGGAGGGCGCGTCGCCGCGACGACGACGAGCGGCAGCCCCTCCAGCCGACGCACGAGGTACCCCAACCAGTGCAGCGACGGTCCGTCAGCCCAGTGCAGGTCGTCGACGATCAGGCAGGTCGGCTGCACGTAGGCGATGTTCGCGGCCAGCCAGTAGAGCCCGTGCTGGATCGCGAAGGGCGAGTCGGCGAGGGCCGGTGACGGTCCCGGCTGGACAGCAGGGAATAGCGGCTCCACGAGGGCTGCAGCTCCGGCGAGAAGTTCGGCCCGCTGGTCTGCGGAGGCGTTCGCGAACAGCTGCTCGAACAGCTGCCTGACGACACCGAACGCGAACTCGGCCTCGTGCTCGCCGGCCCGTGCCCCGAGCACCCGCATGCCGGCGCCGCTCGCGATCACCCGTGACTCGGCGAGCAGGCTCGACTTCCCGATCCCCGCGCTCCCCTCCAGCACCACGAGCCCCCCTTCTCCGGCGCGAGCGGCGGCGACCGTCGCTTGCAGCGATGCCAGCTCCGCATCGCGTTCGAGCAGAGGCCGCGCAGGCCCCGCCCGGATGCCGAGGCTGCTGAGTTCAACCGGGGGATCGCCCGACGTCGAGCGTTTGGTGGGCGCACGCCGCGGCTCCGCGCTCGCGGGCAGGTCGGGATGGTCGACCGCAAAGACATGCTCCGGGCGCTCCAGATCCCTCAGCTGGTGCGTCCCGAGATCGACAAGCACGACACCATCGGGAAGCCGATCGACGACGAGATCGTGCACGGCACGCGACAGCAACGTCTGACCGCCATCAGCGATCGCCCGCAAACGCGCGCAACGGCTCAGCGCGACGCCGAAATAGTTGCCCTCGTCACGCAGCTGCGCCTCCGCGGTGTGCAGGCCGATCCTCACGCGGAGCTGCAGCCCGTCCGGCCACACCCGTGTCGACAGCGCCAACTGGGCTTCCAGTGCCGCCGCCACCGCATCCGAGGCGCGCGCGAACACCGCCACGATACTGTCGCCCTCGCCCTGCTCGACCGGCCGCACGCCGCCATGACGGCCCACAGCATCAGCCAGCAACGAGTAATGGGAGGGCACAGCTTCGGCCATCGCTTCGGCCTGCGTCTCCCACAACCGGGTCGATCCCTCGATATCGGTCAGCAGGAAAGTCACGGTGCCGACCGGCAACGCGAACTTCGATTCGTTCGCCTCGTCGATACCGCGCAATCGATCCCTCCAGAATTGCCGACCGAACGAGCGCCAGGCGTCGGAGGATCCTGTACGCCCCAACCCTCATCTCTCAGCGTACCGCGCGAGCTGGGACGATCGCAACGCAACAAGCAGGCGCCGTCAGGATGCCCAGCCCGAGCCGACAAGCTCTGCCCCGTCCCGAACGTCTCGAAACAACGCGCTCCACGGCCCGAATCGCTCCTCATAGGCCGTGCTTTGACCCGAGGATCTACCAATCCCAGCTCGCACCCCGACGAAGCCATCGTGTGGCGGTGACACGCTGAGCGTCCGGTAAGGATTCGGCTAACGAGAGCCCCCGTGTCCGCGGCCCCGCTTTCGCGCCACGGCAGGGCAATGCCGCCGGCAGCTGCCCTCGCTTGCGCGGATAGCGCGCACGGCACTCGCGAGTGCTCGACGGCCGACCTCGACGCGCCTCAGTGCTAGCCAGACCCCCGGATTGTGCAAGCAACAAAGCAGCAGCCGTGCCGCCGGCGGTCGCGTGACCGGTATCGGACAAAGGGAGTCGCGACCCCCGCGCTGGCTCCCGTACACGCCCAGACACGAATGCAGGTCCGACCCCGTGGACGGCGTCCGTCTCGCATCTCGCCACTAGCGAGGCTCCCGGCGACATCGACTCGTCGGACATCGCGGCGCTCCTCCTGGAGTACCGCGTCTTCGTGAATGCAGGGAAGACACCACCGGCAGTAGGCGGGCGCGTCCGGAGACCCGCAAAATCTGGCTGCGGGTCTCGGCTCGCTACACGGCTCAGACCAGCGTTGCGCGGGTTGCG
This sequence comes from uncultured Solirubrobacterales bacterium, assembly GCA_963727105.1. GTDB lineage: Bacteria > Actinomycetota > Thermoleophilia > Solirubrobacterales > Solirubrobacteraceae > Palsa-465. The sequence continues at coordinate 1,173,841 of CAVSEW010000001.1, read as the reverse complement.
GGGAAGACGCGAGCCAGGATCTCGGCGCCAATCCCCGAACCCGGCGTCGGGCCGCGCTTGCCGCGCGAAGGAGGTGCGCAACCGAGCTCGTCGGGGCGAGCTCCGCTGTAGCGAAACCGGGTCTCCTGCCGAGCCCCGGCGGCCGGTTGAGTTGAGGTGGTGGCGGATCCGGCGTTGGCGTGGTGGGCCGGCTGGCGCGGTCGTTGATGCTGGTTGGTGTCTATGTGGTGTGGTCTGTGGGCGCGGTCATTGCGTGGAGCTGCGCGAGGAGGTCGCGGAGTTGCGCGAACTTCCGTGCTCCGAGTTGTTGTTCCCAGTCGGCTTCGACTTCGAGGACGATTTCGCGGATCGCTGTGATTGCGGCGTGTCCCCGGGGGGTGAGGTGGATGCGCTTGGAGCGCTGATCGGCGTGGTCTTCTTGGCGGGTGAGGTAGCCGAGTTGCTCCAGCTGGCCGAGGAGGTAGTTGAGCGCCTGTTTGGTCATTCGGGTCTGGGTCGCGAGCTCGGAGGGGCGTTGGTTCTCGGGGCCGGGGTACTGCAGCACGTTGAGGTGCGCGGCGATCAGATCGGTGTAGCCGCGCTGGTGCAGGCCGGCGAGCATCCGGTCTCGCACGGTCTCGAACGGCATCCGCAGCAGCGCGCCGATCAGCGGTGGCGGCGGGGCGGGGGCCTCCGCACGAGGCTGAGTAAAGTCACTTGACAAAGCCATGCGCTTGAGTATACACTCGTCAAGTCGCTTTACTCAAATGCGTTCTGCGCGAGGGAGATCCACCATGTATCAAGCCACTGAAGACACCATCACCGTTGGTGCGCTCGGAGTCCGCTTCCTGGTCGAGGCCTCGGGCTCGAACGGGAGCGCGGCTGTGTTTGAGTGCTATGTCCCGGCGAATGCGCGGATGCCGGCACCGCACAGCCACGACGGGTTTGAGGAGACGATCTACGGGCTGGACGGCGTCACGACCTGGACGATCGACGGCGAAACGGTCGAGATCGGACCCGGCGAGGCGGTCTGCGTGCCGCGCGGACAGATCCATGGGTTTGAGAACCACGGCAGCGTCGATGCGAGGATCCTTTGTATCGCGACCCCCGCCCTGTTCGGATCCGCCTACTTCCGCGAGATCGGCGAGGTCCTCGCCGCCACCGCCGGCGGTCCCCCGGATCTGGCCGCGCTGGGCGACGTGATGCGCCGCCACGGCCTCACCCCCGCCCCACCGAGCGCCGCCTAACCCTGCATCCACGATCGACGGCGCGCTCGGAGCTGCTCGGGTCCGGCCGTTGAACGTCAGATCTCGGTTTCTCGCAGGCGCCGAGATCGACCTGATTGATCAACCACCCGAAACTGGCGACGGCGCCTTTGGGCGCAGATGAGGCACGCGATGTCACTGCAGATCCTGACCCTCACCATCGACGGCATCACCGCCGGGGACTACCTGACCTGGTGCCGGGATCCCGACCCACCCGCGCTGGAGTTCGGACTGCGCTCGATCTCGATCGACGCCGACCCGCTCGGCGACACGATCACCGCGATCCTCGATTGGGAGCAGCCGGCGCCCACAGCCGCGACGGCCGCCACAGCCGCCGGACTGCCGCTCTCGGCAGACGTCCGGATCGGCCCCCGCAAGCAGAGCCGCTTGGTTGCTGCAGGTCGCGTTCGCGACGAAGATCGCGCTCAGCGGCAGCACAATCGCCGCCGCCGCACCGACGCTGGAGCGATCAGCATGTCCTCCCTGCCATTCGATCCCGCTCGCCGCTCGCAGCGGGACTCCAATGCCACAGGTGCGATGATCAGGGCAGGAGCGAGGCAATGAAAGGCGGCCTCAACGCGGCCTGCGCGATCATCGCGATCACCGAGGGGGAGGCGATCCTTCGGCGCGAGAAGCGCGAGATCAGCATCCTCGTCGCGCGCGAGGAGATCACGATCACCCACGCGCGGTACTCAGCGGGTGAACAGGTAGCCGGCCCGCACGTTCACCACGAGCACACCGACGCCTTTTACGTCCTCGAGGGCGAACTGACCTTCGAGATCGGGCGCGAGCCTAGGACGATCACGGTCTCCCGAGGTGGCTTCATCGCCGCGCCGCCGCAGGTAGCCCACTCGTTCCGCAACGACGGCGAGCGCCCCGCGCGCTGGCTCACCATCCACGCGCACGACGGCGGCTTCGCCGCGTTCATGCGCGGCGTCCGCGACGGCATCGCAGTCGAGTGGGACATCTCCAAGGTGCCCGCCGAGGGCGGCCTGCCGGCAAGCGAAGCGATCCTCAGCCCCGACCTCGGCGATCAGCGCCCGGAGTCCGGAAATCGGCTGTGCTGGCTCAGGTGCGCGCTACCTGACATGTGCGTCGTGGAGTGGCATCTCAGTGGGCCGCATCCGACTCTGCCGTTTCACCATCACGACCGCCGGATCGACTCGTTCTTCGTGATCGAGGGAGAGCTCGAGGCTATGCTCGCCGGGACAACACAGACCGTCGGCCCAGGCACACTGATCTCGCTCCCGCGCGGCGTAGAGCACACGCTCAACTACCGCGCGCCAAAGCGCGCACGGATCCTGAGCCTCCACACACCCGACAGCGGCATCGCCGACCAGCTGCGCCGCGGATCCGGGACACCCCGCAACCCTCCGATCTGAATCCTCCCAATCACCGCGAAGCCAGCCTCACGGTGCTCAACACAAGCGACCCGAAATTCGCCAGCACCGGGTTCCGACGGGCGCCGCGGTGTCGGTAAGGCAGGTTCGCCCGGCTTGTCGCTGCTCAGCGCGCGGAGCAGGGAAGTCGCAGTCGTGCCGGTCAAGACGCCTGGTCTGACCACCAAAGCGGGTGCCCGACGACGACGCAGTCGTACTCGCGCTGTGGGTCATCGGAAGCGGGAGCCCCGTTAGGTCTCGACCGCGAAGACTCGCCACGGTCCGGGCACGCCTTTAATGTCGTGCTCGCCGCGGTCGGTCAGGGTTCGGCCGGAGCCGACAATGAGGTCACGGACGGTGCTGCTGACAAGCACCTCGCCGGGTCCCGCGAGGCTGCTGATGCGCGCGCCGATGTGAACGGCGATCCCGCCGACGTCGTCGTCGGGGAGGAGTTCGCATTCGCCCGTATGCAGACCGGCGCGGACCTCCAGCTCCAGGTCACGGACGCGGTCGCGGATCGCGGTGGCGCTGCTGATCGCACGGCTGGGACCATCGAACACAGCCAGCGCGCCGTCGCCGAGCGACTTCACGAACCGCCCGCGGTGGCGTTCGACCTCTTCGCGCACGAGCGTGTTGTGGTGCGCGAGCAGGGACCGCCAGGTTCCGTCGCCCAGCGCTGCGGCGCGTTCGGTCGAGCCGACAATGTCGGTAAACAGCACCGTCGCAAGGACGCGATCGCTGACGACCGCGTGCCGCATACCCGTCAGGAAATGCTCGATCTCATCGGCGATGGCCCCCGCCTCCTCATCGCCGAACCACACTGGGCCAGCGCCGGCCGTCTCAACGAACCGGGCGTTCGGGACGTGCTCGGCGACGTAACGCGAGTGACGCTCGTCAAAGAACATGTCGCCCCGAGGGTGCAGCACCAGAGTCGGGCACTGCACACTCGGAAGGATCTCGCGCACATCGGTCTCGCCGGCCGTGGCCAGCGTCGCGGCAGCGCCCCCAGGACTCATCGCCAACCGCAGGTAGCGCGCAAAGGATCGCCGCGCCCGCTCATCCGTGCCGGCAAACGTCGCCCACGGCTGCTCAGACGAGCTGGTGCCCCAATGCTCAATGACCGCCCCGACCATCGCAGCGCGCTCCTCGAGACTCTGCGCCCACTCATACCCCGGGCCCGCGATCGGGCGTGCAACCGGTGACACCATGACGAGCGCTCGCACCACCCCCGGGTAGGACGCCGCGTACAGGGCACACAGCGCGCAGCCCTCGATAATCGAGATCAGCACTGGTTGCTGGGCCCCAACCGCATCGAGCACCGCACGGACATCATCGACATGCCCCTCCAGCGCTGTCGTCCCAGTGATCCCGTCAGACATCCCATTCCCGCGCCGGTCAAACAAGATCACCCGCGAGAACGAAGCCAGCCGCCCGAGTAACCACGCCTGCGACGGCAGCTCCCAGAGGAGCTCAATATTCGAAAAGTTCGCCGGAACGATCACGACATCCAGCGGCCCCTCACCCACCACCTGATAGGCGATGCTCAGATCACCGCTGCGCGCGTAGCGAGGCTCCGGAACGTCCACCGACCCACACTACCCGCGACGCGAAGTCAACGACGCCACAACAGCCGCCGCGCCCCCGCCTTGCACAAGACGCATGTGCGCGAGCTCGACGCCGATTCACCGTCCTCCGGCGACGAGCACGAGCTTGCTTGCGGGCTCGAAGGGTCCGTGACGCGCCACCCGGACCGACGTTCCTACCGTCGACGCCGAACAGCTCGACTACGGCGCCGACACCGATGCAGGTCTCCCTCGGCGGCTCGAGGCGCGAACCTGAGATTCGCCAATCTCGAGAACCGCGCCGTCGTCGATGGTCGCGACCTCTGGCGGGATCAGACGGTAGGCCTGCTTTGCCGCGGTTGCGAGAGTCGTCGATGTGCTTGCTGGCGGCCCGATCCGCGGCGACCGGCAAGCACACCTCGCTGTCGCTCCCCTTCGCGCAGCGGTCACCGAGCGCCGACGGCCGGGTTGCTGCTGCAGAGACGAATGGCCGTGGCGTGTGCGGCGACCGTCGGCGCCCACGTTCAGAGATGACCAAGCGCAAAGCGAGGGTCCGTGTAACAACGGCATCGTCGCCCGGGCGTTCAGGCGCCGGCGAAGGCGTCGGCGCGGGCCGCCGCCCAGCTGCCGTACAGATCGGTGACGGTCGACGGTGCAGGCCATTCTGCGGCCTGTAGTCGTTTGAGCGCCTCGCCGCCGCGCCGGCGTGCGTGCGTGCGGGACCAGTCATACGACGACGGCGCAGCGCCGTAGCGCGCTCGCCATGCACGCATCGCTTCGCGAACCCGTTCCCGTGTCCATTGCGGCGCAATCGCGCCGGGATGGCAGCGTTTGCAATACGCGTACGCGTCACCCTTGCCGTTGCGTGGCGCGGTGGGCGCCCCGCATCCGCGACACACTCCCCGGTAGCGCGCCTTGACCGCACGTGCCTTCTCGCCGGTTGGATCGTAGAGATACGTCTTGATCGTCGCTTCTGCGCGTCCCAGCCGACGCGCGATCTCCGCGATCGCCAGACCCTCCCGGTCGCGGTAATGGCGAGCGAGTTGCGCCGCCCGGCGCCGTTCCGCGACACGGTCGAGCATCAGAACCTCAAGCCTGCCCGAGGTGCTGGACAGCCAGCCCAAGCGTCAGCGCGCGGGCCTATCCGTAGGTCTTTTGTTAGCATCAGAAGGGTCGTAGAAGTAAGCCTTGATCGTGGCTGGCGAGCGGCCGAGGCGGTCGGCGATCTGAGCAACAGAGAGCCCCTCGGCCTCGCGGAAGTGTCGCGCTAACGCGACCGCGCGGAGACGCTCGGCCACACGGTCATACGCTGGCGAGGGAGGACTGGAGGCCATGCCTCCAGGTATTGCCAGCGCCGACGGAGTCCCCGATATCGATGTGGTCCCGGTTTCCCGCGATAGGGCGTCCGCCGCGACCTGAGGTTGGCTAGGACTGGTGACGGTCATCTCGGACTCCTTCATCCGGCGGGATGTAGCGCTGTCCGAGCGGTCGCGTCGATGGACCTCAGGCGACCGGACACGATAGGCAACCTTGCCCCATCATCCGTCGCCGGCGCCCGCCCACATCCGCGCAAACGCCCTACTGAGGCAACGCAAGACTACGAGTGCTCGTCAAGGTGACCGGGCGGTCGCGCGGCAACGAGTATCCAATTGCCTCCCAGCGGCCCGCCCGCGGACGACCGGGAGGAGCCTCGATCGCGTGGACCCCGATGGGGGTGTCACTTCAGGCCCGGAGTGTTAGATCGTCTTGGCGATCTTGCCAGGTGGCCGCGACCTCTCGCGGCGCTCGGTAGTTGAGCCCGGAGTGGGAGCGGTGGTGGTAGGTGTGAGCCGCTCGATCTGCTTCTGACCAGCTGCTAACCGCGCACTTGCCTGCTCGCATCACTGTGGCGACATCGACACGCAGTCGTGTCGCGCCACGTGATCTTGTCTGTGGCGCTCTGCGAGACCATCTGGCCGGTGCCGATATAGTCGGCAAACAGCTCCGGATGCCGTTGGACGAGCAGTGTCCCGAGTGCGTTCCCCAGGAGGCGCCGACGACATAGATGCGGTGGAACCGGTTCCGGAGGTAGTTCGTGAGCTGGGTTGCGTCTGAGACGAACTGGTCGACCGTCATGTGTGAGATTGGATCGATCGCCTGGTAGGACTTCCCGGCGCCGCGCTGGTCCCAATTGACCACGATGAAGTGTTTCCGAGACTCTTCTCCCTGCGGGCGCTCGCCGAATGAGGCATTGCGAGCCGCTGCCAGCGCCCAGGCGAGACACTCGGCCTGCCGGCTCGCCGCTGCTGTCACCTCGGTGAGGTTCAGGCCGCGCAGCCGCTTCATCCCGGGCAGCCCTCGGTCGGCGAGTTCGACGAGGCTACGTCCGTGCCCCACAAAGGCGATCGCGCGGCGTAGCCGCTCGAGGTCCTGCTCGGTCTGACGCGTGGCGCCAGCTGGCGGCGCTCTCCTATCGGCGAGCAACCACTCTGCCGTGATCGTCTCGGGATCGACCCGCCACACCCCGCCGCCATGCACATCAGCGGCGCGGATGAGGCGTTAAGCAACGCTACCTGCCGACCCCAGATGACTGCATCGCTGCTCCTTCTTCGCCCGTGACATCCGCTCGTCCTGTTGTTGCCCGTCCGGGTCCGAGAGCGGTCGAAGGTCGGACCGCTCGACGCGGCGCTCAATTATCGGTGATGCCTCCGCGGCAGCCGCGACCCTGTCAACGTGTCGCGCGAGGGCAGCCGAACTTCTCCCGCCGCCCTGCGAGACGCGCCCATTGGTCTCGCCCGCTCCTGGCCCGCGCTCGTTGGCCTGCTGCGCACCCCGACTCGAGTCGACGAGCCGTGGCGCCGGGCGCGCCGCGATATCCGAGGTCACGAGCACGCGAATTGGCTTGGAGGCCATCGCCAGCCCACTCGCTCAAGAGCCCCAAGCACCCGGCGCACCTCGTCCTCGGACTGCGCGCCGATCCTGCTCCGCCCGGCGAGCGCGAACCAGTGTCGCGCGTACACGCCAAAGGGCGAGAGCGACGAGGAACACCGGCCCGGCGGCTGAAATCGCACCCGCGCGAGCAGCAAGAAGCGCAAGCAGGACGCCGCCAACGCAGCGATACCGCGCTTCCGGCGCGGCCCAGCCGGCGGTACTGCTGGCGACGGACGTAGCTCAATCCCGACGCTCCTTATTCGAGACCGGCGCTACATGGAGGGCAGGCCACAACGTGGAGGGCAGGCCACAACGTGGAGGGCAGGCCACAACGTGGAGGGCAGGCCACAACGCTTGAGTCTTCAGCTCTCGAGCTCCGCCGCCGCCCGCGCGGCCGCCTCGGTCAGCCATCCCGGCGGCTTCCTGGCTGGCAGCAACGTCGCCCGACGAATCGCCTCTCGCGCCGTCGAACCTTGCCGCCAATCTCGACCTCTCTGGAGCCGACCAGCCATTGACACTCCCACCGAGGGGATTCGCTCGGTTATCCCCATACCTCGTTCTACATGCAGGCTTCAGCGCGATACGCACGATGGACCGGCTGCTGACCGCCGAGGAGATCGCCGAGCGGCTCGGCATGAAGACCCAGTGGGTCTGGGCGCAGGCCCGCGCAGGTCGGATCCCGCACGTTCGGCTCGGCCGGTATCGCCGCTTCCGCGAGTCCGCGGTCGAAGCCTGGCTCCGCAACCTCGAAGCCGACAGCACGGCGCCGACGAACGGCGAGACGCCAGCGCCGGTGCCGCTGCGCCGACCCGCCTAGCCGCGACCGCCGGCGCCAAATCCCCGCCTCAACCGTCGGCCGGCGGGCGGCGCCGCTCGCGGTGCTGCGGGTCCATCAGAGGCAAAAACGAAAATGAATTGGCCCCCAATTGGCCCCCGTCGCCATTCGCGACGCCCGCTAGATTCGCCGAAAAGGGTAAGCGTTCAGTCCTTGGGGCCATAAGGCGGCGAGGATTCGCCTGGTTATGCGGCGAATCTTGTGGGTATGGAGCGCTCCTGAGGCGGAGGCGATCTAGTGACTCAGGGCGTGAGGCCGTGTGTCCAGTTCATTGTTGAGTTGGCGGCGCGGGTTGAGTCAGCTCACCGAGGATCGGCTGAGGCGTGCCGGAGGAGCGAGACATTTCGGCAGGACTCGCGCACGAGCTCGAGGCCGCCGTCTCAGGGTCCGCCGAAGTCGCGCGCTCCGAGCGTGCGGGCGGCCAGAGCGCGCGCGAAGGCCTTGAGCAGGATGTTGATGACCGCCGGTGCCAGCGGGTGAGCTGGCTCGTGAGGCTGGTGGGTAGAGCGGGCATCGGGGTGCGGGTCTGCGAGCTCAAGCCGGAGGATCCAGGTCGATGAGATCGTCGATCACTACCCGGATGCTCGTGCTGGTGGATGCGGACGGCAGTTCGAGGAAGAGCAGCAGCGCCGGCGGGCCTAGGACGGTTCGCCGAAGCCACCAGGTCGCCGAGCTCGCCGGCGATGGCAGCGTGAAATCGTGACCGCAGCATGCGCACCAGCATCAGTTGCGCTGTCGCGGTTGTCGCGCCAGGACTAGCGCCCGGTTGCCGCAGGAGATCGGACACTGCGATCTCCGGTTTGTCGTGCCGAGGTTGCAGGCGGCGGTGGTGACGTTGCACCGCTCGGGTATCTGCGATCTCGCCGCGGGGGATCGTCGCGAGCTCGCCCAGCGATCTGTTCGGCGTCACGCTCTGCACCGGCAGCGTGGACGCATCGATCTGTCAGCGCGCCGCAGACGCATTGGCCGGCCCAGCACCTGCACTTGCAGGAGCTGGGTCGGTTGGATCGGGGCGCGGTGCACTGTCAGATCGAGACCGCGCTGGCGGACCAGCGCGTGACGCCGGACGGGTCGCTGTGGAGCTCCGCGACCACCCCTGCAGGCGATCCGTTACCTTGCAGATCGCCGTCAGCACCGCAACCGCGACCGCAGTTCGAACGCGCTGATCGGCACGACATATCCTGCGGATCGTGGCGTCTGATCGCTGGAACGGCTTTAGCCATCTCGACCCCACACGACGCCAGTGCGTGCTCGGTCGCACCTGCAGCGCGATTTCCGCCGCCACGCCGACGGGCTTGGCGAGCAGAAGACCTTCGGCGAACACGGCCTAAAGCTCACCGGCCGCGTGTTCGCCGCCTTGCGCTCCTACCAGCACGACCGCATCCACCGCATCGGACCCGGCTCAAAACCGAGATCGCCTCGACCTGTCCACCGGCATGAGCTCGCAACAACTGCTCCCCGCAGCCCGCTCGCCCACCAGAGCTCACGACGCACACCGCTCACCGGCGGTTCGCCAACAACCTTCGCCTTCAAGCGCGCCTCCGCCCGCCGCTCTGCCCGACTTCAGCCATCCTGAGACGTTCGGCGTCGAGCTCGACGCAACAAGCCCCGCCGAACTGAGCGCTCCGGGCACCCAGCCGATCCACCGAAAAGTCTCGACCCGCGCACGCCAACTCAACGAGGAACGGTGAGCGATTCGCCGAACGGGCGCTCTCAGCATACCGACCACCTCCGGCTTCAGCGCCGCTCACTGTTCACCTACCTCAGCGACCTGATTCACCGCCCACACCCGCGGCGATCCCTTCCCCGCCCTCGCCGCCTGAGGCCCCAAAGACTGAACGCTTACCGAAAAGGTCGAATTTGCAGGCTATTCGTTGAATCGGGGAGACAGGATTTGAACCTGCGACCGCCCGGCCCCCAGCCGGGTGCGCTACCAGACTGCGCCACTCCCCGTGGTCGGTCGATGATAACCCGTTGCGGGCGATGGGCTGCGCCCCGAACAGCCTCGATGGGAAGGAGCGGGCGACGGGAATCGAACCCGCCCTAGAAGCTTGGAAGGCTTCTGTGCAACCACAACACTTCGCCCGCCTTTCGCCGAGATGGTACCCCGACCGCGTGGCGCTCAGGTGGCCGGGCGGCTGTCCGCGCCGGCGGGGCGGGGCTCGTCGCCGGCGGGGCGGGGCTCGTCGCCGGCCGGGCGGGGCTCGTCGCCGGCGGGGCGCCGGTCCTCGGTGGGGACCTCGCCGTCCCGTGTGAGGCCGGTGGGCGGCCATGGGCCGGTCCAGTTGTCGAGCGCGCCGTCGATCGTCACCACCGAGCCCGAGAGCGCCGATCCGAGCGGCGACGCGAGCAGGGCGACCAGCCACCCGTATTCCTCCACCTCGCCGAGGCGCTGGAGGGGGACGGTCGCGGCCGCCGTGCGCCACAGCTCACCCGGGTACTTGCGCAGCGACTCGGTCGCGAACCGGCCGATCGCGACGGCAAGCACGGAGACGCGGTCAGGCGCCCACCGCTCCGCGAGCTCCCGCGTCAACGCCTCGACGGCGGCCCTCGCGACGCCCGTGTGCGCCATCGCCGGCATCCCATGGTGGGGCGAGACGGTGACGTTGATGATCGTGCCGCTGCGGGCCGGGCCCATGGCGACCTCGTGTGCCGCCTCGCACATCGCAGTCGTACCGCCCACGTTGAGCCGCTGGACCGCGCGCCAACCCTTCTCGGTGATGCCCTCGGCGGGCACGAAGTACTGACCTCCGGCGTTGTTGAGAAGCAGGTCGAGGCGTCCGTGGCGGTCGAGTGCCGCCTGGACGATCTGCCGGGCCTCGCTGGGCTCGCGGATGTCGCCGGCGACCCAGGTGCAGCGCCCGTCGATCTCGGTGGACGCCTGCTCGAGCACGTCCTCGCGGCGGCCGGCGATGATCACGTCCGCGCCGCAGCGCGCGAGCTCGGCCGCTGCCGCCTTGCCCAGGTTCGTCCCCCCGCCGGTGACGATCGCCGCCCGGCCGGCCAGCGCGTCATCGGCGAATACGCGCGATCCCGCCAACGGCTACTCGCCCATCACCTTGATCACGAGCCGCTTCGGCCTGCCGCCGTCGAACTCGCAGTAGAAGATCTGCTGCCACGGGCCCAGGTCGAGCCGTCCGTCGGTAACGGGCACGATCACCTGGTGGTGGACCAGCAGGTTCTTCAGATGGGCGTCGCCGTTGTCCTCTCCGCCGCGGTGGTGGCGGTAGTCGCCGGGATTCGGCAGCAGGTCCTTCGCCACCTCGCCGTCGGGCTCGTGCCAGCTCGGCGGGGCGATCTTGTCGAGCCACTCGAGCGCATCGGCCTGGATCCCCGGCTCGTCGTCGTTGATCCACACGCCGGCGGTGATGTGCATGGCCGAGACGAGCACCATCCCCTCGCTGATGTCCGACTCCCGCACCGCAGTCTCGACATCCTCGGTGATCCGCACGAACTCCCGCCGGCGAGCGGTCTGGAATGTGCGGTAGACGGTGTGAGACACCATGGCCACCGGATCCTAGGCGCTCGGGCCGGACGGCCGCATCCGCCTGGCGGGGACGCCCACCGATCGGCGCTACTAGACTCCGCCGCGCCCAGGGGAGTAGCTCAATTGGTAGAGCACCGGTCTCCAAAACCGGGGGTTGCAGGTTCGAGTCCTGTCTCCCCTGCCTCTCGTCGGGCGCAGGTCCAGCAATGCGGCGTTTCGTGCCGCTAGCTGGCCTGCGACGCATGCCGCCCAGCACGGCAGGATGCGCGCCTCGACGCCACCTTCCGAGTCCGGACGCTGCGGACCGATGCGGAGGCGATTTGCGGACCTTCCCGGATGCATTTCGACCCAAGGTCCCTGATGCGCCGCCTCACGGCATTCGTTACGTTGCCACCAGCCGTCGGCAGGATTGGGCGAACAGGCGCTGATGGCAAACCAATACGGCACTGCGAATTTCAACCGGGGGGTTTCTGATGTCGTCAGAGACGGGCATGCCGCGCGGTCGACTGGTGAACCGCCTGATCGCTTTCTATGTGGTCATTGCCGCGATCACGGTGGGGGTCGTCGTCTATGTCGCGCACCAGGGCGGTAAGGAGAAGGCGCAGCCGGTGATCGCCGGCGGGTATGACGCCAGCGCCCCGAACCCGTGCCTGGGAGCCAAGCCCACGCCAATCGGCGGCGCGCCGCTGCCGGCGACCGCCCCCGCACAGCCTGCTCCGGCAGGCCCGTCGTTCATCCTGCAGCAGTCGGGCCAGTTCGTCAATCTGACGAACAACCAGGGGACGCTGTCCGGACAGCTGCGCCTGCATCCGAGCGCACTCGCGGGCGGTGCTCACCGGCTCACGGGGACCGTCGACTGCGTGTCCGGCGGCCGGCACCTGGAACTCAACGCGCTCGCCGTAGCGGGAGCCAAGACGGCGTTCACGGGAACCCTCGGCGGCGCCCCGATCACGGCGACGCTCAAACGCGACGCTCCGGATCCGGGGGCGGCGAACCCGCGGACGCCGAACGGAATCGCCGGCAAGTACGCGCTCTCGCCGCGGTCGACGTGCTTCGGCGGCGCCCTTACGCTGGCCGGTGGTAGCCACAACTACGCGGTCTCGGCGAAGTCGCAGAAGCTCGGACAGGTCGCCTACTCGACGACCACGGGGCTCGTCTCCGGTGATGTTGCCTGCACACGTGGTGGTCATGTTCGGATGACCGCGACCGCCAATGACCTGCAGCTGCAGAACGTGCAGCTGATCCCGCTCGACGTGGCGACCCCGTTGCCCACGACCATCGCCGGGGCCAAGCCGGTGCTCACGACGCCATCGGGCCTGTCGCCCTCGGGCGAGAAGCTCACCGGCACCAAGCAGCGCTCGGACTTCAACAAGCTGGTCGGCGCCTTCTTCCTCGCCGTGGCGATCGTGCTGATCGTCGCCCGTCTCGTCGGGATCCTGGCCGTCAAGGTCGGCCAGCCCCGGGTGATGGGCGAGGTGATCGCCGGAATCCTGCTCGGCCCGTCCGTACTCGGGGCGATCTCGCCCAATCTCCAGGCGACGTTCTTCCCGACCGACATCCTGCCCGCACTGGGCGTGGCGGCGAACCTTGGACTGATCTTCTACATGTTCCTGGTCGGTCTCGAAGTCGACCGCGAGCAGCTCAAGGGCAGGGTTGCGCAGGCCGCCGCGATCTCCAACGCGAGCGTCGCCGTGCCAATGCTGCTGGGTATCGCGGTGGCACTGCCGCTCTACAAGCTCGTCGGACCAAACAAGGAGTTCCTGGCGTTCGCGCTGTTCATGGGCGTCGCGATGTCGATCACGGCCTTCCCGGTGCTCGCGCGGATCCTCGCCGAGCGCCGGATGCTCAAGCGTCCGGTCGGCGCGCTCGCGATCGCGTGTGCGGCGGTCGACGATGTCACCGCCTGGTTCCTGATCGCCCTCGCCACGACGATCGCGGTCTCGGGCTCGTTCGGCGACGTCGTCAAGACGATCGCCGAAGCGACGGCGTTCACGCTGTTCATGGGCATTGTCGTCCGCAGGGTCCTGGGGCGCATGGCCACCGCATTCGACGAGGTCGGGAGGATCCCGAGCGGGTGGTTCGCGGCGATCATCATCGGTGTGCTGCTGTCGGCCTATCTCACCGAGGCGATCAACATCGCCTTCATCTTCGGCGGCTTCATCATGGGCATGGTCATGCCTCGCCACGCCCGGTTGACCGAGGAGGTGACGCGGCGGATCGAGGACTTCGTGGTGACGCTGCTGCTCCCGGTGTTCTTCGTCTACACCGGGCTGAAGACCAACATCGGCCTCCTCGACCGGCCCGAGCTGTGGCTGATCACCCTCGGCCTGATTGCGATCGCGATCTTCGGCAAGTTCGCCGGCGCATCGATCGCCGCCCGGGTGACCGGCTTCGACTGGCGCGCGTCGGCCGTGATGGGCACGCTCATGAACACGCGCGGGCTGACCGAGCTCATCGTTCTGAACCTCGCCCTCAGCGCGGGCGCGATCTCGAACGCCCTGTTCGCGGCACTCGTGCTGATGGCGATCGTCACAACGCTGATGGCGGGCCCGCTGCTGAAGCTGCTCGACCCGCACAACGAGTACGGGTCGAAGGTCGAGGACGAGTTCGCCGAAGCCCAGCGTCAGGCCGCCCTGGAGGAACCAGGGCTGAAGGTGCCGGAGCGGGCGATCATGATCGCTCCGCAGACCGATGCCGCACTCGCGCAGCTGCTCGCCCTGGGCGAGCCGATGGCCCGCTCAGCGGTGCCGCGCGAGCTGATCATCGCTCGCCCGGTTGCGCCGACGCGGGGCGTGAGCGCGGGCGTCCGGGGCGGCATGCAGACCGAGAACCTGCGGCTGGAGCGCGCCTCGCACGCGATCAACGAAGCGCGCCGCCGCCTCGCGGCCGACGGCGTCGCCGCGCGCGGCGTCGCCTTCAGCTCGGTCGGTCTCAGCACGGATCTGGTTCACATCATCGACCGGGAGCCGGTCGACCTCGTCATCATCGAGGGTCGGCGACGGCTGATCGGCGAGGGCGTGCCGCTCGGCGAGGTTGGCAAGCTGCTTGAGAAGGCGCCGTGTGATGCCGCCGTCCTTGTGGCGCGGGAGAACGTTCCCATCGAACTCGGGGCCGAGGCCCCGGTGCTCGTACCGTTCGGCGGTGCCGAGCACGACTGGGCGGCGCTTGAACTCGGCTCGTGGCTGGCCGCCAGCACGGGAGCACCGCTCAAGATGCTCGGCGCCGCCGGGCAGACCGAGGACAGCAAGTCGGTCACGCGGATGCTCGCCGACGCCGGCCTGCTGGTCCAGCGGGCGACCGGCATCGAGACCGAGCCGCTGGTGATGGCCGGCGGTTCGACTGGCATCACCTCCGCCGCCGCGAGCGCCGGATTGCTCGTTATCGGCCTGTCCGATCGCTGGCGCCAGGAGGGCCTCGGTCCGATCCGCTCGGAGATCGCGAAATCCGCTGCGGCGCCGGTGCTGTTCGTACGCCGCGGAACGCGACCGGGCATGTTCGCCTCCAAGGATGACGTCACTCAGTTCAAATGGTCGATGGCCGGCGTGTCGCTGGGAACGATCACGGGCGGGGGCGCGCCGCTGGAGGGTGCCACCGTGTCGGGCGGCGCCCCGTCTGACGGCGACGCGCCGCCGGTCTCGACCTCGTAATCGGGGGCGTGGCGGTGCGACCGACCCGTGGACCCTAGGCCGGCACCGGGAGGACCGCGCTGACGCACGTCGTGTCGCCCTGCGCTGAGCTCACGGAGACGTGTCCTCCCACGAGGAGGGCACGTTCTCGCATCCCGGTCAGCCCGAACCCTTCGCGCGCCTGATCGGGAGCGAAGCCATGGCCGTCGTCGCACACCTCGAGCTCGACGCGGTCGCTGTAGCGAACGACGCGTAACGTGACGCGCCGGGCGTCGGCGTGCTTGACGACGTTGCTCAGCGTCTCCTGGATGATTCGGTAGATCGCGCTCTCCGTCTCGCTGGGCAGACGCTGGTGCGAGCCGATCTCCAGCGAGAGCTCGACGCTGAACCCACCGATCGCGGCCTGACGCTTGGCCAGCGATTCGATCGCCGGACCCAAACCCAGATCGTCGAGCGCGGCCGGGCGAAGCTCCGCGATCAGATCCCGGAGCTTGCGTGTCTCGTCGCCCAGGTGCGCGTCTGCCGTCTCGGCCGCGCGGCGGAGCGCGCCCATCTCGTGACGGGCGAGTCCGGCCGAGAGGACCATCCGGACACCACTCAGGCCCTGAAGGGTCTCGTCGTGCAATTCGCGAGCCCAACGGGCGCGTGCCTGCTCGGCGGCCTCGATGCTGAGGCGCAGACGCGCACCGGCGACCGAGCGAGCCGTGGCGACGGCGGTGGCGGCACTGGCCGCGACGGACATCAGCAGCTGCTCATCCTCCTCGGCGAACGGGCGGCCGTCGGTCCGATCGATCCCCGCGAGCACGCCCAGCGTCTCCCCGCGGAACACCAGCGGTACGAGAATCGCAGCGCTGGCCGCCGGCGTCGTGAGTCCGAATTCGCGCAGCCGGTCTTCCGCGCTGACGCGGCGCGGAAGCCCGCTGAGCAGCACATTGCCGGCAAGCGAGCCGTCGACCGGCAGGCGTGGGCGCGCCTGATCACGCCGCACGCTTTCGCTGACGGCAACCAGCTGATCGCCCTCGGGCAGGTACACAAGCAGTTCCCGTGCTGACACGATCTCCCGGCCGTGGGCGACGATCAGCGAGAGCACGCGCTCCAAATCCGTCTCACCGCCCACCGCCCGCGCGATCTCGGCAAACGCCTCGAGCCGGTCCACGCTCCGGGTGAGATGGCGGTTGGCGCGCTCGAGCTCATCGGCGTAGAGAGCCAGGCGTGACTGCGCCTGCTGGCGCTGAACGATGTCCGCGCGGAGCCGCTCGGAGAACCGTCCGACGACGGCGCCGGTGACGAGAAACGCCGCCATCCGGGCGGAGTAGCCGAGCGCGCTCACGTGAACGGTCTCGACCCCGCTCCAGGCGAGCACCAGGCAGAGCGCGAAGACTGCGGCGACCACGCCGGCCCGGGTGCCGAACTCGATCGCCACCAGCGCGATCGGCACGACGTAGAAGTTGGCGACGAGCGCGTCGGGATCGTTGATCACGAGCCGCGCCACAAACGACAGGGCGAACAGGAGCGCTGCGGCCGAGAGGATCGCCGTGCGACGGCCCGACGGCTGTGCGGGCAACGTCAGCTTCAGCTCCTCGACGATCCGGCGCTCGGCGGCCTCGACCTCGAGCTGACCGGCCCGACTGGTGGCGGTCATCGGTGGATCACACCGTGCTCCAGTGCGTAGCGGACGAGCTCTGGCCGCCCGGTGATTCCCAGCTTGCCCTGGAGATTTGCGCGGTGGGTCTCGACCGTGCGGGGGCTGATGTACATGCGCTTCGCGATCTCGCTGTTCGTATGGCCGAGCGCGAGCAGGCGCAGCACCTCGAGCTCACGCTCGCTCAGAGCGACGTGCTCTGCGTTGCCCAGCGCCCATCCGCCGATCGCCGGGTCCAGGTAGCGTCCCCCGCTCCCGACCGTTCTGACAGCACGCACGAGCTCCGTGCGCGTCGCCTCCTTGAGCACGTACCCGGACGCGCCCGCGCTCCACGCCGGCTGGACGAACGCGGGGTCGTCGTCCATCGTCAGGACCACGACGGCGGTCGACAGCGAGGCAGATCGCAGCTCGGAGAGCGCCGTCAAGCTGAGCTCGCGTCCCATGTGCAGGTCAAGCACGAGGACGGCGGGCTGCTGCTCACGCACGACCGTGAGTGTCTCGGCCAGGTTGCTCGCCTCGCCCACGACGGCGAGATCGTCCTCGGTCTCCAACAGCAGACGCAGGCCCTGCCGCACCACGGCATGGTCGTCGGAGATCACGATCGTGAGTGGCGTCATCAGCGGAACCATTCTCCACCACACGGCGCGCCGCGTCGCGCCGCCACCGCCGGCCGGCGCGGCGTGCAATGCGGGCGGAGGGACTCGAACCCCCATGAGCTAAGCCCACCGGCACCTAAAGCCGGCGCGTCTACCAATTTCGCCACGCCCGCGCGGGGGTGATTCTAGAGCGGCTCGAAGGTCGGGCAGATTGCCCGCAACTGCTGCACACGGCGCCCGCAGATTGTAAGGTCCGCAACATGGCGCCACACCGGATGCTCACGCCGGGCTACAAGATCACGTACCCCAACCGGGGCAAGGCGTCGAGCAAGGCGACGAAGGCGATCGTGGTCCTGCTCCTTGTGATCTCCGTCGGACTGATGCTGATCGTGAC
Organism: uncultured Solirubrobacterales bacterium; assembly: GCA_963727105.1. Classification (GTDB taxonomy): domain Bacteria; phylum Actinomycetota; class Thermoleophilia; order Solirubrobacterales; family Solirubrobacteraceae; genus Palsa-465. Next base: position 1,156,166 of record CAVSEW010000001.1, on the reverse strand, counting down.
CATCGGCGGCTGGAGCAAGCTCCAGGGGCTGAAGCCGGTCAACCTGGCCTGGTGCCTCGTCTACCTGATCATTGCCTTCTATATCGCGCGGTGGAACCGCGGCCTCCTGCCGATCGCGGCCGCGCTCGCGATCCTGCTTCTGATCCTCGCGGTGATCGCCGGAACCGGCGCCTCGGGCACGAGCTGGTTCGACCGAAACCATTACGGCTTCGCCGCCCCGCAGGCGATGTTCGGCGGTAAGGGCCTCAGCCCCGACGTGCTCGGCACGGTGACGCTCCTGATCGCGCCGGTCCAGGTGCTGGTGATCTTCTTCGCCATGCAGGGCTTCGCGCAGGGCTGGAACGTCGAAGTCGAGCGGCCGATCAACGAGGCCGAGCACGGCGAGGACGCCGCCGGCGGCTCCCCGCCGCCGGCGCCGGCCACCGCCTGAGCCGCGGACGCGGAGCCGACCGCTTCCCGGGCGCTCGTACTCCCGAGCCTGGGTCAGAAACCCACGTATATCGTCGTTTTCTGACCCAGCCTCGCTGTGGCGTCCGCGGCCCCCGAACACCCCTAGTAGTGCGGCGGGTGGGACTCGAACCCACAAGTCCTTTCAGACAATGGCTTTTGAGGCCATCGCGTTTACCGATTTCGCCACCGCCGCGCGGGGGGCGAGAGTTTAGATCGCAATCGCGCCCGCCCCGGCCCGACGCACGCCCGACGCGCGGACCGGGCCGCAGCGCCGGGCCTACCGTCCGCCCCCCGCCAGCCCCCACAGCTCGTCCACCAGCCCGGGGGCGCCGGCGACGAGTCCCCACGGATCCTCGTCGCCTGCGGCCAGCTCGCGCAACTCGAGGCCGGCACGCTCGGCGATCAGCCCGCCCGCGGCGACGTCCCATCGCCGCACGCCGCGCTCGTAGTAGCCGTCGAGGCGGCCGCAGGCGCACCAGCAGAGATCGATCGCGGCGGCCCCCGCCCGGCGGATGTCTCGGACCCTGGGCAGTACGCGACTGACCACGGCGGCCTGGCGGGCGCGGACGCGGGCGTCGTAGCCGAAGCCGGTGGCGATCAGAGCGGTGGCGAGGTCCCTCCTCCCCGACGCTCGAATCGTCTCGCCGTTCAGCGTCGCCTCGCCGGACCGCGCTGCCTCGAAGCGCTCATCGCGGATCGGGTCGAGGACGACGCCTGCGACCGTCCCCTCGGCATCCTCGCAGGCGACGCTCACGCCGAACATCGGGATGCCGAACAGGTAGTTGATCGTTCCGTCGAGCGGATCGACGACCCAGCGCAGGCCGGCGGCGCTCGGCCCGGTCTCCCCTCCCTCCTCTCCGAGGATCGAATCGCCCGGGCGGGCGCGGCCGAGGACGGCGCGGATCGCGGATTCGGCCGCCAGGTCCGCGTCCGAGACGAGGTCCGTCGGCGTGCTCTTCGACTGCACGCCCTGGGCGCGGTGACCGAACCGCGCCAGCAGCTCGCCGGCGGCCGCCGCGGCGGCCTCGCGGGCGACGGCGAGCAGCCCTTCCTCGTCGACCTCGGTCACGCGCCCGGTTCTACCGGATGGGTGACGGCGGTGCAGTTGCGATGATCTCGGCCGATGCGCCCAGCCGAGACAATCGAGGGTCTGACGGGGTTCGCGCGCCGCGGAGCGGGCACGAACTCCGAGCGCCGCGCCGCGACGTGGCTCGCACAGCAGATCGAGACCCCGCGCCGTGAGGCTCGGATCGAGCCGTTCTGGTGCCGACCCAACTGGGCGCTGGCCCACGCGTGGCACGCGGCCCTTGGTCTGGCGGGCAGCCTGCTCGCGGTCAACTCTCCCCGCGTGGGCGGAGCGCTCGTGCTCGTCGCGCTGCTGTCGGTGGTCGCGGACGAGCTGCTAGGCATCTCCCCCGGCCGGCGCCTCACCTTCGAGCACGCGAGCCAGAACGTCGTCGGCACCCCGGCGGGCGCGGCCGCCGCGAGCGCCGCGACGGCGACCGCGCCCGCGAAGCCAACTCTGATCATCACCGCCAACTACGACGCCGGACGCACAGGCCTCGTCTACCACCCGGGACTGAGAGCCCTGGGCACGCGCCTCAACCGGCTGACCGGCGGCCGCGCCCCGGGCTGGCTCGGATGGCTCTCGTTCGATCTCATGTGGCTGCTGGTCGTCGCCGTGCTGCGCCTCGAGGGCAGCAAGGGCTCGACGGTCGGCGTCCTGCAGCTGATCCCGACCGTCGGTCTCGTGCTCGCGCTGGCGCTGCTGCTCGAGCTGGCCAGCTCTGACTACGGTCCCGCCGCGGGCGACAACGGCAGCGGCACAGCGGCGGCGATCGCGCTCGCCGCGGCGCTCGACACGGCGCCCCCGCGCCACGCCGAAGTGCAGCTCGTGCTGCAGGGAGCGAGCGACGGCAGCGGACTGGGGCTCCGGCGCCATCTCCGTGCCCAGCGCCGAACGCTGACGGCGGCGAACACGATTGTGATCGGGGTCGGGCCGTGCGCCGCCGGGCGATTGCGCTGGCTCCTCAGCGATGGTCCGCTGGTCCCACTCCGCTACCTCCCGCGCCTGGCCGACATCTGCGGAGCCGTCGCCGCCGATGAACCGGACATCGAGGCTGAACCCACGCGGGGCCGCGGCGCGCTCCCAGCCTATCCGGCCCGAGCGGCGCGGCTGCCCGCGATCTCGATCGCCTGCGCCGAGCCGCACAACGGGCTGGTGCCCCGATCACACCGCAAATCCGACACGCCGGATGCGATCGAACCGCTTTCGATCGATGACACGGTGCAGTTCGGTCTGATGCTCGTCGAACGAATCGATGCGTTCCTGGCCGACCGCGCCGCAGCAGACCGCGCCGCAGCACACCGCGCCGCAGCAGACCGCGCCGCAGCCGACCACGCCACGGCCACGTCGACGCCCTAGCGACTCTAGACCGGCGTCACCGGGTTGCGCTTGCCCGGCCAGGCCCGCTCCTTGCCCGCAGCATGCCCGAACCGTTGGATGAGCTCGGCCCGCAGATGCTCGGGCTGGACCACCGCGTCGATCACCAGCTCGGAGCCGAGGTGGAGGATGTCGATGTCCTCGGCATACTCGCGCCTCAGCTCCTCGGTCTTGGCGGCGCGCTCGTCTGGGTCGTCGATCGCCTGGAGCTGGTTGTAGTAGACGGCGTTGATGGCCGCCTGGGGACCCATCACCGCGATCGACGCGCTCGGGAGAGCGAGGCAACAGTCGGGGTCGAAGGCCGGCCCGGCCATCGCGTACAGGCCGGCGCCGTAGGCCTTGCGGACGATCACCGAGATCTTGGGGACGTTCGCCTCCGAGACGGCACTGATCATCTTGGCCCCGTGGCGGATGATGCCCTCGCGCTCGACCTGGGTGCCGATCATGAACCCGGGCACGTCGGCGAGGAACAGAAGTGGGATGTTGAAGGCGTTGCATGTCCAGATGAACCGCGCCGCCTTGTCGGAGGAGTCGACGAACAGAACGCCGCCCTTCACCTTCGGCTGGTTGGCCACGATCCCCGTGACCCGGCCGTCGAGGCGGGCGTAGCCGACGATCAGCTCCTTCGCCCACCGGGCGTGGATCTCGACGAACGAGTCGGCGTCGAGGACCGCATCGAGCAGCAGGCGCATGTCGAACGGCTTGTTCTCGTCGTCGGGGATCAGCGCTCCGATCGGCGCGTCCGACGCCGGCAAAGCGGGCGCCGCGATCGGCGGTTCGCTCTCGAACGAGGAGGGGAAGTAGCTCAGGTAGCGCCGTGCGAAGTCGATCCCCTCCTCGTCGCTCGCCACGAGTGCGTGACCCACCCCACTCCGCGACGTGTGCATCCGCGCCCCGCCCATCTCCTCGAGCGAGACCTTCTCGCCGATCACCATCTCCGCCATGCGGGGCGAGCCGAGGTACATCGACGCGTTCCCGTCGCGCATGATCACGATGTCGCAGAAGGCGGGGATGTACGCGCCGCCGGCCGCGCTCGGGCCGAACAGGACGCAGACCTGGGGAACCACGCCGGAGAGGCGGACCTGGTTGAAGAAGATCCGGCCCGCGTGGCGGCGCCCGGGGAACATCTGCACCTGCTCGTCGATCCGTGCCCCGGCCGAGTCGACCAGGTACACGATCGGCGCGCGGAGGCTGAGCGCGCGCTCCTGGACCCGCAGGATCTTCTCCACCGTCTTCGGCGCCCAGGAGCCCGCCTTGACGGTCGGGTCGTTCGCCATCACCGCGATCGTGCGCCCGCCGATCGAGCCGAGCCCTGTGACCACGCCCTCGGCGCCGAGCCCGTCCTTCTCCCAGCTCGCGAGCAGGCCGTCCTCGGTGAACGAGTCGGGATCGAGCAGCCGCGCGACGCGCTCGCGTACCGGCAGCTTGCCCTGCTCGGCCGCCTTCGCGCGGTGGCGCTCGGGCCCGCCGGTCAGCGCCCGCGCGACAGCGTCCTGCACGGCCTCGTCGTGGCTCTTCTCGCTCATCGATCCTCGACCCCGGTCATCCGCACGGTCGGAGCGACGTTGGTCCCCCCGGGCGGCGGCGGCAGCTCCCGGCGCGGCCGCAACCCGACCACCAGGCCGGCGCCGCCGATCACGAGCAGGAACAGCGGCCACCCGACGAGCGACCCGCGCCCGGCGAGGTTGAGCCCGACCATCACGGCGAACGCGAGCAGTACGGCGACGCCGATGTAGGCCGGGCCCGCCTCGCCGTCGACCGCGGCGTAGGCGACGAGGCCGAACCCAGCGGCGAGCAGGTAGAGCTTCCAGCCGAACGAGGCTCCCGATACGGCCGCGATTCCGAAGCCGCTGCCGAACCGGGCCAGCGCCGAGCTGACGACGGTGCCCGCGAGCAGGGTCAGGGCGAGCGCCAGCGACGCCAGCCCGGCCGCGTTCACGAGCTGGACGGCGTGGCGGGGACGGCCCTCGCGCAGTCGAAGTGCACCCACCACGAGACCGAGCGCGAGCGCCACCAGCAGCGCCCTGAAGGTTCCGATCCCGTGGGGCCGGAACACCCAGCTGACGAATGCCTCGACGGCGACGACGCCGGCCAGCGCGGCGATCAGCGTGCACACGGCCGAGTTCAACCTCCTGGCCAGCGCCGCCGCCACCCCGGCCTCGGCGGCGAGCGTCCAGAACTCGCCGCCCGCCCCGGGCGGCCGTCCAGCACCGAGGATCTCGGCCAGCAACTGCAGCGCCACGAGCAGCGGCAGGAGCCCGGAGACCAGTAGAACCGACTGATATGCCCGTGGCTCATCGCCCTCCAGCGGCGACAGGATCGCCATCGTCAGCAGCAGACCCGCGATCAGCGCGACGACCACGAAGCGCGGCCCGAGCGCCCACTGCGTCATCCGCAGCTCGATCACGATCGCGGCCAGCGCCAGCGGCACCGCACCGGCGGCTATCACGTCGCCGCGATGCGGGTGCGGACGCAGGCGATCGAGCGCGGCGCTGCTCATCTCAGGCCCGGGTTCTCCACCGGCTCCTCGCCGGAGTAGTCGTAGAAGCCCATGCCAGATTTGCGCCCGTACCACCCGGCCGCGAGCATCTTGCGCAGCGTCGGCGGCTGCGCGAAGCGCCGCTCGCGGAACTCGTCAAAGAGCACGTCGCAGATCGAACCAAGCGTGTCGAGGCCGACGAAGTCGCTCAGCGTCAGCGGACCCATCGGGTGGCCGGCGCCGGCCTTCATCGCGATGTCGATTTCGCTGATCGAGCCGACGCCCTCCTCGAAGGCCCGCATCCCGTCCAGAAGGTAGGGGACGAGCAGCCGGTTGACGATGAACCCGGCCTTGTCCTTGGTCGGGACGGTCAGCTTGCCCAGCCGCTGGCCGAAGTCGAGGCCGACCTGGAGCGCCTCGTCTGACGTCGTCACGCACCGCACGACCTCGAGCAGCTTCATCACCTGTGCCGGGTTGAAGAAGTGAAGCCCGATGAACCGCTCTGGACGGCTGGTCGAGGCCGCCTGCGAGATCACCGGAAGCGAGGAGGTGTTCGTGGCGAAGAACGCCTCAGGCTTGACGATCGCATCGACCTCCTTCCACATTGCCAGCTTGCCGTCGAGGTCCTCGGTGATCGCCTCGAGCACGAGATCGCAGTGGGCCACGGCGCTGTATTCAGTCGCGCCCTCGATCCGCCCGCGGACCGCGTCCGCGTCCTCCTGGGAGGCCTTTCCCTTCTCGACCGCGCGGGCGAGCTGCTTCTCGATCTTGCCGATGCCCTTGCCCAGGGTCGCCGCGTCGACCTCGACCACCACGACCTGATATCCGGACTCAGCCGCCACCTGGGTGATGCCGTGCCCCATCAGGCCGCATCCCAGCACTCCAACCTTCTCGATCTGCGCCATTCCATCTCCGTTGTCGCTGTGAGTCAGGGCGGCAAGGCTAATACGGTCGCCGCCCCGGGGTCCGCGCGGCTGCGCACGCAGGGGCAATGATCCCCGGCGCCGCGCGCACCCAGCCCTCAGCGCCAGTCCACCGGACCCGCCGTCAGCACGTGGCTGCCGAGCGCGCGGCCCAGGACCTGCTGCACGGCTCGGGAGGCCTCGAGCAGCGAGGCCAACTCGACGCCGGTGTCGATCCCCATCTCGTGCAGCATCGAGACGAGGTCCTCGGTGGCAATGTTGCCCGTCGCCCCGGCCGGGACCGGGCATCCGCCCAGCTCGCCGAACGAGGACTCGAAGCTCTCCACCCCGGTCTCGAGCGCGGCGAGCACGTTGGCCAGACCCTGGCCGCGCGTGTTGTGGAAGTGCGCCGTGATCTCGACCGCCGGCAGCGCGGAGAAGGCGGCCTCGAAGAACTCGCGCACCGCGACCGGGTTCGCCATCCCGGTCGTGTCCCCGAAACCGATCTCGGTGGCCCCCGCCGCAACCAGCGCCGAGGCGATCGAGAGCACCCGCTCCGGCGGCACGTGCCCCTCGTAAGGGCACCCGAACGAGGTCGAGATCACGCCCTCGCACCGCAGGCCCTCGGACCGCGCCCGGGCGAAGGTCCGCTCAAGCCCGGCCAGCGACTCGGCGATCGGCCGGCCGACGTTCTTCTGGTTGTGGGTCTCCGAGGCGGACAGAAAGCCGTTGATCTCGCTGAAGCGATCCCGGTGAGCGAGGGCACGCTCCAGCCCACGCTCGTTGGGAATCAGGACGCTGACCGCGACCTCGTCCGGGAGTCGGACGGAGGCGAGCACCTCCTCGGCGTCGGACAGCTGCGGAATCACGTCGGGCCGAACGAAGCTCGTGACCTCGAGCCGCCGAAGCCCGGTGCGCCCGAGCATCTCGATCAGGCGCACCTTCTCGGCGGTCGGGATCACCTCAGGTTCGTTCTGGAAGCCGTCGCGCGGCCCGACCTCGCGGATCCGCACGCTGGTGGGCATGGTGGTCATGCCACTACTTATAGATCAGCCGCTGACCGAGTAGGTCCGTGACCGTCACGAAGTGGTAACCCTCGTGCCGGAGCGTGTCGATCTCGTGCGGCAGCGCGGCCAGCGTCTCGGAGCGATTGCCACCGCCGTCGTGCTGGATCACGATCGCGCCCGGGTGCGCGTTGCTGACCACGTTCGAGTAGATCGCGCTGGTCCCCGGGAGCGACCAGTCGCGGGGGTCCACGTCCCATTGGATCGTCGTGAAGCCCATCGAGCGCGCCTCGGCGATCAGCCCCGAGCTGACGGCGCCACCGGGGGCCCGGAACAGACATGGCCTGAACCCGCCGGTGACGCTCGCGATCGCGTCCGCGGCGCTCGAGATCTGGGAGGCGGCGAACGATCCGCCGCCGGAGACGTTGGCATGACTCCAGGTGTGATCGCCGATCATGTCCCCGTCGGCCAGCATCCGGCGGTCGACCGAGCGGCCGTAGGTCGAGATCTGCTCGCCGATCTGGAAGAAGGTCGCCGGCACGTGCTCGCGCTCGAGCACGTGCAGGAACTGCGGCGTGTCGTACCACGGACCATCGTCGAAGGTCAGCGCGATCATCCGGCGGCTGGTGGGGCCGCTGTAGACGACGGGGGATCCGCCGGGAACGCACCCCACGAGCCGCGGCGTGTGGAATCGGGCCAGGGTCGGCTTGGCCGGGAACAGCGTGATGCAGCCGAACGGGCCGGGCTTCTTCGGCGTGCAGGCCGGAGGCTTCAGCGTGTCAAGCACCTGCCAGCGGACGTCTCGGTAGGAGAGCCCGGCGTCCTTGGGCTCAAAGCGCGCGGTCAGCGAGCTCGTGCTCCCGCGCGACAGCGACGCGGTTATCTCGTGCGCCGGGCCGACCCCCGTTGCTGTGACCTTCCGCCTGAACAGCCGGTCGTGCTTGCCGTTAGGCGAGCGTCCGACGCACAGCGCGGCGTACGCGGTACGCCGTCGGACTCGCTCGATCTCCAGGCACAGCGCCCGGCCACGCGGCTTCAGATCGGCGGGTGAGAACGGATGGCCGAGCTTGACGTGCCATACGATGTCCTGCCCGTCCTGGGTCAGCGAGGCGCTGCGCACGTGGAAGGGCGCGCCCCGGCCGGCCGCCTGCGCCGCGCCGGCGACGAGCGCGAACGCGAGGGACAGCGCGCTCATCCCTGTCGCAAACCTGCTCACCACGGCTACCCCCTTCTGGCGTCGATGATCCGGCGTTCGTGTGTGCCAACGCCGATCGTATGCCCATCCTCGGCCACAACCTCCACGGCGAAGCGCAGCTTGCGGCCGTCGAGGATCTCGTCGAGCCGCGCCCTCGCGGTGCACCGGGATCCGGCCGGCGCCGAGGCAACGTGCCTGACGCACACCTCGAATCCGACCGTGGCCTTTCCGTCGCCGAGCTTCGGGTAGACCAGCATCGCCGCGGTTCGCTCCATCATCGCGATCATCGCTGGGGTTGAGAGCACCGAGAAGCCGATGGTCCCGCCGACGTCGGTCAGCAGGCGTCCCTCGACCTCGAACTCATCCGATGCCTCGATTCCGGGCTCGAGCGACCGGCTCATAGGCGGGGCAGCATAGACTCCGCCGCCGTGCAATCGCCCGTCTGTATCGTCGGCGCCACCGGCGCGCTCGGATTCGGCCTTGCGCTGAGGTTCGGCCGGGCCGGTGTCCCGATCGTGATCGGCTCGCGCGACCACGGTCGAGCCGTCGAGGCGGCGGAGCGCGCCGCGGCGCAGGTTCCCGAGGGCCGGTTCACCGGGCTTCAGAACCAGGATGCGGTTCAGGGCTGCGAGGTCGTGATCCTGAGCGTCCCGTTCAGAAACCAGTCCGAGAATCTCACCAACCTCAAGGGCTCCCTGGCTGAGGGCCAGCTGCTCGTCGATGCGACCGTCCCGCTCGCGGCGGCGGTCGGTGGCAAGGCGACGCGCACGCTCGGCGTGTGGCAGGGCTCGGCCGCGCAGCAGGCGCAGGAGATGGTTCCCGACGGGGTGCGGGTGGTCTCGGCCTTCCACACCGTGAGCGCGGCGCTGCTGACCGACCTCGAGCATTCGCTCGACGAGGACGTGCTCGTCTGCGGTGATACGCGCGCCGACAAACAACAGCTCGCGGATTTGGTGGACCAGATCGAGGGACTGCGGCCGGTCGACTGCGGACGGCTCGAGATGGCCCGGATCGTCGAGCAGCTGACCCCGCTGATCATCTCGATCAACGTACGCCACAAGGTTCGGGCGGGGATCAAGATCACCGGCCTGTGAGCGTGTCGCTCGCCGAGCTCGGCGTGGGCGCGAGCCCGTGAGCGGCCCGGTCGTGGTGCTTGCCGGCGGGACCGGCGGGGCCAAGCTGGCACGGGGAATGCTCGACGTCGTGGGACCGGAGAGGCTGGTCGTGATCGCCAACACGGCCGACGACATCGAGATCTACGGGGCCTACGTCTCCCCGGATCCGGACCTGATCACGTTCTGGCTCGCCGACCGGATCGACGAGCGCGGCTGGGGCCTGCGCGACGACAGCTTCCACACGATGGAGGGCTTGCGCGAGTTGGGGGCCGAGGTCTGGTTCAACCTCGGCGACCGTGACCTGGCGATCGGGATCGAGCGGGCCCGCGCGCTCCGCGCCGGCGCCAGGCTGACCGACGCGCACGCGCAGATCGCCAGCGCGCTCGGGGTCCGCGCCAGGGTGCTGCCGATGACCGACACGCCGGTGCGGACCGTGGTCCTGGCCCGTGGGCGCTGGCACCCGTTGCAGGAGTTCATGATCCGGACCGGCTCAGCCGGGCCGGTGGACGACGTCGAGTTCAGAGGCGCCCGGGCGGCACCCCCCACCTCCGAGGCCCTGACCGCGATCGAGGCCGCCGAGGCGATCGTGATCGGGCCGTCCAACCCGGTCATCTCGATCGGACCGATCCTCGCCCTCCCGGAGCTGAGATCGGCGCTCGAGCGGACCGAGGCGCCCGTGGTCGCGGTCAGCCCGATCGTCGGTGGAGAGGTGCTGAAGGGCCCCACCGCCCTATTCATGGAATGGGCGGGACAGCCGTGCAGCGCCGACGGGATCGCCGGGATCTACTCGGGCCTGCTCGATGGGCTGGTGGCCGACCAGCGCACGAGCGGCGTGCTGCCCGTGCTCGAGACCGACGTTCTGATGGACGGCGAGGCCGGCCGGCGGCGACTGGCCGAGGAGTCGCTGACGTTCGCGCGCGGTCTGGCCACACGGGCGAGCGGATAGCGTTGACGGGACGGATGAGCACGATCGCGATCCTCCCGGTCAAGAGCTTCGACGAGGCGAAGCAGCGCCTCGCCGAGGACCTGAGCCCCGGTGCCCGGCGGGCGCTGACGGAGGCCATGTTCTCCGATGTGCTGGTCGCGCTCCGGCGCACGGAGCCGATCGACGAGATCCTGGTCGTGTCGGCTGACACCGGCGCTCAGCAGATAGCGGGCGGCTACGGGGCGCACGTGCTCGACGACGACGACGCGGGCCACAACCCGGCGGCGCGGAACGGGATCCGCCAGGCCGTGGAGCTCGGCGCGACCCGCGTCCTGCTCGTCCCAGGAGACTGCCCGATGATGGACCCGGTCGAGCTCGAAGAGCTCCTCGGACTCGAGCGCGGCGGCCGGTTCGCCGCGATCGTGCCCGACCGGCACGGGACCGGCACAAATGCCCTGCTCCTCTCCCCGCCGGACTCGCTCGTGCCGGCCTTCGGCCCGAGCAGCTGCCGGCGCCACCAGGACGCCGCCCGCAGCGGCGGCACCGTAGGAGAGGTTCGGGACGTCCCCTCGCTGGCACTCGACGTCGACACGCCGGAGGACCTCCAAGCGCTCCGGGACGCGATCGCGGCCAAGCACGGCGGAGCCGCGCACACTCGCGGGATGCTCCGGCAGCTCACCCGGAGCAGGTCCTGAGCCGCCGGCGATGCTGACGGCCACGGCACTCGAGGGCATTCCCGAGATCGAGGCCGGCGACGACCTCGCGGCGATCATTCATCGGGCGGCCGGACCGAGCGGTCTGCGGGACGGCGACGTGCTCGTCATCGCGCACAAGATCGTCTCAAAGGCTGAGGGCCGGATCCGCGAGCTGAGCACGGTGAAGGCCGGCGCGCGCGCCCACGAGCTCGCCGCTGAGACGCAGAAGGACCCCCGCCACGTCCAGGTCATCCTCGACGAGTCGCGAGAGCTTCTCCGCAGCTCCCACGGCGTCCTCATCTGCGTCACCCGGCACGGATACGTATGCGCGAACGCCGGAGTCGACGGGTCCAACACGCCTGCCGACGAGACGCTCGTGCTCCTGCCCGAGGACCCGGACGCGTCCGCCCGCGCGCTGCGCCGCGGCATCCGAGATCTGAGCGGTGCCTCCCCGGCGGTCCTGATCACCGACTCGTTCGGGCGGGCCTGGCGGCACGGACAGGTCGACGTCGCGATCGGGTGCGCCGGACTGTCCCCGCTCGAGGACTGGCGAGGGCGAAGCGACGCGCGTGGCCGCGAGCTGAGGGCGACATGGATCGCCGTGGCCGACGAGCTGGCTGCGGCAGCGGACCTCTCGCGGGCAAAGGACGGACAGCAGCCGGCCGTCGTCCTGACCGGCGCCGGGCACCATGTGACGCCCGCGGACGGCCCCGGAGCGCAGAGCCTGATCCGGCCGGAAGGCGAGGACCTGTTCAGGTAGGGTCAGCAGAGGCCCAGCAGTCGAGCCCCGGAGGGAAGAATGAGCGAGGACACGGTCAAATACCTGCTGCCCGAGAGCGAGATTCCGACGCGCTGGATCAACCTGCTCCCGGACCTGCCCGGAGAGCCGCTGCCGCCGCTTCACCCGGCCACGCTTCAACCGGCGGGACCCGACGACCTGACGCCGATCTTTCCGATGGCGCTGATCGGCCAGGAGGTCTCCCCGGAGCCCGAGATCGAGATCCCCGAGCCGGTGCGCGAGGCCTACAAGATCTGGCGCCCGACGCCGCTGTTCCGGGCCCGCCGCCTGGAGCGCGAGCTCGATACGCCGGCGCGCATCTACTACAAGTACGAGGGCGTCTCCCCCGCCGGTTCGCACAAGCCGAACACCGCCGTCGCCCAGGCCTACGAGAACGCGCAGGCCGGGATCAAGCGGCTCTGCACCGAGACCGGCGCCGGCCAGTGGGGCTCTGCCCTGGCGTTCGCCTGCGCGCTGTTCGGGCTCGAGTGCGAGGTCTTCATGGTCGGATCGAGCTATGACCAGAAGCCCTACCGTCGGTCGATGATGCAGACCTGGGGGGCGACCGTGCACCGCTCGCCGAGCGACCTCACAGAGGCCGGCCGCGCCAACGCCGTGCACGCCACCGGCTCGCTCGGAATCGCGATCTCCGAGGCCGTCGAGGTCGCAGCGCAGCGGGAGGACACGAACTATTCGCTCGGATCGGTCCTCAATCACGTGTGCCTGCACCAGACCGTGATCGGGCAGGAGGCGGCGGCCCAGATGGCGATGGCAGGCGATCAGGCGGACGTCGTGATCGGCTGCGTCGGCGGCGGCTCCAACTTCGCCGGGCTGACCTTCCCATTCATCCGCGATGTCCTGCGCGCTGACGCCAACACGCGCTTCCTGGCCGCCGAGCCGGCCGCCTGCCCGACCCTGACCAGGGGCGTCTACCGCTACGACTTCGGCGACACCGCCGGGCTGACGCCGCTCATGCCGATGTTCACGCTCGGACACGACTTCGTGCCCCCGCCGGTCCATGCGGGCGGTCTGCGCTACCACGGCGATGCGCCGATGCTGTGCGGGCTCGTGAGGGCAGGGCTCGTAGAGGCTCGGGCGTACGGCCAGAACGAGACCTTCCAGGCGGCGGTGCGGTTCGCGCGCTGCGAGGGCATCATCCCCGGGCCCGAGCCGGCGCACGCGATCCGGGCGGTCGAGATCGAGGCCGAGGCTGCCAAGCAGGCGGGCGAGGCCAGGGTGATCCTGTTCGGCCTCTCAGGCCACGGTCACTTCGACCTGGCCGCGTACGACGCGTTCCTGGCCGGCAAGCTCGAGGATCCCGAGTTCTCCGAGGCGGACATGGAGGCGGCACTGGCGCGCCTACCCGAGGCCCCCGCGATCCCCTGAGGGCGGGTGGCGATGATCAACGCGAGCAACACCAGCGCGACGCCGAACAGCTGCCACCCGTCGGGCGATTCGCTGAAGATGAGCGCGGCAAGCGCCACCGAGCCGATCGGCTGAACCGTCAGCATCAGCGACGTGTGCGCGGCCGGTAGCCGCGGCAGCGAGATCGTGATCAGCAGCCAGCCGAGCACCTGCGAGGTGAGCGCGAGGGTCACGAGCCAGCCGGCGCCGGGCCAGTCCGGTGCGAGGTCGGCGTCGCCGATCAACAGCCCGGCGACCACGCATACGACGGCCGCCGTCGCGGTGGCGTCGAACAGCGGACCCGCGACCGGATGACGTGGGCGCCGCGGTTGAAGCGAGGCCCGGTCCCGAGCGCGCGGCACAGCCCGCGGGCGCAGATCCGCTCCTCCGTGTCGCAGCAGGAGCAGGAACCCGACGTACGCTACGCCGGCGCCGAGTCCGTAGATCGCGCCCCGCGTCGGATTGTGGCCGTAGGCGCCGTGCTCGAGCGCGCCGGAGATCAGGACAACGCCCAGCAGCGCGAGCGGCAGCGCGGCCAGCACGCGCCGTCCGGGCCGCTCCGCGAGCACGAACCACGCCACCAGCGGGACGAGCACGACCTGGACGTTGGCGAGCACCGTTGCGAGCCCGGCGCCCACGTCACGGATCGAGTGGTGCCAGAGAATCAGGTCGACGGCGAAGAACAGGCCCGAGGCGATCGCCACCCGCCTGGAGGCCCAGGCCCGGCGACCGTAGCGCCGGTCCTCGACCCAGGCGAACAGGCCGAGCAGCGGCAGCGCGTACGCGCAGCGGAAGATCGCGGCCGTGGAGGGCGACGCGTGGCTGAGCCGCACGAGGATGCTCGAGAACGCGATCGCGATCGCGCCGAGCAGCGCACACACGCGCACGTTGCGCTCGGTCTCCAACCATCGCTCCATACCCCAACACTAGATGTCGGGCGGTGCGCCGACCGCGTGAAAGCCGCCGTCGACGTGGAGAATCTCGCCCGAGATCGCGCGCGCTTGGTCGGAGAGCAGGAAACACACCGCGTCGGCGACCGGCACCGGATCGGCGATATCCCAGCCGAGCGGAGCCTGCGAGCGCCACAGCTCGGCCAGCCGCTCGAATCCCGGAATCCCGCGCGCCGCGATCGTGCCCAACGGTCCGGCGGCGACCAGATTGACCCGGATCCCCTCGGGTCCGAGGTCACGCGCGAGGTAGCGCGATACGGACTCGAGCGCCGCCTTGGCGACCCCCATCCAGTCGTAGATCGGCCAGGCGACAGCGGCGTCGAAATCGAGTCCGACGATGCTCGACCCCGGCTCCATCAGCGGGCTCAGCGCCGCCGCCAGGGCCTTGAACGAGAACGCGCTGATGCCGAACGCCTGCTGCGCGCTCTCGGCCGGCGTGGTCATGAACCCCCCGCCGAGCGCGTCCTCGGGAGCGAAGGCGATCGCATGGAGCGCCCCATCGACGCCACCCCACCGTTCGAGCAGATCGGCGGTGAGTGCGTCGAAGTCGTCGGGATTGCTGACGTCGAGCTCGAGCACGTCGACCGGCTCGGGGAGGCGCTTGGCCGTCCGTTCGGTCAGCCGCCGTGCCCGTCCGAAACTCGTCAGGACGACCGCCGCGCCCTCCTGCTGCGCCCGCGACGCGACATGGAACGCGATCGAGTCCTTGGTCAGGACTCCCGTGATCACGAGCCGCTTGCTCTCGAGGATCACAACGGCTGCCGCGCCAGCGCGCGCAGCGCCCGGGCGAGACGCTCGCGCGTCTCCTCCGGCTCGACGATCTCATCGATGAAACCCGCAGCTGCGGCGGCGTCGGCGCGCAGATGCTCATCCGCGTAGGCGTCGGCCAGACGCTTGCGCTCGGCCTCCACGTCGTCCGCAGCGCGCAGTTCGCGCCGGTGCACGATCCCGACCGCCGCCCGGGCGCTCATGATCCCGAGCTCGGCATGGGGCCAGGCGAGCACCAGGTCGGCGCCGAGGTCGCGCGAGTTCATCGTGATGTAGGCGCCGCCGTAGGACTTGCGCAGCACGACCGTGAGCTTGGGGACGCGCGCCGCGGCGAACGCGCGCAGCAGGCCTGCGCCCTGCCGGATCACACCGGCACGCTCCTGGCGGGAGCCGGGCATGAACCCAGGGGTGTCGACGACGGCCACGAGCGGGAGGCCGAAGGCATCGCAGAAGCGCACGAAACGCGCCGCCTTGTCCGACCCCTCCGTGTCAAGCACGCCGCCGAGATGATGGGGCTGGTTCGCCACGATCCCCACCGGTCGTCCCTCGATCCGGGCCAGCGCGGTGACGACGTTGCGGGCCCAGCGCGGGAACAGCTCGAGCAGGGAGTCGCGGTCGACGATGCCCTCGAGCGCGTCGCGGACGTCGTAGGCGCGCCGCGGCTCCGAGGGTACGGCGGCCCCGGGGTCGCTGAGCGCGGGAGCCAGGGGAGCCGAAAGCGGCGCCATCTCCTCGGCCGAGGACGGCAGGTAGCCCAGGAGCTGTCTGACTCGAAGCGCTGCGGCCTCCTCGTCGGGCTCCACGAGATGGCAGACGCCGTTGCGGTCATGGACGCGCGGCCCGCCCAGCGACGCCGCGTCGATCTCCTCACCGAGTGCGTCGCGGACGACGCCCGGCCCGGTCAGGAACATCGCGGCATCCTCGGTCATCAGGATCAGGTCGGTGAGCGCGGGCGAGTACGCGCCGCCCCCGGCCGACGCGCCAGAGACGACGGAGATCTGTGGAACCACGCCCGTCAGGGCGACGGTCTCGCGGAAGATCCGTCCGTAACCGGCGAGCGCCGCCGTGCCCTCCTGCATCCGCGCGCCGCCCGATTCCACGAACCCGACCACGGGGATCCGGGCGCGCGCCGCCGTCTCGAGCACCCGCACGACCGTCTCGGCATGCCGCTCCCCCAGCGAGCCACCGAGGAAGCCACCGTCCTGGGCGTAGCACGCGATCGGCCGTCCGTCGACCGTGCCCGTACCGCCCACGACACCGTCGCCGGGGATCGCTCGGGCTCCGAGCTTGGGCGAGATCACGCGCGAGCGGATGATCTGGATGCTGCCCGGGTCGCACAGGGCCTCCAGCCGCTCGAGCGGACTGCGCCGGCGCGTCGGCTCGCGTGCCAGCGTGGCGCTCACGAATCGGCACCCCGGAGTACGAGCGCGACGTTGTGCCCGCCGAAGGCGAACGAGTTCGAGATGGCTACCGGCGGCCCCCCATTGACGGCCAGCAGCGGGCGGGCCTCGCCCGGCACGTAGTCGAGATCCAGCTCCGGATCGGGGACCTCGTAGCCGAGCGTCGGCGGGATCACCCGCGTGGAGAGCACCTGCGCCGTGGCGACGGCCTCCACCGCGCCCGCCGCGCCGAGCAGGTGGCCGATGGCCGACTTGGTGGAGGACACGGGGATCCGCTTGGCGCGCTCCTCGCCGAGCGAGCGTTTGAGCGCGACGGTCTCCGCCGCGTCGTTGAGCTGCGTCGAGGTGCCGTGAGCGTTGACGTAGCTGACGTCGTCAGCGGTCACGCCCGCATCGGCGAGCGCGAGCTCGATCGCCCGTGACGCCGCGCTGCCCGTCGGCTCGGGCGCGGTCAGGTGATAGGCGTCGGAGGTCGATCCGTAGCCGGCCACCTCGCCGAGGATGGTGGCGCCGCGCGCCTGCGCCGCGGAGGCCTCCTCGAGCACCAGGACGCCGGCTCCCTCACCCATCACGAACCCGTCGCGGCGAGCGTCGAACGGCCGCGAGATCCCGGTCGGCGAGAGCGCCTGCATCGAGTTGAAGCAGGCGAACCCGAATTCCGTCAGGGTCGCCTCGGCGCCGCCGGCCACGACCGCGTCGGCGTCGCCATATTGGATCATGCGCAACGCGGAGCCGATCGCGTGGCCGCCGCCTGAGCAGGCCGAGACCACGCCGTACATCTGTCCCTTCAGCCCGTGCTTCATCGCCACCGCGGCGGCCGCGGCGTTCGGCATGTAAGCGGGGATGCCGAGCGGCGAGACGGCCCGCGGGCCCTTGTCGCGCATGATGTCGTGCTGGGTCTCGACGGTGCTGATGCCCCCGATCCCGGTGGCGATCACGCACCCGATCCGCATCGGGTCATATGGCTGCTCGCCGTTCCACCCCGCCTGCGCCAGCGCCTCGGACGAGGCGACGAGCGCGAACTGCGAGAACCGATCGAGCCGACGGGCCTCCTTGACCGACAGGAACTCCTTCGGCTCGAACTCGCGACACGTGCCCGTACCGTCGGCGATCCCGCACATGCCCGTCGCCCAGCGCTCGTGCAGCGGCTCGGCGCCGATGCCGAGGGGCGAGACGGCGCCGAGGCCGGTGATGACGACGCGGCGTCTCAAGCAGCCCTCGCAGCGATCAGGTCGACCGCGTCACCGACGGTCTTGAGCTCCTTCATGTCCTCGCCCTTGAGCACGACGCCGTACTCGTCCTCGACGATCTGCGCCAGCTCGACGAGGTCGAGCGAGTCGATGTCGAGCTCCTCGAAGGTCGCGGTGCGCGTGATCTGGCTCTCGTCCGGGCCGAAGCCGGCGAGGGCCTCGATCACGCGGGCCTCGATCTGCTCGTTGGTCACAGTTGACATGGAATGGGTCTCCTTAGCTTGGTTTGGTTCATGCGGCCAGGCCACCGTCGACCGAGAGGACCGCCCCGGTCACGTAGCTTGCCTCTTCCGATACGAGGAAGCGTACGCAGGCGGCGACCTCATCTGGCGTCCCCGCGCGTCGGGCCGGGACCGCCGCGAGCAGATCGGTGGCGATGCCTGCCGTCATCTCGGTGTCGATCCAGCCGGGCGCGACCGCATTGATCGTGATGCCGCGGCGCGCGACCTCGATCGCCGCGGTCCGCGTCAGTGCGATCAACCCGGCCTTCGCGGCGGCGTAGTTGACCTGACCGGCGTTGGCTCGCAACCCGACCACGGAGGAGATGTTGACGATCCGCCCGGCGCGTGCCCGGAGCATGCCCTTGAGCGCGCGCCGCGTCATCCGGAACGCCGCCGTCAGGTCGGTGTCGATCACCGCCTGCCACTCCTCGTCTCCAAGCGAGGGTGTCAGATCGTCGCGGCTGATGCCTGCGTTGTTGACGAGCGCGAGCACGGGCTGCGCGAAGTGCGACTCGAGAGCCTCGAACAGGGTGTCGGGCGTGGCCGGGTCGGTCACGTCGCCGGCCAGCGCGATCGCGCGGCCGCCAGCCCCCTCGATCTCGGCGACGACGGCGTTCGCGCCCTCGCGATCGGCGCGGTAGTTGACGCCCACGGGCCAGCCGTCGCGCGCGAGTGCACGGGCGATCGCAGCCCCGATTCCGCGGGAGGCCCCGGTGACGAGCGCAGGTCCGGCACGCTCAGGCATCGCCCCCCCATTCGATCACGCCGCCTCCCCAGGTGAAGCCCGCGCCGAATGCGCTCAGCAGAACCCGCGCTCCGGGCCGCAGCCGGCCGTCCCGCTCGGCCTCGGTCAGCGCAACCGGAAGCGTCGCGGCCGATGCGTTGCCGAGCGTCTCGATGCAGTCGACGACGCGCTCGTACGGGAGACCGAGCCGGGTGCCGAGCGCGCTCGTGATGCGGGCGTTGGCCTGGTGGTAGACGAACAGGTCGATGTCGTCGAGGCCGCAGCCGGCGCGCTCGACGGCCGCGAGCGTTACCTCGCTCATCCTCGCGACCGCGTGGCGGAACACCTCGGGGCCGTCCATCCGGATCAGGCGATCGGAGTGATCAGCGATCAGCTTGGCCCCGTGAGAGCCATCGGCGCCGAGCACGATCGGACCGATCCCGCCACGTCCGTCCTGCGCCCGGCCCAGCACGACGGCGCCTGCGGCGTCGGCGAACAGCGGCGCCGAGCGCTTGTCGCGGTAGTCGGTGATGCGGGTGAGGAAATCGGCGCCGACGAGCAGGATCAGCTCCGCCCGGCCGCTCTCGATCTGCGCCGTGCCCACGGCAAGCCCGGACAGGAACGCTGTGCACGCGGCTCCGACGTCGAATGCACCGGCGCGGGTCGCGCCCAGCGCATGGGCGACCAGCGGCGCGGTGTTCGGGGTCAGCTCGTCCTGCGACATCGTCGCGACGATCACGAGATCGAGATCGGCGGCATCCACGCCGGCCCGCTCCAGCGCCCGGCGCCCAGCGCGCGTCGCGTAATCCGTCAGGCGCTCGTCGGCGCCCGCCCGCCGACGCTCGCGGATGCCCGTGCGGGACACAATCCAGTCCTCCGTGATCCCGAGCTGCTCGGCGATCTCCGCGCTCGTCACTCGGCCCGGCGGCAGCTCCGTGGCCACCGAGAGGATCGAGGCCAGCGGCCTGTCGGTCGCGCGCGCGGTCAAGGTCGAGGGGCTGGGTGCCAGCACCGTGTCAGCCATACACGAGCTCCACGTCCCGGAGGGTCCGCTTGACCAGCCCGGTCAGCACGCGCCCCGGCCCGACCTCGACGAACCGGCTGGCGCCGCGCTCGTGCAGCGCCAGCATCGTCTCGCGCCAGCGCACGGGCATTGTCAAGGCCTCGGCGAGCCTCGCCGGCACGTCGTCGAACGGCGCCGCGGTCACGGCCGACATCACGGGCACGCGCGGTTCGGCGAACTCCACCCGGTCCAGGGCGGCACGGAATTCCGGCACCGCCCGCTCCATCATCGGCGAGTGGAAGGCGCCGGTGACCGGCAGCTCCATCGCGCGCAGTCCGAGCTCCTTGGCGGCGCCGGCGGCTCCCGGGAGGGCGGCGCGCTCGCCCGAGAGCACAACCTGCTGAGGCGAGTTGTCGTTCGCCACCGCAAGACCGGTTGCCTCGGCGAGCGCGGACGCATGATCCGCCGCTCCCGAACCGAGCAGCGCGATCATCCCTCCCTTCCCCGCCTCCTGCATCACCCGCCCACGCAGGACGACCAGTTCGAGCCCGTCGCGCTCACTCACCGCCCCGGCGGCCACGAGTGCCGCCAGTTCCCCGAGCGAATGGCCTGCCATGAACTCGCCGGTTGGGGAGCCGAGTGTGCTCCACCCGGCAAGGCTGGCGCAGAAGATCGCGGGCTGGGCGTATTTCGTTCCCTCGTCGACGAGCGCGAACGGGTCTTCGCCGACCACGTCCAGCACCTGCTCCAGCAGGTCGGGCCGGGCCGACGCGACGGTCTCGCGCATCTCAGGGGTCTGACTTCCCTGGCCGGGGAACAGAATCGCCGTTACAGCCATGCGTCGAAACCTACGCACGCAGAACGTCGCGGATACAGGCCTCGGAAAGACTTCCCCCCGTTCGGGGGGCGACGGCCGCCGTGCTCCCCCCGGCCGGGGGGGTGGCAGCGGCGCTGCGCTCGCGCCAAGGCGATAAGGTCGGCGCCCTGAGCCCTCGCGGGAGAGCGGTGCAGAATCGAATGAGCCTTCCGAAGCCCTCATCATCGTCCGCAGCGCTGGTCACCGGCGCGTCGGCCGGGATCGGCCTCGAGATCTCGCGCCAGCTCGCCGCCCGCGGCCACAGCGTGGTGCTGGTGGCGCGTCGCAAGGAGCTGCTGCGCAAGATCGCCGATGAGCTGTCGGCGAGTTACAGCGTGCGAGCCGAAACGGTGGCGGCCGACCTGACCAAGGAGGCCTCGCGCCGGCGAATCCCGGGCCGGCTCACCGAACTCGGGCTCGATGTCGAGATCCTGATCAACAACGCCGGATTCGCCACCAACGGACGGTTCGACGAGGCCGACGCGGGCCGCGAGCTCCAGCAGGTGCGGGTCCTCGTGGAGGCCCCGGTGGCGCTGATCACGGCTTTCCTGCCGGGAATGGTGCAGCGCGGCCGCGGGGCAATCCTGAACGTCGCCTCCACCGCCGGCATGCAGCCGCTTCCCTACTCGGCCGGCTACTCGGCCGCGAAGGCCTACATGCTCACGCTCTCCGAGGCGCTCCATGTCGAGCAGCGCCCCAACGGCATCACCGTCACAGCGCTCGCGCCTGGGCCGGTGGCGACCGACTTCTGGCAGATCTCGGGCTGGGAGGTGCACGGAGGGCAGACCTTCGAGAATGCCGTTCCCCGGCCGGCGTGGATATCGCCCGAGCAGGCGGCGCGGGCCGGGATCGAGGGGCTCGATGCCGGCCGCCGTGTGGTCGTACCCGGCCTACCGGTGCGGACCGCAATGCAGGCCGCCAGGTACCTGCCGCACGCGGTCAAGCTGCCGGCTATCGAGTGGATCATGCGCCGCCGATGAGCGAGCTGCTCCCGCGCCCGATCCGCCTGCTGCTGGGCGCGACCAGCGCCGGGATCGACGACAGTCGACTCCGCGCGGCCGTCGACGGCAAGGTCGTACTGATCACCGGCTCCTCCTCCGGCGTCGGCGAGGCAACCGCCCTGCGCCTGGGGCGTGCCGGCGCGACCGTGCTGCTGGTGGCCAGGCGCGCCGCGCTCCTCGAGGAGGTGCGCCGCGAGATCACCGCCGCCGGAGGCGCGGCGTTCGTCCATCCGTGCGACCTTGCCGACGCCGAGGCGGCGGGGCGTCTCGCCGAGCAGGTGCTTGAGCAGCACGGTCGTGTCGACGTCGTCGTGTCGAACGCCGGCCTCTCGATCAGGCGCTGGATCTCGCAGTCGTATGACCGCTTCAGCGACGTGGAGCGAACGATCAACGTCAACTACCTCGGCCCGGTGCGGCTGCTGCTCGGCCTGCTGCCCTCGATGCGGGAGCGCGGAAGCGGCCATATCGTCAATGTGGCCACCGTCGGCGTCGACCTGCCGCCGCTGCGCTGGAGCGCCTACATCGCCTCGAAATCGGCGCTCGAGACGTGGCTCGGCGGCGTCGCGCCGGAGATCCGGCCCGATGGGGTCACCACCAGCTCGATCCACCTACAGCTCGTGCGCTCGCCGATGCTTGGGCCGTTCCGGATGTGGAATTACCTACCGGGGATGAGCAGCGAGGAGGCGGCCGGGATCGTCGCCCGCGCGATCGTCCAGCGGCCGCGCACGATCTCCCCACTCTGGGCGCGCGTTGGAGGGTCGGTCTATCACCTCGCCCAGGCGCCGGTGGAGTCGGCGCTGGCCGGACACGCCCGGCGCGCCAACCCGGACAGCCGCCGCCGGACACAGCACGCACCGCTGCCCCCGCCGCGCACGCCGGCCGCGCTCGCCGCCGCCTCGGCCCGGCTGGCCGCCGAGTCCGTGGCCGGGCTGATCACGATCGCCTCGATACGGGTGCTGCGGCCCGTCCGTCCCGACCGGCTCGCCCGGGTGCTGCTCGCCCAGCACCGCTTCGGTGGCTCGATCGCCTTCGCCGCTGCCGCGGCTGCGGAGCTGCGCGGCGAGCGGCCGGGCTTGATCGACGAGCGCGGCACGCTGACCTTCGCGGAGCTCGACCGCGACGCTCGCCGCCTCGCCGCCTCGCTTCACTCGCATTTCGATCTCGCGGCCACAGACCGGATCGGGATCATGTGCCGCAACCATCGCGGATTCGTGCAGGCGACCGCGGCGGCCGGGCGTCTCGGCTGCGACATCGTCCCGCTCAACACCGACTTCGCCGGCCCGCAGCTCGCCGACGTGCTGGCCCGCGAGCGCGTCGCCGCCGTCATCTACGACGGGGAGTTCGAGCCCGTCTTCGACGCAGCCGGGTTCGAGGGCACTCGCGTGATCGCCTGGCCCGAGTCCGAGGTCGGCCGCCCGACGATCGAGGCGCTGATCGATGTCGCCACCGGCGACGCGCCGCCACCGCGCGTGCCCGGGCGCACGATCACGCTCACCTCCGGGACGACCGGGACGCCGAAGGGAGCGACGCGGATCGTCTCGACGCGGGCGTCGGTCTCGCTGGCCGTGGCCGGGTTACTCGATCTGGCCCGGATCCGCCCGGCGCCCCGGGCAGGCGAGCCGATCGTCGTCGCGCCGCCGCTGTTCCACCTCTACGGGATGATCGGCATGGGGCTCGGGTTCGGCCTGGGCTCGCCGATCGTGCTCCGTCGCCGCTTCGATCCCGAGGCGACGCTCGAGCAGATCGAGCGCACGCGGGCGGGCATCCTGCTCGCCGTCCCGACCATGCTGGGCCGGATCATTGACCTGCCGGCGGCCGCGCGCGAGCGCTACGACACCTCGTCGCTGCGGATGATCGTGAGCGGCGCCGCCCCGCTCCCGCCAGAGCTCGCGACCGCGGTGATGGACCAGTTCGGCGACATCCTCTACAACGGCTACGCGTCGACCGAGGTGGGTACGGGTACTTTGGCCACGCCGTCCGATCTGCGCGCCGCGCCCGGCACCGTGGGTCGCCCGGCGGCCGGCGTGCGGATCAAGATCCTCGATCCCGAGGGTCTCGAGCTCCCACAGGGCACGACGGGAAGAATCTTCGTCGGCAGCCCGCTGCTGTTCGACGGTTACACCGGCGGCGGCGCCAAGGAGATGATCGACGGGCTGATGAGCAGCGGCGACGTGGGCCACTTCGACGCCCACGGCCGCCTCTTCATCGACGGCCGCGACGACGACATGATCGTCTCCGGCGGCGAGAACGTGTTCCCCCAGGAGGTCGAGGAGCTGCTCGTGATCCGCCACGACGTGGCCGACGCAGCCGTGTACGGCGTGCCCGATCCGGAGTTCGGGCAGCGGCTCGCCGCGATGGTCGTTCCGCTCGGCGGCGCCGAGCTCTCCGAGGACGAGCTCAGGTCCTTCGTCCGCGAGCGCCTCGCGCGCTACAAGGTCCCGCGCGAGATCACGTTCGTCGATCAGCTACCCCGCACCTCGACGGGCAAGCTCCAGCGGCGCAAGCTCTCCGAGCGCCACGAGCGCGAGGCGTAGGTGCTAGATCCCCGCCACCTCGCGCGTTCGCTCGGTGGCGGACGCCGCCGCCGCACCGCGCGTGGCCACGAGATCCTCGTACTCGCGCAGCGCCTCCGGCGCCCGCTTGCCCGCCGCGCGCTCGGCCAGCGGTGATGCCAGCAGCTGGCGGAGCGCCAGCACCTTGACGAACCAGCGCGGGTAGGACAGCCGTCGGCGGCGGCCGACGATCGCGGCCACGATCTCCTCGATCGCGGGATCGAGCGGGTAGGTGCGCGAGATGAACTTCGGCATCTCCGCCTTGGCGTGCTCGAGCATCGGCATCTCGCGCTCGGCGTCACGGACCATGTCCGTGTCCAGGAACAGAAAGTAGGCGACACCGACGTCCACGCCGAGGAAGCTCGACTCGATCCGCAGGCAGTCGCTCATCGCCTCCACACCGGCCTTCGCCGCGCAGTACGCGGTCATTCCCGGCGCACGCAGCACCGCCGCCGTGGATGCGATGTTGAGCAGATAACCTCGGCTGCGCTCGAGGTGCGGCAGGGCGGCGCGATCGGTGTACATGACGCCGAGCAGGTTGACCTCGATGACCCGCTCCCAGGAGCGGATGTCCTGCGAGCGCAGCGGCCCACCGGTGGCGATCCCGGCGTTCGCGACGACCACATCGAGCCCACCGAGCGCCTCGGCAGCGGCGTCGACCGCCACGCGCACCTGGTCGAACTTCGAGACGTCGCACTCGCCTACGAACGTGTCCGGGCCGCAGCGCGCGGCCACCTCGGCGAGGCGCTCGGGCTCGAGACCGACGAGCGCCAGGCGGGCCCCGCGGGAGGCCAGCTTCTGCGCGAGCGCGGCGCCGATCCCGCGAGCGGCGCCGGTGATCAGGATCCTTCGACCGTGTAGAGAGTCCATCGATCGACCCTAACGCGATGCACCCCAGGGATGCAAGGGGGCGGTTACGGGCAAGCTACGGCGATCGCGTCCGACACCTTCGACCGAATAGACGCGCTCCTCGGGGTCGCCATGCGACTGGCGCGGAGCACCCCGTCGGGGCAGATCCTGCTCGCCCGCACGGCGAATGCGATCGACCTCGAGTGGATTCCGCTGCCCTGGGGTGAGGAGGTCGCCGCGGCGCTCAAGGCGGCGCGCGAGGGCGTCCGCGAACCGCTCGACCGCAGGCGCGTCACCGGGATCCTCGAACGGGCGTGGTCGGGCAAGGTCTCGGACGAGCTCGAGGATCTCGATTTCGATCCGGTCGCGGTGACGGCGATCGCCCAGGTGCACCGGGGGACGCGGGAGGGAGCCCCGGTCGCCGTCAAGGTGCTGCGCCCGGGCCTGGCCGCCGGGGTGCGGCAGGATCTGGCCGTGCTCGAGGGACTGCTGGCGCCGCTCGGCGCCGCCTTCCCCGCGCTCGATGCGAGCGCGGTTCTGCGCGAGTTCCGAGAGCGCGTCCTCGACGAGCTCGACCTCGAGAACGAGGCGGCCACGCAGCGCCGCTTTCACCGAGCGCTCCGCCGGCACCCGAATCTGTACGTACCCGCAGCGCACACCGACCTGGCCCACGAAGCGGTGCTCGTAAGCGAGTGGGTCGACGGCGTCCCGCTCTGGGAGGCACCCGATCCGGACACGGCCGCGGCCGCACTGGTCACCTTCGCGTTCGGCGCCGCCGCCTCCGGCCTGGTGCACGCAGACCTCAAGCCCGAGGACGTGCTGGTGATGGAAGACGGCCGCGTCGCGGTGATCGACTTCGGCGCTGGGGCCGCCCTCGACCGCAATCGGGCCCGGCTGATGGCAGACGTCGTCGATGCCTTTGCCGCCGATGACGAGCCGGCGTTTGCCCGCGCGCTCGAGGGGCTCGGCTCGCTCCCACCCGAGCACGCGCCCGCTGCGCTCGAGCTCACGCGGCACGCGCTCGGCGAGCTCGCGGACGGGGCGTCGTCGCGGCTCGACGGCGATGCGGTCATCGCCGCGCGCGACCGGCTCCTCGATCGCCCCGGCGCCCTCTCCGAGCTGATCGCAGTCGCCACCCTGCCGCCTGAGGATCTATGGCCGTCGCGCGGAGCCGCGCAGGTGTTCGCGACCATCGCCCAGGTCGGAGCCAACGGCGCGTGGCGCGAGCTGGTGCGACAGGCGCTTCGTGAGGGCTGGTAGCGGCCAGCTCCTAGCGCGCCCACGGCGCACTACCGACGTCGCGGACCCTAGGCGGCCCTGCGCAGGCCGCTGCGCGCGGCAGAGGGGCCGGCCTTCGCGCTGCGTCGCTGGGCCTGGAGGCGGCGGGAGATCCAGTCGACGGCGATCGGAGTACCGGCGAGCGCGCCGCTGATGTGGTCGACCCCGCCCCGGGTCACGTACAGGCGAACGTCGGCGCCGAGGTGGCGCCAGTCGTCCCGCAGGCTCGTGCTCTGCTCGAACGCGACGATCTGATCACGCCGGGCATGATGCAGCAGCACTGGGGCGGACGGCGCGATCTGGCCGAGGCGGTTCTCGCGCAGCCGGCGGCGCCACTCGGGCAACTCGAGCACGTTGGGCTGGGTCAGGTCCGAGGCGCGCACGAACCGCGGGCCGGACAGCGCGGCCTGGAGGATCGAGGACTCCCGCAGGGCGGCGATCCCGCGGCGGGCCATCGGGGTCAGGTGGGCGTCGAGGTCGAGCTCCGGATACGCGGCCGCGTAGCCGATCCCGCCGTAGGCGATGAAGAACGAGAAGAAGCTTCCGTCAAGGCTCGGCCCCGCGGTCTCGACGTTCGCGGCCGCCGCGCCGGCGGCCACCGCTACCAACGGAACGTCGGGGGCGTACTCCGGCTGCAGCTGGGCGGCCCAGGCGGCGGCGGCGCCACCCTCGGAATAGCCGATGATCGCCGCGGGGCCCTCCGCGGGCAATTCGGTCGGGCAGAGCGTGCGGGCGACCCGCATCGCGTCAAGGACGTTCGGGCCGAGCGCGCGTCCGACCATGTAGGTGTGATCGCCAGGTGTGCCCAGCCCCTGATAGTCGGTGATCGCGACGGCCCAGCCGCGGGCGAGAAGCATCGCGATCAGCCCCGCCTCCCACTCGAGTCCGCGGCCGAGCAACCGTGAGGGAGCCGCGGCATCGCCGATGCCGTGCGTGCCGACGGCGTATCCGATCAGCGTCCGCGTGCGGTTGCGACGCCCGCTGGGAACGAGCACTGTCCCGGAGACGGCGGTCGGCTCCCCGGTGGCGCCCGTGGAGCGGTACAGGACGCGCCAGGCTCGTGCGCGGATCCGCACGCCCGGCAACAGGTATGCGTCCATCGGCTCGGTGCGGATCACATCTCCGGGTTCGCAGGCCGGGAGCGGGTCCGGAGGGAGGTAGAAGTCATTGGCAGTGACCGAGCGGCGCCGTGGCGGTGAGACCAGCATCAGCTGCGACCCGGCTTGCCGCGCGACATCGATCAACATCACAGCGCTGCGCTCCTCTCGTACGAGATGAGACGCTCAAACGCCCCTCTCGTTGTTTAACACCTTATTGGACCCGGGTGTCGGGTATCCAGCCCGAACCGTCAGGCGAGGAGGGCGGCGGGCCTCAGCGGCGGCGCCGGCGCGACGAGGTTCCGCGGCTCCAGTCCTTCATCTGCCACGGGGAATCGAGCGGGCTCTCGCCGTCCATCCTGCCGGCACCCGGCGCGTCGCCCTTCCCGTAGGGGCGCTTGTGGATCCCGCTGCCTGCGACCGTGTACCAGCCGACGATCACGCCGACGAGAACCACGACCACTCCGATGACCATCAGCATCGCGACGGCAGACTAGCGGTTGGGGTGTCGATCCGCGCCGACCGACCGCGCCCCGTATGGGCGCCTATGCGAGCAGTCCGATCCGCTGGGCCCGCTGGACGGCGTCGGCGCGGTTGCGCGCGCGCAGCTTCCGGTACAGCGTGCTCGTGTGCTCCTTGACCGTGTGCGGGGAGAGGTACAGCCGCTCGGCGATCTCGCGGTTGGTCGAGCCCGCGGCGATCAGGTCGAGGACCTCGCGCTCGCGCTCGGTCAACAGCGGCGCGGGCTGCTCGGCCTTGGGCGCGAACGTCGTCATCCCGAGGCCGACCGTCCGCACGGCGGCGGCAATCTCGGCCGCCTCCAGGTCCTTGGAGACGAAGCCCGACGCGCCGGCGGCGCGCGCCGCCGCGGGCGACATGCGGCCGGCGCCGGAGATCAGGAGCACACGCGTGGAGGCGCAGGTCTTGCGAATCGAGTAGCAGAGCTCGGCCCCCGACTCATCGGAGAGGAACAGGTCGACCAGTGCCACGTGCGGCTCGAACGTCCTCGTCAGTGCGAGCGCCTCCGCCCCGGTCCGCGCGGCCAGGCAGCGCTCGACCCAGGGCTGCTCGCCGAGGAGCACGCGGAAGCCCCAGTGGACGACGTCGTGGTCGTCGACCACGAGCACCCGGAGCTTGCGGTCGGGCAGCCGGTTCACGGCTGCAACCGCTCCAGCGGAACCACGAGCCGGACGCGCCAGCCCGAGCCGTCGATGGCGCCGAATTCGACCATGCCACCGTGCTGCAGGGCCTCGAACGCCGCGAGGCGCAGTCCCATTCCGGCTCCGCGCTGGCCCGAGCGGACGCCGTCGTTGCAGATCTCGAGCGCGAACGTGTCCGCATCGCGCGAAACGAGGACGCTGACGCGCGTCGGCTGAGCATGCTTGCCGATGTTCCGCACCGCCTCTGCAAGGACCGATTGGGCCAGCGGCTCGAGGTCGCTCGGAACGGTCATGTCCTCGGGCCAGACCACCTCGAGCGACGCCCCGCGAGCGGCCCTCAGCCGCTCGATCTCGGCGGCCAGAGTCGTCCCGGTTTCCAACGGCAGCGGCGCGAGCGGACGCTCGAGCGCGCGGCGCAGATCGCTCAGCGCCTCCTGCATCTCGATCCGGCAGCGCTCGCGCTCGCTCGTCTCCAGCGGTGAGGCCGCGCTCAGCGCGAGCGAGACGCCGAACAGCCGCTGCATCACGCGCTCGTGGATCTCGCGGGCGAGATCGAGCCGCTCGGCGAGCCTCCGGGCCTGTTCCTGCTGCCGCGTGGCGTTGCGGGCCGTGGCCACCAGCGCAGCGGTCTTGCCCAGGGTCCAGAGCAGATGGCGCTCCCCGTCCGAGAGCTCGAATCTGCCGCCGCCGCGATCGGCGCAGATCACGCCGTAGGCGCGTCCGGCCGCGCTCAGCGGCGTGCAGACGAGGGTCGTGATCCCCAGCACCTTGGCGTAGTCGGGCGGCACGGCGTCCTCGATCCCGTCCGAGACCACGACGACCTGGTCCTCGAGCAGCGCGCGCTGGGCGATCGGCGTGTCGACCAGCGTCGGACGGAGCTCCGAGAGCTGCTCGAACGAGGTCCCGTGCGATCCGACCGCGCGCACGCGCCGGCGACCAGGATCGGCCATGAAGATCGCCGCCCGCCGCATCGTCGTGAGCCGGCAGATCGCCTCGCAGATCCGGTCGTAGAACTCGCTTGCGGCGGTCTCGGTTTCGATCTCGGCCAGCAGCTCCACGAACACCTCGAGCGGCTCGACGCCGGCGAACAGCGAGGCGACCGCCGCCGGCCGCCCACCCCTGCTCGCGCCGGTATCTACGTTCATGCCGCCCGGCGCAGCCCGTACCGGCGCCTGATCTCGTAAAGGGTCGTGCGTTCGGCGGCGGGGCGACCGGCGCGGTGGGCGGCGGCGATCAGGTCTTGGGGAGTGAGCATCACGCCGTGGTAGCTGCCGGCCATCCGGGAGATCGATTCCTCCATCAGCGTGCCGCCGAGGTCGTTGACACCCCAGCGCAGTGATTCGGTCGCCGCGTCGAGGCCCATCTTCACCCAGCTCGCCTGCAGGCTCTCCACCGTCCGGCCCAGGGCGAGACGGAAGGCGGCGGTGTGCTTGAGGTTCTCCTCGCGCGAGATCTCCTCCACGCCGTGGGTTCGGCCGAGCAGTGTGTGGAAGGGGATGAACGACAGCGGCACGAACTCGGTGAACCCGCCCGTGCGCTCCTGCAGCTCGCGCACCACGCGCATGTGCTCGGCCAGTTCCCACGGCTCCTCGATGTGACCGAACATCACCGTCACGGTCGAGCGCAGCCCGACCGCGTGCGAAGCCTCGATGATCTCGACCCAGCGCGCCACCGGCAGCTTGTTCGGCGAGATCCGCTCCCGGACGCCGTCGTGCAGGACCTCGGCCGCCGTACCCGGAGTGGAATCCAGACCGGCATCGCGCAGCCGCGCGAACACCTCCCGCGGCGGCAGGCCGCTCACGTCGCACATGTGCGAGACCTCCATCGGCGAGTACGCGTGCAGGTGGATCCCGGGCGCGGTCCGCTTCGCCACGCGCAACCACCCTTCGTAGTCCTCGAGGCCCCAATCGGGATGGATCCCCGATTGCATGCAGATCTCGGTGGCGCCGAACTCGACCGCCTCCTCAACGCGGCGGACAAATTCCGCCTCGGAGTGCTCGTAGGCGTCCGGGGAGCGACGCGCCTGCCCGAACCCGCAGAACGCGCATCCGACCACGCAGATGTTCGAGACGTTGATGTTGCGGTTGACCACGAACGTCACCGTGTCCCCCGCCAGCTCGGCCCGCAGCTCGTCCGCCGCGAGGCGCATGTCCTCGATCACCTCCGGCCGCTGCTCGCAGAACAGCGCCGTCAGCTCATCGGCGCTCAGCGCGAGTCCCTCCCGCGCCCGGGCGACCGCCCGCGGGGCGGCGTCATCGGAGACGGTGAGCTCGGCGCGGCGACCCGACCCCCGGCGCGGAATGAACGACCAGTAGGTGCGCTTGATCACGTCGAGCACCGGCTGAGCGATCCACTCCGGGTCGATGTACTCCGGATAGACGCACAACCGCTCGGTCAGCGCCAACCCCTCCTCCCGCAGCCGCCGGCGCACCTGCGACGGCGAGGGAAATGGGTGCTCGGGCGAGATGTGATCGCCATTCGCGCTCAACCCACCCAGATCGGTGGCTCCCGCCCGGACCAGATCGACCCACCAGTCCGACAGGTTCGGGGGCACCTGGACGCCGACCCCCGGCAACCGCCGCCGCGCCTCCGCCACCAGGCGCTTCATGTCCTCGAGCGTCACCGGCGTGGCCCACTCAGGCGCGTCCACGTGCGGGCCGTTCGCGATCCCGGTGCGCCAGTAATCGCGCGCCGCCGCGTCCGCGATCTCCGCCGGCTCGCGCCCGTAATAGCTCTGATGCGGCACGAAGTTCTGGATGATCACCTCCTGCAGATGGCCGTGGCGCTCGTGCAGGGCCGCCAGCACCTCCAGGGCCTCGATCCGTTCCTCCTCGCTCTCGCCGATCCCGACCAGGATCCCGCTCGTGAACGGGATCCTCAGCTCCCCCGCTGCCGCGATCGTCTCGATCCGCCGCTCCGGCGCCTTCGTCGGCGAACCCTGGTGCACGACCAGGTCCGGATTAACGGACTCGAGCATCAACCCCTGCGACGCGGTCACCTCGCGCAACCTCGACAGATCCACGCGATCAAGCACGCCGAGATTCGTGTGTGGCAACAGGCCACGCTCGAGCGCCCGCTCACACGCCCACACCACATAGGCCGTGAAATCCTCGAACCCATACGACGCCAACAGCTCGCGCACCCCCGCGTTCACCTCGGGACGCTCCCCCGTCAACACGAGCAACTCCTTGACCCGACGCTTCGACACCGCCTCATCGAGGATCCGCTCCACCTCCTCAGGCGAATGCAGATGCGGCCTGTGCGTCGCGAACGCGCAGTACTTGCAATAGCAGCGGCACGTCCGCGAAAGCGACAGCGTGAGGTTCCGGCTGAACGTGACGCGGCGACGCATGCGGTGCGCTGGATTCTACGGAGCACGTATCCTGCGCCGCCGATGCGGGTCCGAGCGGCAATGATCCTGAGCGCCGTGGCGGTGCTGCTGGGGGGCTGCGGCTCCGGCACTTCGGCCCCGGTGCAGCAGAACGCCACCCTCGTCCTCGATTTCACGCCGAACGCGATCCACGCCGGGATCTACGCGGCGATCGCCCGCACCTTCGACCAGGGCGAGGGCGTCCAACTGCACGTCGTCGCGCCCACGGCCTCCACCGACTCGGTCAAGCTGCTCGAGACCGGCCGCGCCGACTTCGCGATCCTCGACATCCATGACCTGGCGATCGCACGCGAGCGCGGCCAGGACATCGTCGGGATCATGGCGATCGTGCAGCGGCCACTGGCCTCGGTAATCGCCGCGCCTGCGATTCACGATCCGCGCCAGCTCGAGGGCAAGACCGTCGGCGTGACCGGCGTTCCGAGCGACACGGCGGTGCTCGACTCGATCGTCAGCGGAGCGGGCGGGAACCCTCACCGCGTGAGGACCGTGACGATCGGCTTCAACGCCGTTCCGGCGCTCCTCTCGGGCCGGGTCGCCGCGGCGACCGCTTTCTGGAACGACGAGGGGGTCACGTTGCAGCACCGCCGTCCAGGCTTCCACGTGTTCCGGGTCGATCGCTACGGCGCGCCCGCCTACCCCGAGCTCGTTCTCTGTGCCACGCGCTCGAGCCTGGCCCGCAGCCCCGCGCTCGCCCGCGCCGTGGTCCGAGCCGTGGTTCGCGGATATGGGGTCGTCCTCACGGACCCCGAGGGAGCCGCGGCGAACCTCGAGTCCGAGGTGCCGGGCCTCGACCCGAGGCTGGTCGCGGCCGAGCTGGGCGCGATCGAGCCCGCGTTCGTGGCTGCGGACGGGAACTTCGGCGAGCTCGACGTGGCCCAGCTGCGTTCCTGGGCCCGGTGGGAGGCGCGGTTCGGGATCGTCCGCCACCAGCCGGACGTCAGCCGCATGTTCGATTCCCGGTTCGTCGCCGGAACCTCGTCACTGATCGGGAGCTGAGAGCCTCTCCACCAGCGCCGCGCCCTCTCGCGCCATCCGCGAACGGGGGACGACCAGGTCGATCCCCGCCGCCTGGGCGCGCTCGCGGACGTCGGTGTCGACGTGGGAGTAGAAGGCCAGGGTCCGCACCTCCGCGGGAGCGTCGCGGCATACCCGGGCCAGGCGCTGCTCGTCCTCGGCGGTCAGATCGATGACGAGGACGTCGGCACCGGCCGCGGAGGACGGGTCAGCCACGAGGGCAACCTCGTGCCCGGCCGCCTGCAGCGCGCCGACCACGTTGGAGCCGAACAGAAGGTCAGGGATGAAGGCCGCGACGCGCGCCACTACTGCGCGCGGAGCCGCTTGAACTCCTGGCGAACCGACTCCGGCCGGCCCCATAGCTGGAGCACCTCGGCCCGTCCGGCCCGGACCTCGCGGACCGCGAGCTCGCCCTCGATGCCGGCATCGTCGAGCAGCTTCAGCGCCGAGTGCACGGCCGGCGCCGCTGACGCGTGGCCGAAGCGGTGCGCGATCACCAGGCGCCAATGCCAGTCGTACTTTGAATAGGGCTGGGCGTTGCACGTGACGAGCAGGGTCGCGGCGTCGACGTACCGGCGCTCATCGAAGATCCGCAGGTCGATCTCGAGGTCTGTCCAGTCGTCGGGGAGCGAGTCGAGGATCTCGGTGAACGTGTCGGCCAGCGCCATCTAGAGGACCACCTGCGCGATCAGGAACACGTTGAGCGCCATGATCAGCCCCGCGACCATGAACGCGAGCGCACTCGTCGCGCGACGGTTCACGTGGACGCCCATCACATCTCGGCGGGCGGTGAGCGACACGAGCGGCACGAGCGCGAAGGGTATCCCGAACGACAGCATGACCTGGCTCAGGACGAGCGCGCTGGTCGGGCTGACGCCGAGCGCGAGGATCACGAGCGCCGGGACCATCGTTACGGCCCGGCGCGCGAGGACCGGGATCCGGATCCCGACGAAGCCCTGCATCACAACCTGGCCCGCATAGGTGCCGACGCTCGAGGACGAGATGCCCGAGGCGAGCAGCGCCACCGCGAACATAAGGGCCGCGCCACCGCCGACCAGCCGGCCGAGTTCGGCGTGCGCTCCCGCGATCGTGCTGATTCCGCTCAGCGCGCCGGTGTGGAACAGCTTCGCTGCCAGCGTGAGCATCGCCATGTTGATCACGCCGGCCAGGCCGAGCGCGACGATCACGTCGAGGCGCTCGAACCGCAGCACGCGCCGCCGCTCGGCGTCGTTGCGCACCGGCATCCGCCCGTTGGTCAGCGCGGAGTGCAGGTAGATCGCGTGGGGCATGACAGTCGCCCCGATGATCCCGACCGCGAGGTACAGAGAGCCGGCGCCGCCGAGACCAGGGATCAGGCCGGCCAGCGAATGGTGCGCCGATGGGCCGATGCGCAGGGTCTCGTACACGAAGCCCGCGAACACGAGGCCGAGCAGCGCGGTGATCGCGAGCTCGAACCGGCGGTAGCCGCGCGACTGGAGGGCCAGGAGCGCGAACGCGATGACGCCGGTGATCGCGCCTGCCGCGAGCAGCGGGACGCCGAACAGGAGATTGAGGCCGAGCGCGGCGCCGAGGAACTCGGCCACGTCGGTCGCCATCGCCATCAGCTCGGCCTGCACCCACAGCCCCGCGCTCACCCATCGGGGATAGCGCTCGCGGCACAGCTCGGGCAGGCTGCGGTCGGCCGCGATCCCGAGCTTCGCCGACAGGTACTGGACCAGCATCGCGAGCAGGTTCGCCACCAGCACGACCCACAGCAACAGGTAGCCGTACCGGGCGCCGCCCTGGATGTTGGTGGCGAAGTTGCCCGGGTCGACGTAAGCGATCGAGGCGACGAATGCCGGGCCGAGCATCGTCAGCGTCGCCCGCAGGCGACCGCGTGCGAGCAGCCGCTCGAGCGGGCTCGGTACGCCGAGCGCGATGCTCTGACCGTCGGCTCCGGCGCCCTCGAGCGCGGGCGTGGCGATCGGCGGGGGCGGCGGCGTCATCTGCTCACGTCAACCCTCATCGCCCGCGCGAGCGCGCCGCCGAGAACGTGGACATGGTCGTCGAAGCGGACGAACAGCGGGCCGTCGAACGGCTGCTTCTCGACCACCTCGAACTCAGCGCCGGGCGCGATGCCTCGTTCGGCCAGGTAGCGCAGCATCTCGGGCTCCGAGTCCGAGACCCGGGTGAACGTGCCGCGGTCGCCGGCCACCAGCGCCTGGATCGTGACGGTGCTCGTCGACTCGATCGTGAGCTCACGGGTCGGAATCGGGTCTCCGTGAGGGTCGTGGGTCGGGTCGCCGAGCTTCGCCGCAATCAGCTCCTCGAGCTCCTCGGAGAGCACGTGCTCGAGCACCTCGGCCTCCTTGTGGACCCGGTCCCAGGGCACGCCGAGGCTCTCGACCAGATACAGCTCGAGCAGCCGGTGGTGGCGGATCACTTCGAGCGCGACGCGACGGCCGGGCTCGGTCAGCGATACGCCGTGGTAGGGCTTGTGCTCGACCAGCCCCAGCTCGCCCAGCCGCTTGACCATGCCCGAGGCGGACGCCGGCGTGACGCCCATCCGCTCGGCCAGCGCATTCGTGCTGACCGGATCCCCAGCGCGCTCCTCCAACGCGTAGATCGCCTTGGCGTAATCCTCGATCGCCGACGACATTCCCGCGTATTCCTGGTGTGCCATCACGCAGATTACGGTACGCCTAAAAACCTGTTTTGGCAAGGGCTGATCGTGATCGGCGCGAGGTTCTTATATTTGGGGTGTGACCTCGACCGACACACTGTCCGCCGAGTACCGGGCGCTGACCGAGCACTGCGGGCTGCTCGACCGCTCGGAGCGGGGCAAGCTCGCGCTCACCGGCCAAGACGCCAAGGGCTTCCTCCAGGGTCAGGTCAGCAACGACATCGAGGCGCTCGCCCCCGGCACGGGCTGCTACGCCGCCTTCCTCACCCCCAAGGGCAAGATGCTGGGCGACCTCAGAGTCCTCGACGCCGATCACGAGCTCCTCCTCGACACCGAGCGCAGCGCGCTCCAGGAACTGTTCAACATGATCCGGCGCTTCAGCATCGGCTACGACATGGAGCTCCACAAGCGCACGCTCGAGCGCGGGCTGCTCTCGCTGATCGGGCCTCAGGCGGCCGCGCTCGCGCGGGCGAGCGAGCTCGCGCGAGCGGAGCACTCGCACACCCCGGTGACGGTGGCCGGCATCGAGGCGCGGGCGATCCGAACCGACCTGGGAGTCGACCTGCTGTGCGACGCCGGCGACACCGAGCGCCTGCGCGCGGAGCTCGTAGAGGCCGGCGCCGCGCCGGTGGGAAATCAGGCCGCCGAGATCGTGCGAATCGAGCACGGGCGTCCCCGCTACGGCGTCGACCTCGACGACACCGTGATCCCCCAGGAGGCCGGCCTGAACGAGCGTGCGGTCTCGTTCACCAAGGGCTGCTATGTCGGGCAGGAGACGGTCGCGCGGCTCCACTACCGCGGCAAGCCGAACCGGCACCTGCGCGGCCTGCGGCTCAGCGCTCAGGCCGAGCCCGGAGCGCCGATCACGTTCGGCGGGAAGAGCGTCGGCGCGCTGGCCAGCGTGGCCACCTCCCCCCGGCTCGGGCCGATCGCGCTCGCGCTCGTGCGCCGCGAGGCGCCGCCCGGATCGCCGGTCTCGATCGGGGCCGAGCAGGCCCCGGCCGAGGTCGTCGAGCTGCCGTTCTCCTGAGCGAACGGCCGCAGCCGCTCCCGGTCAGGGGCGGGGTCGAGCGAAAGCTGCGGCAGGTCGGGATGGGACGCGAGGTAGGTGGCTACGATCCGCACCTCGTCGACCTCCTCGGGCGGCACGTGAGCACCGAGCTCGCCGGCCCGCCCGCCGCGCATGAGCGCGGCCTGCGTCCGCCGCTCGAGCTCGTCGAGACCCGGCGCCGGGCCCCAGTCGAGCAGGCGGCCCGAGACCATCCAGAAGGCGTCGAAACGCGGCTCGACCGGATGCTCAGCGAGCAGCAGGCGCGGGCGCGAATGCGTCGCCTCGAGTACGCCCCCAAGGCGCTCGAGGATCACCGACAGCCGCCGGGCCCGGCGGCGGAGCCACCCGGCCCGCTCGTAGCGACGCTGCGCGGCGGCCTCGCGCATCTGCGCCTCGACGTGCCCGATCAGCCGGTCGGCGGCGTCGCCGCCACCGACGAA
This sequence comes from uncultured Solirubrobacterales bacterium, assembly GCA_963727105.1. Classification (GTDB taxonomy): domain Bacteria; phylum Actinomycetota; class Thermoleophilia; order Solirubrobacterales; family Solirubrobacteraceae; genus Palsa-465. Next base: position 1,119,109 of record CAVSEW010000001.1, on the reverse strand, counting down.
CAGCCGCAGCGCCTCGTCGAGCCGGCGCCGGTAGAGGTTCGGATCGAGATCGCCGAGACACGGCGACAGGCAGCGGCCCATCTGCCCGTAGGCCGAGGGATGCTCGCGTCGCGGGAGCCGGCGGCCGCAGTGGCGCAGCCCGAACAGCGAGTCGAGCTGCTCGACCAGCTCGAGGGCGAGACGGCGGCCGCGCAGCGGCCCGATCGTGACCGCATGGCCGGCGGCCGGGTTGGGCGAGACCTCGAGGATCGGGAAGGCGATGTCGAGGCGGCAGCGGATGTAGACGAGCCGGTCGTCGCGACGGACCAGGCGACGGTTGCCGGGCGGGCGGTGTCGCTTGATCAGTTGGTTCTCGAGCACGAGCGCGCCGAGCTCGGACTGGGTCCCGTGGTAGTCGACGATCTCGGCGTGAGCGGTCCAGTCGGCGGCCGGTGTCGAGGGCGCGAAGTGGGCGCGAGCGCGAGCGCGGATCGACACCGACTTGCCGACGTACAGGGTCGATCCGTGGGCGTCCCGGAACAGGTACACGCCGGGGTCCTTCGGCAGCTCGGAGAAGTCGACCGCCGGTCGCCTGGGGACCGGGGGCTGTTGCCCCCACCTCCGTGTCCTGCTCCGGCGCCGGCCCGAGAGCAGCGCGACGGCATCGGAGATCGTGACCGCGTTGGCGCACAGCTTGGGGAAGAGCGCGCACAGCACCCGCGCACACGTTTCGGCGTCGACGAGCGCTCGGTGCGCGCCCTCGATCTCGATCCCCAGCGCCTCGGCGACCGCCCCCAACCGCCGGACGCGTTGCAGCGGAAGCATCTTGCGCGCCAGCGCGGCCGTACACAGCACGGGAGGATCGGGCCACTCGAGTCCCTCGCGCTCGAACGCCTGACGCAACACGCGCCGGTCGAACGGGGCGTTGTGAGCGACCATCACACGCCCGCGCAGCCGCGCCGCGATCTCCGGCATCACCGCACCGGGCTCGGGCGCGTCGTCGACCATCTGCTGCGTGATCCCGGTGAAGCGCTGGATCCCGCGTCGCAGCGGCATCAGGGTCCGCACGAGGGACGAGAAGCGGTCGTGCAGCTCGCCGCCACCGACCAGCACCGCCCCGACCTCGGTCATCTCACAGGAGTCGGCGGCCAGCCCGTTCGTCTCGGTGTCGACAACGAGGAACTCGGCCGTGGCGATCGGTTGCTCGAGAAGTTCCAAGACACGCGTGATACGCCCCGGCCCGGACGGCGTGCACAGGCGGTTGCAGCCCCGGGCGCCGTCACGACTGGGGCATGACGACCGCAAACAGGGGTAGCATCGCTTTCACAGAGCTAGGAAGGAGTCCTGACGTGACCGCAATCGCCCCCGACAGCGACAAGCTTCGCGAGCTCGACGATGACACCCGCCGTGCTTGGAACGCGTACAGCGAGCGTCTGCGCGAATTGACCGGCGAGGAGTACGAGCGGGCCGAGCGTGAATCGTGGACGGAGCTCCAGACCGAGCTTCGCCGCGTCGACCGTCGCCGTCAGTCGCTCAATCAGACGTCCACCTGAGTTCTCAGGCAACGACTTCCTCGCGCACCGGAACGCGGTGAGTTAGGGTTCCGGCGGGATCGGACACTCGCTTTTGCAGCGGTCTTTAGAGGAGAGACGAAACCAGGATGCGCACGACGACGGTCGGCCTTTTCGTGGCGATGCTCGCGGTCACCGGCTGTGGCAGCTCGACCAAGTTTGCGAACAAGCCTCGTCCGGCGACCCCGGTCGATCTGGCCGTCTACGTCAACAACAGCCGCGTGTCCGTCTCCCCGAGCCAGGTCGGCGCCGGCGAGGTGATCTTCATCGTCACCAACCAGGCCGACAAGGCGGAGTCGGTGATCATCCACCCGACCAGCGACTCCTCGCGCCAGCTCGCCACCACCGGCCCGATCCAGCCCGAGGCGACGGCCCAGGTCACGGTCGACCTCCGGGTCCCGGGCGACTACACGGTCGCCACGATGACGGGTGGCCAGACCCAGGCCCAGCTCGCCACGGCCGCGAAGATCCAGTCGGCCTCCCTCCGCATCGGCCCACCCAGGCCGAACTCGAGCAACACGCTGCTTCAGCCGTAGCGCTTCGCCCCGCTCGGCACCCTTTCGCCCGCCCCGCGCGGCACCCTTTCGCCCGCCCCGCTCCGCACCACCGTTTCGCCCGGGGCCCGCTCGGCACCCCTTTCGCCCCCGCGCCCCGCTCCGCACCACCGTTTCGCCCGGGGCCCGCGGCGACCGTACCGTTCCATTTTGCAAAATAGAACTTACATGCAATACTTGCATGCGTGCAAGTAACGACCACAGCAGCCGATAGCGCGGTCACGGCCGGGGCCCTCGCCCCTGGCGACCTGGCCACCGACCTCTACGCGCTCGTCGTCTTCCTCCACAAGAACTGCAACTCCGACCTGTTCGAGGCCGTAGGTGCGCTGGAGCTGACGCTGACCCAGATCAAGTTGCTGCACCACCTCGAGGACGCCGAGCAGGAGCTGACGCTGAAGCAGGGCGCCGAGCTCGTGCATGTCTCGCTCCCCGCCGCCAGCCGGATGGTCGATGACCTCGTACGGCGGGGGTACGTCGAGCGCAACGAGGACGCCGAGGACAGGCGCATGAAGCGGATCCGCATGACCGACGACGGTCGCTCGGTGATCCGCCGGCTGAATGCCGCCCGGCTCAACGGCCTCGAGGAGTTCATCCAGACCTTGAACACGCCCGAGCGCGCCGGCCTGGCCAAGGCCCTGGGGCAGTTGCTCCGGCGCGACGACGTCGCGGCGTGCCGACCCGATGGACTCACCGCATGACCAATCGCATCCTGGCCCATCGACACCGCCTCATAAACGACGAGAACAGCCGCTGGTGGACGCTCGCCGCGATGTGCTTCGCACTGTTCATGGTGATGCTCGACAACACGGTTGTGAACGTCTCGCTGCCGTCGATCCAGCGCAGCCTGCACGCCTCGCTGTCCGCGCTCGAGTGGACCGTGAACGCATACACGCTCACGTTCGCGGTGCTGATGGTGACCGGCGGACGGCTTGGCGACATCTTCGGTCGCCGCCGGATGTTCCTGTTTGGCGTCGCCGTGTTCGGAATCTCGAGTGCCGCAATCGGCTTTGCGCCGACGGACACGGCGCTCGTAGCCTTCCGGGCGGTCCAGGGGATCGGCGCCGCATTCATGATGCCCGCGACGCTGTCGATCATCACCCAGGCGTTCCCGGCTGAGCAGCGCGGCACGGCAATCGGTACCTGGGCCGGGGTCAGCGCGTTGGCGTTGGCGATCGGCCCGGTCGTCGGCGGCTTTCTGACCCAGCAGGTCGGCTGGCGGGCGATCTTCTTCATCAATCCACCGATCGCGATCATCGCGACTGCCGTGACACTGTTCGCGGCCCGCGAGACGCGCGATGAGACCGTCGGCAAGAGCGTCGACCTGCCGGGCATCGCTGCGATCACGGTCGGGCTCACCGCGCTGGTGCTCGCGCTCGTGGAGGGCAACCGCTGGCACTGGGGCTCGGCCAGGGTGATCACCCTGTTCGTCATCGCCGCGCTCGCCCTACCGGCGTTCGTCGCGATCGAGCGTCGCAGCAAGGCCCCGATGGTCGACTTCAACTTCTTCCGCTCTCGGACGTTCCTGGGCGCGAACCTCGTCGCGTTCTTCGTGACGTTCGCGATGCTCGCCCAGTTCTTCTTCCTGGCGCTCTACATGCAGAACATCCTCCATTACTCGCCGCTCCAGGCTGGCGTGCGTTTCCTGCCGGCCACGGTGGTGATCATCGGCATGGGCCCGATCGCCGGCCGGCTGACCGACCGGATCGGGCCACGGCCGCTGATCACGCTCGGCCTGGCGGTGGTCGCGAGCGCCCTGTTCATCCAGTCGCAGCTCACGATCCACACCGGCTACGGGCTGCTCCTCCCCGGGTTCGTCCTGATGGGGCTGGGAATGGGGCTCGTGATGTCGCCGATGAGCACCGCCGCGATGAACTCCGTCGATCGCACCAAGGCCGGCGTGGCCTCGGGCGTCCTGTCGATGAGCCGGATGGTCGGCGGCACGTTTGGCGTCGCGGTGATGGGGGCGCTGGTGACGGCGATCGGCCGTTCGCAGATCGACCAGAAGCTGCCCCAGCTTCCGGCGGCGACGCGCGCCGCGATCGCAAATTCGCTGGGCGGTGGCGGTGCCACCGGTCACCACGCTTCAGCCCAGGTCGTCGCGACGGTCCGCGAGGCGTTCGTCTCGGCGCTCGGCACCGGCCTGATGATCGGCGCGATCGTCACACTGATCGGAGGGGTTGCGGCCTGGACGTTGATCCAGAGCACTTCCTCGGCCAAGCGCGAGGTCTCCGCCGCGGAGCCGGCCGAGACCCCCGTGCCGGCGGAGATCGCGGCCTGAGACCGCGGCCTGAGCTCGCGCGACTCAGCTTCAGACCCGCCTGGCGCTGACTCCTTTACGATCTCCTTTCTTTCCGGGTACCCGACCAAGTGAGGCACCGTTCGTGGCCGTCGATCTGAGCCAAGTCGCAAACGTCGAGACCGAGCCGGGCGAGCTCCCGTCCACGATGGCCGCCTGGGTCATCAGGCAGGAGCGCGAAGGCGAACCAACCGACGCTTTCCAGCTCGAGGAGATGGAGGTACCCGAACCCGGCGCCTTCGAGGTCGTCGTCCGCGTGATGGCGGCGGGGGTGAACTTCAACAACGTGTGGGCGGCGCTCGGTGAGCCCGTCTCCGTGTTCCGTTACCACCCCAATGAGGACCATCACATCGGCGGCTCCGATGCCTCGGGGATCGTCTGGAAGGTCGGCGAGGGCGTGACTCGGTGGAAGCCCGGCGACGAGGTCGTGATCCACTGCAACCAGGCCTCCTACGAGGATCCCGAGGTTCACGGGCTCGACCCGCTCGCCGCCCCGAGCCAGCAGATCTGGGGCTATGAGACGAGCTGGGGCTCGTTCGCCCAGTTCTGCAAGGTGCAGGCCCAGCAGCTGCTGCACAAGCCCAAGCACCTGGCCTGGGAGGAGGCGGCCGCCTACGGACTGACCTATTTCACCGCCTACCGGATGCTGATCGACCGCTGCAAGCTCCAGGCCGGCCACCGGGTCCTGATCTGGGGCGCCGCCGGCGGCCTCGGCGTGTTCGCCACACAGTTGTGCAAGATGACCGGCGCCGACGCCGTCGGGGTCGTCTCCAGCGAGGAGAAGGGCAGGCTGATCGAGCAGCTCGGTGCGATCGGCTACGTCGACCGCTCTGAGTTCTCGGGCATGATGCGCCGCGGTCACGAGACCGGCGACGAGGAGAAGGCGCGATTCAAGGAGTCGCGACGCTTCTGCAAGCACGTCGAGTCGCTCCTCGGCGGCCCGCCCGACATCGTCTTCGAGCACGTCGGCAAGGCCACATTCCCGACCTCCGTGCTCGCCGTCAAGCCGTTCGGGAAGGTCGTGATCTGCGGCGCCACCTCCGGCTACCAGCTCGACTTCGACGTCCGGTACCTGTGGATGCGCCAGAAGGAGATCCTGGGCTCGCACTTCGCCAACGCGTGGGAGGCGACCAAGGCCAACGAGCTGATCGAGGAGTCCAAGATCCGCCCCGTTCTGTGGCAGACGATGGGCTTTGAGAAGGTCGCCGAGGCCCACCAGCTGCTGCGCGACAACAAGCACCTGGGCAAGATCGCGATCCTCGTTGGGGCGACCGAGGAGGGTCAGGGCAAGACCACCGAGGGTCCGGGCGCGATCCGGGCCGAGGTGGGGGCATAGGCCATGGCAGGCGTCGTCTGGGTCCCCTGGTACGCCACCGCGTGGCGCGACAACTCGTTCGCCGACGAGGTGTCGCGCATCGCCCCGCTGGTGCTCCGCTACGGCGCGACGCAGTACTCGGTCCATCGCTCGCGAGATGACCGCTACAAGATCACGCAGATGGCGTGGTTCGAGTCCAAGCAGGACTGGTACCGGTACTGGGACGGGCCGGAGATGATCGAGTTCCGGGCCCGCCTGGCCGGGCACTTCACGATTCCGGTCATCTACGTGTGGAACGACGAGCTCGTGGCCGGCGCGCTTGGCCCAGAGGTCCCGAACCTCCCCGCCCCCGAGCCGGAACCCGAGCCCGTACCCCCGGCCGCCGCCTGAGGCGCGGCGCGCCTCAGCGGACCCGGAGCGCCAGCTCGAGCCAGAACCGCTCGTCCGGGTCGTCGAGCGCGTCGCCGAACAATTCGCGCAGGCGGCCCACCCGATAGCGCGCCGTCTGCGGGTGGATGCCGAGCCGGTCGGCCACCCGCGCGAGACGTCCCTGCTCCGCCAGCCACACGGCCAGCGTCTCCGTCAGGCGGGCGCTCGATCCGGCCGGAAGCTCGTGGAGCGGGCCGAGCCGGTCGCGTGCCAGCTCCTGGGCGAGCCGCAGGTCGCTGTGCAGCAGCAGCTCGCCCGCCCGCTCGCTCGCGACGATGAAGTCGGGCGAGCCACCGGCGAGGGCCAGCGCGCCGCGAGCGCGCGAGAAGCTGAGCGGCGCCTCGTTCCAGCCCACCCTCGTCCCCAGTCCGGCGCTGGCTCCGGCGTCGAGCACCGCGCGCTCGATCACCGCCCGTCGCCCTGGACCCTCGGGATCGGGGACGATCGCGCAGATCAGCTCGCCCACCGCCTCGGCGATCGCATCGGGAGGCAGCCGCGAGGCCGCGGCATCGCGGTGCTCGCCGCCGATCGCGATCGCGGCCAGCGTGCGCGGCAGCGGCCAGTCCGCCTCCACGGCGGCGGCCTCGACCACGGTCGGATCCGGCCGCGGCTCGCGCACCAGCAGGCGCACGAGGCGCCGGCGGCGGAGATCCGCCTCACCGGCGGCTGCCGACTGCTCGAGCGCGTACCCCTCGGCCGACTCGGCGGACAGCGCATCGATGTACGCGAACAGCGATTCGGCCAGCAGATACAGGGTCTCTGGCCTGACGCCCGCCTCCACCCCGACGGCGGCGAACCGCCGCCACGCCACCCGCGCGCCGAGCCGATAGGCGCTGAGGAGGGATTCGAGACTCCGCCCGGCGCGCATCTCCCCCCGTCCGAGCGTCGCGTACACGTCCGAGCGCGGCACCGCTCCGCCGGCGTCGATCTCGGCCAGGAAGTGCCGGAAAGCCTCCTGCACGCCGGTCCGCAGCCCGGCTCCGAACGGCCCGTCGAGCGGCCTCGCGTAGGCCGGGATCGTCCGCACCGCGTCGATCACCTCGTCGGCCACGTCGGAGAGCACAGGACGCAGCACGTCGGCGATCTCGCGCGGGAGTGCGTGCCAGGGCTGGTCCGCCATCTCATACGAAAGCTACAAGTTTTCCGAGGCCTATCGTGGCAACAGTAGGAGAATTTTGTGGTGTCGCGACGTATGCTCACCTGAGTCGATGTCTCGAACGCACAAGATCGCGAACCTGATCGGCGTGCCGCTGCCGCTCGTCGGGCTCGTGGTGGCGATCACGCTGCTGTGGGACAGGGCCGTCGGCCCGCTTGAGCTCGGGCTGTTGATCTTCCTGTACGTGATCACGGCCCTCGGCGTGACGCTCGGCTATCACCGGATGTTCACCCACCGCGCGTTCGAGTCATCGCGCGCGTTCCGGGCCGTGATGGCCGTGCTCGGCTCGATGGCCGTTCAGGGCTCCGTGATCACCTGGGTCGCCGACCACCGCAAGCACCACGCCTACACCGACCAGGATGGCGACCCCCACTCGCCGCACCTGAGTGGGCCCGGGTTCGTGGGCGCGATCAAGGGCCTGTGGCACGCGCACGTCGGCTGGCTGTTCGAATCGGTCGGCACCGCGGAGCGCGAGCGGTTCGCCGGCGACCTGGTCAAGGACGGGGTCGTGCGCGCGGTCGACAAGCTGTTCTGGGTCTGGGTCGTGCTCGGCTTCGCGATCCCCTTCGCGCTCGGCTGGATCGTCGGCGGCGGGCTCGGCACGGCGCTGACCGCGCTCCTGTGGGGCGGCTTCGTCCGCGTCTTCCTCCTGCACCACGTGACCTGGTCGATCAACTCGGTCTGCCACTTCTTCGGCCGCAAGTGCTTCGACATCGAGGATGAGTCGCGCAACGTGTTCTGGCTCGCGCCGCTCTCGATGGGCGAGTCCTGGCACCACAACCACCACGCCTTCCCGACCTCCGCCTTCCACGGCCTGCGCCCCTGGGAGCGCCTCGCCGACCCGACCGGGCTGCTGATCTCAATGCTCGAGAGACTCGGGATCGTGTGGAACGTGGTCCGCGTCAGCCCCGAGCGCCAGCGGTCGAAGGCGCTGCCGGGCCGGACCTAGGGCTTTCGCAGGGGCCTCGGGGCCGGGAAGCCGAACGCCGTGACGCAACTGGGGCGGGAGAAATGCAACAAATTCGCGTCCGCCAACGTGAGCGCGGCGCGAAAATCAGGCTGACCGTGACTTTCGAGCCTCGGTCCGGCCGGGCGGCGCGATTTCTGGCGAAAGGCCGGGTCGCCAGTCGCACGCCGAACACGCCGACCTGCGTATCCCGGCCGAGCGAATCACCCTCCCCGGGAGGCCAACTCGGGCCCGACCCCGAGCTACCCCGCCTCGAGCGGCGCCATCGTCAGCCCGGCGCCGTCGAGCATCTCCCAGTACATCTCCGCGTCCTCGCGGGCACCGCTCCAGACGATCGCGCACCCTGAGTTGTGGATGCGGTCGGCGAAGCGATAGCCCTCGGCGAGCGTCACGCCCGGGATCACGCGGGCGAGCGTCTCGGCGACATGGTCGAACGTGTTGAACTCATCGTTGAGGACCACGACCCGCCAGAGGCCGCCGACTCCACTCCCCGGACCGCCGACGCGCGGCAACTCGACCGTCTGCGACATGCGACCCTCAGGATACCCGCGCCGCGTCGGATTCTGACGCCGCGCGCTTGCGCCAGTAGCGCTGCAGGCCGGCGTAGAGCTGCTCCGGTGGGGCAGCCTGGGTGAACGCGGGCCCGAGCTCGGCATCGGCGCCACCCGCGATCTCCGATCCGACGAACGCGATGAACGCGTCCTGATCGAGCTCGCGGGCCCGGTCGGCCCACTCGTCCAGCCGCTGGCCGACCTCGTCGAGCTGCGCCTCGACGTCCTCGCACGATCCGAAATGGGTCATCGCGAGGGCGCGCGGCCGCGACGCCCGGATCTGCTCGATCGAGTCATGCCACGCCTCGACATCGATGTCCGGCGGTGGCGTCGGCGGCACTGTGAGCGAGGAGCAGCTGATCCGGACGCCGCCGACGTCGCCCACGAAGGCCGTGCCCTCGTGCAGGTAGGAGACATGGTGCGCTGCGTGCCCGGGCGTGTAGAGCACCTCGAACCGGCCATCGAGCAGCCGCTCGCCGCCGGTGAGGACGCGCAACGAGGACTCCGGCACCGGCAGCATCTCGCCCCACAGCCGGTCCATACCCTCGCCGTACAGCCGCCGGGCGCTCTCCATCAGCTTTCCCGGCGAGGCCATGTGCGGGGCGCCGCGCTCGTGCACGTAGACCTCGAGGTCCGGCCAGCGCTCCACCAGCGCCCCGCTCGCCCCTGCGTGGTCGAGGTGGATATGGGTCAGCAGGAGCGCCCGCGGCCGCCAGTCGCCGAGTGCGTTCAGCAGCGTGGGCAAGCACGAGCCGGGGCCCGGGTCAACGAGCACGTCCTCGAGCTGCCAGCACCCGATCACGCGCTCGCGACCGAGGTGCATGGCGTCGATGAGTCGCATGTCTGACGGGCTCAGTGCGAGCCGCCCGGTTCCTCGGAGCCGGGGAGTTCGCCCCGGACAGGCTCGTCCGGCGGACGAACCGCTGTCGCGCCCTCATCGGGCGGGAGGATCCGCGTCGCGCCCTCGTCGTCGGGCGGCAGCACGGTGGTGGCGGCATCGTGCGGCTCGCCGGGCTCGACCGAGTCCTCGGGAGGCTCGAGGCCGAGCTCCGCGGGATCCTCGAGCGGCTGGCCCGCGTCCGCCGGCGCGGATTGGGCCGCCGCCGCCTCCTCGGCCGCCGGGAACCGCCCCACGGCCTCTTCGGCCACGGCCAGAAGCTGACGCGCCAGCGTCCTCGCGTCCTCGACGATCCGCTGGCGCTCGGCCCAGATCCGGTCGGTCTCGGCGTCGAGGTCCTTGACCCGGTTCTCGGCCGCCTCGGCGACCTGGAGCGCCTCGCGCCGGGCCAGCTCGAGCCGGTCCTCTGCCTCGCTGCGCGACTGGCCGGTGATCTGCTCGGCGGTGTCGTGGGCGCGTTGGAGGATCCCGGAGATCTGCTCGCCGAGGCGTTCGAGCGCGCGGCGGACCGCGGCCTCGGGCGAGCGGGTCGCCTGGAGCTCGGCGACGAGCTGGCTCGTCCTCTTCACGTAGGCATCGACGGCGATCCGTTCGTATCCGCGCAGGACGACGGGAAAGTCGGTGTCCGCGGCGATCGGGACTGGATCGTCAGGCAGGGTGGAGAGCGGGGCGGTGATCTCCTGGATGAGCGCGTGCTCGCTGGCGGCTTCGCTTTGGTCGGGCATGGGACTCACGTTACCCCTTCGCCCCAGGAGCTCAAGCCGCGAGTTCGTATGCCCTCGGTTCGAGGCGGCCGGTCCGCCTGCGGTAGGTGCTCCACATCCACGGCCACTGGTTCGGGTCGTTGCCGTTCTCGTCCACGTACCAGTTCGTGCAACCGGTGTGCCAGACCGTGTCCTTGAGCGCTTCGCGCAGCTCCTGATCGAAGTGCTCGAGGGCTGCGCTGCGAATCTCGATCCGGCCGGCCCGCTGGCGGTCCATCTCCTGCAGCGCCGCGATCACGTGCCTGATGCCCGACTCGATCGTGAAGATGACCGACCCTGTGCCCCCGTTGGTGTTCGGCCCGTAGATGAGGAACATATTCGGGAAGCCGGGGACGGCCAGGCCGAGGTACGCGCGCGGAACCCCGGCCCATTCGGCGGCGAGGGTCCTCCCATCGGCGCCGGTGATCTCCATCGGCGCGACGAAGCCGTGGGTGGCGAACCCGGTCGCGAGCACAAGCACGTCCGCCGGCCGCTCGCGACCGTCCACGGTGCGAATCCCGCCCGGCATGATGGTCTCGATCCGGTCGCTCACGAGCTCGACGTTGGGCTGGAGCAGTGTCGGATACCAGTCGTCGGTCAGCATCACGCGCTTGCAGCCGATCTCGTCGGTCGGCGTCACCTTGGCGCGGAGCGCCGGGTCCTTGATCGCCGCGTTGATCTGGTGGCGGCCGATGGCCACGAACGCCTTGCGCAGCCACGGACGGCTCGTCATCGCGAGCGCCCCAACCTCATGAAAGGCGAAGTTGCCGGCCCGGTCGAGCCGCTGAAGGGCCGGGTACCGCGCCAGCATCCGCTTCGTCCGCTCGCTGTAGGCGAAGTCCATGCGGGGGAAGGTCCAGCCGGGCGAGCGCTGGTAGATGTCCAGCTGCCCGACCACGGGCTGAATCGCCGGCCCGGTCTGGATCGCGCTGCAGCCGGTGCCGACCAACGCGACGCGCTTTCGCTCCACGGACACGTCGTGGCGCCACTCGGCCGTGTGGAAGGCCGGGCCCTCGAAGCGCTCGAGGCCGGGGATCGGCGGGATGTGGGGAACCGACAGCTGCCCGCACGCCGTCAGCAGGACGTCGGCGCAGCGCTCGCCGGCGCTCGTGTCGAGCACCCAGGCCGACCCGTCCCACCGGGCGCCGCGAACCTCGACCCCGGTGCGAATGCGGTCCAGGACCCCGTTCGAGCGCGCCACGTCCTCGAGGTAGGCCTGGATCTCAGGCTGCGGCGCGTAGCGCCGCGACCAGTCAGGATTGGGCGCGAACGAGAACTCGTACAGGTGCGAGGGCACGTCGCAGGCGGCGCCCGGATACGTGTTGTGGTGCCACACGCCGCCGATCCGATCGCCCTTCTCGAACACCGTGACGTCCCGGTAGCCCGCGCGCCGCAGCATCACCAGCGCGCCCACGCCACCGAAACCGGCTCCGACCACAGCGACCGATCTCATCGCCGACAGAGTATCCGCGACGCGATCGTCCATACAATTCGATCCCCATGTCCCAGACGCCGTCAGCGCGCCTGCCGGAGCCCGATCGCCCGTGGATGATGCGGACCTACGCCGGGCACTCGGACGCCACGCGCTCAAACGAGCTGTACCGGCGCAATCTCGCCAAGGGTCAGACCGGCCTGTCCGTCGCCTTCGATCTGCCCACGCAGACGGGCTACGACCCCGACCACGAGCTCGCCCGCGGCGAGGTCGGCAAGGTCGGCGTGTCGATCGCCCACGAGGGCGACATGCGCACCCTGCTCAACGGGATCCCGCTCGACCAGATGAACACGTCGATGACGATCAACGCAACGGCAGCCTGGCTGCTGGCGCTGTACATCGTCGCGGCCGACGAGCAGGGCGTGCCCGAGGAGAGGCTCCAGGGCACGACCCAGAACGACATCCTCAAGGAATACCTGAGCCGCGGCACCTACGCCTTCCCGCCCGGCCCGAGCATGCGGCTGATCGCCGACACCATCGCCTATACCGTCGAGCACGTGCCGAAGTGGAACCCGATCAACATCTGCTCGTATCATCTGCAAGAGGCCGGCGCCACGCCGGTGCAGGAGATCGCCTACTCGATGAGCAACGCGATCGCCGTGCTCGACGCGGTTCGCGACCGTGTCCCCCAGGAACTGATGGCCAACGTCTTCGGCCGCATCTCGTTCTTCGTCAACGCCGGCGTCCGGTTCATCGAGGAGCACGCCAAGCTCCGGGCGATGTCGGAGCTGTGGGACGAGCTCGGCCGCGAGCGGTACGCCGTCGAGGACCCCAAGCACCGCCGCTTCCGCTACGGCGTGCAGGTGAACTCGCTCGGCCTGACCGAGGCCCAGCCGGAGAACAACGTGTACCGGATCGCGCTCGAGGCGCTCGCCGTGACGCTTGGCCGCAGCACCCGGGCGCGGGCGATCCAGCTCCCCGCCTGGAACGAGGCGCTCGGGCTGCCGCGCCCGTGGGATCAGCAGTGGTCGCTGCGGCTGCAGCAGATCCTCGCCTACGAGACCGACGTGCTCGAATACCCGGACATCTTCGAGGGCTCCAAGGTCATGGACGGCCTGGTCGCCGAGCTGGTTGAGGGCGCACGCGAGGAGATGGTGCGGGTCGGGGAGCTGGGCGGAGCCGTCGACGCCGTCGACTACATGAAGTCCTCGCTCGTCGAGTCCCATCGCGAGCGGTGGCGGCGGATCGAGGCCGGAGAGCTGACCGTGGTCGGCATGAACCGCTTCACCTCCACCGAGCCCTCGCCGCTGACCGCCGACGCCGACGGCGGCATCCTCGTCGTCGACCCGCAGGTCGAGGCCGACCAGCGCGAGGCGCTGGACCGGTGGCGGGCAAACCGCGATCAGACCGCGGTCGACACGGCCCTGAGCGAGCTCGCCCGCGTCGCCGCAGAGGAGCGTGAGAACATCATGCCGGCCACGATCGCCGCGGCGCGCGCGGGCGCAACGACCGGCGAGTGGGCGCAGACGCTCAGAGACGCCTTCGGCGAGTACCGCGCGCCGACGGGCGTGGGCGAGGCGGCCGCAATCTCGAGCGCTCAGGTGGCCGAGCTCCACGACGAGGTCGAGCGGGTCAGCGAGGCCCTCGGGCGCCGACTCAAGCTCCTGATCGGAAAGCCAGGCCTCGACGGCCACTCCAACGGCGCCGAGCAGATCGCGGTCCGTGCCCGCGACGCCGGCATGGACGTCGTCTACGAGGGCATCCGCCTCACTCCAGCGCAGATCGCGACCTCGGCCGCGCAGGAGGGCGTTCACGTAATCGGGCTCTCGATCCTCTCGGGCTCGCACCGCGAGCTCATCCCGGCCGTGCTCGCCGCGCTGCGCGAGGCCGGCGTGGACGAAATTCCCGTGATCGTCGGCGGCATCATCCCCGAGGCCGATACGGTGTGGCTCAAGGACGCCGGCGTGGCCGCCGTCTACACGCCCAAGGACTGGGACCTGAACGGAATGATGCGCGACATCATCTCGCTCGTGGCTGAGCGCAACGGCATCGCCGCCGCCACCTCCGCTTGACCTCGGCCGCCCGCGAACCGGACGGTCACGAGCTCGCCCGCAGGCTGCGCGACCGCGATCTGAGCGCCGCGCCCGCGGTGCTCAACCTGGTCGAGAACCGCACCCCCGAGTCACGGGCGCAGTCCGCGACGCTCCTCGCCGACCTCTCGCCCGCCGCGCTCGGCGGCGAGGCGCCGGGACACATCGTCGGGGTCACGGGGCCGCCGGGCGTCGGGAAGTCGTCGCTGCTCTCGCGCCTGACGAGCGGGTGGCGGGCGCGCGGGCGCTCGGTCGCCGTGCTCGCGGTCGACCCAACCTCGCGGCGCTCCGGCGGCGCCCTGCTCGGCGACCGGGCCCGGATCGACGTCGACCCGAGCGACCGCTCGGTGTTCATCCGCTCCACGGCCGCCGGCAACCGGCTCGGCGGTCTCGCGCCCGCCACCCGCGCGGCGGCGTCGGCGCTGGCCGCGGCCTTTGACGTGGTCGTGATCGAGACGGTGGGGGTCGGCCAGTCCGAGACCGAGATCGCCGACGTCGCCGACACCGTCGTGGTGGTCGTTCAGCCGGGCGCCGGCGACGTGCTCCAGTTCCTGAAGGCAGGGATCATGGAGGTCCCGGACGTGCTCGTCGTGACCAAGTCCGATCTCGGCCGTGTCGCCACCCGCTCCCTCGGAGATCTGAGAGCGGCCCTACGTTCGCTGGGCGAGCGCGAGACGGCAGTGATGGCCGTGTCCTCGGTCGCGCCGCCGGCCGGGATCGCCGAGCTCGTCGACGCGCTCGACGCCCACCGGGCGGCGCTCGACCTCCCGGCCCGCCGGCTGCGCTCGCGGCGGATGCACGCGCTGGGCGACTTCGTCTCCGAGTTCGGCGAGCGCGGGCTCCGGCAGCTCGGAGGCCGCCGCGCCGTCCAGCACTGGCTCGAGCGCCAGGAGCCTGGGCTCGACATGCCCGCGCTGCTGGCCGCGCTCGAGCGCGAGGCGGGTATACGGGACTGAGCGGCCTCCTCGCGAGCTCCGCGAAGATGGCCCTTCACAATTCCTTCACATCCATTCCCCGCCGCAACCATGAGCTCCGACGTAACCCTAATGATCGTGATCGTCACCGCGGTCGCGTTCGACTTCACCAACGGCTTCCACGACACCGCCAACGTTGTCGCCGCGGCGATCTCGACGCGCGCGATCCCGCCGCGCCTGGCGGTCGCGTTCGCCTCGCTGCTCAACTTCGGCGGGGCCTTCATCTCGCTCAAGGTCGCCGCCACCGTCGGCCAGGGGTTCGTCGACACGGCCGCGGTCACCCCGACAGTCGTGTTCGCGGGCCTCGTCGGGGCGATCACGTGGAACCTCATCACGTGGTACTACGGCCTGCCCTCGAGCTCGTCGCACGCCCTGATCGGCGGCCTCGTCGGCGCGGTGATCGCGGCCCAGAGCACCGCCTCGGTGGACTGGAACGGGCTGCTTGGGAACCTGATCGTCCCCGTGGTCGTGGCCCCGTTCGTCGCCTTCGCCTCCCAGGGAGCGGGCGCCGCGGTCATCCTCGCCGCGTCGAGCGCCGGCTACCCCCTCTCGACCACGCACGTGATCTCGGGCGGGATCATGGGCGCCGGAGCGGCCGAGCAGCTCTCCGCCGTGCGCTGGGGTGTGGCCGGGAACATCGTTCGCGCCTGGGTCCTGACGCTGCCCGCCGCCGCCGTCGTGGGCGGCGCCTCATTCGAGATCTCGAGGCTGTTCGGAAGCGGCGCCTGGGGACCGGCGATCATCGGCTTCGCCATGCTGGTCGCCCTCACGGCGACGTTCGTGCGCCGACTCCAGTACGCGACCCCTGCCCCCGCCACCGGATGATCACGGCCTCGATCAACGGCGGCGCACTGCTGAAGATGCTCTACTCGTCGCTGATCGCCGGCGTCAGCGTCGCCGTCGTGTTCTCGCTCGCCGTGCTGGGGGCCGCGCAGGCCGGCGAGATGCGGCGCGAGCGCCGCGGCGCGGCGAGCATCGCCTTTGGCGCGCTGGCAGTGATCGCCTTGCTCGTGTCGGCCGGGATCGTCGTCTACGGGTTGATCCTCCTCACGCGCAAGTAGGCGCGGTCGCGGACGGCCGCCGTCCGTCAGAATCCCGCTCGTGCTGATCGACCTCGCCTACATGCTGGGAGCGTTTGTGCTCGCCAGCGCGCTCGCCGCGCTGTTCGGGGCGGTCAACCTCGGCACCGCGCTCACGTTCGGGCAGATCGCCTTCGCACTCACGACCGTGCTCGTGATCGTGCGCCGCCCGTGAGCCGGGTCGTCCTGCCAGGCGACCCGCTCGTCGACGGCGCCACCGCGCTGCGACCCTGGCGCGACTCGGACCTGCACGCGATCGTGGCCGCCTGCCAGGACCCGGAGATCGCGCGCTGGACCCGGGTGCCCTGGCCGTACGGCGAATCCGACGCGCGCCGCTACCTGCTCCAGCGCTTCGACGCGATCCACTGCGGCACCTCGGCCCCGTTCGCGGTGGTCCGCGCCGGCGCCGACTCGGTCCTGCTCGGATCTATCTCGCTGATGGCGCCCGAATGGAAGGAACGGCGCGCCGAGATCGGCTACTGGCTGGCGCGCGAGGCCCGCGGGCATGGGCACGCGACCCGGGCGGTGCGGCTGATCTGCCACTGGGGTTTCGAGTCGCTCGGGCTCGGGCGGATCGACCTGCTGGCCGCGAGCGCCAACGGCGCCTCGCAGCGGGTCGCCGAACGGGCCGGCTTCACCCGCGAGGGGCTCCTGCGCTCCTACATGGTGGGCAAGGAGGGCCGCCAGGACATGGTCGCCTTCGGCCTGCTCTCAAGCGAAGCGGCCGTAGCCGCCGATTAGTTGGTTTCCGGGAGCCCCACCAGCCGGGCGAACTCGCGGTCCTCGCGCAGACCCGCGAAGTCCTCGTCCTCGCGCGCCCACGCCGCCACCTCGGGGCGGGCCTCGATCGCCGTGCGCAGCGCCCTCAGCGCCTCCTCGCGGCGTCCGAGCACGGACTCGAGGCAGGCCAGGTTGTAGTGCAACGAGGCCGAGTCGGGATGGACGGCGAGCCCCTCATCGAGCAGCTCGCGGGCCCGGTCGGGGTTGGTGCGGATCTTCTGGGCGGCCTGGAAGCTCCACTCCCACGCGCAGGGCTCGAACGTCGCCGGCCCGCCGAAGCTGAGCACCGTCGTGCCGGGCTCGGCCGAGACGGCGTGGCGGTGCGAGGCCGGATCGGGGACGAACACGTAGGTGCCGGCCGGGGCGTCGTGGTGCTCGCCGTCGATCGTGAAGGCCGCCCGCCCGGCGGCCACGTAGTACAGCTCCTGGTGGGCGAGCTTCGGATCCTCGGTGTGCGGCTCCACCACATCCTGACCCGCCTCGGCCGCGGTGTAGGCGTTGCAGCCGAAGGCCCGGACCCCGAGCTCGAGACGGACCGGTCGCCACGTCAGGCTCCCGGGACCGCGGATCTCCGGCAGCTGATCGAGGTGTGCGACTTTCGGAGGCTCGGGCACGCTATCCGCTCGCTGGCTGGTGCAGAGGCGAGGCCAACGAGGATACGCGCCACCCGCGCGAGGTCTTGACGAGGTCAATCGCGTCGAGCGACGCCTGCTGCCCCTGGGCGGCGCTCAGCGTGATCGCCTGCGCCGAGCCGCCGGTGACCACGATCCGCCCGATGCTGATCGTCGGGTCGACCACGGTGCCGAAGGCGATCCGCATCGCCTGCTCGCACGGCACCCCGGCATCGGCCAGGCGGGCAATCAGACTCGGCGCGAGCACGTCGGCGCAGATCGTCCCGTAGTCCCGGTGGGCGGCGGCGGTGGCGAGCTGCTGCACCTTCTGACGGACCTGATCGCGCTGGCTGGTTCCGCACCCCGCCAGCGCGAGCGCCGCGCCCAGCGCCACGATCCCCGGTGCGACCCGCATGGGGCCGAAGGGTAGCCTGTGTCTGATGGAGCTCGAGCCCCTCCGCGACGGCCATGGCCGCCTGATCGGCGATCTCCGGGTTTCGGTGACCGATCGCTGCAACTTCCGCTGCCAGTACTGCATGCCGGCCGAGGGCCTGCCGTGGCTCGAGCGCGAGGAGATCCTGACCTTCGAGGAGATCGAGCGAATCGTGTCCCTGCTGGCCTCGATGGGCGTCTCAGACCTGCGTCTGACCGGCGGCGAGCCGCTGGTCAGAAGGGGCTTCCCGCAGCTCGCGGCGATGCTCGCCTCGGTCGAGGGGATCCGCGATCTGAGCGTCACGACGAACGGCTACCTGCTCGAACGCGACGCGGAGGCGCTGGTGGAGGCCGGCGTCGATCGCTTCAACGTGTCCGTGGACTCCCTCCAGCGCGATCGTTTTTTCGAGCTCACGCGCCGCGACGCGCTGCCCCAGGTGCTGCGCGGGCTCGAGGTGCTGAGCGGGTTCCCCGAGGCCCACCCGATCAAGATCAATGCGGTGGCGATCCGCGACTTCACCGAGGAGGAGGTCATCCCGTTCGCCGAACTCGCCCGCCGCACCCCCTACGAGGTCCGCTTCATCGAGTTCATGCCCCTCGACGCCGATCACGCCTGGACTCCCGAGCAGGTGCTCACCGGCGCCGAGATCCGTGACGCGATCAACGCCGTGTTCCCGCTCGAACCCCGGCCCCGGGAGCCGAGCGCAACGGCCCGGGTCTACCGCTTCGCAGACGGCCAGGGGCAGATCGGCTTCATCAACCCGGTCTCCGAGCCGTTCTGCGCGGACTGCAACCGGATCCGCCTGACCGCTGACGGCCGCCTGCGCACCTGCCTGTTCTCGCTGGGCGAGACGGATCTGAGGGGCCCGCTGCGCGAGGGGGCCGACGACCGCGAGCTCGAACGCATCGTCCGCGACGCGGTCTGGCGCAAGGAGCTCAAGCACCATGTCGGGGAGCCCGGCTTCATCCAGCCGGGGCGGACCATGTCCGCAATCGGCGGTTAATCAGTTCGCAATCGTTGAGCAGCATCATCGGGAGCGCAGATGGTGCTACTGATGCTGTTCGCCCTGATCGCCGGCGCCGGGACCGCGATCACCCCCTGCGTGCTGCCCGTCCTCCCCGCGCTGCTCTCCGCCAGCGCCGTCGGCGGCCGCCGCCGCCCGCTCGGCATCGTCCTCGGCCTGGCGCTGACGTTCACGATCGCGATCGTCGCCCTGGCCCAGCTGGTCAAGGGCGTTGGCCTGGCCAGCGGCGCCGCGCGCACGCTGGCAATCATCGTCCTGATCGGCTTTGGCGTCGTTCTCATGATCCCGGAAGTGGCCGCTCGCGTACAGGCGCCACTCTCGCGGCTGGCGCGGTTCGGGCCCAAGACCCGCGGTGACGGCTTCTGGTCGGGGGTCGGGGTCGGCGGCGCGCTCGGCTTCGTGTGCGCTCCGTGCGCGGGCCCGATCCTGGCGGCCGTCACCTCGGTCAGCGCCTCGAACGGCGCCTCGGCCCGGGTCGTCGCGGTCGCGATCGCGTACGCGATCGGCCTCAGCGCCGTGCTGCTCGTCTACGCGCTGGGCGGCCGGGCGGTTCTCGCGCGGATCCGGCGCTCCGCCCGTGGGCACCTGGTCGAACGGACGCTCGGAGCCATCCTGATCGTGACCGGCATCGCGATGGCCGCCAACCTCGATGTGCGCTTCGAGGAGGCGCTCGCCAAGGACACCAGCCTTCCCGCCTTTCTCGTCGATCCGACGCGCTCGCTGGAGAACTCGAGCGCTGTCCAGAGCCGGCTCGCGTCGCTGCGGCCCCAGTCACGCTTCGCCCTGCGCCAGCGCGAGGCCAGCGCGCAGCCGGTCGCCACACGGGTCGGGGTCTCGATCCCGGGAGTCAAGACGCCGTCGCTGGCGAACCTCGGCGCGGCGCCGGACTTCACCAACACCGAGCGCTGGTTCAATACGCCGTCCGGGCAGCCGCTGAGCCTGGCCGGCCTGCGCGGCCACGTCGTGCTGGTCGACTTCTGGACCTACACGTGCATCAACTGCATCCGCACGCTGCCGTTCCTGAAGGGGCTGTACGCGAACTACCACCGCTACGGGCTCGAGATCGTCGGCGTCGAGACGCCCGAGTTCACCTTTGAGCAGGAGGCCGGCAACGTGCAGCAGGCGATCCGATCGGACGGCCTGCGCTATCCGGTCGTCCAGGACAATCAGTACGGGACCTGGAACGCCTACCAGAACCAGTACTGGCCGGCCGAGTACCTGATCGACGCGCACGGCGACGTCCGCCACACCCAGTTCGGCGAGGGCGACTACAAGCAGAGCGAGGCGGCGGTGCGGGAGCTGCTCTACGAGGCGGGCGCCCACCGGTTGCCCTCGCCGATGACCGCCCACGCGATCATCCCCGCCGCCCAGCTGGCGACTCCGGAGACCTACCTCGACCCGGGCCGGGCGCAGGGATTCGTGACGCCGCTTGCTCCGGGCGTGCACTCCTACCCGGGCGCGAGCTCGATCGGCGTGAACCAGTTTGCGCTCAAGGGCACGTGGAGGCTGACCTCGCAGTCGGCCGCGCCCGTGTCGCCCGGGGCGTCGATCGAGGCCGGCTTCCAGGCCGCCGACGTCTACCTGGTCATGACCTCGGCGGGCAATACGCCCCGGCGGGTGCATGTCCTCCTCGACGGGCGGCCGATCCCCGCCGCCTCGGCCGGGGCCGACGTCCACAATCGGACCGTCACCGTCCAGGGCCAGCGCCTGTACGCCCTCGTCCACCTGCGGCAGGCCGAGCAGCACGCGCTCACGCTCCGGCTGCCACCCGGCGTCAGCGCCTACGACTTCACCTTCGGCTAGATCATCCGGCGCGCCGCGCGTCGATCAGCGCGGCCGCCCGCAGCAGGTCCTCGGGCGCGTTGACGTTGAACAGCACCTCGGGATCATCGACCTCCAGCCGTACCGTCACGAGCGCCCCGACGGCGTCGCGAAGACGCGGGGGCGCGGCGGCGCGCAGGGCCTCGGCCAGGTGCGGGCCGGCCGACTGCTCGTATCGGGCGAGCAGCGGCTGCACGATCTCGCCGCACCCGGTCACCACTGCCGACGCCCCGCGCGCTGCGGCGGTGGCGAGCCTGGCGATCAGCCCGGCGGTCACGAACGGCAGGTCGGCGGCGCACACGACCACCGGGCGCCCGGACGCCGCGCCCAGCGCCTCGACGATCCCAACCAGCGGATGGCGCAGCGGGTCGGCCTCGACCCAGACCGTGACCCCGGACAGGCTCGGCAGCTCCGTGTCGGCCTTGGCCAGCACCATCACCTCGCCGAGCGAGGCCTGCATCGCCTCGAGCGGATAGGAGATCAGCGGGCGCCCGCGGAGCTCCACGACCGCCTTCGCGCCCCCGATCCGGCGACCCAGGCCCCCGGCCAACACGATCCCGACCGGCTCCGCTCCGCGCACCCTCACGCGCTCGCCAAGAGGTTGCTCACGGCGGGATCGTAGAATCAAACCCATGGAGGGATCCACCGAGGTACGAAGCTGGCTGCGCTGCTACCGCTGCTGGTCGCAAAATCTCGAGGTCCAGGTTCACTACGAGGGCATCCACCGCATCGACCCTGAGAGCGGGGAGCGTGGCGAAGTCGTCGACGAGATGCAGGAGGCCGTCGTCCAGTGCCTCGAATGCATGCACGACCAGCCCCATCTCGGGTTCCACAACGGCCGGGTCGAGCCGATCGAGGACCGCTGGGAGCGGATGATCGCGGGCACGCCGTGGGTCGCCTCCTGCACGGTCACGGTCGACGCCGATGACGTCGAGACCTGCTCGGGCCCCGAGGCCGGCGATGCGCTCAGCTATGCCGCCTTCGGCGACCACGGAACCCGCGAGTTTTTCACCCACGTCCGCTTCCACAAGCACGATGACGACCGGATCGTCGTCCACCTGCTGGTCGAGCTCTACGCGCGCTCGGCCGAGGAGGCCACCGAGGTGCTCGAGGACGCGGCCCGCGGGACGCTGGCGATCACGTCTCTGGCTGAGGAATCGAGGCCGCCGGCGTCGACCGACGACGGCCAGCACTAAACCGCTGCTGCAGTTCGACCACGATTAGTGCAAGCGCCACCGGCACGGTCGCCGGCAGCTCGTCGACGACAAAGAACAGCAGGTCGAACAGCGCCGCGATCACGAACGTGAGCAGCGCGGCGCGGCGCTGCCGGCGTGGGTCGCTCGCCAGCACGGCCCCGAGCACCGCGGCCACGAACAGATCGCCGTACCCGATCGTCACGGTTCCGAAGATCTCGGTCTGGAGCTTCGGCAGGCCTCCGCCCGGGTGCGCGGCCACGAGCGTCGCGTTCGGCGACTGGAGCAGGTCTGAGATCACCAGCCACGCGTCGGCCGCGGCCATCGCCACGATCCCGAGCTTCAGCCAGGTGGGCGGCGTCACCGCCGCCAGCAGGACGCCCAGGGTCACGCAGCTGAGCGCGGACAGGATCGCCGCCGACGCCTCGCCGACGAGCGACTGATGCGCGAGCCAGGCGAGCAGGAACAGCGGCACCGCGGCCAGGGCGAGGAGCGGCACGGCGCCCCGCATCGCCCACCCGAGCGCCACGGCGGCCAGGGGCGGGACGGCGATGAGCGCCAGGTAGGTGAGGCCCGTCGCCGTGTCCGAGACGTAGCGGATCGCGAAGATCACGACCACGATCGAGCCGATCGGCACGAACGCCCAGCCGCGCCCGCGCAGGCGCTCGAAGGCGCGGATCCGCGCGGTCGCGCTCGGAGCCGCGACGGTGCCCGCCTGCAGCGCGAGCAGGACGGCGTCAGAGGCTACGAACGGAAGGGCCACACGGTTAGGTTAGGCCCGCAAATGAAGTAGTTGCGAAGTGCCTGTCAGCTCGACTTCAAGGCGTCTTCCAAGAGGCTGAGCTGAGCGTCCAGCTCCGACGGAAGGCGGTCACCGAACTTGGCGTAGTGCTCATGCACCTGAGGGAGCTGCTCGCGCCAGGCCGCGGGGTCGACCGCGAGCAGATCACTGATCGCCTCGGGGCTGATATCGAGGCCCTCGGTCTCGATGCCATCCAGCGGGGGCAGCAGGCCAATCGGGGTCTCGACCGCGTCGGCGACGTCCTCGCAGCGGCGGAAGATCCAAGCCAGAACACGGGAGTTCTCCCCGAAGCCGGGCCACAGGAACTTGCCGTCATCGTCCTTGCGAAACCAGTTGACGTAGAAGATCTTCGGCAGCTGGGCACCCTCGCGGTGGCCGATCTTGAGCCAGTGCGCGAAGTAGTCACCCATGTTGTAGCCACAGAAGGGCAGCATCGCCATCGGGTCGAACCGCAGCTGACCCACCGCGCCGGCCTGCGCAGCGGTCGTCTCCGAGGACATGATCGACCCGAGAAACACGCCGTGCTCCCAGTCGCGAGCCTCGTGCACGAGCGGCACGACGGTCGCGCGGCGGCCGCCGAACAGGATCGCATCGATCGGCACGCCGGAGGGATCGTCCCACTCGGGCGCGACCGACGGACACTGCGCGATGCGGACCGTGAACCTCGCGTTCGGATGCGCCGCGGTGGGCTCCGAGTCGGGTGTCCAGTCGTTGCCGCGCCAATCGATCGCGTGGGCCGGCGGCTGACCGGTCAGCCCTTCCCACCAGATGTCGCCGTCATCCGTCTTGGCGCAGTTGGTGAACACGGTGTCACGGGAGACCATGTCGATCGCGTTGGGGTTCGTCCGCGCCCCGGTTCCGGGCGCCACGCCGAAGAAGCCTGCCTCGGGGTTGGCCGCGTACAGCCGACCGTCGTTGCCGAACTTCATCCACGCAATGTCGTCGCCGATCGTCTCGACCTTCCAGTTCTCGAGAGTCGGGATCATCATCGAGAGATTCGTCTTCCCGCAGGCGCTCGGGAATGCGGCGGCGATGTACTTCGCCTCGCCCTCCGGTGAGGTCATCTTCAGGATCAGCATGTGCTCGGCCAGCCACCCCTCGTCACGGGCCATCACCGAAGCGATCCGCAGCGCGAAGCACTTCTTGCCGAGCAGGGCGTTGCCGCCGTAGCCCGAGCCAAACGACCAGATCTCGCGCGACTCGGGGAAATGAACGATGTACTTGTTCTCCGCATTGCAGGGCCATGGCACGTCCTGCTCGTCCTCGGCCAGCGGCATCCCGACGGAGTGCAGGCAGGGCACGAAGGCGCCCTCCTCACCGAGCACGTCGAGCGCGGCCTGGCCGGTCCGCGTCATGATCGCCATCGACGCGGCAACGTAGGCGGAATCGGTGAGTTGCACACCGACGTAGGAGATCGGCGATCCGAGCGGACCCATGCTGAACGGCACCACGTACATCGTGCGCCCGCGCATCGAGCCCTTGAACAGGCCGTTCAGCTTCGCTCGCATCTGATCGGGCTCGGCCCAGTTGTTGGTCGGGCCGGCGTCCTCTTCCTTTGCGGAGCAGATGAACGTCCGGTCCTCCACCCGGGCCACGTCCGCCGGATCGGACAGCGCCAGGTAGCACCCGGGTCGCTTGGCCTCAGAGAGCTTCTCGAACGTGCCTGCCGCGACCAGCGTCTTCGCGAGCCAGTCGTACTCCTCAGGCGATCCCTCGCACCAGTAGACCTCGTCGGGCTGGGTCAGTGCGGCGACCTCATCTACCCACGCCTGGAGTCGTGCGTGATTGGTCGTCGCTTGATTCGTCGGTGCGGTATGAGCCATTGGTTTTCAGGCACTCCTTAGCTTCGGTGGCGTAGAAAATCGTACCCGGGAACGGCGTAAAGCAGCTTCCGTGGTAACTACTCGACGTTGGTCTCGGCGCCCTGGACGGCGCCTCCGGGATTCCTACGGGGAACCAGCACAAGCCGCTTGAACTCTGCCACCAGGACCCCGTCCTGGTTGAGCACGCGGGTGTGCACGCGGACCGTCCCGCGGTCCGTCTTGGACTGCGAGGGCTTGACCTCGAGCACCTCTGACTCGCAGAACAGGGTGTCGCCGTGGAACACGGGAGCCGGGTGCTTGAGCTCCTCGGTGGCCAGGTTCGCGATCGCCTTGCCGCTGACGTCCGACACGCTCATCCCGAGCGCGAGCGAGTACACGAGCGGTCCGACCACGACGTTGCGCCCCTGCTGGGACTGCCGCGCATATACGTCGTTGATGTGCAGCGGGTGGTGATTCATCGTGATCAGGCAGAACAGGTGGTCGTCGGCCTCGGTCACGGTCTTCGCCGGCCAATGCTTGTAGACGGCCCCGACCTCGAACTCCTCGAGGTAGCGGCCATAAGGATGCGCGCCCGAGGCCTCGCGCGCAGCCTGGTCTGTATCGACTTGGGTCATGCCGGGAGAATGCCAGGAAGGTGACGCCGCATGCGGCGTCACCCAGGACCGCGCATGCGCGGTCCTGCGGTCGGGCGCATGCGCCCGACCGAACCCCATTACTGTTCTGAGCATGCGAAACCCCCGTGACTTCGGAAAGCCCCTGGCGATCGGCGCGCCGCAGCCGATCCTCGAAATCCCCTTCAAGCCCAGTCGGATGATCCATTTTCTGGACTTCTCGAACGAGAAGATGGTCGCGAAGGTCCCTGACATCGCGCCGACGGTCGACATCCTGCTCGGCAACCTCGAGGACGCGGTCCCGGTCGACCGCAAGCTGGCCGCGCGCGACGGCCTGGTCCGCGTCGGCAGGGAGATGGAGCTCGGCGAGACGCAGCTGTGGACGCGCGTCAATAGTCTCGAGTCCCCCTGGGTGCTCGACGACATCACCACGCTGGTGACCGAGATCGGGCACAAGCTCGACGTGGTCATGGTCCCGAAGGTCGAGGGCCCCTGGGACATCCACTACGTGGACCGCCTGCTCGCTCAGCTCGAGGCGAAGGCCGGGCTCGAGAAGCCGATCCTCGTGCACGCGATCCTCGAGACCGGGCTCGGAGTGGTCAACCTCGAGGAGATCGCCACCGCGAGCCCGCGCATGCAGGGCATGAGCTTCGGCCCCGCCGACCTCGCCGCCTCACGCCGGATGAAGACGACGCGCGTGGGTGGGGGCCATCCCGGCTACCGGGTGATCAACGACCCGGATCCGGACAATCCCGAGGCCCCGCGCCCTACGGCCCAGCAGGATCCCTGGCACTACTCGATCGCGCGCATGGTCGACGCCTGCACCTCGGCCGGGGTCCTGCCGTTCTACGGGCCCTACGGCGACATCCGCGACGTCGAGGGGTGCGAGACGCAGTTCCGGGCCGCGTTCCTGCTCGGCTGTGTCGGCGCCTGGTCGCTGCACCCCGTCCAGATCGAGATCGCCAAGAAGGTGTTCAGCCCGGATCCCGAGGAGGTCCTGTTCGCCAAGAAGGTCCTCGAGGCGATCCCCGACGGGCGCGGCGTGCACATGATCGACGGCAAAATGCAGGACGACGCGACCTGGAAGCAGTGCAAGGTGATGGTCTCACTGGCCGAGATGCTCGCCCACAAGGATCCTGAGCTGGCCGAGGCATACGGCTTCGCGCCGACGCCCGCGTAACAATCCGACTATGCGGATCTCCGCCAAAGTCGACTACGCGGTACGGGCCGGCGTCGAGCTGGCGGCCGCCGACGGCGATAAGCCGATCAAGGCGGAGCGGATCGCGAACGCGCAGGACATCCCGCTCAACTTCCTGGAGAACATCCTCGGCGAACTCCGGCATGCCGGGATCGTCCGCAGCCACCGCGGCGCCGAGGGCGGCTTTCGCCTGGCCAAACCCGCCGATGCGATCACAGTGGCCGACGTCATCCGGGCCGTCGAGGGCCCACTGGCCAGCGTCCGCGGCGGCCCACCCGAGGAGGCGGCCTACGCGGGCGCGGCGGAGGAACTGCTGCGGGTGTGGATCGCCGTCCGGGCGAACCTGCGCAAGGTGGTCGAGCAGGTGACGCTGGCCGACATCGCCGGCGGCAAGCTGCCGAAGTCCGTCGACCGGCTGGCCGAGGACCCCGAGGCCTGGGTCACGCGGTGAGGACGCGAGCCTCGGCGGGCGGGCGGACGTAGACGATGTCGCCGCGGCCGAGCTCGAGCTCCTCGGTCTGCGCCCGGGTCAGCTGCGCTCGGGCCACGTCTCCGCCGGGCATCTCGAGCTCGATCCTGACCTCGAAACCGAGGTGAACGACCCGTAACACCATCGCTTCGATCGAGCCGGTGTCCGGGCTGAGCGACACCGCCACGTCGTGCGGCCGCACGAGTCGGCCGTCGACCCGGCTTACCGGACCGATGAAGCCCATTACAAAGTCGGAGGCGGGCTTGTCGTAGACCTCGCGTGGCGAGCCGACCTGTTCGATCCGGCCCTCGTTCATCACCGCCAGGCAGTCCGCGACCTCCATCGCCTCCTCCTGGTCGTGGGTCACCAGCACGGTCGTGACCCCCTGCTCGTCGTGCAGCCGGCGCAGCCACTGACGCAGTTCGGAGCGGACGTTGGCATCGAGGGCGCCGAACGGCTCGTCGAGCAGCAGCACCCGCGGCTCTACCGCCAGCGCGCGAGCCAGCGCCATCCGTTGGCGCTGGCCGCCCGACAGCTGCCCGGGCCGCTGGCCGCCCCAGGCGGTGAGGCCCACAAGAGCGAGCAGCTCATCCACGCGCTGCTTGATCTCCTGTTGCGGTCGCTTGCGGATCCTCAGGCCGAACGCGACGTTCTCGCGCACGCTCATGTGGGCGAACGCGGCATAGTGCTGGAACACGAAGCCGATGCCGCGGTCCTGGGGCCGTGCCACCGTGACGTCGCTGCCGTCGATCAGGACCGTGCCGCTGTCAGGCGCCTCGAGCCCGGCGATGATCCGCAGCAGCGTCGATTTGCCGGAGCCGCTCGGCCCGAGCAGCGCGGTCAGCGAGCCCTCCGGGACCTCCAGCGTGACGTCGCTCAGGGCCCGGAACTCGCCGAACTGCTTGGACACGTCGTTTACGTCGATCCTCATGTGGACTGCGGTCTCCTTGGTCCTAGAACGGTCATGCCGAGCAGGACGATCAGCGACATCACCGCGAGCTCGGTCGCTGCGGCATATGCGCTCGTGATCGCCTGCGAGCCGAGATCCGAGCTGCGCTGGTAGACGAGCAGCGGCAGCGTCAGCGTTGAGCCGGCGACGTTCGAGCTGACCACCAGCACCGCGCCAATCTCCCCCAAGGCGCGCGCCGTCGTCAGCACCACGCCGTAGGCGACGCCCCAGCGAATCGACGGCAGGGTCACGCGCCAGAACGTCTGCCAGCCCGAGGCGCCGAGCGTGGCCGCCGCCTGCTCCTGCTCGTCCCCAACCTCGATCAGCACCGGCGCGACCTCACGCACTACGAACGGGAGCGACACGAAGATCGTCGCCAGCACCAGGCCGGGAACGGCGTAGATGATGCGCACGCCGTGGTCGGTGAAGAACTTGCCGAACCAGCCGTCGACGCCGTAGACCAGGATCAGCGCCAGCCCGACGATCACCGGCGAGACCACGAACGGGAGGTCGATCAGCGCGTCGAGAACGGCTCGGCCGCGGGTCTTGCTGCGGACGAGCACGAGCGCGCAGCCCACGCCGAAGATCGTGTTCAGCGGCACCGCGATCACGGCCACCAGCACGGTTACCCAGAAGGCGCTGACCGCCGCCGGAGTCGTCATCCACCCCCACGCGACACCGAAGCCGTGCTCGAACGTGCGCCCGAACACGATCGCCAGCGGCAGCAGCAGCAGCAGCGTCAGATACAGCAGGGCGAGCGCCCTCAGCGAGAGCGTGGTTCGGCGGCTAATGCGCAACGCGGCCTCCCAGCCGGCGCAGCAGGACCAGGACGATCAGGGCCAGGGCCAGCAGCACGACCGAAAGCGAGGCGGCCGCCTGCGGAGCATCGCTCTCGATGTCGGCGAAGATGACGATGCTGGCGATCTGCACCTTGCCGACGATCAGCACCAGCGAGCCGATCTCGCCCACCGAGCGCGCGAACGCGAGCGCGGCGCCCGAGAGGATCGCGGGACGCAGCGACGGCAGCACGATCCGGCGGAACGTGGTGGCGTTGGAGGCGCCGAGCGAAGCGGCGGCCTCCTCCACCTCCCGGTCGAGCTCGATCAGCACGGGCTGGACCGAGCGCACGACGAACGGCAGGGTCACGAACAGCAGCGCCACGACCACCGCGGCTCGCGTGAAGGCGAGGTGCACGCCGAACGGGCTGTCGGGCCCGTACAGCGCCAGCAGGGTCAGGCCGGCGACGATCGTTGGCAGCGCGAACGGCAGGTCGATCAGCGCGTTGAGGAAGCGCTTGCCGGGGAAATGGTCTCGCACCAGGACCCAGGCCACGAGCGTCCCCGTCACCGCCCCGATCGCGGCCACGATCAGCGAGACGACGAGCGTGATCGCGAGCGCCCTGATCGCGAGCGGGCTCGTGACCGAGTCCCAGAACGTGCTGAGACCTCCGGAGAAGGCCTTGACCGCGACCGCGGCCAGCGGGATCAGGACGATCACGCTCAGGTAGAGCATGCACAGACCGAACCCGAGCCCGCCGGCGGGCAGGCGCCCGCGGGCCCGCGCGTGTGCGCGGGCCCGCGGAAGCGCAACTGCGGCTGGTGAACTAGCTGGACGCAGTGGGGACTCCAGCCGCCTGCTCGATCTTGGTGATCGACCCGCTCGAGGGATCGAAGAACGTCTTCTTGACCGAGGTCCAGCCGCCGAGGTAGGCGATCGTGAACAGCTGTGGCGGGGTCGGGAACTGGCTCGTGAACTGCTTGGCCACTGACGCGAGCACCGGGCGATAGCCCTGCTGCGCCCAGATCGTCTGGCCGGCGGAGGTCCACAGCCAGTTGACGAACGCCTGCGCCTGGCTCTGATGCGAGCTCTTGCTGGTCACGGCGATCGGGGTCTGGATCAGGATCGTCTGCTTGGGGATCACGTACTGGATCGCGTCGCCGGCCTTCTCGGCCGCGATCGCGTCGCTCTCGTAGTCGAGCAGCACGTCGCCCTTGCCGCTGGTGAACGTCTGCAGGGCCGAGCTGGCGCTCGACGGCTGCACGCTGACGTTCTTGGTCAGCAGCGTGTTGACGTACTGGAGCGCCTGGGCGGGCGTCTTGCCCTCCTTCAGCTGGGCGCCGTAGGCGGCCAGGATGTTCCAGCGCGCGCTGCCCGAGGTGGAGGGGTTGGGCGTGACCACGTCGACGCCTTGCTTGATCAGGTCGTCCCAGCCGGTGATGTGCTTGGGGTTGCCCTTGCGGACGACCATCACCACCACCGAGTTGACCGCGATCCCCTTCTGCGGGTTGGCGTCCCAGCTGCTCGAGACGATGTTGTCCTTCACCAGGCGCGTGATGTCGGGCGTGGTCGAGAAGGCGACCACGTCCGCCGGCTGACCGGAGTCGACGGCACGGCTCTGCGAACCGGAGGCGCCGAACGAGGTGCTGAATGACGCGCCCTGGCCCTGCGAGGTCTGCGCGTAGGCGGCGGTGAGCGCGTCGTAGGCCTTCTTGGGCGTCGAGTAGGCGACCAGTGCCAGCTTCGTACCGCCGCTGCTGGTGTTCGCGGCGTTGGTGCCGCTGGCGGCGGTGCTGGTCGTGTCCGACGAGCCACCGCAGCCCGCGAGCGCCCCCGCCGCGACGAGAACGCCGAGTGCGGCGCGTCCGAACTTCGATGCTCGTGTCATGTGCTCCTCTTACGAAATATCGGTTTGTCGATCTGGTTTATCGACTTGGTCGGCGAACGTTTGTAGCACAAAGTCGACTGACTAGCTGATGATTATGGCGCGGCGCCCGGCGGCGTCGGGGGTCCTGGGTTGGCTGTGCAGGGCTCGGGCTCGGGGCGGACCGGGTCGCCCAGCGCGGGCGCGGGCCTCGCGGCGGGGCCGGCGCCGGCGGGGCGGGGGCCGGCGCCGGCGGGGCACTCCCCCGCCCGGGGCGGGCCGGGACCCTGGGGCCGATCCACTCCCACCCGGGGCGGGGCGCGACCGACGCGCGAGCGCCACCTCCAACCCGGTACACCTGGATGGATAACGTCACACTCGGTGCGCGCGACGGGTCGAGACCGACGTTTGCCTCCGTATCCCGGGCGCAACGTCACGCTCACCGACTGTGGCGACGCGAGAGTGACGATCTCCGCTCGGCGGCCGCGTTGCCCCGCTCCCCTCGGCGGCCGCGTTGCCCCGCTCCCCTCGGCGGCCGCGTTGCCCCGCTCCCCTCGGCGGCCGCGTTGCCCCGCTCCCCTCTGCGGCCGCGTTGCCCAGGGACGCTTGGCGGCCCCAGTCCTCATAGGTCTGCGGGTGGGACTGGGCGCGACAGGGCCTGGCGGGACCCGGTCCCCGGGGCCCTCCCCCTCCCCTGCACCCCCGGCCCAGAGCCCCGCCACCTCACCCTTCCCCGCCCCTGGCCCCCGCCCACGGCTCACTGAATCCGTCGATCATCTAGTCTCCCGCGCCGTCAGATGCGCTTCTTCGAGTACGAATCGCGCGCGATCGTCGCCAGGGCGGGAATCCCGGTCACGAAGCACGGCTTCGCCAGGACCCCCCAGGAGGCGCGAACGATCGCCGAGGAGATCGCCGGGCCGGTCGTGATCAAGTCACAGGTGCTGACCGGCGGCCGGATGAAGGCCGGCGGCGTCCAGTTCGCCGACACGCCCGCCGAGGCCGCCGAGCATGCCGAACACGTGCTCAATCTGGAGATCAATGGCCACATGCCACGCGGGGTCCTTGTCGACTCGAAGGCTGCGGTCAAGCACGAGTACTACGCCGGCGTGGTGTGGGACGGGATCCGCAAGCGGCCGGTGATGCTGTTCTCGGACATGGGCGGGATCGACATCGAGGAGGTCGCCGAGCAGCATCCCGACCACGTCGCCAGGCGCCACTTCTCCACCCTGCGCCCGTTCTCGGACTGGGAGGCCAAGCAGCTGATCGCCTCGCTGGGGATCACCGGGTCGGCGCTGAACCGCCTGACCCCGATCGTCGCCCGGCTGGCCAGGCTGTTCCTCCATTACGACATGACGCTGGCGGAGATCAACCCGCTCGGCGAGCTCGAGGACGGCAGCTTCGTCGCGCTCGATGCCCACATGGACATGGAGAACGAGGCTCGCCCGCGCCAGAAGGCGGTCCTGAAGGAGCTCGGCGTCGGGGACGAGGAGACCCGCCAGGCCCGCGAGGCGACCCCGTTCGAGCTCGCGGGCGAGGAGGTCGACGCCCAGGACCACCGCGGTGTGGCCGGCAACGTGACCGAGTTCGACGGCAACCTCGGGCTCGTGATCGGCGCCGGCGGCGGCTCGCTCACCCTGTTCGACGCCGTCCGAGCCCACGGCGGCCATCCGGCCAACTACTGCGAGATCGGCGGCAACCCGTCGGTCAGCAAGGCGTGCGGGTTGGCCAAGCTCGTCCTCCAGAAGCCGGGCGTGGACAAGATCGCGGTCATGATGTCGATCGTCTCCAACACCCGCGTGGACATCGTCGCGCGGGGCGTGATCAAGGCCTGCGTCGAGCTCGGCTACGACCCGGCCGAGAAGATCGCGATCTTCCGGATTCCCGGCGCCTGGGAGGAGGAGGGCTTCAAGATCCTCGACAAGTACGGCGTCGACTACGCCGACCGCAGCGTCTCGCTGCACGAGGCGGCGAAGCGCGCGGTGGAGAAGATCCAGGGGAGCCGGATGACGCCCTCGCCGCCCGATCAGGCGAGCCCGGATGGCGAGCGGGCGGCAGGAGGGCGGGCGTGAGCATTTTGATCGGCCAGGACACGACCTTCATCGTCCAGGGCATCACGGGTCGCGAGGCGGTCAACCTGACCCGCGAATGCCTGGACTACGGTAAGGGCGCGAAGATCGTCGGCGGCGTCACCCCAGGTCGTCTCGGCCGGGACGTCCACGGCGTGCCCGTGTTCGACACCGTCGCGCAGGCGGTCGAGCACCACGGCGCCCCGATCGACGGGTCCGTGGTCACCGTCCCCCCCGCCTTCACCAAGGACGCCGTGTTCGAGGCGCTCGAGAACGGCGTCAAGCTCGTCGTGATCGTGACCGAGCGGATCCCGCGTGGCGACGTGGCCGAGATGGTCGAGCTGGCCGGCGAGCGCGGCGCCCGGATCATCGGGCCCAACTGTCTCGGGATCATCGTCCCCGACGTGATCAAGATGGGCGGCATCGGCGGCCCGGCCAAGGACGCCGCCAAGTCCTACACCCCCGGCCCCGTGGGCGTGATCTCGCGCAGCGGCGGGATGACGACCGAGATGTCCTCGACTCTTACCGCGGCCGGGCTCGGGCAGTCAACCGCCGTCTCGATCGGCGGCGACGCGATCATCGGCTCGACCTACGCCGAGCTGATGCCGCTGTTCGACGCCGACGAGCAGACGCGCGCGATCGTCATCTACACCGAGCCGGGCGGCCGTATGGAGGCCGAGCTGGCGCGGTACGTGACCGAGACGAACTCGCGCCTGCCGATCGTCGCCTTCATGGCCGGCCGCTTCATGGACGAGATGCCGGGGATGAGCTTCGGACACGCGGGCACGATCGTCGAGGGCAAGGAGGACACCGCGAGCGAGAAGATCGCGCGCCTCGCGGACGCCGGCATCGTGGTTGCCGAGGAGATATCCGAGATCCCCGCGATCGTGAAGGACAAGATCGGAGCCGCGGTATGAGCGAGGCCCTGTTCATCGACGTCGAGGTCAAGGATTCGGTGGCCAAGGACCCCGAGCTCGCGGCCAAGCTGGCCGAGGTCTGCCCGGTCGACATCTTCGCCACGAACGAGGATGGCTCGCTGGCGATCGTGGAGCGCAACCTCGACGAGTGCGTCCTGTGCGAGCTTTGCATCAACGCCGCCCCGGCCGGGACCGTGAAGGTGATCAAGCTCTACTCGGGCGAGACGCTCCCGGCGTAGTCGCAATCGCGCCTCCGCGGCGCTCTTCTCGTCCAGCTCGCATTCCCTCGATCGACGGCGCTGCACCAGCGCAGGCCGCGGTCGCGTTTCGAGTTCTCGGCGGTTACGATCGTCTTCGCATGGCGCTTACAAAGTGCGAGCATTGTGGAAACGAAGTCCCCGCAAGCCGGTTCTGCATCCGCTGCGGGCATCAGCTGGAAGGCGGCGAACCGGCGCTGTCGCGGATCGCCCGCGTACCGGGGGCGTCTGCTGTTGGACGTGGTCTGTCGGGCGTGATTAACCTCGATCCGACATCGCTGTCGGGGGTGCGGCGGGCGTACGCCGCCGCGCCAGACGAGAGCGTGCTGCGCCCGACAATAGTCTCGACCATCTTCCCACAGCTGCCGCGGCCTTCGATGGCCGTCTTTCGTCAATGTCTGGCACTCGGCCTCGCGACCGTGCTCGTACTCGGGATTGCCAAGCTCTACCCGGTGGCGCTGATCGCCGGCGCGATTCTTCTTCCGATGCTTGTGGTGCTGTACCTCGTCGACGTCAACGTGTTCGAGGAGCAGTCGCTGGCGGTGATTGGCGCGACTCTGGCCTGGGGTCTTGCGACCGGAGCGCTCACCGCTCTGATCGCCAAGAGCCTCTCCCCCTCAGGCTCGGAGGTGTTCGTGGGTGGCCAGAGCAGCCTTGTCCTGACCCGCGGCGTGCTCGTGCCGCTGCTGAGCATCGTCCTGATCGCCCTCGGTCCCCTGTTCCTGCTCAGGTACCCGCGCTTCTCAACGGTCCTCGACGGGGCGACTTTCGGTGCCGCAAGCGCGTCGGCGTTCGTCGCCGCTGAGGTGATCATCCAGGCACTCTCGGCTCTCAGCCAGGGCCTGCGACCCCCGGGGTTGCTTGTGCCATGGCTCGTGCAACTTGCGATCATCGCGATTGCCCTGCCCGTCCTCACGATGGCGACGATGGGAGCAATCGTCGGTGCCGTATGGCTGAAGGTCCGCGCCCCGATCCGGGACCGGCGTGCGCTCGGCCGGCTCGGATCTCCGTTGATCGCGGTTCCGCTCGGAGCGCTACTGCTGGTGCTCGCATCGATTGTGCAGCTGACCCTCGCCAGCGGTCTCGCGTTGGCGATCATCGCCGTGCTCGCGGTGCTCGCCCTGTTGTGGCTGAGGCAGGTGATCCACGTCGGGCTGCTCGAGGAGGCCCTGCTGATCGAGGACGCTCCGATCATCACCTGCGCAAATTGCGGGCACCGCACCCGGCGCAGCAGCTTTTGCGAGAGCTGTGGTATCGCACTCGCCGCGCTTCCCGCGAGCCGCTCTTCTGTTCGCCCGTCACCGTTCTCCTTCACCACCAGCCGGCGGAACTGACCTGGGGCGGGGGCCGACGAATGCGACTGACGCTGCGCTGTACGGACGGGCTGCTCGCCGGTGACGTGATCACGATCGAGTCCGAGCTCGTGCTGGGTCGCACGCAGCCCGAGCCGGGGAACCTGGGCGGGGACCCGCGGTTGTCTCGGCGTCACGCTCGCATCTTCTCCGACCCTGCCGGCAATGCCTTGGTCGAGGACCTTGGATCGACCAACGGCACCTGGGCGAACGACGAACGGTTGACCGAACCCCGAGTCCTCCGTAATCGAGACGAACTCCGCATGGGGCAGAGTTGCTTCACGGTCGAGTTCCTCGATGCGCCGGCCGCTACCGAGCCCGATGCCGCGGCGGTTGCCAGCGCTCAGACGCTTGCGGATCGCCTGCCTCCAGCGCCGCGCATGCGGGTCGTTGCGGGGCCGTCTGCGGGTCAGGAGGTCGAGCTCGGGAACGGCTTGCTGATTGGCCGCGGCTACGGCGAACCCGGAGGCCTGGGTGGCGACAGCCGACTGTCTCGCCGCCACGCACGGATCGCGCGCGAGCCCGGGGGCGCGTTCTTCATTGAGGACACGGGCTCGACAAACGGGACGCTGCTCAACGGTGAGCAATTGCGTGGCGCGCACGCGCTCCGGAGCGGAGACGAGATCAAGGTTGGCGCGAGCACCCTGGTGGCGGCCGACCTGCCGGCGGGAGCGCGGACGCCGGAGCTCGATCAAGAACCGGTTGCGCCAGAGATTCCGGTCGCGGCCACTCCAGCGCGTGCACAAACCGGAGCCGGTGCATTCGAGCCCCAAGGAGCTGCCGGGGCGCGCTTATCGTCCCGCCGCGTGACGGCAGTGTTCACTTCCGTGTTCGCCGTCGCCGCGCTGGCTTCGGCGGGGGTGGTGCTGCTCGCCGCCCCATTGGGTAGCAGCGCCTGCCCCAATGGTTTCATCTGTCACAAACCTCCCACCGCTCCGCCACTCCGCGCGCTGACGCCCTTCGCTGGATCGCTCGGGTGGCGGGTCGAGTACGACTCGCAGCTTGCGGTGCCTGCCAAGGCAGACGCCGCCGGCAACCAGCTGCTGCTGCACGAAACGGCGGCGGGCGATCAGATGCTAGGCGCGGCGCCGGGGAGCAAGTCCATCGGGATCTTGATCCGGGCTTACTCCTCGAGTCACTTCTCGGCTCCCGCCGCCATGCAGAGCATGATCAACGAGCTCAGCCTTGGGCTCGTCGGCGCCACCACCGCACCGAGCTCTGATCAGATGTTCGGAGTTCCGGTCCTCGGATTGCATCGCGCCGTTGGCGACGTTCTCGAGGGCGACCTCCGCACCCCCCAGGGGCCTGGCGGGCTTGCCAAGGTCGCGGTGCTGGCAGCCTCGTCGGGCCCGGTGACCGTCGTCGCGGCGGCCTTCTATCTGATACGCCGCGGCACGATCCAGGACACGAATCCAGACGAGCCGTTCGACCGTTTCGCCGATCAGGTGCTCGAGACGGTTCGATTCCCCACCGATGGGGGTGTGTGAAGTGGATTCGGTTCGCCGGACAGGGATCGCGCGCCCGCTCGTAACGCTCGTGGCTGCGGTCGCGGTCGTGGCGATGGTGATCGCGGTCCTCGAGCGGCGCGAAGGCGCGCGGTCGGCTCTGACAGGGCATGTGCGCCGGATCGGCACGTTGAGGCAGGGCACGCTGGGGTTCGCACTGAACCTCAGGCTCCATGAGCGCCAACTCGACGACTACCTGAGAAGCGTGCAGCCGGCCGCTGGACACGGAACGGGATTGACCGCGTCCGAGTTCGGCGCGCGATTCGGCCAGAGCGACGCGCAGCTCGTGCGCCTGCGCACGATCCTCCGCGCCCTGGGGATCACGGTCGCTCACCTTTATCCACAGCGGACGGCGATGCTCGTCCGCTCGGACGTCGCTCACGTCCGCCGGTTGTTCTCGGTGAGCTTCAGTCGCTACGTCACGGCCGACGGGCGGCGGTTCTTCGCGCCCGACGGGCCTGCCCGCGTTCCGCCGGTACTCGCCCCTTACGTCACCGCCGTCGGCGACCTGTCGGACAAGCCGATTCCGCCGGCCGACATACCGAGCAGCGGTCTCACGCCTGCGGTGACGGCGAAGGCGTACGACATCCAGGCGCTGTGGAACCAGGGGATTCGTGGCCAAGGGCAAACGATCGCGGTCGCGAGTGACTTCGGGGCGATCAATCCCAACGACGTACTGGCGTTCGCGCAGCGCACGGGGATCACTCCGCACATCGTGATCAAGCCGGTCGATGGTGGGAGTACATACACCGTGGCAGGCGGCTCCGACGGTGAAGTAGACCTCGATCTCCAGGTGATCCTCGGCGTTGCTCCGGCTGCCCAGATCATCGATTACCAAGGCTCGGACGGTTCGAAGGCCCCGCAGCTCGCGCTCGGCCATTCGCTCGGCGACATCTACAACCAGATCGAGCAGGATGGGCAGGCCAAGATCGTTTCGACCAGCTATGCCCTGTGCGAAAGCAAGGCCCCCAGCGGAGACATCCAGCTCGCCGACAACGCGCTCAAGTCGTTCGAAGCCAGCAACGTGACCGCGTTCACAGCGTCGGGCGACACCGGCGCCTTCGGCTGCCTGCACGCGGCACATATCCAGCCGGCGACGAGCTTGCCCGGCAAATACACAGCTCTGGCAGTTGACTATCCGTCCAGCAGTCCCTACAACATCGCGGTCGGCGGCACGAGGCTCGAGCTGCGCTCAGACGGAAGTTACCTCACGGAGTCGGCCTGGGGGGAGCCGATCTGGCGCTGGGGCGGAGGCGGCGGCATCTCGTCGGTCGAGCCCCGGCCGCCTTGGCAACGCGGGCCAAATGTTGTCCAACCGAGCCTCAACACAGGCGACCGCCGTGAGCTACCGGACGTCTCGGGTCCGTCCGATCCCAGCAGCGGCTTCATGGTCTGCCTCAGCCCTCCGAGATCATCGACTCCGACCTGCTCGGGCGGCTACGGCGGCACCAGCGCCGCCACGCCATTCTGGGCGGCCTCGATGCTGCTCGTGCAGCAGTACGCAGCCGCGCATGGCGCCGGCTCGCTCGCCCGCTGCTTCGCGGGACCGATCCTCTACGACCTGGCCTCGAAGCCTCAGCCCGTGCCCCCGTTTCACCAGGTCACGCTGGGTAACAACGGTTACTACAGCGCGGCGCCGGGATACAACCTCGCCACCGGCCTTGGCACTCCGGACGTCTTCAACCTCGCGCAGGATTACGCGAGCTTTCTGCGCGGGCAATCCAACCACACTTGCCCGTTCTAGATCCACATGGCAGCTGAGGGCAAGTCTCCCCGTGTCGGCGGAACGCTGGGGATCGGGACGCGGTTCGCCGGCTATGAGATCGAGGGCGTCGCGGGACGCGGCGGCATGGGTGTCGTGTACCGCGCGCACCAGGTCCGGCCCTCGCGGACCGTCGCGCTAAAGGTCATCTCGCCGAGCCTCGCAAGCGAAACAGGCTTCCGTGAGCGCTTCGCGCGCGAGTCCGAGATGGCCGCCTCGATCGAGCATTCGAACGTCGTGCCGGTATACGAGGTCGGCGAGGAGTCGGACCTGCTGTTCATCGCGATGCGTTACGTGGAAGGGACCGACCTGGGCAAGGTGATAGCGACGGAGGGTGGCCTGCCCCCGCGGCGGGCGATACAGATACTTACCGAGCTGACGGCTGCACTCGATGCCGCCCATGCCAAGGGCCTCGTTCACCGAGACGTCAAGCCCGCGAACGTTCTACTTGCGCGGGAGAGCGGGCGTGAGCATGTCTACTTGACGGACTTCGGGCTGGCCAAACTGGCCGAGGGCGACGGGCGGACACGCACGGGCACGTTCCTCGGGACGCTGGACTACGCCGCCCCCGAGCAGCTCGAGGGGCGCCCGGTTGATGCGCGAACCGACGTCTATGCGGCGGGCTGTGTCCTCTACCAGATGCTCACCGGCGACGTCCCGTTCCCGCGCGAGGGCGAGCCGGCGATCATGTGGGCCCACCTCTCTGACCAGCCGCCGGCGGCCCGAGCGCACGTGCCGACCCTGCCCGCCGAGCTCGACGCGGTCATCGCGCGCGCGTTGGCAAAAGACCCGGATGACCGCTATCCGTCGGCGGGCGACCTCGCCCGCGACGCTGTCGCCGCCGCTGAAGGCCAACGCGCGACGGCCCACGAGCGAACGATCGCTACTGGCGCGGCCGCACCGCCGGCCGGTGCGGCCGGCAGGTTCGACCCGACAGTTGCGATGAGCGTCCCACGCCGTGGGCGCGGTCTCTCCGGTCGTATCGTGGCGCTCGCTGCCGCGGCTGTGATCGCGGTCGCGCTCGCGCTGGTCGCTGCGACCGGCTCCTTCAGCGGGGGCAGCGCGAGCCGACCCTCGAAGGCTCGCCGGGCCAGTACGTCCTCGGTCCCGTCTGTCCCAGCGACGCGTCAGTACTCCAATCGGAAGCTCGGCATCAGCTTCTCCTACCCCGCGAGCTGGCGGGCGCTCACGCTCGCCGGAACCGTGGCTGATTTCGGGGTCAACAATGCGACGGCCGCGGGCGAGACTCGGTGCGCCGTCGTGATCGACCGGGGCACCGGACCTGCCAGCAACAGTCAAGAAGCCGAGTTCGCCTACGTCCGCGCGCGGTCGGCGGCGGCTGCCTCCACGTACAAGCACTACACGCTGCGCGCGATCCAGGCCGAGCAGGGCGCGAACATCACGGGAGTGGGCCTGATCCGAGTCGCCGATGGTCACGGTGGCCACCTGGCGTACTTCTTCCTCGGCCGAGACATGTACCTGTTCGACTGCATCACGCCGGCGGCCACGCTCGACCACGTCGACCAGCAGGACTTTCGACCGCTGCTTGCGAGCGTCCGCGTCGGCTAGCGGCTCCGCTGCCCTGGGCCGCCCGCCTAACCGGTGCCGTTACCTGCGGCCTTCACCGCCCTGACGGCAGACGTGACCCGTGTGTCGGCGGCCTTGAGCTTGGCAATGTCCCTGTACGCGCCGGTGAAGTCGTGGTTGTCACTATCCACCGCCAGGGACCGCAGTGCCTGCTCCATCTCCCCGAGATGGGCGACGAGCGCCTCGTGGTCCGTAAGCAGGCGGGGCGGCGGTGAGAGCGCGTTGAGACTGTCAGCGATCCCGCGCACTCTGGCGGCGTCCGCGAGTGCCGTGCGGCTGAAGACTGGCCTGAGGAAATCGTGACCGTTCGGGAGATGATTGAAGATCCGGTTCAGCCGCGGGGTGATGTGGATGACCTGAGCGTGATAGGCGGCCGCTTGGGCGTCGGCCGTGGACGTGCTCGTCGTCGGCTGGGTCGCTGTCGTCGTAACCGCGGTCGAGGGGGTGGAACTTGACGCACCCCGCGCGCTCGACGGCTGCCCACTGCCACCACCGGCCACGATCGCGATGATCGCCCCGACGAGCAGCACGAGCACAACCCCGGCGCCGTATACGCCGCCCCGACCTCCCGGGGGCCGCAAGCGCGAGCGCTTCGCCTCGGCTCCTCCGGGGACGGGCTGCGCTGGGGCCAATGGATCGACCACGGTCGGATCAGGTTGCGTTGCGTCGCTCGGAGCGCGACCGAGGGCCGGACTGGGCGTCCCGATTGCGGCGCGCGCCGCCTCGGCGAACCCACGCGATGACGCGTACCGGTCCTCCGGCCGCTTCGCCATCCCCCGGCGGATGACGGAGTCGAGATCTGCGGGGACGGCTGGCGAAGCCTTCGCGGCCGACGGGGGAGGATCGTTCAGATGCGCCCACATCTTGCCGGCGTCGTTTGGTCGATCGAACGGGACCTGCCCCGTCACCGCCCTATAAAGGACACATGCCAGCGCGTAGGTGTCGGCGCGACCATCAACCGAGCGGCCCTGCACCTGCTCGGGCGCGACATAGTCGAGCGTGCCGACCAATTGCCCGGTCTTGGTCAGCTGCGCATCCGTCGCCAGGTTCTTGGTCAGGCCGAAATCGGTCAGGTACGCCCGCTCCTCGCCGTATTCCTCGGCGATCAGGATGTTCGCCGGCTTGACGTCTCGGTGTACGAGCCCTCGGCTGTGGGCCGCGTCGAGCGCCCCGGCAACCTGCGCGACGATCGCCACGGCCCGCTCAGGTGTCACGACGCGCTCTCGGCGGATCAGGCTGTCCATGTCGGTGCCGACCACATAGCGCATCGCCAGGAACAGGTGGCCGTCGACCTCGCCGGCCTCGTAGACCGGCAGGATGTTGGGGTGATCGAGCGATGCCGCTAGCAGCGCCTCACGCTTGAAGCGCTCACGGAACCCCTGGTCATCCGCCAGTTCCGGCGCGACGACCTTCAGCGCGACGATCCGTTCCAGCGCCAGCTGGGTGGCCTTGTATACGACGCCCATGCCCCCTCTGGCGACGAACGATTCGATCCTGTAGCCACCGAGAAGGCTGCCGTTCTCGAGGCCCGCCTCCAGGCTTGACATCTCAGGCTTCTCCCCAGATCACAAACAGCCCCTCGCTTTCGGTCCCGATCACGGTCTCAGAAGCGCCGCCCCGGCTCGGAGGAAGGTTAGCCGCCGCGCTCCTGGTTGCGAAAAAAGGTAGACCGAGTGCCCGCGCCACGCAATAGGATCGACGCCCGATGGCGGAGAAGGCACTCGTGCGTGGGTCGATCATCCGGGCGCTCTACGGCGTCCTCGCCCTGTTCTTCCCGAAGCTGCTGCTGGCCGGATCGGGCATGACCGAGGAGGACCTCGGCGCCGAGGCCCGCTACTTCAACCGGCTGTTCGGCGGACGTGACCTGCTCGTCGCCGGGGCCTCGGTGAT
This sequence comes from uncultured Solirubrobacterales bacterium, assembly GCA_963727105.1. GTDB lineage: Bacteria > Actinomycetota > Thermoleophilia > Solirubrobacterales > Solirubrobacteraceae > Palsa-465. The sequence goes on along the minus strand of CAVSEW010000001.1, from coordinate 1,077,384 downwards.
GGCCGTCCGGGCCGGGGCGCCGGAGCCGGCGGTCAAGGCCAACCTGGTGGCCGAGTTCACCGACACGCTGTCGCTGGTGGAGGAGATGCGCAGCCGCGGCGGGATGGACCGCACGCTGGCGATCGGCCTGGCCTTCAACGTCGGCGGCTATCTCACCTGGCTGCGCGCGCTCCGGGCGCTCAAGCGCTGACCAGCCGCCGGTGAGCCGCGTCGGTGAGCGGCCGATAGGCGTCGCCGCTCGCGTCCAGGTACCAGGCCTGGCGATCCTCGTCGGGCTCTGGCACGCCGGCCGCGCGCAGGTCCCGCGTGACCGGTCGGAACCACGTCGTGACCGGAATCCGGTCGATGACCTGGACGATCGACGGGCGCTGGCCGGCGTCGAGCTTCCGCAGGGCGCTGCCGAGGTCCCGACCCACGAGCTCGGCCCCCGGGCGCAGGGTGACCGCGGCGACGGCGAGCTCGTGCTCTGAGTCGGGGGCCGGGACCGCGTAGACGACCGCGAGGTCGACGGCCGGGATCGAGGCCAGCGCGTCCCGGATCGGGGTCGTGAACACGCGCCCGGAGGCGGTCGAGATGACGTCGGCGAGGCCGTCCACCCGCCAATAGTCGCCATCAGCGTCGCGGCGGAACAGATCGCCGGTCAGCAGCCATGCGTCGTCGGGCGAGAACACGCCGCGCATCGGGATCGAGCTCGTCGGCTCGCTCGGACGGACCTTGGCCAGGAGCATCCCGACCTCGTCGACCGCGCATTCCTGGGCGAAGCCGTCCTTGCGCAGCACGAGCCCCTGCTGCTCGAGGTCGTAGGAGGCGATCCGAACCGGCGCGCTCCCGGGCAGTGGCCTCCCCATGCAGCCCTCCTTGCTCCCGCTCAGGTTGACCAGGATCGCGCCCGCCTCGGTGGAGGCGTAGAACTCGAGCACGCGGGCGGGCGTGAAGCGAACCTGCACCCGACGCCAGAGGCCGCGCGGCATCCCCGAGCCGATGAACAGCCGCACCGGGTGGTGGCGCTCACCCGGGTTCGGCGGCGCCTCGACGAGGTCGTGTAGGAGCGTCCAGGTATAGGACGCGACGGTCACGCCGTAGCGCCGCGCCTCGTCCCAGAATGTCGAGGGGTCGAAGTGCGAGGCCATCGCGAGCCGGGCGCCGCCGGCGACCGCCCCGCCGATGCTCATCAACAGGCCGGACGGGTGATACAGCGGGGTGACGCTGTACACCGTGTCGGCGCTCGAGAGTGCCGCCGACGACGCAGTTCCGAACGCGGACAGCGCCCAGCGCTGGTTCGTGATCCGGCTCATCCGCGTGAACTCGCCCGACCCGGTGAAGAGGATGAAAGCCACGTCGCTGGCGCGGCCCGGGTTGGGGCGGTACCACTTCGGCAGCTCGACGGCCTCGGGATCGATCTGCTCCATGTCGGTGGCGGGCGCGTCAAGGTCGCGCGGGCCTCCACCGCCACCCAGGACGAACGTGTGCAGCTCGCCCAGGCCGGCGGCCAGGCCGGCGCGCTCGGGGTCGGCGATGATCCGCACGACCTGGCCGAGCTCGGCCTCGCGGCGGACGTCGCCGTCCGGCCGCAGCATCACGGCCACGGCGCCGAGGCGGCTGAGCGCGACGACCACGGCCAGCGCGCTCGGACGGGTGCTCATCAGCACGCCGACGTGCTCGCCGCGACGGACCCCGATCGCGATCAGGCCGCGGACGACGTTGTCGATCCGCTCATTGGTCTGGAGTGAGTTATAGGCGCGGTCCTCGAACAGGAAGAAGATGTCCTCGGGGCTGCGCCGCCGCCGCTCCGCCACCAGCAGCCCGAGCGAGATCCGTGTACTCGGCTGGATCTGTTCGAGCCTTGCCAGCCGCGGTAGCTGACCGGCGGCCTCGCGGCTCAGCTCGCGCACGCCGCGCAGCGTGCCGCGCGCCGTCCTCACCGCGGAGCGCGCCATCCCGGCCCCGACTCCGCCGGCCAGCTCGACGCCGTAGCCGACGCGGTTGCGAACCTCGGGCGCGCGTTCCAGCGCGCTTTCGTCGCGGATCTCGGTGACCTCGGCGGGGAGCTCGCCCCCGCCCGAGCGCCAGCCGACCCATCCCGCGACGGTCGGCCACGTGATTGTGTTCGAGGTCGACCCGACGACGAGCCCGAAGTGACCGGCTCTGAGCGCGAGCTCGTACACCTCGGCCCGGGGAGCGGCCTGGCGGATCGCCCGCACACCGGGCGCCGGGGCGATCTCGTCGACCGTGCCGACCACGGACAGGATCGGGCACTCGATGTCGGCCAGCGTGACCAGGCGATCCTCGATCACGAACCCGCCCTCGAGCATCCGGTTGTGGGCGATGAACTGGCGCAGGAAGTCGGCCATCGCCGGGCCCGGCCAGGCGACCCAGCCCTCCGCCTCGAGGAACCGCCGCTGGCGCTCGCGCGGGAGCAGCGCCTCGCGGTCGTGCAGCGCGAGCAGGAAGTCGAGCCGGCTGCGCAGCGACTTGACCGGATCGAGCAGGCGGAAGCCGGTGCGGCTCGCCCACGCCGGCAGCGCCCAGCCGCCGAACACACGATCGGCGAGCACGCCGGCGGCGCCCGCCGCGAACTGCTCGGGTATCCCGAACGGCATCGCCAGCCGGGTGTCGACGGGGCTGCCGAACGTGACCAGTGAGGCCAGCGACTCGTTGCGACGGTAGGCGGCGGTCTGGTAGCAGAACATGCCGCCCTGCGAGTAGCCCCCGAGGTGCACGTCCTGTCCGGTCTGCGCACGAACCTGATCGACCGCGTCGGAGACCGCGAGCACGTGGTCGGCGAGAGTCCGCTCCAGGCCCCCCACCTCGTGCTCGGGCGAGCCGAAGTCGACCACCCACGGGTCGACCCCGTTCTCGTGCAGGATCGTCACCGCGCTCGTGTTCGGGGACACGTCGTAGACCTCGGCGGCGAGCATCATCGGCGGGACGAGCAGGATCGGCGCCCCGCGGCCCTCGACCCCGTCAGGGTAGTAGCGCCTGAGCTTGTACACGCGATGCTCGTGCGCCACCTCGTAGGGTGACGGCGCCTGGTCGGTCTCGAGGCCGCCGAACCGGGCCACCTCGAGCGCGTTCTGAGCCGCCGCGCCAATCCGCGCGACCGGTGTCGTGATCGTCTTGGGCAACAAATCCATCGGCGCCGAACACATCTTCTCGGAACTGGCGTCTCGCCGCCGTCCCGCGAGGCCGCCGCTATCGTGCGCACACTGCCCGAGCCAGTCCACATCAGAGCCGCCCAGGCTGATGACGTGCCTCTTCTCCTCGCCCTGATCCGGGAGCTGGCAGCGTACGAGCGTGCCGCAGATCAGGTACTCGGAACCGAGGAGCTGCTTTCCGAAGCGCTGTTCGGCGAGGACGCGGTCGCGGAGGCGGTGATCGCCGAAGTCGACGGCGAGCCGGCGGGCTTTGCCCTCTTTTATCGCACCTTCTCGACCTGGCAGTGCCTGCCCGGCATGTGGCTCGAGGATCTGTTCGTGTCGGTGGCGCACCGGCGCGGCGGGATCGGCCGCATCCTGCTCTCTCACCTAGCTCGGCTGGCGATCAGCCGTGGCTACGGGAGGCTCGAGTGGTCCGCACTTGAATGGAACACGCCGGCGCTCGATTTCTATGAGTCGATCGGCGCGACGCGGCTCGCGGAATGGCGGGAGTTCCGGCTGAGCGGCGCCTCGCTGCGAGAGGTGGCGGGTCAGGCGGCGTGAGCGACTCGGTCCTCGCCCGGGTCCGGTTGCGCGTCGTTGCTCTGGAATGGACCCGGATCGGGGTGACCGGGTTCGGAGGCCCGCCCACCCACGTAGCGCTCTTCCGAAGTCTGGTCGTGGACCGCCGCCACTGGCTGGACGACCGTGACTTCGAGGATGCGCTCGCCGCGTGCAACCTGCTTCCGGGGCCGGCGTCGACGCAGTTGGCGATCTACTGCGCCCGCCGCGTTGCCGGCGCCGCGGGAGCCGTGGTCGGCGGTCTCGGCTTCATCGTGCCTTCGGTCGCAACGATCATCGCGCTGTCGGCGCTGTTTCTCTCGAACTCTCCGCCGCTCTGGGTGCGGGGTGCCGCAGCCGGAGCGGGTGCGGCGGTCGCGGCGGTGGCGCTCAGTGCGGGCCTCGGGCTGCTTCGGCCCAGCCGCGCCCGCGCCCGCGGCGGCAGCGGCCGTGCGCACGCGCGCTGGCTGGCCTACGTGGTCGTCGGAGGGCTGGCCGGCGCGACACTCGGCTCCTACCTGGTCCTTGTGCTGATCGGCTGCGGTCTGGCTGAGCTGAGCATGTCGTCGTCGCGCGGCGGCGAGATCCACTCGATTGGCTTCCCGCTCGTGTTCGGGGCCGCCGGCACCGGCGGGGTCGGCGCGCTCGCGTGGGTGGCATTCAAGGTCGGAGCGCTGTCGTTTGGCGGGGGGTTCGTGATCGTGCCGTTGATGCGAGGTGACGCGATTCACACCTATCACTGGATGAGCGCCGGGCAGTTCCTCAGTGCGGTCGCGCTTGGCCAGGTGACTCCCGGTCCCGTTGTCGCCACGGTCGCCGCGGTCGGATACGCGGCCCACGGCGTCGGCGGCGCGATCCTCGCGGCAACGGTGGCGTTCCTGCCCTCGTTCGCGTTCATCCTGATTGGGGGCCGACACTTCGAGCGGCTTCGCACCAACCGCCGCGCCCAGGCCTTTCTCGCCGGAGCCGGGCCGGCGGCGATCGGCGCGATCCTCGGAGCAGCGATCCCCCTGGCCGGAGCCCTGCGCGAGACGTGGCAGTTCATCGTGCTCGGCGCGGCGGCACTGTCGCTCCTGCTCGTCCGGCGCGGGATCGTTCCGACCCTGATCGGGGCCGGAGCGGTCGGTGTGATCGTGGCTCTCGCCGGCGGCCCGCTGTCCTAAGCGTCGGGCGATCGGGCCGCTTGCACATGCGACGGCGTCTATCCGTCCCCAGGCGCGTGCCCCGAGAAGCTGATGATCTGCTGAATGCCGGTTGGCCGGTTGGTGTAGCGCATCGTGAACGGGAGCAAACCGGGCACGAACGAGATCCGCTCGCGCGTCGCGTCTGAGCGCCACGCCGACGGGTTCGGGCCCTGCTGGGCGGCAAGCTGTGTTCCGGCGGCGTCGATCGCTCCCCACAGGAGAGCGCGGCAGCGTGCAAGTTTCCCGGCGCCGCAGTAGCGAGCCCCGAACTTGCCTCGCACCCGCTCGCCGAGGATCGTTCGCAGGTCCTTGTCCATATAGATGTGCCAGCCCTTGTACTGCTCCCGACCCTCTGGCTGGAGCGGACCGCTCCACGGCTCGTCGAAGGGCGGCTCGAATACGCTCAGCTGGGCTCGCAGCGCGGCGTTGAGGACAGATGACGCCCACGCCTTGGCCAGCAGCGGCCAGGCGGTGTCCATGATCGCCGCGCCGGGGTCGGTGATCTTGCCGATACCCGAGGGATCCGTGCGGTCAAGGCGGCTGCTTCCGTGCCGGCGCCACGCATCGAGCAGCGAGAGCATCTGTGCGTCGCGCGCGTTTGGCGCGTGCCCGGTGTGGAGCAGCTTCGAGAGCACGGGCTCGAGCGTCACCTCGCGAACGTCCTGGGTGGCGGCGGCGTTCATTGCGCGGACCAGCGACGCGGGAGTCAGGTGCCCTCCGCGGCCGAGATTCTTCAGCAGCAGGATGACCCGCTGCACGGCGCCGAGCGACCAGTTGTCGTCAGGCGCCTGGTAGCCGGCCTGAGGACGGTTGTTCCAGTTGACGATCTCGCCGCTTGGCGGGTTAACGCCCTGAGGGTGGTTCTTGAAAGACACATAGCCGCGCCACTCCTCCTTGCCGCGGCCGTCAACTGGTAGGTCCTGGTCGACGTTGGAAGGACGAATGGGGAGCAGGCCGCTTGTGAACACGCCAATGCTCTTATCGTCCATGTAGAACGAATTGAACGTCTGCGGCGTCAGGTTGGCGGCCTCGAAGAACTGGTGCACGTTATGCACCAGGCCGTCGGAGAGGTCGTGGTAGAAGAGCTGGTCGCGAACGTCTTTGCCGTAGCTCGAGCGCTTGCGAGAGAGGGCGACAGGCCGACCGTGCACGCGCGCATAGCCGAACACGGGGCCGTGGACTGTGCGATAGAACGTGATCTCCTTGCCGTTGAGGGAGCCGGCGTCGAACCGCTGCATTGCTCGACAGCGGCCGTCGAACAGGTACTTGATCTTGCTGTGACCGCATAACGTCTCGACGTAGGTGTCGATCTGGTCTAGCCCGGCGGATGTCAATGACCAGGCCGCGTCCTGATTGCGTCCGATGAAGACGTAGCCTGGGAACGGAGCCGTGGTGACACCCCGCTCATGGATGCCGGGGCCTTGGAGGTCGACCTCCAGCGTGAAGCCCGGATAGTCGTAACCGATCTGCGGCCCGGCGACCATGATCGGGTGGCCGGTCGCCGAGCGGGCGCCTGAGACCATCAGGATGTTGCTCGCGCGAACGCTCCCCGGGCAGTACGCGTCAAGCGCCTGGAGGGCGCCGGCAGAGAGACTTCCGGCGTCAAGGACGACATTGCCCCTCATGCTCTTGGGGGGCGGCTGAAACCTGACGCGGCCGGGCACGCTCGCCTGAGCCTCGGGATCGTTGGCTTCACGCAGGTCCTTCCACACAGTCAGTCCCCGGCGTGTCCCGAGCCGATGCTGCAGCGCAGAGAGGAAGGTCGCGTTCCGGGCCTGGCAGCCGCCCCCCTCTCCAACGAACTGATCCTTGAGGGCATTCAGCGCGTAGATGTCGGCTCGCGTGAACGGCGCCTGGCTCGAGTGGGTGAAGCGCAGGTAGGCATTGAGCCCCTGCACGTAGACGTCGATGTCGTGCAACACTGCCCGGCCCCGCGCGCCCGCCGCCAGCAGAACCCCGGTCTGTCTGTTGACCTCGGCAACCGTCTCGGCACTCGGCTTGAAGTTCTGCAGCGAGGTGATGAGGCCGAACGCTGAAACACCCGGAGCATCGATCGCCGCAACATAGGAGTTGTCGCGAGCCTGTTGGAGCAGGAGGCCTCGGTCTTGCGCCGTCACCCAGCCGGCGCCCCACGTCACGTCGTCGCGGGTCGCGCCGTGGATGTATGGAACGTCGAAAGCGTCGCGAGTGATGGCGATGCCCGGGTGGGGAACCGGCTCGGCCGTGAGCGGACCCGGGGCGTTCGCGCTATCGAGTGGCGCCGCCTTAAAGAACCTCGGCAGTTGGGCGTCCCTGACGCGGTTGAACAGCGGCGTCAGGGCGTCATACATCATCGCCTGAGTGCTCGCCGCCGACGGCGGCGGAAGCGATCCATACTGGCCCGACGGGACGATGTCCCGCGAGATCGTCGCGTAGTCCTTGACGGTGGCGGCCGCCGACACTGGTGCGATCGCGCCGGCGGAAAGGATGGCGAAAATGACTGGCGCTGCCGCGAGGGCGGCTGCGAGCGCTACGAGCTTTCTCGGCAAGACGCTCCTCCCATTTCTCCTCAGGTTGGAGCCTCCCGGCAGGCCTGTCAGATCAGCCTAGCGCGAACGGGCTGGGCGGGCTCGACGGTCTGTGCCGGCAAGCGACGCCAGCTCCGTGGCGCCTAAGGGGGACGCTCGGCCCAAAGGGTTGGCGACGCCAGCCCCGTCGGCCCGAGGCGAAGCTCGTGCCCACGGGGTTCAGGTGACTCACGCGCAATAGAGAGGCCCCGCCGGTGGCGGGGCCTCTCGGTAGCAGACCTGTAAGCCGGATCTTGTCGAGAGCAGTCATCCATCTACGCGGCCTACCCGGACCTTGGCGGGCAACCTCCAAACGGTCCTGCTTGGCCTAGCATCAGGTGGGGTTTGCCTGGCCGCCACGTCACCGTGACGCCGGTGCGCTCTTACCGCACCATTTCACCCTTACCGGCCTGGAGCTCTGCAGCGGCCCCAGGCTTAGGCGGTGTCTTTTCTGTGGCACTTTCCCGCGGGTTTCCCCGGGTCGGCGTTACCGACCACCTTGCCCTTTGATGTCCGGACTTTCCTCGAAGGCATTCACCTCCGCGACTGCTCGGTCTGCGAGAGTCAAGGATAGAGGCGAACGGCCGTATCGGTGCAGGAATCGTGCCCACCGATGGTCGCGGCGGATCCGGCCGGGAGGCCCGGGTCGAGCGACTCCGTGAGCACGATGGTCGATTTGCCGAATGGCTCAGGTAGATCGACTAGGTCTCACGCCGAGGCCGCGCCGGGCCGGCGGCCGCGCGCCCGCCCTCACCGCCGCGTTCGCTCAGCTCAGCGTCGACCCGCAGCCGCTGCAGCGGCCGCCGACCGGCCGTGAGTGCGCCGAGTACTGCGGGCGCATCTCGTCGCCGCACACCGGGCAGCTGACGGTCGCGTGGACGGTGAGCCCCTCCCATACGCCGGAGACGAGATCCTCCAGCGTCGGCTCACCGCCCAGACCGTCGAACAGGCTGGGAGCGCGTGTCGCGAGCGCCGCGGTCATGCCACGCCGCCCATCACGACAAGCTCCGCATCAGCCCGACGACCTTCCCGAGAACCCGCACGTCACGGCTGCGGATCGGCTCCATCGCCTCGTTCTCGGGCTGAAGACGCACGTGGTCAGCCTCTTGGAAGAAGCGCTTGACCGTCGCCTCCTCTCCGACCAGCGCAACGACGATATCGCCGTCGGAAGCCGTCTCCTGCGGCCGCACAACGACCAGGTCGCCCTCCAAGATTCCCGCGTCCTTCATCGACTCTCCGCGGACGCGCAGCAGGTACTCGCCGTCCGCGCCACCCGCGTACGGTGGCGTCTGGACATAGTCCTCGATGTTTTCCTCGGCGAAGACCGGCTGGCCGGCCGCGACCTGTCCCACGAGCGGCAGCCCCGGCTTTACGAAGCTCCGAACTCCAGCCGCGGCCCGGTCCATCAGCTCGATCGCCCGCGGCTTCGACGGGTCGCGGCGCAACAGGCCGATGCGCTCAAGGTTGGCCAGATGGGCGTGGACGGTCGAGGATGACGCCAGCCCGACCGCCTTGCCGATGTCTCGGACCGTGGGCGGATACCCGTACTTGGCCGAATAGCGCTTGATGAAGTCGAAGATTTCCTGTTGACGCTTCGTGAGGTCCATCCGTCACTCCTTGCTGGCTAGGCCCGGCGGGCGCCTACGTCGAACATGTGTTCGGAAATGTAGCGCCGCCCACGGACAGACTCAAGGAAATACGAGCGTCCGTCCCCTCTCAGGGGCCACTCGGCACTGCTCGCCGCAAGCCTCTTCAGCCCCAGACCCGGGGCTATACTGGCCGCCCCATGCGCCTGTGGCGGAATTGGTAGACGCGCAAGGTTGAGGGCCTTGTGGACTATATGGTCCGTGGAGGTTCGAGTCCTCTCGGGCGCACTGGGAAAGCCCCGCCAGGCGGGGCTTTTTCTTTGCCCGAGGGGAGCTGCCCGGCGCACGAGGCCGGTATTTGTGGTCGTCTGGTTATTCAAATCCACACCGCCCCGGTCAGCCTGCGTGGGCACGGCAGCGGGTGGAGCCCCGCACGCCTGGGTGGTCCGCCGAGTCCAGGCGTAACGCCAACGCCGAGACGCACGGCGGACCGAGGGCGCCCTCCAGCGCGGGCCGCACGCGAGACAGTCCTCATCCGGCGGTGTCGCCGCATCCATCTGCGTCCGAGAGGATCATGTGGCGATGGGCGAGGTCAATCCAGAGGAGTCGCTCGAGATCGGGCGCGGCGAGTTCAAGCGACTCGCTGATTGCACCGGCTCGGAAATCGAATCGGCAATACGTTTGATCGCGCAGAAACGGGTCGACCGCGCCTGGATTGCCGAACAGGCGGCAGGACCCGACCGGGGCGAGCTGACGATCGCCCGCCGGTTCTTCGCGAACACGACCGACGCAGAGCGGGATCTCATCGCCTACTGGCAGATGGTCAAGCTCGTAGAGGAAGCACGCCTGCGCTACGAGACGAAGGGCGAGGCATAACGGCCGCCAGGCCCAGAGGCGGTCGGCCATCGCGCTCGTTCAGGACTCCGGGGGATCGAGCCGCTCATTCAGCCTCGATGACCTCGACAGCGCCGAATCCCGGAAGTGGCCCGTCAACAAAGAACATCTCCACGGTTATATCCGGGTCGACGTGCGCCTGGGACAGAAAGGCGATGACCTTACGACCCGTGAGGTCTTCGATCGTGTCCCTGTAGCGCTCCGCCATCACGTGCTGGAACTCCTCTCGCATCGCGACGACGCGTCCGGGCTGGCCGCTGTCCATGATCGTCTGCTCAAGCGGGGTGAAGCCGCTGCCCCGCATGACGACGACGATGATGTCGTCGAGGGCATACGTCTTCGCCTTCATCGGCCCGCGACCGTAATGCTCGCGGAGGATCCCGACGATGCTCGTCGAGATTTGGGCCAACAGCTTGCCGCCCACGAGCTTTGCGGGTTGGTCGTCTGCCGACTGCGTGTCCATCCAGTCGCTCCTTTGTCCGGCAGGACCCGCGAGATCCTGGCCGTCCCGGGAATCATCTTCAGACCTGGCCGCGAGGGGCACGCTTCCCTTCTCGGACCCTGTCACGAGAAAGGCTACTACTGAGAGGACCCATCGTCTCGCTCATCCGGGCGTGTTTGGTCAGACTCGAGCAGGAGCGGCTCAAGGACGAACGCCTCGATTGACGATCGCCGTTTTTCGTCGGTCCCGTTGAGGAACGTGCGGCCGTGCGGTTGGTCAACCGCTCGACCGGTGTGACCAGGCTGCGATGCCGTCGCACGGTGCAGGGGCCCCTATGACCGCCCCACATCCGTCTCCCCAGTGGTCGAAATCCGCGACGGTCGGGACGGATGCGCACCCGGGCGAAGCGCTGCAAGGACCGTGCGTACAGCCACCGTCCCGCCACCAACGCACGGCCTTTCGAGATCCTCCGCGCGGGCCAACCCTGAGTGTATGATCTTGATACGACCTCACGGCGCCGGCCGCAGGGCCGCGCCAGAGGCTGTCGTTGGTAGCACGGAGCGCACTCGTCGGTCGCAAGCGCGGCTGTCAACGGCGGTCCGTCACAGATTCGTCCATGCGATCGGTTGGATCGGGATCGTCCGTGCGTCATCCCACATTTGCCAACACGCAGGAAGCGCAGGCGCAGCACCCAGCGGCAGGGGTGCCGGCCCTCGAATGCGCGGACGGCGAGGAGCTGGGTCTGATCACGCATGACGCGGCAATCAGGACCGGCGCTCTGACCGGGCTGCTCGTCGTCTCGAATGAAGACGAGGACCAATTGGATGTGCTCTGCGCATGCGGGACCGCGCCGCAAAACTGCCGCCTATCGCTTCCGGCGAGATGGTCCGGGTTTGCCGGCCGCGTGCTCGAGTCCGGTTGTACGGCCGGCGAGCCGATCGACGCGAAGGCAAATCCATACTTGGCAACAGCTGCCTCAGGCGCGCGCGCGAGCTATGCCGCGGGCGCGCCGCTTGGCTCACCCGGAGGAACCCGCGGCGCCCTCTGCGTCGGACTTCCGAGCCGACCGCCGGACCCGATGACCACGATCTGGCTGATCGAGTCCTATGCGCGGCTTGCTTCGTTGTGCCTGCACGACAGGGGTACGCTCGGGGGACTCCTGGCGGCGGCCCGCCTCGACGTCCTGACCGGCTGCCTCAACAACGCCGCGGTCCGGACCGAGCTCGAGCGGGAGATCGAGCGTTGCACACGCCACCGCCGGACCATGTCGTGCTGCTTCGTCGATCTGGACCGGTTCAAGCAGATCAATGACCGTCACGGCCACGGCCACGGCAGTCGGGTGCTTGCGGACATCGCAGCGATCCTGCGCGCGGGCGTCCGAAGTGGAGACGCCGTCGGACGATACGGCGGCGACGAGTTCATCCTGGTGCTGCCGGACACGGATCGCGACGCCGCACGCACGCTCGCGACGCGATTGCGCGCTCGGATCCGCGGCTCACAGCGGACCGGAGGCTCCGAGCCGCTCGACGCTTCGATCGGCGTCGCGCAGTGGCGAGCCGGAACGACCGCTGCCGAGATGCTCGCGGCGGCCGACGAGGCGCTTCGAAGGGCGAAGCTCGCGGGCGGCGGTGCCGTGGTCACGGCGGGCGGCGGCGCGGCTGGTAGGGCCCGCGACGCTGCGGAGGCCACCGCTTGACGGCTTCCACGGTCAATCCATCAGGGTCGCCAGGCTCTATGTCGATACGAATCCGCGGCGGTGCCAGCGCGCCGCTGCGTGCCCGCTCATCGATGCTCTCGCGCCTCGGCGGGCAGCTCGCGTGCGCTCGGGCGGGTGATGCTGCGCTGATCGTCAGCGAGTTGGTCACCAACAGCGTGCTCCACGCAAAGGTCGGCCCAGGCCAGACCCTCACGGTCCGATGCGCGACGCTCGAGGACCGGCTGCGAATCGCCGTGACCGATCCAGGATCGTCCCTCGAACCCCACCTCCGACCATCGGACGACCGCAACCCTGGAGGCTATGGGCTGAAGATCGTCGACGAGCTGGCCTCGGCGTGGGGAATCGAACGCGATGGCAGCGGACGCACCACCGTCTGGTGCGACCTCCCGCTTGCTGCTCCCCCGAGCGTCGGGACCGCGGCGTAAACGTGCGGCCGGACGCACACCCAATCACCGGAGATGATGCTGAGTGACTGCCCTGCCAATTCTGGGAACGAACCCGTCGATGCGACGGGCATGGCTCGAGCACAATGCGGGGCACGGGTTCCACGCGGCCGCCGATGCGGCATTCACGGACGAGGAAGTGCGTGGCAACATCGAGAACCTGGTCGGTGCCGCACACGTGCCGCTTGGCGTCGCGGGACCGATCCGCGTCAACGGGGAGCACGCGCACGGTTCGTACTACGTCCCGTTCGCGACGACCGAGGGCACGCTCGTTTCGACCTATCAGTACGGGATGCGGGCGATCACGGAGGCCGGCGGCGCGAACGCGCACGTCCTCGCCGACTCGCTCGATATCACTCCGTGCTTCGTCTTTGCCAACGTGAGTGATGCGCTCTCGTTCTCACAATGGCTGCACGACCATCTCGATGAACTGAGGGACGTCGCCGCCGAGACGACAGCCCATGGTCGTCTGATCGACATTCACACGCACGTGTTCGGGCGACGGCTCTTCGCGCGTCTTGTGTTCACGACCGGCGACGCGATGGGCATGAACATGGTCAATCTCGCCGCCGATCAGATCTGTCGTCACGCGAGCGCGAACGCGCACTGTGAGCGGTACTACCTGAGGTGTAACTACTCGAGCGATAAGAAGCCGGCCGCAATCAGCCTGTTCCGTCCCTACGGAAAGGAGGTCGCGATCGATCTCACGCTGCCCGCGAGCGTCGTCGAGACGCACCTCGGCGTGGGCACTCGCGACCTTCACGAGTTCGCCGTCGCCGGCCGTCTCGGCGCGATGCAGGCCGGCGCGCTTGGCATGAACGCGCACTTTGCCAACGGGCTGGCGGCGATCTACATCGCCTGTGGCCAGGACGTGGCGCAGGTCGTCAACGCGAGCATCGCCTTCATCGACATCGAGCCCACGGACGACGGCCTTTACGTGTTCGCCCGGCTTCCGAATCTCGTCGTCGCCACGGTCGGCGGTGGCACCGACCTGCCGACTCAGAGCGAGTGTCTCGGGCTACTCGACTGTCGTGGAGACGGGACCGCCCCCAAGTTTGCCGAGATCGTCGCGGCGACACTCGTCGCCGGGGATCTCGCGATCGCGGCCGCGCTCGCCAACGGACGGTTTATCGAGGCGCACCGCCAGAATCGAGGCCGCGGCCGATCATCCACCGTCTAGCGCTGGGGTGCGTGCCGTGGTCAGAGGCAGCCCGCGGCGCGCCTGCGCGAAGGTCACGAGCTTGCCGCTGCCCTCGTCCCACAGCTTGAGCTTCACGGTCTCGAGCGCCGTCCACAATGAAAGCGTCGGCACGTCGCGGAAGATCTCGTTCTCGTCATGGGCTCGCTGCAGGTTGTAGTTGGGAATGCGTGCGTTGAGGTGGTGCACGTGGTGAAGCCCGATGTTCCCGGTGAAGAACTGCAGGACCTTCGGCAGCTTCAGGTAGGAACTACCCCGGAGCGCCGCATCGGCGTAGTCCCAGTCACCAGGCCGCTGCCAGTAGGCGTCCTCAAACTGATGCTGCACGTAGAACAGCCAGATCCCGGCCGAACCCGCAAGCATCGCGGCCGGCAGCCACACGATCAGGAACTTGTCGAGCCCGATCAGCGCACAGAGCCCGCCAACAACCGCCAGCAGTGCCAGATCAGTCAGGAGCACGCTGTTGCGCATTCGCGGCCGCTGTGAGCGCGTCGCGATGCGCGGCCCGACCATCATCGCGAATATCGGGCCCAGGCCAAACATCACAAACGGGTTGCGAATCAACCGGTAGGCGAGCCGACCGCGCCACGGGCGCGCCTGGTATTCGGACACGGTAAGCGTGATGACGTCACCCACGCCCCGGCGCTCGAGGTCACCGGAGCTCGCGTGGTGGATCGCGTGGTCGTGGCGCCAGCGCTGATACGGGCTGAGCACGAGGAATCCAAGCACCCGGCCGACGTATGCGTTGACGCGCTTAGAGCTCCAAAAAGAGCCATGGGCGCAATCGTGAAAGACGACGAACGTCCGCACGAGAAATCCTGCAGCAGGGAGAGCCAGGACGAGCGTCAGGAGATCGGACACGCCGAGAGTCAGGTACATGAACACCGACAGTGCGAGATATGGCACGACCGACGTCGCGATATCAAGCGCGCTGCGAGCGGGACTAGGCTGGGCGTACACGGCGAGCGTCGGTCGCTCGAGCCGGCGCATCGATGGGGGAGGCATTTGCTTCTCCGGTGCGAGGGTGAACGTTGCTTGGGCGCAACGCCCCCGCCGGCGGCCACCAAACCGGGACCGCCACGAGCGCGAGTGCCTCCTTGCTCGAGACGATCCCCGCGGCACACAGTGCCGCCGAGAAGCCTCGACCTCGCAAAGCTTAGCCGATGATCGCGCTACACTGGTTCTTCTGATCGGGCACTCGCTCGATTGATCACACGGTGTCATGCGTTTCCGTTGTCGTTGCACATACGCAACGTCCTCTGCGTCGCGCTGTACACATGTCCCCCCGGAGGAAGCACAATGGCAACAGGAACCGTCAAGTGGTTCAGCGACGACAAGGGCTTTGGATTCATCACGCCCGATGACTCGAGCAAGGACGTGTTCGTCCACCACAGCGCGATTCAGGGCAACGGCTTCAAGTCGCTGGCCGAAGGCGCGAAGGTGAGCTATGACACCGAGCAGGGACCGAAGGGTCCTTCGGCTGCGAACGTCCAGACGCTCTGAGCGAGGCGGCCGCTGCGGCGCGGGGCTCGCGCCTCGCTCGTTCGCGGCCACCTGCCAACACCGATCACGGCGCGCGCGCACGATGGCGCGCGCGCACGATCGTCGGCGAAACTCGACAGGTAAGGACGGCAAGTATGGCGTCGCGAAACAAGAGGACGACCATGGCGAAGCTCGCCCGCGAACACAAACTTCGCGAGCGGCGGATCGACAAGCAGGCCAAGAAGGACGCCCGCAAGCAGGCCGCATCGAACGACGACTCGGAGCGCCTCGCCGAGGTGTCGGAGCCCAAAGAGGTCTAGCTGTCTCGGGCGGCCCTGCGGTGCGCCGTCGTTGCGCCCTGGTCGTCTGACTAGAAGACGATCAGCCCGCCGAGGCCGACCGCGAGTAGCGCGGCGCCCGCGACGGCGGCCACGCCGCTGAGCGCAAGCTGCCCGACGTACCGCAGCCGCGCCTCGGCCGAAGCGATCCACCCGTCCACCCGCACCCCGGCCAAGCGACGGACCGCCATCAACGCGACCAGTGGGGCAACGAACAAAGCGTTGTAGATGGCCAGCATCGAGATCTGGAGCGGAACCGCCACACGCGCGGCGAGGATCGCCGAGATCGCACCGAAGTACATGAACGCCGTCGGAAGCTCGATCGCCATGATTCCCGCGCCGAGCGCGAACGCGGAGGCGGACGAGTGAGGCCGGTGCGCGCTCGGCTGCCAGTCCCCGTTGGCCCGTGAGCGCCACAGGGCAAACGCGGCGGCGAGCACGAGGAGCCCGCCCACGGCCTCGAGAACATGCTCGAGCGGTCCGTGGAAGTGGTGCAGAGCATTGATCAGCACCCGTCCAGGACCCAGCAAGAGCACCAGTCCCCCGATCATGTAGACGGCGAACACGCCGAGCGTATAGCTCGCGAGCCTGCCGGAGCCAGGCGCGGTCGCGAGCCAGAGCCCTGGGATCAGTGTCGACGGGTTGACCGAATCGACGAGCGCGATCGATACGACGAGAAGCGTGAGTGCAAACATTCGACGTGACGAAGACTTAGGGCCCGCGGTCCGGGGCCACCGGTGGTCGCGGCTCCGTGGCGATCAGAGCGGCTGGATGTTGACGGCCTGCGGGCCTTTGGTTCCAGCCTCGGCTTCGAAGGAGACCCGCGCACCTTCGGCAAGCGAGCGCTGACCGGTCGCTGCGAGTGCCGTCTGGTGCACGAATAGGTCATTGCCGCCCTCATCGGGAGTGATGAACCCGTAGCCCTTGCGGTCGCTGAACCATTTCACGGTTCCACTGGCCATGGCTGCTCTCCTTGGGTGATGTGCCGCGTACGAGGAGAGCTGAAACAGCGATGACCTGCGAGCGCTGAACACGATGGCGAGTCCCGGAACGGACCCGGTACAAGCTCAACAGTACCAGCGGGTTGGAGCCGGAATCGAAAGATTGCTTCGCCAATGCGCCCTTGGCAGTTAGACTCGACTCACCCCATGGGGCGCGCCTCGCCTCATGGCGGCGAGGGCCGCTCCGGAGACTACGGGCGCGAGATCTGACCGCGTGAAGGCCAGGATCAGGACGGTCCCAATAACAGGAGGCACGATGACAGCGCTCACCCCGGTTGGTGCCGCATCTGCGGTGCGCCCCGTATCGATGCCGCTCCTCGATCGAATCGCCAGTGGGGTGGTCACCGCCGTGCCGCCGATCATGCTCGCGATCGGCATGTGGTTCGGCTGGGCCGGCAACCTGCTCGACTGGAAGGACATCCTGGTCCTCGCGATTAGCTACGTCGTGATCGGGACGGGCGTCACGGTCGGCTTTCACCGCCTGTTGACCCACCGCAGCTTCAAGACCAGCCGCCTGCTCCGCGCTGCGTTTGCTGCGCTCGGTTCGGCAGCCGCGGAAGGGCCGGTCATCGACTGGGTCGCGACCCACCGCAAGCACCATCAGTTCTCGGACGTCGATGGAGACCCGCACAGCCCGCACGTCGGCCACGGCTCCGGCTGGAGTGGCGCCGTCCGCGGGCTCGTGCACGCTCACCTCGGCTGGGTGTTCACGGATATGGAGGTCGCCGACGAGCGCCGCTACGCCAAGGATCTGCTGGCGGACCCGATGATCCGGTTTGTCGACCGCACCTTTGTGCTCTGGGTGATCGCGGGACTGGCTTTCGCGTTTGGGCTGGGCGTGGCGCTGACCGGATCGGTGATCGGCGGCCTGACAGCGCTGCTCTGGGGCGGCGCCGCCAGGATCTTCCTGCTTCACCACGCAACCTTCAGCATCAACTCGCTCTGCCATTTCTTCGGCCGGCGCGAATACGAGACCGGCGATCAATCCCGAAACCTGGCGTGGCTGGCAATCCCGACCTGGGGAGAGGCGTGGCACAACAACCACCACGCCTTCCCGACGTCCTACCGTCACGGCCTCCGTCGCTGGCAGCTCGATCCATCGGCCGCTGTCATTCGCCTGCTCGAGATGCTCGGGCTCGCGTGGGACGTCGTGCGGATCGATGACGCCCGGTTACGGCGCGCGACGCCGGCCAGCTAATCGGCGGGAACCCGGAGCAGGACCACGTGGTCGGGGTTGATCCCGATGCGCTCGCCCGTCTTCACGTCAAGGAACCATGCAAGCTCCATGATCGAGCCTCTGGCGGCGTCGAGAATCGAGCGCTCGACACGCTCGGGAGTGCCCTCGACGATGTAGCGATCCCCACCGACGACGGTGATCTCCGTCGTGATCATTGGCTGCGATGCCTCCACGCTCAGTGGGCCCAACACGCACATGCGGTGTGGCGTGAGCGCGTCGAGCGATTGGAAGGTCGTGGCATCCGGTCTGCGTTCGGTGCCGTGAAGGACCGGCCCCGCGGGTTTCGATCATGAACCTCGGCTCCCGCACTTAAGCGCAGGAGCGCGTTGGTTAACAGCTGGCCCAAGGCTGAGGACTGCCCGCGGGGTCAGCTCGACAAGCGAGCGTACTCCTTTGGTTGGGCCCTCGCAAGAATGGCCGAGGGCTCGTGCTACGGTGGATGAGGGTGGCGCCTGTCGCCCGGGGTTCATCGAGCCGACGCAGCGAATCTCCCCCCAAACGAATGTGACGGCGCCGGCGAAGGGAGAAGTGCAATGCCCAACCCACCGTGCGGGGCCGTGTGATGAAGACGGCACGAGAACGCGCCGAGGAGAAACGGCAGGAGAAGCTGGAGTTCGTCCGTGAACAGGTCGAGAACGGCGAGCTCGTCATCCGGCAGATGACCAAGGAGGAGCGGAGGCGTTATCCGCCGCTCCCGTCTCCCTCCAAGCGTCCCGCGAAGGGATGAGGTCATGCGTGACCGAGAGGGGCTGATTACACGGATTCGACAGATCCGCCGCTCGGCAGAGGCGTCAGCGCCGGCGCCGCGAAACGCCCAGTCGACGGACGACACGATCGCGCTTCAGGCTCTGCGAGCACGGGTTGAGCATTTGGAGCAGCTCTTGGAGGCGCTGCAGGATTCCGTCCATCGGGAGTCGGAGCGACAGAGTAGGCGGATCGCCGAGCTCGAGGCTCAGATACAACCGACGGCGCTCAGCGCCGCGCTGAGCAGGGACGCCCGCGAGCGCGGGTTGTGACTGCGGATGACAGCGTTCTTCATCCCAGGGATCTCCCCTAACGAGGATGGGCGCGCCATTGAGCTTGCATACAGCGACATGCAGAGACGCGTGGAGCTCGAGATGGGCCATCGTCCCCGGCCGCGTCGAATCGAAAAGCTGTGGACGCGCAGGGGAAGCACCGACTGCATGACGGTGGTGGGCAGCCCCGATCCCCTCCGCGGCGGGACCGTCCTGGCGATCTTCGACATGGGCACGCGCGAGCCATTTGTGGTGTGGCGCGAGGCGGATCGTTCGACCGGGGGCGAGAGCCACGAGGTTCTTGGCTGGAGCGCGTACTCCGTTCTGGAGTTCGACGCATGAGCTCCGCAAAGGACCTCGAGCTGCTCGAGGCCGACGCGCGCTACTACCAGGACCGGGTCGCCCTCCTGCGGGCCAAGCTGTACAGATGGGGTCTGGGATCAACGCCCCGACTACAGGAGCTCGAGCGGTGTTTGGCGGGGGCGGAGCGACGAGTGCGCGAGCAGCGTTCGCGCGACCCGAGTTGATCTGACGCTGCTGCGAATCCCGGGACACGCTCGATCGAGACGGGCGGGGAAGCTGCTACGTTCTCTAAAGCGGTCGACGCCGTCGGCCGCGAGGCAGCTCGCTTGGGTCCCGCAATCAGCGGTTCGGGTCAGCAACAGCCTCCCGAATCGTTTCGCGGCCCCAGCGCCGCCAAGGAGTCCTACATGTCTACGCAGTCCTTTGCCGATCTCGGCGTTTCGCACGCCGTGCTCGGTTCGCTCTCTAAACAGGGCTTCACACAGCCGTTCGCGATCCAGCGCGACGTGATCGGCGACGTCCTCGGCGGCCGCGACGTGCTCGCGAAATCCCCCACCGGCTCGGGCAAGACGCTCGCCTTCGGAATCCCGCTCGTCGAGCGGATACGGGCCGATGATCGTCGACCGGCCGCCTTGGTTCTCGCACCGACGCGTGAACTCGCCACCCAGATAGTGGACGACATTCGTGCGATCGCGCATGCGCGAGCGCTCAGGGTGACAGCTGTGTACGGAGGTGTCGGCCTCGTCAACCAGGCACGGGACGCAGCTCGATCGCAGGTGCTGGTTGCCACTCCGGGACGCCTCGAGGATCTTCTGGCGCGCGGCGCCTTCACGCTCGAGAACATCCGCATGCTTGTGCTCGACGAGGCTGACCGGATGCTCGACATGGGCTTTAAGCCCGCGGTCGACCGGATTGTCGCGCTCTGTCCGGCTACGCGCCAGACGCTGTTCTTCTCGGCAACGCTCGACGGCGAGGCCGGCCAGCTCGCAAGGCGATACACGCGCGAGCCGGCCATCCACGAACGTGGCCCGACGGCCAGACGCGCGGCAACCGATATCGAGCACCGGTTCCTCCAGGTCGCACACGAGCACCGTCTCGACGCCCTTGTCGGCGAGCTTAAGCGCGACCGAGAGCTGACGCTGGTCTTCGTGCGAACCAAGCACGGCGCCGACCGTCTCGTCAAGCGCCTCCGTGCTCACGGAGTGGAGGCTGTCGCGATGCATGGCAACAAGTCGCAGCGCCAGCGCGAAAGGGCGCTCGCACGGTTCGAATCCGGCGCGGTCGACACGCTCGTCGCCACCGACGTCGCGGCCCGCGGGATCGACGTCAGCGGAATCTCCCACGTGATCAACTTCGACCCGCCGGCTGACGGCGAGACATATGTTCACCGGATCGGCCGGACGGGCCGCGCCGGCGCGAAGGGCATCGGCATCACGCTGGTCGCTCCGACGGAGCATCACGATGTGAGCCGACTCGCCAGCGGGCTCGGTCTGGATCACGGCCTCCCCACGACGGTCACCGAGCGCCGGACGAATCCCTCGCGCGCCGGCCTCGCGGGCGGGCACTCACGTCGCCGGCCCAGCCGCCGCCGGGCCGGGCGCTGAGAGCGCGGCCACGCTTCGCTGCAGCAGCGGGCTACTGGAGGTAGCGCTCGACGGTTGACGCGTCGCGGGCGTGCGCGTCGTCGGGATCGCCGCCGGCGTCCCGCAACGCCCGACGTTGCCGTAGCAGGTCCCAACAGCGGTCGAGCTCGACCTCGAGCGCCTGGAGTCGCTCCTGATCATCCTCGAGCTTCTCCACATCCTTGCTGTCCGCCTGCTCGCGCGCGCGCAGCTCGTGCTCCTCCGCGACAAGCCCCTCGATTCGCCGGGCGATGCTCTCGTCGCTCATGGCCCGAATCCTAGTGGGTGTTCGCCTAGCGCTCGAGCGCCGCGCCCATGTCGCGGACGGCCGCGACCAGGCTGGCCATGAGCTGCTCATCGTCCTCGGAGGTCTCCAGCGCTCGCGCGAGGCGCTCGGCCTCCTCCGCGGTGATCGGCACCGACGTCTGCTCGCGGATCGCGCGGGCCAGGGACGACGCCTCGGCGCGGATCCCGTCCACGTGGCTCATCAATCAGATGGACGCTCGCCGGGCGCAATCCTTCCGGCCGTGGGAAGCAACCGGCCCGTCGAAGCGTCCTGGAAGCGTCGGAACAAGACGACTTCGAGAGGACGGCAGCATGCGCGCCACCAGCCCAACCCGTGTCCTGATCATGGCTGACCAGACGGCCGACAGCCCACAGTTGTTCGAGGCGGTGGCGCGGCGCGCCTCGGAGGGCGCGTGTTCCTTCACCCTGCTCGTGCCCGCGCGGGCCCCAAGCCTTCACCAAGTGATGGGCTACGACGGTAGCGGTAGAGCCGAGGCGCAGGCTCGGCTCGAGGACGCGCTGCCACTCCTGTCACAGGCCGCGAGGCGGGAGGTCGTGGGGGTCATCGGCTCGCACGAGCCGTTCGCGGCGATTCGGGACGCGCTCAACCTGTTCGGGTTCGACGAGGCGATCATCTCGATGCTTCCGGTAACACTCTCGACGTGGCTACGTCTCGACCTTCCGAGCAGGGTCCGCGCGCTCGGCGTCGAGGTGACCGAGGTGATCGGCGCCGAGGGTCGGATGACCCACCTCCCGGCGGCTTGACCATACGTCGCGAAGTCACGCGGCCGCGGATCGCCGCATCGGCGTCGGTCGGCGCGGCCGCGCCCGCGGTCTACGCGTTCCTCGCCGAGCCCCGGAACCACCGGCTGCTGACCGGACGCCGGCTGCGTCTGATCGAGCTCTCGCACACGGGCGATCGTTCGCTGGGAGATCGACCCGGTCGGCCCCGGGTGCACGAACGTCGCTCTCACGGCGGACCTCAGCTTGATTGCGCCGTGGGACCGGCTGATGCTCACGCTCGGGGGCAGGCGCTGGATGCGCACACTGTTCGCGCGCGCGATTGATCAGATCGATGCGGCGCTCGCGACGCAGCGCGAGTCCGTGCGCTCGATCGCCCCCACTCCGGTCCCGGTCCCGGGAAGGTAGAGGCTAGGTACGGCGTCAACCAGAGAGGACCGTCCAGATCTTCAAGGGAGCCAGATGAAGCACTTCAGCCAGCGCCGCCGCAACCTGCTCATGCCGATCGTAGCCCTCGCGGGCGCCGCAACCGCCCTGCTCGTGGGCGTGGCGCTGGCCCGGACGTTCACGTTGCAGGTCGCCAGGAACGCCAAGGTCACCAGCGCCGCCGGTAAGAGCTCGACCGAGAACATCGTCGTCAACTCGCGCGGTCGGGCCGTGTACGACCTCACCGGAGACAACAAGACGCACCCCGAGTGCACCAAGGCCAACAGTTGCTTCACCTTCTGGCAGCCGGTCACCGTCTCCTCGGCGAAGAAGCCGACCAAGGCCTCGGGGATCAACGGCAAGCTGGGCACCTGGCGTCGGAATGGCCTCGTGCAGGTGACCCTCGGCGGCCATCCGCTCTACACGTTCGTCGGAGACCAGGCCAAGCACGTCGCGACCGGCGAGGGGATCAAGAGCTTTGGCGGCACCTGGCATGTGCTGACGCCATCGGGCAAGGCCGCCCCGGCCCACACCACGACCTCCACGGCGACGACCACCACCACGTCCTGCGGTCTCTACTGCTACTGAGCCTCCCTCATCCAGCGGGCGCGCGGAGCCGCCCCCTGATGTCGGCAGCGCGTTTGCTGGCGTCGGGGCCTCACGGGAGCCGTTCGACGTGTGGTTCCGCGAACAGGTCCGCGACGTCCACGGGATCAACCTCGAGGACGGGTTCCCGCCCCCCGAACAGATCCTCGACTTCCGCGCCACCGGGCGTGGCGTGCCCGCCTAGCGACCCTGGGATTCGGTGCCGCCGGCGCCGGCGCGGGCCGCTCTGAGCTGCTCCCGACGCGTCTCGGCCAGGGACTCCTGTGGGGCGTCGATCACGAGCGTGCGGGCGATCCAGTCCGGGAAGCCGCGGCGCCTGAACAGGATCGGGTAGTAGCCGGCGAACAGCGGCACCATCGCGAGGTTCATTGCGATCCAGCGCAGCAGCGCGCGGCGCGGCTTTAGCCTTCCGCCCTGATGCGTGACCACGCGGATCTGCATTATCCGCGCTCCGGGCGTCTGGCCGGTGATCGACCAGAAGGCGATGAAGTAGGCGCCGGCCCAAAGGATGTAGCTCACGCCGGCCACCGCCTCGAGAACCGGCTTCAGCTGGGCGGAGAGGGGAAAGATGCTGAGCACCAGCGCCACCCCGAGCGCGGCCATGACCGCCACCAGATTGAGCACCACTGCATCCAGGATCCACGAGACCGCGCGCGTGACCAGCCCGATGTAGCGGCGCTCGTCGGGCGCTTCGACCCCCGGCGCCTCGATCGTCCCGGTGTCCGCCACACTCGTCACGATCCCTTACCTCCGGCCTCGTGGTGTTCGCGGTGCGCGAGCCGGCCGGCGGTCCGCTCCACGCGGCGATCGGCCCGGCTCGTGCGCTCTCGGAGCGCGCTGCCAACCTGATCCGCAAAGCCAAGGCTCTGCTGGGAGAGAGCCGCCCGGACCGAGTCGCTCGAAGCGATCTCGTCCACAAGCCGCCAGAGCGCGTCCGATTCGAGCAGACGGTCGATGAACTGGTTGAACAAGCCGCTGTCGAAGAAGCGGCCGATCACCGTCTGTGCCCCTTCGCTGTCCAGCACCCGTCCGACCATCGCCCGGAGCCCCTCGTCATCGAGGATCGCCGTAACGAACCGCTCGAGCTCATCGCTCTCGAGTGCGCTATCGAGCGCCCGTCGCTCGGCATCGAGCCCGACGCGGACGGTGGCCTTCATCGTTCCGGTGATCGGACGCAGCGCCGTTCGCGCAGCCCTGACAGCGATTCCTCCGAACCGCCCCTGACCCCGCGAGCGGGAGTTTGCTATCGGATCGGGGACCATCGCCTCAGGAAGCGCACCGGGGCCCGCGCACCGCCGCGGTGGCAGTGCGTCCATTTGCGCCGGTCGCCCATACGGAACCGGCTGCCGGGGTACAGCATCTCCTTGGAGAGGGAGAAGCAGTAGGAGCAGTCGACGTTGCAGACGGCGCCGGTCGGCTTGGCCAGGAGGTGAAAGGCCGGCGGAGCTTGCACGCTCATGGTGACCATTATCCGGCGCGCCGGGCGGCGTGGGTCACCCAGATGGGATGAGGGCGAGTTCTCACACGGCCAGGAGGCCGCTGATGATCATCGCGGCACCGACGCCGAACGAGATCGTGAGCACGATCGTCCGCGCGTTTCGCTTCGCCAACGCCTGCAGGGAGCCGACTGCGTTGCGGGCAATGTCCGGCCTGGTCAGGCAGATCGCCAGCGCCGCCAGCGGGAGCGCGAACCAGACGGCGTTGTAGATGAGCAGCTGCAACACACCCCGTGGGACGGTCGGGTCACGGGCGACGATCAAGTTCAGCGCAATCAGGTAGAACAGCCCGGGAATGTGGGTGGCGGGGCCGGCCACCGCCGCGGCGCGGAGCGTGAGGTGGCGTTCGAGCAGATCGTTCCAGCGCCCAGGGGGGCGGGGCGACTCCACCGGCCGGCCGCTACCGATCCGCCGGGTCAGCACGAGGACGCCGAACAGGATCGCGACGCTGCCGCCGAGGATCTCGGCGATCCCCTTGGCCGGACCGCTGCCCGAGCGGATGTCGATCCCGCTGAAAGCCCAGATCACGAGCAGTCCGATCGTGATCGTGAAAGCGAGGCCCGCGAGCACATATGCGGCCATCAGCCGCCGCGGCGAGCCAGTGGCCAGAAGCGCGTAGATCACGGCGAGGCTGGTCGGACGGATCGCCGTCGCGAGCGCGAGCAGGATCAACTCGATCGTCACGAACGGGCCCGGTCCGATGTGCTTTGTCTAGGTGTCTTCAACGCCTGCTTGGGATCGCCGACGGCAACGGGTTAGGCTGCCACAAGAACCTTCCGAGTCGGGGGCCCCTTCTTCCGTGAGCGATTCACCTCGAGAGGCCGGCGGAGCCAAGGCGGCCGTTCGAGACGAGCCGCCGGGCACGCGGCACCCCTTTGCGCGCCGGCGCCGCGCCGGCGCCGGACCTCCGCGCCGCGCCGGCAAGCACGCCGACGAGGGGCACAACCTGAGCCTGCCCGAGGGCCTCGCGGCCCTCAGCCTCGACGCGCTCTCGAGCGTCGCCTACGGACCCGAGGCGATGGTGCTCGTGCTGGTGCTGGCCGGCGCCGGGGCCTTGAAGTTCACGGTCCCGCTGACGCTCGTGATCGCCGGAATGCTCGTGTTGCTCGTCCTGTCCTACACGCAGGTGATCGCGGCGCACCCCGAGGGCGGGGGCGCGTACGCGGTCGCGAAGGTGAACCTGGGCCGGGGTGCGGCGCTGCTCGGCGCGGCGTCGCTCGTCGTCGACTACGTCCTGACGGTGGCCGTCAGCCTCGCTGCCGGTGCGGCCAGCCTGGGCAGCGTGTTCCCGTCGCTCGCCCACCACCTGCTCGCGATCTGCCTGATCGGGCTCGTACTTCTGACCGCGATCAACATGGTCGGGATCGCCGAGTCGGCCCGCGTGCTCATACTCCCGGCGGGAGTGTTCATCGTGAGCATCTTCGCGGTGCTCGTGGTCGGGCCCTTCCACCCCCACCCGGTGGCCCAGATCGGGACGCCGATCCCGATCCACGCGATCACCACCGTGAGCATCCTGCTCCTGCTCAAGGCGTTCGCCGCCGGCTGCTCGGCGGTGACCGGGGTCGAGGCGATCGCCAACGGCGTGCCCGCCTTTCGCAGGCCGCGGATCCGGACCGCGCAGCGAACCGAGATCTCGCTGGGGATCCTGCTCGGGGTGATGCTGATCGGGCTCGCGGTGCTGATCCGGGCCCACCACGTCGTCCCGCGCGGTCACGTAACACTGCTCGCCCAGCTCACGGCCGGTGCGTTCGGAACCGGGTGGCCGTTCTACGTCTCGAACATCGCTGTTACGCTCGTGCTCGGCCTGGCCGCGAACACGAGCTTTGGGGGCCTGCCCGTGCTGATGAGCATCCTGGCCAGGGATCATCGCCTTCCCCACCTGTTCTACCTGCGCGCAGAGCGCCCGGTTTACCGGCACGGAATCGTGGCCCTCGCGATCGCGTCCGCGCTGCTGCTGATCGCCGTCAACGGGGAGACGAACAGGCTGATCCCGATGTTCACGATCGGCGTGTTCATCGGATTCACGATCAGCCAGATCGGGCTGGTGCGCCACTGGGCACGCAAGCGGCCGCCCCGCTGGAAGTGGCGCGCCGCGTTGAACGGCATCGGGGCCGTGATGACGGCCGTCGCCGTCTGCGTGGCGCTCACGACCAAGTTCGTCGCCGGAGCCTGGGTCGTGGTGTTGGTGATCCCGATGCTGATGTGGCTGTTCGCGCACACGGAGACCTACTACGCCAAGGTGGCGGCCGACCTTCGGCTCGGTAAGACGCCCAGCATCCCGCGCCGGCACGACAGCGTCGTGATCGTGCCCACGTCGACGGTGAACCTGCTCACCGAGAAGGCGCTCAGCGCCGCCCTGTCGCTCGGTGACACCGTAGTCGCGGTGGCCGTCGCCGGCGACGACGACGAGCGCGAGCGGATCATCGAGTCCTGGGACCAATGGCGCTGCTCGGTCCCGATCGAGGTGATCGTCGACCCCCACCGCTCGCTCGTGCGCTCGGTGCTCCACTACATCGAGTCGATCCCCGAGGATGGGATCGTGATCACGGTTCTGATCCCGGAGATCATCCCCACCAAGCGCCGCCGGGAGATCCTGCACAACCAGCGCGGGCGCTTGCTCGAGGCCGTGCTCAAGTCGCAGACCGACGTGATCGTCGCGACGCTGCCATTCCACGTCCGGGACTGATCTTCCGGGCTGCGATAATCGCCGCAATGGAGAGGGGCGTGAGATTCGCGCGATGCGCGGCTGCGGCGGGGCTGCTATGCCTCGGGATAGCGTTGCCGGCCGCAGCGCAGACGCTGAGCGGGCTGCGCGTGTCAGGCGCCCATCTGATCGACGGGAGCGGCACGAGCGTGGCGCTGCGCGGCGTCAACCGAGCCGGAAAATGAGTACGCCTGCATCGAGGGCTCGGGATCTTCGACGGACCGAGCGACGAGGCCTCGGTGGCGGCGATCGCATCGCCACCCCGCTGCTCTACGGAATCGTGATCGCCGCCGAGCTGTTCAACCTGATGCAGGCCCTCGGCTTCTGGTGGACTGTGTCGCACGAGCGCGTGCGCGAGAAGCGGCCGCCGACCACGCGTCAGGCCGTCGACGTGTTCATCCCGGTCTACAAAGAGCCGGCCGACATCGTGGACCTTACCGTCGCCGCGGCGGTGAGTCTGCGCGGCGCCGAGGTGCGCGTGCACGGGCTCGACGACGGCAATGACGACGCGATGCGTGAGCTCGCCAAGCGCTACGGCTTCGGCTACATCCGCCGCGCCGAGCACACAGGCACCAAGGCGGGCAACATCAACGACGCGCTGACGAAGACCTCGGCCCCGTTCATCGCCGTGTTCGACTCCGACCACGTGGCCGATCCGGGGTTCCTCGAGGCCACGCTCGGCTGGATGGAGGACCCCAAGATCGCGTTCGTGCAGATGCCGCAGTACTACGCCAACACCGACGGCAACCGGATCGCCGCCGCGTCATGGCCCCAGCAGGCGCTGTTCTTCGGGGCCATCGCGCGGAGACTCGGGCCCGAGGACACGGCCGCGTGCGTATCCCAGCAGCAGCGGTGGGCGCGGGGCTGCCGGTCAGGGATCCCGCGGGCGCTCAAAGGCCCGTCTGCCGCTGAAGCTGAAGGCCCAATACCTGCTCTCCGGCCTGTACTTCCTGTCCGGCTGGACGGTTCTCATCTACATGAGCTTCCTGGTCGTGCGGCTGCTCGGAGGCGGGCAGCCGATCGGGCACATCGACGCACCGGTGTTCCTGCTCCATTTCGTGCCCTACTACGCGATCGCGCTGACGATGGCCGCGGCGGCGGGTGCCGGCTCGTACACCTTCGCCGCCTTCGCGCTCGCTGCGGCCAACTTCTGGATCCACATCCTGCCCACGGTCCACACCGTCCTGCGCAAGAAGGGCTCGTTCGCGGTCACCCCGAAGAAGGGCGCCGAGGCACGCCAGCCCCGGGGCGGTGATGCCGGCTCTGGTGGCGGTCGGGATTTTGGTCGCGGCGAGTGTCTACGGCCTCGCCACCAACCCCGACTCGGCCACGATCAACAACGTCTCGTTCGCCGCCGTCCACGTCTCGATCCTGATGACCGGATGCTGGGCGGGGCTCCAGAGAACGCCGGCCCCCGCCGCCGGGTCGTTCGTGCCAGCCGAGGTTCCGGCTTGAATAGGACCGTGAGAGAAGTGCTTCTGGTCCTCGGCGCGGTGGCGGTCGCGGTGTGGTTCCTCGCCGGATGCGGCGGCACGAGCTCGAGCACGGGCACGAGCTCGAGCGGAGCGGGCGCGCCGCAGCCCCGGGATCGTGCCGAGGCGGCGGCCGAGCACTTCCTGGATCGCTACGTCGAGTCGGACGGCCGCGTCGTGCGGATCGATCAGGGCGGCGACACGGTCGGCGAGGGGCAGGCCCACGGGATGCTGCTGGCCGCGGCGATCGGCGACCAGCGGCGCTTCGACGCGATCTGGAACTGGACGAAGGCCAATCTGCGGCGGCCCGACGGCCTGATCTCGTTCCTGTGGAAGAACGGACACGTCCAGGATCACCAGGCCGCGTCGGACGCAGACCTCGATACCAGCCGGGCGCTGCTGGTCGCTTCGTGCCGCTTCCATCAGCCAAGCCTGCAGCAGCAGGGGATCGCGCTCGGCAACGCGATCATGCACGTGAAGGTCGCGTCGTTCCGAGGTGCCCCGGTCCTGACGGCCGGCCCATGGGCCGTGACTGCGCCGATCACGATCAACCCGAGCTACTTCTCGCCCGCGAGCCGCATCGCCCTCCGCGCCGCCACCGGCAACGCCGCATGGAATGCGCTGGCCTCCAGCTCGCGCTCGCTGACTGGCGAGCTGATGCCGTCGACCTCGCGGCTTCCGCCCGACTGGGCGAGGCTCGAGGGCGATCATCCGGTGCCGATCGGCTCGCCGAGCGCGCCCCAGACGCGTCCTCTGTTCGGCTTCGACGCCGTGCGCACACTGGTGAGGATGGCCGAGGACCCGACCCCGGCCGGCCATGACATCGCGGCCCGAGCCTGGCCGGTTTTCGAGAACCAGGACCCGACCCGGCTCCCGGTCGAGCACGAGCTGGGCGGACAGCCGGTTGGCAACACGCTCAATCCGGTCGAGCTGGTGGCCGCGGCGGGCGCGGCCGACGCCGCGAGGCAGCACGCGGCCCGAGACGGCCTCCTCGACGAGGCCGAGGCGCTCGATCGGCGATTCCCGACCTACTACGGTGCCGCCTGGGTGGCGCTCGGTCGGATCATGCTGACGACCAGGCTGCTTGATGCCTGCGGCCGGTAGGCGCGCCCGCGATCAGGCCGGCCGGCCGCCAGCAGACGAACCCGCGAGTTGCGGATCCACCCGGTGGTCAGGCGGGCGAGAAGCAGCAACACGAGCGGCACCAGGACGAGGAAGTTGCGCACCTCGAACAGCGAGTGGTCGAACACGGAGGCGACGATCAGGAGCCCGACGAGCACGATCGCAACACCCGCCAGCGCCGAGAAGCCGAGCGCGAGCGCCCGCGTGTTCTCGCCAGCTCGTCGGCGGTGCACGATCACCCCGACGAAGGTGAGCTGCTGCACGAGGATCAGCAGCAGGCCGAAGTAGTCGTAGAGCTCGCGCCCGAGCTCGTATAGAACCGGGATCAGCAGCGTCCCGGCGATCAGCGACGGGAGCCGGACGGCGAACGCCGAGTGCCCGAAAACGCGGATCGTGAGCCACAGCGTCAGGTGATAGAGCGGCGGTTGGCGGTCGCCGTAGTAGAGATTGCGGAACAGGTCGTGCAATGACAGCCGCGCCTGGTGGATGCTGATCGCCTCATCAACCCAGATCCCCCGCGGGACGGCCAGTCGCAGCGCCAGCCCGACGATGATCAGCCCGCCGAGGACGAGCAGCGCCGTGTGATGGCTCGCGTCAGGTTCGCCCCGCCGCGGGACACGGCCGCGGGGGCCGAACAGCTCCGCCTCGTGAGCGCCGCGGAGGCGCTGCAGGATCGATCCGGCCGGCTTGCTGTCTGGCGGATTGACCGTCTGCACTAGACCGAGCGCGCCGTCATCAGACCGTGCTGCCGGGAAGGTCGAGCTCGGGCTCGCGGGACGGGGTGTGCAGCTCGAGCCTGCGCTCGGCCGTGATCACGTGCACGACGGCGTTGATCAGGGCCAGATGTGTGAACGCCTGCGGGAAGTTGCCCAGGTGCCGGCCGGTGATCGGGTCGAGCTCCTCCGCGTACAGGGCGAGCGGGCTCGCGTGCGAGAGCAGCTTCTCGCAGAGTCCCCGCGCCCGCGCCAGCTCGCCGATCTCGACCAGCGCCGAGACCAGCCAGAAGGAGCAGATCGTGAACGTCCCCTCCTCGCCCGAGAGCCCGTCGTCGGTCTCCTGCACCCGGTAGCGGAGCGCCAGCCCCTCCTCGGTCAGCTCGTCGGCGATCGCGAGCACGGTGTCGCGGATGCGGGGATCCTCGGGCGGGAGGAAGCGCACGAGCGGCATCAGCAGCAGCGAGGCGTCGAGCGCCGCGGTCTCGTAGTGCTGGACGAACACGCCGCGCTCGTCGAGCCCGTTCGCACAGATGTCGGCGTGGATCTCCGCCGCCGCTTCCTCCCAGCGCCGCGCCGCCTTGTCGTCGTGACGAATCCCTGCCAGCCGCGCCCCTCGGTCGGCGGCCACCCAGCACATGAGCTTCGAGGAGGTGAAGTGCTTGGGCTCGCCGCGGACCTCCCAGATGCCACGGTCCGGCTCGCGCCAATGGGCCAGGGCCGCCTCAACCTGGCGCTTGATGATCGGCCACAGCCGGTCCGGGAGCTGATCACGCGATCGCGTGTGCAGGTAGATCGAGTCGAGGACCGCGCCCCAGACGTCGTGCTGCCGCTGGTCGTAGGCGCCGTTGCCGATCCGCACCGGCTGAGCGTGGTCGTACCCGGACAGATGCTCGAGCACCTGCTCCTGGAGCTTCTTCTCGCCTCCGAGCCCGTACATGATCTGGAGCTCGCCCTCCTCGGCCTCGACAACGTCTGCGACGAAGTAGAAGAAGTCGTTGGCCTCCTCGTCGAAGCCGAGCGTGTACAGCGCCCACAGCATGAACGTCGAGTCCCGGATCCAGCTGTACCGATAGTCCCAGTTGCGGTCGCCTCCCGGCGTCTCGGGCAGTGAGGTCGTGGCCGCGGCGATCATCGCCCCGGACGGCGCGTAGGTCAGCCCCTTGAGCGTCAGCGCCGAGCGCTGCAGGTAGGAACGCCATGGATGGTCTGGGAAGTTTCCGTGCTTCAGCCACTCCTGCCAGTAGCGCCCCGTCCGGGCCAGCCACTCCTGCGCCTCCTCATAGCTGGCGGGCAGCCCGTGCTCCGACCAGCCCAGCGCGACGTATGCGGTCTCGCCCTCGTGCAGCATCGTCCGCGCGCGGGCTCGCGGGCCCTCGAACCCGATCCGCAGGTCGCTGGCGAGTTGCAGCTCGAGGTCCATGCCCTCGGATCGCGCAGATGCCTCGTGGTAGCCGGCTCCGTGGTAGGCCCAGTCGGCGGCGAGGCCGCCGTAGTCGAAGGCCGGCTCACATTCGAGCTTGATCTCGACCGAGCCCTGCACGCACTCGATCAGGCGCAGCATCACGTGGTCGGCGTCGTGGTCGGTGGGCGAGCGCCGATGCGTCTCGGAGCGCTCGGTCTGGTGATGCCAGGGGCCGATGCTGAGGGCGTCGCGGACGATCACCCAGCCCATTCGTGTCTCCCATGTCGTCTCGAGCACCATCGTCCCCGGCACGTAGCGACGGGCCGCCGGCACGCTCAGGTCGGCCGGACCGACCCGGAAGCTCCCGGCGTCTCGATCGAGGATCGAGCCGAACACGCTGGGTGAGTCCATGCGCGGCAGGCACAGCCACTCGACGTTGCCGTTGGGCGCAACGAGCGCCGTCGTCTCGCAGTCCGACAGGAACGCGTAATCGGCGATTGGGGGAAACGCGCTTATCCGGTTCCCACGGTCGAAGGCCCCCTTCACCTCACCCGATTCTGATGACGTTGCCGATATGTGTCAAGGTTGCCCGCTCGTGGAGACCTCGGCCAACCTCACCTCGATCGACGTGATCGCCTCAGCACTCGAGCCGCTCATGCCGGCGATCGGCAGGCAGAGCTCGCCCGACGGGGCGCTGACCCTGATGCTCAGCGACATCGCCGACGCCGACGCCGTCGCCGCGCAGCTCGGCCCCGAGCGCTGGGAGCAGCTGCTGGACGACCACCACCTGCTCGTCGAGCAACTCGTCGCCCACCACGACGGGCAGGTGGTCAGGTTCGAGCGCGACGGGTTTCTGGGCTCGTTCAACAGCGCCCACGGCGGACTGCACGCGGCGATCGAGCTGCAGCGCACATTCACCGCAAGCGACGACGGCGGCGAGCCGGCGATCGAGCTGCGGGTCGGGCTGCACTCCGGCTTCGTGATCGCGGGGGGAGAGAGTCTGCTCGGCCGCAACGTCGTACTCGCGACCCGGATCGCCGCCCACGCGACGGCGGGACAGATCCTCGTCTCCTCGATGCTCAAGGGGTACACCGAGAGCGACCCGAGCTTCCGCTTCGAAGCCCGGGGCGAGCACCATTTCAAGGGCGTTCTGGGCGAGCACGAGGTCTACGAGGTGCCCTGGCGCTAGCCACGCTGGCTGCGTTCTTGACTAACCAGCCCGCCCCGATAAGCTCCTGAAAGGCGCTGGGGGGCGAACTCGTCCAGCGCGACATTTCTCACAGTGCGTGGGCGGCAAATCCTGAGAGGATCAGACGATGGCAGTAAGAGGCGACCAGCTGGAGAACGGCTTCGTTATCGGGGGTTACCGAGTTGACGAGCTGATCGGCCGCGGCGGCATGGGCCTCGTCTACCGCGTCAAAAACGTCGCGCTGCACCGGGTCTACGCGCTCAAGGTGCTGGCGCCTGCGCTCGCCGAGGACGAACAGTTCCGCCAGCGGTTCCAGCGGGAGATGCGGATCGCCGCCTCGCTGCATCACCCGAATATCGTCGGGATCCATTACGCGGGCGACCACGACGGCATGCTGTACTTCGTCATGGACTACGTGATCGGAACCGACCTCCGCGAAGTCCTGATCAAGCAGGGGGCGATCGACCCGACGGGAGCGGTCGACCTGCTCGAGCAGTTCGCCTCCGCGCTGGACGCCGCCCACAGCCGCGGCCTTGTGCATCGCGACGTCAAGCCCGCGAACATCCTGATCACGGTCAAGGACGGCGAGGAGCACGCCTACCTGACCGACTTCGGACTGGCCAAGAAGTTCGACACCGTCTCGGGACTGACGGTCAAGGGCGCGGTGGTCGGCACGGTCGACTACATGGCGCCGGAACAGATCACCGGGAGCCGCACGGATGCCCGCACCGACATCTACGCGCTCGGCTGCGTCTTCTACCAGATGCTGAGCGGCCGGGTTCCCTACGAGCGCGAAAACTCGGTCGCGACGCTGTTCGCACACGTGCACGAACCCCCGCCGCAGCTCGAGGGGAACGTCAGCGACACCCACCCGGCCTTCGCCGCGGTGCTCGCCAAGGCGATGGCCAAGGAGCCGGGCGATCGATACCTCTCCGCCGGCGACATGGCCCGCGACGCCGCCGCGGCCCTGAAGGGGGTCCGCGACAAGTCACCGCCGACAATCGTCGCCACCGGCGAGGCGACGCCCGTGCCGCGGGAGGTCGACCCCACCGAGCTGGCGCCGCCCGGCGCGCCCGAACCGACCGTGGCACCGCCGCCCGCCGCGCACGAACCGACCGTGGCACCGCCGCCCGCCGCGCACGAACCGACCGTGGCACCGCCGCCCTCCGCGACCACCCCACCGCCACCGGCCGCGGAGCCCGACGACGCGACCGCACTCACGCCGGGGAGCGAGGCGATACCACCGGCCGCGGAGCCCGACGACGCGACCGCGCTCAGGCCGGGAAGCGAGGTGATACCGCCGGCCGCAGCCGCAGCCGCAGGCGTCACGGCAGCCGCCGCGACGCCCCCGCCGTCCGTCCCGTTGGCCGCGTCGGCGACGCCGCCCCCCTCGGCCCCACCCTCATCAGACGGCCCGGGCGCGCCGGCCCCGAAGAAGCGCGGCCCGCTCCTGCCGATCCTCGGCGTCCTCGCGCTCATCGCCGTCGCGGTCGTGGTGGTGATCGTGGTCACCTCGGGCGGGTCATCGAAGCCGTCCGGGCAGCCCTTCGCGGCCACCGCCCAACCGGTGCCGACCAATCAGGTGACCGGCGCCGGGTCGGGCACCGTGTCCCTCAACGGCGACGTCGCCACCGTCAGCGTCGACGCCCACGGGCTCCTCAACGGCGGGGCGCACGCAATGCACATCCATGCGGGGGGCCGCGGCATCTGCCCGCCCGCGTCAGCAGCGCACCTGCACAACGGGCACCTGTCGATCAGCACCACCGACGGGCTCAAGTTCTACGGCCCGCCCCAGGTCTCGCTGACCTCCTCGGGCGACACGAGCCCGAAGAGCATCGTCGACTTCTCGCGCTATCCGTCGGTGGGGACGATCCACTACGAGCGCACGATCACGATTCCGGCGGGCGTGGCCGACGCGATCCGAGCTGGCAACGCCGCCCTGGTCATCCACGGGATCGACTACAACCACAACGGGATCTACGACAACGTGCTCGATCGCAGCGAGCTCAACAGGGGCCTGACCGGCGAGGCGACCGCGCCCGCGCTCTGTGGCCCCCTCGTCCCGACCAAGACCGCGGACGTGTCCGGGCACATGGTCACCACGTATGCGTTCGTGCTCGACCGCCGCGCGGCGATTGCGGAGCTCGGGGAGCACGAGTACGTGCTCCTCTGCCACCTGCTCGGGATCAACCCGGGAGCCGCAAGCGACCCGCGCGCCGCCGGCAACCCGACGCCGAGCTGATCGGCGCCCGGCTCAGGGCGATACGACGATCGTCGCCTTCATCCACGGGTGAATCGTGCACACGTAGTGGATCGTCCCCGCCCGCGAGAGCTTGATCGAGAACCGCTGGCCGAGCGTCAGCTGCTCGCGCGAGGAGCGAAACGCCGGGCCGCTCACGTACGTGACGTTGTGCGGGGCGGCATCATCGTTGGTCCACACGACTCGCTGCCCGACGTGGGCGTCGACCGAGAGCGGGCTGAAGTCGAGGCTCTTCATCACGATATGAACGACGCCGCCCGGACCCGCGGCGGATGAGGCGGCCTGCGTCGTGGACCCGTTGCCGAGGTCCGCTCCGGTCCCACACCCGCCGACGGCGAGCGCGAGCGCAGCGACGATCGGCAGGGAGGCGCGCACGGTTATCGACATACGTGGCCGCCGTCAGCCGGCCAGGTCTGGGATCGGCACGCCGGCGGCGCGCGACAGCGAGCGAGCGAAGTCGATACTGGTCCGCGGCCGCTGGGCCGGATCCTTGCGCAGCGCCGCATTCACCACCTGCGCGAACTCCGGTGGGATCTCGTCCGCCCGCGAGGACAGGTCCGGAGGCTCCTCCTGGAGGTGGGCCCAGAGGACCTGCATCCCCTGGCGATCGGCGAACGGCGGCCGCCCGTCGAGGCACTCGAACACCACGCACGCGAGCGAGTAGATGTCGGCGGCCCCGGTCACAGGGTCGCCGCGGATCTGCTCGGGCGGCATGTAGTCCATCGATCCGAGCGCCTGGCCGGGGCGGGTGAGGACCGTTCCCTCCCTGTCCTTCGCGAGGCCGAAGTCGGTTATGTACGCGTCGCCCTCCAGGTCCAGGAGGATATTCCCGGGCTTGACGTCGCGGTGCACCATCCCGGCCTGCCACAGCGCGTGCAGGCCATCCGCCACCTGCGCGCAGATCCCAACCGTCGTGGCCAGGTCGAGCCTCCGCTCCAATTCCAGCTTCCGATCGAGCGCCGCGCCCTCGATGAACTGCGCCGCCAGATACGGGATACCGTTCTGCTCGCCTGTGTCGCGGACCGCGACGACGTGACGATTGCGGACTGTCTGGGCAATCCGCGCCTCGCGACGGAAGCGGCGCCGGAAGGTCTCATCGCGGGCGAGGTCCTCCTTGACCACCTTTAGCGCGACCGGTGTGCCGTCTGGAGCCCTCGCCCGGTAGACCCGCCCCATCCCGCCCACGCCGATCAGCGAGTCGATCCGGTACTCACCGAATGCGGTTCCGACCCGCCCGTCGGGCGCGAGCTCGGCCGGCTCAGGGCTCATCGCACCAGCGCCTGGTCGAGTAGGCCCTGCGCCTGCTCGAGGATGCGCTCCAGATGGGACTGACCGCTGAAGCTCTCGGCGTAGAGTTTGTACACGTCCTCGGTCCCGGACGGACGCGCGGCGAACCAGCCGCTGGCGGTCACGACCTTGACGCCACCGAGCGGCGCGCCGGACGGAGCCGCGGTCAGCACCTGCGCGATCGGCTCGCCGGCCAGCTCAGTCGCGGTCACGTCCTCCGGGGAGAGTCCGCCCAGGATCCGCTTCTGCTCGGCCGTGGCAGGGGTGTCGACGCGGCGGTAGACCGGCGCGCCGTAGCGGGCGGTGAGCTCCTCGTAGCGCTCGCCCGGGTCATTACCGTTACGAGCGGTCATCTCGGCGGCCAGCAGGCACATGATCAACCCGTCCTTGTCGGTGCTCCAGGCGCTCCGATCGTGGCACAAGAAGCTCGCGCCGGCACTCTCCTCGCCCCCGAAGGCAAGGGTGCCATCGAGCAGGCCGCCGACGAACCACTTGAAGCCGACCGGCACCTCCTCGAGGCGGTGTCCGAGGCCGGCGACGACCCGGTCGATGATGCTGCTCGAGACCATCGTCTTGCCGACCCCCTGATCGGAGCGCCAGGCGCTCCGCGCGCCGCCGAGCAGGTATGCGATCGCCACCGCCAGGTAGTGGTTGGGGTTCAGCAGACCCGCACGCCGCGTGACGATCCCGTGGCGATCCGCGTCGGGGTCGTTCGCGAATGCGATGTCAAACCGGTTCTTGAGCGAGATCAGGCCGGCCATCGCGTCCGGAGAGGAGCAGTCCATGCGGATCTTGCCGTCGTGGTCGAGCGGCATGAACGAGAACGTCGGATCGACGCGATCGTTGACGACCTCGAGATCGAGCCTGTACCGCGTCCCGATCGCCTCCCAGTAGGCGACGCTGGCGCCACCCAGCGGGTCGACCCCCAGTCGGAGCCCCGCGCTCTCGATCTCGCCGAGGTCGACGACGGCGGGTAGGTCCTCGACGTAGGAGGCGCGGAAGTCGTAGCGACGGGCCTGCCCGATCGCGTCCGCGAAGCCGAGCCGGCGAATACCGCTCAGGCCCGCACCCAGCAACTCGTTCGCGATGTCCTGGATCTCGCGTGTGACGCTGGTGTCGGCCGGGCCACCGTGCGGCGGGTTGTACTTGAAGCCTCCGTCCTCTGGCGGGTTGTGCGACGGGGTGATCACGATCCCGTCCGCCCTCGCCCCGCTCCCGCGGTTGTGCTTGAGGATCGCGTGCGAGACTGCCGGGGTGGGCGTGTATCCGTCCTGAGCATCGACCGCCACATCGATCCCGCGAGCGACCAGGACCTCCACCGCGGTCCGGAACGCCGGCTCCGATAGGGCGTGCGTGTCGCGCCCAACGAACAGGGGCCCATCGATTCCATCGGTCGCCCGGTAGCGCGCGATTGCCTCGCTGATCGCAATGATGTGGTCCTCGGTGAAGGTCCCGGACAGGGAGCTCCCGCGATGGCCGGAGGTGCCGAAGGACACCGCCTGCATCGGATCGGCCGGATCCGGATGCTCGTCGTAGTACGCGCCGATCAGCTGGTCCACGTCGATCAGCATTTCCGCGTCGGGGTGCCTAGCCGTCGTCATCGCCCAGCCGACCTCCTTGTGCAAGTGCCGTTAATGCCTCCACCACTCCGAGGCGTTAAGGATGACACCCCGCGGTGCGGACGACGGCTAGCGGCGTGCGGCGGCGACCGGCGTGAGGAGTCGGTGGGCCCCGGCTCGTGGCTCGTCGGCGCCGAGCTCAGCATGACTCAGCTGCGCGGCGCGAAGGGTGTGGGCCCAGTTGCGCCCGTGACCGCGGGCGAGGGTGCGGTAGCTGGCGGTGGCGCCGAGGTCCCGGGTGAACATGGTTTGCTCCGGTCGGTTCGGGGTCGTTGCACCGCCATCGTCCAGCACCGGCGGCCGACTGCCCAGAGACCCTAGGGTGGGTCCGTCCGCCACCTCAGCGGTGGGCCGACAGCGCGGCCAGCGCGTAGCCGATCCACGCCTGGGCGTGCGCCTGCCACAGAGCCCCGGAATGGCCGCCCGGGTAGGTCCGGAACACGTGCTCGATCCCCGCGCTGCTGAGCGCGTGGTCGAACTCGATGTTGTCCTGCAGGAAGCGGCTGTCCTGCCTGCCGACATAGAAGCCGATGAACGTCGGCAGGCTCGCCAACGTCGCCTCCAGCCCGGAGCCGCGCGGGGCCTGGGCCATCTGGTTGCCGAGGCTCGATTCGAGGTCCAGGCGATGGAGGCCGCTCGGATCGGTGGCCTCGAAGTAGCCGCCCCACGACTCGATGGCGCCGAACGTCGCCGGCCGCCGCAGCCCGATGTTGAAGGCCCCGAAGCCGCCTGCGGAAAGCCCGATGAGCGCCCGCCCCGAACGATTCGCGATCGTCCGGTAATGCAAGTCGACGCAGCGCGTGAGATCACCCGCGATCGCCTGCGGCCAGTTCTCCCGCGAACTCCAGTTGAGGTACTCGCGATCGCTGTTCTGAGTGCGGGCGCCCTGGGGCGCGACGACGATCGCGCGCTGCGACCCGCTCTCGACCGCGTCGGCGACGAAGTCGTTCTCGACGTACGAGCCGGGACCCGCGGGCAGTCCGTGCAGGAAGTAGATGACGGGATAGCGGCGGTTGCCGTTGCCGTAGCCGGTGGGGAGATACACCAGCGCCGGGAGCGTGCCGCCGAGCGCCGGCGAGCGGCACGTGAGCCCCCGTCTTGCCGGCGGGGTCGAGGGGCGGGCGCTGGATCCCCGGCCGGCGAGCACGACGATCGCCACCCCGGCCAGCACGAGCGCTGCCGCGCCGGCGAGCACGACGCGCCACAGGCCGCGGACGGAGCCCGCGCTCACCCTCCCGAGGGTGGCGTGGGCACCGGCGCCGGCGTCGCCAGCGGCGAGGTGACGAGCGAACGTCTGAGACGCGGGAGCCGGCGTGGGAGCGCGGCGCCGATCGCGAACATCGATGCTTCGAGCAACGCGGCGGCGGTCGGCGATCGATGCCAGAGCACGTCGGCGACGCGCAGGTTGCGGGTCAGCGCGAAGGCCGCGTCGGAGGCGACGATGAGCACCACCCCGGTCACGGCGAGGACGAGGGGCGTGCGCCACAGCGGACGGATTCGGATCAGCACGAGGCCGACGATCATCCCGGCCGGGATCCAGGCCGCAGCCATGCGCACGAGCGCCTGGCTGTCGAATCCCGGGAGCGCCAGCAGCGGCAGCGCATCGTGGACCGGGGTGCCAATCCACAGCCAGTGGCGCTGGCGAAGCACGTAGAGCAGGCCGAAGCCGGCCACCACGGAGAGCAGCAGGGCGAACGCCGCCCCGAGGCTCGCCGCCACGAACGTGAGCACGCGCGCCACGCCCTGGAGGACCGGTCGCGACGCGCTGCGCGGCGGCGACTCGGCGGCGGCGAGCCTCGACCCGTCGCCTTCTGCGATCTCGTGCTGGGCTCGGGCCAGCACCGGCACGCACGCGATCACGAGGAGGATCGCCAGCAGGTGCAAGGCGACGATCGCCGGGGTGCGTCCGAGCGATTCACCGAAGCCGGCCACCCCGAAGGCGAGCGCGATCAACGCGCACAGCGCGGTCATGATCGAGATCGCGCTGACCGCGTCGCCCGACCGCAGCGCGGCCTGGAAGGCCACGAACCCGCCGAAGGTGGCGAGGACCGCGACGATCGTCCACCCGGACAGCAGCGTGCTCGCACCGTGGAGGTGCCAGCCGACGGCATCGGCCTTGATCGCGGCGTCGGCGACGCCGTACAGGACTCCGGCCGCGGCTGCTCGCAGCCACGCCCGCCGGCCGGCGCCCAGCGCGATCCCGACCAACGAGGCGACAACGACGGACGAGACCAGCGCGGCGGGGTGAGTTCGGTCGTGCGAGGCCCCGAGCGCGATCGGCAGCGTCGCCAACGCGAGCGCGATCAGCAGCACCACCAGGGCCTGCGCGCGGGAGACGCGATGGTGGAAGATCCCAGCCGCCAGGGGCACAGACAGCGCCAGCCCGCCGACCGCGAACGCCTGCACGAGCGACAGCGGCGCGATCCCGACGGCGACGATCTGCGCTCCGAGGCCGACCCACCCGATCAGCTGCCCGCCGAGCCAGGTCCGGTTGCGGGCCGCCTGCAGGAGCGATCTCGAGCCCGACCCCGTGACCGTGCGGAGGCCGCGGTGCTGGAGCAGGAAGCCGAGGTTGATCAGGGCGGCGGAGAGGATCGCCAGGAGCAGCCCCGCGAGCAGGTCCCGGTGTCGCGCCGGCGGCCGGGCTCCTGCCAGGCTCGCGGGCGCCTGCGCCGGCCGGGCGGCGAGGGCCGGCGCGCGGCGCCGCGTGATCGTCGGCGCCGGCTCGCCGAAGCGCGCTGTGTGGACGTGATGCCGTACTGGCGCGGGGTTGAGGGTGAGGATCGGGTTGATCCTCACTTGCCGGTGCTGGTGCCCTGTCGCACGGCCCAGCCGCTGCACCCGCAGCGGATGGGAGAAGTCATGCGACGCCATCCCGAGCAGGCCGTCGAGCCGCGGGTACCAGACGCCCCAGTCGTGACCGCCGGGGTAGATCGCGTAGCGAACCCGCGCCCCCGCGGCCTTCAGTGCCCGTGCCATCGGCACGATCTGGCGAGCCGACGGGTCGCCTCGGCCGACGAACAGGAACACGCTCATCGGGTCGGTCCTGAAGCGGCCGTGGAGGCGCCGCACGTAGTCGAGCGGGCTGTTGTAGTCGAGCAGCGACCGGCTCGCGTGCGCGAAGACGCCGGTTCGGGTCTCGATGAAGTAGCCCGACCACACCTGCAGCGAGCCGAAGTAGCCGAGATGGTGCAGGGCGACGTTGATCGCGCCGTAGGCGCCGGCCGAGAGTCCGCCGATAACCCGATCCTGCCTGTACGGCAGCGTGGAGAAGCGATGATCGACGTCGTTCACGACGTCGATCACGACGCCGTCGTAGTTGCCCGACGGCGTATTGGCCCATTCTGAGTCCGAGTAGGTGCTGCCGCCGATTCGCCCGTCCGGGAACACGAGGATCATTGGACGAACTCGGTCGAGGCTGAGCAGGTTGTCGAGCCGGACGTCCATGTTGCCGATGTCGATGTAGGCCTGTGGCCGGCCGGGCATCCCGTGCAGTAGGTAGTACACGGGGTAGCGGCGCGTGGGCGCGTAGCCCGGCGGCAGGTAGACGAGGTAGAAGGCGTTGCGGTGCAGTGCCCGCGAGTAGAAGTTGACGTGGAGCAGTCGGCCGTTGCCGGCGTTGGCCAGCTTCGCCAGCCTGACGAAACCGCGGTGCTGTGAGTACGACTGCG
Organism: uncultured Solirubrobacterales bacterium; assembly: GCA_963727105.1. Lineage (GTDB taxonomy): Bacteria > Actinomycetota > Thermoleophilia > Solirubrobacterales > Solirubrobacteraceae > Palsa-465. The sequence goes on along the minus strand of CAVSEW010000001.1, from coordinate 1,035,684 downwards.
CGTACGAATAGGCGCCGGCAACGCCGACCGCGAGCAGCGCGGCGGCGAGCAGGCCGATCAGAACCCGTGCGGCCAGCCGCATCAGCGCCGCCCGGGGTCGTCTTCAACGCTGCGCCCGCCGGGGCCGATGTATCCCTCGGCCTGGAGCACGCGGAAGACCGAGCGCGGAAGCGACGCCGGCGACTGATAGACCAGGTACCGCGGACGCCACGCCGGGTCGAATTTCTCGTTGAAGCGGACCAGGCGCTGCATCTGGAAGTGCCGGCTCACCAGCATGATCGAGGCGCTGATCGCCATCCGCTCGAGGCGGTTGCCGCTCGGCTCGCTGCGGATCAGGTGGGCAAGCCCGGCGTAGTTGAGGCTCACCTCGTGGATTCCGCGGCGGCGGGCCAGCTCGAGCGCCTGGCAGACCAGCGCCTCGTTCAGCCCATTGGGCGTCTCCCCGACCCTCCGCATCGTCGCCAGGGACAGCTTCCCGCGGTGGGTGACGAACCGCATCGCCGCGCGCAGCTCCCCGTCCGGCGAGCGACCGAGCAGGTAGAGGGCGTCCGGGTCGACGCCCGCCTCGAATTGGCCCATTCCCATCGCGAAGCCGAGAATCCGCCGCTGCCCCGACCGCCAGCGGCGCTCGATCCGGTCGATCTCCGATTCGAGTGCCGCGCCGATGTGCCGCCCCTCGTAGGCATGGATCTTCCAACCGTGGCGCTCGATCCGGTGGACCGATTGGCGAAGCTTGCGGACCCGCCGCCCCTCCAGAGTGAATCCGGCCGGGTCCACCACGGCCTCCTCCCCCACGCGAAGCGCGCGCAGCCCGAGCTGGCGGTATAGCTCGAGGTGGCGGCCCGAGGTGCCGTAGAGGACGATGTCCAGCCCGCGCGCTGCGCTGTCGTTCACGAAGCTCTCGAGCAGTGGCCGGATCGACGTCGCCGGCCCGACCGGATCGCCGGATACGACCGCGGTTCGCCCGATCACGCGGTAGGCGAGCACGCCGCCCGCGGCCAGGTGAAACGTCTTGTCAGGCCTGAGGATGAAGGGCGAGATCGGATCGTCGCCGTGGCTGCCGACGATCGACCGGGCCAGGGTCAGGTCGTGCCGGCGCGCCTCGGGGCCGGCCACCGCGTGCCGAGGTCGCCGAACCGTGAGCGCGGTCGCCGTCGCCGCCAGCAGCGCCAGGCACGCGTCCGGGATCGCCTCTCGGTAATGGGCGCCCCCGACCACGTTCAGCGCGGCCAGCGCGATCAGCCCGGCGATCACCAGCGAGCCGGGCCTGAGGCCGTCGCGCCACAGCTTCGGCGTCAGCACGAGAAGCGCGATCGCAACGAGCACGGCGAGCAGACGCGGCCACGTCGCCGAGCTGAGCGCGACCGCGTCCGAGTGCGGGCGGCCTGACGCTCCAAGCTCCGGAAGGATCGCCTCGGCCGCGGCGACCGCTACCGCCATGGCCACCCAGCGCCGCGGCCCCGAAGCGCTGATCATCGACTCACCTCTGCGGCCGCGACACACCGAAGATCCCACGCGAACACAAGGCCCCGTGACGAGCATTTCCTGCAACGCACGCGGCGATCATGCGCCGCGAACCTGAAACGTTTGTGAGAGTCCGGATTCCCCGGGCCCGGCCCTAGTCGCGCGCCATCTCGTCGATGCAGTCCGTGGCCGCGAGGATCAGTGCGTCATCCTCGCCGGACGCGATCTCGATCCCGTACGTGTCGCGGACCCGGAACCAGCGCTTCGAGATCTCCGCCACCTTGTCTCCGTCCCGCTCGATCTCGAATTCGTGATCGACCACATTGCCCTTGGCGCTCAGCTCGCCGCCGCCCTCGACCTCGATCTCAAAGCGATCCCTAAGGGGCGTGATCAGAGCCTTCTTGATCGTCGCAACGGTCTCCCCGCCGCGCTCTATCTTCATCGTGTCGCGGATGTGGAGCTTCTTCTCCTGGATCTTGTAGAGCTCCTCGCCCGAGGGCCCCTCGAGCACGAACGTTTCCCGGACCCGGAGCGCCTTGCCGTCGAGCTTGAACGCGCGCTCACCGTCACCGGTCTCGATCCAGAAGTCATCGCCGATCGAGAACAGCTTCTCGCGCATCTGGTAGCGCGTGCCACCGAGATCATCATGTCTGTGCAGAAGTCCCATGTGTGTCACTCCTTTCAAACGCCCAGCTCGGTCGGCACCTCGCCATCTTGGGCCGCCGCTGCCAGGCGTTGGTAGTCGAGCTCGTTCTGATCCGCGTAGGCGGCCGAGAAGTCTGCGATCGCCTCGTCGAACCGCGTGCCCTTCCCGAGGTAAGCGGCGATCGCGAGCCGATCCCCGGAGCGCGCGTGCGAGCGGGCCAGCGACCAGCCACACGCGCGGGTGTATGCGTGCAGGCCCGAGTAGCCCATCGCCGATAGATCGATCGAGGCCTTCCAGTCCCATAGCTGGCGGATGTAGAAGTCGTGCTCTTTGCCGTCCAGCCCCTTGCTTCGCTGCCAGCCGAGGAACACATCGCTGGCCGCCTGGTCCATCCGCTGCCCGCGGACCACGCGCTCCCCGTGGTGGTCGTACTCGCTCGCCCCCAAATGGGCCTCGAGCACGGACGCCTGCGCCTCCTTCATCTGGAGCACGAGGCCGTCCTTCCCGCCGCGGCCGACGAACAGGAGGATCCATGCACGGGTCCCAACGCTTCCCACGCCCACCACCTTGCGGGCCAGGTCGACGAAGCGGTAGGTGCTGAACAGGTAGCGGCGATCCTCGTCGAGGCTGGCGACGTAGGCGTCGAGGAGGTCCCGGACGTACTCGGACTCGTCGCGGGGGTCGTTCGGATCGTGCAGGTACCGGAACGGGACCAGGAGCGGTGGCACGTGCCGGAAGCGGGGCTCGCCGTCGACCCGCTCGGTCAGCTTCCGCACCGCACGGACGCTGGTCTTCCGGCGGGCCTTGGCCCACGGGGCTCCGAACAGAATCCGCCCCTGGTTGCCCAGCCGGCCGCCGAAGCGGCTGACCAGCTCACTCGCGTTGATGCGCTCGTACCAGACGTCGAGGTGACTCAGGGCGGCGAACTCGCGCATCGCCCGGCGGTACTCACGCACGCACGCGAGGACGACCTTCCGCCGGCTCTTGGCCCCGAGCCCCACGTCGCGCCCGGCGATCTCGGCGCTGGCCGCCATCCGCTTGACGTCCCATTCCCACGGGCCGGGGAGCGTCTCGTCGAAGTCGTTCGGCCCGAAGATCAGCCTGCGGTCAGGGGCGGCGAACCCGCCGAAGTTCGAGATGTGAGCGTCACCGCAGGCCTGGACGACGATGCCGGAGTTCGGCGTGCCCGCGAGATCGGCGGCCATCACCGCCGCCGCGCCGCGATAGAAGGTGAACGGGGAGACCAGCATCCGGCCGTAGCGGATCGGCACCAGCTCCTGGACCCGCGCTGCGGCCTGTGCCTGGAGCACTGCCACGGGGTCTGGGCGATTCGCCGCCGGGGCCCACTCTCGATGGGCGGAGCGGGGCGCCGAGGAACGCGCCTCGCGTCCGCGCTGCGCCGACTCGCCCGACTCGAGCACCGAGGGCGGCGGAGCGCCCGCGCGGGAACGCTTCATGGTGCCGGCTCTGGATCGGGTGGAGCTTCGTTGGGCGGGGGACACGGAACTCAAGCGTGGATCGTCGACCACACCCTAACGTCACCCGATTCGTATGAAGGGGAGTCTGGGAGCCGGGGCGGGGCTCCCAGACTCAAGACCTCCGTGTCTAGGCGGCTGCCTTCTCATCCTCGCCGAAGACGAGAAGCCCGTGCAGGATCCACAGGCACAGCGCGAACACGCCGAGCGACCAGAACGGGTTGTTCCCGCCCACGGCCAGCAGCGACTCCAGCGCGCCCAGGGACGCGCCGATGATTCCGATCACACGCCCGAACGTGTTGCCCGCGAGCAGCGAGAAGCCGGCCGCAAGCTGAATCACGCCGAGGATCACGGTGATCCATCCCCACGTGTGCAGGTTCGCGAACACATATGACGTGTTCGCCGTGAAGTAGTGAGCGTTTCCGACCGCCCCGAACCCGTAGATGATGTTGAGAAAGCCGGCGATCAGCAGCAGGATCGCTACAAACATCGCGCGACCGACACCTCTCATATTAGACTCCTCTCTCCTGGCCCGGACCTGCCAGGCCGGTTTATCGCGGTTTTGCCCTCGAACAGTTCGTGGGCAAGACCCTCGATCCTGCGCCTGGGACAGCACGTGCCGCGCGCGGGCTGTTGCGAAACCGGGGCGCCGGCCGGGGCGCGGGCTAGGCGGACGGCGACTCGGCCGCGCTGGGGCTGTCCGCGACGGCGGCCCGGAGCGCATCCGCCGCCTCGGGAGCGAGGTGATGACGGACGACCCGGCCGGCCGTGCCCTCGAGCGCGGCCGCCATCGCGTCGACGTCGCCAGGCGGCGCCAGGGCCATCACCGCCGAGGCCCCCTCCGGCACGTCGCGTCTGAGCTGGTCGAACAGCGCGCTGCGCAGATGCGGACCCGAGTGCTCCGCGGACACGCTTCCGGCCAGCCCCCCTCCCACGAGCCCGGCGGCAAATCCGGGCGGCCCGAACAGCGCTCCGACCGCCGCCCCGCCGAGCGCGCCCTCGACCGTCCGCGTCCCGATGAACTGCTCAGCGTCATCTGCGTCGACGTAGTGACCGGCGACCGTCCCCCGGACTACGATCCGGTCGCGCCGATGATGCTCGACGAGCGCGACCTCCCGGGTCCATGCGGCGCCGCGGGCCTGATCGATCACATCCGAATACGCGCGCTCCGCGCCCTCGGTGTGGTCGAACACGATCAGGGCGAGGTCGAGAGACTGAGCCTCCATGGCCAGGCCGACGCTATGCGCGCCCGAGCGCAACCGCGTCATCCGAATCGGATGATCTTTGACGGCTTTTTCACAAAATCGGCTGGTGTGCATGCTTGCGCTCGCGAGCCGCGCGAGGAAGACTCGTGGACATCGCGAACACACCGGAACATCGGCGGCTCGAGGAGGCACGAACCGGACGGGCTCCCTGGAAGAACTGGGGCCCTTATCTCAGCGAGCGCCAGTGGGGCACGGTGCGCGAGGACTACAGCGACGGCGGAGACGCCTGGAACTACTTCACCCATGACCAGGCCCGGTCACGCGCCTACCGCTGGGGCGAGGACGGCATCGCCGGCATCTCCGACGAGCGCCAGCGCCTATGCCTGTCGCTGGCGCTATGGAACGGCGCCGATCCGATCCTCAAGGAACGGATGTTCGGGCTCACCAACAGCGAAGGCAACCACGGCGAGGACGTCAAGGAGTACTGGTTCTACCTCGACTCAACGCCGACCCACTCCTATCTGCGCTGCCAGTACAAGTACCCGCAGCGGGCGTTTCCCTACGAGGACCTGATCGAGACGAACCGGCGCCGGGGCAAGCTGGATCTCGAGTACGAGCTCCTCGACACCGGGATCTTCGACGACGACCGCTACTTCGACGTGACCGTCGAATACGCGAAGGCGAGCCCGGACGACATCCTGATGCTCGTCACCGCGGTCAACCGTGGCCCGGACGCCGCGCAGCTGCACCTCCTCCCCACTCTCTGGTTCCGGAACACGTGGTCGTGGGGCGACGAGACGCCAAAGCCCGAGCTCAGGACCGGTCCGCAGGACGCGCTCGCGTCCGTCATGGCCTCGCATCACGAGCTGGGCGAATGGCAGCTGAGCGCCGACGCCGGCGCCGAGCTCCTGTTCTGCGAGAACGAGACCAACAACTCGCGCCTGTTCGGAACGCCGAACGCCTCGCCCTACGTGAAGGACGGGATCAACGACTACGTCGTCGGCGGCGTCGCCGGTGCCGTCAACCCGGACCGGACCGGCACGAAGGTCGCCGCCCACCACAACCTCGAGCTCGCGCCGGGCGAGAGCCGCGAGATCAGGATCCGGCTGACCGGCCCCGGCTCCTCGGCCGCCAACGGTCCGCTCGGCGCCGGCTTCACGCGCGTCTTCGGCGCCCGCCGCAACGAGGCCGACAGCTTCTACGCCGCGGTGATCCCGTCCGGCCTCGACGCCGACGGGGCGCTGGTCATGCGACAGGCGCTCGCCGGGCTGCTCTGGGGCAAGCAGTACTACGAGTACGACGTCCATCGCTGGCTGCACGAGCACGGGGTCAACCCCTGGGACCCGAACGCCCCCTCGAGCTCGCTTCGCAACGTGCCCTGGTTTCACATGCTCGCCGGCGACGTGATCTCGATGCCGGACAAGTGGGAGTACCCCTGGTTCGCGGCGTGGGACCTCGCCTTCCACTGCGGTCCGCTGGCGCTCGTCGACGTCGACTTCGCAAAGCACCAGGTCGAGCTGCTGTTGCTCACACGCTACATGCACCCGAACGGCCAGATCCCCGCCTACGAGTGGAACTTCAGCGACGTCAACCCCCCGGTCACGGCCTGGGCGGCACTCTTCGTCTACGAGCGCGAGGCCGAGATCCGGGGCAAGGGCGACCGCGCGTTCCTCGAGCGTGTGTTCCACCGGCTGCTGACGAACTTCACCTGGTGGGTCAACCGCAAGGACCCGGACGACCGCAACCTGTTCCAGGGTGGGTTCCTCGGGCTCGACAACATCGGCCTGTTCGACCGCTCGGCGCCGCTCCCGGGCGGCGGCAGCCTCGAGCAGGCCGACGGGACCGCCTGGATGGCTCTCTACTGCCAGTGGATGCTCCAGATGGCGATCGAGCTGGCCCGCGAGGACGAGGTATACGTCGACATGGCGCTCAAGTTCGTCGCCCACTTCGCCTGGATCGCCCTCGCGATGCATCCGCCCGGCGGCGGGTCGCTGTGGGACGAGCAGGACGGCTTCTACTACGACGTCCTGCGCTGGCCCGACGGCAGCACTCAGCAGCTCAAGGTGCGCTCCCTGGTCGGCCTGCTGCCGCTATGCGCGGCGACCGTGTTCGAGGGCGAACTGGCCGAGCAGCACCCCGAGTTCGTCGAGCGTCTGCTCGCCGGGCTCGAGCGGTTCTCCGACGCGCTCCCGCCGCGCGCGATCGTGCCCGAGCCAAGTCCGGACGGCCGCCGGATCGCCTCACTCGTAAACGAGGAGCGGATGCGCCGAATCCTCGAGGTGATGCTCGACGAGGACGAGTTCTTCGGCCCGCACGGGATCCGCGCCATCTCCCGCGCCCACCTCGCGCACCCCGTCGAGTTCGAATGGCAGGGCGAGCACGACGAGGTCCGCTACCTGCCCGCGGAGTCCGACAGCGGGATGTTCGGCGGCAACTCGAACTGGCGTGGCCCGGTGTGGTTCCCGATGAACTTCATCATCCTGCGCGGTCTCGTCCACCTGCACCGCTACTACGGCGACCGCTTCAAGATCGAGTGCCCGACCGGCTCCGGCCACGAGGCCAACCTGCTCGAGGTGGCGACCGAGCTCGGACGGCGCCTGGCCGGCATCTTCACCGACGATGAGAACGGCCGCCGGCCCGTGTTCGGCGGAATCGAGAAGTTTCAGTCCGATCCGAACTGGCACGACCTGATCCTGTTCCACGAGTACTTCCACGGCGACAACGGAGCCGGGATCGGCGCCAGCCACCAGACCGGCTGGACTGGCCTGGCCGCGAACCTGTTCATGCTCGCGCCCACCGGCTTTGCGGAGGCCGAGCACGTCGGGGACGCGCTGGCAGAGTGACCGCGCCGTGCGCATCGCACCTCGCCCAACCGTCTACGAGATCAACACCGCGGTCTGGCTCGAGCGGCTGGGCCGCGGGCGCGGCTCCGCTCTCGCGCTGAGCGAGGTCCCAGCCGAGCAATGGGATCGGCTGGCCGCGCTGCCCGTCGACGCGGTTTGGCTGATGGGCGTCTGGCGGCGCAGCCCGGCCGGCGTCGAGATCGCCCGCCACGACGAAGGGGTACAGCAGGGGAACCGCGCCGCGCTGCCCGACCTGAGCGACGAGGACGTGCTCGGATCGCCCTACTGCGTGCGCGAGTACGTGGTCGACGACCGTTTCGGTGGCCCTACTGCGCTGGCCGCGGCGCGCTCCGCGCTCGCGGAGCGCGGGATCGCCCTGATCCTCGACTACGTCCCGAACCACGTCGCGCCGGACCATCCATGGATCACCACGAACCCCGGCTGCCTGCTGTCCGGCACCGAGCACGAGCTCTCCGAGCACCCCGAGGCGTTCATCGCGACCGCCGGCGGCGTATTCGCCAACGGCCGCGACCCGTACTTCGCGCCGTGGCGCGACGTGGTCCAGCTGAATGCATTCTCCCGCGAGCTCAGGGATGCCGTCACCGCGACCCTGATCGACATCGGCAACCAGTGCGACGGCCTCCGCTGCGACATGGCGATGCTGATGACCAACGACGTGTTCGCGCGCACCTGGGGCGAGCGCGCCGGGACGCTCCCCGAGACCGAGTACTGGCCCGAGCTGATCGGGCGCGTGCGCCGGGAGCATCCTGACCTGCTGTTCATGGCCGAGGCCTACTGGGACATGGAGTGGACGCTCCAGCAGCAGGGGTTCGATCTCTGCTACGACAAGCGCCTCTACGACCGCCTGGTCCACGACCCGGCCACCGCCGTACGCGGGCATCTGCAGGCCGACCCGGCCTACCAGGAACGTCTGATCCGGTTCATCGAGAACCACGACGAGCCGCGCGCAGCGGCCACCTTCGCGCCGGCGCAGGCGCGGGCGGCGGCGGTCGTGATGTCCTCGCTCGAGGGGGCGCGGCTGTATCACGACGGCCAGTTCGACGGCCTGCGAACCCACATCCCGGTGTTCCTCCGCCGCGGCCCGGACGAGCCGGCCGACGCCGAGCTGCGCGCGTTCTACGAGAGGCTGGTGCGGTCGGTCGCGGACGGGGGCCTGCGAGAGGGCCGGTGGCAACTGTGCGACTGCACCGGATGGCCGGACAACGACTCGGCCGAGCAGCTCATCGCCTGGTGCTGGGAGGCCGGCGACACGCGGCGCCTCGTGGTCGTCAACTACGCCGACGCCCCGGCCGAGGCCCGCATCCACCTGCCCTGGGCACAGCTCGGCGGGCAGGACTGGGAGCTCTCCGACCAGCTCAGCAACGTCCAGTTCACCCGCGACGGCGACGAGCTGGCCCGCGAAGGCCTCTACGTCGGCCTCGATCCGTGGGCGTTCCATTTCCTCGCCTTCGACCCGGGGGGACGCTCGGCAGCGGAGGCGGTATCGGCGTCACGGGGCGCGGCGGCGGCGTAGTGGCCTTACCGGGGGCTCGGGCTGTGAGGGTTCGCGGGCGGGCGATGGTCGCGTGATTGGGTGACGGGCCGGCGAGGTCCTCGCGCGGTGCTGAAGCGCGCCCAGCACACCGGAGCGGACGGTGACCGGGCATAACCTCGAAAACCCGCTGCCACGGGCGCGGGGATGCACGATTGGGTCTGCTGAGAGGCTGTCGCTCGATTGATCGAGGAATGAAACGGGGTCTGATTTTCTCTGGTCGGGGCGGCGGGTTGGGCGGCGCGCGGGGCTCAAACCCGGGGCCTCCTCGCCATCGCACCGGACCACACACCCGGCCTGCCAGGCGCCCCCAACCTGAGCCAACCAGAAACGCACTAACGCCGCAAAGTCGGGGGCCGCCGACAAGGACGGCTGAAAAGTCCTCGTGACCGTGACTCTTCAGCCTCGCTCGGTTCCGAGGGACGGGTTTGTTGCGTTTCTCCCGCCCCAGTCGCGTCGCGGCCGCCGCCGGGGTGACCCGGCAGACGAACTCAGCCGCCGCCCCCATCGTCTATTAGTAGTAATTCGATAGACTTACTCAACACAGCCGCGCCGGGCCGGATCGGACCGGGCCGACCGCCAACCACCGGCCGCGCCAACCTCCACGCGAACAACAGGAGCCTCCCATGAGCACGACCGACGAGCTGCTGACGAACAACGATGCCTACGTCGCCGCCTTCGACAAGGGGGAGCTGCCGCTGCCCCCGGCCAAGAAGGTGGCCGTGGTCGCGTGCATGGACGCGAGGCTCAACGTCTACGGCGCGCTCGGGTTGGCCGAGGGCGACGCGCACGTGATCCGCAACGCCGGCGGAGTGATCACCGACGACGAGATCCGGTCACTGGCTATCTCCCAGCGGCTGCTGGGGACGGAGGAGATCATCCTCATCCATCACACCGACTGCGGGATGCTCACGTTCACCGACGACGAGTTCAAGGCCACGATCCAGCAGGACACCGGAATCAAGCCCGAGTGGGCCGCGGAGGCGTTCGGGGACCTCGACGCCGACGTGCGGCAGTCGATCGCGCGGATCAAGGCCTCGCCGTTCATCCCGCGCAAGAACTCCATCCGCGGCTTCGTCTACGAGGTCGAGACGGGGCGCCTGCGCGAGGTGGCGTAGGGCCAACGCGACCCGGCGCGCAGTGGCCGGGCTGCGATCGCAACCTGACCGGCGGGTCGACCGGTGACTCGTCTGACCGGCCGACCCCTGCAAGGCCGCGCGTCACGCCGCCCGCTCGCCGCGGGTCGGGCGGACCGACTCGGCCGGTCGCGGAAGCGGCACCGGCGCCACCGCCTCGCCGGCGTCGGTGATCAGCCGGGCACCCCGGCCATGGCTGACGAAGCTGACGGCCCAGCGGATCAGGACCAGCAGCCGGTTCTCGAACCCGATCAGGTAACGGAGGTGAACGAGCAGCCAGATTGCCCAGGCGATGAAACCGCTCAGCCGCAGGCCCCTGATGTCCGCCACGGCGCTGGCGCGGCCGATCGTGGCCAGGTTTCCCTTGTCGTGGTAGCGGAACGGCCTGGGTGGGCGCCCGCGCAGCCGGTCGCGCACGACCCGTGCGGCGTGACGGCCCTCCTGCATCGCCACCGGCGCGAGCCCCGGCAGCACGGTGGCGGCTCCGTCGTGCCCGCGGACGCGGATCATGTCGCCGATCGCGAGCACATCCGGATGGCCTGGAAGCGTGAGATCCTCGAGCACCTCGACCCGGCCGGCCCGGTCCACCCCGACGCCCGCCCGCTCGCCCAGTACGCGCGCCAGCTCGGAGGCGACGACGCCTGCGGCCCACACCACCGTGCGCGACTCGACCCGCTCCTCGGCGCCGCCAGCGTCACGGATCCTCACCGACCGGGCGTCCACGCCGGTCACCTCGGAATCCAGCCGCGTCGTGACGCCGAGGCGGGTCAGCGACCGCAGGCCACGGGCGGAGAGGGAGGGCGGGAACGTGCTCAGCACCCGGTCTCCCGCCTCCACGAGCAGGATCCGCGCCCGGGCCGCGCGCAGCGACACGAACTCGGTGCGCACGTCGCGGGCGATCTCGGCGATCTGGCCGGCCATCTCGACACCGGTGGGACCCCCACCGACGATCACGAACGTCAGCCACGCCGATCTGCGTGCGGGGTCGGGCTCGGCCTCCGCAGCCTCGAACGCCCTCAGGACCCGCGCGCGAATCGCCAGAGCGCCCTCGATCGTCTTGAGGTCGGCCGTGCTCCGTTGCCACTCCTCGTGCCCGAAGTAGTTGTAGTGCGAGCCGCCGGCGACGATCAGCGTGTCGAACAGCACCGGTCGCGGTGCCACGCCGGCCGCGTCGCGTGCGAGCTGAACGCTGCGGCGCTCGAGGTCGAAGTCGCTGACCTCGGCCAGGAGCACGCTCACGTTCGGATGGCGGCGGAAGATGCGCCGGAGCGGGTAGGAGATCTCCGCCGGAGCCAGCGCGCCGGTCGCCACCTGGTAGGCGAGCGGCTGGAACAGGTGGAAGTTGCGCCGGTCGATGAGCGTGACCTCCACCGGGAGCCGCGCCAGCTTCACCGCAGCCTGAAGGCCACCGAAGCCACCACCGACGACAACCACGCGCGGCCGGGCGCCGGCCGCCGCTCGGTCCGCCCCGGTCCGCGGCACCACGCGCCGGAACATGATCGCGGCGAGGACCGCACCGCCGGCGAAGATCGCGGCCGCCCAGCCGAACCCGACGGCGTAGCCGTGGACCGCGGCGTGCGCCCCGAGCCGGGACACGTGGGGCCCGCCGTGCGCGTAGCGGCTCGCCGCACTCGCCGCGATCGTCGACAGGAGCGCGATCCCGAGCGATGCGCCCACCTGCTGGGAGGCGTTGACGGTCGCCGATCCGACCCCCGCCTCCTCCTGCGCGACCCGATCGGTGGCCTGGTTGATCGAGGTCGAGATCACGAGGCCGAGACCGAGACCGATCACGACGAGGGCGGGCACGATCCCACCCGCGTACGAGGAGTCCACCTCGAGCCGGGTCAGGTACAGCATCCCGAGAGCGCCGAGAAGCATCCCCGTGACCACGAGCGGCCTGGGTCCAATGCGTCCCTGGAGCTTGGTCAGGCCGATCACCGCCGAGGCCATGATCGTCACGGTCATCGGAAGGAAGGCAAGGCCGCTGCCGATCGGCGAGTAGCCGCGGGTCTGCTGCAGGTAGTAGGTGAGAAACAGGATCACGGCGAAGATCGCCGCGCCGGAGATGCCGATCGAGAGGAACGCGGCGCCCCGGTTTCGATCAGCGACCACGCGTAGCGGCAACAGCGGGCTCACCGCTCGTCGCTCCCAGGCCACGAACGCGGCAATCAGGACGAGACCGGCGGCGATCATCGTCACGGTGAGCCCGTTCGCCCAGGTCTTCGTCTGCGCGTGCGCAAACCCGAACACGAGCGTGAACAGCCCCGAGGACACGGTGAGCGTACCCGGGAGATCGAGGCGAGGCCGGGCCTCCGGCCGCGAGTTGCTCACGAGCTTCAGCGCGCCGGCGACGGCCACGGTTGCGAACACAAGGTTGACGTACATGCAATAGCGCCAGCCCAGCGACTGCGTGAGCGCCCCGCCGATGAGGAGGCCGATCGAAGCGCCGCTGCCGGCGATCGCCGCGAACATGCCGAATGCGCGGGCTCGCTCGGCCGGGTCGGTGAATGTCGTCGTGAGCAGCGACAGCGCCGACGGGGCCAAGAGCGCGCCGAACGCGCCCTGAAAAGCGCGAGCCGCCACCAGCATCCCGAAAGACTGGGCCGCCCCGCCGGCCGCGGAGGCGAGCGCGAACCCGCCCAGTCCGGCGATCAGGGTCCATTTGCGCCCGAACCAGTCGCTCAGCCGACCGCCGAGCAGCAGCAGGCTCCCGAACGCGAGCGCGTAGGCGGTGATGATCCACTGGCGGTCACCGGAGCCGAAGCGCAGTGCCCGCTGTGCTGACGGGAGCGCGATGTTCACGATCGTCGCGTCGAGCACGACCATCAGCTGCGCGGTGCCGAGCACCGCGAGGATCAGCCACCGGTGAGCGGGGTGCGAGTCCATGGATGTCATTCGGGAACCTCCATCGGTAGTTCAGACACATTGGGGTCCGGTCCCGTGACAGCCCGTCTTCAATCACGACCCTAGGTCGCGGTGCGCGCGATGTGAAAGACCGGTTCGTGCTCTCTTCAGCACGGCGCGGCATCACCGCCGGCCGGCCGCGGGCACGGGGATCCGCCGGGGGCGAGCTAAGATCGCCCCCGTGACCGATCTCCGTCGGTTGCAGTACTTCGTTGCGGTCGCGCGGGAGCGCAACTTCACGCGGGCGGCCGAGCGGCTGCATATCGCGCAGCCGGCGCTGAGCCGGCAGGTGAGGATGCTTGAGCAGGAGCTCGGGGTCGAGCTCCTACACCGGACGACCCACGAGTTCGAGCTGACCGAGGCCGGACGATTTCTGCTCGAGCGGGGCCCGGCGCTGCTGAGCGCCTCGGATGAGCTGTGGCGCAGCGTGCGGACTTATGGCACCGGCGAGCGCGGCGAGGTGGTGGTCGCCTACGGTGGCAGCGCGAGCTACGAGACGGCGCCGCGCCTGCTTCGGGGCCTGGCCGAGCGTCATCCGGGGATCGCGATGTCAACCGCGGTCAAGTCGGTCGACGAAATCGTCGCCGGTCTGAGCGACGGCTCGATCGACCTCGGCCTCGTTCGTTGCCCCCCGAAGACGCTGCAGCTCGATACGCGCGTGATCCGCATGGAGCGACAGGGACTGATGTCGCGTCGTGATCACCGGCTCGCGTCCAGCCCGGCTGTCGGCGTGGCGGACCTGGCCGATGAGACGCTGCTGCTACACCCTCGCGACGCGAATCCAGGCCACTACGACGCGGTGCTCGGGCTGTTTCGCGAGCGGGGAGTTGAGCCGCGGGTTCTGCTGCGTAGCCTGAGCTTCGACCTCGCCTACACCCCAGTGCTCCAGGGCGAGGCGGTGGCGATCACGGGAGAGTCATCGGCCGCCCTCGGGTTGCCCGATGAGCTCTGTTGGCTCCCGCTGACCCCGCCGGCAAGCCTCGAGGTGGCGCTGCTCGCCCGGCGTCACAAACGCTCCCCGGCGGTCGACCGGATGCTCGCCTCGGCGACGGAGATCTCGAGCGACCTCGGCTGGATGTAGCGGTCCGCGTTCATAGCGCCCCTCGCTGAAGACATGCCGGAGCGGTCTTTCCGTTCCGGCGCGTCCGCGCCTACGGTGTCCTCCATGCTCGCCCTGATCCCAACCGACGGTTCTGACCCGCTCGTCAGGATCGCTGAGGCGCCGGAGCCCGAACCGCGCCCGAACGAGGCGCTCGTGGCGGTGGAGGGGTTCTCGATCAACCGCGGCGAGACGTTCCAGCTCGAGCACCCACGCCAGGGCTGGCGGCCGGGTAAGGACATCGCCGGCCTCGTGCTCCGGCGGGCACCGGACGGAACCGGACCGGCGACCGGCGAGCGCGTGGTCGGACACCCCCCGCGTGCCGGCTGGGCGCAGCTCGCCGCCGTGGCGACCGACGCCCTGGCGGTTCTACCGAACCAGATCGACGCCCCCACAGCGGCCGCGCTTCCGCTCGCCGGGCTCACGGCGCTGGGCCTCCTGCGAGCGGCCGGGGGGATCGCCGGCCGCAGGGTCCTGATCACCGGCGCCGCGGGCGGCGTGGGCCACTATCTGACCGAGCTGGCGAGCGCGAACGGCGCCGAGGTCACGGCGGTCGTCTCTTCCTTCCAGCGCGCGGAGCGGCTGCTCGCCCTCGGCGCGAGGCGGGTGGTGCACGGGATTGGCGACGCCCCGGGTCCGTTCGACGTCGCATTCGAATCGGTGGGCGGAGGCGCCCTCGCGCAGACCCTGAGCCAGGTCGCAGGCCACGGCAGGGTGATCTGGTTCGGCCAGGCGAGCCGCGAGCCCGCCCGGCTCGACTTCTTCGACCACTTCGGTCAGACCGGCGCAACCATCCGCCACTTCCACTACGAGGACTCGGACGTCGCGGTCTCGCGTGATCTCGACACGCTCGTGCGTCTCGTGGCGAGCGGCCGCCTTCATCCCGAGGTCGGCCTGCTCGCCGACTGGGCGCACACCGCCGCGGCCCTGGCTGACCTGCGCGCGCGCCGGATCCGCGGCAACGCGGTGCTGACCATCCCTCCCATTGGTGCAAACGAAAGACAAGGAGCCAACCATGAGTGAGGCAACCGATGGCAGAACCGTCGTGCGAGCGTACGTCGAGGCCGTCGAGGCCGGCGATACGGCGAGGATCCGTGATCTCTTCGCCGACGACGCGACCTGGAGGATCGACGCCGGCGATCTCCCGATCTCCGGTACGTGGGAGGGCCGGGACGCGATCATCGACGAGTTCCTCGGCACCGCGATGTCTCACTACGAGCCGGGGTCGGTCAGCCTCGAGATCACCGCGATGATCGCGGAGGGCGACCGGGTCGCACTGCAGTGGACGAGCCGCGCGCACACACCCTCCGGAGCGCCCTACGAGAACGACTGCCTCGGGGTGTTCACGGTCCGCGACGGAAGGATCCAGTCGGTCCGCGAGTACATGGACACGCTTTACGCCGCCGAGACCGCCTTCGGCGACCCCGTCCCCAATCAAACGCTGAGCTGAGGAGGTTCAGATGCCAGTCGTAACCGTGTTGCAAGGCCCGCGAGACAGCGAGCAGAAGCGCCAGCTCGTGTCACGGATCACCGAGGCGTTCGACACCGCCTACGGCCTGTCGGCCGAGCACGTACAGGTGTGGATCCAGGAGTTCCCGGCCGAGAGCTGGGGTGCCGCGGGCAAGCTCAGGTCCGACTCGTAGCGACCGGGCCGCCGCCTCGGGAGCGGGGCGCACCGCCCCCGCTCCCCGGCCGCGGCCCGGAATGCCCTTTCACCCCATGCGGGTGATGCGGCTCGTGCCTCCGCGGAGGAACCTGACCAGCACGGATTTTGCGGGAGGTCAGTGAAGCCCCGAGGAGGTCGGTGAGGAGAGCGCTGGCCAGGACGAAACGGTGCGTAACTCAACGGTGATCGGAAGAGTCGCCGCCGTCACGGCGGTTGTCGTAGTGCTGGTGGCCGTGGTCGCGATCATCCTCGGTGGCGGCAGCAGCTACCAGGTCCGAGCGGTCTTCCTGAACGCGAGTCAGATCGTCACCGGCGATCAGGTCGTCGTCGCCGGCAACCCGATCGGGAGCGTGTCGAGCATCTCGCTCACCCCGCACGGGCAGGCGCAGCTGACGCTCGCGATCACCGATCCGACCTTCCAGCCGCTGCGGGAGGGAACCGAGGCGACAGTGCGCCAGACCTCTCTGTCCGGAATCGCGAACCGGTATATCGACCTGCGCCTGGGCTCGGCGACCGCCTCCCGGATCCCGGACAACGGGATCATCACAACCACCAACACGACGAGCGCGGTCGACCTCGACCAGCTGTTCAACACGTTGGATGCGCCCACGCTGAAGGGACTTCAGGCCGTGATTCAGGGGTCGGCGTCGCAGTACGCGGCTCGCGGCCGTCAGGCGCAGGTCGGCTGGGCCTACCTCAACCCGTCGATCGCCGCCAGCAGCATGCTGTTCCGCGAGATCAACCGCGACTCGAGCAAGTTCACGAACTTCATCGTCGCCTCGAGCAATCTCGTCACCGATATCTCGCAGCGCAGCTCCGATCTGTCCGGTCTCGTCCAGCACCTGGCGACCACCACCGGGGCGCTGGCCGCGCAGCGCACGGCGCTCGGGGAGTCGATCCAGCGTCTTCCCGGCTTCATGCGCCTGGCCAACACCACGTTCGTCAACCTCCGGCGCGCGCTCGACGACCTCACCCCGCTCGTCGATGCGGCCAAGCCCGTTGCACCCAAGCTCGAGCAGCTGCTTGTTCAACTGAGGCCGCTGGTCCAAGACGCCGTCCCCACGGTTCGCAGTCTGTCCTCGGTGGTGCACCGGCCGGGACCCAACAACGACCTCATCGACCTGACCAGGCTGGGGGTGCCGCTGGCCGCGGTCACCGTCGAGCCGGTCAACGCCAACGGGAAGCGGCGCCCGGGAGCATTCCCGCAGTCAACGGTCGCGCTGAACGACTTCACCCCCGAGCTCGCCACCGCTCGTCCCTACGCGGTCGACCTGACCGGGTGGTTCGAGGGGTTCTCACACCCCGGCACGATCGACGCAAACGGTGGCGCGAGCCGCGTCGCGGCGACGCTCGGCGTCCTCTCGGCCGCCGACAGCGCGCTGTTGAGCTCGCTGCCGGTTCCCCAGCAGCTGACCAAGGTCGTCCAGCTGCTCACGGGCCCAGGGGGCGGCCTGACCGCATTCCAGGGCGACCGCTGTCCCGGCTCGATGGAGCGCGGCGCGGTCTTCTATCCGATGCGGGGCTTCCCTTGTAACCCCAATCAGGTCCCCACCGGCCCATGAGGAGGCTGCTCGCCGGCATGACGGCCGTCGTGTCGGGGGTCGTGTTCGCGATCGTCTCGGGCGCCGCCGCCACCGGCGACAGCAGCGCGACTGGCACGTACCGAATCGAGTTCGATAACGCCTTCGGCCTGGTTACCGGCGCCGACTTCAAGGTCGCCGGCGTTCGCGCCGGAACGATCACGGCAATCAGCCTGCCGGCGTCCTGCCGGGCCGGGAACACACGCGACTGCCACGCGCTGGTCACGATCCGAGTGACGCAGAGCGGATTTGGCGTCTTCCACGCTGACGCGTTCTGCCAGTCACGCCCCCAGTCGCTGATCGGCGAGTACTTCGTCGACTGCCAGCCGGGCCGATACGGCCCCGTTCTGCCGCCCGGCAGCACGATCCCGGTCACCCACACGCAGTCGACCATCCCAGCCGACCTTCTCCAGAACGTCATGCGGATGCCCTACCGGGAACGCCTGACCCTGATCATCAACGAACTCGGAGCCGGCGTCGCCGGCCGCTCGGGCGACCTCCAGGCGGCACTCCGGCGTGCCGTTCCGGCGATCACGCAGACCGACAACCTGCTCCAGCTGCTCGCGGGCGACTCGCGGACGCTGCAGCAGCTGACCGTGAGTGCCGACACCGTTGTGACCGCGCTGGCCGACAACCGGAGGCAGGTCCAGCGCTTCATCACCGAGGCCAACAACACCACGACCGCGACCGCGACCCAGCAGGCGAACCTCCGCTCGACGCTGGCGCTGCTCCCCGGGTTCCTGGAGCAGCTTCGCCCGGCGATGGCCCAGCTCGGCGCGGCGGCCCAGGCGAACCAGCCCGTGCTCGTCCACCTCGGAGCCGCGGCATCGCAACTCGCGCTGCTGCTCCGGAACCTGACGCCGTTCGCGAGGTCGGCGCTCCCTGCGATCCAGTCGCTCGGGCGAGCATCGGCGACCGGCATCTCCGCGGTTCGCGCCGCCGCCCCGACCGTGCGGCTGCTGAGGACGTTCTCGGAGCCCACGCCCGAACTGGCGCAGAACCTCGCCATCGTGCTCCGCGACCTCGACAGCCGCGGCCGCGCGGTGGAGGCCGACTCCCGCAGCCCCGGCGGCACGGGGTACACCGGCCTCGAGGCGCTGCTCCAATACGTCTTCAACCAGGCGCTGGCGATCAACACGTTCGGCCCCTTCGGGCACATCCTCGCCGTCGACTCGTTCGTCGATCCCAAGTGCTCGCCGTATGCCACGCCCGCGACGATCGCGCTCGGCCTTAAGCAATACGGCAACAGCTATCGCAACTGCTACGCGTGGCTCGGCCCGAGTCAGCCGGGGGTCAACGAGACCGACCCGTCCAACCCCCACGCCTGCGTGCCCGATCCGGGCGGCGCGCCTCCGGGACAGCGCGGCCCGGCGACGACGGCCTGTCGGCTGACGGCAGCCGACGTGGCCGGCAACGCTGCCACCAGGCATCCCACCAGGACGCTCGTCAAGCAGACGCGGGCGCCCGCGCAGGCGACGGCCTCACCGTCCTCGCCACCCAGTACCGCCGGCCCCGCCCAAGCCCTCTTCAACTACCTCGTCGCCCCCTAGCCGCATGAGACGCAACACGCAATCCGCCTTGGCGAACCCGGTCCTGATCGGAGCCGCGACCGTGCTCGCCGTGATGGCCGCGGTGTTCCTGGCCTATACCGCGAACAGCGGCCTGCCGTTCCTGCCGACGCGCGAGCTTAAGGCCGACTTCACCAGCGGCGCGAACGTGGTCGTCGGCAGCGACGTGCGTGAGGGCGGCTACAGGATCGGGCTCGTCTCGGCGCTGTCGCCGATCGAACTGCCCAACGGCCAGGCCGGCGCGCAGCTGACGCTCAAGCTCAACAATGTCTACGGCCGGGTGCCGAGCGACTCGACCGCGTCGATCCGCCCTCTCTCGGTGCTCGGCTCGAAGTACGTCGACCTGCACAAGGGGATCTCCGAGAGCACGATCCCGGACGGCGGGACCCTGCCGGTCTCGCAGACAAACGTGCCGGTGCAGTTCGACGAGATCTTCCAGACTTTCAGCCCGCGGACCAGGCGCGCGATCCAGGAGAACCTGGTCGGCATCGGCAACGCGCTCGCCGGCCGTGGCTCGGCACTCAACGATACGATCGCCAGCCTGCCGGCGCTGCTCGGCTATCTCGGGCCGGTGGCTCGGTACCTGTCCGACCCGCGCACCGGCCTGACCCGGTTCATCCGCTCGCTGAACACGTTCACGGGGACCCTGGCGCCGGTGGCGCCGGTCGCCTCGCGGCTGTTCACCGACATGGCGACGACCTTCGAGGCGATCTCGCGCGATCCGAGCGCGCTCGAGGAGACGATCGCGCTGTCGCCGTCGACGCTCGCGGTCGGGACCAGCTCGCTCGTCGTGCAGCAGCCGTTCCTGGCCGACCTGACCACCCTGGGCCAGGCGCTCGATGCGCCCACCGCACAGCTCCAAACAACCCTGCCGGTGCTCAATCCGGCGATCGAGGCCGGCACCCAGACGCTCGCCCGCACTCCGATCCTGAACGCAAACCTCGAGCAGCTGCTGCGCGCCGTGCAGTCGCTCGCCCTCGCACCGGGGACGAATCAGGCGCTGAACGGGTTGAACTCGACCGTCAGGACGCTGAATCCGATGGTCCGCTACCTCGGCCCTTACCAGACGGTCTGCAACGACTGGAACTACTGGTGGACCTACCTGGCCGAGCACCTCTCCGCCCAGACGGAGTTCGGCTACGCGCAGCGGGCGCTGATCAACCTGGCCGCCCCCTCAGGCGGAGGAGTCGGGGAGCAGGGGGCCACCACCCCGGTCAACGGCACCTCCGGGAGCAACACGCCACCCCTCACCGTGTTCGGCGGTCTCCAGTACCTGCACGCGCAGTCCTACGGCGCAGCGATCGACAGCCACGGGAACGCCGACTGCGAGACGGGCCAGCGCGGCTGGCCGAAGAAGCTCAACCAGTTCGATCCGCAGGGACGCAACCTGGCCCTCGATGCCCACACCCCCGGTGACCAGGGACCCACGTTCAAAGGGCGCGCCCGCGTGCCGGCGGGCGAGACTTTCAGCCGCAACCCGACGACCGGTCCCCAGCTCCCATGAGACGCCGGCGCAGACGCAACGGGATGCGCACCTTCACGGCGGGGGTGATCGGGATCGTCGCGATCGTGCTGCTCACCTATCTCGCGTTCACGAAGTTCGCCAACCCATTCTCGAACCCGTACACGATCCACGCCACTTTCGCAGGCGCCAACGGGCTGCGACCAGCCTCACCGGTCCGGATCGCCGGCGTGAACGTCGGCAAGGTGCAGAGCATCAGCAAGGTGCCCGGCTGCCGGCCGACCCTCCTCGCACAACCGCGGTGCCGAGCCGCGCAGGTGACGATGACGATCGACGAGACGGGCCTCCCCCTGCACACCGACGCCACGTTCAAGATCCGGCCGCGGATCTTCCTCGAGGGCAACTTCTTCGTCGACGTCAGCCCGGGCACCCCCGAGGCGCCGAGGGCACCCGACGGCTACACGTTCCCGATCCAGCAGGGCTCCCAGCCGGTGCAGCTGGACCAGGTCCTGACCACGCTGCAGGCCAACACCCGCGCAAACCTCCAGGTCCTGCTCCGCCAGTACGGGATCGCGGTCAAGTTCGGCGGGCCGGGCTACAACGCGTCGATCCCCTACTGGCAGCCGGCCTACAAGTACTCCTCGATCGTGGCCCACGACGCGCTCGGCATCGAACCGCACGACCTGTCGAACTGGATCGCCGCGCAGGCGGCCGTCGCGCGCGCAGTCGATCAACACCCACAGGCTCTGAAGAGCCTGATCACCGACTTCAACACCACCGCGGCGGCGTTCGCGCGCGAGAACGTGGCGCTCGAACAGTCGGTCGCCGAGCTGCCGCAGACGCTGGCGGCCGCGGTCCCGGCCTTCAACGCCCTGAACGCGGCGTTCCCGCCAGTTCGGACGCTGGCGCGCGCACTGCTCCCGGGAGTCGTCTCGGCCGGGCCCGCGATCGACGCCAGCCTGCCGTTCATCAAGCAGCTTCGGCTGCTCGTCCAGCCCTCGGAGCTCGGCGGCCTGTCCTCGGACCTCGCGGTCGCCGTGCCCGCGCTGGCGAACCTGACCAGCCACACGATCCCACTGATGCGCGACGGGGTCCGGCCGACCTCGAGCTGCCTGGCCACGGTCGTCTATCCGTGGTCGCAGCTCACGGTCAAGGACCCGCACTTCAACGCATCCAACGGCTTCCCGCCGCGTAAGGCGTATATCGAGGCGGTCGATTACCTCCCCGGCCTGGCCGGGGAGTCGCGCAACTTCGATGCCAACGGCGCGTACATCCGCGTCGTGTTCACGGCCGGCTCGCTCACCTACTCGCTCCAGCCGGGAGCGTTCGGCCAGGCCGTCGCCCCGCTGGTCTCCACCCAGCCGACCCTGCCGCCGGGTGGCAGGCGCCCGCCGCTTGCGCCGAACGTGGCGTGCGAGACCCAGCCCCCGATCCACGACCTGTCGGCCGCCACCGGACCCGCGCTGGCCCCGGCCAAGTAGCGATGAAACGCGCGATCAAGAAGCACTCTGGCGACTTCGCGGCGGTCCTCGTGCTGCTCTTCCTGTCGGTCCTTGTCGCGGGCTACATCCTTAGCCACGAGCGCCTGCGCTTCCCCCTGATCGAGTCCTCACCCTTCACCCTCAACGCCGCGTTCTCGACCGCTCAGGCCGTGACGCCCGGACAGGGCCAGTCGGTCCGGGTCTCCGGTGTGCAGATCGGCGACATCGGCGCGGTCAAGCTCGAGAACGGGCTCGCCGTCGTGCGGATGGACATCAACCAGCCCTACAAGCACCTGATCCACACGGACGCGACCGCGCTGCTGAGGCCGCGAACCGGGCTCAAGGACATGTTCATCGAGGTCAACCCGGGATCCACGGGCGCCCCGATCGCCAAGCCCGGGTTCACGATCCCGGTCTCGAACACGCAGCCCGACATCAACGTGGACGAGATCCTCTCCTCGCTCGACGGTGACACGAGGGCCTACCTGAGCCTGCTCGTCAACGGAGCCGGGCAGGGGCTGAAGCGTCCCGGGGGCACGGAGTTGGCCCAGGTGCTCGATCGCTTCGAGCCCACGCACCGGGACCTCGCGCGCGTCAGCCGAGCGCTCGCTGTGCGAGGCTCCCAGCTCCGGCGCCTGATCAACTCGCTGCAACGCCTGAACACGGCGCTCGCGGCCAAGCAGAATCAGATCGTCTCGCTGGTCGACACGAGCTCGACCGTCTTCCGCGCCTTCGCCTCCGAGGATCAGAACGTGAGGCGCGCAGTCGCCGACCTCCCGGCGACGCTGAGCCAGACGACCGCGACGCTCGTCCAGGTGCGCGCGCTGGCCGACCAGCTTGGACCGACGGCGAGCGGCCTGCTTCCGGCGGCTCAGGCGCTGCCGAGCGCCAACGCGGCGCTGACCGCTCTCGCCCGGCCCTCGGCGCCGATCGTCCAGAACCAGATACGCCCGTTTGTCATCGCCGCGAGGCCGGTCGTGAGCGACCTCACTCCGGCGGCCGTGAACCTCGCCGCGGCAACGCCGAACCTGCAGAAGGCGTTCGGCGTCCTCGGTCACCTGGTCAACATGCTCGGCTATGCCCCGGGCGCCGGCCAGCATGGATACCTGTGGTGGCTGGCGTGGCTGTCGCACAACACGAGGACGCTGTTCTCAGTCCAGGACGCCAACGGCCCATATCGCCCGGTGTTCATCCAGTTCAGCTGCTCGCAGATCCAGCTCATCACCCACACCGGGTCAGCGTTCGCCCTGGTCGGCAGCCTGCTCAACCTCACCCCCCTGCGGGCGCACTGCGGATTCGGGCCCGCGCACGACACCGGCGCGCCGCGGGGGCGCAGGACGCTCCACTGATGGTCACCGCACGCCCGTCACTGGCCCGGATCATCACGATGGTGCTGTTCGCGCTGTCGTGCTTCGGGCTGCTGCTGTTCCTGTGGCTGTCGTTCGGCGGAGCGATCCCGTTCAACCCGCAGGGCTACCGCTTCCGGGCCTCGTTCCCGAACGCCCAGCAGCTCGCCACGCAGGCCGATGTGCGGATCGCGGGCGTATCGGTCGGCAAGGTCGTCGACAAGTCGCTCGATCCGCTGGGCAATCGGACGATCGCCACGATCGAACTCACCAACCAGTTCGCGCCGATCCACGTCGACGCCCGTGCGATCCTGCGCGAGAAGACGATCATCGGCGAGACCTATGTCGAGCTGACCCCCGGCTCGCCGACCGCGCCGGTGCTCCGCGATGGAGCCCTCCTGGCCCGGACCAACGTCCAGCCGGCGGTGCAGCTGGACGACATCCTCAGCGCACTCGACCCGGTGACCCGCCGGGCGTTCCAGGTGTGGCAGCAGCAGCTCGCGATCGCGCTGCGCGGCAACGACCAGAACCTCAACAGCGTGCTCGGCAACCTGCCCCAATTCTCGGCCGACGCGAGCGACGTCCTGCGGGTCCTCGCCGTGGAGCACGGCGCCACCGTGCGCCTGATCCGCAACGGCGGCACCGTGTTCGCGTCGCTGACCCGCAGCCAGTCGGCGCTTCGCAACCTGGTCACGAGCGCGGGCGCGACTTTCGCCACCACGGCCGCCGTGAACAACCAGCTGGCGGACACCTTCCACGTGTTCCCGACCTTCCTGACGGAGACAAGAGCGACATTCGCGCGCCTTCAGCGCTTCGCGCTCGACACCGATCCGCTCGTCCGGGCGCTCGTCCCGGTGGCGCACCAGCTCGGACCGACGCTGAGCGCTCTCCAGGTGCTCTCGCCGAGCCTGCAGACGCTATTTGTCAACCTCGGACCCCTGGTGACCGCGTCCGAGACCGGGTTCCCGGCCTTCCGGCGGGTGCTGCTCGGCGCCGAGCCGCTGCTCGCGTCGCTGGCGCCATTCCTTGGCCAGCTCAATCCGATCCTGAACTGGCTCTCGCTTCACCAGCAGCTGATCTCCGACTTCATCTCGCAGGGGGCGGTCGGCGTGGCGGCCAAGACGACCGCGTACGGCGGCGGAGGGGTCACGTGCTCGGGCGTCCCCTGCGGGCACTACCTTCGCCAGTTCTCCCCGGTCGGGCCCCAGACGAGCGGTCTCGCGTCGACCCGGAGCACGAACAGCCGCGGCAACACGTATCCCCCGTCGCTGTGGCTCGCGGACCCGAGCACCTTCTCCGCCGGCGGGCGGTACCCGGGCAGCTTCACGCTGCCGGCCTGGGACTGCGCCAGCACCGGCGCCCCCGGCAACGGCTCGAGGCCGGCGACCGCGACCGACCAGGCGTGCTGGGTGGCACCCACGCTCCCCGGCGCGAAGCCTGGGCAGATCCCGCACATCCTCGCCGCGCACTATCCGAGCAGGTAGCTCGTGCCAGGACTGGCGCTCGCGGTCGTGGCGATAGCCCTCCCCGACTCGCTCAACCCGTCGCTGATCGCCGCGGCGGCGTACCTCGCCCTCGGCCCGCACCCGTTCCGCCGCACGCTCGCGTTCACGATCGCCGCGTTCGTCGTCACTCTGCTCGGCGCCACGCTCGTCGCGCTCGGCCTCGGGGACCTCGTCCTCTCGCTGCTGCCGAAGCTCTCGCGGTCACTGAAGTGGCAGCTGCTGGCGGTGCTCGGCGTCGCGCTCGCGATCGCCGGCGTCGTGCTCTGGTTCCGGCGCAACTCGCTGGCCGGCGGCGAGCCGCCCTCGCACCGGGAGGCGGCCAGCGGTTCGGCGATCGTGATGGGCGGCGGGATCGCCGGCGTGGAGTTTCTCACCGCGTTTCCCTACTTCGCCGCCATCGCGCTTGTGGTCGGATCATCCGAGTCGTCCGCCGCCAAGGCGTTCCTGATCGTCCTCTACGACGTCGTCTACATCCTGCCGCTGGTCGCGATCGTGGTCGCCTGCAGCCTGCTCGGCGATCGCGCCGGCGAGTCGCTCGCCCCGATCGCCGATTGGATCTCCACGCGCTGGCCGATCGTTGTCGCCCCGCTGGCCACCGCGGCCGGGGTCGGCCTCACGGCCTACGCGATCGCTCAGCTGGTATGACGCCGAGGCCGGCCTCCTCAAGCACCCGCTCGTAGTCCTCCCAGGTGTCGACGTCCCGCGGGATTGGGCCAGGAACCGGCACGTCGACGAGGACTGAAACCCGCCGGTCGAGCAGCTTCCACACCGCCTTGTCGCCGTGCATCGCCCCAAGCTCGGCGAACGTCTCCCGCGCGAGCGCGAGCGGATGCCCGCGGCCGTCGGCGTAG
This sequence comes from uncultured Solirubrobacterales bacterium, assembly GCA_963727105.1. Classification (GTDB taxonomy): domain Bacteria; phylum Actinomycetota; class Thermoleophilia; order Solirubrobacterales; family Solirubrobacteraceae; genus Palsa-465. Next base: position 1,009,901 of record CAVSEW010000001.1, on the reverse strand, counting down.
GCGCAGGCCGCGAGCGGCGCGTCGCCGATGCCGTCGACGAGCGCGGATACGCTGGCCGCCCGGACACCGGGCTGATCGCCCAACATCAGCACGAGCACGTCGGCACGCGGGTCGAGCGCGGCCAGCGCGACGGCGATCGAGGACGAGCAGCCCTCACCGAACTGGACGTTCTCGACCAGCCGGACTCCGGTGAAGTCGACGCCGCTGCGCACCGCCTCGGCGCTCCCTCCGACCACGCACAGGAGCTGATCGAAGGCGCAGTCTCGAGCAGTGTCGAGCACGTGCCCGAGGAGGGTTCCCGAGCCGTACGGAAGCAACTGCTTGGGCCGGCCGAGCCGGTTCGAGCCGCCGGCGGCGAGCACGAGCCCGCTGATGAATCGGGGCGTCATCGCCGGGACGCCGCCTGCATCGCTTCCCACACCCGCGACGGCGTGCACGGCATGTCGAGGTGGCGGACCCCGAGCGGGGCGAGCGCGTCGCAGATCGCGTTGATGATCGTCGGCGGCGAGCCGACCGTCGCCGATTCGCCGACGCCCTTGGCGCCGATCGGGTGGTGCGGCGAGGGCGTGACCGTCTCGTCGGTCTCCCAGTCCGGGACCTCGGTCGCGGTCGGGATCAGGTAGTCCATCAGCGAGCCTCCGAGGCAGTTTCCCTCCTCGTCGAACGCGATCAGCTCCATCAGCGCCATCCCGACGCCGTCCGTGAGGCCGCGGTGGATCTGACCCTCGACGATCTTGGGATTGATCCGCACGCCGCAGTCGTCGACGGCCACGAACCGCCGCACCCGCACCTTCGCCGTCCCAGGATCGATGTCGACCACGCACACGTAGGCGCCGAATGGGAAGGTGAGGTTCGGCGGGTTGTAGACGCTCTCCGCGTCGAGCCCGCTCTCGACGCCCGCCGGGAGATCTACCCGCCCGCGAGCCGCCATCGCGATCTCCTGGATCGTCGCGCCCTGCTCGGGGTCGCCGCGGACGAACCAGCGCCCCCTGGCCCACTCCAGGTCCTCCGGCGCGGCCTCGAGCATCGTCGCCGCCACGATCCGCGCGCGGTCACGCACCTTGCGCGCGACCAGCGCGGTCGCCGCGCCGCTGACCGGCGTCGAACGTGAGCCGTAGGTGCCGAGCCCGAACGGCGTCGTGTCGGTGTCGCCATGGACGACGTCGACATCCTCCGGTGGGATCCCCAGTTCCTCGGCGACGATCTGCGCGAACGTGGTTTCGTGCCCCTGACCCTGAGTTTGGACGCTGATCGCCAGCTGCGCCTTGCCGGTCGGATGGACGCGCAGTGCGGCGCCGTCGTTCATCGCGAGGCCGAGGATGTCCATATGCCGGCGCGGGCCGGCGCCGACCGCCTCGGTGAAGCACGCGACGCCGATCCCCATCAGCTCTCCCCGGGAGCGTCGCTCCGCCTGCTCGCGTCGCAGCTCGTCGTAGCCGGCGTTGGCGAGCGCCTTGCGCAGCGTCAGCTCGTACTCGCCGGAGTCGTAGACCCACCCGGTCTTCGACTCATACGGGAACTGCTCGGCTCTGATCAGGTTCGCCAGCCGCAGCTCGGCGGGGTCGGCGCCGAGCTCGCGGGCCAGACAGTCGACCAGCCGCTCGACCAGGTAGACCGCCTCGGTGATGCGGAACGAACACGAGTAGCCGACTCCCCCCGGCGCCTTGTTCGTGTACGCGCCGCGCACCCGGCAGTGGGCCGCCTCGAGGTCGTAGGAGCCGGTGAAGACATGAAAGAAGCCGGCTGGGAACTGCGTCGGCTGCGCAGCCGCGTTGAACGCCCCGTGGTCGGCGATCACATCCGCGCGGACGGCCAGGATCCGGCCTGTGCCCGTGGCCGCGATCGCTCCCCGCATCCGGTAGTCCCGGGCGAACCCGGTCGACATCAGGTTCTCCGATCGGTCCTCCATCCACTTGACCGGACGGCCGGTGAGGATCGCGCCGACGACGGCGCAGACGTAGCCCGGGTACACCGGGACCTTGTTTCCAAAGCCGCCGCCGACGTCCGGCGAGATGACCCGGATCCTGTGCTCGGCGATCCCGGTCAGCAGCGCATAGAAGGTCCGGTGGGCGTGGGGAGCCTGCGTGGTGCACCACAATGTCAGCTTGCCCGCGGCCTCGTCGTATTCGGCGAGCGCCCCGCACGTCTCCATCGGTGCCGGGTGCGAGCGCGGATAGACCATCTCCTGCTCGACCACGACATCGGCCTGCCGGAACGCGCGCTCGGTCGCCGCGCGCTCACCCGCCTCCCAGTCGAAAATGAGATTGGTGCGCTGTCCGGGCCGGTCGTCGCGGATCAGCGGAGCGCCCGGCTCGAGCGCCGCGCGCGCGTCGACGAGTACCGGCAGCTCCTCGTAGGAGACCTCGATCAGCTCGAGCGCGTCGCGGGCGGCGTAGCGGTCGTCGGCGATTACGAACGCGACCTCCTGGCCCTGGAAGCGGACCTTGTCGGTGGCCAACACGGCCTGCGTGTCGGCTGACAGGGTCGGCATCCAGGCGAGGCTTCGCTCCTCGAGATCGGCGCCGGTGATCACGGCGTGGACACTCGGGTGCTGGAGCGCCGCCGACGCGTCGATCGAGACGATCCTCGCGTGCGCGAACGGGCTTCGCAGCACCGCTCCGTGAAGCATCCCGCTCAGCTTCACGTCGTCGACGAAGCGCCCCTGGCCCCGGATGAACCGCGCATCCTCCTTGCGCGGGAGCGGGCCGAAGCCGGACGGAGCCGCTGCGCTCGTCACCGCGGGCGCCGCCCGAGGCCCTTGCTGTAGTCGATGCCCTCCTCCTCCACCGCCACATTGACGGTCCCGCACCGCGCGCAGCGTACCCGCACCTTGCGGTTCATGTACTCGGCCGGCATCGACGTGGCGAGCACGTTCCCGCACTCCACGCAGACGTAGTCGAAGGGGCCGTTGCCCCGGAACACCGGCCGATCAGCCTCCTGCTGGACGGCGGTCCCACCGTCGCGCGGGACCTCGCCCTCGCGCGGGCGGCGCATCGTCTTGGCCGACCGGTCGCTCACAGTGTGGCGAGCTTCCCCGTGAAGTCCTTGATCAGGGCGTCGAGCACGGTGACCATCACGCCCTCCCCCATCGAGGCCGCCTTGCCGGAGATCTGCGCCTCGGTGTGGATCGTGCCACCCCCGTTCGCGAGCGCGAACGTGACGTCGGCATTCGCATATCCCTGTCCGCCGGCCTCACGCGACTTGATCTTGAGCAGCGCCCTGTGGCTGCCCGGGTCCTGCTCGGCGATCTCGACGGTGCCCCTGAAGGTGAGCGACATCGCGCCCATCTTGACGTTGATCTCTGCCTTTGCCGACTCGGGGCCGGTGCGCTCGGTCACGCTTCCGCCCTCGACGCACGGGATCAGGCGATCCAGGTCGAGGATCGCGTGCCAGGTTTCGTCGATCGGCTTCTCGCTGACGAAGGAATGGTCTAGCTCAACCATGGCTGCGGTGTTCTCCTTGGTTATGTAAGAGTGCGGGTATGGCACTCGCGTCTGGTAGCCACAAGCTCGGGCCTGACGACGGGACGCTGTGGGTGAGGACGAAGAAGGCGGGCGCGGCGGCGATGGCCGGCCACAACCTGCTGATCGAGGTCACGGGCTGGGAGGCGACGCTCGAGGTCGGCGATGACGGGGGCCCGGCGAGGATCGAGCTGAGTGCCGACTCGCGCTCGATGAAGGTGCTCGAGGGCACGGGGGGCGTGGCCAAACTCGACGACGACGACAAGGCGGGCATCGCCCAGACGATCAACGACGAGGTCCTCAGGGGGGGGACGATCGTCTTCTCCTCCACCGAGATCGGCGGCGATGGCCGCGTTCAGGGTGATCTGGAGCTGGCCGGCCGGCACCATCCGATCGCCTTCGAGCTCGTCGGAGGGGACGACGGCCGGCTGTCGGCCAGCGTGACCATCAGGCAGTCGGACTGGGGGATCAAGCCCTACTCGGCACTGTTCGGAACGCTCAAGGTGATCGACGAGGTGACGGTGGAGGTCTCCGCCGAGCTGCCGCAGGCCGAGCACTAGCGAGCCGACCGGCCGGCGCGTATCCGCGAAGCGAGCCCGGACGCGTCCGGACCGAACGATTTGGAATCAACCATCTAATCCGCGTAGACGGTCTGCGCGTCGAGGCCGCCCTCGACGCCAGGCGGCAGCGGCCCGCTTCCGTGGGCATACAGCGCGATGTCGGAGATCGTCCTCGACTGGCCCGGGTCTCGGCCGCTGACGAACGCTCCGTTGTCCCAGCTGAGCTGGTCGGCCGGGGTCTCGAGATCCATCCCGGCCAGCTCCCGGGCCTTGGCGCGGATCTTGCCAGTCGTGCTCGTGATCGCCGCCGGGGTGCCCCCGGACGGGCTCGTGTTGAACCCGTGACCGGTCCCGAACCGGTTCTCGTCGGCCGGCACCACCTTGACGTCCAGCGCCGGGACGCCGAGCTCGTCGGCGACCTGCTTTGCGTACTTCGCCTCGTTGCCGTCTGATTCGGTGGTCAGGCTGAGCACCATCTTGCCGGTCGGATGGACGCGCAGGAAGACTGCCCGGTAAGCCTCGTTAGCCATCACTGAACCTCCTCGGATTCTCGTCGCGCTCGCGCTCGAGGCGCTGGCGCTCCTGGTGCGCGGTCAAAGCGTTGTGGTCCTCGCGGTCGCAGAAGCTCGGCTGCGGTCCGCCGAGCGGATGGGGCGGCGCCGCCGGGCGATCGCAGCCCGGGTAGATGCACCGCTTCCCCTCGGTCTTGCTCATCTCCGCGGTGACCCCCAGCCCGGCGTGGTCCGGCCCCGGCTCGGGCCATAGCCGCTCGGCATCGCCACCGAGCTCCCCGCGACGGGGGTCGCGCTCCCCCACAGCTCCTCCTCCGGCTCGGGCTCGGGTCCGGCGGGCGGCGGCGCCGGCGGCGTCGTGGCCCCGATCGCCGTGACGACCTCGTCGAGCGCCTCGAGGCTGTGTCCGCTGACCAGCGCGTCGAGGTGCGGCAGGGCGGCCGCCATCCCGCCGGTTCGCGGCATGAATCCGCTTGCGGCCGCGCGGGGGTTGACCCACACGATCCGGTGGGCGAGACGCCGCAGGCGCTCCATCTCCCGCCCGACGAGCGCCGGATCGCCTCGCTCCCAGCCGTCGGACAGGATCACGATCACGGCCCCGCGGGCCATTCCGCGCCGGCCGTGGCGATCGTTGAACTCCTTGAGCGCGTCGCCGATCCGGGTTCCGCTCGACCAGTCCGGAGCGGTGACGGCGGCGCGCTGGATCGCCCGTTCCGGGCTGCTCGCGGCGAGCGCCCGCGTGAGCCGCGTCAGGCGGGTGGCGAACGCGAATGCCTCCACCCGCGGGCCGCTGCCCGCCGCGCAGGTCAGGAACTGCAGATACGCGCGGGCGTAGGGCTCCATCGATCCCGAGATGTCGCACAGCAGCACGAGCCTGCGGCGGGCGATCCGCCGGCGACGCCGGGCGATGCGGATCGGGTCGCCGCCGGTGCGCAGGCTGCCCCGAAGCGTGCGGCGCAGGTCAACCCGCTCTCCGTGCCGGTCGCGCCGCGCGCGCCGCGTCCGCCGCAGCGGCGTCACCAGCTCGAGCCGCGACATCAGGCGGTAGAGCGCGGCAAGCTCGCCCGGCTCCAGCATGTCGAAGCGCTTCTGGCGCAGCACCTCCTCGTCGCTCGGGGCGAGCGCGACCGGGACCTCGCGTCCCTCGTCCGGCTCGGCGTCACCGGAGCTCGCCGACGCCGACGCCGGCGCGAAGGGGTCGTTCCCACCGGACTCGGTGCGCGCCGTCTGCGAGTTCTGGCGCTCGTCCGAGGGCGCCGGCGTCGTGCGGACGTCGTCCCCGGGCTCCGGCTCGCCCGCTGGCGCGGCCGCGCCGAAGACGCTCGCGAACACGTCGTCGAATGCCCGCACGTGCGAGGGGTCGGACACGAACACGGCCCGCGCCGTCCAGTACAGCCGACGCCGTGACACCGGCCTCACCATCGTCAGCGCGGTCGCGAAGTGCGCCGCCCGCTCGACGGTCGAGGGGACCCCGGCCTCGTGGAGGCGCCGGCTGAAGGCACCGACCATTGCGGGGAGGTCGAGCCACTCCGTCTCCACCCGGAAGGGACTCGCCTCAGTCACGGGCGCTCACCAGCTGCCCCAGACCGGTCGCTCGGACCACGTCCTGGTCCTCGGAGTACTTGAGCACCGACCCCAGCGTGCGCTCGATCGCCGCCTCGTCCAGCCGCTCGACGCCGAGCAGGTCGAGCGCGGCCAGCCAGTCAATCGCCTCGGCGATGCCCGGTGGCTTCTGGATGTCCGAGTCGCGCATCCTCGCCACCGCGTCGGCTACCTGCACGGCGAGCGCCTCGGAGGCCCCCCTGACCCGGCGGCGGATGATCTCCACCTCGCGCTGCGGGCCCGGATAGGGAATCCACTGGTAGAGGCAGCGGCGCTTGACCGCGTCGTGGAGGTCTCGGGTCCGATTCGAAGTCAGCACGATCACCGGCGGGTGCGTCGCCGTCACCGGACCGAGCTCCGGGATCGTGACCGTCGCGTCGGCGAGCAGCTCGAGCAGGAAGGCCTCGAAGTCGTCGTCGGCCCGGTCGATCTCGTCGATCAACAGGACGGCCGGGCGCGGGCCCGGATGCTCGAGCGCGCGCAGGAGCGGGCGGCGAATGAGGAAGTCGGGCCCGAACAGATCGCCTTCGCTGAGCGTGGTGCCGCTCGCCTCGGCAAGCCGGATGCTGAGTAGCTGGCGAGGGTAGTTCCACTCGTACAGAGCCTCGGAGGCGTCGATCCCCTCATAGCACTGAAGGCGGATCAGCGGGGTGTCGAGGACGGCGGCCAGCGCCTTGCCCGCCTCGGTCTTGCCCACCCCCGCCTCGCCCTCGAGCAGCAGCGGCTGCGGCAGGCTGAGGGCTAGGAACATCGACGTCGCCAGCCCCTCGTCGACCAGATAGTCGACCGTGGCCAGCCGCTGTGCCAGCGTCTCGATGTCCGGAACGAGATGGCGGATCTCAGCTCGCGACGGCGGAGTCACCGTGTCGTTCCTCGAACTTCAGCCGACAGCCGAGGCAGCAGAAGTAGACCGGTTGCCCGGCGTGCATCAGCGAGGGGGTGTCGGCTCCGACCACGATCGTCATCCCGCAGATCGGATCGACGGCCGTGTTCGGACGCTCCACCGCCGGAGCCGGTCCGGGCTCGCGCCGTCGCACCGCCACGATCCGCGCCAGGATCGAGACCGCGATCTCGGCCGCCGTCTGGGCGGAGATGTCGAGCCCAGCCGGCGTCTCGACTCTGACCAGCTGCTCCTCGGCGATTCCCTCCTCGCGCAGCTGGTCGATCACCGCCGCACCGCGCTTGCGCGAGGCGACGAGCCCCACGTACGGGACGCCCGCCTCGAGCCCGGCCCGGAGCACACCCAGCTCATCGCGGCCGTGGGCGGCGACGACGAGGGCAAGGTCGCCCGGAACCGGGCCACCTCCCTGCTCGTCGGCCGCCACCACTGCCAGCCCGAGCTCGGGCCCGATCCTCCGCAGCGCACCGACGATCGGCGAGTCGCCGGCGAGCACCACCCGTGGCGCGGGGAGCACCGGCTCGAGGAACACCTCGATCGCTCCGCCGGACAGGCACGGGTTCTGGACCGTGACCGTGCCGTCCTCGTTCGAGACCTCCTCGGTCCGTGACGGGTCCTCGTCCCCCTCGTCGCCCGAACCGTCGGGCATGATCCGCAACAGCAGCGGCTTGCCCGCCTCGATCGCCTGGAGTGAGTAGAGCCGCACACTGTGCTGAGCGCAAATCCCGCCGACGAAGCCCTCGATCGTCCCGTCCTCGCGCACCAGTGCGGCGGCGCCCGGATCGACGCTGGTCGGGCGCTGCACGCGCACGACGGTGGCAATCACGAACGGCGAGCCGGCCTCGCCGAGCTCCTTCGCGCTGCGGCTGAGGGCGCCCGAGATCATTGCGGCGGCTCGGCTCGTCCCCGCATCGCCGCCCATACGCGCGCCGGGGTGCACGGCATGTCGATGTGGTCGACGCCGTGGGTCCCGTGGAGGGCATCGATCACAGCGTTGACGATCGCCGGCGGCGAGCCGACGTTCGGCGACTCGCCGACGCCCTTGGCGCCGAGGGGGTGATGCGGACACGGCGTGACCGTCTCGCCGAGCTCGAAGTCCGGACACTCGAGCGCGGTGGGCAGCAGGTAGTCCATGAACGACCCGTTCATGCAGTTGCCCTCCTCGTCGAACGTGATCACCTCCATCAGCGCAATGCCGATGCCCTCGGCGAGGCCACCGTGGATCTGGCCGTCGACGATCATCGGGTTGATCCGCACGCCGCAATCGTCGACGGCGATGAACCGCCGGACCTTGACGTGCGCGGTCTCCGGGTCGATGTCCACAACGGCGATGTAGGCCCCGTACGGATAGGTGAGGTTGGGCGGGTCATAGATCACCTGCGCGTCGAGGCCGCCCTCCATGTCCGCCGGCATCGGCTCGCCGCTGTACGCGCGCTGGGCGATCTCCTCGATCAGCGCGCCCTTCTCCGGGTCGCCCTTCACGTACCAGCGACCTTTCTCCCAGGCCAGGTCCTCCGGCCGGGTCTCGAGCATCGTGGCGGCGATCTGACGCGCCTTGTCGCGTACCTTGCGGGACACGACCGCCACGGCCCCGCCGCTGACGGGCGTCGAGCGCGAGCCGTAGGTACCCAGACCATACGGCGACTTGTCGGTGTCGCCATGGCGGACCTCGACGTTCTCCGGCGGGATCCCCAGCTCCTCGGCGACGATCTGCGCGAACGTCGTCTCGTGGCCCTGTCCCTGGGTCTGGGCGCTGATGCTGACCACCGCCTTGCCCGACGGGTGCACGCGCAGATCGGCTCCGTCGTTCATCGATAGGCCGAGGATGTCCATGTGCTTGCGCGGTCCGGCGCCGACGCCCTCCGTGAAGAAGGCCACGCCGATCCCCATCAGCTCGCCGCGGGCTCGCTTCTCCTGCTGCTCGCGCACCAGCTCGTCGTAGCCCGCCATGTCCATCGCCACCTGCATCGTCTTGGCGTAGTTGCCCGAATCGTACGTCCATCCGGTGGTCGTCTCGTACGGGAACTGCTCGGGCGCTATGAAGCTGCGCATCCGCAGCTCGGCCTGATCGACGCCCATCTCCATCGCCAGCGCGTGGACCATCCGCTCGACCAGGTAAACGGCCTCCGTGATCCTGAACGAGCACCGGTAGGCGACGCCGCCGGGCGCCTTGTTGGTGTACACCGCCTTGACCTTCACGTGCGCCGCCTCGAGGTCGTAGGACCCGCACACGATGTGGAAGAACCCGGCCGGGAACTTGGTCGGCTGGGCGGTGGAGTCGAACGCCCCGTGGTCGGCGATCACGTCGACCCGCAGCCCCGTGATCTTACCGTCCTTGGCGCACATCTCGGCCTTCATCACGTAGTCGCGCGCGAATCCGGTCGACATCAGGTTCTCCGAGCGGTCCTCGATCCACTTGACCGGGACCCCGGCGACGATCGAGCCGGCGATCGCGCACACATACCCGGGGTAGACGGGGACCTTGTTGCCGAAGCCACCTCCGATGTCGTTGCACCGGATCCGAATCATGTGCTCCGCCAGGCCCGCGACGTGCGCGTACACCGTGCGGTGGGCGTGCGGTGCCTGATTGCCGTTGTAGATGTCAAGCTGACCCGTCTTCGGGTTGAAGTCGGCGATCATCCCGCACGTCTCGAGCGGCGCCGGATGGCAGCGGGGATAGATGATGTCGCGCTTGACGATCACGTCGGCCTCGGCGAACGCCTTGTCGGTCGCCGCCTCGTCACCGGCCTCCCACAGCGGGCTGGCCAGGTTGTCGGTCTGGCCCTCCTTGTCGTCGCGGATCAGCGGCGCGTCGGGATCGAGCGCCTTGCGCGCGTTCACCAACGCCGGCAGCGGCTCGTACTCGACGTCGATCAGGGCCAGCGCATCGCGGGCGATGTACTCGTCGGCGGCGATCACGAACGCCACCTCCTGGCCCTGGAAGCGGACCTTGTCGCCGGCCAGCACCGCCTGTGTGTCGTAGGAGATCGTCGGCATCCACGCCAGCCCGAGCGTCTCGAGGTCCTTCGCCGTGATCACGGCGGCGACCCCCGGATGCGCGAGCGCGGCCGAGGTGTCGATCGAGACGATCTTCGCGTGCGCGTAGGGGCTGCGCAGGACCGCGCCGTGCACCATCCCGGGCAGGCGGATGTCATCGAGGTAGTTGCCCTTCCCGCGGATGAACCGCGCGTCCTCCTTGCGCTTCAGGCGCCCGAAGCCGATCGGGCGCTCCTGTCCGGGGCTGGGAAGGTTCTCGACGGTCGTTGCCACGGTCATACCTCCTGTTTCGCGGCCGCTTCGTGCTCAGCGGCCCAGCGCACGGCCGCGACGATGTTCTTGTAGCCGGTGCAGCGGCACAGCGAGCCGGAGATCGCCACCCTGATCTCCTCCTCGCCCGGATTCGGGTTCTCGTTCAGGAGCGCCCGCGTGGTCATCAGCATCCCGGGAGTGCAGAAGCCGCACTGCAGCGCGTGCTTCTCGTGAAAGCCCTCCTGGATCGGGTCGAGCCTGCCGTCGCGCTCGAGCGATTCGACGGTGCTGATCTCGTGCCCCTCGCACATTGCGGCCAGCGCCGTGCAGGACTTGATCGGCTTGCCGTCCATCAGCACCACGCAGGCGCCGCAGTTGGACGTGTCGCAGCCCCAGTGCGTCCCGGTCAGCCCGGGCGTGTCCCGAATGAAGTGGACCAGCAGTTGGCGCGGCTCGACGTCGCGGGTCACCGGCTCCCCGTTGATGTTGATCGTCAGTTGCATTCGGTGTCTATGCCTCCTGGTGCAGTGCTCGGGACGCCGCACGGCGCAGCGCGCGGGTGGTGAGGACGTTGGCGAGGTGGCGCTTGTAGTCGACCGGGCCGCGGCCGTCCGCCATCGGCGAGCAGTCCTCCTCGGCGATCTGACCAGCCTGCGCAAACAGCTCGTCGGAGGGCGATGACCCCCGCAGCAGCTCGTCGGCACGCGTGATCTCGATCGTCGTTGGCCCGGCGGCGCCGAGCGCGATCCCTGCGTCGCTGATCGTCCCGCCTGAGATCCAGACCGCGGCCGACGCGGCTGCGATCGCGAAGTCGCCCGCGCGCCGCTCCACCTTCTCGTGCGCGCTTCCGGCTCCGGGGCGGACCGGAATCCGCACCTCGGTGAGCATCTCCGCATCGCCGACGGCGGTCATGAACGGACCGACGTGAAAGTCCGACATGCTCACCGTCCGCTCGCCGCCCGCGCCGCGGATCACGACCGTCGCCTTGAGCGCCGAGCAGACCGCGCTCAGGTCTTCGGCCGGATCGGCCTGACACAGGCTGCCCCCGATCGTCCCGCGGTTGCGCACGATCGGGTCTGCAATCACCTCCTCGGCGTCCCGGAACACCGCGAACAGGCGCGCGAGCAGTTCCGAATCGAGCAGCTCGGCGTGCCGGGTCAGCGCGCCGATCCGGACCTCACCGCCCTCCTCGCGGATGTAGGAGAGCTCGTGCAGGTCGTTGATGTCGATCAGGTGCTCTGGCATGGCCAGGCGAAGCTTCATCATCGGGATCAGGCTGTGGCCCCCCGCGATGATCCGCGCGCCCGACCCGACCCGCGTGAGGGCCGAGATCGCGCCCTCCACGCTGGTGGCCCGCTCATAGTCACATGGCGCTGGGGTCTGCATCAGCTCTCACCTCCCGCTCCGCCCACCGGCATCCGCCGGCGGACTCCGGGCTCGTCGGTTGGCTCGTACTGGACCGGCGCGTCGGTGCCGATCACCGGTGAGCGCGGCATCGACGCCGGATGCGTCTGCCGGCCCTCGGGATACAGCAGTCGCGCCTCGAGGCTTCCGCGCTCGACGTTGCGAAGCGCGGGGCCGTTCGGGCTCGCCGCCGCGATCGGCGCCTCGCGGCCCAGACGCGCCAGGGTCAGCGTGCCCTTGGTGTAGACCTCGGAGATCCGGGGCGCCTCGATTGTCTTGCTGTCGGGGAAGTTACGCAGTCCGTCCTTGCCCGCTCCTGGGTAGAGGCCGTCGATCAGTCCCACCGCGTCCTCGAGTCCGGCCTTCTTGACCAGCAGGCCCTCGAGCAGGTCGACGCCCGCATCGAGCTGCTGGTTGATCGTGGTCACGATCGAGTTGACCGGTTCGGTCTTCTGGACGATCTCGCCCACAGCCTCGATCGCTTCGTCGAGGCCGCTGTTGATCTTGCGCAGCGCGAGGATCGTCGCCACGAGGAACACTACGATCGCGGCGATTATCAGCACCACCGCGACGATCATCACCCATCCTGCTGCCGGCATCCTCTCACCCCCTCACGCGTCGTCGACGATCACGTCGAGCGAGCCGCCGTAGGCGGCGACCACCTCGACCGTTTTCTTGACCTGATCCTGCGTCGTCAGCAGCAGTGGCGCTGCGTCAAGGTCCTTCGAGCCGGCCTGCGCCGCGCTCGCGATCCTCTCCACGCTGGGGACGATGCTGACCGCGGCCCGAAGCACGCCGCTCAGCAGGTAGATCACCACCGGCAGCAGCACCGCCGCCAGGATCACGTCACCGATCCATTCGAGCGTCACTTCGGCCTCCTCTCCGCGACGATGGCCGCCTTGGAGGCGATGCCCGGCATCGCCCCGAGGATGATGTCGAACTGGGCGTTGATCGCCTTGACGGCGGGCTCGAGTCCTCGCAGGTGCTCGGACTCGACCGTCTCGAGCGCGCCCGCGAGCGTGGCCAGGTTCTTGGAGATCGATTCCAGGCCCATCCGGATCCGGATCAGCGCGCCGGCGAGGACGACGACGATCACGACCGCGAGCACGACGCTGAGGACGATCAGTGTGCTCTGGCTCATTTCCCACCGTACCCGTCGGTCAGGGCGTTCATATAGCCGTCTTGAACCACTGCCTCCTCCACGATCTGGCCCAGCACCGGCGCGGTCGCCTGGAGCTGGGGGATATTTGCGGTGTTCCCCGCCACCTGCCCGGCGACCTCGAGCAGCTTCGCGGCGGACTTGTCGATGTCGATCACCGAGCGGATCAGGACCACTAGGAGCACGGCGACGATCAGCGCCGCCACGAGCCCGATCACGAGCGCGATCCCCCACACGTCATGGTTGGTTAGCGCAGCTACTGGGACGCTCATCTGCCCACCGCCGCCTTTCGCACCGCGCGCGCCGAGTGCAGGATCCGGATCCCGGAATCGTTGATCCGGGCGATCCCGCTCAGCTCGGTCGTCTGATCGCGCACCTTCTCGACGCCGCCGACGGCCGTGCGCGCCTGGGTGGCGATCCGAGCCGCCAGCACGACGATCGTGATCACGATCGCGGCCGCGACGAGCACGACCACGATCCCGAGCGCCAGTCCTACGCCCCAACCGGTGGAGGCACCGATCACGACGGGCATCTCACAAACCTCCCTGGTCGAATTGTCGAGGTTTTGCGAAGCGCAGAGAGTCGTGCGCGCGGCCGGCGACTGTCGCCTTCTGGTGCCGGAAGCCCGCTGAAGATTGCACCGCTCGTCTCTCTCCTCACGCGCACTATCGCCGATGACCGCGCGCACGGCAACCCGAGATAAGCGATCGCTTAGGCCACGAGAAGCCGGGGCGATATGGTCAGGAATGGTCAGTGACGCTCGCCCAGCTTCAATCCTTCGTCCTCGTCGCCCGGTTCGGTTCCGTCAAGGCCGCCGCGGCCGAGCTCGAGGTGACCGAGCCGGCCGTCTCGGTGGCGGTGGCGGCGTTGCGCAGGGAGCTCGGCGATGAGCTGTTCGTGCGCGACGGACGGGGCATCGCGCTCACACCCGGGGGCCGGAGGCTGGCCCGCCTCGCTGAGGAGATCCTCGCGCTCGCCGAGCAGGCACGGCGGACCGTGCACGACTCCCCCGGCCAGCCGCGCCAGGTCCAGGTGGCCGCCACGAGCCTCGTCGCCGAGCACATCGGGCCATTGATCGATGCGTTCGGAGCGCGCGAGGACGGGCTCGAGATCACGGTCGAGACCGTCCCCGGCAGCTCACTGGCGAACCTGCTCGACGGCCGCCGGGCCGACATCGCGCTCGGGCCCCACCCGGGCCCCGAGCGCTCGACGACGATCGCGTCGGTGCCGTTCCTGCGCTGCCGGTTGATCGTCGTCGCGGCCGCGGGCCACCCGCTCGCGGGGCGGGAGGCGATCTCCCCGGCGACCCTAGCCGCCGAGCGGTGGCTGATTGGCCCGCCGGATCTCGACCCGATGGCGACGACGAGCCTGTTCTTCGCCCGCAACGGGCTCGCGCCGGGGAACGTGGCCATGTACAGCAGCAACGCAGCCGCACTCGCCGCCGCCGCCGCCGGTGAGGGGATCGCGCTGACGCTCGCCCAGACCGCGCTGGAGCCGATTCGCAGGCGCGCGCTCGCCCGACTCGACGTGCGCGGCACCCCGCTGGTCGAGCTGTGGCACGCGAGCACGCTGGGTCTCGGCCGGGCGCTGCCCGCCGCCCTGGCCCTTCAGCGGTTCGTGACCACACCGGAAGCCACCCACGCGATCTCGACCGGCCGCGCCGGCACAGTTCCGGCGCGAGTGCGCCCCCGGGTTCACGTCACGCTGTGGCAGACCGTTGCCGCAACTCGAAGATGAGCGGCTGACATTGACTTCGACGCTCGCCGCGCGACAATCCGGGGACCTCGACCGCTGACCTTGGAGGAGTCATGAGCACCGACTACACGCTCGCTTACGGCACTCACGCAACGCCCGAGGACGGCCGGTGCGCCATGGAATGGGTCAGCTTCCTGGCCGGCGAGCCGCACAGCGACGACCCGGCGTGCGTGAGTCCGGTGCTGCGCGCCTACTGCACGACGCTGAACGACAGCCTGGCGGACGCCCCGCGACAGCTTCTACGCCCGTATCTGGCCCGGACGATCGGCACCTCGAGCGACGGGCTCGATGAGCAGCGTTCGTGGATGGCGATGGATTGGCTGATCCGCACCTATGCGCCGGCCTGGCTGGCTGCGGCCGATCTGCACGAGGCGGCCAGCGGCCTGGCGGATCTCCCCCCGGTTCTCGGTGCCTCAGTGCTCGCCGGTGCGCTGGCCGCGCTCAAGGACGCGCGCAGGCAGACGCGCGCATCCTGGTCTGCCGCGCTGGGTCCGGCCCGAGCCGCGGCCCACTCCCCGTGGGCAGCCGGACGCGCGGCGGCCCGGCAGGCCGCATGGAGCTCGGCCGGTGCGGCCGTCTGGGCCGCGGCGCGGGTCGCGGTGGGCGATCTCGCCGGGGACCGGGCGCGGGCAATCGTGCGCGAGATCGCCGGCGACTGCGCCGCGACCGTCGCCCGGGCCGCGCGCACGGGCGCTGGACGCGCGGCCGCCCGCGAGGCGGTCGGCTCAGCCCTCGCCCCCACCCTGCTCGAGCTCCGGCACTCCGCCTTCGCGCTGCTCGACCGCATGCTGCCGACCGAGGCGCTGGACGGCTATGCAGGCGCGACGGCGCCGGAGCTTCGCGATCTCTCAGAAGTGCCCGTGTAGGCCGTTGGCGGAAATGTGCCGGACGTCATCCGGCGCCGGCCGGAGGATCATGATCTCGGCCGGCACGCGTCGCAGCAGCCACTGCAGGTCGTCGCCGCTGAGCCCGACCTGCGGGCTGTCGGTGGCCGAGACGATCACCCGGTCGACCTGCTCCTCATCGAGCAGTCGCCGCAGCGCGTCGCGGTAAGTCCGCCCGCGTGCGACGCGGGAATCGACGGCCACTCCCTGGGCGCCGGCGCGTTGCTCGATCGCCTCGAGCACCGGCATCGATTCGGCGCACTGGGCCGGCAGCGGCGAGTCGATCGGCATGTTCCTCGGCACGCGCGCCAGGAACGCCGGCATGATCGTCGCATTCTCCGCCTTGGCCAGCCGGACGGCCGCCTCGAACGCCCGGCGCGAGATCGACTGCCCGGTGAACGGGAGCAGGATGCGGCGAACCGTTGCCGGCCGCTGCGCCGCAGGGCGCCGGCCGTGAGGAGGTAGCCAGTACCCGGCGGCCAGGCCCGCGGCGAGGAACACCACGGCCACGACGATCACAAGCACAACGGTCATTCGTCTCCTGACTGTTGGCGGCGGCTGCGGTCGGCGACGATTCGCACATCGACGCCGGGGAGCAGCTCCATCAACCGCTGGGGCAAAGGCGTGCGGAGCCGGGCCAGACCGCGCGCCGGCCGGCTGCGGCCCATCAGCACGTAGGTGCTCCGCCGCCGCCCGGCGACCTCGGCGACGGCCTCGGGCACCGCGTCTGACTCTTCTACGATCAGGCGCGTGCCGAGCATCGACGCGAGCTGGCGCAGCGCGGTCAGGGAGCGCTCCTGCTCGTCGGTCAGATCGCGCCCGGGCGGGCGGACCCAGAGCAGGTCGACCTCGGCGCCGAGCCGCTGGGCCGAGCGCCAGGCCCGGCGGACCAGCCGCTGGGCTCCCGGGTACGGCTCGACCAGCGCCAGGAGGCGCTCAGCGATCGCCTGCGGAGCCCCCGCCGCAACTGTCTCCTCGCGCGATGAGACGACCGGCTCAACGGTCGTCAGGCGCTTCTGCCCCTCCTCCTGGGCGACCTGCCGCAGCGCCACCTCCCTCAGCGCGGAGAGGTTCTCGATCCGGAAGAAGTTGTTCAGCGCGGCGTCGATCCGCTCGGTCCCGTAGACCTTGCCGGCGCGGAGCCGGTCGAGCAGCGCCTCGGGGGTGATGTCGACGAGGACGATCTCGTCCGCGCGACCCAGCACGGCGTCTGGGATCGTCTCGCGAACCCGCACCCCGCTGAGCTCGGCGATCTGGTCGTTGAGCGACTCGAGATGCTGCACGTTGACCGTAGAGAGGACGTCGATCCCGGCAGCGAGCACGTCCTCCACATCGTCGTAGCGCTTCGTGTGCTCGACGCCCGGCGCGTTGGTGTGCGCGAGCTCGTCGATCAGGCAGAGCTCCGGCGCCCGGGCCAGGATCGCCGGCAGGTCCATCTCCTCGAGCATCGTGCCCCGGTAGTCGACCCTACGCAGGGGAAGCATCGGCAGGCCGTCGGCCAGCCGCGCGGTGTCGGCGCGCCCATGAGTCTCGAGCAGGCCGATCACCACGTCGCGCCCGGATTCCTGCTCGGAATGGCCCTCGAGGAGCATGCGGTAGGTCTTGCCCACGCCGGCGGCCATCCCGAGGAACACGCGGAGGTGGCCACGATGGGTCAGGTTCATCTCGAGCTCGCGCGCGCCGACGGTCGGAATGGCGGCTAGTTCGCCACGTCCAGCCATCTTGACACCTCTCGCAGCGGCGTCCTCATGCCCCGAAGATGTTATGGATGATCAGGTCGATCAGCTTGATGCCGATGAACGGGGCGATGATTCCCCCGAGCCCGTAGATCCAGAGGTTGCGGCGCAGTAGTGCGCTGGCGCCGATCGGACGGTAGCGGACGCCGTGGAGTGCGACGGGGATCAGTAGTGGGATCACGATCGCGTTGAAGATGATCGCGGAGATCACGGCTGAGCGGGGGGTGCCGAGATTCATGATGTTGAGCACGTGGAGCGGGCTCTTGCCGCCCTTGGTCGTCGCCCATGTGGTCACGAAGATCGCCGGGAGGATCGCGAAGTACTTGGCCACGTCGTTGGCGATCGAGAACGTGGTCAGGGCGCCTCGGGTGATCAGCAGCTGCTTGCCGACCTCGACGATCTCGATCAGCTTCGTCGGATTGGAGTCAAGGTCGACCATGTTCCCGGCCTCGCGGGCGGCCTGGGTTCCGGTGTTCATCGCGACGCCGACGTCGGCCTGCGCGAGCGCCGGGGCGTCGTTGGTTCCGTCGCCGGTCATCGCGATCATCCGTCCGCCGGCCTGCTGGTCCTTGATCAGCTCGAGCTTGGCCTCGGGTGTGGCCTCGGCGAGGAAGTCATCGACGCCCGATTCCTCCGCGATCTTCGCCGCGGTGAGGCGGTTGTCGCCGGTGATCATGATCGTGCGGATGCCCATCGCGCGGAGGTGGTCGAAGCGCTCGCGCATCCCCTCCTTGATCGTGTCTTTCAAATAGATCACGCCGAGGACCTGGGAGTCCCGCGCGACCGCCAGGGGCGTTCCTCCCTCGCGGCCAATGCGGTCGAGCACCGGCTGGAGCTCGGCCGGTGGGCGTCCGCCCTCGGCCTGGACGAAGTTGATGATGGCCTCGCCGGCACCCTTGCGCAGCTGCCGTCCGTCGAGATCGACCCCGCTCATCCGCGTCTGGGCGGTGAAGGGCACGAACTGCGCGTGCAGGGTGGCCATGTCGTGCTCGCGGATCCCATACTGCTTGGCCAGCACGACGATTGAGCGGCCCTCGGGGGTCTCATCCGCGAGCGATGCCATCTGCGCCACCTCGGCGAGCTCGGCCTCGGCGATGCCCGGCATCGGGATGAATTCCGAGGCGAGCCGGTTGCCGATCGTGATCGTGCCGGTCTTGTCGAGGAGCAGAACGTCCACGTCGCCAGAGGCCTCGACCGCACGGCCCGACAGCGCGAGCACGTTGCGCCGGACCAGCCGGTCCATTCCGGCGATCCCGATCGCTGAGAGCAGCGCGCCGATCGTCGTCGGGATCAGGGCCACGAGCAGCGAGATCAGCGTCGTCTCCGAGATCGAAGTCCCCGCGAACAGCCCGAACGGGCGCAGCGTCGCCACCACGATCATGAAGATCAGGGTCAGCCCGGCGAGGAGGATGTTGAGCGCGATCTCGTTCGGGGTCTTGCGCCGGGAGGCCCCCTCGACGAGCGAAATCATCCGATCGAGGAACGAGTGCCCGGGCTCCTGGGTGATCTCGACCACGATCCGGTCCGAGGTCACACGGGTGCCGCCCGTCACCGCTGAGCGATCGCCGCCGGACTCGCGGATCACCGGCGCCGACTCACCCGTGATCGCCGACTCATCGACCGTCGCAATGCCCTCGATCACCGTCCCGTCTCCGGGGATCAGCTCGCCGGCCTCGACCACAACGACGTCGCCCTTGGCCAGATCGGACGCCCGCTTCTCAGTCCCGTCCTGAAGCCGGGCAACCGTCTCCTGGCGCATTGAGCGCAGCGTGTCGGCCTGCGCGCGGCCACGACCCTCGGCGAACGCCTCGGCCATGTTCGCGAACACGACCGTCAGCCACAGCCAGAACGAGATCGTGAACGTGTACCAGGCCGGCTCGTGGCCGCCACCGAGCGGCTTGCCGCCGAACACCTGGATCAGCCACGTCACCGTCGTGATCACGGCGCCGATCTCGACCACGAACATCACCGGGTTGCGGATCTGCACCCGCGGATCGAGCTTCACGAGGCTGTCGATCAGCGCACGGCCCACGATGTCCTTTCGGAACAGCGAGATCGCGCGGCGCTCGGAGGGCGTGCTGCCCGGGGCAGTATCAACTGACATCAGTGTCCACCTGTGAGACGGTTGAGAGCGAGGTTGAGCTGGAGCACGTTCACGCCCGGTTCGCCGGAGAACCCGAGGCCCCGCCCATGCGTGTACTTAGAGACCAGCGACATCACCTGTGAAAGCGGCAGGTGCCGGACCGCGGCGACACGATGCGCCTGGATGTCCGCGTTGGCGGGCGAGATGTCCGGATCGAGGCCCGACGCCGAGGTGTTGACCGCGTCGACCGGGATCTGCGCGTTGGTCAGGCTCGGGTCATACCGCTTCTCGAGCGCGAGGTATGCCTGCATGTTCGAGGCGATCGCCTGCTCGAGCACCTTGCTGTTCGGACCGAGATTCGAGAACGTGGAGGCGGCGGCGTTGTACGCCGGAACGGTCGCCGAAGGCCGGCTCTGGAAGTACTTCGGATCGGGGACCGTGACCGGGTTGCCGGCCTTGTCGACCTGCGCCTTACCGTTCTTGTAGACCTGATCGGTGAAGGCCTGGCCAATGATCTTCGACCCGGCGAGCTTGCCGCCCAGATAGATCTTCTGGCCGTTGGCGTTACCCGGGAAGGCGACCTGGCTGACGCCCGTGATCACGAGCGGATACAGGATCCCGAGCAGCACGGTCAGGACGAGCACCGCGAGCGTTGCGTTGAGGATGTTCTTGCGCATATCAGTAGAGGTGTCCGGTTAGTCCCTGAACGAGCGGACCGAGCAGCAGAGCTGGGAAGAACGTCAATGCCCCGACGAGGACGATCACGCCGATCAGCAGCACGACGAACGTGGCGTTGTCGGTGCGCATCGTCCCGAGGCCGGGCGGGCTGATTCGCTTTCCGGCCAGGGCGCCGGCGATCGCGAGCGCGAACAGGATCGGCGCGAACCGAGCGAACATCATCGTCAGGCCACCGAGGATGTCGGCGAGCTTCACCCCGTGGGCCCCGAGGTTGCCGGCATTCGGCTGGATGTAGCCGGTGTAGCCGGCGAACGCCGAACCGTTGTTGTTGGCCTGGGACAGGTACGCGTAGAAGGTCTCCGAGAACCCCTGCGGGGTGCCCGCGGCGGCACTCGAGATCGACGCCCGACCGGCGCTGCTGGCAACACCGAGCGAGGTGGCGAAAAGCGCCGAGAGCGGCGTGATCAGGATCCCCAGCGCGACCAGCTTGATCTCGCGCGCCTCGATCTTCTTGCCCAGATATTCGGGCGTGCGACCGACCATCAGCCCGCCGAGGAACACGGCGAGGATCACGTACATGAGGATCGAGTACAGACCGGTTCCGACGCCGCCGAAGATCACCTCGCTGGCCGACAGATTGGCCATCGGGATTGCTCCGCCGATGCCGGTGAACGACTCGATCGCGCTATTCACTGCTCCGCAGGACGTGACGGTCGTCACGACGTCAAACAGCGCCGAGCTTGCAATCCCGAACCGCTGCTCCTTACCCTCCATGTTGCCGCCGACCGAGCCGTGGATCACACCGGTGTGCAGTCCCGCCGCATGCTGCGCTGGCGAGCCGTGCGCCTCGGCGATGTACGCCACGACGACGGCGCCGAGGAACATGATCATCATCGTCGCGTAGATCGCATAGCCCTGGCGACGGCGGCCCGACATGCGGCCGTAGGTGAAGACGATCGCCGCCGGGATGATGAGCACCAGCAGTATCTCAAGCAGGTTCGAGAAGCCGGACGGGTTCTCAAACGGGTGGGACGAGTTGACGTTGAAGAACCCACCACCGTTGGTACCAAGCTCCTTGATCGCCTCCTGCGAGGCGACCGGCCCCTGGGCGATCGACTGTGTCCCGCCGGTGACGGTATGCGCCAGCAGGTAGTGCGAGAAGTTCTGGATCGAACCCTGGAACACGAGCAGCAGCGCGCCGACGATCGAGATCGGGAGCAGCACGTAAATGACGGTGCGGACCAGGTCCTGCCAGAAGTTGCCGATCGTCTTGCCGGAGCGCGAGATGATTCCCCGGATCAGCGCGACCGCGACCGAGATCCCGACCGCCGCGGAGACGAAGTTCTGCACGGTGAGCCCAGCCATCTGGCTGAAGTAGCTCATCGTCGTCTCGCCGCTGTAGTACTGCCAGTTGGTGTTGGTGACGAACGACGAGGTCGTGTTGAACGTCACGTCCCACGTGCCCGAGTGGTAGTGCAGGGGGTTGAGCCCCGTCCAGTTCCACAGGGTCTGCGTACGCAGGATGAAGTACAGGACGAGCCAGCCGCCGAGCGAGAACAGGATCAGGCACTTGGCATAGGCCTTCCAGTCGTGACCCTTGCTCGGGTCGACACGCATCAGCTTGTACAGCAGCCGTTCGAGCCAGCCCAGCGGCCGGTCCAGGAACGTGCGCTCGCCCGTGTAGACGCGCGCCATGTGGCGCCCGAGCGGGAGCGCGGCCAACGTCAGGATCGCCGCGAAGCCGAAGATCGTGAGCCAGCCGAGGAACGTCATGGCGCGCCTAGAACTTCTCCCCGCGCAGCAGCGCGTAAAGGAGGTAGATGCAGATCAGCAGCGAGACGACCAGCCCGAACAGATCGGCGGCGCTCATATCCGCTCGATTCCGGCGATCAGCACGTACAGGACGGCGAACGTGATGACCGCGAGCAGCACCGCGAGAATGTCCATGGGCTGATGATGGGACCCCCGTCGTGCAGGCCGCATACAGAAATCGGCCGTTCTCGTACAGATTCCGTACAGACGGCCGCGAGGGCCCGCCGCTACTTGGGATCGAAGCGGTAGCCGATACCGGGCTCGGTGCGGATGTAGTGCCGGCGCGGGCCCGAGGACGGCTCGATCTTGCGCCTCAGGTTGGCAATCTGGCCGCGCAGGACGGTCACGTCATCGGTGTATTCGGGGCCCCACACGTCGACGAGGAGGGCCCGGTGGGTCAGCAGCCGGCCGCGGTTGCGGACGAACATCCTCAGCAGGTCGAACTCGGTGGGGGTCAGGTGGATCTCGGTGCCATCGCGGGTCACCCGGTGCTCGGCCAGATCGACGCGGAGCCCGGCCACCTCCACCGCGCTCACCTCGGGCTCAGTCGATGTCCGGCGCAGAACCGCCTCCAACCGGGCCACGAGCTCCTGCGGGCCGAACGGCTTGGTTACGTAGTCGTCGGCCCCGGCTCGCAGCGCCCGCACTTTCTCCTCCTCGTCCCCGACGGCCGAGAGCACGATGATCGGCATCGAGCTCCATTCCCGCAGGCGCCGGCAGAGCTCGATCCCGTCTCCGTCGGGCAGCAGTAGGTCGACGATCGCGGCGTCGACGGGCGAGACGGCGGCGACGTCCAGGCCCTCCTCCATGTTGGCCGCGGCGAGAACCTCGTAGCCCTGCGCCCGAAGGGTCGCCTTGAGCGCACGGAGGATCTGCAGCTCATCGTCGACGGCCAGGATCCGGCGGCCGGTAGGTGCCCCGCTCGTCATCAGCGGCCGTCCTCCGCGGCCGGCAGCTCGACCACGAACGTGCTCCCCCGGCCGGCGGTCGATTCGACCCAGATCCGCCCGCCGCCGGCCTCTACGAACCCCTTGGCGATGGCCAAGCCGAGTCCCGAACCTGGGTGTCGCTCATCGGGACCGGAGACCGAGCGGTAGAAGGGTTCGAAGATGCGCTCCTGATCGGCGAGCGCGATCCCGGGCCCGCGGTCGATCACGCGCACGATCACCCGGTCGCCCACCGGCCGTGCCCGGATCACCACAGGCTCGGCGTCGGAGTAGCGGGTGGCGTTCTCCATCAGGTTCGCCAGCGCCCGCTCGATCTGAACGAAGTCGGCTCGCACAGGGGGAGTCTCGGCGTCGATGCGGACGTCGAAGTCGGCCTCCCGCGGCTGCGAGGCGAGCGCCGCGTCGATCACCTCGTCCACCGAGCACTCGGCGAGCCGCGGCGCGGCGGTGTGCGCCTCGAGCTTGGAGAGGTCGAGCAGGTCGTCGATCAGCCGGGCCAGGCGCGCCCCCTCGTCGACCACGAGCCTCCCCAGCTCGTCGCGCTCGGCCGGCGTCAGCTCGGGGGCTCGGACTGCCGAGCCTGCTGCCACCATCGCCGTCACCGGCGAGCGCAAGTCGTGGGAGACGGCCCGCAGCACAGCCGTCTTGACCGCCTCGCTGCGGCGCAACCCCTCGGTCTGGACCGCCTCGGCGACCAGCCGTTCGCGGTCGAGCGCGATGCCCAGCATGGCCGAGAGCGCCGGGACCACCCGCTCGTTCAGCTGGCTGACGCGCCGCCCCGGCACCGTCGCCGGGAGCACGAGCGTCGCGAGGCGGCGCTCGCCGGCCCGCAGCGGGATCGCCATGCGCCGGTCGTCGCCGCTCGGCACTCCGAGCTCGATCGTCGCCCATGGCAGCTCGAACACGATCGCCAAGCGCCGGCCGATCAGCCGCAGAGCGTCCTCGACCCCCGTCTGAGCCAATAGCAGCTGGGCCATCTCGGCGGTCAGATCGGCCTCGGCCCTCCGCCGCTCGGCCTCCTGCGTTCGCAGCCGTGCGCGTTCGCTCACAGTGCTCGTGAGAACTGCGGCTACGAAGAACGCGGCCAGCGCGACCCAGTTGCGGCTGTCGGCGATCGTGAAATGCCCGACCGGAGGCAGGTGGAAGAAGTTGAATGCCGCCGCGCTGAGCAGCGAGGTCGCAACGCCCAGCCACAGTCCCCAGAATGCCGAAATGATCACGACGCTCAGCAGGTACACGACGCCCAGCGAGGCGACCGACGTGATGTGCTTCAGCGGGTAGACGATCGCCGTGCACACACCGACGAGCACGACCGCGGCCACGACGCCCAGCAACAGCGGCGGGCGGCGTCCGCGGATGAGAACCGATCCCGTGTGTTCAGCCACCGGGCTGAGCGTAATACGGCCCCACCACGCTCACACCCTGGACGGTCCGCGCGGCCGGCGGGCGCCGGCCGCGCGGACGGCAGAGCCTCAGTGCTTGATCACGCCCTGGACGAGCATCAGGCAGCCGTCGACTCCGCCGGAGCTCCGGAAGCCCTGACCAACGGCGAGTATCGGGTCGAACAGCAGCTGGCCCGGGGTTCCGTCCGAGCAGTACTCGGCCGTGTTGCTGGTCGTGTCGATCGCCAGTTCCTGGCCCTTCTGCACCTTGAGATTGACCTTGAACGTCTCGACCGGCGACACGCCGTTGTTCAGGTCGCTCTGGCTCGGTCCCTGAACCTGGACGGTGCGGCTCTTGACAAGCGCCTTGGCCTGGCCCGTCTTGTGGTCGGAGGAGACGTTGCGGACGCGGACGACCTTGAAGACCATCGTCGTCGGGCCCTCGGCGCGCACCCGGATCTTGATGATCGTCCCGCTCACCGGCGCCGCTGCGCGGCCCGAGGTGCCCGGATAGAAGGAGCCAACGTGCGTGCACAGCGCCGGGCCCATTACCCCGTTCTCTGCGCACGTGCTGCCGGCGTTGGCCGGCGAGTGATTGAGACTCGACCCGAACCAGGTCGTGGCAGCGGAGGCCGCCGCCGGCACCACCGCCAGGGCGACGAGCGCCCCCGGCAGTGCGCGGACGATGCTGCGTTGCGTGCGAATCATTGCTTCCCCCCAGATTGAGCGAAACCGGCCGAGTACCCGCGGCGCTGCAAGCGGCCCGGTCAGGATTTCCGCCGATCCTAGGCCATTCCGGCCCCGGAAGCCAGCGGTTCTCGGCCCACATGCGTCGCGCGCGAAGGGGAAGGCGCACGGCGCTATGTGTGCTGGGAGCGCATCCTCACGTGGCGCTGGTGCCTGGACTCCGCGTTCCCGACCAACACTCCGAGCCCTACGACCAGCTCGAGGAACAGGAACACGATCAACCCGAAGCCAACGCCGCACAAGATGCCCAGCGCCACCGGACCCAGCGCGATGGCACCGATCATCAAGAGCGGCAGCAGCAGGACGGCTGCGAATATCGCGATGACAACCTTCATGGCTGGATCACCTCCTTCACGTTTAGGTGCTGTGACCATAGGCCCCACTGCGCGGCCCGTCATCCGCATAAGCGTGTATTCCGGCTGCCTGCAACTACGGCCTATCACCCCATTGGGACGATGCACAACCACTGCCCCGGCGTAGCGTCACCGCGACGCTGGCGAAGAAGGAGGACCGAGCATGAGCATCCCGCGGCGGCAGCTGATCGCCTTCACATTCCCACCCGGATCGAGCTTCGAGGGACAGCTCGTTGGGGCGCTCGAGCGGATCGAGAGCGGTGGCACGATGCGCATCCTCGATGCGCTGTTCGTCGGCCGGGAGGCCGGTTCGGGCGAGCTATCCGTCGCCTCGCTGAGCGCCGACGGGCAGGCCGGCGCGATCGGGAGACTGCTCAGCTTCCGGCTCGACGACTCCGCGCGCCGGCGGGCCTCGGAGCGCCTGCTGGCCGGGCCGGCGGGTGATTGGGCGCGGTCGCTAGCCGAGGATCTGGAGCCCGGGAGCGCGGTCGCCGCCGTACTGATCGAGCACTCGTGGGAACGCGTCCTGCACGATGCCGTGGGCCGGATCGGCGGGACTGCCCAGGTCGACAGCTTCGTCGAGTCAGATCAGCTCGCCGACCACCTCGAAAAGATTCGCGGCGCGGCGACCCCTGAGGCCGAGCAAGACGCGGGATGAGCGAGGCCGGTCCAGCGGCGCCCGGGGGAGAGGGCGCGGGGACGGCTCCTGAGCGGGCGGGCTGGGTACTCGCGGCGCTGATCCTGGTCGCGGCCGTGGCCAACCTGAACCTTTCGGTGGCCAATGTCGCGCTGCCGGACATCGGCAAGCACTTCGACTCGAGCCAGACGATGCTCGACATGATCGCCGTCGGCTACTCGTTCGGGCTCGCCTGCTCGGTGCTGTGGCTGGGCGCGCTCGGGGACCGATACGGGCGCAAGATGATGGCGGTCGGCGGGACCGCGCTGGCCGTCCCGATGTCACTGCTGGCGGCGCTCGCGCCCAGCGACATCGTGCTCTGCACAGCGCGAATCGGGGGTGGCGTTGCCGCCGGCATGGCCTATCCGACAACCCTCGCCCTGATCACGGCGCTGTGGTCCGGGACCGGACGGACCCATGCAATCGCGCTGTGGTCCGGTATCGGAGGCGCGATTGCGGCCCTCGGCCCGCTGTGCTCGGGCGCGCTTCTCGAGCACTTCGCCTGGGGATCGGTGTTCCTGCTCACGCTGCCGCTGGCCCTGGTCGCGATCCCGTTGGCCTGGAAGATGATTCCCGCCCACGTCAACGAGGCGACCGAGCGGGTCGACAATCTGGGTGGGATCCTCTCGGTCGTCCTGGTCGGGACGCTGATCCTGTCGATCAACTTCGCCCCGGTTCCGAACCGGATGACGCTGACGCTCGTGCTCGCCGCCGTCGCCCTGGCCGGGCTGGTGCTGTTCTACCTGCGCCAGCGCCGGGCGCGGAATCCGCTCTACGACCTCGACGTCGCCGCCCGCCCCACCTTCTGGGTCGCGGCCTGCGCGGGGATCATCGTGTTCGGCTCGCTGATGGGAGCGATGTTCGTCGGCCAGCAGTTCCTCCAGAACGTGCTCGGCTACTCCACGCTCGACGCCGGACTGTCGATCCTCCCGGCCGCGCTCCTGATGGTGCTCGTGGCTCCGAGATCGGCCACGATCGTCGAACAGCACGGCGCGCGGATCACCCTGCTGTGCGGCTACGTGTTCGTGTTCCTCGGCTTCCTGACCATGCTGCTGCTCTGGAAGGAGGGCATCGCCTACTGGAAGGTCGGGCTCGCGTACGCCTTCATCGGAATCGGCGTCGGGCTGGCGGGCACGCCTGCCTCGCACTCGCTGACCGGATCGGCGCCGGTGCGACGAGTGGGGATGGCGTCCGGGACCGCCGACCTCCAGCGCGACCTGGGCGGGGCGATCATGCAATCGATCCTCGGCGCGCTGCTGACGGCGGGATACGCCGCCGCAGCCGGCGCCGAGATCGCCTCCTCGGGCAAGAACATCTCGAGCAGCGTCCAGAGCGAGCTGACGAAGTCGTTTTCGAGCGCGGCCGACCTCGCGCACCAGTACCCCCAGTACGCGACCCAGATCGTCAACGGCGCCAAGGCGGCGTTCCTGAAGGGCGACAACTGGTCCTATCTGGCCGGCATCATCGCTGTCGCGATCGGTGCCGTGCTCGTGTTCTTCAAGTTTCCCAGGCGCGACGAGGAGCAGCGGCTGCTGGCCGAATACAACGCCGAGAACCTCACCGCGACGCTCGGAACGGGCGCGGGCGCGGAGCCGCCGGCGTCCACCCAACCGGCGCTGGCGTGAGCGATACGGCCACAAGAGCGTCCGGGACCTCGAGCCTCGGCCCGCTGACGCCGGCCTCCGGCCGACTCAGCCGAGACGTCCGAAGAGACGGCCGTAGCGACGGTTGAACCGGAGCCGAGCTCGGCCTGACGAAGTGCGGGCGCCGCGTAGGGCTCGTCGGGCGGTCGGCCCCGTCATGCCACCGATCACGGCGAGCAGGACGAGCGAGCCGAACAGCGGCGTCTCGCGCGACTGCGCCCCTCCCACGTCGTACACGAGCTCGCGCAGGAGCGCCCCGCCGATCACGGCGTCGGCGCGTGTCGGACCGCCGGGCCCACGCAGCGCCTTGTCGGCTTGCTCGCGCAGCCCCTCCGCCGCCATCAGCATCAGCACCACCGTGAGCGCGTTGGCCTGGTCGCGCGAGATTCCGAACACGCGCTCGAGCGCGCGGTGGCGAGCGTGGTCGGCCAGCAGCGAGCCCGCTCTCAGATCGGTCCGCAGGCGCTTGACGCCCCCGAGGTTCATCCGTTGCAGGCCCTGTGGGGCTCCGGCCGCAGTTGCGGGGGCGGTCGCTCGGGATGTGGAAGCGCGTTCGGTTCTTGCCATGGCTGCGAAGCAAAGCTAGACCCGGGCCGGCAGGGCTCCATCCGTAATCGGTCCCGGGACCGGTCGGTAGAAGATGCTGACGGTCCCCAATCGCGCCCGTGTCACCCGATTCGGGTGACACCGTCATCCGAATGCGTCAAAATCCAGCGCCCGATGCACGGGACGCCCAGAGCAGCCGGTCGCGCGTGAGCGTCGCCGCATACACCGAGCCCCAGGCCACCGCGCGCACGCCGACGCTGTTCGGCCGCGTGATGGCGCTGGTCGCGCTCACCGTCGCCGCCGCTACGCTCGGCGTGTTCATTGCCCGGAGCTGGGGCGGGGCCGGGTGGTTCATCGCCTGGCTTGTCGCGCTCGGATGCCTGTTCGGCCTTCAGGCCGCGAATGCCCGCGGCAACACCGGGCTGGCGATGGGATTGCTGCTCGCCTTCGGGTTGCTGATCGGAATCAGCGTCTCGGCCACCGTCAACTACTACGCCGCGACCGACCCGACGGCCGTGCGCCAGGCGTTCGGCGCCACTGCCCTGTTCGTCGGCGGTCTCGGCGCCGGCGGCTACGCGATCCGGAAGGACCTGTCGTTCCTCTACCGGATCCTGTTCTGGTTGCTGCTGGCGCTGATCGTCGCCGGCATCGTGCTGATCTTCGTCCGCATCCCGGCCGCGTACACGGTCTATGCGATCGTCGGTCTGGTCATCTTCGGCCTCTACACCGTGGTCGACTTCAACCGTCTGAGGCGGGCGGGCAGCCAGGAGGCGATCCCGCTCGCAGCCGGGATCTTCCTCGACGTCCTGAACATCTTCCTGCTCTTCCTCAGGCTGTTCGCTCGCTCGTCCTAGGAATACGGGCATCCGCAGCAGGTGCCGTCGGCGCGTCTGGCGATCATCTCGTTCGGGTGATGCCCAAACGGGCCCGATCCGGTTTGCTGGACCGATGAGCCAGCCGCAGCCCCCCGTCTCGGCCGACGAGAGTCCTCCCCCGCCCGCCGATCCGGACGAGGCCGAGGCGGCGAGCAGCCGGATCCACCGGATCTTTGGCGGCTCGAAGGCGCTGATCCGCGTCGTCTACCGGGACCCCGAGCATGTCCCCGAGCGTTTGACCTGGTACGCCGTCGACCATCTCGCGAAGGAGTCGCGGGACTGGGCGGCATCGACGCGCGCCGCCAATCCGGAGACTCCGCGAGCAAAGATCGCCGATGACCTCCGCACGCGCTCGGCGCAGATTGCGCGCATCGACGGAGCGATCTCCGGGACGCCGTTCTTCATCGCCCTGGTCCCCGGCTACCTCACCTACCTGATCCAGGAGATGCGCATGACGATGCGGACAGCCGCGCTGTATGACCGCGATCCGGGGATCCTGCGCACCGCGGCCGAGATGCTCGCCCTGCGGGGCGTGCACCCGAACGTGGAGAGCGCCGAGGCCGCGCTCGTGAGCGTCCGTGGCACGCCGATACCCGAGAAACCGCCGGAGCGCCGCCCGCTCCGGCATTGGATTCACAGCGTGTTCCTGCTGCTGGTATTCGGCGGCTTCATGTCCCCGTCCAGCGGCGAGTCGCGCGAGGGCGCGCGGGGATGGATCCGGGCGGCGTTCGGACTGGTGGTCGGCGTCGGGCTGTGGGTGATCACCTGGGTGTTCCCGGTCACCTTCATGATCGCCATGGCCTGGGGCTGCGAGAGCCACACCCGCCAGCTCGGCCGGCGCACGCTCGTCTTCTACGCCGGCGAGGAGGAGAGGGTTGACGCGGCGATCCGCGCGGCCGACATGCACGAGGACCACGGTCATGACAAACGCGAAATCCTGCGCGCGGCGGCGCTGTTCCTGTCCGTGGCGGTTCCGATCGCGTTCATCGCCTACGTCGACCATGTGCGCAACACGACCGGGGTCAACTGGCTCGGCGCGGTCGGCGCGGTCATCGCGCTGTCGCTGGTCATGGCGACGATCGTCCTATCCAAGCGCAGCTAAGCCGGCGCGGGCGGGGGCCCGGGCGGCCCGTGCCCGGCGGTCAGGCTCGCGCTCATCTTGATCGCCCTGACCGCTCCAGTCGCGCCGGCCTGAAGCGTGACCCCGACGGCGATGACCACGATCCCGGGGATGAAGAGGACCTTGGATCCGAGCATCAGGATGCCGAGGCGCCCCAGCAGGTACGGCGGCGTGCACACCGTCGCCCCGATAATGCCCCCGACCGTCGTCGTGGCCAGCTTGTCGCGCCGTGACTGGTTGCGCTTGACGCCGATCAGGCGGGCGGGAACGGCGACATAACCGACCATCATGATCCCGACGACGATTCCCAGCGAGATCGTGAACCACGGCCGTCCCCAGCGGGTCACGATCGCGGTGGAGAACGCGAGCAGGGCCCCGGCCACGAAGCCCGCGCCGAAGATCGGCTTCCTGTGCCGGCGTGCGCGGGCGACGGCGGGGCGGATCTCCGGACGACCGGGCTCCGCGATCGCGAACGCGAACACCGCGTTGAGGAAGAAGGCGGCCATCGTGATCGCGATGATCACGAGGCAGACCGGGATCAGGATCGGACCCCGAAGGACGTGAAACGAGTGGCCGTGCAGCACGTGCACCTTGATGTCGAACATGGCCAGCCAGATCCACATCGCGGGCAGGACCTGGACCAGCGTCAGGCGCCAGTTCGAGAGCAGCAGCTTCAGCCCATTGAACAGCAGCGCGAACGCTCCGACCGCGAGCGCGAGCGGCGCGAAGATCCTGCGCCGCCGGCTGAGCCGGAGGATCGCGTCCTCGATCTGCGCGTCGTCGTTGGTCTGGATCGCCACCACCAGCGCCCTCACGCGGGCGACGAAATTGCGCGTGCGTGCGCGCAGGCCCTTGGGCGCCGGCTCAGAGCTGGGCGCCGGCTCGGAGGGTGGCGTCTCGGCGGCAGCAGCTGCGTCCTGGTCAGGCATCGCGGTGCCCGGCGGACCTTAGCCGCTGACCGTGACCGGTTTAGTCGGCGGCTTGACGACGAACTTAGACAGCTGATCCTCTCCGTCGCCGACGACGCCGTACGTGGACTCCGGAAACTCGTGCCACGCACCCGGAAGGTCGCCGAGCGGCTCGGAGACGACGAGACGGGTGTCGTCGGAGATCTCCTTCAGGATCTCCCGGTCGGGATACAGATGCCTCAGGGTCGGGACGTGCCCGGAGAAGAACAGCGTCCGCGACTTGCCCTCGCTCGAGTAGCGGAATGCCCACATGCGCTCACCGTCGGTCGTGGCGATCGTGCCCTGGAACGGGTACTTGACGCCCTTGCGATGTCCCTCGGCCTCCACGAGGCCGATCGCCTTCGCCAGGGCCTCGGGCGGGTCGTCCTCGAGGCCCATGGTCAGCGCCAGGTAGAACAGGACCTCGGTATCGGCCTGTCCGGCGATCTCGGTGTAGAGCGACTCGTCGATCGCCAGCACGAGGTCGCGCTTGATCGCCGCGAACCCGTCGATCAGGCCATTGTGCATGAACAACCAACGCCGGTGGCGGAACGGATGGCAGTTCGTCTGCTGGACCGAGGAGCCGATCGCGGCGCGGATGTGGGCGAAGAAGTGGGGCGAGGTGATGTGAGTGGCGAGCTCGTGCAGGTTGCGGTCGTTCCAGGCCGGCTCGATGCTGCGGAATACGCCCGGCTCCGCGGTGTCGTCATACCAGCCGATGCCGAAACCGTCGCCGTTCGTCGTCTCGGCGCCCATCCGGGAGTGGAGGCTCTGGTCGATCAGGGAATGCGCAGGCGCGTAGAGCGCGTCCCCCAGCACGATCGGCGAGCCCGAGTATGCAAGCCAGCGACACATTCGGATACTCCTTTCACAGACGTGGATCCGCGTAAGACGTTCGCCCGGTCCGGCGCCGACCGCATCATCCGGATCAGGTGATGGGGCACTTCCGGCTCAGGATGAGACGAGCTCCGGGCCGCCGGCCGGCAGCGGGTTGGCCCGCGCCGACTGCTCCTCGCGTGCGGCCTCGGGCATCAGCAGGACGGCGGCGATCAGGAAGCAGATCCCGCCTACCGCGGTTCCGGCGTTGGCGATCCTGGCGCTCACGGGATCGCCCGAGGACGGCTCGGTGAGCGAGGCCACGGCCGAGACGCCGAACGCGATCGAGCCGAGCAGGTTGAGCGCGACGATCTTCCAGGACAGCGTCCGGTTGCGAAACGACACCCAGCGGTGGCAAACCTCGGCGAAGGCGAGCTCGCTCGAGATCAGAAACGCGATCGAGCCGAACACGTCGGGCGCCCAGACGCGCGCGTTGACCTGATGGGTGCTCAGGTTGGTGTTCATCGCGGCGAACGTGCTGACGTTGAAGAAGACCGTCCCGATCAGCTGGATCAGCGCGGCGAGCCAGTCGATCCGGGCCGGCTCCCACGATGCGGGCCGCCAGCGGTGCCGGCGGACCTCCGGCAAGAGCGAGTGGTCGACGTTGACCGTCTCCGAGTACTGGAGGTAGGCGGCCGAGGTGAAGAAGATCGAGCCGACGAAGAACGTGATGCCGATCGCCGAGCCCGAGGCGGAGGACCACTGCGAGGCGATCGCGCCGGCGGTGAAGCACGTCGCCCCGACGATGAACAGCACCGCCATCCACCAGCTCCGGCGGTCGGGGCGCCACCAGACCCCGGTCCGCGCCCGCTCGCCGGGCTTCAGGCGTGCGGGCGCGCTCTTGCGGTGCGCGCGGGACTGCCAGCGGACCTCGGTCCCGTCGGGCCGGCGGAACACCTCGGTGGTGACGAACGGTCCCGGGCCGTCCGCGGAGACGCGCTCCCAGCCCTCGGGGATCTCGAGATAGCCGCTCACGCGAGCACGCTCGCCCCCGCCCCTCGCCGCCGCATCCTCCGAAACGGGTGAAGCCGCCGAGGCTTCACCCCGATCAGGTGATGCAGCCCCGATCGGCTCCCCGCACGATGGCAGCAGCGCTCGAAATGAAAGGCCGCGGTCATGTCAGATGAATCCACCGACGTTCTCGTAGCCGGATACCAGGACATCGATACCGCCACCGAGGACTTCGAATCGCTGGTCGCCCTCGTCTCCGACGACAAGGTTGAGATCGATGGCGTGATCCTCGTGACCCACGCCGAGGATGGCAGCGTCGCGGTCCGCCAGACCGGCGATCACCTCGGCCGCAAGGGCGCTGGCTGGGGCGGTGGGGTCGGTGTGGCGGTCGGCCTGTTCGCACCGCCGATGCTGGCCTCGGTCGCGGTCGGCGCCGTTGCCGGAGGGGTCGTCGGCAAGTTCGTCGACCACCGCCTTCAGAACGACATCCACGACAAGTTCGGGGAGAACCTGCCACCCGGATCGGCCGGGATCATCGCCGTGTTCGACGACGACCAGCGCCTGGCGGTCGAGCGGGCGCTCCCCGGTTCGCTGCTGAAGTCGATCGCGCAGAGCGACAAGTCCGGCATCACGGCGCTGAAGGACTCCCTCGGCGAGGCGATGGGCAAGTTCAGCCCGGACCGCACCGTGCTACCGATCCCCGACCGGAACTTTGGCGGCACGATCGGCCGGAGGATGGACGAGTCGGTGCCCGACTGGACGATCGTGCCGGGGCCCAAGGCTCCGGACGGCGCACCAAACGTACTGATCGTGCTGATCGACGACGCGGGCTTCGGCCAGCCGGATACGTTCGGCGGCGCGATCCGCACCCCCAACCTGACCCGCGTGCAGGAGGCGGGCATCACCTATAACCGCTTCCACGTCACCGCGCTGTGCTCGCCGACCCGCGCTGCGCTCCTGACCGGCCGAAATCACCATCGGGTCGGGTTCGGGTCGATCGCCGAGTATCCCGGTCCGTTCCCGGGCTACACGGCCGCCCGGCCGAAGAGCTGTACGCCACTGCCACGGATCCTGAGCGAGAACGGATACGTGACCGGAGGGTTCGGCAAGTGGCACCTCACTCCGGACAACGTCCAGGGCGCGGCCGGACCGTTCGACCACTGGCCACAGTCGTGGGGGTTCGATCACTACTGGGGCTTTCTCAGCGGCGCCGCGGGCCAGTACGACCCGATCATCACCCAGGACAACACGACCCTGGGGGTTCAGGCCGGCAAGGACGGAAAGCCTTACTACTTCCCGGACGACCTGACCGACAAGTCGATCGAGTGGCTTCACGCCGTGCGAGCCCAGGACTCGGAAAGGCCGTGGTTCATGTATTACTCGACCGGGTGCGCCCACGCGCCGCACCACGTGGCCAAGGAGTGGGCCGACCGCTACAAGGGCGCGTTCGACGACGGATGGGACGAGTACCGCCGCAAGACGCTCGAGCGCCAGAAGAAGCTCGGCATCGTCCCGCAGGACACGGAGCTGACGGAGCGACCTGACCTGTTCCCGGCCTGGGACTCGCTGAACGACGACGAGAGGCGGCTCTACGTCCGCCAGATGGAGGTCTATGCCGGCTTCCAAGAGAACGCCGACCGGAACGTCGGCCGGCTGCTCGACACGATCGAGGGCGTGGGCGATCTCGACAACACGCTGATCTTCTATGTCTGGGGTGACAACGGCGCCAGCATGGAGGGCACGATCACGGGCTCGTTCAACGAGATGACGTTCCTCAATGGGGTCGTGCTCGAGCCCGAGCAGCAGCTCAAGCTGATCGAGCGGTACGGCGGCCTCGACGCGATCGGCGGCGATCACACCGCCCCGCACGTGGCGGCGGCCTGGGCTCACGCCGGCAACACCCCGTTCCAGTGGGGCAAGCAGATGGCCAGCCACCTCGGCGGGACCCGCAACCCGATGGTCGTCGCCTGGCCGAGGCGCCTGAGGCCGGACTCCGACATCCGGACTCAGTTCACGCACTGCATCGACATCGCGCCGACCGTGCTCGAGGCGGCGGGGCTGCCCGATCCGAGTCGCGTGGACGGGATCGAGCAGGAACCGATGGACGGCACCAGCTTCCTTTACACGCTCGACGACCCGGCGGCGGCCGGGCGCCACAACGTTCAGTACTTCGAGTTCGCGGGCTCGCGGGCGATCTACAAGGACGGCTGGTGGGCGTGCGCGAAGCTCGACCGGATCCCCTGGGACTTTTCCCCGGAGACGATGAAGCGCTTCGCACCGGGGGTGTATGACCCCGGGCAGGACGCATGGGAGCTCTATCACCTGCCCGATGACTTCTCCCAGGCGCACAACGTCGCCGAGCAGCATCCCGACAAGGTCAAAGAGCTCAAGGAGCTGTTCTGGGAGGAGGCCGAGCGCAACCGCGTCCTGCCGCTGATGGGCTGCATGTCGATCTTCTTCGGCATTCTTCCTCCGTTGCCCACGATCACCCGCTACACCTTCAACGGCGATGTCCAGAACATCCAGCGCGGCATGGTCCCGCGGGTCGCCGGGCGCTCGTATGCGATCGAGGCAGAGCTCGATATACCCGAGTCGGGCGCCGAGGGGGTGATCGTCGCCAACGCGGACTTCATCGGCGGCTTCGCGCTGTGGGTCGACGAGCAGCGAAAGCTGCACCACACGTACTCGTTCCTCGGCGTGGAAACCTACAAGCAGGTATCCACAGAACCGGTCCCGACCGGAGAGGTCACCGTGAAGATGCTGTTCGAGGCCGACGAGAACACCCCCGGCACCGGCGGCGAGGTCACGCTATGGGCGGGCGGGAAGCAGATCGGCGAGGGCACGATGCCGCGCACGGTGCCGGTCGCGTTCACGTCCTACGCCGGCATGGACATCAGCCGCGACAACGGGCTGGTCGTCGACCTCGACTACGAGCCGAAGGCGCCCTATGAGTTCACCGGCACCGTCAAGCATGTCGTGTTCGATCTGAAGCCCGCGGTCCACGACGACGAGCACGCGCTTCACGAGCACGCAAGCGTCAACGCCGTAGCCCACGGAGTCGGCGCGTGAGACGGGTCCCTACGATCCCAAGCATCCGGCGACCATGAGCAGCATCGGCGACAGCCAGTTCGAGAAGGGACAGCCCGTCTGGGTGATCGACGCGGACGGCTCGCGCCGCGCCGCCGACTATGTCGGCGAGGGCGAGACGAGCGCATGGTTCGGCGGCCCACCCACGGTGTACGTCGTGTACCTCGACACGCGGAGCGGCGAGGCGGTGGAGGTCGACCGCGTGGTTCCGCGCGACACCTAGGACGTCGCCGGGCTCTCGGCGCCCGACGGCACCGTGGGCGCCGCCTCCTCCCGAAGCGAGGTGCGCCAGCCGACGAGCACGTCATGGACGGCCGCCGCTCCGACCACCGGCTGCTCCGGCATCGCCAGCCCCACGGGGTGCAGGATGAAGGGCTGGGTTTGCGGACCGCCGAGGCCGCCGTGGAACGAGATCAGCTCCTCGAATGCGCATCCCTGCTCCAGATCGCGGTCATAGAAGCTGTTGACAAGGATGTCCGGTACGTGCTCGAACCCGTCTGTGCGCCGGATGTGGGCCGCGGCGTTCGCCGGGAACGCCGCGAGCGGGTCCTCCCCCTCCACCGTGTCGTCGTCGAGATAGCGCCGGCCACCGGACCCGAGCACGACCGCCCCCCGCTCCCCTGAGCGCACGGCGATGAACCCGATGTGCGGGTGGCGGCGCAGGGCGTCGAGGAGCTTCGGGTGGCGCTCGTCGATCTCCTCCATCGTCATCCGCTCGGGCGTCTCCATCAGGTAGATGAGGCCGAGGTTGCCGGAGGCAAGCACGATCACGTCCTGGTCTCCGAGCCCGTCGCGGCCGTCGCCCTCCTTGCGGCCGGTGGCCTCGGCGACGGCGTGGCCGACGGCGACATCGTTCTCGTCGCCGGTGCCGAGCAGGGCCACCTTGCCGCTGCTCAGCGAGCGCTCGACGAACTCGTGCAGGTCATATCCGTTGCGCTGCTTGAACGTCGCGCCCTGGGTCTGTCCGTGGTCGGAGAGGACGACGATCTTGTAGGGGCGGAGCGCGAACCGCCGGGCGCGCTCGATCCGGCCGAACTGCTGGTCGAGCTTGCGCAGCGCCTCGAGCGTGTCGGCGCGCTCGAGCCCGGAATGGTGGGCGACCTCGTCGTAGCTCGAGAACGTCGCGTAGACGGCGGGTCGTCCCTGCATCATGTCGCTGAGAACGCCGAACACGATCAGGTCGCGTACGCCGACGCACAGGGCGGCGCGCAGGAATGGGTACAGACCGCCGCGATGGCCTCGGGGCCAGACGTCACGCCGTCGCTGCCGGACGGCGGCGACCACCTCGAGCACCACCTCCCAGAAGAACAGGACGAGGACGCGGGTGACGTTGAAGCCGTTGGCGAGGAAGGCGCGGTAGCCGGGGTTGGCGCGTTTCTCGGCGCTCATCCGGCTGACGGTCAGGATCATCGCGTCGGCCTCGCCCGAGAATAGATTGCCGCGGCTGGCGCCGTTGTCGGTGAGAAGGCCCACGCCCCGGGCGAGCCGGCGCTCGATCTCGGCGCAGTCCTCCGGCGACGAGCACGTCATCACCTTGCCGGTCGCCTTCTCGACCCAGCGGAAGGCGGGGATGTTCTCGTTGGATCCGAGCAGGATCCCGGCCTGGCTGGCGCCGGTCTGCGAGCTCAAATCGGGCTCCCATTCCTCGAGGCGGTAGTCGCCCGAGGCCAGCCAGCTCGCCATGTGCGGCACGTTCCCGTCCCGGATCGCTCGCTGGAGAACCGGCCGCGCGAGGCCGTCGATCTCGAGGAAGATGATGCCCGGAGTGTCCGTGTCGAGCGTCTTGCCGCGGCGACGGGCAATGCGCCGGATGACCCGCAGTGAGTAGGTGTCGTCGTCGTTGACGCCGAATATCACCTCGAGCACGACCATCGCGGCCGAGATCACGAGCGCGGCCAGCAGCGCCCAGCCGAACGAATCGACCTGGATCGACCGCGAGCTGATGTGCGAGGCGGCGATCAGCATCAGCGCGTCGAGCACCAGGATGGTCACGAAGCCGAGGGCCAGCGTGAACGGCAACCGCAGCGCGGCCACGACCGGCGGCAGCACGGCGTTGAGCGCCGCGATCAGCACCGCGGTGGCCATCGCATCGCCGAAACTGCCGACGCTCACATGGGGCACGATCGCCGCCGCGACGAACACCGCGACGCCGGCGACGAGCCACGAGATCAGCAGGTGAAGCAGGCGGTAGCGCGGCGGCTGCGGATTCCACTTCATCAGCTCGCCATAGGACCTGTCTGGGGCGCTCAGCACAATCTCAGGATGGCCTCTGGGGTCGGTTCGCGTCAACCTTCTCGAAGGATCGATCGCTCGCATCATCCGATCGGGGGGATGCGCGCTGCGTCGTCCCGCTGCAGCCTCGCACCATGAGCGCCGCGTCCGAGACGGAAAAGGCAGTCCAGGAGGAACGGCGCGCGCGCTTTGGTCTGCTGCTGGTCGCGATCATCGCGGCCTTTGCGATCCAGGGCATCGCCACCCCCGGTCGGTGGGAGCAGCTGATCGTCTCGGTCCTGCTCGCGCTGACGCTGATGCTGTCGCTCACCCTGGCCGAGGCGAAGCCGAGAGTGAGGACGCCGTTCGCGATCCTCACCGGCGTGCTCGTAGTCGCGAGCCTGCTCGAGGCCCTGTTCGGCGACGCCAACGGATCCGTCACCCGCCTCGCCAACCTGCTGCTCGTGACGTTCGCTCCACCCGCGATTGTCGTGGGGATCGTGCGCACGCTCCGCACCCGGCAGCGGGTGACGATCGAGGCGGTGTTCGGCGTGCTGTGCCTGTATCTCCTGCTGGGGATGTTCTACGCGGCTCTGTACAGTGCGATCGGTCGGATCGACGGCACCTTCTTCGCCCAGAACGCCGCCGTCACTGTCGCGCACTGCCTGTACTTCAGCTTCACGACGCTGACCACCGTCGGCTACGGCGATCTCACCGCCGCATCCAACCTCGGTCACACGCTGGCCGTCTCCGAGGCGCTGCTCGGCCAGATCTATCTCGTCACGGTCGTGTCGGTGATCGTCGGGAATCTCGGCGCCAGGCGCCGGGCGATCGGCGATCCGGGCGCGGCGGTGGGCCCACTGCGCCGCCGGATTGGCTGACGCTACAGGCTGCTCACGAGGATCACCATCGCGGCCACCGACAGCGCGATCGCCGCCGCGGTCAGCCACGACACCGTCGGCGTCGTGAGCTCCTGGAACGATCCCTGACGCAGCGCCTCCGTCGCACGCCGCTGGCGGACCGCCCCGATGATCAGGATCGCCACGGACAGCAGGCCGTAGCCGATCCCGAGGAGCCGGAACGGCC
Organism: uncultured Solirubrobacterales bacterium; assembly: GCA_963727105.1. Lineage (GTDB taxonomy): Bacteria > Actinomycetota > Thermoleophilia > Solirubrobacterales > Solirubrobacteraceae > Palsa-465. Next base: position 970,661 of record CAVSEW010000001.1, on the reverse strand, counting down.
AGGTTGGTCCATGTGCCAGGCCTGGCAGCAACCGCCCGATCGCCAGGGCCACCGCGCCGACGGCAATCCCGGACCGCCACCAGGCGAGCCAGGTCCGCTCGGCCGCCAGCCATGTTCGCCGCGTCACATCCGAGTCATTCGTACCCGCATCGGGCATGCCGGCGCAAACCTACACGACGGGATCTCAGTAGCTCTCCGGGATTTCCTGCACATGACTACGGATGGCCGTGGGCGCCCGAACCGCGATCTTGGTCACATGCTCGAAGCCGACGTAGTTGAGCTCTGTTCCCGTTGTCTGGTCGTGGCCGCAATCCACCAGGGAGAGCCCGATGACGTCGACCTGTACGCGACAGCCCTGGCCCGCGACCTTACCTACGCCAATGCCGCCGAGTCCGGTGATCTGATCAAGGCGGCGTCGTCCGACGCGATCGTCGTGCTCGACGCCTCCGAGCTCGACGCCCGGGAGTTCGCCACCGCGCTGCGCCGTCTCGCCCAGATCACGGCCGGTGTTGAGAGGCGGCTCTTTGGCGCCGGCCGCTCGCACGGCTCCCAGATGCCGGCCTGACCTGACTCCGACGGTTCCTCAGGCGACGGTTCGCAGCTCGCGGGAGGCTTTGTTCAGACGCCGGCCGCCCGCGTCGGTGACGGTAACGATGTCCTCGATGCGTACGCCGAAGCGCCCATCCAGGTAGATCCCGGGCTCGACCGAGAAGCACATGCCCGGTGTCAGGGGCCGGGTCTCCCCCTCGATCATGTATGGCGGCTCGTGAACCGTGAGCCCGATCCCGTGGCCGGTGCGGTGGATGAAGTGCTCGCCATAACCCGCATCGATGATCACCTGGCGCGCGGCGCGATCGACGTCCTCACAGGCGGCGCCCGGGCGAACAGCATCGAATCCGGCCTGCTGGGCCAGCCGTACGACCTCGTACACCTCGCGTTCCTCGTCGGTCGGCTCTCCGACGTGCACGGTCCGCGTGATGTCCGACCCGTAGCCATCCCTGACGCCGCCGAAATCAAGCACCACCATGTCCCCCATCTCGATCATCCGGTCGCTCAGCTCGTGGTGGGGGTTGGCGCCGTTGGGACCGGAGCCGACGACGGTGAAGTCGACCTGGGAGTGGCCATGCTCGCGTAGCAGCGACGCGAGCACGGCCCCAACCTCGCGCTCGCTCCGGCCGGCGAACCGGGCGCCGCAGATCTCCTCGGCACAGACATCGACAGCGGCCGCCGCGGCAGCGAGCAGCTCGAGCTCCCGAGAGTCCTTGATCGCGCGCAGCATCGGCAGCGCTCCCGTCATCGACACGTAGCTCGAGCGCGGCAGGGTTCGCTGCAGCTCGAGCACGTGCATCGCCCAGGCCGAGTCCGAGATCGCGTAGCGGCCGTCAGGCACGAGCATCTCGGCGGCAAGGCCATATGGGTCCTCTCCGTCCGTCCATTCGATGAACGCGCACGCCTCCGCTCCCGGGGCATTCTGCGCATCCGAGCGCTCGAGGATCGGGACGATCAGCGCCGGATCGCGTGCGGTGCCGATCACGAGCAGCGTGAGCCTCTCCGTGATCGCGAACGGCGCGTAGCCGGTGAAGTAGACGAGGTCAGGGCCGGGGGCGACGAGCACCCCGTTCAGTCCCGCGTCGCGGGCGCCCGCGGCCGCGGCTGACATCCGCCGTGAGAAGTCCTCAGGAGCGAAGCGGGGCATCGGTAGGAAGGTACCGTGCGTCACCCGTTCCGGGTGACGCAGGCGGGCTCACCGTGCGCAAAGGTTCGATCACGGCCCTGTCGGCCGGCATTCCCAATCAAAGGAGTACTTGACATGGACGAAGTCCGAGGCCTCGGCCGAGCCATCTTTGCGGCTGTGCTGCTGATGGTCGGTGCGGTGCTCAACATCATCTACGGGATAGCCGCAATCGGGAATTCCCACTTCTTCAATCACACGACCAACACCCACTACGTGTTCGGCAGTCTGAAGACGTGGGGCTGGGTCACCCTGATCCTCGGAATCCTCGAGGGAATCGCGTCCCTCTCCCTGTTTGCGGGGGGCACATTCGGACGCTGGTTCGGGATCTTCGCCGCCGCGCTCGTCGCGATCGGCGCGCTTCTCGATCTTCCCGCCTACCCGTTCTGGTCGCTTGCCGTGTTCGCGCTGAGCCTGTGGATCATCCACGGCCTGGCCATCTTCGGCGAGCCAGACGACCTGAGCGGCGCTCCGAGCCGCAGCGCGTCGGAGGGCCGGCCCACGGGCCCGCCTCCCCCGATGTAGGCCTGACCATGGACTCCTCGCACCCCGCATCTCCATCACGGATCCGCCGCTTCGCCGCCGTGGCCGGCCTTCGCCGGCCGGCCGCCGCGGGCGCCGCGGCCCTTTCGCTCGTGCTGGTCGCGGGGTGCGGGGGGAGCAGCAAGCCCGCCTACTGCTCGAGCGTCGCCAACCTCAAGACGTCCGTTCAGGACCTTTCGAACGTCAACGTCGTTCAGAACGGACTCAGCTCGGTCAAGTCGGCGGTCCAGAAGATCCAGAGCGACGCCAAGACGGTCGTGAGCTCGGCCAAGACCGACTTCCCGAGCCAGACCAGTGCGATGGAGACGTCGGTCAACGCGCTCGTTAGCACAGCCAAGCAGCTCTCCGCCTCGCCCTCGCCGGCGGCGCTGGCGACGATGGCCAGCGAGGCGACCGCCAGCGTGACGGCGATCAAGAACTTCACCAGCGCGACGTCATCCAAGTGCGGATGACATCGGGCGCCGGGCGCTGAGGGCCGGGGGCGCGGGCGCTCGGCCCGGGGCGCCGACGGGGTCCGCTCGGGCCGGGGCGCGGACGGGGTCCGCTCGGGCCGGACGATGTCCGATCTTGCACGACGGTTGCGCACGATCGGACAGGCACGAGTGGGTCGGGAGAAATGCAACAAACTCGGGTTCGCGATCGGGTGCGCGGCTCGAGAGTCACGGTGACGGGGACTTTCCAGCCTCGGTCACGCTGGGCGGCGCGGATCTGTGCCAAAAGTCCGGGTCGCCACACCCCATCCGAACCCTCCTCGGCCCACGAGCCGCCCAGCGCCAATCGAGCAAACCGGATACGTACAACCTCGAAAACTCGCCACCGCCGGCGCGAGCATGCACGATTCAGTCCGCTCAGCCGATCCAAACCGCCATCCCCGCCCCGCCAGATCCGAGTTTTCGAGGTTACCGGGCCTCCCGGCCACCGCAGCGGACCATGCGGAACTCCCGCCGTGGGGGACTTTCCAGCCTCGGTTAGGCCGGGCGGCGCGGATTTGAGGCAACGGTCCCAGGTCGTGCGCCAGCGGCGGCCACCTACGCATCCAGGTCGAGCCCCCGCGGTCAGACCCCCTGCAGCAGACGCCCCTTCGCAGCCGCGTACTCCTCATCGGAGATCGCGTGTTCATCCCGGAGCGTCTTCAACCGCTCGAGCTGCTCTGGTAGGGACTCGCTCGCCCCCGCCGCGGAGGACTTGTCGCGCTGACGTCGTTCGCGGTACCCCTCGACGCGCGCCCGCATCGCCGCCGTCGCCTCCCCGGCGCGCGCTTCGGGGAACTCCTGCGCCGTCTGACGGCGCAGCACCTCCGTGCCGAACATCGCCAGCAGGAAGAACACGAGCATGCCGATGGGCTTTCCCGTGGCTGGGATCGGGTCGATGATGAAGACCAGGACCATCACCGCGGCGACGATGCCGAACGCCCAGCCCGGACGATCCCTCAGGACCGGTGCGATCGCCCGCCGGCCGGAGGTCGCCAACCGGCCGGGGCCGCCGAACCAGGCCGCCAGAACCACGATGATTCCGAACAGGATGAAGGCTCCGGAGATCTCGTTGATCATCGAGGTGCCGATTGCGAGCGTGGCCTGGGCGGCCGGCCGCACCGACGCGTCCTTGACCAGCGAGTTGGTGATCTGCGATTCGAGCAGCGAGCGCCCGAGCAATCCGATCACGCCGGCGAAGATGATCGCCAGACCGACCGTCAGCAGGGTCCGCCTGCGGTGGTTGCGTGCGAGGAAGATGGCGAGCGCGTACAGCAGCGGCACGAGGATCGTCAGCAGCAGGGCCAGTCCCTTGACCGCCTTGCCGCCGTTCTGGACCAGCTTGATCTGGTCTGACTTGAGCACGGTCAGGTTCGCGACGGAGGGCGGCAGCTTCGCTCCGAGGTCGGAGGGCAGGCCAAGCCGGGACGCGACGTTGTCGACGATCGACGCGAGATCGAGCGTCACCACCCCCTGTTTCACTCCTATCGGTCCCTTGCCGCCGTTGACGACCGCGATGAACGTCTGGTCCGCGGCCCGGTTCGCAGTCGCCCACAGGCTCTGGACGCGAGGTCGGCTGAGCGCCAGCTCGACGACCTGGACGGCGGCGTTGCGCAGCGCTCCGGCGGCCGGTCCGGCCAGCGGCTGCAGCTGCGGCGGCAGCTTCTGGCCGAGCAGGCCGGCGACGTTCACGTTGGCGTAGATCTCGTCGACCACGTAGTTCGCCGTCGCGCTGCGGATGTCGCTGTTCTGGAGCAGCTGTGTACTCGTGTTCTCCCAGTTGTCCGGGTTGAACAGGAGCCGGTTGGCCCAGATGGAGAAGATCGCCACCACGGCGAGCAGGGTGGTGACGCCGATCAGAACGTTGATCCACACGAGCCGGCCGCGGCGGATGTGCTCCTCGGCGGGCGGCGTGGCCGTGACGGGGGTGATCGGGGTCGTGGGGGCGTCGGAGACGTGTGCTCGGGCCTCGGATGGCCCCGCCGGCTCCGCGGGACTCGGCGTCTCGGACGTCCCGGAGGCCTCGGACGGGGTCGCGCTCGTCGGCTGCGTGTCACCACCGCTGTCGGAAGGCATGTCCGGCTCGGTCTTCTCTGCGTCGTTCGGGCTCATCGGATCCCTCGTTCGTACTCGTTTGACGTCGATCCTCGCCCGGCGGCTCCCGCGGGGCATCGCCTCAATGGGGTGATATGCCAGCGTCCAATCCTGTGACAATGCAACGAGAAAGCGCCCGATGAGCGACGATCCGAGAGCCTCCCGGGGTCCAAGTCCCCTCCGACCGCTGGCCGCGATCGGCGGCCGCGCCGCGTCGATCGCCCTCCGGCCGTTCGCCGGCGTCGCGTCGGTGGCGGTCGACGCCGGGCTCGAGGTGACCCAGCGCGTCGTCGACAGCGGCGAGCTCGAGCGGCTGCTCGGCGCGGCGCTCGACAGCCCACGCACGCAGGCCGCGGTCGATCGCGTCCTAACGAGCTCGGCGGCTCACCAGGTGATCGACAGCTTCTTCGACAGCGGCCTGTTCGACGAATTCATCGATCGGCTGCTGGCCAGCCCGGCGTTGTGGCGGCTCGTCGACGAGGTCGCCGCCAGCCCCGCCGTCAATGCGGCGATCACCGAGCAGAGCCGCGGCTTTGTCGACCAGATGGAGGCGGAGGTGCGCACACGGTCCGGCCGGGGAGACGCACTGCTCGAGCGCATCGCCGCTCGGCTGGCCAGCCGCCGTGCGCGGACGTCACCCCCTCGCCCGGCGCTGGCCGGCCCCGACGAGTCCTGAGCCGATCGGCGCCCCAGTTGAGCCTCACCTGATCGGGGTGATGACTGTCCGTCGTCGCAGGTAAGCGTTTACGCCAGGCTTCGAAGGCAGCAGCGCCGGATCCGTTCAAGAGGGATCGAAAGGCCCAGGACGGCTGAGCGTCAGTGCGACGCGGCCGGGTCTCGGCCGAAGGCGATCCGCGCCAGGATCGCGATCGTGCCGCCGGCCGAATCGGGCACGTTGGCCGACGGAGAGGCGCCGGGATGGATGCGGGCGATCCGAACGTGCAGCGCGCCGGGGCGAGTGCGGAAGCGCAAGGGCGGCTCGAGCATCGCCGCCTCGCCGTCGATTCCGGCCGCCACCGACGCCTCGGAGTCGACCTCGAACGCCGGGGCCGTCCATTGCTCCCAGGAGAGCCCCGGGCCCTGCGCGGAGCCGTCGCCGCCCCGCGGCCCGATCACCGCAACCCCCAGCAGCCCCCCGTCAAGGCGGGGACGCGTGCCGGAGGCGACGGCGCGGCCGAGCCGGTAGCGGTTGTTCGAGACGAGGATCGCCACTCCCGACTCCGCGCCGTGCGGGCCCTTCCAGGTGATCGCGGGCGGCTTGGCTTCCGGACCCATGACATCCGGCACCGTGTTGAGCAGCGTGCGGAGCTTCGCGTTGCGGTAGCCCTCGCTCTGCACCGCCTCGGCGTACAGGCCCAGCGAGACGTTGTTCACGAACACGCGGCCGTTGACATCAGCGAGGTCGACCACGCGCTCGCCTCCGTCGACGAACGCCTCGAGCGCCCCGACGACGTCGTCGCGGTCGACGCCGAGGTCGAGCGCGAAGTGGTTCCTCGTCCCAGACGGAATGCACGCGTACGGGAGTCCCGTCTCGGCCGCAACCATCGCCACCACCGCCTGCGACCCGTCGCCACCGGCCATCGCCAGGCCGTCCGCTCCGTCGGCGATTGCGTCGCGGACGAGTTGCTCGAGATCGTCGCCGAGTCGCAGCTCGATCGCCTTGATGCCCCGGCTCTGGGCCTCCTCGGCGAGGTGGAACTTCGCCGCCTTGCCGTCACCCGACTTCGGGTTGTAGAACAGGACCGGGTGCTTGGGCGGCTCGGCCGGCGGCAGCTTCACCTGGGCGCGAAAGGCCGTCCGGGCGGCCGCGAGGGAGGCCAGAAAGGCGACGAGGACGAGCACGTCGAGCAGCACCTTGCCCTCGACGATCACGAGCACGAGCGCACCGATGACCAGCAGCGCGGCGATGACCGCGAGCACGGTTCGCACCGCGCCGCGCCGGCTCACCGCCTCCCAGGCCGCGACGGCGGCCAGTACGAGGCAGATGAGCACGGACAGGCCGCGGGGGAAGCGGGTCACGGCGACCACGACGGCGATCACGACCGCCACCGCGAACAGCAGCAACGACGCCAGCGCCCATAGTCTGCGTGCGGTCATGTGCGCCTCACAGGCCCGTCTGGGCGGCGATCCGGCCCGACTTGACCGCCTTCGCGAGCTCCGTGTAGTCGCTCTCGTTCTGGTCCGCGTATGCGCGCGAGAACTCGAGGATCGCGTTATCGAACTTCACGCCGCCACCCAGGTAGGAGGCGATCGCGATCCGATCGCCGCTGCGCGCGTGAGCTCGGGCGAGCGTCGCGCCGCACAGCCTGCCGTAGATCGTCATGCCGGCCGGGATCATCTGATCGATCTCCACCGAGCCCTTCCAGTCCTTCAGCTGGCGGCCGTAGAAATCGCGGGGATTGCCATCCCCGCCGGCCTTCACATGCAGCCACCCGAGGAAGATGTCGCTCGAAGCTTGCATCAGGCGCTGGCCGGTGACGACCCGCTGACCATGGTTCTTGAACTCGCTCGGCCCGGCCGCCTCCTCGAGCACCGACGTCTCCGCCTCCTTCATCTGCAGGAACAGCGGGTCCTTCGAGTCGCGACCCATGAGCAACGCGATCCACGCGCGCGTGCCGACGCTGCCGACGCCCACCACCTTGCGCGCGAAGTCGACGAGGCGGAACTCCTCGAGCAGGACCCGGCGGTCGAACTCGAGGGTCTGTCGGAACTGCCGCACGAGCCTCTGCAGCTCACCGAGGAGGACATCGCGCTTTTCTCCCGGCGCGAGCACGTCGATCGGCACGATCAGGGGGGACTGGTCGACGATCCGCGGCTCGCCGTCCACGAAATGGGTCAGCTTCGCGAACGCCGACATGCTGTCACGGGTGTGCGCCTTGGCCAGCGCCTTCTCGGTGCGCTTCACGGTCATGGGTGCGAGGTCGCCGCTGCGCTCGCGCAGCAGTTCCTCGATCTCGATCCGCGCATACCAGACGGCAAGGTTCTCCATCGCCGCGAACTCGCGCATGGCCGTGCGGTACTGCTCGACCGTCGAGAGCACGATCGCATCCTGGTCGCGCGCGCGGTAGCCGTTGTCTCGAGCGGCGATCAGCATGCTCACGGCGAGCCGCTTGACATCCCACTCCCAGGGGCCCGGGAGCGTCTCGTCGAAATCGTTGATGTCGAAGACCAGGCGGCGCTCGGGCGATGCGAACACGCCGAAGTTCGACAGGTGGGCGTCACCGCAGCACTGGACCGTCAGCCCCGAGCGCGGCGTCGCGGCTAGATCGTGGGCCATGATCATCGCCCCACCGCGATAGAAGGTGAACGGCGAGACGAGCATCCGGCCATACCGGATCGGAACCAGCTCGGGGACTCGCGTGCGCGCCTGGCTCTCGAGCAGGTCGACGGGGTTGATCCGCGTTGGGGGCGGCTCGAACCGCGCATGGCTGGAGCGCGGCACTTCGGAGCGGGCCGCCTTGCCGCGCGCGACGCGCTCGGCGACCGTGAGATGGGGAACTACGGGGGGCTTGCGCGGGCGCGTGGGCGTCCTTCTGGCTGTAGGCATGGCGACGATACTTCCACGGCAGGGCGCGAGCGCATCATCCGATGCGGGTGATCACGTTTCGTTCACAGCTCGGTCCGCTGACCGGGTGAGAGCAACCGCACCTCGACCTCCGGCGACGAGCGCCCGACGGCCGCCTCGAACTCTCGCGCGGGCCGGCGCGCGTCCGGTGGCCTCCTCCCCGGCCACGAGAGCGCGAAGGTGCCCCAGTGGATCGGAATCGCCACCGCGGGCCGGATCATCGCGGCCGCCGTGGCCGCGCGCTCGGGGTCGAGGTGGCCCGGCCCGAGCGTCGGACCCCAGCCCCACACAGGCAGCAGCGCCACGTCGATCGATCCTCTGAGCTCGGACATGGCGTCGAACAGATCGGTATCGCCGGCGAAGTAGGCGGAGCGGGAGCCGCGCACCGCGAACCCGATTGCCTCGGCGACCGGACCGCGCGGCCATCGCCGTCCCTCGTGCACCGCCGGTGTGGCGGCGATGCTCACGCCCCCAACTCGCGCGTCATCACCCGGAGCCAGCTCGCGCACGTCCCGGAACCCATGGCTTCGCAGCCACTCCGTCGCCCCTTTCGGTGCCAGGATCGGAGCCTGCCCGCTCACCCGGCGCAACGAAGGCAGATCGGCGTGGTCGGCGTGCAGGTGCGAGAGGAGCACAGCGTCGACGCCCCGGGCGGCGTCCGCGTCGGGAGGATCGGCGACCCGCACCAGCGGCCCGATGCGATGGCGCAGCACGGGGTCCGTGATCAGCCGGACGCCGTCGAACTCGATCAGGACGGTCGAATGCCCGAGCCAGACGATCGAGGCCCGCGCGGCTCCGCGTTCACCGGACATCGTCATAGCGGAGATCCCCGGCGCCATCGCGTCATCGTCTGATCGGGGTGAGGACCGGGACGCCGCGACGCGTGATAAACGACGCTCAGATGAGCGCGCTTACACCGAGCCGGGAGTGCTGAGTGGGCCGCGTCTTCGTCCTCGCGCTGGCAGCCGCATTCAATCCAACCCTGGTCACGGCCACGACGGTGATGCTGCTCCTGCCCAACCCCAAGCGGCTGATGCTCGGCTACCTCGCCGGGGCCCTGATGACGAGCATCACGCTCGGGCTGATCATCGTGTTCGCGCTGGAGGGCTCGGGCGCGACCAGCACGACGCAGCATGCGCTGAGCCCGGCTGCCGATCTCGCTCTGGGCGGGATCGCGCTGATGGTCGCGTTCGTGCTCGGCACCGGCCGTCCGGCCCGCGTCGCGCAGCGCCGCAGCCGGAAGTCCAAGAAGGACAAGAGCCCACCTCGCTGGCAGCAGGCGGTGAGCAGGGGCTCGCCTCGCACGACGTTCGTGATCGGCGCGATGCTGACGCTGCCCGGAGCGTCGTACCTCGCCGGCCTGGCCCGGATCGACGCGCTGAACTACGCGGTCCCGGCCACGGTGCTGACCGTGGTCGGCTTCAACCTCGTCATGCTGATCCTGCTCGAGGCCCCGCTGCTCAGCTTCGCGGTCGCACCGGACTGGACACCCGCGGCGATTGACCGAATGAAGGCGTGGATCGGACGCCACGGGCGGCGATTCGCCGTCTATGGCCTCTCGGTGATCGGCACCCTGCTCGTCGCCAAGGGCGTCGCCGGCCTCCTGTGACAGCCACGCGCTCACCCGATTGGGGTGATGACCGATCCGGACCGAGTGGGCAACCTCCCTCTCGGCGTGTCCACCCAGGCTCGATGTGGCCGGACCGGAACGCCGGCTCATCAAACCAAACAGAAAGGAGAGACCGTATGGCAACTTTGGTTGCGATCGGCTATCCGGACGAGGGAACCGCCGAGAAGGCCAGGCAGACCGTCTTTCAGCTCGAGCAGGAGCTGATCATCCAGGCCGACCAGGTCGCCGCGATCACGCGCGACCAGGAGGGCAAGTACCACGTGCACACCACTCACGGTGGCGCCTCCACGGGGGGCGGGGCGGTCTGGGGAGGCTTCTGGGGTCTCCTGTTCGGACTGCTCTTCTTCATCCCCTTTGCGGGCTGGGCGGTGGGCGCCGGGCTCGGCGCACTATTCGGGCACCTCGGCGAGAAGGGGATCGACAAGGCGTTCCAGGAACAGGTCCGCGAGTACCTCAAGCCGGGTACGTCGGCTCTGTTCCTGGTGATCGAGCAGGTGACCCCGGACAAGGCCATCGCAGCGCTCGATCAGTATGGCGGAACCGTGATCAAGACCTCGCTGTCCGAGGAGGACACCCGCAAGCTGCAGGAAGCCCTGAAGCCGCCGGAGGGCGCCGGCGCGGCCTCCTGATCTGAAGGCATCAGCCGACGCGGCCGCCCGCGGAACCCGCGCCGGCGGCCGCGTCGAAAGCGAAAACGAAAGGAGATCACATGCCTGTTGTCGGAGCTGACACTCACACGACGCTCTCCGGCGTCGCGGCCGGAAAGCTTGACGTGCTCGAGAACGCGATCGGCCTGCGCGAGCTCAACCGCGAGGGCAGCGGCCTCGACGGCCGGACGTTCGCCCTGGTCAAGGTCGCCGCGCTGATCGCGCTCGACGCGCCCCCGTCGTCGTACGCGTGGCAGATCGCCAACGCGCTCGAGGAGGGCGTAACGCCCGAGGACCTGGTCGGCGTCCTGCGCGCCGTCGCCCCGCAGGTCGGCGGACCGAGGATCGTCGCCGCGGCGCCGGAGATCATGCTCGCGCTCGGGCTCGCGCTCGACGAGGAGGGGTAGCCGCCATGCCGTTCATGCGCAGGCGTCCGCTGCTCCGCGCGGCCGCCGTCGGAGGCGGTGCGTACGCGCTCGGAAAGCACCGCGCCCGCTCGCAGGCCGAGGACCAGGACCAGGCCTACCAACAGGGGCAGGTGGACGCGGCCGCCGCGGCTCCGCCGGCCGCGGCTCCCGCCGCCGCTCCGCCGTCGGCGAGCGGGATCACAAGCGAGGACACGCAGCGCCTGGCCGAGCTCGGCAAGCTGCACGAGCAGGGCATCCTCACCGATGAGGAGTTCACGAAAGAGAAGATGAAGATCCTCGGTATCTGACCCAGAGCCGAGCGCAGCGCGTCGGGGGTCAGCGCAAGCACCCCCGAGGGCAGCCCACGAGTCTCCGTTCGCGCATCCGTATTAACTACGGTGACGGGTGCGGGAAACAACCGTGCGCACGGGGGTGCGCACATGGTGGTCAGCTCGCTGGTGTACGCCCTTGTGGGGCATCTCCCGGGCGTGCAAGATCCTCCCATGGCAACGATTGCCGACCGGCGGCCCGGGCGCAAACCTTCGGCGCTCGACAGCACGGCTGGCCTCGAGGGCGCGCTCAGCCAGGTCGCTCGCCTCGGCGACGGGCTGGTCCGACGCTCGAGGCTGATCGAACGCCTCGCCACGAGCCGCGGGCATCCGCTCGCGCTAATCGTCGCCCCGGCCGGATACGGCAAGACGACGCTGCTCGCCCAATGGGTCGCCGAGGAGACCCGGGCCGTCGCCTGGCTGACGCTCCAGCGCGAGCACGACGACGCCCGCGCCCTGTTCGACGCCGTCGCGGACGCGCTCGCGTGGATCGGGTTCGAGGGCCGCGATGCCTGGAGCGGCTCTCATTTCCTGCTCGTGCTCGACGATGCCCACCTTGTCGGTTCAGAGGTGCTCCATCAGGTGCTCGACCCGCTGATCCGGCGGCTGCCGCCGGGATCGCAGATCGCGGTGGGCTCGCGTGCGGAGCCGGACCTGGCGCTCGGCACGCTCCGGGCCGAGCGGATGGTCGTTGAGCTGACCGCGACGGACCTCGCGATGTCGCCCGAGGAGGCGAGCGCACTGCTGCGGGCAGCCGATCTCGAGCTCGACGCTCCCGCCGTACAGGAGCTGCTCGTCCGCACCGAGGGCTGGCCCGCGGCGCTGTACCTCGCGTCCCTGTCGCTCCGCACTCGCGCATCGGATCACGGCGAGCCGCCGTTCGCCGGCGACGACCACTTCATCGTCCAGTACGTGCACGACCAGTTCCTGGCCGGGCTCGCACCGGCAAACCGCCGCTTCCTGAGCCGGATCGCGATCTTCGACCGCGTGTCGGGCCCACTTTGTGACTCGGTGCTCGAGATCGGTCGATCCGACCGGCGACTCGGCGACCTGGCCCGTTCAAACCTACCGCTCGAGGCGATCGATCCGGGCCACGAGTGGTACCGCCTCCATCGCCTGGTCAGGCAGTCTCTGCTCGGGCAGGCTCGTCGCCGTGACCCGGGACAGGTCCGCTCCCTTCAGCAGCGAGCCAGCGTCTGGTACGAGGAGCATGGCGACCTCGACCGCGCGATCGACCACGCCGTCGCGGCCGGGGATCTCGGGCGCGTCGGCAAGCTCCTGTGGGACAGCCTCCCTGACTACGTCGAGCGTGGCCGCATCGGTCGCGTCGAGGGCTGGCTGGCCAGCTTCAGCGAGCACCAGCTCGAGAGCTCCGATCGCCTCGCGCTCGCGGCCGCCTACGTCCATCTGGTCTCCGGGAGCATCGAGGACGCGATGCGCTGGCGTGCCGCGGCCGACGGGGCGAGAGCACGTGGGTCCGAGGACCCCGGGGAGGCGGATCACCTGGAGGCCGCAGGCGCGGTGATCGACGCCTGGTGCGCGGTCGGCGGGGTCGCCGCGATGCACGACAGCGCCGAACGCGCGGCGAGCCTGCTGCCCGACCACAGCGCGTGGCAGCCGGCGACGAGCTTCCTGCGCGGAACCGCGGCGCTGTTGGCGGGTGACCGCGCCGAGGCCCGACGCCTGTACACGTTGGGATCGGACGGAACGGCGGCGCGAACCCCGCATGCTGCGGCTCTGTGCCTGGCCGGGCGCGCCGCGATCGAGATCGACGCCGGCGCGTGGGACGAGGCCGACGATCTAGCCATGCGGGCGCTGCGGATCACGGAGGACAAACAGCTTTCCGAGTATCCCGCCTCGGCGCTCGTGTTCGCGGTATACGGGTACGTGGCCGCCGTGGCGTCACGCGTCGACGAGGCCAAGGCGCACGCACGTCGCTGCTCGGCGCTGCTCCACAGCCATGACGACCTGGCCCCGTGGTTCGGAGCCCAGACGCGCATCCTGCTCGCCCGCACGCTGATCGTCCTGGCCGACATCACCGACGCCCGCGCGCTCCTCGCGATGGCGTCAAGACTGGCCCGCCGGGCGCCCGACGCGACCGTGTTTCCGAGCTGGCTCGATGCTGCGTGGGGCCAGATCGACACGCACGCGGAGACCGCGCTCAGCGGCGCGTCGTCGCTGACCACGGCCGAGCTCCGCGTGCTTCGCTTCCTCCCCACGCACTACTCGTTCCGCGAGATCGCCGACCGGCTGCACGTGTCCTCGAACACGGTCAAGACTCAGGTCCACGCGGTCTACCAGAAGCTCGGTGTCTCGTCACGCTCCGAGGCCGTGCGAGCGGCGTCGGCCGCGGGACTACTAGAGACGTCCTGAGGATCCGTGGCGGAGCGGGCTGCCAAGGAGTGGCTGACAGAGGCCGTCAGGGTCGACGCGGCCGTCTACGAGGCGATCGCGCAGACGCCGACCGAGTCGCTCGACCGCTCGCTCTCCCGGCTGTCGAGGGCCGCCGATTACTCGCGGATCTCGATCGCCATGGCCGCGCTGCTCGCCGCGTTGGGGGGACGTCGCGGGCGCTCCGCGGCCAGGTCGGGGCTGGCTTCGGTGGCGGTCACCTCGGCCTCGATGAACCTCGGGCTCAAGCACCTGGTACGACGTCCGCGCCCGGATCAGCTCGGAATTGTCCCGACCGAGCGGCACATCCCGATGCCCACCTCGGCCTCGTTCCCGTCCGGCCACTCAGCGGCGGCGTTCGCATTTGCCAGCGGCGTCGGCGCCGTACTCCCCACCGCCTCGTTCCCGCTACGCCTCCTGGCCGCGCTGGTCAGCTACTCGCGTGTCCACACAGGGGTCCACTACCCGGGGGACGTGGTGGCCGGCGCGCTCCTGGGAGGGGCGCTGGCGCAGGTCACAACGCACGCGCTGGCCCGCCGGTTTCCAGGGCCACCAGGCCGAGGTCCTCGGGACTCTCCTCCCGCTCGCCCAGGAAGATGAGCGCCGCCTTTACGCGACGGCTCACGTGCTCGGATTCCGTGGCGGGGAGGCTGAGCTTGAAGAAGATCGAGTTGACGTGCTTCTCGACCGCCCGCTTGGTCAGCACCATAGACGCCGCGATGGCTGCATTGCTCTTCCCCTCGGCCAGCAGCTTGAGCAGCTCCAGCTCGCGCGGGGTCAGCTCCCGCAGAGGCGATTGCTCGGCGCGGCCGCGCGCCCGGATCAGGAGCTCGACGATCTTAGGGTCGAACACCGACTCGCCGCGCGCGACCGCCTGAATCGCCTCGATCAGCTCCTCGCGGTGGCGGATCCGCTCCTTGAGCAGGTAGCCACGATGGCTCGAGCCGGTCTCGAGCAGCAGCTCCGCGTATGCGGGGTCGCCGTACTGGCTGAGAATCAGCACGCCGAGATCCGGGTGGGTCCCGCGCAGCCTCTGGGCGATTCGGATGCCTTCGGGCCCGCGCCGCGGAGGCACGCGGACCTCGGTCACGATGACCCGCGGGCGCCCCCGCTCGATCAGCGCGCCCAGCGACTTGGAGTCGCCGCATGCGCCGACCACCTCCACCCGGCCGTCGCTCGAGAGCAGGTGAACGAGGCTCTCCCGGATCAGGTACGAGTCCTCGACGATCACCACGCCGATCGGCGCTCCGCCGTCTTCAGAGGATTGATGTGGGGGGTGTTTCTCCAGACTCATCGGGTGCTGCCCGTCGCTCGAACTCGCCCCCCGAGTATCGGAAGCGGCCGCTCGAGCGCCATCCGCGTTAGATAACAACCCGGATCAGGGGAAACTACGGGCATGGTTTCACCCCATCGGTGTGATGCGCATACGGTCCCACCCGCCATTGTTCACCCAATGGGGCACCCAGCGCAAGGTGATTTTGGATCAAAAGGCGCCGCGCCGGACGCCTCGCATGACAAGGAGCCACCGGTGTCGGTTGACCCGCCGCAGATCGGCGACCGTAACTTCACGGAGATCGTGAACGCTGCGCCGGAGATGGCGGGCCAGTGGCGGCGGATCGAGTCCGAGCTGCGTCGCTCCCGGCGGCGCGCGATCGCGGCGGCCGATGTCGAGCGCGAGCGAATCGAGCGCTACCTGCATGACGGGACGCAGCAGCGGCTCGTCGCGCTCCGCGTGAGGCTCGGCGACGTGCACGACCTGTTCGAGCGCGACTGCCCCCAGGGCGCGCGACTGCTCGAGGCGCTCGACCGGGAGCTCGAGCTCGCGATCGACGAGCTCCGCGCGCTCGCCCACGATCTGCACCCCCACCTACTCGCCGACCTGGGAGTCGTCGACGCGCTGCGCTCGGCGGCGCGACGGGCCCCCGGACCGGTGACCGTCCATGCCCAGTGCGTCGGCCGCTATTCCGCCGAGGTCGAGTCGGCGGTGTACTTCTGCGTCCTCGAGGCGCTCCAGAACGCGAGCAAGCACGCCGGCGCCGGCTCCGCCATCTCGATCCGGCTCGTCCAGGACCGCCAGACGATCCGCTTCGAGGTCTGCGACCGCGGTCTCGGCTTCGACCCCCGCGAGTTCACCGACGGGATCGGCCTGCGCCACATGCAGGACCGGATCGGCGCCGTCGGCGGGCAGCTCTCGATCAGCTCGGTCCCCGGCGTCGGCACGACGGTCAGTGGGTCGGTGCCGGCGCTGCCGCTGTTGGTGTAGGCGACCTGGCGCACCAGAATTACGTCCCAACCGGGCGTCCGGAAGCCGGGCCGACAACGCAACGGCGGTTGCCATTGCTCTATTTTTCCGTCCATGCCTGGGCATGGACCTCAGGCCTATACGGAGAATGGGCCGATACGGAGGCTTGGATGCGACTACGGGATTGGGAACTGCGTGAAGCCGTGCGCCTCATCGGGTGCCTGGTCGTACTCGTCGTGGGCGGCGCGTTGCCCGGTGGCGCGTATGCGGCGCCCCGGTACCGCCCATCGCCTCGGACCTGCGGCGGCGAGGTGCCCGCTCCGAAACCGGACGGGAGCCAGTGGACCTGCTCGTTCGACGACGAGTTCGACGCCACCACCGGCGACACCTCGGCGATCAACACATCTTGGTGGGTGCCTCAGCAGACCGCGTCGAGCGGCTTCGTCTCCGGTCCCGGCGGAGATCAAACGTGCTACATGAACTCGCCAAACAACATCTCGGTTTCCGGCGGCGCGCTGCACCTGACCGTCCGGCGCGAGGCGGCGCCGTTCACGTGCGGCTGGTTCACGACCCAGTACACGAGCGGGATGGTCAGCACCTACACCAACTTCAACCAGGCCTACGGCCGGTTCGAGGTCCGGGCGCTGCTGCCCCAGACAACCGCCGCGGGACTGCAGGAGACGCTGTGGCTGTGGCCCGTCAACTCATCGATGTACGGGTCGACATGGCCAGACTCGGGCGAGGTCGACTTCTCCGAGTTCTACAGCTCATACCCGTCGCTAGACGTCCCCTGCCTCCACTACAACTTCGATCCCTCGAACGTCGATCGCTCCACCGCCACCAACACCGACACGGCCGACTGCCAGATCTCACTCTCGCAGTACAACGACTACGCGGTCGTCTGGTCACCCGGGAACCTCACGATCACGATCAATGGCAACCCGTGCCTGGTCGACCACTACGTCCCGGACGGCGGGCTCTCGAGCCCCGAGCCGTTCGATCAGCCGTTCTTCGTCGCGCTCACGCAGGCGCTTGGCGTGTACGGCAACGCCTTCAACCCGGCGAGCACACCCTTGCCCGCGACGACCTCGGTCGACTACGTGCGGGTCTGGAAGTAGCGGCTCACAGCATCTCGATCCGCGCCGGCTGGCCCATCAGCAGCCGGCCGGGCAGCTCCCAGCTCGCCGAATTGACCTGGAAGTGTGCCGTCGCCGTAAGCGCGTCGCGCAGCCGACGCTGGAGCGGCGAGTCCTCGTAGATCGCCGTGCCCCCGCCGAGGTCATACATCGAACGCGTCACGCCCGCGGCGCTTTGCACAGCGTGCGTGGCGGCCAAGCGCAGCGACACGCGCGCGTCCAATGGCACCGGCTCACTCGCCTGCGCCGCCGACCAGCCCGCTTCGATCGCGCCGTAGAACAATGACTCGGCGGCCCGCCACGACGCCTCCGCCGCGGCCACGGCGGATTGCGCCGAACCCCGCTCGGCCAGCGTTCGCCGCGAGCCCTGCCCCATCTTCGAGCCGGCCAGCGCGACGAGCTCGTCGATCGCCCCGCGGGCGATCCCGAGCGCCGCGGCGGCAATCGAGAGGGCGAAGAAGCCGAAGATCGGGAAGCGGTACAGCGGGGCGTCGACGACCAGCGGGCCCTCGAGCAGCGACAGGGTCCGGGAGGCCGGGACGAACACGTCGTCGGCGACCGCGTCGTGGCTCCCGGTCCCGCGCAGGCCGCTCGTGTGCCAGGTGTCTAGCACCTCCAGCTCCGCGACCGGGATCGCGGCGATCCGCAGCTCCGGCGGCCCGTCCCCCGCGTCCGTCCCCCGCTTGACCACGGTCCCGGCGAACAGATGTCCCGAGTGCGTGATCCCGCTGCAGTACGCCCACCGCCCCGAGACCCGGAAGCCACCGTCGGCCGGCACCGACACGCCGGTCGGCGCCCACACGCCCGCAGCGACCGACTCGGGAGCGCCGAACACCTCGGCGGCAGCGGCAACCGGTAGATAGGCCGACAGCAGGCTGCTCGTGGCGGCGATCGACACGCACCATCCGGTCGATCCGTCGCCGCGCGCGATGATCTGGGCGCAGCGCAGGGTGAGGTCCGGTGGCGCCTGGGGCCCGGACAGCGAGTCCGGAACGCAGAGGCGAAGCAGGCCGCGGGCGCGCAGCGCCTCGACGAGGTCGGGAGTGAGCCGACGCCCGCGCTCGTTGGCGACGGCCGCCTCGGCGGCCAGACCGGCCACCTCGGCGGCGGCCGCTTCGAGCTCGGCGTGGCGCGAGTCCGATCTGTTGCCGGTCAGCGTCATCCGCGCCGCTCACCCTACGCGTCCGGCGCAATCGGTGCACGGATCGCGCCGCCCGGGCACCGCGTCCCAATCGGCGCCCCCGGCCCAAGGCGGAGGCACGCTACGGTTATGGTCCATGTCCGGCGAGTCGCATCGCTCCGAGCGCGTGCATCCAACCCTGATACTCGCCGTGCTCTCGCTGGCAGGACTCGCCTACGCGGTGCTGAGCTCGGCCGTGATCCCGGCCCTGCCCTCATTCCAGCACAGCCTGCACACGAACGAGACCGGCGTGACCTGGCTGCTGACCTCGTTCCTCGTCTCGGCCTCGGTGGGTACGTCGATCATCGGCCGGCTCGGGGACATATACGGCAAGGAGCGGCTGCTGCTGTGGACGCTCGGCGTGCTCGCGGTCGGGACCCTGCTCGCCGCCGTCTCGCAGACGCTCGCCATGCTGATCGTGGCGCGGGTGATCCAGGGCGTCGCCGGCGGCATCTTCCCGCTCGCCTTCTCGATCGCGCGGGACGAGTTCCCGCCCGACAAGGTCGCTGGCAGCATCGGCCTGATGTCCTCGATCCTCGGCATCGGTGCGGGCATCGGGCTCGTCGCCGGGGCGCTGATCGACGAGCACCTCGGCTGGCACTGGCTGTTCTGGATCCCACTGGTGGTGACGCTCGTGGCCGCCTTCTTCACCTGGCGGTTCATCCCCGAGTCGCCGGTTCGCGCGCCCGGCCGCGTGAACTGGCTGGCGGCGAGCCTGATGGCCATCGGCATCAGCGCCGTGCTGATCGCGATCGCTCAGACAACCTCGTGGGGATGGGGGAGCCCCAAGACGCTGGGGCTGCTCGCTGTCGGCGTCGCATTCACGGTGGCCTGGATCGTCGTCGAGGTGCGCAGCCCCGTGCCACTCGTCGACATGACGATGATGCGGATCCGTGGCGTGTGGACGACGAATCTGTCGGCCTTCCTGCTCGGCGCGGGTATGTACGCCTCGTTCATCGTGTTCCCGCAGTTCGCCCAGCTGCCGAAGAGCACGGGGTTCGGGTTCGGCGCCTCGACCGTCGTCTCAAGCCTGTACCTGCTGCCGAGCGCACTGGCGATGGGGCTGCTCGGAGCCGGGGCGGGACGGATCGCCCATCGCTTCGGCTCCAAGTCGGCGCTCGTGTGCGGTACCGCGATCTCGGGAACCGCGTTCGGCTTCGCCGTCCTCGCCCACCAGCACCCCTACCAGATGCTGATCACGACGACGCTGCTCGGCATCGGGATCGGCCTCGCCTTCGCCGCCCTGGGCAACCTGATCGTGCAGGCGGTCCCGCCGACGCAGACCGGGGTGGCGAGCGGCATGAACACCGTGATGCGAACCCTCGGCGGGGCGCTGGGCGGACAGCTCTCCGCCACGTTCATCGCCAACAACACGGCACACGGGTATCCCACCGTCACCGGGTTCACCGACAGCTACGTGATGGCCACGGTGTTCCTCATCGTGTGCGTACTGTCCGGACTGCTCGTGCCCCGGCTCGCGCCTGCGCGCCGGGCGCCAGCGCTCGACGGGACCCTGGCCGGCGTCCCGGAGACCGGATGAGCGCGACGGCCTTCGAAGGCGTAGCCGGAAGCGGGGCTCCGGGGGCGTTCGAGCGGGACGGCATCCTCACCTTCGATCCGAAGATCCCCGACAGGGTCATCGACGGCGCCGTCGCCGACGTTGAGCTCGGGCATCCCCGGCGGTGGGCCCCGTTCCTCCGGCACCCACCCGCGTCGGACGTCGGAAGGGTGACCGACGCCTGGAGTATCTCGGCCCACGTCAAGCGGATCGCGCTAGCGCGGGCGGTTCTCGAGCTGCTCGCTGCGCTCTACGACCGTCCGGCGCATCCATTTCAGACCCTGAACTTCAAGTTCGGCACCCAGCAGCGCCCGCACGCCGATGCGGTCCACTTCAACACCGAGCCGCCCGGACTCATGTGTGGCGTGTGGGTGGCGATGGAGGACATCGACATTGACTGCGGGCCGCTCGTCTACTATCCCGGCTCGCACAAGCTGCCCTATGCCTCTCCGAGCGAGGTCGGAATCGAGGTCGAGGCCGGCCGCGAATCCGTCTCCGACGAGGAGTACGAGGCTCGGTATGAGCCCTACATCGAGGAGATGATCAAACGCGAGCGGCTAGAGCCCCGCTACGCCACGCTCGCCAAGGGGCAGGCTGTCGTGTGGTCGGCGAACCTCCTCCACGGCGGCTCGCCCGTGCGGGTTCCTGGCAGCACCCGCCGGAGCCAGGTCACCCACTACTACCTCGATGGTGCGCGGCTGTGGACCCCGATGCTGTCCACCCCAGACCACGTGGCCTGGCGCGAGGCCCCCGTCATCGCGTAGACCGGTCGGCCTCGTCCGCGAGGTAGCCGATCATCCGCCGAGCCTGCGCCGCCGCGGCGCGAAGCTCGGGACCCGACTCAGGCGGGCGCCGATCGACCGCCGACGCGAGGCGTCCGGACAGGGCCGGGGCCAGCGGCGCGATCAGCTCGGCCGCGATCGTCAGCGCGATCCGGGCCGTCTCGGGCTCCGGCGACCACACGACCTCGAAGCGCCGCTCCCCGTCCGGCCGCGCCCGCTCGGACGGGACCTCCCAGCCGGCCAGGCAGGCACTCCCATCCGGCGCCTTGAACACGAGAATCCACTCGCGTGCCAGCGGATGCTCGCGGCTGATCGAGACCTCTTGGGGCGCCCCCCTCTCCTCGCGCGGCGTCACGAACTCGGCGAGCGCAATCGCCAGATCCGCCGTGCGTGCGAGCTCGCGCCAACGCCGCTCGGAGCGCCGGTACAGCATCTCGGTCTGAAAGGCGCCCAGCAGCACCCCTGACCGTCCCCGCGCGCAGTGCTCGTCCTCGATCGCTCGGGTGAGGGCGAGCAGCGAGCGCTTGGCCAGGGTCATCGGTTGGAGGTCCGGGCGGGCCTCCCGCAGGCCGGCGAAGATCGATGGGGCGGCCCCCGGGCGGCGTGGGCCGGCCCGGTCGATTGCGGCCCGCAGCGAGAGCCCCTCCACGCGTCCCTGTACCACCGCCCGCACGAGCTCGACGTCTCGTTCGGAGTAGCGCCGGTGCCCGCTGGGCAGACGATTGGGTACGGGGAAACCGTGCCTGCTCTCCCACATCCGCAGCGTCCCGGAGGGGACTCCGGTGCGCTCGGCCAGCTGAGCGGTTGTCAGTGGCGACCGCGTGCCCTCCATCGCCTCCCAGTATCGCACAATCTGTCACAAAAAACTCAACAAAGTGTTATGCTCGTCCGAATGCGAGTCGCCATCACCGGCGTTACGGGCCTGATCGGCAGCACCCTCGCCCGCGCCCTGGAGTCGCGCGGAGAACACGTGATCGGACTTACCCGCGATCCCGACCGCGGCCGCTCCAAGCTCGGAGCCGGGATCGAGCTGGTCGCCTGGCCCGATTCGCAGAACGCCCCTCCCCCCGCCCCCGCGCTCGAGCGCGCCGACGCCGTCGTGCACCTGCTCGGCGAGACGATCGCCCAGCGGTGGAGCGAGGACGTCAAGCGGGAGATCCTGAACTCGCGAGTGCTCAGCACCCATTCGCTCGTCGCCGGCATCGCGGCGCTCCCCGAGGACCGGCGCCCCGGGGTGCTTGTGTCGCAGTCGGCCACCGGCTACTACGGCGCGCACGGCGACGAGGCGCTCGACGAGCACGCCGGCCCCGGAGATGACTTCCTCGCCGGAGTGACCGTGGCCTGGGAGAAGGAGGCCACCGCGAGCCTCGCCGTCTCGCGGGTGGTGGTGGCCCGCACCGGAGTCGTGTTGTCGCCGAGCGGCGGCGCGCTCGCGAAGATGCTCCCGCCGTTCAAGGCTGGGGTCGGCGGTCCGGTCGCGGGGGGCGGACAGTACGTCCCGTGGATCCATGTCGACGACATCGCCGGCGCGCTGATCCACTGCGTGAATGACGAGCGGGCTTCGGGACCGGTGAACGTGACCGCGCCCACACCCGTGACCAATGCCGAGCTGTCGCGGACGCTCGGGCATGTTCTGCACCGGCCTGCCGTCCTCCCCGTTCCGGGATTTGCGATCAAGCTGCTCTACGGCGAGATGGCCTCGATCGTCCTCACCGGCCAGCGTGCAGAGCCGCGCCGGCTGCTCGAGCTCGGGTACGAGTTCTCGCACCCGGACCTCGAGCCGGCCCTGCGCGACGTGCTCGGCCGCTGATGAGGGAGCACAGCCTCGTTTGGGTGCAGCTCGTCGCCGCCCCGCCTGTCTGATCGTGCGCGCTTCGATCCTGTGGCTGCGCCGCGACCTGCGGCTCGCCGACCATCCCGCCCTGTCCGCAGCGCTCGATTCGGCCGAGACGGTCGTCCCCGTCTTTTGCCTCGACCGCCATCTTCTCGGGGGCCGTCATCGCTCGGGGCCCCGGACCCAGTTCATGATCGAGTGCCTGCGGGACCTCGATCACTCACTGCGAGAGCGCGGGAGCGGCCTGGTCATCCGCGAGGGCGATCCGCGGCGCGAGCTGGCCACCCTGGCCTCCGAGCTCGGAGCGGTGGACGTCCACGCCAGCCAGGACGTGGGGCCGTTCGCCCGCCGGCGCGATCAGGCGGTCGCGAGGTCCCTCCGAGACGTGGACGCCCGGCTGCACTTGCACCCGGGCCTCTTCTCGGTCGACGATCCGGCCTCGATCCGCACCGGCTCGGACACGCCCTACACGGTGTTCACCCCGTACTACCGGACCTGGTGCGGGGCACCGCGCCGGGACGTGCTGCGCCCTCCGGGGCAGCTACCCCATCTCCCTCGTGCCGTGCGCAAGGGGCGGATCCCGGCGCTCACAGCCCTCGGCCTGACCCAGGTCCTGAGCGATCCAGCCGTGGGTGGCGAGCGCCACGCCCGTGACCGGGCAGCGAGGTTCCTGAACGTCGGGCTCGGCGGATACGAAGCACAGCGAGACGTCCTCGCCGCCAACGGCACCTCCGCGCTCTCCCCCTATCTCCACTTCGGCTGCGTCTCCGCCCGCGAGCTCGAGTCTCGGGCGTCCGGCGCCTCGGCGGGCGCCACCGCGTTCCGCCGTCAGCTGTGCTGGCGGGACTTCTACGCCCAGGTCCTGCGCACGTTTCCCGCCAACGCTCACTCCGAGCACCAGCAGCAGTACCGCCGCGCGATCCGCTGGAGCCGCGCCGAGCGGCGCTTCGATGCATGGTGTGAGGGACGGACCGGCTATCCGCTCGTCGACGCCGCGATGCGCCAGCTCCGCGCCGAGGGCTGGATGCACAATCGCGCGCGCTTGCTCGTCGGATCGTTTCTGACCAAGGATCTCGGGATCGACTGGCGGTGGGGCGAGCGCTGGTTCATGCGCCTCCTGATCGATGGCGACGAGGCCAGCAACAACGGCAACTGGCAGTGGATCGCGTCGGTCGGCGTGGATCCGCAGCCACCGGCGCGCCGAATCTTCAGCCCAACCCGACAGCAGCGGCGCTTCGACCCCCACGGGGAGTACGTTCGCAGGTACGTCCCCGAGCTGCGGCCGCTGCCCGACGAGTTCCTGGCCGAGCCGTGGACAATGCCGGCCGAGGCTCAGCGCACGTTGGGCTGTGTGATCGGACAGGACTACCCGGAGCCGATCGTCGACCACGCGCGGGCCCGGCGCGAGGCGATCGACCGCTACGCGCGCGGCCGCCGCTAGTCGGTCCCGGAACTCTGCAAGTTTTCCGAGACTTCCATACGGGTAGAAACCCGCGCGACGATGAGCCTCATCGAGCCTGGGCGCCTCACCGAGTTCACACCGGCATCGATCGATGCCGAGCCGATGCCCGTGCGCGAGTCCTACCCCGCCGTGGCCACGGCGATCCCCGAGGCCCGCGCCGCGATCACCGACTTCGCCCGGGCAGCCGGCGCCGGCCCGGAGCAGCTCGAGGAGGTCCGCCTCGCCGTCTCGGAGGCTCTCACCAACGTTGTGCGCTACGCCTACTCGTGGCGGACGGGGCACATCTACCTGACCGCCCGGGTGGCCGCCGACGAGCTGTGGATTCTGATCGCGGACAACGGCTGCGGGATCCACGCCGGACGCGACAGCGGCGGTCTCGGCCTCGGGCTGGCCCTGATCTCGCACCTGACCGATGGATTCTCGGTCGTCGAGCGGTCGCTCGGCGGCACCGAGCTTCGGCTGCGTTTTGCGCTGCCGGCGGCGCGGTCAGCCCGGCCTCCCAGCGGGCGCGGACGCAGCCACGGCAGTCAGCTGCGGGGGTCGGTCGCCTTGGCGACGCGCCCAGCGGCGTCGCGCTTCTCCACCACCACGTAGTCCCCGTGGGTTTCGATCACGGTCTCCGCCTCGGGGATGTCGTGATTGACGGCCACCAGAAAGCGCCGAGGATGGGCGCGAATGCGCTCGTACTCCTCGCCGGTCATCTCGATAAGCCGGCTGCAACCGAGCCTTCCGCACTCGCAGCGGAACGCGATCGGCACGGCCTCGTCTCCGGGCCAGTGCCCCCGCTTCAGGGCCTCGTTGACGTCACGGAAGGTCGCCTCGTTGCGCGCGATCCGACGTTCGAGGTCGTTGTCCATGACGGAATCCTCTCACCTGCCGCGAGCAGTGCTCGGCACGCCGCTAGAGCTCGAGCGGCGGATAGTAGTGCTCTGCTCCGAGCGCGCGCACGTCGGTCAGCCAGTCGGAGTCGTAGGCCTCGCTCGGACCCTGCAATGGGTCGGCGAGCGACCAGGCCTGGCGCTTGTAGGTCCAGTTTTCAGGAACGAGGCCGTGCGCCTCGCGGAACCAGCGCTCGGCGTCGTGTGGATATCCGGAGCGGTGCAGGTGCTGGGCGAGCTCGAAACACGCGGCGGCCCTGGAGCTCGTCGCGCTCTTCGGGCGCGACCGAGCAAGAACCTCCTCGGCCGACAGCGCGTAGGGTGAGCGCTCGCCTTTCTCCACCCAGTCCCGCAGAGCGGCGACGTAACGCTCCGGTTCGATCCGCATCTTCGCGGCCTCCCGCAGTTGCTCGACGATCAGCTCGGGCAGTTGCCCCAGCAGCTCGTCGCTCGGCACGCGGGGCCGCCAAGGAAACGCCGGCTCTGGCGGCCGGACGATCATGCCCCGCTCGTCGATCCAGATGCCGCTCGGAACGTTCACGATCCCGAGCAGCCGGTCGAGCAGGTGAGCCTGGTCGATCAGAGCCGGATGGGTCGCCTTCGCCCGTTCGATCCACGGACGGGCGGCGTCGGCCCCGCCCGTGTCGAGCGCAACGCTGATCACCTCGATCCCCTGCGGATTAAGCTCCTCTCTCAGCCTCCGCCACCCGGGCAGATCGAAACGGCAGCCTCACCAGGAGGCCCAGGCGATCATGAACACCTTTGTGCCGCGGAGCGAGTGGAGCTCAAAGTCCCGGCCCTCGACGTCGGGGAGGGTGAGGTTCGGGAGCTCGACGTCGGATAGGGCGCGCCCTCCCGACTCGGGGCCGAGCGCCCAGACGCCGTGCCGCTCGTCGTGGACGAGGGCCATGCCCAGGCGATCGGCGAGCCGGCGCACGTCGAACGGCGCGCCCAGGGGCACGCACATGTCTGCTCGGCACGCGCCCTCGGGCGTGATCGTCCAGCCGGTCTCGGCCTGGAGCTCGGGCGGCGGTTGGTCGAGTCGTTGCAGGATCACGGGAGGATCGAGCGCGGGTTCACGCCCGACAGCGTAATTGCATCGCGCGGGTCAGGCCAGCACCGCGGCCAGCTCGCGCGTCAGCCCCGGATCACGCGGCCTGGGCGGCCGTGGGTGAACTGCTGGATCGGTCCGCGCGCCGTGTCAGCCTGGAAGTAGACGTTGTCCTGCTTGAGATACACGTACCAGTGGAACACGTGGTTGATCTCGTCGATCCGGACCTGCATGAAGTTCAGCGCCGACACCGGCACGTGCCCGTGTGCAGCGATCCGCCGCGCCAGGGCCGGCGGGACGTTGGCGCTGACCTGGGACATCGTGAACACCTGCCCGCTCGAGCCGTTGCTGTCCGACGAGCTCAGGTACTCGCCGTCGACGCGCGCGATGATCGAGAGCTCGGAGCCCGACGTCTCGACCGTCATCTCGAGCTGGCCCGGGAACACCTCCACCATCTTCACGTCGGCGTTGCGCCCGACGTGGCTGCGCACGAGGCCCAGCGCACGGGCGAAGTTCGCCCCCACGAACAGCGAACGCGGGTCGGAAGGCTTGACGCTGTCGGGCGAGAAGTTCGGCGTCGGCTTGCTCGAAGAGGTCGTGGTCGTGGCGACCTTGGCCTGCTCGTTGTGCACCGTGTGGGCGACCGAGCTCGAGAGGGCGACCCCGCCCGCGATCGCGGCAGCCCACACGACGATGGCAATCAGGAGACGCATGGTTCAGGACGTCGGCGGCTCACAGTTCGGTGAGCAGCTTGGCCTTCTCCCGGCTGAACTCGTCGTCGGTCAGCGCTCCGCTCTTGTGCAGGTCGGAGAGCTTGGCGATCTTGTCCAGGACGTCGGCGTTCTGCGGCGGGCGGGTCGGCGTCGGCGGCGCGGACGCGAGCCCGGGAGTCGATGCGGGGGCGCCTGCCGCGTAGGCGCCGAGAATCGCATCCGGCGTGCTCTCGCTGCTCCCGAACGGCGATGCAGTCGCGCCCGGGCCGCCGAGCGCGGGCGACGTGCTCGGCGCCGAGAAGGTCGGCGCCGGCTGTGCGGGGCTGAACAGCTTTCCCACTCCCCGCCACACGATCACCAGCGCCGGGATCAGCCCGGCCAGGAGGAATGCGCCGCCGAAGATGAGCCCGAACGTCTTAGAGCCGGATGAGACGTGCGCGTCGAATGCGACCGTGACCGCCCCCGCGCCAATCGCGATGAAGATCGCCGGCACCAGCAGCGCCACGCTCGATCCGCCGCTTACGAACGCGCCGATGATGACCAACATGATCCCGCCGAACACGAATGCGAACCACCAACCCGTGCCCTTCGGGCAGTACGGCACCGGCCCGTAGTTGGAGCTGTAGCCGGTCGACGAGCACGTGCCCGTGGCGACGAGGTGATGCAGCCCGACGCCAAACGCGATTCCCCCGAACAGGAGGAGTGCTATGCCGATGATGGTCCCCGTGCTTGGCTGAAGACGCCCCACGCCTGTGCTCCCTTGGTAGGCGGGGCCACATGCTACCGGCGGACGACGACGTTCCGGTTTGTCTGGCCGGCCAACAAGGACTAGTCTTCCGACCGCTGCCAGGCACGGGAAAATCGTGGCGGCACCGGACAGGGAGAGCGCCAAATGATGATGAGTGGACGACGCGCGTCGGGACTAGACGCGCACGCTGAGCCGGATTCGCTGCCCAGCCGCGGGCTATCGCGGCGGCGGTTCCTGGGATATCTGATCGCCGCGCCGACGCTGGTCGCGGCGGCGGAGCTGACGACCGGCGACGCGCACGCGGCCATCGCCACCGTGCAGCCGGTCGATGCCTACGACCTGAGTGACCTGCTCAACGATGCCGCGGCCCCCACGTCGGGGCTGATCACGGTCGTTGTGAACACCGACAGCACGGTCTCGTTCGCGCTCCCGCGCGCCGAGGTCGGTCAGGGCATCACCACCGCCGTGGCAATGACGATCGCCGACGAGATGGACCTGCCGCTCGACCAGGTCAAGGTAACGCTCGCCGATGCGCGCCCGGAGCTCGTGTGGAACCAGCTCACCGGTGGCTCAAACACGATGCATTCGATCTACACCCCCGTCCGGGTCGCCGCCTCGATCGCGAAGGGCCAGCTGCTTCAGGCGGCCGCGGATCTGCTCGGCCAGGCTCCGGCTGATCTGGGAATCCTCGACGGCGTGATCAGGGCTCCTAATGGCCAGACGATGACGCTCGGGGCCGTTGCCAGGCACGCGGCCGTGTCGAAGACCACTGCCGTGCGCGCCCAGCTCAAGCCGCTGTCGGCACAGGGGCTCGTCGGCAACCCCCAGCCCCGGATCGACGCGCGCGACATCGTCACCGGCCAGAAGCAGTTCGCGATGGACCTCGACGTGCCGGACGCGCTGCCCACCATGGTATGCCGGCCGCCCACGATCAACGGCACCGCCCAGTCGGTGCGCAATCTCGACCAGGTGCGATCGATGCCGGGGATCACCGACGTTGCGATCATCCCCCACACGGCCAACGTGCCGGGCGGGGTCGCGGTGCGAGGCCGGACGTTCGGGCAGTGCATCGACGCGGTCGACGCCCTCGACGTCGTCTGGGGCCCCGGCTCGGCCGACGGGAAGTCCGAGGCCGACGTGCTCGCCGACCTCAAGAACGCCGAGCTCGACCTCACTCCCGCCCTTCCGCTCACCAAGACGCTCGAGCAACAGTTCGTCTTCCACTTCCGCCCCGGCGACCCGCTGGAGACCAACTGCGCGATCGCCGACGTGCGCAACGGGAGCGCCGAGATCTGGTCGGCGCTGAAATCGCCGATCTGGGCCCAGGAGCAGATCGCCCTGAACCTCGGCCTCCCGGTGACCGCGGTCGCCGTCCACGTGACCCAGGGCGGCGGCTCGTTCGGCCGTCACCTGTTCGCCGACGCCGCCTTCGAGGCGGCCGCGATCTCGAAGGCGCTCGGAAAGCCGGTGAAGCTGATGTGGCACCGAACGGACAACTTCCGCCAGGGCCGGGTGCACCCGATGGCGACCTCGCGCGTGCGCATCACCTACGCCAAGAACAACGTGATCGCGTTCGACCAGCGCCATACGAGCGTGGCCACGGACTTCAGCATGGGCTTCGGCGAGCTGCTGAGCGCGAACCTCGCCACGCTGCCGGCGGCCAACTCGCTCGGCTACGCGCAGGCGATCTTCACCCTGACCCAGAACGTGCCGTACAACTTCGGCCCGGTCACCCAGCTGCTGAACGAGATCTACAGCTACGACACGTACAAGACCGGCAGCGTCCGCCACATCTACAGCCCCAATGTCGTCACCGCCACCGAGCTGATGGTCGATCAGGTGGCCGCCGCGATGGGACAGGACCCGTACCAGCTCCGCCATACGTTCGTCCGCGAGGCGCGCATGAAGGCGGTCCTCGACAAGGTGGCCGCCGCCGGCAACTGGGGACGGTCGATGGCCGCGGGGACAGCACAGGGAATCGCGATCCACAACGAGTACAAGAGTCGGGGAGCGTGCCTGGTGGAGATCGACTGCCGCCCGGCGACCGTCAATCGCAACATCCCCAACGCGTACACCGGTCCCCGCGTGACCAAGGCCGTGTTCGTCGTCGACGTCGGCCTTCCAATCAATCCGCTCGGCCTCGAGGCCCAGATGATGGGCGGGATCATGGACGGAATTGCGCAGGCGCTCACCTACAGCCTGCATCTAAAGGACGGACATTTCCTGGAGGGGAGCTGGGACAACGCGTATTACACGCGGCAGTGGAACACGCCGCCCGACGTACAGGTGATCGTGATGCCGGCAACGACGAGCCAGCCCGGCGGCGCCGGCGAGCTCGGCGTCGCTCCGTCGATGGCGGCCGTCGCATGCGCGTACGCTCGCGCCACCGGCAAGCTGCCGACGAGCTTCCCGATCAACCACGATCAGCCGCTCGGGTTCACGCCCTACCCAACGATCCCCCCGCTGCCCGAGTCCCCGACCGACGAGCTGCCGTAGTCAGAGCAAGGAGCACGCGTGCCTACACACACATTCATACTCAACGGCAAGAAGGTCAGCGTCGACTGCGAGGACGACGTTCGCCTGCTCTGGGTGCTGCGGGACCTGCTCGGAGTCACCGGGCCGAAGTACGGCTGCGGTCTCGACGTCTGCAAGGCCTGCACCAGCCACATCAACGGCAAGGCGTTCAATCCGTGCTCGGTGTCGGTCTCGAACATCCAGGCCACCGACGAGATCACGACGATCGAGGGTCTGCCGGACACCGTCGGCCAGCCGCTGCATCCCATGCAGCAGGCGTGGCTCGACCATGATGTGGCTCAGTGCGGCTACTGCCAGCCGGGACAGATCATGAAGGCGGTCGCGCTGGTCAAGCAGGCCAAGACCGAGGGACGGTCGATCACCGATGCCGACCTCGACCAGATCCGCAACGTGTGCCGGTGCGGCACCTACGTGCGGATCCGCCAGGCGATCGAGGCCGGCGCCGCGAACATGTAGCGCTCAGTCGGCGGCCGGCTCTACGGCCTGTACCTCGCGCAGCGCGTGGGTGTCGACGTCGTAGACGAATCCGCGGATCGCGTCGCGATGGAGCAGGAAGGGCGAATGGAGAAGGCGCTGAAGTGACTGGCGAACGTTCACATCGAGATCGGTGAACGACTCGACCGCGAACGCCGGCGCGACTCCGGTTGCCTCCTGGAGCTCGGCCCGGAACCCGTCGTCGGTGATCGTCTGCATGCCGCAGTTCGTGTGCTGGATCAGCATCACCTCGCGTGTCGCCAACCGTCGCTGCGAAACGGCCAGCGAGCGGATCATGTCGTCGGTGATCACGCCGCCCGCGTTGCGCAATACGTGCGCCTCGCCGCCGGCGAGCCCGAGGGCCGAGAACACGTCGAGGCGGGAGTCCATGCACGTGACGATGGCCAGACCCAGACTCGGCCGGACGTCGAGATGCGACACCGGCCGCGAGCCCGCATAGGCGACGTTGTTGGCCAGCAGGCGTCCGATCGCGTCCACGAAACCGCAGCCTAGTGGGCGGGCGGCGGATGCGCCCGCCTCCCCAGCGGCTTCATTACAGTGACGGAGGTGGATCTGTGCCTGATGATCGAAGGGCAGGAGGGCGTCAGCTGGCCACAGTGGAGAACGCTTGCCCAGGCGTGCGAGCAGCACGGGATCCCGGCCCTGTTCCGATCAGACCACTACCTCAACCTCGACGGCCGCCACCCGGACCGGGTCGCACTCGACGCCTGGTCGACGATCTCGGCTCTGGCCGCGTGCACGACCGAACTGAGACTCGGCACGCTCGTCTCCCCCGCCACCTTCAGGCACCCGTCGAACCTGGCCAAGCTCGTCGCCACCGCCGACCAGATCTCGGGCGGCCGGATCGAGCTCGGGCTGGGCGCCGGCTGGCACCAGCGCGAGCACGAGGCCCACGGGTTCCCGTTCTCGTCCACCCGGGAGCGGATGGAGGTGCTCGAGGAGCAGCTGGCGGTCGTGCTCGGCAACTGGGCGGCCGAGCCGTTCTCGTTCGCGGGCCGGCATTACCGGCTCCACGAGCTCGAGGCGGAGCCGAAGCCGGTCCAGAAGCCCCACCCGCCGCTGATCATCGGCGGCAGCGGCGGCCCGCGAAGCGCGGCGCTCGCCGCCCGCTATGCGGACGAGTACAACACTCCTTTCCCGACCCTGGAGGACGTCCGCGAGCGAAAGGCCCGGATCGACGAGGCGTGTGACCGGGCCTCCCGAGCGCCGATGCCGTTCTCGGTCATGACCGGTCTGCTCATCGGAGCCGACTCGACCGAGCTCGAGGGGCGGGCGCGGCGCCTCGGCGAGCGCGCCGACATGGATCCCGGCCAGCTTCTGGCCAATCCCCCGCCGGCATGGATCGTCGGCACTCCGGATCGCGCCCTGGAGAAGCTCTCAGAGTTCACGCGGGCGGGCGTCAGCCGAATCATGTGCCAGCACCTGCTCCACGACGACCTTGACGTCATCGGGCTGCTCGGCGACGTCCTCGCACCCGGCGTGGCCTGACGCGAGCGATGCTGGACCTGGACCTGGGGGGCCGGCGGCGACTGAAGCTGCTGGAGGAGACCGACGCCGACGAGCTGTACGCGGTCGTGGCCGCGAACCGGGAGTACCTGTCGCGGTGGATGCCGTGGGCGCCGACGCAGACGCTCGAGCGCACGCTCGAGTTCATCCGGATGAGCCGTCGGCAGCTGGCCGAGAACCAGGGGTTCCAGGTGGGGATTCTCGATTGTGACGCGATCGTGGGAACGATCGGCCTTCACCGGATCGACTGGCTGAACCGCTCGACCAGCGTCGGCTACTGGCTCGCCGAGCGCGCCCAGGGCTCGGGCACGATGACCGCGGCGGTGCGCGAGCTCGTGGACTACGCGCTCGGCCACTGGCAGCTGAACCGAGTGGAGCTCCGCGCCGCGGTCGGGAACCTCCGCAGCCGGGCGATCGCGGAGCGCCTGGACTTCACCGAGGAGGGCGTCCTGCGCGAGGCCGAGCGGATCGGGGACCGCTACGTCGATCACGTCATCTACGCGATGCTCGCCCGGGACTGGCCGACGGCGTAGCCTTGACCCTGATGCCCGATCTTCCCCTAGCCGGCGGCTGCAATTGCGGGGCGGTCCGGTTCGAGGTGACGGCGCCGCTGCTGGGCGCGAACTACTGCCACTGCACCCGCTGCCAGCGCCGGACCGGCACCGCCGCCTCGGCCAACGCACAGCCGGCTCCCGGCAGCTTCCGGGTCGTCACCGGCGAGGACCGCCTGCGGGCCTGGAGGCCCGATGACGGCGCCGAGAAGTGGTTTTGCGGCGACTGCGGCTCGTCGCTGTTCAGCCGGAGCCCGGCCGACCCCGAAAGGGTCGGCATCCGGCTCGGCGTGTTCGACCGCGATCCCGGCGTGCGACCGAGCGCGCACCATTACGTCGCCTACGCGGCTGCGTGGGAGCCGATCCCGGACGACGGGCTGCCGCGATACGCGGAGAGCCGGCCGCGCTAGTCGCCGCACCGGCGCTCATGCGATCGCCGGCCGCCGGTCGGCCCACGGCGCGGCGTTCTCGACCTGACCCGCGAGCGCGTACAGCACGTCCTCGGCACCCGGCCGGCCGACGAGCTGAACGCTGAGCGGGAGGCCGTCGGAACCAACCCCGGCAGGGAGCGCGATCGCCGGCTGACCGGTCAGGTTGAACAGCGGCGTGAACGGGGTGAACCGTCCGGCGATGTCGATCGCCATCGGCGCCGGCTTGCCGTAACCGCCCTCGGCGGCGATCGCGGTCTTCGCCAGCCCCGGCGTCATGAGTACGTCGAATTCGTTCCACAGCGCCAGGATCCGCTGGAACGTGGCCGGTCGCTTGGCCAGCAGCTTCTCGCGGCGCCGCTCAGGCACGAGGTGCCGGCCGGCCCAGGCCATCTGGCGCGAGAGCGATTCGAGCTTGGAGGGATCCGGTAGCGTCGATGCCTCCTCGTAGATGCCGCGCATCCAGATCTGCAGAAACTCGATCTGCGCGAGGCCATAGGCAGGATCGCGCTCGGTGACGTCGTGGCCCAGGTTCTCGAGCAGCTTTCCGGTCCGCTCCCACGCTCCGCGCTGGTCATCCGACACCCTTGCCAGCAGCCCTGGCGGAAGCTTGCGCGAGAGGGCGATCCTCAACCGGCCCGGTGCCCTCGTCGCCGCCTCCACGTAGCTGCCGTCGAACGGAGGTGCACTGTCGGCATCTCCCGCGATGGCGCCTTGCATCACGTCGAGCATCAGCGCGCTGTCGCGAACCGTCCGCGCCAGCCCGCCGTACACGCTCAGTCCGAGCCATCCCCGAGCGGCAGGCTGGGTCGAGACGCGGCCGCGGGTCGACTTCATCCCGACCAGACCGCACGCGGCGGCCGGAATGCGGATCGAGCCCCCGCCGTCCGAGCCGGTCGCACAGGGGACCATTCCGGCGGCGACCGCGGCCGCCGACCCGCCCGAGGACCCTCCGGGCGTCCGGCTCGGGTCCCACGGGTTGCGGGTGATCCCGTTGGCGTCGGTGGCCGTCCAGGGGAAGATCGTCAGCTCGGGCACGTTGGTGATCCCGACCGGGATCGCGCCGGCCGCGCGGAGCCGGCGGACGCACTCGCCGTCACTCGTCGCGGGAGGGCCGTAGGTGCGCGATCCGCGGGTTGTGGCCTGCCCGGCGAGCGGTACGTCGTCCTTGACCGCTATCGGCACGCCTGCCAGCAGCCCATCGAAACCGGCGGCGTGCTCCGCTGCAGCCAGAGCCTGGTCAGCCAATGTCGTCCGGAACGCGTTGAGGCGGGGATCGAGCGTCTCGATCCGCCGCAGGCAGAGCTCCACGAGCTCGCGAGGGTGTACCTGCTTCGTGCGCACGAGCTCGGCGAGCTCGAACGGTCCTGCGAAGGCCAGCTGTGCGTCGGCGGTAGTTGTCATGCCCGTAGCCTGGCAGGCGTGGCGCCCGAGGCGCAACCCGCTAAGCCTCCAGCGCGATCACGAGCTCGCGGATCGCGCCCGGGTAGCGGTAGATCATGCCGCCGTGCCGGCCGTCGAACAGCTCGAGCGTATGCGTGACGCCGAGCTTCGAGAGCTCGGCTGAGAAGGCCTGGGCGCCGAGGTCGAGGAAGTACTCGTCGCCGCGGCCGGCGTCGAGATAGATCCGGCGCATGCCCCGCAGCTCCTCGCCGTGCGACGGTGCCATCCGCACGGGATCGTGCACGAGCCACTGCGCCCAGCGCTCCTCGATCACGCGTCCGGTCTCGATCTCGAACGGAAGCAGCGCCTCGCCCGGCCGCGCCGGATCCGGCGTGTAGGCGCATGCGTACCCGTACATCTCGAACGGCTTGCCGAAGCGACCGTAGTCGAAGTGATCGGCGGCGGCCAGCTGCTCGAAGAAGACGTCGTAGGAGCCGTCGAAGTGGTCGCGCAGGCTGCGCGCCACAATCGGGAAATCGCGCAGGTAGCAGTACTCGAACAGCGCATCGCCGGCGTGCGAGGCCAGCGCCCCGAACACATCGGGCCGGTGCATCGGCACGATCATCGCGCCGTAGCCGCCGGATGACTTCCCGGTGATCGCGCGATGGTCCCGGTCGCCGTGGGTCGGGTAGCGCTCGTCGACGAACGGCACCACCTCGTCGCACAGGTAGTCCATGTAGCGGCCGAGGCTCGGGGAGTTGAGGTACTGGGAGCCGCCGCGCGACGTCCACGCGTCGACGAACACGACGATCGCGTCGGGGCAGTCGCCCGCGCCGAACATCGCGTCGAGCCGCTCGATCATCGTCGGCTCGAGCGGGTCACGGCCGACCCACGAATCGACCTGGCCCGTGAACCCCTGGACCACGAACACGGACGGCACGGGGCGATCGCCGACGCCGGGAGCGCGGTAGACGTACAGCGGCCGGCGGGCCGGGTCGCCGAGCGGGTTGCCGGCCAGCAGCTCGGACTGCACGACGAGCTGGTCGAGCGTGCCGGCGAGCTCGCGGGGCCATGGCGGTCCGGGCAGCCCGTCGACCTCGCGCAGGGACATGACCCGCACCGTAGCGGACGCTCGCGGCACGCGAGCGTAGGCGTCCGGCCCACGCTGTGCGTGCACGGAACCCCCCGGTCGGGGGATCGGGGCGTGGGTATAGTGGGCCGTCTGACCGCGGATCTCGAGAATCGCCAGGGAATGACCGATCGAGTCCAGAATCCCGGCACGAACGGCGCCGGTGCCGACCTCGATGCGGTTGAGACGAGCGAGTGGGTCGAGGCGATCGACGCCGTCGTCGAGCACGACGGCCCGGAGCGGGCGCGCCAGATCCTGACGCGCGTCGTGGAGCGCGCACAGAGTGCCGGCAGCGGCCCGATCGCGAGCCTGACGACGCCGTACGTCAACACGATCCCCGCCGACCGCGAGGCCAAGCTGCCGGGCGATCCTGCGATCGAGCGCCGCCTGCGCTCGATCATCCGCTGGAACGCGATCGCGATGGTCGTGCGCGCCAACCGGGTCTCCTCCGAGCTCGGCGGTCACATCGCCAGCTACCAGTCGCTGGCCACTCTCTACGAGGTCGGCTTCAACCACTTCTGGCACGGGCCGTCGACCGAGAACGGCGGTGACCTCGTCTACTTCCAGGGCCACTCTTCGCCCGGCAACTACGCGCGCGCGTTCCTCGAGGGCCGGCTGTCCGCGGAGCAGCTCGACGCCTTCCGCCAGGAGGTCTCGAGGCCCGGCGGGCTCAGCTCCTATCCGCACCCGTGGCTGATGCCGGAGTTCTGGCAATTCCCCACCGTCTCGCTCGGGATCGGCGGCATCACCTCGATTTATCAGGCCCGGTTCATGAAGTACCTGCGCGCCCGTGGGCTCGCCCACACGGAGGGCCGCAAGGTGTGGGCCTTCCTCGGCGACGGCGAGATGGACGAGCCGGAGACGATGGGCGCGCTCGGTCTCGCCGGTCGCGAGCAGCTCGACAACCTCATCTGGATCGTCAACTGCAACCTCCAGCGCCTCGACGGACCCGTCCGCGGCAACGGCAAGATCATCCAGGAGCTCGAGTCGGACTTCCGGGGCGCCGGCTGGAACGTGATCAAGGTCGTGTGGGGTTCACGCTGGGATCCGCTGCTCGCCGCCGACACCGACGGACGACTCGTCTCGGTCATGGAGGAGTGCGTCGACGGCGACTACCAGACGTTCAAGTCGCGCGACGGCGCCTACGTGCGCGAGCACTTCTTCGGACGCGACCCGGTCCTGCTCGAGCGCGTGGCCCACATGTCCGACGAGGAGATCTGGCTGCTCAACCGAGGCGGTCACGATCAGCAGAAGGTGTACGCGGCCTACCACGATGCCGCGCGCCACACCGGCCAGCCGACGGTGATCCTGGCCAAGACGATCAAGGGCTACGGCATGGGGGTCTCCGGCGAGGGCCAGATGATCACCCATCAGGCGAAGAAGATGACCGAGGACGCTCTGCTCGCCTTCCGTGACCGCTTCGAGCTGCCGCTGACCGATGACCAGGTCCGGGCGGCGGAGTACTACAAGCCGCCGGAGGACTCGCCCGAGATGCAGTTCCTGCGTGAGTGCCGGGCCGAGCTCGGCGGGTCGATGCCCGTCCGCCGCCGCGCCGCCGAACCGCTGACGGTCCCCGAGCTGTCGACCTTCGAGTCCCAGCTCCAGGGCACCGGCGAGCGCGAGATATCGACAACGATGGCGTTCGTGCGCGTGCTTGCGGCGCTGCTGCGGGACAAGCAGCTCGGCCGCCACGTCGTCCCGATCATCCCTGATGAGTCGCGCACGTTCGGGATGGAGGGGCTGTTCCGCCAGGTCGGCATCTACTCCCCGGTGGGGCAGCTCTACCAGCCCCAGGATTCCGAGCAGCTGATGTTCTACAAGGAGGACGAGCACGGCCAGATCCTCGAGGAGGGGATCACCGAGGCCGGCTCGATGTCCTCGTTCATCGCCGCCGGCACCTCCTACAGCGCGCACGGAGTCCAGGCCGTGCCGTTCTACATCTACTACTCGATGTTCGGCTACCAGCGGGTGGGAGATCTCGTGTGGGCGGCCGGAGACTGCCGCACGCGCGGCTTCATGCTCGGCGGCACCGCCGGGCGCACGACCCTCAACGGCGAGGGCTTGCAGCACGAGGACGGACACAGCCACGTGCTGTTCTCGGTGGTTCCGAACTGCCGCGCGTACGACCCTGCGTTCGGGTACGAGGTTGCCGTGATCGTCCAGGACGGCCTGCGCCGGATGGCGGCCGAGCAGGAGGACATCTTCTACTACGTGACCCTGATGAACGAGAACTACCGGCATCCGGCGATGCCCGACGGCGCCGAGGAGGGGATCCTGCGCGGGATGTACCGGCTGTCGGCGGGTGAGGGCGACGGCCCCCGGGTGCGGCTCCTCGGCTCCGGGACGATCCTCCGTGAGTCGATGTTCGCGGCCGATCTCCTGGCCGAGTTCGGCGTGGCGGCCGATGTCTGGAGCGTCACGTCGTTCACCGAGTTGCGCCGCGACGGGCTCGCGGTCGAGCGGTGGAACATGCTTCACCCGCTCGAGGAGCAGAGGGTTCCCTACGTCACGGCGTGTCTCGGTTCCGAGCCGGACCCCGTGGTCGCTTCCACCGACTACATCCGCGCCTTTGCCGACCAGATCCGCCAGTGGGCACCCGGGTCCTATCGCGTGCTCGGCACCGACGGCTACGGGCGCAGCGACTTCCGCAGCGGACTGCGGCGCTTCTTCGAGGTCGACCGCCACTACATCGCCGTGGCCGCGCTCAAGGAGCTCGCGGATGCGGGCGCGGTGCCGGCCGAGCGGGTGGCCGAGGCGATCGAGCGCTTCAAGATCGATCCGGAGGCACCGAACCCGACCACGGTATGACGGCCACCGACCTGATCTCGATCGAGGTCCCGGACATCGGCGACTTCGACAACGTCCCGGTGATCGAGCTGCACGTCTCACCGGGCGACACGGTGGCGGTCGACGACCCTCTGCTCACGCTCGAGTCCGACAAGGCGACGATGGACGTCCCAGCGCCGTTCGCGGGCACCGTCCGCGAGCTCCACGTCTCGATCGGCGACCACGTGTCCCAGGGCATGCTGCTGCTCACGATGGAGGCGCCCGGCCACGCGTCGGCTTCCTCCAGAGCGTCGGCGATCGCGTCCGAGGGCGTCCCCAACGAGGCCTCGGCCCCCGACGCGATCGAGAGCGCGCTCGAGGTGGAGCGGGTCCTGCCCGGCGGCGCCGAGGCGTCGCCCGCCCCGATTCCGGGTCCCGCCAACGGCCCGATCTACGCCAGCCCCTCGGTTCGCCGGATGGCGCGAGAGCTGGGAGTCGACCTGACCGGCGTCCGGGGCACTGGCCGCAAGGGCCGGATCGTCCGCGACGACGTGGAGCACGCCGCCTCGGGCGGCCCAGCGCCATCCCCCGCGGCGCCGGGCCCGGGCCTTGACCTTCCGCCGTGGCCGACGGTCGACTTCGCGAAGTACGGGCCGATCGAACGCGTCGCCCGCTCGCGCATCCAGAAGATCTCGGCCCCGAACCTCGCCCGCAACTGGGTGATGATCCCCCACGTCACCCACAACGACGAGGCCGACATCACCGAGCTGGAGGGGTGGCGCAAGCAGCTGAACACCGAGCAGAACGAGGCGAAGGTGACGATGGTGTCGTTCCTCGTCGTCGCTTGCGTGGCGGCGCTGAAGGAGTTCCCGGTCTTCAACTCCTCGCTCGACGGAGACGACCTCGTGCTCAAGCGCTACTACAACATCGGCTTCGCGGCCGACACGCCGGGCGGGCTCGTCGTGCCGGTGATCAAGGACGCCGATCGCAAGGGCCTGCTCGAGATCGCGGTCGAGCTCGGGGCGCTGTCGGCCAAGGCCCGGGAGGGGAAGCTCGGACCGGCGGACATGCAGGGTTCCACCTTCACGATCTCCTCGCTGGGCGGGATCGGAGGGACCTCGTTCACCCCGATCGTCAACGCTCCCGAGGTTGCGATTCTCGGCGTCACACGGGCGGCGATGAAGCCGGTCTGGAACGGACAGGAGTTCGCGCCGAGGCTGATGGTCCCGCTGTCGCTCTCCTACGACCACCGGGTGATCGACGGGGCCGCCGCCGCGCGCTTCGTCGTTCATCTCACCCGCGTCCTCACCGATCTGCGCAGGGCGCTGCTGTGAGCTCCGAGCTCCAGGTCCGCGTCCCGGACATCGGGGACTTCACGGACGTCCCGGTGATCGAGATCCACGTCGCGCCCGGCGATTCGGTCGCGATCGAGGATCCGCTGGTGACGCTCGAGTCCGACAAGGCCACGATGGACGTGCCGGCGCCTAGCGCGGGCGTGGTCAAGCAGCTCGGGGTGACGATCGGGGATCGCGTCTCGGAAGGCAGTCTGCTCCTCGTCCTCGAAGGCGAGGCGGCGGCCACCGAACCGCCTGCCTCGAACGGCGCCCCGCCGGCGTCCCCCGCGCCCTCCCCCGCTCCGGCGACTCCCGCGCGATCGCGCGACGGTTCGCGCGACTACGACGCCCAGGTCGTCGTGCTCGGGTCGGGACCGGGTGGCTACACGGCCGCGTTCCGAGCCGCCGACCTTGGCTTGAAGACCGTCCTGATCGAGCGATACGAGACCCTCGGCGGCGTCTGCCTGAACGTCGGGTGCATCCCCTCCAAGGCGCTCCTGCATGCCGCCCGCGTGATCGCCGAGGCTGAGGAGATGGCCGAGCATGGGATCAGCTTTGGCAAGCCGCGGGTCGACATCGAGGCGCTGCTGTCCTGGAAGCAATCGGTCGTGGACAGGCTGACCGGGGGGCTCGCCGGCCTCGCCCGCCAACGCAAGGTCGAGGTCGTACAAGGGACCGCGCGCTTCACCGGACCGCACTCGATCGCCGTTGGCGAGCGCGAACTGACCTTCGAGAACTGCATCATCGCCGCAGGCTCTGAGGCCGCGACCATCCCAGACCTGCCCGACGATCCGCGCGTGATTGACTCCACCGGCGCGCTGTCGCCAAGGTCGGTCCCCAAGCGGCTGCTCGTCGTCGGCGGCGGCATCATCGGGCTCGAGATGGCGACCGTGTACGACGCGCTCGGCTCGCGCGTGACCGTCGTCGAGCTGCTCGATCAGCTGATCCCCGGCTGCGACCGCGATCTCGTCTCCGTCCTGGAGAAGCGCATCAAAGACCGCTATCAGGCGATCATGCTCGAGACCAGCGTGACCGGGGTCACGGCCCAGAAGAGCGGCCTCAAGGTTGCCTTCTCGAACGGCGACGCGCAGACGTTCGACCAGATCCTCGTGGCCGTCGGGCGGCGGCCGAACGGCAACGCGATCGACCCCGCCGCCGCCGGGGTCGACGCCGACACGGCCGGCTTCATCCCGGTCGACGGCCAGCTTCGCACCAACGTCGGCCACATCTACGCGATCGGCGACATCGTCGGCGGC
Source organism: uncultured Solirubrobacterales bacterium (assembly GCA_963727105.1). Taxonomy (GTDB): domain Bacteria; phylum Actinomycetota; class Thermoleophilia; order Solirubrobacterales; family Solirubrobacteraceae; genus Palsa-465. The sequence goes on along the minus strand of CAVSEW010000001.1, from coordinate 929,886 downwards.
CCGATGCTCGCCCACAAGGCCTCGCATGAGGGCAAGGTCGCGGCCGAGGTGATCGCGGGGCTCGGGGTCGCGTTCGATGCGCGCGCGATCCCCTCGGTCGCCTACACGGACCCGGAGATCGCTTGGATGGGGCTGACCGAGACCCAGGCCGAGGCCGACGGCATCGAGGTCGAGAAGGCGGTGTTCCCCTGGGCGGCGTCGGGGCGAGCCCTCTCGCTGGGCCGCGACGAGGGGCTCACCAAGCTCCTGTTCGAACCGGGCACCAAGCGGCTGCTGGGCGCCGGCATCGTCGGCGTCGGAGCGGGCGAGCTGATCGCCGAGACCGTGCACGCCCTCGAGATGGGTGCCGACGCCGAGGACATCGGGCTCACCGTCCACCCGCACCCGACGCTGAGCGAGAGCGTGATGTTCGCCGCCGAGATCGAGGCCGGGACGATCACCGACCTGATGGCGCCGCGTAAGCGGGCCGCGGCGCCGCTAAACGGCTGACGCGCCCTGCGTCCGCCTGCGCCGGCGCCGCAGCATCAGCATCAACAGTCCCAGCGCGACGAGCGCGACCAGGGAGCGATGGGCATGGGAACCCGGGATCAGGCTCCCGCCCGAGGCCGGACGGGCCGCCGGCATCGGAAACTCCTCGGCCGCGAGGACGTCGTGCGGCTCGGGGATGCCGGTCGGATCATCGGGCGGTCGAACCGGGCCGTGATGAAGGTCGGGGTCGGCCGCCGGCATGCCGTACATCTCGGCTGCGAGAACGTCGTGCGCCGGCTCTTCGGCCGGAGTTCTGGTCTCTGACATCGGCAGCATGATTCCAGATGTGTCGAGGGCTCGCTGGTCGATCACCGCGGGTGTCGATGAGCGCCCGTTCGGGGCCGAAACGGGTGCGCCATAATCTCAGCCTGATCGACTTAGATTCTCCATAGTCAACCGCCTCAGACTGCTATTCTTCCCTTATCTCTCGTAAGCAACTAGCGAAAGTGAAGACTCACCGTGTCCACTAGCCGCCTTCTTCTTGTCCCGATGGACGACGCCGTCGTCTTTCCGGGCATGTCGCTCACGCTCGCCGTGGACGTCGGCGACGAGGAGCGCGTCTTCCTCGTTCCCCGGCATGAGCAGGAATTTGCCAACGTCGGGACCGTCGCTGAGGTCTCCGACCGCGTCCGCCTCCCTGGCGGCGCCCGCGCCGTGACGCTCATGGGCCTGCACCGCGGCATCGCCGGTGCCGCGCAGACGCTTCCCGACGGCCGTCTCTTCGTCGAGGTCGAGGAGCGGCCCGACGACGAGCCCGTCGACGGACGCACCCGCAACCTCGAGCGCGAGTACCGCGCCGTCGTCGAGGAGATCCTTGAGCTGCGTGGCGACGATGGCCGCATCTCCGCGTTCGTGCGGAGCATCACCGAAGCCGGTTCGCTCGCCGATACCAGCGGCTACTCACCCGACATCGGCTACGAGCAGAAGGTTCAGCTTCTGCAGACGGTCGACGTCACCGAGCGCCTCGAGCTCGCTGTCAAGTTCCAGCGCGAGCGGCTGGCCGAGCTCCAGGTCCGCAAGCGCATCCGTGACGACGTCGAATCCGGCGCCGAGCAGCAGCAGCGCGAGTACTTCCTGCGCAAGCAGATGGAGTCGATCCGCAAGGAGCTCGGCGAGGATGAGGGCTCGATCGTTGAGGAGTACAGGACCAAGATCGAAGAGGCCGGGATGCCCGACGAGGTCCGCGAGCAGGCCGAGAAGGAGCTCGGTCGGCTCGAGCGGGTCGGCGACCAGTCGGCCGAGTCGAGCGTGATTCGCACCTACCTGGACTGGCTGATCGCCGTGCCGTGGAGCAAGCGCTCGGAGGAGCGCCTCGACCCCGAGCACGCACGCGAGGTGCTGGACGCCGACCACGCCGGACTCGAGGACGTCAAGGACCGGATCGTCGAGTACATCGCGGTCAAGAAGCTGCGCACCGAGCGCGGGATCAACGAGGACAAGCGCTCCGGCGCGATCCTCACCCTGATCGGCCCGCCCGGCACCGGCAAGACCTCGATTGGCGAGTCGATCGCCCGCGCCACCGGCCGGGAGTTCGTGAGGATGTCCCTCGGCGGCGTCCGCGACGAGGCCGAGATCCGCGGCCACCGCCGCACCTACATCGGCGCGCTCCCGGGTCGGCTCGTCCGAGCCCTGCGGGACGCGGACACGATGAACCCGGTGATCATGCTCGACGAGGTCGACAAGGTCGGCGCGGACTGGCGCGGTGATCCGAGCGCGGCGCTGCTCGAGGTCCTCGACCCGGCACAGAACCACAGCTTCCGCGACCACTATCTCGACGTCGAACTCGATCTGAGCGGCGTCCTGTTCATCGCCACCGCGAACGTCGCGGACACGATCCCTGGACCGCTGCTGGACCGGATGGAGGTCATCCGCTTCGACGGCTACACGACCTCCGAGAAGGTCGCGATCGCCCGCGGCTACCTGTGGCCACGCCAACTCGAGCGCAACGGCCTCCGAGCCGAGGAGGTCGAGATCGCGGACGAGCTGCTGCAGACGATCACAACCGAGTACACGCGCGAGGCCGGCGTCCGCCAGCTCGAGCGCGATCTCGGGACGCTGCTGCGCAAGACGGCGACGAAGATCGCCGGCGGCAAGGCGACGGCTCCGGTGACGATCGACATCGATGCGGTGAGGGACGCGCTCGGACGCCAGCGCCACTTCCAGGAGTCGGCGATCCGCACCGCGGTCCCGGGCGTCGCCACGGGTTTGGCCGTGACGGGCGCCGGTGGCGACGTGCTGTTCGTGGAGGCAACCGCGATGCACGGCAAGCCGGGACTCACACTCACCGGCCAGCTCGGGGACGTGATGAAGGAGTCGGCTCAGATCGCTCTCTCATACGTGCGCGGACACGCCGACGAGCTCGTGATCGACCCGAGCGCGTTCGACGAGCAGTCGTTCCATGTGCACGTTCCGGCGGGCGCGATCCCGAAGGACGGACCGAGCGCGGGCGTCACGATGGTCACCGCGCTCACCTCGCTCCTGTCCGGCCGCCCCGTGCGCCACAGCGTCGGGATGACCGGTGAGGTGACGCTTCAGGGCCGGGTGCTCCCGATCGGAGGGGTCAAGCAGAAGGTCCTGGCGGCTCACGCGGCCGGGCTGACCGACGTGGTCCTTCCCGAGCGCAACCGCGGCGACCTCGATGACGTGCCCGAGGAAGTTCGCAAAGCCATGAGGTTCCACTTCGCGATGACCATCGACGAGGTGCTCGGGGCGGCGCTCGAGGCGGCACCGCTGCGCTCCGCAGCAGCCTAGCGCCCGCCCCACCGCGGCTCTCCGCCAGGTGTCAGCCCCCGCACCTCGCGGAGACCGCACCGTTTCAGAAGGTCCGGTAGCTCTGGAGCGAGATGAAGAAGCCGTGGCCGGTGACGTTGTTGGTGCACGTCATCCCGTTCGTGGTGCTCGCGCAGGTGATCGAGTCCACGCGTGACGAGCTGCCGTAGCCGAGCGCCGTCGCCTGCGGGTTCAGCGCGGTGTCGCCGGCGCAGACGAGGCGTCCGGACCCCGAGCGCCCGACCTCGAGTCCCTGCCCGTAATCGAGCGGGCAGTTCGCCGGCTTCGGCGGCGGGCTCCAGTTGCGCTTGGCGATGTCGCACCGCGCAAACCCCGCCACCAGCTCGCAGCCGATGTTAGAGGTGGGCGAGCGAAACATCGTCAGGTGGAGCGGCGCCGCCGTCGGGCTCGACGATGTCGCCGTGGTGGCCGTGGACGTCGTCGACGTCGGGGTCGTGCCGGTCGTCGCGGCGGACGACGACGTGCTCGTGACCGTGACCGTCTGGGTCTTGCTCGACCCGCATCCGGCCAGGCCAACTGCGAACGCCGCCGCAATCAGCCCCAAGCGCTTCACCCGAGGAGCCTATCGGGGTTGGCCGAAGGGCGGCGTCGGGTAAGTTCTGCTCATGACGACGATCTCCGCCTCAGAAGAGCAACGCATCCTCGAGAAGGTTCCGAAGCAGCTGTTGATCGGGGGTGAATGGCGGGACGGAGCGAAGGGCACGCTCGGCGTGGAGGATCCCTCCACGGGCGAGACGCTCTGCCAGGTGGCCGACGCGTCGGCCGCGGACGCCACGGCAGCGCTCGATGCCGCGGTCGCGGCCGGGGTCGAGTTCGCGACGATGGCGCCGCGCGAGCGGGGCGAGATCCTGCGACGGGCGTTCGAGACGATCTCCGCCCGGGCTGACGAGCTGGCGCTTGTGATGACGCTCGAGATGGGCAAGCCGCTCAAGGAGTCAAAGGCCGAGATCACCTACGGTGCCGAGTTCCTGCGCTGGTTCTCCGAGCAGGCGGTGCGAATCGACGGGCGCTACGCCGTGGCGCCGAACGGTCAGGGACGGCTGCTGACGATGAAGCAGCCGGTCGGGCCGTGCCTGCTCATCACCCCGTGGAACTTCCCGCTTGCAATGGGCACGCGGAAGGTCGGGCCTGCGATCGCGGCCGGCTGCGCGATGGTCGTCAAGCCGGCCCAGCAGACACCGCTGTCGATGCTGATGCTGGTGAAGATCCTTGAGGAGTCGGGCCTCCCGAGTGGCGTGGTCAACCTCGTCACGGCGTCCTCCTCGAGCGAGACGATGGCGCCTCTGATCGCCGATCCCCGGCTGCGAAAGCTGTCCTTCACGGGCTCCACCGAGGTCGGCCGCAGGCTGATGGAGCAGGCGTCGGAGAACCTGCTGCGCCTGTCGATGGAGCTCGGCGGCAACGCGCCCTTCATCGTGTTCGACGACGCCGACATCGACTCGGCCGTCCAGGGTGCCCTGATCGCCAAGATGCGCAACATCGGCGAGGCGTGCACGGCGGCGAATCGCTTCCACGTCTCGGCCCCGGTCGCGAGCGAGTTCGCCGAGAAGCTGGCCGACAAGATGGGCGCGATGAGGGTCGGGCGCGGTACCGAGGACGACGTCGAGGTTGGACCGCTGATCGACGACAGCCAGCGGAGCAAGGTCGCGGAGCTGGTCGACGACGCGGTCGGGCGCGGCGCCCGCGCGATCGTCGGCGGCCATGCCCGTGACGGCGCCGGCTACTTCTACGACCCCACCGTGCTCGCCGACGTGCCCGACGGTGCGGCTCTGCTCAAGGAGGAGATCTTCGGCCCCGTCGCGCCGGTCAAAGGCTTCGACGACGAGGATGAGGCGATCGCCGCCGCCAACGACACCGAGTTCGGCCTCGTCGCCTACGTCTACACGCGCGACATCAAGCGCGCCCTGCGCGTGGTCGAGAAGCTCGAGACCGGCATGGTCGGCCTCAACCAGGGCATCGTGTCCAACCCCGCCGCCCCCTTCGGCGGGATCAAGCAATCCGGCTTCGGCCGCGAAGGCGGCCCCGAGGGCATCGAGGAATACCTCGAGACGAAGTACGTGGCTGTGAATTTGTAAGGGTGCTAGGAGATAAGGGGCCCCGGAGTGGGAATAGCCGTGACATCGGTCCCGAGGAGTACATCGAGACGGAGTAGGTCGCGGTGAACCTCTGAGGGGGTTAGGCAGGGGGACGGCGCGTTCCATGAGCCCTCGACGGCCGAATATCCGGGACATGTGCCCTGCGGTTGCAGCCCGGACCCGACGGCCGTATCGCGGTCAACTCGCTTGAGCGGAGTGTCGTCGAACTCGGCCCCCCGGCAATATCTTGAGACTGCTGCTGCTCGATCCAAGCACTGGTCTGCGCGTCGTCGCCGCGGAACCTCGGGGATCTGAGCGCGCTCTGGTGCGTGCCCGTGCGTTGGGACGAGCCCGCGACTCGCTGCGCGCTGGTTCAGCGCAGGTGCAGCTGGGCGCTTGAGGCGGTCGTCGTCCCCGCCGGGTTGGATGCGGTCACGCTGCAGCTCACGCTGCGTCGCTTGGGGGCTTTGCCGACGGTCAGCTTGGGCTTGGTGGCTCCTTTCCTTGGGCTGCCGTTCATCTGCCACGTGTAGGAGAAGCGGGCCGCGTTGCGCCAGCTCCCGCGGTTGCAGGTAAGGGTGCGTCCCGAGCGCGTGAGCGTTGGTCGAGTTGTGTTGAGCGGCAGGGCGATGGGGCTGGCCGTCCGCCAGAGCGTTTCAGTCGATTCGATTCGTTCTCCACGTAGAGCGCGCGTGAGGTCAGCCCGAGCCACAGCAAAGGGGACGCTGCGGCGATCCCGGCCGCTTCACGACCGTGGAGGGAAGCGGAATCGTGAACGTCTGCAGGCTGGGAAGGAACAGCCCGTTCAGCCGGCCGAATGCCGTCTGCCACACGATCGCGCCCGGGTTCGAGGCCAAGGGCAGACACCCCCCGATTTGGGGTTGCTAGCGGCGAGCAATCGTCGCATGCGCGTACCGCACCGCTCGAGAAAAACTGCTGGAAGGTTTTGGCTGTCGGCGCCGGTCGCGAGCGCGAACTGGCCGTCAGGAGTCAGCGAACCCCAGCTGTTCGCGGAGGGGTTGTGAGGAAAGTTACGTAAGGAGGCGCACCCCCGGGCAAGTCGTGTGCGCCAGCGCGGACGAGTTCAGGTCCACGAACGTCGTCGCGTTGCTCGGGTCCTCCAGGAGCTCGCCCGTCTGGATGTTCTGGAACGAGTAGTACTCCCCGCAGTAGTGGTAGCAGGTCGCGTCCCACCTGATCCAGTACGCCCCGACGGCGTTCGCGACTGCACATTCGGTCTCCGAAATCTGGACGGCGGCGATGGGCATAGCGGCACGCCGGGGTTGGGCGTAACCGTCTGACGCGTCCCGTCAGCGATCGAATAGAGCTCAACGTCGAACGGCCCGTACGGGTCCGAAGTCAGCGGACAGCTCAATAACACCCACGGAGGACCAAGTCCATCGGCGTGGCACTTCGGATCGAGCGCGGTCGTGGTGCCGAGCCGGTCGTTGATCAACACCGGAGCCACAGGTCCGGAACCCGAGCTGCTCAAAATCGTGCTGAGCAGATAATCGCCGCTCGCCCAAACTCCGTAAACCCCGGTTCTGATCCGATGAAACGAACTACCCAGGACAACACGACTGGCAGGCGCCACGCCAGCGGACCCATCCGACCTTGACGCCGCGGCCGGCGCCGCCCAAACAACACAACAAACAACCGCCGAGAACACGACCACCAGGCGGACGGCCGATGACACGCGCGGCGCACCCGACATCAACGGCACCCCGCCCACAGGACGGCACCGCCGAGCGAATCACGCCGTGACACTCGCCCCGTCCACATCCGCCACCACGACAAAACCACGGTCCATTGCTACGGGCCCCGCGTCATGATCGCTCTGGCCAACCTGTGCTGACACCCGTGGTGAGCACCCCCAGCCAGCCTGCTCAGTGCAGCTCGAGTTGTCGTTGGGCGCCGGCGTGGGTCCAGGTGAGGATGAGCGAGTCGCCGTCGAGCGCGACGTTGCTGATCGAGTTGGTATGGCCGGGCGGGGCGGTGTCGAGTACCCGGGTGCCCTGGTCATCGCGAGCGTACAGCTGTTCGGACATGCACGGGTTCAGCGGGGGCGCGCAGCCTGGGACGTCCACCGTCGCGCCCGTCCAAGCATTCGCGCCACCGGTCGGATCGGTCGAGGTGAGAATGTTGCCGCCCTGGTCTGCGGCTACGCACAGCGAGACCGACGGGCACGAGACGGCGCTGATCAGGGTGCCACTCGGGCCGGGGGTCGTGCGATGTACGCTTTCGTCCATGCGCTCGCGCCGCCGGTCGGATCGAGTCGAGGTGAGGATGTTGCCGCCGCCGTCGCCGGCGACGCACAGCGAGACCGACGGGCACGAGACAGCCGTAAGCTCTTGTGTCTGATTTACCGTGGTCGTCTTCCATGCCCTTGCGCCGCCGGTCGGGTTGGTCGTGGAGAGGATGTTGCCGCCGTCGGCCGGCGACGCACAGCGAGACCGACGGGCACGAGATGGCGCTCGAGCGACCCCGTGATCTACCTTGGTCTTCGTTCCATGCGCTCGCGCCGCCGGTCGGGTCGGTCGAGGTGAGGATGTCTGCCGCGGGGGCCGCCAGCGACGCACAGCGAGACCGACGGGCACGACACCGCATCAACGATTCCCCCACCGGAGGCGATTGGCGCGCTGCTCCAGGAGCTTGCGCCGCCGGTCGGATCGGTCGACGTGAAGATTGAGGCTTCGCCGTGGATGCCGGGGCTCAACACCGCCGGCCACGCACAGCGAGACAGACGGGCACGAGACGGCGTACAGGTAGGTCCCGGAACGGCCGTGGTCTTCGTCCACGCGCTCGCGCCGCCGGTCGGATCAGTCGAGGTGAGGACGTTGCCCGCGAAGCCGACCGCGACGCATAGCGAGATCGACGGGCAGGAGATGGCCGTGCCGATCGATTCATTTGACAACACTGAGGTGATGACTCCATGCAGTTTGCCCGCCCGTAGGGTTGGTCGAACTGAGGATGTTGCCCGCACCGTCGCCGGCGACGCACAGGGATGCCGATGGGCAGGACAGGGCGCTCAATCGGCTGCGAGCATCGGTCTCGTGGTCTGGCGCCAGGCGGTGAACCCGCTCGAGTCCAGCGCCAAGAAGTCGAGTCCGAGGATAGGTCCTGGGAAGTTTGCTCGGCGGGCCCATCCACGAGACGCTGGCCAGGTGTGTCGCCTTGCCGCTACCGAGGTCGTAAAGCGTCGCGTCCTCGCTATAACTGCCGTACTGGCTCGCTGTACTCAGGTTCGAGTGCCGCGAAGCGTCCCGCGAACCTGACCGCGATCAGCCCGACGCAGTCGGACGTCCGACGCATCCAGCAGCAGTCGTGTGCGGCCCAGCGCCTTCAGACACCCGTAGAACGACCGTAGCCGGCTGCGAGAACACGACCGCGTCGCGGTTCGATGCGAGCACGGTCGAGCCCCTCGGTGGCTTGCACACAGGCCGTGCGGAGCTCGCCAACGGCTGCCAGTCGAGCGCCGTCCCGCGGACCGAACCGACGCGATGCGGCCGTCCCCCGTGGACCGCGACGATCTCGACCGCGCCGCCCGCAGCGATGTAGGCGATCCGCCGACCGGACGGCGACCATGCGGGCGCCCCACCCCGAACCAGCCGCCGCTCGCTGCCATCGGCAACCCGCACGATCCACACATAACCGTCGCGAGCCAGCGCCAGCCTCGCGCCGTCCGGCGAGAACGACGGCGAGCCCCCGCGCGCCAGCCGCCGAAGCCTTCCGTGGCCAGGTCGCCCGACCCAGATCCAGCCGCCTCGCACCAGCGCAACCAGCCCCCGCGACGACCACACAGCCCCGTCCACCGGCCCCTTAACGAGGCGCCGGGCGCCACCGCCAGTGAGGCTGACCCTCCACAACCCATCCCCAGCGACCGTCACCCCCCGACCGCCATGCGTGAACGCCGGCTCGCTCCCAGTCACCGTCGTCAGCGGCGCGCCCAACAGACACCACAAGCACGATCCATCAGCCGCGACCACCACCGGCCGATCGCTGGCCGCATCGACGAACGCGATCGCCCGTCCGTTCGGGGAGAAGCTCGGCTGCGCCGGATGACCACACAACACCACGCTGGTGCAGATCGAGCGTGCCGCGCCCGTACCGGGCACAACCAACTCAAGCCCGCCACCGGTCGCGACCGCCAGATCCCCATCGCGCCCCGGAAACGCCCCCCAAGCCGGCGACGCGCATACACTCATCACCGCCACCACAACCACCAACACAAACGCCCTCGATCCCATCAAACGTATTAACGCACCTCCCGCGCCAGAGTTCCGAGCGCGCCCCAACCCGCCTCCCCCGCGCAACCATCCGAAACCCTGCCCACAGCCATGCCACTCCACATATCCACGACAAGACCAATTTGCCTGACCGCCCCATCCGTCGGGCTCGGTCTCGCAAAACGCCAAAGGGAAAATGTCGCTCCGGGCTACAACCAACAGCGCACCGCGTCGGCCGTAATCGCGCTCACGATGGGTCGCGCTCGAGACTGACGCCGGTCGATCATTGTGCTGGTGTCGGCGGTTCTTGGAGTTGTTTCTCCGTGCTGGGGTGGGAGCGGGACTCGTTGCTGAGGCGGCTGTCTGCTGCTGCTGCTGTCTGCTGCTGCGGACGCGGCGGCGGGGATCGTTTCGCTCGCGCGCGATCCGATCGCGGTGCGGGTCGGTTTGTTGGTTGATCGCGGGCTGCGCCGTGGTTTGTACGGATGGCGGGGTGGCGGTCGGGTTGGTTGGATGGTGGGTGTGGGTTGGCTTTGTCGGAGGGTTGATTGGATGGTGGGTGTGGGTTGGCTTTGTTGGAGGGTTGTGATGGGTGTTTTGCGGGTCGGGCGAGTTGTTCTCATGTTGGTGGTCGCGGTCGGGGTGATGCCGCCAGCGGCGTTGGCTGCTGGCTGGTCGGTAGTGCCGAGCGCGCCTCTCCAGGTGCCAGCAGGTTCCCTGTCTGGGGTGTCATGCGTGTCGACGAGCTCGTGCACCGCCGTCGGCCACTACACCAACAAAGCGGGCGACGAGGTGACGTTGGCGGAGCGGTGGGACGGGACGAGCTGGGCGGCCCAGACCACCCCCAACCCCACCGGCGCCACCGGCAGCGAGCTGTCCGGGGTGTCGTGCGTGTCGGCCAGCGCGTGCACCGCCGTCGGCCACTACACCAACAAAGCGAGCGAGATGACGTTGGTGGAGCGGTGGGATGGGACGAGCTGGGCGATCCAGACGACCCCTAACCCCACCGGCGCCAGCCGTCATCTACTGTCCGGGGTGTCGTGCGTGTCGGCGAGCGCGTGCACCGCCGTCGGCCGCTACACAACAAACGAGCGAGATGACGTTGGCGGAGCGGTGGGACGGGACGAGCTGGGCGATCCAGACCACCCCCAACACCGGTCAATCCAGCCGGCTGTCTGGCGTGTCGTGCGCGTCGGCGAGCGCGTGCACCGCCGTTGGCAACTACACCGAGGCGGGCGGGAGCTTTGCGGAGCGGTGGGACGGGACGAGCTGGGCGATCCAGACCATCCCCAACCCTGAAGGCAGCCAGCTGTCTGGCGTGTCGTGCGTGTCGGCCGAGCGCGTGCACCGCCGTCGGCAACTACTTCAGCAACAGCGCCGGGTACCTTCCGTTGGTGGAGCGGTGGGACGGGACGAGCTGGGCGATCCAGACCGCCCCCAAACCCACCACCGGCCGTGACCTCGTCCAGCTGGATGGGGTGTCGTGCGTGTCGGCGAGCGCGTGCACCGCCGTCGGCAGCCAGTACAGCGGCGGCGCGGGCGGCATAGAGTTCAGCGTGTCGTTGGCGGAGCGGTGGGACGGGACGAGCTGGGCGATCCAGACCACCCCCAACCCCGCCGGCGCTGACTTAGTCCAGCTGTCTGGGGTGTCTTGCGTGTCCGCGAGCGCGTGCACCGCCGTCGGCGAGAACTCCAGCAACAGCGTGCCGAGCCAGGGGTCGTTGGCGGAGCGGTGGGACGGGACGAGCTGGGCGATCCAGACCACCCCCAACCCCACCGTCGCCGCAGCCGGCCAGCTGTCTGGGGTGTCGTGCGTGTCGGCGAGCGCGTGCACCGCCGTCGGCACCTACATCAACCGCGAGTACCTCCGGTGTGTCGTTCGCGGAGCGGTGGGACGGGAGGAGCTGGGCGGTCCAGACCACCCCCAACCCCGGTCAATCCAACGAGTTGAATGGCGTGTCGTGCGTGTCGGCTGAGCGCGTGCACCGCCGTCGGCTACCTACTGGAGCAACAGCGCGGCTCCGGCGTCGTTGGCGGAGCGGTGGAACGGGAGGAGCTGGGCGATCCAGACCACCCCCAACCCCACCGAGCGCCGATTGACGGCGAGCTGCATGGGGTGTCGTGCGTGTCGGCGAGCGCGTGCACCGCCGTCGGCACCTACACCAACAAAGCGGGCGACTTCGTGACGTTGGCGGAGCGGTGGGACGGGACGAGCTGGGCGGTCCAGACCACGCCCAACCCGACCAGCGCCACCGACGTCGAGCTGTGTGGGGTGTCGTGCGCGTCGGCGAGCGCGTGCACCGCCGTCGGCCCCTACGACCAACAAAGCGAGCTACGACGTGACGTTGGTGGAGCGGTGGGACGGGAGGAGCTGGGCGATCCAGACCACCCCCAACCCTACGGCAGTCATCCGCTGTCTGGGGTGTCGTGCGTGTCGGCGAGCGCGTGCACCGCCGTCGGCGCGGGCGACGGCGTGTCGTTGGCGGAGCGGTGGGACGGGAGGAGCTGGGCGATCCAGACCACCCCCAACCCCACAAACCCCAACACCCCACCCGCTTACCCCATCTACCTGCATGGGGTGTCCTGCGTGTCGGCGAGCGTGTGCACCGCCGTCGGCATCTACAGCAACAGCGCGGGCGACTTTGTGTCGTTGGCGGAGCGGTGGGACGGGAGGCGCTGGGCGATCCAGACCACGCCCAACCCCAACCCCGGCGATAACGGCCTGTATGGGGTGTCTTGCGTGTCGGCGGGCGCGTGCACCGCCGTCGGTGACTCTGGGCTGATTGAGTCCTGGACGCCGCCCAGCAACAGGTTCACGGTCTCGCGGACCAGCACCAAGGCGGACGGCACGATCACGTTCTCGGTCCGGGCCCCCGGTCCGGGGAGCGTGGATGTACTAGAGACCGCTTGGAAGGACAACCTCGCCCGCGCCGCCGTGCTGCTCCAGCCCGCCCCTAAGCGGTTCGTATTTGCCCGCAAATACGTACACGCTGCCGATCGCGGAACGATGACCGTGACAGTCAAGCCGAACCGGCGTGGGAGGCTGCTGCTCGCTCATCACCGCTCCCGGGTGGTACTGACACTGTGGGTCAGCTACACCCCGCGCGGCGGGAGCTACCGCACGATCGGTTTCCTCGGGCTGCACCTCCCCGGCTTCTGCGCCAACCACAACACCGTGACCGCGCTGCGCCCCCGCACCGCCGTCCGCTGCAACTGACCGCAGGGCACGATCTCCGCAGCTCGCAACGCTGGCGCCGTGCGTGGATAGCCGAGTTATGCCACCGGCACACGCTGATTTGTTTCGCCGGGTCGCGCTCTCGCGCCACCTCGTCGACCCCAAGGGGTAAAGCACGTGGCACTCATGCGCGAACGCGCACAACAACTCGACCGGTCTGCCTGCCACACCACGCCCCGCAACCACAACGTCACCGTTTCGGGCTACAAGCGAGCGCCCGGTCGAGCGGGACGCTCACTTCTGCTTTCTGCCCACCGACAGCGATTAGCTCGCTATCGAGTTGGCGACGCAGCTCGCGCTGGCAATTGCCGGCGGCGGACGACTGCTCAGCCACGAAAGGGACACTCTGCCACGGGTCTGCTCCGACCGCTCCACGGCTTACAAGCAACAGCGCATCGCGCCGGCCGTGATCGGGCTCACGATGATCGGCTCGAGACTGCTGCAATTCGATCAAGGCATGGGTCTGCGCGGCGTCGCCGCGGAACCTCGGCCGCGGCGGGCCGGTTCAGCGCACGTGCAGCTGGGCGCTTGAGGCGGTCGTCGTCCCCGCCGGGTTGGATGCGGTCACGCTGCAACTCACTCGGTGTGGCTTGGGGGCTTTGCCGACGGTCAGCTTGGGCTTGGTGGCGCCTTTGCTTGGGCTGCCGTTCACTTGCCATGTGTAGGAGAAGCGGGCCGCGTTGCGCCAGCTTCCGCGGCTGCAGGTCAGGGTGTTTCCCGAGCGCGTGAGTGTTGGTCGAGTCGTGTTGCGCGGCAGGGCGGTGGGGCTGGCGGTCCGCCAGAGCGTTCCAGCCGAGTCCTCCACGTAGAGCGCGCGTGAGGTCAGCCCGAGCCCCCCACGAACGACCGCCGGCGGCGGTCCCGGCGGCTTCACGATCGCGGAGGGAAGCGGGATCGTGAACGTCTGAAGGCTGGGAAGGAACAGCCCGTTCAGCCGGCCGGATACCGCCTGCCACACGATCACGCCGGGGTTCGAGGCCAAGGACAGACGTCTCCCGATTCGGGTTTGGCAGAGGCGAGCACTCGTCGCATGCGCGTACCGCACCGCTCGAGAACAACCAATTCATTGTATTGGCTGTCATGTGCCGATCGCGATCGCGAACTGACCGTCAGGAGTCAGCGAACCCCAAGCCCCGCCGATGAGGCCAACGAAAGGGTTACGAAGGAGCCGCACCCCCGGGCAAGTCTTGTGCGCCAGGGCGGGCGAGTTCAGGTCCGCGAACGTCCTCGCGTTGGTCGGATCGCCCCTGAGCTCGCCCGTCTGAATGTTCTGGAAAAAGTAGGTGTCTCCGCAGTGGTAGCAGCTCGCGTCCCACCTGATCCAGTCGGCCCCGACGCCGTCCGGCCCGGCGGTGCACAGGGTCTCGTCCATCTCGGCGCACCGCGGCTCCGAACCTACCCACGGTGGCAGGCCGGCGGCAGGCGTCACCGCCTGACGCGTCCCGTCCGTCAGCGAATACAGCTCAAACCCATACGGGCAACCCAATAGCACCCACGGAGGACCGAGTCCATCGGCATTGCACTGCGGGTCGAGCGCGGTCGTGGTGCCGAGCCGGTCGTTGATCAACATCGGAGGTCCATCGCCCGCCGTGCTGAGCAGATAATCGCCGCTCGCCCAAACTCCGTAAACCCCGGTCCTGATCGGCTGAAACGAGCTACCCAGGACAACACGACTGGCAGGCGCCACGCCAGCGGACCCATGCGACCTTGTCGCCGCGGCCGGCGCCGCCCAAACAACACAACAAACAAGCGCCACGAACACGACCACCAGACGGCCGGCCGATGACATACGTGGCGTACCCGACATCAGCGGCGTCCTGCCTGCAGGACGGCACCTCCGAGCGAATCACGCCGTGACACTCGACCGTTTGCATCCGCTGCCCCGATGAAACCACGGCCCATGGCTACGGACCTCGCATCCTGATCGCTCTATTCCCAACCCGTGCTGACAGTACGTGCATCCCAGCCGACTCGCAACCGACCACCCTACCCAGGCACGCATGCGTACTGGCCACAGCCCTGCCGCCCGACGAGACAAGGAGGCGCTACAGCCCAGCGCACGCCGGGCCTGGCGATTGCGGCGACTTCATGGTGGCGTCGGGTCCTTGCAAGGCCGTTAGTCGCGTGGGAGGATGTTGCCATCGTCGTGCGCCGCGCGCCCAATCCCACGACCGGGGTGGGTCGGGTCCGCCGCACGGGGCGAGAACATCACAGACGGTCACGGACCGGCGTCGGGGCCGTCGCAGGAGGGTTCAGATGAACCGCGGCCGTTTCGTTTTGGGTGTGTTGGGTGCCGTAGCGATGTGTCCGGCTAGTGCGGGTGCGGCGGTGTCGATGTTCTCTTACACCGGAGCCGAGCAGACGTACAAGGTTCCGGCCGGCGTGCACAGCCTCTCGATTACCGCGATCGGCGCCTCGGGCGGGGGGCCGGTGAGTTGTTGCCTCGCCGCCGGCCGCGGGGCCGTTGTGTCTGGAATCGTGGACGTCACGTGTCAATGGCCATCGAGTTCTCCCCAACGGCGGCCACGAATTTCCCCACTGGTGGCCATCTTTTCTCCCCGCTGGTGGCCACGAATCTCCCCACCAACAGATCGACTGGTTTGCGGTGTGTTAGGTGAGTGGTTGGACCCCCTTGCCGGCGGTCGCCTGCGCGAGTCGGTAGCTGTCCTGCCCGTCGGTGATCAGGACGTGCGCGTGATGCAGGAGCCGCTCGACGGTCGCTGTCGCGAGGCTCTTGGGCATCAGCTCGTCGAACCCGGACGGGTGGATGTTCGAGCTGATCGCGATCGATCGCTTCTCGTAGGCGGCGTCGACCACGCGGAACAGCGCCTCGGCCGCGTCGGCTGAGATCGGAAGGAGCCCGACGTCATCGATCACCACCAGGTCGACGCGGATCAGTTTCCCGATCGCCTTGTTGACGCTGTCATCGACGCGGTGGCGGCGCAGCAGTTGCGCGAGCGTCTCCGGGGTGTGCCACGCGACGGTGCGGCCCTTGTCGATCGCCTGGTGCCCGAGCGCTTCGATGAAGTGCCTCTTGCCGGTCCCGGACGGACCGCAGACGCACAGCACCTCGTGGCGGTCGATCCATTCCAGCGTGCGGAGCGCCTGCTGGGTCGGCGTGGGATCACGGACCGCTCGGGTTCCCAGGCGTCGAATGTCTTGCCGGCGGGCAGGTTCGACGCGCGGCGTCTGGTCCGGATCGTTGCCCGGTCGCGGCCGGCGGCCTCCTCGGCGAGCAGGACCTTGAGCACTTCGGCGTGTTCCCAGCGCTGGCTGGTCGCGGTCGCGATCACCTCCGGCGCCGCCCGGCGGACGTATGGCAGCCGCAGGCGGTGCAGCAGCCGCTCGAGCTCGTCGGGGAGCGGCGGCGGGGCCGGGGGTCTTGACGGTCATCGCTGCGCTCCGATCTGCGGTCGGCCTGTTCGGCGAGCTGAGCAGCTCGAACGCGAGCTCGCGCGCTTCATCGGGGGTCAGGGTGCAGACCTGCCGGCGGTAGCCAGCAGCGCGTCCCGCCGGTCATCGCGCGGTGATCGTCGGTCATGATCACGCTGATCTCCTGCACCGGCCGGCCGACCCTCGGGCCGCCACACCTGCTCGGGGTCGATCCGGCCGTGGATGCCGTCGCGGTAGTCACTCAT
The DNA here is from genome assembly GCA_963727105.1 of uncultured Solirubrobacterales bacterium. GTDB lineage: Bacteria > Actinomycetota > Thermoleophilia > Solirubrobacterales > Solirubrobacteraceae > Palsa-465. The sequence goes on along the minus strand of CAVSEW010000001.1, from coordinate 913,394 downwards.
CGCCCCAGCCCCTCCCAGCTGCGGGTCGAGCGTTGCAGCGAGTGCTCCTCGGAGCGGGCGGGGAACGGGATCAGCTCCCCGCCGCCTGCTGCTGGTGGGCGAGGATCGACGCGAGGTCGCCGTCACCGAACCGGCCCGCCTCAGCGCACGCTCGCAAGCGCGTGCTCGACCTCCTCGGTGCCGTGCAGCTTGGCGAGATCGACCGCTTCGGCCATCTTGCGCCGCACCCGCTGCGCACCCGCCGCGCCGGCCTTGATCAACCATCGCTCGGCGCCGTCGCCGAGCTGCGAGGAACGCGCGCTCCTCCTCCGATCGGGCGCGCGGACGACGCTCGAGCGCGCCCGCCGGCCTGGGCGGGTAGTGCTCGTCCTGGACGCTCGGCCGGCCCGGCGTGGTCAGCCGATGCCGCGCGACCTCCCGCGGCCCGGCAGGCCCGTCGACATGGATCACGACCAGCTCCTCACCGGTGACTGCGAGCCCACACGCGCTGATCGACCAGCTCGTGCGGGACGGAGTACTGCGCGCCACCCACCCTGATCAGCGACTGCCAGTTCACCTTCCGCGTCTCCCCGAAGCACAGCGTGTGCGGCAACCGCGGCAGCCGATGCAACCGCTCGTGCTCCTCAGCCAACCGGAACACCGGCGGCTCCAGCGTTGAGCGGTGCGGGCGCGTGTTGACATCCGCCATGAACGCCTCGCACGCCGCCTCCAACTCGCCGAAGCTCGCATACGCCGGCCTCAGGTTGTGATCGGTCGGGACCAGATCCGCCTTCGCGACCCGCACGGTCGCCTCCGAACCGCCCTTCGATCTGGGGGTCCGCGGGCACGCACGTCGCGATCGTCAACCCGTAATGACGAGCAACCTCCACGATCTGCGGGTTACGGACCGCGATCCCGCACACATGATCGACGCTCACGGTCTTCTCGTTGTCCGTCAGCGCGTACGTCGGCACACCACCGAACATCCGCAGCGCCCGGTCCAGGCCGAGCACCACCGACGGCAGCGTCTTGTCGCGCAACGGCACCACCACCCGGAACCTGACCATGCCAGCCACGCGCAGAACAACACCGTCGCGCGCTCCGCGACCTCGGGTCCGTCGCCGTAGTCCCACTGCATCCACAACCCCGGCTCCGGGATCCACGGCCGCGTCCGCCGACCATGCTTGCGCCGCCACCGCCGCTTGGACTCAGCGACCCACCGCCGCGTCGTCCGCTCAGACCCCAGATAGCCGATCGCGACCAGCTTCCCATGCGCGACATCCGCCCGGATCTGACCGTGCGAGCGATCGACCAACTCATCGATCTTCGCGGCGAACACCGCCTCCATCGCCGGCCGCGATCGCTCCACGACCGGCATCCCGCCGGCCTCGTCACGCTGCCTCACCCAGTACGCGACCGTCTTGTGATCACACCCGACCAAGCCCGCCGCCGCGCGGAACGAGCCCGTCAAGTCATACGCCTCCAGAATCTCCATCACAGCCTCCGGCTTCTTCACGTGCCCGCCTCCTGATCGCGTCTCGATGGTCAAGACGCGCGGGATTACCGGGCGCTCAGGACAGAACCGGTGGGGAGATTCGTGGCCGCCCGTGGGGAGAATTAGCGGCCGCCCGCGGGGAATTCCGGTGGCCGCCTACGGGGAGAATCTCATGGCCACGCACAGTCACGCCGGGACAGCTGCTGTATGTCGAGGTCGGAGGTAGCGGGGGTTCCCCGGTCGGCGGTTTCAATGGCGGCGGTGATTCTGTGACCAGGCACGGCTCAAGTGTGTACGGAGGGGGCGGTGCGTCCGATGTCCGTACGGTTCCAATGAGCGCTGGCGTGATCTCATTGAACTCGAGGCTGATCATTGCGGCCGGCGGCGGCGGCTCGGGGTACCCGGCGGCCGCTGGCGGCGACGCCGGAGCGGCGGGCCGCAGCGCCCCCAACACCTCTGTTGGAGGCGGGGCCGCAACCGAGACGGCTGGAGGCGCTGGCGGCTGTGATGCTCTTCAGGTGGGCTGTGGAATGGACGGCTCGCTCGGTATCGGCGGGACCGGAGGCAGTTCCGGGGACGGGGCGCAGACCAGAGAGGGAGCTGGCGGTGGTGGTGGTCTGTACGGCGGCGGTGGCGGCGGGGGAGTTCTAGATGGCGCCGTCGGCGGCGGCGGTGGCGGATCGTCACTGGTTCCGCCGAACGGATCGCTGAGCCTCGCATCACTGAGAACCCATCCCTCGATCGCGATCACGGCAGTCGGTACCAACCTTCCGCTGACAGGTACAAGCACCGGGACCGTTACCGTCGACGAATCCGCATTCCCGCTACCTACCCACACCGAGTTCTCCGGGTTGCTGACTCAGCTTGGGCGGTTCACGGGCACCGGCAACGGGTTCTTCACGCCCGGTGGCCCCCCGCCCGACTTCCCGTACACGCAGACCCTCACCGAAACGCTGCGTGCCGCTGATGGCTCGGAGCTGTTCGGGACGCTCACGGGGTCGGGAGAGGGCACCTCGGGAGTTACCGCCGGCATCAATACCGTCACGATCACCGGCGGCACCGGTCGCTTTTCCGGTGCGAGCGGAGGCCTACACGGAGAAGGAGCGCGCCGTCTCCGCGTCAGCGGCCGGCTCGCTCGCCACGTTTGATACGACGTCGACAATGCAAGGGTTCCTGATCCTGCCCCCGAGCAACAAGTTCACGGTCTCGCGGACCAGCACCGAGGCGAACGGCACGATCACGTTCTCGGTCCGGGTCCCCGGACCGGGGAGCGTGGACGTGCTCGAGACCGCTTGGAAGGACAACCTCGCCCGCGCCGCCGTGCTGCTCCAGCCCGCCCCCAAGAGGTTCGTATTTACCCGCAAACACCAACACGCCGCCCAACGTGGAACGGTGACCGTGACGATCAAGCCCAACCGGGATGGGAGGCAGTTGATCGCCCGTCACCGCTACCGGGTCGTACTACGGCTTTGGGTCAGCTACACCCCAGACGCAGGCAGCTACCGCACAATCGGCTTCCTCGGGCTGCACCTCCCCGGCATCTGCGCAAAGCACAACATCGTGACCGCGCTGCGCCCTCGCACCGCCGTCCGCTGCAACTGAAGCCCACCAGACCCCGGGCCTCCATCTTCCAGCCTCCGATTCGACAACGCTGCCGCTAAGGGCTACAAGCAACAGCGCACCACGCCGGCCGTGATCGTGCTCACGATGCTCGCGCTCGAAACTGCTGGAGGTCGATCTAGGCGGAAGCGGGGCGCCTACCGCTTCACAGGTGGGAGGCCAGGGCTCGCCGCCATCCACACCCGCCCGTCATAAGCAACCCAGTACACAACGTGGCGCTCGGTGAGCGCGAAGTATCCACCGGCCATCTGCTTTGACAGATTGATCGTGAACGCCCGGAGACTGGGGAGCAGCATGCCGGTCAGCTGTTGGCTTCCCTGCGTCGTCATCAGGGCATGCGTGTTACTTCTCCCAATAGGGGCAGGCGCTACGAGCAACGGTTCGATCGTCTTGTGCAAGTGCGTGCCGCAGCGCTCCAAAATGAAACTCTCGAGCCCGGGCTGCACGCCGATTGGCGGTCCCTGGCTCTCGGCAATCGCAAACTGGCCGTCGAAGGTGAGCGAGCCCAGATTCGTGGGCGGGTTGTACGACAGCGGGACGCGCAACGGTCGGCACACGGCGCGCGACAGGGATCGCGAGTCCAGATCGGGGACCATCGTGGCGGTCGTGGGATCCTGGCGAACCTGACCGCTATAGATATTCTGATAGCGCAAGACAGGGTCACCGTAGGCGAGCCAATAGCGCCCGACAGCCGCCGGCCCGCCGCCACACGGGCCTCCGCAACTAGATGAGTAGTTCCACGACCGGCGGCGGGGTCGTGGCTTGGAAGGGGACATAAGCAGGCAGGTCGAAGTCGGCGGTGCTCTGAAGTGCCAACCGTCGACCCTGGGGGCCACGATGGACGCCGACCTCGACCTGCTGCTGATCTACGTGTTCTGCATCGCTGACGATCTCCTGCCTGCGAAGACCATCAATCACCGACGGAGTCTGACCGACGCAGAGGTCGTCACGCTCGGCGGTCGCGCAGTCGATCATGGGAATCCCCAGCGACCACGCGGTTCATCACGAACGGCGATCAAACGCCTCGGGCATCTGTTCCCCAACCTCACCCAACGCTCCGGGTTCTACCGCCGCCGCGACCGGCTCGCCGGCACGATCGAAGCGCTGATCGCGTCGTTCGCGCGCCTCAGCCCCGGTTGGGAGGACAACGTGCTGCTGATCGACTCCACCCCGGTCGAATGCGCCCGCTCTCGCGAGACCGTCAAACGCGCTGGCGCCTCCAGCCTCGATGACGCGCTCGCCAACGCCGCCGACTACGGCTACTGCGCCAGCCACAGCCGCTACTTCTACGGCCTGCGACTGCACACGCTCTGCGCCCCGGACGGCACCCCAAGGGCGATGATCCTCACCAGCCCCAAGGACAACGAACGCGACATCTGCCTGCGGCTGCTTGAACGCGTGAACCGCACCGGACCGCTGACCGTGATCGGCGACAAGGGCTACGCCGGCCGCCAATTCGAAGCCGACGCCGCCCGCCCTCCACGCCACGATCCTCCGGCCCCGCCGCAAAGACGAGCCCGAACGCGGCCCGCATCTCGCGCCGATCCGCCAACGGATCGAATCGATCTACTGGACCGCGAAAGACATCCTCACCCTCGAACGCCACGGCGCCCGCACCCTGCACGGACTCCACGCCCGCATCGCCAGCCGCCTGCTCACGCTCGCCGCCGCGATCGCACTCAACCACCAACTCGGACGCCCCAGCCGCTCCCTCGTCGCCTACACCTCCTGAAACCGTGGAACTACTCATCTAGGCGAGGTAGGTCCCGGGGTTCGCACGATGCGCCATCGCCCGGTGCTCACGCGATAAAGAGGCACCAGGGCCGGGTTGCCCGTCCCACCGCTGCCGAAGGGATTCCAAAACATCACCCATCCCCCACCCACGTGGAGCGGCTCATAGCCCGACCTTGAAACCACGCGCCGGCGGCCCGTCGTCTCATCGATCACGATGCCCGTCTCGTGCCCGGGCCGACCTACGATGAGCACCGCATCGGATCCTTGCGCGATCACCGAAGTCACTCCGGTCGCTACCAAGCGCCACTTTGGTCGAAGCAGCACCGGTGTCGACGCATTTCGTGTCTGCCCCGTAGACGAGCCCGCTGAAACCCCACCCAGCAGCACGACCGCAATCACGAGCGCAGCGATTCGGATTGCTCGCATGCTTCGCAAACGTATCGCGCGCTTCAGAGTTGCGTCGCGGAGGACGTTGTCGAACGGAGGCACAAGAGACCTACAAAGGCTCCCAGAGCACTTCCGCTTTGGGCTAAGAGCAACAGCGTCGCGTCGGCCGTGATCGTGCTCAAGCAGGTCGCGCCTCGTGACTGCTGGAAATCAATTGCTGTCGGTAAGTCCGCCGAGGCTGTGTCGCACGCGTTTGATGCTGACGTGAGTGATCGCCCGGGTCCACCGGCGGGCCCCGGTTTTAGCCGGTGGCGGTTGCGAGTCGGTGGCGGTGGAGTTTCAGGAGGTTGTGGGTGGCGTTGATCAGCCGCCACTCCGATGAGACGGCGGCTCTGCCCTTTGTTGACCGATCGATCCTGCGGTTGTGCTTCTCGTCGGCGACACGGGCTCGATCATCACCGAGCGGCGGTTGTGAGCCCGCGGCCGGGTTCGTGCAGGCGGTGCCATCCACGCGTGGCGCCGCCGGTCCAGCCTGCGCGGGCGCCTTTGCGCTTCTTGGCATCGGCGGGATCAGCCTTGCGTCCCGCGGCTGACGATCTCGTCCATCTGCTCCTGGTGCCAATAGCCGCGTCGGCGAGGATCACCTCCGGGCGCTCGGCGATCCCGATGTTCTCGGCTCGCGTTCGGTGCTTGGATCATCGGTCCGAGGTGACCGAGTCGGTGAGTCCGGTGCCTCGGCGCGGCCGATCTGCTGCTCGTTGGCAACTGCTTGGGCGTTGTATCCCTGCACCCATCCCTGCCTGACCTTCTGCGCCGGCAGTCCGGATCGGTGAGGTTGACCTTCCCCTCAGGCTCGGGTGGTGCTGTGGGCTTGGTCGTCCCCGGTGCCATTCGACGGCTTCCGTCCAGTGCGATCCCGCGCGCCCGCCAGGCCTCATAGATTCGGTTGGCCTCGTGTTCGACCTCGAGCTCTTGAGAACGTCGTTCAGCCTCCACAGCCGGTCGATCCGCGATCGCTACTGGTCTGCGTCTGTTCGCGATGGCGATCAAGCTGCTGGCGCGCCGCGCGCAACCACCCCCTTCTCCCTGAGGAGCCGTCGACGATCTCCTCGGCCTCCAACCGCAGGCAGAACAACGCGCTCTGGTTCTCATCCACCGGCGGCGTGACCGGCTCTCGCGCGGGCAACGGCTCCCGGCCGCGGCTCTTCGCGCTCGCGGCGTTGACGCTCCTCATCGAGTTTGCGCTTGGCTCTTTCAAAGCCGCCCGGCGACCCTCAGGGGTGCGCAGATGCTCGGGCAGCTCATCACCGCGCGCCTCACCGTAGAGCTCGTCCTCCTCGCGATCGATCCGCGCCGCCTCTTCCAGATCTCCCGGGCGATCCGCTCGATAGTCGACATTCGCGTAGCTCGACGCGTTCGCGACCACCTTCGTGCCATCGACCGCGATCACCCCGACCGACACCAAACCGCCTGCTTGCACAACTCGAGCACCCCGCCGAACAAGTCCCCCAGCGCCTGCTCGTGCCGGACGCGGAACTCGGCGATCGTCGAGTGATCAGGCGCCCGATTCGCGGTGATCACCCTGTACGCGACGTCCTCGATGCACGCCCGCTCGATCCGCCGCGAGGACCGGTTCCCGCGCGCGTACGCGTACATCAGCAGCCCGACCATCATCGCGGGGTCATACGCCGGCCGCGCCCGACCATCCAGCCGATAAGCCGCATAGAACGCCGCTCAGATCGAGCTCGTCAACCGAGTCCAGCACCGTCCACACCAGATGGTCCTGATCGACCCACTCCAACAACGACGGCGGCATCAAGAACGCCTGCTCACGATCACACTCAATGAATCTCTGGGGCATAACCGAGATGGTCTTCAAACGCCCCGGACAGCACCGACTTACCCGACAGCCACCAATCCAAGCAGCACTCTCGGATCGTCGGAAGGGGGGCGCTGATGAGGAGTGAGATCACCAACAGCGATGCTCCGTAGAAGATGACGGCGGCCCGCTCAGCGGACGAATCGCGGATCGCCTCGGCCAAGAGCCTGGTCGGGAACGGCAGGAACGCGACCGCCATCAGCAGCACCAGATTGACCACTATCACCCGGCGGTTGGCGTACTGCACGCGTCGGAAGATGCCGTGGTGTGCGAGCCAGATCCCTCCGATCGTGACGAAGCTCGTCGCATAGCCCAGGTACGCCGGCCATTGATGAGCGATGCCGCGCCACAGATGATTGAACTCGGACTCGGGAACGCTGACGTCGAGAACGAGCAGCGTGATCGCGATCGCGAACACACCGTCGCTGAACGTCTCGGTCCGGCCGGTGTCCCAGCGGTTGCCCACCGTGCCGCTTTCGACGCCGGGCAGCGCTGTCCTGTGCTCCCGTCGACGGACGTAGACAGGCCCGTCAGCCAGGGGCCACGCCACCCCCGGCGCTGACGATGGCCGGTGAGGGACCCGTGGTCCTCCACTGCCGCATTGGTCAGGCGCAGCCGAGCAGGTTCCCGTCGCCCGCGGAGGAGCGCCTGCGGCGTCGCCGGTGCCGGCCGCGATCGTTATGTCACCTCGTTTGGGTGATGCCACACCGGCGTCTCACTGCGATGTTAGACCTGACCTGCCCGCAATCGGAAGGACCGCAAATGACCGACGCATCGTCCGATACGCCCGTCCTTGACACGCTCGCCGCCATGACCGCCGAGTCGGTCGCGCGGTGCGAACTGGATGCGAACTCGCTCCTTGCCGCGCGCATCGCCGCCCTAGCGGCCGTCCATGCGCCTGCGGCCTCATATCTCATGCACGTCGGCACGGCGATGGACGCTGGCGTCACAGTCGAGCAGGTCCAGAACATCCTCATCGCCGTCGCGCCAATCATCGGCACGCCCCGGACGCTGGACGCCGCCCTGAACATCACCGAGGCGCTTGGGATCGTCATCGCCGCCGTCGAGGCGGAGCTCGAAGCCGAGGAGGAAGAGGAGGCGCAGTAGACCAGCAACCCGGGAAGAGTGCCGCTTCGATCGGTGGCTGTCGGTCAAGTCCGCCGCGATCGTGTCGCCCGAGTTTCGATGCTGACGGTGAGTGCCGGGTTCGGTTGCTGGGATCCCGGTCTTAGCCGGTGGCGGCTGCTAGCCGGTGGCGGTGGAGCTTGAGGAGGTTGTGGGTGGCGTTGATCAGTCGCCATTCGGGGAGCACGGCGGGTCTGCCTCTTCGTTGGAAGCGATCGATCCTGCGGTTGTGCTTCTCGTCGGCGAACACCGGCTCGATCATTCCGGGTCGTCGTCGGTATAGCCCGCGACCAGGTTCGTGGGTGAGCACGGTCCGCATCCACGCGTAGGCGCCGCCGGTCCAGCCGGCGCGGGCGCCTTTGCGCTTCTGGGCATCGGGCGGCACCAGCACTTGCATCCCGCGGCTGACGATCTCGTCCATCTGGTCCTGATGCCAGTAGCCGGCATCCGCGAGGATCACCTCGAGACGCTCCTCGATCCCGACCCGCTCGAGCTGGCGCTCGGCCGCTTCGATCATCGGTCCCAGGTGACCAAAGTCCGGTGAGTCAACCGTGATCTCGGCGGCGAGCACGATCTGCTGCTCTACCGAAAACGCAAGACGATGATCGAGCCGGTGTTCGCGCAGATGAAGTTCAATCGCCGGTTCGACCGGTTCGCGCGAAGAGGCAGATCGGCCGCCCGGTCGGAATGGCGACTGATCGCCGCCACACACAACCTCCTCAAGCTCCACAGCCACCAACTCGCCCTCACCGCCTAACGCCCGGGTCGGCTCCATCCCTCGACGCCCACGACCGCTCGAACCCGCCAGGGCCCGGCGCGGCCACACCGGCGGATTTACCCGACAGCCACAGCCCGGAGCAGCACTCTGCCCAGCCCGCCGGAGCGTTTCCCTGTGCATGGGAAGGGGCAGTCGGAGGAGTCCCTGAGATGAGCTCGCCCGGGCGCACGTCGATGACGGACCCGGCGTGGTCTTTGCTGCTCGGTGCCCCACACTCGATGCTTTACATCACGGCGACAACGAACTGCTGATCGGTCGCTTTGCCAGCGGGATTCATCGTGAACACGCCGGCTCCGCCATCGGCGTTGCAATCGCTCCCGAAGCTCGTGTTGACGTTGATCAATCCGGCGGTCAAATCTGGCCCTTGGATGGTCGCCAGGATCGGCGCGAAGTTGCCCGGCTTGGGATTCATGAGCAAGCAGTACTCGCCCGTCTTGACCTTGTCGATCTTGATGTCAATGGTCCCGCCCTTCTCGATCACGGTTCCGTCGGCGCCAATAAAGGCGAAGCCCCGCGCGGAGCCCGGACTCCCTTGCGGACCCGTCGCGCCTCGCGGGCCCGTTGTGCTCCAGGTGAGCGTCCTGTCGTGCTTCGCGCAGTGCGCGGCGCGATACAGCCCTCCGCCGTTCTTGTGTACGCAGGCAGTGATGGATCCGGTGCCGCGCGAGGCGGCGAAGCTGGCGCCGCTGGCGGCGACCACCAGCGCGACGATGCCGAGCACTGTCGCCGGCGTCGCCTTGAGTCTCACGTTCCGTCGCATGATTGTTCCTCTGGGTATCTGACGTCTGATGACTGTGGTGTGTGCAGACCGAGACGCAGACCAGACCGCGATCCTTCCCACGGGATCGCGTTGCGCACGAGCGCTCGACACGCAGCTCCACGCCTGCGCGCTGCTCGTGGTGGGGACGAGACACCCTCGTGTGACGATCGCAGACTGTGCGCTGCGCGCCGGGCTCAGGTCAGGAATGCTTCGCCCAGCCGGTTCGGCGTCGCCCGGCTACCGCACTGGACGAAAAGCAGTCGTCTGCAACCCGCTCTCGGCAGACTGCTGCAACCCGCGCAAACGAGAAGCGCAGCGCCTCAGTTGCGCTTGGATCGAGAACCGGCAGCATCATGTTTGTTCCCTAGACCCGGCATGGGTTACCCGCCTTGGCGGTCTGGATGCGGCTTGTCGGCAGGCGCCGCTGCAGTATGAGGCTCTCTGCGAGTTGAGCTCGCCTCCGCAGGTTGCGCACCGCCGCTGTTGTTGTTGCTGGCGTGCGAGGAGGTAGAGGGCCGAGAGTGGCTGGCGCGGGAATGGTTCGCCATGATGGTTGAGCTGTTGTCTTGCGTAGCGGATGGCGATGCGGTGTAGCTGTTCCTTGGCCTGGGGATGTGGATGGGCACGTGGCGTTCCATGATGGCCCCGTAACGCACCCTGACGCTCAACGTCGGATCCCGGGTGACCGACGCCGCGCACCACGACACCCCGCTAACGCTGACGATCACGGTCGCGTAGACCGGCCGACAACACAGTCCCGGAAGAGTGCGAAGCCCGCCCCAAGCCGCGCGCGGCACCCGTCAGACCCATCCATGCGGCACCCACCAAGTGCTTGGTCGCAACCAAACAGAGCCGGCAACTTGTCCATCATGCTACGGCCACTCGTCAATCTGCGGCCCAGCGCCCAGCCATCGGGTGAGGCCCATCGAGCCTCGGAAGTCACGCACAGGAAAACGAGGGTGCCCGCCCTTCCCCTTCCGCGAATCGAGACCGCTGGATTGGGCTTTCGACCAGGCGTCTTGGCAAGCTAGGCTGGCCAGAACTACTTCGCGGGCGAACAGCAGTCGCGTCAACTCATCGCGTAGCCGATGCCGACAGGCTGCGCAACGCCTCCCAATGCCGAGGATGCGGGACCCTTTTCCCGAGTCGGATAAGGCGGCTGTAATGCTCGGAGAGACCTGTCGCGGCGACCAGATCGGCGCGCGGCTTTGGCTGGTACATGGCTCAGCTCCCGAGCACGCCCTGAACGGCGGCGATTGGGCCTCCGACAACCGCGGGAAATTTGCGCGCTCTGGTTGACGCGCTCTGTTAGAGGCGTCAACTCGCCCATGCCGGTCGCCAAGGGACTGCTGGCCGGGGGGCACATTCTTCTAAAAGGGCGGGTTCTCCAATGAAGCAACACATCGCAGGATGCCTAGCCCTAGCGCTGCTCGCCACTGGCGCTCTTTGCTTGAGCTTGGCACCCGTCGCCTCGGCGGGCGGCGGCAACTCAGCCAACGCCAAGCTGTGTCAGAACGGCGGCTGGCAGAATCTCGTTCGCTCGGACCGCACGCCCTTCGCCAACCAGGGCGACTGCGTCTCCGACGCCGCCCACGGCGGGGCGCTGCAGCAGCGGAGCCAGGCCCAGATCGACTGCCAGTCGTATGGCGGCACGTTCACGGGCTTCGTCGGCGGGAACCAAAAGTTCGCGTGCGACGGTTGGACCACCACAAGTCTGGATGACTTCAACAGCAAGCAACAAACGCTGACGAACGATTGTGTCGCTCCCGCTGTCGGCGGAACCAGTTTGGACTCGGTCCCGGATCCGCCGAGTGTGTACCCAGCGACAGTCGACTCCTCGTGTTCGAACGTGGGGTAACGCGCCGGCAGACCAGGAGCGCTGTGGCCCACGGTAGTGGATGCACCTGTCGAGCCCAGCGGATCCCTTCTCTTGCCAGGCGCCGCATGCGTGCGCCCGGTAAGCATAGCTGCGGTGTGGTCAACGCGCTTCTGTTTCTAGCCCAGAGCTGCGAAGACAATAAGGGCTCTTGCGACAGTCGCGGAGCTATTGAGGGGGCTTTCGTCAGCAGCAGCCAGGCGCTGGTCACGCCTCCAGCGAGAGCCACAAGTTAAGGGCACGAACCCAAGACATCGAGGGTCTGGTCGCGGCGAGCGAAACGTGAGATGATCCGCACCCCAGCCGCTCGCCCCCACCAGCCATTCCATGAGCTACCCGATCGTCCTCTGCGTCGAGGCGTTGAACCTGGTCCTGCTGTGCATCGCGCTCGGAGTGACCATGCCGCGGGTGGCTCGCCCCTTGGTCGCTTGCTTCGGCTTGTCGGGCGCCTGGGGGGCGTGGGTTGTGGTGATCGTTGACCACGGGCCAGTGTGGATGATGGCCCTCACCGGCTCGGTGATCGCTTTGAGCAGCGTGGCGATGGGTGTTGCGATCTATCTCGCCACATACGAGGAGGAGGACCGCCACGACGGAGGCGCGGGTTGGGCACCGAGTCTCAGTCCCGAGGCTCCAGGCGGCGGCGGGGAAAACGAACCACTGTGGTGGCCGGAGTTTGAGCGGGAGGTGGCCGCGTATGCTGCGCGGCGTGACCGCGAGCGTCAGCCGGTCGACTGCTGATCGACATCCCGGTCCTCGGACAGCTCGGCAGGTTCTAGCTCTCAGTAGCGTCGACATGCTCTGGCTGCTGGCGAGCGAAGGGCGCATGAAGCCGACGACGACGTGCTTCGTCGATGGACATGATCCGAAGCGCTAGCCGCGTTCGAGGGCGGCCGTGACCCTGCCTACTGGACGGGCACGATAACGCGTTGAACGGCGTTGACCTCGCCGAAGTCGCTCGTAGGCCGGACGACGGCGCCGAGGTGAGAGCGGTCCATCGGTCTGACGACGCTGGGAACTCAATGCACCAGCACCGGGTCATCGAGCGCGCGGCTGCAGGACGTCTGGCATAGACATCGACCTGAACGGCGGCGCGACGCGCTGACTTGCGGGTTTGCACCATTTGACTTGGGAGGGCTACGGTGAGCACGACGAGTCCGTAGGTCGATAGCTCCTCCAGACGCGCTCCCCAAGTCCTTGGAGGACCGATGCAATTTCGTAGGCAGTCTCTGGCTCCCCGTTTATGGGTGTGATCGGCGTAATCGTTGCGGCACTGCTCGTGGTGCCGCAAATGACGAGCGCCCTCGGAGGGTCTGGCACTCGTGTCACAGGCGTGAGTCTCACAGCTGCTCACCGGCGACGTCGTGACCGGCGTCCGAGGCGAGTCCGGTCAGAAGGCCGTCCTGACTGGTGGCGTGAACGTGGGCACCGGCTTGAACCCCGTGATTCCGTTCCTGGCCGAGGCCCCCCTAACGGGGCGGATTGCTGGCGCGGCGGTGTCGACATTCACACCACCCTTCTCTGGGTACAAGGAAGGCTTGTTCTACGGCCCTGACACACATGCGTTCAACCCGTCGAGCATTCCCAGCGGTGAGGTACGAGCCGTCGGCAGCTATGAGACCTCATCGAGCGCAGGCGTCTTGAATCAGGGGATGGTCTACCTGGGACCGGTGCGCGGAAGCGGTGGTACGTGGTCGCCGATCGACGTGCCGGCTGACGGCAAGAACGTGGTCGGGCACACCAAGGCATGCCGGGTATCCGGATCGAACTGCCTTGTGATGGACACGATCCCGCACAGCACGATGGGCGATCTCGTTGTCGGCGATTACGATCTCAACCTCGGTGGTGCGCATCGCGCCGTCTCCGCCAACGCCTTCATCTACAACATGAGGACACACCGCTGGACGCTGCTGAAGCTGGGCGGGAGCACCTCGCACGGGACCACTTTGTACGGCCTCTGGCAGAACGGCGGTGAGCGCAGTCCCAACTACACCCTTGCCGGCGGCGCGTCGGTGCGACAGCACCCGAAGGTCCTACAGCGCGCCTTCCTGGTGAACTACAACGAACGGACCGGGGTCTTCGGCGCACGGAGATACTTCAGCTACCGCAACAAGCCGACGCTGCTCACCCACTTCGAAGGAATCACCGGCGTGCCGGGCGGCTTCAACGTCGTAGCGCAGACGGCGAACGACCAGGAGGGAATGGGCTTCATTGCAGTCAACCGCCAGGGTGCTTTCGGGCCGGCACGCTGGTTTGCGGTCGGCGTCCGCACCAGCTCGCTGTGCGCGGGTGGCTGTAGCTTCGTGACCGGGAACACGGTGTACCGAAACAAGGTGATGGGCATCTACATCCCGACCGCGACCAAGATCCCCAGTAGCTATCTGGAGACATTCTCAGCGCGGACTTGACAGCCAGACCAACCGTCAGCGCCATTGGCCTTTGCAGATGGTTGAACCGGTTTGGCGCGCTCGGGTGCGTTCGCTGCTGGTGCGGTCGATCGCTCTGTGGGCCCAGCCTCCGAGCACGTGCGGATGAACTGCTCGGTCTTGCCGTTGGTCTGCGACGAAGCCATGGGTCGCGGCCAGCCATGCCGGCGACGATGTTCGGCTCGTGACCCTCAGCCAAGCCAGACTCGACGTCGGCAGGTGATCGCCTCAGGCATCCTCCGGGAGCGCGCCCGGGGCGACCCCGCATTGCTGCATCAGGGTGTCGGAGGCCGACAGAGCTGACGATCGCTGATAGGCCGACCTAGGGGTTGCCTCGGCCGCCGCCGGGAGAGGGCCTCGATCGCTTGCCCTTTTTCGTGGTGGGCCAATGAAGACCAGCTCGTCCCCACGATGGGGTGCCGCGAGCGGCGACAGGACCTAGCCCCCGTTCTGGAGGGCCTTGTCTATCAGCACCCGCAACGGTACCTCCTGGTCGGGGCGCGGTTGGGGTCACAGACGGGAGCCCCTACTGACCATCTCGTGAATTTGCAGGAGAGAGTAAGGGAGCGCCGCGAGCGGGGCGACTCCCCGAGCACTGAGTCTTAAGACACTGTTGAGCGGGAAGAACCCGAGGCGGTTCAGCGTCAGGGCTTGGTAACGGCTCGTCAACCGACTCCGGGCCGGACGTGCAGCGTGGACCGTTTTCTTCTCTACCGAAGGGCCGTCTTGGCCTGCCATCACATGGCTTCCCTGTGGCGGGGTGGCTAGCCGCCGGCTGACGCCGGCAACTCAACTCTCTACTCACAGAAGCAAAGGACCATCAAATGTCAAAGCAGCACGAGCACGCACATGCGGGCGCGGGGATTCCTGCGCCCGAGACCGAAGAGCAGGAGCTGCAGAGGATCTGGGAAGGCGTGGTTGGGAGGCGGACGTTCCTGCGCCGAGCCGGACTCGCCAGCGCGGTCATGGTTCCCGCATCGGCGGTCGCCGTGTCCTCCGCGAGCGCGAAGCGCCGCCCCGGTCTGGGGGGTGAGCCCAGCAAGGGGGACTTCGCGGTTCTGCGCTTCCTCTGCGCAGCCGAGATCATCGAGAGCGACCTGTGGGAGCAGTACGCCGGGTTCGGCGGCCAGGCAAGCAAGGAGCGCCAACACGACGGCCAGAACGGCTTCTACGTCGCCGCGCTGGAGAACCTCGACAGCGATATGCCGCAGTACATCTCCGACAACACCGACGACGAGGAGAGCCACCAGGCGTTCATCAAGGCCTACCTGCTGTCGAAGGGACAGAAGCCGGTGGATCTCGATCCGTTCCGGACCCTGGCGCCGAGCTCGGCGACTGGCGGCGGCAGCAAGAAACGACTCACGAACCTCAAGAGCCTTAACGTCGACACCAGTTGGTATCTCCGCTACCGAGCCGAGACCAACCCCGACTTCGGGGCGACGTTCGGGCAGGCGGTGAAGATCAAGAACCAGCCGGTCATTCCGATCTCCGACACCGAGACACCGCCGAGTGACACCGCACCCGTGCCGGTTCCCAAGGATGCTGCGCATCAGCGGATGCAGGCGATCGCCAACAGCGCGGGCTTCCACTTCGCCATGATCGAGCAGGGGGGCTCGAGCCTGTACACGGCGCTCGCGATGAAGGTGACCAGCCTCGAGGTGCTGCGGATTGTCCTTGCCATCGGGGGGGTTGAGACCAACCACTTCTCGCTCTGGCACGACAAGGCAGGAAACGCCGTGGCCGACCCGCTGGCGGGTGTGACCGATCCAAAGACCGGTACCACGTTCCCGAACCTCAACAACTCGGGTGGCGAGGCGACCCAGACGAACCTGATCCTCCCCGAGCCGTGTGAGTTCATACCGGGCTTGCCCAAGTGCTCGGTCGTCCGTCCGACGATCGATTCGCTGGCTGGAGCGCGGGCAGCGGTCAGGGCCCTCACCGCTGATGGACTCTTCGACGGGCAGTCGGCCGGCTTCTTTCGGTTCATCCGGCGACTGGCGAGTGAGGCGGATGCTGCTGTACGAGGTGGGTGACGAAACGGCCGCGAAGCACGGCGCCGCCAGAGCGCCGTGCTTCGCGCTCCTTGCGGCCTATCCCCCTGGCCGGATGGTCGGACGCCCCCGTCGCAGCTGCGCTCGCGCGGTTAGACTCGCGCGATGCGCGTGTGGAGCGTGCCGCTGGTGGTCGCCCTGCTGATGTGCTGCGCGGTCGGGGGGGCCGCGGGCCGGTCCTGGAGGCTGCAGAGGACGCCGGCGGTTCCTGGGCAGCAGGACGGTGCACTGAACGCCGTGTCGTGTGCAACCGCGTCGGTCTGTTTCGGAGCCGGGACGTATACCAACCACCACGGTTTCGACCGCAACCTGATCGAACGATGGAATGGCTTGAGCTGGTCGACGCGCTCGACGCCCAACCCACGCCACGATGCCGGTTTCAATGGCGTCTCGTGCACAGCGGCGACGACCTGCATGGCGGTGGGCGGTTCCTCGTCGCTGTGGTCCGACCGCCTGAGTGGCGGCTCATGGCACTTCCAGTATCTGCAGACGGCGCGGGCCGTGGGTCGGCTGCGGGCGGTCTCATGTGCGACCGGACTCGCTTGCACGGCGGTCGGGTTCTCGGGTCCGGAGACGAATGTCACGGCGCTCGCCGAGCGGTGGAACGGGAGGCACTGGTCGCGCGGTCGGGTCCCGTTGCCACGCGGTGCCTCCGACGGGGAACTGAAAGCGGTGTCCTGCACCGCGCCCGATGCCTGCGTGGCCGTCGGCGATTACGGGCTCGGAACCGGGGTTCTCGCCGAGCGATGGGACGGACGCCGCTGGAGGGATCTGCGCGCTCCGAATCCCGCCGGCGGTGGGTTCGAGCTAAACGCGGTCTCGTGCTCGTCGCGATCGTGGTGCGAGGCCGCCGGGGATTACACGCGGTCTAACGGGTCGGCGTTCTTCGGCTTGGTCGAGCATTGGAACGGCAAGCACTGGACGATCGAGCGCGTGCATGGACCGAGCGGGCGCTCGAACATGTTCGAGCTGGAGGCGATCAGCTGCGGCAAGCCCGGATCGTGCACCGCGGTGGGCGCCTCCGCCAACCGGCAGCTTCGGACCTATGTGCTGGCCGAACATCTGTTCAAAGGGACCTGGTCGGTCCAGCCCACGCCGAACCCGGCGGGACCCGGCGGCACTCTGTACGGCATCTCGTGCTTGAGGGCAGGGGTGTGCGTGGCGGTCGGGGCCCAGGGCTTCATGTCCACCACCGCATTCGCCGAGCGGTTCTCGTAGTTAGCGGCGAGGCTGATCGGCTCAGAGCAGGGTGATCAGCCCTCTCACGATCAGCACCACACCGATCGCGCCGGCGCCGATCACGGCGGCGCTTCGACCGCTGCGCCCCATCCACGCTTTGAACCGGGTCACGCTATCCTGCGTCGAGTCGGGTGCGAACACGTAGCCGAGTAGGGGTAGCTCGAGCAGTATCTGCTGCATCATGCAGAAGAAGATGACCAGCAGGACGGTCGGCACTGTTCCCGGATTGAGCTTGTGGATGTGATCGAGTGCATCGAGGTAGGAGACGCCCGGGAAGCTGAGGATCGCCCCGACCAGGAACGTCACCTTCGGGTCTCCCTTGCCGAGCATCCGCAGCGGCAGCGACTCGGTCGGCTTGCCCGCCTCCTCCCTGGCTTTCAGCTTGGCGTCCTTCTCTTCCCGCCGGCGCTCCTGGAACGGTTGATCACGCCCTGTGGCAAGAACGAACGCGATCGCCACCGCGAGCAGTCCGACGACGATGTCCTCGAGCGGGCTGATCGTGTGCTTCGACGTGCTCGCCGCGCTGGAGCCGTTGAGCGAGAAGACGATCACGAGGCCGAGCGTGATGCTCGTCGTGTACGCGCCGAGCAGATAGCCCATCATCAGCCGCTTCGGGTTTGGATCTAATGTGGAATTCCGGATTAGATCCATTATCTGAACTACCGGGTTATGCGGAATTGGTGCCGCCAGAGCCGTGCTGGCTCGGGGAATCTGGCGCTAGCGGGTTCGGATAATCGAGCGCTTTTACCCAGGCGATGACCTCGCCGGAGAGCCTATGGCGCACTGCTGGAACTAGCTGCTGTGCCTGGCCGGGCAGGCTCTCAGGGGAAATCGAAAGTCCTGTGGAACGGACTTCCCTGTCAGCCCGAAGCAGCAGTGTCGGAGCGCTCGAGTGGCTCGATCGAGGGTGCTGCAAGTAGCCCTCAGCAGCGCTGCCCGAGTCACCGAGGTTATTGGCCGAGGCAAACGCCGAAGCGGTGGGTTAACGGACACTCTGCGTCGGTGAGCCGCTATTCGTCGCTAGACCTGAAAGCGCTGAGCGGGTCGCGCATCGTCGCACCGGCACGCTGCAGGAGGTCCGCCTGCTGATCCATCAACGACGCGAGCTGGCGGAACGTCGTCGACGCTGCGCGAAATGAGATCGCCTGCGCGCGTAACGTTTCCACAGCCTGATCCATGAGCTCCAGCGTCGCATGCAACGGCGCAGTGGCGCGATTGAGAAGCTCATGCTCAAATTCAAGCTGCCGCTGGAGCACCTGCTGGACCAACTCCGCCTGGTGCTGCAGCGGTCGCACGAGGTCGCTCGCCACTCCAGCCGGGGCAGACGCAAGCGCACCCCCAACCTCCCGGATCGCCTTCTGCCAGGCCTTCAAGAGGTCAGCCGGATCGTGGCCTCGCTTCTTCTCGCGCTGGCGAGCCGCCCGCCCGCGGCTCCCCGCTTTCTTCTGTACTCGCTTGGGCACGACCACAAGCGTACGGCTCGGCCGTCGTTGTCACGACAGAGCGTCGCGTTGATCGAAAACCAGCGGTCCCGGGCACGCTCGTCGCCCTCGTCAGAGCGCTCTGATTATGCGAACTCGCAACACCACGCCACCAGACGCAGCATTCGACCACGAGTCGGGTTCCGCATAACCCGGAAGTCCAGATAATGGCAGCAGCAACATCACCGTCACCGCGGCGAGCAGCGTCGGGTTGAACATCGAGACCAGGGACAGCAGGAAGACGTCAACCAGGTTGCTGTTCATCACTGAGGCTCCCGTGGACCGGAGCTTCAGACCTCCCGCACCACGATCGGGCGAACGACAAAATCAAACCCCGGTCACGAAGCAATCACCCTAACCAGGTGATGTGCCCCCACAACCTGCGTCCACACTTGAAACCGGGAGCCGGCCGCCGCGTCAACCTGGCCACACCGGGTGCGCGCCGCAGACGAGTCCCAACGTCCCCCGAAGTCCGTAACACCGGAGAAAGAAGAGGCGAGATCGATGCCTGTCGGACCTGTTCAGCTGATCGTCTTGGCTTCAACCACCCCGAATTTCACGGCGAGATCATCGCTGAGCTCGAGCGATTGCATGACGAAGACACAGTCCGTGTGATCGACGCGCTGGCGGTCCACAAGGACGCGGACGGAGCCATCGAGGTGCAGCATCTCAGCAACCTGACCAAGGACGAGGCGATCGAGGTCGGCAGCACGATCGGCGCCCTCATCGGTCTCGGAATCGAAGGAGAACAAGGCGCCGAGGAAGGTGCTGCGGCAGGAGCCGAGGCGATGGCCGAGGGCGCACAGCTGTTGCCCGATGAAGAGGGCTGGGACGTGCTCGAGGAGATCCCCAACGACTCCGCGGCGGCGCTCATCCTGCTCGAGCATCACTGGGCGGTCCCACTGCGCGATGCGATTGCGCGCGCCGGTGGCTTCCGGATCAGCGACGGCTTCATCAGCCCACTCGACCTGGTCGAGATCGGGCTCCACTCGGCCGACGAGGCCAAGGAGCTGCACGCACTCGAGACCGCCGGGAACGTCGTCTAAGGGGTTGTAGATAATTAAGGTTGCGGTTTGATCGAGTAGTTCCATTCGGGATGGAACTCGTCGCTGTGAAGGTTGACGGCTTTCATCTCTGCGTCGCGGATCTTGATCTTGTCGGGGTAGGTGCCGTTGTCGAGACGGGCGTAGACCTCGAGGCCGGTGCTGGTCTTGGTCGCGCCGATCAGGTTGATGATCGTCTCCAGGGAGACCAGCGGTTTGCCGCGCCAGTTGATCGTGATGAACGAGAACAGGCGGTGCTCGATCCGGTTCCACTTCGAGGTGCCGGGCGGGAAATGGGAGACGGCCAGTTCCAGCCCGGTCTCGTCAGCGAGCTTCTGCAGCTCGACCTTCCACAGGCGGGTGCGGTTGCCGTTGGAACCGCCGCAGTCGGCGGTGATGTGCAGCGTTGAGGTGTTGGGGTAGCGAGGCTGGCCGAGGTACTCCCACCAGCTACGGATCGAGTTGACGGCGAACTGGGCGGTGTCGTGATCGACGCCGACGTTCACCCACCCCTGGTCGGTTCCGATGTCGTAGACGCCGTAGGGGATCGCCTTGCCCAACTGCTTGTCCTTGAAGTCGTGCACGCGGACACGCTCTGGCTCGCCCGTGAGATGCCACTCGCGCCCCGCGTTCTTGAAATCGCCGACCAGCTCTTTCGTCTTGGTATCGACCGAGATCACCGGCTCAAGCGCAGCGACTGCTCGCATCGCCACCGCATTGATGTGGCGGAACTGCAGGTCCCGATCGGGGTGCCGGCGCCCCTCACGGGTCTTGACGTTCGCCTGCAGGCTGTACCCCAGCCCGCGCAACAGCTGCGCCACCTTCGTGAACTGCACCTCATGACCCGACTCACGCAACCCACCAGCGAGGTGCCTGACGCTCTTCGACGTCCACAGCAACAGCGACTCGGGATCGCCCCGCCTGTCCGCCTCCACCAACCGCTCGAGATCCTCCAGCAACGTCGGGTCGAGCTCCGTGACCGGCTTGCGCCCGCCACCTCGCCGACGCACCCGCCCCGGCTCGAGCCGCTCACCCCCCGCCAACTCCCGCATCCCCTTGCGAATCGTCAGGACCGAGATCCCCGTCGCGCGAGCCGTCGCCATGATCCCACCGCGCCCCGCCGCGCGCGCCTCTGACGCCGCCCACAACCGACGCTGTCGCTCATTCAACTCACCCGCCAGTGCACGGAACTTCTCACCGATCGCAGCCTCATCCGCCATACCCGCATACCTCCACGACCACAACCACAACCCTGCAACGTTATTTATCTACGAACTCTAAAGCACACGACCAGGAGGCAAAGAGATGTTTGCATGTCGCAGAATGGCGCGCCGTACGTCCCGGCGCGTAGGCCGCCGGCGCTAGCGAAGCGAGCGCGGTCGCGTCGAGTCTTCTCCAGGCGGACCGCGCCCGTCAGCGCTAGCCGGATAGTCCGCTGATCCCCTGCCCGATCAGCACGACTGCGAAGACGAGCAGCAGAACTGAGGTCACGGTGGCGTTGTTGTCGGCCAGCCATGTGCGCCAACCGCCGAGGATCTTCGTGGCGCGGTGGCCCATCGCGAGGTAGACGACGAGCGGCGCGATGATCGTCGCGCCGGCGAGCAGCACGTAGATGAGGATCGTGGCGGCCTCTTGGCCTATCGGCAGCCCGGCTTGCGCGATCGATAGGCCGGCGGCCAGTGACATGGCGAGGTTCTTCGGGTTGATCGCCGAGAGGGCCGCGCCGATCCCGAATGAGCGTGCGGGTGTGAAGTGGTCGATCGACTGCAGCCACTTCGGCATCGTCGGGGCCTGGCCCGGCTTGGGTCGGGCCCGCCATTGGCGGACGGCGGCGACCAGCAGCAATAGTCCAAGCAGCAGCTTGATGATGCTGACGGTCTTCGTCGGGCCACTGCTGGACGAGTAGTTGCTTCCGCCGGCAAACGCCACAGCGGCGATGCAGATCACCGCCAGGCCCAAGAGGAAGCCCGCCGCGAACGACGTGCCGTTCGTTTTCGCCTTGGGCGTGACGAGCATCAGGATGATCGCGATGATCGGTATGACGCTGATCGCCGCGCCGAGCGCGTACGGGAGGATCGCGCCGATCGCCTTACCCATCGCGCGCGCTCCCGCCGTGCCCGGGTGCGGTCGTGGTTAAAGCCCTCAGCCGCCCATGCCGGCTTGTGCCTCCCCGAGGGCGGCTTTGAGGTCCTTGGCACCGCCACCGTCGACGTGCGCAACTGATTTCCTCACCGCGCTGGCCAGCGTCTCGTTCACGGTGTCGGTTTCGACAAGACGGTCCGCCAACCCGGTCGCGAATGCCTGAGCCTGCTCGAGGTAGTCCGGCTGGAGATTGGTCGGGGGGATCGTCACGCCGAGATAGCGTTCTTGGTTCTGGCCCTTGCCGAAATAGCTGAGCAGCGACAGCAGCGACCGGACCTGGCCGCCGGCGAACGAGAAATGAATGCCGTCGATGTACGCGCCGCCCCGCTCGGTGCCCAGCTTGTTCACCGCTCTCAGGTTGAAGCCCCAGTAGCGCCGGCACACCACGTATGCGGTGAAGCGCGTGCCGTTGAGCACTCGTCCCGCCGCGTCTGACTTCAGCCAGGAGCGGATCGGCACGCTGGTCTTCAGCCACCACGTCGGCGAGCCGATCACGACGAGGTCGTAGTCGCCGTCGCTGGCGTCGTCCGGGATCCTGATCTCTCCGGTCGCGCTGCGCAACTGCGCCGGCATCATCCCGAAAATGTCGAGATACGCGTGCCTCAGCGGAAACCGCGTAAACCGCTCCGCCCAACGTGAATCGGTCAACTCGATGCCGGCCAGCTGCACGTCGCAGCCCCGCTTTCGGAGCACTTCCGCCATCGCCTCGGCCACCTTCAGGCTCTGCTGCGTGTACGTGAAATAGACAAACAGAACCCGAGGTCCCGTCGCGCTCGCATCATTCAACGCCATCGGCCACCCTCACCCTCGGTCACGCGTCCCGGTCATCGACAACGCTGCGCCGACCCTACGGCCCGGGAGGAGTGATGTCGTCACCCGGATGGGATGAACGAACCAGGCGGGAAGGCAGGCGTTCGATGATCTGTCCTGGCTCTGAACGAGTTCGCGCTACGCGTCCCGGTTCGGTCGCCGGAGTGCCGGTCCATCATCGGTCGGCCCATTTGATCTCCCCGCTGGAGTTGACCTCGAACCACCGGCGTCGGGTCATCGCCTGATCGCGAACCTCGAGGCGAGTCGTACCGTTGTCGTCAGCCGCCCGAAGCAGCCTGATCGCAGCGGCGACTGTCTCCCTGTCCCCTTCGATGCCGACCGCGGACGTCGTCAGCAGAGCGCGTTCGAGCGCGGTCTCGGCGCCATGCGCATCACCCGAGCTACGCCGGTCCTGCACCGCCTTGAGCGCGCCTCGCAGCTCGGCGCCCTCGTCCGCTGGCATCTCACCCTCCTATACCGTGTGCGCCCCAGCCTAGCGGGCACGGCATGCTCGCCATCGCGCCCGGGCTGCGGTGAGCGCCTGCTCAGCCGATCAGCGGCAGCGTGCGTGCCTCGTCGAGCTCGCGCAGCGCGTCCTGCATCCGCCCCGTGACGAGATCGTAGCCCTCGTCAGGATCGCCGCCTGCACCGCCGAGCTCCTCGCGCAGGTCAATCTGCGGGAGCACCTCGATCGAGATCTTGGCCGGCAGCGGCAGGCGTCCCGGGAGGTCTAGAACGGTGACGCCCCACGGCGGCGCGATCTGGACCGGCGCGACGTCGATCCGCAGGAGCCGGTGGAGGTGCAGCAGTCGCGCGATGTGCTCGCCCTGGCCGAGGAACAGCGCCGTCTCCTGGCCGCCGATCGAAACCACCGGGACGATTCGTACGCCGTGCTTGAGCGCGAGCCGCACGAAGCCGGTCCGGTGGGCGAAGTCGATGTCGGCGGAGTGCCAGCTGGCCCGGTAGGTCTCGTGGTCGCCGCCCGGATAGACGAGCAGCGCGGCGTCGCGCGCGAGCGCGCGGCGCATATTCTCCGGCGAGGCGGGCACCGTCCCGTACGGCGTGAGCATGGCTCGGATGCCAGGCACCTTGAACACGAGGTCGTGCGCGAGCTGGAAGAACTCGCGCTCGGGGCCGAAGTGGTCGTAGAACGCCTGCGAGAAGATGAACGTATCGGCGATCAGCGTGCCGCCCGAGTGGTTGCCGACCAAGAGCACCGGTCCGCGCGGCGGAATGTTCTCCAGCCCGCGCACCTCGGCGCGAAACCAGACGTCGGACATGACGCGCAGCGCGGGCAGCGTGCGCGCGATGTACTCGGGGTCACGCAGCTCGAAGGGGTCGGCGGCCGGCGGCCTGTGCGCGAGATGGCGCGGGTCGGCGGCGTGGGCGACGTCGGCCGATATGGCGCGGAGCATCAGCGCGTCCGCGGAGGCGACGCCGAGCATTCGGCGCATCCCGCTGCCACGACGATCGCGCACCACAACCGGATGCGCGCGACGCTGCGCGTGCTTCTCCGATGTCTGCGGCATAGAGCGCCCTCCTTGGTCGCATACGACGATACGGCCGACTCACGCGCCCCGCATCGGTACGGAGTACGTAGCGCGCTGCATGTCACTACGTGACAGTTCGCGCGGCGGCCGCGGCCAGGGCCTCGACTGCCGGCGCCGGCCCGTCCCGGGTTACGCGCCGCCGTCCGTGCTCGTCTCGTCGACTCCGGGCGGGGCGACCTTCCCCTCGTCGATCTCCACGGAGAGTTTGGCCTTCTCCTCCAAGTCCCCGGGGGTGAGCACGCCGGATCCGGCCGCGTGGGAGATCGGATCCCCACCACGCCCACGCAGGATGATCGCGCAGCCGACCGCGATCGCCGCTCCCACCAGCGGGCCGACCACATAGACCCAGTATGCGGTCCAGTCGCCGCTGACCAGCGCCGGGCCGAACGAACGCGCCGGGTTCATCGAGACGCCGCTGACCGGGGCCGCCCACAACCCGGCGAGTGCGATGTAGCCGCCGACCGCGAGCGCTCCGAGCGCACCCACGTTCTGCGCCGCCGACGCCGTGCCGAGGATCACGCTGAGCAGCACGCCCGTGAGCGCGATCTCCATCAACAACGCCTGCCAATCCTTGTAGCCGGGGCCGGGCAGCGTCGCGCCGAGATGCTCGACGTTGCCGAACACAGCGAGCAGGAACAGGCACGCAAGCGTCGCGCCGAGCAGCTGCACGATGATGTAGCCCGGGACCCGCTTCCACGGAAAGTCGCCCCGCACCGCGAACGCCAGCGACACACCCGGGTTCAGATGCGCGCCAGAGACCGCACCCATGAACAGAATGATCGCCAGCACCATCAAGCCCGGCGCGACGACCGCCGCCGCGAGACTGATCTGCCCCTTGGCGTGCAGAAGCCCTCCCCCAGCCGCCACCAGCACCAGCATGAACGTGCCCAACAGCTCCGAAAACAGGCGGCGGTACTCGAGCTTCGGATTGTCGAAGTCCGCCCGGTCCCCGAACTCGAGCATCAGCAGATGATGGGCCCGCTCGGCGTCGTGGACCACGACATCCGTATGTTCTTGAATGGCCATGCTTAAAGGCCTGTTTCCACCTTGATGCGCCCGGTTTTCGCGGCTGTGCTGAGCGCCGCGTAGTCGAGTTCGTTCTGATCGGCGTAGAGCTCGGCGAAGTCCGCCATGGCCTCGTCGAGCGCTGCGCCCGAGCCGGCGTACGCGCTGATCGTGACGGCATCGCCTGAGCGTGCGTGGCCGCGGGCGAGCGTGCGTCCGCAGATCTCGGCGTAGGCGGCCAGCTCTCTGGGATTCATGCCCTCGATGATCGCCGACCCCTTGTTGTCCCACAGCTGGCGCATGTAGAAGTCCCACTTCGCGCCATCCAGGCCGGTGACGCGGTCCCAGCCGAGCATGATGTCGCTGGCGGCCTGCATCAGCCGCTGACCCTCGACCACCCGCTGGCCGTGATTGGCGTACTGGCTCTTACCCACAAACGGCTCAAGCACCGAGGCCTCCGCCTGCTTCAGCTGCAGGAACAACGGGTCCTCGTTGTCGCGGCCGACCATCAGGATGATCCAGGCGCGTGTGCCGACGCTGCCGACACCGACGACCTTGCGCGCCGCGTGCACATACCTAAAGCGTTCGAGCAGATGCTTGCGATCGCCCTGCAGCGTGCGCCGGTAGCCACGGATCACCCCTCGCGCGAACGCCTCGACATCGCCGCCGTCGGCGAGATCCTCGATCGGCACGATCAGCGGCGGGTCGGCGGCGATCCGCGGCTCCCCATCGACGATCGTGGTGAGCTTGCTGAACGCCCGCAGGCTGTCCTTCGCGTGAGTCTTGGCGATGTTCTTCTCCATCATCTTGCGACGCTTCGCGCTCGCCGCTCCGCGGAACTGCGCAATCAGCGCGTCGGCGTCGACCCGCGAGTACCACAGATCGAACGTCTTCATCGACGCGAGATCCCGCATCGCCTCGCGATAGGAGCGCGTCACCGTCAGATTCACCCCGCGCCGCTCCTTTCGCGAGAAGCCGAGATCGCGTCCCGCGACCGCGAAGCTCGCGACCAGCCGCTTGAGATCCCATTCAAATGGCCCTGGCAGCGTCTCATCGAAATCGTTGACGTCGAACACCAACCGTCGATCTGGCGCCGCGAACGCACCGAAGTTCGACAGATGCGCATCACCGCACAACTGCACCCTCAAGCCGGTCCTCTGAGAGCCGGCGAGGTCCGCCGCCATCAAATACGCGGCGCCGCGATAGAACGTGAACGGCGAGACCAGCATCCGCCCGTACCGAATCGGCACCAGCTCCGGCACCCGCGACGCGGCCTGCTCCTCCAACAACTCAACCGGATCACGACGCCCTGACGGCGCCAACCACTCGCCATGCACGCTCCGCGGCACCTTCGCCCGCGCCGCCTTTCCTCGAGCGGCGCGCTCGGCCACCGAGAAATGGGCGACTTTGCCATTCGCGCCGGATCCCGACGCCGGCGCCCCGTTGTCGGCCGCGCGCGCGGTGGCACCCCTCGATGTTGTGCTCCTGGGACTCATGGCTGGGGCTCCTTTCCGGCACTTATGACGTCGCGGTTTGACTGCTCTGCACTCACGTGCACGCGTCCAACGTCTGCGGCCACCGTAGACCCGCGCCGAAGTGGCGCATCATTCGAATCGGGTGAAGCACCGCACGCCAGAAACCGTCCCGTGTCGTTTCGCGCCCCCTCTTTGCGGGCAGCACCTCCGCAGCGGGAGTCGTTTTGGCTCGCTGAACCGGAGGTTCACACATGGGTATCGGTACTTCGCTTTTCCTGATCGCGCTCGGCGCGATTCTGAGGTTCGCGGTCCACGTCTCGACGCGAGGCTTCAATCTGCACACTGTCGGGCTGATCCTCATGGTGATCGGCGTGATCGGGCTGCTGATCTCGCTCGTATGGATGGCGATCTGGGCGGACCGGCGCCGGCGCGTGGTCGCCTATGACGACGGCAACGTTCCACCGGCACGCCGGGTCCCCTAGCGGCGCCCGCAGGACAGAGAACGCTCAGGCGGCCAGCTGCCGCGCCCAGTCGGCCAGCTCGTCCTGAGCGGCGTCGGCACGATCCCGGGCGGCGAGATAGATCGTCCACGACTCGCCGTTCGGCGAGTCGCGCCAATCAGCGTAGGCCTGGTCGGCCTCGGCCTGCGCCTCGCGGCGCATGAAGCTCAGCTCCTCGAGCATCGCGAAGTCGTGCGCCGAGGGGCGGGTAACCGCGAACTCCCGCCGCTCGCCCGCGACCTGGAGCCGGGTCCGATGTAGCTGCTCTCCCACTCCTCCCCCTTCCTGGACGCTCTTCCTCGGTCCCAGGCGAGGAATGGTCACCTCGGCCCGTTACCAGCGCGTTTCCGGGACGTTGCCCACCGGCCGCGCTCTCCGAAAGCGCCCTGACTCAGTCCGCGGCCGGGCCGCGCCCGAACCGGCCGCTCGGTCCGACCAGCTCGGCCACAAGCAGCTTGCCCGACATACGGCCCAACTGGCGAGCCGTGGCCGCGACGCCTACCGCGTCGGGATCGTCCGGCGACGCCACCCGGGGGTTTCGAAGCTCGTAGGTGCGACCCGCGCGAACGACCCGCCCGCCGCCCGCGAGCACGTTGAGCACCCAGTCGGACCGCTCGCCGTAGAGGATCACCACGGCCAGCATCGTCCCCTGGCGGTATGCGTTCACCGGAGTCCGATACGCCCGTCCAGAACGCCGTCCCCGATGGCAGATGACGACCCATGGCGGGATCAGCCACGCATAGGTGAGCTGAAACGGGTTGTTGATGCGGCGGTTGAAACGCGCCACGCGCCGAGAAAGCCGCACAGCCATGGAACAGCAAGTTTCGCACCTCCCGCTGCCTCCCATGTACCCTCAAGTCCAACACATGGCACCTGCCGAGGAGAGCAGCGGCCTTCGCCGCGTGGGGATCGACAGCACCGCGCTAGCCGGGGAGTGGCGGCGGTTGCGGCGTGCCGCAACCGCGGTGGCTCTGTTCACGAGCCCGATGTTCTTCGTGGTGCTCTACGACCAGCTCGGGTTCTCGTTCATCGGGGCGCTCGCGGTCACGGCGGCGAGCGTGATCGCGTTCCGCGGCCTGGTCGACGTGATAACCCGGAAGCTGCTCCCGTGGCCGAGCCTCTACGGGGTCGATCGCGAGATCGCCGAGGAGGACGTCGTGGCCCGGCGGCGGACCTGGTTCTGGCGCCGGTTCTACCGCTTCGTCGTGATCGTCGCCGTGTTCCTAGCCGTCGTCGGCGGGCTCATCGCGCTGTTCGGGCATCACACCTGGTGGGGCGGCGTCCAGCAGATCTTCCACTTCATCGGCCAGATCGGCAGCCAGTTTCCGAGCCTGGCCATCAGCCTGCTGATCCTGTTCCTCGGGAACATGTTGATCCTGTTCGGGCCGCTGTTGATCGCCAACCTGCGGCAGGTACGCGGCTACGAGCCGGGCGACGCCAGCTGGGGGGTGGCGATGGAGGACGTCCGTGGGCAGGCTGAGCCCAAGGAGGAGGTCGCTCGCGTCGTGCGCCTGTGGCAGTCGGGCGAGGAGTTCGAGAAGGCGGGTGGCAAGCGCGAGCGCGGCCTCCTCTTCCTCGGCGCCCCCGGCACCGGCAAGACGATGCTGGCCAAGGCGATCGCGACGAACTTCAACTGCCCGTTCGTGACGATCCCTGGATCGGGCTTTGCCGCGACCTTCATCGGGATCGACGTGATCGTGGTCATGTACCTGATCCGCAAGGCGAAGCGCCTCGCTCGCAAGTGGGGCGGCCAGTGCATCGTGTTCATCGACGAGATCGACGCCGTCGGCAGCCGCCGCTCCAGCCTCGGCGGCGCCAATGCCGGCGGGATGATGACCGGCAGCCAGAGCTTTGAGGACTACTGCTTCTTCGGGCCGTGGGGTTCGCTCACCCCCTCCGGCGACCTGATCCTCGAGACCCGGGCGTGGCGCGAGCGACTGTTCTCCCAGCGCGCCGAGCCGAGCCGCTCGACGATCCCGCCCCTGTTCATCAAGCCGGCGGAGTGGACGCAGCGATTCATGTTCCCCGGGATGGGCGGCGGCATGGGCGGTCTGGCGCTCAACCAGCTGCTCGTCCAGATGGACGGCATCGGCGAGCCGCGCTTCACCCACCAGCAGTTCACCAAGCGGATCAACACGCTGCTCGACGCGGCGTACTTTGTCCCGCGCAAGATCGGGAAGCGTTCGCTCCGCTTCCCCCCGCCGAGGCCCGCCCCCGAGCAGGTGTTCTTCATCGGCGCGACCAACGTCCCGATCGACACGCTCGACCCGGCTCTGATCCGGCCCGGACGGATGGGCCGCCACGTCTGGTTCCGCACGCCGACGCTCGAGGACCGTAAGGACATCTTCAACCTCTACCTGGGCAAGGTCGCTCACCAGCCCGACCTCGACGGCGACCGGCGCCGTGACGAGCTGGCACGGATCACCAACGGCTACGCGCCGGCGATGATCGAGCAGGTCTGCTCGCTCGCGCTAACGTACGCGCACGCCGACGGGCGGCAGGAGTTCGGCTGGGCGGACATCGTCGAGGCGATGACGACAGTCGAGGCGGGCACGGCGGTCGCGATCGACTACGTGCCCGAGGAGACCCGCGCGGTGGCGATCCACGAGGCCGGCCACGCGGTCAACGGCCACCTCTATATGAAGGACGTGCTCTCGACCCGCCTGTCGATCCGCAAGCGTGGCAACTCGCTCGGCCACCACCAGGCGATCGAGACGCAGGAGCGGTTCTCCTCGTGGCGCAGCGAGGAGTTCGCCAAGCTCGTGTGGACTCTCGGCGCGATGGCGGCGGAGCACGTTTTCTACAACGAGAACTCGACCGGGGTCGGCGGCGACGTGCAGAGCGCGACGCTTCGCTCGGCCTGGATGGTCGGCATGTGCGGGATGGGCCCGGATCCACAGCTCGTCAACGGCACTCTGGCGCCGGAGGAGCAGATGGAGAGCGTCCTGAACAAGCTCGAGCGAATCGGAACGACGATCATGAACCGGGCTCAGGTGAGCGGTCCGATGGCGTCCGACCCGATGTCCTCGGTGCTCGGCGACCGCGACAAGCGCCGCTCGGCGGCCCAACTGCTGGGCCAGGCCTACCTGACCGCCTACGCGACCGTCGAGGCGAACAAGGACTCGGTTGAGAAGGTGGCGGAAGCGCTGATCCAGCGCAAGGAAATGCACGGCGACGAGGTCGTTGACCTGTTGAACCAGGTTTCTCTGACCAAGCCTGAGATCAAGTTGCTGGACGAGCGCACCTGGCCCCGCGTATGAGCGACGACGGACCCCGCTTCAGAACCGCCGAGGAGCACGTGGCCGAAGCGCCGCTCCCCCATTCGCGGCGGCTCGCCGCGCCCAGCGCCGGCCCGCAGGCCGAGCCCTCGCCGCACGCCCACAAGTTCCGCGCCGTTGCCGCCGGCCTGATCGCGATCGCCGTCGCCTCGATCATCGTGGCGATCTCGCTCAGCGCCTTCGGCGGCAATATCGCGAAGTCGAGCGGCGGCACCTGGTCGGCCTTCTCGCCGCAGGACTCGGGCCTCCAGGGTGCCCAGGAGATAGCTGACTTCGTCTCGCCGTACTACCGCGCCAGCCCCGCCTACCAGCTCGCGGTCGTTACGGCCATGAACCTAAACGATCCGAGCAACCCGCTCGAGGTCGTGGTTCCGTCCTCGAGTGCCCAGGGCGGCGTCTCCGCGCTGCCGGCCAAGAGCACGATCGCGTACAACCTGTGCGGTCTCGGCAGCCACGACTGCTCGATCGGGGTCGGCTCGGCGTCGAGCGACCGGCTGCTGCTCCTGCGCCGCGAGGCGCTCGAGCTCGCGCTCTACACGTTCAAGTACATCCCCGGGATTCACACTGTCGTCGCGATCCTCCCGCCCGGACACACCGAGAGCTCGAGCCGGCTCAGCGCCAAGCCGCCGACCGGCAGCCAGGTCTCGTCCAACAACACCAAGTCGGTCGACCTGGCGCTCGCGTTTGACCAGAAGGAGCTCCAGCCCTGGCTCGACCGGCCGCTGCGGGAGACCCTGCCCGAGCCGCTTCCGCCGAGCGTTCAGCAGATGGCCAATGCGCCCGAGGCTGAGCTCGTCAGCGTGATCACCGCGCACGGCCTGTTCTCGGAGCACACCGAGCAGGCCCAGGACGGCAGCAACCTGCTCGTCCTGAGCCCGCAGTCGCCGCAGTGATTCAGGCCGGCGAGGCCCGCCGAACGGGCTCCCATCCCTCGCAGCGCTGCACCGGCAGCCGCGGGTAGCGAACGAACCGCTCCGGCTCCGTCCGCGAGCGCAGGCAGAGCGAGAACTCCGAGCCCCGGGTGTTGCGGATGACCTGCTGGTGGCGGCAGGAGTCGCACAGACCCGCCGGCGGCCTGGCCATCAGGACACGCCGGCGACGAGATCCGACACCCGGCCGCGCTGGTTGAAGCGCACCGACAGACGGAAGCCGTGAGCCAGGCAGTAGCTGTACCCCCGGCCGACGCGCGAGAGCGGCTGTCCAGCGGTGTAGAGAACCGTCTCGAACGACTGACCCGTGTGGAGCGCCTTCACCGTGGCCGTGGACAGGCAGTGCTCCTCCGGCACGCCGTAGGCCCGCTCCCACATCTCCAGGTAGGCCTCGGCCCCGCGGAACATATCGGTCAGGATCGGCTTGCCGGCGAGGACCCGCAGCTCCTGCAGCCAGTCGGGGTACATGCCGTAGTTGGCGACGCCATCCTTGTTCAGGTCGAACACGCGCTGGCCCCAGGTCTCGCGCGTGAACGACGCCTTGCCGTCATACGACGAGAACGGGTAGGAGATCGGGCTTCCGGACGTCGGCTGACTCTGCTCGGCCAGGCCGTTCATATCCGCGCCGTAGCCGAACCCGGTGCCGTTGTAGAAGCGCTTGTTCCGGATCAGCTGGCTCGTGCGCCATTGGGCGATGAAGGCCTGCGGCGATGCGCCGGCGATCGGGGTGACAAAGCCGCCGAGGTTGTAGATCCGCGGGTTCTCCTGCGGTGAGTCCCAGCTGTGGGCCGAGATCACGCCCGAGTAGTGGTGCGCCTCAAGGATCGAGAGCGTCCCGTCCGCCGTCTTGGCGTCCATGTGGTCGAGCTCGACGATGAAGTGCTCCTGGATCATCCTGTCGATCAGGTACGCACCCAGCGACGTCAGGCCGCGCTGGTTGCAGTGCGGAGGAGGCGGATACAGCGGCAGTGGCGCCCCCTGAGTGAGCTTGTCGGTGAGGCCGTTGATGAGTCCGCCCAGGGACCCGAGCAGCGCCAGCGTCAGCTGGGCGTTGTCGTGCTCGGGACCGGTGCACGTCTTGACGTCCCAGAAGCTCCCCGTCTCGAGATGATTGCCCGCGTTCACGAGCACCCCGAGCTCGCCGCTGTCCATCTTGGTGCCGCCGAAGGCGTTGTCGAACTTGTGGATCGGGAAGAAGGTGCTGACGCCGAGCCCCGAGACCTCTTTCAGACCGGCGTCGATCTGCGCCTGGCTGCACAGCGGCTTGCCGAGGTATTCGCCGCAGTTGAACAGATGTGAGACCTCGATCCCCTCGACCACGGCCAGCTTGCCCTCGTTGACGACCTGCCGGGCCTGGAACGGGTTCGTGACGATCCGGAAGAAGCCCTTGCCGGGACCGCCGGACTGGGCGTCCACGTAGGCCTGCAGCGCCTCCAGATCGCGAGCCTGCAGGCGGACCGCGTCCATGTCGTTGCACGGGTTGCGACGCGTGGTCATCAGCTCGCACAGAGCCTCGTTGTCGACCAGCTGCGTGACCATCACGCGCAGCCCGGCCATCCAGGCCCGCTTGATCCCGGTGTAGTAGTCGCCCTCTTCGGCCAGATCGGTCGGCAGCGGCCACGCCCTGAACGTCGGCCACCCACGCGTATCGTGGGCGTGCCCGGGCTGGCCGTAGTCGAGGAAGCTCTCGACCTGCCCGTTGCTGCCCTGCTCGTAGGGGGCGCAGTCCGGCAGCGCGTAGGGCACTCCGTACGGATGCCACGGTCGCCCGCAGTGGAAGTCGCCGCCGAGGAACTCGAATGCGGTCACGTGCGTGTGGGCATCGATCGTGCCGTTGACCTGCGACTGCGGCGCGGCGCCGTGGAACGGCCTCCCCGTGGCATCGACGCCTGCCTCCGGGTAGGTGGCACAGCCGCGAGCGGCGGCGAAGGTGACCGGCATCGACCGGCCCGTGCCCAGGTTCGTCATCCGGAAGTGGCCGTCGACGCGCCACACGGTGGACGAGCTCGGCGCCGACGCGAGCCCGAGTCCCGAATTGAGGAAGCGGCGGCTGGTGCTGTAGAGCAGGTACTGGCCGAGGGCCGTGGCCTGCATCCGGAACGGGCCCAGCGTCTGGCCCGAGGCCGGGCGCACGGCATAGCAGCCGTGGACCAGCGAGTAGCGGGTCAGAACCGCCCGGTGGTGGCGGGGCTTGGCGGTGGTACGCGTTCCCGCCTGCGCGGCGAGCGCCAGCGAGAACACGAGCACCGACAGGACCACGAGTCGTTTCATCGCGTTACTGCCTCCAGCGTCAGAACGAACGATTCATACGGCTTGCCGGTCACCTCTCGCAGCGCGGCCTCACACGTGCGGTTGCTCGACACGCAGGCGTCGAAGTGCCGCCCGTCGAGCTCCTCGGCCACATCGCGGAGGGCCGACTGCGGAAGCTCCGGATGGAGCCACCCCCGGTCGCCGGCCATGCCGCAGCAACCGGTGCCCGCCGGCACGACCACTTCGTCGGCGATCGCACCCGCGATCTCGATCAGCTTGCGCGAGAGCCCGAGGTGGTTGGCCGCGCAGGTGGGATGAACGGCGATGCTCGCGAGCCGGTGCCGTACCTCGAGTCGAGAGAGCAGGTGGTCATGGACCCACTCGATCGAATCGAGGACCTCCACCCCATCGACGCCGACCTCCGAGACCAGGCCGTGCGCGCACGAGCTGGCGTCGATCACGATCGGACGTCGACCCGCGTCGCTCCAGCGCGCCAGCGAGTCGCGGACCCGCTCGGCCATCAGCTCGTGGCCGGAGGCGAAGCCCTTCGAGCTCCACGGCGTCCCGCAGCAGTTCCCGGCGACGTCGTCGGGGATCCAGAGCGGCAGGCCGGCCCGCGCGGACAGTGCGACCAGAGCCTCCGGCAGCGAGGGCTGCTGCGAGGCACCGTGGGCGTTGCCGAAGATCCGGTTGATGCAGGCCGGCATGTACGCGGCGGCGGCGCCCTCCTTGGTGGTGAACGGGAGCTGTGAGCGGGCGGCCGGGGGAACGCTTCTGCGCACCGTGCGGATACCGGGCCCGAGCGCGCGAAGGCCCACCCGCGCGCCTCGCTCGAGGAGCCCGTAGCGATCCGCCAGCTCACGTCCGGCTCGCTCGGCGCGGGTGCCGTGAGCGGCGTGGCGCAGATCCTTGACCAGCCTGCCCGTGTCGATACCGACCGGGCAGGCCAGCATGCACGACCCGTCGGCGGCGCAGGTCTGCATGCCGTCGTAGTCGAACTGCGCACGCAGCGCCTCGGCCACGGGCGATCCGGCGCTCTGGCGAGCCATCTCGCGCCGCAGGACGATTCGTTGCCGCGGGGTCACGGTCACGTTCCGGGACGGGCACACCGGCTCGCAGAAGCCACACTCGATGCACTTGGTCGCCACCTCCTCGATCTCGGGCGTCGACTTGAGGTCGCGCAGGTGGGCGCCCGCGTCGCGGTTCAGCACGATCCCGGGGCCGAGGACACCGTCCGGATCCGCGAGCGCCTTGACCCGCCACATCATCTCGGTGGCCTTCGCCCCCCACTCCCGCTCCACGAAAGGCGCCATGTTGATCCCGGTTCCGTGCTCGGCCTTGAGGGAGCCGTCGTAGCGGTCGATGATCAGCTCCACCAGCTCGTGCATGAACGCGTCGTAGCGCTCGAGGTCAGCCGCCTCGCCGAAGTTCGGCGTGAGCAGAAAGTGCAGGTTGCCGGCCGACGCGTGGCCGGCGAGACCGGGCAGAAAGCCGTGCTTGCCGAGCAGTGCCTGCAGGTCCTTGGCCGCCTCCGCAACCCGTGGCGGAGGCACGCAGACGTCCTCGATGATCAGTGAGACGCCGGGCGGGCGCACGGCCGCGATCAGGCCCTGCATGCCCTCACGCACCCGCCACAGCATCTCGATCTCGTGCGGGTCGCGCGAGAAGCGCGGAGGATCGATCAGCTCGTGCTCGCGCAGGATCTCGAGCGCCGCGGTCTCCGCTTGATCGAGCTCGGCGGGGTCCTGGACCCGGAATTCGACCAGCAGCGCGGCCGATTCGGGAGGTAGCGTCTGCCACCGCTCCGGGGTCCCGGCCATGTTGTAGGCGGCCGCGATCAGCGTCGGCGCCACCATCAGCTCGGTCGCCGTCGCGCCCGACTGCACGAGCGCGTCGACGGCCGAGACGGCGGCGTCGAGGTCAGGAAAGAAGGAGAGCGACATCGTCGCGTGGCGGCCGAGGGGCACGGTGTCGAACACTGCTTCGGCCACGAACGCGAGCGTCCCCTCTGAGCCGATGATCAGGCGGCGGAAGATCTCAAGTGGGGTGTCGGCGTCAAGGAACGCGCACAGGCGGTATCCGGTCGTGTTCTTGATCTCGAACTTCCGGGCGATCCGCGCGCTCAGCTCGGCGTCGGCGCGGATCTCGTCCCGGATCTCCAGGAGCCCGGCGGCGAGCTCGGGAGCCCCGCGCGCGAAGCGCTCCTCGGCGTCCACCGCCGCGGTGTCGATCACGGTGCCCGAGGGCAGCACGAAGGTCAACGAGCTGACGGTGCGGTAGGAGTCGGCTGTGACCCCGCAGCGCATCCCCCCTGAGTTGTTCGCCACGACGCCGCCGATGCAGGCGATCTCCGTGCTCGCCGGATCGGGTCCGAGCCGGCGGCCGTAGCGCGCGAGCATCCGATTGACGTGGCCTAGCACGGCGCCCGACTGCGCGCGGGCGCGCGCGCCGTGATCCTCGATCCGGATCCGCTGCCAATCGCGGCGCACGTCGACGAGGATCGAGTCGGTCTGGGATTGTCCGTTGAGCGACGTGCCCCCGGCCCGGAAGACGATCGGCGCCGGCCGCTCGCGGGCGAACCTGAGCAGCTTGATCACGTCTCCGATGTCGCGCGGCGTCGCCACGGCCTTGGGGATTCGCCGGTACGGGCTCGCGTCTGAGGCGTAGGCGACCAGGTCGAGCGCACGCGTCCGCACGCGCTCCTCGCCCAGCGCGACGGTCAGGTCGGTGCGGAGCGGCTCGGGTGTGCCGCCGGCCACCCAGTCCGGCGCGCGATCGTCCACTACTCCATCCACATCCCGGAGGCGACCCGCACCTGTATGAGCCGCGGCCCGTCGTCAGCTGGAATCTCCTCCCGCAGCGCCTCGGTCAGCTCATCCCGGCCGGATACCTCGCGGGCGTTCATCCCGTACCCGCGGGCGACGGCCGCGACATCGAGCCCCGGAAGCTCGAGCCCGGGAGCCCCGCCGACCTGCTCGATCGTCGCGAACCACTTGAGGATCATGTACTCCTCGTTGCGGAGCACCAGGAACGTCACCGGCACCTTGTGCGCCACGGCCGTCCACAGGGCGGTGATCCCGTACTGCGCCGAGCCCTCACCGAGCACGCACACGACGGGTCGTCGCGGCTGCGCCAGCTGGACGCCGACGGCGGCGGAGATCCCGAAGCCGAGGCCCCCGCTGGCGCTGAAGTAGTAGCTCCCGGGAGCCGAGAGTCGAAGCCGGTTTCGCAGCGCGATCGTGGAGGACGGCGTCTCGACCACGGCGATCCCGTCCTCTGGCCACGCATCGGCGAGCGCCGCCATCGCCTGTGAGCCGCTGATCGGGTCGGCCTCGGGCGGATCCCCCGGCGCCGGCCGGGGCTCCGGGCCGGGACGATCGGATTCCCCAACCAGCTCGACGAGCTTCTTCAGCGCCAGCGCGACGTCGCCCAGGATCGCGTCGCCCATCGGAGCCCGTGCGGCCTCGGCCGGATCGCTCGTGATCTCGACCAGCTGCGTTCCCTCGGCGAGCAGGGCACCCGGGATGTAGGGGTAGTACGGGAACACGGAGGATCCGACCACGAGCACCACGTCATGGTCCTTCAGGGTCTCGGATAGGGGTCCGATCGCGGGCGGCAGAACGCCCACGAAGTTCGGATGGTTCTCCGGGAAGCCGAGGCGTCCGCCACCGGTCGCCGGAGTCGCCCACACGGGCAGGCGCTGACGCTCGGCGAGCGCAACCGCGTCGGCCCAGCCCCCACTGGCGTCGATGTCAGGCCCGGCCACGAGGACCGGGGTGCCCGCGGACTCGAGCAGCGCCGCGAGCTGAGCCAGGGCGGCCGGGTCCGGGAGGGCGCGACCGTTCACCACCCGCCTGGTCGCCTGCAGCGAGCGATCCTCGTCCGCCTCGACACCCCAGTCGTCCATCGGAATCGAAACGAACGCCGGCCCCCGTGGCGGCAGGGTAGCGTGATGGATCGCGCGGGCGATCGCCGCCGGAACGTCCTGCGCCCGCGACGGCTCGTGGCTCCACTTCACGTACGGCTGAGGCCCAACCGTGGCATCGCGGTTGGTCAGGTTCGCCTCCATCGTCACGTGCGCCCGCACCTGCTGACCGGCCGTGATGACGAGCGGCGACTTGTTCGCCTGGGCGTTGAAGATCCCGCCGACGGCGTTGCCGACTCCCGGGGCGGTGTGCAGGTTGACGTGGGTCGGGCGGCCGCTGGCCTGCGCGTAGCCGTCGGCCATGCCTACCACCACCAGCTCCTGGAGCCCGAGAACATAGGAGAAGTCGGCCGGGAACTCGGCCAGCATCGGCAGTTCAGTCGACCCAGGGTTCCCGAACATCGTGGTCATCCCGTGGGCGCGGAACAGCTCGAAGGTCGCTTCACGCACGGTCGGCATCAGGCCCGCTCCTCCTCGATCTCATGCCCAACGGGACCCTACAGTCCCGCGAGCACCTCCGCGGCCGCCCGCTCGCCTGAGCGGACCGCGCCGTCCATGTACCCGTTCCAGTAATCCGAGGTCTCGGTTCCCGCCCAGTGGATCCGCCCGACCGCCTCGCGCAGCCGCGAGCCGTAGGCCAGCAGCGTGCCCGTCGCAGGGATGCCGACCGGGCATCCCCGCGTCCACCGCTCCCCCGCCCAGGTCGTCTCGAAGAAGGCGGTCGGCTGTCTCGCCGTGGAGCCGAAGAAGCCGGCCAGTTGGTCCAGGACGGCGGCGCGGCGCGAGGCGGGCGAAATCGACGCGTAGCGACGCGCGTCGTCGCCGCCGACGAATCCGAACACGACACCGGGCTCGCCGCCCGGGGGCGAATCGTCGAAGGTCGCGCTGATCGGGCCGTCGGGTGAGATCGCAAACCCATTCAGCCCGGCGTCGCGCCAGAACGGCTTTGGGTAGACCGCGGCAACCTTGGTCAGCGTGCCCTGCCCGTATCGCTGGGTGAGCTGGTCGCGTTGGAAGGGCAAGATCGGCTCGTAGTCGATGCGGGCCGCGAGCGCGGGCGGGACCGCGACGATCACCCGCTTGGCCCGGATCGTCAGCCGGTCCGACTCGATCGTGACCAGCGAGGGGCCCTGGTCGATCCGGCGCACGGGCGAGCGGAGCAGCACCCGCTGTGCGAGCTGGGCGGCGACCTTGAGCGCGATCGTCTGCGAGCCGCCGATGAACCGCGACTGCTGCGCGCCGCCCTGGGTGTTGAAGTTGCGCTCGAACGTGCCAGGGTGGGTCGCGTCGCCCGAGGAGGCGATGTAGAACAGCACGAACAGCAGCGGCAACTCCCGGGGCTCGGCGCCGAACACCGGACGGGTGACCACGGGCACGAGGGCCCGGAACTGCGGTGTCAGGGTGTGTTGGGAGATCCACGTCTCGAGCGTCTGGCCATCCCACTCGGCGGCATTGGAAGCGCCCCAGGGCGCCTCCACCGGCACCGAGCGCGACATCTGATCGAGCTCGGAGACGACGAGCGCGAGGTCGGGCAGGATCAGCGGGTCCGGTGGGGCGGTGCCCGTGGGGCCGGTCCCGCTCCAGGTGAGCCGGTTCTTCCCCGAGACGTAGACGTTGTTGCCCTTGATGTACGTGGGGAAGGTGCCGATCCCGAGCTCGCGCGCGAGCGCCATCACGCGGTCCTGCGTCGGACCGACGAACGTCCCGCCCCGCTCGGAGATGTGGCCTGCGCCGAGATCGTGATTCCACACCCGGCCCCCGACACGGTCGCGCGCCTCGAGGACCATCACAGAGCGGCCCGCGCGATGCACATCGCGGGCGGCCGTCAGACCGGCAAAGCCGGCCCCGACGACGACGACATCGACGCTTCTGCGTGTGGGCCTGCCCTTACGGGGCCGCCTGGCCGCTGCCTCAGCCGACGACGGGAGCGCGACCGCGGCGCCCGACGCGAGCGTCCCGGCGACGAAACGGCGGCGGGAGACCCGCTGGTTCTCGGCGTTCACGGCGAGAAGGTTATTTCTTCGGCACCGCGGCGCGCGTCACATGCGGGTAGTAGCCGCTGGCGATGCCATCGCCCCAGTGGAATCCCGGCTGAACCCGGCAGGGGACGTTCCTGAACAGCGTCGGGACCTGGGCGGCGTTGCCGGTGTTGTTGCAATTGGCCGACAGGAGGCCTCCGTTCCCGATGTTCGCCAGCTCGCCGGGTGAGAAGTACGCGTTGTTACGGTCGGTCGGCTCCCGGATCGTCTGACCGTAGATCGAGTCGTTGCCCAGGCCGATCACCGCGCGCAGGTAGCTAGCGGTCCCGCTCGTCGTGTTCGCCGGCGCCGTCGCCTCGAGGTCGGCGGAGAGGTTGGCCATCGCAGCCACAAGCTCGCGGTTGTAGATGCCGAGGAAGCTGATCACCGGCGCCAGCTGCTGCGCGGCCGGAAGGATCGCGTCGACGGCGGGCTTGAAGGCCCGGCTGAAGCGGGTGATCGAGGGCAGGGCGGCATCGGCGGCACCGAGCAGCGAGGGCGCTTCGTGGAGCAGCTTGACCGCCGGTCCGGAGAGGGCGATCAGCTCGGTCAGCGCCGGCGTGAGCAGCGGCGCCACGGGACGCAGTGCGTCGAGCGAGGGCTTTGCGATCCCGAGTGTCGTGTTGAGCGTCCCGAGCGTCGTGTGCAGCGCGGTCTCAAACGGCGGCAGCGAGTTGACCGTCGCGGCCACCGCCGTGTTGCGCGCCGCGGTTGCCGAGAGCACCTGCTCGCCCGCCGTGACGAGGCTCTGCAGATCGGCTGAGCGGTTTCCCAGCGTCGTCAGGACGGTGCCCGAGTTGCGGATCACGCCGCGCACGTTGGAGCTTTGCTGGTTGAGAACGCCGACGAGCGCGGCGAGCTCGGTGAACGTCGGGTCGAGATTGCCGATCGCGTCGTTGAGGTCCTGTCCGCGTCCGGCGAGCGAGAGATAAGTGCCGTTCAATAGCGCCTGCAGGTTGCGCTGCGTGGGCTTGTCGAACGAACCGAGAACCTGGTCGAGCTGCTGCGTGTCCTCGACGTGGGTCGACGGGATCGTGTCGCCGTCGGCGAACTTGGGGCCCGCGCCGTTGCCGGTCGAGAGCTCCACGTACGCCTCCCCGAGCAGCGTCTTCTGGCGCAGGATCGCCCGCGTGTCGACCGGAATCGGCGCATACTGGTGCTGCAGGTCCATGGTCACGTATGAGTTGACTCCACGGGCCTGGACCGAGGCCACCTTGCCGACGTCGACGCCCGCGATCCGCACGTCGGCGTTGGGCACGAGCAGCCCGGTCTCCTTGAACAGCGCGTGGATCCGGTATCCCTGGGCGCCGAACGGGATCGTCCCACCGAACTGGGTCCAGACGAAGATCATCAGACCGATGCAGGAAAGCGCGAACGCCACGGCGGCGAACACGGCCGAGCGCTTGGGTGCCTGGGTGACCATTACGCGCCTAGCATCCGAAGTTCGTGCCGAGCAGCAGCTCGACGATTGGTCCGAAGGAGAACGTCTTCAGGCCCGCGCACGTCGCGAGGGCCACTGACCGCCACACCGGCCCGTTGGCGTCGGAGTTGGAGATGAACGAGTCCGCGTTGTGGGCGAACCAGGCCAGCCAATAGAGGAAGCCCGGGTTCTTGCCGCCGGGGTCGTAGGCGATCTCGTTGGTGACGTAGGCAAGGACCTTGAACGAGCTCGTCAGAGCGGGGGCGGCCTTGGTCAGGTCGGCGGTCAGCGGCGGCAGCTGCTTGGCCAGCGGGAGCACGGCGCTTACGAACGGCCGGATCTCGTTGAGTGGCAGCAGCGCGGCCCCCTGGAACAGGGTCTGCGAGTCCGTGAGCGTGGTCGGGAGCCGGCGGGCGGTCGGGATCAGTGCCGTCGAGGTGGGACCGAGCGCGCCCGCGAAGCTGGTCAGGTCGGACAGCGTCTTGCGCGTGGTCGCGAGCGTCCCCGGAAGGCGGAGGATCGACTCGCGGAGCGCGACGTTCTGACTCGCCAGTGCGTTGATCGTCTGATCTCCGGCGCGGACCGCCGTCTGGAGCTGGGAGTCCTTCTCGCTCGTCGCCTTGCTCAGCACGCCGAGGTTGTGCACGATGGCCGACAGCGCCACGCGCCGGGCAGCCAGGAGGTCGCCGATCTGCCGCAGCTGCTGCGAGGTCGGACCCAGGTTCTGCAGCAGCGCCCTGATGTCCCGTGCCCGGGCGGTCGTGCCGTTGTTCAGCTCGGTCACCAGGCTCGTGAACCACGTCCGGGTGTCGGCGTCGAGCGAATCGAGGAGGTCGTCGGAGTCGACCGGCGTCGTCGTCTGCGAGACCGGGATCGTCGCCCCATGGCGCAGGACCCCGGCGGAGGGGTTGCCCGGGGCGATGTTGACCTGCATGTCCTTGAGCGGGGTGTTCGGGACGAGGTTGGCTGACGCGTTGGCGAACAGCTGCTTCATCTTCGACGGATCGATCTCCATGTGGATGATGCCGCGGCCGTTCTGAAGCGACGTCCCCGTGATCTCGCCGACGTGGACCCCGGCCACGTTCACGGGCTCGCCGAGCCCAGGCACGACCGCGGCCGCGGAGGAGAACTCGGCGTTCACCGAGTAGAAGTTCTGGAACGGATTCGGGAGCCGTTGCTGAAGGAGGATGTAGAAGCCCGCGGCCGTGCCGACCACCATCAGCGCCAGCAGCGTCAGGAACGAGCGCCCGTAGCGCCTGAGCTGCATTCCGGCGCGGCCCTTCACCGGACCGTCCTCGGCTTCGAGAGCTGGGCGACCTCGGCCTTCGCGCGCGTCACCGTGCGCCGTGAGGGCGGCGACGCCTGCCTCGAGCGCAGGTCGTTGGCCGCGGCAGGCGCTCCGAGGCTCGGCACCTTCTGCGTGGCGCACCTGACATCCGGACGGAAGTCGGAGGGCGTCAGATCCCCGATCCAGGCGGGCCTGGCACCGAGAAGCGAGGTGTTGCCAGGCGGCGCGGCGCCGACGAGCTGCCCGAGGAGCGGAATCTTGCCCAGGATTCCGCCGCTCAGCGAGTTCGTGCCCGCCCCCAGGAGCGTCCGCGTCCACGGCCCGTTCCCGTCGAACGTGCCGCTGGCGCCGGCCACTCCGGGCAGGAAGTGGAGGAAGTCCTTCCACACCGGCTCACCGGTCGAGAGCGAGCCGTCCGGGATGGTGCTGCTGAGGACCGGCAGGACGTGGTTCTGCAGGCAGTCGGTCACCTGCTTGGTGATCGGGAACACCACCGCGAGGTCGTGGAGGATCGTCGGGAACTGCTGGAACGTTGCTCTCAGTGACCTCAGCAGCGCGCCCCGCTCGGCCGGGGCGAGCACGGTCGCGAGCTCGTGGACGTCACCGGTGAGCTTGTCGATGATCGGCGGCGAGGCCTTCAGCGAGGGGTCGAGCGCGGTGGCCAGGTTGACCACCGGCGGCAGCGAGTGATCGATCGCGCTCAGCGCCGCGGGCGCGACCTGCAGGGTCTGATCGAGGCCCGAGATCGACTGGCCGAGGGCGCCGTCGCTGGCGGCCAACGCGCTTGAGGTGCGGTTCAGGCTCGTGACCAGGTCGGCGAGCCGCGAGGAGCTGCCGGCGAGCGTGCTCGTGACCTGGGAGGCTGAGGCGAGCAGGTTCTCGAGATCTCCAGGCTGGGTCCCGCGCAGTGCCCGGGTGATGATCGCCGTGTCCTTCAGCACCGGAGTCAGCTGCGGAACCGCCGTCTTCAGCCCGCCGGCGCCGCTGTTCGAGAGCAGCTGCCCCGGCGCCGGGCTGACGCCCTGATTCAACGTGACGAGCAGGTTCCTGAGGCTGGCCCGCGTGGCCACGTCGAAGGTCGACAGGACGTTGTAGAACTGGACCGGGGTCGAGGTCTGCGACAGCGGAATCATGTCCCCGTCGTGCAGATCGGGGGCGGACGGACTCCCCGGATCGAGCTCGAGGTAGTAGCCGCCCTCGAGGAACAGCCGGTCGCGGACGCGGATCGTCGCGTCCTTGTGAATCGGGAGTCCGCTGCGCTCGACGGTGAACGCGACCTTGGTGGCACGTCCCGCCGGCGCGACGCCCTCCACGTTCCCGACATCGATGCCCGCGATCCGCACGGGCGAATCCGCACGCAGGTTGACGCTGTTGTTGACCAGCGCGTACAGCGTGTACCTGTGGACGAACGGAAGACCCTCGTTGAACGCGTAGTAGGTCACGAACACCGTCAGGAAGATCGCCAGCAGCGCGACAGCAAGCGGATGGATCCCGCGCCGGCGCCGCCGGCGCGACGTCATCCTGCTCGGTGCCGTGGGGCTCATGGGACGAGACCCACCTTCCTGCCTCGCGCGAGCACACCGGGCGGCGGCGCCGTGTTGTCGACCGCCGTCGAGGTCGGGCCGGGGTCGCCGATTCGCTGCGTCCCGGTGTAGACGTCATTGGCACCCTGGCACTCGCTCGAGTTCTCCTTCGGGTAGGGATCGAGATGAAGATCGGGTGAGGGCTTCGGCTGCTGGAAGGACTGGCCTGAGGTGCCACCGCTGAGGTCGAGGACGGGGGCGAACCGGAGCCACGCG
This sequence comes from uncultured Solirubrobacterales bacterium, assembly GCA_963727105.1. Classification (GTDB taxonomy): domain Bacteria; phylum Actinomycetota; class Thermoleophilia; order Solirubrobacterales; family Solirubrobacteraceae; genus Palsa-465. Next base: position 869,135 of record CAVSEW010000001.1, on the reverse strand, counting down.
GCGGTGCTGTCGCCCTCGCTCAGCGAGGAGGCGAAGTTCCGCACCCACAAGCCGGTCACGTTGCACGAGAACTGAGCTCCCGAGACCGCGTTGAGGATCGCGCCCAGGCCGATGAAGGCCGATGAGCCGAACGTCGCCAGGTCGCTCGAGCCAAGCACCTTGAAGGTCTGGGTCGAGGCCGGGTCCTTGGCCAGGGCGTCTACGGCCTGGAGCGCGGTCTGGAGCTCGCTCGCCACCGGTGGCACATCACGGAATACCGGGGTGGCGCTGAGCAGGATCTGATCGAGCCGGTTCGAGGCCTTCGGCAGGAGCGCGGCCGCGGGCTTGAGCGATTGCACGACCGAGGCGGCCTCGGTAAGCACAGGAAGCGAGTTCGTCAGCACGGTCGTGCCGAGCGACTCGGTGGCAGGAAGCTGGTCGATCGCCTGACCGAGCGCCGGCGTGTCGAGCGCCTGGAAGGTGGTGGCGCTGTCGTTCAGCAGCGCGCTGATCGTGGGCGCCACCGGCGCCAGCGCGGCCGTCGTGGCCGACAGCCCGCTGATGAAGTCCGAGACACGGGTGCTCGGATCGGCGAACAGCGCGAGCAGGCTCTGGAGCGGGCCGATCAACTGGCGCAGCGAGGTGATCGAGTCGTTGAACTGGGTGCCGCGCCCCGCCACCGCGTCGCCGAACTCGGCCACCGCGGAGCGCAGGCCCCGCTGCGTCTTGGGCCCGAACGTCGCGAACGCAGTGTCGAGGTCGACGAACGGGATGTTGTGGTTGAGCCTCGGATCGGTGTTGAGCGTGAAGGTGCCCCCGTCGGGCAGGCCGCCGGCCTTTGTGGTGCCGGGGATGATCTCCACGTACTTGCCGCCGAGCACGGAGGCCAGGCGCACCTGATAGCGGGTGTCCGGGGGTAGCGGGTCGAGGTTCGACTCGAGCGAGAGCGAGAGCCGAGCGAACGGATGCGGCCACTGCTTGGTCGCCGGCTCCGGCGTGATCGTGAGGACCTGCCCCACCCGTGCCCCGCCGATCCGTACATCGGCGTTCTTGACCAGCTCGGCCGCGTTCGCGACGTCGATGTTGATCTTGTAGGTCGGGATGAACGGCAGCCCGTTCTCGGCGATGTAGGACAGGTATACCGCCACGATCACGACCAGGATCGTGATCGTCCCGATCAGGATCGGGTTGTCGAACACCTCCGAAGCTGCCTGGCGTTTGCTTCTCATTTCAACAGGTACCCGACCAGGCTCTGGAGGGTCTGAGCCGTCTGCTGGATCGGACTGGGGGTGGTTGTAGAGGTGGTTGTGGTGGTGGTCGTGGTCGTCGTCGCTGTCGTGCTGGGGGCGCTTGAGCCGGTGCCCGACTGGCCCCCGCCTTGCGGCGCGCCGAGGGTGTTCGGTGGCTGCGGCTGCCGTCCGGACGCATGTCGCGGACAAAGCCCGTGCCCACCGCCGCAGAGCGAACCGCGCCCACGCGCCCGAGCGGACACCGGCTTGTAGGCCGGCTGCTGCCCATAGTGAGCGCTGCACCCGGCCACTGGCCTGGTCGCATATGGCGTGCACGCCCCGTTGTGCGCTCCCACGAGCAGGATCGCCAGCAGGTGCGAGGTCTTATCGAATCGAGCCAGGGCCGACGAGATGTAGTAGGTGATCGAAAGGAAGTTCTCGACGAATCCGTGCTGCTGGAGGTTCTCCGCCAGGCGGGCGAAGTTCTGCGTTCCGGGCAGCGACCGGTGGGTGTAGTTGCGGAGCGTCGCGACGAGCGGCGTTGTGTCGCGAATCGCAGGGATCCCCTGCTTGAGCGTCTCGGTCAGCTTGGCCAGGGCCGGCTTCGCCGCCGACACGAACGGACCGAGGTCGTTCGAGGCCTGGGTCAGAGCCGGGACGGCTGAGTGGATCTGGCGCAGGAGCGGGGTCCCGTCGACCGCAACGGTGTCGAGCTGCGACAGCGCGGGGTCGGCGGCCGCGAGCAGGGCGGGCAGCCGCGCGATTGCCTGCGAGAGCGGATCTCGGTGCGCCGCGGTCAGCGTACTGAGCGAGGAGGCCTGGTCGAGGAAGCGCTGGACGTTAGCGGTGTGCGTCGCGCCCTCGTGGGCGATCGTGTTGGTCGCGTCGACGATCGTTGCCAGCTGGCTGCGCTGCCGGTCGAGGATCGAGATCGCCTGGCGCGCCAGCGCGAGCGTCGGGTTGGCCCGCCTGAGGACGTCGTTGAAGTCATTGCCGCGGCCGGCCGTTCCGATCCCGAGCTCGTCCACGATCGCCTGGAAGCGTTCGCGGGTCGGCAGGTTGAACATGTTGAACAGGTCGAGCAGGCCCACGGGCTCCGTCGTCCTGGTCACCGGGACGGTCGGCGGGTGGTCGCCCGAGGCCTTCAGCGACGGGCTGTTGGCGGTGCCGGGGTCGCAGTCGACGTAGTTCTCCGCGATCAGGCCCTCGGGCCGGATCGTGCACGTCGCGTCCTGGTGGAACGGCATGAACCGGCTGCCGACGGTCGCCTCCACACGCGCCTTGAAGTCGGGCGTGACGACGACGTTTTGAATCGTCCCCGCCTGCGCGCCGGCGACCTTCACGAGCTGTCCGCCGATCAGCCCACGAGCGTCGTCGAAGATCACATCGAAGCGGGCGCTCGAGCTGCCCTGGGCGCTCGAGCCGAACCCGAGCACGGCCGCCAGGCCGCCGGCGGCGAGCGTCGCGATGATCAGAGCCAGGCGCCTCATTTCTGGTTGTCCGCCGGATTGCAGAGCTTGCCCGTCTTGGCCAGCACGTCGGGTGAGTTCCAGGCGTTCGAGTGGTCGGCCGCCGGCGGTCCGCCGCCGCCGGGGCAGGGCGCGAGCAGGCCGACGCGTCCCCCGTTGAACGGAGGAAGCTTCCCGGTCAGTGGCCCGAGCAGGCTGAGGAGTCCGGTCAGCGACGCACCGCCGGTCGGCTGGACGGTCAGCTCCGATTTCAGGTAGTGCCCGTTGGCGTCGTATGTACCTCCGCTCCCGCCTCCGACGCCGCTGAAGAACCCGGCGACGACATCCGGGGCATAGGGCCGGATGCCGGCGAGGATCGGCGTGATGTCCTCCAACGACGTGGTCAGCGACCTGACGGCCGGGGTGGCCTTGCGCTCTACCGGCGGTAGCCCGAGCAGCGCCGATTTGGCGCTTGGGACGAGTGCCTGCACGCCGGCGATTGTGGGGATCGCGTTGCGCGCGGCGGGCCCGATCTGGGTCAGGAGCCGCGCCAGCCTCGGCGCGACCGGCTGCAGGTCGACGAGGACCGGATCGAGGATCCCCAGCGAGTAGTTGACGTCTTTCAGGACCCCGGTGCTCTGCTGGAGAACCGCCGGTGACCGCGCGATCGCGTCGCCGAGGGCGGCCCGCTCGGTCGCGATCTCGCGGAGCGTCGCGGCTGTGCTTGTAACCGCGCCGCCGAGGTCGCCGTTGCGATCGGCCAGCGCGCCCGCCACCTGAGCGCTCGACGCGACGAGGCGGTCTAGCGCGAACCGGTCGGCCACAACCTCGGCGCCGAACTGCTGCGTCTGGCTGAGCGCCGGGTTGAGGTAGCCCAACATCTCGTTGAACTGCGACGCGGTCGGCTGATGGACGAAGTACGCCCCTGTCCTCAGGATCTGCTGGAGCCCGGCGCGGACTCTCGGGGTCAGCGCGTCCAGGAACGTGTCAAGGTCGACGATCCCGCGCGTCTGGGTCAATGCGAGCGTCCCGCCGCTTCGGATCGGGGCGCCGCCACCGCTGAGCGACAATCCGACGAATCGGTTCGCTACCCCGGTGAGGCTGAGCTGGCCGATCTGCGCGATCGTGTCCTGGTGGACCGGCGTGATGCTGCCATCGCTGATGTCGAGCTCGACGTCGGCGAGGCCGTTGTCGGTCAGCGAGATCCCTCCCACCGACCCGACCTGGTGCCCGGCCACCGTCACCAGATCCCCCTTCACGAGCTGACCCGCGTCGAGGAACTGGGCGTGCAGGACGTACGTCGATCCGCCTGTGAACAGAACGATTCCGATTGCCACGGCGGCGATCCCGAGCGCCAAGAACGCGGCCAACCGTGAGACCTGCTCACGGGTCAACGGGTTCGCTCGCTCATTGCTGACAGCGTCGTCAGGGCCACCGCGGTCAGCCCCCGATCGGCGCGCGCGCGTTACCGCCCCAGAACAGCTGCGTGCCGACCATCCCGATCAGGTGGATGCCGATGATGTTGGCGACCATCGACTGCGCCGTCGCCTTCCCCACGCCGACCGGGCCTCCGCTCACGTGATAGCCGTAGTAGATGCAAACGAGCACGATGAAGGTCGCCATCGCCATGCACTTGATCCCGGAGAAGAGAAAGTCCTGCGGGGACTGGAACTGCCAGAACAGCTGCAGGTAGCCGCCCTCGGAAACCTGCCCGAGCTGGATCACGGTGGCCAGGTAGGAGGAGAAGAATCCGACCGCGACCGAGATCATGTAGAGGAACGGGAGCACCAGCCAGGTCCCGAGCAGGCGGGTCGAGCCGAGGTAGAGGATCGAGTCGAAGCCCATCACCTCCAGTGCGTCGATCTCGTCGGAGATGCGCATCGATCCGATCTCGGCCACGAAACCGGTCCCCACCTTGGCCGCCATCATATAGCCGAACGCGTAGGGGATCACCTCGCGCAGGTCGCAGAGGGCCGTGATCGCGCCCGTTGCGGAGGTCGCGCCCACCGTGCGGGCGGCATAGGCCCCCTCGATCCCGCACTGGAGTCCGAGGATGAACACGAGCCCGAGCACGATCACGGCCGAACCGGTGATCAGGATGCCCGCCTGACGAAGCGTCTCCCCGACGAACTTGAGCACGCGGAGGTTGAAGACCTTCCACGCGATCCTGGCGCAGAACTTCGATGCCTCTCCGAAGGCGATGAGCGCGGACAGCGGCCGGGTGAGGACATTCATCGAGGGCTCCTCACCTCGGCGTGTTCAGCGCTGGGTGGGTCGCCAGCAGCGTCTGGGTGAACGTGTAGTCGATCGCCCCGATCCCGAGGAAGGCGATCACCACCGCCTGGTTCACGGCCCGCCCGACGCCCTCGGCGCCGCCCGAGGTGGTTAGGCCCTTGTAACAGCAGACGATCGCGATCAGAGCTCCGAACAGCGCGGACTTCACGAGCATCGCCTCGAACTCCGCCGTGGTCGCCTGAGCGAAGAAGGTCGAGAAGAACGGGCCGACCTGGGCCCCGTTGGAGAGCGTGACGAGGATTCCGCCCAGCGTTCCGAACAGGAGCGCGTAGATCGAGAACAGCGGCGTCAACAGCATCAGCGACAGGAACCGCGGCACCACGAGGCTCTTGATCGGATCGACGCCGAGGACCATCAGGGCATCGAGCTCCTCGCGGATCTTGCGTGCGCCGAGGTCCGCCGTCATCGCCGTCCCGGCCACGCCCGCCATCACGATCGCGCACACCAGCGGCGCGAATTCGCGCATCACAATGATCACGAACAGACCGCCGAGCCGATCGAGCGCGCCCAGCAGGTTGAGGAAATCGCCCACCTCGATCCCAGCCGGCCCGTAGGTGAAGGCCAGCGATGCCAGGATCATCGGGAACCATCCGAGCCGCAGCGCGAACAGGAACTGGTCGACGAACTCAGGCCCGTAGTTGTACGGCGGGCGCAGGGCCGCGACCAGCGTGCGGCGCAGCAACAGCACCATGGCGCCGATCGTCTCGATGAACCCACGGACAGGCTCATATGCGAACCTCAGGACAACGCCCATTTGCCGGTCCGCTCCTCTCCGCCTGCCTAGCCAGTTCCGGTAAAAGGGACGGCCATAATAAGCCCCCGGTCAGCAGGGTGGCAACAGGGAACCGACGCTTAGCTACGGCGGTGTGACAAAGCAGGCGGTGGGCCGACCTGAACCGGGTTCCTATACTTTGTGAAGTATGCCGACGTTCAGGCGCCTGCTCGGGTTTCTGCGGCCCTATCGGAGAGGGGTCGTGTGGTCGTTCGTGCTCGCCGCCGGCGCCATGGGGATGACGGTCCTGATTCCGTACATGACGGGTCAGGCGATCAACTCGATCCGCTCGCATCATCGTCACTCGCTCACCGTGTGGGCGATCGCGATCACCGGCGCCGCGCTGGCGCGCCTCGTGCTCAGCGTGTTCCGGCGGCTCGTCGCGGGACGCGTGTCGCTCGGCGTGGAGCTCGACCTGCGCAACCGCATGTACGGGCAGCTTCAGGAGCTCGAGCTCTCGTTCTTCGATCGCCAACAGACCGGCCAGCTGATGTCGCGTGCGACGGTTGACCTGCAGTCGGTTCGCTTCTTTCTCGGCTACGGGCTGATCTTCATCGGGCAGTCGCTGCTCACGATCGTGCTCGCCGGGATCGCGATGTTCGTCCTGCAGCCTGGCCTGGCCGCTCTGGCGCTGGCCCCCGTGCCATTCGTCGTGGTGATCGCGTTCAGCTACGGCCACCGCTCGCGCCCTGCCCTCCAGGAGGTCCAGCAGCGGATCGCCGAGCTCACCGCCGAGACCGAGGAGAACGTGTCCGGCATCCGGGTCGTGAAGGCGTTCGCCCAGGAAGACCGCCAGCTCGCCCGCTTCGACCATTCGGTCTCCAGGGTGTTCGACCAGGCCATGTACGCGACGCGCATCCAGGCGCGCTACAGCCCGATGATCAGCTTCCTCCCAAACCTCGGCCTCGCGCTAATCCTGCTCATCGGGGGACGCGAGGTGATCCATGGGACACTCAGCATCGGAGACTTCACCGCGTTCTACGCCTACCTGCTGATGCTGATCTCGCCGATGCGGACGCTCGGCTACATGCTCGGGGCTGCCCAGCGCGCGACGGCGTCGGGTGCCCGCATCTTCCAGATCCTCGATCGCGAACCCGCGATGACTGTGCCCGAGGACGCGCCCATGCTGCCCGACGGGCCCGGCCGCGTCTCGCTCGAGGACGTGAGCCTCACCTTCGACGGCGCCGGCCACCCGGCGCTCCGCGACATCGATCTCGAGATCGAGGCGGGCTCCACGGTGGCGCTGGTCGGCGCGATGGGCTCGGGCAAGACCGCACTCGTCTCGCTTCTGCCGCGGCTCTACGACGTGAGCGCCGGATCGGTCCTGATCGACGGCGCCGACGTTCGCTCGGTCGACCTGGCCAGCCTCCGTCACGAGATCGCGGTCGTCAACGACGACCCGTTCCTGTTCTCGGCGACCGTCCACGACAACATCGCCTACGCCCGGCCCGAAGCCACCCGCGAGGAGGTCGTGAGCGCCGCTCGAGCCGCGCAGGCCGACGGCTTCATATCCGCGCTACCGGATGGCTACGACACGCTCGTCGGCGAGCGGGGGCTGACGCTGTCGGGCGGACAGCGCCAGCGGGTCGCGATTGCCCGCGCGATCCTCGCCAATCCGCGGATCCTCATCCTTGACGATGCCACCTCGTCGGTCGACGCATCCACCGAGCAGGAGATCAAGCTCGCGCTGCGCGAGGTGATGGCCGGACGCACCACGCTCGTGATCGCACACCGGCTCTCAACGATCGCGCTCGCCGACCGGATCGTCGTGCTCGAGGACGGCGAGGTCGCAGCAGAGGGCGATCACGACGAACTGCTCGAACGCTCCGACCTGTACGGCGAGATCGTCGAGAAGGGCATGCCGGACCAGGTGTTCATCACTCGCAAGCCGGTCGAGGCCGAGGTGGCGGGGCTGTGAGCGCCCGCTCGTCCGATCTTCGCCGCCGCCTGCGTGCCACCGGCGGGCGCGGTCGCAAGCTGCGCGGCCTGACCGCGCTGCTCGCGCCGTACCGGTGGCGCGTGATCGCGATGTTCATCTCGCTGGTGCTGGCCACCTGCGCCGCGCTCGCCCCGGCGCCGCTGGCCAAGCTCGCGATCGACAACGGGATCCAAAACAAGGACACGGCGGCGCTTGACGCGATCGTCGCGGCGTTCCTGGCCTCGGCCGTGATCTACGCGGTCGCCACGTACGCCCAAACCTATCTCGTCGGCTGGGTGGGGCAGCGGGCCCTCCAGGATCTCCGCCTGCAGCTCTTCGCGCACCTGCAACGGCTGTCGATCGGGTTCTACTCGCGCAACCGCGCGGGCGTGATCATCTCCCGGATCACCAATGACGTGGAGGCGCTCGACCAACTCGTCTCCGACGGGATCGCCACGCTGTTCCAGTCCGGCCTGATGCTGATCGGCGTCGTCGTGATCCTGTTCGTGATGGACTCGAAGCTCGCGTTGCTGACCTTCATCGCGCTGCCGCTCCTGGCCCTCGGCGCGCTCGCGTTCAGGATCGCGTCGGCCGACGCGTATCGCCTGACTCGCGAGAAGATCGCGCTGATCACGGGCTACCTCCAGGAGTCGCTGTCCGGGATCCGGGTCGTCCGCTCGTTCGGCCAGGAGCGCCGCCACATCGCACGCTTCGGCGAGCTCAACGAGGACAACCGGGCCGCCAACATGACCACGGTCAACCTGAACGCGGCGTACTTTCCCGGGGTCGAGCTCCTCTCGGCGCTGGTCACGGCCGAGATCCTGGTGATCGGCGGCATAGAGGCGATCAACGGGCACACCTCGACCGGCGTCGTGTTCGGCTTCATCGCCGCGCTGAATAACTTCTTCGATCCGATCCAGCAGCTGTCTCAGCTCTACACGACCTACCAGTCCGGGATGGCGGCGCTGGACAAGATCTTTGAGCTGATGGATGAGCAGCCCGAGCTGGTCGACGCCCCCGATGCTCTCGAGCTCGACCGGATCCGCGGCGAGCTTCGGTTCGACCAGGTGTCGTTCCGGTACGGCTCCGATGACGACGGTGCGTGGGCGCTGCGCGACATCGACCTCGCAATCCCGCCGGGGCAGACCGTGGCCCTCGTAGGGGAGACGGGCGCCGGGAAGTCGACGTTCGCGAAACTCGTGGCCCGCTTCTACGACCCCACCGACGGGCGGGTGCTCGTCGATGGCCACGATCTCCGCTCGGTCACTGCCCATTCGCTGCGCTCGCAGATGGGAATCGTCCCCCAGGAGGGCTTCCTGTTCAGCGGAACCGTGCGCGAGAACATCGCCTTCGGCCGCCCGGACGCCTCCGACGAGGACGTCGCTGCCGCGGCGGCGGCCGTCGGCGCCAGCTCGTTCATCGAGGCGCTTGATCACGGATACGAGACGCAGGTCGGCGAGCGCGGCGTTCAGCTCTCGGCCGGCCAGCGACAGCTGCTGGCCTTCGCGCGCGCCCTCGTCGCCGACCCGCGGATCCTCGTCCTCGATGAGGCGACCTCCAACGTGGACGTGCACACCGAGAGCCTGATCGAGGAGGGCCTGCGGCGGCTGGTGGCCGGGCGCACGGCGATCGTGATCGCCCACCGGCTCTCGACGATCCGGCACGCGGGCCGGATCATTGTCCTCGAGCACGGGCAGATCGTCGAGCAGGGCACGCACGATGAGCTCCTCGACGCCCAGGGCCGCTACTGGCAGCTGTACCGCGACTGGGCCGAGCAAGCAGCGGCGTGAGGGTCACGGCGCTCTCGGTCACGCCGGTCAAAGCGATGCGACTGCAGCACGTGGATCGCATCGAGCTCGTGCGTGCCGGCGCGGTCGGTGACCGCCGCTTCTTCGTCGTAGACGCGCGCGACCGGATGGTCAACAGCAAGATCCTCGGCGAGCTGCAGACGGTGGTCGCGGATTGCACCGGCGATCGGCTGCGCGTCACGTTCCCGGACGGGAGCATGACCGACGCGCCGGTCGCGCTGGGAGAGCCGCTCAGAGCGCGGTTCTTCTCGCGCCAGGTCGAGGGACGCCTGCTAGTCGGGCCGTGGGCGGATGCGCTCTCGCAGCACGTCGGGCAGGCGGTAAGGATCGTGGAGGCCAAGGGGTCGGTCGATCGCGGGCCGGCCGGGGCGGCGTCGCTGATCTCGCGCGCGTCGCTCGAGCGGCTGGCCGAGGTCGCCTCCGAGCAATCGATCGACGGCCGGCGCTTTCGGATGCTGATCGAGGTCGACGGCCTCGCGGCCAACGAGGAGGACGGGTGGGTCGGGCGGTCGGTCCGCGTTGGCGAGGCCGAGGTGCTCTGGCACGGCCACGTCGGCCGCTGCCTGATCACCAGCCGCGACCCCGACACCGGCGTCGTCGACCTGCCGACGCTCGACCTGCTCGGTAGCTACCGAGGCGATCTGGACACGACCGAGCCGCTCCCGTTCGGCATCTACGGCGAGGTCGTGCGCGAGGGAGCGGTGCGGGTGGGAGACGAGGTCGTGCGCCCCTGAGTAGGGTTTGTGAGCCAATGAGCTCAGAACGGGTCCGGATCGAGGTCGCAGATCACGTCGCGACGGTCACCCTGACCAGGGCGGACAAGCACAACGCCCTCGACCTGGCCATGTTCGAGGGCATCATCGCTGCGGCCGAGCGGATGATGAGCGAGCCCGGGGTGCGCGCCGTCGTCCTGCATGGCGAAGGGCCCAGCTTCTGCTCTGGGCTCGACCTGGCGAGCCTGATGGCGTCCGCCGAGGGCCTAGACGGGATCGGCAAGGCGCTGAACGGCGACTCCCCCAACTGGTTCCAGCGGCCGGCCTACGACTGGATCCGCGTTCCCGTGCCCGTGATTGCGGCGGTCCATGGCAACTGCCTCGGCGGCGGTCTCCAGATCGCGCTCGGCGCCGACATCCGCATCGCGGCACCCGACGCTCGGCTGTCGGTGATGGAGGTCAGGTGGGGCCTCGTTCCCGACATGTCGATCACCCGCACCCTTCCGCGCCTGGTCGGCATCGACGTCGCCAAGGAGCTCACCTACACCGGCCGCGTATTGAGCGGCGCCGAGGCGGCCGAGCTCGGCGTCGTCACCCGTGTCGCGGATGTGCCGCTCGCGGCAGCACAGTCCCTGGCCGCCGAGATCGCCACCCGCTCGCCCGATGCAGTGCGCGGCGCCAAGCGGCTCCTGGACGAGGCGTGGACCGGGACGCCGGAGCAGACCCTGTCGCTCGAAGCCGAGATCCAGCTCGGCCTGATCGGCTCGCCCAACCAGCTCGCTGCGGTCGCGGCCGGAATGACCAAGCAGCCGGCCGAGTTCAGCGATCCGGAGTAGGGGCGTCTCCCCCTGCCCCCGGCGCTACTGCCCGGGATGGATTCGAACCACCGTTCCGCGGTCCAGAGCCGCGTGTCTTGCCACTAGACGACCGGGCAAGGTCGTGCGCTTCGGACGTTAGCGAGTGTAACCGTCTCGGCGGTGCCCGGGCCGCCCTGAGCTACTGTCTCTCAGATGCGCATTCTGGGTCTCCCAGTGCAGTCGCCACAGGCGATGGTGAACCGGATGGTCTCGGATCTCGGGGCGATCGCGCGGGTCGCCCGGACAGCGCCGGCACAGCTCGAGCGGATCCTCGAGATCGGGGAGGAGATCGCCTTGATCGGCCGGAATGTGCTCGAGATCGCCGAGCGGCTAGATCGCCGCGCCGAGGCGACGATGCTGCTCGGGGAGCGGCTTGACATGCGGGCGGCGGAGCTGGTCGAGCTCGGCGGCGCGATGCACGAGCTCGGCCTGCGGATCGACGTGCGGGGCGCCGAGATCGTCGACCGAGCAACGCGCGTGGCCGACACCGGCGGTGAGCTGATGACGGCCCTGCCCGCATTCGAGCGGGCGCTCGACATGGCGACGCCGCTCGAGGGGGCGATCGACCGCTTCGGTCGCCTGGTCGACCGCCTGCCAGGCGGACGCAGACCGCCCATCGCGGGGCCCGACGTCTCCTACCCGCCCACGCCGGAGTCCGAAATTCACGACGACTCCGAAGCGCTGGGTGAGCAGGCCGACGAAAGCGAGCCCGACCCAACCGCCGCCGAACCGGGCGACCCCAGGAACAGCTAGAGCGACTCGAGATCGCTGCCGACGTCGCCGAGCTCGTTGAGCCGTCCGCTCACATCGGCGCCTGACGCGATCAGTCTGCGGGCCGTCTCCAGGTCGTCGGATCGCCCCACCGACAGCGCGGCCGCGACACGACCGTCCTTCAGATACCAGAGGCTGAAATCGCCGGCGTCGATCGAGCCGCGCACGACCTCCTGGTCCCACTCGTTCGCCGGCCCGACGTACTCGAGCGAGGCCCAGTCGGACAGGTCCGAGAAGAAGTAGGGGACGACGTCGTGGGGCTGGTCTCGGCCGAGCATGTTCAGCCCGGCCGTCTTGCCCTGGCTGAAGGCGACGTCCCAGTGCTCGATCCGCATTCTCCGGCCACCGTGCACGACGCTCTCGTACTCGGCGATGTCGCCGGCCACGTAGATGCCCGGCACGGAGGTCTCGAGCCGCGAGCTGGCCAGCACACCCCCGCGTTCGCCGAGCTCGAGCCCGGCCGCGCGAGCCAGGTTCACATCGGGCGCGGCGCCGACGCCGAACACGACCACGTCGGCGTCGAGCTCGCGGCCTCCCTTGGTGATCACGCTTCTGACGCGCCCGTCGGATCCCTCGAGCCGGTCGAGCTCATCGTCGCCGAACACGGTCACGCCGTGCTCCTCGAGTCGTGACTGGAAGAAGCGCCCGGCCCGCTCGCCGAACCCCCGGCTGAGCGTCACCGACTCCTGCATCACCATCGTGCACGAGCTGCCGAGCTCGGTCAGCGAGGCGGCCACCTCGCTGGCGATGTAGGAGCCGCCGATCAGCACGACTCGCCTGCCCGCAGCGTCGTTGCGGATCGTGTCGCTGTTGCCGAGCGTGCGCAGATAATGGATGCCCTCGAGCTCGCAGCCCGGGACGTTCAGCCGTCGCACCCCTGACCCGGTGGCCACGAGCGCCTTGTCGAAGCTGACGACGTCGCCGTTGGAGAGCTTGGCCGTCCGGGCCCGCGTGTCGAGAGACTGGACCGAGGTGCGGGTCAGTGCCTCCACGTTCTGCTCGTCATACCAGTCGGCCGGGCGAAACAGCGTGTCCTCGCGCGAGTCATCGCCGCGCAGGTACTCCTTCGAGCATGGCGGGCGGTTGTACGGCAGATCGGGCTCACGCCCGACCAGCAGTATCGGGCCCTCGGCGCCCTCCTCCCGCAGCCAGCGGGAGCAGTTACCCGCGGCGAGCCCGCCGCCGATGAGGAGAAAGTCGACCCGCCGCTCAGCCATCGGGACCGGTGCCGTTGGGCGCGAACTGCGGCGTTATCTGAGACTCCAGTCCCGGGTCGAGAATCAGCAGCACCTGATCGCCGGCCTCGATCACCGAATCCGCCTTGGGGACAAAACCGGCCCCGCCACGCAGCACGGAGATGATCAGCGAGCCATCTGGCAGCACGACCTCCTGCACCTGCCGGCCCGCCGCCGCCGCGCCCTCGGCCACCTCGAGCTCGATGATCTCGAGGTGCTCCTCCTCGAGGGCGAGGAGCTGGATCAGGCCGTACTCGGGCACCTCGTGCTCGATCAGGCGGAGGATCAGGTCGGTCGCTGAAACGGCCGGTTGGATGCCGAGCAGCTTGAAGTGCTGCAGGTTGCGCGGGTTGTTCACGCGCGCGACGATCCGGTTGCAGCCGTACTTCTCCTTCGCCACCTGGCAGATCAGGATGTTGTCCTCGTCGTCGCCGGTGACGGCGATCACCAGGTCGGCGCGCTGGATCCCCGCCCGCTCGAGCACCCAGAGCTCGGTCGCGTCGCCGTACTGGACCGCGTGCTCGAGCTCCTCCTCCACCACGCGGAACCTGTTGTGGTCGGACTCGATCAGCGTCACTTCGCGGTCCTTGGCGATCAGCTCGCGGGCCAGGTTCCACCCGACCTTGCCCGCCCCGGCGATGATCACGTACATCTAGTGGGCTCCACCGAAAGGTTTCCCGGGAAATGGCGAGACCCGGGGGTCGTCAGGCAAGGACGCAGGATCCGACGTGCAGCAGCGCTGCACGAGGATCCGAGGACACGGCCTGGCGGCCATCCGGGGCCGCCATAACCGGTGGAATGTTTCGGTGGTGTCCATTAGCTTGCTCCGTCGAACGCGACCGCGAGACGCTCCGCCTCGTCGATCGCCTGTTGGGTGGGGCAGATCGTCAGCAGGCCCTGCTCCGCGTACCACGCCGCGCGACCCGGGTCGGCGACACGCACGACCACCCGAGGCACGTTGAAGCGACGCTGGGCGATCTGGGCGATCACGAGGTTCGTATTGTCCCCGCTCGTGGCGGCGAGAAACACGTCGGCGTCCTCGATCCCGGCCTCGATCAGCCCATCGATCTCAAGCGCGGTCCCGACGGTGAAGCGACCACCGGCGTCCTCCCAGGTCGTCGCCTGATCCTTGTCGAGCCGCTCGTGCGAGAGCGGGTCGCGGTCGATGACGGACACCTCGTTACCGGCATCCAGCGCGCGCTTGGCCACCGCGGATCCGACCCGACCGCACCCGACGATCAAGATGAACATGGCGGGAGCCTAGCGCGAGCCGCTCGTCCCTCGCTCAATAACCTGCGGCCGGGTTATGTCTGAGCGCGCCCAGATATGCGCGCGCCCCGACCTCAGCCAATGACCGGCGCTGCGCCTGCGTTGAGTGGGGCCACCGCGCTGCCGCCGTGATCAATCGTCTCCCGTCGGTCGTCATCATCTGCTGATCCTGCGGAAACCAGTCGGCGTCGAGGCCGAGGTGCGGTATCTGCACCGGGGCCGGCGCCTCGCGGACCGTGCTGAACACCTGCTGCGCCTCCACGGCCGTCCGTTCCAGCCGGAAATACGGCTGCGGACCGGTGTCGACGATCACCGTCAGTCGCGCCCGGCCAGTCCGGTACACGCACTGCGGCGACGCCTGGCTCGAGATCGAGGCCGCGTTGGACACCGAGGCGGGCTGGACCCCAAGGAACCCGGCAATCGCCGTCCGCCCCCGAGTCGTGCACACGGTGGCCGGCGGCGAAGCCTTGGCGGCGTGCTTCGTCGTGGAGGACGACGAGGAGCCACAGCCGCCGCCAACAATGGCCAACCCGACGCCCAGGACGCAGAGCGCTGAGACCCCCCTGCGCGCGGAAGCGAAGAGAGTGCGTGCCCTCCCCTGGGGACTCGCGGGGACCTCCACCACGCCACAGACTTAAGCACACGAAGCGCGTCCCCGGAGGAGGGCACGCTGCCCTCAGGTGATCAGCGGGATGATCAACAGCGCGACGATGTTCGCGACCTTGATCATCGGGTTGATCGCCGGCCCGGCCGTGTCTTTGTATGGGTCGCCGACCGTGTCGCCGGTGACCGCGGCGGCGTGAGCCTCGGAGCCCTTGCCGCCGTACGCCCCGTCCTCGATCAGCTTCTTGGCGTTGTCCCACGCGCCACCGCCGGAGGTCATCGAGATCGCGACGAACAGTCCGACGACGATCACCCCGATCAGCAGGCCACCGAGCGCCTCGACGCTGATCAGTCCGACGATCAACGGGACCAGAATCGGGATCATCGCCGGCAGGATCATCTCGCGCTGAGCGGCCTTCGTCACGAGGCTGACGGCCGTACCGTACTCGGGCTCCTGGGTGCCTTGCATGATCCCCGGCTTCTCCCGGAACTGCCGCCGGACCTCCTCGACGACTGCCCCCCCGGCACGTCCGACCGCCTCCATCGCCAGCGAGGCGAACAGGTACACCATCATGCCGCCGATCAGCAGCCCGATCAGCACCGGTGGGTTGTCGATCGAGAAGTTCGGGACCTTGCCCTTACCGATCAGCTCGCGCTCGAAGGCGTTGAACAGCACGAGCGCCGCGAGCGCGGCGGAACCGATCGCGTATCCCTTGGTCACGGCCTTGGTCGTGTTTCCGACCGCGTCGAGCGGGTCTGTGACGTCGCGGACCTCTTGCGGGAGGTCGGCCATCTCGGCGATGCCACCGGCGTTGTCGGTGATCGGGCCGAACGCGTCAAGCGCGACGATCAGGCCGGTCAGCGACAGCTGGGCCATCACGGCTACGCCGATGCCGTAGATGCCCTGGCCGCTCCCGCCCGCGAGTTTCCACGCGCCGAGGATGCCGAGCGCAATCACGATCGCCGGCGGCGCGGTCGACTGAAGTCCCTTAGCGAGCCCCTGGATGATGTTCGTGGCGTGTCCGGTCTGCGATGCCCGGGCCGTGCTCTTGACCGGCGCGAAGCGCGTCGAGGTGAAGTAGTCGGTGATCACGAACAGGCACGCTGTGATGGCGATGCCGATCAGCGCGCATAGGTAGTACTTCCACCAATGCGGGGCCGCCAGGCCGCTCTTGTATGTGAGGCCGTGCATCATCCAGTAGGTGACCGGGAGGAATGCGAGGGCGGCCAGCAGGCCGGATCCGATCAGGCCCTGGTAGAGAGCGCGCTCGACGTTCCCGACCTTCGACCTCACTGCGAAGGTTCCGATGATCGAGGCCACGATCGATACGGCGCCGAGCACGAGTGGGTACAACGCCACCGCGGACGTCTGCCGGAATAGCAACACGCCCAGCAGCATCACTGCGACGGCGGTCACGGCGTAGGTCTCGAATAGGTCGGCGGCCATGCCGGCACAGTCCCCGACGTTGTCGCCGACGTTGTCGGCGATCACGGCCGGGTTGCGTGGATCGTCCTCCGGAATTCCAGCCTCGATCTTGCCGACGAGGTCGGCGCCGACGTCGGCCGCCTTGGTGAAGATGCCGCCGCCGAGCCGGGCGAACACCGAGATCAGCGAGCCGCCGAAGCCGAGCCCGATCAGCGCGTCGACGGCGCTGCGCGGGCTCTCGCCCACGACCCAGGTGAGGATGCCGTAGTAGCCGGAAACGCCGAACAGCGCGAGGCCGACGACCAGCATCCCGGTCACCGCGCCGCCGCGGAACGCGACATCGAGGGCCTTTGACACCCCGCCGCGCGCCGATTCCGCCACCCGTGCGTTCGCGCGCACCGAAACGTTCATGCCGATGTAGCCGGCAGCCGCCGACAACAGGCCGCCGATCGCGAAGCCGATCGCGACACGGATGTTCTGGATCGGGATCAGGACGATGAACAGGACCACCCCGACGCCCGCGATCGTCGTGTACTGTCGGTTGAGGTAGGCGCGGGCGCCCTCTTGGACCGCCAAGGAGATCGAGCGCATGCGCTCGTTTCCGGGCGACAGCGCCAGCAGCGCCTGTGACGTCAGAACGCCGTAGACGACGGCAGCTGCGGCGCACACGAGCGCTACGAGGACGCCGTGGTGCGTCAGGAAACTGGTCAAGGAACCCTCCGGGAAAGCTCTTAGTTCGAGTGAGGCGCGCGTGTCTGCGCAGCCAGACAACCACAAACGGGCCGCCACCCGTCGCTGCGAGCGGAGGCCCGGGAATTAGGCCGCGTGAGTCTAGCGAGGACGCGGCGAGACTGTCCGCTCGTCGGCGCTCGCGCGGCGCCGCCGGACCGGTGCTGACCCAGGACCGCCGGGCTACTGACCGGGCACCCAGAGCCGGCCGCTGCGCTCGGCCGGCCCAGGCTCGCCGGCTTGCGCCTCGGACGCGGGCGGCTCGGAGGCGGGATCGGAAGGCTGCTCCCCGGCATCAGGGGCCGGGGCGCCACCCGCCTTGGACGGCCCTCCGGGCGACTCGCCGGCCTGGGCGTTGCCACCGATCCGGACGTACGCCAGCTGCAGCTGCGAGAGCGCGTCGCGGATCGGGGCCGCCTGAGGCGGCGCGGCCTGCTCGACGAGCGGGAGCAGCGCCCGTACGCCCTCGATCGCGAGCTTCACCTGCCCGGGGTCGCGCTCGCCCTCGGTGCCCGGGGCGAGGCCCGTTCGCCGCATGCCCAGGTTGACCATGGTCACGATCTGCTCGAGCAGCACGTGCTCGACCCGGATCTTCTTGAGCTCGGCCTCATACGCTGCCCGCAGCTCCTCCTCGGTGGGCTGCCCGCCAGTGAGTTCGTCTTCAGGTGTGCTCATCGCGTGACCTCCGCAGTGCTTCCGAGAACTGGAGCATACGTCTCACGTGTGTGGGTGACCATCGCCGCGTAGACCGCCTCGAGCGGCATCCCGGACTCGATCATCTGCCGCTGGCGTTGGGCCCCGTTCTGCTCGGGGAGTGAGACGTCGATCGCAAGTTCCCGGCGCACCGGTGCCGTCCATTCGAGCAGCCGCTCGGCCGTCTCGGCGGCTGGGAAGGGCTCGCCGCGCTCGAGGTCGAGTAGCTCACCGTCGAGCCCGAACCGAATCGCACGCCACATGTTCTCTTCGATCAGCCGCCCTGGCTCCTCCACCACCGGGACACCCGCATCGATATCCCTCGCCGCTTGCGCCACGCAGGCGACGATCAGCGCCGCGAGACCCTCCGACTCGGCCGCCGTGGCCTGCGCATCGCAAATTCGCACCTCGACGGTGCCGAACGAGAAGTGGGGCCGCACCGACCACCACACCTGTGTGTACTCCACGATCGACCGGGTCCGGACGAGGAATTCGATGTAGTCCGCGTACGTGTCCCAGCTCCCGAACGCCTCGGGGACGCCGCAGCGCGGAAAGCTTCGGGTGAAGATCTGGGTGCGCGCGCTATGCAGGCCGGAGTCCAGGCCGTCCAGGAAGGGCGAGTTGGCGGACACGGCCAGCAGCAGCGGGAGCACTCCCCTCAGCCGGTCGCAGACGAGCACGGCTCGATCCGCTCCCCGGATCCCGACGTGTACGTGGAGGGAGAAGGTGTTGTTCCGCCACGCCACGTACTTGAGCCCCTCCTCGACCCGCCGGTAATGCTCGGTCTCGATGATGTGCTGCTCGCGGTAGTCGGCCCAAGGATGGGTGGCTGTGGCGCCCAGAGCGATCCCGAGCTCGGCCGCGACCGTGAACAGCCGGCGCCGGCGATCCCGCTGCAGGGCGGTTGCGCTGGCCACGTCCTCGGCCCGTCCCGACCGGATCTCGATCTCGGAGGAGATCAGCTCGCCGGCCACCGAATCGGCGAGCACCGAATCGGCGACGGCAGCGTCTCGCAGCTCCTCGAATCGCTGGACGAGCGCGAGCGAGCGGGGGTCGAGCAGCGCGAACTCCTCCTCGAGCCCGACCGTGAAGTCGGTCGACGCCTCGAAGGCCGCGCGAGCGGTGTCCAGTTCTAGGTCCACGTCGGGTGCGAGCTCAGGTGAGATAGAAGTACAGCGCGTACAGGAGATCGACGGCGGGACTCGAGGTGTGGACCGTGACCTCGGGCGGAACCTGGAGCAGCGCGTCGGAGTAGTTGAAGATGATCTTGACGCCGGCGTCCACTAGCTGATCGGCGAGCTCCTGGGCCGCGCCGGACGGCACCGCGAGAACGGCCACGACGATCTCGTCGTCGTCGATCGCGGACCGCACGTCGCGCATCGAGCGAACCTTGAGCGAGCCGATCTCAGCCCCCACCTTGCTCTCGTCGGCGTCGAACACGGCCACGACACGGAAGCCGTGGTCGGCGAAGATGTCCGAGGTCGCGATCGCCGTACCCAGATGGCCCGCCCCGAACAGCGCGATGTTGTGCTGTCCCGAGGTGCGCAGGATCTTGCGGATCTGGATGACCAGCGACTCGACGTTGTAGCCGACCCCACGCTTCCCGAACTTCCCGAATCCGGACAGGTCGCGCCGGATCTGGGTCGAGTTCACGTGCGTGTAGTCGGCAAGCTCCTGCGAGGAGATCGTCTCCTTCCCCATCTTCCTTGCCTGCGTGAGTACCTGTAGGTAACGCGACAGCCGTGCGGCGACTCCGAGTGAAAGCTTCTCCCCCGGTTTCTCGACGCCCGGCTGAGCAAGTGACCGATCGTCGCGGCCGACCGTGTAGCTCATCCGATCTCCACTCTACTAACGCGACCCTGCCGAGCGAGGTTGATTCAGCCTGCGATCGAGCTCTTCCTCGTCTACGAACAGCTCGAAGGCCTCCATACCGTCGATCGTAACGACGGGGATGCGTTCGAGGTAGGCGCGCAGAAGGCTTTCATCAGCTTCGATGTCCCTTTCGGCCAGCTCGAAGTCATGCCGGGCCCGCGCGCGGACCAGCACGTCACGGGCGTCGTCGCAGAGGCAGCACCCCGGCCGGCCATAGAGGACCACGTGCCGCATCAGGCCGCCAGCGGTCGCTCGCCGCTCGCGTAGACATCGAGCGATAGGTAGCGCGGATAGGAGAGCGGCTCGACGTAGCGAGCCGCCGACCCGATCATCGCCGCGTTGTCGGTGCAGAGCGCGATCGGCGGCACGTCGAGCTCGACGCCGAGCTCGGCGAGACGCGCCCGCAGGACGCCATTGGCCGCCACGCCGCCGCCGATCGCGAGGCGGTCCATCCCGGTCGCGGACAGTGCGCGCCGCGCCCGGATCACGAGTGCCTCGACAATCGCCCGCTGGTAGGACGCGGCAAGATCGGCTCGTCGCCGCTCGAACTCATCGTGATCGAGCTCCCGGATCCGGTAGAGCAGAGCCGTCTTCAGGCCCGAGAACGAGAAGTCGAGGCCGGCGAGCCGCTCGCCGGCCGGAAAGTCGAAGGCCTCCGGATCGCCGGCCCGGGCGAGGTGTTCGAGTGCGGGGCCGCCCGGATATCCGAGTCCAAGCAGCCGCGCGCCCTTGTCGAACGCCTCGCCGGCGGCGTCGTCGAGCGTCTGGCCGAGAACCTCGAAGTGCGGGCCCGGGTCGCGTACCCGGGCGAGCAGTGTGTGACCGCCGCTGGCGATCAGGCTCAGAAACGGCGGCTCGAACGGATCCGGCTCGAGCAGGCCGGCGGCCACGTGACCGTGGAGGTGGTCGACCGGCGCGAGCGGAAGCTCGTACGCGGCGGCGATCGCCTTTGCCGTGGAGACGCCGACGAGGAGCGCGCCGACCAGGCCCGGACCGCAGGTCACCGCCACCAGGTCGATCTGGTCGAGCTTCAGATCGCCGCCGTCGCGCAGCGCCTCGTCGACCACGTTCCCGACCAGCTCAAGATGGTGGCGCGAGGCGATCTCCGGCACGACGCCGCCGTAGCGGTCATGGACTCCCTGCGAGGAGATCACGTTCGAGCGGACCGCGCCGGTCCGCTCGACGACGGCCGCGCATGTGTCGTCGCAGCTTGTCTCGATCGCGAGGATCATCCCGACCAGCCGCTGCCCGATCGGGCCTCGGACTCACGCCACATGATCATCGCGTCCTCGCCGGTGTCGTGGTAGTACCGGGGCCGGGTTCCGGCGGACCTGAATCCGAACCGCTCGTAGAGCGCGATTGCCGAGGCGTTCGAGGTGCGGACCTCGAGCGTGAAGGGTTGGTCGGAGCCCGCGCGCCGCAGCATCTCCTCCAGCAGCGCACTCGCGTACCCGTGACGACGGAGCGAGGGATCGACCGCGATGTTCATCAGGTGCCACACATCGGCATAGCGCGAGCAGATCAGATATCCGACGACGCGCTGCTCACGGATCGCGGCCAGGCAGACGCCGGATGGCTTGGACAGCTCGAGTACGAACATCGCCAGCGACCAGGGCGTGGGAAACGCCCGCCGCTCGATCGCGATCACCTGCGGCAGATCGCCGTAGGCAAGGGGGCGGATCGATGTCGCTTCATTGCTCATTCGCTTGTCTGGCGCGTCGCGCGATTTCTGCGTCGGGTAAGCGCAGATACTGCGGCAGAACCTCGTCAGGATCGACAGCTCTCAGAGCGCCCGCGAGCCTGCAGTGATTGATCGCCGTGACCCGGTGGAGCCGAGAGTCGTCCTTCGGGACCAGCGCTCCTGAGCGCTCGAGAACTGCCCTGAATTCTATCGCTCCGTCACCGACGGCCAGAACGCTCCGGCCAAGACGGGAGACCGACTCCGCCAGCGATTCCGCGTCCAACGCAGCCGGCTTCAGCACCGGCTCGGTGGTTTCGATGCCCTCGAGCGGCCACGCGGCGGCGAACGCCTCGCGGCGGCGCGCGTCGAGGACGGCGAGGATGGTGGCCGCCCCCGCCTCCCCGGCGGCGCCCCGCGCCAGCGATCGGAGCGTGGAGACTCCGGCCAGCGGTAGGCCCCGGGCGTGGGCCAGTGCTCGCGCGGTGGCGACGCCGATGCGAAGCCCGGTGAACGTCCCCGGGCCCGTGCCCACGGCCAGCAGGTCGAATGACTCCCACCCCACGCCCCCTCGCTCGAGCAGCTCGGCCATCATCGGCAGCAGCGCCGTCGCATGATGCGGCCGCTCCCCGGCCGGTGGATCGTCGCGGAGCTCGAGCTCCAGTCCCGTGGTGGCATCGAGCATGGCGACCGATGTCGCTCGGGTTGAGGTGTCGAAGCCGAGCACCCTCATCTGATCTCCACGATCCTGCGGTCGCCGCCGGCATGGCTGATCCTGACGTGCGCCGCCACTGAACCGAGCCCGGCCACGCCGGCTTTCGGCCATTCGACGAAGGCGATCGTGTCCGGTCCGAGATATTCCTCGAGGAGGTCGGGCTCCTCGTTCTCGAGATCGTCGATCCGGTAGAGGTCGATGTGCGCCACGGGCACGGGGCCCGGGTAGCGCTGGCCGACCGTGAAGGTCGGGCTCGTGACCGTGGCCGTGACGCCGAGCGATCGGCAGGCTCCGCGGACGAACGTCGTCTTGCCGGTGCCGAGCTCACCCTCGATCAGGACGACGTCCCCCGGCTCGAGCGTGCGGGCCAGCTCAGCACCCACGGCCTCGGTCTCCTCCGCGGCGTTCGTCTCGAGGCGGCGCCGCACGCTCACGGCTGTGGGATGCGCGCCACCAACGCACGGCTGCGCAGCCCGAGCCCGCAGGCGAACATGGCAAGGCCCACCGCGACGATCCCCCGCAGGTCGGCGCCGGTCCGTGGCAGCGGTCCCGACGCGGCGGCGCGCGACGTCCCCGGGGCGGCGGTTGGCGGGGAGGCGTGCGGGCGGACGCTGGGGAGCGACACCGGTGGATTGTGGCTGAGCTGCGCGGCGTCGTTGACGCGCACGGGACGCACCGCTGCCGGCGCCGTTCCCGCGCCGGCGAGCGCCGTCATCAGTCCGAGTAGGAGCGCCGCAGAGCGGATCCGCATTCCGCGACACTGTAGTCAAGCGTTCGGCGTGCAGACGGCCCCGTTCGCTACCGTCAGAGCGCCATGTCCGCGTCGCCTCAGCAATCCGGTCCGGGCCGCATCGCCGCACTCAGACAGCGACTGATGCCGGCGGAGGGAGGGCTGAGAGACTCGGAGACGGCGAAGGCGGTCGGCCTGGCCGGAGCGATGATCCTAAACAACATCGTCGCGCTCGGTTCGACCTTCGTATTCGCGCGCGAGCTCGACGATTACGGGTCGCTCGGTGCGCTGATCAGCTACCTGCTGATCCTGACCGTGTTCGGGCAGGCGATGCAGGTCGCAACAGCCCGCGAAGGCGTCCTCGGCCACCTCGGCGTCGGCGATGACCTACTCGCGACGATCAAGCAGTGGAGCAAGGTGCTGCTGATCGTCACCGTGGTGTTGACGCTGGTCTCGATCGCGCTCCAGGCGCCCATCGCCGCAGCGGTCGGGGTCAAGAAGTACAGCTGGGCCGCGGCAGCGGGCATCCCGGCCGGATGCATGTACCTGCAGGTCTCGATCCTGCGCGGGGCGCTTCAGGGCATCGGTGACTACAAGTCCGTCGGCGTCAGCCTGGTCGGTGAGCAGACCGTTCGGCTGATCGCCGGCGCGACCCTTGCGGCGACCTTCCTCGGCGTGACGGGCGCCTACCTCGGGTCGCTCCTGTCCTACGTCGCGATGTCGCTCTACTGCTGGACGCAGCTGCGCCGACATGTCGCGCTCTCGCCTCGCCGTACTGACGGTCGCGTGGCGCTCGGCCTGTGGACCCACTTCAGGCGCGCGTGGGCCCCGATCGCCGGCCTCAGCGTGATCGCCGTGCTGCAGAACATCGACCTGATCTCGGCCAAGCACCAGTTCTCGAAGGACACGGCGAGCGCGTACGCCGCCACGGCCGTGGCCGCCAAGGTCCTGATCTGGGTGGCGATCGGCGCCGGCTTCTACCTCGTGCCGGAGGTATCGCGGCGAAGAGCCGCCGGCGAGGACACGCGCCCTGTGCTCGCGGGCGGGTTGGCGATCGTCGCCGTCTGCGCCGTCCCCTGCCTGCTGATCTTCGGCGGCGCGCCGCACCTGCTGCTGAGCGTCGCGTTCGGCTCCAAGCGCGCGACCGCCTCCGGGTCCCTGCTCGTGCTCGGAACCGCGTTCACGGTGCTGGCCGCGACGTATCTCGCGATCCAGTACATGCTCGCGCTCAAACGCACCTGGTTCCTGATCCCGCTCGCCGTCGTGGCGATCGCCGAGCCGATCGTCCTGTCTCAGAGCCCGCGGCACCCCACCGGCTTCGCCGCCGCGGTGCTCGCAATCCAGGTGCTCGGTGCCATCCTGGCCTTTGCGATGGCGCTGCGACGGGGCCCGAGGTCTGCCGAGGCTGCGCCCGATGACACGAGCGCTGAGGCCGTCAGTTCCGCTCGGCCAGATACTCAGCAACCCGCTCAGCCGCAGCGCGCAACCGTCTGAAGTAGGCCGCCCGACTGAGCGAGAGGTCGATCGCGGCCTGCTCGTGGCTCGGCGCCGGCTCCAGATAGCCGCGGACAAGCACGCGGCGGAGCAGCTTCTCGTTCTCGTTGTCGCCGAAGGCTCGGTCTGAGGCCTCGCGGAGCAGCGCGCGGACCGATTCGGCCCGCTCCTCGGCCCCCTCCCCGGTGCCCAGCGGGCTGCGCGCCAGTTCGTGGGGGACGCGGAAGTTGCGCAGGGCCTCGCGGACCGCTTCGAAATCGCGCTTGGGTTCGCCCTGAAGCGGCCGTGGCGACGCCAGTCCGAGCTCGGCGTAGACGACGGCGCGCTGTGCGGCCACGAGCCCACCGGGCCCGTAGTCGATCCGATGACATTCGATCCGGCGCGTCCCGATCTCGAGGTCGAGCTCGGACAGGTGCTCGGCCCCCAGCGCCCGCGCGAACGTGAGAGCGTCCGGGTTGGTGGGGTTGATCGGCATGTAGGCGAAGCGCGGGTTCGCGATCCCCGAGCGCAGGACGCCGGCCATCCCGAGCATCGCCTGGACGCGGCCGCGCCGGTCCTGGGTAAAGTCGACCGAGCTGTGCCACAGCACAGACTCGCCGAGCCGGCCGTCGGTGCGCGCGTGGGCGATCCACGGCCCGACCAGGGGATCTTCGAGCGCGAATTCGGGCGCCGTCGCTGGGCTCATGCAGACCATGAAGCCGACCAGGCGGTCCTCCCGGTCGCGCGCCACGGCCACCCGCTCGGGTGACTCGCTGAAGAACCGGCGCGCGAGGCGCCACCACTCCTTGAAGTGCCTGGACTCGAGCATCGCCGCGACCCGGTCCGCGTCGCTCGGCTTCACGTCGTCGATCCGGTAGTCGACGCTGCCCTCCCAGCCGAATCCCCATTTGATCGCGGCGTTCTCGATCAGGTGCGCCATCTCGATCGAGATCAGCGGGTCTCCCCCGCGCGCCCGCTCGTAGAGATGGCCGACGATCCGGCGGCGCAGCTCGCGCTCGCGCTCCTGGTCGCGCCGCCGCAGATCGGCGTGGATCGCCCGCCGGACGAGGTCGTGGAGCGTGAGCCCGTCGCCCAGCGGCTCGGTGAAGGTGAGCGCCCGCAGCCGCTGGTATTCGGCCTCCGGGTCGCCGTCCGGCAGCACGGCCCGGAGCAGGTCGACCGTCGTGATCCTGGCGATCGCGGCAACGCTGAGCGCGGAGAGGCGGACGTCGCTCAGCTCGGACTCCACCAGGCGCCGGATCAGCGAGCGGACGATCTCCGGCTTGGCGACGCTCGTCTCGGGCGTCCAATCGTTGTCGGCGGCTGCCGTCTCGGCCGCCAGCGCGAGCGCGAGCGGGGAGCCCTCGGCCCATTCGGCGACCGCCTCGGCACGCTCGTCGTCGAGGCCGTGGCTGGCCAGAAGGTCGAGCGAGTCCGTCGGGTCGAACGCCTCGAGCTCGAGCTCGGTCGCGACACCCTCCCAGCCACCGGCGAACCAGTTCGAATCGGGTGCCCCTCGGCCGGCGATCACGATCACGGCGCGCTCGGGCAGCGACGGGAGCAGGCCGCGACGCAGATAGCCCCCGAGGGCGGTCATGCGCTCGTAGGTGTCGAGCAGGACGACCGGGCTCGCGCTGACCCGCGCCCCGGCCAGGATCGCCTCGAGCGCGTCGGGCATCGGGGGAAGCTCACGGCCCTCGACGAAGAACGTCTCCCGCCCCCGCAGCTCCGTCCGGCGCGCGAACTCGCGGAGCAGTGTGCTCTTGCCGATCCCGCTCGGCCCGTGCACGAGGATCACGTTGGCCGGCGGATTCTCCTCGAGGCAGCGCTCCAGAACGCCGAGCTCCGCCGCGCGGCCGACGAAGCGATTGCGGTCGCGATCGACCATTCTGGCCGCGAGTGTGGCGCCTCCCGTCCCAGGTGCGCGCGCTGGGCGATGCCCCATGTCCTCCACCTCGCGGAAGATTAGCCGTCCCGACGGTCCTTCCGGCCAGGGCTGGACGTTCGGCTGAACCAGCGCCAGCCGTGTGACCTGGCGGGGTAGTGTCGCCTCAGAGTCCTTCCCGATTGGAGGTGAGATGGCGGTCATCAAGATCATCGAGCTCGTCGGCAGCTCCCCGAGCAGCTCCGACGACGCCGTCAAGGCCGCGCTGAGCGAGGCACAGTCCACAATTCGCAACATCAAGGCGTTGGACGTCGTCTCAGTCGGGCTTCGAGGGGACGACCTCTCGGAGTGGCGTGCGCACGTGCGCGTCGCGTTCCTCGTGGAGCGCGTGAGCGAGTAGCGCCCGCCCAGGTCATCCGGGCCCGCATTTCGGGCGGAACGTTTACGGGTGACCCACTAGAACAACCCGAGTTGCGCCGCCGGCTCCAGCGCCGCCTCAGCCGGCGCCTCCTCGGCCTCGCCCAGCGGCTCCGGGACGTCCTCGAGCTCTTCGGGCAGCTCCGGCACGGGCTGCGGCTGCTCCGGGGGCCCCATGGCAAGGAGCTCGGGGATGCGCTGGAAGTCGGCCCGCAGCGCCTCGAGGGTCGACGGCGTGTAGAGGGCGGCAGCGGGGTGATAGAGCGGATACAGGCGGACGGCACGAGGACCGATCAGCCGCACCTCTTCGCGTCCGTGGAGACGCGAGATCCCGGTGCTGTCGTGGCGCAGGAGCTTGGTCGAGAAGTTCCCCAGGGTGCAGATCACGACCGGCTCGATCAGGTCCACCTGGCTGCGCAGATAGTCTTGGCACGACTCGATCTCGTTCGGATGTGGGTCGCGGTTCTGGGGCGGGCGGCACTTGAGCACGTTCGCGATGAACACGTCCGGGCGCTCGAGCCCGATCTCGATCAGCAGCTTGTCGAGCAGCTTCCCGGCCTGGCCGACGAACGGCAGGCCCAACCGGTCCTCGTTCGCCCCCGGCGCCTCCCCCACGAACATCAGATCGGCATCCGCGTTGCCGGCGCCGAACACGACCGTCGTGCGGGTCTGGTGCAGTGGGCACCGCACGCACCCGCGAGCCTCCTCGTAGACGGCCTTCAGCAGCTCGCGCCGCTCCGAAGCGCTTCTCACCTTGGTGATGGTAGAGGCGGGTGACGACGCCTTCACGGGTCCGGCGAGGCGAAATCCGCGCAAGGTGCGGGGTGGGCGCGCGGGGCGGCGGGGCGGGCGCGCAGGGGGCGCGCGGCCTGGGCGGCGGGGCGGTCGCGCTGCGGGTTGGGCGCGCGGCGGGGCGGCGGGGGGGCGGCAGGGCGGGCCGCCGTCGCTAGCCGGGTCGCGGCCAGGGTCCCGGTCGCTCGCGGGCGCGTCGCGTTCCTCCGACGACCCCTGGCGAGCCCCCCTGTGGGATAGAAGGATCACAGACGTATTCTCTTGTCCCAATGCTCCCGGGGGCCGCGCCCAGCGTGACGTTTCGCCGCCCCTGGGCCCCCGGAGCCGGCATAACCCCGAAGGCGCCAGGGCGCGAGCATGCACGATCAGCTCTGTCCAGCAGACCCACCCCCGTCTCCCCGCAAACACCTTCCGTGACGGATCGCACACGAACCGGGTTCCCGCTCGCCAGCCGCGGGGTATGATTCGTGACGAGGCCGTCACCTTCGGGCGGACCTCCCCCTAAGGCCACCACTTCACCACCACCGACCGGTATCTCAGATGCGGGAACTGGAACGGGAGCTCTCCTCCGACCCCCCCTGTAGGCGATTGGCCGTTGTCGGCCGAGGCCGCCTCGGAGCGGCGCTGGTCGCGGCGCTCACCGATGCGGGCTACGAGGTCGACGGACCCCTGGGACGGGGCGCCGACGCGCGCGGTGCCGACGCCGTGCTGCTCTGCGTCCCAGACGGCGAGATCGCCCACGCCGCCGCGCTGGTCGAGCCCGGCCGTCTGGTCGGGCACTGCTCCGGCGCGACGGGCCTCGAGCCGCTCTCGCCTCACGAGGCCTTCTCGCTGCATCCGCTGATGACGGTGACCACCGACGGCGCGTGCCTCGGCGGCGCAGGCGCCGCGATCGCGGGCGCGAGCGACCGGGCACTGATGCTGGCGCGTGAGCTCGCCGAAGCGCTGGGGCTGCGAGCGATCGAGATAGACGACGAGGACCGAGCGGCCTACCACGCGGCGGCGTCGATCGCGTCGAACTTCCTGATCACGCTCGAGGCCGCCGCAGAGCAGCTGGCCGCGACAACCGGCGCCAACCGTGACCTGCTCGTACCACTCGTGCGCGCGACGGTCGAGAACTGGGCGCGACTCGGCGGCGCGCGGGCCTTGACCGGTCCGGTCGCGCGGGGCGACGTTGCCACTGTGGCCGTGCAGCGCGCGGCTGTCGCGGAGCGCACGCCGGAGCTGCTGGAGCTGTTCGACGCGCTCGTCGGTGCCACGCGCGCCCTCGCCGCGTCCGGGGAATCGGTGGCGGCATGAGGACCGTCCGCACCGTACGCGAGCTTCGCGCCGCGCTCGGCGAGCGTCGCCGGGCCGGCGAGTCGATCGGCCTCGTCCCGACGATGGGCGCGTTTCACGAGGGTCACCTGTCGCTGATCCGCCGCGCGCGGGAGGACTCGGATGTGGTGGTCGTGTCCCTGTTCGTCAACCCAACCCAGTTCAACGACGCGAGCGACCTCGACGCGTATCCGCGCGATGAGGCCACAGATGCCGCGCTGGCGGCCGAACTCGGCGCCGACTACCTGTTCGCGCCCGCTCAACTCGCGGTCTACCCGGACGGCTTCGTAACGACGGTTTCGGTCGCCGGCTTGACCGGGACGCTCGAGGGACTCCACCGAGGACGCGGTCATTTCGACGGGGTCACGACCGTGGTCGCCAAGCTCTTCAACATGGTCGCGCCGGACGTCGCCTACTTCGGGCAGAAGGACGTCCAGCAGGTGATCGTGATCAAACGCATGGTCCGCGACCTCGACCTCCCGCTGCGGATCGAGGTCTGCCCGACTGTGCGCGAGCCGGACGGGCTCGCGATGTCGAGCCGAAACGTGCACCTCTCGCCCGCCGATCGCGCGCGCGCCGCAGCGCTCAACCGAGCGCTGGAGGCGATCTCCGGAGCGATCGCGACGGGCGAGCGCGACCCTGCAGCGGCGGTCGCCCGAGGGCGCGCCGAGCTGGAGCCTGCGCAGATCGAGCCCGAGTACCTGGAGCTTGTCTCGGCGCAGACGCTGGAACCCGTGTCCCGCATCGACGGCAGCGTGCTGGCTGTGATCGCAGCGCGCGTCGGCGGAACCCGGCTGATCGACAACCACATGATCCATGTGCTCTCGACCGCCTACGTGGCTCGGCAGGAGCCTCTGCTTCGGACGGCGGGAAGCACCGAAATGAACGGGAGACCCTGAGTACATGCAGCGCACGATGCTGAAATCGAAGATCCATCGGGCCACCGTGACCGACTGCGATCTGCACTACGTCGGATCGATCACGATCGATCCGAAGCTGTTGGAAGCAGCCGATGTCCGCGAGTTCGAGCAGGTGGCCGTGGTCGACGTCGACAACGGAGCCCGGTTCGAGACCTACACGATCGCCGGTGAGCGTGGCTCCGGGGACATGAAGGTCAACGGCGCCGCCGCACGTCTGGTTCATCGCGGCGACACGATCATCGTCATCTCGTATGCCGCCTACGACCCCGACGAGCTCGAGAACTACAACCCGCGCGTCGTCCACGTCGACACGCACAACGAGATCATCAACATCGACAGCGAGGTGGCGACCCTTCTCGCGGCGCCAACCTCTGCGTAGATCGGAGATCCAGATGTCCGCAACACCTCACACCGTCGTTCCGCGCAACCTCGACGAGCCGCTGCCGATGACCTTGCCGCGGCTCGCGGAGAAGAAGCGCCTCGGCGAGCAGATTGTGATGGTCACCGCGTACGACTATCCGTCGGCCCAGGTGGCGCAAGAGGCGGGCGCCGACGTGGTTCTGGTCGGCGATTCGGGCGCGATGACCGTGCTCGGCTACCCCTCCACGGTTCCTGTCTCGACCGACGAGATGCTGATGCTCGCCGCCGCCGCGCGGCGCGGGCTGAGGACTCCGTTCCTGGTCGGTGACCTCCCGTTCGGCTCCTACGAGGGCTCGGACGAGCAGGCGGTCGCGACGGCGCAGCGGTTCATCAAGGAGGCGGGGTGTGACGCGGTCAAGCTCGAGCGCGGTGGGACCTCCGCCCAGCGGGCGAGGGCGATCGTCGACGCCGGCATCCCGGTCATGGGCCATGTCGGACTCACCCCCCAGACCGCAACGGCGCTCGGTGGCTACCGCGCCCAGGGCCGCACCACCGATCGCGCGCTGACGGTCGCCCGCGACGCGGTCGCGCTCCAGGAGGCCGGCTGCTTCTCGATCGTGTTCGAGGCGATTCCGGCGTCGGTGACCGAGATCGTGATGGAACGGATCGACGTTCCGGTGATCGGGATCGGCGCTGGTCCCGCCGCCGATGGTCAGGTCCTCGTTTTCCACGACCTGCTCGGGATCTACGACGGCCACGCGCCGCGGTTCGCGAAGCGCTACGCCGAGATCAAGGCACAGATGGTGGCCGGCGTGGCCGAGTACGCCGCCGAGGTCCGGTCGGGCGCGTTCCCGGCCCCTCAGCACACGTACTCGATCGACGACGAGGAGCTCGAGCGCTTCCGCGCGGCCCTGGCGAGCGAAGCCTGAGCAACGCTC
This sequence comes from uncultured Solirubrobacterales bacterium, assembly GCA_963727105.1. Taxonomy (GTDB): domain Bacteria; phylum Actinomycetota; class Thermoleophilia; order Solirubrobacterales; family Solirubrobacteraceae; genus Palsa-465. The sequence continues at coordinate 838,293 of CAVSEW010000001.1, read as the reverse complement.
CCAGCATCCCGGATGGGGATTGTGGTCCGCCGTGGACCACAATCCCCATCTCGGTTACCAGCTGAGCGCTCGCCAGCGGCTAGCATCCTGCGGATGCCGCGCCTCGGGCGAGCGTTCACGCCGCGTGACCACATTTACTTCGAACTGTTCGAGGAGGCCGGTCAGAACATCCTCACCGCTGCGGACCTGCTCGACCAGCTCCTCACCAACTACCCGGACAACAAGGAGCTCGCCCAGGAAATCCGGGTGTGCGAACACGAGGGAGACCGGATCACGCACGACATCATCGACCGGCTCAACCATACGTTCGTGACCCCGATCGACCGGGAGGACATCCTCTCGCTCGCCTCGGCGCTCGACGACATCGTCGACTACACCGAGGAGGTCGCGGACTACCTGGGGCTGTACAAGATCGAGGCACCGATGGACCAGGCGATCAAGCTCGCGCGTGTCCTCAAGGCCGCCTCCGCGCAGATCGCCGAGGCGATCCCCCGCCTGCGCGGCTTCCGCGATATCTCTCACCACACGGTCGAGATCAACCGCCTCGAGAACGAGGGTGACCGGATCTCGCGCGCGGCCGTGGCGGCGCTGTTCGACGGCGGCATCGACCCGATGGTCGTGATCCGCTGGAAGGACGTCTACGAGCGGCTCGAGGCCGCGATCGATGCCACCGAGAAGGTGTCCTACATCATGGAAGGGATCGTCATCAAGAACTCCTGAGGGGCCCCTCAGTACTCGATCTGCTTCAGCACCCGGGCCGGTGCGCCCGCGGCCACGCTGAAGGCGGGGATGTCAGAGGTCACGACCGAGTTAGCACCGATCACCGTGCGCTTGCCGATCGTCACCCCGGTGGTGATCACCACATGGGCGCCGCACCAGACGTTGTCGCCCACGCGGGTGGGGCCCTTGGAGGTGAATCCCTGCCAGGTCACCGGCTGCTCGGGGTCGTCGAAGCGGTGGCTGGCATCGGTCACGAAGCAGCCGTTCGCGAACATGCAGTGCTCGCCGATCTCGACCAGCTCGTGAGCGGCGATCATCACGCCCAGGTTCAGGAAGCTCCCGGCGCCGATCCGCACCCGGGCGGAGCCGGGCGCGGTGATCCAGACGCCCGGCTCGAACAGCACGCCGGCGCCGATCTCGAGCCGCCCCTCGGTGAGCGCCTCGAGCACGTTGCCGTGGACGGGCCAGCGGACAAACGCCTCCCGGCGCGCGAACTCCCAGTGGATTCGCGCCCGGTTCCAGGGCAGCGAGTTGCGCTCATACCAGCGCCATTTCTGCGTCCACAGCCTGAGCCGCTCGAGCTCCGAACGCATCGGCGGCCCCAATCTCAGCCCGCGGCGACCGCGGTGCGGCTCCGCCGCGCGCGGCCCCGGCTCGCCCTCACCGGCAGCAGGTCGGCGAGAAAGCGCCCGGTGTAGGACCGGTCCACCCGCGCCACCTGCTCGGGGGTCCCGCTGGCGATTACCATCCCGCCCTCGTCCCCTCCCTCGGGTCCGAGGTCGATGATCTGGTCGGAGACCTTGATCACGTCGAGGTTGTGCTCGATCACGACGACCGAGTTCCCGGCCTCGACGAGCCGGCCCAGCACCTCGAGCAGGCGCTGGATGTCGGCGAAGTGGAGCCCGGTGGTCGGCTCGTCGAGGATATAGATGGTCCGGCCGGTGGCCACCTTGGACAGCTCGGCGGCCAGCTTCACTCGCTGCGCCTCGCCGCCTGACAGCGTCGTCGCCGGCTGGCCGAGACGCATGTAGCCGAGTCCGACGTCGTTCAGAGCCTCCACGCGCCGGCGGATCTTCGGGATGTGGGCGAAGAACTCGAGCGCCTCCTCGATCGGCATCTCGAGCACGTCGGCGATCGTCTTGCCCTTGAAGCGGACCTCGAGCGTCTCGCGGTTGTAGCGCTTGCCGTGGCACTGTTCGCAGGGCACGTATACGTCCGGTAGGAAGTGCATCTCGATCTTGATCTGGCCGTCGCCGCGACACACCTCGCAGCGCCCACCCTTGACGTTGAACGAAAACCGGCCCGGCTTGTAGCCCCGGGCCCGCGCCTCCTGCGTCTTCGAGAAGAGCTCCCGGATCTGATCGAACAGCCCGATGTAGGTGGCCGGGTTCGACCGCGGGGTGCGGCCGATCGGCGACTGGTCGACCGAGATGATCTTGTCCAGCTGATCGAGGCCCTCGATCCGGCGATGCACGCCGGCCCGCTGGCGTGTGCGGTGCAGCCGGTTCGCGACCGCCTTGTAGAGCACATCGTTGACCAGCGTCGACTTCCCCGATCCCGACACCCCGGTGACGCTGCAGAACACGCCGAGCGGGATCTTCACGTCGATGTTCTTGAGGTTGTGCTGCGAGGCCCCCTCGATCCTGACGTGCCCGGCGGGCTTGCGCCGCCGCTTCGGCACCTCGATCGCCCGCGTTCCCGAGAGGAATTGGCCGGTCAGCGAGTCAGCCACCCGCGCGACCTCGTCGGCGGTCCCCTCCGCGACGACGTAGCCGCCGTGCTCGCCGGCCGCAGGGCCCATGTCGACGAGATGGTCCGCCGCGCGCATCGTGCCCTCGTCGTGCTCGACCACGAGCACGGTGTTGCCGAGGTCGCGCAGCCGCTCGAGCGTCGCGATCAGCCGCTCGTTGTCCCGCTGGTGCAGTCCGATCGACGGTTCATCGAGGATGTAGAGCACGCCCACCAGCGACGATCCGATCTGCGTGGCCAGGCGGATCCGCTGGGCCTCGCCGCCGGACAGGGTTGAGGCGGCGCGCTCCAGGGAGAGATACCCGACCCCCACGTTGTCGAGGAACTGGAGGCGCTCCTCGATCTCACGGAGAACGAGGCGGGCGATCCTCCGGTCGTGCTCGCTCAGCTCAAGCTCCTGCACCCAGCTCAGCGCCCGCTTGGCCGCAAGCGCGGTGAACTCGTGGATCGCGGTTCGGCCGACCAACACGGCCCGCGATTCCGGCCGCAGGCGGGCGCCCTTGCACTCCGGGCACGGCCGCAGGGTCATGTACTCCTCGATCTTCTCCCGAGTGAAGTCGGAGTCGGTCTCGCGGTAGCGCCGCTCGAGGTTTCGCACGATCCCCTCGAACTGCGTCGCATACGAGCGCCGGCGGCCGAAGCGGTTGCGGTAGTGGACCTGCACGCGGTCGCCGTTGGTCCCGTAGAGGAAAAAGTCGCGCGACTCCTCGTCGAGGTCCTCCCACGGTGTCTCGAGGTCGACGTCATAACGCTCGGCGATCGCCTGCGTGAGCTGGTCGTAGTAGTCCGAAGCGCTCACCGCCCACGGCGCGATCGCCCCCTCGCCGATCGAGAGGGTCGGATCAGGCACCACGAGCTCCGGGTCGATCTCCATCTGCGATCCCAACCCGGTGCAGCGCGGACACGCGCCGTGTGGCGAGTTGAAGCTGAATATCCGCGGCTCGAGCTCGACCAGGCTCGGCCCGTGGATCGGGCAGGCAAACCTCTCCGAGTAGGTCTGGATCTCCCCGGAGTCAACGAGCTCGATCTCCACTAATCCGTCGGCCAGCGCAACGGCCGTCTCGATCGAGTCGGCCAGGCGCTTACGCAGCTCGCCCTTCATCACCAGTCGGTCCACGACGACCGCGATGTCGTGCTTGTACTTCTTGTCGAGCGTGATCTCCTCGTCGAGCCGGCGCAGCTCGCCGTCGACCTTGACCCGGGAGAAGCCCTCGCCGCGCAGCTCCTCGAGCTGCTTGCCGTATTCGCCCTTGCGACCGCGAACGATCGGGGCCAGCACCATGAACCGCGTGCCCTCGGGCAGCTCCATCACCTGGTCGATGATCTGCTCGGCCGACTGGCCGCTGATCGGCCGGCCGCAGATATGGCAGTGCGGGTGCCCGATCCGCGCCCAAAGCAGGCGCAGGTAGTCGTAGATCTCCGTGACCGTGCCGACCGTCGAGCGAGGGTTGCGAGAGGTCGTCTTCTGATCGATCGAGATCGCCGGCGAGAGCCCCTCGATCGAGTCCACGTCCGGCTTGTCCATCTGCCCGAGGAATTGGCGAGCGTACGCGGACAGCGACTCGACGTAGCGGCGCTGCCCCTCGGCGTAGATCGTGTCGAAGGCCAGCGACGACTTGCCGGATCCGGACAGCCCGGTGATCACGGTCAGCGATCCCCGTGGAATCGCGACGGTGATGTCCTTCAGGTTGTGCTCGCGGGCACCTGCGACGACAAGCTGGTCCATCAGTGTCGCCCGCGTCGGGTTCGGTCGCGCCGAGAGCGACGACTGACGAATGCACGGCAAGGACGCAGGACCGAAGGTGTAGCAGCGCTACACCGAGGTCCGAGGACGCAGCTGGGCGCCGTCAGGCGGCGCTCGAATGCGGCTGAACTCGGCGTGGGAGGCACCTAAACCAGTTTAGTTGCCCGAACAGACGTTCCCGTCGAGCATTCCCGCTCTTAGGCGATAAATGGCGCCCCGGCACGTCGAGGCGCCCGCAAAGCTCCCCTCACCCCTCGACGCTGGCGTACACGTCGTCGAGCAGCGCCGCGCGGTTCGAGAGCTCGAAGTTCTCGGCCAGATAGCGCTCGGTCTCGTCCCGCGGCGTGCCGTTGAGCGCCATGTTCAGCGCGATCAGGCGCGCGCCCTCGGCGTCGTCGGCACCACCGGCGTCATCTGCCTCCGCCTCTGCCTCCGCGACGGCCTCGACCAGCGCCTCGGCCTCCTCCGGATCGGACACCTCGACCGCGACGTACTCCTCCACCACCTCGACCTCGGCCTCGGGCAGCGCGGCGGATTTGTCGTACTCCTCCGCCTCGAAGCGCGGCCGTGGGGAAACCGACTCGCGCACCTCGCTGAGGTTGCCCTCGAGCAGCTGCAGATCGGCATTGAGACGGTTCGAGCCGGTGCGCAGCGACTCGACCAGCGCGCTGAGCTCGCTCTCCATCGCATCGAGGCGCTGGAGCATGACGGCGGTCGACTCGGACACCTTGCCGACGTACTCGCGCGCCTGGGCGGTGGCCTGCTCGCGCGTGCTCTGGGCCTCGCTGCTCGCCTCGGCCCGGATCTCGCGCGCCTCGTCCTCGGCCTGGCGCTGGATCTCGGCCGCGCTGGTCTCGGCCGCCTCGACGATCGCGCGGACCTGCTCGCTTGCGGTGGACGCGAGTGTCTCCGTGCGCCGGCGGGAGGAGAGTCGCAGGTCATCGACCTCCTCGGCCAGCGAGGCGAGGTGGGCGTCAACCGCGTCTGGGTCGTACCCTCGGCGGCCGATGGGGAAGTCCTTCTTCTCGATGCTCTGTCGGTCGAGGGCCACGCGAACTACCTCCGTATCAAGGTCTCAGAACAAGCTCGGGCAGCGTACCTGAACGCGTCACCCGATCGATGCCGCGCACGCTCGTCCGCTCGGCATCCGGCCTCGCCTAGCTGGACGGCGTGCGCGTCATCCGGCCCTCCGCGATCGCTTGATCGAGCGCCCGCTTGAGGTCCCGGATCTCGTCGCGGAGCTTCGCCGCGTACTCGAACCGCAGCTCCTCGGCCGCAACGAGCATCTCCTCCTCGAGCTCGACGATCGTCTTCTCGATCTCCGCCGGCGGCATCCCGTCCGCCGGCGCCTTGCGACGCCGACGTGAGCGGGGCACCTTGGAGTCGCTCTGCAGGAACTCGGCGATGTCCGAGATTCCCTTGACGATCGTCTCAGGAGTGATCCCGTGCTGCTCGTTGTACTCGCGCTGGATCACGCGCCGGCGGTCGGTCTCCTCGATCGCCGCCCGCATGGCGGCCGTCTCCTTGTCGGCGTACATCAGCACCGTGCCCTCAACGTTCCGGGCCGCGCGCCCGATCGTCTGGATCAGCGAGGTCTCGCCGCGGAGGAAGCCCTCCTTGTCGGCGTCGAGGATTCCTACGAGCGAGACCTCGGGGAGGTCCAGGCCCTCGCGCAGGAGGTTGACGCCGACGAGCACATCGAATTCGCCCAACCTCAGCTCGCGGATGATCTGGATCCGCTCTAGCGTGTCGACCTCCGAGTGCAGGTATCGCACGCGGAAGCCCATCTCGAGCAGGTAGTCGGTGAGGTCCTCGGCCATCTTCTTGGTCAGGGTCGTCACCAGCGTGCGCTCATCTCGATCCACCCGCACGCGGATCTCGTTCATCAGATCGTCGATCTGGTTGCGCGTCTCGCGCACCTCCACGTCTGGGTCGAGGATCCCGGTCGGCCGGACGATCTGCTCGACGATCCGGTTCGAGTTGTTGCGCTCGTAGTCGCCCGGCGTGGCCGAGACGAACACCATCTGCCGGGTGATCGAGAGGAACTCCTGGAAGGTCTGGGGTCGGTTGTCGAGCGCGCTTGGCAGCCGGAATCCGTACTCGACGAGCGTCTGCTTGCGCGAGCGGTCGCCCTCGTACATGCCTCCGATCTGGGGCACGGTCTGATGCGACTCGTCGATGAAGCAGACGAAATCGTCGGGGAAGTAGTCGAGCAGGCAGTACGGGCGGTCGCCCGGCTGGCGACCGTCGAGGATCCTCGAGTAGTTCTCGATCCCCGAGCAGAAGCCCAGTTCGCGGAGCATCTCCATGTCGTACTGGGTCCGCTGTCGCAGCCGATGCGACTCGAGCAGCTTGCCCTGCGCCTCGAGCTCAGCGCAGCGGGTGTTCAGCTCGCGGCCGATCTCGGCCACCGCGTCATCGATCATCCCCTCGCGGACGTTGTAGTGCGATGCCGGCCAGATCCCTACGTGCTCGATGTCCTCCTGCAGGATCTCGCCGGTCAGCGGGTCGAACTCCTGCAGCATCTCGACCTCGTCTCCGAACAGCACGATCCGGTAGGCCGTCTCGGCGTAGGCCGGGAAGATCTCCAGCGTCTCGCCCCGGACCCGGAAGGTCCCCCGGCCGAGCGCGGTGTCGTTGCGCGTGTACTGGATCGACACGAGCTTTCGCAGCAGCGCGTCGCGGTCGACGAACTCGCCCTTGCTCAGTGTCTGCAGATTCTCGTCGTAGGTCTGCGGAGAGCCGAGACCATAGATGCAGGACACGCTGGCCACGATCAGCACGTCGCGCCGGGCGAACAGCGCCGCCGTGGCCGAGTGGCGCAGGCGGTCGATCTCCTGGTTGATCGCCGAGTCCTTCTCGATGTAGAGATCCTTGCTCGGGACGTATGCCTCGGGCTGGTAGTAGTCGTAGTAGGAGACGAAGTACTCGACCGCATTGCGCGGGAAGTAGGTGCGGAACTCGTTGCAGAGCTGGGCGGCCAGCGTCTTGTTGTGCGCGATCACCAGCGTCGGCTTCTGGACCCGCTCGACCGTGCAGGCCATCGTCATCGTCTTGCCCGTGCCGGTGGCGCCGAGCAGCGTCAGGCCATGCTCACCGGCGACGATGCCCTCGGCCAGCGACTCGATCGCGGCCGGCTGGTCGGCGGTCGGGCTGTACGCGGCGTCGAGCTCGAATTTCGGCATCTCGTCCCAGGGTAGCGGCGCCCACGGCGCTCTTATCGTGCGGTTCTCGGGGCTCCCGGCGGCAGCGCATCAGGGGCTGCCAGCGGCAGCGCGTCAGCCGGCGTCGCGAGCCGACCGTGCCCCCCGCTCGTAGGCGACTACGTAGTCGGGTAGCGGCTGCCCGCACCCGGCGTCTGGCAACGGCGCCCGGGGCGCCAGCGCCAGCGGCAGCTCTCCCGCCCAGGTGGGGATGTCCATGTCCTCGGCGCTGTCGACCGGCGGCCCGGTGCGGACCTTCGCCGAGGCCTCGCGGATCTCGATCGCCACCACCTCGGTGGCGGCGAGCTCCTGCTCGCTCGGCCCTCGCACGTCATCCGAGCGCCCGCGGGCGACGTGCTCCACGACCTTGCGCAGCGCCGCGCGCTTCTCTGCCGGCTCGGCCACGGCCCGTCCGTCGCCGAGAACGACCACCGAGCGGTAGTTGAGCGAGTGGTGAAAGGCCGAGCGGGCGAACACCACGCCGTCGAGCAATGTCACGGTCAGACACATCGGCACGCCGCCGGCGAGCGTGCCGAGGAGACGACTCAGCGGTGAACCGTGCACGTAGAGCCGCTCCCCGTCGCGCGCGTAGAGGACCGGAAGCACGAACGGCTGGCCGTCGACCTCGATGCCGACGTGTCCGACCAGCCCCTCATCGAGGATCCCATCGATCACCTCGCGCTCGTAGCTGCCGCGCCCGGCCCGGCGCCTCACGGTCACCCTGGGTCTTTTGTTATAGTACGAACTCATGCTTGAAGTAGAACAATATCAGGGTATCGGTGGGACAACCGCGCGGGAGATCGCCGCCAGCGCCGAGACCGCGATCAGGCGGGGATGGCTCCAGACCGGCGAGGCGCTGCCCACGGTCCGGGCGCTGGCCGGGGGGCTGGGGATCAGCCCCGCCACCGTGAACTCCGCCTACCGGACCCTGCGCCAACGCGGTCTCGTGGTCGCCGAAGGCCGCCGGGGCACGCGAGTGGCCCCACGCCCGGCGCTACGGATTGGGGAGCCCGCCCGTCCCCCCACACAGTTGCCCGGGCGCCGCGACCTGACGATCGGACTGGCCGACCCGGAGCTGCTGCCGGCCGTTGGCCCGGCGCTGGGGCGGATCGACCCCGGCAAGCTTGCGCTCGAGTCCGCCGACCCCGACCTGCTCGAAATCGGGGCGGGCTCGTTCGCGGCCGACGGCGTATCCGCGCAGGCGATGGCCGTCGTCGGCGGCGCCCTCGACGGCATCGAGCGCGCACTCCAGGCCCACCTGCGCCCTGGCGACCGGGTGATCGTCGAGGACCCGGTGTACCCGCCGACTCGTGACGTCCTCCTCGCGCTGGGTCTGATCCCGGTCCCCGTGACGGTCGACAACCGGGGCCTGTTGCCGAAAGCCCTCGAGGCCGCACTGCTCAGGGGCGCCGAGGCGGCGATCGTCGTACCGCGGGCCCAGAACCCGCTCGGCGCCGCCCTCGACCACGAGCGAGCCGCAGAGCTGCGTGCACTGCTCGAACCCCATCTCGATCTTCTGCTCGTCGAGGACGACCATGCGAGCCTGGTCGCCGGAGCGCCGTTCGTCAGCCTCAGCTCGGCGGATCGGTCGCGCTGGGCCGTTGTCCGCTCCGTGTCGAAGACGCTTCACCCCGATCTGCGACTCGCGCTGATCGCCGGCGACGAGACGACGATCTCCCGGGTCGAGGGCCGCCAGGCGCTGGGCCCGCGCTGGGTCAGCCACATCCTCCAGGCCACGGCAGCCGAGCTGCTCGGCGACCCGGCGTTCGTCGAGACCTCGGAGTGGGCGAGCGAGGTCTACGCCCGCCGCCGCGCGGCGCTGATCGACGCGCTGGCGGAGCGCGGAGTCACTGCACACGGGGCCTCCGGCCTCAATGTGTGGGTCCCCGTGCTCCAGGAGGCGCCGGTTGTGCAGGCGCTGCTCAACGCGGGCTGGGGCGTTCTCGCGGGCGAGAACTTCCGTTTCGGCGCGCCACCCGCGATTCGCGTCACGATCTCGACCCTGGCCGAGGACGAGGCGAGGGCGGTTGCCGAGGTGATCGCCGCGGTCGAGCACAGTGGCCGGCCTCGGCGCGCGTACTGATCAGCGGTATCCGAGCTCGGTCGCGTAGGTGTGACGGTAATCGCCCTCTGCGTTCAGCACCTTGCGCACGTAGGCCTGCGTCTCCGGGAACGGAATCTGGGAGATCGTCATTCGCCGTCCGTGCGCCCGGGCGCGTGCGACCCAGCTGTCGACGTTCGCCTCTCCCCCGTTGTACGCGGCGACCGCGAGCATCTTGCTGCCGCCGTAGTGGTCCAGCAGAAAGCGCAGGTAGTAGCTGCCGTACGCGATGTTGACCTCCGGCGTCCCCAGGTCCGAGACCCTGAAGGTCGTCGCGCCCGAGCGGCGGGCGAGGAACTCCGCCGTCTGCGGCAGGATCTGCATCAGGCCCTGGGCGCCGGCGGCGGACGGTCGCGGATCGAACTTCGTCTCCGCGTAGATCACCGCCGCGATCAGCGCCGGTTCCAGGTGCTTCTCGGCGGCCTGCTGGCGGATGATGTCGGCATTGGTGAGCGGAAGCGTGAACTCGTTGACCGCCTTGCGAAACAGCGGCATCGCAACCACGACGGCCACCGCCGTGACTCCGACGGCGAGGAACACGAACAGCGAGCGGCGGCGCCGCGCGGCGGTGCGCCGCCGGGCGGCAGCGCGGTGGGCACTGTCTCGGCTCCGGCTGACTGTCGCTGTAGATGGGCTCACTGTCTCAGGATCTCAAGAACGGCCGACAGCTTGTGCTCCAGCTCTTCGATCGTTCCCTCGTTCGTCACTACATATGTCGCACGCTGGGCCTTTTCCTCCTGGGAAAGTTGGCGGGCCGAGCGCTCGTCGAGATTCTGGTGTCCACGCGCGCCCGCCCGGTCGGCTCGCAAACCCTCCTCGGCGACGATCACCAGTGTCGCGTCGAAGGCCGCATCCATGCCGGCCTCGAACAGTAGCGGTACCTCGACCACCGCTGCACGTGGCGGCGGGGATCGCCGCTCGAGCTCCTCGCGCCAGGCGTAGATGCGGGCGCCGACCCGCGGCCACAGCAGATGCTCGAGCCAGGCGCGGTCCTCGGCCGTCGCGAATGCCGCCCGCGAGACCTCGCTCCGGTCGATCATCCCGCCCGGGGCGACAGCCTGGCCGAAGCGCGCGGTCACGGCGTCGCGGACCTCGGGGTCGTCGTAGAGGTCGTGCACGACCTGGTCGGTCGAGAGCACGCCCGCGCCGAGATGCTCCAGCGCTTGAAGAGCTGTCGACTTGCCGGCGGCGATCCCGCCGGTCAGCCCGACGAACGGGACCCTCAGGCCTGTGTGTCCTCTGGCTGGGCGGCTTCTGCGACGGCGGCCGACCCGTCAACCGAATCCGTAACGTCGAGCTGCGGCTCGGGGGGAGCGTCAGCCGGATCCTCGTCGACCGGAGCCGGCTCAGCAGCAGCGGTCGGCTCCTCCTCGGCCGGCTCCTCAGCGGCGGGCGCCTCAGCCGCAGGTTTTGCCACTTCAGCAGCGGGCGCCTCAGCCTCAGCCTCGGCCGGCGCCTCAGCGGCGGGCGCCTCAGCCTCAGCCACATCAGCCTCAGCCTCAGCAGCCTGTGGCTCGTCGCTACCCGCAAACACGTCCTCGGAGAGGCCGAGCTCGGGCACGTCGTCCAGATCTGTGGCATCGCCCTCGGCGGGCGGGACGATCGGACGGACGGGAAGGACCTGGCCCTCCACGCGCTTGATCGACAGCGACAGTCGACGGCGCTCGGAGTCGATTTCGAGGATCTTGACTCGCACCGGATCGCCCGGCTGAATGATCTCGCGCGGATTCTCGACGTGGTGCTGGGCCAGCTCGGAGATGTGGACGAGCCCCTCGACGCCGTCGAGGATCTCGACGAACGCGCCGAACGTGACCACCTTGGTGACGACGCCCTCGAGCTCGTCACCGATGTTGTAGGTGTCGACGACGCGCTGCCACGGGTCCTCCTGGGTCTGCTTGAGGCCCAGCGAGATCCGCTGACGATCGCGGTCGATGTCGAGCACCTTGACGCTGACCGTGTCACCGATGGAGAGAATCTCCGACGGGTGGTTAACGTGCGACCAAGATAGCTCCGAGATGTGGATAAGGCCGTCGATGCCGTCGAGGTCGACGAACGCGCCGAAATCGACGATGTTGGAAATCGTGCCCTCCACGACCTGACCGGGCTGCAGCCGGTCGAGGATCCGCTCGCGGTCCTCCTTGCGCTGCTCCTCGAGCACCGCGCGACGCGAGAGGACGACGTTGTTGCGGGAGCGGTTGAGCTCGATCACCCTGCACTCGATCGCCTGTCCCATGTACTCGTCGAGGTTGGGGACGCGACGGATGTCGACCAGCGACGCGGGCAAGAAGCCGCGCACGCCGAGGTCGATGATCAACCCGCCCTTGACCACCTCGATCACGGTGCCCTCGACGGGCTCGCCGGACTCGGCGGCGGCCTCGATCTTCCGCCAGGCCTTCTCGAAGCGCGCGCGCTTCTTGGACAGGATCAGCCGGCCGTCCTGGTCCTCCTTGGTCAGGACCAGCGCGTCGACCTCCTCGCCGAGGCTCACCTCGTCGCTGGGATCGACGGACTTGCGGATCGACAGCTCGGTCGAGGGGATGACCCCCTCGGACTTGTATCCGATGTCGACCAGCACCTCGTCGTTGTCGATCCGGACGACGTGGCCGGTGACGACATCGCCCTCCGCGAAGGGATGGAGCGTGGCGTCGTAATTGGGGACGATCTTGCCGTCGATCTCGAGCAGCAGGCCGTCGGAACCTTCGACGACCTTGGCGTTGGACTGATCGGCGGGTGGGGTCAGCGTTGATATTGAGGACATGGCTTGTTCGGAGGATAGCCAGGTCCATCGGCAAAAGGGTCTCCGTATCATCGTGCGTCCCATGCCTGTACGAGCCACGAAGCGCGGCGGGGCCCGCACGCCGCTCGATCGCGATTGCGATGTCCTGATCTGTGGGGCCAGTTTTGCCGGCCTCGCGGTGGCGCGCGAGCTCGCAGAAAGCGGCGCCGACGTGCTCGTGATCGATCGCTACGAAATCGGCGAGCGACAGACCTCGGCGTGCGGGATACCGACCGCCTGGCTCGCCGCGCTCGACCTCGAGGAGTCCCGCCAGCAGACCTTCGGCGAGCTCGTCATCCATTCGCCGCACGCGACCGCCCGCTACGACCTCCCGTGGACGTTCTCGACCTTCGACTACCGAACCCTCTGCGCGCTGCTCGCCGACCAGGGCTCGTTCGAGTTCGAGACCGCGAAGGTCGACAGCCGTTCCGGCTACACGGTCAGCACCGACCGCGGCGAGATCCGCGCTCCGCTGATCGTCGACGCGCTGGGTTGGCGGCGGGTGCTCGGTGCCGGGGCGAACATCCAGCCGCCTGATGCCCTGCTCTCCCGCGGCCTCGAGGTTCACCCGTTCGGATCCGGCCAGGACCTCGAGGTGTGGATCGACCGCAGCTATGTTCCGGCCGGCTACGGCTGGAGCTTCCCGGCGGGAGAGGAGCTGCGGATCGGCGTCGGCTCGTTCGACCCCCACTTTCACGTCAAGGAGCCAACCAACCGGCTCGCCACAAACCTGCACGCCGACCGGGTGCGTTATCAGGGCAACTGGATCCCCCACGCGCTGCGCGAGGCGAGCGAGGACGGCGTGTTCTTCGCCGGCGATTCGGCCGGCCATTGCCTTCCGCTCACGGCTGAGGGGATCAGAACCGCTCTCTACTTCGGGATCGCCTGCGGCCGCGAGCTCCGCGCGGTGCTCGCGGGGGATCAGACGCGCGAGCAGGCGCTCGCGCGCTACCACGCCTTCTCCGCCGGACACGCGATGCCGTTCCGATGGCTGCTCCGCGTTCAGCGGCTGATCCCCCGGATCGCGCCGCGCCTGCTCGGCGGCTCCCTGCGCGCGATGCAGAGCAGGCAGTTCATCGACTGGTCGTTCGGCCACTACCTGAACATCGCCCACCCGGGCTTCGTGGCCGCCGGGTCGGCACCCACGCCGCGCACCGTCGTCCCGATCCTGGCTGGTTAGCCCGCGAGGCTCGAATCGGCCGCCTCAACGCCGGCCCACGACGACCGTCCGCGCCGACAGCACCCAGTTGTCCCAGGTGTCCGTGCCGCGCGCGACCACCCGGTAGCGCCCGGCTCGAGTGAACCGGTGGTGAACGCGGCGACCGTGACCCGTGCGCCCGTCGCCGAACCACCACCGGTAGGAGACGAGGCGCGCCTGGGGCGCGTTGGCGTGCGCGGTGAACTGCCCCCGCGCCGTGGCGCGGATCCGTGCCGGGGCGGAGAACGCGAGCCGGTCCGGCCTGGCCCGGGGCTCGCACGAGCCGTCGGCATTGCTCCACTCGTCCTGGATGAAGTAGTGCTGGCCGTGGATCACCTCGTTGTACTCACCCGCGCCCGACCCGCCGAGCGCGGGTCCGTAGCTCGTGATGCAGAGGTCGCCGTCCTCGGCGAACGATCCATCGATCCACGCGTTGCCGAACGGGTCGGTCACGGTCTCGTTGTGCTCGTGGCTGATCGTGGAGATCGCCGGGTCGGCCGTGCTCCCGTTCGGACGTGGATTGGTCGACTGGCAGTGGCCGTTCAGCGCGTTGTACGGGATCACGGCGTAGGGAAGACCGTCGGAGGTGGAGGAGTGGTAACCGCAGTAGCCGCTGTAGGTCTCGCCCCCGAGAGCGCAGTCGTTCGGCCCGGTGAACTCGCAGCTGCCGAGACCGTTCGGCGTGAGCAGGAAATAGATGTCGTGGCCGGTGTGGGGAAGGTGGCGACTGCGGACCACGGCGTTGATCTCGTCCTCAATCTCCTGGTCGCTCAGGCAGCGCGACCATCCGGGTCCGCCGAGCAGCAACAGGGGCTCGGTGCACCCGTTGCGTGGCAGCGAATCGGTGTCCACGATCGGGCCGGCGAACGTCGACTGGTACGCGGCCGGTCCACTCGAGTCGCTGTACTGGCCGCTCAGCCCGTAGGGATTCGTCGGCATGTGGCTATCCGCCGCCACATCGGCGATGAACCGGTCGACCAGCGCCGTGTAGCCGGCATCGAAGCCGAGGCCCGATCCCGACGGCTGCCAGAAGATCACGTGGGTGCGGTTCGAGTGCAGGACTGGGCCGCCCCCGTAGGGCAGGTTGGCCGCGTGAGCCAGGGGCTGGCCGTGAACGCGGTCTCCCGCGACCCGGTCCGGGACGACGCCGCCGAAGAACTTCTTCGCCCCGGCCGCCGGCGCGAGCACGAGCAGCGCGCCGAGCGCCAGAGCCAACCACCTCATTTCGCGGCCAACCAGTCCGGTCCGACGCCGGCGTCGACCGCGAGCGGCGGGTCCATCTCGAACGCGCCGGCCATCTGCTCGCAGGCGATCGTGCGCACGGTCTCGGCCTCGCCGGCCGGGCCCTCGAACAGCAGCTCGTCGTGGATCTGGAGGATCAGCCGGGTCTGCACCCCGGCGGAGGCCAGCGCCTGGTCGCAGCGGACCATCGCGACCTTCATGATGTCCGCCGCCGTCCCCTGGATCACCATGTTCACGGCGAAGCGCTCGCCCTGCTTGCGGAGCTCCCAGCGGCGCGCGCGCAGCTCGGGCACCTGACGGCGCCGGCCGAACAGCGTCGAGACGTACCCGTGCTCGGTTCCCTGCTCAATCGTGTCCTCGATGAACCGCCCGACGGCCGGGAAGCCCGCCAGATAGCGCTGAATGAACTCGTCCGCCTCGGACTGCGGAATGTCGAGCCGGTCCGCCATGCCGTAGGCGGACAGGCCGTAGACGATGCCGTAGTTGATCATCTTCGCCTTCGATCGCATGCCGGGGTCGATCTGCTCCGGTGTCACTCCAAACACACGACAGGCCGTTGCGGTGTGCACGTCCTCGCCGCGGCGGAAGATTTCCTTCAGCACGTCCTCGCCGGCGATGTGAGCCAGCAGGCGCAGCTCGACCTGTGAGTAATCGGCCGATACGAGCAGGTTGCCGGGCTCGGCCACGAAACAGGCCCGGATCTCGCGCCCCAGCTCCGTGCGAATCGGGATGTTCTGCAGGTTCGGGTTGTTCGAGGACAGGCGACCGGTCGTTGCCGTCGTTTGGCTGAACGTCGTGTGCAGCCGCCCGTCTGCGCCGATGTACTCGGGGAGCGCATCCAGATAGGTCTGCGCGAGCTTCGTCAGCTCGCGGAAGCGCTCGATCTTCGGAATCACCGGATGCTCGTTGCGGATCGACTGCAGCACGCGCGCGTCCGTCGAGTAGCCGGTCTTCCCGCGCCGCTTGCGGGACAGTCCGAGCTTCCCGAACAGGATCTCCTCGAGCTGCTTCGGCGAGCCGATCGTGAACTCCTCGCCGCTGAGCTCGAAGATCTCGCGCTCGAGCTGGTCGGCCTCGGCCTTGACCCGGCCCGAGATCTCCCGCAGCCGCGCCGTGTCCAGCTTCAGCCCGGCCCGCTCCATCGCGCGCAGGACGCGGACGAGCGGGAGCTCGACCTCGTTCAGTAGGTCGGTGAGCCCGCGGCCGCGAATCTCCTCGCGCTGCCACGCGGTAAGCGCCTGCAACAGGATCGCGTCCGCCGCCGTCGGATCCTCGACCTCGGTGCCGAGGCCCCGCTCCTCGCACAGCTCGCGGAACGGGTAGCCGCGCCGCGCCGGCTCGAGCAGGTACGCCGCGACCTCGGTGTCGTGCGCCAAGTTGGCCGGGATCTGACCCAGCGCCTTGGCGTCATGGGCGACCACGGCCCGCCGGCCGAGCGCCTCCACGACCTCCTCGGGCCCGCCCGCGGCGCCGCCGAGCACCGAGTTGCCGCCCTGGTAGATCCCGAACCGCCAGCCGTTCTCGGCCGCGAACAGGGCGCCCTCGGGCGCCTCGGGCGCGGTGACGGCGAGCGCGGCCTCCCGGTCCGGAAGCCGACGGACGTCCGCGAGCGTGCCCTCGCGCAACCGGGCGCTCAGCGATCGCTCGGCGACCGGCGCCGGGGCGGCCGCGTCGGCCGAGCCGAGCGCCTCCTCCAGGCGCCG
Source organism: uncultured Solirubrobacterales bacterium (assembly GCA_963727105.1). Lineage (GTDB taxonomy): Bacteria > Actinomycetota > Thermoleophilia > Solirubrobacterales > Solirubrobacteraceae > Palsa-465. The sequence goes on along the minus strand of CAVSEW010000001.1, from coordinate 821,857 downwards.
GAGCGGCTCGCGCAGCTCGAAGCGCCGGAAGGTGTCGCGAAGTTGCGAGCGGTCGGGATCGCTCGATACGAACTGCTCGAGGTCGAGCGCTATCGGCACGTCGCGCTTGGCGGTGGCGAGCTGCTTGGAGATGCGCGCCGCGTCGGCGTGCTCGGTCAGGTTCTGCTTGCGCTTGGCCCCGCTGATGTCATCAACGTGGTCGAGCACCCCCTCGAGCGATCCGAAGCGCTGGAGCAGCTCCGCTGCCGTCTTGTCACCGATCCCGGGGACCCCGGGTATGTTGTCGCTGGTGTCGCCCTTGAGCCCGATGAAATCGGGCACCAGCTCGGGCGGGATCCCGTAGCGCTCGACCACGCCGTCGCGGTCGTACACGCGGGTGTCGGTGATCCCGCGGCTCGTGGTCATGATCTTGACCACGCCGTCGTCGACGAGCTGGTACGCGTCCCGATCGCCGGTGACCACCATCACCGGGATCTGCGGATCGGCCATGCGCGCCCGCTCGACGATCGACGCGATCACGTCGTCGGCCTCGTAGCCCTCGACGGACAGGTTGCGATAGCCGAAGGCCTCCACCAGCGGCGCGAGAGCGGGCCACTGCTCCTTGAGCAGGTCGGGACGACTCGAGCGCTGCGCCTTGTATTCGGCGTAGATCTCCTTGCGGCCGGTGTACCCAGCGTCCCAGACGACCACGGTCGCCTTCGGCCCGTAGTCGGTGAGTATCTTCACGAGCATCGACGCGAACCCGAAGATCGCGTTGGTCGGCACGCCGGTCGACGTCGCGATCGACTCGGGCAACGCGAAGAACGCGCGGTACGCGAGGCTGTTGCCGTCGATCAGGAAGAGTTCATCAGCCACTGTCTGTCAGGCTATCTGGCCCGATGGCGGCTACACCGAGTGCCCAATACAGCCTGACCCTCAGGGTCGAGATCGACCACCGCCCCGGAATGCTGGGCAAGGTCGCCAGCGCCATCGGCGATGCCGGAGGCACGATCGGCGCGGTGGACCTCGTCCAGGTCGAGGGCAACCACACGATTCGCGACATCACGGTGGAGACCGCCGACGCGGCGGACTGGCCCCGTCTCACCGATGCGGTGAACGCGGTCCCGGGTGCGCGCGTGCTCGACGCCACCGACCGCACGTTCATGCTCCACGTCGGGGGCAAGATCGAGCTCCAGAACAAGAGCCCGCTGAAGACGCGGGACGACCTGTCAATGGCTTACACGCCGGGAGTGGCGCGCGTCTGCAGCGCGATCGCCGCTGACCCCGACAAGGCTTTCCAGTACACGATCAAGCGCAATGCGGTCGCAGTCGTCTCCGACGGCACGGCCGTGCTCGGTCTCGGCGACATCGGGCCGCGGGCCGCGATGCCGGTGATGGAGGGCAAGGCGATGCTGTTCAAGGAGTTCGCGGGCGTCGACGCCTTCCCGATCTGCCTCGACACACGCGATCCCGACGAGATCGTCTCGATCGTGCGCGCGATCGCGCCGGGTTTCGGCGGGATCAACCTTGAGGACATCTCGGCGCCGCGCTGCTTCGAGATCGAGGACCAGCTCAAGGAGTTGCTCGACATCCCGGTCTTCCACGACGACCAGCACGGCACGGCGGTGGTCGTCCTGGCCGCTCTGCTCAACGCGCTGACGCTGACCAGTCACCGGATCGACGAGATCCGGATCGTGATCGTCGGGCTCGGCGCGGCCGGGATGGCGGTCAGCCGTATCCTGCTCGCCGCGGGCGCGCGGCACATCATCGGCTGTGACTCGCAGGGCGCGCTGCACACCGGGCGCGAGGATTACGTGAACGGGACCATGCACCCGGTCAAGCGAGAGCTTGCGGCCGCGACCAACCACGAGCGCCGCTCGGGGCGCCCGGCCGACGTGATCGAGGGGGCGGACCTGCTGATCGGGCTGTCGGGCGCGCGTGTGCTCGACGCGTCAGCGCTCGCGCGCATGAATCCGGACCCGATCGTGTTCGCGATGGCCAATCCGGATCCCGAGGTCTCGCCCGAGGAGGCGTCCGCCTTCGCGCGGGTCGTCGCCACGGGCCGCTCCGACTACCCGAACCAGATCAACAACGTCCTCTGCTTCCCGGGGATCTTCCGGGGCGCGCTCGATGTCCGCGCGACCCGGATAACCGAGGAGATGAAGATGGCCGCGGCCCGCGCGATCGCCGACATCGTCTCCACGGACGAGCTTCGCGAGGACTACATCATCCCGTCGGTCTTCAACCGGGACGTCGTGGGCGCGGTGGCATCCGCTGTCGCGGAGGAGGCGCGGGAGAGCGGGACCGCCTCGGCGGGGGCCGAGGTCGGGTTCGCCTCGACCGAGGAGTGGCGGGTCCTCCCGAGCCGCTAGCGCGCGGTCAGCTTCGCCGGCGTCGGGGGATCGGACCCTCGACCTTCCACTTCGAGCCTGGCCGCCCCGGCAGCAGCAGCACGATCACCAGACCGACAACCGTCAGCAGCAGCCCGAAGGTAAGGCCGACGCGCTCACCGTAGCCCTTGCGCTCGGACAGCCACGACCCCGCCGCGGCCGAGATCAGCCACAGGAACATGAGGTACAGGGCCTTGGCGCCGATCAGTGCGAATACGGTCATTGCCTCACGTCCCCAGGTACGCGCGCTGCACTTCGGGGTCGTCCCGGAGCTGGTCGGAGTCGTTGGCCAGGGCCACGCGTCCGGTCTCGAGCACGTAGCCCCGTTTGGAGATCTCGAGCGCGTAGTTGGCGTTCTGCTCGACGAGCAGGATGGCCACGCCCTGGCGGTTGATCTCCGAGATCGTCTCGTAGATCCGCTGGACCAGGATCGGCGCGATCCCCATCGAGGGCTCATCCAGCATCAGCAGCTTCGGCCGGGCCATCAGCGCTCGCCCGATGGCCAGCATCTGCTGCTCGCCGCCGGACATCGTGCCCGCCTTCTGGTTCTCGCGCTCCTTGAGCCGGGGAAACAGCTCGAAGATCCGATCGAGGTCCTCAGAGGTATCCACCCGCCGGCGGTGGTAGGCACCGAGATCGAGGTTCTCGCGGACCGTCATGCGGGAGAAGCAATGCCGACCCTCGGGGGCGAGCGCGATCCCGCGCTCGACGATGTGATGCGACGGGACCCGCGTGATGTCCTCACCGGCGAACGTGACGGTGCCCGAGCTCGCCGGCGTCAGACCGGAGATCGAGCGCAGCGTGGTCGACTTCCCGGCCCCGTTGGAGCCGATCAACGTGACTACCTCGCCCTCCTCCACGGACAGCGACACACCCTTCAGGGCCTCGATCGCGCCGTAGTACGCGTGGATATCGGCGACATCGAGCAGCGCCATCAGTCCTGCTTTCCCAGGTAGGCCTCGATCACCCTCGGGTTGGCCCGCACCTCGGCCGGCGGCCCCTCGGCGATCTTCTCACCGTGATCGAGCACCGTGATCCGCTCAGAGACGTCCATAACGACCTTCATGTCGTGCTCGATCAGCAGGATCGTCAGCTCGAGCTCCCTACGCAGCTGCCGCATGAAGTCGGTGAGCGAAGAGGACTCCTGCGGGTTCATGCCGGCGGTCGGCTCGTCGAGCAGCAGCAGCTTCGGCTCGGCGGCGAGGGCGCGGGCGATCTCGACGCGCCGCTGGTCGCCGTAGGAGAGCTGCGCGGCCAGGCTCCCTACCGCGTTCCGGCGTAGCCCCACGTACTCGAGCAGCTCGCGCGCCCGCTCGCGCGTCACCCGCTCCTCGCGCCGCACCCTGGGCGTGTGGAGGATTGAGCCGAACACGCCCCCCTTGGTCTGCGAGTGACGGCCGATCATCACGTTCTCGAGCGCACTCATCGCGCCAAACAGGCGGATGTTCTGGAAGGTCCGCGCGACGCCCATGGCGGTGATCCGGTCCGGACGGGCTCGCGTGATCCCGCGGCCATCGAACACGATGAGCCCGGCCGTCGGCTTGTACAGGCCGGTGAGCATGTTGAAGAAAGTCGTCTTGCCGGCGCCGTTGGGCCCGATGATCGAGACGATCGAATGGGGCTGGATGTCGAACGAGATGTCGTTGACCGCCACCAGCCCACCGAACTCCTTGGTCACGCTCTGGGCGTAGAGCAGAGCCGTGGTCTGGACGTCGGCGTCGGGTGCCGGAGCGTCAGCGTGCACGCTCATTGCCTGGCCTCGAAGTCGGTCCGCAACTGGGGTTCCTCGAAATCGGTGTCCCCGACCCCGATGCCCTCGGCCAGCTCGAGCCTGCGTCTTCGCTCAGGCACCAGGCCTTGGGGCCGCAGGACCATCACCAGCACGAGCAGGAACCCGTACACACCCAGGCCGATGTCGGTGAGGCTGAAGCTCAGTCCGAGATCCCCTGGAATGCCGTTGAGCACGTCCGGGATCAGGTACTGGTTTATGTACGAGATCAGCATCGCGCCCAGCAGCACGCCCCAGATCGATCCGAGCCCGCCCACGATCACCATCGAGAGGATGAAGATCGAGAACGTGAAGCGGAACTGGTCGGAGCTGACGTCGGGCACGAAGCTGGCCAGGAACGCGCCGGCGATGCCGCCGAACGCCGCACCGATCGCGTAGGCGCTCAGCTTCGTCCGCACCAGGGGGATGCCCATCGAGACTGCGGCCACCTCGTCCTCGCGCAGGGCGACCCACGCGCGCCCGACCCGCGAGTCGCGCAGACGTACGTTGACGAACAGCACGAGCATCAGGATCGCGAAGATGACCCAGTACCAGGGCCTCAGGTGCAGCTCGTCGAACGTGCCGATGCCGGGGAAGTAGATCGGGTCGATCGAGCTGATGCCGATGCTGCCTCCCGTCAGCGTCTGGCCGCCGCCCACGTGCACGCTCTGTCCGTTGATCGCCACGCGGTCGATGATCTCGCCGAAGGCGAGCGTGACGATCGCGATGTAGTCACCGCGCAGCCTCAGCGTCGGGAGGCCGATCACGGCGCCGAACCCGGCGGCTATCACCATCGCGATGACCAGGATCAGGATGAAGTTGAGGTGGACCCCGATCAGGTTCGAGACGTGCGGCGAGGCGAGTACGTGGATGTGCTCGTTGAAGAAGAACTCCGAGCTGAACCAGCCGGCCGTGTATGCCCCGAGCGCGTAGAACGCGACGTAGCCGAGGTCGAGCAGGCCGGCGAAGCCGACCACGATGTTGAGCCCGAGGGCCATCACCGCATAGGCCAGCGCGGTGATCGTCGCCGCCAGGAACCCGCTCCCCTGGGTGAACAGGAACGGGAAGATGATCCCGAACACGATCAGCCCGCCGGCCAGCGCGCGGCTCCACCACTTCGGGAGCCGGGCCTGCACCCTCGCCGTGAACGCGTGCCACGATTGGCGCCACTCCCGGAACTGGGCGATCAGCTCTTCCATGGCCTCATCCCGCCTCGCGGGTCTCCTCGCCGAGCAGGCCGCGCGGTCTGAGCACCATGACCATGATCAGGAAGCCGAACACCACCACCGGCGTCCACTGCGGACCGAAGCGGGCGTCGGAGAGCTGCTGGATGCAGCCAATGATGATGCCCCCGAGCACCGCCCCGCGGACGTTGCCGATCCCACCCATGACCGCGGCCGTGAATGCGATCAGACCGGCCTCGAAGCCCTGGAAGTACCAGATCGTCGTCTCGTAGAGCGCGAACACCAGGCCCGCAGCGCCGGCCAGCGCGCCACCGATCAGGAAGGTGAGCGAGATCGTCGTATTGACGTTGATCCCCATCAGCCGGGCCGCCTCGGGATCCTGAGCCGTGGCTCGCATCGCGCGCCCGAGGCGCGTGCGCGCGATGAACCAGGCGAGCAGGATCACGAGCGGGATCGTGACCACAACGGCGAGCACGTCGGCCCGGTGCACGACCACAGCCGAGATCGTGAACACGGTCTTGTTCTCGTTGATCAGGTCGTTGACGCCGGCCTGGTTGCCGCCGAGCCAGAGCAGGCCGACGTTCTCCAGGATGAACGAGAACCCGACCGCGGTGATCAGCGGTGCGAGCTTGGGGGCATTGCGCAGCGGCTTGTACGCGACCCGCTCGATCAGCACGTTGAGCGAGCCGCACACGAGCATCGACACGATCAGCGTCAGCAACAGCCCGAAGATCAGTCCGAGTGGCCCGGTGGTCAGGCCGAGCCCGATTGAGCCCCAGAACCCGGCCGCCGTGAACGAGCCGATCATGAACACATCGCCGTGGGCGAAGTTGATCAGCTCGATGATCCCGTAGACGAGCGTGTAGCCGATCGCGATCAGCGCCCAGATCGCCCCGTTCGAGATCCCCTGGACGAGGTTCGTCCCGATGTAGGTCAGGTCGTGGTTGGTGGTCGCGTGACCGTGGGAGAAGCCAGCGTAGCCCGCGGTCAGGTCATGGATGGCGTAGATCAGCGGCAGCGCCAGCAGGCCGATCGGCAGCGCCCAACCCCCAGCCACACGCCGGATCTTTGCGAGCGATCCGGATGCAGACGGTGAACGTCCTGGCGCGATTGAGCTGGCTTCCACCTTTAGGGCTTGTCGTACGGGTCCAGTCCCGGGTGTCGCGCCTAATCTACCCGCCGCGCGCCCGGAAATTCGATGGTTCGACGGCTAATTGGACGCCATCGGCGCGAGACGCGCAACTGCGCGCCTCGCGCCTCCGGCACATCCGCCTACGGCGTGACGGTCCGCTCGAACAGCGGATTACCGTCGCTACCGACCTTGTACAGGCCGTATGCCCTCAGGGTCGTATCTCCGTTGGAGTCGAACCCGAAGGTGCCGATCACCGAGTGGACCTTGTTCGCGAACAGGGCGGACAGCACGGCTGTGCGGTCGTTGCCCTTCGCTGCCAGGCCCTTGATCGTGTTCAGCGCGAGCTGCATGGCCGTGTAGCCATAGATCGCGTACGGATCCGGGCTCGCCGTCCCGTACTTGGCCTTGTACGCCGCCAGGAAGTCACGCCCACCGGGGTAGGCCGCGAGGTCCTGCGTGGCGACCGTGCACTGCACCTGCGGACCGATGCTGGCCGGAATGCCGTGCATCGACGGGTTCGTGTACGACCCGGTGCAGATGCCGTCACCGCCGTAGATCTTCACCTTCGGAATCGCCGCCGCGACGTCCTTGGTGATCTGGACGGCGCCGTTGGAGACGATGCCCGCGAAGTAGAAGCAATCCGCGCCCTGCGACTTGATCGTCGACGCGTAGGTGCGGAAGTTCGGGGCGGTCGGATCGACGCCAGTGTTGCTCGTGATCGTCATGCCGTACTTGCCCTTCTGGAGCTCGAGCAACTGAGCCAGCCCCGCTCCATAGGCCTCCTTGTCGTTGGCCACGGCGATCTTCGTGCAGCCGTCGTGCTTCATCGTGATCAGACCCGCTGCGGCCTGGATCGTGTCGCGCGGAACGATCCGCACGTACGTCCGCTTGCCGGTCGGGTAGTACTTCTGCGGCTCACCCGGAGCGCTTCCCGGCTCGTTCGTCGTCAGGCCGACGTACGTGTTCGCCGGGCTCATCTGCGGGATTCCGGCCTGGTTGAGGATCGGGATCGACACCTCGCTCGCGCCGGAGTTGAACTCGCCGATGTACATGATCGCCTTCGGGTCCTCGGCCACCTTGCGCGCGTTCGACGCGGTCTGGGACGGGTCCCACTTGCCGGCCGACGCCGTCGAGTCGTCGAGCACCGTGTAGTTGACGTTGTAGCTGCCCGCCTTGTTGCCCGCCTGCGAGAGCGCGAGCTTGATTCCGTTCACCAGCGGGATGGTCTGAGCGCTCGAGGCACCCTGCATGGGCAGGCTCGAGTAGATGTCGACCGTGTTGCCACCGCTCGAGCTGCTACCGCTGGAGCTGGCGCTACTGCTACTGCTGCTGCTGCTGCCGCAGGCCGCGAGGAACACCACCGCGCCCACAAGCATGCAAGCCGCCACCATTACCTTGCCGAGTTTCCGCATGCTCCTCCTCTATGTGTCGAGCCCGAGCTCTCGGTAGCTCGGTAGCGGGCAGACTAATGACGCGGCCGGACTGCAGCAAGGCGGGGCGCTGGTGTCCTAACGGAACGACAATCGCGCGAAACCCTCAGCCTCCGAGGTCCTTCCAGTACGCCAGCCTGCCGTTGACGATCCGGTACACGCCATAGCGACGGATCGTCGTGTCGCCGCTCGGCTCGATGCTGTAGGTCCCGAGCACGCTGTGCCGCCCCCGCGTATCGAAGATCGACGCCAGCACCTGCGAGCGCCGCGCCGGCCGGCGCCCGTCGTGTGTGGCGCGGGCGATCGCGTCCAGCAGCAGGCTCATCGCCTCATAGCCGTAGATCGCGTCGGGCTCGGTCGCGCCAAAGCTGCGCGAGTAGGTCGAATAGAACTGCCGCGCCGACTGCGGACCGGGCGGAGCCGCGGTCAGCAGCACCCTCGGGTCGAGCGAGACAGGAATCCCGCCGTGCGCCGGCTCCGTGTAGGTGCTCTCGGCCAGGCCATCGGTACCGAAGATCTGCGCGCTCGGCATCGCCGCGGCCAGTGCCCGCGTGACCGCAGCGGCGCCAGAGTCGGCGATCGCGCTGATCAGTACGCAGTCGGCTCCGGTCTGGGCGATGCCGGCCGCGAACGGGCGGTAATCGGTGGCCTTTCGCTCGAACGATTGGACGCCGAGGACGTCGAGACCTGTCGCACGCGCCGTAAGCTCGAAGCTCGTCGCCATCGCCTCGCCGTCGACCTCACCGTCGTCGACGACGAACGTCCGGTGACATCCCGCGGCGCGCTGGAGCGCAACCTGGACTCGAGACTGGACCGTGTCGCTCGGCATCACACGGGCGAACGTGCGACTGCCGGTCGGGTAGTACTTCTCCGGCTCGCCGGGCGCGGCCCCGGGACTGCGCTGGGTCAGCCCGACGGCGGTGCTGGCTGGGCTGATCTCCGGAATGCCGACGCGGTTGAGCAGCGGCAGCGCGACCGCCGTGGCCCCGGAGTCGAGATCGCCGATGTAGCCGATCGTGTTCTTGTTCTGGACCGCCAGGCGAGCGTTGACGGTCGTCTGTCCGGGATCCCACATGCCGAGTTGGGGGGTCGAGTCATCGAGCGGTCGCAGCACGATGTGGTATCGGCCGACCCGGTCGCCCGCCCGGGTCAGGGCAAGCTCCTCGCCGCGCAGGATGGCGTTGGCGCTCACGCTTGAGGCGCCGTGCATCGGCAGGCTTGAGTAGATCGTAAGCGTGTCGCCGTGGATCGGATCCCCGGACACCGACTTGCTGCCGCAGCCCGAGATCGCGATGGCCGCGGCTGCGAAGACGGTCAGTGCGGCGGCGCGGGAGCGGCTCACCCCTGCGGCGTGACGGACGTGAACGGGACCAGTGCGCCGCCTCGCAGGCGGCTGAACACGAAGCTCGTGAGGCTCGTGTCGCCGTTGCTGTTGATCGAGTAGGTGCCGATGACCGACGATGGTACGTCGGTGATCCCGAACAATTTCTTGACCACGGTCGCGCGGTCGTTGACCGACGACCCGGCCTGGTGGAGCGCGTACAGAACCGCCTGCATCGCGGCGTAGCCGAAGATCGCCTGGCCTGACGGAGCGTGGCCATAGGTCTTGGTGAAATCGGAGACGAAGGTCCGGCCGGCGGGGCCGAGATCCTTGGGCAGGAACCCGGGCGAGGAGATGAACACGTTGCGCACGGTCGGCCCGAGCGCCGCCGCGAAGCTCGGCGTGTCGAGCGCGGACGGGCCGAACAGCTTGATCGACGGGTTCGCCTGCGCTGCGGCCGTGAGCGCCCTCGCCGCCACGGCGCCCGAGACGCCGCCGTAGAACATCGCGTCGGCTCCCGATGCAGTCGGGGGGTTCGTAACGTTCGATGCGGCGGCGGCGGTCTTGACCGCGGACGCGATCGCCTGCCCGTAGGGGCTCCCGTCGTTGGCTATGTAGAGGCTGGTCACCCCCATCGAGTGCATCTCCTGGACCTGGGCCTTCGCCTCGACCGCGGTCGACGGCACGACGCGCGCGAACGTCCTTCCGTATGTCTTGAGCGACTCGTAGTAGCGATTCGGCGTGTTCGAGATCGCCGGCGTGCTCTGGGTGAGCTCGAGCGCCGTGTCGGTGGGACTGACCTGGAGCAGGTCCTGGGCGTTGGTGATTCCGAGCGACTGGGCCGATGTGCCGGGATCCGTCTCGCCCATGTAGGCCACCGCTCCGGTGTTCTGGATCGCGGTGCGCGCGTTGTCGGACAGCTCAGCACCGCTGACCTTGACCAGCCGGACCTGATACTTGCCGATCGCGCTGGCGCCCGGCGTCTGCTGGAACGCGAGCTGTTCGGCGTCGATCACGTCCTGGGCCTGGGCGCCACCGCCCGGCGGCACGCTCAGATAGATCGAGAGCGTGGTCCCGGACGCGGTCACGCTGGAGTTGCCTGTGCTGCCGCAGCTCGAGACGCCGGCAGAGCAGAACGCCGCCGCGCATACGCCGAGCGCCGCGACGCGAACGCGTGCTTTACGCCCCATGGCCGCGAGCGTCAGTTCCGCCGGCCCGGCAGGAACGGAAGCAGGTTGCGGATCCCGATTGCGATGATCACCATCAGGATCGCGATCAGGATCGCGTCGAAGCCGCTCACGTTGAGCGACCACAGGACGATCCACAGACAGAGGCCTACGGTGCCGGTGAGGATCAGACCCATCGCTGGGGATGCTACTTCAGCGCCCTGGCGAACGCCCCCACGAGCTCGCCCACCGCGCGGTCCGGCTCCTCCGCCTCCGAGGCGGCTCGGACCAGGCGGGTTCCGACGATCACGCCCTGGGCTCCCGCCTCGGCGGCGACCGAGGCCTGCTCCGGCGTGCCGATGCCGAAGCCGACCGCGATCGGGACCTCGGTGCAGGCGGCAGCGCGTGCGATGACCGCTTCCAGGCCGCCGTCCAGGCTGCCCCGCTCGCCCGTCGTCCCGGTGACCAAGACCGTGTAGAGAAAGCCGCGTGCCCTCCCCCCGATCGCGCGCAGCCGGTCGGGCGGCGTCGTCGGCGCGGCGAGCGGGACCAGCGCCAGCCCGCGCGCGTCGCACGCCGCCAGCGCTTGGTCGGCTTCCTCGATCGGCAGGTCCGGGATGATCAGCCCGCTGGCGCCGGCCGCGGCGAGCGCGTCGGCGAAGCGTTCGAGGCCGCGTGCAAGGACCACGTTCGAGTAGCACATGACCACCACCGGGACGTGCTGCGCGACCGCGTGGCCGACGCTGAGCACGTCGGCCAGCCTCGTTCCGGATTTGAGCGCCGCGACGGCGGCGGCGTGGATCACCGGACCGTCGGCGAGCGGGTCGGAGAACGGCACCCCGAGCTCGATCAGGTCGGCGCCCGCCTCCGCATAGGCGAGGCCGATGCGCTCCGAGGTCGCGAGGTCCGGGAAACCGCCCATCATGTATGGCATCAGGGCCGCGCGGCGCCCCTCGGCGCGCGCCGATTCGAATGCCTCGGCGATCCGATCGATCCCGGTCATCAGCGGTTCAGGAGCGCGAGCGCCTCTTCCAAATCCTTGTCTCCGCGCCCCGAGAGGCAGATCAGATCGAGCTCGCTCGGCCCGTTGGCCAGCGACCAGGCGATCGCGTGCGAGCTCTCAAGCGCGGGGATGATGCCCTCGAGCCGGGCCGTGAGGGCGAACGCACCGAGCGCCTCGTCGTCGGTGACGGCGAGGTACCTGGCCCGGCCGCAGTCCCGCAGCCAGGCGTGCTCAGGCCCGCTTCCGGGATAGTCGAGGCCGGCCGAGATCGAGTGCGCCTCGAGGATCTGGCCGTCCTCGTCCTGCATGATCGCCGAGTAGGCGCCGTGCAGCACCCCGGGCGTGCCGGCGGCGGTCAGCGGGGCGCCGTGGCGGCCGGTCTCGATCCCCTCCCCCGCCGCCTCGACGCCGACGAGCTCAACCTCTGTGTCCTCGACAAATGGGATGAACATGCCGATCGAGTTGGACCCGCCCCCCACGCACGCGATCACCCGCTGCGGCAGCCGCCCGGCCACCTCCAGGACCTGAGCCCGCGCCTCGTCCCCGATCACGCGCTGGAGGTCGCGCACGAGGGCCGGGTAGGGCGCCGGGCCGACGCACGAGCCGATGATGTAGTGAGTCGTGTCGACGTTGGCCACCCAGTCGCGGATCGCGGCCGAGACGGCCTCCTTGAGCGTCCGCGCGCCGGCGTCGACGGGCTCCACGGCGGCACCGAGCAGCCCCATCCGCTCGACGTTCGGCTTCTGGCGCCGCATGTCCTCGGTGCCCATGTAGACGATGCACTCGAGGTCCAGCAGCGCGCACGCGGTGGCCGACGCGACCCCGTGCTGGCCGGCTCCCGTCTCGGCGATGATCCGGTGCTTGCCCATCCGCTTGGCCAGCAGCGCCTGCCCGAGCGCGTTGTTGATCTTGTGCGCGCCGGTGTGGTTGAGGTCCTCGCGCTTGAGCACGATCGGATGTCCCGCCGCCTCGCTGAGACGGGCGGCTCGGTACAGCGGGGTCGGCCGGCCGACGTAGTCGCGGAGCAGGCGATCGAGCTCTGCCCTGAACTGGGGATCGTCGCGCGCCTCGATCCAGGCCTGCTCGAGCTCGGTCAGGGCCGGCATCAGGGTCTCGGGGACGTACTGGCCACCGTACGGGCCGAAGCGGTGCTCGACCGCGCTCATCGCACACCGCTCAGCGGCGCGCTCGTGACCGCGGCGGCGAACGCCTCGAGCTTCTGCGGGTCCTTCCGGCCGGGGCTGGCCTCGACGCCGCTCGCCACGTCGACCGCCCAGGGGCGGACGACCTCGATCGCGTCAGCGACGTTCGCGGGGGTGAGCCCGCCGGACAGGATCACCGGGACGGTTCCGCGGTGCGAGCGAGCGGTCTCCCACGCGAAGGTCTCCCCGGTGCCGCCGGGGACCCCGGGGACGTAGCTGTCGAGGAGGTGGTAGTCGGTGTGGAAGATGGAGAGGGCCTGGAGGTCCGCAGCGCCGCGCACCCGGACCGCCTTGATCACCTTGCAGCCGGTGCGCCGCGCAGCCTCGGAGCAGAACGCGGGGCCCTCGTCGCCATGGAGCTGGATCATCGTCAGGCCGACCGCGTCCGCGGTCCCGGCCAGCTCGTCGAGCGTCGGGTTGACGAACACCCCCGCCAGCTCGGCCCGCCGCTTTACCACGGCCGCGATCTCGGCCGCCGCGTCAAGCTCGCACCGGCGAGGCGAGTGCGGCCACATGATCACGCCGACCGCCCACGCGCCGGCGGCCAGTGCGCGCTCCGCGTCGGGGACGTTGGTTATCCCGCAGAACTTGATCCGGATCGGCATGAGCACATCGTAGGGGCGAGGCGGCGGGGGGCGGCGCGGCGGGGCGGCGGCGGGGCGCGGCGGAGTGCGGCGGAGCGCGGCGGGGCGCGGCGGGGCGGGCGACGGGGTCGGCGGGACGCGGGATATTGAGGTTTCTTGGCTTTCAGGAAAAACGCAACAAATCCGTGCGCGCCGCGGTGACCGAGGCTGGAAAGTCCCGGCCACGGGGATTTCTCAGCCCTCGTGTGCGAATCCGGCCGACTTTGTTGCGTTTTTCTGGACCCCCGGCAGGCGCCCCAGCGACCCGGCAGGCGCCCCAGCGACCCGGCAGGCGCCCCAGCGACCCGGCAGGGCGCCCCAGACCGCCAGCAGGCGCCCCAGCGCCCGCAGGCCCCCCCACGCACCCCCAGAAACCGCCCCACAAACCGCCCACCCCCGCAAAACCCGCAAACCGCCCCGCGATAACCGCAGGCCCCTACCCCTGCGCCGGCTGCGCCCCGAGCAGCGCCCGCAGCCGCATCGCGTGGCCGCGGCGCAGCGCACGGATCGCGACGCCGGCACCGGGGACGTGCCTCGCGACGACCGCCTGCAGATCGTCCATCGTCCTCACCCGGTGACCGGCGATCGTGCGGATCTCGTCGCCCGGCCGCAGGCCCGCGTTCGCGGCGGGCCCTCCGGGCTCGACGGTCTGGACGCGGACACCGTGGTGATCGGGCGCGCTGGCGCCGCCCACGCCGAGAAAAGCGATCTTGACCTGCTGGCCGGTCTCGAGGTTGGGAAGGATCTGCTTGGCCGTGTTGATTGGCACCGCGAAGGCGATCCCGACGCTGGCGTTGCCGCTGTCACCGGCGGTCGCGATCTGGGAGTTGATCCCGATCACTCGCCCGGCGGCGTCGAGCAGCGGGCCACCCGAATTGCCGGGGTTGATCGGCGCGTCGGTCTGGATCACGTTGTCGATGCTGAACCCGTTCGGGGCCTGGATCTGGCGCTGCAGCGCGGAGACGATGCCGCTGGTGAGGGTGCGGTCGAGGCCGAACGGGTTACCGATCGCCAGCGTTGGGTCGCCGACGCGGATCGTGGTCGAGTCCCCGAGCTGCAGTGGCTGGACGTTGGGCAGTCCGGCCGGGTCGACCTTGAGCAGGGCCAGGTCGTTGTTCGGATCCTGTCCGACGACCCTGGCCCGGCGGCTCACATCGTCCTCGAACTGCACCGTTACGCCGGTCCGTCGGTCGGCGCCCTGGACCACGTGGAAGTTGGTCAGGATGTGGCCGGCGCGATCGATCAGGAAGCCTGACCCGGTTGAGGTGCTGCTCTGCTGCTGGGGGGACAGGTCGAACGGATCCTGGCCCTGCTCGACCACCTGGGCGCGGACGAACACGACCCCCGGCGCGTCGCGCACGTAGATCTGGTTGGGGGTCAGCCCCGAGCTCGGGCTCGACGCGGGCGACCCGGCGATCGGCGCCTCCTCGACGATCGTCCGCGTCCTGCCGTGGCCCGTGAAGCCGAGCAGCAGGAATACCACGGCGACGATTACCCCACCGAGGACGGAGGACGCGAGGTGGGAGCTGATGATCGCCTTCATCCTCCCCTCAGTGTTGGCCATCCGGTGAAGTGGAGCTAAAGGCCTCCGATCAGCTCCCGGCTCGCCGCCTCGATGTCCGGCGCCCGCATCAAAACCTCCCCGATCAGCACCCCGTCGACGCCCTCCGAGCGCAGTCGCTCGAGGTCCGAACGGTCCCGGAATCCCGATTCCGCGACCACGATCGCCCCCTCGGGCATCCGCCTGAGCAACTTGAACGTCCGGCCCGTGTCGACCTCGAGGGTCGTCAGATCGCGGTTGTTTACGCCGATCAGGGAGGCCCCGATGCTCGCCGCCGTCTCGAGCTCGGCCGCGTCGTGGACCTCCACCAGCGCCGCCAGCCCGAGCCCTCCCGCGACGGCCTTCAGCTCGCGCAACTCACCCGGATCCAGAACCGCGACGATCAGCAGGATCGCGTCGGCGCCGGCGGCCAGCGACTCGTGGACCTGGTACTCGTCGACGACGAAGTCCTTGCGCAGGATCGGCAGGCTCGACGCCGCCCGCGCGGCGCTGAGGTCCTCGAGCGAGCCACCGAAGTTGGGGCCCTCGGTGAGAACCGAGAGCGCCGCCGCGCCGGCCCGCTCGTACGCGCGCACGACCTCGGCCGGCGACGCCCCCTCGCGGATTACGCCGGCCGACGGGGAGCGGCGCTTGTGCTCGGCGATCACCGACAGTCCCGGCCGTGCGAGGGCGGCGGCGAATCCGCGCAGATCCTTCGCCCGCTCCGAGCCGCGCCGCACGAGCTCGGCCACCGGCACCGCCGCGCGGCGCCGCGCAACCTCCTCGCGGGTCGCCGTGATGATCGGCTCGAGCCGGTTCACGACGCCGCGAGCCGCTGGGTCTCGGCTACGAACGCGTCCAGCGCCCTCACCGCCGCGCCGGCGTCGATTGCCTCCTCGGCGGCCCGGACGCCGAGCTCGAGCGAATCCGCGCGGCCGCCCGCGTAGATCGCCGCCCCGGCGTTGAGCACGGCCAGATCTCGGGCCGCCCCCGCCTCGCCGCCGAAGATGCGCCGCGCCGTGTCGGCGTTCTGCTGCGGGTCGCCACCGGGGATGGCCTCGGCGGGGGACCGCTCGAGACCGACATCCTCTGGTGCGACGACGTAGCTGCGCAACTCATCCGCGACCACCTCCACGACCCGCGTGGGCGCCGAGATGCTCAGCTCGTCCACACCGTCCTCGCCGCTGACCAGCAGCGCGTGCTTGGTCCCGAGCCGGGCCAGCGCGCCGGCCATCGTCTCCAGATAGTCCGGGTCCGAGACGCCGATCAGCTGGCGCGAGGCGCCGGCCGGGTTGGTCAGCGGCCCGAGGAAGTTGAAGATCGTGCGCACCGCGAGCTCGCGCCTGACCGGCACCACATACCGGGTCGCCTGGTGGTGGGCGGGCGCGAACATGAACCCGAAGCCGACGTCCTCGATGCACCGCGCGACCGCCGATGGCCCGAGGTCGATCCGCGCCCCGAGCGCCTCCAGTACGTCTGCCGAGCCGGACAGGCCGGTCGCCGAGCGGTTGCCGTGCTTTGCCACGGTGCAGCCGGCCCCCGCCGCGATCAGCGCCGCCGTCGTCGACACGTTGAACGTCCGCCGCCCGCCGCCGGTTCCGGCGGTGTCGAGCAGGTCGTCGCTCGAGACCTCGACGCGAGCGGCCAGGGAGCGCATCGCCCGCGCGAGCCCCGCCAGCTCGTCGACCGTCTCCCCCTTGGTCCGCAACGCGATCAGGAACGCCGCGATCTGGATCTCGGACGCGTTCCCGGCCATGATCTCGGACAGCACCGCGGCGGTGTCCTCAAGGCTCAGATCGCGGCCCGAGGCGACCTCGTCGATCGAGCGCGTGAGCAGCTCTGACCCGGGACCGGTCATCGCGCGCGCTCCAGGAAGTTGCTCAGCAGCTCGCGGCCCTGCTCGGTGAGGACCGACTCGGGGTGGAACTGGACGCCCTCGGCCGGCAGCTCGCGGTGGCGCACCGCCATCACGATCTCGTCGGCCGACGCGCTGCGCTCGAGCACAGCCGGCAGGTCGGGATCGGCGATCAGCGAGTGATAGCGGCCGACCTCGAGCGGCTCGTGCAGGCCGGAGAAGATCGTGCGACCGTCGTGCCTGACGATCGTCGTCTTGCCGTGCACCGGCTCGTGCTGGATGACTCTCCCGCCCCACGCCTGCACGAGCGCCTGATGCCCGAGGCAGACCCCGAGCGTCGGCGTGCCGGCGAGCGGAAAGCGGCGCACGGCCTCGAGCGAGATCCCGGCCTGATCCGGGGTGCACGGACCCGGCGAGACGACGACCCGGTCGTACCCCCGCACGAGCAGGTCGTCGACGGTGGCGTGGTCGTTTCGCACCACCTCGATCTCGGCTCCGAGCTCGCCCAGGTACTGGACGAGGTTGTACGTGAAGCTGTCGTAGTTGTCGAGGACGAGGACCCTCATTCCCACTCCCGCTGGGCCACGGCGAGCTCGATCGCCTGGAGCACCGCACGGGCCTTGGCCTGCGACTCGCGGTACTCGTAGTCGGGCTTCGCGTCGGCGACCGTGCCGCCGCCGGCCTGGATGTGGGCGAAGCCGTCCTTGATCACGACCGTGCGGATGTGGATGCAGGTGTCGAGGTCGCCGGCGTAGCTGACGTATCCGATCGCCCCGCCATAGCCGCCGCGCTTGACCGGCTCGAGCTCGTCGATGATCTGCATCGCCCGGACCTTGGGCGCGCCCGACAGGGTTCCGGCCGGCAGTACCGAGCGCAGCGCGTCGAGCGCGCCGACGTCGGCCCGCAGCCTGCCGGTCACGCTCGAGACGATGTGCATCACGTGGCTGTAGTTCTCGACGGCCATGAAGTCCCCCACCTCGACGCTGCCGTACTCGCAGACGCGGCCGAGATCGTTCCGCCCGAGGTCGACGAGCATCACGTGCTCGGCGCGTTCCTTCGGGTCGGCCAGCAACTCCTCCGCCATCTGGCGGTCCTCCTCCGCGGTGAGCCCGCGGGGACGGGTCCCCGCGATCGGCCGCGTCGAAACCTGCCGCCCCGTCACGGTGATCAGCGGCTCGGGGCTCGCGCCCGCGACCTCGAAGTCACCGAAGTCCAGGAAGTACATGTACGGGCTCGGGTTGACCGCGCGCAGCCCGCGGTAGACCGAGAACGCCTCCACCGGCACCGGAGCCGACCACCGCTGCGACGGCACCACCTGAAACGCGTCCCCCGCGTAGATGTACTCGACGATCCGCGCGACCATCGCCTCGAACTGCTCGCGCGGCATGTTGGGCGTGAACTCGGGGGCCTGTCGGCCGGCCGCGGGCGGACGGGCCCGTCGCGGGACGGGGCCGGACAGACGCCAACGGACCTCGGAGATCGTCTCCAGCGCCCGCTTGTAGGAGGCCTCGAGCTCCTCGTCGGCATAGACGTTGGCGAGCACCGTGATCGTGTGCTTGAGGTGGTCGAATACGACCAGCGTGTCGCTCAGCATCAGCGCCAGGTCGGGCAGGCCGAGCGGATCCGGGTTCGGCTCGCCCAGCGGCTCGACCGTGCGGACGAGGTCGTAGGCGAACATCCCCACCGCACCCCCGGCGAACGGCGGCAGGCCCTCAAGCGGCGCCGCGCTGACGCGGCCGAGCTCGGACGCCGCGAGCTCGTAGGGATCACCGGGATCGCCGAGCGACCAGCGGATCACCTTCCGGGGCCGGAAACCGATGAACGAGTAGCGCCCGACTCGGCCCTGGTCGGCCGACTCGAGCAGGAACGCGGACCCGGCCTCGCGGAGCTTCAGGAACGCTGAGACGGGCGTCTCGCAATCGTCTATGAACGTCTCGCGCAGCGGGATCAGGTTGTACTCGCGCGCGAGCGCGCGGACCTGCTCCAGCGACGGCGAGCTCGTCTCAGCGGCGGCGACGCTCATCCAGCACCCGCTCGGCGTCGGCCAGCGACAGCCCCCGGCTCGCGAGCAACACGGTCAGGTGGTAGAGCACGTCGGCCGCCTCCTCGGCCACGCGCTCGTCTGATTCCTCGGCCCGGGCCCGCGCGACCTCCTCGGCCTCCTCCCGGACCTTGAGGCCGATCCGGGCCGGGTCGGCCAGCAGCTCAGCCGTGTAGGAGCCGTCCGGCCGGATCCGGGCCCGCTCGGCGATCGTCCGCTCGAGCTCCGGCAGGGTCTCGTGCGGGGCCTTGGGCTCGAGCGCGCCACGGTGAAAGCAGGTCCGCTCGCCCGTATGGCAGGCCGGGCCGCGCGGCTGCACCAGCGCGAGCAGGGCATCGCCGTCGCAGTCATAGCGCAGCTCGACGATCGCCTGGGTGTTGCCCGACGTCGCCCCCTTGTGCCAGAGCTCCTGCCGCGAGCGGCTGAAGAAATGCATCTCGCCGGTCTCGCGCGTGAGCCGCAGCGACTCGGCGTTCATGTAGGCGAGGGTCAGAACCTCGCCGGTGCGCCAGTCCTGCACGATGCACGGAACCAGGCCGCGCTCGTCGAATTCGATCTCGGAGTCGTCCACGGGGCGGTCGATTCTAGGGAGCGCAGTCGCTACGGTGGCCGCATGCTCCCCGTCTTCGACGGACACAACGACGCGATCACGCGCGAGGACCACGCCCGGATCGTCGCCGGCCGGCCCGGTGGACACCTGGACCTGCCGAAGATGCGGGCCGGCGGGCTCCGGGGCGGGATCTTCGCCGTCTTCAGTCCGTCGGAGGGCGACAAGCACGAGCCGGTCCCCCGCGAGGACGGGGTGATCGAGTTCGAGTACGCGGCGCCGCTGACCCACGAGGCCGCGGCCGCCGACGCCACCTCCGCGGCGGGACGCCTGCTCGCGCTCGAGCGCGCCGGGCACGTCCGCCTCGCGCGCTCCACGCACGACCTCGACGCCGCCCACGACGACGACGGGCCGCCGGTCGCGATCCTGCACCTCGAGGGCGCGGAGGCAATCGACCCCGGGCTCGAGTCGCTCGAGCTGTGGTACGGGGCCGGCCTGCGCTCGCTCGGCCCGGTCTGGAGCCGCGCCAACGCCTTCGCGCACGGCGTCCCCTTCATCTCGCCCTCGAGCCCGGACACCGGCCCCGGCCTGAGCACCCTCGGCGAGGAGCTCGTCCGGCGCTGCGGCGAGCTCGGGATCCTCGTCGACCTCAGCCATCTCAACGAGGCCGGGTTCTGGGACGTCGCCCGGATCGACGCCGGGCCGCTCGTGGCGAGCCACTCGGCCGTCCACGCGCTGTGTCAGTCCTCGCGCAACCTCACCGACCGCCAGCTCGACGCGATCGGCGCCTCGGGCGGGCTCGTCGGCATCGTGTTCGCCGTGCCGTTTCTGCGCCCGGACTTCGCCGAGGAGCCGGACACGCCGATCGAAGTGATCGCCGAGCACGCGCGCTACGTCGCCGACCGGATCGGGCCGGAGCACGTCGCCCTGGGATCGGACTTCGACGGAGCGACGATTCCCGCCCCACTGGGCGACGCGTCCGGTTTGCCCAGAGTGCTCGAGGCCCTGTCGGAGGCCGGCTTCGGCGAGTCCGAACTCGAGGCTGTGGCCTGGGGCAACTGGCGCCGGGTGCTCGGCGCCTGGTGGACCGGCTGATCAGACCCGGCCGCGTGCCAACGCGGCGAAGCCCGCGGCCACGCCGAGGTTGAACGCCCCGGCCATCCACAGCCCGGCCTTGGCACCGGGTCGGGAGACGGCGGGCGAGCGCGACCAGATGATGTCGGTGGCGATCTCGGTGCCCCGCAGCCACGCGAGCGCCCACCAGTCCTCGGGCCGATCGCGGGCCGCCGCCGTCGCGTGCGCGGCGGCGAAGGTCAGCCAGATCGGTCCGCAGCGGCGGAACAGGTGCAGCGCGTCCTCCGAGGGCGCGTCATGCCCGAACACCTTCAGGGTGGACGTGGGCGCCAGCAGCGCGCCGGTGCCCAGCGCGAGATCAAAGCCGATCATGCTGCGGTTGAGCCGGCGAAGATGAGTCTCGAGCGCTCCCACGCGCGCGGACCCTACTCGATCCCGAGGCGGTCGAGCACCCGCTCGTCGGCGCGCCAGTGGCGGCGGACGCGGACCGAGAGGTCCAGGTGAACATGCGTCCCGAGCTCGCGCTCGATCGCTCGCCGCGCCGCCACCCCGATCGCCTTGATCATCCGGCCGCCGGCGCCGATCAAGATCCCCTTCTGGGACTCGGTCTCGGCCAGGACGACCGCCTCCACAGACGCGAGATCGTCCCGGGGCATCGAGATCGACTCGATCTCGACCTCGACCGCGTGCGGGAGCTCCTCGCGCGTACGGGCGAGCACCTGCTCGCGGATCAGCTCGGCCAGCACGATCTCGCGGGACTGGTCGGATCGCTGCTCGGGTTCGAAGTAGAACGGCCCCGGCGGCAGCAGCGAGACCAGGTGCTCGACCAGCACCGGGACGCCCGACCCGCGGCGCGCTGACAGGGGGTAGATCTCGTCGGCCACGTCGAGCTCCTCGGCGGCGGCCAGCGCGGCGGCGGTGCGCGCGCGATCGGCGCTGTCGACCTTGTTGACCGCGATCACGACCGGCACGGGAGAGGACCGCAGCAGACCGGCGATCCAGCGGTCCCCGGGGCCGATCCCCTGTTCTGCGTTGACCACGAACAGGCAGCCGTCGGCGTCGGCCAGCTCCCTCTCGACCCGCCTCTGCATCCGTTCGGTCAGCGCGTCGCGGGGGCGCTGCACGCCGGGAAGGTCGACCAGCACGAGCTGCCAGCCCGGGCCGGTGGCCACGCCGCGGATCGCCCGGCGCGTGGTCTGCGGCTTGTCGGAGACGATCGCGACCTTGGCGCCGACGATCGCGTTGGCGAGCGTCGACTTGCCGACGTTCGGGCGGCCGGCCAGCGCGATGAACCCGGAGCGCGTGTCGGCCATCAGCGTACCCAGCGCATCAACTCGGCCTGAAGCGCGAGCATCTCTCCGTCATCGCTCTCGTGGTCCATGCCGGTGAGGTGCAGGGCGCCGTGGAGCACAGCCTCGCGCAGGTCGGCCGTGTGACCGGGGCAGATCACGATGTCGCCGAGCTCCCGGGGCCCGGCCGGCACGCCATCCTCATCGACTCCAAACGAAAGCACGTCGGTCGGCGCGTCGATCCCGCGATAGCGGCGGTTCAGATCGCGGATCCGGTCGTCGTCGACAAACTCGATCGCGACGTGCCCCTCCCCGATCCCGGCCGAGGCGAAGGCGAGCGCGCACAGCTCCTCCACCTCCACCCCGGTGGGGTCGCCCACGGCGGACGCCTCGAGCCCGATCACCTCGATGTCGAGCAAGGTCCCGGGCCTACGCCCGCTTGCGCGGCCGCAGCTCCGGAGCCAGCCGCTGAGAGTGCTCGCTGTAGGCGGCGACGATCCGTCGCACCAGCTTGTGGCGCACGACGTCCTCCTCGCCGAAGCGGACGAACTCGATCCCCTCGACCTCGCTGAGGATCTCTGAGACGACGACCAGTCCCGAGTCCTGCTCGCGCGGCAGGTCGATCTGGGTGATGTCGCCGGTGACGACCACCTTCGAGTTGAACCCGAGCCGGGTGAGGAACATCTTCATCTGCTCCGGGCTCGTGTTCTGCGCCTCGTCGAGGATGATGAAGCTGTCGTTCAGCGTCCGCCCGCGCATGAACGCGAGCGGGGCGACCTCGATCACACCGCGCTCGAGGTGCTGCGAGACGCGCTCGGGCTCGAGCATGTCGTGCAGCGCGTCGAACAGGGGGCGCAGATACGGGTCGACCTTGGCCATCAGGTCGCCGGGCAGGAACCCGAGCCGCTCGCCCGCCTCGACGGCCGGACGGGTGAGGATGATCCGGTTGACCTCGCGGCGGCTGAGTGCGGCCGCCGCCAGCGCCACGGCGAGGAACGTCTTGCCCGTGCCCGCCGGCCCGATCCCGAACGTGATCGTGTTGTGCCGGATCGAATCGACGTAGTGCTTCTGGTTGACCGTCTTGGGCGCGATCTTCGTCGTCCGGTGGCGCCAGACGACGTCCTCTAGGATCTGCGCCGGCGATTCGTGCGCGTCCAGGGCCCGCGTGACCGCCTCGATCGTCCCGGGCGCGATCTCGTGGCCCTGATCGATCAGCTCGGACAGCTCGCGGACGACGGCTGCGGCTGCGTCGACCGCAGGCGCGTCGCCCTCGAGCGTGAGCACGTTGCCACGCAGGAACACGTCGCAGTCGAGATGCCCCTCGAGCGTCTTCAGGATCGCGTCCCCGCTGCCCGCGAGCTCCGCGGCAACCGTGTTGTCGAGCTCGAGCTGCTTTCGCACTAGTGGCGTGAGTCCTTGGTTGGGTGATACCGACAATCTCGCGACACTACGCCGTCAGTGCCTCCCGCACCCGCTCGGAGGCGCGCTTGCCATCGGCCCGGCCGCCGGCCCTGGCCATCACGACCTTCATCACCGCGCCCATGTCCTTCGGCCCGCTCGCGCCGGTCTCCTCGATCGCCGCGGTGACGATCGAGGCCAGCTCGGCGTCGTCGAGCTCGGAGGGCAGATAGCCCTCGATCAGCTTCGCCTCGCTCTCCTCCTGCTCGGCCAGCTCCGGGCGGCCGCCATCGCGGAACTGTGCCGCGGCCTCGAGCCGGCGCTTGCGCTCACGGCGCAGCACCGCGAGCTCGTCGTCGCCGCCGTCCTTGGCCGCCTTCTGGAGTTCGGAGAGGACCAGCCGCAGGGCGCCGACACGCTCCTTCTGACCAGCCTTCATCGCGCTGGTCATATCGGTGCGAACCTGCTCGAGAACCGTCACTACCGGTCAGGATAGCCCGGCGGGAGGCTGAAGCCATCAGGTCGGGCGGCAGGCGATGCCGTCCGCGTGCAGCTCGCGGCACGACACGTCGAGCAGCTCGCCCCGCTCCGCCGCCCCCGCGGGCAGATAGCAGCGGGTGTAGTCCGCGGTGTATCCCGAGCACTGCGTGTCCGCGACCTTGTCGACGAGCACGCGCTCGCGGCGCCCGAGCTTGCCGCTGCGGTGCAGGCGCGAGCGGACCTCCGAATGCCCGCGCAGCTCGCGCGAGCGGCGCTTCTTCTCCTCCGGCGCCACGCGGTCACCGAGGCTCTCGGCCACGGTTCCCGGCCGGGACGAGTAGGGGAACGTGTGGACCCGCGTGATCCCGGCGGCGTCGACGGCGGCGAGCGTGCGCGCGAACGCGTCCTCGGACTCGGTGGGGAAGCCGACGATCACGTCGGTCGTGACGTTCACGTGCGGCACGACCTCGCGCAGCGAGGCGATCCGCTCGAGGTAGCCGGCGGCGTCGTAGTGGCGCCCCATGTCGCGCAGGACGGCGTCGTCGCCCGACTGCATCGGGATGTGCAGGTGCGGGCACACCTTGGGTTCGTCGGCGAGGGCGCGGAGCAGCGAATCGCGGACGTGGATCACCTCCACGCTCGACAGCCGCACGCGCTCGACCCCCTCCACGTGCGCCACCTCCACCATCAGCCCGCCGAGCTCGAGCCCGCGCTCGGGGTCGCGGTAGTCGCCCACGGAGATGCCCGTCATCACCATCTCGGGCTGTCCCTCCCGCACGCGCCGGCGCACCTCCTCGAGCACGGCCGACGCGGGGCGCGAGCGGGCCGGGCCGCGAACCGTCGGGATGATGCAGTAGGCGCAGTGGCAGTCGCAGCCGTCCTGGACCTTCACGAACCCGCGCGTCCGCGCTGCCTGCTCGGGACCCTGCCTGGGGCGCACGTCGTGCTCGAGGTCGGCGCAGCCCCCCACGTCGGCGGCGATCGCCGCGGCGACCTCGTCGGCGGTGCCCACGAACGCGCGCACGCGGGGATCGATCTCGGCGAACTGCCGCGCGCCCAGGTTCACGGCGCAGCCGGCGACCAGGACCTCGCCGGAGCCGTTCAGCGCACGCCGGACCGCCTGACGGGATTTCGCCTCGGCCTCACGCGTGATGCAGCACGTGTTGATCACGTGCAGATCGGCCCCGTCGTCGGGGACCTCCTCGTGCCCGGCAGCGAGCAGTGCCTGCCGGGCGAGCATCGCGTCCGCCTGGGACACCTTGCAGCCGAGGAACCTGACCGCGAACGACGTCACGGCCGCGCACGTTAGCGCCCGGCGCCGGGCGCGCTACCCCACGCCGCTCGCGACCGGCGGACGTTCGTACTCCGTCGCCGCCGTCGTGGTCCGTGGTGTCCTCGGGTCGGCGCGCGAGGAGAGGAGAGAGGACTCCCGCGCAAAACCGGCCCGAGGCTTGGGCCGTGGTACGACGACATCGAGCAGCAGGCCACCGAGAGTCACACCGATCGCGAGCGGGTTGGGCAACTTGTTCACCTCCTTGGGCATCCTGGATCGCAGCGTCGCGGAAAGCATGCTTGGAACCGTCCCGGTGGACATCGGCCCGGTGTCCAAGATTCGGCGCCCGGGCGTTGTCCACGTGGGCGGGCCCCGGCCGACCGGGCCTCAGCGAGCCGACCCCGCCCGCTGCCCGGCCGGGCCCGGCGAGCCCGCCTGGGCCACGTCGTCGAGCAATGGCGGATGCCCGAGCTGCCCCATCTCGGCGGTGTCGCGGCGGAACCAGAAATCGACCGTCCAGTCGGCGATTAGTCTGACCTTGCGCCGAAAGCCCGGCATCCAGGCCAGGTGGTAGAAGCGACAGATCGCCCACGCCGGGAAGCCCCGCACCCGCGCGCCCATCAGGTTCGCCACGGCGTTGTGCCGTCCGAGGTCGGCGAACATGCCGAGCGTCTTGTAGCTGAACGGCCTGACCTGCCCGCGATGGCCCAGCGCCGCGACCACGTTCGCGGCCAGCAGCTTGCCCTGGCGGATCGCGTGCTGCGCGGTCGGCGGGCACGGTAGACCCGGGCGGGCCGGGTCGGGGATCGCGGCCACGTCGCCCACGGCCCAGACGTTCTCGAAGCCGTTGACCCGCATCTCCTCGTTGCAGGCGATCCGGTCTTTGTCGAGCGGCAGCCCGAGGTGCGCGGCGATCGGGTTGCCGCGCACGCCGGCGGTCCAGCACACGGTCCGGCACGGCACCGCCTCACCTGTGCTCAACGTCACCTGGGTATCGGTCACCCGCGCGAGCTGTGTCTCCAGCAGGATCTCGATTCCGCGCGCCCGCAGCGTGTTCTGGGTGAACTCGGCCAGCGACGGCTGGATCTCGCGCATGATCCGCGGCGCCGCCTCGACGAGCATCCAGCGCATCCCCGTCTGGCGGCAGCGGGGGTAGTAGGCGAGCGCGTCGAGCGCGAAGTCGTGCAGCTCCGCGACACCCTCCATCCCCGCATAGCCGCCGCCCACGAACACGAAGCTCAGGTACTGGCGCCGCAGCTCCGGATCCTCGGTCTCTTCGGCCGTCTCGAGGCAGCGGACGACCCGGTTGCGAAGCGCGATCGCCTCGGCGATCGTGGTCAGCCCGATCGCGTGCCGAGTCAGCCCGGGCACCGGAGCCGTGCGGGACACCGACCCGAGCGCTACGACCAGCTGGTCGTAGCCGACGTCGACCGCCCGGCCGGCGATCAGATCAACCTTCAGCACAGTGTTGGTCGGGTCCGCGCCGGTCACCCAGCCCAGGCGCAGGTCGGTTCGCTTCAGCCGTTCGCGCAGCGGCACGACCACGTGGCGGGGCTCCAGCGTGCCCGCGGCCGCCCCGGGGAGGAGTGGCGTATAGAGCATGAAGTTGACATCGCTGATGAGCGTGATCTCGACGTCTCGCGGGGCGAGGCGCTCGAGCCTACGAGCCGTGTAGAAGCCGCCGAACCCGCCTCCGGCGATGACGACGCGCTGTGGCATGGCGCCAAGGCTACCCGCGGTCAGCGTGCCCCAACAGGAGCGCCGACCACTCGCCGCGACTGCGCCGCTCGAGCTCGGCCAGCCCGACAGCGGCGAAGGCGCCCGAGACCCGATCGGTCTCCTCGTTGAGCACCCCGCTGGCGATCAGCCGCGCCGGCGGCTCGGTCAGGCGCGGCGCCCAGTCGAGCAGCAGCGGCAAGAGCAGGTTGGCGGCGATCGTATCCGCAATCGGGGCCTGCTCCTCGCGCAGGTCGTGGCGCCGGACTTCGAGCGTGACGCCGTTGACCCGCGCGTTCTCGCGCGTCGCGGCCACGCTCGCGGGGTCGTAGTCGAGGGCCAGGACCGGCCCCCACCCGAGCCTCGCGGCGGCGATCGCGAGCACCCCCGACCCGCAGCCGAGATCGAGGAACCCGCCGCGCGGCTCGAGCTCGAGCATCAGCTCGAGGCACAGTCGCGTGGTCGCGTGCGCGCCGGTCCCGAACGCCTGGCCGGGGTCGATCACGAGCTCGAGCGCGGCGCCTGCCGGAGGCTCCCATGGGGGGCGCACGGCGAGCCGGTCCCCGATCACGAGCGGCCGGTGGAACTCGCGCCAGCGCTCGGACCAGTCGTCGGGGATCTCGGTGGTGGTGATCTGGACCAGCGCCTCGCCCGACGCGGCTTCCACATCCGGCAGCGCCGGGAGCTCACCCGGCGGGCCGTAGACCGCGTACTCGACCACACCGTCGTCGATATCGGCCTCCTCCACCCCGGTGGGCGCGAGCTCGAGCAGCTCGGCGAGCACGATCTCAGCGTGCTCGCGCCGGACACGGATGGCGAGCCTTATCAACCGTGCTGGAAGGCGCGCCGCAGCTTGTGGAAGACGCCCTCGTGGGTGCTGAGGTTCTCCTCGGTCATCGTCGCGGCGAGCTGCTCGAGCAGCTCGCGCTGCTCGTGCTTGAGGCGCCGCGGGATGATCACGTTGATCACGACGCGCAGATCGCCGGTTCGGCGTCCGCGCAGCGCGGGCATCCCGCGCCCGCGGATCGTCAGCGTGTCGTGTGGCTGCGTCCCAGCGGGGATCTCGAGCTCGACCGGCTCATCGATCGTCGGCACCTCGACCTTCGTCCCGAGCGCGGCCAGTGGGGCCGCGACGTCGACAGCCGTGATGAGGTCATCGCCGTCGCGCACGAAGCGCGGGTCCTCACGGACGTGGATGAGGACGTAGAGGTCGCCTGGCGGACCACCGCGATCGCCCGAGTGCCCACGGCCCGCGATCCGGATCCGCTGGCCGTCGGCGATCCCGGCCGGTACGTCGACTGAGACCTTCTCGCGCTCGACCCTGCGGCCGCGGCCGTCGCACAACTTGCAGGGATCGCGGGCCACCTTCCCCTCGCCCTGGCAGACGTCGCACACGGTGGCGCGGACGACCTGGCCGAAGGGGGTGCGGGATACGGCCTGGAGCTGGCCTGTGCCGTTGCAGCGCGGGCAGGTCTCGATCGGCGTGCCGGGCTCGGCCCCGTTCCCGCGGCAGTGCTCGCACACGGCGACCGCGTCGTAGGAGACCTCGACCGGGCTGCCGTGCGCCGCCTGCGCGAGGTCTATCTCGGCCGTCACGCCGACGTCCCCGCCCTGCATGGGGCCGGTCGCGCGGCCGCCGCCGAAGGCCGACCCGAACGCGCCCCCGCCGAAGAACGCCTCGAAGATGTCCGCGACCGACCCGAACCCCTCGAAGTTGGGGGCGTAGCCGCCGCTGCGCAGGCCCTCGTGACCGTAGCGGTCGTAGGTCGCGCGGCGCTCGGAGTCAGACAGGACCTCATAGGCCTCGGCCGCCTCCTTGAACTTCTCCTCGGCCTGCGGGTCGTGGCTGTTGACGTCCGGGTGCAGCTCGCGCGCGAGCCGGCGGAAGGCCTTCTTGATCTCGGCCTCGCCGGCCTCGCGCGAGACGCCCAGCACCTCGTAGTAGTCGCGAGTGGCGCTCATCGCTCGTCGTACACGTCGGCGATGTAGCTGGAGAGCTGCAGGGCGGCATCACGGACCGACCTGATAGCGCGCCCGTAGTCCATCCGCAGCGGGCCGATCACCGAGACCGCGCCGAGACGCCGCTGCGGGAGCCCGTAGCCGGCCACGACCAGCGCCAGCGAGCGGAGCGCCGGAGCGTCGTTCTCGGCACCGATGCGGACGAGCACGTCGCGCTCGCCGAGCGTGGAGCGCAGCACGCCGAGCAGCGTCACGCGCCGCTCCAGCATGTCCATCAGCGAGTTCAGCTCGCTTACCTCGGACAGTCGCTCGGTGCTCAGCAGGCGCGCGGTCCCCTCGACGTAGAGCGTGTCGTGCCCGGACTCCTCGAGCTCGGTGAACACCGGGCAGAGCGCGTCGATGAACTCTGTCTCGGCCTTCGAGAGCGAGGGGTCGTGCAGCCGCTGGTGGAGCATCCGCGCGCCGAGGCCGAAGCCCACGAGCCGCTCGTTGAAGTAGCTCGCCGCCCAGTCGGCCAGGCCGGCGTCCACGGGCCGCTCGAAGGTGAAGAGCCGCTTGGTCACGCCGCCGGTGGAGGTGATCACGACGACCATCAGCACCTGCGGCTGCAGGACGAGCACCTCCACGTGGCGGATTGTCGAGGTCTCGATCGGGGGCGCGGTCACGATCGCGAGCAGGTTGGTGACTTGCGAGAGCGTCTCGCTGGTAACCCGCATCGCCTCGTCGAGCTCCCGCTGCACGAGCGACAGCGACAGCCGCGGCGCGCCGTCGTCGGCCGGGATCAGCCGATCGACGAAGTAGCGATAGCCCGCCTCCGTCGGCACCCGGCCGGCCGAGGTGTGCGGATGGGCGAGAAGGCCGCGCTCCTCGAGATTGGCGAGCTCGTGGCGGATCGTCGAGGGGCCCCATTCGAACCCCTCGGCCAGGGCCTTCGAGCCGACCGGGGCTCCGGCGGCGAGATAGCCCTCCACGACCTTGCGTAGCACTAGTTCCTGGCGTTCGCTCAGCACGGATCTGATTGTAGGTGGGGCGCGGCCGGCCTCCGAGCCGGCGGATCCGGAACAGACGTTCACAACTGCTTCACTGAACGTGCACGTTCGGATAGGGTTCCGGGCCGGCCGGCGAGCCATCCACTCGCCGCGAACGAGCAGAGGAGCAGGGAAATGAGCCGTGAGATTACGCGCCGTGACGTGCTGCGCGCCGGAGCCCGAGGTGGTGCCGGGCTTGGCGCCGCCGCGCTGATGTCAAACTCGCTGATCGCCCGCGCGCTGGCCAACGCGCCCAACTGCGAGAGCCTCAGCGATATCGAGCACGTGGTCATCCTGATCCAGGAGAACCGGTCCTTTGACCACTACTTCGGCTCCTACCGCGGCGTCGCCGGTTTCGCCGATCCGAGCGTGCTGCCGCTCGGCGACGGCAGCGGCCTCAGCATCTTCGCCCAGCCCGGCTACCCGGGCGGGTTCGACGGCGATCACCTGTACCCGTTCCACCTCGACTCCTACAACAACGGCGAGTGCACGAACGACATCGACCACAGCTGGGGCCCGCAGCACAGCTACTGGGACGGCGGCAAGCTCGATGGCTTCGTCACCGGCCACATCGCGGCCGATGGAAGCGCCAACGGACCACTCGCGATGGGCTACTACACGCGCGCCGACCTGTCGTTCTACTACGCCCTGGCGGACGCGTTCACGATCTGCGACCACTACCACTGCTCGGTGATCGGCCCCACCGATCCGAACCGGCTCCACAGCGTGTCCGGGACGCTGGACCCGTCGGGCAGCGCCGGCGGGCCGATCCTGTCGACGAGCTCGACGCGCGTCGAGCGCTTCGGCACGCTGTCGTGGACGACGATGCCCGAGCAGCTCCAGGCTCGCGGCGTCTCGTGGAAGGTGTACGGGAGCCCGGACGGCAACTACGGCGACAGCGTGCTGCCGTACTTCAAGCAGTACCAGACCAATCCGACGCTGGCCGCGAACGGCCTCACCCCGACCTACCCGGGCACCTTCCAGGCCGACGTCCTCGCCGGCACGCTGCCACAGGTCTCGTGGGTGCTGGCGCCGCTGATCTCGAGCGAGCACCCACCCGCGCCCGAGATCTTCGGCGAGTCGGTGAGCGCGAACATCCTGAACACGCTGGTCTCGAACCCGAGCCTGTGGGCGAAGACGGCCCTGTTCATCACCCACGACGAGAACGGCGGCTTCTTCGACCACGTGCCGCCGCCGACCGCCCCGGCCGGCACGGCGGGCGAGTACCTGACGGTGAACCCGCTGCCTTCCGACGCGTCCGGAGTCGCCGGGCCGATCGGGCTCGGCTTCCGCGTACCGCTGCTGATCGTCTCCCCGTTCAGCCGCGGCGGCTTCGTCTGCCACGACGTGTTCGACCACACCTCGCTGCTGCGCTTCCTCGAGACGCGCTTCGGCGCCGAGGTCCCGAACCTGAGCTCCTGGCGGCGCTCGGTCACCGGCGATCTGACGAGCGCGTTCAACTTCGTCAAGGTCGACCGCTCGGTGCCGTCGCTGCCCCAGCCCAACCCAGCCGACCGGCGGATCCTGCTCAGCACGTGCGCCACCAGCGCGCCCTTCGACCTGGCCACCGACAGCACGAACAGCCTGAAGACACTCGAGCAGACGCTGGTCGCGACCTACCCCGTGACCGTCAACTCCGCGCCACCGCCGCAGGAGCAGGGCCGCGCGCCGACTCCCAGCGGGATGGTCGCCTGCAGCCAGTAGCCGCGGCTAGAGCTGTATCTCCGCCACCGCGTTTCGGATGATCCGGTGGCCGGCCTGCACGGCCTCGGAGTCGACGACGGCGACGTCGCCCTCCACCTCCCGCACCGCCCCGCTGACGACGATCTCCTCGCCGAGCTGACCCATGCCCCGGAACTGGACGGTGAGCGAATTCAGCCGGTCCGGACCGCCGGCGGCCTCCGTGTGGGCGCGTGCCACCTGGGCCATCGTCCAGAGGCCGTGGAGGATGCGCCCCGGCAGCCCGACCTTGCGCGCGAGCTCCTCGTCGATGTGGATCGGGTTGAAGTCGCCCGACGCGCCCGCGTATCGGATGGTCACGTACGGATCGGGCGTGACCTTGAGCTCGATCGTGTCGCCGGGCCTCACGACGTACCCCGCACGATGTTCGTCCAGGTTCCGGTGCAAACGGTCTCGCCGCCGCCGTTCTTGGACACCGACTCGAACACGTAGAAGGCCATGCCGCCGCGGTCGGAGATGTCCTTGACCGTGGTCACGGTCGTGATCTCGTCTCCGGCGACGACGAGCGGCCCCCAGCGGAACTCCTGGCCGCCGTGGACCATCATCGCGAAGTTGATCCCGACCTCGGGATCGAAGATCGCTGGGCCGACCGACCGGCCCGCGTACACAACCGCGAACATCGGCGGCGCGACGACGTCGGCGTAGCCCGCGGACCGGGCGGCCTCGAGATCGAAGTGCAGCGGGTTCGTCTCGCCCACGGCGGACGCGAACTCGCGGATCTTCTCGCGACCGGCGGCGTAGAGCACCGGGTCGTAGCTCTTGCCGATCGCCTCGGTCTTGACAGCACTCATCGGCGCGGCAGTCAATCAGATGATGAGCGGGACGGCCCCGCCGTCAACCGACCACGCCGCGCCGGCCACGTTCGAGGCAAGCTCCGAGCACAGGAACGCGACCACCGCCGCGACCTCCTCCTCGGTCCCCATCCGACCCAGCGGCACCCGTCCGGCCGTGGCCTCCAGCACCTCCTCGCGCGTGCGCCCCTGCGCAGCGGCGGCCTGGTCGGCCATCCCACCGGGGGCCAGCCACAGCTCGCTCGCAACCGGTCCGGGCGCGACCGCGTTGACGAGCACGCCCCGCGCCGCGTACTCGTCGGCGAACGCCCGCGACAGCGACAGCTGCGCCGCCTTGGTCACCGAGTAGGCCATGTTCGTCTTCGACGGCCGCTTGCCGGACGAGGAGCAGATGTTGACCACCCGACCCCACCCCCGCTCGGTCATCGCCGGGCATGCCGCGCGCATCAGCCGCATCGGCGCCATCACATGGAGCTCCCACTGAAGCTGCCAGTCGGCGTCGGTCAGCTGCTCGAGCGTCTTGACCTCGCTCGTGCCGGCGTTGTTGACCAGGGCATCGATCCGGCCGAACCGCTCGAGGCACGCGGACAGCACGCGCTCGCCGGCGTCGGGGGCCGTGACGTCTAGGGCGAGGACCTCGGGACCGACCTCGGCCAGCCGCTGGGCGCTGCGCCCGACGTGGAGCACGGCCGCGCCCTCCGCCGCCAGGACCAGCGCCGTCGCGCGACCGATCCCCCGCGACGCGCCGGTCACGACGCACACCCGATCTCGCAGGCCGAGCTCCATGACCGACGATTCTCACATCTCGCTCGGCAGCACCGCCCCGACCGGGAACCCGCGCCGCTGGTACTCCTCGTAGTAGTCGCGCCAGCGGTCGGGCGGATAGGGGCGCTGGGCCCCGTCGCCAGCGAGCTGGCGCTCGAGCGCGTCGAGGCAGACGTGCCATCCGGCGCCGTCCCGGGCAGCCTTGTCGCGGGCATCGAGCTCGACGGTGAAACGGAGCAGGCACGCGTCTCCGTCCTCGATCGGCTCGAGCGCGAAGTGCAGGTGATCGTCTCCCCACAGGAACGAGAACCGGGTCGGGGGATCGAGCTCGGTCACCTCGCCGAGCATCGTCGAGGCCGTGTCGGCAAGCGCCATCTCGGGAAACACGAAGCTCATCCGGCCGCCCCGCCGGAGGTCGACCTCGACCTCGCACGGGAACCAGTGCGCGAGCTGGTCGGGCTCGGTCACGGCGCGCCAGACCGCCTCGACGGGATGGGCGAGTCGCCGTTCGAAGAACAGCGTCGGCCGATCGCCGAGCGACTCGTAGGTTCCGAGCATGTCAATCCTCCCTGGTCCGTTCGAGGTGCCGCTCGAGCGCGTCGAGGCTCTGCTCCCACAGGTCGCGGTAGGGAGCCAGCCACGCGTCGAGCTCGGCCAGCGGCCGGGTGTTCAGCTCGTAGACGCGGCGCTGGGCGTCCGCGCGTGCGTTCACCAGCCCCGCATCCCGCAGCACCCGGAGGTGCTTGGAGGTTCCCGGTTGCGAGAGGCCGGTCAGCTCCACGATCTCGCCGACCGCCCGCGGGCGCTCGCGCAGGAGCGCGACCATCGCCCTGCGGTGGGGATCGGCCAGCGCTGTCCACGTCGCCGTTGGCATCGTCAGTTAATATCGCTCATTGGTTATATGCCTGTCAAGACATGGAGCGCTTGCTCGACGCCGCCTGCTCCGGTTGGCGCGGGCGCGAGACGTGGCGCCGCCGGCAGGTCATGAACGGGCGCACGGGCGCGCTGGACCTGCCCGGCAGATCGTGGCGCGATCGAGGCCTCGCGGCTCGCCGTCGCGGCCGCGCGGGCCGGGACGCTTGTCGGCGTCACCGCGCCGCGCTAGCCTTGGGCGCGTGGCAAGGCGCAGCGCGATTCGAGCCTCTGATGCGGACCGAGAGACCGTCGTGGAGCGTCTGCGCGATGCCGCCGCGGAGGGCCGGCTCGCCGCCCACGAGCTCGAGCAGCGCGTGATGCAGGCGCTCCGGGCCCGGACCTACGGCGAGCTCGATGCCACCGTCCGGGACCTCCCGAGCCCGCGCTCTGGCAGCCGCCGCCGGCGCGCCGCCACGCGGACGGTGACGCTCGTGCGCGAGCACCCGATCACGCTGCTCGCCGTGATCCCGATCGCGATCGTGATCGTCGCCGTCTTCGTCGCGATCGCGATGATCGGCGCGGCCGTGGCGGTCCTCGCGCTGATGCTCGGCCACCGCCGGCGCGTGTACGTCAGGCACGCCTACCGGCGCCCGCTTCCCTGGGTGTAGCCGGCCGGGCGCGCGCATGCGCGCCCCCGCGGTCGGCGCATGCGCCGACCGCCCGGGGGTGCATGCACCCCCGGGTTACTCGCCCAATTCGAGCACGGCCAGGAACGCCTCCTGGGGCACCTCGATGCGGCCGACCTGCTTCATCCGCTGCTTGCCCTTCTTCTGCTGCTCGAGCAGCTTGCGCTTGCGCGTGATGTCACCGCCGTAGCACTTGGCGGTCACGTCCTTGCGGAACGCCTTGATCGTCTCGCGGGCCACGATCCGTGAGCCGATCGCGGCCTGGATCGGGACGTCGTACTGCTGGCGCGGGATCTTCTGGCGCAGCTTCTCGGCCAGCGTGCGGCCGGCGTCGTAGGCCTTGGAGCGGTGCACCAGCATCGACAATGCGTCGACCGGGTCACCCGCGAGCAGGATGTCGAGCTTGACCAGGTCGGACTCGCGCAGCCCGATCAGCTCGTAGTCGAGCGACGCGTAGCCCCGCGTCCGCGACTTGAGCTGATCGAAGAAGTCGAGCACGATCTCGGCCAGCGGAAGGTCGTAGGTCAGCTGAAGGCGCTCGGAGCTCAGATAGTGCATCCCCGAGTGGTCGCCGCGCCGTTCCTGGCAGAGCTCCATGATCGGCCCCACGAATTCCTTCGGGGTCAGGATCGAGGCTCGGATGTAGGGCTCTCGCACCTCGGCGACCGTGCTCGGGTCGGGGAAGTCGTTGGGCGAGTGGACGGGCATGATCGTGCCGTCGGTCAGCGTCACCTCGTACTCCACGCTCGGCATCGTCGCCAGCAGCTCGAGGTCGTACTCACGCTCGAGGCGCTCGCGCACGATGTCCATATGCAGGAGCCCGAGGAACCCGCAGCGGAACCCGAACCCGAGCGCGTCCGAGGTCTCCGGCTCCCAGCTCAGGGCAGCGTCGTTGAGGGTCAA
Source organism: uncultured Solirubrobacterales bacterium (assembly GCA_963727105.1). Classification (GTDB taxonomy): domain Bacteria; phylum Actinomycetota; class Thermoleophilia; order Solirubrobacterales; family Solirubrobacteraceae; genus Palsa-465. Next base: position 786,719 of record CAVSEW010000001.1, on the reverse strand, counting down.
CTTCTCGAGCGCGTCGCGGAGATCGGGGTAATCGTCGGAGTCGATCGGGAACAGCCCGCAGAACACCATCGGCTTGACCTCTCGGTAGCCGGGCAGCGGCTCCTGGGCCGCGTTGGCCCTGGTCGTGAGCGTGTCGCCGACGCGGAGCTTGGTCACGTCCTTGATCCCGGTGATGAGGAAGCCGACCTCGCCGGCGTGCAGCTCCCTGGCCGAGGTCATCTGCGGGGTGAAGAACCCGATGTCGTCGATGTCGGCCTCGGTCCCGGCCTGCATCGCCCGGATCGCCTCGCCCTTGGTGAAGGTGCCGTCGACGACGCGGATGTACGCGATCACGCCGCGGTACTGGTCGAACTCGGAGTCGAAGATCAGCGCCCGCGGCGCGCCGCCCGGGTCGCCCTCGGGGGGTGGCACGCGCGCGATCAGCTCGTCGAGGACCTCGGTCACACCCTCGCCCGTCTTGGCGCTGATCCGCCGCACCGCGTCGGCCGGCTCGCCCAGCAGCTCAGCCACCTCCTCGGCCACGCGCTCGGGCTCGGCCCCGGGAAGGTCGACCTTGTTCAGGCACGGGATCAGCTCGAGACCGGACTCGACGGCCAGGTAGGTGTTGGCGACCGTCTGCGCCTCCACGCCCTGACTCGCGTCGACGACCAGCAGCGCCCCCTCACACGCGGCCAGCGACCGCGACACCTCGTAGGTGAAGTCGACGTGCCCGGGCGTGTCGATCAGTTGGAGCTGGTAGCTCTGCCCATCCCCGGCCTCGTAGAACACGCGCACCGCCTGGGCCTTGATCGTGATCCCGCGCTCGCGCTCGAGGTCCATCGAATCGAGCACCTGGGCCCGCATCGACCGTGGGTCGACGGTGTGGGTCAGCTCCAGGATCCGGTCGGCCAGCGTCGACTTGCCGTGGTCGATGTGGGCGATGATCGAGAAGTTGCGAATGTGGGCTTGGTCAGCCATGTCCGGTGGTCGGGGTGTGGGTTCGGCTGCACCGAGAGTAGTCGTGGGCAGTGTCTGGCGAGGACGCAGGGAGCGACGCGTACCTGAAAGGTACGCGAGCGATCCGAGGACAAAGCCAAGCGCTGTCCGCAGCTGCTCGAATGCATCCGTACCCGCGCCCTCGGCCACCTCCAAGGGTATTTCGGGCGCGCTGCGGGACTACGGTCGGCGCCCGGGGAGCCGCTCCCTGACCAGGGCCTCGATCTGGCGCGCCTCGTTAATGCGCATCGTGAGGACCGCCTTGGCGTAGACGAGGCCACCGGCCGCGATCGCCACGCCGACGGAGATGATCTGAGCGATCAGCGAGGTGCCGAGGAGCGCGTCGAGGCCCTTCCAGACGACCCACGAGACCCCCGCCAGCAGAGCCGAGGCGACGAGGATCCGGACCGTGATCATCGCGGTCAGCCCGCCCTCGAGGCGGCCGTTGAAGCCGTCGCGCAGGCGCCGGATCTGCAGCGCGGTCATCACCGCGTTGGCGGCCGCGGTGCCGATCACCAGCCCGGCGATGCCGAGCGGTTTGTACAGCGCGACGCTGACGATGATGTCGACGATCATGTTCAGCGCCGCCAGCCCGGTTGGGATCCACGGCCGCCGGACGGCGAAGAACGTCCGCGTGAGCAGCAGGTTGATCCCGCCGAAGGGGAGGCTGACCGCGAACCAGAACAGCGCGATCGAGACGAGGTGGGTCGAGTGCGCGGTGAAGTGACCGCGCTGAAAGACGAGCCGCGTGATCGGCGTCGCCAAGACCATCATCAGCGCCGCAGCGGGGATCAGGAGCAGGTTGATCTGGCGCATGCCGTTCCCGACCGCCCGACGCATTCCGGCCACGTCGCGGCGGGACGCCTGGCGGCTGAGCGTGGGGAACAGGACCGTGGCCACCGCGACGCTGAACACACCCTGGGGGAGCATGTAGATCCGGAACGCGTTGTCGATCGCACGCGGCGCCTGGGGCGAGACGAGCGTGCCGAACACGGAGTTCAGGAGCTGGTCGAGGTTGACGATCCCGAGCCCGATCGTCACCGGGAGCATCAGCGTGAACACCTGGCGCACCCGTGGGTCGCGCCAGTCCATCGCGAACTGGAGGCGGAAGTCGATCCGCCGCAGGGCCGAGGCGACTATCAGGAACTGGACGACGGTCGCGGCCAGCCAGGCGATCGCGTACGCGTACACGCCGTTGCGGCCGCGGTAGCTGCTGTGCAGCGCGACCAGCAGGACGATGATCACGAGGTTCCAGATCGCCGGCGCCAGCGCCGGGATCGAGAACTCGTCGTAGGACTGCAGGATCCCGACCAGCAGCCCCGTCAGCCCGAGCAGCAGCACGACCGGGAACAGGACCTGGGCGAGCCCGGCGGTCAGGTTGTCGAGCACGGGGCCGAACGTGCTGCCGGTGAACAGCGGCATGATCGTGCCGGCGAGCAGGATCCCGACCGCGGTCAGCGCGCCGAGGACGATCAGGATGATCCAGAACAGCGTCGATGCGAGCTTGAACGCCTCACGCTTGCGGCCCTGCTGGAGCAGGTCGGTGAACACCGGCACGAACGCGGCCGACAGCGCCGCCTGCGCGAACAGGTTCGCCATCAGGTTCGGAATCTGCGACGCGATCGTGAACGCGGAGGCCGGACCGCTGGTGCCGAAGTAACTCGCCGCCACGATCTCGCGGGCCAGGCCGGCGACCCGCGAAAGCCCCGTCGCGATCGCGAAGATCGCCGTGTTCACGCTGAGCCGGCGTCTGGGCGGTGTCGCGCTCACGGCGGTGGAGTCTCTCTGCACGCGGCCGCTATAGTACGGACGCGCCGTGGCGAAACTGTCGCGGCGCTTTTTACGGACTGACCCATGGCGAACATCCATTCACAGAAGAAGCGGATCGAGCGCGCGGAGCGTGAGCGGCTGGAGAACCGGCGCTATACGTCGCGGATCAAGACCTACTTCCGCCGCCTCGAGGACGCCGTCGCCGGTGGCGACGACACGACCGCCGACGGCGAGCACCGCGTGCTCGTGCGGACGATCGACAAGGCGGTCAAGCGCGGCGCGATCCACCGTAACAACGGCGCTCGCAAGAAGTCCCGCGCGGCCCGGATTCGCCGCGGCGAGTCGTAGGTCCGGCGCGCGCCGCCGCCGGGCTGCTTTCCCCGGCGACTGATTTTCCGCGTATCGGGGTAGTTACGCGCGGATGGCACAGGCGCTAGAGGCGGTGGCCGCTGCCACGGCGGAGATCTACTTCGAGCTGGACCGCTTCGATCTGACAGACGATCCCCGGCGGATCGAGCTCAAGGGACGCTGGTTCGGAATCCGCGGACGGCGCTTCGTACGACCCACGCTGACGATGCTTGCCGGCGGCGAGCGGCGGCGCCTACTCGCCGACATCGCCGACAAGCCGTGGGCGGCCGAGGACGGGAAGCCTTGGATCGCCTCATTCTTATGGGAGGTCGACGGCGAGCCGCTGGACCAGCTCGAGCTCGGCGTCGCGCCCGACATCGCGATCTCCCTGCCCGTGCCCGGTTCCGAGCCGCAGCGATCCGACGTTCACGCCCACCGCGCGGTCGAGTTCCAGCGCCACGACCCGGGCGACGAGTCAACAGTGGCGCTCGAGGCGGCGCGCCAGGAGAACCAGCGCCTTCGGGCCGAGCTCACCCAGGCCGAGGAGGCGAAGGTGGAGACGGCGGCCGCAATCGCCCGCCGCGACACGGCGCTGAGCAAGCTCGAGGAGCTGAGCGCCGCCCAGGACGCGGCCCGGCGCGAGCTGGGCGACGCGGTGGCCGAACGCGACGCCGCCGTGGCCGAGCGCGACCGGGCGCTGGCCGAGCGCGACGGCGCCATTGGCGAGCGCGACCGCGCGACCGGACACCGCGACCAGGCCCTCGCCGATGCCCGCGGCGCCGCCACCGAGCGAGATCGCGCCATCCACAGCCGTGACCAGGCGCTCGACCGCTGCGAGCAGATGGTCAGGAAGAACGCCGAGCTCCAGGCCCGCCTCGACGAGGCGCGCGCCGCTGCGCATCACGCCCAGACCCAGAATCGCAACATGCAGCTCGCGCACGAGCGCACGCAGGTGAGTGCGGTGGCGCGCAGTGCGCTGGCGGCCAATCCCCCGGCCCGCCGGCGCCACCTCGGCTGGGCGAGCCCGGCCGCTGCCGGCGAGCGCGACGCCAGCTGGGGCGGACGGACGATCGCGCTGGTGGTGCTGGTCGCGGTGCTGCTGGCACTGACGCTGATCGCGCACCTGATCTGAGCCGGCCGCTGGTGGGCTGCGAACGGGCGCGGGTGCCGAACGGGGGGTGCGAACGGGGCGCTAAGCGGCGATGCGGGCGATCGTGCGGACCGCAACCGTGTCCTCGCTCGCGCCGCCCGACCCGCCGCCCCGTGAGGCGAGCTCGAGATCGGCGATCTCCTCGAGCGCGGTCCGGAGATGGTCGGCCCCCCGCTCCCGCGCGTCGGCGATCAGGCGGTCCGCCGCGCGCGAGGGCATCCGCAGCCGGCGCTTGACCTGGGCGACGGGCTCACCGTCATCGATCGCAGTCGCGACCTCGTGCGCGGTCCGCACGCGTTGCGACATCCAGTAGAGAAGGCCGGGCACCCGCTCGCCCTGGGCACGGAGCGCCAGGTAGACGCGCACGGCTGCGGCACCGTCTCCGGCGACGAGCGCGTCTGCGAGCGACCACGCCTTGCGTTCGGCGGATGGCGCCGTCAGCTCCTCCACCTCGGCCGCCGAGATCTGCGCCCCCGCGCCCTGCTCGATGGCCATCTTCTCGAGCTCGCGCAGCAGCCGCTGCTGGCGGTCGCCGACCTGGGCCACGAGCGCTCGTGCAGCGTCGGGCTCGAGCGTCAGAGCGAGCTCGCGCGCCCGCGCGATGACCCACTTGGGCAGCTCCCACGGCTTGACGCTGTCCTCAGCGCTGACGTCGCCGCCGGCCCTGCGCACCGCGCCGTGGAGCCGCTCCGGCGCCTTGACCCTCCCCTCCTCGCGGGCGAAGAAGGCGACCGTGGTGTCGGGCGGCATCGAGGCGAGCGCCGCCTCGACCGGGTCCAGATCCTTTTCCTTCCAGCGCTCGACGCCGTCGACGACGATGAACCGGCGTCCGAGCGCGAAGGTCATCGCGCTCAGCGCCGCCGCCACCGCGTCCGGGGTCGAGGCATCGCCCTCGAACAGCTCCACCCCCTGCACCCCGCTCTCGCTCTCCGCCAGCGCGCGCAACCGGCTGCGCCGCTCGGCGATCCGGCCGTGATCGTCGCCGTGGATCAGGTACGCGGGCTTGAACGCGGGCACTACGGCGAGTCTACGGCCGCCGGCGGCCAAGACCGCGGAGCGTCACGCGCGGCGGGCGAGCTCGACGGCGCGCTGCACCGCCGCGCGCGGCGTGTCCACCGCCTCGACCCCGTCGATCTCCCACGTCCCCAGCCCGATCACCGGAACCCCAGTCTTCAGCGCCAGCGCGACCTCGGACAGGGTTCCGTAGGCGCCACCGACCGCGATCACCGCATCGGCGCTGCGGACGACGAGCCCGTTGCGCAGCTCACCGAGGCCGGTCGCAATCGCGATTCGCACCCACTGGTTGGCTGCGCCGCGATCGAGGCCGGGCAGCAGCCCGACCGTGGTGCCGCCGGCGCTCGCCGCTCCGCGACATGCGGCCTCCATCACTCCCCCGAGACCGCCGCACACGACCACCGCTCCCGCCTCAGCGAGCTGGCGCCCGACCTGCTCGGCGGCGCCCTCCTGATCCGGCGTTGCCGCCCCGGGCCCAACGACCGCAACGTATGCCGGCATCTAGGAGACGACGACGTTGACCAGCTTGCCGGGTACGACGATCACCTTGGTGATCTCGTGACCGTCGACATGCGCTCGGACCCCGGGGGCCTCGAGCGCCAAGCTCTCAAGCACCTCGCCCGGGGCTCCGCTGGGGGCGGTGACCCGGTCGCGAAGCTTGCCGTTGACCTGGCATACGAGCTCGAACGTGTCCGCCCGGAGCATCGCCGGATCGGCCGCCGGCCACGGCTCCTCCCACACGCGCCGACCGGTCAGCAGCTCGTACACCTCGGCCCCGAGGTGCGGCGCGAACGGAAACACGAGCGAAGCGGCCACGGCGGTGGCGAACCGCCGAGCGGCCGGATCGGCGTCGGGGTAGCGGTAGATCTCGTTCACCAACTCCATGATCGCGGCGATCGCCGTGTTGAAGGCGAATCGGCCGATCATGTCGCCCGTGACCTTGTTGATCGCCCAGTGGGCCTTGCGGATCAGCGTCAGGTCGTCTCCGTTGGCGCCCGCCGGCTGCGCGGCGAGCAGCGGGTCGGTTCGGTCGCCTCCGGCCGTGGGGATGAAGCTGACATCGCTCAGTTCGCTGCCCAGCCGCCATAGCCGGGCGAGGAACCGGAACACACCCTCGAGCGACTTCTCGGCCCATGCCGCGTCCTGATCTGCCGGCCCGATGAACAGGATGTAGCAGCGCGCCGCGTCGGCTCCATAGCGCTCGACGGCCGGCATCGGGCTGATCACGTTGCCCGCGGATTTGGACATCTTCGTCCCGTCCGGGCCGAGGATCATCCCCTGCGTGAACAGGGCCCTGAACGGCTCCTGCACGTCGAGCAGCCCCATGTCCGCGAACGCCTTGATCCAGAACCTCGCGTACATGAGGTGCAAGATCGCGTGCTCGACGCCGCCGATGTACTGGTCGACCGGCATCCACTCGGCCATCACGTCGCGGTCGAACGCGACCTCCTCGTTGTGGGGGTCGCAGTAGCGCAGGAAGTACCAGCTCGAATCGACGAACGTGTCCATCGTGTCGGTCTCGCGCCGGGCCGGCCCGCCGCAGCTGGGGCAGCTGACGTTGACCCAGTCCTCGGCCGCGGCGAGCGGGGGGCGGCCCTTGGGCTGGTAGTCCTCGATGTCGGGCAGCTCGACCGGCAGGTCCTCGTCCGGGACCGGGACCATCCCGCACGTGTCGCAGTAGACGACCGGGATCGGGCATCCCCAATAGCGCTGCCGGGAGACGAGCCAGTCGCGCAGGCGGTAGGAGACCGACGCGAAGCCCCGGCCCTCGCGATCGAGCCAGCCAACGATCGCCTCGTAGGCCTCGCGGTTGTGCATTCCATCGAACTCGCCCGAGTTGGTCATCGGACCATCGCCCGTGTACGGCAGCTCCTCGTCCTCGGAGCCGATCACGCGCCGGATCGGCAACCCGAACGCCTCGGCGAATGCGAAGTCACGCTCGTCATGCGCCGGCACGGCCATGATCGCGCCGGTGCCGTACTCCATCAGCACGTAGTCGGCCACGAACATCGGGAGCTGCTCGCCGTTGACCGGGTTCGTGACCGTGCGGCCGAGAGGGACGCCCGTCTTCGGCTTCTCGATCGCGCCCCGATCCTCCACCGACTCGGTGAGGGCGCGGTTGACGTAGTCGCGGACCTGCTGCTCGTGCTCGGTCCCCTCGGCCATCCGGAGCACGTCCGGGTGCTCGGGCGCCATCACGAAGAAGGTCGCGCCGAACAGCGTGTCGGGGCGCGTCGTGAACACGGGGTAGTCGATCCCGAGCTCCTCGCAGCGGAACACGACCTCGGCGCCCTCGCTTCGCCCGATCCAGTTCCGCTGCATCGCCTTGACGTGCTCGGGCCAGTCGATCGTGTCGAGGTCGTCGAGGAGTCGGTCGGCGTAGTCGGTGATGCGGAAGAACCACTGCTCGAGCTGGCGCAGCTCGACCTGGGCGCCGCAACGCTCGCACCGGCCGTTGATCACCTGCTCGTTGGCCAGCACCGTCGCGTCATTGGGGCACCACTTGACGGCCGCCTCCTTGCGATATGCGAGGTCGCGCTCGAGCAGCTTGAGGAACAGCCACTGCGTCCATCGGTAGTAGCTCGGCTCGTGCGAGGCGATCTCGCGCGACCAGTCGATCGAGATCCCCCAACGGCGGAACGCCTTCTGGAATGCGGCGATCGACTCGTCGGTCGACTTCAGTGGATGGACGCCCGTCTTGATCGCGTGGTTCTCGGCCGGCAGCCCGAACGCGTCGTAGCCCATCGGGTGCAGGACCCGCCGCCCGGTCCGGCGATGGAAGTGCGCGATGGCATCGCCGAGCGCGTAGTTCTTCAGGTGCCCGATGTGTGGCTCGCCGCTGGGGTACGGGAGCATCTCGAGCACGTACGACTTCTCGCGCGTGTCGGGGTGGTCGGGATCCTCGTCGCGGTTGTTCGAGATCTCCCACGTGCGCTCGCGCGCCCACAGGTCCTGCCACTTCGGCTCGATCTCGCGCGGTTCGTAACGACTGTCTGGCATCGCCTGTTGCAGGTTACTTGGGGCGTTGGAGGGGTGGCCCGCCCGCGGTGCCTTTCTTGCGTGACACCCTCCCGCTCACGTCTACCATCCGCTCCGTGACCGACAAATCCCCTGGAAACCGTGCGGTCAGCCACGCCGCCGAGGCCGCCGATCGAGTTGCCGCGATCGTCGCCGCCGCGGAGGATTCCGCGCGGCGGATGGTCGAGCAGACCGAGCAGCGGGTCCGCGACCGGATCGCGGAGGGCGACCGTGCGGCCGACAACCGCGTTCGCGCCGCCGAGGAGGAGGCCGCCGACATCCTCCGCGACGCCCGCGCCGAGGCCGGCCGCCTGGTCGAGGCGTCCCGCGCCGACGGCGCCAAGGCTGTGTCGGACGCGACCAGCGAGGCGCTGACGGTCCTCGCCAAGGCGCAGGAGAACGCCGACAAGGTGCTCGACGAGGCGAAGGCCGACGCGGCCACGGCCGTGGCCGAGGCCGAGCAACGGGCCCGCGACCTCCTGCGCGACGCGCGCACCGCGGCCAGCGACGTCCGTACCGAGGGGCTCGAGATCGCCGGCAACCTGCGCGAGATGGGCGACTCCCTCCGCTCCAACGCTGAGCGCCTGCTTCGTGACGTTCAGATGATCCACTCGCGGATGGTCGCGGAGATCGACCGCGCGGACGGCGGGCTCGGAGCGCTCTCGAGCTACCGGGCCTCGCGCCGCGACCCGGCCCCCCGGGGCGGGCGCGAGCGCGAGCCGATGGACGGCGGCGAGGTGCTCGACGTTCCGGAGTTCATCCCGCCTGGGTGAGCTCTCGGCGCGGGGGCGGTCGGGGCGGGGCGTGCTCGCGCATGGCGCCGCTCACCGTCCCGGCGGCAGCGCCAAGGCTGTCCCGAATTGGCACGGTTTTGGCACGGTTTTGGCAACGTTTTGCAGGGTTTTCCGTCCGAGCATGATGCAAACATATGTTCTATGGACAGCCCGAACATCAAGGGTGCCGTGGCCGAGCAGGCGATCGTTCTGGCGGCGACAAGGCTCGGCGTTTCCGTACTGAAGCCCACGAGCGAGCACGGCCGGACAGATCTTGCGTTCGATGTGGGCGGCCGGCTATGGCGCGTCCAGTGCAAGTGGGGCCGGCTTGCCCGCGGTGGCGATGTCGTTGTGATCGCCACCGGCGGGAGTCGGTGCGTTCCTCAGGGGTACGTCCGAAGTACCTATACGGCATTGGAGGTCGATCTCTTCGGTGTCTACTGCGGTGACCTCGACAGGTGCTTCCTACTCCCCGTATCGCTAGTGGCTGGTAAGCGCGCGATCCAGCTCAGGCTGACCGCCCCGCGTAACGGCCAGCTTGCATGTATTAACCTTGGAGACAGCTTCGATTTTGAAGGGGCTATAGCTCAGCTGGGAGAGCGCTGCCATGGCATGGCAGAGGTCGCGGGTTCGAGCCCCGCTAGCTCCACTTCACACCACCCGGAGCCGACGGCCGTCGGCTCCAATCCTTTCCGCGATCGCCTCGGCTACTGGATGGAACGCGTCGCCGCCGGCGAGGAGGTGCTCGTCACCTTCCGCGGCCGGCCGCGAATCCGCCTGAGCCCCGCAAGCCCCGACGGGCTCCGGCGCTAGACGTTCGCCAGTGCCTTCAGCTGGTCGAACTCGTCCGCGATCGCTGCGCCCAGCAGCTCGAGGTCGGGCACCGCCGCGAAGTCGGCATTGATCCCGAAGACAAGCTCACCGTTGTAGGACACGATCGCCATTCCGACGGCGTGGTCGGCGAACAACGGAACGAGCGGGAGGATCCGGCGCATCAGGCAACCGAGTGAGTACAGCGGAAGCTGTGGTCCCGGGACGTTCGTGATCGTCAGGTTGAACAGCCGCGGGGCGAACAGCATCTTCGAGATCGACTCGTGGAGCACGGGCGGGGCGATACCGGTGGCCAGGACGAGCGTCGAGCCGCCCAGGGCCGCGGTGCCCGACTTCAGCTCCATCGCGGCCTGGCGCGTGCGCTCGTAGCGCGCTCGTAGGTGGGCCTCGCCGATCGGCAGTTCGACGAAGAGCGACGTGACGCGGTTGCCCATGTCTGCATCGTCGTCGGCACGGAGGTTGACCGGCACCATCGCGCGGAGCGGACTGTCGAGGGTCTCACCGCGCTCGCGCAGAAGCGCGCGCAGGCCTCCTGCGGCGACCGCGAGCACGACGTCGTTGACGGTTCCGCCCAGCTCGCGCTTGACCGCCTTGACCTCGTCGAGGTCGAGCACGACCGACCTGAAGCGGCGTGTGGTCCCGATCGGGATGTTGAGGCTCGAGGAGCGGGCGGCGTTGACCTCGTCCTTCCACAGGAGCTCGCCCATCGCCATCGCGGCCTCGCCGGCGTGAAGGAGCCGCTCCGGATGCCGGACCACGCCACCCGCGCTGCGGGCAAGTCGCGCGGCCGCGGCCGCCTGGCTCGTGCCGGGCAGGTGCAGACCGCCGTTGTGCGAAGTGCCGTTCGCGGAGTCCGCGTCGTTTGCGGACCTGGGGCGGCCGTTCGCCGAGCTGATGTGCCCGTTCGTCGCCCCGTCCCCGGCAAGCGGTCGAGGCGTCGGATGCCGCTCGGCGTCGAGCAGGATGTGGCTGAGGTCAACCGAGCCCACCCCGTCCACCATCGCGTGGTGGGTCTTGGTCGCCAGCATCCAGCCACCGTCCGCGAGCCCATCGACGAGTGTCATCTCCCACAGCGGGCGGGCGCGGTCCAGGCGGTGCGACCAGAAGTCGGCCAGCCACTCGTGCAGATCGGCGTCCGTCCCGGGCGACGGCAGCGTTGCGTGGCGGATATGCGCTCCGTGGTCGTAGGCCTCGTCCTGAACCCAGGCTGGGCGACGCAGGCCGTGGACACGCGGCTCCGAGAGCCGGCGGCGAAAGCGCGGCAGCAGCGGCGCCCGCTCGTCGAGCAGTTCGCACAGTTGCTCGAGCGGGGGCGTCCTTCCCGACTCGTCCGGCTCGAACAGCAGCGCGCCGCCGATGTGCATCAGCGCGCCCTCGTCGACCTGCTCGAGCTCGAGGAAGGTCGCATCCAACGATGTGAGCCGGCCCTCCGTTTGGTGCATGCCACGCACGGTATGCCGCACCGCGCGCCCGCGCGAGCGTGCCAGCCCGATACGTTGCGCGCGCAGACTACGGCTCCGGGGTCGGTGGTGGTTACGGGCCGGCCGCGCCCGCGCCCCTACGCCCCTTCTTGCTTTGCCGCCTCGAGCGCCGCCGGCGGGTCGAGGCTACGGTCGCCGGACGCGAGCTCGAGCGCCCGGTCGGCCAGCTCGGCCGCCTGCACGCCGCTCAGCGAGTCGTCTCGGAGGGCCAGTGCGAGCAGCGCCTCGCGCATCAGCTCCGGGTTCGCCGTGTCAGGGGGTGAGCCCGCGGGCGGGAGCGCGCCGACGGCGGTGGCCAGCCGGGAGGCGTTGACACCGCCACCGAACAGCCGTCCCGGTTGTTTCTCGGGGATCGTGACCACGACGCCGCCGGTCGCCGGGTTGACGACGTTGACCTTGCTGCGCAACCCGACGCGCTCGAGCGCGAGCCGGTAACCAGAGAGCCGCATGTACCCGAGCTGCGCCGCGAGTTGCGTGAAGCCGGCCATCTCGGCCTCCTCGCGCAGCTTGGGCTGATGCAGCGAGATCTGGGTCCCGGCGTCCGGGAGCGCGGGATTGGGGTCCGGGGCCACGAGCAGAAACGCCTGGGTGCCGAGACGACCCGCCCCCACACCCGCCACGTCTACGAGCAGCTGGTAGCCGGCGAGCCCGAGCGATCCGATGATCCCGGGCGGAAGCGGGTGCTCGGACAGGTATCCGGAGCCGAAGGCCATGGCGCGGCTCAGTTCTTGAGCAGGCCGCCGACGATCCCGCCGATCAGATCGCCGCCGCCGTCGCGCGTGGCGCTGCCTCCGCCTCCCTCGGCCGCAGGCGGGTGGTAGTAGGCACTCTGCAGACCGACCCGACCGGGGCCCGTGAAGCGATTGAACACGAGCTGGCCGCCGCCGCCGAGGAAACCGGTCTTGAACCCGTAGACCTCCTGGGTCATGGTGACCGAGTGATCGCGGAACACCCACCCCCCGGGCTCGATGTCGATCGTCTCGCCGGCCTCGAGCTGTTTCTCGAACACGTTCCCATAGCCGTGGACCCAGACGACGCCCTCGTGATCGCCGGCGAAGAACTGGTCGACCCAGAAACCGCCGCCGTACATCATGTTCGCGAAGCCCTTGATCCGGCTGTAGTCGTACTGCACGTTCGCGGTCGCGGCGAGGAATTGATGCTCGCGCACGACGATCCCGTCACCCGCCTGGAGATGAAGCGCGACGATGTGGCCGGGGGCGTCGCGGCTGAACGCCAGCTCACCCGCCGACTGGGCCTCGAGCAGGAGCAGCGGCATGCCGCCAAACGCGCGTCGCTTTAGACCCTTCTTGAGGGGATGAAGACCGATCTGAAGACTCGGGTACTTCCAAAGCAGCACGTGGTGCTCGAAGTACACCGGCACCTGACCGTCGAGCTGCATGTGCAGCGCGGGCACGAGCTCGCCCTCGAGCCGGTAGCGGACGCCCGGAGCCGTGCCCTCGGGGATCTGGGTCGGAAGGATCTGTGGCGCGGTCGGCATATCCCCTCAATTTCATCTCGGGAGTGACTGGGCGGCCTCAGCCGCCGCCCGGGTGTTCAGAACTGGACCGTACCGCGCGCGGGTCTCCGCTGTACAGCCCGGATCATCATCGGCAATCCGTCCCGGTCAGGTGAGGGTTGCGGGGCTCGCGCACCACCGCGCAACAACGAATGCGGTGCTTTGGGGAGATAATCGAGGCGCCTTGTCACTGATTTACGTCACCGGCCACCGCAACCCGGACACCGACTCGATCGCCAGCGCGGTCGGCTATGCCGAGCTGAAGGCACGAATCGATCCGCGCAACGAGTACGTGCCCGTCCGCCTCGGCGACTGCAACGCGCAGACCCTGTGGGTGCTCGAGCGCAGCGGCGCCCCCGAGCCGCCCTTCCTTCCCCACGTGATGCTCCGCGTCCGCGACCTGATGCAGACGAGCTTCCCGATCGTCGGCGCGGACGAGCCGATCCGCACGGCCGGCATGGCGATGGCGCGCGCCGACCTCGAGCTGGTCCCGGTCGTGGACGAGGAGGGCGCGCTCGAGGGTGTGGTCACCGAGCGCACGCTCGCCCGCCGGTACGTGCGCGAGTCGCGCCAGACCTCGACCCTCACCGAGGCGCCGACCCGCGTGCAGGCAATCGTCGACGTGCTCGAGGGCGAGCTCGTAGTGGGCGAGGACGCCGAGCTGGCCGGCCGCGTCTGGGTGCACTCGATGGACCCGGCCTCGCCGAGCGGCATCTCGGAGGGGGACGTCGTCGTGCTCGGCAATCGGGCGGACGCGCAGCGGCTGGCGATCGAGCTGGGCGCCGCGCTGCTGGTCATCTCCAACGGCTCGACCCCGACGGCCGAGATCACCGATCTCGCCCAGCGCCACGGGGCCGCCGTGATCGTCTCGCCGCTCGACACCTACGTCTCCGGCCGCATGATCACGCTGGCAGCCCCCAGCCGGGCGTTCATGGAGAGCGACCCGCCGACGGTGACCACCGAGTACCTCGTGGCGGACGTCTCCGAGCAGATCAAGGAGACGCACTATGGGGCGGCTGTTGCGGTCGACGCCCAGCGCAAGCCGGTCGGCCTGCTCACGCGCTCCGACCTCGTCTCACCGCCGCGGCGCCGAGTTGTGCTCGTCGACCATGCCGAGCAGAGCCAGAGCGTCGCGGGGATCGAGCACGCAGAGATCGTCGAGATCCTGGACCACCATCACATCGGCTCGATCGAAACCCGCGTCCCGGTGACCGCCACCTTCGACCCGGTCGGCTCGACCGCAACGCTCGTGGTCGAGCGCTTCCGCCAGAACGGCATGGAACCGAGCCGCTCCACGGCGATCCTCCTGCTCGGGGCGATCATGTCGGACACGGTGATCCTCAACTCGCCGACCACCACTGAGCGCGACCACGCGGTAGTCGAGTACCTCGAGCGGGTGCTCGCGATCGACGCCGAGGAGGTCGGCCGCGAGATGTTCGAGGCCACGTCCGACGTCTCTGACCTCAGCGCGGACGAGATCATCGCTCGTGACGCCAAGCGCTATCAAGTCCAGGGCGGCCAGCTGATCTGCATCGCCCAGGTCGAGGTGGTCGGGGACGCCCTGCTCGAACGCAAGTCCGAGCTGCTCGAGGCCATGCGCGCGGTGCGTCAGGACAAGGGCTTCCAGCTCTACGCGCTGATGGTCACCGACGTGCTCAGCAAGGGGACCGAGCTGCTGGTGGCCGGCGACGTGGCGAGCGTGGCGCGGGCGTTCGGCGCCGACGCCGAGGACAGCTCGATCGAGCTCCCCGGCGTCATGAGCCGCAAGAAGGAGGTCGCTCCGAAGCTCCTCGCCGCGCTGTAGGGCCACGCCGCGGGCCGGGGCCGGGGGCCCCGCGGGCCGGGGCCGGGGGCCCCGCGGGCCGGGGCCGGGGCCGGGGTCTTCACGGGGCCGGGGGCCGGGGTCGTCACGGGGCCGGGGGCCGGGGCCGCGAGCCGGGACGGGGCCGGGGCCGTCACGCGGCCCGCCGCCAGACTAACGCAGCAAACTGCGCCGGCGCCGGCGGGCGAGGCGGAAAAGTCCCGGTGACAGGGAATTTGACGCCTCGGTCGTTCGCGGGCGTCGACTTTGCTGCGTTTTTCCCCGCCCCGCCCCGCCCCGTCCCGCCCACTCCCCGCCCCGCCCGCCCCGCTCCACCATCCCGTGACCGAACGTCCCGGCGACGATGTGGGTGCCCGTCGCGGTCGGGGCGGGAGGTTCGGATCGAGCAGCAGCAACACGGGCGTGAGGATGGAGCCGCCGCCCACGCCGACGAGCGTGCCGAACACTCCGACGCCCAACCCCAGGAGGCACAGCAGGACGGCAGTGATCGCCGAGAAATGTTCGGCCAACGGCCAGTGCAGCGATCAGCCGGAGCCGGCCCCAACCGCACTCAGCGGGGCCTCCCCCCACAGCTGCTCGAGCCGGTAGTACTCGCGTGTCTCGGGAGTGAACACGTGCACGACCACGTCCAGGTAGTCCATCAGGATCCAACGGGCTTCGGACAGGCCCTCGACCCGGCCCGGGAGCAGGCCGTGCTCCGTCTTCATCCCGGCATGGATGGCGTCGTGGATCGCCTTCGCCTGGCGGTCGGTGCGACCGGTGCAGATGACGAAGTAGTCGGTATAGCCGATGGTTTCGCGCAGGTCGAGCTGGACGATCTCCAGGGCCTTGCGGTCAGCGGCGTATTCGGCGACTGCGGTTGCGATCTCTTCGGGCGTCATTGAGTGCTGATACCCCCATACAGTCCGTGTTCACGTATGTACCCGGCGACGGGATCCGGCACCAGGTACCGAATCGGCTCGCCGGCGCGCGCCCGCTCGCGGATCGCGCTCGAGGAAATGCTGATCGTCGGCATCGGGAAGAACGCGGCTCCGCCCGCACCCGGCACCTGGCTCAGGGCCGCATCGATGCTCGCGCGATCGGTTCCCTCGCGGTGTGCCACGGCCAGCGAGGCCAGCTTGACCACCCGCTCCGGCTCGCGCCACCGCGGCAGCCCCGCCGCGACGTCACCGCCGACGATCAGGAACAGCTCGGTGTCTACAGCTTGCGAGTTCAGTTCCTCAAGAGTATCGACCGTGTACGACGGCCCGTCGCGGCGGGTCTCCACGTCAGAGACCGTAAAGCGCTCGTCCTCCTGCACGGCGAGCCGGCAGAGCTCGAGCCGCTGCTCAGCTCCTGGGTCGTCCTGGACAGGTTTGTGCGGGGGTATCCGTGCGGGAATCAGCATCACGCGATCGAGCCGCAGGTGAAGGTACGCCTCCTGCGCACACACGAGGTGACCAAGATGTGGCGGGTTGAAGGTGCCGCCGAGGATTCCGAGGCGCACGGACGCTGGGCCGGCTAGGGGCGGATGTGGCCCGCGCCCTCGACCAGGTACTTGAACGTGCACAGCTCCCGGAGCCCGATCGGGCCGCGCGCGTGGAGCTTCTGCGTCGAGTTCCCGATCTCGGCGCCCATCCCGAACTCGCCGCCGTCGGTGAACCGCGTCGAGGCGTTGACGTACACGCAGGCGGCGTCGACACCGAGCTGGAAGGCACGCGCCGAGCGCGTATCGTGCGTCACGATCGCCTCCGAATGGCCGCTGCCGTGCGCATTGATGTGAGCGATCGCCTCCTGGGCTGAATCGACCACGGCCACGGCGAGCTCGAGGGCGAGGTACTCGGTGTCCCAGTCCTCGTCGGTGGCGGCGTCGATCGCCAAATCCGGGGCCGCGGCCCGGACGCGATCGTCGCCGTGCAGGGTCACGCCGGACGCCTGCAGGGCCGCCAACGCCGCGGGGAGAAACGCCTGCGCCACGTCGGCGTGCACGAGCAGCTTCTCCGCCGCATTGCACACGCCCGGCCGCTGCAGCTTGGCGTTGAGCACGATCGCCTTGGCGTCCTCGAGGTCCGCACTCGCGTCGACGTACACGTGGCAGTTGCCAGACGCGGCATAGATCACCGGCACCGTGGCGACGCCCTTGAGTGCTTGCTTCAGCCCCTCGCCCCCGCGCGGGATGATCAGATCGACGACGCCGGTCTGGGTGGCGAGCTCGGCCAGCTCCTCACGCCCCCCTCCCGCGACCAGCGCCAGCGCACCCTCCGGCAGGCCGGCACGGGTCGCCGCATCGGCCGCGACGCCAGCCAGCACCGCATTGGAGTGCGCGGCGGAGCTCGATCCGCGCAGAACGATCGCGTTGCCCGACTTCAGGCACAGCGCCGCAGCGTCGATCGTCACGTTCGGACGCGCCTCGTAGACGACCGCGATCACACCGAGCGGGACCCGGACCTTGCGCACGTCGAGGCCGTTCGGCAGCCGGAAGCCGTCGATCACCTCGCCGACCGGGTCGGGGAGCGCGGCGATCGTCCGCACTCCGGCGGCCATGTCGGCGATCCGGCGCTCGCTCAGGGCGAGCCGGTCCAGGAGCGCGGCGGACAGCCCGTTCTCGCGCCCGGCCTCGAGGTCGCGGGAGTTGGCCTCGAGGATCTCCGGCGTCCGCTCGATCAACGCGGCGGCGATCGCCTCGAGCGCCTCGTTCTTCACGTCCGAGCCGAGCATCGCGAGCTCCCGTGCAGCGCGCTTCGCCGCCGCGCAGATATCCGCCACCGATGTCGTCGTCGTCGCCATCGCGCTTAAGGTTACGCGAGCACGAAGTAGTCCCGGTGAACGGCCTCTTCGCTCGCCCGGCCGATCAGCTCGCGGACGGCGCCTGATTTCAGGCCCCGGATCCGCCGCAGTTCCTCGGCCGAGTAGTTGCTGATGCCCTTGCCGACCTCGTCGCCGTCGTGGGCGATCTCGACCGCATCGCCGGCCTCGAACTCGCCCCCGACTTCGATCACGCCGACCGGGAGCAAGCTGGTGCCGCCCTCCCGCAGCGCGCGTGCCGCGCCTGCGTCGACGACGACGCGGCCGCGGACCGGCTTGGCGTACTTGAGCCACAGCTTGAAGCTCGAGTAGCGCGCCGACTGGGCGGGGAACCGGGTCCCGACGGGCTGCTCCGAGGCGGCGGTCAGGATCGCGTCGGTCCGCAGGCCGCTCGCGATCACGGTCGGAATACCGGCCGCCGTGGCCATCTCGGCGGCGACGACCTTCGAGCGCATCCCGCCGGAGCCGAGCGGCGAGGCCTCGTGGCCGATGTCGAGCCCGTCGAGCTCGGCGAACTCGCCCACGTGCGAGACCAGCTCGGCGTCCGGGTTCGTGCGCGGATCGGCGGTGAACACGCCCTCGGCGTCGGTCAGCAGCACCAGCAGCTCCGCCCCGAGCAGGATCGCCACCTGGGCGGCGAGGAAGTCGTTGTTGCCGAACGAGATCTCATCCGTGGTGGTGGTGTCGTTCTCGTTGATCACCGGCACGATGCGCCAGTCGAGCAGCTTGCGCAGGGTCTGGCGCGCGTTCAGGTAGTGCGTGCGGGCGCTCATGTCGAAGAACGTCAGCAGCACCTGCGCGGTGCCCACGCCGCGCGCTCGCAGCAGCTCGTCGTAAACCTGGTAGAGCTTGCCCTGGCCGACGGCGCTGGCGGCCTGCAGCTCGTCCACCGCCCGAGGCCGGATCGGCAGAGCCATCAGGCCCATGCCGCGGGCGATCGCACCGCTGGTGACCACGATCAGAGGACGGCCGGCGCGGTGCAGCTCGCTCAGCTGATCGCAGATCGAGCCGAGCACCTCGGTCCGGACCTCGCCGCGGTCGTCCGCGACGAGGCTCGAGCCGAGCTTGACGACGAGACAACTCATCGCCGGGAGATTAGGGGGGCGCGGCCTGCGAGGCCGCGCCCTGTTTTGCTAGTGGTGCTTACGTGCCGGGCACCATGGGTTCTTCGGCACGCCCTTGCACGGGTTCGGCATCGTCTTCAGCCCCTTGGGGAGGGGATGCATGCGGATCGTCTTCTGCCGCGGGTAGTGGTCGGTCGGCAGGCACTTGAACGGCGGCAGCTTGACCCCGGTGGCACACACGCTTTCCTGCAGAAACGCCAGGTTTATGTTCGGAGGAACCGTCTGGCCGGTGCACTTCGGGTACATGAGCTCGAGCGCCGCCGCCTCCGCGTTGAGGTGACCGGCGGCATCCGTATTGCCCGCGAAGCAGCTGGTTGGATGGGCCTCGAGGCTCAGGTGCTCGAAGTCACCGTTCGTCGGGTTGCCAAAGAACCCGTTGTTCTTGAACGAGTTGTTCAGCACGGCGTCGCCCCAGTCGTCGTACAAGCAGCTGCCCTTGCCGAGCAGAGGCGAGTTCTTCGTGCCGCCGGTGCACGGCTTGCCGCTGTCCGGGTAGGGCAGAACGATCACGCCCCAGGCGCCGTTGTTGACAAAGCGGTTGTGGATGATCGTGTCATTGCGGGCGCCGGACGCCGACATCCCGGTTCCGACCGGCCCCTGTGCGGCGGTACCTGTGGCGGGGACGTTGGGGTTGTTGTTGTCATGGACGTAGTTGTCCATGAACACCCAGCAGCCCACGGCGCCCTTCACCGTCGGCTTCTGCCCCTTCGGGCAGGCGCCGTTCTGCGGCGGCGGATTGTCGCCATTCTGGCTGTTGGTGTCGAAGCCATCCTGGTTGCGATCGAACTCGGAGTTCTTGATGATCACCCGGCCGCCCGAGTTCGACCCGGAGTAGCCCAGCACGCTGTACTGCGCGTGCGCGTGGTTGACCGTCTGGTTGCACAGCTGCCGGCAGGCCCCGATGTAGTAGCCCGAGTCGCTGAAGTTGCTCGTGTAGGTCTGGTCCCACGTGCCGCCGCTCCAGTTGCTCGAAAAGATGCCGTACTGAGCCGCCGTCTTCTCCTTCTTGAAGAACGTGCTGGTGGCGTTCAGGTACGAGCCGACGAAACCGCGGCCACCGATCCCGCCCTTCTTACTGCCGTGCCCGCCGTTCCACCAGATCTCGTTTCCGGTGTCCCCTGTGCCGTGCAGGAAGTTGCAGACGGTCAGGTTCTGGACCCACACGTTGTTGGCCTTCCACACCATGATGCCGTTGAGACCGAATCGTCCCTTCGAGCCCCTTGGCCCGAAGTTCTGCGCGGATCGTTTCCGGCTGCACATCGCGGACCCGGGCTTGGTCCCGTCGACTACCACGCCGTTTCGATTCATTCCGCGCAGGTACACGTTGCTCGTGGTCATCAGCACGCCGGCGCGAACGCCGCGATGGCCCCGTGGGGCCCGACTGGATGTCGTCTTGTAGTCGCCCGGGCCGACCAGGATCCAATCCTCCGGCTTGGCCGCATCGACCGCGGCCTGGATCGTCTTGAATTGGCCCCGAATGCCCCTGTAGGTGCCGACCCGCAGCACCTTTGCACCAGCGGCTGGAACGACCAACGCGACGGTCGCGATGAGCACCGCGACGAGAACTCTTCGCATCCCGTTTCCTCTCTCTCTCTTTCCAAACTTGGCTAGCCGGCCAGCCGGAACGATGCTACACGTTCGGATCGAGTTCGAATTGCACGCCCGCGATCTCGACATCGTCTCCGGCTTCGAACCCCTCGGCCTCGAGCGCATCGATCACGCCGATCCCGCGCAGGCGCCGCTCGAGGTGCGCCATCGCATCTTCGTTTTCGAGGTCGTAACGGGCAAGGAGGCGCTCGATCCCGCGCCCGCTGACGCGAAAGCTGCCGGGCGCGAGCCGCTGCACCACGTACGCGCGCTCGGCCGCCGGGCGGAACACGCGGTGCTCGGCCAACTCCTCGATCGAGACCGACGATCCGTCCTCACCCGGTTCCTCATCGGCCACCTCGTCCTTGACGGGGACGCCGCGAAGCATCAGCACCACGAGCTCGTCGAGCCCCTGCCTGGTCACGCTCGAGGTCAGCAGCACGGGCACGTCGGGCCCGACCCGGTCGATCCAGTCCTGGCGCTCCGCCTCCCTGGTCTCCGGGTCAAGAAGATCGCACTTCGAGAGGGCGAGGATCCGCGGCAGCGAGGCCAGCCGGGGGTCGTGTAGCTCGAGTTCGCGCTCGATTGTCGCGTGGTTAGCCACCGGGTCGGAGCCGTCGAGCGGACGCACGTCGAGCACGTGGACGAGAAGTCGCGTGCGCTCGACGTGGGCCAGGAACTCGTGTCCGAGCCCGGCGCCGCCGCTGGCCCCCTCGATCAGACCCGGGATATCGGCGATCACAAGCTGCCGGTCGTCGCGGCGGAGCGTCCCCAGCACCGGGTCGAGCGTCGTGAACGGGTACTCGGCGACCTTCGGCTGCGCGCGGGTGAGCCGGGCCAGCAGCGACGACTTGCCGGCGTTCGGCAGCCCGACCAGCCCGACGTCGGCGAGCAGCTTCAGCCGGAGCGTGATCCAGGTCTCGTCCCCGGCCAGCCCCCGCTCGGCGAACCGTGGGGTCTGATGCGTCGGGCCGGCGAAGCGCTTGTTCCCGCGCCCGCCGGGGCCGCCCCGAGCCACCACCGCGCGCTGACCGGGTCGGACGAGGTCGTGGCGCGTGCCGTCCTCCTCCACGAGCACCTCGGTGCCCGGCGGCACGCGGACCTCGAGGCCCTGTCCGTCGGCGCCGTGGCGGAGCGCGCCCCGCCCGTGGCCACCCCGGCCGGCCTTGAAGTGCGAGCGGCGGCGAAAGCTCTCGAGGTCACGCAGCGAGTCGTCGCAGACGAGCACCACGTCGCCGCCCCGCCCGCCGTCTCCCCCATCCGGGCCGCCCTTGGGCACGTGCGCCTCACGGCGGAAGCTGAGGCAACCGTCGCCGCCGGCTCCGGCCTTAATGTGGATGCGCGCGCGATCCTGCATGCTTCCAATATGACCGATTCCGATCCTGTGTTTCTGATCACCGGCGCCTCGAGCGGCATCGGCGCCGCCACCGCCCGCCACGCCTCCGGTGCCGGCTACCGAGTCGTCCTGGCCGCACGCTCCGTCGATCGACTTAGCGATCTCGCCTCCGAGCTCGGCGGCGAGGATCGTGCGCTGGCCGTCGGCTGCGACGTGACCGAGTGGGAGCAGCAGCGGGCGATGGTGGCCGCGGCGCTCGAGCGCTACGGCCGGCTCGACGTCGCCTTCGCCAACGCAGGCTTTGGCGCGGCCCGCGGGTTCCTCAAGGAGTCCCCCGAGCAGTGGCGCGCGATGGTGCTGACCAACGTGTACGGCGCCGCGCTGACGATCCGGGCCACGATCCCGGCGATCAAGGAGACCACGGGACACATCCTGCTCACCGGATCGGTGGCCGGCCGCCGCGCGCTACCGGGCTCGCTCTACTCCTCCACCAAGTGGGCGATCACCGGGATGGGCGAGTCGCTCCGGCAGGACATGAACGGCACCGGCGTCAGGGTGACGGTGATCGAGCCGGGGATGGTCGACACGCCGTTCTTCGACAACCCGGTCTCGAACGGGCTGCAGGCCGACGACGTCGCGCGGGCAATTATGTTCGCCGTCTCGCAGCCGCCGCACGTCGACGTCAACGAGATCCTGGTCAGACCGACGGCCCAGGAAGGCTGATCAGCCGGCGCTCGCCAGCGGCGCGTAGGCGCGGCAGGGCTCGCCACGCAGTCCCGGGCATGGAGGCAGGCCCGTGGGCACGTGTACGCCCGGGACGAGCGGCAGAATCAGCGCCGAGGGCATCGAGCTCGAATGGGCGATCATCACCTTCGCCGGATGCTTGGGCACGGTGTTGGCGAACGCCCAGATCGGCTGATCTCCGCTCGGGGCCGCGATGATCACCCGAATCCGCGAGCCGGCGCGGTAGACGTGCCCCTCGTAGTAGAGCGGGACCGTCAGCTCGGTCCACCGCCCCTTGGGCAGCCGCCTTGCATCGCTGCGCCGCTCGGTGAGAACCGGCGCCAGCAGCGTGCTCTTCGCCGGGTCGAGCTTGCGCTCGCTCGCTCGCAGCCAGCCGTCCTGGACGAAGGTCTCCTTGCCGTCCGGCCTCACCTCGGTGATCGTGGTCTGAAGATCGACGTCCGGGGCCGAGGACTTGATCCACAGCCGCACGGCGCCGCCGCCGACGATCGTCGTGTTCGACTTCAGCGGAGCGCTCAGGTAGGAGACGGCCGTCCCAGGCGGATTCTGGTCCCAGTGGTAGGTGGGCGTGGCCGACCACAGGCCGCCCGGGCCGCCACCGGTGTTCCCTGAGAAGCTGGTGGCCGGGCGGGCGGCCTTGTTCCAGGTGAAGGAGTCCACCCCGAGCTTTGAGGGCTTGCTGCTCGTCAGCGCGCCGGCGCCGCCGAGGTAGAGCGACTGCGCGCGCGTGCCGGGCAGCGGGAACCGGGCGAAGGACCGCTCGAAGCCGGGCACCGGGTTGCCGGGGACGCTGCTACCGGCACCGTTGTCGAACAGGATCCGGATCGGCAGGAGCTTCTCGAAGGAACTGAGCGCGGCACCGAAGCTCGCCTCGGCCTGGATCGGGTCGGGAGGCAGAGTCACTCCGTTCACGCCCATGGCGGTGCTGAAGATCACCGGCGCGGCGGATCTCGCCGCCGCGGGCAGACTCGGCCGCTGTCGGGCCACGAACAGCTCGAGGAAGTCGTACCAGCGGTTGAAGGTGGCCGGATCGAGCGAGTCGATGTGGGCGCCGTTGGTGAACGTGAACCATTTGTGCGCGGTCCCGGTGAAGTGCTCGGCGAGATCAGCGCAGTGGCCACCGGTCTGCTCGTCGGTGAATTGGCAGGCCATATACACCGGCGTCTTGATCTTGTGCACGAACGTGATCGGCGCCAGCGGGTCCGCCACCGACGGGACGTAGTACCTGTTCGCGTGGACCTTGGCGATCAGGTTCGCCGCCTCGGGATGCAGGGCCTGATTGGCCTTGCACACCTGGTCGCCACCCTGGATGCGCTTAAGCGCCCACGGCTGGCCGCCGGTGGAGGACGCCGGCAGCGCGTCGTGGACGCGATCCTCGGCCCAGGAGAGCGCGAACCCGGTGTTCAGGATGCCGCCCGGATAGAGCGTCGTCGCCGTGTTGTCGATCACCGACAGCGGCGCGATCGCGGCGAGATGCGGCGGGTTCGTGGCCGCCACGAACAGCTGGCTGATCCCGCCGTAGGAGATCCCCATCATCCCGACCTTGTGGTGCAGCACCCACGGCTGCCTCGCCACGGTCTCGATCACGTCGTAGCCGTCGAGGCTCTGGAGCGCCTCGAAGTAGTCGAATGCCCCGCCGGAGCAGCCCGTGCCCCGCATGTTGACATCGACGACGGCGAAGCCGAGCAGGTTCGCGATCGTCGCGATCCCGCTATCGGGCCCGTTGTAGGGATCCGCGTAGCCGTACCCGGCGTACTCGATCAGCGTCGGATAGGGACCCGACCCAGTCGGAAGGTGGACGTCGTACGCGAGCTTGGTCCCGTCTCGCGTGGTCAGATAGCCGTAGCCGGACGTAGGGATCGATTGGTTGTAGATCTTCGTCGTCGGGGGCGCCGGTCGGTCTGAGAAGACGGTGATCGGCCCCGACGCGGAGCCGCCCAGGCGCACCCGGTAGCCGTGACCTGGCTTGACATTGCGGAAGAGCAGGCCGCCGAGCGAGTCGACGGTGCCGGACTTGACCAGCTTGCCGTGATGGTCGATCAGCCTGAGCGTCGCGTGCGGCGTGGCGCCCGTGACATATACCTGCTCGGCGCTGCCACGGGCCGAGAACGGCACCCGGGCGACCGCGCTCCCCGCCCACAGGGCGGCGATCGCCATCAGCGAGGCGATCAGGACTGCGGCCAGGGCCCCGCCGCGTCGCTGCACTACGTCGTTGCGCTGCACACCCTCAGCATGGCACGTCGGCCATCGCCGCATCGGCGCATAGGCTTGACACACGCCAACCAAACAGCACAGGAGGTCCCGCGGGCCGTGACGCTGCTCACCGACTTCAAGAAATTCCTGTTTCGCGGAAACGTCGTCGACCTGGCCGTTGCGGTCGTGGTCGGAACGGCGTTCACGGCGGTGGTGAAGGCGCTCGTCGCGGATCTCGTGACCCCGATCATCGCGCTCATCTTCGGCAAGCCGAATTTCGAGACCCTCTCGTTCACGGTCAACGGCAGTCATTTCGCCTACGGTGACTTCATCAACACGCTGTTCACCTTCCTCACGGTCGCAGCGGTGATGTTCTTCCTGATCGTGACTCCGATCACGAAGCTGATGGAGCGGCGCGCCGAGGAGGATCCGGACACGAAGGAGTGCCCGGAGTGCACGAGCGCGATCCCGCTCAGAGCGCGCCGGTGCCCGCTGTGCACGTCGGAGCTGGCGCCCGCCTAGCGGCTCTCGCTACTCGCCGTCGGTGCCGGAGACGACCGAGATCACGCGGCCACGACGACCGCGAGTGAACTCCACCGTCCCCGCCGAACGGGCGAAGATCGTGTCGTCCTTGCCGATCCCGACACCGTCGCCCGGCTTGAAGCGCGTGCCGCGCTGACGGACGATGATCTCGCCGCCGCTCACCGACTCGCCGGCGAACACCTTTACGCCGAGGCGCTGGGCGTTTGAGTCGCGGCCGTTGCGCGAGGATCCAAGTCCCTTCTTATGTGCCATTGCTTTCCTCCGCGGCGGTCTTCTCGCCGGCCGGCTCAGCCGCCACCGGCTTCGGCGTGTCCCCCTTGGCGGCGCGTGAGCGCCGAGCCGCGAGCTTGATCCCGGTCACCTCGAGACGTGTGAGCTCCTGGCGATGGCCGTTGCGGCGCTTGTAGCCGCGCTTGGGCTTGAACTTGACCACCCGGAGCTTCGGGCCCCGCTCATGCGCGAGTACCTTGGCCTCGACCTTGACCTTGGACAGATCACCGCCGTCGAGCACCGTCTCGCCATCGACATAGAGCAGCGGCTCGAGCGTCACGCGAGCCCCGTCGTCGTCGGGAAGCCGCTCGACGAGCAGGGTCTGCCCCTGCTCGACGCGGTACTGCTTGCCGCCTGTTTTCACGATTGCGTATGACATATCACTCAGAAGCCGATGATGCCGACTCGGCCTTTGCACCGGAACGGCGCCGTCCGCCTCTGCGGCCGCGGCGCCGAGACTTTGATTCTAGGACATCGTCCGAATCATTCGAGCTTGAGGCATTCTCGCCCTCGCCCTGCGGTCCGGGTGTGACGTCGACGAGTGAGGCGCGCGCCTGTGTGCGGCCGACCTCCTCGATCCGCACGAGGTGCTTCTCGCCCACGTACGGTGTGCCGCCGGTGACCGAGATTATGTAGCCGTCGATCTTCGCGATCGCGTCGCCGGGCGTATACATGTGCGGCTCGACGATCTCGACGTGCACCTCCTCGCCCTCGCTGAACGGGACGGCGCGCTCGAGCACCTGATCGCGGTCTCCCTCGAGCAGCACGTCGAAGTGCCCGAGCGGCAACCCCTCGGAGCCCTCGAACACGAACACCTTGCCCGTCTCGTGCTCCACGACCTGGAGCACGCGGGCGTCGTCTCGGGTGAACTCGGCGCTGACCCGCGGGTTGATCTGGAGCAGGATCGCCTCGGCGTCCGTCTTCGAGGCCAGCTCTCGCATCCGGCGCTCGAACTCGATGGCGATCGTCTCCTCGGACTTGATCACGCCCTCGCCCCCGCACGTCGGGCAGGGGCGGGTCATGATCTCGCGCACGCCGTCGGTCACGTTCTGGCGCGTCATCTCGACCAGCCCGAGCGGCGAGATCTCGACCACGAAGGTTTTCGTGCGGTCCTCGTCGAGCGCCTTGCGAAGGGTCTTCAGAACGGCGTCGCGGTTCCGAGCCCGCGCCATGTCGATGAAGTCGATGACGATGATCCCGCCGATGTCGCGCAACCGCAGCTGGCGCACGACCTCGTCCGCAGCCTCGAGGTTGGTCTTGGTGATCGTGTCCTCGAGACGCGCGCCCTTGCCGCGGCCAATGAACGAGCCCGAGTTGACGTCGATCACGGTCAGCGCCTCGGCGTAGTCGATCACCAGATAGCCGCCGCTCGGCAGGTCGACACGCCGCGACAGCGTCGAGTCGAGCACCTTCTCTACTCCGAAGGCCTCGAACAACGGCTGTTTCTCCTCCCACAGCTCGACGTGGTCGACGAGCTCCGGCGCCGTCCGCGAGAAGAACGACACGAGCCGGTGGTGCTGCTTGGGGTCATCGACGATCGCGCGCTCGAAGGCGTCAGAGTAGATGTCGCGCACGACCCGCACCGACAGGTCGGCCTCCTGGAAGACGAGAGCCGGCGCGGGGGTCTCCGCGACCCGCTTCTGGAGCACCTCGTTCAGCTTGAACAGGTACAGGAGCTCGCGCTCGAGATCAGCACGCTTGGCCCCCTGAGCCGCGGTGCGGATGATCGCGCCCGATCCCTTCAGGTCGAGCTTGGCCGCCTCCTTGCGCAGGCGCTCGCGCTCCTTGTCCTCGAGCCGGCGCGAGACGCCGACGCCCTCGCCGTAGGGGGCGAGCACCATGTAGCGGCCGGCGATCGTGAGATCCATCGAGAGGCGTGCGCCCTTCGTCTTCAGCGGGTCCTTGACCACCTGCACGACGATCTCCTCGCCCGGCTTGAGCATGTCGGTGATCTGCCGGCCCTCGCGGCTGCCGCCGCGGCCGCGCCGGGGCGCCTCCACGCCGGGGAGCACGATCTCGTCAACGTGCAGGAAGCCGTTCTTCTCCAGCCCGATGTCGACGAACCCGGCCTCGAGGCCGGCGAGCACATTGTCGACGCGTCCCTTGTAGATGTTGCCGACGATCGAGCGTGCGCCACGGCGCTCCAGATAGAGCTCCGCGACGTGGTAGCCCGCGGCCGGGTTGGTCGTCTTGCGACGCCGGCGGGACGAGCCGGAGCCAGACTTGCGTGCGGCGACGGTACCCGTCGCCTCCATCAGCGCGACCCGGGTCTCCCCACGGTCAACGCTGACCAGTACTTGCTTCTTCAATTGTCAGTCAGTCCTTTACTTGGGCCCGGCGCACGCGGGGCAGCGCGGGCGGTCGAATTTCGCCGGGCGCACGACGTGCGGCAGAGGCGAATGAATGGATGTCAAGAAATCAAGGTCCTTCCCTTTCCTGCAGAGGCGATCCGTGCTTGGACGTAGATCGACTGCAGGAGCCCGAGGGCGATGAAAGTCACGAGCACAGATGAGCCGCCGTAGCTCATCAGTGGTAAGGGTACGCCGGTGATCGGCATGATCCCGATCGTCATTCCCACGTTGACGAACACCTGGAACATGATCATGGCGAGGATGCCGCCGACGATCAGGGTTCCGTAGAGGTTCTTCGCCATCGTGAGGATGCGTAACGCCCGCCAGATGAGCAGGGCGTACAGGGAGAGGACGAGCGCGGCCCCCACGAAGCCGTACGTCTCCCCCACCACCGCGAAGACGAAGTCCGTCTGGCTCTCGGGCAGGAAGTGCAGGCTCGTCTGCGTCGCGTGGGCGACGCCGCGTCCGGTCTTCTCGCCAGAGCCGATCGCGGTGATCGACTGGGTGATGTTGTAGGTCTGGTTTCTCGGATCGTGGGATGGATTCAGGAAGCCGGTCAGCCGCTGCACCTGGTATGGCTTCAGCACGTGCACGCCCAGCGCCGGCGCGACGGCCAGCACGAGCGCGACGGCGATCACGAACATCGCCACGAGCGCGGTCAGCTGCTTCCACGAGGTCCCGGCGAAGAACAGGATCGTGAACGCGATCGCCACGTAGACCATTCCCGTGCCGAGGTCCGGCTGCGGGATAACGATCATCGCCGGAATCAGCGCCAGCAGCATGATCCGCGCCGTCGTGCGCCGCTCGTTCAGCCTTCTCGAGCGATCCACCGTGAACGCGGCCAGCGACGCGATCAGCAGTGCCTTGCCGAACTCCGAGGACTGCACCTGGAAGAACGGGAGCGGGATCCAGCGGTGCGATCCGCGCACGGCCGGCATCCCGAACACGACGATGTTGAGCGCGATGATCAGCCCGTACATCCCGAACTTGTACTCACGCAGTCGCGAGTAGTCCATCCGCATCAGAACGAGTGCCGCCACGAGCCCGATCGCGGCGTAGATCGCCTGGCGCTCGACGTAATAGAGCGGCTGCCCGCGCATCAGGTTGCTCGTCGCGCCCTTGAGTGTGACCAGCGAGCAGGCCACCAGCCCGAACGCGGCCAGCATCAGCAGCGGGTCGAACGCGAGCGTGCGCACCCGCGGCGCCGCGACCTCCTCGGTGGCTCTGATCGGCGTGACGCTCATAGGGTCTTCGACGATCCCGCGATGAACTGTCCGCGCTTACCCATGAACCACTGAGAGAGGATCTGGCGCGCCGCCGGGGCCGCCGCCTGGGCGCCGAAGCCGCCCTGCTCGACCGTCACGACGACCAGGATCGGCCGGACGGGATCGGGGACGAAGCAGACGTACCACGACTGGTCGGCCTGGTTCAGATGCTCGGCCGTTCCCGTCTTGCCGTACACGGGGTACTGGTTCTGCGGCCAGCCGGCGAACACGTCGGCCGAGGTCCCGCCGGGCTGCGAGGCCGCTTCGTGCAGGCCGGTGCGGATCGCGTCCAGGTTCTGGGGCGCGATGTGGACGTAGCGGGCCGGCGGCGGGTCGATCTTCTGCAGCAGCGTGCCGTCCGGGGCGTCGACCTCGAGCCCGACGTGTGGACGCACGACCTTGCCACCGTTTTCGAGCGCCGAGTAGGCGATCCCGAGCTGCAGCGGGGTCGCCTCGAGGTCCCCCTGGCCGACGGCCAGGTTCTCGTTGTCGCCCACCGACCAGGCGCGGCCGTCGGCGATACCGCACGTGGTGTGGCTCCCGTGGCCGCGGAACGGCCCGACTCCGCGCTCGCACTCGAGCTCGAGCTTGTCGCGCTTGGCGCGCCATTCGGGGCTGGGCAGGATCCCGCCGTTCTCGCCGCCGAGATCGATCCCGGTGGGGCGGCCGATCCCGAACGCGCGCGCCCATTTCTGCAGCGCGCCGCCCTTCGGGTTGTCGCTGTTCATCAGCCGCCCGAGGTTGTAGAAGAAGTCGTCCGAGGAGACCATGATCGCCTGGGTCAGGTTGAGCACGCCGTAGGACGCGTGGCCGGCGTTGTGGCGCGTGTCCCCGGGGCCGTTCTGGTAGACGCCGGTGTCGTCATAGGTGTCGCCGAGTGACCAGGCGCCGCTCTGCAGCGCCGCGGTCGAGGTGATGCCCTTGAACGTGGAGCCGGTGGGGTACGAGCTCTGGATCGCGCGGTTGAACAGCGGGTAGTCGCTGGAGGCATTGTTGAGCTGCTGATAGACCGACTCCGGGACCGGTTTGGTGAAGATGTTCGGGTCGAAGGTCGGATAGGAGCCCATCGCGTAGACCTCGCCGTTCGTCGGGTTCAGCGCGACGAACGCTCCCGCAGGGGCCGGCGGGTTGCTGGCGATCGCCTGGGCAAGCGCCTGCTGTCCTGCCTTCTGCAGCCCCAGGTCCAGCGACAGCTTGAGCGTGTGCCCGGCCGTCGGCTTGACCTGTGAGAGGTAGCCACGGAAGCGGCCGAGCGCGTCGACCTGCACCTTGTCCGCTCCGTCCTCTCCGCGGAGGTACTTGTCGTAGTACCACTCGAGCCCGGACTGCCCGACGATCGCCTGACGCGAGACGCCCCGGTAGCGCGGCTGCTTGACCTCCTGCGGGGTGATCGGCCCGACGGTTCCGAACAGCTGGGCGGCGAGATCGTGCAGCGGGTAGCGGCGCAGCCAGACCTGCTCGATCTGGACCCCGGGGAACTGCTCCTGGCGCTCTGAGAGGTAGTAGAGGACATCGCTGGGCACGTCGGTCTTGAGCGTCACGTTGGCGTAGGGCAGGAGCGCCACCTGTTGGGCCACGGCGCACGGGATCGGCGCGAGGCGCTTGACGCCCTTGCCCGGAACCTGACAGCGCTTCGGCGTCGTGGTCACGTTCAGCACGCCGGCCAGCCTGCGGTACAGGTGGTGCCGCGCGGCGGCGGAATGCGGCAGGTCCGGCGGGGAGATCTGGACCGCGATCGCCGGCTTGGAGTCGACGAGGATGTTCCCCGCGCGGTCGACGATCTCGCCCCGGGGGGCCGGGATCCCGATGTCACGCACGCGGTTGACGCTCGCCGCCTGCAGGTACTTGTCGCCCGAGAGCACCTGCAGGAACCAGAGACGGAAGAAGATGATCGCGAACATCGCCAGCGCGAAGCTGCCGAGCACCGCCACGCGCAGGGCGAGCTGCGGCGTCAGAGTCGGACGTCGGTCTTCGGGGAGCTGGATCATCTGGTTGTGCGCGGTATCGGGGCGAGCCGCTCGGAGGGCCGTTGGAGAGGGCTGAGCCCGCCGGTCGTGTACGCGCGCCGCCGGCGGCGCCGCGGATCCTGGGGCAGCGCGGGCTCGACGATCCGCCGGACCACCGCGTAGACGGGGATCGCGATCAGCGTGTTGACCAGGATCGAGATGAAGATCTGCTGGAGCAGGAGCAGGCTCACCGGCGCATCGACTCCGAGCAGGAACTGGATCACGGCCATGCCAATCCCCGCGAAGGCGGTCGCCGCGGCGCCGAGCGCGAGCGGCACCAGCCCGTGGGCCGGATCGCGCAGCTCGCGCAGCCGCCCGGACCAGTAGCCGATCGCGATGTAGAGCAGCGAGGTCACCCCGAGGGTCTGCACGAGGACCATGTCGACGAACAGGCCGATCCCGAAGCCGGTGATCGCGCCGTACATCGACCCCGTCAGCAGCCCGACGGACATCACAACCAGCGGGGTCAGGTCGGCGCTCACGCCGAAGACCGAGATCTGCGAGATCGCTGCCTCCTGCAGGACAACGGTCACAAAGCCCAGGGCGACCAGCCGGAGGGGGAGCTTCAGCGACTCGTTCACGGCACCTGCGCGCGGACGGAGCCTGCATGCGGGGCGGTCAGGATCTGCACCGCCGGCAGGTGGCGCAGATCGGCGGCGGGCGTCACCTGCACCTGACCGCTGTTGATCAGCGTGTTCTGGTTGGCGCCCGACACCTGCCCGATCGGAATCCCGGCCGGGAACAGCGAGTCGAGCGGGCCCGACTTGAACCCGGCCGTGACCACTTGCTGGCCGACCTGGATCGGCGCGTGCCGGGGCAGGTACTGAAGCAGCAGCTGATTCGGGTTCCCGACCGCCGGTATCAGCACCCCGGTGTCGCCGTACTGGTCCTGGACCTGAGCGGTCACGGCCGAGGAGTGGTCGGTGATCAGCGTGACGATTGACACCGTCGGGGCGACGGTCGTGACCTTGCCCACCAGCGCGCCATCACCGAGCACCGGGTCATTGACCTGGACGCCGTCGTCGGAGCCCTTGTCGACCTCGACGGTTAGGTACCAGAGCGTCGGGTCGCGGGAGATCACCTGCGCGCCGACGGGCTTGTAGGAGGAGATGCCGAGGCTGTTGTCGAGCCCGACCTCCTTGGTCAACTGCTGGTTCTCGATCCAGGCCTGCTTGTACTGGGCGACCTCGCTCTGCAGCTTCAGGTTGGCCTTGCGGAGCTGATCGGCCTGGGACTTGGCGTGGATGGTGTCCGAGAACCACCCGGCGATGTCCCGCACCGGCTTGAGCACCTTGCTGGCGCCCTCCTGGATCGGCGAGAGGACCTCGACAATCCCGCGCTGCACGGTGTGCAGCGGGCTGTTGGGCGACTCGCCGAAGTATGCGGTCAGCAGGATCAGGGAAATGCCGACGAGCAGCGCGAGCACTGCGCGCCGCCGCCGAACTTGCTTGTCATGCACGAGATGGCTATCTCCGAAAACTGTGTGTGCTCATCGCCTGGTAACGGGCCGGAACCTATTACCGACGGCGACGATTACGTGAATTCTTGCTCGAACGGTGGATCGCCTCGAATTCCTCCAATGACCGTCCCGATCCCACCGCAACGCACGTCAGCGGGGACTCCGCCAGGTGTGCCGGCATCTGCGTCTCGTGACGCAGGCGCTCCTCGAGACCCTGTAGCAGCGAACCGCCTCCCGCCAGCATGATGCCACGATCCATGATGTCCGACGCAAGCTCGGGCGGTGTGCGGTCGAGCGTCTCCTTCACCGCATCAATGATCTGCGATACGGGCTCCTCGAGCGCGCCTCGGATCTCCTCGCTTGTCAGCACCACGGTCTTGGGCAACCCCGAGACCATATCCCGCCCGCGGATCTCGGCCTGCACCTCTTCGCTCATCGGGAAGGCCGAGCCGATCTCGAGCTTGACCTCCTCGGCCGTCTGCTGGCCGATGAGCAGCTTGTACTCCCGCTTGACGTAGTTGATGATCGCCTCGTCGAGCTCGTCACCGCCAACGCGGATCGACTGCGAGACGACGATCCCACCAAGCGAGATCACGGCGACCTCGCTGGTGCCGCCGCCGATGTCGACGACCATCGAGCCGGTCGGCTCTCCGACCGGGAGCCCGGCGCCGATCGCGGCCGCCATCGGCTCCTCGATCAGGTACGCCTGACGGGCTCCGGCGGACAGACAGGCCTCCTCCACGGCGCGCTTCTCGACCCCGGTCACACCGCTGGGGACGCACACGACCACGCGAGGGTGCGCCCAGCGGTTCTGGTGGACCTTCTGGATGAAGTGCCTGAGCATCTCCTCGGTGACCTCGAAGTCGGCGATCACGCCGTCCTTGAGCGGCCGGATCGCCGAGATCGTGCCGGGGGTGCGCCCGAGCATCCGCTTGGCCTCGATCCCGACCGCGTGCACCTCCCCCGTGCGCGAATCGACCGCGACCACGCTGGGCTCGGACAGCACGATCCCCCGGCCGCGGACGTACACCAGCGTGTTCGCGGTCCCGAGATCGACCGCCATGTCGCGGCCACCGAAGCCGGTTAGGTACGTGAAGAAGCCCATAGGTCAGGGGAAAGCAGCGGACGGGGCGGCGAGATGCGGTGGGGCCGCGCCCGGGCTGCCCGCTCCGTCCTGGCGTGAGTGTATCGAACACCCGTCCGGCGGGCCGGTGCGCCGCCCGGCCCGGGAGCGAAAAAACTGCTGGAAAATGCCTTAACGGCCGGTAAAGATGCCAGCTCGGGGCGCCTGTGGGGTGGGCCCGCGGGCCGTGCCGCCGGCTCAGAGCAGATCGGGCAGCAGCTCGAGCAGAGTTGGGACCGGCAGCCCGACGACATTCGAGTAGTCGCCCTCGATCCCGGCGACGAGCGCCACGCCTCGACCCTGGATCGCGTAGCCACCCGCGCGCTCCCGCCACTCGCCGGCCGCCACGTACCACTCGATCAGCCGCTCGTCCGGCGCTCGGAACTCGACCACGGTCTGGGCGGCGGCCGTCCGCGGCCCGCGCTCGGGGTCGATCACGCACACGCCACTGGTCACGACGTGGCGGCGGCCGGCGAGTACCGTCAGCGTGGCCCGGGCTCGCTCCGGCGAAACCGGCTTGCCGTACAGGGTGCTGCCGATGCTGACCACCGTGTCGACGCCGAGCACGACAGCGTCCGCGGCGTCCGCTGCGATCGCGCTCGCCTTCCGGTAGGCGTTTTCGATCGCGACCTCGTCCGGCGGCCCCTGCTCTAGCTCCTCCACGTCGGGCACGCGGATCTCGAACTCGACCCCGAGCTGCTCGAGGATCGTCCTGCGCTGCGGCGACCGCGAGGCGAGGACCAGCGCGCGCACCCCGCGGTCAGCTGAGCTCTTCGAAGAACAGCGCGACTTCGCGCGCGGCCGAGTCGGTCGAGTCCGAGCCGTGGACCATGTTCTGGCCGACGGCGACCGCGTAGTCGCCGCGGATCGAGCCCGTCGTCGCCTGCAGCGGGTTGGTGGCACCGATCACCTGGCGAGCGGCCTCCACGGCTTGCTCGCCCTCGAGCACCATCGCGACCAGCGGTCCTGAGGCGATGAAGTTGACCAGCTCTTCGAAGAACGGCTTGCCCTCATGCTCCGCGTAGTGGCGCTCGGCCAGCTCACGCGTCATCGTCATCTGCTTCAGCGCGGCGAGCCGCAGCCCCTTGCGCTCGAACCGGGCGATGATCTCGCCGGTCAAGTGGCGCGCGAAGGCATCGGGCTTGACAAGGATCAGCGTGCGCTCCATGTGCGGCTGGTCTCCCTTCGGAAGTGGGTTGGGTCCCGCCCGGAGAACCGGGCGCTCAGCGCTCCTCGGCCGAGGAAGCTAGGTTGCCGTGGAGGTGCCCGCCTCGGGCGCCGTGCCGGAGACCGGAACGGTGCCCGCCGCGGGCTGCTCGGAGGTCTCGCGGCGGCGACGGGCACGACGCGGCACCGGCGGTGGCGCGCCGATCTCGGACTCGCAGAACGGGCAGATCTTCCAACTCGGATCGAGTGGCTTGCCGCACGTCGTGCACGGGTCCTTGAGCTTGCGCATGCAGTTCGGACAGCGCAGGAACTCCTTCTCGACCTCGTAGTCGCAGTGCGGACAGAGGTGATAGCCGAGCTCCGCGAGCCGGGCCTCCGCGGCCTGCATCTCGAGCTCACGCTCGCGAATGTCGTCGAGATACTCGGGCGGTCGCACGATCATGTAGACGATCGTCCCGACGAACGGGAACAGCGAAGCGGCGGTCGCGCATCCGATCAGCATCGGATCGGCGATCCGCCGACGAGCGTCGGCGTAGGTCCAGTAGACCAGCGCCAACCAGATCACCACGAGGAACAGAATCAGCAGCGACACCACGAGATTGATCGTGCTGTTCTTGATCCCGAAAATGCCGGCCAGCAAGAGCATTAAGTTCGACGAGTGTAGTGGTCCCGGTGGTCGTACCGCTCCGGCGACGCTAGAGGAACAGTCTCCCAAACAGGTACCCAATCCCGAAGAAGACCAAGATGACGACCGCCACGATCAGCGCGACGAGGCCGATCATGGTCAGGAAGCTTGGGTGTTCGTCCTGTTCGTTCACAGCACCGACGCGCGGCGATCGCCGGCCGGTGCCAGCAGGTCGGCGACGAGGTAGATGGAGCCGGTGGCCAGCACCACGCCGCCGGGCCCGGCGAGCTCGCGAGCGCGTGCGAGCGCAGCCCGCGGGTCACGGACCACCTCTGAGGGCGGACCGGATAGCTGACCGCTCAACGATTGCAACGTCGGTGGTGGCAAGGCGCGAGGATTTTGACTGCTAGTGAGGACGACCCCATCACACGCCGGGAGCAGCGCCCGCAGCATGCCCGCCGCATCCTTGTCGTCAAGGATCGAAATGACGGCGACGAGCCGGTCGTGACCGCGCAGCAGATCGGGCAGCGACTCGGCCAGCGCGCTCATCCCGTCCGGGTTGTGCGCGCCATCGAGAAGTGTCAGAGGGTCACCGTCGACCACCTGCAGGCGCCCCGGAACGAGGACTGAGGCCGCCGCGGCGGCGACCGACTGCGGGCGCAGGGATCCGAGATAGGCCTCGGCGGCCGTTCGCGCGAGCGCGAAATTTCGTCGCTGAAACGCCCCCAGGGCCGCCACCGGCACCTCGGGATCCGATCCCGCGACCAGCACCGTGGCGCCTCGATCGCTTGCCACGGCGTCGGCAATCTCGAGCGCGTCCGGATGCAATCCGACCCCGAGCACGAGCGTCGCGCCGGGCCGGACGACGTCGAGCTTCTCGCGGGCGATGTCGGCGATCGTCGGCCCCAGCCAGCGCGTGTGCTCGAGTCCGACGCTGGTCAGCACCTGAACTTTCGACGGGATCACGTTGGTGGCGTCGAACCGGCCGCCGAGGCCGGCCTCGACCACCGCGACCTCCACCTCCCGCCTGGCCAGCTCCGAGTACGCCGCCGCAGTCAGGGCCTCGAACTGGGTGACGCGGTCGCCCTCGGGGAGCGAGTGGTCAACGAGCTCGGCGGCGCGAGCGGCGCGTCCGACCGCGGCGCCGAACGAGGCTGGATCAAGGTCCTCGTCGCCGATCCGGATGCGCTCGGCGAACGAGATCAGGTGGGGTGACAGGTAGCTGCCGGTTCGCAGCCCGTGCTCGGCTAGGATCGCGGCGATCATGCGCACGGTCGAGGACTTGCCATTCGTGCCGACCACGTGGATTGAGTCAAACCGCCGCTCGGGGTGTCCCAGCGCGGTCATCAGGCGGCGCATCCGGTCCAGGCCGAAGCGCATGCCGAACAGCTCCAGCGAGAGCAGGTAGCGCTCGGCCTCGGCGAGGGTCGGCGGCGCGCTCACAGCGCCTCCAGCTCGGAGCGTAGGCTGGCGAGCTTGTCACGCTCCGCCCGTACGAGCTCGGCGGGGGCCTTGGCGACGAACCCATCGTTGGCCAGCTTGCGCTCGGAGCGTTCGATCTCCACCTCGATCCGGCTGCGCTCCCGCGCCTGTTTGCGCTCGAGCGCGGTGGGATCAAACTCATCGGTCGGCAGGATCTCGATCGCCCCGCCGGGCACGGGGACGGAGGCCACCGGATCGCCTCCGTCGGCGGACAGCTCGACGCGCGCGAGCCTGGCGACCTGCGCGGCTGTCTCCTCGTAGCCGCGCGCTGCCAGGCGGGCCGGGACCCGGGCGGCGGCCCGCACGCCGGCGTGATCGCGCCAGCCGCGTAGCGCCTGCACGGCCTGGATCGCCCGAGCGAGTGCCTCCTCGGCGGTGCTGTCGGGGGCGAACGCTTCGCTCTCGGGGATCCCCGAGGCCAGCAGCCCCTCGCTACCGGGCACGTAGCGATAGATCTCCTCGGTGACGAACGGAATCATCGGGTGCGCGAGCGCGAGCGTCTCGACGAGCACGTGGAGCAGTGTCTGCGCGCACGCCACCTCGCCGTCGTACAGGCGCGGCTTGACCAGCTCGAGATACCAGTCGCACAGCTCGCCGTAGACGAAGTCGTAGAGCTCGAGCGCGGCGTGGGAGAAGTCGTAGGCGTCGATCCGCGCGGAGATCGAGGCCTTGGCCCGCTCGAGCCGCGAGAGGATCCAGCGGTCCTCCACCGTCGCCGGCGCGACCGCGGGCCGAACCTCCGGATCGATGCGCAGCAGGATCAGCCGCGAAGCGTTCCACAGCTTGTTGGTCAGCTGCTGGCCCTGCGCGACCTTCTCCTCGCTGAAGCGAACGTCCTGGCCCGAGGACATTGCCAGCAGTCCCCAGCGCGTGGCGTCGGCGCCGTAGGCGGGGAAGTCCCCTCCCTCCCCGAACGCGGGCGGGCGCGGCCCACCGTCGATCAGCGCCATCGGATCGATCCCTGTGCCAAGCGATTTCGACATTCGCCGCCCGTCCGGAGCCTGGATGATCGAGTGCACGTAAACGTCGGTGAACGGGACCTGGCCGGTGAACTCGAGCCCCATCATCACCATCCGCGCGACCCACAGGAAGATGATGTCGCGGGCGGTCGAGAGCACGTCGGTGGGGTAGAACGCCCGCAGCTCGGGCGTGTCATCGGGCCACCCGAGGGTCGCGAACGGCCACAGCGCGCTCGAGAACCACGTGTCGAGGACGTCGGGATCGCGCTCCCAGCCCTCGCCCTCGGGGTCGGTGGTCCCGACGTAGACCTCGCTGCCCCGGTACCAGACGGGGATACGGTGCCCCCACCAAAGCTGGCGCGAAATGCACCAGGGGCGGATGTTCTCGAGCCAGTCGAGGTAACGCCGGCGCTCGGAGTCGGGGTAGATCCGGACACGGCCGTCGCGGACTACGTCGATCGCGGGCTTGGCCAGCTCGTCCATGCGCATGAACCACTGCAGCGACACGAGCGGCTCGATCCGCTCGCCGGAGCGGTGAGAGAACGGGACGGAGTGGATGTAGCTCTCGGTTCGCGCGAGCAGGCCGTCGCGCTGCAGGGCGGCGACCACGGCATCGCGGGCCTCGCTCACAGTCATGCCGACGAACTGCTCGGGGGCGTGTGCGGTGATCCGGCCGTCCTCGCCGATCACGGTGATCTCGGCCAGGCCGTGCCGTCGGCCGATCTCGAAGTCGTTGGGGTCGTGCCCGGGCGTGATCTTGAGCGCGCCGGTGCCGAACTCCGGCTTGACGTACTCGTCGGCGATGATCTTCAGCCGGCGGCCGACGAGCGGCAGTATCGCGCTTTCGCCGATCAGGCGCTGGTAGCGCTCATCGCCCGGGTGCACGGCGATCGCGGTGTCGGCAAGCATCGTCTCCGGCCGCACCGTGGCGACCGTGATCGCGCCCGAGCCGGAGACGAGCGGATAGTCGACGTAGTAGAGCTGGTCGGTGACCTCCACGTCCTCTACCTCGAGATCCGAGATCGCCGATCGGGTCCCCGGATCCCAGTTGACCAGGTAGCGATCGCGGAAGATGTAGCCCTTCTCGTACAGAGCGACGAACACGCGCAGGACCGCCTGCACGTACTCGTCGTCGAGCGTGAACCGCTCTTCGCCGTAGTCGCAGGAGGCGCCGAGGCGCTTGAGCTGTTCGATGATCGCGCCGCCGTACTGGGCGCGCCACTTCCACACCCGCTCCACGAACGCATCGCGGCCGAGCTCGGCCCGGTTCGTGCCCTCCTCGGCGAGCGCACGCTCCACCTGCGTCTGGGTGGCGATCCCGGCATGGTCGGTGCCGAGGATCCACTTGACCCGCCGGCCGCGCAGACGCTGAGAGCGGATCAGGCAGTCCTGCACCGAGTCGTTCAGCGCGTGGCCCATGTGAAGCAGCCCGGTCACGTTCGGCGGAGGGATGGCGATCGAGTAGTTCTCGGCCGCGCTACCCGTCGGCTCGGGGTGGAACAGGCCGGAGTCGAGCCACGCATGCGCGATTCGCGGCTCGACCGCGGAGGGGTCGTAGCGGGTCTTCTGCTCGAGGTCGCTCATCGAATGGCTGAGTCTAGGTGGCGCGTGTTTACGTCACGTCCGCGGGCGGGTAACAACTTCGTCGCACGCGGCCCGCGCGATCCGTCCATCATGACCGACGAGCTTCTGCCGGGGAGGATTCGAAGCCCCCCAGCAGTCCGAAGAGGCCTCCGCAGCGCGGAGGCCTTTTCGTCTTCTTAGGCGGCCTCTTCCTCTGGAGTGGCAACCGTGACGAGCGTCGGAGGCGTGGCCTTCTCGATCGTCTCCTTGGTCACCACGCACTTCTGTACGTCCCGGCGGGAGGGGAGCTCGAACTGGACCTCGAGCAGCACCTCTTCGATGATCGAGCGCAGCCCGCGAGCGCCCGTCTCGCGCTCGAGCGCCTTGTCGGCGACCGAGGTCAGGGCGTCGTCGGCGAACACCAGCTCGATCCCGTCGAACTGGAAGAAGCGCTGGAACTGCTTGACCAGCGCGTTGCGCGGCTCGGTCAGGATCTGCATCAGCTCGTCGCGCGAGAGCTGGTGGATCGCCGACATCACGGGCAGGCGTCCGATGAACTCGGGGATCAGGCCGTACTGGATCAGGTCCTCGGGGAGGCAGTGCTCGAAGATCTCGCCGGTGTCGCGCTGCTCCTTGGACTGGATCACCGAACCGAAGCCGACCCCCTGATGCCCGATCCGGCGCTCGATCACCTTGTCGAGGTTCGCGAACGCGCCACCGCAGATGAACAGCACGTTGGTGGTGTCGATCGAGAGGAACTCCTGGTGGGGATGCTTGCGGCCTCCCTGCGGCGGGACGCTTGCCGTGGTCCCCTCGAGGATCTTCAGGAGCGCCTGCTGCACACCCTCGCCCGAGACGTCGCGCGTGATCGACGGGTTGTCGGCCTTGCGGGCGATCTTGTCCACTTCGTCGATGTAGATGATCCCGGTCTCCGCCTTCTTGACGTCGTAGTCGGCCGCCTGGATCAGCTTGAGCAGGATGTTCTCCACGTCCTCCCCGACGTACCCGGCCTCCGTCAGCGCGGTGGCGTCGGCGATCGCGAACGGTACGTTGAGGATCTTCGCCAGGGTCTGGGCGAGCAGCGTCTTGCCGCAGCCGGTCGGGCCGAGCAGGAGGATGTTGGACTTCTGCAGCTCGATGTCGTTGTCATCGGACTGCATCATTTGGACGCGCTTGTAGTGGTTGTAGACGGCAACGGAGAGCGAGCGCTTGGCCTGCTCCTGTCCGACCACGTACTCGTTCAGGACGCCGTAGATCTCCCGCGGCTTGGGGAGGTTCTCGATGTCAAAGCTCGGCGGAGCGGTGAGCTCCTCGTCGATGATCTCGTTGCAGAGATCTATGCACTCGTCGCAGATGTATACGCCCGGCCCCGCGATCAGCTTCTTGACCTGCCGCTGCGACTTGCCGCAGAAGCTGCAGAGAAGCTGTTCGTTGGAGTCCGTCGGACGTGCCATGCGATTCCTCTCCTGGAGTACGAAGCGTAACCGCCCGAACTCGCCGCACCTAAGACTAGCCGCTTAGTGCTGCGAGATCACGCGGTCGATGATTCCGTAGTCCTTGGCCTCCTCAGAGCTCATGAAGTAATCGCGCTCGGTGTCAGTACGGACCTTGTCCAGGTCCTGCCCCGTGTGCTTGGCAATGATCTCATCCAGGCGTCGACGCACGTCGATGATCTCTTTAGCGTGGATCTCAATATCTGTAGCTTGGCCCTGAAAGCTGGACGAAACCTGATGGATGAGGATCTTCGCGTTGGGCAGAGCCATCCGCTTGCCGGCGGCTCCGCCTGACAGGAGCAGGGCCCCCATCGACATCGCGATCCCGACGCAGATGGTCTGCACGTCGGGCTTGATGAACTGCATCGTGTCGTAGATCGCCAGGCCCGCGTAAACGGATCCGCCGGGCGAGTTGATGTAGACGGAGATGTCCTTGTCCGGGTCCTCGGACTCGAGGTGAAGCAGCTGGGCGACGATCAGGTTGGCGATCTGATCGTCGACCGGGGTCCCCAGGAAGATGATCCGCTCGTTCAGAAGGCGGCTATAGATGTCGAACGCGCGCTCCCCGCGGGAGGTCTGCTCGACGACCATCGGTACGAGTGGGCTCATGGTCCTCGCTTCTTTTGCTTGTACGCCCGGATTCCTGCCGAATGTAGCAATCGCCCGGGGGCGCCCCTCCGAGCGGACTAGCGCAGTCCTTTCAGGAGCCGGGCGTCCAGATCTGGCCCGTACCGGCCTCCGGGTCCTCCCTGCCCGGCGTCCACAGCTTCTGGCGCGCCTTCGCCTGCTCGACGCTGATCGGCTTCGCCTCGGAGACCAGCAGCTCGATCGCCATCGTCTCGGCCACGTCGGCGCGGAGTCGCTCGAGCTGACCGTTCTTACGCACGCGCTCGAGGAGCTCCTGGGGCGAGCCTCCGGCGCGCTCGGCGGCCGGCTCGAGCTCCTCGAGCAGCCGCTCGTCGGTCGGCTCGATCCCCTCCGCCTCCACAACCGCCTCTAGAACCGCCTCGCGCCGCAGCGCCTTGGCAGCCTCGGGCTCGGCCTCGTGGGCCAGCGTCTCCTCGTCCTTGCCGGCGATCCGGAGGTAGGCCTCCTTGGAGATCCCCTGACGGGCGAGCGCGGTGAGCGTCTGCTCGAGCAGCTCGTGCGCGCGCGCGTGGACAAGCTGCTCGGGGATCTCGATGTCGGCCTCGGCGGCTGCCGCGTCGACCACAGCCTCGCGAAATTCGCGCTCGATCGCGCGCTCGTCCGCCTCGCTGAGCTGCTTGGAGATATCGGCGCGAAGCTCGTCGAGCGAGTCGAACTCGCTCGCCTCGGATGCGAAGTCGTCGTCGAGCGCCGGCAGGCGCTTGGCTTTCACCTCGCTCACCGTCACATCGAACGTCGCCGCCTTGCCGCCGAGCTCGCCCGCGTAATCATCGGGGAACGTGACCTCGACGGCCCGCTGCACCCCCGCCCCGGCGCCGACGAGCTGCTCCTCGAAGCCGGGTATCAGGCGTCCCGAACCGAGCTCGAGCAGCTGGTCACGCCCCTCACCGCCCTCGAATGGCTCATCGTCGATTTTGCCGACGTAGTCGATCACCACGTGATCGCCCTTCTCGGCCGCGCGCTCAACGGTCTCGAGCGTGGCGAACCGGTCCCGCAGGCGCTCGACCTCGGCGTCCACGGCCTCGGCCTCCACGTGCGGCTCACGCCGTCCGACCTCGATGCCTTTGTATTCGTTCAGCGACGCGCGCGGCCGCACCCCGATCTCGATCGAGAACGCGAGCGGCTGGCCCTCCGCGGGGAGGTCCCCGAGGTCGAGGTCCGGCTCTCCGACGGGCGTGATCCCGGCCTCGTCGATTGCGTCGACGTACCAGGAGCCCAGCGACGAGCGCACGGCCTCGTCGAGGACCGTGTCGCGGCCGAGACGGCGAATCACGACCGGCGGCGGCACCTTGCCCTTGCGGAAGCCCGGTATCCGCATCTGCGCTCCCAGCTGTCGGGCGGCCTGCTGGACGCGGCGCTCGACCTCGTCCGCCGGCACCTCCGCCTGCACGCGCACGCGCGACTCGGGGAGCTCGGTGACGGTTGTCTTCAGCGACGAGGGCATGGGCACTCGGCGCAGACGATAGCTTGAGGCGATGCTCAGGCGACTCGCAGCCCGCGCCGTCACCGGGCCGGGCGCGTTCCTGCTCGCCACGGTCATCGACCTCGGAGCGTTCGCGCTCGGATCGCTGCTGCGCCGCCGGCAAGCTCCCTGACGGTCGGTCGGTTCAGGGCCCGGGCGTACGGTGCAGACCGGCCTCTAACATCTTGGCGGATGGGCGTCCGCCGGAGGATCTCGAGGACGGCACTGGCCGTCTGCGCGCTGATGTGCGCGCTACCGGCGCATGCGCTGGCCTCGCACACGCAGCAGTCGATCCTGATGGACGACGACCAGTTCATCTACTCCGGCGCGCGCCACGTGGCCCGAGCGCTGTCAGAAATCAAGGCCCTGGGGGTCGATCGCGTGAAGGTCTCGGTCGTGTGGTCGCTCGTCGCCCCCAACGCGACCTCCAAGCGCACGCCGAAGTTCGACGCCACAAACCCGGACGCCTACCCCCCGGGCGCCTGGGCGCGCTGGGACCGGATCGTCACCTACGCGCGCTCGATCGGCCTCGAGGTCTACTTCCAGATCGTCCCGCCGGCCCCGGTATGGGCGGTCGGGATGGGTAAACCGATGCAGGGCTACTCGTGGTCGCAGACCCCGTCGGCGTCTGACTTCGGCAACTTCGTTGAGGCGCTGGCACGCCGCTACAGCGGAACCTACGTTTCGCACTCGGCAAAGGATCGCCCGCACCCGGTGGCCGACCTGCCGGTCACCGTGCCCGGCGTCTTCCCCACGGCGGGCGATCCGACGCCGCCGATCCCAAAGGTCGACTTCTGGGGGATCTGGAACGAGCCCAACGAGGCCGCATGGCTGAACCCGCAGTGGACGACCGTCCACGGCCGCCGCCAGTTCGACACCGCCCCAGCGATGTACCGGCACCTGGTCGATGCGGCATACCACGCGTTCGTGGTCACGGGCCACGCGTCGGACACGATC
Source organism: uncultured Solirubrobacterales bacterium (assembly GCA_963727105.1). Lineage (GTDB taxonomy): Bacteria > Actinomycetota > Thermoleophilia > Solirubrobacterales > Solirubrobacteraceae > Palsa-465. Next base: position 742,880 of record CAVSEW010000001.1, on the reverse strand, counting down.
CTGATCGGCGAGCTGGCGGCGCGTGGCTACATCTATCCGAACCCGTTCGTTCAGGAGCTGTACTGCCTCGATTCGGGCTCGCGTCCGCTCAGAGGTCGTGCGGCACGTGAGGTCGGCTGCCCATCGTCCGGGGGCCGCTCCGCCTTCGGGGCACGCCACCCGGGTCTGCTTCAGAGCACCGGCCTGGCCTATCACCCGTACTCGTTCGACGAGCCGCCGAACGTGCCCATGTCCAATTCCAGCTGGATCACGTTCGCCAACCTCGGGCGGCTCGAGCGGACCGTCGATCATGCCTTCACTGCCTACGGGCAGCACCGCCGCGGAGGTGTCCCCATCTACGACACCGAGTACGGCTACAAGACCAATCCGCCGAACCCGTACGTGAAGACCTCGCTGAGCGAGCAGGCGATGTGGCTGAACCAGAGCGACTATCTCGCCTACCGCGACCCGCAGGTCAAGAGCATTGCCCAGTTCCTGCTCGTCGACGACCGTCCCCATGCCGGCGCGGCCGTCGGCAGCCGGTCCTACTGGAGCACGTTCCAGAGCGGGCTGCGCTACGCCAGCGGCAAGCAGAAGCCGTCGTTAGCCGCCTATCGGCTTCCGATCTGGGTTCCGCACGCCCGCCACGGGTCCCGCGTTTTCATCTGGGGCCAGTTGCGGCCGGCCAACCACGCTCTGCGACAGTCGGCCCTACTCCAGTACCAGGCGCCCGGGTCGCGCCGCTGGAAGGCGGTCACGGAGCTCCAGACCACGAACTCCGAGAGCTACCTGGCCGTGTATGAGCCGATCCGGGCCGCCGGGCACGTCCGCTTGGCCTGGGCCGACCCTGCCGGGCGCACGTACTACAGCCGTAGCGTCGCGATCTCCTAGCGGATCCAACTAGCCGGCCATCGTGGCCGACGCGGCACCCGGCGCGCCGCCCTCGATCGCGCCGCCGCGGATCACATTGCGCACCTCGCGCAGCGCGACTGGGAGCGTCGTCGTGTCGTAGCTGCGCGACGCCTTGATGTCGGCGAGCATGCTCAGGCACCGCTCGAGCCCCGCGCCGTTGCGGTGTGACCAGGCCTCGATCGCCTCCTCGGCGTCGGCGTGGCGCCCGCCGGTCTCGAGCACCTCGCGCGTGAGCAGGCGGTGCAGGCTGTAGAGATCGTCGCGCAGGGCGGCGCGAGCGAGCGCCTGCCACCGATTCGCGCGCGGCAGCTCGATGATCCTGTCGCGCAGCCAGTTGAGCTCGAGGCGCGAGCCGAGGCTGAAGTGCGTGGACATGACGACCCCGAGCTCACGCTTGGTCGCCCGCTCGACCTCTACGATGTCAAACACCGAGAGCTGCGAGGGCATCCCCGCCACTCGCCTGGCCAGCGCCGTGGGGACGCCGGACTCCTGGAGGTCGGCCGCCCGGGCGTCGAACGCCTCGCGGTCGACGCCGTCCAGGACGCCGGGCATCGCCTCCGAGAGCATCTCCGCGCCCGGCTTGTAGTAACGAGTGGTGATCGCAATGTCGATCCCGCGCGGGTTGTTGCGCACGAGCCAGCGCGTCGCGCGCTCGACCAGACGGCGAGCCTCGATCAGCATCTCGAGCTGCGTCTGCGCGTGGACCTGGTTGTCCAGCCCTTCCACCGCCTCCCAGAACGGGATCATGTCGAACACCTCCCGCGCGACCGCGTACCCGCGAGCCAGATGCGACGGCGACGCGCCGGTCTCCTCGATCAGGCGAAAAGCGAACGTCGTGCCCGCCCGGTCGACGAGCTGGTTGGCCACGACAGTCGAAATGATCTCCCGCCGCAGACGGTGCGAGCGCATCTGCTCGCTGTAGCGCTCCGGCAGCGGCGGCGGGAAGTAGCGCTCGAGGTCGTGAGCGAGGTAGTCGTCCTCGGGCAGGTCGGACTCGAGCAGCTGCGTATAGAGGTGGATCTTGCAGTAGGCCATCAGCACCGCGAGCTCGGGCGAGACGAGGCCGCGGTGCTCGCCCTTGCGGTCGTTGATCGTCTCCTCGCTGGGCAGGAACTCGATCTCGCGATCCAGCCCCGCAACCTGCTCGAGATACCGGATCAGCCGACCGTGGACGTCGACCATCGGCACCGCCTGGGCGAGGGCGAGGCTCATCGCCTGCGTCTGGGTGTAACTCCCGTACAGCACCCGGTCGGAGACGGCATCGGTCATCTCCACCAGTAACTCGTTGCGCTGCTTGCCGGTGAGATCACCGGCGGCGACGAGCGAATCGAGCAGGATCTTGATGTTGACCTCGTGGTCCGAGCAGTTGACGCCGGCCACGTTGTCGATCGCGTCGGTGTTGATCCGGCCCGAATCGAGCGCGTACTCGATCCGGCCGCGCTGAGTGAGGCCGAGGTTGCCGCCCTCGCCGACCACCCGGCAGCGCAGCTCCGAGCCATCGATCCGGACCGCGTCGTTGGCCTTGTCCCCGGCATCGGCGTGCGTCTCGTCCGACGCCTTCACATAGGTGCCGATGCCGCCGTTCCACAGCAGGTCGACCGGAGCCCGCAGGATCGCGCGGATCAGGTCGTTGGGCGAGAGCTTGTCGGCCTCGATCCCCAGCGCCGCCTTGACCTGGTCCGAGATCCGGATCGACTTGGCGCTTCGCGGGTACACGCCGCCGCCGGTCGAGATCACGGCGTCGTCGTAGTCGCTCCAGGTCGAGCGCGGCTGTTCAAACAGCCGACGGCGCTCCTCGAAGCTCGCCTCGGGATCCGGATCTGGATCGAGGAACACGTGCATGTGGTTAAACGCGGCCACCAGCTTGATGTGGCGTGAGAGCAGCATGCCGTTGCCGAACACGTCGCCGGCCATGTCGCCGATTCCGACGACCGTGAAGTCCTGCTGCCGGATGTCGGTCCCCAGCTCGCGGAAGTGGCGCTTGACCGACTCCCACGCCCCACGGGCCGTGATCCCCATCTGCTTGTGGTCGTACCCGCGGGAGCCGCCGGATGCGAAGGCGTCGCCGAGCCAGAATCCGTATCGCGCCGACACCTCGTTGGCGATGTCCGAGAAGGTCGCCGTGCCCTTGTCGGCGGCCACGACAAGGTAGGGATCGTCATCGTCGTAGCGGACGACGCGGTCGGGCCCGACCACCTCGCCGCCAATGATGTTGTCGGTAAGGTCGAGCAGCCCGGACAGGAACGTCCTGTAGCACTCGACGGCCTCGGCCGAGAGCGCTTCCCGCCCGCCTTCGGCCGGCGGCCGCTTGACCACGAAGCCACCCTTCGAGCCGACCGGGACGATCAGCGCGTTCTTGACCATCTGGGCTTTCATCAGGCCGAGGATCTCGGTCCTGAAGTCCTCGCGGCGATCGGACCAGCGGAGGCCTCCTCGGGCGACCTTGCCGCCGCGAAGGTGGACGCCCTCCACGCGCGGCGAGTAGACGAAGATCTCGAAGCGAGGGCGCGGGAGCGGCAGGAGCGGCACCAGCGACGGGTCGAGCTTGAACGACATGTAGGCCGGGGAGCGGCCGCGCTCGTCGCGGCGGAAGAAGTTCGTCCGCAGGATCGCCCGCACCACGGCCAGGAAGCTGCGCAGGATCCGGTCCTCGTCGAGGCTCTCGACCGCGTCGATCGCCTGCTCGATCTCGCGCGCGGTCTCCTCCGCTCGACGGGCATCGCGCCGGTCGGGGTCGAAGCGGGTCGCGAACAGCCGTACGAGCGTCGTCGCGATGTCCGGATGGTTCAGCAGCGTGCGCGCCATGTACCGGTCGGAGAAGGCGATTCCGGCCTGGCGCAGGTACTTGGCCACGGCGCGGATCACGGTGATCTCGCGCGCGCTCAGTGCGACCGCGAGCACCAGCCCGTTCAGCCGATCGTCCTCGAGTTCCCCTCGCCACACGCCCAGGAACGCGCCCTGGAAGGCATCACGCACGCGCTCGACGTCCTCGGCCCCGACCCGGAGCCCGAAGTCATAGATCCACACCGGGTCGGCCTCATCGGGGGTGATCTCGTACGGCCGCTCGTCGACCACCTTTGCGCCCAGGTGTTCGAAGGTCGGGAGCACGTCGGACAGCAGCACGCCGCCGGAGCTGAACAGCTTGCAGCGCACGAGCCCCTCCTGCGCCTCGAGCGGGCGGTACAGGCTCATGATCGGCTCGTGCGAGTTCTCGAGCTCCTCGATCCGGCCGATGTCGACGACGGCCGAGCGCGCGACCCAGTCCGACCGATAGCCGGGTGGGAAGGCGCGCTCATAGCGCCGGTAGGTCTGCAGCCCGCGCTCCTCCCCGTGCTCCTCGATGAGCGCGTCGCGGAGGTCGTCGCTCCATGCGCGTGTGGCGATCACCATCCGCGACTCGATCTCAGCCACGTCGTAGTCCGGGGCCACGCCGTCGGGGCAGTGGACGATGTAGTGGACCCGGACGAGGAGCGATTCAGAGAGCTGCAGCGTCCAGTCGAGATGGGTGCCCCCGAACGCCTCGAGCAGGATCCGGCCGACCCGCTCACGGTTCTCGGTGTTGAACCGATCGCGCGGGATGCAGGCAAGGCAGACGACGAACCGGTCAAGCTGGTCGCGCTTGACGAATAGGCGGACCCGCTGGCGCTCGCCCAGTCCGAGGACGCCCATCGCGATGTCGAACAGCTCATCGGTCTCGGTCTGGAACAGCGAGTCGCGCGGGTAGGACTCGATGATCTCCAGCAGCGCCTTCGCGTCGTGGCTGTCGGGCGGGAAGCCGGCGCGGTCCAACACGTCCGCGACACGGCCACGCAGCAGTGGCACGTCCTCGGCCCGCGCCTTGTAGGCGGAGCTCGTGTACAGCCCGAGGAAGCGCCGCTCGCCCACGACCCGCCCCCCTTCGCCGAACTTCTTGACGCCGATGTAATCCAGGTATGCAGGGCGGTGAACCGTCGCTCGCGAATTGGCCTTGGTGAGAACAAGCGCGTGCGGTGCCTGAGCGAGCGTCACGGCGCGCGGGCTGAGCTTCGTGTCGGGGGACTGCGACGGCTTGCGCAGGATCCCGAGCCCGGTGTCGGGCAGAGCCCGCAGGGCCGAGTCGCCCTCGTCATGGACGAGCTCGTACTCGCGGTAGCCGAGGAACGTGAACTTGTCATCGGCCACCCAGGCCAGGAACGCCTTGACCTCATCGATCTCGCGCGGGTCGATCGGCGGCGGTCTCTCCTCGAGCTCTGCGATCAGCGCCCCGGCTCGCTCTCGCATCGGTGTCCAGTCGTCGAACGTGACGCGCACTTCGTCGAGCAGGCGCTCGATGTGCTCGCGCAGGGCGTGCAGGCGCTCGCGGTCGGGCTCGCGCGCGATCTCGACGTGGAGGATCGACTCGGCAAGAGCGCCGTCCCTCTCGGCCCCCGGCTCGAGCACCTCCGTCAGGTGGCCCTGCTCGTCGCGTCGCACCTGGATCACCGGATGGATCACGAGATCGATTCCGTACCCCTTGCGCCCGAGCGCCATGGTCACCGAGTCGACGATGAACGGCATGTCGTCGCTGACGATCTCGACCACCGTGTGCGGCGACTGCCAGCCGTGATGCTCGAACTCGGGGTTGTAGACGTGGACCTTCGCCTGCGACGGCTCGCGCACCTGTCCCAGGTTCCAGTGCGCCACCGCGGCCCCGTAGAGGTCGAGTGGGCTGCGGCCGGCCAGATCCTCGGCCGGTACCCAGTGGTAGTACTGGCGCACGAACGCCTCGCACGGCGCGACCTGCTCGTCCGGGAGCCGCTCGCGCACACGCGCGCACACTCTGTCGATCAGTTCCGTCTCGAGGTCGGCCGCGTTTACCGCCATTTCTCCTTCTTCCATTTGGAGCCTACCTCGTGCCCGTCGCCTCCAACAAACGTCGGTAGAACGCTCTCAAATGCGGTGATTCGGGCGCGACCCGCCGACGTTGCGTCTGTGCCGCTAAGGCGGCCCATAATGGCCCCGCAGGAGAGCGACGATGAGGAAAGTGCCGATCACGCTGGTTTGCGGCACTGTCGAGCCGTCACAGGCATTCCTCAAAGCACGCTCCGAGGGCGTGATCCCGCCGCGATAGATCCCAGGAGGCGGGTACGGATGGGGCGGTGCCGGGGGGCGCCGCCCCATTCATTTGGCGTCGGACCTGCTGTGACCTCTCGTGCGGAGTTCCCACTGAACGAGTCCGTTCACTTGAGCGGCATTTCTCGTTACCCTTGTGGCGATGTCCGCCTCGGACCAGCTCACCGCGCCGCCCGACTCGATCCCGCGCCGCAAGCCTGACGTCCTGAGCCTCGGCGACTGCTGGCGGGCGTTCTTCCGCCGGCGGACCCCGCCGCTGCTCGGCGCCGCAATGGTTGCCGCGGTAGCGCTGCGGATCGCCCTGGGCAACTGGGACTGGCGGGACCTCGTGGTCGTCGGCGGCGTGATCGCGTTCACCCCGCTGGCCGAGTGGGCGATCCATGTCTACCTCCTCCACGCGCGTCCGATCCGCGTCGGCCGCCACCGCTACGACCTGCTGGCGGCACGCGAGCACCGCGCCCACCACATGGCGCCGGCCGAGCTCGACGGCGTCCTCATCCCTCGCTACGCCGTGCTGATCTTCATCCCGCTGATCGCGCTCACGGTGTGGCTGCTGTCGTTCCCGATCCACCTCGTGCTCGGCGGGGACCGGATCGCCCACGCCGCGACGGGCCTGCTCGTCAGCTACACGATCCTCGCCGCCTACGAGTGGTGCCATTTCCTGATCCACACGCCGTACCGGCCCCAGGGCCGTTACTACCACTCGATCCAGCGCGGCCATCGGCTTCATCACTACAAGAACGAGCACTACTGGTTCGGCGTCACCTCGACCGTCGGTGATCATCTGCTCAGAACCTCACCCGATCAATCGGAGGTTGCCAAGTCCGGCACGGCCCGAACGCTGGGCGTGGACGTCCAATAGTCGCTCGCTTGACAGCCATACGAACATATGTTCGTGACGAGCGACGGCAATCCCTATACCCGGTTTCGCCGGGCACTGGGGACGGGCAACGAGGCGCTCGTGACGTCGGCCGCCCGCGAGCTGCCCCGCATCGCCCTCGATGACGCGCTGCGGATCTGCCTCGTCCTCCGCGGAGGCGATCCCGAACGGTACGAGCGCGCCGCCGTCCGCTGGCTCGGCCGCTTCGCGCTCGAGGCGCACGACGTGACGATCGACGACCTGCGCCTGGCCGCCAACGCGCTGGACACGCTCCCCGATCGAGCGACGGACGCAATGGAGCGCCTGCAACGGCTGTGCGTCGCGCGCGGCGTGGCCTGAGCCGCCCCGCCGACCCTGCAAGCACGCTTGCGACCGCTGCCACGCTCCGCGACAGCTGGTAGCTTCGGCCAACGGCGGGACCGACCGATCACGGTTCCCCGATCCTCACGTATGCACCGCTTCACGGCATCACGCTGCGGCGCGATCGAGCTCGTCGCCGTACTGGCCGCCGCCGGAGCCCTCCGGCTCGCCCCGGCCGGCCTCGCCGACCTGAGCTCGCAGCAGCGGTCGCTCCAGCAGTCGATCAACGCCGACAGCGGCCGGATCGCCGGCTACCGCGGCAGGCTGCGCGATCTCGAGTCGCGGCTGGGTGCACTTCAATCGAGCCTCTCGGTGCAACGGGCCGCGCTCCTACGGATCCGCGACGAGCTCCAAGCCGCGCAGACCCGTCTCGGACTGCTCCGGCACGATCTCGTGCGCGACCGAGCGATCCTCACCTCGCAGCTCGTCTCCCAGTACGAATCCCCCTCGCCCGACATCGTCGGCGTGGTGCTCGAGTCCCAGGGCTTCTCCGACCTGCTCGATCGCGTCAACCAGATGCGCTCGATCGCCCATCGGAACGCAAACGTGATCAAGCTCGTGGCCCGGATCAAGTCCCGGGTCGGCGTCCAGGCCGCGAGGCTGGCCGACGTTCAGGCCCGCCAGCAGCGGGTCACGGCCGCGATCCTGGTCGAGCGGGACCAGGTCGCGACCGTCCAGTTCGCGGTGCTCAGGCAGGAGCGGGTCGCCGCCGGCGACCGGGCGCGCAGGCAGGCGCAGTTGCGCAAGGTCCAGCACCAGCTCGCCGTGCTCCAGGCACGCGCGGCCGCGGCGCAGCGGGCCTCATTCGGGATTGCCGCCCCCGTCGGAGGGCACTACACGGGCGCCGGCTTCGTCCCGCACGGCGGTCCGTACGGCTTCTTCCCCGCGGCCGGCACCAACTACAGCGTCGGGCAGGAGCCCGCGATCGCCGCCCGCCTCGACGCGCTGGGCAAGGCGCTGCGCCTGCACCTGATCGGCCTCTCGGGCTACCGGACGCCCCAGCACTCGGTGGAGGTCGGCGGGTTCGCGGACGATCCCCACACCCGTGGAGACGCATCGGACACGCCGGGGGTCGAGGGCGTGCCCGAGTCGACGTTGCTTCAATTCGGCCTGACCCGGCCGTTCCCGGGCCCGGCCGAGGCCGACCACATTCAGCTCGCCTGAGAGCCGGCCGGGCTCGCAGCCTCGGCGCGGCGGATCTGCCACGTGCGCCACGCTCCGACCGCGACCAGCCCGATAACGATCACGGCCACCTTGAGCGGCCGCTGGGCGGCATGCGAGAGCGACGTCTGGTGGATGCCCCACACGATCACGCCGAGCACCGCACAGGCGAGCAGACAGATGATGTCGCGGGTTGTTTCCGGCATTGGCGGATCTTCGGCGCCTTCGCATACCTTCGAAAGGGTTCCGGACGGATGTGCGAGGGAGCCCGCGTTCGCCTCGCGCCCCTCAGCCGCAGAGCGTTCCCACCGGCGATCGACGCGGACCGGTAGGTTTCGCGCGCATTGACATGACTGACCTGACCGATCCTGATCGAACTGCACCGGGCGGGCTGATCGTCGAGAGCGGTCACGCGGACGGGCGCGTGCTGCTCACGTTCCGCGGAGAGATCGACGTGGCCTCCGCCGCCGAGGCCGAGCGCGAGCTCGCACGTGCACAGGCGCTCGCGCCAAGGGAGATAGTGATCGACCTGCGCCACGTCACGTTCATGGACAGCACCGGCGTGCGCATCCTCATCCAGGCACTGCTTCACGCCTCGGATCACAGCTACGAACTGCGGCTGCGCCGCGTGCCCAACCAGCCCAGGCGCGTGCTCGAGATGTCGGGCACGCTGTGCCGCTTCAAGACCAGCGACTGACGCGGGTCCGGCCCCACCGGGCGGCGCCATCGCAGGCGAGGGCAGTAGCATGACCGCGTTGGGGGGCGCAATCTCGAACACGGGGAGATGTAAATGTCCGGATGGTCCAAGCGGCGCGTGGCCGCACTCACAGCGTTCGGAGTCGCAGCCCTGGCTGCCTCCACGGGTCTCGCCGCGGCATCCGGCGGACCCTCGTCGAAGCAACTGAAGGCGATCGGCTCGACCTCGAAGGCGGCACACAAGCAGCCCACCAAGGGCGTGGGTGCCGCGCCGTCGACGGCGCCTCTGATCGCCGTGTCCTTTGCCAACGGCAAGGCCACGGTGCTTGGCGGGAGCGCGGTCTCGGGTCGCGCCGCGCGCGATGTCCACACCGCCAACATCCCGATCTCGGCCGTGCAGTGCTCGGTCAACTTCACCACCCAGAAGACGCAGGCGTCGAACAAGAAATCGGTGACCGCCCGGTGGTTCTCCGGAATCGGATGCACGCGCTCGGTCGAGCTCTACGGCCAGGCCTTCCTCGTCGAGAGTGCCAAGAAGTTCGACGGCAAGGGCAAGTTCTACAAGGGCGTCATGAAGACGGCCTCGAGCGGCCAGTCGGCCACCGTCATCAACGAGTCCAACCCGTCGCTGTACATCTGGTCCGCGGTCAACATCTACTTCCAGGAGAAGCCGGCCCGCGGAGTGTTCGTGGTCGTCCCGAGTGCCAACCAGTCGATCAACGGCGCGACGAGCTGCAAGGTCGCCAAGTCGAGCCTCGGCCTCGGCATCCACTGCGACCTGTATACGAACCGGTTCTGAGAGCCTGACTCGGCACCCGCACGCCGCCCTCCGATCCGGCGGCGTGCGGGCGGTCGTCGTGCCCCGTGTCCCGCGGTCGGCGCGGCGCTCGCCGGCTGGGCCCTCTGGGGTCGGACGTTCGTCCACGCGAGGTTTGCGCGTCCACACGGGGGAACGCACCTATCCAGAACCAAGGAGGTGCAACGATGACCCCCGACGAAGGCGAGCGCTACCGCCAGGCAGCCGAGGACGCGATGCAACAGCTCGACTGGTGCATCGGATACCTGCACGGGATCCGAAAGCTGAGGATCTCGGCCGTGCTCGCTCGCAACCGGCACAACATCAAGAAGAACCTGATGCATGAGCCAAGTGAGCCCCTGCCGTCGCAGGTCACGGCCGAGAGCTAGCGGCAGGTGGCCTATCGATACACGTACCGCGACATCGGCCGCCACCCCGCGGGCGCGGCGGTCTGCGTGCACCTGCGCGGCAAGGCGGCGAACGTGATGCTCCTAGACGCTCGGAACTTCGCTCTCTACCGAGCCGGTCAGCGCTTCATCTTCGTGGGCGGCTTCGTCCGCCGGTCGCCGGTTCTGCTCTCGGTCCCCGAGGATGACCACTGGTTCCTGGTCCTCGACCATGGCGGCTTCCGTGGTCGCATGCGCGTGCAGGAGGTGACGGTGCTGCCACCGGGGCGGGTGCCCCGGCCGCAGCAGTCACAGCGCCCGCTCGGTGAGATGGCCCCGAGGTAGGGTTACGCCAACCGGGCGCGTGCGTTTTCGGTGGGCCCGATCAGCGCACCGATGATCCACAGGATCGGGAAGAAGAAGCCGATCCAGAACAGCCAGTAGTGGCCCTTACGGAACGTCGATAGCCCGAGGACCACGAGGCAGACGATGTACAAGATGCCAAGCAGAATCCAGAGCATTGGTTCACAGTCCCTTCGTTAGGTCGGTCGAGCCGGCATCGCCGGCCCGAGCCGTCGGTGTCTGAACCAATGTTCGCCGCCTTCGGGAACCGAGCATCCGTGGAAACCCACAGCCGGTCGGCGGATCGTCCGCAGGCGCGTGCTGAGAGACCGGTGGTCAGCTGACCTGAGGCGGCGGTGACAGGTGCTCGGAGCGCCAGCTTCCGGAGGGTGAGCGAGGGGACTCGAACCCCCGACCGCCTGGACCACAACCAGGAGCTCTACCAGCTGAGCTACGCCCACCGTGGAGGCCCTGAATCTAGCAGCGTCAGACGCGCTGGCCGAGCCCAACGCACGGACCGGGACGGATCTCGATAATCCCCGAGCATGACCCAGTCCTCCGTTCATACTGCGGGCCGCCCATGAGCCTCCCCCCGCCATCCGCCGACTCGATCGCGCTCGTCACCGGAGCATCCTCGGGAATCGGCGAGGAGTTCGCACGGCAACTCGCCGACCGCGGCTACCGGGTGGCGCTCGTCGCCCGCCGCCAGGATCGCCTCGACCAGCTCGCCCAGGAGTTGGGCGGGCCGCAGCGCGCAACGGTGATCGCAGCCGATCTGGCCAGCCCCGAGGACCGCGACATGCTCGCCGCGCGCCTCGACGAGCTGGGCGCGACGGTCGAGATCCTCGTCAACAACGCCGGCTTCGGCGTCTACAGCCCGTTCGCCGAGAGCGACCGCGAGCAGGAGCTCGGGCAGGTGCGGGTGCTGGTAGAGGCCGTGGTCGACCTGATGGCCCGCTACCTGCCTGGGATGGTCGAGCGGGGGCGCGGGACGATCATCAACGTGGCCTCCACCTCCGGCTTCCAGGCCCTTCCGTTCAACGCCGGTTACGCAGCCGCCAAGTCGCATGTGCTTCTGCTCTCCGAGGCTGTTCATGCCGAGGTGGAGGACCGGGGCGTTACCGTCACGGCCGTCTGCCCCGGTCCGGTGCCGACCGGGTTCCAGGAGGCCTCCGACGCCTCCTATTTCCAGAAGCGCCTGCCGAAGTTCACCAACGTGTCGGCGGCGGAGGTGGCCCGCTACTCGATCGCCGCCGCGGACAAGGGGCGCATCTCGGTGATACCCGGCGGCCCCCACATCCGAGCGGCCTTCGCCCCCAACCGCCGCGCGCCGCGATGGCTCTCGCTGCCGATCAGCAAGCGCATGATGAAGCGCTGAGCGCGCCGGGGAGGGTGGGACCCGGGCGGTTCGGCGCGCGTGTCCGTCTCTGCGGCGTGGCCTGCGTCGTCGGCCTGACCATCGTCATGGCGGGTCCGGTCGCGGCCGCAGAGTCCAAGCGGGCCGATAACGCCGAGCCCCGGGGCGGTCCTCGCTACGCCATCGGCAAGCTGTTCCTCCGCTTCACGGACCGCAGGCGCTACATCTCGATCCCCGGCCACGGGCGGGTGCCGAGATCTCTTCTGACCGTGGTCCGCTATCCGGCGGTCGGCAACGCTTCCCGCGTCGACGCTTACGGCGCCGGGCCGGCCGCGGGCTCGTTTCCGCTGATCGTGTTCGCGCACGGCTTCGCGGTCGAGCCGTCGACCTACGCTCGGCTGATGCGGACGTGGGCGCGCGCTGGGTACATAGTCGCGGCGCCCGTGTTCCCGCTCACCAACGCCCACGCGCCGGGCGGGCCGAATGAGTCGGATCTGGTCAACCAGCCCACCGACATGAGCTATGTGATCACCCGCATGCTCGCCGTCAGCGAGAGGACGCGCGGGCATCGCTTCGGGCGAATCGCCCGGCATGAGATAGCCGTCTCGGGGCAGTCGGACGGCGGCTCGACCGCGCTTGCCGCCGCCTACAACGAGCACTACTTCGACCGGCGCATCCGCGCGGCGATGATCCTGTCAGGGGCGGAGATCCCCGGCGTCGGTGGATACGATTTCCCATCCCCCAGCCCACCGCTGCTCGCCGCGCAGGGGACCGGCGACGTGATCAACGCGCCGGCCTCCACGTATCACTTCTTCGGGATCGCGCACCGGCCCAAGTTCCTCCTCTCACTGCTCGGGGCGCCCCACCTGCCGCCGTACACTTACGAGGAGCCCCAGCTCGGGATCGTCGAGCGCGTGGCCGTCGCGTTCCTCGACGACTTCCTCAAGCATCGCCGAGGCGCTCGCGCGCGGATGTGGAGGAATGGCGACGCGCCGAACGTCTCGACGCTGAGCGGGTGAGGGGAGACGCGGGTTCGGTCGGCTATGCCGGGGATCGTCTGGGTTTGGTTTGGGCGCCCGGTTGAACGGTCGGGATGCCACGGGTGAACGGGAGCGCGATCAGTGCGAGGAGCGCGAGGATGGCCTCGGCGGCCCGCAGTCCGTCGATCTGGCTCTTTTCGTTCTGCTTGACGATCTCGTCAGCGGTCGCGGGGGGCACGTTCGCCTTTTTGAGCGCGGCCTTGGCGTCGGCCTCGGACATGAACGGCACGCCGCCTGCGAGCTGGGTCTGCGCCTGCGACGCGACCTTGTCGGGAACGTTGGGGTTGTTCTCTATACCGGTGAAGAACGACGCCGTCATCGCGGAGATGAGCACCGCGCCGGCGAGCGCCGTACCGATCGAGGCGCCGAGCTGGGTGCCCGTGTTCTGGAGCCCGCCGACCTCGCCGCTCTTCTCGTCGGGTACCGATGACACCGTCGCGGCGCCAAGTTGGGAGGCCATCATCCCGAGCCCGGATCCCGCGAGCAGCAACGGCCAGGTGACGATCTCCGGGCCGACGCCCACGTCGAGCAAGGCGACCAGCAGCACGAGGCCGGCGAACAGCGTGATGAATCCGACCCGGACGACGCGCCGCGGTGACGCGTTAGGGCGTAGCTTGGGGACGCCGACGGCGAACGCGAGGAGCGACAGCGATAACGGAAGCAGCCGCACGCCGGTTTCGACGGCCGAGATCCCAAGCGCGACCGACAGGAACAGCGGGACGGTGAAGAAGATCCCCGCTTGGATGAGGAACATGAACAGGAATGACATGACCCCGCTGCGCAACTGAAGGTTGCGCAACATCGCCGGGTCGATCAGCGCACCCTCGCCGCGCTTGATGCGCCGGTTCTCCCACCACACGAACAGGACCAGCACCACGGCGCCGGCAAGGATCAGCCAGACCACCGGGGAAAGGCCGAACCATTCAGGAGCGTCCGGCTTAGGCCGCACGAGCCCCCACGTCCCGGCCTTCAGAATTCCGAGCACGATCGCCCCGAGCCCGAGCGCGGACAGCGCCGTGCCAACCAGGTCCAGCCGGGCGCCTGCCTCCGCCGGCGTGTCCTTCATGCGGCGAGTCAGGAGGAGGATCACCAGCACGATGACCACCTCCCCGGCGAACACCCACCGCCACGACGCGTAGGTAGTGAACAGGCCGCCGACCAGCGGCCCCAGCGCCGCCGCGATCGCCCCGGCGGCGGCGACGAGCCCGTAGGCGCGCGGACGGTCGGGCTTGCCGAAGTTCGACGCGACCAGCGCCACGATCGCCGGCATGATCAGCACCGCCCCAAGGCCTTCCAGGCCCGACCAGCCAATCATCAACACGGTCAGATTCTGCGACAGCGCGGTGGTCAGCGAACCGCAGGCGTAGATGACGCACCCGATCGCAAACGCACGCTTGCGCCCGATCATCTGACCGATCTTCCCGCCGGTGATCATCAGCGACGCCATCACCAGCGTGTAGAGCGTGATCGCGGTCTGAATGCCGGTCACCGTCGTTCCAACGTCCTTGGCGACGGTCGCGATCGCCGTGTTCATGACCGTCGTATCGAGGGCCATCACGAACTGCCCCGCCGCCAGAGTCATCAGGACGATCCCCGCCGCGCCCGCGGCCTTCGCCGCTCCCTCGCCTACCGCCGGCGCTCCAACATGCGCGTCGGCACTCATCCGCGCACCGAGCCCGTCCTGGCTGACCGCGGGTCAGCTCCGCGCGTTTTCCATTCCCGTTCCCCGTGCGCGTCAGGCGTACGTAACCCGACCACGGCAGATCGCACAAGCAACGACATGCGGAAATCCTTTCTCACATCAGAAGACGGGCATCGGGTCTTGCCGAACCCAGACCATCGGTTAATCAAGGACCGCGGCACCATACCCACTGGTGCCGACCCGTTCCGCGTTGACCGACGGCGCGCAGTCTGAGGTATGCGGCTGCGTCGTGAGGGACCTCGACGGCAGCTCGGTTCTCCGGCGGCGCCTCAGACCGTCTTGCGTCTCTCGACGAAGCTGCCGATCAGCAGCCCAATGACCGTGACGAGATGATCGACGCGAAGAGAAGACCGATTGAGAGATAGATCGCCAGCGCCCCGGCCACCGCCTGGATCGTGACGCCCCGCTCGCGCAGCAGCCGGACCACCCCACGGACGATCTCCACCGGGACAGCAGCCGTGACGAGCGCGAGCAGGAGGGCTGTGAACTGCTCGGAGACGGCGCCGGCCCCCACACCAAGGATCAGGACGATCATCACCGCGAACGATCACCAGTGCCCGGCGACGCCGAACCTGCTCGCGCTCGCGCGATGTCGCGACCGCGACCACGAGCGCGGCAGCCTCGATCGTCAGCGTAAATGCGCGTGACCAGTGAGGACTCACCCTGATCGGCGCGCTGCTGATCATCAAGGGCATCATCGGGCTAACGTGAATCTCGTCCAGCGCGAAGGCCCCCGGACGCCAACCCCTACGCCTTGAATCAGCCTCGATCGTTGCCCGCGACAGTTGCCCGACGTGAAAGCCAACCGCTCCGAGAATCCGCCCCGCCACCACAACAAGGCAATTTCCATGCACTTCCTCCGATGCCCCCGGCAGGACTCGAACCTGCGACCCACGGCTTAGAAGGCCGTCGCTCTATCCAGCTGAGCTACGGGGGCCTTGCGAGAATGTAGTCATGTTCATCCGACGAGTTGCAGTGCGCGTGCTGCTGGCGCTCTCGCTCGTGGCCGCGGCGACGGCCGGCATCGTCGCCGCCGGCGCCGGCGCGCGAACCGCGCGCCATCACCAGAAGCCCCACAAGCGCTGCTTCGTCCCCGGATTCGGCAAGACGGTGAACCAGCTCTGGAAGCCGGACATGGCCTCGGCGATCGCGTACGCGCATTCGCGGACGGGTGACATCGAGTTCGCGGTCCGGACCGATCACACCTACCACGCCTATCGCGCCGACCACGTCGAGTGGTCGGCGAGCGTGCTCAAGGCGATGCTGATGGTCGCCTACCTGAACCGACCGTCGGTCCGCAACCGCGCCCTCGACGGCTACGACAAGTCGCTGCTCTACCCGATGATCACGCATTCGGACAACACCGCGGCGTCGATCGTGGACAGCATCATCGGCGACAGTGGCCTCGACGCCCTCGCCCACCGCGTCGGAATGAAGCGCTTCCTCGCCGTCTCGCCGATCTGGGGCGAGAGCCACATCGACGCCGCCGACCAGACGAGGTTCTTCTTCAACATCGACCACTTCATCCTCAAGCGCCACCGGGCCTACGGCATGCACCTGCTCGCCTCGATCACGCCCTCCCAGCGCTGGGGGATTGGCGAGGTGGCACCGCGCGGCTGGCACCTCTACTTCAAGGGCGGCTGGGGCTACGGGACCGGGCTGATGGACCACCAGGTGGTTCTGCTCAAGCGTGGTTGCGCCCGCGTCTCGATGGCCGTGCTCACCATGTACGACGGATCCCACCCGTACGGGAAGGACACGCTCGAGGGCATCTTCGAGCGGCTCCTGCACAAGTTCCCGCAGCCGGCACGCCGGCGGCGGCACCACAAGTAGTCAGGCAGTTCAAACCGGCGAGCGTGTCGGTTCTACATCGGGGCGCCCGGATTCGAACCGGGGACCTCCGCCACCCAAAGGCGGCGCGCTACCAGGCTGCGCCACGCCCCGTCTAGGCCGCCGAGTCTAGACGCCACGCGGCGGCGAAGTCCGGACGGAACGCCGTTGCGACACTGCAGGAGATGGCTCGCCGGACCCGCTCTCCCCGGCTCGGATATACCCTGGCGGCGACGGCCGCGACGCTGTGGGCGCTTAACGGATCGCTGGCCCGCTTCCTGCTCGACGATCACATGCCTCCGGCCCGGCTGGCCGAGCTGCGCTCGGTGCTGACGTTCGTGGCCATCGGCGCGGCGCTGGCGATCGCCCGGCCGCGTCTGCTGAAGATCGACCGATCCGACCTCGGCCAGTTCGCGCTGTTCGGGATCATCGGCCTGGCCGGCGTGAACGCGTTCTACTTCGGCGCGATCGAGCGGCTGCAGATCGGGGTCGCGCTGACGATCCAGTACCTTGCGCCGATCCTGCTCCTGCTGTGGCTGAAGGTCGTCCACAAGCGAGCGCTGCCGGGCGGCCTGTGGAGCGCCGCGACCCTCTCTGCGATCGGCTGCTTCTTCGTCGTGGGCGCCTACCAGCCGGGCAGCCTCGACGGCATCGGGGTGCTCGAGGCGTTCGGCGCCACTGCGACGTTCGCGATCTACCTGTTCGCGAGCGAGAAGCTCGGCCAGCGCTACGCGCCGGCCGCGACGCTCGCCTGGGGGTTCGGCCTCTCGAGTCTCTTCTGGCTGATCACGCAACCGGGCTGGAGCTTCCCGCTGCACTCGCTCTCGAGCACGAGGAACCTCGCCTTCGCCGCCTACGTGGTGATCGGCGGGACGCTGATCCCGTTCGGCTGCATGATCACCGCCACCCGCCACATCCCCGCCGCGCGCGCCGGTGTGGTGGCGACACTCGAGCCCGTTCTGGGCGCCCTGCTGGCCTGGGCGATCCACGACCAGCGGCTCTCGGCGCCTCAGATCGCCGGCGGCCTCCTGGTCGTGGCCGCAGTCATCTGGTGCAGTCCCAGCAGCCCGAGCTGGACGTGGAACTGGCCCCCACCTACCACGTCCCTGCCGCGGAACCGGCCCCGGCCCAGGTCGAGTAGCCTCCGCCGCCGCGATGGCCGAGATCCAACCGCTCCTGGCGCTGCGTTACGACCCTGAAAGGACTGGGGGGCTTCAGAACGTGGTCGCCCCGCCCTACGACGTGATCGATGCGGAGCAGCGGGCCTCGCTCGAGGCGCGCTCGCCCTACAACGTCGTCGGCATCGACCTCCCGCGGGGGAACGGGGACCCGTATGCCCACGCGGCGCAGCTGCTTGCACAGTGGCGCGATGAGGGCGTGATCGTCCGTGACGAGGAGCCGGCGATCTGGGCGCTTGCCCAGGACTACGCCGGACCCGACGGCCGCGAGCGGACCCGCCGCGGATTCCTCGCTCGCGTCCGGGTCGAGGAGTATGGCGCCGACCGGATCCGGCCGCACGAGCGCACTCATCCGGGTCCGAAGGAGGACCGGTTGCGGCTCACGCGCGCGACGCGCGCGAACCTGTCGCCGATCTTCTCGCTCTTCTCGGATCCCGACCAGCGCGCATGGTCGGCGATTGCGCCGTTCACGGAGCTGGCCCCGTGGGCAGAGACCCGAGACGACGATGGGACCGTCAACCGGCTCTGGCGAGTCGCCGACGCGGCCGCCATCGAGGCCGTCCAGCGGGCGGGTGCGGAGGCAGAGCTGCTGATCGCCGACGGCCACCACCGCTACGAGACGGCCCGGGTCTACGCCGATGAGATCGGCGGCGACGGCCCGCACCGCTACGTGCTCATGTGCCTGGTCGCGCTCCAGGACCCCGGCCTCACCGTGTTCCCGACCCACCGGCTGATCCGCGGCCTGAGTCCCGATCAGCACGAGACGCTCGCGCAGGCGATCCGGCGGGACTTCGAGATCGAAGCGCTCGAGGACACCGCCGCGCTGACTCCCCCACCCTCGACGCACCTCGGCATCGGCTACATCGACGCCCATCTCCAGAAGCCGTTCCGGCTGACGCTGAAGGACCCGGCGATCGCAGATGCGGCGCTCCCCGATCATGCCGAGCCCTACCGCCGGCTCGACACCGCGGTGCTCGAGGCGCTGATCCTGAAGGGCGCACTCGAGATGACCGACGATGACATCGACCACCTCGCCGGACTGGGGTACGCGCGGGACGATGCGCAGGCGCTCGAGCTCGTGCAGCAGGGTGAGTACGACGCGGCCTTCTTCATGGCGCCGACTCCGGTCGGACGGGTCCAGGAGGTGGCCGCGGCGGGCGAGAGCATGCCGCCGAAATCGACCTACTTCTTCCCCAAGGTCCCGACGGGGTTGCTGTTCAACCCGCTGGCGGATTAGCCCTGGCCACAGCGCTACGATCATCATATAACTTGACTCGACAACCAAGGACCCGGAAATGAAGGCCAGCGCGCGGCGCATTGCGAATAGTTCGTTCACTCATCAGCTCGAGATCCGGGGCCATCAGCTGCTGGCCGATGAGCCGACGGATCAGGGGGGCGACGACGAGGGCCCGAGCCCTCAGGAGCTGCTCGCTGCCAGTCTCGCCTCCTGCACGGCGATCACGATCGAGATGTACGCCAAGCGAAAGGGCTGGGATCTCGGCACGGTCGAGATCCAGTGCGAGTACACGCCGGCCGAGCGCGGCTGTCCGACCAAGTTCCGCCTCGACTTCAAGCTCTCCGGCGGCTGCACCGAGGACCAGGTGGAGAAGCTGCGGGCGATCGCCGCGAAGTGCCCGGTCCACCGAACGCTCGATGGAGAGGTCCTGTTCGAGGACCACATCCACGTCGTCGCCCCGGCCTGAGGCGCCGCCGTCGGCCCCACCAGTCGTGCCGCCTGACGTCCCGCCGTCAGTGCCACCGGAGGACCCGCCGCTGGACCCGCCTCCGTCGATGCGGCCACTCCTGCGCCCGCCCCGGGTCAGCGCGGATGCATGCCACCGTCGATGCTGTACACGTGGTTGGTCGCGTATGCGTTGCGCAGGATCGCGACGCACAGGTCGGCCACCTCCTCGGGCCGCCCGATCCTTCCCACCGGTACCGATCGCGCCAGCTCGGACGGCTCTCCCGGAAGCATCGGCGTATCGATGAACCCGGGGGCCACAGCGTTCACGGTCACCCCGTCCCGGGCGGTGCGGCTGGCGAGAAAGTGCGTCAGCCCGTGCAGGCCAGCCTTTGAGGCGGCGTAGTCGGGTCCGACGACCCCGCCACGAAAGGCGGCGGCCGAGGACACGAACAGGATCCGACCGAAACCTCGCTCCCGCATCCCGGCCAGCGCCCGCTGGGCAAGCAGAAACGGAGCCCGTAGATTGACTGCGAGCGTGCGGTCGAAGGCCTCGGCATCAACGTCCTCATAGCGGGCCCGGCGGGCAAGGCCGTGGTTGACCACGAGCACCTCGACCGGGGCCATCTCCGACTCCACCTCGTCGATCAGCCCGGCCGGAGCGGCCAGATCCTCCATGTCAGCACCGAACGCTGTCGAACGGTGCCCCTCGGCCGCGAGGCTCGCGGCCAGCGTCGTGGCGGTCTCGCGGTTGCGGCCGTAGGAGACCGCGATCGCGGCGCCCTCATCGGCGAGCGCGCGGCAGAGCGACTCGCCGATCCCGCCGCTGGCGCCCGTCACCAGGGCGACGCGGCCGGCGAGGTCAGACGACGTCAACGCCGGCCTCGCAGAGCTCGGCTACGGCGCGGTCGCCGTCGCCCGCGTTGACTTCGACCGGCCGCGTCGCGTCCCGGTGGACGATCACGTGAAAGCCGGCACGGGCGGCATCGAGCGCCGTCGCCTTGACGCAATAATCGAGGGCCAGGCCGCCGACGTGCACCGTGTCGATGTCGTGCTCGCGCAGGAGCCGCTCGAGATCGGTGTCCTCAAAGCCGGAGTAACCCTCCTGGTCGGGCTCGCGGCCGGCATCCACGATCGCGTCGATCCGATCGGCCTCGATCCCGGGGTGCAGCTGCGCACCCGGCGTGTCGCGGACGCAGTGCACCGGCCAGGGCCCGCCCTGGTCGACGAATGAGTTGTGGTCGGGCGGGTGCCAGTCGCGGGTCGCGACGACGTACGGACTGCGCCCGGCGAGCTCGTTGATCGGTCCGATCACCGCGTTCCCGTCGGCTACCTCGAGGGCACCGCCGGCGCAGAAGTCGTTCTGCATGTCGACGATGATCAGCGCTTCCATCGCCCACGAATATAGTCACGCGATGGCGACCGACGCGGGATCGATCAGGGCGGACCTTCGCCGCGTACTGCTCAGCGCCGGCGAGGCGATGCGGCTCGATGTCCGCGGCCGGACCGATGCCGCGGTGCTCGTGCCGCTGTACCTGCAGGACGGCCGGCTCCATGCGGTCTTCACCAGGCGTCGCGAGGACCTGCGACGGCACGCGGGCGAGATCTCGTTTCCCGGCGGTCGTTACGACGAGGGGGAGCCCGACCTCGTCGCCACCGCCCTGCGGGAGGCGGACGAGGAGATCGGGCTGCCCGCCGATGCGGTGGAGATCCTCGGCGCCCTGCAACCGACGCCGACGATCGCCACCGGCTACGCCGTGTATCCGTTCGTGGGCCTGATCGAGCCGGGCCGGACGTGGACGCTCAGCGCGCGCGAGGTGTCCGAGGTGATCGAGTTCTCGCTCGCCGAGCTTCTCGCCGGCTACGGACGTCGCAGGCTGGTCCGACGAGGGTTGCCGATCCGGACCGACACCTACGTCGTGGGCGAGCGTCTGATCTGGGGCGCGACGGCTCGCATCCTGGCCGACCTGTTCGACCGCATCGCCCCGCTACCGACCGACTGACAAAGGAGACGAGGTGCCAGAGCAGATCACGACCGAGGTGCAGGAAGGAATCCTCACGGTCACGCTCAACCGCCCCGACCGGCTGAATGCGTGGACGCAGACGATGTGCGGCGAGCTGATCGCCGCCTTTGATCAGGCGGACACCGATGACGACGTCCGTGTCGTGATCGTGACGGGCGCGGGCCGCGGCTTCTGCGCCGGCGCGGACCTCGAGGCCGGCGGGGCCACCTTCGACTGGCGGGAGCGCGGTCGAGGCGGCCCGGTCCCCGAGGACAACGGCGGCCAGTTCACGCTGCGGGTGTTCGAATCGCGCAAGCCGGTCATCGCCGCCATCAACGGCCCTGCCGTCGGCGTCGGCGCCACGATGACGCTGCCGATGGACATCCGCCTCGCCGCCGACGACGCCCGCATGGGCTTCGTGTTCGCGCGGCGCGGCATAGTGCCCGAGGCGTGCTCGAGCTGGTTCCTTCCCCGCGTCGTCGGGATCAGTCAGGCGATGGAGTGGGTCTCGACGGGTCGCGTGTTCTCGGCCCAGGAGGCGCTCGCGGGCGGCCTCGTGCGGAGCCTGCACCCAAAGGACGGGCTGCTCGACGCCGCGCGCGATATCGCGCGCGAGATCGCCGACAACACCGCGCCGGTGTCCGTCGCCCTCGCTCGCCAGATGCTCTGGACCATGCTCGGGGCCGAGCACCCGATGCTCGCCCATCGGGCCGATTCGCGCGCGATGTTCTCCCGGGGCCAGTCGCCCGACGCCGTCGAGGGCGTGACCTCATTCCTCGAGAAGCGCCCGGCCCGGTTCCCGGGGCGGGTCAGCGAGGGCCTGCCGGAGATCATGCCCGGCTGGGTCGCGCCGGGATTCGAGTAGAGCCGGCGCGTGGGCCGAGGCCGCGCCGCGCACCGGGGCCGCGCACCGGGGCCGGGCAAACACCGGGCGCCGGTGGCCCGCCAAGACAACGGATTCGAGCCTGGGTCAGAAAACCACGATATACGCCGGTTTCTGACCCACCCTCCGCGGCCGGCCCCGGCCCGCCACCCCGATCCCCTACCCCCCGAGCACCGAGTCGAGCGCCGCGAGCGCCGCGGCGCGCCATTGCTCGAACTCGCCGGGTGGAGTATCGAGGAGCGCGTACGGGATCAGCGAGTCCTCGCACGCCGCCCGCACACGCTCAGCGCCGCCCGCCAGCACGGCCGCGTCGACGGTCCCGGCGGACTCGTAGACGATGCCGCGGACCGTCGTGTCGATCAGCTTCGTCAGCAGCATCTCGAGACGACTTCCGTGCAGCGCCGCCAGCGCCTCGGCCGGCCCGTCGGCCGACCCCATCAGGACGAACACGATGCTCACGTGCTCGAACGCCGGCGCCAGCGTCGCGACCCGATCGGGGTCTCCGATCACGGGCTCGATGCCGGCCGCCTCGAGTTCAGCGGCGGCGTGGGGGCGGCGGCTCGTGCCCCGAACCGCGTGCCCCCGCTCGATCAGCGCTTCGCCGAGCGCGCGCCCGCGACATCCACACCCGACGATCAGGCAGCGCGCCAAGCTCAGGCTTCGGGCGGGGGCCCCGTGCCGAACTCGCGCTCGACGTCCGCCCGAGTGCGCTCCGGTAGCCCGCGCTCTCGCCGGCGGGCGTTGGTCGCCTCGAGCATCTGGTCGACCTCGCGGTCGGCGAGGTAGGCCTCGCGCCGCTTGCGCTGCTCGCGCATGTCCTCCATCACCCGCAGCTCGAGGTCGGCGACCGTGACCTCGGACTCTCCCCGTGCCTTGCGTCGGGCGTTGTGGGCCATGAGCATCTGATCGAGGTCCTCGGCGTCCAGCTCCTCGCGGGACTCGGAGATCTCCCGGGCCGACCGGAGGCCGAGCTGCTCGAGCCCCGAACCCGGGTAGTACTTGCCCAGCAGCCAGATCCACAGGATCAGCGCGACCAGACCACCCAGGAGCACCATCGCGAACGGGTCCACCGAGTGCGAGTGTACCGGCGGTGCCCCGCAATTCCAGCCCAACCGCCCGCTCGCACCGAACGAACGCCCCACGCCACCGGTGAGCCTCCCGAGACCGAATCGAGACCGACGCGCGATTGTCAGCGGCCCGAGCTGCCCATAGCGTGTCGGGAGCAGCAGTCCTGACACGTGGGAGTTGATGGTGACCAATCTCGAGCCGACCCGACGGAGGGCGAGCGGCCTCGCCGCCGAGCACCAGAAAACGGCCATGCTGATGACGAACGGCATCGCCGGCCAGGCCCGGATCGACCGGGTGAACGACACCGGCACCACGATCAGCGACAACCCGCGCGTGCAGCTCTCCCTGACGGTGACGATCCCGGGCCGCAAGCCCTACCCGGCCATGCTCACTCAGGTCGTCTCGAGAATCGCAATCGGAAGCTTTCAGCCGGGCGCCACCGTCCCCGTGAAGGTCAGTCCCGAGGACCCCCAGACGCTCCTGATCGCCTGACGCTCACCACATCCCGGGGGCTGGGCCTCCGGGCGGGAAGGGCCGCAACGAGCCCCCCGCCCGGAGGCCGAACAGCCGGATTCGGATCGCAGTTGCGGCACCGCAACTTTCTCGCGGGCGGACTGTTTTCACGGGCGTAGATGCCTCCGCCTGGGTGGGAGCCGGAATCCGGCGGCGGCGACGCCAACTGCCTCCGTCCGGGTGGGAGCCGGAATCCGGCGGCGGCGGCGCCAACTGCCTCCGTCCGGGTGGGAGCCGGAATCCGGCGGCGGCGACACCTACCAAGCTGGGGAAAGGAAGGCTGTTATGCGCCTACGCTTTGCGGTGCTCGGATCAGTGCTTGTCGCACTGTTGGCCGTGGTGTTGCCCGCAACCGCGGGTGCCGCGCCCAGGCACAACAATGGGTTGACGATCAACGCAGCGCCCAATCCGATCATCGCCGGAGAGCCGGTGCTGGTCTACGGGCAGCTGAACGCTCCGCCGGTGGCGGGACAGACGATCATCCTGTACCACCATGTGGCCGGCTCGCACACGGGCTTCACGCGGATCGGCCGGACCACGACCGACGCGCACGGGTTCTACTCGTTCGCGCGCCCCGACGGTCTCGTCCAGACCAACCGCGCGTGGTTCACGCGGGAACTCGGCGGGCAGCATATGCACAGCCGCACGGTCTACGAGCGCGTCTCGGCGCTCGTCAGCCTGACCGCGAACACGACCAACGCCGACACGCGTCAACCGATCGTGTTCTCGGGTCACGTTGACCCGAACCACGCGTTTGAGTTCGTCTATCTGCAGGAGCAGAACGGGGCCACCGACAACTGGCACACGCTCAAGAGCGCGCGCCTCGCTCCGGGCTCGAACTACTCGGTCGCGTACAGCTGGCGGACGCCGGGCGCGCGCGACGTTCGGGTCGTGTTCCGCGGCGATCTGCGCAACATCCGGGGTGAGTCGGACCCGGTGACGGTCACGATCCAGCAGCATCAGGTCGCCGACTTCACCATCAACACCTCGGCCCCGATCATCCCGGAGGGCTCGATGGCGACGATCTCGGGCGTGCTGTGCCAGCCCGGTACGACCACGCCGGAGCCGAGCACAAGCGTGACGCTGTGGGGCCGGGTCGCCGGCCAGGCGCATTTCTCGGCGCTCGAGTCGACCACGACCGGCAGCGACGGTAGCTACAGCTTCGTCGAGAAGCCCGGGCAGAACACGCTGTACCAGGTGCGCACCACGTTCAAGCCGCACCGCCACAGCGCCGTCCTGTTCGAGGGCGTTCGGGATGTGCTCGCGCTGTCAGCGAGCCCGACCAGCGTCATCTCCGGCCAGCCGGTGACGTTCACGGGCTCGGTCACGCCCGACAAGGCGGGCGACGTCGTGTACCTCCAGCGCCTCGGTGTCGACGGCGACTGGCACACGGTCGGCGTCCACTTCGTCCGGCACGACTCGACGTTTGAGTTCGTCCGGTCGTTCGGAGCTGCAGGCGCGAAGACGTTCCGGGCCCGGATCCCCGGTGATCCCGAGAACGTCGGCGGCGCCTCCAATGCGGTAACGATCAACGTGACGGTTCCGCCGCCCTCGGCCCTGTAGAGCAACCCGCAGTCAAGGGCAGGGATAAGCGGCCCTCGCCGCCCGCAGCGGGCGGCGAGGGCCGTCGCACTGCCGCAGGGGCGGGGCGGTCCGCCCTCCTGCTTACGAACCCGCCACGGCGTAGAGCCTCCAGGTGCCGGGCACGCCCTTGAGCTCGCGCTCGCCCCGATCCTCGAACGGGATCCCGGAGCCGACCACGAGATCCTTGACGGTTCCCGACACCAGCACCTCGCCCGGGCCCGCGGTCGCCCCGACGCGCGCCCCGATATGAACGGCGATCCCGCCGACATCGTTGCCGATCACCTCGATCTCGCCCGTGTGCAGGCCGCTGCGGACCTCGAGCCCGAACTGCGAGCGCGCCGAGTCGCGGATCGAGGTCGCGCATCGGATCGCGCGGGCGGGGCCGTCGAAGGTGGCGAGGAAGCCGTCGCCCATTGTCTTTACCGCCCGGCCGCGGTAGCGCATCAGCTCGCGGCCGACCGACGACTCGATCGATTGGAGCAGGTCGCGCCAGCGTCGGTCCCCGAGCTCGGCCGCCCGTGTTGTCGAGTCGACGATGTCCGAGAACATCACCGTGGCGAGGATCCGTTCGGCGTGCGCCGCGTGCCGGGCGCCGGTCAGGAACTCCTCGATCTCGTCGAGTTCCTCGCTCGCCTCCGGGCCGAACGAGATCGCCTCGTTGCCGCTCAGCTCGACCAGCCGCGCGTTGGGGATGTGCTCGGCGAGGTAGCGCGAATGGCGGATGTCGATCATCTGGTCGCCCGTGCGATGCAGGACCAGCGTCGGCACCGTGATCGACGGGAGCACGGCCCGGACGTCGATCTGCGCGTTCATCCGCATCAGCTTCTCGGCCATCCCGGGGCTCGCCGCGAGCCGCTCCAGCCGCCCGTACCAGTTGCGCAGCCGCGCGTTGTCGGCCGAGTTCGGGGACAGCGCGAGGATCCGTGAGCCGTCGCCCCAGTTGTCGAGGCCTCCGTTGGAGAGATAGCGCTCGCGCTCCTCGTCGGGCATCGCCCAGTCGTAGTCGGGCGCCCACGACATCCGCGGCTGGGCCTCATAGAGCACGAGCGCGCTCGTTCGCTCGGGATGGGTGGCCGCGAACAGCGCCGCCATCGCCCCACCCTCGAGCAGCGCGAACACGGCCGCCTGCTCGGAGCCGGCGGCGTCCATCACCGCGACGACGTCGTCCATCTGCTCCTCGAGCGTCGGCGCCCGCGACAGAGGGTCCGACATCCCGGACCCTCGGCGGTCGAACATGATCAGGCGCGAGAACGAGGCGAGTCGGTTGAAGTACCGCGCCACGCTCGGCTCCTCCCAGTAGTGCTCCACGGCCGAGATCCAGCTCGGGACGTAGACGAGGTCGATCGGGCCGTCGCCGACGACCTGGTAGGCGATGTGAATATCCCCGCTGCGGGCGTACTTCGTTCGAGATGCCATGACCACCCGGAGCGTACCTCTCATATACCGTCCACATCCATGGACTTCGAACTGAACGACGAGCAGCGCCTGATCCGTGAGACGGCGCGCGATTTCACCGACAACGAGATCGTCGAGCGCGCGCGGGAGAACGACCGCAACGAGCACTTCGATCTCGAGCTCGTGGCCAAGATCGCCCAGCAGGGTTATCTCGGCGCGATCGTGCCCCGCGAGTATGGCGGAGCCGGTCTCGACTACGTGACCTACGGCCTGATCGTGGAGGAGATCGGGCGCGGCGACTCGGCCATGCGGACCGTCGTCTCGGTGCAGACCTCACTCGTGTGCTCGGCCATCCTGCGCTGGGGCACCGAGGAGCAGAAGCAGCGCTATCTGCCCAAGCTGTGCACCGGCGAATGGCTCGGCTGCTTCGGGCTGACGGAGCCGGACACCGGTTCGGACGCGGCCAACCAGCGCACGCGCGCGCGCAAGACCGACTCGGGCTGGGTCATCAACGGGGCCAAGATGTGGATCTCGATGGGGAACCACGCCAAGGTGGCGCTGATCTTCGCCCAGACGGACCCGGAGAAAGCCCACCGCGGCCTGGCCTGCTTTCTCGTCGACACCGACCAGCCCGGCTTCCAGCCGCAGGCGATCCACCACAAGCTCGGCCTGCACGGCTCCGACACCGCCGCGATCTCGCTCGACGACGTCGAGGTCGGCGAGGACCAGATGCTCGGTCAGGTCGGGGACGGGTTCAAGGTGGCGATGAGCGCGCTCGACTCGGGGCGCTACAGCGTCGCGGCCGGCTGTGTCGGGATCTGCCAGGGCTGCGTCGATTCGTCGGTGACCTACGCCAAGGAGCGCATCCAGTTCGGACGCCCGATCGCCAGCTTTCAGCTCGTGCAGGCGATGCTCGCCGACATGAAGGTCCAGACCGATGCCGCGCGAATGCTCGTGTGGCGCGCCGGCTACCTCAAGGACACCGGTCAGCCGAATACGACCGAGACCTCGGTCGCCAAGCTCTACGCCACCGAGGCTGCGCTCAAATGCGCCAACACCGCGATCCAGGTCCACGGCGGGTCCGGCTACGTCGACGACCACCCGGTCGAGCGCTACCTGCGTGACGTCCGCGTGACGACGCTGTACGAGGGCACCTCCCAGATCCAGCAGCTGATCATCGGTCGGGCGCTGACCGGGATCAACGCGCTCGTCCCCCAGTGAGCGCCGCCGCGCCGAAGACGATCGGCGTCTGTGGCGCCGGGACGATGGGCGCCGGGATCGCGCAACTGGCCTGTCTGTCCGGCGCCAGAACGCTGCTGCACGACCCGATCCCGGACGCGCTCGAGCGCGGCCTGGCGCAGATCCGGCGCCACCTCGACCGCGGGGTCGAGCGCGGCCGCCTGACCGCCGAGGACCGCGACCGGGCACTCGAACGGCTGGAGCCCGCTGCCGAGCTGGCCGGCCTCGGCCCCTGCCAGCTCGTGATCGAGGCCGCGCCCGAGCGCCTCGAGCTAAAGCGCGAGCTGTTCGGGCAGCTGGCCGCCGGCATCATCGCGGAGGACTGCGTGCTCGCCACCAACACCTCCTCGCTGCTGGTCACGGCGATCGCCGCCGGCCTCCCGAGCACGCGCGAGCGCGTCGTCGGCATGCACTTCTTCAATCCGGCCCCCGTGATGAGGCTGCTGGAGGTGGTCGCGGGGGCTGACTCCTCAGAGGCCGCCCTCCAGGTCGCGCGCGCGGCCGGCGCAGCGATGGGCAAGATCGTGATCGACGCCGTCGACGGACCCGGCTTCCTGGTCAATCGCTCCAACCGCCCGTTCGGCCTCGAGGCACTGAAGCTGCTGCAGGAGCAACTGGCGACGATCGAGCAGATCGACCGCATCTGCCGGATGGGCGGCGGCTACCGGATGGGGCCGTTCGAGCTCATGGACCTCGTCGGCGTCGACGTCGGCCTTGACGTCTCGAAGTCCTTCTACGAGCAGAGCTTTGGCGAGCCACGCTGGCGACCCTCCCAGATCACCGCGCGCACGGTCGCCGCGGGCCGGCTCGGCCGTAAGTCGGGCCGCGGCTACTACGAGTACCCGGAGGGTGGCCGGCACCGCGGCGAGGACCCCGAGGCCCCACCGGCGGGCGGCGGCAACGGGCTGATCGTGATCGCCGGCGATTCGCCGCTCGCGATCGAACTCGAGCAGGCGGCCGAGGCGGCCGGCTGGCGGGTCGCCTCGCCGGCCGAGGCAACGGGCGAGGATCCCCCCTTCCTGATCCTCGACCTCAGCGGCGGCCTCGAGCCCGACGCCCCCCTCCAGGGCGGCCCTCAGGCGATCTGCTGCACGGCCGGCTCGCTGGCGGTCCTCGACCCGGCGGGCGGCGCGGTCGGGTTTCACGCCCTCCCCCCGCTTTCCGAGTCCCGCCTCGTGGAGCTGACCCGGGGCCCGGACACCTCCCGGGCGGCGGCCGACGCCGCCGAGCGGTTCTTCGCCACTCTCGGCAAGCACACCGAATGGGTCGCCGATGCGCCCGGGCTGGTGCTCGGCCGCATCGTCTGCCAGCTCGTCAACGAGGCGGCGTTCGCGCTCGGCGAGGGCGTCGGCAACGCCGCTGACATCGACGCCGGTCTGGTCCACGGGCTCAACCACCCGCGCGGTCCGCTCGGCTGGGCCGACGAGATCGGGCTTGACCACGTCCTCTCTGTGCTCGACGCGCTCGCCGACGAGCGGCGCGAGGAGCGTTACCGCGCCGCGCCCCAGCTGCGACGGCTCGTGTTCTCGGGCCGGCTCGGCCTCCAGACCGGCGAGGGCTTCTTCGGCCACGAGGACTGACATGATCCCCGCCCAATGAGAGCAGTCACCTTCCAAGCCCCCCACGAGGTCCGGATCGAGGACCGCCCGGAGCCGCAGCTCGAGTCGCGAGGCGACGCGATCGTCGCGATCGAGGCGAGCGGCATCTGCGGCTCGGACCTGCACATCTACCACGGCCGGGTTCAGATCGAACCCGGGTTCACGATCGGCCACGAGTTCGTCGGAACCGTGCTGGCGGCCGGGGACGACGTCACGCGCGTGAAGTCCGGCGACCGCGTCCTGGGTTGCTACCACAGCGCCTGTGGCACATGCTTCTTCTGCCTGCGCGGCGCGTACCACAAGTGCGACCACATGCGGGTGTTCGGGCACGGCGAGCTGCTCGGCTCGCTCCAGGGGACGCAGGCCGAGCAGGCGCTGATCCCGATGGCCGACATGACCCTGCGGAAGATCCCGGACGGAGTCTCCGACGACGCGGCGCTGTTCGCGGGTGACGTGATGGGCACCGGCTATCACGCGATCGAGCAGGGCGGCGTGCGTCCCGGCGACAGCGTGGCGGTGCTCGGTCTCGGCCCGGTCGGGCTGTGCGCGGTGCAGGTGGCGGTCGCGGCCGGCGCGGCGCCGGTGGTTGCGATCGACAGCGTCCCGGCGAGGCTCGAGATGGCGCGGAGCTTCGGGGCCGTTCCCGTCCACCTCACCGAGCAGAACCCACGCGACGAGGTCCGGACGCTGACCGAGGGCCGAGGAGTCGACGCCGCCGTCGACGCGGTCGGTCACCCGAGCGCGCTCGACGCCGCGATCCGGCTCACTCGCAAGGCCGGCACGGCGGTCGCGATCGGCGTATACGCCGAGCGCTGCGAGGTCCACATGGGCGTTTTCTGGATCAAGGCGCTGACGCTGCACAGCGGCCACGCCAACGTGATCGGCCACGTTGACCGCGTGCTCGGGATGCTCGCGGCGGGCACGCTGGATCCCACCCCGCTGGTGACTCACCACATGCGGCTCGAGGACGCCGCCGAGGCGTATGCGGTCTACGATCGGCGCGAGGCCCTGAAGATCGTCCTGACGCCATAGACCTCTAGGAGACGCGATGTCGACCACCACCCTTCCCGAGCAGCTCTCGGACTCGGCCCGCGAGTTCGCAGGGCGCGGACACGAGCTGCTGATCGACGGCGAGCACGTGGCCGCGGCCGACGGGCGCACGTTCGAGACGATCGACCCGGCCACGGGCCGGCCGATCACGACCGCCGCGCAGGCCGGTCCCGAGGACGTCGACCGCGCCGTGGGTGCCGCTCGGCGCGCGCTCGATGGGCAGTGGGCCAGGGTCAGCGCCGCCGACCGCGCCCGGATGATCGCGCGCCTGGCGGACCTGATCGAGGAGCACGCCGGCGAGCTCGCCGAGCTGGAGGCGCTGGACAACGGCAAGCCGGTCAAGCTGGCCAAGATCGTGGACGTCGCCTCGAGCGCCGCCCAGCTCCGGCACTTCGCCGGCTGGCCCGAGCGCATCTACGGCGCCACGATCCCCGTCCGCCAGCCCAACACCCTCTGCTACACGCGCAAGGAGCCGGTCGGCGTCTGCGGTCAGATCATCCCCTGGAACTTCCCGATGTTGATGGCGTCATGGAAGCTCGCGCCGGCACTCGCCGCCGGGTGCACGGTCGTGCTCAAGCCGGCAGAGCAGACCCCGCTAAGCGCGCTGCGCATCGGCGAGCTGGCGCTCGAGGCGGGCATCCCGGCCGGCGTCGTCAACGTCGTCACGGGCGATGGCGAGTCCGGGGCGGCGCTCGTCGAGAACCCCGGCGTCGACAAGATCGCGTTCACCGGCTCGACCGAGGTCGGCAGAGAAATCGGCGCCAAGGCAGGGCGCGCGCTCAAGCGCGTCACCCTCGAGCTCGGCGGCAAGTCCCCCAACATCATCCTGCCCGACGCTGACCTCAAGTCCGCGGTGGCGGGCTCGTTCCAGGCCATCTACTTCAACACGGGCCAGGCGTGCAACGCCGGCAGCCGCCTGTTCGTGCATCGGGACCAGTTCGACGAAGTTGTCGGGGCGCTCGCCGAGCGCGCCGGAAAGACGCGCCTCGGTCCGGGGCTCGACCCGTCAACCCAGCTCGGCCCGCTCGTCTCGCGCGAACAGCACGAGCGCGTGCTCTCCTACATCGAGAGCGGCCGCTCCGAGGGAGCCGAGTTGGTGACCGGCGGAAGCACCGGTGGGGCGGAGAACGGCGGCTACTTCGTCGAGCCGACCCTGTTCACCGCCACCAGCGACGATCTCCGGATCGCGCGGGAGGAGATCTTCGGGCCGGTGCTCGTGGCGCTTCCGTACGAGTCGCTCGAGGAGGTCGCGATGCGGGCCAACGACACCGAGTACGGGCTCGTCGCGGGCATCTGGACCCGTGACGTCAGCAACGCCCACCAGCTCGCGGCGCTGCTGAAGGCCGGCTCGGTCTACATCAACTGCTGGGGTGTGAACGAGCCGGGGGCGCCGTTCGGCGGCTACAAGGCCTCGGGCGTCGGCCGCGAGCACGGCCGGGAGGGTCTCGAGGCCTACCTCGAAACCAAGACGGTCTGGACCAATCTCGGGTGAGGCGCCCGGCACCACGGTCTAGAGCAGCTCGACAGATGTCGTAGAGCTGCAGCGTGAGCCTGGCTGCTCACGGGTATCACGCCGATTGAACCTAGATGCGTGGATTCTCGAAACATTCGGTGAGCCGTGTGGCACCCATGCTCGCCGCACTTGCCCTGAGCGCTCCCGGCGCCGCTACGGCGAGCCCCCCGCATCACGCCGCCCAGGTGCGCGAGTGCGCCAACGCCAACCTTCCCGCCACCTCGGCCTCGAACGAGGCGATGCGGACGGCCGTGGTCTGCCTGATCAATCAGCAGCGGGCGAGGCACGGGCTCCCGGCGCTGCGCACTTCCCCCCTGCTCAACCGTTCCGCTCAGGCCTGGACCAACGTGATGGTCCTGACGGGCAGGTTCTGGCACGGCATCAACTTCGCCGCGAGACTCACCGCAGTCGGGTTCATCTGGCGGGATGCGGGCGAGAACATCGCGACCGGGTTCCCCACCCCGGCCCGCGTCGTGGACGCCTGGATGGCCAGCAGAGGCCACTGCCAGAACATCCTCGATCCGCGCTACGACCGCGTCGGCACCGGCCTGGCCCGCCATCCGGTCGGCAACTTCGCCAGCAGGCCGTCGACCTGGACGCAGGATTTCGCGCTGCCGATGCACGGCTATGCGCCGTCGCACAACAGCGGGCCGATGAACGGCTGCCCGTACTAGAACCGCTGAGTCTGGACCGAGAGGGGCCGCTATACGGTCTCGGCCACGTCCTCGGTCAGCGGAAACGGGGTGTCGCGCAGGTACCACTCGGCGTCGAGGGCGGCCTGGCAGCCAGAGCCGGCGGCGGTGACGGCCTGCCGGTACGTGTGGTCGACGAGGTCGCCGGCCGCGAACACACCGGGCAGGTTGGTCAGAGTCGAGCGGCCGCGGGTGGCCACATACCCGGCCGGGTCGGTCTCGACCTGGCCGCTCACGAGCTGCGACTGCGGCTCGTGACCGACCGCGATGAAGGCGCCGGCGATCTCCAGCTCGCGCTCGGAGCCGTCCTCGGTGTTGCGCAGCCGCGCCACCTTGAGCGACCCCTGTTCTCCGGCGTGGAATTCCTCCACCACGTAAGGGGTGAGCCAGTGGATGTTCGGGATCGCCCTGGCCCGGCCGAGCATGATCTTTGACGCGCGGAACTCGTCCCGGCGGTGGATGATCGCCACCTTGGAGGCGAACTTGGCCAGAAACATCGCCTCCTCCATGGCCGAGTCGCCACCGCCGACGATGATCGTCGGCGCGTCGCGGTAGAAAGCCGCGTCGCACGTGGCGCAGTAGCTCACGCCACGCCCGCCCAACTCCTCCTCACCCGGGATCCCGAGCTTGCGATGCTGGGCTCCCATGGCCAGGATCACGGTGCGAGCGAGGTGGACCTCGTCGCCGACCATCACCTTGTGGACCCCACCGTCCGGCGAGAGCTCCACGCTCGTCACATCGTCAGTCAGCAGGCGGGCCCCGAAGCGCTCGGCCTGGTCCCGGAAGTGCTGCATCATGTCCGGGCCCATGATCCCTTGGGCGAAGCCCGGGTAGTTCTCGACGTCGGTCGTCTGCTGCAGCAGCCCACCCCATGCGAACCCTTCGATTACGAGCGGCTCGAGGTTGGCGCGGGCCGTATACAGGCCGGCCGTGTATCCGGCCGGTCCACTTCCGACGATCACGACGTTCTCGATCTGCTGCTGCTCAGTCACTTCATTAAGTATAGCTAGGGGCCTCTGCTGTGCGCCAGCGCTGAACGGTACGCCTCAGCTGCAGATAGGCGAACGCTCCCGGGATGGTCGGCAACCAGAATGCTATGCCGCGATAGGCCAGTACGGCCACGACCGAGACCTCCACCGGCACCCCGAACGCGGTGAAGGCGCCGATCATGCCGCCGTCCACCCCGCCGATCCCGCCCGGGAGCGGCAATGTGTTGGCGAGCATGCCCACGAAGTAAGCCATCACGATCACGGCCTGAGGCGGCGCCGCGCCGAACGCGTGGAAGCACGCCCACAGCACGGCGATATCGAACCCCCACCAGGCCACGGCTCCGAGCAGGTACGGATCACGCGTGCGCACGAGCGAGATCGCCGTCCGGACTCCCGTGGAGGCGGTCGCCGGCGCCAGCGCGAGCGAGCGGGCGAAGCGACCGAGGCGCCCCGAGCCCTTCGTCCCGCGAGCCACCAGGCGCTCGAAGTCGCCCGGCAGCAGTGACACCGCCAGGAACAGGGCGATCACCACCCCGCCGAAGATGGCCGGGATCACGGTGATGGCGAACGGCGCCGGTCCGGGAAAGAGTCCTACGTAAAGGCCGAGGCCGTCGATCACCAGCGTGGCCATGTAGACGCCGTAGAGCAGCGCCATGAAGGCGATGATCCGGCAGGCGACGATCCGCCCCTCCATGCCCGACCGCCTCAGCGCCCACGCCGTCAGCGCGATGCCACCGGCGCCGCCGGAAGCGAACAGCCGCGTCGCGGCCAGCCCGGCCATCGTGATCTGGTAGCTCTCGCGCCAGTCGATCCGCGACTGCCCGCGCACGAACACAGCCCGGAACAGCGCGATGTAGCCGGCGAACGAGCAGAGCTCGAGGAGCACAGCGAGCCCGAGCCACCAGACGTTCCCACTCTCGATCCGGTTCCACGTCTCCCGCAGGCCGAGCAGCTTCGGCAGCACGAAGTACAGGAAGGCGACCGTCGAGACAACGAACACGATCGAGAGCAGCACCCGCCGGCGCGTCAGACGGATGCGCGGCATCTCCTCCTGGGAGCCGTTCTGCATATCCGGCGGGAGCTTCTGGCCGGTCGCCTGCCCGCTCACCGGCGATCCAGCCGGCTGGTGGAGATGGGCGTCGCCGGCCACGGGCGCGCTATCCCTCGGCACGCGCCTCGAGCACCTGGACCACCCGTGACAGGGCGCGGGCCAGGGGCTCGACGCGCGGCGCCCCCGCGCGGACCGACTCGGCCAGCGCCGCCCCCGCGATCAGGTCGATCGCGTAGTGCTCGCCCAGATACACGAGCGCGAGCCCCAGCAGGGCGACGTACGTCCACCCGAGCGAACCGGCCACGGGACCAACCTCGGAGAGCAGGTGAGCGCCCATCACGGAAGTGGCGAAGTGCAGCGACGGCATGGCAGCAAGCGGATTTCCTCCGAGGACATCGTAGAGGGCACCCCAGCGTTCAGCCCAGAACTGCTCGCCGTACTCGATCATCATCCGACGCGCCCGCACCGGGTGGCCGTCCGCAAGACGGCCGTGGTTCGCCGCCCACCACGGCGGCGCGGTCGGGATCATCCAGTAGAACACAGCCCCGGCGTCGAACACCGCGTACATGCGGGCCGCGGCCCGCGGGAACGCCTCCGGCCGCCGCAGGAGCACGTAGACGACGCTGCCGTGCGGGACCGCGAACCACATCCAGTGGCACCACGCCAGCACCCGCTCGAAGCGGTTGATCGAGCCGGGCGCCGCGAAGGCACGCTGCAGGCGCAGGGTCGGGGGCACGCCCAGCCCGAGGATCCGGTCGGCGGCGATCGGGTAGTCGACGCGGACGCGCGCGGCGAGCGCGTCGGGGTCGTCGTGGGGCATCTCGTAGGCGGCAAGGTATGCCCACATGTTCAGGACGCAGACGGCGATGTCGCGGGTCCGGGTGCGCCTCGTGGCCACGCACAGCGCAACCGGAGCGGCCGCCCCGGCTCCCAGCACGACGCGCGGCGGGAGGCTCAGCCGCCGTCGCAGGACCGGCGCCGCCACCCCCACCGCGACGAGTGCCCAGGCAAA
The DNA here is from genome assembly GCA_963727105.1 of uncultured Solirubrobacterales bacterium. Taxonomy (GTDB): domain Bacteria; phylum Actinomycetota; class Thermoleophilia; order Solirubrobacterales; family Solirubrobacteraceae; genus Palsa-465. The sequence continues at coordinate 706,899 of CAVSEW010000001.1, read as the reverse complement.
CGTTCGGATGCCCCTCGTCTTGCGCAACGAGCGGCCAGTATACGTTCGCATCGATTCTCGTTCGTTGGCCACGCCCGACGAAGCCGGGCCCCTCCTGGGTAGAATCCCGCCGCCTTGAGACCCGACGCGACCGACGCCAAGTCCCATCGCACCAGGCGCCGACTAGGTGTTGTCCTGGCTCTCACCACAATCGGCTGCCTGATCCTGGCTCCGAGCGCCTTCGCGAACCTGCTCACGCCCAAGTCGGGTGGGTCGCCGAACGCGAACCAGATCCACAGCCTGTACACGGTGATCCTGTACATCGCCGCGGTGGTGTTCGTGGTCGTCGAGGGAGCCCTGCTCTACTCGGTCTACAAGTTCCGGGCCAAGAAGAACCCGGTGGCGGCCCAGATCCACGGCAACACCCGGCTCGAGGTCGGGTGGACGGTCGCCGCCGGCCTGATCCTGGTCGTGCTCACGGTCGTCACGTTCGTCAAGCTGCCCGGGATCATCAACCCGCCGAACTCCGGCCCGAACGGGATCGTGCTGTCCGCCTCGCTGACCGAACCCAACCCGCCGAACGGCCAGAAGCTCACGATCTGTGTTCAGGGACGTCAGTACATCTGGCGCTACACCTACGGCGCGCAGTGCAAGAACGGCGCGTTCGGCGCCAACCTGCCCTACTCCTACACGGAGATGGTGGTCCCGGTCGACACCACCGTCGTGCTCGCGATCCAGTCGACCGACGTGATCCATTCATGGTGGATCCCCTCGCTCGGCGGCAAGGTCGACGCCGTGCCCGGCTACACGACGTACACCTGGTTCAAGGCATCGAAGGTCTCGACGCCCGGCCATCCGGTCATCTTCCACGGCCAGTGCGCGCAACTGTGCGGCCGCCAGCACTACGCGATGATCGCGCGCGTGAAGGTAGTGAGCGCGGCCGCCTACCAGCAGTGGCTGAAGGACCAGAAGGCCCAGATCGCCGCCGCCAATGCGCAGGTTGCGGTGTTGCGAAGCATCCTGAGAGCCCAGGGACAGCTCCAGTCCGCGAACGGAACCCTGTAGGAGGACGATGTCAGCCACCGCACCAGCCTTGAAGCCGATCCCTCAGGTGACGGCCCACGACGTCGTCAAGCCGCGCACCACCAAGCGGTGGGTGGATTGGATCACGACCACCGATCACAAGAAGATCGGGATCATGTACCTGGTCACGACGTTCGTGTTCTTCATGCTCGGCGGCGTCGAGGCGCTGATCATGCGCACGCAGCTCGGCGTCCCGAACAACTCCCTGGTTTCGGCCGAGCACTACAACGAGCTGCTGACCATGCACGGGACGACGATGATCTTCCTGTTCGTCGTGCCCGTGATGGCCGGCTTCGGCAACTACTTCGTCCCCCTGATGATCGGCGCGCGCGACATGGCGTTCCCGCGCCTGAACGCGCTCTCCTACTGGCTGCTGCTGTTCGGCGGAATCGTCTTCTACGCCACCCTGTTCTGGCAGCCGCCCCAGGCCGGCTGGTGGAGCTACCCGCCGCTGTCGAGCATCCAGTTCTCCCCCAGCGGCGGCCAGGATGCCTGGATCTTCCTGATCCACCTCACCGGCATCTCGTCGCTGCTCGGTGCGATCAACTTCTACGCGACGATCGTCAACATGCGCGCACCGGGCATGAGCTGGGGCAGGCTGCCGCTGTTCATTTGGGCGATCCTCGTCTATGCGGTGCTGCTGATCGTCGCGCTGCCGGTCGTCGCCGCGGCGGTGACGATGCTGCTCACCGACCGCCACTTCGGTACCCACTTCTTCGACCCCACCGCCCACGGCTCGCCGATCCTGTGGCAGCACCTGTTCTGGTTCTTCGGCCACCCGGAGGTCTACATCATGATCCTGCCCGGGTTCGGGATCATCTCCGAGGTCATCCCGGTGTTCTCGCGCAAGCCGATCTTCGGCTACAAGGCGATCGCCGCCTCGACCGCGGTGATCGCGTTCCTGGCCACCCTGGTGTGGGCCCACCACATGTTCGCCTCGCCCGTGCCGATCGTCGTGCTCGGCTTCTTCATGCTGAGCTCGTTCCTGATCGGGGTCCCGACGGGGGTCAAGATCTTCAACTGGATAGCCACCCTGTGGCGTGGCTCGATCGTCACGACCGCGTCGCTCTACTTCGCGGTCGGGTTCATCGCCATCTTCGTCCTTGGCGGGATCACGGGCATCTTCCTGGCCACCTTCCCGGTCGACTGGCAGCTCACCGACACCTACTTCGTGGTCGCCCACTTCCACTACGTGCTGATGGGCGGCGCCGTGTTCTCGATCTTCGCCGGGCTCTACTACTGGTTCCCGAAGATCACCGGGCGGCTGATGAACGAACGGCTTGGCAAGGCGTCGTTCTGGGTCATGTTCATCGGCTTCAACATGACCTTCTTCGTCCAGCACGCCCTCGGCCTGTCCGGGATGCCGCGCCGGATCTACACCTACCAGCCGACCACCGGCTGGGGCACCTACAACATGATCTCGACGATCGGTTCCTACATCCTGGCGGTCGGCATCCTGATGACGGTCGGCAACATCGTCCGCAGCCTCAAGGCCGGGAAGCTCGCCGGACCGGATCCGTGGAAGGGCAACACGCTCGAGTGGTTCGTTCCCTCCCCGCCACCGGTGAATAACTTCGACACGATCCCGCGCGTGCGGTCGGTCGAGCCGATGCGCGACATCCGGCGCCAGATCGAGCGTCAGACCGGGGTGACCCAGAAGACCGGCGGCAGCGAAAGGTTCGCGCGGGTCTCGTGAGCACATCGACGACTGCCGTCCGCGCGTCCGCCGCGTTCTCTGGGGCACGGCAGGTCGTCTCCGACTACGTCGAGCTGACCAAGCCCAAGGTTCAGTCGCTCCTGCTGCTGACCACCGTCACGGCGATGGAGGTCGCCGGGAGCCCGTCGGTGAGCCGGATCGCCCTGACCTGCGCCGGCGGTTATCTGTCGGCCGGCGGCGCCGGCGCCGTGAACCACTACTACGACCGCGACATCGACGCGCAGATGCGCCGCACGGCCTCGCGCCCGATCCCGGCCGGTCGCGTGGCGCCCGGCGCCGCGCTGGTCTACGGCATGACGCTGGCCGTGCTCTCGTTCCTGCTCCTGTCGCTGACGGTGAACGTGCTCGCGGCCTCGCTGGCCCTGGCCGGATTCGTCGGCTACGTGGGCGTGTACACGATCGGCCTGAAGCGGCGCACGCCCCAGAACATCGTGATCGGCGGCGCCGCTGGCGCCGTCCCGCCGCTCGTCGGCTGGGCGGCGACGCGCGGATCCCTCTCGTGGACGGCCGTGTACCTGTTCGCGATCGTCTTCTACTGGACGCCGCCGCATTTCTGGGCACTCAGCCTGCTGATGAAGGACGAGTACGCCAAGGTCGGCGTGCCGATGATGCCGGTTGTCAGAGGCGAGCGCGAGACCCGCCGGCAGATCCTCCTCTACACGCTGCTGCTGTACGCGATCTCACAGCTCCCGTTCTGCGCCGGGGCGTTCGGCGGCGTCTACCTGGTTGCCTCGATCGCGCTCGGCGTCCTGTTCATCGCCGGTGCGGTGCTCCTGTACCGCCGCGCCGATCGCCGGACCGCCCTGCGCCTGTACCTGTTCTCCCTGGCCTACCTCGCTCTGCTGTTCGGGGCGATGGTGGTCGACGTGAAGCTTTAGGATTGGAGTCCCATGGACCGCAAGCTAGCCCGTAAGAACATCCGCTCCGGACTGATCGCCGGCGCCGCATGCTTCTTCATGTTCGGCATCACGTTCGTCGCCGCCGCGATCTACGTGCACTCGTGAGCGACGTCGAACCGTCCGTCCCGGATCCTGGCGAGGAGATCCACCTCCCCGGTCCGTCGCTGCTCCCGTTCCTGTGCGCGATCGGCCTCACGCTGATGGTGATCGGCACGACGATCTCATGGCTGATCTCGATCGTCGGCCTGATCATCTTCCTGCTCACGACGATCCGCTGGATCCGCGAGACGCGGCGCGACGTCGACGCCCTCCCCGAAGATCACCCGTAGGGCGCCCCGCCCGGTCGCGTGCTCAGCGTCCTGAGCTAGACGCGCGCGGCCGCCGGCATATCCGAGGTGGCGCCGTCCTCGATCCAGCAGCGGACGATGTCGCGGATCGAGAGGATTCCGACGAGCTCGGAGCCCTCGACCACGACCAGATGCCGGAAGCGCCCCCGCACCATCGCGGCGGCGGCCCGCTCGAGCGACCAGTCGGGCGAGGCGAAGGTCAGCTTCGAGGTCAGATGCTCGGCCACCCGCTCCTCGTCCGGGTTCTCTCCCGCGCCCACGGAGAGCAGGATGTCGCGCTCGGTGATCACCCCCGGCCCGTGGGCGTCGGGATCGACGACGATGGCGGCCCCGACGTGGCGGGCGGACATCGCCGCCGCCGCCTCGCGCAGCGTCCGGCCCGGGCCGACGGTCAGCACTACGTCAGACATCCCATCTCGCACCTGCATGACGTTCTCCCAGTAGTTTGCAACGATTGCCGCAATCATAATCACAACGCGATCGAGCCGGTCAGGGCGCCGACCGACCTTCTCGACGCGATGACGTCGTTCGTCGCGAAGAACCCATAGGATGCCGCCCGAATCGATGGGCTACGTCCTGGCACAGCATCGTGCGTAACCGGCCGATCCTGCAGATGGTGGTCATCGGCGCGATCGCGACCGCGATCGGGATTCCGATCGCCCTGATCATCCCCTGGTTCCCGACCGAGGCCTCCAAGCAGGCCGGCAACGTCAGGACGCTCTACTACGTGCTCCTGATCGTGTCGGTCCCGATCTTCGTCATCGTCGAAACGGTGGTGCTGTTCTCGGTCTGGAAGTTCCGGATGAAACCGGGCGAAGAGAACAAGGACGGGCCGCCGATCCATGGCAACACGCGGCTCGAGGTGATCTGGACCGCGCTGCCGGCGCTGCTGATCGTCTCGCTGTGCACGTTCGCCTACACGAAGCTGCACGCCAACGAGGCGAGCAAGTCCAACGAGGTCACGGTCAACGTGACCGAGCGCCAGTTCGCCTTCGAGTTCTCCTACCCGCTGGCCGGCGGGGGCCAGATCGTCTCGCCCGAGCTGTACATGGCCAAGGACCAGCCGGTCGTGTTCAAGCTCCGCTCGCTGGACGTGATTCACAGCTTCTTCGTCCCCAATTTCTCCGAGAAGATCGACGCCGTGCCAGGCATCACGACCACGCTGCGGGTGACGGCGACCCGCCTCGGGACCTACCCGGTCGAGTGCACCGAGCTGTGCGGGGCCGGCCACTCGCTGATGCGCTCGGCGGTCCACGTCGTCACCCCGGCCGCGTTCACGAGCTGGCTGCGCTCGCAGAAGCCGAACGCGGCCCCGCCGGTCGGCATCCCGCCGCCGAACGCGGCGGAGTCCTGCGAGCCCGGGGCACCCCCGAACGCCCCCGCCGGGTCCGCCGGCAACGCCTCGAAGCCGATTCCCTGCACGCCCGGGATCTCGGTCCCGGGCGGCAGCGCCGCGACCACGACCACCAGCAGCGCCGCCACGGGCGCGGCCACGGCCGGCGCCACCTCACCCGCGGCCGGCAAGGTCGTCTTCACGGGCTCCTCAGGCTGCAGCGGATGCCACACACTCGCCGCGGCCGGGGCGACCGGGACCACTGGCCCCAACCTCGGGACTCAGGTGGTCCCCAACGCCAAGACAGCGGGCATGCCCCTGAAGCAGTTCATCTACGAATCGATCACCAAGCCGAACGCGTTCATCTCGCCCGGCTTCCAGCCCAACATCATGCCCCAGACGTTCGCGCAGACGCTGTCCGCGACCCAGATTCAGGCCCTGGTGAACTTCATCGCGAGCGTGACGAAGTGATCCGCGCAACAATGAGGACCAGCGTGACCGCGTTCCGCACAGGGAAGGAGATCGGCTGATGGCCACCACGGCATCCGTAGCCCCCGAGCCAATCGCGGATCGCCCGTCGCGTACCCGCGTCCCGCTTCCGCGCAAGCTGCGCCGGCCGGGCTGGTACCGCGCCGCGCTGTTCGATGTGATCGGATTCGCCTTCGCGTTCGGGCTGACCGTGCTGATCCGGTGGCTGATGCACGAGCACCCGGTGGTCGACGGCCACGCGATCACCATCGTGGCGCTGATCGCAGTGCCGCTGTTCTTCATGGTCGGGATCGGGACCGCGGACTACTGGTTCTACTGGGTCTCGGGGCGGCCAACGCGGCCGGAGGACCACTCGGCGCACGGCGCGCACACCTGGCGCGACTACTTCCGCGTCAACACCGACCACAAGGTGATCGGCATCCAGTACACCGTCACCTCGTTCTTCTTCCTGTTCGTGGGCGGCCTGCTGGCGATGCTGATGCGCGCGCAGCTCGCCAAGCCGGGGATGCAGTTCCTGACCCCGGAGCAATTCAACGGCGTCTTCTCGGTCCACGCCACGCTGCTGATCTTCCTGTTCGTGATCCCGGTGTTCGCCGGGCTGGCCAACTTCGTGCTGCCGCTGATGATCGGCGCGCCGGATATGGCCTTCCCGCGCCTGAACGCCCTGTCGTTCTGGCTGCTGCCGCTGGCCGGCCTGATGATGCTGATGAGCTTCCTCGCCCCCGGCGGCTCCTTCGCCTCCGGGTGGACGGCGTACGCGCCGCTGTCGACGACGATGCCCCTGGGGCAGCTGTTCTTCACGATCGCGGTGCAGCTGGCGGGCGCGTCCTCGATCGCGACGGCGCTGAACTTCCTCGTCACGATCATCACGATGCGTGCGCCCGGAATGAGCTTCTTCCGGATGCCGCTGCTCGTGTGGGCGAACTTCTCGACGTCGCTGCTGGTCGTCATCGCCACCCCGTTCATCGCCGCCTCGCAGTTCTTCGTGCTGCTCGACCGGGCGCTCGGCTTCCACTTCTTCGACGCCTTTGTCGGCGCAGGCAAGAACGGCAACGTGATCATGTACCAGCACGTCTTCTGGTTCTACTCCCACCCGGCGGTCTACATCATGATGCTGCCCGGGTTCGGGATCATCTCCGAGGTCCTTGCCGTTAAGTCGCGCAAGCCGATCTTCGGCTACCGGATGATGGCCTTCTCGCTGCTGGCCATCGTCGTGCTCGGGTTCACCGTGTGGGCGCACCACATGTTCGTCTCGGGCATGGCGCCGTGGATCCGCATCCCGATGATGATCACCACGGCGATCATCGCGATCCCCACGGGGATCAAGATCTTCAGCTGGCTGGCCACGCTGTGGCGCGGCGTGCTGCACCTCGACACGCCGATGCTGTTCGCGCTCGGCTTCCTGACCATGTTCACGCTCGGCGGGATCAGCGGCGTGATGCTGGCGATGATCCCGTTCGACATCCACGTCAGCCAGACCTACTTCATCGTCGCCCACATCCACTACGTGCTGTTCGGCGGCTCGCTGTTCACGATCTTCGCCGGCGTCTACTACTGGTTCCCCAAGATGACCGGGCGGATGTTCGACGACCGCCTGGGCAAGCTCCACTTCTGGATGACGTTCATCTTCTTCAACCTCACCTTCGGCCCGATGCACCTGATCGGGCTCCAGGGGATGCCCCGCCGTGTCGCCGAGTACGCCTCGAAGTTCGCCGCCTGGAACCTGTTCATCTCGATCTCGGCCTTCATCCTCGGCCTCAGCACGTTGATCTTCCTCTACAACATCGTCGCCAGCTGGCGCGGCGGGCCGCGCGCCGCGGCCAACCCGTGGCGCGGGCTGACGCTCGAGTGGCAGGTCTCCTCCCCGCCGCCGATCTTCAACTTCGATGCGGTCCCGACCGTCGTCGGCGGACCGTACGAGTACGGCGTGCCGGGCGCGGTGCACGGGATCTTCAAGTCGCCCGCGGAGGCGAGCAAGACGGTAGCGGCCGGGGCTTTGGCCACGCCGCCCAGCCAGGAGACGCACAATTGAGCCTGCGGGCCCCGGATCCGCAGACGAAGACCATCCTGGTCGTCGCCAACGAGACCCTCGGCGGGCGTGAGCTGATCGACGCCATCCGTGAACGGGCGGCCGACGACGTGCGCTTCGTCCTCTGCGTGCCCCAGAACAAGCCCGGTGCTGGGCTCGTGATCTACACCGACGCCGTGTTCGACGCCGCCCAGGTGAGGGTCGATCTCGCGCTCGAGGTCATCCGCGGCATGGACATCCGCGCGATCGGCGAGGTCGGTGACCCCGACCCGTACTCGGCCACCCTCGACGCGGTCGGCGAGTACCGACCGGTCGAGATCATCATCTCCACCTACCCGGAGACCCGGTCGGGCTGGCTGCGCCGTGACCTGATCGAGCGGGTGAGGGACGCCACCGGAATCCCGGTCACGCACATCGTCAACGATGTCGAGGACGAGGGCCTCCCCTTCCACATCACCCTCGCCGTGGCCAACCGCACCGCCTCGGGCGACGAGCTGCTCGAGACCCTCAGGGCCCGGGCGGTGAAGTTCTCCGACGAGGAGCGCCGCCAGCTGTTCATCGTCGTCGTCCCCCAGGAGGGAGGCGACGGGCAGGCCACCCGGCGTGCCCGCACCCGCCTGAAGCTCGTCCTGGACCGGCTCCGCGTGCGCGGCCTCTACGCCGCCGGGATGATCGGCGACCCCGACCCCTACACCGCGATCCTGAACACGCTCCAGTACTTCCGCGTCGATGACATCGTGATCTCGACCTTCCCGGAGACCAAGTCCGGCTGGCTGCGCGCCGACCTGATCGAGCGCGTGCGCCGCACGACCGGCAAGCCCGTGGAGCACGTCGTCCATTCGGACACCAGCACGGCGGCGGCATAGCCATGGAAGCCGCGTCGATCGCCCACGCCGAGCACCACGGCCCCCCGCCGGCTCACCGCTCCTCGCGGGTCGAGCCGGCGACCCTCGGGATGCTTCTCTTCATCATCTCCGAGGTGATGATCTTCGGGGCCTTCTTCACGGCCTACTTCTTCATCCGGATCGTCAATCACAACCCCTGGCCGGCCTCCGGCACCACACTCCCGGAGGCCGTGGCGGGGATCAACACGGCGATCCTGCTCTCGTCCTCGCTGACCATCCACTGGGCGCTGCACTCGGTCAAGAGCGGCAACCGCTGGGGACTGCGGGCGGGCATGCTCACGACGTTCCTGCTCGGCCTGACCTTCCTCACGGTCCAGATCAACGAGTACATCCACATCGGCTTCGCGCCCCACGACTCGGCCCAGGCGACGGTCTTCTACTCGCTCACAGGTCTCCACGGCGCGCACGTGTTCATCGGCCTCTGCCTGCTGCTGATGGTGACGGTTCGCGCCTTCCGCGGCCACTACTCACCAGAGGAGCACCGCGGCATGGAGGTGCCGGGGATCTACTGGCACTTCGTCGACATCATGTGGGTCATCGTGTACACGACCGTGTACGTCCTCTAGAGGGCGTAGATGGGCTTCAACCCGCTTCGCAACGAGGCGGACATGTTCCGGGTGCTGATCTATGTGGTGGTCGTGTTCGCCGTGATCGTCGCCATCGTGCTGATCGCCCGCGCGCTCTAGTCGGCTGAGACCACCGTCGCCGTGGCACCATTGACTCGTGCCGCTGACGATCGCCACGACCGGCCCCGGGGACGCGATCGCGCTCCCGATCCTCGCGCTGCTGTGGTGGATCCCGTACGCCATGCGGACGCGCACCCTGGCCCACGAGGGCCGTCCCGTGCCCGCTTGGCGGCAGGGCTGCTACGCGAGTGGCCTGATCGTGCTCGCGATCGCGCTGAGCCCGCCGGTCGACAAGCTCGCCGACCAGCTGCTGGTCGTTCACATGGCCGAGCACCTGCTGATCGGCGACATCGGAGCGCTGCTGATCGTGCTGGGCTTCACCGGACCGCTGCTGGCCCCGATGCTGCGCAACCCGGTACTGGGCAAGCTCCGCGTCCTCACCCACCCCGTGGTGGCGCTCGTGCTGTGGGCGGCCAACTTCTACATCTGGCACATCCCGGCCCTCTACCAGGCCGCGCTGCGCCACGACCCGATCCACGCGCTCCAGCACGCCACCTTCCTGGCCTTCGGGATGGCGATGTGGATGGCGCTGCTGGGCCCGCTCCCGAAGCCGGCCTGGTTCACGAACAGCTGGCAGCTCGTGTACATCATTGTCGTGCGGCTGACCGGGACCGTGCTCGCCAACGCGCTCGTGTTCGGCAGCGTCTTCTACCCCTACTATCGCGGCGGAGACGCGCACTGGCACATCAGCCAGCTCGCCGATCAGGTGGCCGCAGGGGGCCTGATGATGGTGGAGGAGAGCCTGTTGACGATCGGCCTCTTCTGCTGGCTGTTCCTCAAGGTCGCGCGCGAGGGCGAGGAGCGCCAGGATCTGCTCGACTACGCGAGCTCGCACGGAATCGCGCTCGACGAACGCCGCGCCGCGCGCGCGGTGGCGGCCGGGCGGGCGGATGAGCTCTGGGAGCGCCTCCGCGCTCAGGCTACTTGACGGTCAGCGTACCCTTCATGCCGGCAGCGGCATGGCCGTCGACCGAGCAATAGAACGTGTACGTCCCCGGCTTTAGGTTGGCCGAGACCTTCGAGGTGCCGCCGTTTGACACGATCGCGCCGACCTGGCTGACTCCCGCGCCCTTGATCGCGATGTCGTGCGGCACCGTGGAGGCGTTCTTCATCTGAATCGTCACCTGGCCGGGCGTGGCGCTCGCGCTCGAAGCCAGGAACTTCAGCTGGCCGGTCGGATCCGCGTCGATCTGCAGCGTCCCGTTCTTCTCCACCGCGGGCTTCTGCGCGACGCTCGCCACCGCGGTCCCGAGCGCGCCCACGTCGGTGCCGGGGATAGCCGCCACGTGGGCGACGTACGCGGCCACGTTCTCGGCGTTCTGGCTGCTCAGGCAGAATGGTGAGCCCTTGGCGCAGTTGGCCGGCATCACGCCCTCGGAGTTCGGATAGTGGATCCAGTAAGAGATGAGCCCCTGGATCGAGGTGCTCTTGACCCCGTCCGCGCGGTCCTGGCGGAAGGCGTCGTCGAGGTTGGGCCCGACGGTGCCCTGGGAGGCGGCGTGGGCCAGGGTATGACAGGAGCCGCACTTGGCCACGAACAGCTGCTTGCCGGTGACAAGATCGGCGGTCGGGTGCTTGACGTTGCAGCCCCCGAGCGCGAGCAGAAGCGCTGCGCTCGACGAGAGCGCGAGCAGGCCCCTGGGTATCCTTGCAAAGCCGTTCGCCGTCACTGCGGGCGGCACTCTATCCAAGCTTCCGGCATCGCGGCTGCACGACGGGGCCGTTCACGAGACCCCGCGACCGTGACCACTGGTAGCATGGCGTTGGATGAGGACGCGCCAGAAGTACCGGATGCGGACGCCCTCGACGGGCCGGGAAGTGATCATCGAGGCCGAGCCAGATCGCGAATACGTGGACCGCGACACGGGCGAGCAGCTCGAGGTCGTCGCACAGCTGCTCCCGCTGGCGCCGACCCGTTCTGAGCTCCCGTGGTCGGTGGAGAACCTGCGTTTCTGCAACTGGTGCGAGCAACTGGCCCAGAAGGACTTAAACGACTGCCCGCACTGCGGCAGGCGTATGGAACCGCTCGGTTCCTGAAGCAGTCAAACCCGCCATGACCCGCATGACCACGAGTATCGCCGCGTTCGTCATCGGGCTCGTGCTCGCGCTCGGGCTGGTCGCGTGCGGGAGCGGCTCGAGCACCTCTGACACCAACGGCGCCCCGCCGCTGACCGTGCCCACGGGCGCATCGGCGAGCGCCGCAGTGACAACCTCGACCGCGTCGAGCACCACCTCGACCACCTCGGCCGCGACGACGGCCCCTCCGGCGACCACGACCCCGGGTACCGTGGCCCCGTCCAGCGGCGGCGCCGGCCCGCTGCCCAGCACCGGCGCCGCCGGCAACGGGCCAGCCTCAGGCGGCGCCAGCCCCACAAACACCGGGACGCCCCCGGCCGGGACCACGACCTCGAGCGGCGGCGCCGGCCTCGGCTCCGCGTTCTGCCAGCAGAACCCGGGCGCCTGTTAGGCGGCGATCGGCGACCTAATCCGTCATCAGCGTGATCGCGTGGTTCCACGCGCCGCGCCGGAAGCCGACCTTCACCCACAGGATGCACAGCGACTCGAGCTCGCGCGATCCCTCGATGCCGCCGATATCGACCGGCTCGGGCCAACCGAAGCTCCGCAGCAGCACCGCGACCGTGGCCTTCGCCTCCTCGTCGTCGCCGGCGATGAACATCCTCGGCGTCCCCTCGGCCAGTCTCGGGTCGACCATCAGGGGGTTGCCGACCGTGTTGAAGGCCTTGACCACCTTCGCCCCGGGCAGAGCCCGTTGGATCTGCTCGCCAAGCGAGTCCTGACCGCTGATCGCGAGCTTCGGCGGCGGCCCGTCGGAGAAGTCGAGCGGGTTGGTTGCGTCGATCACCACCTTTCCGCTGAAGTTCTCCGGCCCGGCGGTGGCGATCGCCTCCTTCGCCGCGACGCCGAGCAGGGCAAGCACGAGCAGCTCGCCGAACGCAGCCGTGTCGGCCATTGTCCCGGCTCGCACGCCGGCTCCCTCCCCCGCGATCCACTCCTGGAGCTCGGCGTTCGCGGGATCGCGCGACCCGATCATCACCTCGTGGCCGCGACTCTGGAAGCCGACCGCCAGGCGCCGACCGACGGCGCCGCGTCCGAGGATCCCGACCTTCATCGGCTGGAGACTACAGCCCGGCGCCCCCGCTGATCCTGAGGCCGCCGGCCCGCGGCGCCCACGCCGGGTGGGCGGTGATGTCGGGCGCGTGCACGTAGTTCTTCGGATACGTCGGGTTGGTGATCTCGGTGGCGCTGTACTCGACCCTGGTGCCCGGATAGTTGCACCCGTAGGAGGCCTTCTGGCCCACGGTCACCTGGGCCTGCGGGGTGTTCGGCGGGTTGGCGCAGTTCGCCCTGCGGCTCTGCCGATAGGCGAACTTCTTCGCGCTCTGGAGGATCGAGAGGACAGGGGCCCAGGTCGGCGAGGTCAGCGCGATCACGTCCCCGGGTTGGACTGCCAGCGTGGTCTGAAGCGGGAACTGGGGCACCTCGCCGAGATACGGCTCCACGTGGACGGCGGGGCTCACGCCCACCACCTTCCAGATCCGCTTCTTGGCGGAGCCGACCTGGCGCAGAATCGTGAGCTGGACCTGCGAGGTCCCTCCCCATCGGAGGTCCTGGTCATGGATCAGCGACTTGCGCGTGGCCCGATCCGGTGACAGAGATGAGAGCCCCACCGTGAACGCGACGATCTGGCCCGGCTTGCGGACGGTCGTGGGATAGGCGAGCCCATCGCGGATAGTCTCGAGGGCGGTCGAGCGCGCGAGGATGATCGTGCACTGCGCGAGCGGCAGATTGGTCGGGCAGATCGGCGCCGTGACGGCGGTTTTGGTGGCGCCGAGCTCGATTACGGTGGCGCCTGCGGAGGCGGGCGCAAGCGCCATTGTGAGCACGGCAAGAGCCGCGCCCATGAGGGACAAACGTTTCATTGCACCCATTGAACACGACTGGGCGGCCGCAAGTTGCGCGGCCACGTCCGTTGTCTCGCGATTCGCGAGCGCCGGCGGGGCGCTCCTAGATCTTCTGGACGTTCACTGCCTTGGGCCCCTTGGGGCCGGCCTCCTCCTCGTAGGAGACCTTTGCACCCTCGGCCAGCGACCGGTATCCGTCGCCCGTGATGCCGCTGAAATGAACGAACAGGTCGCGGCCGCCATCGTCTGGCGTGATGAAGCCGAAGCCCTTGTCGTCACTGAACCACTTGACCGTACCGCTTGCCATTTACTCCCTCTCGGTGCGACTGTCTTTTCCACGTTCCGGGCCGGTGTGGGCCCGAATCGGGCAGAAAAGTAGCAGGGCGCCGGGCCCGATGCTCAGCGCAGCAGCTCGGCCGTGGCGGCGATCTCCTCAGCGTCCCCCGCCTGCGGCGTCCACGGAAGGCGCAGCGGGTCGTTCTGATAGCGCGGGATCACGTGGAGGTGGAAGTGGAAGACCGTCTGCCAGCCGGCGCTGCCGCACGAGTTGAGCACATTGACGCCGTCCGCCCCCAGACGCTCCGTGACGCGACCGGCCAGCCTCTGGGCCGCGATGATCGACCCCTTCAGGTCCTCGCGCGGAATCTCCAGGAGGTTCTTGGAATGTCGGCGCGGGACCACCAGCGCGTGGCCGCGCGTGGCCGGGCTGATGTCCATGAACGCGATCGTCAGCTCGTCCTCGTCGACGATCGCCGCCGGAAGCTCAACGGCGACGATCTTGCAGAAGATGCAGTCGGGATCGCTCACGCCCGCCAGCCTACCGGTGGGCTCACCCCGCCGCTCCCCGCTCGAGCAGCTCGCGTCCGCGCTCGAGCGCCTGCGCATGGCCGCGAATCTGCCCGGCGAAGCTCTCCTCCTCGAGCTCGGCCAGGACGCGTCCGATCTCCGGCCCCGGCGTGATCCCGGCCGCCCGTGCGAGCTCGTCGCCACGCACCGGGGGCCGCGGCGGATCCTCGACCCACCGAAGCGCCTCTCCCACCAGCTCGCGCGCGAGCTCGAGGTGCTTTGCGATCGCCACCTCCGAGCCCTTGCCGCGCGTGGCCAGCCGGTCGGCCACGCTCAGCACTGTGACGTCGACCGGGACCGGATCGCACGCCTTCAGGTAGCGGTAGACGGCGCGCCGGTCCAGCGGCATCTCGTGGACCAGGAAGCCGAGCCGCAGGTGGTTCCTGGTCAGCGCCGCGACGTGCTCGCACAGCCGCTCACTGGCCCGCAGGCGCCTGAGGACCGCGATGGCCATCTCGGCGCCGGCCGCGTCGTGGCCGAAGAAAGTGATCCGGCCGCCGGGGGCGACAGCGCGCGTGCTCGGCTTGGCAACGTCGTGGAACAGCGCCCCGAAGCGAAGCGCCTGCCCGCGCGTGAGCTCGTTCGCGAGCGGCTGAGCGAGGAACTCGTCCATCGCTGCGGCGTGCTCGCCGAACACTGCCCCCGGATCGCGCTCGAGCTCGATCGTCCGCTCGAGCACGGCCCGCGTGTGTGCGTGGACATCGAGGTGGTGGAAGTGGCTCTGCTCCACGCCGCGCAGCCGTTCGAGCTCCGGGAGGATCGCCGGGGTCACACCGAGCTCGTCGAGCAGCTCGAGCCCCGCGAGAGCCCGGGGCGAGCAGATCATCAGCCTCAGCTCCGCGAACACCCGCTCGGGAGCCACCGTGGCGCTCGCCGCGCCACTCGCCGCCGCCACGTCCGCGGTCTGCGGGTCGATCGTGAACTCGAGCTCGCAGGCCAGGCGAGCCAGACGCAGCGTGCGCAGCGGGTCGCGCTCGAACGCGTCCTGGGAGACCATGCGCAGCGCCCGGCGGCGCAGGTCGCCGATCCCATCGAACGGATCCACGTACTCTCGCGCCGGCAGGGACTGCGCCACGGCGTTGATCGTCAGGTCGCGCTGGCCGAGGTCGTCCTCGATCGTCTGGCCGGCCAGGGGCGTCACGTCGAGCTGCCAGCTGTGGTCGCGGGCCACGACCCGCCAGGCGCCGAAGGTCTCCGAGAGCGCGAACGGGTGGGCCTTGGCGATCCGAGCGAAGGCGCGGGCGAGCCGGCTCGGATCGCCGGCATAGGCCACGTCGAAGTCCGTTGTCGGGCGGCCGAGGAGGCCGTCACGGACCGCTCCTCCCACCAACCAGATGCGCGCGTCGCCCAGCCCAGCCAGCTGCTCGAGGTCAGGCGTCATCCCAGCTCGACCCCGTCCCGGTGGTAGCGCCGCGGAACCCGTCCAGAGATCCCGCACAGGACCTCGTAGTTGATCGTCCCAATCCGCCGCGCCATCTCCTCCGCGCTCACCCGCTCCGATCCCTCGCTGCCGATCAGGATCCCGCGATCGCCCACGGCAATGTCTGTGTCGGGCCCGAGCTCGATCGTGACGTTGTCCATGCTCACCGTGCCGACCAGCGGGTACCGGCGCCCGCGGATGAGGAGTTCACAGTTGTTGGTGAGCGTCCGTCTGACGCCGTCGGCGTAGCCGATCGGAAGCGTGCCGATCCAGGTCGCGCGATCGGCGACGAACCGGCGTCCGTAACCGACGCTATCGCCCGGCTCGGCGCGCTTGATGGCCGCGACATACGAGCTCAGCTCGAGCGCGGGCTCGAGCCCCACGTGGTCAGGGTCCTCGTTCATCGGATCGCCACCGTAGATCGCGATCCCGCAGCGCACGAGGTCGAGGTGGGCGGCCGGCGCGCGGAGGGTCGCGGCGCTGTTGGCCGCGTGCGCGATCAGCTCCGGGCGCTCCCGTCGTAGCTCGGCGACGAACGGCGCGAAGCGCTCGAGCTGCGCGGCGACGAACTCGTGGTCGCCGTCGGCGGTCGCGAAGTGGGTCATCGCGCCGGTCAACTCGAGCGCCGGCGCAGCGGCCAGCACCGCCTCGGCCACGCTCAGCGCGGCGTCCCGGTCACGCGTGCCCAGCCTACCCATGCCGGTGTCGAGCTTGACGTGCACGCGGACCGGCTCGCGCGCGTGCGCCATAACGCGCTGGACGAACTCCTGGCTCCAGACCACCAGATCGGCCCGGGCCGCCAGCACCACCGGGAGCTCTTCCTGGCTGACCGCGCCCATCACCA
Organism: uncultured Solirubrobacterales bacterium; assembly: GCA_963727105.1. Taxonomy (GTDB): domain Bacteria; phylum Actinomycetota; class Thermoleophilia; order Solirubrobacterales; family Solirubrobacteraceae; genus Palsa-465. The sequence continues at coordinate 690,399 of CAVSEW010000001.1, read as the reverse complement.
GCACGGGCTCCCGGATGCCGTCGGCGCGCAGCTCAACCGACTCCTCGGCGGTGGCCACGGCGAGCCAGCGGGCGCCGCCGGCCAGCGCCGCGCGTGCCGCCGGCACCGCACCGTGCCCGTAGCCGTCGCCCTTGACCACCGCGCACAGCGATGTCCCCTCCCCGAGCTCGGTGCGCAGACGAGCGACGTTGCGTTCGATCGCAGCCAGGTTGACGCGGGCGAGCGCGCGGACCATCCCGCCCTCCTAGTCGCCCTGACGGGCGGCCAGCGCGCGGGGCAGCCACTCGATCACGTCGCTCGCGATCACGCCCTCCGCCCCGATCGCCGTGGCCGCCAGACGGCCCGCGGCGGCATGGACGTACACGCCTGCGCAGGCGGCGTCAAACGCGTCCATGCGCTTGGCCAGCAGTGCCCCGATCACGCCCGAGAGCACGTCTCCGGTGCCCGCGGTCGCCAGCACCGGCGCGTCACCGCGATTGACCGCCGCCTGGCCCCCCGGCTCGGCCACGATCGTGTCGTCGCCCTTGAGGACGACGATCGCGTTCGACAGCGCCGCCGCCTCGCGCACGGCGCTCAACCGGTGCGCCTGGACCTCGGCGCTGGGTCGGCCGAGCAGGCGGCCGAGCTCGCCGGCGTGCGGCGTCAGCACGGTTGCGGCCGGGCGCCGCGAGAGCACCTCCAGTGCGCCCGCGTGTGCGCCCAGGCCGTCGGCGTCGAGCACCAGCGGCAGCGGGGCGGTGGCCGCAACGTGGCGCGCGAACTCGGCCGTCTGCGGCGCCCGGCCGAGTCCCGGCCCGAGGACGAGCGACTGCACGCGCTTGGCCCGCTCGAGCACCTCCGGGGCTGCCTCGGGGCCGAGCGAGCCGTCCGAGTCCGGCAGCGGGGCGCTCATCACCTCGAGCAGCCGCACCTCGAAGATCGTGTTCAGCGAGCGCGGGACGCAGGCGGTGACGTACCCGGCGCCCGCTCGCATCGCGGACTGCGAGGCCAGCGACGGGGCGCCGGTCAGGCCGATCGAGCCGCCGCACACGAGCACGCTGCCGGCCGCGAACTTCGTCGAGTCCGCGCCGCGCCGCGGGATCCCGGCGAGCACACCGGGGCCGATCAGGCCCACGAGTGGCTGCACCGGGCCGCCGTCCGGGATCCCGATGTCGATGACCCTCACCTCACCCGCGTGCCCCTTGCCGGGCGCGATCCACAGGCCGGGCTTGGCGGCGTGAAAGGTCGCCGTGGCATCCGCGCGGACCCCAGGGCCCTCGACCTCGCCCGTCGACGCGTCCACGCCGCTGGGAACGTCGACCGCGACGACCACCGCCTCGCCGTCGTCGCGGGCTGCGTTGATCGCCTCGATCGCGCCGGCGGCCGGCTGCCTGGCCACGCCCTGAAATCCGGTGCCCAGAATCGCGTCGACGATCCCGTGAACGCCGTCGAGCGCTGCGGCCGTGAACGCCACGGGCGCGGGTCCTGGCAGGCGCTCGAGGTTGGTTCGGGCGTCGCCTCGCAACTCCTCGGGGGCACTGAGCAGGAACACGTCCACCTCCCGGCCCTGCTCGCGGAGCAGCCGGGCGGTGACGAACCCATCGCCGCCGTTGTTGCCGCGGCCGCAGACGACGGCGATCCGACCCGCGGGCACGCGTTCAGCCGCCAGTTTGGCGAGGCCGGTCCCGGCGCGCTCCATCAGATCGAGTCCGGGGATCCCGAGTTTGCCAATCGCCCATTCGTCGAGCGCGCGCTGCTGCGCGGCGTCGGGGAGGGGCTCGAGCCAGTCCGGGAGCGTCATGCCGCGATCGCCACCGCCGTGGCCGCGTGGTGCGTGTGCGAGAGCGAGATCCGCACCGTGACCCCCAGCTCCTCGGCCCGCGCGGCAACGGCGCCGTGCAGGATGACCCGGGGGGCCCCGTTCTCCGCCGCCACCACCTCCACGTCGCGCCAGCTCCAGCCCTCGAGCTCGAGCGCCTTCGCCACGGCCTCCTTGGCGCAGAAGCGCGCAGCCAGGTGCTGGCCCGGGCGCGCCCGCGCGGCGGCGTAGGCGCGCTCGCCGTCGGTGAACAGCCGCTCGGCCAGCTTGGGTCGGCGGGCCAGCGCGCGCTCCAGCCGTTCGATCTCGAGCAGGTCTATCCCAATGGAGTGCTCCGCGGGGCCTCGGGCCCCGGGCTCTGACCCGGATGGGCGACCACCGGTCGCGCGTGACCGTTCGGGCTCTGTGCTCACTCGACCGTAACGGTCTTGGCCAGGTTCCGCGGCTGGTCGACGTTCAGCCCGCGCCGACGAGCGATGAAGTAGGCGAGCAGCTGGAGCGGGATCACGGCCAGCAGCGGCGCGAGCATCCACTGGGTCGGGGGGATCCAGATGACCTCGTCGGCGTGCTGACGGATCTCGTCGTTGCCCTCGGTGGCCACCGCGATCACCTGGGCACCCCGGGCGCGGACCTCCTGGATGTTGGAGATCACCTTCTCGAGCACGGGCGAGTCGTTGGCGACCACGACCACGGGCGTCTTCTCGTCGAGCAGCGCAATCGGACCGTGCTTCATCTCCCCGGCGGCGTAGGCGTCGGTGGCCACGTAGGAGATCTCCTTGAGCTTGAGCGCGCCCTCGAGCGCCACCGGGAGGCCCACATGGCGGCCGAGGTAGAGGAAGAAGTCAGCCTCGTAGTGGTCTCCGGCGACGCGCCGACAGTCGCCCACCGCCCCGGCCATCAGCTCCTCGATCCGGTGCGGCAGGCGCTTGAGCTCGGAGATCGCGGCCTTGAGCACGTCGGGCGCGAGCGTCTGGCGAAGCTCGGCCAGCCGCAGCGCCAGCAGGTACATCGCCGCGACCTGGCTCACGAACGTCTTGGTCGCGGCCACCCCGATCTCCAGGCCAGCGCGCGTATAGAGCACGCCGTCGGCGTCACGCGTGGCCTGCGAGCCCATGATGTTCGTCAGCGCGAGCACGCGCGCGCCGGCCCGCCCGGCCGTGCGCATCGCCGCGAGCGTGTCGGCCGTCTCTCCCGATTGGGAGATCCCGACCACGAGGTCACCCGGCCCGACGACCGGATTGCGATAGCGATACTCGGAGGCGATGTCGACCTCGACCGGCACCCGGGCCCACTCCTCGATCGCGTAGCGCCCGATCAATCCAGCGTGGTATGAGGTCCCGCAGGCCACTACGACCACCCGGCGGACGGTGCGAAGAAGTTCGTCGTCGATCGTCCCCATCTCGCCCAGGTCGATGCCGACGCCACGTGCCGCGCGCTCGCCGATCGTCTCGGCAACGGCGTCGGCCTGCTCGTGGATCTCCTTGAGCATGAACGTCTCGTAGCCCTGCTTCTCGGCCGTCTCCGCGTCCCAGTCGATCTCTACCTGCTCACGCTCGAGCGGCTCGCCGTCGGGAGTCTGGAACTCGACCCCGTCGGGGCGCATGACGACGATCTCGTCGTTGCCGATGTACTGCACGGTGCGCGTTTCGCGCAGGAAGGCAGGAATCGCCGAGCCGATGAACTGCTCGCCGTCGCCGCGGCCGACGATCAGCGGGCACTCCTTGCGGGCGCCGACCAGAAGCCCGGGATCGTCCGCGCTCATGGCCACGAACGCGTAGTGGCCGCGCAGCCGGGCGTAGGCGGCGCGCACGGCGGTCACGAAGTCGCCGCCGGTGTAGTTGTGCGCGATCAGGTGGGCGATCACCTCGGCATCGGTCTCGGAGGTGAAGTCCGCCCCCTCGTCGAGCAGCCGCCGCTTGAGCGAGACGTAGTTCTCGACGATTCCGTTGACGACCACGTGGACGCGATCGGCCGTGTCGAAGTGCGGGTGGGCGTTCTGCTCGGTGACGCGACCGTGCGTCGCCCAGCGGGTGTGGCCGATGCCGGTGCTCGGCTGCGGGCGCTCGGCGACCGCCACGGAGCCGTCGCGGCGCTCGTCGAGCGCGTCGATCGCACCCTGCAGCGCGCTCAGGTTGCCGACCGCCCGGACGGCGTCGATCCGGTCACCGTTCAGCACTGAGATCCCGGCGCTGTCATAGCCCCGGTATTCCAGCTTCTCAAGGCCGGCGAGCAGCAGTGGGCGAGCTTCGCGGGGACCAACGTAGCCGACGATGCCGCACATGCGCTTGGCTCCTGAGTCGAATTGTCGAAATTCAGCGAGTCGAGCCGCATCGGCGGCCCGCGCCCCCGCATCCACCGGAGAGCGAAGCCCTAACTGTAGACGGTGGATAGGCTGCCGGCCGATGCCGACGCTTCCACGCCTCCCGCTCGTCCCCGATCCGCTCCGGCGTATTCGCGTCCCTCAGGACCTCCCATCGGTCACCACGATTGGAGCGGAGGCCGATCCGGAGACCGTCGGGCTCTCCCCCAGGACGATCAACCGGATCTGGGCCGCCGGCCGCAACCTGTACAAGACCGGCGTCCATCCGGCCGTGCAGCTCTGCCTGCGCCGCCACGGCGAGGTGGTCCTCGATCGGGCGATCGGTCACGCCAGCGGCAACGGCCCGGGCGACACCCCGGACCTGCCCAAGGTGCTGGCCACGCCGGACACCCCGTTCTGCGTGTTCTCGACCTCGAAGGCGATGACCGCGATGGTCGTCCATCTGCTCCACGAGCACGGCGCGCTGAGCATCTTCGACCGGGTCACGGACTACATCCCGGAGTACGGGCGCCACGGTAAGGGCGAGACCACGATCGCTCATGTGCTCTCCCACCGAGCCGGCGTGCCGACGCTCCCGCGCAAGATGCTCGAGCTCGACACGATCGAGAACCGCGAGTTGCTGACCGAGTCGATCTGCGATGCCAAGCCGTTCCACAAGCCGGGCACACTGCTGGCATATCACGCGATTTCCGGGGGTTTCATCCTCGGCGAGATCGTCCAGCGGGTCACCGGCAAGAGCATTCGGGCCGTGCTCGCGGAGTCGATCCTGGACCCATTGGGCTTTCGCTGGGGCAACTACGGCGTGGCACCCGAGGACGTAGGGGAGGTCGGCCTCACCTACGCCACCGGCCCGAAGCTGATCCCGCCGCTCTCGAACCTCGTGTCCCGGGTCCTCAGCCGCCCGGTCGACGAGGTCGTCGAGATCTCCAACGACCCTCGCTTCCTCACGGCGGTGATCCCCGCCGGCAACCTGATCACGACGGCGAACGAGCTCTCGCGCTTCTTCGAGATCTTCCGCGCCGGCGGCGAGCTCGACGGCGTCCGGGTCATGGAGCCGCACACGATCCGCCAGGCGCTCGAGGAGCAGTCCCGGCTCGAGATCGACCTCTCGCTCGGCTTCCCGACCCGGTTCAGCTACGGGCTGATGCTCGGCGCCAAGGTGCTGAGCCTGTACGGGCTCGACACGGACCTGGCCTTCGGCCACCTCGGGTTCGTCAACATCATCGGCTGGGCGGACCCGGAGCGGGCGCTGTCGGGCGGCCTGATCACCAGCGGGAAGGCGATCGTCTATCCCGAGCTGCCCCGGTTCATCGGCCTGATGCAGCTGATCGCGCGCGAGAGCCCGAAGGTCCCCGCCGACCAGCGGATCATCTGAGCGCAGCCTCGACCACTGTCTTGAGCCGCTCGCAGACCGCGTCGGTCTCACCCTGGCTCGGCGCCTCGACCATCACCCTGATCAGCGGCTCGGTCCCCGAGGCGCGGACCAGCACACGGCCGCGCCCGCCCAGGGCGGAGTGCTCGTGCTCGATCGCGCCCTTGACCTCGGGGTCGTCCATCGCTCTGCCGAGCCGAGCACGGTCCTCAGCCCGGATGTTGACCAGCCTCTGCGGCAGCTTCTTCATCGCGTCGCGGTCGGCCAGGTCGCGGTCCGAGAGCGCCTCGAGCGTCAGAAGCGCGCTCGCGATCCCGTCCCCGGAGGGCCCGAAGCCGAGGTCGATGATGTGGCCCGACTGCTCGCCTCCGAGCGCCCACCCCCGGCGCCGGAGCTCGTCAAGGACGTAGCGGTCGCCGACCGCCGTCGTGGCGACTTCGACCCCGGCGTCCTTCATCGCCGTGTGGAAGCCGTAATTAGTCATCACGGTCACCGCCACGCCGTTTCCGGGCAGGCGGTCCCGGCCGCGCAGGTGGATCGCGGCCAGGGCGACCAGCTCGTCGCCGTCGACCACGGTGCCCGTGCGATCGACCGCGAGCACGCGGTCACCGTCGCCGTCGAAGGCGAAGCCGACATCGTGCTGGCCGCGCTGCATCCGATCGACGACCACGTCGAGGTGGGTCGAGCCGCATCCGTCATTGATGTTGCGACCGTCTGGCTCGTCCGCCAGCACCTCGACCTCAGCCCCAAGGCGGCGGAAGATCTCCGGCGCGGCGCGGTAGGTGGCGCCGTTGGCGCAGTCGAGCAGGACACGCCGGCCGCTCACTTCGAGGGCCGAGAAGCGCACGTGCAGCTCGCGCAGGTAGTCCTCGAGGGCTCCGTGGAAGCGGCGCACGCGCCCGATGTGGTTCGGCGCCTCGAAGTCCCGGCCGAGCTCGCCCTCGATCGCGTGCTCGGTGTCGTCGTCGAGCTTGAAGCCGTCGGCCGCGAACAGCTTGATGCCGTTGTCCTCGTAGGGGTTGTGCGAGGCCGAGATCACAGCGGCGAGGTGGAGACCGTGCCGGCGTAGCAGCAGCGGCGCGGCCGGGGTCGGGAGCACGCCGGCCACGAGCGCATCCCCACCGGCCGCGGTGACGCCGGCGGCGATCGCCGACTCGAGCATCTCGCCCGACTCGCGCGTGTCTCGCACGATCAGCACCTGGGGCCGCTCGAGTTCCATCCGGTGCACGGCCGCCTGCGCGAGCCTCAGCGCCAAGTCGGCGGTCAGGAAATGGCCTGCGCGACCACGGACGCCGTCCGTGCCGAATAGCTGGCGCGCCATACGGTCGGCTTGAGCGCCTAGCGCTTCGAGAACTGCGGGCGCTTGCGCGCCTTCTTGAGGCCCGCCTTCTTTCGCTCCTTGACGCGCGGGTCACGTGTCAGGAAGCCACGCCGCTTGAGCTCCGAGCGGAGGTTCGGATCGGCGACGAGCAGCGCCCGCGCGATGCCGTGCCGCAGCGCGCCTGCCTGGGCCGAAACGCCTCCGCCGTGCATCCTCGCCACGACATCCATCCGCGCCTCGTAGCCGACCGTCTCGAGCGGCTGCCGGATCATCCGCTGCAGCGTCTCACGGGGGAAGAAGAGATTGAGCTCCTTGCCGTTGATCTCATAGCTCCCTGATCCGGGCTTCAGGATCACCCGCGCGACGGCGGTCTTGCGCTTGCCCGTGGCCGTGTAGCGGGCGCCGGCGGCCAGGTCGATCGCGGCGTCGGCGATCGGGCGCGACTCCAACTCGGGCTCATCGTCGTGTTCGCGTGCGGCGGCTGCCTCAGCCTCGGCCTCGGCGGCCGCGCGAGCCTCGGCGTCGAGGAACTCCTCGCCCTCGGGGACGATGTCGGGGATGAGGTCGGCGCCCGGGATCTCGGGACGCTGACGCGGCGCGACCTCCTCGAGCTCCTCGTCGGCGGCGGTCTGCGGAGCGCCGGCGGCGGGCGTGGGCTCGGGCGCTGGCTCGGCCTCGGGGGCCTCCGGCGCCTCGGGAGCCGGAGCAGGGGCCTCCTCAGCCTCGGCGGCGGGCGCTGCCTCCTCTGCCTCGGCGGCGGGCGCGGGCGCCTCTGCCTCGGCGGCGGGCGCGGGCGCCTCCTCTGCGGCGGGCGCTGCCGCGTCAGCCTCGGCGGCGGGCGCTGCCTCCTCGGCCTGCGGAGTCTCGGGCGCGCCAGCGGCGGCCTGCGGCTCCTCCACGGGCGGCTGCGGCTCTTCGCTCGCGGGCTCCTGCGCCGCGACGGGCTCCTCTTCCTCGCTGCGCTGCTCGTCCTCGGGATGCTCGTTCACTGCTGAATCTCCATCGGTTGCGGCTTCTGGGCGGCGTGCGGGTGCTCAGATCCCGCGTAAACCTTCAGCTTGGTCAGTTGCTTGCGCGCCAGCCGGTTGCGCGGCAGCATCCCCTTCACGGCGAGGCGGATGACCTCCTCGGGGCGCCGCTCGAGCATCTCGTCGAGCGTACGCGACTTGAGCCCACCCGGATACCCTGAGTGCCGGTAGTAGCGCTTGTCCGAGCGCTTGTTGCCGGTCACGGCGATCTTCTTGGCGTTCACGACTACGACGAAGTCGCCCGTGTCGACATGCGGCGTGTAGGTCGGCTTGCGCTTGCCGCGCAGCGCATCGGCGATCTGCGTGGCGAGGCGGCCGAGCGTCTGGCCGGAGGCGTCGACGATCAGCCAGTTGCGCTCGCGGTCGGTGGGTGTGGCTACGTAGGTCTTCATGGTACGCACAAGCCGCGCGTTTTTCGCGCGGCTCGCGGCAATGATAGCCACCCCCGTCCGTACGCTGCTTTCATGCGCCTTCCGGTCCCCGTCCAGCGCCGCGGATACCAGCTCGCCTATGCCCTCCTGCGCGTCTACTGGTTCGTGTTCCGCTCAGCCGGCACGGCCGTCAAGTGCGTGTTCACGGACGGCGACCGAGTGCTCCTGGTGCGGCACAGCTACGGGCCACGGGCGTGGGAGATCCCAGGCGGCGGCGTCCGCCGCCACGAGCCGCCGTTGCGGGCAGCCCGGCGCGAGATGCTCGAGGAGCTCGGCCTCGACGTGTCCGAGTGGTGTGAGCTGGGCACGATCACCGGACGCATCCACCACCGCGAGGTGAGGCTTCACTGCTTCCGCGCCGAGCTGAGCGATCCTCGGCTCGAGCTTGCTCGCGGCGAGCTCGACGGGGCTGGCTGGTTCGACCGCCGCGACCTGCCGCCGAAGCTGGGCAAGTACGTGCGCAGCGTCCTGGACCTGCTGCCCGCGTCATAGGGCCGTCGGCCCGGGCTACTCCCACTCGATCGTGCCGGGCGGCTTGCTCGTGATGTCGAGGACGACGCGGCCTACGGGCCGGATCTCGGAGATCATCCGGCTGGCGATCTGCTCGAGCAGGTCGTAGGGCAGCCGCGCCCAGTCGGCCGTCATCGCGTCGTCGCTGGTCACGGCGCGGATCACGATCACGTTGCCGTACGTACGCGAGTCGCCCTGGACACCGACGGTGCGGATGTCCGGGAGCACGCAGAACGACTGCCACAGCTCGCGGTATAGGCCGGCCTTGCGGATCTCGTCCTGGAGGATCGCGTCGGCCTCGCGCAGGACGTCGAGACGCTCGCGCGTGGCCTCGCCCCCGACGATCCGGATCGCGAGGCCGGGTCCGGGGAACGGCTGGCGCCACACGAGCCGCTCCGGGAGCCCGAGCTCCGCTCCGACGGCGCGGACCTCGTCCTTGAACAGCGCACGGAGGGGCTCCACGAGCTCAAACTCGAGGTCCTCGGGCAGGCCGCCGACGTTGTGGTGGGATTTGATCGTCGCCGCACCGGTGCCGCCGCCCGACTCGATCACGTCGGAGTAGAGGGTTCCCTGCACGAGGAACTGGACATCGGACAGCTTGGCCGCCTCCTCCTCGAACACACGGATGAACTCGGCCCCGATCCGCTTGCGCTTCTCCTCCGGGTCGGTGACGCCCTGCAGCCGGGCCAAGAAGCGGTCCTCGGCGTCGACGGCGACCAGCGGGACGTGAAAATGGTCGCGGAAGGCGGCGATCACCTGCGCGCCCTCGTTCTTGCGCATGAGCCCGTGGTCGACAAACACGCACGTCAGCCGATCCCCGATCGCCCGGTGGACTAGCAGCGCCGCGACGCTCGAGTCGACCCCACCCGACAGCCCGCAGATCGCGCGCCCAGCACCGACCTGGGCCCGGATCAACTCGATCTGCTCCTCGATCACCGAGCTGGCGCTCCACGAGCGCTCGCAGCCGCACACGTCCTCCAGGAAGTTCGTCAGCACCTGCTGCCCGTAGGGGGTGTGCACGACCTCGGGGTGGAACTGGATGCCGTAGATGCCGCGCTGCGCGGACTCGAACGCCGCCACCGGCGATGCGGTGGAAGACGCGAGCGCGTCGAAGCCGGGGGGCGGGGCGAAGACCGTGTCGCGGTGGGACATCCAGCACGTCTGCTCGGCCGGCGTCCCGGCCATCAGCCGGCCGGTCTCGATGACGGTCAGCTGCGAGCGGCCGAACTCGCCCACCTCGGCAGCTTCGACGCGGCCGCCGAGCTCTCGGGCCAGCAGCTGCATGCCGTAGCAGATGCCCAGCACGGGCACCCCGAGCTCGAGCAGCTCCCGCTCGAGCGGCGGCGCCCCTTCGGCGTACACCGAGGCCGGGCCGCCCGACAGGATCACGCCCTTGGGCCGGCGCCTCGCCACCGCCAGCGCCCCCACGTGGTGGGGCAGCAGCTCCGAGAAGACGCCGCATTCGCGCACCCGGCGCGCGATCAGCTGGGAGTACTGACCGCCGTAGTCAAGGACGACGACCTCCTCGGTGACTGCCACAGGGGCAGTCTCTGAACGGCTGAGCTCCGCCTCCGCGGGTAGAGCGTCAGTCGGCGACACCGACCGTGGCGGCTTTCCCGCTCGCGCCCATCCCCACGCCCTGCTCACGCTGGAGGTGCTTGCCCTCGGTCTGCAGCGCCGGGGCCACCAGCAGCTCGGCGCGGTTGAACTCGGCGATGTCCCGGTAGCCGCAGGTCGCCATCGACGTGCGCAGCGCGCCCATCAGGTTGAAGGTTCCGTCGTTCTCCCGCGCCGGGCCCTTGATGATCTCCTCGAGCGTGCCGTTCGGGGTCGTGACCACGCGGGTGCCGCGCGGCAGCGACGGATGGAAGGTCGCCATGCCCCAGTTGTAGCCGCGACCGGGGGCCTCGTAGGCGCGCGCCAGCGCGGAGCCGAGCATCACCGCGTCCGCGCCGCACGCGACCGCCTTGGCGATGTCGCCGCCATTGCGCATGCCACCGTCGGCGATCACCTTGACGTAGTCCCCGGTCTCGAGCATGTGCTGCGAGCGCGCCGCGGCCACATCCGCGATCGCGGTCGCCTGCGGAACGCCGATCCCGAGCACGCCGCGGGTGGTGCAGATCGCCCCCGGACCTACCCCGACGAGCACGCCGGCGGCGCCGGTGCGCATTAGGTGCAGCCCCGTGTGGTACGAGGCGCAGCCGCCGACCACGACGGGCGTCGGCGAGAGCTCGCGGATGAACTCCTTGAGGTTGAGCGGCGGCCGGCTCTCGTCCTGCGAGACGTGCTCGGCCGAGACGACCGTGCCCTGGATCACGAGGATGTCCAGTCCGGCCTCAAGCGCCACGTCGTAGTACCTGCGGACTTTCTGGGGTGTCAGCGAGGCGGCCGCGACCACCCCCTGCTCCTTGATCTCGGCGATCCGCCGGGCGATCAACTCGGGCTTGATCGGCTCGCGGTAGATGTCCTGCATCTCCCGCGTCGCGATGTCCTTGGAGAAGGTCGAGATCCGCTCGAACTGTGCGTCGGCGTCCTCGTAGCGGCAGTAGATGCCCTCGAGGTTCAGTACCGCGAGCCCGCCCAGCTTGCCGATCAGGCCGGCGGTCTCGGGCGACACGACGCCGTCGAGCGCGGCCGCCAGAAGGGGCAGCTCGAAGCGGTAGGGACCGAGCGTCCACGAGATGTCGACGTCGTCGGGGTCGCGCGTCCGCCGAGACGGGACGATCGCGATGTCGTCGAAACCGTAGGCCCGGCGAGCCTTCTTGCCCCGTCCGATCTCTACTTCCATCTGGGCATCGTAGTCCGCGCTTCGGACGGTCGAAGGGGGAGCGAGTTCGGCACGATGACGGCGGCAACCATCGGTCGTGTCGATGCTAGCAGTGGCGGTTGGGCTCGCCCGGCTTTCCGCACCCGCGCGGGCGACCGAATCGCCCACTTTCCGGCCGCGGCGGCCGGGCCGTCAGGACACTGTCAGGAGATCTCGGCCGGGATCTGCAGCCGCTCGGACTCGACCTCGTCGAGCAGTCGCTCGACCTTGGACTGATCGACGATCCCGGCCCCAAAGTGGTGGATCGACTCCGCGCCGCAGGCCACGCCGAAGCGCAGGCACTCCTCAGCCGAGCGGCCGGCGTAGCGAGCGGCCACGTACCCGGCCAGGAAGGCGTCCCCGGAACCGATCGAGGACCGAGCCTCCTGCTCCTCCACCCGCACCCGATAGAGGGTGGGAACGCCGCCGTCGAGGACCTGGCCGAAGCAGCCGTCGGGCACGGTCATGATCGCCTCCGTGGCGCCGAGGCGGGTCATCTCCAACACAGCCTGGGCGCGGTCGTCGGCGTCGTTGAACTCGTGGCCGACGAGCTCCTCGGCCTCGAGCTCGTTCGGCGAGACGACGTCGGGCTCGGCACGCACGGCCAGCCGCATCGGGTCGCCCTCCGTGTCGATCACCGTCGTGACCCCAAGGCGGCGCACGTCTCGGATCAGCCGCGCGTAGACGTCCGGATCGATGCCACGTGGAAGGCTGCCGGCAAACACGCAGATGCTGGCTCCCTTGGCCAGGTACAGGAGCTTCTCGCGAAATAGCTCGAGCTCTTGGGCCGAGACGGCCGGGCCGCGCTCGTTGATCTCCGTGTGCAGACCGGTGGTCGGGTCGAGCACGGCCGTGTTCGTGCGCGACTCCTCGCGGATCCGGACGAACGCATTGAGGATCGCCTCGTCGTTGAGCGCATCAACGATCCGGTTGCCGGTAGCGCCGCCCGCCAGGCCGGTCGCGATCACCGGCTGGCCGAGCCGCTTGATCGCCCGGGCGACGTTAACTCCCTTGCCTCCCGGCATGGTCGTCTGGTCGACGGTTCGGTGACGACGGCCCGGTGTGAAGTTCGGGACCTCGAGCGTCTTGTCGAGCGCTGCGTTCAGCGTGACGGTGATGATCAAGCCGGTTCAGCTCCTTCCTCACCCCGGTGGCGCAGCCGCAGGCGCCGACGCGTCACGAGGCCGATCACGACGAGGCAGACCACCACGAGCGAGAGAAGCGTAGACGTTCGCGTGACGAAGTGGGCCGCAACCGTCAGCGGGCTGACGGCGGGCAGCGCCTGGGCCAGCAGCAGCCGGATCTGGGCCAGCCGGCGGTGCCCGGCGCTGAGGTACGCGGTGCCGACCACGGCGTGGTACGGCAGCGGCCCGGCGAGCTGGTGGGGGACGACGAGGCGGACCCTGACGTGGGTCCTGCGGTCGAGCACCTCCTTGAACGTGCTCGCCGCCACCACGAGTGCATGCTTGCCGGGGCTGTCCTTGACCGTCGGCCGGGCGAGGACCTGCTCCTTGACGACCGGCTTGAAGATGCGGAACTGGGCGAAGCCGTAGTCGAGCAGGGCCATCGTGTTGGCGTCACGCGAGGCCTCGCTCGACGTCCCCAGCACCGCGCTCAGCAGCCTCATGTGGTGTCGCTCCCCGAGCCCCACCAGCACGTAGCCGGCGCCGGAGGTGTGGCCGGTCTTAACTCCTCGGACCCATGAGTAGCGGCCGACCAGATCGTTGCGGTTCGTCACGGTGCGTCGATGGTTGCCGGTCCGCAGGACGGCGTGCGGGAGCGCCACGACGCGGGCGAAGAACGGCTGCGTGTCGAGCAGGTAGGCCGAGAGCTTGACCAGGTCCGATGCACTCGAGTAGTTGCCTCGCGTGTCGAGGCCGCTGGGGGTCGAATAGTGCGTGTGGCGCAACCCGAGCTCGCGCGCTCGGGCGTTCATCATCCCGACGAACCTCGCCACCGAGCCGTGACCGATGTGGTATGCGAGGTCCTCGGCCGCGTCATCGGCGCTCGGGACCAGGAGCGCGATCAGCAGATCGTGGACGCTCATCCGCTCGCCGGGCGCGAGCCCAATCTGCGAGTCGGCCGGCGGGAGATAGAAGTTCGGGTCGGCGTACTCGTGGCTCAGATGGCGCGTGCGCTCGAGCGTGATCAGCGCCGTCATCAGCTTGGTGGTACTGGCGATCGGCAGCCGGCGGTTCGGATCGACGCCGTAGAGCTCGTGGCCTGTGGTCTCGTCGGTCAGGATCGCCGCCCGGACGCTGAGGCTGGGCTTCCCGCCGGCCGCCGTGGCGGGTGGGACGGGCGGTCTGGCGCTCGCGGGTCGCGTCGCCCCGGCGGTGGGTCGGGCCGCCCCGCCCGCGGCGGCCGAGACGGCGGTCGTGCCGGCCGCGACCGCGATCACGCTGAGCAGCATGACCCATGCGCGGCGCCGGGCGCCTCCCCTCATCGTCGCAGCCGCAGTCGCTGTCCGGTCTGCAGCGCGTTGGGATCTACCGATGGGTTCAGGGCCTCGAGTGTGCTCAGCGCGATGCCGGTCTTCGCCGAGATGCTGGTCATGCTGTCGCCACCCTGGATCACATAGAACTTCACCCGCGCATACTTGCCATGCGCTCGGTGATGCTTCTTACCGGACTGCTGAGACGTGGTGCTCTTGCTCGTCAGCCCCTGGTGGACGACCACGTACGTTCCGGCGATCACCGCGGCAAGCGCGAGCGGCGCCAGGAACCGCGCACCCTTACGAGCGACCATCGCAGCGCCGATGATACAAGTGGGTCATCAGTGATCCAGCCAATCCCGTGGAAGCACGGGACGCTGCCAAGTGACGGCGGATTCTGTCAACCGGCGACAGGGGGCTTTCAGCCGCGATCCCGGGGCTGAAGGGGTGGTGGGCCCGTCAAGACGCGAGCGCCCAGGCCAGCTCGCGCAACCGCGAAGCCTCGGCGCGTGCGGCCTCGGCGGGCTCGCCGCCGGTACGCTCGCCCGCGCTGACGATCGCGCGCGAGGCCGAGACGAGCCCTCCGGCCGCCCCTGGCGCGAACGCAGCCGCCAGGTCCTCGACCCGTCCTCCCTGCGCCCCCACGCCCGGCAGCAGGAACGGCGCGCTCGGCATCGCCGCGCGGAGCGCCTCGAGCCGCTCCGGCGCGGTCGCGCCGACGACGGCGCCCACGTCGGAGATGCCCGCCGCTCCCGTCCCGGGCGCGCCCAGCTCCGCCACGATCGCGGCCAGCCGCTCGCTCACGGTCTCGCCGCCCTCCAGAACCAGCTCCTGAAGGTCGGCGGCACCGGGGTTGGACGTCCGTACGAGCACGAACACGCCCGACCCGACCACGCGCGCCGCCTCGATGAACGGCTGCAGCGAGTCCGAGCCGAGCAGTGGGTTGATTGTCAGCGCGTCGGCCCTCAGGCCCTCGACGGGCCCGTAAGGGGTCGGCGTCTGGCCGAAGAACGCCTGGGCGTAGGCCGCCGCGGTGACCTCGATGTCCCCGCGCTTTCCGTCGGCGATCACGAGCAGGCCGCGCTCCCGAGCCCGGGTCGTCACCTCCCGCAACGCCGCCCAGCCGGGCGCGCCCAGCCGCTCAAAACAGGCGACCTGCGGTTTGACGGCCACGCACTCGTCGCACACGGCATCGATGACGAGCGCGCAGTGGATGCTCACCGCGAGGGCCGCGCGGACGTCGGGCGCGGCGGGCGGCGAGCCACCCCCACCCGCGAGCTCGATCGCGCGCGGCCACAACCTCGCCGGGTCGGGGTCGAGTCCCAGGACGAGTTGCGACCTGCGCTCCGTGACGGCCCGTGCGAGCCGTCCACCGAAGCTGTGGGCCACCGGCTGCGCCGGTGGCCCCTCTGGATTTCGAGCCTGCACCCCCGAACTCATCTGCGACAGGACCGGCGTAGCGCCCTGCGCGCCGGATGGTTCCGGTGTGGTGTTCTCGCCTGAGGTGCTACTTGACTGCCTTCTTCAGGCCGGCGCCGGCGGTGAACTTCGGCACCTTGGAGGCGGCGATCTGAATCGTCGCGCCCGTCGCGGGGTTGCGGCCCTCGCGAGCACTACGGTGGGAGACACTGAACTTCCCGAAGCCGGAGAACACGACCTCGCTACCACGCGTGAGCGCGCCCTCAATGGTCTCCAGCACGGCGTCAACCGCACTCGCGGCATCTTTCTTGCTCAACCCGGCGCGATCCGCGACCTGGTCGACGAACTCGGACTTCGTCACTTGCTCCCTCCTTCAAGGTGGTAGGAATGCTCGAAGCTAACACGATGCGCGGACGGCTCTCCGTCCACAGGCCCCGTGGAAAGCCCATTCTTGCCACTGATTGACGACATGCGCATGCCGTCAAGGATCCAATTGTCGGAATTTGCGCAAATCCCGGCCCGTGAATCGGCCGTTCGCGCCCTCACACCTTAGAAAACCAGGCAGATGCTCCACCACGTAAGCAAGGCGATCCCCCCCGCCAGCCTCGACGCTTGCGTCGCCTTCTACGGCCTGATCGGATTCACGCCGGTCGACGTGCCGGCCGGCATCGCCGGCCGCGCGGTCTGGCTGCAGTCCGCCGGCGGCCAGCAGGTCCACCTGATGCCGACCCCCGGGGCGGAGCCCACATCAGGGCACTTTGCGGTCGTCTGCCCGGACTACGAGACAACGCTGGCTGCCCTACGCTCCGCCGGGCACGAGGTCGGGCCGCGGCGCGAGCATTGGGGCTCGCCGCGTTCCTACGTCCGAGACCCGTCCGGCAACCTCGTCGAGCTGATGCGGAGCCCGCCGCCGCTCGAACCGTGAAAATGCCTACGGCTGGTCCCGTCGCAAGGTCCGGCCATCAAGCGGAGAATGCGCCCGAACCCCGAAAATACAAGTGTGGACCTCGCTCGAATCGGCTGGCTCTCGATCGTGATCGCGTGCCTCGTCGCCGTCTTGATCCTGGTCCTGCAGGGGTACATGGGCTACGCGGCGGTGACCTTTGCGGTGGCGGCCTCGGCGGCGATCAACCTCCGCTAGTCGGCCGCAGCTCCTCACCCGGACGAACCCGGTCCTCCGGCTCGAGGTGGATCAGGACGTCGCTGCCCTCGAGGCGACCGCCGATCACGTCCTGGAGCTCGTGCGCGGTCCGGTGCGCGTCCTCGAGCGAGGTTCCGGCCCGGAACTGGACGTGGAGGTCGACGTAGCGCCGGGCGCCCGCCCGCCGGGTGCGGAGCTCGTGATACCCGACCACGCCGCGTGGCGCGAAGGCCTCGATCGCGGTGCGAATCGCGTCCACCTCCTCGGGCGGGAGGGCCTGGTCGACCAGCACCTGCCCGGAGCGGGTCAGCAGCCCTAGGCCGGTGAACAGGATCGCGCCGGCGACGATCAGCGCCACCACCGGGTCTATCCAGTCGTCGCCGGTCACCTTCACGAGGACGAGCCCGACCAGGACGGCGGCCGAGGTCATCGCGTCGGTGCGCAGGTGGGCGGCGTCGCCCTCGAGCGCGGCCGAGGAGGTCTCCCTGGACTTCCGCTGGATGATCGTCGAGACAACGATGTTCACGACGATCGACAGCGCCACGACAGCGATCCCGAGGCCGACGAACTGCAGCTGACCACCGGTGATCAGCCGGCGAATCGCCTCGAACGCGATCGCGGCCGAGCCGACGAGGATCAGCATCCCCTCGATCGCCGCCGACAGGTTCTCGATCTTCTCGTGGCCGTAGCGATGCGACTCGTCGGCCGGCTCCCCCGCCTTGCGGACCGAGATGAAGGCGACGATCGACGCGATCAGGTCGATGCTCGAATGGACCGCCTCGGTGAGCACCGCCACGGACCCCGTGATCGTCCCGGCGACCACCTTGAGCAAGATCAGCGCCGAGTTGGAGGCCACCGACAGCGCGGCGGTGCGCTGCTTGGTCGTGACGCCGCCGGCTGCGAGCTGCGGGGTGCTCATCGCAGCAGCCACTCCAGCAACGCTCGGAGCGCACGGCCGCGATGGCTGATCCCGTCCTTCTCGCCGTCGCTCAGCTCGGACATCGTCCGGCCGTGTGGGTCCTCGTCGGGCAGGAAAACCGGGTCGTATCCGAACCCGCGCCGGCCCCGCCGGACGTCGGCCATCCGCCCCCGGCACTCCCCGAAGAACACCCGCTCGACCCCGGCCACGGGGTCGACGTAGGCCAGCGCGCACACGTAGCGCAGCCGGCTCCCGGCGGGCGCTTCGGCGATCAGCTTGGCCAGGTTCTCCTCGTCGCTCGCCTCGGGGCCGGCGTAGCGGGCCGAGCGCACGCCGGGCGCGCCGCCGAGCGCCTCGGCCTCGATTCCCGAGTCGTCCGCGATCGACGGCCGACCCGTCGCGGCGGCGGCGGCGCGGGCCTTCGGCAGCGCGTTCTCCGCAAACGTCTCGCCGTCCTCGGGCGGGAGCAGAACCTCGGCGGGCAGCCCCTCTACCGTGACGCCGGCCGGAGCCAGGACCCGGCCCACCTCCCGCACCTTGTGCAGGTTGCGCGTGGCCAGAATCAGCGACCGGCCCGGAGGCGTCCCTGCCACCTCAGCGCGCCGCGGCCGCTACGGCGTCGTCCTGGAGTGCGCGCAGGGTCTCGATGCCGCCCGCGGCCAGCACCAGCAGCTCGTCCAGGTGAGCACGCGAGAGCGGTGTTCGCTCGGCCGTGGCCTGAACCTCGACCAGCCCCCCCTCGCCAGTCATCACGACGTTTGCGTCGACCTCGGCCGCCGAGTCCTCGGGGTAGTCGAGGTCGAGCAGCGGCACGCCGCCGACGATCCCGCTCGACACCGCCGCGACCGTTCCGGTCAGTGGCGATTGCTCGAGCGCCCCTTTCGCGATCAGCTTCTCGCAGGCCAGACGCAGTGCCACGAGGCCACCTGTGATCGAGGCGCAGCGCGTCCCACCGTCGGCCTGGAGCACGTCGCAGTCGATGTAGATCGTCCGCTCGCCGAGCGCGGCGAAGTCGATCACGCCCCGCAGCGAGCGCCCGATCAGCCGTTGGATCTCGACCGTTCGGCCATCCGGCCGGCCCCTGCTGACGTCGCGCTGCTTGCGGTCGCCGGTGGAGGCGGGCAGCATCCCGTACTCGGCCGTCACCCATCCGCGGCCCGAGCCGCTCAGCCATCGTGGCACGCTCTCTTGGACCGAGGCGGTGCAGATCACCCGCGTCTCCCCCACGTCGATCAGGGCGGAGCCGGTGGCGGTGCGGACGAAGCCCGGCTCGATCGTCACCGGGCGCATCTGGTCCGGCCTGCGGTCGTAGCTGCGCTTCGGGGTCTGGCCTTCGATCACGCCGCCACCCGCTCGCCGAGCTCGATGTGGACCACCTCGCCGAGTGGCATCTGCAGAAATCGGGTCCCGAGCGCGCGGAACGAGTCGGCATCGCCGGTGCAGCGGAAGCGGTAGCTGCCCTCGTCGCGGCGAGGGTTGAGCAACCGCCGAGAGGCCAGCGCTCGCTCCACGCCACGGGCGACGCCGGTTCCGGACGTCACAAGCGTTACGCCGCGCCCCAGCGTCCGCTGGAGCATCGGCGCGACCAGCGGATAGTGCGTGCAGCCGAGGATCACCGTGTCGACCTGTGCCTCGCTCAATGGCGCGCAGTAGCGGCGGACTGTCTCGACCACGTGCTCGTCGAACGGGAACCCGCCCTGGATGATCGGGGCCAGGTCGGGACAGGCGACGCTCTCGAGGTGGACGTGGGGGTCGGCGGCCCGCACGGCTCGCGTGTACGCGCCGCTCTCGACGGTGGCCGGCGTGGCCAGCAGCCCGATCCGGCCGGTGCGGCTGCCCGCCACCGCGAGCTGGGTCGCCGGGGCCACCACGCCGATCACGTCGATCTCCTCACTCCGCGCCGCGATGTGATCCTCGAGCGCCCCCAGCGCCGCCGAGCTGGCCGCGTTGCAGGCCACCACGAGCAGCTTGGCGCTCGAGGCCAGCAGATGGTCGGCGATCTCGATCGCGAACGACCGAAGTTCCTCCTGCGTGCGCTGACCGTATGGAAACCGGGCCGTGTCCCCGACGTAGAGGTAATCCTCGGCCGGCAGCGACACGAGCAGCTCGTGCAGAACAGTCAATCCGCCGACGCCGGAATCGAACACGGCGACGGGCTGCTCTGGTGATCGGGCCGGCACGTCGAGGCATGGTGCCAGAGCGGCGGGCGGATACGCTCGCCCACGTGCGCGCCCTCGTCGTCACCAACATGTATCCGACCGCCGAGCACCCGGCGCTGGGGAGCTTCGTTCGCGATCAGGTCGAGGCGCTGCGGCGAATCGATGGGATCGATGTCGACGTGTACGCGTTCGGGCCGGGGCGGCCGAGCGCCTACCTGAGCGCCGCGCGCGCTCTGCGCCGGCGCTACCGGCCCGTCGAGTTCGACGTCGTCCACGCTCACTTCGGTCTCACGTCATGGCCGTCTCTGGCCGTGCGCGCGCGGGTCCACGCGGTCACCCTGCATGGGACCGATCTCGCCCACCCGCGCTCGCGGCTGATCACGCTGGGGTCGCTCCGGCTGCTGGACCTCGTCGCGGCGGTCTCGGAACCGCTCGCCGCCTCGGTTCCCCGATGGGCGAGCGGCCGGGAGCCGGCGATCCTGCCCTGCGGGGTCGAGCTGGGGCGCTTTCGCGCATTGCGACGGCGGGAGTCGCGGACCGAACTGGGGCTCGACCCGGACGGGCGCTACCTCCTGTTCGCCGCCGATCCGGCGCGGCCGGAGAAGCGCTTTGACCGGGCGACCGCAGTCGCGGACCGGGTCGCTCTGCTGACGCTCGGCGACGTCGAGCCCGCTCGGGTGCCGCTGATGGTGAACGCGGCAAATGCGGTACTGGTGCCGTCGGAGCGCGAGGGGTTCGGGCTGGCTGTACTCGAGGCGCTGGCCTGCGACGTGCCGGTGCTCGCGACCGACGTCGGCATCGCCCCCCAGGTGCTGCGCGACGTACCCGGCACCTATTGCGGGCCGTTCGACGCCGCACGCTGGCGAGAGGCGCTCGCGCCGCACCTCGCGGACGCCGATCCGAGGATCGCCGGGCGGGTCCACGCCGAGCCGTTCTCGACCGACGCGATGGCCGCCGGGGTCGTGGCCGCGTGGCGCCGAGCGCTGGCGTCCGGGGGTGGCGCGTGACCGCGAAGCCGCGCGGGTTGAGGCCTATACTCGGCAAGTCTCGTGAAGCCATGAGCGGCCTTTTTGAAAGCATCGTCCGCCGCCGCCGCGCGTCTGCGAGCAGCCGGCTCGGCCCTCCGCCCGAAAGCGATCTGCCTTCTGCGGAGCCGACCCCGCACGTCAACGGCACCGCGGCGACCAACGGCGGCCCACCCGCGCTCGCGCATGTGGCGTTGAACGGCTCGGCGCCGGCCAAGGTCGAGGCCGACTTCGGCGAGGAGCCGGTAGCGGCTGAAGCCGAGGAGATCCCCGTCGCGACCGAAGCCGAGGAGATCCCCGTCGCGACCGAAGCCGAGGAGATCCCCGTCGCGACCGAAGCCGAGGAGATCCCCGTCGCGACCGAAGCCGAGGAGATCTCCGTCGCCGCTGAAGCCGAGGAGGACCCCGTAGCCGCTGAAGCCGAGGAAGAGCCGGAACCCGAGCCCGCCCGCTTTCTCCAGCGTGGCCGGATCCGCCGCCGCGCGCGCTACCTGAGACAGCTGCGCGAGGTCCAGCTTCGCGACCTCGGCGGCTTCATCGTCGAGCTAAGCCGTTTCGGCCGGGACCGGCCTGACCTGGTCCGCGACAAGGTCGAGCGCACGCTACAGA
Source organism: uncultured Solirubrobacterales bacterium (assembly GCA_963727105.1). GTDB lineage: Bacteria > Actinomycetota > Thermoleophilia > Solirubrobacterales > Solirubrobacteraceae > Palsa-465. The sequence continues at coordinate 669,107 of CAVSEW010000001.1, read as the reverse complement.
CCGACGCCGAGCTGCGGGCGCTCGAGCGCGCTCTCGGCAGCGAGCAGCCGCTGCGCGAGCTGCGCGAGGCCGGCATCGGAGGGGTTTGCCCCGAGTGCGGCACCGTGCACGGGACCGCCGACCGCTTCTGCTCCGCGTGCGGCGAGCCGCTCGACGCAGGGGCCGAGACGGACGACGCCGGTCGCCGATGAGCCTGGCCACCGAGCCCCGGCGCACGCCCGACGCCGAGGAGCGTCTCGCGCACTGCGAGAACTGCGGTTCACCGCTCCGGGACGACCAGGAATGGTGCCTCGAGTGCGGCACCGCGCAGACGCTGATCCACCGCCCGCCCGACTGGCGCATCGCCGCCGCGATCGTCGGGACGGTGGTGACGCTCGTGATCGCCGGATTCGCGATCGCGCTGATCAACCTCTCGGCCAACGCCAACCGCACAGCCGCGGCGGTTGCCACCACCGCCACCACGACCTCGACCACCACCGCCACGACGGCGGCCGCGAGCGCCTCGCCCACCCACGGCGCCTCCGCCTTCCCGGACTGGCCGGCGGGCCTGCCCGGCTGGACCGTGGTCCTGTTCACCGGCACGAGCCGACCGCCCGCCGTGATCGCCGCCAGGCAGATGACCAAGGCCGGGCTGCACGTGGGGATCCTCAGCACCTCGCAGCATCCGAGCACGAGCATGAGACCCGGCCACTTCGCCGTGTACACGGGCCGCTATCCGACCATGTCGGGGGCGCAGACACGCGCCACCGCGCTGCACCATCGGGGCTTCCGCGCCCGCGCGCGGCTCGTCGGCCGCCCCGGCTCGCCCTGAGCCGGACCGCCCGCCCGACCCCTCTCAGCTGCCGCGAGACCCCCCGTCGAGCGCCGGCCACCACGGCTTCAGGCGCGATCGTGCCTCGCGCACGAGCGGGGCCGCATCGACCGGCTCCTCGGCTCCGGGCTCCCCGGTCAGCGCTGCGAGCGTAGCCGCGACCGACCGTGCCAGCGGTCCCAGGGCATAGCCGCCCTCGAGCACGCATCCGAGCGGCACGCCAAGCGTGGCCGCGAGCCGGCGCATCGCGGTGGTCATCGCGGCGAACCCCGCCTCGGTAACGTGGCATTCGGCCAGTGGGTCGTCGCGGTGAGCGTCGTATCCAGCCGAGATCAGGAGCAGCTGGGGCTCGAACACGAGCGCCAGCGGCTCGACCACGTGGCGCACGAGCGACAGGTAGAGCGCGTTACCGGAGCTCGCCGGCACGGGCAGATTGACCGTGTACCCCTCGCCCGGGCCCGAGCCGGCGTCGCGGGCCGGGCCGGTGCCCGGATACAGCGGCGACTGGTGGATCGAGACGAACAGGACCTGATCGCTCGAATGGAAGATGTCATTGGTCCCGTTGCCGTGGTGGACGTCCCAGTCGAGCACCATCACGCGGTCCAGACCTCGGGCGCCGATCGCGTGCTGGGCCGCGACGGCCACGTTGTTGAACAGGCAGAAGCCCATCGCCCGGTCGGTGAGCGCGTGATGGCCGGGAGGACGGTGCGCACTGAAGCCGGTCGGGGCGGCGCCCTCGAGAAGTATGTCGACCAGCGCGACGGCGCCACCGGCGGCGTGGAGCGCGGCCTCGAAGGAGCGCTCGCTCATTACGGTGTCGAGGTCGAGCTGGCCGCCGCCGCGTAGCGAGACCGCCTCGATCGCATCCACGTGGCGGGGCGGATGCACTGCGGTCAGATCGGCGCGCTCCACCAGCGGCGACTGCACGCGCTCGAAGCCGAACCAGTCCTCGCGCTCGAGCTGGGCCGTGATCGCGATGATCCGATCCGCGCGCTCGGGGTGCGAGCCGGTGTCGTGAGCGAGCGAGGACGGGTGCTCGAGGAACACGGGCGCCGGCGACATGCCGAGTACGGTATCCGTATGCAGACCGAGGTCGCGGTCGTCGGCGCCGGCGCCGCCGGGCTGTACACCGCCTTATGCGCCGCTCACGAGGGCGCCCGGGTGACGCTCGTGTCGGCCACACCACTGGCCGAGTCCTCGACCTACTGGGCGCAAGGGGGCCTGGCCGCAGCACTGGCCGATGGCGACAGCCCGGAGCTCCACGTCGAGGATACGGTCAGGGCCGGGCGGGGAGCCGTGCGCGAGTCGGCCGCCCGCTTGCTCTGCGAGGAGGCGCCTGATGCCGTCGCGCACCTGATGAGCCTCGGGGTCACGTTCGACGCCGACCGCAACGGCCGCCTCGCCCTCGGCCTCGAGGGAGGACATCGGGCCCGGCGGATCGTGCATGCCGGCGGCGCCGCGACCGGGCGCCGCCTGATCCGGCAGCTGTCAGCGCTCGTCGCCGAGGACTACCGGATCGACGTGCTCGAGGACCGCCGCGCGGTCGCGGTCAACGTGATCGACGGCCGCACGGCCGGCCTGCGGCTGGCCGACGGCGGGACGATCTCGAGCGGCGCCGTGGTCCTGGCCACCGGCGGCGCCGCGGCCCTGTGGTCCCGGACCACGAACCCGTCCGGCGCGACCGGCGGGGGTCTGCTGCTCGCCTACGCGGCCGGCGCAGCGCTGGCCGATCTCGAGTTCATGCAGTTCCACCCGACCGCGGTCGCCGCGCCCAACGGGGCCGACGGATTCCTGGTCACCGAGGCGATCCGCGGCGAGGGCGCGCTCCTGCTCGATCCGCACGGCCAACGCTTCGTCGACGAGCTGGCTCCCCGCGACGAGGTGGCCCGCGCCGTCCAGCGGCAGATGGGGATCACCGGCGCGCCCTCGGTCGACCTCGACATGCGCGACGTCGATCCTGCCCTGTTCCCGAATGTCGTCAGCGCGCTGCGCCGCGCCGGCATCGACCCTGAGAACGAGCTGGTGCCGGTCGCCCCGGCGGCGCACTACATGATGGGCGGGATCGCCACCGACCTCCATGGCCGGGCTTCCGTGAGCGGCCTCTATGCGGTCGGCGAGTGCTCGTGCACTGGGCTCCATGGGGCCAATCGCCTGGCCTCGAACTCGCTCACCGAGTGCTTCGTGTTCGGTGCGCGGGCCGCCAACGCCGCCGCCCACGAGCCGGCACCGCCGCGCGGGGACCCGCGCGCACCGGCGATCGATCGTCCGGACGGGCTGACCGCCGAGAGCCGCGAGGGGCTGTGGCGGTTGGGAGGTCTCGAGCGCGACGGCGACGGCCTCGCACGCCTCGCCGAGGATCCCCACCCGCTCGTGCGGCTGATCGCGACCTGCGCCCTGACCCGTACCGAGACCCGCGGCGCCCATGTGCGACGCGACTTCCCCGAACGCGACGACGCGTTCGACGGCCGCCACGTGACCCTCGCCGCCGGCCGCGCACCGGCGATGGAGCGTTGGGACTAACTCCGGTGCTGCCGCGCGCGACGCACCAAGTTCCTGCTTAACGTCAGGTTAATAATAGGAGCCTCGCGGGCTTCATATGCGAGCGGGATACTCGCCGCCGCTTAGGGATGGCGCCCCGGCAGGGAGCCGAAAGGAGTTGACAGTCTGCATGTATCGGTTTAGCCGAGCGATTTACCGTGAGCTGGCGGAGGAGATCATCGAGGACCCCCACGGTGTCTGCGCTCATGCCAATCACGAGCGAGTTCTCCGCGCCTGCGAGGCCGCGGTCGAGCGCCTCGCCACCGACCGCCATTATTTCGCGCGGCCCGCACGCACGCTGTTCTGTGACATCAGGGCCTACTTTCCGATGAGCTCGCAGCGGCGCCTGCTCAGCGTCATCGAGCGCTACCTCGGCTTCGCCGACGAGTTCCTGCAGCGCCAGCCGCAGAACGGCTTCGACGTCTACGGGAACCCGCTCCAGTGCCGGGCCAGCACCCGCAAGGGCACACCGTGCCAGCGGATGCCGCTGCCCCACAACGGCTACTGCCCCTCGCACCAACACCTGGCGGATACCGAGGAGGTAGAGACGGCGCTCGCCGCCTGACCGCGGCTGGTCGGGCCGTAGTCGCTACCGTGCGCCGATGCTGCTCGGCGTCGATGTCGGCGGAACATTCACCGATGCGGTGCTGGCGTTCGACGGGCGCATCGTCACCGCGAAGGCGCCGAGCACCCCACGCGACCAGTCCGAGGGGGTGATGGCGGCGGTCCGGGCCGCGCTCGAGCGGGCCGGGCAGTCGGCGGAGCGGATCCGCGCGTTCTCCCACGGCATGACCGTCGCGACAAACGCCCTGCTCGAGGGGCGCGGCGCCCGCACGGCACTGATCGCCACCGACGGCTTCACCGACCTGATCGCGCTCGGGAGGCAGAACCGGGCGCAGCTCTACCGGCTCTGCGTGCCCCGTCCGGCCCCGCTCGTCCCCGACGAGCTCCGCTTCGGCGCCCCCGAGCGGATGACCCCCGACGGGCCGCTTTCGCCCCTCAGCGGGGCCGCCGCCGGCTCGCTGGCCGCCCGCGTGGCCGAGGCCGTGCCTGAGTCGGTCGCGGTCGTCCTGCTCCACGCCTACCGCCATCCCGAGCACGAGCAGCTGATCCGCGACTCCCTCGCCGACGTGCTCCCGGACGCGCACGTCTCCCTCTCGCACGAGGTCGTGGGGACCTTTCGCGAGTACGAGCGCGCAGCCACGACCGAGGTCGACGCCGCCCTCTCGCCCCTGCTCGCCGGCTATCTGCGCCGCCTGGTCGAGCGGGCGGCGCGAGACGGCGTTCCCGAGCCCGCGATCATGCAGTCGAACGGCGGCCTGATCGACGCTTCCGCGGCGGCCGACCACGCCTCGTGGACGATCCTCTCCGGCCCCGCCGGAGGAGCGGCCGGAGCCGCCTTCGTCGCCCGCGCCACCGGCACCCCGGACGCCCTTTGCTTCGACATGGGCGGCACGTCATGCGACGTGTGCGTGGTCGACGACGGCCTCGTGCAGGAGCGCAGCTCGGGCGAGGTCGCCGGGCGGCCGCTGGCCCTCCCGATGCTAGCGATCCACACGGTCGGGGCCGGGGGCGGATCGGTCGCGTGGCGCGATCCCGGCGGCGCGCTGCGCGTCGGGCCCCGGTCGGCCGGGGCCGAGCCCGGGCCAGCCTGCTACCGCCGAGGCGGCGGCGAGCCGACGGTCACCGACGCCAACCTGCTCCTCGGCTATCTGAACTCGGCGGCGCCGCTGGCCGGCGGCGTCGACCTCGATCACGGCGCCTCCGAGCGGGCGATCGCCGGCCTCGCGAGCGTGCTCGGGCTCGACCCAATCGCGTGCGCCGCGGGGATCATCCGCGTCGCCAACGCCGAAATGGTCCGGGCGCTGCGAGTGGTCACCGTGGAGCGTGGCATCGACCCACGCCGTTACGCCCTGCTCGCCTTTGGTGGCGCCGGGCCTCTGCACGCCGCAGCGATCGCCGAGGAGCTCGGCATCGATACGATCGTCTGCCCGCGGGCCTCGGGCGTCCTGGCAGCTCTCGGGATGGTGGTCTCGCCGCGCCGCCGCGACGTCCAGCGCAGCGTGTTCCTCGGCGGCGAGATGCTGAGTGCCGAGGCCGTCGCCGCGCACGTGCGCGAGCTCGGGGAACGGGCGCGCGCGGCGCTCGGAAGCCCGGAGGCTGAGCTGCGCGCCACCTACGAGCTGCGCTACCGCGGCCAGGCGTTCGAGCTGGCGATCGACGGCGCCGTCGCTCCCTCCCCAGCCGATCTGCGACGCGACTTCGAGCGCGTGCACGAGGACCGCTACGGCTACAGCGATCCCGAGGGGCAGCTCGAGCTGGTCACAATCCGCGTGACCGCCACCGACCCGGCCGGCGACGTCGAGCTCGCGGGCCAGACGGCTGGGACCGAGACGCGCCGAAGCCGCAGAAACGCGGTCATCGGCGGTGAGCCGGTCGAGCTCGAGGTCGTGCGCGGCTACCCCGCCCCCGGGACGCGGATCGGCGGGCCGGCGATCGTCGAGCTGCCCGAGTCGACGCTGCTCGTGGCGCCCGGGTGGTCGGGCGAGGTCGACGCGGCCGGGACGATCCGGATCAGCCGATGATCGACCCGGTCGAGCTGCAGATCCTCGGCGGTGCGCTGCGAGCGATCTGCGAGGAGATGGGAGCGGTCCTCATCCGCTCGGCCCACTCGGCCAACATCAAGGAGCGCCGCGACGCCTCGACGGCGCTGTTCGACGCGCGCGGGCAGATGGTCATGCAGGCCGAGCACATCCCCGTCCACCTGGGCGCGATGCCCGCCGCGGTGGCTGCGGTCCTCGAACGCGACCACGCCCCCGAACGCAATTGGATCCTCAACGATCCCTACCGCGGCGGCACGCATCTCCCTGACATCACCGTGATCACGCCGGTGTTCTCCGGCACGAAGCTGATCGCGTTCGCCGCCAACCGTGCGCACCACGCCGACGTCGGAGGACCTACCCCGGGATCGATGCCGGCCGACAGCCGGACACTCGCCGACGAGGGCGTCGTGATCGAGCCACGCGTCCTCGACGCGGATACGATCGCCGAGCTGGTCGCACAGATGCGCCGCCCCGACCAGCGCCGGGCGGACCTTCAGGCCCAGCTCGCCGCCGGGCGGGCCGGGGTGCGGCGGCTCGGCGAGCTGGTCGACCGCGCCGGCATCGAGACGGTCACGGCCGCGTTCGGCGAGGTCCTCGACTATGCCGAACGCCGCACCCGTGCCTGTGTGCGCGAGATGGCGGACGGGGTGCGGACGGCGAGCGACGTCCTCGAGGCCCAGGAGGGCGACCTCGAGATCGCGCTCCGAGCGACGGTTCGGGGCGATCGCCTGACCCTCGACTTCACCGGCACGACCGCGCAGCACGAAGGCAACCTCAACTGCCCGGCCGCGGTGACGCGCTCGGCCTGCTACTTCGCCGTTCGCGTGCTCACCGATCCGGACATCCCGCCGAGCGCGGGGGCGTACCGCCCGATCGACGTGATCGCGCCGGAGGGATCGCTGCTGAACGCCCGCCCGCCCGCCGCCGTCGTCGGCGGCAACGTCGAGACGTCGTCGCGGGTGGCCGACGTGGTGCTGAGGGCGTTCGGCTGCGCGCTCGGACAGGGGACGATGAACAACCTGACGCTCGGTAGCGAGGAGGTCGTGTACTACGAGACGATCGGCGGCGGTCAGGGCGCGTGCGCCGACGCGGACGGCCCAAGCGGCGTGCATGTGGCGATGAGCAATACGCTCAACACGCCGATCGAGGCGCTCGAGCTCGAGTTCCCGCTTCGGCTGGTCCGCTACGGCCTGCGCCGCGGCTCGGGTGGCGCCGGCGCCCACCGCGGCGGCGACGGCGTGATCCGCGAGATCGAGGCGCTCGAGCCGCTGCGCTACTCGCTGATCACCGAGCGACGCCGGCACGCGCCGCCCGGAGCCCGCGGGGGAGCGCCAGGCGCGCCCGGACGCAACCTGCTTGACGGCCAGGAGCTCCCGCCCAAGTCGATCGGCGAACTCGCGGCCGGGCAACGTCTCAGGATCGAGACGCCGGGCGGCGGCGGGTATGGTGCCGCGTCGTAATGCGTGTCGCGTTTCTAGGCCTGGGGATCATGGGCTCGCGGATGGCCGCCAACCTCGTCGGGGCGGGCCACGAGTTGACCGTGTGGAACCGCACCGGCGCTCGGGCCGAGGAGTTCTGCGCCCAGCACAGCGCCGAGCCCGCGGCCACCGCGGCCGCGGCCGCCGCGGAAGCCGAGATCGTCGTGACGATGGTCGTCGACGGTCCCCAGGTGCACGAGGTGCTGCTCGGCGAGCTCGGTGCCGCGGCGGGAGCCTCGAGCGGCGCGCTGTGCGTCGACTGCTCGACGATCGGGCGCAGCGCCACGCTCGACATCGCCGAGGAGCTGGGGCGCCGCGGCCTGGCGATGGTCGACGCCCCGGTCACGGGCTCCTCGCCGCGAGCGCAGGACGGAACGCTGACGATCATGGCCGGCGGAAGCGAACCGGACTTCGAGCGCGCTCGACCGCTGCTCGAGGCGATGGGCAAGGTCATCGTCCACTGCGGGCCGCTCGGGCACGGGCAGATGGTCAAGCTGATCAACAACGCCGTGGCGGCCACCAACGCGGCCGTCGTCGGCCAGGCGCTGGTGCTCGCGGCCGGGGCCGGCATCGACCTCGATGCCTTGACCGAGGTGATGGCGGCCGGTTCCGGCGGCTCGGCGATGCTCCAGCTCAAGGCGGGACCGATGCGCGAGCACGACTACACGACGCTGTTCAAGCTCGAGCACATGCTCAAGGACGTCCGCCTGTGCCTCGAGGAGGGAGAGGCGTCAGGGGCACCGTTCGAGATGGCCGCGCTGACGCGGGAGATCCTCACGGCGGCGATGGGGCGCGGGCTCGGTCAGGCCGACTTCGCGGCGCTGATCGAGGTACTCGAGGGCGCCGCCGGGATCCGGCTCGCGTAGCGAGGGCCCGGCACTTGCGCGGGCCCTCGCTAGCTCACAGAGACGGCCGTCCGCTTATTTCTGGACGACCAGCTTCGCCTGCATCCACGGATGGACGGCGCACATGAAGTACAGCGTGGTCCCGGGCTTCGCCGTGACCTTGAGCGTCACCTTCGCCTTTTGAGTCGGTGCGATGAACGCCATGTCACCGGGCCCGTCGATATTCGGGGCGGTGTTGGTTCCCGTTCCGTTATTGACGAACAGGAACTTCGGCGGAGCGTTCGACTGCGGGTTGGCCCCGAACTCCGTCGCGATTGTCCGGCAGATCTTGCAGCGGTTGATCTGGTTAGTAGTCCTGGGCAGATCGCCCTTGTTGACCACGCTGAACGTATGCGGCCCGTCTGAAGCCGCGAGGTTGACGATCGAGATCGTCCCCCCAGACTTGACCTTGTACACGTCATTCTGCCAGCGAGTCCCATCCTGGACGTACCGGTTGATCTTGAACTTCACCGACGTCACGGCATTGATCGTCGCGTGCTTCGGCGCACTTCCGGCGGCCAGCGCCGAGGCACCACCCACCCCCAACAGACCGAGCGTGACGACGCCCGCGAGCAGCTTGCGCTGCGACATTGCTACCCCTTTCCTCACTGATGACCCCAACGGATTGACACGCCGACCTCGTGCCGTCGGCGGAGCATACAAGAAACCATCGCGCACAATGGCAGTCCGGCTCGGAGGACGGCCGCCGTCGCCGACCGAGGTCCGGGGCCAGTGAGAGGACCGAAGCTATGCCTCTGTAGCTATCAAAAATACGCCAATTTACAGGAACATTTGGGGATTTCGCGGTCTTCCCCTAGAATCACGTTTCCCGTTGCCGCCGTTCCTTGCGCACGGGACTTGATTGGTAAACCCCTTCGTCTCCCCCCCAAACTCATACATGCCGATTGCTTTCAAAGAATGGGCCGTGACCGTGCGGGCTCTCGCCGAGGGCGAGCAGCTCCTCACCCTTCGCAAGGGTGGCATTCGCGAGCCTGACAAACATTTCAAGCTCGAATACGAGCGCTTTTTCCTATACCCCACGTTCGACCACCAGCGTGCCGACCTCGTCCGTGAGTCGCACCGCCCCGAACTCGCTCGCGCCCTCGAGGAGGGCGTGTGGAGCGACGGTGAGCCACCCGCCACCGCGCTGCTGCGCGAGGGCGAGATCAGCCAGCCCGATCGCGTGCGCATTCGCGCGTGGGCCGAGGTGGCGGCGCACTTCACGATCACCGATCGTCGCGCCGTTGACGCCCTGTCCCCGTTCTACGTGTGGACGACCGACTACGCCGAGAAGCGCCTGGCGTGGAAGCGCCGGCACCCGCTGCACGTGATCCTGCTTCGTACCTACCGGATCCCCAGACCGGTGACGGTCAAGGTGCGCGACGATTACGGCGGATGCCGATCGTGGCTCGAGCTGACGCGCGAGCTCCCGTTCGAGGGGACCCCGGTTCTCTCCGACGACGAGTTCGAGCGGGCCTCCGAGGAGATCGCGTCGATCGCTTCGGACCGGCAGCCGGTTCTGGTCTGAGCGCGAAGGCGGCGCCGTCGCCGCCGTCACACGGATATGCCCTGGGTCGAGTCGTACTCGCCTTCCTTTCGAGCGCGTCATGACTCGGCCCAGGCCGATGACGCCGCACGCGTGCTCGAGTCGCTCGAGCGCACGCGTGACCGGCTCGACGAACGCTTCTCACGAACCGTCGGCGACCTGACGGTCGTTCTGCACCACAGCACCGCCTCGCTCTCGCTCTCCAACCCAATTCTCCCCGTGGCGTGGTTAGCCGCGGCCCCGGCCGCGCGCCGCTACGTGGCCGGCTGGGCTGGTCGCGAAGAGCTGCACGTGCTCGCTCCCTCGGCGCTCGACGCGCGGGCGTCGAACGTCCCGGGCTCGCGCGAGATGCTCGCTCTGACCGCAGCCGCGCTCTATACGCGCCGGGTTATCGTCGTCAACAACCGCGAGCTCTCGCACGCCAAGGCGCCGGCCCGCGTGATGCTCGAGCTGCGCTGGGCGTGGCTGCTGGAGGGGGCGGCGCGCTGGTTCTCGGGTCAGACCGAGCACGCCCGGCCCGCCATCGCCCGGCGGCTGCGCGAGGGCCACCGGCCGAGCTTCCCCCCCGGCCTCCGCGACGCCGCGCTCCTCGGCGGCACGGTCATCGACCTGCTGGCCCGTGAGGAGGGCGAGCAATTGGCCGCCCAGTTCGCCACCCGCCTCCATCCGCAGGGCGCCCGGGCGGCGCTGTCGAAGGCCTTCGGCGGGCGCTCGCTCGTCCACACCGAGGATGCGTGGCGGTCCCACCTGGCCCGGATCGCAGGCGCCCCGTGAGGCTCAGAGGCCGAGGTAGCGCAGCACCGCGCGACCGTCGCGCTCGAGCGCCTCGTCCGCGCCCGGCGGCAGATCCCGGAACGGCTCGATCCACACCTTCCCGTTCTGGATCCCCCACACCGCAGCCGCGCGGCCCTCGACCAGCGCGAACGGCCGGAACACGCCGCCGGAGACGATCTTCGACAGGTTCTCACCGACGATGAACTCGCGCGAGGTCCAGCCGAGCAGCACCGGTTCGAACGGTCCGAGCAGCCGCGGACGCGGGAGCGAGCCGCCAGCTCGGGCGCCGCTGAGCTCGACCTGGTCTCCGTCACGGACACGAACCTCGCTCGCGATCGCTGCCAGGGCCGCCCGGGCCTCGCGCAACGGCAGCCCCGCCCACTTGGCCAGGTCCCGGTCATCGGCCGGGCCGTGCCCGGCCAGGTACCGCCGCGCGAGCTCGGCCAGCGCGCGGTCGCGATCGACCCGACGTCGGGGTCCAAGCCAGTCGTCGACGAGCGCGTATGCGTGCCGGCGGCCGACCATCGGGCCGCGCACGGCGACGCCACGCAGGCACGCGAGCATCAGCAGGTGAACAAGGGCCTGGCCCTCGGTGGGAACGTTCGCGGCCGCAATCCTGTCGCGGAGCTGCTCTCGGGTCAGGGGTCCCTCGGCGCCGAGCGAGCGCTCGATCACGGCCACGGCGCGTTCGGCGGCGGCGGGGGTGACTCCCTCCTGGGCCAGGCGCCTGGCGTTGCCGGTGAACAGCGGCGGGGTGGTGAGCGCGTGGATCCAGACGTAGTCCTCGCTCCGCACGAGGTGCAGCGTGCCGCGGTTCAGCCACGTGATCAGCAACGAGCGCTCCTCGCCGAGCGCGCGGTCGAACCGGGTCACGGTACCCGCCCGCATCCGCGCCCGGATGGCGAGCCGGGCGCCGCGCGGATCCTGGGCCTGCACCGCGAGAAGACGTTCGGTGACGGCGAGCGGGTCCCGGGCGGCCGGGCCGCTCAGCAGCTGCGCGTGCAGCCGCCGGCTCGCGCTCAGCGCACAACCTGCGTCGCGACCCATACGACCAGCACGCCGAGCGCCAGGGCAACCAGCAGACCGGCCAGGAGCCGGCCTGGGGAGACCGTGGCCGCGCGCGGCTCGGCCGAGATCAGCTCCGCCTGAAGCAGCACGTCACGAGCCGCGGCGACGCCCGTCTCGGGCACGAGCACGTCGCGCGGGCCGGCAGCAAGGAAGTCGGGGACGTCGAAGCCGGCCGTGCGCTTCAGCAGGCTCGGCACCCCTTCCTCGAGCAGCAGGCCCTGGATGAACTCGGCCTCGGCCTGGTTGCGGGCGCCGGCGACACGGACGAGCTTGCCCTCGGCCAGCTGCGGCTTGATCTTCCTGGCCCGCACGTGGCGCTCGGTCACCGGCTGGGCGGCTGACACCCCGGGACTGTAGACGAGTGGCATCTTGCAGTTCGGGCAGAAGCGCTCGTCGAGCCCGTGCGTTGTCGCACAGCTGGGACAGACGAGCGGCTCTGAGCGCTCGCCCTGCGTGGCCATCACCCCACGACCAGCTCGGCCGGCTCCACCCGCCCGCCGCGGATCGTGTAGGCACGAACGTCCGGGTCGCCCGAGGCCACGCCGACGATCACATACAGGGCCTCGGGATAGAAGGCCAGATTGATGTCGGTCTGGGACGGATACGGCTCGCTGCGTGTGTGCGAGTGATAGATCGCGCCGAGGTCGAGCCCGGCGTCGTCGATCTGCATCTGGATCCGGTACTGCTCAGCGCCGTCAATCTCGTAGCGGAGCGGGCTGGCCGCCGCGTTCTGCGCCCGGTAAACCTTGACCGCCTCGCCGTCGCGCGACCCAATCATGCCGCAGCACTCGTTCGGCGCGTCGGCGACCGCGTGGGCGACGATCTCGTCGTGAAGGCTTCTGGCGATCCGCATGCGGCCGAGGCTAGCGGGTCGCCGCGCGCGCCTGCGGACCGGACACGGGCCTATCGTTGGGAGACGATGGCGCGCGGCCTCAACCGCTGTCCCAACTGCGGCGAGCCCATCTCGCCGTTTGCCGCCGGCTGCGCGATCTGCGGTGCCGACCTCGAGGCGGAGCGGACGAGACGTGCCTCCCGGCGCCGTCCCGCGCTGCCCGCCGCCCCGTCCGTGGGTGGTGAGGTCGACTGGCTTGAAATGGGCGTCTCACTGGTGCTCGCACTCGCCTTCCCGCCCCTCGGGTTCGTCCTCTCGCTCTACTGGGCCATCCAGCAGCATCGCTCCGGGCACGCGGTGATGGTGTGCGCGATGCTGGCCGGCGCGGCCCTCGCGGTGGCGGCGTTCCTGGCCCCGGTTTGGTTCTGGAGCCATCTCCTCTGAGCCTCTCATATTCCCCCAGCGAGCTGCCGATAACGGTTGTGTGTATTCACGGGTAAGGGTTCTGAGGGAGCTCCTCGGTCAGTCGATGTACGTCGTCGACGAACGTGCTGTCGCCAATGCGATCGTCCTGCGCGCAACGACGCGCTTCACGCTCGGCGAGCAGACGTTCCGAAGCGAGGATCGCGGACCGCAGGTGCGCTCCTTCCGTCGCGATCGCGACGCGCGCTCGTTCAGATTGAGCACGGGCGCGCGCTCACGTCGCGTTCATCACTGATTCACGAATATTCAGACGCGAGCGTCGCCCGGGTTGCCTTCGACGAAGGGCTCGGGAACGGCCTTGTCGACGTCGCCGGGAAACAGTGCCTCGATCAGCACGGTCGAGTGCTGCGCCTCGGCGGCGAGAATCTGTGCCGCCGTGTGCTGCAGCTCGGTGTCATCCAGTGTGCCCAGCGCGACGTAGTAGGAGCGCTGGAGCACCACCTCGACATGGACCAGCAGACGCAGCGCATCGTTCGCCGAGTGCAGCTGCGAAAGGCTGATCGGGATACCGCTCGCCGCGAGCAGCTTGTCGGCGTCTGTGATGCCGAGCAGCGGGGGCGGCGGAGCGGCGCCGAGCCGGTCCGACGCGGCGGACATCGCGCGAGCGTGAGCGTGCTCCTGACCGAGAAGATGGTGTGCAAGCCGCTCCACGTCGCCGGTGAGCAGACCGGCGTGGATGATGTGGCTGTAGACGAACACGGCCAGCATCTCCGTGCTCAACAGGGTGGTCACGAGCTCGGCGTCTGTCTGCGCCGGCGCGGCGAGCACGGGCGTCGCGAGCAGTGCCGCTCCGGCGCCCGTGGCGAGCGCTGCGCGCACCAGATCGCGCCGCGTCCCCGTGACGCCCGGGAGCCGATCCATGCCCGGACCCTACTTGGCGGCGCCCACGAACGCCGTGGGCACGGGGTTCATTCCGCGCTCGACCTGGAGCACGGAGGCGTGCTGAGCATCGTTGGCGAGGATCGCGGCGATCGCCTGGCGGGTGGAGTTCTTGCTCAGCAGCTGGATCGCCTGCAGGTACGACGTGACCTGCAGCTGCTCGATCTCGTAGAGCAGCTGGAGCACCTCGTCGGCGGTCGTCGGATTTCCGAGGTCGTAACTCTGGCGCGGCTTGACCGGCTTGCCCCCGGCCTGCGCGATCAGTCCGGCGAGCTCTCCGGAGTGCGCGATCTCCTGCGAGAGGCAGCGCTGCGCGGCATCCTGGGCCGGGGTCGGCAACAGCGGCGCGCCCGCGGTGTAGGCGGTGATCGCCATGTGCTCGAGGTCGAGCGCGTGGTTGAGGATCGGGACGTCCGGCCCCGGGGTTGCCGTAGTCGTGCTCGTCGTCTGCGTCTTCGAGCGCGGGGAGGACCCGCAGGCGGCCAGCGTCGCCGCGGCCACGCCCCCGGCACCCGTGCCGGCGAGCCGAATCAGACCTCTGCGAGTCGGTGCCGCCGGTGGCTCTGGCGCTACCACCAGACGGTGGCGTCCAGGTCCTTGATCTCCTCCACCGGACGGGTGTAGATCCCGGACGAGAAGTACTTCGAGCCGTCGTCGGCAACGATGAACACGACGTTGCCCTCGTCGAGCTCGCCGGCGATCCGCACCGCCACCCGGGCGATCGCACCCGAGGACACGCCCGCGAACAGGCGCTCCTCGTCGAGCAGCTTGCGCGTGAACACGATCGCGTCGGTGTTGGTGACGAAGATCTTGCGGTCGAGCACCGAGAGGTCGATGATCGGCGGGATGAAGCCGTCCTCGAGCGAGCGCAGGCCCTGGACCGGCTCGCCCTGCATCGGCTCGGCGGCGACGATCTTGACCTGATCGCCGAACTCCTCCTTCAGGCGCCGCCCGTTGCCCATCAACGTCCCGCCGGTGCCCAGCCCGGCGACGAAGGCGGAGACCTCATCGAGCTCCTCGAGGATCTCGAGCGCGGTCCCGTTGTAGTGCGCGCCAGGGTTGGCGTGATTGCCGTACTGGTAGGGCATGTAGTACGAGGCGTCGCGCTCGGCCATGTCGAGGGCCAGCTCGACGGCGCCGTTCGAGCCCTTCGAGCCCTCCGAGTAGACGATCTCCGCGCCGTACATCCGGAGCAGGTCGGTCCGCTCCGGGGTCACGTTCTCGGGCATCACGACCTTGAGGCTGTAGCCCTTGCGGCCGCAGATCATCGCCAAGGAGATTCCGGTGTTACCGGAGGTCGGCTCGAGGATCGTCTGGCCGGGGCGAATCAGCCCGTTCTCCTCCGCGTCCTCGATCATCGCCCGCGCGACGCGGTCCTTGACCGAGCCGGTCGGGTTGCGCGACTCGAGCTTGGCCCAGATCCGCACACCCGGCTTGGGGCTGAGCCGCTTGAGCTCCACCAGGGGCGTATGGCCAATGGCCTGGACGATGTCGCCGTAGCGACCCCCGCACGGCTTGTTCTGAAGGCGCTCGGCAGCCATTGCTTTACGAAGTATAGCGACGGGCTGAGGGCCGCGGGCAGCGTGTTCAGGCGCCCACAGCCCTCTCAGCCGGAAGCGACCAACTAGTAGACGCCGGTGATGGGTCCGGCGCCGATCACGTGCCAGGTGCCACCGAAGCTCTTGATGCCGTTCCCGTTGACATCGCCCTTCTTCTTGTCACCCGAGAAGTGATACAGCGGGTCACCGCCGATGACCACCTGCCAGGAGCTGCCGCGGTGCAGGAGCGTGAGCTTGCCCTTCAGGCCGGAAGCCTTGGTCAGCTTCGCATGCTTGGAGACCGTGTACGGCGTCCAGATCGAGAGGCAGGTGCTGCTGTTGCACAGCAGGTGCTTGGTCGTCTCGCCCTTGAGCGCGTAGACCGTCATCCCCTTGGAGTCGACGGCGATCTGCTCGTTGAGCTTGTTCACCGCTCGAGTATTGAGCGTCTTACTGGCCGCGAGCGCCAGTCCGGTCAGCGCCAGGACGGCAAGACCCGCGACCGCGGCGATCGTGGCCGCGCGGGCCCGCAGGGTGCGGCGGGCGCGGCCCGACTTGCGTTCAAACATGATGGAGATTGGCTCCCTTCGCGTTGCTTGCACGTTCGTATATGACTCCCCCGGGAGTGAACCCTTCTCCGGGACAGGAGTTTCGAAGAGGCTAGTGCGCCCCGCCCGCCATCGCGGGCAGGATCACCAACGTGTCGCTCTCCGAGACGGCCGTGTCGAGGCCGTCGAGGACGCGTACATCCTCGTCGTTGAGGTACACGTTGACGTAGCGGTTCAGCCCTCCGTCGGCCGCAAACAGCTGCGTTTGCGTGTCCGGGTGCTGTCCGGCGACCGCGAGCAGGATCTCGCCGACTGACGAGCCCTCCGCGCTCAACTCCTTCTCGCCGCCGACGGCCGGGCGCAGAACGGGTGGAATGCGAACCGTTGCCATTGTCGCCGCGACAATCTAGTGGGCGCCGGCGCAGAACGCTTCGTAGTCCGGGAAGACGCCGATCTCCTCGTCGGCGATCTCGTCCGGATCGCGCGAGCAGATCGGGCATTCGGGGTCGCGGCGGACCTTGACCTCGGTGGCCGTAGCGGCCAGCGCGTCGTACATCAGCAGCCGGCCGATCAGGGGATCGCCCTCGCCGAGGATCAGCTTGATCACCTCGGTGGACTGGAGCAGGCCCATCGTGCCCGGCAGCACGCCGAGCACTCCATTGGCGCCGCACGACGGGGCGAGCTCGGCCGGCGGCGGCACCGGGAAGAGGCAGCGATAGCAGGGGCCGTCGTAGGGCTTGAACACCGACAGCTGGCCCTCGAAGCCGAGGATCGCCGCCGAGACGACAGGGATCCTGAGGCGCACCGAGGCGTCGTTGAGCAGGTAGCGCGTGGGGAAGTTGTCGAGGCCGTCGACGACGATGTCGTAGCCCGGGAGGATGTCCATGATGTTGTCGGGGCCGAGGCGGACGGGGTACTTGTTGACCTTGACGTCCGGGTTGAGCGCGTTGATCGTCTGCTCGGCCGAGTCGACCTTGGAGACGCCGATTCGCTCGCTCGAGTGGATTACCTGGCGCTGAAGATTCGAGAGGTCGACCTCGTCGTTGTCGAGGATCCCCAGCGTGCCCACGCCCGCGGCGGCCAGGTACAGCGCCGCCGGCGAACCGAGCCCACCGGCGCCGAGCAGCAGGACCTTGGCGTCGAGGAGCTTCTGCTGGCCCTCGGGACCGACCTCGGGCAGGAGCAGGTGGCGCGAGTAGCGCTCGCGTTGCTCGGCCGTGAGCGTGCGCGGGAGCTCAACGTCGTAGCCGCGGTCCTTCCACAGCGTGATCCCGCCGGTCATCGACTCGACGTTCTCGTAGCCGAGGTCCTCGAGCAGCGTCCGCGCCGCCCATGCCGAGCGGTTTCCGGACTGGCAGTAGAGGATCACGTGCTGGGAGTGGTCGGGGACGACGCCCTCGATGCGGGACTCCAGATAGCTCCTGGGGACGTGCTTGGCCCCGGGGATGTGGCCGGCGCCCCATTCCTCGGTCTCGCGCACGTCGACGACGACCGCGCCGTTGCCGAGCTGCTCGCGCACGACGGCGGGATCGACCTCGTCGATCCTGCTCTTGATCTGGCGGAGAACCTCAGCTCCTGACGGACTCATCGTGAAAACTCCTCAAATGCAGTCTGGATTCAATACTTCAGCGAGTATAGCGACGCAACCCGAGCGCGCCACGGGTTTATTTTGGCGCTTCGGGAGGGCCTCGGGGCGGGCGCCGAGGTCCTCGCGGGCCGCGCTTCCAGCGCCATATGAGCGCACGGCGGGCGGGCATAACCTCGAAAGGTCGGGGCCGCGCCGCGCCGGGGCGGGAAAAACGCAACAAACTCGGGTCCGCGATCGTGTGAGCGGCTCGAGAGTCCCGCTGACCGGGACTTTCCAGCCTCGGTCAGGCTGGGCGGCACGGATTTGTGGCAAGAGTCCGGGTCGCCCAGGCCCTCAAATGGAAGGGCGCCCCCCTTCCCAAGGGAGGCGCCCGGAAGACCCAATCGATGCTGTCGTCGCAGCCCGGTCCTTCGAAAAGTCTGGAAGGGCTTGCATCAGGGGTATCGGCGCATGGCCATTTGGCCGATATCGGGTGAAGACCCCATCTTTTCGCGGACAACGACCGAAAAGCTAGTCGAAGACAAACCCCCCGCTATGAAGTCCCGTCCATTGCTTGCCCAGGTCCTGGCAGTCAACCTGCTGTTGGTTGCCACGACCGTACTGGTCGCGACGATCGCCGTCGACACCAACCTGACGCGCGTCACCCGCGGACGCGAGGCGCTGGTGCTCGGCCTCGCGATCATCGCCACGCTGCTCGGAAACTGGCTGCTCCTGCGCCGGCGCTTCGAGCCGCTGGACGCGGTGATCTCGGCCATGGAGGGGACCGACCTGGCCGGCATCAAGCAGGCCGAGGTGACAACCCCCCGCGCCGACAGCGCCGAGGTCAGGCGCCTCGACGCCGCCTTCCGCCGGATGATCGGCCGCCTCGAGTCCGAGCGCCGCGAGGCGGGGCGGGCGGCGATCCGCGCCCAGGAGCGGGAGCGCCGGCGGATCGCCCAGGATCTTCACGACGAGGTCAACCAGGCCCTGACCGCCGTCTCTCTGCGCCTCCAGGCCTCGATCGAGCAGGCGCCCCCGGCCCTGCGCCGCGAGCTGACCGAGACCAAGCGGCTCTCCAGCCAGGCGATGGAGGAGCTGCTCCAGCTCGCCCGCCAGCTGCGCCCCGCCGTCCTCGACGACCACGGCCTGATCCCCGCCCTGCACAGCCAGGTCCGGGACTTCGCCGAGCAGTCCGGCATCCACGCCAGCTTCAATGCCCGCGGCACGGTGCCGCGGCTCACGCCCGAGCAGCAGCTGGTCATCTATCGAGTGACGCAGGAAAGCCTCTCGAACATCGCCCAGCATGCCGATGCGCGCAAGGTTGATGTCGAGCTCTCGTTCATCGGGCGCACGGTGCTGCGGATCAGCGACGACGGTCGCGGCTTCACAGCCGGCCGCAACGGCGGACTCGGCCTGTCCGGGATGCGCGAGCGCGCGCTGCTGGCGGGCGGGCAGCTGTCGATCTGGTCGGGCAACGGCCAGGGCACGCGAGTGGAGCTGACGATTGTCTGAGCAGAACGGTAATTCGATGCGGATCCTGATCGCCGACGACCACGGAATCGTCCGCTCTGGGATCCGCCTCCTGCTCGAGCGGCAGGCCAACATCCACGTCGTGGCCGAGGCGGCGGACGGCGTCGAGGCGGTCGAGCAGGCGCTCGCGGCGCGGCCAACGCTCTGCATCCTGGACGTCGGGATGCCGCGGATGACCGGTCTGCAGGCCGCCCGGGCGATCCGCTCACACCTGCCCGAGACGCGCGTGCTGATGCTCTCGATGCACGACGACGAGCACTACCTGTTCGAGGCACTCAAGGCCGGCGCCTCGGGCTACGTGCTCAAGCGTGAGGCCGACCAGGACCTTGTCGGGGCCGTGCGAGCGGTGGGACGGGGCGAGGCGTTCCTGACCAACGCGGCCGAGCGATCGATCATCCGGCAGTGGATGGCCGATGGCGCCGAGGGCCCGGTCGTCCCGCTCACGCCGCGCGAGGAGGAGGTCGTCAAACTGATCGCCGAGGCGCACACGAACGCCCAGATCGCATCGGTCCTGCACCTCTCAGAGAAGACGGTCGAGTCGCACCGGGCCAACGTGCTGCGCAAGCTCGGAATGCGCGACCGCGTCGAGCTCGTGCGCTACGCGATCCGGCGCGGCCTCGTCGAGGCGTAGGCTCTCCGCCGGCAGCGTCGCGCTCGACGTGGGTGATGAGGGCCGGAGTTCTACCATCGCCCCGGTGCGCGCCCCGGTCGACCATATCCCCGCCCCGGCGTTCCCGGCCAAGCTGCCGTGGGTCAACGTCGCGCCGCTGCGGATGGACCAGCAGCAAGGACGGCCGGTGCTGGTCGAGTTCTGGGACTTCTGCCGCCCGAACTCGATCCGCACGATGCCCTATCTGAAGGCCTGGCACGAGCGCTACGAACCGGCCGGGCTCCGGGTGATCGGCGTGCACACATCAGGGTTCGAGCTCTCGCAGGACCCCGACGCGGTGCGTGACGCGGTGGCGCGGCTCGAGATCCCCTATCCGGTCGTCGTCGACGTCGAGCTCCAGATCTGGCAGCTGTACGAGAACCTCGGATGGCCGGCGCGATACCTGTGGGGGCTCGACGGCAACCTGTTCGAGTACCACTACGGCGAGGGCGCGTACGTGGAGACGGAGGCGGCGATCCAGGAGCTGCTGGGGCTCGATCAGCCGGCGGTCGCGGCGGTGCGGCCCGAGGACGACCCGGGCGCGCTGCTGGCGGTCCAGTCCGACGACGTGGCCGGCCCCTACTCGGGACCGTATGAAGCCGGCGGCGTATGGGCCGTGCTCGATGGAGCCGGCTCGGTGACCGCGAACGGCAGCGCGATCGAGGTCGATCACCCCGGCTGCTATGAGCTGATCTCGCACCCGTGCAGCACCGCCGGGGAGCTCGAGCTCGAGATCGGGGACGGGGTGCGCTGCTATGCCGTCTGCTTCACGCCGGGGCTGGCGCGCTGACCGGGTCGAGCAGATTGAGCAGCGCCGGATCGGCCTCCTCGGGGATCGAGACGGCGAACCCGGCTCGGTAGGGACTCTCCCCGGGCCGCGGGCCAAGGAAGCGCGGCTCGTGGACCCAGCTGCCGGTGTTGTGCACCAGCGGCCCGCCGGGTTCCCGCCACTCCGAGCCGTCATCCGCGGGGAGCGGACCCGCACGATGGGTGTGACCGAAGACCACGTGGGCGGCGTTCACCTCGAGGCGCCGCAGCACCTCGGAGAGCGCCCGCAGCGCCGCGCGCCGGAGCTCAGGGCCCGAGATGTCGGTCCGCACTGGCCCGATCCCGGTCAGGTTGAAGCCCGCGACGGCGATCGGGAAGCCGGCGATCAGGCCGCGCCGGCGCAGGCTGCGACGGCCTTCGCTCCCGGCGAGCGCCCGCCAGGCCCGTGCCGAGGCGCCGTGCGAGCTCGCGCCGTACTCCGGGCCGCCCCGCTGCGCGACGGCGTGGATCCAGGCGTAGATCGGCGCCAGCACGCGCTCGTAGTCCTCCGCCGATCGCGGCCCGTTTTCCGGCTCGCGCACGATCCTGGCCATCGCCCCCGCACCCAGGCGTTCGAACATCGGGACGGTCGTGTGGCGGTCGAGATAGTGGCCGTGGGTGGCGTAGACGTCGTCGCGGAGCCACACGCCGGGATAGGCGCAGCGCACGCGGGCCGGGCCAAGCCACGAGGCGAGGGTGGCGAGCGTGTCGCCACCCTCCCACTCGACCGGGGCCTCGAGGCCGAGGCCGGGCGGTGGCGCGTCGCCGGCGCGTCGCTCGAACCACGCGCTCAGGAGCTGGTGATCGTGGTTGCCGGGGACGATCACGACCTCGGCGCCCGCGGGCAGACCCCGGCCGACCGCCTCGAGCACGGGCCGGGCGGCAGCGAGCGCGTCGCGCATCGGGCCGTGGCGCAGTTCGACCACGTCGCCGAGGAGCACCAGGCGGTCGACGTCGTTCACGGCCCCGACCAGCGCCTCGAGCGACTCCTCCCCGCGCAGCACGTCCTTCCTCGTGGTCGAGCCGAGGTGAAGATCGGAGACGACCAGGGTGCGCAGCGGGAGACTCTCCGCTAAGCGGATGCGCCGGCCATCGCCTGGCGGATGGCCTTGGGGAGCATGAAGCGGACGTCCTCCTGGACGACCTCGAGCTCCTGCACGTCCTCGGTCCCCCGGGCCCGGAAGTACTGAACCAGCCGCTGCACCAGCTCCTCAGGCGCGCTCGCGCCGGACGTGATGCCGACGACCCGCTTGCCGCTCAGCCAGTCCTCGCTGACCTGGGCCTCGTTGTCGATCAGGTACGCGTCGGCGCCATGCTCGCGGGCGACCTCGACCAGCCGGTTGGAATTGGACGAGTTGCGCGAGCCGATCACGAGCACCAGGTCGCACTGCCTGGCCAGCTGCTTGACCGCGGCCTGGCGGTTGGTGGTCGCGTAACAGATGTCATCTGTGCGCGGTCCGACGATCATCGGGAAGCGCTCGCGGAGGCGGTTGATGATCGTGCGTGTCTCGTCGACCGACAGGGTGGTCTGGGAGATGTAGGCCACCTTTTCGGGATCCTCGACCTCGAGCGTGTCGACGTCGTCCTCGTTCTCGATCAGGACGATGTGACCAGGCGCCTCGCCCATCGTGCCCTCGACCTCCTCGTGGCCGGCGTGCCCGATCAGCACGATCGTGTAGTTCTCGGCGGCGAACTTCTTCGCCTCCACGTGCACCTTGGTCACGAGCGGGCAGGTGGCATCGATCGTATGCAGCTCACGCGCCTCGGCGTTGGCGTGGACACTGGGCGCCACCCCGTGCGCGGAGAAGACCACCGTCGCGCCCTCGGGGACCTCGGTCTCGGACTCCACGAACACCGCCCCGCGATCGCGCAGCTGCTCGACCACGTGCTTGTTGTGGACGATTTCCTTGCGCACGTACACGGGGGCGCCGTACAGCTCGAGCGCGCGCTCGACCGTCTGCACGGCACGGTCGACGCCCGCGCAATATCCGCGCGGCGCGGCGAGCAGCAGCGTCTCGGGAGCCGAGGCCATCATCGACAGTGTAGGAAAGGCCCCGCTCAGTCGTTGGCGGTGGCCGCGGCGAGCAGATCCGCGAACTGGCGCCGCGCCGCCTCGCGCCGCGCCGGAACGTGCTCACTCGGGACCCCGTCGGCGGGCGCCTCGTAGCCGCGGAGCACCTGACGGGCGACCGAGGCGCGGTGCACCTCGTCGGGGCCGTCGTAGATCCGCGCCGCTCTTGCAAAGCGGTACATCGCCTCGAGCGGCAGGTCGGTCGAGTAGCCGAGCGACCCGTGGGCCTGGACAGCGCGATCGATCACATCGTGGAGCACCTGGGCGCCGAAGTACTTGATCATTGCGATGTCCGTGCGTGCGGCGGCGACCCCCTCGGTGTCCATCTTCCAGGCCGCATGCAGGGTCATCAGCCGCGCCGCCTGCATCTGTGCCGCGCTGTCGGCGATCCAGTTCTGCACGCTCTGGTGCCCAGATAGCGTGGAGCCGTGCGCGTAGCGGTAAAGCGACCGCTCGCAGAGCATGTCGAACGCGCGCCGGGCCACGCCGAGCCAGCGCATGCAGTGGTGGATCCGCCCCGGATACAGGCGCTGCTGGGCGATCAGGAACCCGGCGCCCTGCGTCCCGAGGAGCGCCTCGGCCGGCACGCGCACGTCCTCATAGAGGATCTCGGCGTGGTTGCCGTAGCGGCCGAAGGTGTCGTAGGGGTGCTCCATGGTCGCCACGTCGCGGACGATGTTGACCCCGGGCGTGCCGGCGTCGACGACGAACATGGAGGCGCGCTGGTGCGGCCGCGCCTCGGGGTCGGTGACCGCCATCACGATCAGGAAGTCGGCAATCGACCCGTTGGACGAGAACCACTTGTGACCGTTGATCACCCAGTGGTCGCCGTCCTTGACCGCCGAGGTCTTCAGCAGCGTCGGGTCGGAGCCGGCCGTGTCGGGCTCGGTCATGCTGAAGGCCGACTTGAGGTCGCCGGCGAGAAGCGGGTGCAGGTAGCGGTCCCTCTGCTCAGGCGTCCCGGCGAGCGCGAGGATCTCCGAGTTGCCCGAATCGGGCGCCGCGTTGCCGAACGCAAGCGGCGCGATCGGCGTCGTCCCGAGGATCTCGTGCATCAGCCCGAGCTTGACCTGGCCGTAGCCCTGTCCGCCGAGCTCGGGATCGAGGTGCGCGGCCCACAGGCCCTGGGCCTTGACCTCCTCCTGCACCGGCTCCATCGCCCGCGTGAGGCCATCCCACCCGAGCTCGTCGATCAGCGTCTCGAGCGGCCAGATCCGCTCCCGGACGGTGCCCTCCATCCAGTCGAGCTTGCGCTGAAACTCGGGCTCGGTGGAGAAATCCCAG
This sequence comes from uncultured Solirubrobacterales bacterium, assembly GCA_963727105.1. Lineage (GTDB taxonomy): Bacteria > Actinomycetota > Thermoleophilia > Solirubrobacterales > Solirubrobacteraceae > Palsa-465. Next base: position 645,217 of record CAVSEW010000001.1, on the reverse strand, counting down.
GGCATCGGCGCGGAGCCTACATCGACACGGCGGACCTTGCCGCCGCGCACCCGGAGCGAGGTCGCATCGGCTCTATCGAGCGGGTCATCACGTGGCCATCGTCGTCGGACGCCGCTGAGGGGTTAAGCTCCGAGCTGTGGCCCAACAGCACCTCGATCGGCTGACCTCGACCGACGCCTCGTTCCTGCACCAGGAGGGACCGTCGTCGCACATGCACATCGGCGGCGTGCTCGTGTTCGAGGGGCCGCCGCCGGCTTTCAGGGATTACCTCGACCACGTCCGCGGCCGGCTTCACCTGGTCCCCCGCTACCGCCATAAGCTGGCCACGCCACCGCTCGAGTCCGGGCGCCCGGTGTGGGTCGACGACCTTTCCTTCAACCTCGAGTACCACGTCCGCCACGCCGCCCTGCCCGCGCCGGGCAGTGAGGAGCAGCTCTTCCTGCTCGCCGGGCGCATCGCCTCGCAGGCGCTCGACCGCTCGAAGCCGCTGTGGGAAAGCTGGCTGGTCGAGGGGCTCGAGGGCGACCGCTTCGCGCTGATCTTCAAGACCCACCACGCGCTCGTCGATGGGGTCTCGGGCGTCGACCTCGCGACCGTCCTGTTCGATCTCTCGCCCGACCCGGGCCCGCCACCGACCGACCTCGAGCCGTGGCAGCCACACCGCGAGCCCACCCCGGCCGAGCTCGTCCTGGCTGGCGTTCGCGGCGCGGTTCGCACGACCGCGGAGATCGTCGGGCGGGCGGTGCACGCGGTCTCCAGCCCCGGGTCCTCGTTTGGCGTGATCAGAGATGCCATGGAGGGGATCGGCGAGATCGTGTGGGCGGGGCTCAACCCGGCCCCCGAGACGCCGCTCAACGTCGAGATCGGGCCGCACCGGCGCTATTCCGTGGTCCGCCAGCAGCTGGCCGACTACAAGGAGGTCAAGGACGAGCTCGGCGGGACCGTCAACGACGTCGTGCTGACCGTCGTCTCCGGCGCCCTCGCGGACTGGCTGCACTCGCGCGGCATCCGCACCGAGGGCTTGGAGATGCGCGCGCTCGTGCCCGTGTCGGTGCGCGCCAAGGACGAGCACGGCACGCTCGGCAACCGGCTGACCGTGATGCGCGCACCGCTGCCGGTCTACATCCGTGACCCGGTCGCCCGCCTGCGCTTCGTGCGCCAGGCGATGGACGGCCTCAAGGAGTCGAAGCAGGCGGTCGGCGCTGCGACCCTGACGGCGGTCAACAACCTGGCGCCGCCGACGGTCCTGGCCCAGGCCTCCCGGCTGAACTTTTCCACCCGCCTGTTCAACCTGATCGTGACCAACATCCCGGGCCCGCAGCTGCCGCTGTACGTGCTCGGGCGGAGGCTCCAGGATCTGTTCCCGGTGGCGTTCCTCCCCGAGCACCACGCACTCGCTGTGGCGATCATGTCCTACGACGGCGGCATCGACTACGGCCTGCTCGGCGACTACGACACCCTTCCGGACATCGACGTGATCGCGGCCGGGATCGACGCTTCGCTCGCCGCGCTGCTGGCCGCAGCGCGCGGGAAGGCGGTACGGCCGAGGCGAGCGGCCGCCGCTGCCCCGGAGGAGACGGGCGCCTCGTCAGAGACCGCCGAAACCAAGCGCCCGGCCAAGGACGCCCCGCAGCGCAACGGCGGCCCGGCGCCGATCCTGCCCTCGGCCCATGGGCGCGCGACGCGCGGCCCCGCCGCCGACATGCGCAAACGCACCCGCGGATCGCGGCCGGCTCGCAAGCGGCCCGAGAGCTGAGCCCTACCTCGCGCCGCGGGCGACCCGCGTTGTGGCACGAGCGCCGCGGAGCTCGCGGTTGCCCGCCCGATCGATCGCGACGACGATGAATGAATAGCGGACGCTTGGGCGTCCGCGGAAGCGGAGCTCGTGCCGGCTCGTGTGCGCGACCAGCCTGGAGCGCGCGCCGCCTACGCTGACGTAGACGTCGAAGCGGGCGATCCCGGATGCCACCAGGCCCGGGTGCTGCTGATCGCGGCCGGTCCACCGGACCAGGAACGTACGGCGGTGGGCGAGGTGAGGCGCGATCAGGTGCGAGACCGGCGGGAGACGATCAAGCCTGCGCGTGGCGTCGAGCGCGGCGCCCGCGTTGAGGATCCCCCAGCCCAGGTTCGTGCTCCAGCCGCTGCCGGCGGGGCGCTGAGCGGTCTGCTTGAGGATGACCAGGATGTCGTGCACAGAGGCGTACGGGTTCAGCACGCGCATCATGGCCGCCGTCGCGGCTACCTGTGGCGCCGCCATCGACGTGCCCTCCAGGTAGGCGTAGCGATCGTCGCCGCTGAAGGCGGTGCGACACAGGCACGCATCTGGCAGCTGCTCGAGCTGGGTCTGGTTGGCCGGAAAGGCGCCGAACATCCCGGGGGGCGGGCCGAGGCCGAGCCCCCCGGCATCGGGGTTGAGCGCGCCGTAGGCCGCGAGCGAGATCTCTGAGCCGAAGCCGGCAAAGCTGGCCCGGGCGCCGCTGTAGGCGGCGGCGGTCACATCGAGGCCGAGGCCCTTGTTGATGTCCGCGCCCGTTCCGGCGGGCTGGAGGACGTTGGCCGGGTCGCCCTGCTCGGGCCCCGGGCTGTCGGCCGCCGCGGCCACGAGCACCACCTTGCGCGCCGCCGCGTACTGGAGCGCGCGCACCTCGGACTGGGGCGCCGGCGTGGCGTCCGGGAACTCGGGGCCGAAGCTCATGTTCAGCGCCTGCACGTGCCGGTCGGCGGCGTCGACGATCGCCGCGGCGATGCTCGAGTCGCTGAAGTCGCTCTTCTCGATCACCAGCCGGCAGTCGTAGCCGGCGCCCGCCATGCCGACGCCGTTGTTGGTCGCGGCGCAGGCAAGCGAGGCGACGTGCGTGCCGTGGCCGACCTGGTCGGTGCGCGCGGGGCCCGTGGAGTCGGACGGGTCCTGCTGGTCGACCGCAACGGCGACCTTCGAGCCCAGGTCGGGATGGCCGGCGTCGATCCCGGTGTCGATCACGCCAACCATCGCCCCGTCCCCGTGCGTGTAGTCCCAGGCCGCGTAGAAGCCCTCCTTGGCCAGGGCCCACTGAACCACCCCGGTGTAGGCAGAGGACGCGCTCAGAGCCGGGTCGTCGGGCACCGAGCGCGGCACGTAGCGGCGCTCGGGCTCCACCGAGGCCACACCCGGCAGCGCGCGCAGGCGGCGCTGCAGCGTCGCCAGGCTCAGGCCCGGGGCGGGGCGGAGCGTGATCAGGCCGATCTGCGGCACTGACCGCCCGGCCGCGTGCCCGCCGAAACGGGCCGCCACGGCGCGCACGGCGTCGGTCGCGGCCGCCATCCCCGCGACGTCGCGCCGCAGCAGGACCAGCACGTTGCCGGTGTTGGCCGCCGGCGCTTGGGCGAGCGCACGGGGCGCGATCAGGCTGACGGCGAGGACGGTGAGCAGCAGTAGCCGGTGGCGCATCCCCGGAGCAGCATAGGCAGACGGCGCTCACCCCGCGCCGGGGATGCGCTGAGCCCGCGGACGCGGACCAGGTCAGGCGGCCAGTGCGGGACCCAAGGCGATAGCGTTCCGTACCTAATGAGCGAGGACCTCATTCAGCCGGGGGAGATCGCCTACCGGCTCGAGCTGACCGCTGCGCAGCTCAAGATCGTCCACACGGCGCTGAAATCCCTATTCGACGACCTCGGGCACGAGGAGAACGACGTCAAGCAGGTCGTCGCGTCCGTGCTCGAGAAGCTCCCAGGCGAGCACGAGATCCGAGCCATCGATCTCGGTCGAGAGCTTCGCAAGCGCTAGTCTCCGGCAAACGGCCAACTTCACCGCCACTTCGCAGTTATGTCGATGGGCGGGGGCCTCGGCGTCACCCGGCCCCCACCGCTCCGCCCAAGTCTCGGCCGGTGCACCCGTTACCCCTGACGGACGCTGGCGGGCGGAATGAGCCGGGCGGGTTCGAGGGATCGAGCCCGCCCGACGCTAATGCACGGGAATTCGGCGCAGGCGACCGCGCACAAGTCCCGGCACTAGAAGCCGAGTGCGAACTTTGCGTCCTCGCTCATCCGCTCGGGCGTCCACGGAGGCGAGAAGGTCATAGTCGGGTGTACGTCGTCCACGCCGTCGAGATCCCCAACGAACTCCTCGATCTGCTCGGAGACCTGGGGGCCGATCGGACAGCCCGGGCTGGTGAGCGTGTAGGTCACGCGCACCACGCCGCCCTCGATCTCGACGTCGTAGATCAGCCCCAGCTCGACAAAATCGAGCCCCAGCTCAGGGTCAATCACCTCGCGCAGGGCGTCATTCACGTCATCAATTGAAATCATCGTTGCCAAGTGTAGGAAAGAGCGCAATCGGGCTTGCCGCATTCGGTGAGGTTCAGGTAGGTTTCCGCGATCGTCGACTTCGATGACAAGCCCCCGACGCTCCGCTGCCGCGGCGATGAGGATCGGAGCACCCAGGGCAGTCGTCGCCAGGCGCTGGTGCGGGCGATCCACGCCGAGACCGACGTGGTCATCGATCTCAGTGAGCTCGTGTTCGCCGACGCCTCGCTGATGGTTGACTTCGCGATGGTCGCCCGTCGGCTGCGCCGGCACGGTCGCGCGGTGCTCCTGCGCGGCGCCCAGCCCCAGATCCGGAGGCTGATCGAGCTCGTCGGGCTGCACCGCCTGCCCGGGGTCCGGATCGACGGGCCCTCGCCGGCGCTGGCGTAGCGTCCCTGCCCGCCCCGCCGCCCGCCCGCCTGGCTCCCCGAGCCCTGCCCGCCCGCGCTCAGTAGCCTTGAAGTCATGCTGATCTTCTGGCTCGTTCTGTTCCTGTGGCCGATCGCCGAGCTGCTCGTGGCGATCCAGGTCGCGCAGGCGATCGGGGTTCTCGACACGTTCCTCCTCCTGATCATCACCTGGCCGATCGGGACGTGGGCGCTGCGGACGCAGGGGCGGACGGCCTGGCTGCGCTTCACGGGCGCGGTGGCTGAGGGGCGCGAGCCGACGCGCGAGGCCGTCAACGGAGCGCTTGTCCTGCTCGGAGGCGTGCTGCTGATCATTCCCGGCTTCATCACCGACGTGATCGGGGCGCTCCTGCTGCTGCCCACCCGCGCGCTGGCGCGTGGCCTGCTCACACGCAACTTCCGCAACCGTTACGTGGTGCGAGCCGCCCGCTTCGGCGGCCGGGACTACGACGTCGACACCACCGCGCACGACGTCGACCAGCGGCAGCTGAGGCCTTGACGCCCACCTCCCAACCGGCGCTCCGGCTCGTCACCTTCGGAGATCTGGAAGCAGGCCTCTGGGGGGCGGCCTGGAGTGCGCCGGATGCCGCCTTCGCGATCGGCTCACCCAGCCACGCGCGGACCGGGCCGACCAAGATCGAGGGAACCGGCGAGACAGCCGACTGGCACGTGTCGGCCGAGGGCCTCGCGCTCACCGTCTCCCCCCTCGGCGAGCCGGTCGGCAGCGACGCGTTCGAGGGGTTCGATCAGCTGGCGCAGATCACCGGCAGCGCCCGCCTCGGCGACGGCGAGGTCTCCGTCGAGGGCCTGGGTCGCCGCGGCCTCAAGACCGCGGCCGAGCTCGACGGCAGCGACTCGATCCGCGACGTCTCGTGCTGGTTCGATCCCGACCAGGGGTTCGCGCTGACTTCGGTGAGGCCGCGCAAGAGCCGCGGCCACGGCCGCGACGTCGTCGGCGCGACCATCCTCGACCTCGGTGGCGAGCACGGGGTCGCCGATCCACGGCTGTCCACGACCTACAGCGCCGACGGCATCCCCGTCCGGGCGGGGCTCGAGCTATGGCTCAGTGACGACGAGGAGACCGAGCAGTACCCGCGCCGCGCCGCGGGGGAGGCCCTGAGCGAGGGAATCGTCAGCGCCAGCGAGGGCTTCGAGGTCAGGGCCGAGCCGTTTCGGTGGCACACCCGCGGGCTCGAGGGATGCGGCGTCTACCTGCTGATGCGGCCGCGATGAGCTCGATCTCGGCCGTGATCAGCGACTTCGGCGGCGTCCTCACCACGCCGCTGATCGACAGCTTCGCGGCCGTGCAGGATTCCTCCGGGATCTCGCTTGAGGAGCTCGGCAAGGCGATGGCGGCGGTGGCGATCCGCGCTCAGGCGAATCCCCTGTTCGAGCTCGAGACCGGTCGCATGACAGAGGCGGAGTTCCTCAGGTTGCTAGGAGCGCGGCTGACCGAGCAGCTCGGCCGCCCGGTCGAGATGCACGGCTTCGGCGAGCGCTACTTCGAGCACCTGCACCCCAACGGCCGGATGATCGACTTCATGCGCGAGCTCAAGGGTCGCGGCTACGGCCTCGCGATCTGCACCAACAATGTCCGCGAGTGGGAGCCGATGTGGCGGGCCAAGCTCCCGGTCGACGAGATCTTCGACACCGTCGTCGACTCGGCGTTCGTGGGAACCCGCAAGCCTGAGCCGCGCATCTACGAGATCACGCTCGAGCGCCTCGGCGTCGCGGCCGACGCGGCCGTGCTGATCGACGACATCGAGGTCAACTGCAGGGCCGCGCGCGAGCTGGGGATGGCCGCGGTCTGGTTTCAGTCCACCGAGCAGGCGATCGCCGACCTCGAGGCGCTGCTCGGCGCGTAGCGGCCTCGGCCACCCCGGGACCGGGGCCGGCCGGCAACCCGGCCTGTCTAGTTCTCGGCTCCCAGCCGGTCCCAGCAGTACAGCTCGAGGCACTCGTTGGCGAGCTGCGCGCACCGCTCCGCGGACAGCCAGGGCAGGACGGTGTCGAACGCCTGCTCCTCCCCCACCCCTGCCTCGAACGCCTCCTCGCCGCGGAATCCCGCCGCGATCTTGAGCGCCTCGCGCCGGTTCTCGCCCAGCGACGGGAACACGTTGACGAGGAACTCCTTGTTCGGAAGCGGATGTCCGACCTCGAGCGAGGCATGCCACGCCGCCAGCAGCGACAGGTCATGCTCATCGAGGTCCGCGACGGCCTTCGCGTAGTGGGACTCGAGCTCGGATTCGGGAATCTCGTCGACCCACGCGCGCACTACCTCCCCGAGGATCTGACGGCGCGCCTCGCGCCCGACCGACTCGGCGATGACCCTGATCGCATTCTGCGGTTCGATGAAGCACAGTGACATTGCGGCTCCGGTGATGGTGGACGCCGCGAAAGGTAGGAGGTGCCCCGGACGGAGCGCGTAGGCGCTTGCATGGGGCTCCAGAGGCCCGACCCGGGCCCGCTGTCAGGGCGCGTGAGAGGCCGGTCCGGGAGCCGGGTGCACGGGGAGCAGCAGCGGTGGGCGCGGCGTCTGTGTGAAGTCGAAGTCCGCACTGAGATCGCCCAGCTGCGGGTTCGTCTCACGCACATCCGGCCGCGGGTCCGGCCGCCCGTCGGTGGCCGGGTCGAGCCGTTGGCCGCCGAGGAAGTCGTCCTCGATGAACTTGACGTACGCGTCGTGACTGAGGATCTGATGATCGATATAGCCCTGCCGCGCGTACGGGCTGATCACGATCCCGGGCACGCGCATCCCGTATCCGAACTGGTCGACCGCCGGCGGGACCACGTGGTCGTAGAAACCGCCCCAGTCATCCCAGGAGAGCAGGATCGCCGTGCTGTTCCAATCGGGGCTCTGCATGATCGCGTTGATCAGGCCGGTCACGTAAGCCTGGCCGGCGCTTAGGAGGCCCGGCGGGTGCTCCGAGACCGCCCCGTTGGGGTCTATCCACGAGACCGCGGGCAGCGTCCCGTTGCGCGCCGCCGTGAAGAAGTTCGTCAACGTCTGCACGTTGCCGAGCTGGTTGTCCTCACGGACGGTCGTGAAGTCCGGGAGCGGGTTCCAGATCCCCGGGGTCTGGGGGCCCTGCTGGACCGGCTGGCAGGTCACCGAGCTGTCGACCTCGCAGTCCGGCTCGGTCCCCTTGAACACGTAGTAGCCCCAGCTCACGCCGTAGCGGTGCAGCAGGTAGGTCAGGTCGGTCCACGCGTAGTGAGCGGTCTGGTCCGACGGCGCATTGGCCCCGGACCCGTGATCGACGTTCGGGCTCTCGATCGCACCCTTGCACGAGAACGGGTCGAGCGGACTGGTGCAGAGGGCCGACCACTCGGAGACCTCGTACAGGTGCTCCGGCAGGCTCCACGAGGAGATCGGCTCGAACATGTGGTCCTGGAGCACGTAGTTCTCGGCGTAATCCCAGTAGTTGGGGATCTCCCGCGCGTCGTGGTAGCCCATCACGTCGATGCACTTGCTCGACGAGCCCTCCTGGCAGGGGCTGCAGCTCGGGTCGTCAGTGGTGCACTTGTTCCCCTTCTCGGCCTGGGCGACGAACCCGTCCATCAGGCCGCCGTCGATGTCGGCGGCGGAGTTCGCGGCACCGTGCGGTCCGCCGAAGTTCTCGTCGGCGGAATCGTGGAAGGGAGCCACGCAGCCGCCGTTCATCGGATCCGGCACGCACACCCCCTGGGGGATGCCGTCGGCTCCGGGATACGTTCCGAAGTAGCTGTCAAACGAACGGTTCTCCTGCATGATGATCACCACGTGCTGGATCTTGTGGATGCCGCTCAGCACGTTGACCGGGACGATGGGCGAGAACGACTGGGCGTTCTTCGAGTCGCTCCCGAGGACGGCGCGGAGCTCGTGCACTCCGCCCAGCGTGAACGCCTGCCCGGTCTGGAAGCTCGACTGCGAGTTCAGCAGCGGCTCGGCGAACACCTGCCATCGCGCGCCGGACCGCTGCTCGAGCATCACCCGATCGCCGGTGTGGGCGGGGGTGACGCTGCCGGAGAGCGTCACGCGCGTGCCCGCATCGACCGTCGCCGGCGAGGCGCCGAGCGTGACCACGGCGCGGACTCGCTGCTTCTCATCCGCGCTGCGCAGGCGCCGGGCGACCACGTACCACTGCAGGTTGGTCTCGGTCGAGCCGAGCGGTCGGGTGAAGGTGTACTCGCCAAGCGTGTCGGTGTGGCTCTGCGCTAGGCGGCTGAACCGATGCTGCCACCACAGCCGCTGGTAGAGCGTGACCGGCGCATTCCCATGGTGGGGGCCGCCGAGCTGGCCCGAGACGACGACCTCCTGGCCTGCGCTCGCGGGGTTGGGCGCCGAGCCGATCGTCAGGTATCCCCGGCACCGTGGCTTCGGGCGCAGCGGCCGGATCGGACCGCAGCACGACGACACCGCCGTGCGCGCGAGTGGACACATGATCAATCGCGGGGCTGCTTTCCGCGACGCGGCGCTCGAGGGCCCGAGCCAAGCCAGCGCGACGGCGGTGCAGAGCAATCCTGCCAACAGTGATGGGACGAGCGTTCTGCGGATGGGGCCTCCCAGGATCACGCGTACACCGATACTCGCGATAACCCGTTGCCCGACCCCGAGTTGCGCTCAGGCGAGGCCGAGCGCAGCCTGCGCACGAGCCAGCGGCTCCGCGTCGGCGTTTGCCGAGGCGCCAGCGGTCACGTGTTCGCCGCTGCCCCAGTTGTAGAGGGCCAGGTCGAGTGCCTCGAGCGGCACCTCGCACGCCCGGGCGAGGTCAGCCGCGCGTCGGTCGAGTATCAGTGGATCCCCGATCCCGAGGGCTCGCTTCGCCGCCACAGTCGTCTCGTTCTCGCCGCCGAACTTCAGCGACGCGGCCTCGAGCTCGTAGACGCCGAGCCGTCCCAGCGAGACGAGGAGCTCGTAGCGCGCGTCTCGGTGCAGTCCGGGCAGGGCCAGCCGCTCGAAGACGCGCTCGAACCGGCGCTCGGACGTCCACCCGCTCTCGCCGGCGAACGCAGCGGCCTGCGAGCCGGACCGCGCGACCCAGGCGTTATAGGCATCGAGCGTGCCGGTCCCTCGCGTCGGATCGTGCGCGGCCCGCGGGCCGGTCTGGACGCGGTCGAGCGATGGCTGCTCGCCGGACGCCCATGAGGTGCGCACCCGCTCGACCTCCGAGAACGGGTCGTCGGTCTCGAGCGGCGCCAGGTAGGCGATCAGGAAGGCGAGCCAGGTCCGCTCCTCCACGTCCGCAGCCCCGTCCGCGACCACCGCATACAACCCCCGAGGGGACTCTCCGAGCTCGGTCAGCCGGCCGGCTGCGAAGGCGATCTCCTCGGCCAGCCGCTCGGCGTCGGCGCTCGAGCGCAGTCCCGGGAGCAGGCTCGAGTGATAGCCGTCCTCCACCCCTCGAGCCAGACGCCGGACCCTGAGGCCGTCGCGCGAGGGCCCGCGTGCGGAGCCACCGCTCTGTCTCCGCGGCCGGGATGAGCTCGTCCTGGGTGCCGCGCTCCGCGGCGCGCTCGAGGAGACGACCGGACGCAGCTCGACCGCCTGCTCACGGGAGCAGATCGGGCAGTTCTGGATCAGCCGGTTGTGGCGGCAGAACGAGGGCACGACTGCGAGGATATCGACGCGGCCCGTTGGGTCAGGGGCGCGGTCGACGTCAGCCGCAGGGGCCGCGCTGAGCGCGGCGCTCAGGCGCGCGTGGCGCGGCGCTCCCTATAGGTCCGTGCCTTCGCCCGGTTGCCGCACGCGGCCATGTTGCACCACGCCCCCGAACGGTTCTTGGTGTGGTCGTAGAACGCCCACTCGCAGGTGTGCAGACGGCATGCCTTGAGACGGCTCCACGAGCCGTCGGCGATCGCGCCCTGCACGATCGAGAGCAGCCGGCCGAGGCCGGCGTCGACTCCGTCGGACTCGGGCTCGAGCACCGCGGAGCCACTACCGCGGAAACGGAGCGCGAGCCGCGCCCGGCACGCCGCGTCGTCGAGCGTCTGCACGACGACGCGTGATATCTCGCCGGCGTCGTTGTGGGCCAGCACGATGGCCCTGAACGCCTCCCGGAGCGCGATCGCGTGCTCGAGGTCGCGATCGGTTGCCCTCGCTCCGGCGTCAAGGAGGCCGTGCTCGCGCAGCCAACTCACAAGCTTCCCCGGGTCGCGGAGCTCGTCGGTTCGCAGGTCGATGTCGCGCGTGTTGATGAATGCACGCACCTGTTCGAGTGCGCCGGGCGCGGTTTGGTCCTTGCTCATAACCATCAATCCTAGTTGACAGGTGACGTGACCGTCTATAACATTTAGGTAGTTATTCAGGTTTCGTTTGGAGGTCGCAAATGTTTTCCGGTCCGCTCAACTTCCTCTACGCCCGTGAACACGGTCGTGAGCTGCGCGAAGCCGCGGAGCGCGCTCGCATTCCGGACCACGGCGCCTCGCCGGTGACGCGTGTCACGCTTCGCTATGCCAACGCCGCGGATGCCGAGCGGCTCGCGCGCCTGGCTGCGCTGGACTCGACCGTGGCGCCACGGGGCTCCACCCTGGTCGCCGAGGTGGATGGGCGACTCCGCGCCGCGCTGCCGCTCGACGGCGGCGAACCGATCGCCGATCCGTTCCACCACGGTCTGGAGCTGATCGAGCTGCTGCGCCTGCGCGCCCACCAGCTCGCGCACGCGCACTGACGCGTCAGGTCCGGCTCATCCGCTCGATTCCACCGAGGAACAGCTCGGTGGCAAACCTGGCCGCTCCCTCGACGTCGGCGGGGGCGCGCTCAGTCATGCGCACGCCGAGCTCGAGCGCCACGCCGGCCATCGCCCCGGCCATGTAGTCGGCGTCGAGCGGCGGGACGTCGCCGCGGCCGATCGCCGCTCGGAGGTCCTCGAGCAGGTCCTCGACCCCGGCTCCTAAGATCGGGTCCCCGAACAGGGCCCGGATCGTGCCGGCGTTGCGCTGCATGAGCTCGAACATCAGGTGGTCCTCAACCAGGAACGCGAACCACGCCCGGTACGCGTCACCGACGAACTCCTCGAGCGTCATCGCGGACGCGCGGACGTCGCGCAGCCGGCGCCGGATCTCCTGGGCGCTCTGATCGACCACAGCGCGGAACACCGACTCCTTGTCCGGGAAGTAGTTGTAGAAGGTGCCCGAGGCCAGATCGGTGCGGCGGATCACGTCGCGGACGCCCGCGGCGTCGTAGCCGAGCTCGGCGAACACCTCACGGGCGGCGTCGAGAATCGCTGCACGGTTCTGGACCTTCGTAAGCTCGCGCTTCCCGTTCGGATCGGCGCGGTGCTCGCCCCGGCCGCGCACGACCTCGGAGGCGCTCATGCCGTAGCTGGCACGCGCTCAGCCTGTGCCCGCGGCGGGACGGGCAGGGTGAAGCCGGCCTCGCGCGCCCGCGCCGCGCCCGCCTTGAGCTCCTTGCCCAGGGCGTACAGGTAGTTGTCGAAGTCGACCTGCATCGTGTGGCGCTTGGAGGCGACGTAGCGCTTGAACATCTTCTCGCGCTCGCGGCTTATGTCGTCCTGGATCGCCGCGTGCGACGGGAGGTGGTACTCGCCGCGCAGGTAGGAGGCGACCCAGCGGCCCTGTGCCTCGGCCAGGGGCATCGTGGCGCCGAGCGGCTGAAGCAGGGAGATGAAGGCGAGGTTGTCGATGTCCGGCTTGAACACCCGTCGGTAGAGCGGCAGGTCGTTGTCCGGGGCCGAGATGAAGTCCTCGTCGAAGAACGGGAAGGTGACCTTGTAGCCCGTGCACCATACGATCACGTCGACGTCCTCGACGCTCCCGTCCTCGAACTTCACCTGCCCGCCCTGGAGCTCCGAGACGTTGGGCTTCCAGGTCATCTCGCCGTGGGCGATGCGATTGAGGAAGTCGGCCGAGATCGTCGGGTGCGCCTCGCCGATCTTGTGATCCGGCGCGGGCAGCCCGTAGTCCTGGACCTTGCCCACACCGACGCGGTACATCGCCATCAGGATCCCGCGGCGGAAGGCGAACGGCAGCATCGGCGTCAGCGCATTGACGCCGATCTGGTCGAGCGGGCGGCCGAACAGGTACTTGGGCAGGATGTAGGCGCCGCGGCGCGAGGAGATGAACGTCTTGCGCGCGACGAAGCTCGACTCCACGGCGATGTCCATCGCGCTGTTCCCGATGCCGACCACGAGCACGTTCTTGTCGCGGAAGTCGCTGTTCTCGACGTAGTAGTGGGAGTGCATCTGCTTCCCGTCGAACGAGCCCGGGTAGGCCGGCTCGGGCCAGCGCGGGTCCCAGTGGTGGCCGTTTGCGACCAGGAGCATGTCGTAGCGCCGGCTCTCGCCGCCCTCGAGCTCGACCGTCCAGATGCCGTCCTCGCCGCGTGCCGCGTGCTCGACGCCGGTCTCGAAGCGGATCCGGTCGCGGAAGCCGAAGTGATCGACGTAGTTCTCGAAATAGGCCGCGATCTGCGTGTGGTGCGGGAAGTCGGGATAGCCGGCGGGCATCGGGAAATCCGAGTACTCCATCCGCTCGCGCGAGGTGTTGATGTGCAGCGAGCGGTACGCCGACGACATCCCGTTCGTGTTGCCGAACACCCAGTTTCCTCCGACCCGGTCGGACTTCTCGTAACAGTCGAACGGGATTCCGCGGTCGTGCAGGGCCTTTGCGGCCGCAATCCCGGAGGACCCGGCGCCGATCACGCAGGCGGAGGGGAGGTTTGTCATGTTCGAAGGCTCCTTGACGAGGGGCTGCGCAGCCTAGACAAAGATGACGGGGGCGTCAAGTTTGCCACCGGCCGGACGCGGCGCAGTCAGCTGGGTGCGCCGGGCTCCGCCGGGCGCGCCGGAGTCAGCCGCCTGCGGGACGGGCCGACTGCGGGGCGGGGGCGCTCGCCGCGGCGTCGTCCCGCCGGTGCGCGCGGCCGCGCTCCATCACCTCGCGGAAGCTCTTGAGGCGGAAGATCAGCACGAGCGCGGCGAACCCGAGCGCGGTGCTGAGGATCGCGGTGGCGATCTGCTGGCCGACCGAAAAGGCAGCCACGTCGGGACTGCCGGCGAAGATCGTCAGCAGCAGCGCCTGCTGGACGCCGAGCCCACCCGGGGTGAACGGGAACACGGAGGCCACAACCTGCACGCCGAGGACGAGGAGCGCGTTGCGGACCGAGCCGCCGATGTGGAACGCATCGAGCAGCGCCCAGTAGGAGCCGAATCTGAAGAACCAGCTCGCGAACTGCCAGCTGGCCATCTCGCGCGCGTAGCGCCGGCGGTCGCGGAGGATCGTGAAGCCCTGGCGAATCCTCTGCCAGAACGTGCGCACGCGAGCAGAGAGCAGCGCGAAGGCGACCAGGAACCCGACGCCGAGCATGGTCAGGAAGAACAGCGTGAAACGCATGTGGGCGGCGAAGAAGCTGATGTCGAAGGCGGGCAGCTTGGAGAAGTCCGGCGGCTTCGGGAATACGCCCTGGGTGAAGGCGAAGCACATCACGAGGAGGCCGATGAACCAGTCGAAGATCACCCCGGTCGACAGCGCTGAGGCGATCGTCGGGTAGCTGCTCGGCGGGATCGCGACCCGGGTCAGAAACAGCTGCGCGATGTTCCCGCCGCCGAGCGGAAACACGTTGTTGATCGCGTATCCGACCATGTACGCCCCCCACACGTCGCGCCAACGCACGGCGACGCCCGGGTACGCGGCCCGGATCGCGTTGAACAGAGCCCGCGAGCGCAGCAGTAGATACAGCGCGTACAGCAGCATCGCCAGCAGCAGCGCCACCCAGCTCAGGCTCGCCAGCTGCGAGAAGAACTGCCCCGCCGAGTCCAGGACCTGGCTGATGGTCGAGCCGATCGACGTACCGTGGTGAACGACCGGATCGAAGAGTGGGGTGCCAGAAACCAGCGGAGCCATCGCTACACGGTCGCACACTGCCCCGGTCAGCCGGGGCGGGACGCACTTAAAAGCCCGGGGGGCCCAGATCCATCTGGGCCCCCCGGAGAGTCAGGGAAGTGGGGGCGCAGTTCCCTGACCGACAGGGGCGAGTTTCCCCGTCCCAAGCCTTCAGTAAACCTCAAATTCTCGCCGCCGTAGCCGCCACACACGTCAGCTTGCCCGACTTGGTTAAACGTAGCATTCCCAACAGGCCGGCTGGGAAAACCTGATCAAATCCGATGCCTTCGGAGCGACCCGCGTTCCGGCTGGAAATCGGCCGTTTCTCGACGATTCGGCGAAGGCGCGCTGCTAATCCTGGCGGGGTCGGCGCGTCCCCGGGCCGCTGAAGAACTCCTCGCCCGGCCGGACCGTGCCGGCCGCTTCGGCCTCGTGGCGCAGTGTCCGATCCGCCTCGCCGCTCCAGGCACCGACGGCGAGCATCTCGCGATCGGCGTCCATCGGGCTTCCACCGAGGTCCTTGTTGACGATCCGGGCGCATTTGCGCCCCTCGGCGATCGCCGTGACGACGAGCGACTGGCCGATCCGGGCGTCACCACACGCGTAGACGTTGTTGAGCGAGGTCCGGTAGGTCTGCTGCGTGCGGATGTTCCCGCGGTGGTCGATGCGAAGCCCGAGCTCCTCCACCAGACCCGTGTGCTCGGGATGCCCGAACCCGATCGCGATCAGGACCAGGTCGGCATCTAGCGCCATCTCGGTTCCGGGCACGGGCGTCAGGTCGCGGGACGAGGTCCCGGTCACCTGCCGCGCGAACACTTTGCACACGGACCCATCGTCGTTGCCGAGGAAGCCGGTCACCTCGGTTCCCCAGCGCCGCTTCCCGCCCTCCTCGAGCGCGTAGGTCATCGGCGTGCGCTTCGGGGGCAGCGGCCACGGGTGACGCGGGTCGTGCCCGTCGGTGGGCAGCTCGGCATAGACATCGAGCATCACGACGCTGCGCGCCCCCTCCCGGTGCGAGTTTGAGATGCAGTCCATGCCGGTGTCCCCGCCGCCGATCACGATCACGCGCTTGTCCTTGGCGACGATCTCGGTGCCCGGCTCCGGCGCCCGCGAGGGCCGCCCCTGCTCGGCGGCCACCCAGCGGTTTCGCTGGTAGAGGTAGTCCATCGCGAAGTGGATCCCGCGCAGGTCGCGGCCTGGGGCGTCGAGGTCGCGGGAGACGCGTGAGCCGATCGTGATCACAATTGCGTCGTGGCGCTGGCGGAGCTCCGCCGCCGAGATGTCGCGGCCGACGTCGGTGTCGTAGATGAACTCGACGCCCTCCTCCTCGAGGATCTTCACCCGCCGGTCGATGATCCACTTCTCGAGCTTTGCGTCCGGCACCCCGAAGCGGAGCAGTCCGCCCGGGCCCTCGTCGCGCTCGTAGACGGTCACGCCGTGGCCGCAGCCGTTGAGCTCGGCCGCCACCGCGAGCCCAGAGGGACCGGACCCCACGACCGCGACGGTCTTGCCCGTACGCCGATCGGGCGGCTCGGCCGTGATCCACCCTTCGGTGAACGCCCGCTCCACGATTGCGAGCTCGATCTGCTCGATCGTCACCGCGTCGTCGTTGATCGCGAGCACGCAGGCGGATTCGCACGGGGCCGGGCAGATCAGGCCGGTGAACTCGGGGAAGTTGTTCGTCGAGTGCAGCTGATCGATCGCCTCGCGCCACTTGTCGCGGTACACGAGGTCGTTCCAGTCCGGGATCAGGTTGCCGAGTGGGCAGCCCTCGTGGCAGAACGGGATCCCACAGTCCATGCACCGAGCGCCTTGGCGCCGGAGCTCCTCCTCGGGCTGGATCGCGAAGTACTGCTCGTAATCGTGCACGCGCCGACCGGGGTCGCGCTTGTCGAAGCCGACCCGGTGGATCTTCAGGAACGCGCCAAGCTCGCCCATCGGGGCTGGTGAGAGTAGCAGCGCATCTGTGGAAAGCCTTAGAGTCCACCGTGTGATCAGGAGAGTGATTGCTGCCGGGCTGGGCAGCGTCGTTGCCATCGCGATCGGGGCGTCGCCCTGGTCGGATGCGGCGCAGCGCGCGAGCACCGCGATGTCGACCACCACGACGACCTCGACCACGACCACCACGACGACCTCGACCACGACCACCACCACTCCGACACCCACGATCACACTGCGGGCCAAGCCGGCCAAGGTGGTCGGCTCGCACAGCGTCGTCCTGACCGGAACCACCACGCCCTCGAGCCGCGTGCAGCTGTTCAGCAGCCCGCACCCCAAGACCTCGTTCACCCCGGTCCAGACCACGACCTCGGCCGCCGATGGATCGTTCAGCTTCAGCGTGCGCCCGGACCGCATCACCCGCTACCGCGCGCTCCTTGTCGGCACGAACGTCGCCGCCGTGGTTACGATCGAAGTGGCCGTGCGTGTGCTCTACAAGGTCAAGGCGATCCCGCTCGGCCAGGCGAAGGTCACGCTGGTCCTCTTCCACCCGCGCGATCTGCGCTGGGGCCGGGCGAAGGTTCGCTGGGACTTCGGGCACGGCCGCAAGGGCCGGTTCACGGTCAGGGTCACGACCCGCTCTCGCAAGCTGAGCCCGTACGTGGTCGTGCTTTCCGCGACGGCCGCGCTCCCGGCGGGCCGCTACCACTGGCGCGCCTGCTTCCGGGTGCCCGGTGACCACGCGCTCGCCGATCCGCACAACCCGATCGGCTGCAAGGGCCTGGGGTTCTGGGGCCGCGGCCGGCTCCCCGAGGGCTACCCGGGCTCACACGCGATCTCGCGCGCGGCGCGGTATGAGAGCTCGCGCGCCGGCCGGCTGGCGTTCGCGGTCGTCGACTCGGAGGGCCGGGAGACCGGATTGCACGAGCACTGGACGTTCGTCTCGGCCAGCGTGGTCAAGGCGATGCTGCTCGTCGCCTATCTGCGTCGCCTCGACGCCCAGGGCCAGCATCACGTCGACTCGTACAGCAACTCGTTCCTGTACCCGATGATCCACGTCTCGGACAACAACGCGGCAACGCAGACCTGGTCGATCGTCGGTGACTCTGGTTTGTATGCGGTTGCGCATGCTGCCGGTATGCAGGATTTCTCGATCGTCGGGATCTGGGCCAATGCGCAGATCAGCGCCTATGACCAGGCGAAATTCTTCTTCGAGATGGACTCCCTGATCCCGCACGAGTTCGTCGGCTATGCCCGTTACCTGCTCTCGACGATCGCCGGCTATGAGAGCTGGGGCATTCCGGCGATCGCACGACCGCGCGGTTACCAGGTGTTCTTCAAGGGCGGCTGGCGCGGCACCGGGCTGGGGCAGCTCGTGCACCAGATCGGCCGCTTGGAGGGCCACAAGCGGGCGTTCTCGATCGCCGTGATGACCGACGGGGACCCCTCGATGGGTTACGGCATCGACACGATCCAGGGCGTCACCGCTTCGCTTCTGTGACAGCGGACGTACGGGCTACCTGGGCCGCGTCGCCCGAGCAATTCGCCGTTCTGCCGAGCCCCGGCGCCCGTTTTCGAACCTGGGCCACCGTGCTGCTGCGCCCTGGCCGGCGATCGCGCCCGGCGCCAGCCGCCGGGCTCAGGCCGGCATGGCCTCCTGTTGCGCGGCGCGCTCGGCCAAGACCCGCTTGTAGTCACGCGGCATGATCTTGACGAACCGGTCGCTGGCGCCGCGATCCCAGGACGCGAGGATGTTCCGGCCCACCAGCGAGCCGGTGCGTGCAACGTGCTCCTTGATCAGGTCCTGCAGCTCGACCACATCCCCCTCGGTCAGCTCCTCGAGGTCGACCAGCTCGGTGTTGCAGCGGCTCTCGAAGCGTCGGTCGCGGTCGTACACGTAGGCGATGCCGCCGCTCATTCCGGCGGCGAAGTTGCGCCCGGTGGGTCCGAGCACCACGACACGCCCGCCGGTCATGTACTCGCATCCATGGTCGCCCACGCCCTCCACGACCGCGCAGGCGCCGGAGTTTCGGACCGCGAAACGCTCGCCTGCCAGACCGCGGAAGAAGGCACGGCCGGCCGTGGCGCCGTACAGCACGGTGTTGCCGACGATCATGTTCTCCTCGGCGCGGAAGCGGGCCCGCTCCGGCGGGCGCACGGACACGACGCCACCCGAGAGGCCCTTGCCGGTGTAGTCGTTGGTCTCGCCCCGCAGCGAGAAGGTCACGCCCGGAGCCAGCCACGCGCCGAAGCTCTGTCCGGCCGAGCCGGAGAGGGTGATCTCGATCGTGCCCTCTGGGAGCCCCCCAGCGCCATGCCGGCGGGCGATCTCGCCCGAGAGGATTCCCCCCACGGTGCGGTTCACGTTCCGTAGCGGCACCGGGCCGAGCTTGACGGCGTCTCCCCGCTCCAGCGCCGGCGCGCACGCGCGGACCAGCTCCCAGTCGAGCGCGTCGTCGAGCACCGGGACCTGGGGTCGCGTGCGGTGGCGCGGTGTCTCCGGCGGCAGCTCGGGCATGGCCAGGATCATCGAGAGGTCAACGCCCTGGGCCTTCCAGTGGTCGATCGCGTCGTCGGTGTCGAGCAGCTCGGTGCGCCCGATCAACTCCTCGATGCGCCTCACCCCGAGCGAGGCCATGATCACGCGAACCTCCTCAGCGACCTGCAACAGATAACCGGTCACGTGGTCCGGGAGGCCCCGGAAGCGCCGGCGCAGCTCGGGATCCTGGGTGGCGATCCCGACCGGGCAGGTGTTCAGGTGGCAGACGCGCATCATGATGCAGCCCAGCGCGATCAGCGGCGCGGTCGAGAAGCCGAACTCGTCAGCGCCGAGCAGCGCGCCGACTACGACGTCGCGTCCCGTGCGCATGCCGCCGTCGACCTCGACCGTGATCCGCGAGCGCAGGTCGTTGAGCAGCAGCGTCTGCTGCGTCTCGGCCAGCCCGATCTCCCACGGGACCCCGGCCGATTGCACGGAGGATTGGGGGGACGCCCCGGTGCCGCCGTCGTGACCGGCGATGGTCACGTGGTCTGCGTTCGCCTTGGCCACGCCGGCCGCGACCGTGCCGACGCCGACCTCCGAGACCAGCTTTACCGACACCGAGCCAGTCGGGTTCGCGCAGCGCAGGTCGTAGATCAGCTGCTTGAGGTCCTCGATCGAGTAGATGTCGTGGTGCGGGGGCGGTGAGATCAGGCCGACCCCCGGCGTCGAGTTACGGATCCGAGCGATGTAGTCGTCGACCTTGTGACCGGGCAACTGCCCGCCCTCGCCGGGCTTCGCGCCCTGGGCCATCTTGATCTGCATCTGGTCGGAGTTGACGAGGTAGTGGATCGTGACGCCGAACCGGCCCGAGGCGACCTGCTTGATCGCCGAGCGCCGCATGTCGCCGTTCTCATCCGGCGTGTAGCGCGCGGCGTCCTCTCCCCCCTCACCCGTGTTCGAGCGGGCGCCGAGCCGGTTCATCGCAATCGCGAGCGTCTCGTGGGCCTCGCGGCTCAGCGCACCGAGGCTCATCGCGCCCGTGGTGAAGCGCTTGACGATCTCCCCCGCCGGCTCGATCTCCTGGAGCGGCACTGGGTCGCCGGCCGGCCGCAGCTTCATCAGGCCGCGCAGCAGCCCCTTCTTGGCCGCGTCGTCGTTGGCCAGCGCGGCGAAGTCCTGGTAGATCTGCCACGAATCCCCGTTCTGGCCCCGGACCGAATGCTGGAGCTTGGCGATCGTGTCGGGATTCCACACGTGCAGCTCGCCGTCGCGTCGCCACTGCAGGACGCCGCCGACCGGGAGAAGGTCCCGCGGCGTTCGCGGGTAGGCCCGGAAGTGACGCTCCATCGCCTCGGTCGAGAGGACGTCCAGCCCGATGCCCCCGATCCGCGACGCCGTGCCCGTGAAGTGCTCGTCGATCAGCGCGGGCTCGAGTCCAACCGCCTCGAAGATCTGGGCGCCGCAGTAGGACTGGATCGTCGAGATCCCCATCTTCGAGATCGTCTTCATCAGGCCCTTGCCGATTGCCCGCACGATTCGCCTCTCGGCCTCGTCGCGGTCGAGGTCCTCCGGCAGCAGCGAGCGGTCGGCGAGCTCGTCGAGCGATTCGAACATCAGGTACGGGTTGATCGCCGCCGCCCCGTAACCGATCAGCGTCGCCATGTGATGGATGTCACGGGGTTCCCCCGACTCGATCACGAGGCCCGTCCGCAGTCGCGTCCCGCGGCGGACGAGGTGGTGATGTACCGCGGCCACGGCCAGCAGCGACGGCATCGCGACACGCTCGGGCCCGAGGTTGCGGTCCGAGAGGATGAGGATGTTGGCCCCGTTGTCGACGTAGCGGGCGGCCTCGGCGCACACGTCGTAGAGCCGCAGCTCCATCCCGTCGGGTCCGGCTTCGATCGGCCACGTGATGTCGAGCGTGGCGGCGTCGAACACGTCGTGCGAGACCTGCCGGAGTTTCTCGAGCTCGTGGTTACGCAGAATCGGCTGGTCCATGACCAGGATGTGCGCTTGCTCCGCCACTTCGTGGAGCAGGTTGACCTCGGCGCCGACCCCGGCCTGCAGGCTCATCACCACGTTCTCGCGGATCGGGTCGATCGGCGGGTTTGTGACCTGCGCGAACAGCTGCTTGAAGTAGGAGAACAGCGGCGGCTGGCGATCGGAGAGCACGGCCAGGGCAGCGTCGTTGCCCATGCTCGCTACCGGCTCCTCGCCCTTGGCCGCCATCGGCGCGATGATCATCCGCAGGTCCTCCTGCGAGTACCCGAAGGCGAGCTGCTTGGAGCGCAGCGGCTCGATCCGCGGTGCCCGCGGCTCGCGCTCGGGCAGGTCGTCGATGTGGACGACCGACCGCTCGTACCACTCCGAGTACGGCTTGCGGCGGGCGACCCGGCGCTTGACCTCCTCGTCCTCGATGATCCGCCCTTCCTCGAGGTCGAGCAGGAACAGCTTGCCCGGTGCCAGGCGGCCCTTGCGCTGGATGTGCTCCGGCGCGACAGTCATCACGCCAGTCTCCGAGGCGAGCACGACGTAGCCTTCGGTGTCCTGGACCCAGCGCCCGGGCCGGAGGCCGTTGCGGTCAAGCACCGCGCCGGCGACGCGGCCGTCGGTGAACACGACGGCGGCGGGACCGTCCCACGGCTCCATCAGGCAAGAGTGGAAGTCGTAGAAGCCCTTGACGTCGGGATCGAGGTCCCGCCGGGTGCGGTAGGCCTCGGGGATCATCATCATCACAGCGTGCGGGATCGAGCGGCCCCCGAGCACGAGCAGCTCGAGCACGTTGTCGAACACTGCGGAGTCCGAGCCACCTTCTCGGACGACGGGAATCACCTTCTCGAGGTCGTCCCCGAACAGCTCGGACGCGAGCTGCGACTCGCGCGCCCGCATCCAGTTGATGTTGCCGCGCAGCGTGTTGACCTCGCCGTTGTGGGCGATCATCCGATAGGGGTGCGCAAGCTCCCAACTCGGGAACGTGTTGGTCGAGAACCGCGAGTGCACGAGCGCGAGCCGTGAGGCGAGCCGCGGGTCGCGCAGGTCGGTGAAGTAGCGCGGAAGCTGTGGCGCCGTGAGCATCCCCTTGTAGACCATCGTCCGGCTCGAGAAGCTCGGCAGCGCGAGCTCGCGCCCGGCCGCGCGCTCGATCATGCGGCGGATCACGTACAGTTTGCGCTCGAAGGCCTCCTGGTCGGCGATCTCCTCGGCCGCCTCGATCAGCACCTGCCGGATCACGGGGGCCGACAGCCGCGCCGTCTCGCCCACGTGACGCTCGTCGATCGGCACGTCGCGCCACCAGATCGCGCGCTGGCCTTCGGCCTCGATCGTCTCCTCGATCAGCTGCTCGAGCGCGAGCCGTCGCTCCGCGTCCGCGGGCAGGTAGCAGACGCCGACGCCGTAGCGCCCGGGCGGCGGGAGCTCGACCCCGGCGGCGGCGCCGCGCAGGAATGCATCTGGGATCTGGAGCAGGATCCCAGCGCCGTCGCCGGTGTTGGGGTCAGCCCCCTCGGCGCCCCGGTGCTCGAGGTTCTCGAGCGCGTCGAGCGCCTTCTCGACGACCGCATGACTCGCCTCGCCCCACAGCTTGGCCACGAGCGCGATCCCGCACGCGTCGTGCTCGTTGGCGGGGTCGTAGAGGCCAGTGGCCCCAGGTGGAGCGGAGTTCTTTTGCATCTAGGAGGTCCCCGAATCGGGGTCGCAGACAGGCGGCGCGCGAACGCAAAAGGGTATCAGCGGCTGTTAGCGACGCGTTAGCGGCGCTACGTGGAGACGCCGCTCAGCGCTTCGCCTTGGCGCGGCGCTTGGAGCCCGACTCGGACCCGTTCGAGGCCGAGCCGCTGCGCTTGCGGGACTTCGGCTTCTCCGGTGCCGGCTTGTCGGGTTCGGGCGAGTCGCTCTTGACCGCCGCGAGGCTCGCCTCGAGCGCGGCCATCAAATCGGGTGCCGGCGTCTCCTCCTCGGCCTGCGGCTCGACTGCGATCTCCTCGCCCGAGGCCTTGCGCTCGATCAGGTCGATCACACGGTCGCGATAGTCGTCGCGGAACTTGGTCGGGTCGAAATCGGCCGACAGCGAGTCGATCAGCTGCTGGGCCATCTTCAGCTCGCGGTCGGTCGCCTCGGCATCGCTGATCGAGTCGAGCTCATCGAGCCGGTCCGGGGCCAGGACCTCGTCGCCGAACAGCATCGTGGACAGGGTCAGCACGCCGTCGGTCGGCCGCAGCGCGCACAGCTGCTGCTTGGTCCGCAGCACCACGCGCCCGATGCCCACCTTGCCGGCCTCGGCCATCGCGTCGAGCAGCAGCCGGTAGGCCTTGGCCCCTCCGGCTGTTGGCGCCAGGTAGTAGGAGTGGTCGTAGAAGATCGGATCGATGTCGGCGAGGTCGACGAACTCCTCGATGTCGATCGTCTTCGTCGCCTTGGGGTCGAGAGCGTCGAGCTCCTCGGATGTGATCAGCACGTAATGATCGGGCGTGATCTCGTAGCCCTTGACGATCTCCTCGAAGGGCACCTCCTCGCCGGTGGACGGATCGACGCGCTTCTGCCGGATTCGAGCCCCGGTCTTGCTCGAGATCTGATGAAAGCGGACCGACTTGGGCGAGGTGGCGCTGTACAGCTTCACCGGCACGTTGACCAGCCCGAAGCTGATCGCGCCTGACCAGATTGCGCGGGCCATGTCAGGTTTGTATAGCGAACATTTGCATGGTGCAAGCTCTGACCGTGGTCTTGCCCGAAACTCATCGGTCTGATTCGCCGCACGCGTCCGGGATCCGTCTCACGCAATGACTCGCCCACGCGTTGTACCAGTGGTGAAACTGCCCCCATTCCAGGTGCTGCTCGACGCGCATGGCCGTGACGTCCACCGATTCCTGATCGCCAGCGTGGGACGGACCGACGCCGACGACTGCTACCAGGAGACGTGGCTGGCGGCGATGCGAGCCTATCCCCGCCTCCGCGACGCGTCGAACCTCAGGAGCTGGATCTTCACCGTCGCCCACCGCAAGGCGATCGACCATATCCGGGCCAGGCGCCGCGGGCCGGTCCCGGTGGCCGACGTGCCCGAGCCGTCCCGCGAGCCAACCCCCGATCCGGCCGGGGTGCCGGAGCAGGAGCTCTGGGGACGGGTCCGGGCGCTTCCGAGCAAGCAGCGGACGGCCGTCGCGCTGCGGTTCGTCGCCGACGCCCCGTATGCGGAGATCTCCGCGGTCATGGGCACGAGCGAGGAGGCGGCGCGGCGCAGCGTGCACGAGGGGCTCAAGCGACTGAGACTGGAGTACAACCATGACCGAACCTGACGAGCTCGAGCTCGCTCTCGCCGGCCTGCAGGCGGACGAGGCGCCACTGCCCGACCTCACGGCCGCCGCCACCGAATCCGGCCTCCTCGACGTCGCGTACGCCACGCTCGACTCCCCCGTCGGCGAGCTGCTGCTCGCCGCCACGCCGCATGGCCTGGTCAGGCTCGCCTACCTCGAGGGCGGCGACGAGGACGCGGTGCTCGAGGACCTGGCGCAGCGCCTCTCGCCCCGGATCCTGCGCGCTCCGGCCAGCCTCGACGAACCCCGCCGCGAGCTCGACGAGTACTTCTCCGGCCGGCGTGCCGCGTTCGAGTTGTCACTTGACTGGACGCTCAGCCACGGCTTCAGCCGGCGCGTCCTGAAGGCGACGTCCCGGATCCCGTACGGCTCGGTCTCGAGCTACGGTCAAATCGCCGCCGACGCCGGAAGCCCGCGCGCACAGCGGGCGGCAGGAAATGCGCTTGGACACAACCCCATCCCGATCGTCGTCCCCTGCCACCGCATCGTGCACGCCGGCGGCGGGATCGGCGGCTACACCGGTGGGCTCGAGCGCAAGCGTTTCCTGCTCGGGGTCGAGGGGCGCTAGCCCGGCAGCAGACCGACACGCCGCCCGGAACCCCGAGGGTGGGTCAGAAAACGACGATATGCGTCGCTTTCTGACCCACCCCCAAGCCCTCCCCGGGCCGAGATCCGTGACCAATCTCACACAACCCGTCAGACTGGCGAGTAGACATTGCCTTTCCGGCCGCGCGGCGGCCACTCGAGAAGGAGTGAGGCGGGATGAGCAGGCGCGATCTCGGCAGACAGTCGCTTCCACCTGGACCGAAGGTCCCAGCGGCGCTGCAGATGGTGGCGACGTGGAAGCGGCCCGGGCCGTCACTGGCCCGCCTGCGCAGCAAGTACGGCAAGCGGATCACGGTCCAGCTCCCGTTCCAGCCTCCGTTCGTGATCCTGTCGGACCCGGACGACATCAAGGCGCTGTTCACGGCGCCGCCGGACGTGATCCATCCCGGCGAGGGGGCGCGGATCCTCGAGCCGATCGTCGGACCCAACTCGGTGATCCTGCTCGACGAGGCGCCGCACCTCGAGCAACGCCGGCTGATGCTCCCGGCCTTCCACGGCGAGAAGATGCAGCGCCTGACCGGCGTGATGACCGAGCAGACCGAGCGCGAGATCGGCTCGTGGCCGCTGGGCCAGCCGATCCCGCTTCACCCCCGGCTGCAGCGGCTTACGCTCGAGATCATCCTCCGCGCCGTGTTCGGACTAGCGCAGGGCGCGCAGCTCGAGGAGCTCCGCGACACGCTCACCGGCGTGCTCTCCTTCAGCGAGAGCCCGCTCTCGGTGCTCCCTGCGATCCAGCGCGTGGCCCCGATGCTCCCCACCTTCCGCCGCTTCAATCAGCAGGTCAAGCGGGCCGACGAGCTGATCTTCAAGCTGATCGCCGCCCGCCGCGCCCAGCCCGAAACGGACCGCGACGACGTGCTCGCGATGCTGCTGGAGGCCCGCCACGAGGACGACACGCCGATGTCGGCCCAAGAGCTCCGCGACGAGCTGATGACCGCCCTCGTCGCCGGTCACGAGACGACCGCGTCGCAACTCGCGTGGGGGTTCGAGCGACTCTCGCGGACCCCGTCCGCGGTCGCGCGGCTGACCGAGGAGATCGACGCCGGCGAGGGCGACGAGTACCTGACCGCGACCGTCAACGAGATCCTGCGCCTGCGACCCGTGCTCCCGAACGCCGAGCCGCGGCTGACCAAGAAGCCGTTCCGGATCGGCGACTACGAGTACCCGCCCGGCGTGGCCCTGCTCGCGAGCGCGTGGCTGCTGCACCACGATCCGGACATCTATCCCGACCCATACGCGTTCCGGCCCGAGCGGTTCCTGGGTGCCTCTCCGGGAACCTATACATGGATTCCGTTCGGCGGAGGGCGGCGGCGGTGCCTGGGCGCGAGCTTCGCGCTCCAGGAGATGAGGATCGTGCTCCGGGCCGTGTTCGCGCGGCTCGAGGTCGAGCCGGGCAGCGCGACGAGCGAGCCTACGGCTCGAAGGAGCATCACCTTCAGCCCGAAGCAGGGCGCGACCGTGATCCTGCGCGAGCGCCGGCTGGCGCCCCGCAGCGACGAGCGCGCCGCCCTGGCAAGCGCCTGATCTCCCCCGCCCGCGCCTGAACGCCCGCAGTTCGGGTAGCTAGCAGGCATGGATCTTCTGCGCCCGGTCCGCGGGTTCGATCGCCGGCAGCAACGGCATCGCTGCCTCGCGGTTCCGTTCGCGGTGCTGAAGAAGTTCTCCGACGACCAGGCCGGCGGACTGGCCGCGCTGATCGCCTACTACGCCTTCTTCTCCCTCTTCCCGCTGCTGCTCGTGTTCGTGACCGTGCTCGGCTACGTGCTCCAAGGCCATCCCGGCGCGCAGCGGTCGATCAGCAACTCGGTTCTCGGCCAGTTCCCGATCATCGGCAAGGAGATCACCGGCCACGAGCTCCACGGCCGGGCGATCTCGCTCGTCATCGGTATCGCCGGCTCGCTTTGGGCCGGGCTCGGCGTCACGCAGGCGGCCCAGAACGCGTTCGACAAGGTATGGGCCATCCCGATCAAGGAGCGGGGCGACTTCCTCGACAAGCGGCTGCGCGGGTTCGCGCTCGTCGCCTCGCTCGGCCTGCTGTTCCTGATCTCGTCGATCGTGTCCGGGCTCGTGATCGGCGGACTCGGGGGCGTGTGGACGAAGATCGGCGGGATCGCGCTGTCGATGGCGCTGAACCTGGCCATGTTCGCGGCGGCGTTCCGGCTGCTGACCGCCGCCACGATCCCCACTCGCTCCTTGTGGCGCGGGGTGATCGTCGCCGCCGTGCTGTGGGAGCTGCTCCAGCTCGCCGGGGGCTTCTACGTCAATCACGTGATCCGCCACGCCACGAACACCTACGGCCTGTTCGCGACCGTGATCGGGTTGCTGGCGTGGCTGCACCTCGGCGCGCAGGCGACCCTGTACGCGGCCGAGATCAACGTCGTGCTGACCCGGCGGCTGTGGCCCCGCAGCCTGTTCAGCCCGGCGATCACGGGCGACGAGCGCACGCTGGAGGCGATCGCCAAGGTCGAGGAGCGCTCGCCGGCCGAGAAGATCGACGTGCTTCGAGCACTGATCAGGGCGAATTGGACCGGCGCGGTCCGGTGGCTGCGACACCGACGTGCATCGCCTGCCAGCAGCTCGCCCCGTCGTGGCAGTTCTCCATCGCTGACAGATCGGCGTGCAGGATCGCGAGCTCGTCTGAGGGCAGCGAGCCGGCGAGGTTGTCAAGCTCGAACGGGTCGGTCTTGAGGTCGTAGAACTCGCGCTCGCCGTCGTTGTACTCGACGTAGAGGAAGGTGCTGGTGCGCATCGCCTCATAGGTCCGCGGGTTGCCGGCCGGCGGCTGCTGATAGTCGGGATCCTGGCCGCTCAGGTCCGAGCCGTGATGCTCGATCAGGGCCGCGTTGCGCCAGTCGGCGGGCTGCGAGCCGTCGAGCAGCGGCAGCAGACTGTGCCCGTCGCCGGGCAGGTCGGTGCCGCCGAGCGAGGAGAACGTCTTGGCCAGGTCGATGTTCTCGGCCATCGCGTTGGTGCTCGTGCCCGCGGGAACACCGGGTCCGACGACGACCAGCGGCACGTGGATGTCGGTGTCGAACGCGGTCAGCTTCCCGGGCGTCAGCCGGTACTCGCCCGTGTGCAGCCCGTTGTCGGAGCTGAACACGAGGTAGGTGTTGCGCGCCTGGCCGTCGGCCACCAGCGTCTGCTCGATCTCGCCGATCATCCGGTCGACCGCCTGCACCGATTGAGCCCGGCGCCGGAACACGCGGTTGATCCGCGCGATCTGTCGCGGTCCCAGCGGCGGCCGGTTGGCGAGCCACAGAGGCGCGCCCGTCGGGAGCGTGTCGAAGCTCGGGGGCCGCGGGGCGTGGAGCCCCGGGAAGTCGTGTGCGTCGCGCGGAGCGGGCACGAACGGATCGTGGGGCGCGAACGTCGAGAGTTGGAGATAGAACGGCTTGTGCGCCGCCGAGGCGGAATCGATGAACTGAACGCCCTTGGTGGCGATCACGTCGGTGAGATAGTCCGACGGCTGGTGTCCGTAGTGCTGGAGGGTGCCGTTTTCGTTCAGCGTGTAGTTGAACTCGCTATAGCCCCAGCCGGCCACGTCCCATTCGCTCCAGCCAGGCGGGACGTAGGTGTCGGGCACGGCCGGGGTCTGCATGTAGCGGTTCAGGTACTTGCCCATCATCGCCGTCTCGTAGCCCGCGCTCTGGAGCGCGGTTCCGAACGTGTGCTGCTCCTCCCCGCGAAAGTGGAACAGGTCAAAGCCGCCGTCCGCACCCGTGTTCTGGAAGACGCCGGTGTCGTGCGGGAAGTTGCCGGTCAGGATCGACGCCCGCGACGGGCAGCACAGCGAGTCCGAGACGAAGTAGTTATTGAACGTGAGACCGTCGCGCTCCATCGCCTGCACGTGCGGCATGTACGGGAGCAGGTTCATCGACAGGTCGTCGGTGAGGATGAACACGATGTTCGGATGCCCCGAGGGCGAGATGTCCGCCTTGTGTGCCCGCGCGCGACGGCGGTGGTGGACGCGGTGATGGTGCGGATGGACCGGGGCGATCACAGTCAGGACCTGGCGCGGATGACCCGAGGACCCGAGACCGAGCGCAGCGGTGACCGCGACGGCGACGACCACGGCCGCGGCCGCGAGCAGAAGGCTCCTGTGGCGCAATTTACCCCGCCGCGGCGGCCGAGGTGGCGAGTGCCCGGCGCCCGGAGCTCAGCGCACGGACCGCGAAATACGGCTCCCGCGTGCCGACCCGGATCGCGGTCTCGAAGCCGTGGCGCTTCGCCGTCGCGACCAGCTTCAGCGAGGTCGGGCTGGAGCCGGCCAGAACCTGCCACGAGTTGACGTCCGTGGCGCCGTTCCAGCTCGCGTAGACGGTCGCTCCCTTGCCCTTAGGACGGACCGCGAGCGCCGGCGTGGTGGCCGGCTGTGAGTTCCAGTTGAACTCGTACGCGCGGTAGCTCGAGTTGCCGCCGACGATCCGCCCGTCGTAGATCTGGTGGCCGCTGCGGCCGTATTCGCTGAAGTACGGTTGCGCGCCCCAGCCGACGAAAACGTGCCCGTTCGGGAGCAGCTGGACCGAGCCCTCGAACGAGGCGACCAGGCTCGGCGAGTGGTCGAACTCGCGAACCAGCGTGACCGTGTGCTTGTGCACGTTGAGACGCTCGAGCAGGGCGCGCGACTGCGGGTGGACCTGAGGGGTGGCACCGTCATCGAAGATCGTGACCAGCGCGCCCGAGTGGACATTGGCGTGGTGCTGGAACGCGGTCGAGGTGCCCCGGCCCATCTCGAAGCTCGAGTGCTTTCCGCCCAGCTCCCACATGACGGCTCCGGTGCGGTAGTTGACCTTGTACACCGCCCACGTGTTGCGGGCCGAGATGATCAGGTTCCCGTCGAAGTCGCGCTGCACCGAATTGAGGTGGAAGTAGTCGAACGGGTGGCCGGCGTTCGGCGGGCGCTTGGCGTAGGTGTCCTTGACGGGAACGTGGTCGAGGCTGTCCCACTGGAAGAGCACGCGGCCGGTGCGGATGTCGATCTCCTGCACGGTGCAGTTCATCACCTTCTGGTGTTTGCTCGCGCCGATCGAGGACGCGTTCCAGCGCACGGGGCTGTAGGACGTGATCAGCGCCGTCCCGCGAGGAGTGAGCGTGAACTCGTGCAGGTCCGCGGCCAGCCCGTTGCCGGCGCCGACCACGGCGAGTGGCCGGTAGTGGCGATCGAGGATCACGTCCCGGCCCTGGCCGACGCCGAAGTTGACGTACCCCTCCCACCAGGTCAGCACCGGCTGGCCGTCAAGGTGCTGGACCTGGAAGTCGGAGGCCAGGTCCCTGCGCCCGGGAACGGGGGAGAACCAGACTAGATGTCCGGTCCGGTCGACGATCATCGGTCCAAACTGGAGGGGGCCGCGCATCGGGGTAAGGAACACATCCTTGGCGCCCGAGTATTGGTGCGTGATCCGGACTGCGGCCGGAGTCAGGCCCGGCTGTGAGCGATAGCGCACTACGTCGCCGCGCACGCGCGGTGTGGCGTAGCGGGTCGGCGGCGGGTAGATGCGGCCGTCAGGCTTCTCGATCTTGAAGCGGAAGCTGCCGCCGCGTCCATTGAGCACGTGGAGGAAGGTGCGCACGGTGACCGTCTCGCCGGCGTCGAACCGAGCCGACGGGGCGAAGCTGGCGCCATCGCCGTCCGAGTCGGGCGCGATCCGACCGGGGTGGGCGCCGCTGCGTGAGCCGGAGACGCTGATCGGCCCGAGCTTCGAGACCGCGATGCCACGGAACGCGATCTCCGTGTGCAATGTGGCCAGGCGGCTTCCGGGGATCGGGTACACAGCCACTTGCCCGGCATCAGCCACGCCGGCACCCAGCAACAGGGCTGCGGCCGCGAGCGCCGCGGCGCGCGCCCCACGCCTCAGAACAATCGCTCCGAGTCGCTGCGCCTGGTCATCTCGAGTGGATATGAACACAATCCCCCTTCCGCCGGACAGCCGCCGCACACAGCTCGGTGCGGAAGCTCCGTCACCTCGAACTCCCGCCGCGTAACGCCACCGGTCAGAGCTGCGAGCTGTCGTTCGAGGACCGGCAGGTTACTGCTTGAGAAGCCTGCGATCACCGGTCGCTCGGCATCCTCGAGGAAGATGTGCGCGACCTCGACGGTGCGGGCTCCGGCGCGCAGGGCCGCCAGCGCGTAGATCAGCCGCTGCGTGGCGTACTGGCCGCTGACGATCGCCGTGGGATCTCGCTGCTCGAGGCGGTCGCTCTTATAGTCGACGATCAGCATCGCCTCGCCCGGCTCGCGGGCCAGCACGTCGAGCACGCCGGTGACCAGCATCTGGCTCGAGAGCAAGAAGCTGAAGCGCTGCTCTCGCGCCACGTCGGTGGCCCGCGCGAGCCGCGCGCACAGATCGCTGCCCGCGAAGCGGTCGATCAGCTCGCCGACGATCTTCGCGTCCTCGAAGCTGAGCGGTCTCTCCGAGGCGTCGATGATCGCGGCCGCCGACGGGGTCAGCGGCCGGCGGAAGTCGAGCTTCTCGAGCAGCTCGTGGATCAGGATGCCCCGCTCGGTGCCGCCGTGCGTCCCGCCGGCGCCCAGACCGTCGACCTCGAGCGCGGGGAGCCCGAGGACCCGCTCGGCGTAGAACCGGTAGCCGCAACGGTCGTACTCGCCGAGGGACGAATAGCTGAGCCGCGTGACCGGCAGGCCCGGCGGCGCGGCCGGCGGCGGCTCCGGAGCAACGGGGGACGGGGCGGGCGCCTCGGCCGCCGGCGCGGCCGCGACCGACTCGAGCTCCTCGTCGCCTGCCGGCTCGGTCACGTACCGCGGCTCCACGCCGGCCTCGATCAGGGCCGGCCCGATCCACCCCATCGGCGAGCGCTCGCTGTCCCACCCCTCGAGCTTCGCTGCCCCGCTCACGATCAGCCGCTCGCGCGCCCGCGTCATCGCGACGTAGAACACGCGCCGCTCCTCGCGAGCCTCGGCCGCCTGCTGCTCCTCGCCTAATTCGTCATAGTCGAGCGCGGCCTCGCGCTTTCCGGTTCCGGGCTCGGCCAACCGCAGGCCGAACCGACCGTCGCGCCCGATCCGCAACGTCTCGGCCCGCCGCCACGGCTGGCGGCCGAGGTCGGCCACGCACACGATCGGGAACTCCAGCCCCTTGGCGCGATGGATCGTCATCAGGCGAACCGCATCGAGCGCCTCGCCCTCCACCGGCGCCTCGCTCTCGCGCTCGTCTCCGAAGCCGGCCCAGCCGGCCTCTCGGCCGCGGACGAGCTCGAGAAAGGCGCGGAGGTCGCGTCCAACCAGCGCCTCCTGCTCGCGGCCGAGCCGCATCAGCTTGCGCACGTTGGCCAGCCGCCGGCGCCCGCCCGGCATCGCCAGCATGGCCAGGTCGTAGCCCGTCACATCGAGCGCGCGCTCGATCAGCTCCTCGAAGCTCGAGCGCGGCGCGGCCAGGCGCTCGCCCGAGAACCAGCCCGCGAACGTGCGCAGGCGCTCCCGGTCGGCCGTATCGAGCTCGTCGAGCCGCCCGTCCGGCTCGCGGATGACCCACCATGGGTCTCGGCTCGAGGACCGGCCGGCCGCGGACAGGATGACAAGGCCATCGACCGAAAGGGACACCATCGGCGAGGCGAGCACCGTGTAGAGCGCCTCCTCGTCGCGTGGGTTTGCGAGTGCGCGCAGATAGCAGACCATGTCGACGATCTGCGGGTGGCCCCAGTAGCCGCGCCCGCCGATCACGTAGGTCGCGATTCCCCGCTCCTCGAGGGCCCGCTCGTATGCGCGCAGATCGGTCGTCGCGCGGCTCAGGAGCACGAACTCCCGCGGAGCCGCGCCGGCGTCCACGAGCTCGCGCACCCGCCCGGCCAGCGCGCGGGCCTCGGCGATCCGCCACGGCGCCGCCACCCCCTCGGCCGCCCAGTCCGCACCCTTGTCGGCGATCAGCAGCTCGACCAGAGGCTCCGGCGCGGGCGCCTCCTCGCGTCCGGCGAGGAGGCCCCGGAAGCCGTGAGCCGCGAACACCTCGCCCACGACCTCGAGGATCTCGGCCCGCGAGCGGAAATTGGTCTGAAGCTGGGCGCGCGCGCCTGCCGCCTCGAGCCGCTCGCCGAGCGCCTCGAACAGCTCCACGTCGGCGTGCCGGAAGGCGTAGATCGACTGCTGCGCGTCCCCGACCATGAACACGTTGGCGCCCGACACCAGCTGGATCAGCTCGAGCTGCACGCCGTTGGTGTCCTGGAGCTCGTCGACCATCACGTGTACGAAGCGCGCCCGGTAGCGCTCGCGCAGCTCCGCGTTCGAGCTCAGCAGATCGCGGGCGAGGAGCTCGAGGTCCTCGAAGTCCAGGCCCGAGACGCCCCGCTTGCGCTCGGCGTAGCACGTGCCGAAGCGCTCGAGCAGGCCGCCGAGCAGGCGGAGCACGCTCCGCACGCGGACGTACTCGCAGGCGGTGCGAAAGCGAGCGAGCGACTCGGAGTAGGCGACGCAGACCGCCGTGCAGAGGGCGGCCCCGTTGCCACCCGGGATCCCCAGCCGGGCGAGGTCGCCCGGCCACGGCTCCGCCGCCGAGACGACCTCCGGCAGGCGCTCGAGCCGATCGAGCGCCTGGAGCACCCTCGTGCTCGGCGCGGCCACCTCGCTGAGCTCCCGTGCGGCCAATGCGGCGGCCGAAAGCAGCTCCCCGCGGGCGGCGTCGAGATCGGGGGCGTCGCGCAGCGCCGGCAGGCGGGGCTCGGTCTCGCCGCGCGAGCGCAGCTCGCCATAGGCCCCGAGGACCGCCCCGCGCAGTCCTGGAGGCGTATACGCGGCGATCAGCTCGACTCCTCCCTCCTCCTCGCGCGCGAACTGCTCGAGCGCGTCGTCGAAGGCGGCGTCGGCGAGACGCTGCGCCTGGGGCTGGTCGAGGACGGTGAAACCGGGGTCGAGCCCCGCGGCCAGCGCGGCCGAACGCAGGACCCGGGCGCAGAACCCGTGGATGGTCGAGATGAACGCCGCCTCGGTGGCGCGCGCCGCCTCCTCTGCGCCGAGCTCTCGCAGCCGCCAGCGGATGCGCTCGCGGAGCTCCGCCGCGGCCTTGTCGGTGAACGTGATCGTGAGGATCGCCCCGACATCGACTCCGTCCTGCAGCACGGCGCGCGCAAAGCGCTCCACCAGCACCGAGGTCTTCCCGCTGCCCGCGCCGGCGTCGAGCAGCAGCTCCCCCTCGCGACGTTCGATTGCGACGAGCTGCTCCGCGGTCCACGGGGCCGCCGACGGTTCCGAGGACAGCGCGGTCATTGGCTGCGGCAGATCCCCGGGTAGCGGCAGCCCTCGCGCGAGCAGGTCTGCGGACACGGCGCGAGCTCGCCGCGGCGCAACCGCCGGGCCAGCTCGCCCGCGCGCTCCTCGGCGTCGCGCATCACCTCATCGAGCTCCTCCTCGGTCCGGCCGTCGGTGGCGAACGCGCGCGCGCCCAACCGCGCCCCCTTGAGGAACACCCCGCGAGCCCGCAGGTCACCGCCGCCGAGCGGCTGATACAAGCCGGCCACCGGCTCAAGGCCGAGCAACCGGCGCACGGCGATCATGTACAGCGCCACCTGCAGCTGCCGGTCGGTCGCCCACCGTGCGCCCTGATGCTCCTGGCGCGCGCTGCCGCTCTTGTAGTCGCGGACGATCGCGCGGCGGCTCCCCGAGGGGTCGACGTCGACGCGGTCGATCACCCCGCGCAGCCGCAGCCCGCCCTCGAGCTCGACCGAGGGCAGCGAGCCCTCCTCGCCGTCGAAGCCGAAGCGGAGCTCGAGCCCGTCCGGTGGCCACCCGCAGCTGTCGGCCGCCTCGTGATCGAGATAGCGCCGCAGGTCGGCCTCGATCGCCGCCAGCGCGGCGGCCCGCACGAGCTCGGAGCGACCGGGTGCGATCGGCACATCGAGTTCGGCGACCACCTCGCCGAGGAGCCGGCGGGCGCGCGGTAGCGACTCCCGCGTGACCGGGCCACCCAGCCGGCGCAGCAGCTCCTCGAGCGCGGCGTGCATGTAGCTGCCGCGGGCGAGCGGGTCGGGCTCGAGCTCGAACCGGTCGGGCGAGAGCTCGCGCTCGACGAACCACTTGACCGGGC
This sequence comes from uncultured Solirubrobacterales bacterium, assembly GCA_963727105.1. Classification (GTDB taxonomy): domain Bacteria; phylum Actinomycetota; class Thermoleophilia; order Solirubrobacterales; family Solirubrobacteraceae; genus Palsa-465. The sequence continues at coordinate 610,344 of CAVSEW010000001.1, read as the reverse complement.
AGTCCGCGTAGAGCTCGAGCGCGCCCCCTGAGACGACCTCTCGGTGGCGCACGTGCTCGAGCGCCCCGGCGCCGATTGTCCGCAGCGGCGCGGGCGGCTCGCCGGCGGGCGCGGCGCCCGCCGCGGCCAGGCTGCGCGCGAGCTCGCGGGCGGTCGGAGCCAGGTCGGCCGGCCACACGACGTCGGCGAGCAGCCGGCGGCGGCGCCGGTCGGACCAGCCCTCCACGAGCAGATCCTCGACGTCGGACACCAGCGGCGAGCGCAGCTCGATGTTGCCCTCCTCATCGGAGCTGCGGTAGCTGAGAACGAGCTGCTCGGTCGCCCTCGAGGTCGCGGCATAGAACAGGTAGCGCTCGCGCGCGAGCGCGTCCTCACGCGCCCGGAGCCTCAGCCCGGAGCATTCGGCCAGCTCGCGACGGCGGTCGTCGGGAAGGAACGGCTCGGGGGCGCCGGGGAGCGGGAACTCGCCCTCCTGCAGACCGCACACGAACACCGCCCGGAATCGTCGCGCGCGCACGCTCAGCGGATCCGCGACAAGCACCGCACCCTCGCGTGCCGAGGTGACCGGCGGGACCTCGAGCTCCTCGAGCAACTCGATCAGCTCCTCCGAGGACAGCCGCTCGCCGAGCTCCGCCAGCTCCTCGAGCGCGCCAAGCAGGGCTCCGAGCGCGCGAGCCTCGAGCTCGGCCCCCCGGTCGAGCTGAGCGGCGGTTCCCCGCAGCGGTGCCGCGAACAGCCGCCGGGCGTGGCGCCCTAGCTCGGCCGCGGGGTCCTCGGACTCACGCAGCGACGCGAGCTCCGCGAGCTGCCAGCCGAGGAGCTCGCGGGCCTGCCCAGCACCCGCGACGGCGCCTCGCCTGACGTCCCGCTCGAGCGCGTCGGCCAGCTCGGGTCGCTTAATCACGCCGGGAGTACGAAGGTAGGCCAGCAGCTCGGTCGCCGGCGCGTCGCCCCGCCAGGCGCAGCGGCAAAGCCCGAGCAGGCCGCGGCCGAGCGCGGTATGGGCGAACAGGCGGCGGCGCTCGACCGCGACCGGGATCCCGTACCGCTCGAACACCCGCTCGAGCACGGGCGCTGAGCGCGCCGGCGAGCGACACATGACCACGACCTGATCGCCCGGCACCCCGTCCCGGAACACGGCCAACACCTCGGCGGCGATCAGCTCGGCCTCGGCCCGGTCGCTGCCGGCCTCGAGCAGGCGCACAGCCTGCCCGGGATCGACGCGCGAGCTCTCGGACTCGAACAGCGAGCGCTCGAGATGATGCAGCGCCGCTCGGGAGCCCGACTCGTAGTGCTCGTCCAGCGCCGGCAACTCGAGCACCCGGTCGGCCAGCGGTCGCAGCTCCTCCACGGCCTCCGCCCTGGCCGCGAACGCGATGCGCCCCGTCTCGTAGCTGAGCGAGACGGTCACGTGCGCGCCGGCCACCCGCGACAGCGTCTCGACGGCATCGTGCTCGATCGGATCGAGGTCGTCGAACCCGTACAGGAAAACCGGCGTCATCCCCCACCGTCCCGGGGCCTCTCGCAGGGCGTCGAGCGCCCGCCAGGCGAACAGGTCCCGGTCGACCCGACCGAGCCGCTCGAGCTCGCGGAAGTAGACGCGGTAGAGCCCCCCGAGGTCGCGCGCGTAGGCCTTGCGGCGCCCGTCGGCGGCGGCCCAGGTCAGCAACGCGGCGGCGAACCGCTGCGGAGTGATCAGCGATCGCTCGAGCTCGGCCACGAGCGCCCCGGCCGCCGCCGCGAACCCGGGGGAGCGCGCAGACTCGCCGAGCACCTCGAAGGAGGTTTGACCGACGACTCGGCGCATGACCCGCTCGCGTCCGAGCGCCGACAGGCGCGCCGAGCGGTAGCCCGCGCGGCGGGCGATCTCCGAGGCCAGGCCGGCGAACGTGATCACCGAGCCGAGCACGGCGCCCTGCTCGGCCACCTCCCGTCCGTAGTGTTCGGCGTCCGCGGCCGTCGGCACGACCAGGAGCGCGCCCCGGTGGGCGGCCGAGGCATAGGCCCCGAGGACCTCACCCGCCTTGGCGGCGTTGGCGGGTCCAAGTACGAGCGTGAGCGTCATCCACCCTATGGTGGCGCTCGCCCCTGACGGTAACGATCAGGCCGCTTCGGGCGTCCGCGTAGCCTCGGCCTCGACCTCCGGAGGCTTCGCGCCCTCCTTGGCCCAGGGCTCGTCGAACTCCACCCGCCACTTGCCGTCCTCGGTCTCCTGGAGCGCCAGCCGGGCGCGGAAGCTCTTGCCCGAGCGGCCCTTGAATCCGGTTACCGGCTTCTCCGTGCGGCCGGTCTTGATCAGCTCCTTGGCGATCGCGACGCCCAGCTGCTTGCCCGCCTTGGCCTTCCAGATCACGAAGCCACAGCCGGGGTCCTCGCGGGACCAGCACGAGTAGCCCTTGCGATTCTCGACGATGTCGCGGCGACAGACCGGGCATGGCCCTAGGTTGGCGCGAGGGATCCGGACGTCCTTGAGCTTGGTGTCAAGCTCCCCGACCGTGTCCTCCGTGAACTTGACGATGTCGCCCATGAACGCCTCGCGTGAATCCTCGCCGGTCTCGATCCGGGCCAGCCGATGCTCCCACTCGCCGGTCATGCCGGGCGAGGTCAGCGCGTGCTCGCCGAGCAGCCGGATCACGTTCATGCCCTTCTCGGTCACCACCAGGGCGCGCGCGTCGCGCTCGATGTATCCGACCTGAAGCAGCCGCTCGATGATTGCCGCGCGCGTGGCCGGCGTACCGATCCCCGACTCCTTCATCGCCTCGCGCAGCTCCTCCTCGTCGACCAGCTTGCCGGCGGTCTCCATTGCCCCCAGCAGTGCGCCCTCGCTGTAGCGCCGAGGCGGCTTGGTCTCCTTCTCCTCAGAGGAGATCTCGGTCACGGCCGCGCGCTCGCCGTGCTCGAGGCGCGGGAGCTGCTGCTCGCGCCCCTCGTCGTCGTCGGCGCGATCGGCGTCGGGGATCTCGCCGTAGACGCCGCGCCAGCCCGGGACCAGCATCAGCTTGCCCCGGGTCCGGAACACGTGTCGCTCGGCCACGGTCGTCTCCACGCGCGTGTTCTCGAACACGGCATCGGGATGGAAGACCGCCAGGAACCGGCGGACGACCAGGTCGTAGATCCGGCGGTCGTCGTCGTTCATCTTCTCCACGGGATGGCGCTCGGCCCGGGTCGGGATGATCGCGTGGTGGTCGGTGACCTTCTCGTCGTTGACCACGCGGGCCAGCGGCAGCACGTCGAGGCCGCGCACGTAGTTCGCGCCGGCCGTGTATTCGCGCTGCTGGCCGACGAGACCCGCGATCGGCTTGATCTCGGGGATCATGTCGCGGGTGAGGAAGCGCGAGTTCGTGCGCGGATAGGTGAGCGCCTTGTGCTCCTCGTAGAGGCGCTGGGCCGCGGCCAGCGTCCGGCGGGCGGTGAAGCCGAAGCGCGAGTTGGCGTCGCGCTGGAGCGAGGTGAGGTCGTAGAGCAGCGGCGCGCGCTCCTTGCGCTCGGTCTTGTCGAGCTTGGTGATCTGGCCGACCTGCCCCTCGCACTCACCGACGATCGCCTCCGCCTCGGCCGCGCTCTTCACGCGCGGGTTAGCGCCGGCGTGGTAGCGCCCCTCATAGACGCGCGGCCCGTTCTCGACCGGGTCGAACTGGGCGTCCACGACCCAGTAGGGCTCGGGCCTGAAGTCCCGGATCTCCTGCTCGCGGCGGGCCAGGATCGCCAGCGTCGGCGTCTGCACGCGGCCCAGTGAGACAGCGCCGTCGAAGCTCGAGCGCAGCCGGATGGTGGCGGCGCGGGTGGCGTTCATGCCCACGATCCAGTCGGCCTCGCTGCGTGACCGGGCGGCCGCCTCGAGCGTCGCGAGCTCGGAGCCGTCGCGCAGGCGCTCGAACGCCGACTTGATCGCCTGGGTGGTCATCGAGCTCAGCCATAGCCGCCTGACCGGCTTCCTCGATCCTGACTTCTCGTACAGGTAGGCGAAGATCAGCTCGCCCTCTCGACCCGCGTCGCAGGCGTTGACGACGTCGTCGACGTCGTCGCGACCGAGCTGCCTCTTGACCACGTTCATCTGCTTCTTCGAGCGCTCGTCGCGGACGACGAGCTTGAAGCGGTCGGGGACGATCGGCAGATCGGCCATCCGCCACTTCTTGAAGCGGTCGTCGTATTCGTCCGGATCGGCGAGCTGCACGAGATGGCCCACGGCCCAGCTGACGATGTGCTCGGGACCCTCGAGGTAGCCCTCGTGCTTGGCGAAGGCACCGGGCAGCACGCGGGCCAGGTCTCTGCCCACGGACGGCTTCTCGGCAATCACGAGCGTCTTTGCCATGAGTGCGGGGAGGGTAGCGCTCTGGGCAAGCCTCGCACGAACGGCTAGTTGCCCGAGAGATCCGCAGCGCGACGCTCGACCTTCGGCAGCTCGAGCTCCTCCGCGGTCCGGGCAGCCGCCTCGACAAGCTTCGCGGAGGCCTCCCCCGCGCCCAGGAACTCGGCGTAGTCGAGCTGCGTGTGGGCCAGGTAGAGCGGGGTCCTGAGCGTCGTGTTGACCTCTAGTGCTCGCTCGAAGTGGCGGGCAGCCTCGGCCCGGTCGCCGACCGTGGCGGCGAGCCGGCCGAGGATCCGCGCGGCCGCGCCCAGACACACCGCGGCGAGCCCGATAACGACGTTCCCGGCGCCGTACGGGAGCAGCAGCTCGTAGAGCTGCTTCGAGCGCTCGCGATCGCCCAGCTCCGCCGCGCCCTCGGCCAGCAGCGTGATCGCGATCAGCCAATCGCCGTCGCGCGCGATGTCGGCGAAATCGTGCGTGGCCAGCGTGTCGAGCTCGCGCAGCGCATCCTCACCGCGGCCGGTCTCCCACAGCAGAGTCATCAGCGCGGCTCGCCACGCCGGGCGATGCGGGTTGGAGTTGACGAGCTCGCGCACGGGGCCCTCGAGCTCGGCCATCCGCGCCTGCTCGCGGCGGATCGCCAGCAGCTGCACGGCGTAGTACTGCGGGGCGGTCACGGTCTCGCCGTGCGAGCCGGCCGACAGGCCCTCGCTGGCCAGCCGGTCGGCCTCGTCCAGGGAACCGGCGAGCAGAGCCTGCATCGCCCGCCACACGGTCGCGTTCCACAGGTAGAGCGGCTGGCGCAGACGCTCGGCGCCCTGGGTGAAGGCCTCGATCTGCGCGTCCACCGCGTCCGCGTTGCCCTGCTCGAGCAGATCGACAACGAGCCACGCGTGTCCCTGGAGGACGAGCTCCAGGTCCCCCGCCTCGCGGGCCAGCGTCAGCAGCTCCGTGGAGTCCGCGAGCCGCTGCTCGAGGTGGGCGGGATCCCAGAACGCGCGGCGCCGTGCGGCCGCCGCGAGCGCCCTGGCCTCGGGATCGCCCAGCTCGTCGGCCAGCTCGGTCGCCTCCTCAGCCAGCGGCTTCATCTCCGTGCGCCGCGTGGAGTAGTAGAGCGCGCCGCAGAGCCTGGTCAGGAGCGCGACGCGGACCACGTCACGCGAGGCCTCGGTCATCGCGAGCGCCTGCTCGAGCAGCGCGATCAGCTCCTCGTCGACGACACCGGGCGGCTGGATGTATCGCCGCGAGGCCCCGATCGCTGCGCGGGCGAGGCTGGCGCTGTCGCCGAGGCGCACGGCAAGGCTCGCAGCCTCGCGGAAGGTCTCCCAGGCCAGCGGCCGCTCGCCGGCGCGGACGCGCGCCTCGCCGAGCAGGAGCAGCAGCTCGCAGCGACGCTCGAGCGCGTCGGGAGCGAAGTGCTCCTGGACCTCGAGCGACCGCACATAGTGCTCCACCGCCTCCTCGTGAGCGAGCATCGAGGTGGCCTGTTCGCCCGCCCGGCCGGCGTACTCGATCGCCTTCTCCGCGTCCTGCAGGCTCGCCGCGCGCGTGAAATGGAGTGCGAGCGCGGTCAGGTGCCGATCCCCGCCCCCCTCCTCGAGCACCTCGCCGACCCGCCGGTGCGTGCGGGCCCGGCGCAGCGCCGACATCCCCTCGTACAGCGTCTCGCGTATCAGCGCGTGCGAGAAGCTGTAGCGCCCGGGACTGTTCGGGACCTCGACGACGAGGTCGGCCGAAAGCGCCTCCTCGAGCGCGTTCAGGAACTCCTCCTCGCTCAGCGACACGACCCGCTCGACCAGGGCGGAATCGAAGTCGCGGCCGATAACCGCGGCTGCGCGCAGCCACTCGATCGCCTGCGCGTCGAGCCGGGCGAGCCGGCGCGCGATCACGTCCTTGACACCCTCGGGCAGTCCGGCACGCTGGAGCTCGAGCGCGCCGGCGCGGTCGGCCCGAACGCCCGCCTCGGAGAGGTGACGAACGATCTCCCCGACGAAGAACGGGTTGCCCTCGGTCTCGGCGTAGAGCGCGCGAGCGAACGTCCGTGCCGGTACCGTCCCGGTCTGGACTCGGATCAGCTCGGTCGTCTCGCCCTCGGACAGACCGCCGATCGCGATCTGCGCCACCAGCCCCTCGCGCCGCAGCGCCGCGAGCGCGTCAGCGAAGCCGCCATCCTGGGTCTCGGTCGCCCGGTAGGCACCGAGGATCATCAAGCGCGAGGGATTGATCGCGCGTGCCAGATGGCGGAGCAGCAGCAAGGTCGGGCGATCGGCCCACTGGAGGTCGTCCAGGACCAGGAGCACCGGTGCGGTCCGCGAGATCTCGGTGAGCAGGCCGACGACGGCCTCGAACAGGCGGTAGCGCTCCGTCTCGAGCTCGGCCACGCCAGGTTGCGCGAGCTCGGGGATCCGGCGTCCGAGTTCGGGGATCAGCCGCGAGAGCTCGGCGCCGTACTCGCGGGTTCTCAACCGCAGCACCGGATACGGCACGCCCTGGACGTAGTGGCTGAGCGCCTCGAGGAACGGCTGGTAGGGCACGAGCGCCTCCTCGGGCGAGCGCCCCGCGAGGACGAACGCCCCCGCCTCGTGGGCAGCCCGCGCGATCTCGGCCACGAGCCGTGACTTGCCGATCCCCGCATCCCCGGAAAGCAGCACCAGGCGCCGATTCTTGTCGCGGCCGGGCGCGCTCGTCTCGGCCACCCGACGCCAGAGCTGGGCGAGTTCGTCGAGTTCGGCGCGCCGGCCGACGAGCGGAGCGTCGGCCTGCATCAGCACCTCGGCAGGGAGCTCGATCGCCGAGCCCGGTGCCGACGCCTCTGCCCCCGCCCGCGTTCGCGCGACGCCCGGCCTCAGCAGGCGGTCGTGGATTGACAGCGTCTCAGGGGCCGGCATCGTGCCGAGCTCGTCGCGGAGCAGGGTCCGCAGGCGATCGAACACCCTCAGCGCCTCGGGCACGTTGCCCTGCGCCTCGAGCACCTGCATCAACAGGGCGTAGCCGGACTCTCGGTACGGCTCGGCCTCGATCACGCTGCGCGCGGCCCGCTCGGACGAGGTCAGCTGCGTGCCGCCCATGTTCAGCCCCGCCCGGCCGACGACCTCCAGCGCCTCCAGGCGGATGTCCTCCAGGTCACGGCGGCGCGGCTCGAGCCACATGGCCTGGGCGCCGGGGAGCAGCCCTCGGTTGGCGATGTTGAGCGGCACCTGGGCGAGCGCCCACGCGCTCCGGGCGTCACCCCGCGCCAGTGCCTGCTCGGCTCGCTGGATCTCGATCGCCGCCGCCTCGAGGTCGATCCACACCGGCACCGGGAGCTCGAGGATCAGCTCGTCGCGCCCGGTCAGCGCGTCGCTCCCGAGGCCCGAGCGCAACCGCGAGAGCAGCGTCCGCAGCGCCGCATCCTGGGAGATCGGCGCGTGATTGGGCCACAGCGCGCCGATCAGCTCCTCCCGGCCCACCGGCCGGGACCGGTTCAGCAGCAGGTAGGCGAGCAGCAGCGGTACCTGCTTGCCGCGCAGACCGTCGGCGAGTTGCTCGCCGTCGATCTCCACGGACAGGCGTCCGCAGAGCTGGATTCGGGTTCTCTCGTGGGCAGGACTGGCCACCGGAAACGATTTGGAAACGTATCGACAACGGCAAGGTTGGATCCTCCCGCCCAGTGGACACCGGGGTCACATCGGCAGACGCTCTCGGCGGGGCGCATGACGAGGTGACAACGAGCCGCAACGACCGAGGCCCTATGACCACGATCAAGAACGGACACCGACGGATCGCCTACTGCGAGTGCGGGGCGCAACTCGCTGGCAATTCGGAAGAGGAACTGTTCGACGCGGCTCAGCGACACCTCGCACACCATCATCCGCAGCTCCTGGGGGCGCTGGGGCAGGATCTGGTGCTGCAAATGGCCGAGGACGTCGGGGGGTGACACGCCTTCGGGCGTACCGGGGGCGCTAACGCCTGCGGGCGGGCGGTGTGCAGACCACCGCCCGCCCTCGGCGTTTAAGGGGTGGGTTTCTGACGGCCGTGCTCACCCGCCGCAGGGACCGCTGCCAACGCTGGCGGTGCGCGAGCGGGCGAGGTCGAGCTGGTCGCGCATGAGCGAGTTCGGGACCGCGAAACCGCCGGGCCCACGGCCGGGGCCGGTACTGCCGGTGATCGCGGCGAACACGGTCGCCACCACCTGTCCGGCGCTGTCGACCATCGGGCCGCCCGAGTTGCCCGGGCGAACGAGGCCGCGAAGCGAGACGATCGCGCGCGTGACCGGTCCGTGCCCATACGCGTCCTCGGTGCTGACCGTTTCGGTCTGCCCGATCCGGCCGGGACGGGCGTCGAAGCCGCCGTCGAGCGGGTAGCCGAGGATCGCGGCCGATGCGCCCGACCGCGGATCGGGGGCAAACCTGAGCGGGCGAACGGAGAGCCCGGGCACCCGGAGGATCGCGATGTCGTCGTGCGGGTCGAAGTCGACCACCGCAGCACCGAGACCGGGGGCGTGCCCACCGACCTGCACGGTCGTGTCCGACTCGCCCGCTACGACGTGGGCGTTGGTGACGACGAGGCCGGGCGCCGCTACCCACCCGCTGCCCTCGACCCCGAGCCCGCACGCGGTGCCGACCACGCGCACGACGCTCGGCGCCGCGTGGCGGACGCCGGCGGTGGCGAGGATCGCGCGGGACGGGCGCGGGACGTCGGCCGCCGGCCCGCGCACCGACGGCAGCGGGTCGAACCGCGCCAGCGCGTGAAGGACCGGCCCCGAGGGCGGCAGCAACTGGTTTAGCTCGGAGAGGATCGCCGAGCGCTGAATATCACGGCGCAGCGGCTGTGATCCGGCCGCATCCAGCGCGACCGCGCCGATGATCCACGCGATGCCGAGACCGACGCACCCGGTCAGCACGGCGCCGAGCAGACCGTCGATCGTGCGGATCGCCGGCAGCCGCAGCGCGGTGCGCGCACGCATGCCGACCCCCTCGAACCCGCTGGCCAACATCCCTCCGGCCAACAGTGCGCCGATCAGGCCGAACAGAGGCGCGTACTGAGAGTGCGCTCCGCTCGGCAACAACAGCGGCCCGACGCGGGTCCCGAGGAACGCGCCGAGCGCGAATCCGAGCAGTGACAGCGCGCCGACGATGAAGCCTTGCAGGTAACCGTAGAAGGCGAGCAACGCCGTGAAGGCGACGATCAACCAGTCGATCACTGTCACCCTATGAAGGTTACGGGAGCGTTATCTCGTGAACGAGTGCGCTGCCGCGTGCCGCATCTTCTACCTTTACTCGCTGAGGTGGCACAAGCAGGTGCAATCGTGGCGCGCAGGCCGCCACGCTCGGGGCAGAGACCGCGCAGACGACGGCTGTTCACTCGCGCGCTCCCGCTGGTGATCGTTGCGGCCGTTGCGTTCGCGTTCGGGATCGTCACCGCCACCGCTCCCGGGCGCGCTGAGCGCAAGCTCGTGACGAACTACATGACCGCCTGGCAGCACCGCGACTACACGCGCATGTACTCGCTGCTCGACCCGGCCTCGAAGGCGCGGATCAGCGAGGGGCGATTCGCCACCGAGCTTGGCGCTGCCGCGAGCACCGCGACACTCGCCGCGCTCGTCCCGCTTCACGTCGGCAGCCGCACCGGCGACGTGATCCCGGTGCGGACGCGCGTGCGCACGCGCCTGTTCGGGACGCTGCGGGAGATCCTCGACGTGCCGCTCACGGGCAGCGGCTCGGGCGCGCACGTGCACTTCCAGGGCTCGCTCCTGTTCCCCGGCCTGCGCCGCGGCGAGGTACTCGGCCGCGACGTGTCCCTGCCGCCCCGCGCCGACCTGCTCGCCGACGACGGCACTCCGCTGGCCCAGGGGCCGGCGCGCACGTCCCCGATCCCCGATGTCGCCGGCCAGATCGTCGGCACGCTCGGCCCGATCCCGGCCGCGAACGCGACCGAGTACGCCGCGCTCGGCTACCCGCCCGACGCGAAGGTCGGGCTCGACGGGCTCGAACGAATCTTCCAGGTCCAGCTCGCCGGATCTCCCGGGGGCAAGCTGCTCGCCGGGCACCGGGTGCTGGCGCACACGACGCCGGTCCCGGGCAGGTCGGTCACGACCACGATCGACCCGACGATCGAGCGCGCGGCGATCATCGCGATGGCCGGCCGCTACGCCGGGATCGCGGCGATGAACCCTCGCACCGGCGCGCTGTACGCGCTCGCCGGCGTCGCCTTCTCTGCGCTGCAGCCGCCCGGCTCGACGATGAAGATCATCACCGCCACGGGCGCGCTGGAGGCCGGCATCGTCAAGCTGACGGACACGTTCCCGATCGAGACGAGCTCGACGATCGACGGGTACACGCTCCAAAACGCCAACGGCGAGGCGTGCGGCGGCACCTTCCTGAACGCGTTCGCGGTCTCCTGCAACTCGGTGTTCGCGCCGCTCGGGGCCCGTCTCGGCGCCGCCCGGCTGGTCAGCATCGCCGAGCGCTTCGGCTTCAACCAGCCACCATCGATCCAGGGCGCAGCCGAGAGCGAGATCCCCTCCGCGAGCACGATCGGCGGCAACCTCGATGTCGGCTCATCGGCGATCGGCCAGGGCAAGGTGTTGACCTCGGCGCTCGAGATGACGGACGTCGCGGCGACGATCGCCGACGGCGGCCGGCGGCCGCTCCCGACCCTGGCCGCGCACCAGCGCCCGCGTTTCGTGCACGTCGTCACCCGTCACATCGCGCATGAGGTGCAGCAGATGATGATCGCCGTCGTGCAGTTCGGGACCGGGACGGCGGCCGCGATCCCGGGGGTCACGGTGGCCGGCAAGACCGGCACCGCGGAGCTGCGCGACACCACGAGCGGCCCGGGCGCCGGCGCCGCCTCGAACACCGACGCGTGGTTCGTCGGCTACGCCCCGGTCGGGCATCCGCGGATCGTGGTCGGCGCCCTGTTCCCGGAGCAGGGCGCCGGCGGCGCGACGGCCGCCCCGGCCGTGCACGACGTGCTCGTGGCCGGGCTGCACGCGCACCCCTGACGGCGATCGCCGACGCGGCGGCGAAGGGCGATCGCCCCGGGCGAGAGAGCGCTCGGGGCGATCGCCCATCTCCGTCAGGAGTTGTCGAGCTTCGAGCCGTTGGGCTTGAGCACGTACCAAGAGGCGCCGAACGCCTTCACGCCCTGGCCGTAGGCGTCACCGTCGTCCTTGTCCTTGACGAAGAAGTACAACGGGTGCCCCTTGTAGGTCGCCTGCATGGTTCCGTCCGAGCGGGTGACCGTGCCGATGTCGGCCGCCGTTGCGCCGGTGACCGCGTTGGCGATACCGGTTACCGGGGGCCACGCCGTGGCGCATGCTCCCGTGCACGTCGGCTTACCGCCCTTGTCGGCCTCGAACAGGTACACGGTCATGTGCCCGTGCCCGGCGTCGAGGATCGGGCCGAGCTTCTTCTCGGTCTTGGTGCCGATGAGCACGGCTTTCCCGCCCGACGCCGCGGCGCTGGCCGCGGTTTGCGTGGCCGCCGTCTGGGTGCTCGACGGGCTCGCGGCCGCCGCCGTCGACGAGCTGCTGCTGCTCGAGCTGCTGCTTCCGCACCCTGCGACGAGCGCAGCAATCATCAGCACAGGCATAAGCAGTCCCGCGCGAGGGATCTTCATGGAGCCTCCAGTCAGAGAATCGGGTTCGGGTGCAGATGACGCCGAACCCGCGCCGATCCTTCCGGGACTCCCGGTCAATGTTTGTAGACGGCGCCGAAGACCTCCGGCGCCGAGGTGCCCTCGGACCACACGGCGAGCGCGGTGCCGGTCGGTCCGAAGCCGAGCGCGAGACCATCGTCAAGTCCCGTGCCCGAGACCACTCGCGGTGCGGCGAGCCGTGCTCGGGTACGGGGCAGAGCGGCCGCGAGCACCTGCCCGCGGTCGATCCAGCCGACGAGGCCGGTTCCGTCCGGCGCCAGGGTCGCGGCCGGCTCCTCGCCGGTGTCGACCGACCCGACGCGCGACGGCGTGCCGAACTTCCGGCCCGCGCGACGCAGCACCACGCGGACCGAGCACGAGCCGCCGATGTCGCACGCCTTCCAGCTGAGCAGCTGATCGCCTCGGGCGCTCTCGGCGAAGGAGAGAGCCGAGGCGATCTCGCGCGGGACGGCGAACGATCGCGTCTGCGTGGGATGGGCGAGGTCGGCCACCTGAACCTGGGAGTGGTATCCACCACGCTTGTCGTACCAGCTCTCGATCCACGCCAGCGTGGGCCCGATCGCGTGCGCGGGCCCTCCACCCGCGGGTGTCGCGCTACCGGCGATCGACAGCTCGTCGATACGGTGCGCGCTCGGGACACTCAGGGCCGCGTGCGCGCCGCCCGGGGCGCTGTCCGTTGCGCCGCTGGCCACGAACACCTGACGCGGCGCCGATGACCGCCGGTCGCGCTCGGTCCAGGCGACGATCGCTCCGCCGGCGGCAAGCGGCGCGGCCGACATCGCCTCTGGGCGCGCGTCCGAGCTGGTAAGCAGGTGGGCGGCGCCGAAGCGGCCGGCCTTCGAGGACTGCGCGATCCATACGCCGCGCCCGGTCGCGACCGCGGCGATCAGCCGTCCGGAGACGTTCAGCAGCTGACCGGCCGCCGCGCCGGAGAGGCCGCCGAGCAGCCGGTGGGCCCGCCCGAACCTGCCGGCGGCGCTCATCCGCACGACTGACACCGACCCGCAGCAGGCCTGATTGGGCGCGCTTTCCCCGGTGAGCAGGTCGAACGAGCCCGAATCGGCGGCGAGGCCGAGCGCCTGCTGGGCGCCTGGAACCGCCTGGGCGCCGGTCACCCGGCCGCCGGCCGCGCGCCGGGCGGCGAACGCGGTCGAGATGGCGGGGTTGTCGACGTCCCGGACCGAGAACGCCACCGCCGCGCCGCCGCTCGGCGAGAACTGGACCTGTGGCGCCAACACGTCGAGCGAGAATGGCTCCGTGAGCGGGAACGGTTGGCTCCAGCCGGCGTCGGCGGCGGGCGCGCAGACGGCACCGGCGAGGGAGAGGAGTAGGGCTACAGCTGCGGGCCGCGCCAGACGACTCCGTCGCGGTGCGCGACCCAGAGTCCGGCGATCAGGCCGGCGAGCAGCCCGATCACGATCCCGGCGCCGATGATCAGGTTGTTCGGCCCCGCCGCGCGCGTGTAGCCGACGACGACGACCGGGATGGCGAAGGCGATGAACACGCCGATTCCCGTGGCCAGCGGGTTGAAGCGCAGGTCGCGCGGAGTCGACGGTCCGCGGGTCGGCGGTTCGGTACTGCGCCACCGATCGTCGTCCGTCAAAGATCGAGGGAGATCGAGGAGGGGTGGTCCTGCCCGGGCGCGAAGATCTGGAGCGTGAGCGGCCGGTTGGAGAAGACCGTGGTCGGGATCTTGAACAGGATCAGCTGGCCCTGCGGCGGGCTGAAGCTCGCGACGCTGTTTGGGACCGGCTCGGTCTCACCGTGCCTCAGGACCTGCGGCGTCCACACGAACGGGTTCACCGCCGGGTTGATCGGGACGGGGAAGTAGCGGTCGCCCTGCGTGTCGAGGATGTCGAACGTGCCGGCAGTCCGGGCCGGTGACGGGCTCTGGTTCTTCGCCCACAGGAAGATCGCGAACCACTCCTGGTCGGGCCTCGGCGGCGGCGCGGTCTCACCGTTCAGCCACTGGCGGGACTCGACCTCGTACGGGTTCAGCTGGGTCGAGAGCTGCACCTGGTAGGTGATCGGTCCGGCGTCGACATAGGCGCCCTCGGTGTCGCCCGTGGTCGGGTGCGACTCCTGCCCGCAGGCGGCCAGCGCCAGCGCGGCGACGAGGGCAAGCGCGACGGGAAGAATGTGGCGAGAGGTCGGCTGAAAACGGGCGCGCACGGCGGGCGAAAGTCTACTCAGAGCCCCGCCACGGTTGCCCGGCGCCCGCGGCTGCGTCCCTCCTCGAGGATCGACCGCAGCCGGCGCATCGCCTTGGCCGCCTGCCGCTTGCTCCATGCGCGGCCACCGAAGGCCTCCAGCAACCGGTCCGACAGCATCGCGGGCAGCGTCTCGAGGGTGTACTCGACCTTCGTCGTCCCCCCAGGGGCGGGAGACAGGGTGTAAGTGCCGAGCATCCGGATCCGGTTGTACTTGCCGCCCCGGCCCCGCTCGACGATCCGGAACGGCGCCTGGACGTCGGAGAAGGTGACGTCGGCCCAGGAGAAGCGGCTGAGCGGTGCCTTGATCCGGAAGCGCGCGCCCGCCCCGCGCCCGTACGGATCCTCGCGCGTCAGATGCCAGTCGACCAGGTAGTGGTCGGTGAACTCGGCATGGTTCGCGATGTCGGCCAGGTATTCGAATACCTGTTCGCGGGGCTTGGCGATCGTCGTCGACACCGTGATCGGATCCACCGGCGGGATCTTAACCTCGGGGTGCGACGGGCGGCGGCGTCAGGCGGCCGCGCGGTGGTCGCTCAGGCGCATCGTGTGCCCGAACTCCGGACCGTGCACGAGGTTCCAGGAGAGCGGCGGGTCGCGGTGCATGACCCGGCAGAGCTCGCACAGCGTGATCCCGCCGGCGTAGGCGTACATGCGCTCGCCGATCAGCGGAGTCCGCCGGCACTTGGCGCAGTGCTCGCGCCCAGCCGTGAGTTCGTCGACCCCGCGGCGCAGGAGCGCCAGCTCCAGATCCGCCATGTCCCGTACCGACGGCTTCATGCGTTCGGTGTTCGCCGGGTAGGACTCGGTTCCTCCCACGAGATTCGTCTTGAATTCCGTCCCAGCTGTATCGCCAGCCATGACGCGCAGACTGGCGAGCGCCGTCCTAACAGACCGTTTGAAGGTGCTTAACTGATTGCAAATGCTTTATCGGATCTTTGACGTACCGGCTATGATTGCCACGTCCCATTAGACGGCTCGGCGAGTCTGCAGGACCAAAGGAGAGAAGCGCCCCATGAAAGCTTGGATGTCGGGTAGCGTTGCGGGGACCGGAACCTTTCGGTGCACGGATTGCGACTACCCGCTGTCGCTGGACGCTGTGGATGAGCTTCCCACCTGCCCGAATTGCGGAGGTAAGGAGTTCGTCCGCGCGTCGCTGTTCACCACCGCCCAGGCCACCGTCGTGGACATGACTCCGGGGGTCGAGGATCAGGCGTGGCTCGATGAGCTGCGCGAGGCGATCGAGGAGCCGGGCCAGTACATCGCCTATCGCCGCTCGGACGGCGAGACCGTGGCCTTCGCGCTGCAACGCGAGTGGACGCGGATCGGGCGCAGTCTGGCGGCCGACATCCGCTTCGACGACCCGACCGTGTCGCGGCGCCACGCTCTCATCGTGCGCCAGCCCGACGGGCTTCGCGTGCTCGACGACCGCAGCCTCAACGGCGTCTTCGTCAACGGCGAGCGGGTCGAGTGGAGCACCCTGGCCGACGCCGATGAGATCGTCATCGGCCGCCACCACCTCCACTTCGTCGACGTCCCGGCGATCTCCGGGATGCGCTACACGCACACGGCCGAGCGCAGCACCAGCAGCTAGGGTCGGCTGCCCTTCGGCTGCCCTTCGGCGCCCGCGAGGGGGCCCTCGCGGGTCCTCGGCCAGAGCCGGGTGATCGCGGGCGAACGCGGTTACAGGCCGCTCTCGGGCACTTCGCGGGCCGGATACCGTCAGCCTCACGTCCCCCCAAGTGGTGGCTCTATAGTCCGGCCGGATGGCGACGATCGCAGTCCTCTCGCAGAAGGGGGGCACCGGGAAGACGACGGCCGTGCGGACGTTGACTGACGTCTTCGGCCGCGCCGGCCTAAACGTGCTCGCTGTTGATCTCGACCCGCAGGGCAACCTGTCGGACTACCTCGACGTCGATCCCGACGCCGAGCCGACGATCGGCGACGTCCTCTCCGGACAGGCGAAGGCGCACGAGGCAGTGCACGGCGGGATCATTCCCGCCAACCTGGGTCTCGCCGAGGCAGAGCTCCTGCTCGGCGGCAAGATGGGCCGCGAGCTGACGCTGAAGAAGGCCCTGCGCGAGCTCGACGGCGACTACGACACGATCCTGATCGACTGCCCGCCGGCGCTCGGCCTGCTCACGGTCAACGCGCTCGTCGCCTCGGACTACGCGCTGCTGTCCGCCGAGGCCCAGTACTTCGCCCTCCAGGGGGTCGAGCAGGCGCTCGAGGTGATCGACCTCGCGCGTGACAACCTCAACCCCGGGCTTGAGTGGCTCGGCATCGTGCTCAACATCGCCGACATGCGCACCCGACATTCGCGCGAGGCCTTCGACTCCCTGCGCGAGCACTTCGGCGACAAGCTCCTCGACACGACGATCCGCGCGTCGATCGCCTATGCCGAGTCGGCCGAGCGGGCGGTCTCGATCATCGACTACCGGCGCGACCTGGCCGTCGACTATCTGAGCGTGGCCGACGAGCTGCTCAGACGACTGGGCCTCGAGGAGGCGCGCGAGCGCCTCGCGCCATTACTCAGAGAGTCCCAGCCGGCCGTTTCATAACCCGCGCACGTCCGCGCCCTGGGACTCAAACGGCGCGCGGAGCACGCGCGCCCACCCTTCGGTCGTGCGCGTCAGCGCCTCCACCGCGTGGCCGGTCTGCTCGTAATGCGACCAGAACAGAACGGCCGGGCCCGCGCCCGAGATCGTCGCCCCGAGAGCTCCGATCGCCGGCTCCGAGGCCCGCGCGAGCAGCTCCGCCGAGCGCGGATAGAGATGAGCGCGGTGCGGCTGGTGGAGCCGGTCGCCGAGCCCGGCCGCGATCAGCTCCCAGTCGCCCGTCGACAGCCCGCGCACGAGCGTCGCGGCGTGGGCGACGTTGTAGACCGCGTCGGTCATCGGCACGGTCGCGGGCAAGGCCGCCCGGGCGGCCTCGGTGTGGACGACCTCGTCCGGGACCACGAGTACCGCCTCGAGACCCAGCGGCGGATCGAACCGGTGCACGCGCGAGTCCGAGCAGATCACGAAGCCGCCCTCGACCGCGGCCGCGACGTTGTCCGGATGCCCCTCGAGCTCGCTCGCCAGCGCGAACACGTCGACGTCGAGCTCGAACAGGTGGTCGGCGGCCATCAGCCCGGCCACGATCGCGGCCGCGCTCGATCCCAGACCGCCCGAGAGCGGGATCTCGGAGGAGATCCGGAACTCGAAGTCGTCGGCGGGGCGCAGGCGCTCGAAGGACCGCACAACCAGGTTCGAGCGGTCGAGGGGGAGCGGCAGCTCGGTGTGCACGGCGAAGCTTCCCGTCTCCACGACCTCGAGCTCGAGGTGCAGGGACAGCGCGGCGGCCAGCGCGTCGAAACCGGGGCCGAGGTTCGCGGAGGACGCCGGCACGCGCACCAGACGCCGGCGGCCGAGGGTCATCTCAGCACCGCGCGCTCGATCGCCGCAAGCTCGGGCTCGCACGGCACCACGGCGCCCGCCTGGGTCAGCGCGGTCTGCGGGTCCTTCAGGCCGTGGCCGGTGAGCACGCACACGACCCGTCCGGCGTCGGGGGCGCCGTGGGCGAGCAGGCCGGCCACGCCGGCGGCCGACGCCGGCTCGCAGAACACGCCCTCATGGGCGGCCAGGAACCGGTACGCGTCGAGGATCTGTTCGTCCGTCACGGCTCGGACCGCGCCCCCGGAGGAGGTCATCGCGTCCATCGCCTCCTCCCAGCGGGCCGGGTTGCCGATCCGGATCGCGCTCGCGATCGTCTCGGGATTCTCGACCGGGGCCCCGTGGACCAGCGGCGCCGCTCCCGCCGCCTGGAAGCCGAGCATCCGGGGCCGGCAGTCCATTTCGCGGAAGCCCTTCCAGTAGGCCGTGATGTTGCCGGCGTTGCCGACCGGCAGGCAGACCGCGTCGAGATCGCCGTCGAGCGCTTCGACGACCTCGAACGCCGCGGTCTTCTGGCCCTCGATCCGGAATTCGTTCACCGAGTTGACCAGTGCGACCGGGTGGCTGGCCGCGAGCTCGCGGACGAGCCTCAGCGCCTGGTCGAAGTTGCCGCGCAGCGCCACCACGCGGGCGCCGTGCATCAGCGCTTGGGCCAGCTTGCCGGTCGCGATCTTGCCCTCGGGGACGATCACCGCGCCGCGCAGCCCGGCCCGCGCCGAGTAGGCCGCGGTGGACGCCGCCGTGTTGCCGGTGGAAGCGCAGATCACCGCCTTGGCGCCCTCGCGTACAGCCGCCGACACCGCGCAGGTCATGCCGCGATCCTTGAACGAGCCGGTCGGGTTTGCGCCCTCGAGCTTGAGCCAGACCTCGGTCCCCGCCCGCTCGGACAGGCGCGGCGCGAGCACGAGCGGGGTCGAGCCCTCCTCCAACGAGACCACAGGGTCCCCGTCGGAGAAAGGCAGCCGCTCTCGGTAGCGCTCGATCAGCCCCATGCCGCGGAACGCTAACGCTTGTTGGTCCTGGCCCGCACCAAGCGCACCGAGGCCTCGCCGGTGGCGACGAACAGATCGGTGCAGTCCTCCACCAGTTGCTCGCGTGTGATCGCGAGCGTCCCGTCTAGCCAGGCAAGCAGTACCTCGGCCAGCCCGCCGACCAGCATCAGCGCCGTCGTCTCGACCAGCGGGTCGCTCGCGTCGGGCATCCCGTAGAAGTTGCGTGCCTGGTCGGCGACCAGCTTGGCGAATACCCCCAGCGTCTCGAACCGGCGCCTTGCCAGCGCCTCGGACCCCGTCGCCTCCACGAACAGGACCCTTGCCTTACGGGGGTCGTCGGTCACGAGCTCGATGAAGGCGCCGATCGCCGCCCGGACGTTCGCGCGCGCGTCGTCGCCGGCCCCGGCCAGCGCCTGCACGGCCACCAGCGCGCCTGCCTGGGCGGTCTCGTCGAACACCGCGAGCAGCAGCTCGTCGCGATCGTGGAAGCTCTCGTAGAAGTAGCGGGGGGTCAGTTTCGCCCGCGCGCAGATCGCGCGCACGGTGGCGCTCTGCCACCCCTCGGTCCCGAGCAGCTCGAGCCCGGCCTCGATCAACTGGGCTCGCCGGCGACTGCGCCGCTCGGAGGCGTCGATGCCGCCATAGACCCCGGAGCTGACTCGTGGCACCGGCCACAGTGTTCCAGAGATGCGATAGGATCTGATAACGACCGTTTGCAGATTCCAGTGATGCCAACGGACACCGGCTACTTTCCCCGCGGGACCTCGGTTCTTCGTCGTGTGCACGAGGAGCATCTCGTCGGCCTGCTCTACGGTCAGCGCGCCCTCTGCATCGGCGCCGTGATGCCGCTCAATTACGTCGGCACGAGCGAGCACTCGTACGCGCAGCTGACGCCGTTCAAGCGCCTCGTCCACACCGGCAACGCGTTCGAGAAGATCTACTTCGGCAGCCGGAGCGAGGCCGACCGCGTGCTCGCCTACGTGCGCAAACTGCACCTCCGAGTGAAGGGGACGCTCTCCGAGGACGTCGGGATCACACCCGCCGGCACCCCCTACTCCGCCCTCGATCCCGAGCTGATGCTGTGGACCGTCGCGGTGATCGCCGATTCGGCCCAGTTCTTCTACGAGCTCCTCGTCCGCCCCCTGTCGGCGGGCGAGCGCGAGGCGCTGTGGCAGGACTACATCCGCTTTGGTGACCTGTTCGGAATGCCCCGCAAGGCGGCCCCGGCGAGCTACCCCGAGTTCCGCCGCTGGTACGAGGGCAAGCTCGGGAGCGAGGAGATGTGCCTGACCGACGAGGCGCGCTACATCGGATACGCGACCGCGTTCGAGATCCCGCTCCCGCGCCTGCACCAGCCGGGCAAGCGGGTCCACGACCTGCTGATGCTCGGCAGCCTGCCGGCCCGGGTGCGCGAGCTGTACGGCATCCCCTACTCCCGCGCCCAGAAGACGGCGTTCCGGGGGGTGTCGGGCGCGGTGCGCTCGGCCCGGCGCGTCACGCCCGGGCCGCTGGCCCGCGGGTGGAACACGAAGCCGTTCGAACTCGTCGCCCGCACCGAGCGTTGGCGGATCGAGCGCGGCCGGCCGACGCCCCAGGTCCGCGACGACGGGCCGGTCGGGATTCGCCTGCCTGGGGAGGGTGTCGAGGGGCGCCGGGCGGCGTAGGGGATCTCGGTGGGGCGGTGGCTCGGGTTCCGGCGCCGGGGCGCGGCGGGGCGAGGGCCGGGCTTGCCAGGCATCTGAGCCCCGAAGGCCCTCAGATCCCCAGAAAAACGCAACAGATCCACCGTCCTCAAGAGGACCGAGGCGCATTTCTCCCCGCCCCGGGGAGTTTTGGACCTCGGCCGCCTCTCGCACCGCCGGCTTGCTGCGTTCTTCTGGGTCTGCCCCTCGCGGCCCGGCCGGCCCTCCAAGGACTTCTGGAGTCGACGAAAACGTCGCACTCGGCGCCGCGGCGAGGCCCTACGTGACGATGACCGCCACCATCGGTCCCAACGTCACACTCAGGCCTCAGTTACCAGCCGAGAGTGACGTTGGTCCCGGCCCCCGGTGCAAACGCCACCCCCAACCCCTCAGAGCTCGAGAACCACCTTGCCGACAGCCTCGCGCCGGTCGATGGCGTTCAGCGCCTCGGCGGCGCGCTCGAGCGGGAACCGCGCGCCCACGACCGGGCGGACGAAGCCCTGTCCAATCAGATCGCTGACCGCCGCGCCGATCTCGAGCGTGACCTGCGGCTTCGCCATCACGTACGCGCCCCAGCCGGCGCCGACGATCTCGACGTTGCCCAGCAGGAGCCGGTTGACCTTGACCTCGGGAATCGAGCCACCCGTGAATCCGACCACCACCACCCGCCCGCCCTCGCGCAGGGAGCGGATGCTGTCGGTGAAGCGATCGCCCCCTACCGGATCCACAACGACGTCCACCCCACCGCCCGAGATCTCCTTGGCCTCATCCTTCCACGCCCCGTCCGAGCGCACCACCGCGTCGGCTCCGGCCTCGCGGGCCACGCGCTCCTTCTCGTCGCTCGAGACAACGGCGATCGCCTTGGCGCCGAGCCCGCGCGCCACCTGGATGGTCGCGGTGCCGACACCGCCGGCCCCGCCGTGCACGAGGACCCACTCCCCTTCGGCCAAGCGGCCGCGCAGCTTCAGGCAGAAGTAGGCGGTGTGGTAGTTGAGGACGAGGCTCGCCCCCTGGTCGAAGTCGAGCTCATCCGCGAGCGAGAAGCAGAAGAACTCCGGCGCCACCACGACCTCGGCGAATCCGCCGAGCATGCAGAACGCGGCCACCCTGTCCCCCGGCCTGACCGACGCGCCGCCCGTGGCCGAGCGGACGATCCCGCCGACCTCGCTCCCCGGAACGAACGGCAGCGGCGGCTTGAACTGGTACTCGCCACGAGTCTGCAGCACCTCCGGAAACGAGACGCCGGCCGATTTGACGTCGACGATCACGCCCTTTCCCGGCGTCATCATGTGCGACGCCTTGGGCTCGGGGAGCTCGACGAGCTCGAGGGCCTCGTCCGGGCCGTTCAGGTTGACGATCTGGATCGCGCGCATCGAAGCGCGGAGACCCTATCCGAACTCCTCCTCGAGCACACGGATGGCCCGCGGCGGCGCGCGCAGGACCTCGAGCTCAGCGATCAGGGCCATCGCCTTCTCGAACCGGGACTCGAGCACCGGGTGCACGACCATCACGAGCCGCGCCTGGTTGCCGAGGCCCTTCTGGACCACCGACTTCACCGACACGTCCTCACGCGCCAGCAGCTGCGCCACCTGGGCCAGAACGCCGGGCTCGTCGGCGACCTCGAGGTGTAGATAGAAGGCGGAGACGACGTCCTGGATCATCTCGAGATGGCCGGTCGTGGGCGGCGTCGAGGCCGGGGGGATCATGGCGCTGATCACGTCGCCGAGGACCGCGGTCGCGGTCTGTGGCCCGCCGGCGCCGGGGCCGGACATCGTGATCTCCGTGATCGCCTTCGATTCCACGGTGACCGCGTTGAACGGCCCCCCGACCGAGGCGAGCGGATGCCCCGGGTACAGGAACGCCGGGTGCACGCGGACCGACAGCTTCCCATCGATCCGCTCGGCCGTGCCGATCAGCTTGAGGCCCAGCCCCAGCTCCCGCGCGTACTCGAGGTCGTCGGGCTGGATGTGCTCGATCCCGGTGTAGCGGACCTGATCGAGGTGCACGGGCGTGTCGAAGGCGAGCCGGGCGAGGATCGCCATCTTGGCCGCGGCGTCGCGGCCGTCAACGTCCTCGGACGGGTCGGCCTCGGCGTAGCCGAGACGCTGCGCGTCGGCCAGCGCCTCGTCGTAGCTCATTCCGGTCCGCGCCATCTCGGTAAGGATGAAGTTCGTCGTCCCGTTCACGATCCCGTGGACCCGGTCGATCGTCGCGCCGGCCAGCGACTCCTGCACGACCCGGATCACCGGCACCACGCCGGCCACGGCGGCCTCGAACCGCAGCTGCACCCCGTTGGCCCGGGCCGCGTCCCAGAGCTCCTCGCCGTGCTGGGAGAGCAGCTGCTTGTTGGCCGTGACCACGTGCTTGCCGGACTCGAGCGCCCGCATCACGTAGTCGCGCGCCGGGTCGATCCCGCCGATCAGCTCGACGATCAGATGGGAGCGCTCGAGCAGCTCGTCGAACGAGCCGCGGCTGCGCGTCAAGACCCCCTCGATCTCCGGGCGCAGGCCGGTCACGACGCGGATCCGCTCCGCATGCCGGGGCAGCAGCTCAGCGAACGCGGATCCGACCGTCCCGTGCCCGAGCAGACCGACGCGGAAGGTGTCGTCAGACATCTCGGCCCGCCAGATCGTCGTAGCCCTCGCGTCGGACCACGACGCGCGCCTCCCCGTCCAGGCAGAAGATCACCGGCGGGCGGGGAACGCCGTTGTAGTTGTTGGCCAGCGAGTACCCGTAGGCACCCGTGGCCGGGGTGGCCAGGATGTCGCCGGGCGCCGGATCGGGCAGCGGCGCATCGCGGACGATCACGTCGCCGGACTCGCAGTGCTTGCCCGCCACCTGGCAGCGCTCGGTCGCGGGGGCGTTGGCGCGATCGGCGATCAGCGCCTCGTACACGGCGCCGTACAGCATCGGGCGCAGGTTGTCCGACATCCCGCCGTCCACCGCGACCCAGCTCGAGACGTTGCGCTTCACCGTCTCGACCGTGTAGAGCGTGACCCCGGAGTTGGCAACGAGCGCGCGGCCGGGCTCGAGCAGGAGTCGCTTGCCGGAGCCGAGCAGCTCGTGCACGGCGTCGACCACGGTTTCGACGTAGTCGCCGATCGAGGGCGGCCGCTGCGAGGCCGTGTACGCGACGCCGAGACCGCCGCCCAGGTTGTAGACCGGAAAGTCTCCGAGCGCCGCGATCGCCGCCACCGCGGCCCGGAACGGCTCCAGCTCGAGCAGCTGCGAACCGATGTGGAAATGCAGACCGACGAGCTCGAGGTGCTCGATGGCGGCGAGCCGCTCGATCACGCGGCCGGCCTCCTCGCGCGAGAAGCCGAACTTCGAGTCGGCCTGGCCGGTGGAGATCGCATGATGGGTGTCCCCGGCCACGTCGGGGGTGACCCGGATCAGGACCTCCTGCCGGCGCCCGCGCTCGGCCGCGATCGCCTCCAGCCGGTCGACCTCGTCGAAAGAGTCGACGACGATGTGGCCGACGTTCGCGTCGAGCGCCTCCGAGAGCTCGCGGCGGGACTTGGCGTTGCCGTGGAAGTAGATCCGGGCCGGGTCGAAGCCGCCCCGCAGCGCAAGCGCCAGCTCACCCCCGGAGGCGACGTCGCAGGCGAGGCCCTCCTCGGCGAGAACGCGGTAGACGGCCGTGCACGGGAACGCTTTGGAGGCGAACAGCACGTCGTAGTCGCCGTGGCGTGAGGCCAGCGCATCCAGGAATGCGCGCGCTCGCATGCGGAGGTCGTCCTCGGCGACGATGTATGCCGGGGTCCCAAAATTTCTCGCGAGCTCGACCGCGTCGCAGCCGCCGATCTCGAGGCGGCCGTGCTCGTTCACGCGCGTCCCGTGCGGGTAGACGTGCGAGATCGTGGCGGTGGTCAGGGTCACGGCCCGGATCATGTCATGGGCCCCACGGCATGGGATGATCGGGGCGTGAGCCGACGCCGCACGATCACTCCCGTCCTCCCGGCCGAGATGGCGGTCGCGCACGGTCTCGCCTACGCGCTGTGGATGCCCGCGGACGGGTCCGCGACAGGCGGGATCGTCATCCTGCACGGGGCAGGGTCGTGCAAGGAGAGCCACTACGACTTCGCGCGCGCGGCGCGAGCGCTCGGATTCGCGGCGCTCGCGTTCGACGCCCGCGGACACGGCGAGAGCGAGGGTCCGATGGACGGTCGCGTGCTCGCGGACGTCGCGGCGATGGTCGGAGTGCTGCGCGACGCGATCGGCGAGGACCGCCCGGTCGCGCTGAGGGGATCGAGCATGGGTGGGTATATGGCACTGGTCGCGGCCCCATCGAGCCGCGCCGCCGCGGTGGTCGCGATCTGCCCGGCGAGCTCGGCGGGCTTACGTCGAGGCCTGGAGCGGGGCGCCTTCTCGTTCGAGGTTGACGCCGGCGAGCTCGACCGGTTCCTGGCCGAGCACGATCTGCACGCGATCGCCGAGTCGCTTGACGCCCCGGTGCTGCTCCTGCACGCCGAGGGCGACGAACAGGTGCCCGTCGAGCACTCACGCGAGCTGGCCTCCTCGCTCGCACACCCCTACAGCCGGCTGATCGCCGTGCCGGGCGGGCACCACCGCTCGGCGCAGCACGATCCCGAACTCCAGGCCGTCAGCCTGAAGTTCATCGCTCGCGCCTTCAGTGCTGCGTGAGCCCCCCGAGCAGGCCGCCGACGGCGTTGCCCGTGGACGACATGGTGCTGCCGGCTGCCCCGGTGGCGGCGCTGATCGTCGTGCCGAGCGTCTGACCGGTGTGACTGACGAGCCCGCCGAGCGTCGGGCTGAGATTGCCCACGCCGCCGGCGACCGTCCCCGCAACCGTGGTCACGGTGCCACCGAGGTTGGCGCCGGTATGCGCGACCGTGCCACCGACCGCTCCGGCCGTCTGGCTGATCGTCCCGCCGATGCCACCGCCCGACGGGCCGCCGCCGGATCCGGTGCCGCCACCACCACCGCCGCTACCGGCACCGCCCGTGCTTGTCGGTCCCTGCGGGTTGCTCGCGCCTCCGCCTCCGCCACCACCCGGTAGCGACCTGGAGACGAGCGTGACACGGCCGCCAGAGCTACCGCCCCCACCGGCTCCGCCGGCCGCCCCGGTTCCAGCGGCCCCCCCGGGCGCCGCCGCCGTCGCCACGCCGCTGGCCGCGGCCGCGGCCAGAAGGCGCTGGGATGTCCTCGAGCCCGAGGCCACGTGCGTCGGCGAGACGACGACCGAAGCCGCTGAGGGTTGCGCGCCGACCTGCGGCCAGCCGCGGAACGAGACCACGGCGCTGGCGAGCACGAACAGGATTGCGGCGCCGGCGAGCAGAGAACCAGCCGTTCCCAAGCCCGCAACGTATGCTCGCGTGGCACGCACCTCAAAAATCAATCGGCAGCTGGTTGAAAACCTTTAGTGACCATTTCCCGCTCTATGCAGTGGCAACCGCGGGGCGTCCGCCGGCCAACCGCACTCCTCCGCTGCGCGAGAGCAGCGCGAGCCACGCCAGGCCTGCCACGATCAGCGCAATGCTCTCGAATTGTGGCACGGTCAGGCCCAGCGCGACGCGGTGGTTCCGACGGATGAACTCGATCAGGAGCCGCTCGATCCCGGCCAGGAGCAGGTAGAACGCGAACAGCGCGCCGGGCCGGAACGCGTCGCGCATCCGCCACAGCCACCAGGCCACGATCCCCATCGCCAGCGTCTCGTAAATCGGCGTCGGCAGCACGGTCACACCGGGCGCGGTCGGCACCGTGCCGTGCGGGTAACCCATCGCCGTCGGCAGGCTCGAGACCTTGCCGTAGTCGCCGTCACCGGAGAGCTGGCAGCCGATCCGCCCGATCGCGTAGCCCATCGCCAGGGGCACGGAGCACAGGTCGAGCAGGGCGACGTTCAGCATCCCGCGCCACTTGGCCCACGCGATCACGGCGATCGCGCCGCCGATCACGCCCCCGTACCAGACCAGCCCCGAGCCCGAGAACAGGCTCCCCACCAGGTCGTGCTTGACCTGGTGGTAGTTCTCGATCACGAAGTAGACCCTCGATCCCACGAGCCCGCCGACCAGCGCCGCGAAGGCGATCTCGTAGGCCCAGTCACCGGGCTTGCCGAGCTCTCGCAGACGCCTGATCAGAATCGCGCCCGCGGCGATGAATCCGCACGCGAACACGATCCCGAACGTCTTGAGCGAGACCCCGAGAATGTGAATCTCCGCCTGCACCCCGGGGAGATTAGGTCAACCCCCGCGATCCGCGCGCCAACGCGGGCAGGCCGCCCGGCCAGGACAGATACCCGATAATCGCCGCCGTGCTGCCCCGGGTCGCGATTCTCTGCGGTGGCCGCGGAACGCGGCTGCAGGAGCACATGCCCTCGATCCCCAAGCCGCTGGTCGAGATCGGCGACAAGCCGATCCTGTGGCACGTGATCAACATCTATCTCGCTCAGGGCTTCCGCCGCTTCGTGCTGCTGACGGGCTACCACGCGGAGTCGATCGAGCAGTTCACACGGGAGGAGACCTGGCCGGCGGACACGGTGATCGACTGCGTGGAGACGGGCCTCGACACGCCCACCGGCGGGCGCCTGCGACGCGCCGCGGCGGCGCTCGGTGATGAGCCTTTCTGCGCCACCTACGCCGACGGCGTGGCCGACATCGACCTAGCCGCCCTGCTGGCCGAGCACTCCGAGCGCGACGCGCGCGCGACGATGACCGTGGTCCGGCCCGAGCTCCAGTTCGGCGTCGCCGAACTCAATGGTGACGGACTTGTACGCGGCTTCGTCGAGAAGCCGCGCAGCGAGCGCTGGGTCAACGGCGGCTTCTTCTGCTTCGAGCCGTCGGTGCTCGAGATCCTCGAGGACGACTCCGTGCTCGAGCGCGAGCCGCTCGAGCGGCTGGCGGCGGCCGGCGAGCTGAGGGCCTTCCGCCACGAGGGCTTCTGGGAGTGCATGGACACCTATAAGGACGCGGTTGTCCTCAACGACCTGTGGAGCGCGGGCCAGGCGCCGTGGAAGCTGTGGAGCTGAGCGGGCACCGGACGCTCGTCACGGGCGCCTACGGGCTGCTCGGCAGCTGGCTGGTGCGGGCGCTGGTGGAGCGAGGCGCCGCCGTCACCGTGCTGCGCCGAGACGACCCGGCACGCTCGGCCCTGCGCCTGATGGATCTCGAACGTCGTGTCAACGTGGTCGACGGCGACATCTGCGCCGAGGGCCTGATCGCACGTGCGCTGGCCGAGTATGAGATCCAGAGCGTGTTCCATCTCGCCGCCCAGACGCTCGTCCCGACGGCCAACCACTCGCCGATCTCGACCTTCGAGACGAACATCCGCGGCACCTGGCAGGTCCTCGAGGCCTGTCGGCTGCATGGCGCCGAGCGCGTGATCGTGGCCTCGTCCGACAAGGCCTACGGACCGCACTCCGAGCTGCCCTACCGCGAGGAGCTCGCGCTGCAGCCGATCTACCCCTACGACGTCTCCAAGGCGGCGACCGATCTGCTCGCCCGGTCGTACTGGCACACGTTCGGGCTGCCGGTCGCGGTGACCCGGTTCGCCAACCTGTATGGAGGAGGAGACACCAACGCCTCAAGGCTCGTGCCGGAGGCGATCACCGCCGTCCTGGCCGGCCGCCCACCAGTGGTCCGCTCCGACGGGTCGCCGGAGCGCGATTTCCTCTACGTCGAGGACGCCGTGGCAGCCTATCTGGCCATCTGGCGGGCGCTGGGAGACGGCACCGAGGCGCACGGTCAGGCGTTCAACGCGGGCGGCGGACATCCCCGCCGCGTCCTCGACGTGGTGCAAATGATCTGCCGGATCGCAAACGCCGACCTTGAACCGGACGTGCGCGGTGCAGGAACGCCGGCGGGCGAGATCGATCGGCAGTGGGTCGACGCGGGCAAGCTCAGCGCGCTCACCGGCTGGGCGCCGACGGTCGACCTCGAGGAGGGGTTGCGGCGCACGATCGAGTGGGAGCGTGCCAACCGGTGACTCGTCCACTACCGGCCCGTTCAGTAGCTGCCTACCAGCTCTTCGCAAATCCTTACTAGTCCGAGCGGGCCTTCTGCCAACATTGGTTGCAAACCATGGCTGCACCCACCTCATTTGGCCGTGACCGCGGGCTCCAGGCCCGGATGCTGCTGACCCTTTTCCTGCTCGGACTCGTCTACGCCGTGCTGATCGGGGTGCTGATCGCCGCCGGCGCCGGAGCGGTCACCGTCGCT
The DNA here is from genome assembly GCA_963727105.1 of uncultured Solirubrobacterales bacterium. Lineage (GTDB taxonomy): Bacteria > Actinomycetota > Thermoleophilia > Solirubrobacterales > Solirubrobacteraceae > Palsa-465. The sequence goes on along the minus strand of CAVSEW010000001.1, from coordinate 581,902 downwards.
GTGATCGCGGCCGTCCTGTTCCTCGTCCAGTTCTTCACCTCGGACAAGATCGCGGCCTATTCGATGGGTGCTCGCGAGGTCAGCCCGCAGGAGGCGCCCGAGCTCCACGCGATCGTCGAGCGCCTGTGCATTCAGGCCAATCTGCCCAAGCCACGCGTTGCGATCGCCGACACGTCGATGCCGAACGCGTTTGCGATCGGCCGCTCGCCGAAGACCGCGACGGTCTGCGCCACGACCGGGATCCTCAACCTGCTGACGCCGGCGGAGCTCGAGGGCGTCCTCGGCCATGAGCTCACGCACGTGGCCAATCGAGACGTGATGGTGATGACGCTGGCGAGCTTCTTCGCCTCGATCGCCTCCTTCATCGTCCAGATGGGCTTCTGGTTCGGCGCCTGGGGCGGCGACGACGAGGACAACGGCGCGAGCTGGCTCGTCGTGATCCTCGTCTCGGCGCTCGTCTACATGATCTCGTTCGTGCTCCTTCAAGCCCTCTCGCGCTACCGCGAGTTCGCCGCCGATCGCGGCTCCGCGATCATCACCGGCCGCCCGAGCGCGCTGATCTCGGCCCTGGTCAAGATCAGCGGCGGCATGGAGCAGATTCCGCAGCGCGATCTGCGCGCGGCCAACGGCGAGCTCGCCGCCTTCTACATCTTCCCGCCGAAGGCCAAGCAGACGATCGCGACGCTGTTCTCGACCCACCCGCCACTCGAGGCTCGGATCGCCGCGCTCCAGCGCCTTGAGGCGCAGCTCCAGGGAACCGCCTAGCCGTTGCCATCCACGCCCGAGCTGTCCGCGCCCGGCCTCGAATCGGAGCGGATCGTGCTCGAGCCGCTGCGCATCGAGCATGCCGGGGAGCTCGAGGCCGTGGTCCTCGACCCCTCGCTTCATCGCTTCATCGGAGGCGCCCCGCCGACCCCGGACGAGTTCCGGGCTCGAATCGAGCGCCAGGTCCGGGGCCGATCGCCAGACGGCCGCGGCCGATGGCTCAACTGGGTTGTGCGCAGCCGCGACGACGGCGAGGCGCTGGGCCGCGTCCAGGCCACGGTGACCAGGAGTGGCGCCGGGCTCCAGGCCGAGGTCGCGTGGGTGATCGGAGCCGCTCATCAGGGTCACGGCGTGGCCAAGGACGCCGCGGCGCTGATGGCGGGGTGGCTGCGCCGGAGCGGCGTCGACACCCTCGCCGCCCGCATCCGCGCCGACCATGAGGCCTCGATGGCCGTCGCGAGGTCGATCGGACTGTCGCCGACCGAGACGATGATCGACGGCGAGGTGCTGTGGTCCTCCGCGCCCGCCGGATCGGATCGCGCACGCCGCCGGTAGGCGATAATCGTGGGCGCATGGGGTTCCTCGACGTGCTCACGGGCAAACGCAAGCTGGCGGGTCCGGCACCTGACCGGCTGTTTGCGATCAGCACCGGCTACGTGAAGCTCGAGACCGAGCTCGAGATCAGCTCGCGCGCGGCGGCGGCGATCGTGTTCCAGCCCCTCGCCACGGCCGACTTCCAGTCGATCGTCCGCGATACCGAGGAGCTCGTAAAGGCCACGGCCAAGGACAGCGGAACCACCGTCGATAGCTCCGATGACAGCTTCGGCTTCCGTTGGCTGATCCTCCGCGGCAAGGATTTCGACGAGCTCGTGGTGGGGATCAACGCGGTCAGCGGTGCACTGGAGACCGGCGGCTACGGCGAGCGTGTCCTGTGTGCCGTGTTCTCCTTCGAGGATTCCCAGAAGCGGCCGCTGTACTGGATCTACAACTACAAGCGCGGCGCCTTCTACCCGTTTGTCCCCGCCGGGGGCGAGCAGCAGCGCGACAACGAGCGTGAGCTCGTGCTGAAGGCGCAGATGGGCGGCGAGCTGCCGGTCGAGCCCGAGATGACGCGCTGGTTCCCACTTTGGGGGATCCCGATCTGACCCGGGCCGATGGTGTCGGATCAATGGCTTCCCATCGGTTCGGATGTGCCCGCGGCGGACGAGGCGCCAGAGACGCATGACGCCGCGGCGCCCGAGCCCGAGGTATCCTCGCTGGCCGCGCTGATCCGCGCCGGCGACCCGGACGCCCTGCTCGGTTTCCGGGACGCCCACGAACCGGCCGTCCGCGCCTACATGGACGAGACCGTGTGCAGCGAGGACCGGGTGGAGGAGGCGGTCGACTCGAGCTTCACCGACCTGTTCGGCCGCCTGACCGCGGACGGCGACGAGTCGACCGATCTCGAGGCGCTGCTGCTCATCTCGGCGCGGTCGGTCGCGGCCGGGCGGTTCGAGGTCAGGAGCGACCGGCCCCATGGGCCCGAGCTGATCTGCCTCAGCGCTCCCGAGCTCCTCGCCGCCAGGGACATCGGCGAGCTCGAGAGTTCCGAGCAGCTCGAGATCCACCTCGAGCACTGCCCGACATGCCAGGGCAGCGCGGAGAGGATGCGGGAGGGCGAGCGGCGGTTCGCCGCGGCGACCCCAGGGGCGGCCGCGGCACCGGGCGCTGCCGCAGAGTCCCAGCCGGCCCTGGAAGCCCCACCGCAGCCGGCCTCGGAACCCCCACCCGAACCGCCGGCCCCGGAACCCGAACCGCCGGCCCCGGAACCCGAACCGCCCGCGCCGGAACCCGAACCGCCCGCGCCGGCGGCACCACAGCCTCCTCCCCCCCAGGCAATCGTGCGTCGCTCCGGTGGCCTCGTCGGGGGCCTGCGCAAGACGTTCGAGGACATCTCGCGCCGGCGCAATTCCTAGTCCGAGAACCGGCGAGCGGGGCGCGGGCAGCCGCTACGATCGCCGCCGGTGAGGCCCAAACGAGTTCGTCTGCAGATGGCGCTGCTGGGGACGTTGCTGGTGAGCGGTCCGCTCGCGGCCGCGGCCGATCCGCCCGCCGCGCAGGCGCGACCCCCGCTCCCAGGACCCACCTCCTTTTCGACCGGGTTGGTCGATGAGGACATGTTCCAGAACGTCGACCCGACCATCCGCGCGGAATGGCTCGGCCACGCGCGCGGCATCGGCTCGGGCTGGATCCGCCTGCGCGCCAACTGGTACCAGATCGCACCGGCCACGCGGCCGGAAAGCTTCGACGAGCCGAACCCGGCCGACCCCAGCTACGACTGGAGCCGGCTCGACGCCTCGCTTCGCAGCGCCGCGGCGGCCCACGAGCGGGTGCTGCTCGAGCTCGTCGCGCCGCCACTGTGGGCGCTGGGGCCGAACGCCCCGAACTGGGCCCCGATCGACTCGTGGCGCCCGAGCACCCGCGACCTCGGCGCCTTCGCCCGTGCCCTCGCCAGGCGCTATTCCGGCCGTTACGCGGACCCGCTGCTCCAGGGCCGGCGGCTCCCACGGGTCACCGACTTCCAGATCCTCAACGAGCCGAACCTGGCCCTCAACCTCTCTCCCCAGTGGACGAAGTCACGCGGCCGCGCGTACATCCCGACCGGCGCGCGACTCTACCGCGGCCTTCTCAACGCCGGCTACCGCAACATCAAGGCCGTGCAGCCGCACGCGGTGGTGGTCGCGGGCGGTCTGGCCCCGTACGGCGACCCAGTGCGGGTGCACACGCGTCCTCGCTATCTCAACCGAATGCCTCCGGTCGTGTTCCTGCGCGAACTGCTGTGCCTGCACGGCGCCCGCCTGACGCCCGAGCGGTGCCCCCATCCTGCCCACCTGGATGGCCTCGACCATCATCCCTACGGCGTCGCTCCGACAGTCCACGCGATAAGCCCTGACGACGCCGCCGTCCCCGACATCGGCCGCCTGACGCGCGTGCTGAGGGCCGCGCAACGCCTGCACCAGGTCCTCCCTCGCGGCCCCAAGTCACTGTGGGTGACCGAGCTCGACTGGGACACCAACCCGCCCGACCCGGCGAGTCGGCTGTCGCTGACCACGCAGGCGCGCTACCTCTCGCTCGCGTTCTACGAGCTGTGGCGACAGGGCGTCGGGCACGTGTTCTGGTTCCTGCTCAGGGACACCCGCTATTCGGGCCCGCTCCGTGGCTCGGGGCTGTTCTTCCTGAACGGCCAGGCGAAGCCGTCGGCGAGCGCCTTTCGCTTCCCGTTCGTCGTCGTCCGCCGGCACGGCACGACGGTTCTCTGGGGCCGGAGCCCGACACGCGGACAGGTGCTGATCCAGCGCCGCACCCGCCGAACCTGGAGGACCGTGAAGCGCCTGCAGACCACGGGCGGCGGCATCTTCTACGCCGGCCTGCCACTCAGACGGCACCTGCTCCTGCGGGCGGTGCAGGGCGGCGCCGACAGCCAGCCGTTCAGCGCGTCCTGAAGTACGGCGCGTACTCGAACACGTCGCCCAGCGGCCGCAGCGTGTGAGCCTCCTGGTAGGCCTGCTCGGCCGCCGACAGGTTCCCGAGCTCGGTCTCGATCCGGGCCAGCACTACCCAGTGGGTGAAATTGGTCTTCTCGCGCCGGATCGCGCGGTGCAGATCGGTTGCCGCCTGCGCCAACCGCCCCTCCGCCTCGAGCACGAGACCCCGCTGCTCGTACGGCGAGGCCGCCCACGGCTCGGCGCTCACGCTGTCGCTCGCCCACGCCAGCGCGAGCGGCAGGTTTCCGGCCCTTGCCGCGGCCTGGCTGCGTCGGATATCGGTCGTGCTCAACAGGCCGGGGATCTGGATCGCCCCGGCAGCGGCCGAGAGCATGACCAGCGCGACGCGGACGAACCAGTGAAGGCGGGGCCGCGGTCCGCTGAGCCGGGCTCCGATGATCGCGATCCCGGCCAGTGCGAGCACGCTCACGGCAGTCGCCTCCCACACCCAGTCCACGGTCGCGTGCATCAGGAACACGAGGAACGCGGACACGAAGGCGACGCTCGCGCCGACGCTCGCGCCGCGGCGAGCGCGGTGGCGCACGATGATCCCCACGAGCAGCGCCGCCGTGGCCACGGCGACGATCAGCAGCAGGCCCGGGAGCCCGAGCTCGGCCATGTTCTGGAGCCAGATGTTGTGCGTGTCGTGGAGGAACTCGTAGTCGGTGGCGTGGCGGTTCCACCACAACGCGAACGTGCCGGCTCCCGTCCCGGTGGCGGGCCTGTGGTCGAATGCGTGGACGGCGGACTTCCATACGAGGTAGCGGCTGCTGCTCAGGCTGAGCAGGCGCGCGGCCGGGTCGGTGCCCGCCACCGTGGTCTGGCGAGCTGGATGGCTGAACGAGTGCCAGCCCCGGGAGATCGCACGAGGCCCGACGACGGCGGCGGCGATCAGCGCCACGATCAGAGCTGCCGTCCCGAGGGGTCGGGCGACCCGGCGCGGAACCGACCAGTCCTCGGAGCGAAGCAGTGTCAGAGCGACGGCCGCAAGCCCGCAGGCGATCATCGCCGCGGCCAGGACGACCGCCACGCGACCCGCGCCGTGCGTCCCCGTCGCCCTGCCGATCTCGGGCGTGCCCCGGATCACGAGGATCACCGCCGCCGACGCCGCCGCGGCCAGGCCGACGTGCAGGAGCGCGGTGAAGCGCGCGCGGCTGAGCGCGACGATGAGCAGCGCCGCGAGCGCCGTGCCCGCCACGCCGGCGCGCGAGTAGGTCAGGTAGGTGGCGGTGACCGCCGCCGGCACGAGGCCGAGCGCGACGCCCCGCTGGAGCCGGGTCGGTGCCTGAGCGCTCCACGCCACTCCGATCGCCGTGCACATCGCCCCCCAGGCCGCCAGCGCGTTCCAGTAACCGAGCGGATAGCTGAGCCGGTCGGTCCGGAACGCCAGCGCGACGTAGTCGATCGGGAACGCGCTCGGGTCCAGCCGGCTGAGGACGGCGAGCACGCAGACGAGCAGGGCGCCGAACCCGAGCCCGGCGGCGGCCGATCGCCACGTGTTGCGATCGAGCGTGGCGGTGAACAGGACGATCAGCCCCAGGTAGTCGGCGGTCCGGGCGATCTCGATCGTCGTCCGCTCTGCGCTCTCGGTCCACAGCAGGCTGAGCGCCGTCCAGGCGACATAGGCCAGCATCGCCCCAGCGAGCAGCAGCACGGCCGGCGACGGCCTCGTGCGTGGGAGCAGTCGCAGCGCGAAGCCGATGCACAGCGCCCACCAGATGACCACCCCGTAGGCCTCGAACACGGTCAGGTCGTACGCCCCGCCACGAAGCGCATAGAGGAGGATCAGGCCCGCCGCGGCGAGAAAGCACAGAACCGACACGCTCCGCTGCCCGCGGCTCCTGGTCGAACTGCTCCGCCGGCGCCTGCCGCCCCGGTCCGGTTCCTGCGTGACTACGTGCCCCGCATCAACTAGCATCGCGCGCGGCCCGCCGATGTCATGGTCCGTACCACCGCACTGACGATCTTCGCCGTGCTTACCCTGGGAGCCTGCCCGGCGTTCGCCGCGCAGCCGGGTGCCGCGTGCGTCGGACCGCCGTCGGTCAGCGCGATCAACCAGTACTGCGAGACCATTCCGGGCGCCACCGGCGCGCACACGTCGGGCCCGGGCACGCCGGCGGTCTCCACCACGCTCCCACGCCGGGTGGTCCAGCGCCTGACTGCCTCCGGCCACGCACGCCTGGTGGCCCTTCCGGCCGCGGCCGGAGGGCCTGCCTCACACATGCGCAGGGCCGCGTCGGCACGGACGACGCGGCAGCCAAACGGGCTCGCAGGCACCGCATCCACCGACCCCTTGTCTCCGTTCATCCTGCTCGTAGTCGCACTCATCGCACTGACGTTCGGCCTCGTCGCCGCAGCTCTGCTCCGGCGGCGTCGTATCGAGAACGCGACCTCGTAACGGCGCCTCCAGCCGCCCCTGCATGTTGACACCACGGCGGCCAGGACCCGCCGGTTGCGTCGTGCCCGAACCGGCCGGTCCCGGGTTAGGCGCCCTTCACGGCCGCGAGCAGGCCGTAGCCGAAGGTGCCGTCGCGCCAGAACCGCTCGAGCAGATCGGCCGAGCGCACGAACGCGTCGAGCCCGTCGCCGCCCAGCGCGTCGGTGACCGCCTCGCGGTTCGCGCTCGCGTTCTCGCGCCAGCGGGCAAACGTCGGCAGCGTGGCCTGTGTCAGATCCTCGGCGAGCTCGACCGCAAGACCGTTGGCGGCCGCGAGGTCGGCGTAGAGGGCGAGCGGCTCCATCCGCGCGTCGCCGAACGCCTTGCGGAGCGTGACGAAGTCCTCGCGCCGGTTGCGGAGCTCCGCGAACGGGATCTCGCGCCGCCGGATGATGTCGCACAGGACCAGCCTTCCGCCGGGACGAAGCACGCGCGCAGATTCGGAGATCAGGCGATCGCGGTCGCGCATCAGATGAGAGGCCTCGAGCACCCAGATCCGATCGAAGCTCTCCCCCGGCAGGCGGTTGTCGGTTCCGTCCGCAACCTGGAACGACACCCGATCGCCCAGTCGCATCGCCTCGGCGCGCGCGCGACCGAGCTCGACGCCGACCTCGCTCGTGGTGATCCCGAGCACCTGTACGTCGAACCGGGCGGCGAGCGCGCACGCCGGCGTTCCATTGCCGCATCCGACGTCGAGCACATCCTGCCCGGAACCGAGGCGGGCCGCGTCGATCATCCGCTCGGTCAGGGCCGCCGTGGCTTCGTGCAGCGGCTCGTCGCCCCGATCGAACACGCCGTAGTGAAGCTCGTCGCCGAGCAGCAGCCGCCACGCCTGGGTGACCCGGTCGTAGTGTCCGGCGGGGTCGTAGTCGGGTGTCGGGCTCTCGGTGCTCATGCTCTCAGTGCTCGAGGTGCGGCCTCGCCTCGTCGGCGATCCGCGCCGCGAACCGCAGTCGCCCGGCCGGGCTCAGGTGCACCGGATCGATGTACTCGGTGGCCGGTGACTCGAAGATCGCGTTGACGACGGTGCCAAGCTCCCCGCACTGCTCCCGGAACGCATCCTCGATCAGCGCCGCGTTGCGGGCGACGTGCTCCTTCGCCTTGGCGCCCAGCGTGGCCGCGAGAACCTCGTGGTTGATCGGCGGGATATACGCGATCGAGGGAACCTCGAGGTCACGCAGCGTCGCGGCCATTTCGCCGACGATCCGGACGCCGACGCTGTCCGGCTCGAACCGCTCAGCGTTGTAGAAGTCCATCAGGTGGCGGATCCGGACCGCCTTCTGCCATCGCGTGGCCGGGACAGCGTTGGTGATCAGCCGGAGCTCGCCGACAGTCCGGCGCGCGCCGAACAGGCTCGGCGCAGGCAGGCGCTCCCACTTCGCCACCGCCTCCTCGGTGTCGTGCTGGACGAGACGGCGCGGCCGCCTGCGCCCGTTGCCGTCGATGATCGACCGCAGTTCAGCCGACATCAGCTCGTAACCGACCTCCGGGTGCGAGAGCCAGTGCGACTGCGACATCATCACCGAGGCCGGCACGACCACCACCTTGGGCCGGGACGGGCAGTGGGGCAGCGCGCTCAGATACGTCATCACGATGCGCGCGTTGTAGCCGGGGCCGACGAGCGCCTCGAAACTCGTCGCCGGTCCGAGCTCGTCTCGGATCATCTCGACCAGGTGGCGATGGTCCGTGTCGGTCGGCGTCGTCCAGAACATCGCCGAGTCGCCGAACACCAGGAGGTCCGCCCCCTCCGGGCGCGCGTACGAGTGCTCGAGCGCGCGCAGCTGGCGGAGCTGCACGTCGCTGTAGCGCTTGGCCAACTTGCGTTCGAGCCGAAAAGCTGTGTCCTTGATCAGGGCGGTCGTGCGGTGGCGGTCGCCGATTCCCGCCATCCCAGTCTTCACCCAATCCCGCGCACTGGTCTGCATCGCGCCGGAAAGTAGCAACTGGCGTCCAGCTTCGCGGCAGGTAGTACTCTCACCGCGTCCTACCGACGAACAGGGGTGATATGGCTGACAAGCGCAATCAGGTCGAGGGGACGATTCGATCGTTCCTCACTCGCAGTAAGAAACGCAACAACGGAATCGAGCTCGATACCTCGCTCTACGCGGAGGGCATCGGCCTCGACTCGCTGGAGACGGCCGAGCTGTCCGCGATCCTCGAGGACGAGCTCGGAAGCGACCCGTTCACGGGCGGCGAGCTGCCGCAGACCGTCGGCGACATCGTCGACTTCTACGACAATCAGACGCCCACACGTTGATCGAGCTAATCCGGGCGGCGGCGGATAGCGCACCCGAGCGGCCGGCGGTCGTCACCAATCACGGGACGACCACCTACGCGGAGCTGCGTGACGCTGCCGAGAACGTGGCGCGCGCGCTGCGCGAACGCGAGATGACGCGGTTCGCGATCGCCGACGTGGACGCCGGCGTCGTGCTGGCGCTGCTCGCCGGCGCGTCTGCGGCCGGGGCCGACGCGTGCGTCTACCCGCCGCTGGAGACCGGAGACGAGGCGGCCGACCTCGCGGAGCGCTTCGACCATCGCACGGTCGTCTGCGCCGAGCCGCCGTCGGGCGCCTTCGACGTGATCGCGCCCTCGGCGCTCACCGAAGGAACCGCCGCGCCGACCACGAACGAGCGCCCGGCGCAGCGGCCGCTGTTGATCCTCACCACGGGCACGACCGGGGCTCCCAAAGGCGTTCGCCACGACTGGTCCCGTGTCACCCGCGCGGTCGAGCATGTACGCCCCACGCCTGAGCAGCGGTGGCTGCTGGCCTACGGACTCCACCAGTTCGCCGGACTGCAGATCCTCGTTCACGTCGTTGCCGCGCAGGCGACGCTCGTCGCGCCGGCGCCGCGGCGCCCGCGCGAGGGCCTGGCCGCGATGCGCGCCCACGGCGTCGACCACGCCAGCGCGACGCCCACGTTCTGGCGCTTCGTCCTCGCAGAGATGCGCTCGGACGGCCGGCCGGTGCCCGACCTGCGACAGATCACGCTGGGCGGCGAGGCCGTGCCCGCTCAGGTCCTAGACGATCTGCGCCGGACGTTCCCGCAGGCCCGCATCTCCCAGATCTACGCCGCCAACGAGTCGGGAAGCTCTCGCTCGGTGCGCGACAACCGACCCGGCCTGCCGGTCTCGGCGCTGGACGACGACGACGGCGCGCTCGTGGCGCACAAGGTGATCGACGGCGAGCTGTGGGTGCGCTCGAGGATCGGGATGCTCGGCTACTACGGGGAGCCGGCCGTCGATCCGGACGCGTGGCGCGCGACCGGCGACCTCGTCGAGGTGGTGGACGACCGGATCGTGTTCCGCGGACGGTCGTCGGACATCATCAACGTCGGGGGCGTCAAGGTGCACCCGCTGCCGATCGAGGATCGGATCACGAGCGTCGAGGGCGTGGAGCTCGCCCACGTGTTCGGCCGCCCCAACGCGTTGACCGGCGCGATCGTCGCGGTGGAGGTCGTCGCGGCCGAGCATGCGGACACCGAGGCGGTCGACGCCGCGATCCGTGACGCGTGCGGAGACCTGCCCGCCGCGGCCCGGCCGCGCAGCGTCCGGTTCGTCGAGACGCTCGCGATGACCGGACACAAGATCAACCGACGCGTCGCCACCGACGGTGCCTGACCCGCGCACCGTGATCATCACCGGCGGGAGCCGGGGGCTCGGCGCCGGGCTCGTCCAATCGTTCCTGGATTCCGGCGATCGGGTCGCCACCTGCGCGCGAAGCGAGACGCCCGCGGTCGCCCGGTGGTCCTCCGACCCCAAGCTTGCCGACCGTTTCCTGTTCGGCACCGCCGACATCGCCGATCGCGGCGACACCGAGCGCTTCGTCAAGGACGTGCTCGATCGCTGGGGCCAGATCGACGTGCTCGTCAATAACGCCGGCGTCGCTCGCGACGGGATGATCGGGCTGCTGTCCGACGAGGACCTCGACACGGTCGTAGACCTCAACCTCAAGGGCACGCTGTGGATCACGCGGCAGGCGGTCAGGCACATGCTCGCCGCCGGCCGCGGCGGCCGGATCATCAACATCTCCTCGATCGTCGGGCTCTCTGGCTACCGAGGCCTGTCCGTGTACGGCGCGACGAAGGCGTCGCTGGACGGGATCACCCGTTCACTCGCACGCGAGCTCGGCTCGCGCGGGATCACGGTCAACTCGGTCGCGCCCGGGTACATGCGGACCGAGATGAGCCACGGCCTCGACGAGGAGCACCTCCAGCAGATCGTTCGCCGCACACCGGCCGGCCGGCTCGGCGAGCCGGACGACGTCGCGCGCGCGGTTCAGTTTCTGGCCGCGCCCGAGAACAGCTACATCACCGGGCACGTGCTCGTGCTCGACGGTGGCCTGACCGCCTGATCAGCTGCTGCGGACGTGCGGATCGGCGGTGACCGCCTTCTCGATCAGGGCGGCGACGATCCGGTCTCCGGCCACGCTGAGGTGGAACCCGTCGGCCAGGAAATCCCGCCCGCGACGCCCGATCGCGCCGTCCGGGTTGACGGTCACGACGTAGCCATCGAACTCGCGGGCGACCGCTGACATTGCGCGGTCGAGCGCCTCGATCTGGGCGTCGTTGGGCATGAACGGCCAGTGCCCGGCATCGTAAATCGTGAAGTTGGGCGGCCGCGGGTGCTCTACCAGGACAACGAGCGGGGGCCTGCGCGCCTCGAGCGACCAGCCCACCAGGTTGGCGCCTCCGGCCACCGAGCTGATCGAGGCGCGAACGACGTGGCCGGCGCCGGCGGGCACGCGCACGCGGAACGCCGCCGGCGTGTTCGCGGCCGCGGCCGGACGCGGTGGCCCCAGCGATCTCGTGTCGAGCGCGCCGGCCAGCCTGCCGTCGCGCGCGAACGTGTAGAGCGCGCCGATCCCCTGACGGAACATCACCGTGAAGGCGACGACCCCGCCTCGAAACCCGGCCGGGCTGCGCCACACGAACCCGCCCTGGGTCCGCGTCACCTTCTCGCCCAGCGCCGTGCTCCAATGGCCGATGTAGCTGAGTGCCCGATCGTTGAACGGGTGGCTGTCGGAGGCCCGCGTGCGCAGCCGGGAGACGAGCTCGCGCAGGCCCGCCTCGTAGCCGGCCAGCGAGGGTCCGAACAGGGCCAGATCATTGGCGCCCCACATGACGACCGAGAGCTGCGTCGCCGCGTCGGCGGGAACTCGTTGGAGAGTCTGCACAAGCTGGCCCTGGAGCGTTGACCCACCGATGCCGAGGTTCAGCACGGTGCCGGCGTAGCGATCGCAGACCTTGGTCACGAACGCCTGAGAGGGGAGCACACCGAAGCCGACGATCCCGCTGTGACCGTAGCCGGTGCATCCGGTGATCGGGCCGATGTCGTCCAGGACCAGCCGACCGCTGGGCTTGGGGGGCCGACCGCTGGGCGTGGGGGGCCGTCCGCTGGGCGTGGGCGCGGCGCCTCCACACGCGGATAGGCCCAGACCGACCGCGCAGAGTGCACAGCCGAGGGCGGCTCGCACCCCCGCGCGCACCCTGCGGATCTGCTCGATCACGGCGGCGACAGTAGCGCAGGCACACGGCTTTGATCCCCGGTTCCCGGGCGTTGCGGTACCTATTGGAGATCCGTCAGAACCCTCGGTAACATCGTCGGCGGCTTTAGCCGGCAGGGGTTGAGTCGCCAGTCCAATCGACCGAGAAATGTGACGAGGATGCACACGACGTCGATGGATTGGAACAACTCGCTGCGTCGCAAACCATGAGCAACGCACAACAGGACACGACACTCGCGGACTACCTCCGCGTCCTCAAGCAGCGCAAGCTGTTCATCATCGCCGTCGCGCTGATCTGCATGGCGGCGGCGCTCGGCGTCTCCCTGATCCAGAAGAAGTCGTACGACGCCACCGCCTCGGAGGTGGTCAAGGATCCCAACCAGGATCTCCTCTCGCTTGGGGGCGGCGGCTTCAGCACGCAAACGCCGCTGCAGCTCGCCTCGGCGCACGCCCCTGACGTCACGCGCCCAGAGGTGCTGGCGGCGGTCAAGAAAAGCCTCCACAGCCCGCTCACGCTGAACCAGCTGGGGAGCGCGGTCACGGTCGGCATCGACACCAACTCGTTCCTGGTCACGATCGACGCCGGCTCGCGCGATGCCCGGCAGGCCGCGGCGATCGCCAACGCCTTCGCGACCCAGGATGCGCGGCTCACAACCGACGCCGCGCGCAGCTCGTTCGCCGCGCAGGCCGCACAGCTCGAGAAGAAGCTGAAGAAGCTGACCTCGGCGAAGGATCCCAACCGGGCGATCTACATCGACCGCCTGTCCACGCTCCAGTCGCTGGCCGCCGTCGCCCAGCCGGTGCAGGTCAGCCAGACCGCCACCGTCCCGTCTTCCCCGACCTCGCCCAAGCCGGTGCGCAACGCCGTCGCGGCGCTGATCTTCGGCCTGCTCCTGGGCGTCGCGCTCGCCTACGGCCGGGCCGCGCTCGATCGCCGCCTGCGACGCTCGGCCGACGTCGAGCAGCAACTGAGCCACCCGGTGATCGGCCACATCCGCGCTCAGGCACTCGGCCATGCCGGAGCGTCCACCGGATCCAACGGCGCGGGCCCGCTCGCCGACATCGACGCCGAGTCATTCCGGATCCTCCGTCACAACGTGCGCTACCTGGCCGCCGGCGAGGGAATCCGCACGATCCTGGTCACCAGCGCCACGGCGCAGGAGGGCAAGTCGACCGTGGCGGCATCGCTCGCCTCGGCGAGCGCCGAGGCGGGCAAGCGGACGCTGCTGATCGAATGCGACCTGCGCCGCCCCGTGCTCGCGCGCCGGTTCGGACTGGCCGAGAAGCCAGGCCTGACCGAGTACCTGGTCGGCCACGCGAGCCCGGCCGAGATCCTCCAGGTCGTGAAGCTCACGCCACCGAGCTTCAACGGCTCGGGTCCGCAGACGACGAACGGCAGCGAACCCGTCGGGCAGGCGCGGCTCGTGTGCATCACGTCCGGTACCCAGCCTCCCCGCCCGGCCGACCTGCTCGCCTCCGACCGCTTTCGCCAGTTCCTCTCAGAGGTGAGCGAGGTCTACGACACCGTGATCATCGACAGCGCACCGCTGCTCTCGGTGGCGGACACGCTCGAGATCGTGCCGCACGTGGCCGGCATCCTGCTTTGTGTCCGCCTCCGGCAGACCACCCGCGAGCAGGCACGTGCGATGCGCAACGCGCTCGACCGCCTTCCCGACCGACCCGTCGGCATCGTCCTCACCGATGTCAAGCAAGCCGCGGACGAGTATTACGCGTACTACTACGGCGCCACGGCAAAGGCCGGCTAGGCCCCGCCCGCTAGGGCCGCCCCCGGCTAGATGAGTAGTGCCACGGCCGATGGCGGGGTCGTGGCTTTGAAGGGGACATAACAGCGCAGGTCGAAGTCGGCGGTGCTCAATACCCAGCGCCGACCCTCTGGAGGGCCTCGATGGACGCCAACCTCGACCTGCTGTTCACAGTTGTTTACTGCATGACGGACGATTTCCTGCCTCAGCGGGCGGCGAACGCGCGCCGCCGGATCACTGATGCGGAGATCATCACCCTGTGCCTCGCGCAGGCGATCATGGGGATCCCGTCCGACGAGCGGTTCTTGGCTGTCGCCAGGCACCGCCTCGCGCACTTGTTTCCGTACCTTCCCGCGCGTGAGGCGTTCCACAAGCGCCGGCTGCGGGTCAGCGGCCAGATCGAGGCGCTGATCGCCCAGTTCGCACGCCATAGCCCAGGGTTCTTCGACGATCTGCTGCTGGTCGACTCCACCCCCGTCGAGTGCGCCCGCTCCCGGGAAACGGTCAAGCGCGGCGGGTCCTCGAGCCTCGATGACGCGCTTTCCAACGCCGCCGACTACGGGTATTGCGCCAGCCACAGCCGCTACTTCTGGGGGTTCCGGCTCCACGCGTTGTTCTCCTGCGACGGCACGCCCAGGGCGTTGGCGCTGACCTCCCCGAAGATCGATGAGAAGCTCGTGTGCGTGCAGATGGTCGCGCGCTGCGAACGCCAACCCGGGCAGGCGATCATCCTGATCGGCGATAAGAACTTCCGCGGCAAAGACTTCGAGACCGAGCTCGCTGCACTCGACGCGACGATCATGCGCCCCCGACGCAAAGACGAAAAAGGCCGCGGCCCGCACCTCGCCCCGATCCGCCAGCGGATCGAATCGATCTTCCAGACCTGCAAGGACATCCTCACCCTGGAACGCCACGGCGCCCGCACCCTCGCGAACCTCCGCGTCCGCCTGTGCGCCCGGTTCGCCGCGCTCGCCGCCGCCGTGATGCTCAACCAGCAACTCGGTCGCCCCAGCCGCTCATTCGTCGCCTACATCGCATAAACCCGTGGCACAAGTCATCTAGGGCTTGATGAAGATCGCGCTGTCGGTCACGCCGTCTGTCGTCCACACGCGGCGCCAGTCGGCCACCAACTCCGCGAAGCGACTCCAGTCGGCGTCGGCCGGTCCGTTGCCCACCCGCGAATGGGGTGCGTGCGTCGGGTGATCGAGGAACCAGTGGGCGTCGTCGATGAACAGCAGCCCGCCTGAGGAGAGCTTCGGCACGGCGGCGAGCGCGCACTTGCCGCGATGCATGCCGTCGACGACGCAGACGTTGAGCTCGCCGTCGGCGAACGTGTCGATCACGCGGACATATGGAGAGCTCTCAGCCGTGTCCTCGGAGCCGGCGTCGAGCAGCTGAACCGCGCCCGGATCGACCCCCGCAGCCGCCAGCTGGGCGCCCACGCGGTCATACCAGTCGCGGTCGTGCTCGATGCTGTGGACCTCCTTGGTTCTCGCGCTCAGCCAGACCGTGCTCCTCCCAGAGCCCCATTCCAGGCACACGTCGGTCGGACGCAGCAGCCCAGCGAAGTACGAGGCGGCGTCCTTGGGCCACCACGGCGAATCGGGATGGCGCTTCTGCTCATACGCGAGCGAAAGCCGGTCGCGGATGTATATGGGACTCCAGAACGACTTGGGACGGAATTGCAATTCGTTGCTCTCCTGGTTGTCGTGAACCGGCTAGAGCGCGGGGACTCCGCGCTGGGGCACGGCGACGGGCCGCGTCCGTGAGGCCCGCACCGGACTCTTGAATACAGCATCGGAAGAACGGCTACGCGCCTCGGCGGTCGCCACCCAGGCCATCGCGATGATCAGACCCGGGAGCACATAGAGGTACTTGTCGCCGAGTTGCGCGTCGAAGATCCCGTTGGCGAGCCAGCCGACGACGCCGGTCATCGCGACGATCACCTCGTCGAACGGACCGGGGCGCAGTGCCTGCCGGGTCGAGGCGATCAGCCCTCCTATGTAGGCGACGAAGGCGGCCATCGCGATCACGCCTCCGGCCGCGAGGAGCTGGAGATAGATGTCGTGCGCGTCCTCGATGACCGAGAAGCCGACTCCCTCGATCGGGCGCGCGCGGATCTGCAGCCAGGCGACGTGCGCGTCGGCCGAGCGCTGGATGTCGCTTCCAGCCGCGCTTGGATCGTTGCCGCCGAGTCTGACCTGATGGAGGATTTGGCTCCCGGCCTTGGTGAACATGAGGACGAGCGTCACCGCCAGCGCGATCGTCGCGGCAAGGATCGGAAGCATCGGCAGCACGCGCCGCCGGAACCGCGGCACGGCGAAGCCGGCGATCACGATCACGGCGATCGCGGCGATTATTCCGTCACGCGATCCCGACGCATAGACGGCGCCGACCAGCGTCAGCACCGCGACGATCCCCGCCACCGTCCATCGGCGCGAGCGCCCGAGCCACACCATCGCCGTCGGGATGCCCATCACCGCGGTCAGCGCCAGGTAGTTCGGGTGGATCGTCAGACCTGAGGTCCGGCTGGACGCGATCGCGTACGGGGCCACGTGGATACCGGCGTAGTCGAGAACGCCGGCGCCGGCGTTGATCACGGCGCCGATCGTCCACAGGTCGAGCAGCCACACGCAGCGCTCCCGGCTGGTGGCCGCGGTGGCGATCAGCAGCGGCACGAGCACCGCGGACAGCTCGAACTTGATCAGGAACGCGACGTCCGAGCGCGGAGGCAGATAGCCGGGCACGAGTACCACGGCCTCCTGCTGGACCAGGGATCGGTTGGCCAGGTCGTGGTTCTGGGGGAAGATCGCGCTGAGGAGCCCGGCGAGCGCAAAGCCGATCGCGGCCAGCATCAGCCACGGCGGGATCCGCGGCGAGCGCCGCTCGAGCACCAGGTACGCGACGACGGCGGCGAACGCCATCACCATGAACACGTCACCGAACGCCCCACCGCCGACCCGAATGCCGTTCCACGTGATCGTCAGCACCAGGATCGAGACGGTTACGTACATCAGCCGATCAGCCGAGGTCCCGAGCAGTACGACCCCGCCGACGACGAGGATGCCGGCCGCCGCGCCGGCGGCGACGCCGAGCCCGGTGCCTGCGAAGAGGATCCCGCCGCCGGCGACCAGGAACAGCATGAGCAGCCCGAGGCTCGTTCTGCGCACGCTCACCACCCGCCCCGGCGAGGCCTAGACATCAAGCGCTCCCGAGGTCCCCTCGGCCAGCGTTGCCACGAGTGGCTCGCCCTCGGTGACCGGCGCGTGACGCTGTGCTCCGGCCGCTCGCCGCAGCCTGGGCACGGCCAGGCCGATCACGATCGTGAGCACTCCGCAGGCGGCCGACAGCGCGAGCGCCGCGGCCACCCCCTTTGCGCCCGAGGAAGACAGCATGGCCACGAACGGGAACAGCGTGGTCAGTGACGCGATCTCGGCCATCGTCCCGAGCACAGGCTGGCCGGCCCCTCGGGAGCAATCACTGAGAACGCGAGTCACGCAGAACAGGAACGTGCTGATCAGCAGGATCCGGCCGACGGCCACCGCGGAGGAGAACGCCTTGCCGAACAGCAGCGGAACGAGGAACGGGAGGGCGAGCTCGGTGGCCGCGATGATCGCGCCGCAGCACGTGATCGCCAGCGCCGTGAACTTGAGGATGTCGCGAAGCTGACTGCGTTCGCTGCCGTCGGCCGCCACGTGCGGGTACGCGACCAGCCCGACAGCCTGGGCGACAAATCGCGGCAGGTTGGTGAACGCGACGGCGACCACGTAGATGCCGAGCGCGACCTGGGAGATGAACAGTCCGACGATCGCCTGGTCGAGCTGGAATCCGGTCAGCGGCGACATCGAGCCGAGCAGCGCCTTGAGGCCGAACCGGATCATCTCGCCCACCTCGGGGACCGATTCCGCGCCCTCTTCCGCCGCAGCGGCCCGGCGCAGCGACCGGCGAGCGGCCAGCACCGAGATCGAGGCGGAGAACAGATACCCCGCCACCCACACCGCCGTCACCAGCCACAGCGCCCGGACTCCCGCAAGCAGCATGACGACCAGCACGCCGGCGTTGAGTGGGGGGAAGATCAGCATGCACAGGTTGAGCGTCCGGAAGTCCTGCGTGCCCTGGAGAACTGCGAGCGCGTAGAAGAAGGCCACGATCGCCGGCGTCGCCAGCAGGCTGATCGCCGCCGCCACCTGGACGTTCCCGGGAGCGCTGCTGAACACGATCACGAGCACCAGGGCGTGGACGACGAGCAGTCCGAGCACCTGCAAGGTGATCACGCCACGGATCGTTCGCAGCACACGAATGCCCGAGCCCTTGCCGCGCGCGATCCAGTACGTGACCGCGAGTGGCGTGCCCAGTGTCCCGAGCAGCGGCAGGACCGTCGCGAACAGCAGCAGCAGCGCGGCGCGCCCGCGATCGAGCACGCCGAGGATTCTCGCTCCCGCGACGCCGCTGAGCAGCAGGCACGCCTGCGTGACCAGGCTCACGCCGATGTTCCCGGCGATGGCTCGATAGGTGCTCGAAAGCTTCAGGCGCCGCGTCCGTGGCGCACGCTGTTCATGGCCGCCGACGGCAACCTCGCCGCCACGCATTTGCTTGATCAAGCTTGTCCTCGGTCGTGCCCTGCATTTGTCAGACCGTTGCGACCGCGCCCGTGGGCCGGTCGCCGCGATTTCCCGCTACTTTCGCGTCGGGCGATTGTATAAGCGGTGCTCTGCGTTCGCGCCGGTTTCGACCGGCGTCTACGGCCATCCCTCACGCTAGGATCGAACGCCGATGACTGCGGCGGATACGCGTCCATCTGGGGGCGAGCGCGACCGCGGATCGCCCTCGCTTCTGGCGGCGCCGGGAGAGACCGAGCGGCGCTCCTACCTGCGCTGGCTGGCCCGGATGTCCCTCGTCGTGTGGGGCCTGCCGAAGTCGATCCTGTTCAACTTTCGCTACCTGCCGCCGCGGCAGGCGATCCGCCTGCCCGTCCTGGTCAGCCACCGTATGGCGATCTTCAACTTCGGCGGGCGCGTCACCGTCCGCGGGCCCGCTCGCACGGGATCCGTGCTGCTCGGGTTCGGCGCCAACGGGGCCTTCGATTTCCGCCGCTCTCGCAGCGTGTGGCAGGTCGCGGGAGAGGTTCGCTTCGAGGGGCCCGCGCGGCTCGGAAATGGGTTCAAGCTGTCGGTGGCCGAGTCCGGGCGGGTCACCTTCGGCCCCGGGTTCGTGCTCTCGGCCGAGAGCCAGATCGTCTGCCGGGAGAGCATCGGCTTCGGCCGCGACTGCTTGATCTCGTGGGACGTCCTCCTTCTCGACAGCGACTTTCACCCGCTGCTCGGAGCCGACGGTGCCGAGTCACGCACCCAGGCCCCGATCTCGCTCGGCGACCGCGTCTGGATCGGCGCCCGCTCCGCGGTGCTCAAGGGGGTGTCACTCGGCAACGACGTCGTCGTCGCGGCCGGGTCGGTGGTGGCGGGCTCGCACGCCGAGGACAACGCGCTGATCGGCGGCAACCCGGCGCAACTGATCCGCACGGGCGTACTCTGGCGGCGCTGAGCGCGCTAGCGCTGGTGGGCGCGCCGCCAGGGCAGGCGTGGCCCGATCCCGTCGACATGCCAGCCCCGCTGACTGAGCCTGGCCAGCGCCCGCGCGGGGTCGCGGGTGGCGAGATAGCTCGGCCCGGGCCACGGGCTCGTGACCGTGCGCGCGGCCGGCGCCACCAGGCACAGGCCGAAGAGGTTGTTCTCGAGGCCGAGCAGGTGATAGCCGGCGGTCTCCACCAGCTCGGTGCTCTCGTCCGGATAGGGGTCGTGGTCCTCGAACACGATGTCGCGGATGAGGCCCTCTTCGAGCAGGCGCCGGGCGCCGGCGAGGACCTCGGGCTCGTGGCCCTCCACGTCGATCTTCAGCACTCCGACCTGCCGTTCGCCGAGCACGTCGTCGAGCGTGTGGACGTCGACACGGAAGCGGTCGAGCTTGTCCCCCTCCCCGCCTGCGCCTGAGTCGGCCTCGGCCAGCGAGGCCAGCCCCATGTTGACGTGGAACAGCGGGCCGGAGGCGAGCTCGGCCGAGCCCTCGTGGTCGGACACGGCCGCCTGGCGCGCCTCGACCGCCGCGACGTTCGCGTGCCCCTGCCAACGCGCGACGTTGGCCGAGAGCATCTCGAACACCGCCGGGTGGGGCTCGTATGAGATCACGCTTCCGGTCGACCCCGCGCGAACGGCGGCCAGGCTGGTCAGGTACCCGACGTTGGCCCCGACGTCGACGACAAGATCGCCGGGATCGATCAGACGGTGCATGGTCTCGGTCACGCACGGATCGAACACCCGCGCAGTGAGGATCGTGTAGCCGATCGCCTCCTCTGCGTTGACCTCGATCGGCAGCCTCCACGGAAGCTGTGCGACGGCGAGCTCCGAGCCCTGCGGGCGCCGGGGCTGCACGCCATGGAACGCCCGCCGGATCAGGCGGCGCGGATGAAACACGTACTGGGGCTTGTCGCGGATCCGGGCCGGCAGCATCACGTTGCCTCACCGAGCCGGAACCACTGGCAGCGGGGCGGGATGCGCCCGTACTTCGGGGCCAGGAGCATCAGGTCCCAGACGGCCAGCAGCCGCTTCGCCGGACCGCGCACCGGGCGCACCGGCCAGGCGTTGACGCGCCCGGCGATCGAGCGCGGCTCGTACGCACGTGCCTGGCAGCGGCACTTCGCCATCTCCCACAGCTCGCCCAGGTCGTTGACCGGCTCGTATTGGTGGTCGAGCACGGTGAAGCCGTGTCGCGACGCGACGCTCTCCAATGCGGCTCGCGTCCAGCGGCCGATGTGGTTCGGCGGCATCTCCCAGAAACCCGTGAGCTCCTCCTGGACGCTGACGCTGGCGTCGTTGGGCACTCCGATGAACAGCTGCCCTCCTGGGGCGATCAGCTCTCGGAGCGCCGCAAACACGTCGTCGAGGTGATCCATGTGCTCGAGCACCTGGAACATGCAGATCGCGTCGAACAAGCCGGGGCGCTCGGCCGCCAGCTCCTGCGGCGAACCGCGGAACGTCTCCACGCCGTCGATCGCGGCGAGCGACGCGAGCGACCCGTCGTCGTACTCGGTGGCGCACACCCGGCCGGTGATGCCGGCCGTGCGAAGCTTGCGCAGGAACGCCCCGTCACCCGCCCCGATCTCGAGGAGATCGAGCGAGCGCGTCCGCAGCGCGTCGATCGTGAGGCCGAACTCGAACCGCTCGACCGGGTAGAGCTCGCTCCCCTCCGTGATCAGGTTGTAGATCTCGGGCGTTCCGGACACGAACGGGTCGGCGAACCACAAGCCGCACCCAGTGCAGCGACGAACTAGCACCTGCTCGCCGCCGAACAGCTCGTGCAGCGCCTCGCGCAGCAGCGCGTTGCGCTCCCGAGCCCGCGCGGCCGGGACCAGATGCTCGGCGGCCGCCGCCACCGAGTGCTCGCGGCGCACCGGAGCCCCGGTGGCGCCGCACGCCGGGCACGCGGCCATGCCGCCCTCGGCCGTCGCCACGTGGGCCGGCCGCTCAGTGCTCGAGCTCGCCCCCACCTACGTCAACGCCTCCACCGCGTCCGACTCATCGTGCCCAGGCTACCTCCTCGGCGCCGGCGATCCGCCGGTTGTCGCCGCCGAGCCGGCTCGCCACCCACTTCCCGATCGCCTCGGCGCTGACCACGTCCTGCGCCCAGCTCCGCCCGGCCTCGGACATGAACCGCATCAGCTCGGGGTTCGAGAGCAGCTCCTCGACCGTCTCCGGCAGAGCCGACCACGACCTCAGCTCGCGACGCGGGAGACCGGCGTAGTACCAGGCCGCGGGGAGCGGCTCGGAGATCAGCACGCATCCGGAGACCGCGGCCTCGAAAGCCCGGTAGGTCTCCATCGATCCCCCGCGCGGGGCGAGGCAGATCTTCGTCTCGCGCAGCGAGCGGCCATAGTCGGCCGGGTCCAGGGCATACGACGCGTTGAACGACTCGGTCTCGAACAGGTCGACCGTGACCGAGGCAGGCAGTCGCCCGAGCGCCGCCACCATCCGCCGGCGGCTCACGGTGCGCGGCGCGTATGTCTTCCCGCCCCCGAGGCTGCCGCGGAAGCCGATGTCGATTGGTCGCTCCTCGATCGGCTGCACCTCCGCGCTCGTCGTGTCGGCGCCGGGCATCCCCAGCGGCAGCCATGCCGCGGTGCCGCTCCGGGCCCGGATCCGCGGCCACGTCGAGCGCGCCGCCGCGAGCCGGTTACGCGTCCATACCGCGTACTCGCCGACCGCGAGGGTCGGATCGAGCGGAAACCCGCGCCACGGCGTCCAGTAGATGTTCCCGTAGGTCCGGAACAGCGGGCACGGCGGCTCGTGCGCGACCGGCATCACCTTCTCGTCGCCGACCAGGAACCAGACGTCGCGCTCGGTCAACCGCGTACCCAGATCCTGGAAGTAGGAGATGACGAATCGATCGACGTCGACGCCGGCCTCGGACGCGACCGTGGCCACGTCCACGAAGTACGGAAGATCGCGGTAATCGGTCTTCTCGGCCAGCGCATCCTGCGCCGGACGCGGTGTCCTCCCGTCACACAGGTCGACGACGACTCTCGCCATAGCGGGGCGAGGATAAACGAGGTCGGACGTGGATCGGGCAGGTTCGATCCGGGCCCGTTGGCCGCCCAACCATTCACGCGACCGGGTCGCTGGGCTCGAACATCCGTCCAGCGACCCTGGACGACGGCGCAAGTGGGGCCAGCGTGCCGAAGCCATACACGAAGCAGGAAATGCACTCGGAGCACCGACATGCGAACGCCAGCGGAACACCCCCACCGGCGGGGACTTCGACGCGCCCCTGCCGCCGCCTACCTGGCGGCGGCGTTCTGCGCGCTGCTGGCCCTCGCCGCTGCACCGAGCGTGGCGCGCTCGACGACGATGCGCGCCCGCGCGATGCAGACGCTGCGCAGCCGGGGATATCGAAACGTCAAGCTGAGCTGTACGGCGGCCCGCGGTGGCGGGCACTGCTGGTGGAGCGCGGTCCGCTCCGGCGGGCAATGTAGCGGCGCGCTCACGGTCAGCCGCGCGCACCGCTCCGAGCACGTCGCGATACGCCTCGACGGCTGCCACGTCAGGACGCACCCGGTCCTGACGGTCACGCGCCAGCCCCCGCCCACTACGACGGGCGGCCGGCCGGTGGCGCAACCCGCCCTCCAGCTCGGCTTCAACACCTACACCGCCCCGCGAACGGTGACCGAGCAGCGCGAGGTCGGCGCGAAGGTGAGTCGGCTGTTCGTCGACTGGTCGGTCGTCGAGCCGAGCCACGGCACTTGGAGCTGGCAGCAGTCCGATCAGCAGTACGCCGAGCTGATCGCGGCCGGCCTGCATCCCGAGATCGTCGCCTTCACCGCCCCCTGCTGGGCGCGACCGAGCACCGACTGCAGCAACCCGTACTTCACCGGGCCGCCCGACCCGGCGTACATGCAGGACTGGGTCACCTACATCCACGACCTCGCGGTCCGGTATCCGGCCGCGGCGGCGATCGAGGTCTGGAACGAGCCCAACCTCGATCAGTATTTCCTCCCTCGCTCCGATCCGGCGCGCTTCACCGCGCTGCTCAAGGCGGCCTACGCGGCGATCAAGGCCGTGAACGGAAGCATGCCGGTGATCAGCGGCGGGCTCCTCCTCTCTCCCCCGATCCCCGGCTCCGGCCAGGTGAGCGGCGGCTACGGCCCCGAGCAGTTCCTCACCGCCATGTACGCCGACGGAGCCAAGCGCTCGATGGACGCGCTCGGAGTCCACATCTACCCCTCCGACTACGTGAACGGCGCACCGGCCACGTGGGATCCCGCGGCGATGCAGACGTGGCTCGGCCAGATCGGCACCGTGCGCTCGGCTGCCGGAGAGGGCTCGCAACCGATCTGGATCACCGAGATGGGCGTCTCGACCGCAACCGAGCCGGGGTGGCCCGCGGCCACGACCCCGCAGCAGCAGGCGACCGACATGTCCCAGATGATCCAGATCGCCAGGGCCAACCCGAGCATCCGCACCGCGATCATCCACGGCCTCGAGGACCAGAGCCTCGGCTACAGCGACCCGGACAACGCCGTCAATGCTGGTTGGGGGATCTTCACCTCGGACGGGACCGCGAAGCCGGCCGCCTGTGCGGTCAGCCGTCTGTTCGCCGGCGCGCTGAGCTGCTGAGACGCGCCGGCCATCTGGCGCCCAGCCCGAAATCGTCGGCTACGATGCCGCCGCAATCAGGGCGGGGGGAGCGCGTGTGCCCTCCTCGTCCTCGCCGAACGCGGTCGCATGAGAGTCCTGTCACTGTTTCCGAGCCTCGACCCAGCCGGAGGGGGTATCCAGTCCGGCGGCGTGAGCCTGGTCCTGGCCGGCCGGCGGGCCGGCGTCGAGCACGTCGTCGTCTGCACCGAGCAGCCAAGCGCACGATCGCGCGCCCAATTACTGGTCCGGCGGCTCGAGACCGTCGGGATCCGGGTCCTGTCCTTCCCCACCGTCTCCCGTCCGGCCGAGCTCGCGGACCGCTGGAGCGTGAGCGTGGCGCAGATCCCATGGATCTGGCGCAGCGCCGGCTCCTTCGACGCCGTGCACGTGCACGGGGTCTGGAACATCGGCGCGCTGACCGGTCTCGCGGCCGCGCGGCGATGCGGGGTCCCGCTCGTTCTCACCTCACATGAGTCGCTGACCGCGAACGACATCGACAAGTCACGGAGTGCGCCGCGGCGCCTGCAGAAGGTCGCGCTGAAGTCCCTCTACACGCGCTGGACCGACCTGTTCATCCTCACCTCCGAGCTCGAGACGCGCGAGTCGCTCCCGGAGTCGGCGCCGCACGAGACGATCCCCTACGCGATCGCCGATTCCCGCGAGAGCCGTGCGCAGCCGCGCCGTCGGGGTGAGGGCGCCGGCCTGACGATCGGCTACCTCGGGCGGATCGCGCCGAAGAAGAACGTCCCCATCGTCGTCGAGGCGCTCGCCGGCCTGCCCGACCACGTCCGCCTGCGCGTGGCCGGCGACGGCCCCGACGACCTCGTGGCGACCGCTCGCCGCCGCGGGGAGGAGCTCGGGGTCTCGGACCGGATCGATTGGCTCGGGTTCGTCTCCCCTGAGGACCGCGCCGGGTTCCTCGACACGATCGACCTGCTCGCCATGCCGTCGTCGTACGAGAGCTTCGGGATGGCCGCCGCTGAGGCGATGCTGGCGGGCGTACCGCTGGTGGTCTCGAACCGGACCGGGATCGCCGAGATCGTCCGCGGACACGGAGGGGGCGTCATGATCGAGCCCACCGCCGCGGCGCTGGCGTCGGCCGTCGGATCGCTGGACGGCGATCGCGACCGCCTCGAATCGCTCGGCCGCGAGGCCGAGACCGCGATCGCGACCGAGCTCGACTACGACCGTGTCGGGGAGCGCCTGAGGGACGCCTATGCGCGCGCGATCTCGACCGCCCGGCGGCCCTCGCGATGAGCTCGCGGCCGATCAGAGTCGCCCACCTGGCCGGGCAGCCGGCGCCATCGGCCGTGCCGCTGTACCGGCGGCTCGGAGCCGATCCACGCCTCGACTTCACCGTCTATTACGGCTCGTCGGACGGCGTGACCCCGTACGACGACGGATACGGGCAGCCGATCGCGTGGGACGCCGACCTGACCGCCGGCTACCGGAGCGTTTTCCTCCGGACCGCGGACCGGACGCCCGGGCTGGGCACCCACTTCTGGGCCACGCGCAACTGGGACATCGTGCCGATCCTGCTGCGCGAGTCCTACGACGTCCTGTGGATGGCCGGCTACTACTCGGCCACCTATCTGATGGCGGCGCTGGCCCAGCGGGCGGCGCGTGGGGCGCTCATGTTCCGGGAGGAGCAGACGCTGCTCGACCCCCGGTCGTTCGCCAACGTCGTGCTCAAGCAGCTGGTCGTCCGGCCCTACCTGCGCCTCGGCTACGGGCTCTACATCAGCAGCGAGAACCGGCGATGGCTCGAGAACCACGGCCTCCCGGAAGAGCGCCTCTTTGCCACCCCCTACACGGTCGACAACGAATACTTCCAGGACCGGGCGCGCGAACTCGACGGCGAGCGCGCCCGCCTGCGCGCGTCGTTCGGGATCGCGCCCGATGCCGGTCCGGTGATCGTCTCGGTTTCACGACTGATCCCGAAGAAGCAGCCTACGTTCCTGCTCGAGGCCTTCCGCCGAGTCCGCGAGCGCCACCGCTGCGTACTGCTGATCGCCGGCTCCGGTCCCGCCGAGCGCGAGCTGCGCGAGCACGTGCGCGAGGAGGGCGTGGAGGATGTCGTGTTCGCGGGCTTCCTCAACCGCTCCGAGGTGGCCGGCGCGTACGCGGTGGCCGACGTGTTCGCGCTCCTCTCGCGCGAGAAGGAGACGTTCGGCCTGGTCGTCAACGAGGCGATGAACTTCGGCGTCCCGGTCGTCGTGTCCGACCGCGTCGGCTGCGCGCTCGACCTCGTCAGCAACGGCTACAACGGCTACATCGTCTCCGCCCGCGACGCCGGGCAGGCCGCAGCCGCGTTCGAGCAGCTCGTGACGAGCGACGAGCTCCGCCGCCGGATGGGCGCAGCCTCGCGCGAGCGCATCGATACATGGTCGGTCGAGCAATCCGCCCAGGGCATCGTCGACGCCGCTCTCGCCGCCACCGCAAACGGCCGAAACCGGTGAGTAGGCTCTTGCCCGTGTCGCGCCAGACCGCTCGCATCCGCCGCCTCGCGGGCCGGCTCGCTTCGGATTTCCCAACCGAAGCGGAAGCGCTCAGCCGCCGGGCGTTCTGGCGCCTGGCCACCCGCTTCACCCCCTACCTCGCGGTCGACCGGGAGGGCATGCGACTCCTCGTCAGCACCGCGGACGAGACGATCGGGCGGCGGCTGTTCGTCTACCACCGCACGCCGGAGCTGGACATCGTCGCGGCCTTCGAGGCGCTGCGCTCGATCCCGGGCCTGGACGAGCGCCTGCGCGATGTCAACGTGCTCGAGATCGGCGCCAACATCGGCAGTCACACCGTCGAGATGATCAGGCGCTACAGAGCGCGCTCGGTGCTCGCGATCGAGCCTCACCCCGACAACTGCGAGCTGCTGCGCCAGAACGTGCTCGCCAACGGCGTGGCCGAGCGCGTGAGCCTGCTCGAGGTGGCGCTGTCCGACCAGGACGGCAGCGTCGCGCTCGAGGTCTCGGGCGACAACAGCGGCGACCATCGCGTGCGCGTGAACGGTTCGGGTTCGGGTTCCGGTGAGGCGGGGCGAAGCACGATCGAGGTGCGCGCGGCCCGGCTCGACTCGCTCGTCGAATCCGGCGAGCTGGCGCTCGGCGAGATCGGACTCGTGTGGATGGACGCGCAGGGTCACGAGGCCCACATCCTGCGCGGCGCAACCCGGCTGCTCTCGAGCGACGTGCCGATCATGATGGAGTACTGGCCTTATGGGCTGCGTAGAGCGGGCGGGCTCGACGCGCTGCACGAGCTGATCCGCGCGACCTACTCGCACGTGATCGATGTGTCACCGCCCCACGGGCCGGCCCCGCGGCTGATCCGCTCCGACCAACTGCCCCAGCTGGAGGCGGAGTACGGCTGGACACGGGACCCGGAGGACCCTCTCCCGGGGACCGATCTGATCCTCATGCGCGGCCTCGGCCGCTCGCTCGCTGCCCAGGGTGATTGAGCGCCGGGAGAACCGGCGGAATTCTCCGAGCGTTGTTCTATTCTTGCCGCGTGGTCGATCTTCGACGCAGTCGGGGTGGGGTACTGTCACGGTTGCTGGGCGGAGGCGAAGGCGGGAGCGAGAGCCCGGCGGAAAACGCTGACGCGCCGGCGGTCGCGACTGAGCGCCCGGTCGAGTCCGGGAGCGCCTGGCTGCCCCAGGACACCGCCATGCCGAAGGCCGAGCCGGATCCGGCTGGACGCGCGACGGCGACGATGACCGCGCCCGAGCCACCGGCGAGGACGGCGTGGCTGCCGGCGGCCTACCAGCCCGGGCCCGCCGAACCGCAGAAGCCACGTCACCCGCCCGCCAACGGCCACCCCGCGATCGGCTTCGACACCGCGCACCGCGCCGCATACGCCTACTGCCACGAGCTCTGCGACCCGGTCACGGCATCGCGAGCCGCCGACGAGGCGGTCGCATCGTGGACGGCGCGCGACCGGGCAGGCGCGGCCGACGCACTTTCACTGCTCGCGATCACGCGCGAAGTGGCCGCACGCCACGCGACCCGCGCCGCCCGTCCTGGGCTGCGTGGCGTGCTCGGGGCTGAGCACGAGACCGACTGCGACTCGACCCTGCCGCGCCTCGCTGACGCGGCGAGCGGCCGGCTGTCGGATCGCGATCGCCGCGCGTTTGACGCGCACATGTCGGGCTGCCTTCGCTGTCAGGCGACCGCGCTCAAGGCCGAGCGCGCCGAGCGGGCATTCCGAGCGAAGCTGAACAGCGGGGATGAGGCGGCACCGTCCGCCGCCGCCGCTGTTGCTGCCGCCGCCGCGCCGGAACCTGTACCTGCGGCGCTCACACCTGCGCCCCTGCCCCCGGAGCCGGCCGCCGCTGCGGGCGAGAGCGCCTGGGCGCTCCCGGCCGTCGCCGCCGCGCCCGCCGCCGACGCCGCTCTGGCACCCGAGGCCGAGGCCACGACCACCCTCGAGGCCACACCGCCGCGCACGCCGGCCAACCGGCGCCGACGGCTCGTGGCCGGCGCACTGGCGCTGGTCGCTGCGCTCGGCGTGGCCGCGGCGGCTGTCGCGCTAATCGGGCACTCGAGCAAGCGCAGCGACACGGCGGCGTCACGCAAGCCGGCGGCGCCCGCCGCCGCCGTCGTCACGCACTCGGCCCGTAGCCTCAAACACCGGGCCGCCAAGTCGCACAGACGCGCCGTGGTGCATCGCGCGCACGCCCGCAAGGCGCCACAGCAGCCGGCCGCGACCGTCGCCTCGACCTCGCAGCCGACGAACACCGGCAGCGCTCCGGTTGCCTCGAGCCCGCCGGTGACCAGCGCGCCCGCCGCACCGGTGACGCCCGCGGCGCCGGTGGCTCCAAGCTCTCCCCCGCCGACGAGCTCGGGGCCGAGCGTGTCGATCCAGGGGGGCGGCGGTCTTCCGGCGCAGAACGCGCCGACGCAGGGGATTGGCTCAGGCGGTTCTTCTGGGTCAAAGCATTAGCAATGAGACGAGTTGACATCGAGACAAAGGACCTAATGCCTGAGGGATTGATCGTGGTCACCGGTGCGGGAGGATTCATCGGCGGCCACCTCGTGAAGCGACTGCTCGCCGACGGCGCGAGCAACGTGCGTGCGGTCGACCAGACCCCGCTCGAGCAGTGGTACCAGGTGACGCCGGACGTCGATAACCGCGTCCTCGACCTCAGCCTCGCCGGCGCCTGCGACGAGGCCCTGACCGGGGCCTCGGTCGTCTACAACCTCGCCGCCGATAT
This sequence comes from uncultured Solirubrobacterales bacterium, assembly GCA_963727105.1. GTDB lineage: Bacteria > Actinomycetota > Thermoleophilia > Solirubrobacterales > Solirubrobacteraceae > Palsa-465. The sequence goes on along the minus strand of CAVSEW010000001.1, from coordinate 552,520 downwards.
GGGTGGGATGGGCTTCATCGAGACCAACAAGGCGCGGTGCATGCTGTCCGTGTTGATCAACACGCACCTGCTGCAGGCCGCGCGGGAGCACGGCGTCGAGCGGTACTTCTTCTCGTCGTCGGCCTGCGTCTACGCGGCAGACAAGCAGCTGACGCCCGACATCCAACCGTTGCGCGAGGCCGATGCCTACCCGGCCGAGCCCGAGGACGGCTACGGCTGGGAGAAGCTGTTCTCCGAGCGGATGTGCCGCCACTTCACCGAGGACTTCGACTTGACCACGCGGATCGCCCGCTACCACAACGTGTACGGCCCGAACGGCACCTGGACCGGTGGCCGCGAGAAGGCCCCGGCGGCCATCTGCCGCAAGCTGGCCGAGGCCAAGCTCAGCGGCGAGCACGAGATCGAGATCTGGGGCGACGGCGAGCAGACGCGCAGCTTCATGTACATCGACGACTGCACCGAGGGGACGCTGAACATCATGGCCAGCGACATCGACTTCCCGATCAACCTCGGGTCGAGCGAGATGGTCACGATCAACCAGCTCGTCGACACGGTGGAGGACATCGCCGGGATCAAGGTCAACCGCCGCTACGACCTCGACGCACCCAAGGGCGTGCGCGGGCGCAGCAGCGACAACACATTGATCCTCGAGTGCCTCGGCTGGGAGCCGAGCATCAGCCTGCGCTCCGGTCTCGAGCAGACCTACCGGTGGGTTTTCGACCAGGTGTCCGCGCTCGAGCGGGTCTAACCGGCGGCGGCGCGATCGAGCTCGCGCGCGCCCGCCACTGACGTCAGCGTCCGCTCGAAGCGCTCGGCGAAACCCGCCTGTGCGAAGTGCGCTTCGGCGTATCTACGCGAGATCTCCGCCCGCTCGCGAAGCTCCTCGCGCGAGCCGCCGAGCCTGACCAGCTCGCGCGGGAAGGCGCCGGCATCGCTCGAGTCGACGACCCATCCGGCGCCCGCGTCGCGGACCAGGCGGGCCACCTCACCGCCCGGATTGACCGCGGCCAGGACCGGCAGTCCGTAGGCCATGAAGTTCATGAGCTTGGAGGGAATGTTGAACTCGGAGCCCTCGTACCGCTGACTCACGAACGCGATGTCGGCCGCCGAGAGCTCGTGCTCGAGGTGGGCGTCGTCGACCATCCCGAGCATCTCGACCCTCGAGGTCCGGATCTCGTCGCGGGCCTCGTCGGCGGCGACGCCGGTGCCGGTGATCACGAGCCTGGCCTCGACCTCCGGATGAGCCTCGAACGCGCGCACCAGCTCGGTCAGCCCCTGCGAATGCCCGATGTTGCCCATCGAGAGGATCCGCAGCGGGCCGTCGTGGTGTCCGGGCTCGGCCGGGCGCTCGGGCACACGCGTCGCCGGGTCGTAGATCAGCTCGATCTTCTCCTCCGCCACGCCCTTGGCGAGGAGGTTCGCGGTGAACGCGCTCGACAGGACAACGATCCGATCCGCCGTCTCATACGCGGCTCGCTCGAGCCGGCGCGCGAGCTGGATCACCCTCCCGCCCTCGTCGACGAGCCCGGTGGCGGTCGCCCCGTCGGGTAGCAGGTCGTGCAGCCAGAGGACCCATGGGATCCTCCGCGCCCGGACGTTCAGCACGGCCGGCATCAGGGCCGGGAACGACGGCGAGGCCGATACGAGGACGTCCGGCCGGGGCAGGAACGGCGTTGCCAGGCTCTGCGCGGCCATGAACGTGAGCTCCTGCCGGTAGCGCTCGGCCGCGCTCGCGCGCCCGATCCAGAGTGGGAGGCGAAGCACGTCGATCCCGTCGCGGACCTCGCGGTAGGGGAGCACGCTCGTGCCCCAGCGCGGCTCGGGGTAGTGCGGATGCGCCGCCACCACGTCGACGTGGTGCCCGCGGTCCCGCAGCCCCCGCGCCCAGACCGTGCTGACGATCCCGATGCCGGTCGGCTCGGGGTCGAAGTTGTAGCTCCACAGCTGGATCTTCATCGGCGTCCCCGCAGAGCCGCCGAGCTATCCGGGAATCAGCCCCTCGCCGCTGAACTCCGCCTTCGCCTCCTCGAGCGAGACGTCCGGCGGCGGCAGGATCAGCTCGGAGCCCTCGAGCTCGTCCTCGCCCAGCGCGCGGCCCTCGGTCCGAATGAAGGTCAGGAGCTTGTCGAACGCCTCGCGAAAGCGCGCCTCATCGCCGCCGTCACACGCCCGCACGGCGTCGTTGTCCAGCGCGTTCAGCGACTCGCGCGCCTCGTCGCCGACCTCGTACTGCCCCTCGGTCGAGATCCGGACGATCACTGACCCTGCTCTCCGGACGGATTCGACGCCGCGGCCGACTCCTCCGCGCCGCCGCCGCCGGACCCGAGCTCACCGGCCGGCGCCGGGGAGCCGCTCCCAAGCTCGGCCTTCATCTTGGCGAGCTCGGAGTCGACCTCGCTTGTGCTCGAGAGCTGCTTGAGCTGGCGATCGATGTCGTCCTCAGCCGGGCCGATCTGGGTCAGGTCGTCGAACGTGCCGGCGGCCTCGAGCTCCTGCACGGCGTCCGCGCGGGCCTTCATGTTCTCGGTCTTGTCGAGGGCGCGCTGCATCGCCAGGCCAACGTCGGCCATCTCCTCGCCCACGCCCGTCGCGGCCTCGGAGATCCGCACCTGCGCCTCGGCGGCCGAGTACTGGGCCTTGATGACCTCCTTCTTGGAGCGGAACTGCTCGAGCTTGGTCCGAAGCTTCTGCTCAGACTCGGTCATCTGCGCCTGCTGGTCCTCGAGCTGCGAGATCTGGGAGTCGAGCGACTGCAGCTCGGTCTGCACCACGTTCTTGCGCTCGAGCGCCGTGCGCGCGAGCTCCTCGTTGCCGGCCGCCAGCGCCTGGCGGGCCTGGGTGTCGAGCTTGACGACCTGGTCGCGAAGCTTCTGCTCCTGGAGCTGAAGCCGTTTCTTCGAGGTGACGACGTCCGCGATCCCCTTCTTCACGTTCTGAAGGAGCTCAATCTGCTTCTGATAGCTGTAGTCGAGGGTCTCGGCAGGATCCTCCGCTCGGTCGAGGAGCTTCGAGATCTTGGCTTTCACTACGGTGGACATGCGCCCGGAAAGGCCCGGCATCGCATCCTCCTTGGCGTATGGCTGGACTGGCACACGAAGCCTAGCGACCGCAACTAGCATCCGTGCTCGATGGATGCCAAGCCGGTCTCGCAGTCGCGCTCCCAGATCGTTCACTGGATGGGGCTCGCCGACGCCAACAGCGCCGGCAGCGTCCACGGCGGGACCGTGATGAAGCTATGCGACGAAGCGGCCGGCCTGGCCGCGATCAAGCACTCGCGCAGCCGCGTGGTCACCGCCGGGATGGACCGGATGGACTTCATCGTGCCGATCCGGGTCGGCCAGCTCGTCACCTTCAGCGCCACCGTCAACGCGGCCTGGCGCACCTCGATGGAGGTGGGGGTACGGGTCGAGTCCGAGAACCCGCGTACCGGCGAGGTCCGCCACACCAACACCGCCTACCTGACGATGGTCGCCCTGAGCGAGGACGGGAAGCCGACCCCGGTCGCGCCGCTGATCGCCGAGACGCCGACCGAGGTCCGGCGCATGCGCGAGGCGGAGCTGCGCCGAGCCAACCGGCTGCAGGAGCGAGCCCAGATCCTCGAGGCGAGGCGCGGGGAGGATTAGGCAGGAGCGGCTTAGGGCGGAGGGGCTTTGGCGGAGCGGTGACCGGCGACTTTTGTCGCAAACCGCGCCGACCGACCTGACCGAGGCTGGAAAGTCACGGTCAGCGTGACTCTCTAGCCGCGCACACGATCGCGGACCCGAGTTTGTGGCATTTCTCCCGCCCCGGTCGCGCCACGACCCTCCCAGCACGACACGGGCACGCATAACCTCGAAAACTGGGATCTGGCGCAGCCGGGATGTCGGATCGGGTCTGCTGAGCAGACTCAAACGTGCATCCCCGCGGCCGCGGCCCCAAGTTTTCGAGGCTATACCCCCGCGCCCGGCCCACCGGCGCGCCACACCGGCGCGCTGCACCGATCCAGGACACCACGGACGCACGCCCGCCGACGCGCCGGAACGCCCTACAGCCCGCTCGGATGGCGCGCCATGAACCCGGGCGGATTCGGGTACAGCGGACGCCAGCGCGGGCCGGTGCCCGGTGGCGGGTTGGGGTCGGCCTCGGCCGAGGTGTCGAAGCGGATCCCGGCGATCTCGATGAACGCGTGGCCGGGGTTCGTGTAGACGGTGATCCACTGGCCAATGCCGTGCCTACCCCAGCTCATGAACTCGCTCGAGTCGAACGGGGTGCTCAGCAGGCCGGCGGCGTGCAGCACGTAGGAGACCGAGCCGGAGCAGTCATAGCCGGCCGACTTGAAGCTCGCGTGCCCGCCGCCCCAGATGTAGGGCGTCTTGCGGATCTTGTTGCCGGCCCAGATCGCGCGCTGGACCTGGATCGGCGCCAGCGAGGGGGCGTAGGCGACGCCGTGGCGGATCTTCGCCACCGTGCCCGCGACCGTCGGGTGCGACGGGCTGTTGGCCGGGCTGGCCGGGACGGCGAGGCTGGCGCCGCCGGAGCCGTTCGGGTGGGGCGTGGACGCCGCGGTGGCAGCATTCGCGCCTACCAGCGCCAACGTGGCAATGCCGGGGGCTATCAGGTGGGTGACCCGCAAAAGTTCTCTTTCGTCGGCCGGCGGGGTTAGCTGTCGGGCTGGCGCTAAAAGAGCCTGCGCCTCCCGCGGATTCACCGCGAGATTCGCCCCTGGGAACCTTGGGTCCCCCGCTCCATGGATTTGGGGCTCCATGGATTAGGCGTCGAGCAATATACAAAACAATGAGACGGACGGCGTCCGTATTCCTCCCTATACCTGATTGCAACAAACCGCACACGTTCGTTCGCTGTCGTACCCACTCTCCCCTGTCGCTGCAACCGCTCATCCACCGGCGCGCCGCCCGCATGCACCCCGGTAACGTCCGCGCCCGATGCGACCCCACGGCACCCGACGCCACCGACGGCTCGGCCCGGCCACGGCTCCCGCGCTCGCCGCCGGCGCCGCCCTCCTGCTCGCCGCCTGCGGAGGCGGCGGCACGCAGCTGCTGACCGGCAAGGGCCCCGTCCAGGGGGTCAAGTCACAGACGCCTCAGGCCGGCGAGAAGCTCGGCTTCCCCGCCGTGGCGACGAAGAACACGACCCGGGTGGCGGGGGCGGACCCGATCGCCGACGCCGCCGGCGTGGCGCTCGCCGTCTACCCCTCCTCGGGTGAGGGCACCCACCCGCAGGTGGTGACGATCGCCCCGACGGGCGACTGGCAGGCCGCGCTGGCGGCCTCCGTGCTGGCGGCACCGCCGATCCGCGCCCCGATCCTCCTCTCCGGCACCGGCTCGCTCCCCTCGGCCACGGCCGACGCGCTCGGCGTCCTGTCCCCTACGGGCTCCGGCGCGATCCGTGGCTCGAAGGTGATCCGGATCAGCGACAACGTCCCCAAGCCGCCCTCGAACCTGAGCAGCACGCTGATCGGCGGCACCGACCCCTACCAGCTCGCCGCCGAGATCGACAACTTCTCGGCCGCCGCCCACGGCGCCACCGCCTCGAACGTGGTGATCGCGCCGGCCGACAACGCCCAGTACGCGATGCCGGCGGCCGGCTGGGCGGCCGAGAGCGGCGACCCGATTCTGTTCGTGAACAAGTCCGGCGTGCCGACGGCCACACGCACGGCACTCGCGGCCCACGGCCATCCGCACATCTACGTGCTCGGCCCAACGAGTGTGATCCCCGACAGCGTCGCCAAGCAGCTGGCCAAGTACGGGACGGTGAAGCGGATCTCGGCTGCGGACCCGGTCCAGAGCTCGGTCACGTTCGCCGCCTACCGGGATCCGCCGTGCCCGTTCGGGCAGCCGTGTGCTCACGTGCCCGGCAGCTTCGGCTGGGCGATGCGCAGCCCGGGCCACGGCTACGTGCTGATCAACGCCAGCCGGCCGCTCGACGCGGCGGCCGCCGCGCCGCTGTCGGCCAGCGGTAGCTACGGGCCACAGCTGCTGATCGACAATCCGTCTACGCTCCCTCCTGCAGTGCTGAACTACTTCCTCAACTACGCCACTCCCGGCTACACGCAGGAGGGTCCGACGGCAGCCGTCTACAACCACGGCTGGGTGATCGGCGATCAGAGCGCGATCTCGATCTCGGTCCAGGCCGAGATGGATCATCTCCTCGAGGTGGTCCCGCAGAAATGAGCCAGGCCGAGAACCCTGATCGCCTGCGCGAGGGACGCGAGGTAACGGTCGACGACGTGCGCCAGCTGATGGGCGCGTCGACCCCGCACTTCGCGCTCCAGCTGCGCGAGCGGGTCCGCAAGCTGATCCGCGGCCTACCGGCCGGCCACCCGGCCCGGATCGAGGGCGAGCGCGAGATCGCCCGCCTCGATGAACTCGCCTTCGACGGCGAGATCCGAGGCCACGCGGCCGAGCCAGGGCTGACGCCGCTCCCAAGCGTGACCATGCCCGTGGAGGAGCTGGCGAATCTGCCGAGCTCAGGTGACTGACCCGGCATCTCCTAGCCGCGGTGAGTGACCGGACCGTCTCTGTCATCGGCCTCGGCCGCGTCGGGCTGCCGCTGGCGCTGAGCTTCGCCGACCGCGGGCTGCACGTCATCGGGGTCGACCACGATCCGGCGGTGCTGGAGTCGATCCGCGCCGGCCGAATGCCGTTCGAGGAGGCGGGTACCCAGGAGCTGCTCGACCGCGTCGCTGGAACCGGACGCCTCGAGCTCCGCGACCGTGCGGCCGACGCGGCCGGGGCGGACGACATCGTGATCACGATCGGAACGCCGTCGTTCTCGCACGTTGAGAGCGACCTGCGCCAGGTACGGGCCGCGGTCGACGACCTGCTGCCGCTGCTGCGCGACGGACATGCGGTGATCCTGCGCTCGACGATCGCGCCCGGGACGACCGAGTTCGTGGCCGGCTACATCGAGAAGCGGCGCGGGCTGCGGGCCGACCAGGACGTGTTCGTCGCGCACGCCCCGGAGAGGATCGCCGCCGGGCGCTTCGTCGAGGAGATCTCCACCTTGCCGTGCATCATCGGCGGCGTCGGCAGCGCCTCGACCGAGCGCGCGGCAGAGCTGTTCAGCGTGTTCGGCGTCCCGATCGAGCGCACCACACCGGTGCAGGCGGAGCTGGCGAAGATCTGGACGAACATCCTCCGCTATGCGACGTTCGCGCTACCCAACCTGCTGATGATGGACTGCGAACGCCACGGCGCGAACGTGTTCGAGGTCATCGACCTGATCAACCGCGACTACCCACGCGGCGGGATCGCAATGCCGGGCATGACCGGCGGCACCTGCCTGCGCAAGGATTTCGCCTTCTCCGAGGAGCGCTCGCACGCGCCCGGGATGCTGCTCGCGGTCTCGCGCGTGAACGAGGGCGTGCCGCTGTTCCTGGTCGAAGGGATCAAGCGGCGGCTCGGCACGCTGTCCTCGCGCAAGGTCGCGGTGCTCGGGCTCACGTTCAAGCGCAACACCGACGACGAGCGCGACTCGCTCTCGCACAAGCTGATCCGCTTGCTCGAGCGGGAGCTGGCCGACGTGGCCGTGTGCGACCCGCACGCGCCGACGCCCACCCAACCGCTCGCCGAGGTGGTCCAGGACGCCGACGTCGTGATCGTGGCCACCAACCACTCCGAGTTCGAGAGCCCCGACTGCCTGGCCGAGATTCGCGCCAAGGCAGCCGCCGAGTGCCTGCTCGTCGATCCCTGGAACGCGCTCGGCACATCCCAGGTGTTCATCTACGCGGCCGAGTCCGAGGCCCTGCTCGGCACCTCGAAGAACTCAGTCCAAGAGGCCAGATGAGCCAGGTGTTGGTCACCGGAGGGGCAGGCACGATCGGCCGCGCCGTCGTGCGGCGGCTGCTGCGCGACGAGCGCTGGGAGGTGCGCGTCGCGGACCATCGACCCGCGCCCGACTGGATGCGCGAGGGGTGCGAGATCCAGCTCGGCGACCTGCGCGACCACGACCTCGCCGCCCACGCGGTCGACGGTTGCTCGCACGTCATCCATCTCGCGGCGATCGTCGGAGGCATCGCGAACTTCCACAAGCTTCCGTTCACGCTGACCGAGGTCAACAACGCGCTCACGGGGTCGCTGGTCAGCGCTTCAGTCGCGCAGCGGGCCGAACGGTTCGTCTATGTTTCGTCGTCGATGGTCTTCGAGCGGGCAACGGAGTTTCCAACGACCGAGGAACACCTGCCGGACTGCTCGACGCCCCGCTCGGCCTACGGCTTCTCCAAGCTCGCCGGCGAGGTTTACACGCGCGCGGCCCACGAACAGCTCGGCCTGCGCTTCACGATCTGCCGTCCGTTCAACGCGTACGGCCCGGGCGAGCTGCCCGACCGCGACGAGCCGGGAATCGCGCACGCCGTCCCCGACCTGATCGCCAAGGCGCTGGCCGACCAGCGCCCGCTCCAGATCTTCGGCTCGGGCGCTCAGACCCGCACGCTGACGCACGTCGACGACATCGCCGACGGGATCGTCACGGCGATGGGTTCGCCGGCCGGCGAGAACGAGGACTTCAACATCTCCGCCTCCGAGGAGCTGACCGTGGCCGAGATCGCGACCCGGATCTGGGAGGCCTGCGGACGGGACGCGTCCGAGCTCGAGTTCGAGCACCTGCCGAGCTTCGAGGTCGACGTCCAGCGCCGCTGGCCCTCGGTCGAGAAGGCGCGGCGGCTGCTCGGATGGGAGGCGCACGTCGAGCTGCGCGACGGGCTCGCCGAGACCGTGGAGTGGATCGAGACCGAGACGATGGAGAACAGCCGATGAGTGTGCGCCGCGCTCTGATCACCGGGATCACGGGACAGGACGGGTCCTACCTGGCCGAGACGCTGCTCGAGGAGGGCTACGAGGTGCACGGGATGGTGCGCCGCTCCTCGACCGAGAAGTTCGACCGCGTCGAGCACATCCGGAACCGGATCACGCTGCACCAGGGCGACCTGCTCGACCACCGCTCACTGGTCGACGCGCTGCGCGCCTCCAATCCGGACGAGATCTACAACCTGGCCGCGATGTCGTACGTCGCGGCGTCCTGGATCCAGCCGACGCTGACGGCCGAGTTCACCGGGACGGGCGTGACCCGCCTGCTCGAGGCGATGCGCGAGGTTTGCCCGGAGGCGCGGTTTTACCAGGCCTCGTCGAGCGAGATGTTCGGCAAGGTGCTCGAGGTCCCGCAGAACGAGAAGACGCCGTTCTACCCGCGCTCGCCCTACGGCGTGGCGAAGGTCTATGGCCACTTCATCACGGTCAACTACCGCGAGTCCTACGGCCTGCATGCCACGAGCGGAATCCTCTTCAACCACGAATCGCCGCGGCGCGGGCTCGAGTTCGTCACCCGCAAGATCACCTGGCACGCGGCGGCGATCAAGGTCGGTCTGGACGCGAAGCTCCACCTCGGCAACCTCGACGCCGAGCGCGATTGGGGCTTCGCCGGGGACTATGTCCGCGCGATGTGGATGATGCTCCAGCAGGACGAGCCGCAGGACTTCGTGATCGCGACCGGGATCGCCCACTCCGTCCGCGAGTGCGTCGAGATCGCCTTCGACCACGCCGGACTGGCGATCGACGACCATGTCGTGATCGACCCCGCGCTGCTGCGGCCGGCCGAGGTCGAGCATCTGGTCGGCGATGCGGGCAAGGCCCGCCGGATCCTCGGGTGGGAGCCGCAGGTCAGCTTCGAGCAGTTGGTCCGGATGATGGTCGACGCCGACCTGGCGCTGCTGCGCCACGAGGCGGCGCACCGACGCGTGCCCGCGGGCTGACGTTCAGCCCGCGCTGACGAAGAAGCTGCAGCCGCGGCCCTCGAGCTCGGCGAACATCTCGTCCGGATCGACGCACCGCTCGGGCGGGAACGCGCCGCGGGCGGTGAGCGAGCCGCGCGCGAGCAGCCGCACCGACGCCGCCGCTGGAGCGGCGGTCGAGACGACCGACCCTCCGAGCCCGAAGTGCGCCCGGGTCACGGCGCGGACCGTGACCGCCTCGCCGGACTCGGGCTCGAGCCGGACCACATGCACCGAGACGGTCTGGTTCGACGGCGAGGCGGCCTCCCGCGTGGCCGCCGCGATCTCCTCGGCGCTCGCGCCCACGAGCTGCCGCAGGCGCTCGAGCAGAACCGGCGCCAGCGACAGCCGGAAGCTCGACTCGCGGCAGCCGAAGCTCTCCCTGAACGTGGCCAGTTCGGAGTGGAGCGTGTAGATCGTGTCGACCTCCCCGATCGGGTCGCCGTAGTCGAAGCTGCCGGCGTCGGTGAGCGCCTCGATCTCCATCGGGTTACCGTCGCGCAGGACGATGGGCTTCAGCGTCAGCTCGTCGACCAGCGTCTGGATCGCATAGGGCGGGCGCATCCGCCCATCGTCGACGGGGGCCAGATCGCGCCCGGCCGCGAACACGTCGATCGTCCGGACCTCCGTGCCGGAGCCCAGCTCGCGCATCCCGCGCGCCGCCATCAGGTTCGTCTTGCCCGGGCTCGAGCCGATCCCGAGCAGCGCCAGCAGGCCGGCTTGCTCGAACCGCGCTCCCAGCTTGAGCTGGTCGAGGGTCAGCCAGTAGAGGCCGCCAAGGTCGACGTAGTGGCAGCCGGTGAGCAGGCACGCCTCCATTGCGTCGAGGTTGATGCGGTAGGAAGCGGTGTTGACGAGCACGTCAGCGCCGGCCAGCGCGGCGGTCATCGAGTCCATGTCGCGGGCGTCGACCGCCGCGGCGGTGGCCTTGCCCAGACCGTGCTCCGCGGCGACGCGTGCGGCGCGGTCGTGGTCGAGGTCGAGCAGCGTCAACGAGCGGACCTCGTCGGACTCGGCGAGATCCCGAACGATCGGCGGGGCGATCGTGCCCCCGGCGCCAAGAACCGCGACTGAAAGATCGCTGCTCATGCTCGCCTATCACCGTAACGACGAGTCAGGGGAGGTTGCCTTCGCCGTCCTGTACAAAGCGACGCAGTCACTTCGGCCATCAGACCCTTGCAGGCCTCACAAGAGCGGCAGAGAATGCCGCCACCCACGGGGTACAGTTAGCCTGCGCCGAGGGACCCGGCAATCACGCACGAGAGAGGGAAGGCCTTGGAGAGCGCGACGTTCGCAGAGCCGGCCGGCGGTGGGGTTCATGTAGAGGACAAGGGACTGAAGAAGAACGCGATCACGTTCCTCTCGAACGTTGTGATCGGCGTTGCCTCGACGGCACCGGCGTACAGCCTCGCGGCGACGCTGGGGTTCATCGCGGCGGTCGGGGGGCTCGGCCTCCAGTCTCCGGCGGTGATGCTCGTCGCCTTCTTCCCGATGGCGTTCATCGCCGCCGCCTACTACTACATGAACCGAGCCGACCCGGACTGCGGCACGACCTTCTCGTGGATGACCAAGGCGATGGGACCGTGGCTCGGTTGGCAGGGCGGTTGGGCGATCGTCGTCGCCGACGTGCTCGTGATGCCGAGCCTGGCCTCGGTCGCGGGTAACTACTCGTTCCAGCTGTTCGGCAACAGCAGCCCCACCAACTTCGAGGTCACCGTCGTCGGCATCGCGTGGATCATCATCATGACGGCGATCTGCTACATCGGCATCGAGCTCTCGGCCCGCACCCAGCAGTTCCTGCTCGCGATCGAGTTCTTCACGCTCTTCCTGTTCGCGGCGGTGGCGCTGGTCAAGGTCTACGCCAACCACCCGGCACACTCGATCCAGCCCACGGCTTCATGGTTCAACCCATTCGACATCTCGAGCACCAGCGCGCTGGTCGACGGAATGCTGCTCGCGGTGTTCGTCTACTGGGGGTGGGACTCGGGGGTGAGCGTGAACGAGGAGACCGAGAACTCGAGCACCGCGCCGGGTCGCGCGGCGATCGTGTCCACCTTCATCCTCGTCGGCATCTACGTGATCGTGACCGCCGCCGCCCAGGCCTACGGCGGGCTTCAGAACCTCGTCAGCAACCAGTCCGACGTGTTCGCCCCGATCGGCCATGGCGTGCTCGGCTCGCCGCTCGACAAGCTGCTGATCATCACGGTCCTCACCTCGGCCTCGGCCTCGACGCAGACCACGATCCTGCCCACCGCGCGGACCACGCTGTCGATGGCCCGCGCCAAGGCGATCCCGAAGCAGTTCGGGAACATCCATCCCCGCTTCCTCAGCCCCGGCTTCTCGACGATCTGGATGGGTGTGACCTCGACGATCGTCTACATCCTGCTGTCGGCGACAAGCGTAAATCTGATCGCCGACGCGTTCACCTCCCTGGCGCTGACGATCGCGTTCTACTACGGGTTCACGGGGTTCGCGTGCGTGATCTACTACCGGCGGCATCTGTTCGACAGCGCCAAGAACTTCTTCTTCATCGGCGTGCTGCCGTTCACCGGCGGGGCGATCCTCACCTACATCCTGGTCAAGGCTGTGATCGACTACTCGAAGGCAGACGGCGGGTACGCCAAACCGCTGTTCGGGATCGGCTCACCGATCGTGATCGCGATGGTGATGATCCTCCTCGGCTTCATCGGGATGATCATCCAACGGCTTTGGATGCCGGAGTTCTTCAAACGTAAACCTGAGGTTGTCGATGCATCGGTCCTGGCGACCGCCCCCGCGGGGCGCTCGTCATGAGTAGCGGAATCATTGTCGGATACGACGGCTCCGAGCACTCGAAGGCGGCTCTGCAGACCGCCCTCGAGGTCGGCAAGGCATACGGCGAGAAGGTGATCATCGCGTTCGGCTACGATCTCAACCCGGTCGCCGGGGAGATCCACGACTACCACATCGCGGTGAAGGAGCTCGCGGACAGGCGGCTGACCGAGGCGCTCGCGAAGACGGCAGAGAGCGGCGTCGAGGTCGAGGCGACGATCGTCGAGCGCTCGCCGGCGCAGGGCCTAGCGGAGCTCGCCAAGGAGCGCGACGCGCGCGTGATCGTGATCGGGACCCGCGGCGAGAGCCCGATCAGAGGCGCGCTGCTCGGATCCACGGCGCACAAACTGCTGCATCTCTCCGAGAAGCCGGTGCTGGTCGTGCCCGTATTCGAGGAATGACCGTCGCTGATACCCGCCTGCTGATCGGCGGCGAACGCGTGGCGGGGGCGGGCTCTCGGCTCGAGGTCGAGAACCCGTACACCGAGGCGCCGATCACGACGCTCGGCACTGCGTCTGGAGAGCAGATCGACGCCGCCGTGGCGGCGGCCTTGGAGGCCGCCGGCGGCTGGGCCCAGACCCCAGCCGTGGAGCGAGCGGAGCTTCTGCACGAGGTCGCCGCGCGACTGCGCGACAGCACCGACGCGCTCGCTCACACGATGACGCTGGAGGGCGGCAAGCCGCTGGTCGAGAACCGCGACGAGGTCGGCTGGACGGCCGCGGCGTTCGACTACTACGCCGAGATTGGCCGTGACAGCGCCGGCCGCGTGATCCCGCCGATCGAGGCAAGCCAGCTCGCGATGGTGGTCAAGGAGCCAATCGGCACGGTCGCCTGCATCGTGCCGTGGAACTACCCGCTCCTGCTCCTGGCGTGGAAGCTCGCGCCCGCGCTGGCCGCCGGCAATGCCACCGTGTGCAAGCCCTCGGAGCTGACACCGCTCTCGACGCTCCAGCTGATCGACTGCCTCGAGCACCTCCCCGCCGGCGTCGTCAACGTGCTCGCCGGCGACGGGACCGTCGGCCGGCCGATCGTGGCCGACGAGCGCATCGGCTGCGTCGCCTTCACCGGCTCGGTCCAGACCGGCAGGCACATCGCCGGCATCTGCGCGGAGCGGATCGCGCGCGTGAACCTCGAGCTTGGCGGCAAGGACCCGTTCATCGTCTGCGCCGACGTGGCCGAGGAGATCGAGATCGCCGCCCGCGGCGGCGCCTGGGCCGCCTATCTGAACGCAGGCCAGGTGTGCACGTCGGCCGAGCGGTTCTACGTCATGCGCGAGGTCTACGACGACTACCTCGATGCGTTCGTCAAACACGCATCGAGTCTCGTTCTCGGCGATCCCCTCGACCCGAACACCGACATTGGGCCGATGGTCTCGGCCGCCCAGCGCGGCAAGGTCCTCACCCAGCTCGAGCAGGCGGTGGCGGCCGGCGCCAGCATCGTCCACGGTGGCGATGACGCGGGCCATACTCGGGGCCACTTCCTCACCCCCACCGTCGTCGCGGGCGCCGCGCCCGAGACCGACCTGCTCCGTGAGGAGACGTTCGGGCCGGTCGCGCCGATCGTCCCGGTGAGCAGCCTCGACGAGGCGATCGCGCTCGCCAACGGCACACGCTTCGGCCTCGGCGCCAACGTCTACACGCGCGACCTGGAGACCGCCGTGCGCTGCATGCGCGAGCTGAAGGCGGGGACGGTCTGGATCAACGATCCGTTGACCGACAACGATGCCGGCCCGTTCGGCGGCTTCAAGCAGTCCGGCATGGGCCGCGAGCTCGGCCGCGAGGGGCTCGAGGCGTTCCAGGAGACCAAGCACGTGCACATGGAGTCGCGGATCGAGCTGAAGGATTGGTGGTTCCCGTACGGGTCCTGAGACCGAGCGGGTCCGCGCGACGCTAGACGCCGGCCAGCTCCGCGACGCGTTCGCGGTGCCAGCGCGAGTCGCCGAACGCGTAGGAGTTGGTCTTGCCCCGCTTGAGGAAGAAGTGGAGGTCGTGCTCCCAGGTGAAGCCGATCCCGCCGTGGACCTGGATCGCCGAGGCGGGGACGCGGAAGCCGGCATCACCCGCGTAGGCCTTGGCCATCGACGCCGCCCGCGGCGCGACCTCGGGCTCGTGGTCGAGCGCCCACGCCGCCCAGTAGGTCACCGACCGCGCGCCCTCGGTCTCGAGCAGCATCTGCGCGCAGCGGTGCGAGATGGCCTGGTAGGAGCCAATCGCGCGGTCGAACTGCTTGCGGTCCTTGGCGTACTCCACCGCCATCTCCATCGCGCGCTGGCAGACGCCCACGTTCTCGGCCGCCAGCGAGGTGACGATCGCGGCGTAGGCGTGCGCGACCGCCGCCTTCCCCCCGCCCGGGAGCGCCTGGACCGCGGCTCCGTCGAGCGTGACCCGGTAGAGCTTGCGCGTCGTGTCGAGGCCGTCCTCCGCCTCGATCGAGACCCCGTCGGCACCCGTCTCGACCAGGTAGTGGCGCCCGTCGGCGCCGCTGATGATCATGAAGTCGGCCGCCGCCGCGTCGGGCACGGCGATCTTGACCGCCGTGAGCGATCCCGCCGAGGGCTCGGCCTCGGAGTGGTCGGGGGCCCAGCCCGAGTGCTCGTCCCACACGGCCACGGTGCCGCGCGCCGAGCCGTCGGCGACCGGCACGAGCCAGCGCTCGCGCTGCTGCGCCGATCCGGCCGCGTTCAGGAGCAGCGCCGCCCAGACATCCGACATCAGCGGGCTCGGGGCCAGCGCGTATCCCATCTCCTCGGCGATCACGACCAGCTCGACGGCGCCCAGCCCGAGGCCGCCGTGCTCCTCGGGAACCATCACCCCCGGCCAGCCCAACTCCGCCAGCTCGCCCCATTGGGCATCGGTGAAGCCGCGCGGATCGGCGGCGAGCTCGCGGATCACCTCGGAGCGGTAGCGCGAGCCCAGGAAGCCGCGGGCCGTGCGCTTGATCGCCTGCTGGTCGTCGGTGAACTCGAAGTTCATCGCATCCTCGGCAGTCCGAGCACGCGCTCGGCGATGATGTTCTTGAGGATCTCGGTCGTCCCGCCCTCGATCGAGTTCGCGCGGGCGCGCAGGAACCGGTAGGTCCAGGCGTCTTCGCCCAGCATCGCCCGCGGGCCGGCCATGTCCATCGCCAGCTCGGTCAGCGACTGGTTGATCTCCGACCAGTGCCACTTGCCGAGCGAGCCCTCGGGACCCGGCACGCCGGTGCGCATCGTCGCGCTCAGCCCGCGGTAGGCGTTCAGCCGCAGCACCTCACCCTCGATCAGCAGCTGCGCCAGCCGCTGGCGGACCACCGGGTCATCGCTGGCCATGTGGCCGTTCTCGCCGCGGCTCTCCTTGGCCCGGCCGACGAGCTCGCGCAGCGCGATCTGGACACCGACCTGGAGGCTGAAGGCGAGCGTCGCGCGCTCGTGCATCAGCGTCGTGATCGCCACCGCCCAGCCGTTGCCCTCGCCCCCGATGATGTTCTCGTCCGCGATCCGGGCCTCCTCGATGAACAGCTCGTTGAACTCCGCCTCGCCGGTGATCTGGCGCAGCGGGCGAACCTGCACGCCGTCCTGCTCCATGTCCATCAGGAAGTAGGTCAGGCCCTTGTGCTTGGGCGCGTCGCGATCGGTCCGCGCCACCAGCATGCACCACTTGGCGTGGTGCGCAAACGTGGTCCAGACCTTCTGGCCGCTCACCACCCACTCGTCGCCGTCGCGCACCGCCCGGGTCTTCAGCGACGCGAGGTCGGAGCCCGACTCGGGCTCGGAGAAGCCCTGGCACCAGATCTCCTCGGCCGACAGGATCGGCTCCAGGTAGCGCCGGCGCTGCTCCTCGGTGCCGTGGGCGATCACGGTCGGGCCGCCCATCGCGAGGCCGAGGCCATTGGCGAGTTGGGGCGCCTGGGCGCGCGCGATCTCCTCGTTGAAGATCGCCTGTTCGATCAGCGTCGCACCACGGCCGCCGTACTCCTTCGGCCACGACACGCCGGCCCATCCGGCCTGGTGCAAGTGGCGCTGCCAGTCACGGCGGAACTCGAACGCCGCCTCCTCGCCTGCGGGCTCACGGCCAGGGTTGTTGGCCTGCAGCCAAACGCGGAGCTCGTCACGGAAGGCTTCCTCTACCGGAGACAGAGTCAGGTCCACGGCCGGGCATCCTATACGGGCCGGTCCGCCGTGTAGCCTCGAATTGCGATGTCGCAGCCAGAGGCAACCGAGGGAATCGAGGGCTCGGAGCTCCCGGGGCCCTACCCGGTCGGCTCCTACGCCGAGCGGCTGCGGCGCCGCCTGCGCGAGTTTGCGCGGGTACAGCTGGTCGGCGAGGTGTGGGGCTTCAAACCCGCCCGCGCACGCGTGTACTTCGAACTCCGCGACAGCCGCGGCGCGCTCCCCTGCTCGATGTGGCTCAACGACTTCGAGCAGCTCGGGATCCGGCTCGCCGATGGGATGAAGATCGTGGTCGGCGGCGGCTGCGACTACTACCCGGGCAGCGCCACCTCCTCCCCCTCGTTCACGTTCTCGGTCACCGAGCTGCGGATCGCCGGCGAGGGCGACCTCCTGCTCCAACTCGAGCGGCTGCGCCGGCGCCTGCACGCCGACGGGCTGTTCGAGCCCCAGAAGCGCCTGCCCCGTCCGCCGCTCCCGCGCACGATCGGTGTCGTCACCGGCGAGCGCGGCAAGGCCCGCGACGACGTGCTCGCCGGCCTGCGCCGGCGCGGCTGGTCGGGCCGCCTGGTGTGGGCGTTCGCGCCCGTCCAGGACCGCCACGCCGCGCCCGCGCTCGCCGCCGCGCTGCGCGAGCTCGCCGCGATCCAGGAGGTGGAGGTGGTGATCGTCGCGCGCGGGGGCGGCTCGCTCGCGGACCTGTTCGCCTTCTGCGACGAGGCGCTGTGCCGCACGGTCGCCCTGCTTCGCGTTCCCGTCATCTCCTCGGTCGGCCACCACACCGACCGGACGCTGATCGACGACGTGGCCGCGGTCAGCTGCTCGACCCCGACCCACGCCGCCGAGGCCGCGGTGCCGATCGACTGCCGCGCCGCCCGCGCCGACATGGCGGCCTTCGCGCGCCGCCTGGAGGGTCACGGGCGCCGGGCGATCCTCGACCGGGCCCGCGCGCTGTCCCACCTATCCCGCGCCCCCGCCCAGCACGTGGCCCGCCACCGTTCCCAGCTGCACCAGCTCACGCGCGAGCTGCGCGCGATCGGCCGCCGCGCGGGCGCGAGCGGCCGCGAGCGCGCCGGCGTCCACCTGCTCGTCCTCGGCCGCACGGCGGAGCGGGCCCGGTCCTCTGACGCCGTCCGGCGCCGGCGCGACCTCGAGCGCCTCGCGCTCGCGCTCGGCGCGCACGACCCCGAGCGGACGCTGGCCCGCGGCTATGCGATGGTCGAGGACCACGCCGGCGAGCCCCTGACCTCGGCCGCGGCCGCCCGCGAGGCCGAGGATCTGACCGTGCGCTTCCACGACGGCGAGCTGGCCGCACGGGTGAGCGAATGACCGAGCGCAGCTACGAGTCGGCGGTCGCCCGGGTGGAGGCGATCATCAAGCGGCTCGACTCGGGCGACGCCGGCCTGCGCGAGACGCTCGACCTTGTCCGGGAGGGTCGCGAGCTCGTCGAATATTGTGCGACCGAGCTCGATGCGGTCAGCCAGGGCCTGGAGGAGCTGCGGCTGGATGAGCTTGTTGCTCGACTAGAAGCCGGAGGACGTGAGGGATGAGCACTTTCGACAAGCTGGCCGATCTGCCGATCGAGGTCGATGGCTACCGCCTGGAGGGTCTCAAGGCGAACGTCTCGAGCGGGTTCGAGCGACTCACGACCGTCGTCCATCTCCAGGGTGGCGACGACGAGGGCACCGGCGAGGACGTGGTCTACGACGCCGAGGATCAGGTCGCGCTCCAGGAGGCGGGCCCGGTCCTTGACCTCGGCGGCAACCGCACGCTGGCCGAGTTCTGCGAGCTGATCGACTCGCTCGACCTCTTCCCGGTCGAACCCAAGCGCGGCGAGGTCTCGCGGCTCTACCGGCGCTGGACGTTCCACAGCGCGGCGCTCGACCTGGCGCTGCGTCAGGCCGGCCGCCCGCTGCACGAGATCCTCGGGCGCGAGGCGCGACCGCTCACGTTCGTCGTCTCGCTCCGGCTCGGCGAGCCGCCCACGCTCGACCCCATCGCGAGTCGCCTGGCCTCCTATCCGACCCTTCGCTTCAAGCTCGATCCGACCAGTTCGTGGACGCCCGAGCTGATCGACGCGCTCGTGGCGACCGGCGCCGTCGACTCGGTCGACTTCAAGAGTCTGTACCGCGGCACGGTCGTCGATCAGCCACCCGATCCGGTGCTCTACCGCCGCGTCGTCGAGGCGTTCCCGGAGGCCTGGATCGAGGACCCGGATGTGGTCACGCCCGAGACGGCCGCCGTCCTCGCCGACCACCACGACCGCGTCACCTGGGACGCGCCGATCCACTCGATCGACGACATCGAGTCGCTCCCCTTCCCGCCCCGGATGGTCAACATCAAGCCCTCGCGGATCGGCGGTCTGCCCAAGCTCTGCGCCACCTACGACTACTGCGCCGAGCGCGGTATCGGGGGCTATGGCGGGGGCCAGTTCGAGCTCGGGCCGGGCCGCGGCCAGGCCCAGTACCTGGCCTCGCTGTTCCACCCCGACACGCCGAACGACATCGCGCCGTCCGGCTTCAACCAGAACGAGCCGCCGCCTGGGCTGCCGGCCAGCCCGCTCCCGCCTGCGCCGGACGCGGTCGGCTTTCGCTGGACCGCCTAGCGGCCGAGCGCCAGCAGCAGGTTGCCCTGCACGCTACGCGCGGCGAACCGGCCGAGCGCGTCGTTGACGTCCTCGAGCCGGATGACCTCGTCGATCGGCACCTTCAGCGAGCCTTCGGCCAGCGCGCGCAACGCCTGCTCGAGGCCGGCGCGCCGCTCCTCCCGGCTCAGCTGCATGCCACCGTAGCCGAGGAGCGAGATCCGGTTGCGGTACATGCGCCGGATGTCGAAGCTGACCTCGGCGCCCGCGGACACGCCGTAGGAGACGTAGCGACCGCGCACGGCCAGCGCGCCGATGGCCGGGGCCAGGAATGGGCCACCGAGTGGGTCGAGGACGACGGTCGGCTCGAGCTCGGCGATCTGCGCGCCGAGCTCGTCCGGCCCGGCCACGATGACCCGGTCGGCGCCCTGGGCGTCGATCAGCGCGGTCTTCGCCTCGGAGCCCGTCTGGCCCCAGACCGTTGCGCCGCTGGCGTGCGCGAGCGAGACGATGATCGAGCCAACACCTCCTGAGGCGCCGAGCACGAGCACCCGATCCGGCTCGCCGACGCGGCCGACGTCGTGGACGACGTTCCAGGCGGTCAGCCCGGCGATCCCCATTGCCGCCGCCTCGCCGGGCGCGACCTCCTCGGGCAGCTCGTAGACGGCCTCGTCCGGGACCACCGCCGCCTCAGCCCACACCCCGTCGCGCGCCGAGCCCAGGCCCTCACCGGCGACCAGCACCGGCCGGCCGTCGAGCGTCCCCGCCGCCTCGGCACCGAGCGTTCGCGGAATCGGCCCGTCGGGCGCGACCTGACCGGCCGCGACGTACCCGTCGACCGGGTTGACGCCGCCGAACTCGAGCGAGACGAGCGATTCCCCGGCCGCCGGCTCGGGTAGCTCCATTTCCTGGACCACCAGCGGCGAGCCGTGCTCGATCAACCGGGCGGCGCGCGTTCTCATCTCATAATCCTTCCATGACCCAACTCAAAGACACAGTTGCCCTGATCACAGGTGCCTCAAGCGGAATCGGCGAGGCGACGGCGCTCGAGCTCTCGCGGCTCGGTGCAGCGGTCGCTCTGGTGGCACGTCGCGGAGATCGGCTGCGCGAGGTGGCCGGCCGGATCGGCGACGGCGCGATCATCATCGAGGCTGACGTCACCGACCAGGAGCAGGCGGCCGGCGCGGTCGAGCGGACGGTGGCCGAGCTCGGCCGCATCGACACGGTGATCAACAACGCCGGCGTGATGCTGCTCGGCCCGGCCGTCGGCGCGCCGCTCGAGGAGTGGCAGCGGATGGTGGACGTCAACGTGCTCGGCCTGCTCTACACCGCGCACGCCGCCGTCCCCCATCTGCTGAAGGCGGCCGAGAACTCGGAGCGAGGGGTGGCCGACCTGGTCAACATCAGCTCGGTGGCCGGGCGCGTGGCACGGGCCGGGAGCGGCGTCTACAACCTGACCAAGCACGGTGTCGGGGCGTTCAGCGAGGCGCTGCGCCAGGAAGTCACCCAGCGCCACGTCCGCGTGTCGCTGGTCGAGCCCGGCGCGGTCGCGACTGAGCTCGTCTCACACAACCGGCCCGAGGTGCAGGAGCAGATCCGCGGGCGCTTCGGCGAGCTGGAGAGGATGGAGGCCTCCGACATCGCCGAGACGATCGCCTTCATCGTGACGCGGCCGCGGCGGGTCGCGATCAACGAGGTGCTGGTGCGGCCGACCGAGCAGGCGGGGTAGACGGCTGCGGTACTAGCTTCCCTGGCCCGCGATGTCCTATCCGTGGCCGACAACCGATCCGACCGCCGCTCAACGCGCCAGCTACGCCGACGCGCAGCCGCGCGCGTTCTGGTTGGCCAACTTGCCTGATCGCGAGCGACGGCCCGCCTTGCAGGGGACCGTGCACGCCGATCTCTGCATCGTCGGAGGCGGCTTCACGGGGCTGTGGGCAGCCCTGCACGCCAAGGCGGACGACCCAGATCGGGACGTGGTCGTGCTTGAGGGTCACACGATCGCGTTCGGCGCCAGCGGACGCAACGGGGGCTTCATCCACCCCTCACTGACCCACGGCCTGAGCAATGGTCTCAGCCGCTTCCCGGACGAGATCGAGTTGCTCGAACGGCTGGGCCGCGAGAACCTGCGTGCGCTGATCGCCGACCTTGAGCGGTACGGGATCGACTGCGACCTCGAGCTCACCGGAGAGATGCTCCCGAGCCTCGCGCCCTACCAGGATGCCTGGATCGAGGAGGAGCGCGAGCTGGCAACGCGCTTTGGTCTCGAGGTCGAGGTGTTCTCGGACGCCCAGGCGATGCAGGCGGAGGTCGCCTCGCCCACGTACCGCGGCGGCATCTGGATCAAGGACGGCGGCGGCGTCCTCGACCCGGCCAAGCTCGCGGTCGGCCTGCTCACCGCGGCCCTCGCCGGCGGCGTACGGGTCTATGAGCAGTCGCCGGCCAGCGCCCTCACCGAGCTCGGCGATGGGGTGCTCGTCAATACCGCGACCGGCCAGGTCAGAGCCCGGCGTGCGCTGCTGGCCACGAGCGCCTTCCCACCGCTGCTGCGCTCAATCAGGCGCTACATCGCCCCCGTCTACGACTACGTTCTGGTGACCGAGCCCCTGTCCACCCCCAGGCGCGAGGCGATCGGGTGGTGCCGTCGGCAGGGTATCGCCGACGGAGGCAATCAATTCCACTACTACCGGCTGACCCGCGACGATCGCATCCTCTGGGGCGGATTCGACGCCGTGTACCGGTTCGGGGGCCCGATCCGCGAGGACCTCGACGACCACGATGAGAGCTTCGCCCGGCTGGCCCAGCACTTCCTGACCACGTTCCCACAGCTCGAGGGGATCCGATTCACGCACCGATGGGGCGGCGCGATCGACACCTGCAGCCGCTTCTCGGTCTTCTTCGGCACCGCTCACCGCGGCCGGGTGGCCTATGCGGCCGGATACACGGGGCTCGGCGTCGGCGCCGCACGGTTCGGCGCGCGCGTAGCGCTGGATCTTCTCGACCGCCGCAGTACCGAGGCGACGCGGAGCCGCTATGTCACGGGAAGGCCGATCCCGTTCCCGCCCGAGCCGCTGCGCACGGCGGTGATTCAGCTTACGCGCAACCGGCTCGCCGCCGCGGATCGGCGCGACGGAAGGCGGGGCCTGTGGCTGGGCCTGCTCGATCGGATCGGGCTGGGCTTCGACAGTTAGCATCCGGTCCATGGGTCCGATGACACACGATCAGCTCCAGGTCTCGGCGAACGAGCATCTCCTGCTGCATTTCGCCAAGCAGCGCAGCGACGATCTGCTGGTCCTCGAGCGCGGCGAGGGCCCGTACGTGTTCGACACAGCCGGCAACCGCTACATCGACGCGCTGTCGAGCCTGTTTTGCGCCCAGCTCGGCTACAGCTTCGGCGAGGAGATGGCCGCGGCCGCGGCCGAGCAACTGACAACGCTGTCCTTCAACACCAACTGGGCGACCGCTCATCCGCGCGCGATCGAACTGGCCGAGCGTCTGGCCGACGCCGCACCGGAGGGCGTCACACGCGTGTTCTTCACGTCGGGTGGCTCGGAGGCCGTGGAGGCGGCCTGGAAGCTGGTCCGCGAGCATTTCCATGCCCTGGGCCAGCCCCAGCGTGCGAAGGCGATCGCCCGCGACACCGCGTATCACGGAGTCACACTCGGCGCGCTCGCCTTGACCGGCATTGAGCGCTTCAAGGGGCCGTTCGGCCCGCCCGCGATCGACGTCACTCACGTCTCGAACACCAATGCGTTTCGCGCTCCCGACGGGGATGATCCGGCTGCCTTCTGCTCCCGGCTGCTGGGCGAGGTCGAGGACGCGATTCTCGCTGCCGGCCCGGAGGAGGTGGCGCTCATCATCGCCGAACCGGTCCAGAACGCGGGCGGGTGCCTCACGCCCCCACCGGGCTACTGGAAGGGCCTGCGCGAGCTCGCGGACTCCTGCGGAGCGCTGCTGATGGCCGACGAGGTGATCACGGGATGTGGACGCCTCGGTGAATGGTTCGCGGTCGCCCGTGAGGGGATCGCCCCCGACCTGATCTCGATCGCCAAGGGCCTTACCTCGGCCTACGCGCCGATGGGAGCGGTGCTCGCCGCGGAGCGCGTGATCGCTCCGATCCTGGAGCGCGACGCGGTCTTGCGGCACGGGATCACCTTCGGCGGGCATCCGGTCAGCGCCGCGATCGCTCTGCGGAACATGAGCATCTTCGAGCGCGAGGGTGTGCTCGAGAACGTCTGCTCCCTGACCCCCCACCTGGCCGCACGGCTGAATGAGCTGCAGTCGCTGCCGATCGTCGGCGACGTTCGCGGGGACGGCTTCTTCTGGGCGGTCGAGCTCGTCAGCGACGCCGACGGCGGCCGCCTCGATCAGGCCCAGCGCGACCTGCTGGTGCGCGACTTCCTCCCGAGGCGGCTTCGGCAGGCCGGCCTGATCGCCCGGGCCGACGACCGAGGGGATGCGGTGCTCCAGATCGCCCCGCCGCTGATCAGCGACCGACAGCTGCTTGAGGAGATCGTCAGCAGGATGGGCGACGTGCTCACCGACGCCGGCGCGGCGATCGGGATGTGAGCCTGCCGGCCGGGGTGCATGCACCCCGGCCCGGGGGGCCGCATGCGGCCCCCCGCGGGGCGGCGCATGCGCCGCCCCGACCACATCTCTAGACCCGCTGGATCAGCGTCCCGGTTCCGAGCCCGCCGCCGCAGCACATGGTGACCAGCCCGACCTCCTTGTCGGAGCGCTCCATCTCGTGAAGGAGCGTGGTGATCAGCCGCGCGCCGGTCGAGCCGAGCGGGTGGCCGAGCGCCATCGCGCCGCCGTTGACATTGACGCGGTCCATGTCCGGGCTGTGGACCCGGCGCCACGCTGCGATGACCGGCGCGAACGCCTCGTTGATCTCGACCAGGTCGATGTCGTCGATCGCCATCGAGTTGCGCTCGAGCAGCTTCGCCGTGGCCGGGATCGGGCCCTCGAGCATCTTCACCGGGTCACAGCCGACCGTGGTCTGGTCCATGATCCGCGCGCGCGGGGTCAGGCCCAGCTCGGCCGCCTTCTCGGCGCTCATCAGCAGCACCGCGGCGGCGCCGTCGGAGATCTGCGAGGAGTTGCCGGCGGTGATCACGCCGTCCTGCTTGAACACCGTCTTCAGCTGGCTCAGCGCCTCGAGGTTGGTGTCCGGGCGGATGCCCTGGTCGGTCACGTACGTGTCGCCGTTGACCCGCATCGGGATCATCTCGCGCTCGAAACGACCCTCCTCGGTCGCCCGGTGGGCGAGCTGGTGCGAGCGGAGGGCCAGCTCGTCGAGCTCGGGGCGTGGGATCTCGTACTCCTCGGCGATCATCTCGGCGCCCATGCCCTGGCCGACGATGTTGTGCTTCTCCATCAGCTCGGGCGTGAACGCCATACCGAACTCCTGCTGGGTCTTCATCGTCGCGGCGAACGGAAGCTTGCCCATGTGCTCGACGCCACCGCCGATCACGACGTCGTGGACGCCGGAGGCGATCTGGCTTGCGGCCAGGTTCACGGCCTGCTGGGCTGAGCCGCACTGGAGATCGATCGTGGTCGCCGAGGTCTCGATCGGGAAGCCCTGCTGGAGCCAGGCGTTGCGCCCCACGTGCAGGCCCTGCGGGCCGAACTGGGCCACACATCCGGCGATCACGTTCTCCACCTGCTCGGGCTCGATCCCGGCCCGCTCGACCACGGCGCGGTAGGCGGAGCCGAGCAGCTCGTTGGGATGGGTGTCCTTGTAGTAGCCCTTCTCCAGGTGCCCGCGCCCGATCGGCGTTCGCGCGGCTTCGACGATCACAACCTCACGGCCATCAAACGGCATTACGGCTCCTTCTCTTGGTCTCGGCGGCTGAGTGGGCGCCCCACTGAACGGTCACGTACTGTACCCGGCCATGGACGAGCGACTCGGCATCGCCGGCTCCGGCACGATCGCCTGCGGCCTGGCCGCGACGGCGGCGCGCTGCTGCGACGTGCTCCTGTGGGCGCGCTCGGAGGAGTCGGCCGAGCGGGCGCGTGCCGCGATCGACAAGTCGAGCGCGCGTCTCGATGACGTCGACCCCTCGCGCGTGAACGTGGTCACCGAGCTCGGCGCCCTGGATTCGGCCACCTTCCTGGTCGAGGCGGTGATCGAGCACCACGGGCACAAGGCCGCGGTGCTGGCCGACCTCGGCGAGCTCGCGCCGCACCAGCATGAGGGCGCCGTGCTCGCCACCACGACCTCGTCGCTGTCGATCGCCGAGCTGGCCGCGGCGAGCGGGCACCCAGACCGGTTCGTCGGCCTGCACGTGTTCAACCCCGTGCCGCGGATGCAGCTGGTCGAGCTCGCGTTCCCGGCCGAGGCCTCGGCGGAGACCCGGCGCCGGGCGCTGGCGCTGTGCGAGGCGCTCGGCAAGACGCCCGTCGAGGTGCCCGACATGCCCGGCTTCGTCGTCAACCGGCTGCTCTTCCCCTACCTGTTCAACGCCGTCGAGCTGCTCGTGCAGACCGGGATGGCGCCTGAGGACATCGACGCCTGCATGACGCTCGGCGCCGGCATGCCTATGGGTCCGCTGGCGCTGCTCGACTTCGTCGGCCTCGACGTCTCGCAGGCGATCGGCGAGGCGATCGACGTGCCGGTGCCCGAGCGCCTTCGCTCGCTGGTCGCGGACGGGTCGCTCGGACGCAAGACGGGACACGGCTTCTTCAACTACGACTAACTCTTTAAGGATCGTTCAGGTGCCGGGCGCATCATCCTCGGTGCGACGTACCTCATAGCAGCACCTCCTCCCCAGAAGCACGAGCCGGCCCGTCCCCAGCGGGCCGGCTCTTTTTTTGCGCTGAGGCCGCCGCAGCCGCCCGAGCCCGCCCCGTCGCCGCCCGCGCCCGCCCGCGCCCGCCCGAGCCCGCCCCGTCGCCGCCCCGCCCGCGCCCGCCCCGTCTCCGCCCGCGCCGCCCGGCCCGCCCGCAAAACGTCACGCTGGCGCAGCCACCGCGGCCGAGAGTGACGTTCGCTCCGCTGGCGGAGGCAAACGACACACTGGAGCCCGGCGACGACGCCAAAGTGACGTTGACCACACCGCACCGCACCCCCCGCATCGCGGCCCGCACCGCCGGCGCCTCCCCAAATAAAGAAGCCGGCCCGTGTGTGCGAGGGCCGGCTTCATCTCTCCTCTCAACCACCGGGCGTGCCGATGTGAAGATCGCGTAATTGTAACAAATGTCGCGAGCGTTCGCGTCAGCTCTGCGACGCGGCGCGGCGCTGGCGGATGCGAACCGCCTCGATCCTGTTCTGGCGCACAGATTCGACCCGGATCGAGTAGCCGTTGGCGGCGATCGTGTCGCCCCGCTTGGGCAGCCGCCCGAGCTCGGCGAACACGAACCCGCCGACCGAGTTGTACGCGTCGGTGTCGATCGGCAGCTCGAGCCCGTAGTCCTCGAGGTCGGTGACCGCGACATGGCCGCGGACGAACCAGTCGCCGTTCGCCAGCCGGCGGATCGCCCCGCCGGCCGGATCGGTCTCGTCGGAGATCTCGCCGACGACCTCCTCGATGATGTCCTCGATCGTGACGATCCCGGCCGTGCGGCCGTACTCGTCGATCACGATCGCCAGCTCGGTGCGCTCGCGCTGAAGGTCGGCCAGCAGGTCGTCGAGCGGTTTCGTCTCGGGCACCAGCGGGGCCTCGCGGACGAGCTTCTCGAACGTCACGTCCATCCCCCGGGTCATGCTCAGCTTGACCAGCTGGTTGACGTGCACGATGCCCTTGACCCGGTCCTTGTTCTCATCCTCGGTCACGACCAGACGCGAGTGCCCGGTGGACGTGCAGCGCTTCAGCGCCGCCTCGACCGTCTCGGTCAAATCGACGGTGACCACGGCCGGAATCGGCGTCATCACCTGACGCGCCTCCTGCTCGTGGAGGTGGAAGACGCCCGTGAGCATGTTCGCCTCGCCGACGTCGAGGTGACCGCCGGTCTGAGACTCGGCGATGATCCGTTTGAGCTCATCCGGCGTGCCCCCTTCGGCCTCGGCGTCGGGGTCGGTGCCGAGCATTCTCAGCATCCGGTTCGAGGACGCGTTGAGCACGAAGATGAACGGCTTGAACAGGACCCGGAAGAACTCCAGCGGCCGAGCGATCCGCCGGGCCAAGCCCTCGGCGTGCTGGATCGTGTAGAGCTTCGGGACGATCTCGCCGATGATGCTCTGCGCGGTCGTGATCAGAAGGTAGGAGATGACCACCGAGATCGCGACCGCGGCCGTGTGCCCGAGCGGGCCACCGAGCACGGGCTCGAGCAGGTGCGCGATCGCAGGCTCGCCGAGCGCGCCGATCCCGATCGAGGCCATGGTGATCCCGACCTGGCAGGCCGCGATGTAGTCGCCGATGTCGTCGATCTGGCGCAGGGCCAGCCGAGCGCCCCGCAGCCCCTCCTCGGCCATCGTTTGCAGCCGCGCGCGGCGCGAGCGCACGAGCCCGTACTCCGCGATCACGAAGAACGCGTTGACCAGGACCAGAAGGCCGGTCAGAATGACGAACAGGACCTTCACTTACGGCGCCGGACCTGCGGTTTGAAGTCAACCGCCCCCTGTGGCGCGCTGCTACTTCGGGATAGATCGTCGTCGTTCATTAACCGACCGGCGGAACGGTAGCAGCCGGGGATGCGGACTCTCTAGGGACTCGCTACAGGTCCCGAGGAGTGATGACCCCGCTCTTCAGCGCCAGCTCGACCAGCCGCGTGCGCTTCTGATTCTGGGGTAGCCCCTCGATTCCGAACTTGGCGAACAGCGCCCGCAGATGGGTCTTGACCGCGTCGACGCTCAGGTACAGCTCGGTTGCGATCTGCTGGTTGGTGGCGGGCGTGACATAGCCCGTGGCGTCCTTGAACGGTCGGCACAGTGCGACCAGCACGCGCCGCTGGGCCTCCGACAGGCTGGCCCGACTGAGCACCTCGGAGGCGACCTCGGTCTCGGACACGTCGACGGTCAGCGGCTCGCGGTAGACGGCCGAGGTCTGCCCGAAGCGCAGCACGTCGCGGTCGCGCAGGCGGCGTCGCCCCACGACGCGCTCGCCGTTCAGATGCGTTCCGTTGCGAGAGAGCCCGTCGTCGGAGACCGTCCAGTCGGCGCCGATGCGGCCCAGCTCGGCATGCAGGCGCGAGACCTCGGTGTCCCACTCGAGCCAGATGTCGGTGGAGGAACCGCGGCCGACGGTGACCCGCTCGACCTCATCAGACAGCTTGAAGATGCGCTGTGCGCCCTCGCCGTCGCGGTAGATCAGAAACGGAGTCCCCTCGCGCTCTGTCTCGATCTGCTCCTTGAGCTCGACCGGGCTCTGAACCGGAGTGTCGCCAGGCATTGCGTCAGCGATCGTACATCCCGGTATAAACAGCCCATGGCTGAAGGGGCGCTAGGGATCACGCTCGCCGGCTGTCGTCTGGAGTCCGTGGCGGGTCGGGGCGGGATGGGAGTCGTGTACAAGGCAACGCAGCTCGCGCTGCAGCGCTCGGTAGCGCTCAAGGCGATGGCCCCGGCCCTGGCCGAGGACAACGCCTACCGCGAGCGCTTCCAGCGCGAGTCGCAGCTCGCCGCCTCGATCGACCACCCGAACGTGATCCCGGTCTACGAGGCGGGCGAGTCCGAGGGGACGCTCTACCTGATCATGCGCTGGGTCGACGGGACCGACCTGCGCCAGCTGGTCAACGACTCGGGCCGGCTCCAGCCCGAGCGCGCGGTCAAGCTCCTGCGCCCGGTCGCCTCCGCGCTGGCCGCCGCCCATCGCCGCGGTCTCGTGCACCGCGACGTCAAGCCCGCCAACGTGCTCATCGCCCGCGGCGACGGCGAGGACGACGAGCACGTCTACCTGACCGACTTCGGGATCGCGCGGCGCACCGACAGCGCGGCCCCGATGACGCGGACCGGGGTGCTGGTGGGCACGATCGACTACCTGGCACCGGAGCGGATCGAGGGTGGCCGCGGGACGCCGGCCTCGGACATCTACTCGTTCGGGTGCATGCTGTTCGAATCGCTCTCCGGCCGCCTCCCCTACGAGGGCCCGACCGAGCTGATGCGAATGCACGCCCACCTCCACGACCCGGTCCCTGCCCTGCGCGACACCGTCCCAGACGTGCCCGAGCGCCTGGACGGGATCGTCGCGAAGGCGATGGCCAAGCGCCCCGAGGACAGGTTCGAGTCCGCAGCAGCCCTCGCCGCCGCGCTCGGCCACGCATTCGACCCGGAGGCACCGCCAGCCGCCGAGACCGAGCTCGAGGGAACCGTGCTCGATGCGACGCGGCTCGCTCCGGCTGAACCGTCGGCCACCGAGCTGATGACCGCCACCGAGCCGCCGGCGCGTCGGCCCCGCTCGCGCGGGCTGCTCGTGGCCCCCCTGGTCGCGATCGCGATCGTGGCGATCGCGATCGCCGTCCTCTCGGGTGGCGGCGGGAGCTCGACCGCGCCGCCGACCGTGACCGGGCGCCAGGTCTCGCTGAGCACGGTCAAGCTTCCCGTCGGCACCAACCCGGGCCAGCTGTGGGCCGATGGCGCCGACGTGTACGTGGCCGGGAGCCACAAGGCTCTGAAGGTCTCGCCCGACGGCTCGACCCAGACGCTGAAGACGGACGGCTCGCCGACCGACATCGCCGTCGACCGGTCCGGGCGGGTGTGGGTGACCGAGACCCAACCGAACAAGGTGCTCGTGTTCTCGGGCACGACGCCGCGTGCCATCCCGCTGTCGAGTGCCCCCTCGGCGATCGCGCTCAGCTCGCAGGCGGCGTGGGTCGCGGCCGCCGGATCGAACGCGATAACGCGCGTCGACATGAGCTCGCTGGCGCCGGGCCAGGTGAGCGTTCCGGACCCGGTCGCGGCGATCGGGGAGGCCTACGGCCGTCTGTGGGTCGCCGCCGCGAACGGAACGCTGAGCGCGCTCGACGAGTCGGGCAAGCCGACCCTCCCCGGCCCGCAGCTGCCGCCGAACACGCTCGCCGTCGGCCACAGCGACGGTGTGTGGTTCATGAGTGCCGCTGGGAGCCTGACGCGGGTCAACCCGATCATCACCGCCGCGGTCGGAGGCCGTTATGCGGGCCACCCGGACCAGTTCGCGGTCGCGGACCCGCTGGCCGTGATCGCCTCGCTGGAGAGCGACCACCTGATCTGGGTCGGGACCGGCTCGGGCGCGGTCATCCGGCTCGCCACCTCCGGCCCGGATGACAACCACGCCGTGACCACGATCAACTTCCACGTCCGCCCCGGCCAGCTGGCCGTCCGGGGCGGCGTCCTGTGGGTCTCGATCCCGAGCCGGAACGAGCTCTACCGCGTCGGCTTCAGCTGAGCCCGTCCACGGTCCTGGCGAGCGCGAAATCGGCGTCGGTCAGGCCGCCGGCCGAGTGGTTCGTGACCGTCAGCCGCACCTTGTTCCAACCGTGCACGATGATGTCCGGATGGTGATTGGCCGCCTCGGCCGCCTCGGCGACGCGGTTCACGAACGCGATCGCGGCCGCGAAGTCGTCGAACTTCCAGTCGCGGACGATCTGCTCGCCCTCGCGCTTCCACTCGCTCGACTCCAGACGCGCGGCGATCTCCTCGTCGGTCAGCAGGTCTGCCATATCGTTTCTCCCTTCTAAGGTGAGTACATGATGCGAATCGTCAGCCTCGTCCCGTCGGCCACCGAGATGCTGTTCGCGCTCGGTCTCGGATCCGACGTTATCGCCGTGACCCACGAATGTGACTACCCCGAGGCGGCGCGCGAGCTGCCGACAATCACGCGCGACGTTCTCCCGCCCGGTCTGAGCGCGGCCGACATCGACGCCGCGGTCAAGGAGCGGACGCTCGCCGGCGAGTCGATCTATGAGCTCGACACCGACATGCTCCACGACCTGCACCCCGACCTGATCGTCACCCAGGCTCTCTGCAGCGTGTGCGCGGTCTCCTACGACGACGTCCGCGCGATCGCCGAAGAAATCGAGAGCCAGCCGCGGGTGATCTCGCTCGACCCGCACACGGTCGGGGAGGTGCTCGGGGACGCGCGCACCCTGGCCCAGGCCACCGATCGCAAGGACGCGGCCGTCGAGCTCGTTCGCGACGCCGCGGCCAGGATCGACCGGATCCGCCTCGCCGTGCGCGACGCCCGCCACCGCCCCCGCGTGGCCGCACTTGAGTGGCTTGACCCACCGTTCGCGGCCGGCCACTGGACGCCGCAGCTGATCGAGTACGCGGGCGGCGAGGACGTGCTCGGCTTCGCAGGCGAGCCGTCCGCGGAATGCTCATGGGAGCAGGTCAGCGCCTCGCAACCCGACATCGTGATCGTGATGCCGTGCGGCTATGACGCCGAGATCGCGCACCGCGAGGCCGAGATGCACCGCGATCAGCTGGCCGCCGTCGGAGCCGGTGAGGTCGTCGCGGTCGATGCCGCCTCCTACTTCTCGCGTCCGGGTCCGCGGATCGTGGACGGACTCGAGCTGCTCGCCAGCATCCTTCACCCGGAGCTTGTCCCGGAGGCGCCCGCGCCGGCGCTGACGGTGGAGCTCTGAGCCCGCGCACCGTCCTGCTCGTCCACTCCTCGAGCGGGCGCTACGGAGCCGATCGCCAGCTCGCGCTGATCGCCGCCGGTCTCGACCGCGCGCGCTACCGGCCGATCGTCGTCCTCCCGGATCGCGGCGAGCTCGTGGACGAGCTCGAGCGGGCCGGCGTGGAGGTGATCACGCGGCCGCTGAGCGTGCTACGCAGGGAGCTGATGAACCCGGCCGGGCTCGCGTCCCTCACCCGCACGCTGGCCCACGATGCACGCGCGCTCAGGGCGCTGATCCACCGCCGGGGCGTGGCGCTCGTTCACTCCAACACCTCGGTCGTGCTCGGCGGCGCGGCCGCCGCGGCCGCCGCCCGCGTGCCGCACGTCTGGCACGTTCGAGAGATCTACTCCCGCTTCGGTCGCACGTGGCCGGCCTACCGCAGGATCCTCGAGACGGCCGCCTCGCTCCCGTGCGTCTCGACGGCGGCCGCCTCGCAGTTCGGCGCCAGCCGGCGCGTCCGCGTGCTCCGCGACGGGCTCGCGATCGACCCAAGACGGGCCCCTCGCCCCGAGGCCCGGGCGGCGCTCGGCCTCGACCCCGAGGCGCCGGTCGTGGCGGTGCTCGGGCGGATCTCCGACTGGAAGGGACAGGACGTGCTCGTGCGCGCGCTGGCCGAGGCCCCGCTGCGCGACCGCGGGGCGGTCGGCGTGCTCGCCGGCGAGCCCTGGCCCGGGGCCGAGGAGCGGCTCGAGCGGGTGCTTTCCCTGGCCGACCGGCTCGGCGTCCGGGATCGCCTGCGTCTGCTCGGCTTCCGCGACGATGTCGAGAACGTGTACGGCGCGGCCGACGTGGTCGCGGTCCCGTCCACCGGGCCCGACCCGCTCCCGGGCGCCGCGATCGAGGCCGCGGCCGCCGGGTGTGCGGTCGTCGCGAGCGCAAACGGCGGTCTCCCGGAGATCATCCGCGACGGGCAGACCGGTCGCCTGATCAGCCCGCGCGACGCGTCTGCCCTTGCACTCGCGACGGCTGAGCTGATCGACGACCCTATGGCGGCCGCGCGGCTCGGTGCCGCGGCCGCCGCCGACGTGCGCAAGCGGTTCGCGGCCAGACGGCTGCTGGACGACGTGCAGGCGCTCTACGACGAGCTCTGGTCTCGTTCTAGCCGGTGAAGCCGATGCCGCTCGGAGCGATCCCGTGCCCGCCCGCGACGGCGACCGCGCCGATCACCCCGATGGCCGCCACGACCACACACCCGAGCAGCGCCCGCGTCGTCTGACGACGCCGCTCGCCGAGCTCGACCACGAGCCAACCGGTGATCAGGCCGCCGATCAGGCCGCCGAGATGGCCGCCGATGGAGATCCCGCGGAAGCTGATCGAGAACAACAGGTTGAGGATCAGCCAGAACCCGAGCCCGCTCTGCCAGATCGAGATCCCGCGCGCGCGGGCGACGATGATCAGCGCCCCGAAGATCCCGAAGATCGCGCCCGAGGCGCCGACCGTGGGCACGGTCGGCTGGAACAGGAGCGCTCCGAACGAGCCCGTGAGCAGCGAGGTGAAGTAGATGGCGGCGAAGTTGACGCTGCCGATCGCCGGCTCGAGCACCATCCCGACGAAGTACAGCGAGAGCATGTTGACGAAGATGTGGGCGAGGCCGTCGTGCAGAAAGCCCGAGGTGACTATCCGCCAGTACTCCTGCTGGTGGGCGATGGCCGGTCCGTAAAGAGCTCCGTGGTTGTAGATCGTGCCACCTCCGCCGCCGCCGATCTGGGCGCTTCCGGCCGTCTCGGCGATGAACACCAGCACGTTGAGCGCGATCAGCGCCATCGTCATCTGCGGCGCCGCGGAGGCCGAGCGGATCGTCTTGACCTGCGTGCGCTCGCGCGAACACTCGGGGCAGCGCATCCCGACCGGCGTGGGCGTCATGCAATCGGGGCAGATCGGTCGTCCGCACGACGAGCACGAAACGCCGGTCTCGCGGTTGGGATGCCGGTAGCAGGTGGCCATCGAGACTGACGCTATCAACGGCCGCCCACGGCCCGCGGGCGTCGCGGGCTCAGCGATCGGGCAGAACCCGCCGCGCCTCTTGGGCCAGATCCTGCATCGTGCGCTCTGCCAGATCGAGCAGGTTCGACGACTGCTGCTTGCGCGAGCGGTGGCGGCTGCGGACGCGCAGCAGCACGAGCGCGGTGCCGGCGGTGGCACCGACGACCGCCGCGGCCGCGGGCCGGACCCAGTTGCGTGGGTCGCGCATGGCCGACATCTCCCACGCCTCGAGCTCGTCCTGGGCGAGCTCGGTCAGATTCACGAGCGTGAGCTCGAGCCGCTGGGCGAGGTCGGCCGGGGGGTCGACCGGGCTGAGCGCCTCGCGTAGGAGCGCCTCGAAGTCCGTCGTGCCACTGCTCATTTGACCTCGGCCTCCGCGTTCTCGGCCACGATCCCCTCGAGCTGTTTGATCGCGCGGTGCAGCAGCACTTTCGTCGCGCCGTCGGTGCGGCCGAGTGCGCGGGCGATCTCGCGGTTGTCCATCCCAAGCGCGAAGCGCATGATCAGCGCCTCGCGCCGATCATCGGGCAGCTGCTGGACGCCGGCCAGGATCGACCTCAGCTCCTCGCGACCCTCAACGAGCGATTCGGTCGTGTGCGGCGCTGAGATCATGCCGGCATCCTCGATCGTGGACTCCGGCTTGCGCGAGCGGTCGCGGTAGAAGTTGGCCGCCAGGTTGTGCGCGATCCGGATGAGCCACGGCCGCAGCGGGCGCCCGTTCGATTCGCGCAGCGCGCGCTCGAAGTGACGGTAGGCCTGCAGGAACGTCTGCTCGGTGAGGTCCTCGGCGTCGTGGTGGTTGCCGACGCGGTAGTAGCTGTACGAGTAGACGTCACGCAAGTGCGCGCGATAGAGCTCGGTGAAGCGTGCGTCGAGGTCCGACTTCGTGCTGGGTCCGTCTGCCACCGCATGGGAGCCTACCCCGCCTGCGCGGTGCGGACGGGCTGCGAGCGCCGCGGCCTCTTCGTCGGCTCGGTCACCGTCTCGGTCCAGCGCTCCGGACCGATCCGACCCTCGACCAGGGCAGCCAGGCTCTCGAGAGCCGGGGTCTCCAGCTGCGCGCCGCGCGCGACCGTGGCCAGCAGCGGAACCGAATCGACCGCCTCGGCCGCCTGCCCGAGCGCACCTGGGATCTCCGAACCGGGCACGCCCTGCGCGAGCAGCTCCCCGGCGCGGCGGTTGCGCGAGCTCGAGGAGACGACGGTGGCGACGAGGTCGCCGGCGCCGGCGAGGCCGGCGAACGTCTCGGGCCGGCCCCCATGGGCGCGCGCGATCGCATCGACCTCCGCGAACACCTTGCCCGCGGCCGCGCCCGCGACGTTGGGGCCCGCGATCGAGGCGGCCGCAGCGGCGAGCACGGCGGCGTTCTTGGCGCACCCGGCCAGCTCGACCCCGCTCACGTCGGCTGTGATCAAGACGTCGAGCCCGGCGGCGCCGAGCACGTCGGCGAGCTGTCGCGAGAAGCCGCGGTCAAGAGAGGCGAGTACGACCGAGGCTCCATGGTCGAGCACCTCGGCCGCGTGGGCCGGGCCACCCAGCACGGCGATGGCGCGGGCCGCGCAGCGCTCCGAGGCGAACGCGGAGGGGAGCGTGCCGAGTGGCGGCACGAGTCCCTTGGAGAGAACGAGCATGCCCGCCCGGCGGGGGATGTGCTCGCCATGCGCGGCGAGCACGCCCGGGAGTGCTCGCGCGGGCACGGCGAGGCAGACGAGATCGTGGGCGCCCATTCTCAGCTCCGAGGCCCGATGCACGTGCACCGACTCCGGTAGCTCGACGCCCGGCAGGTAGCGGTCGTTGACTCGGGTCTGGCCGAGCGCCGCTGCCTGCTCGGCCGTGCGGCAGCCGAGGTCGACCTCGAACCCGGAGCGGGCCAGGCACACGGCCAGGCTCGTGCCCCAGGTGCCGGCGCCGACGATCGCCGCCCGGCGGATCGGCGGCAGCCCGCCGAGCCACTCCCACTGAAGCATCACGCAGGGCCAGATGCGATCGGTGACCGCGCTGGCCAGCATCGGCGACGGCGCCTCGACGTACGGGAAGCGCAGCGCGCGCCCGGCCCGGATGCGCACCTTGTGCGGGCGGATCCTCCAGCCGCGGCGAATCGTCTCGGTCCCGATCAGCGCGACCGGGATGACCGGCGCTCCGGTCTCGAGCGCGAGCCGCCCAACGCCGCGCTTGGGCGTGCCGAGCGCTCCGGGCCGGATCCGTGTCCCCTCGGGGAAGATCAGCACGATGTCCCCCCGCGCGAGGATCGCCCTGGCGGTGTCGATCATGTCGCCGTCGCCGGCGCCACGATCGACGGGGAAGGCGCCCAGGGCGTTAAGGATCCACGACTGCCACGAGCGCGTGAACAGCTCCTTCTTGGCCACGTAGTACATCGGCCGACGCGCCATCGTCGCGATCACGAACGGGTCGAGGAAGCTGCGGTGGTTGGCGGCGACGATCACCGGGCCCTCGGCGGGGATGTACTCGCGCCCGATCCGGCTCAGACGGAAGTAGATGTGGAAGAACGGTTGCAGCACGGCGCGTACCAGCCAGTACAGGATCGGATTGGCGCCTTTTTCGCGCGCGCGGCGGTGCAGCACGTCTTGATCCATCGCACAGAGGCGTACCCGATCTACTGCCGCCCGTTACAGTCTTGGGTCTTGAGCCTGGGCATCGACCGTACGCGAACGCTTCGAGGAGCCGTCTGCGGCGCGGTTGCCGCGGCCGTGTGGGCGCTGCAACAGCCGCTCGACAAGGTCGCCTTCGGCAGCCGTTACGACGACGTCGAGCTGCTCGGAAAGGCGGTCACGCGGGGCGACGGCTGGTATCCGGTCGGCCTGGCGCTGCATATGCAGAACGGGGCCCTGTTCGGCGCCGTCTACGCCAACGTGGCCCCGGCGATCCCGCTGCCCCCGGCGGCGCGCGGACCGGTGCTGGCGCTGACCGAGCATCTGGCCCTGTGGCCGCTCGGCTGGCTCTCTGACCGTTTTCACCCCGCGCGCAAGGATCTGCCCGGCTTCGCCGGCAACCGTCGCGCGTTCGCTCAGTCGACGTGGCGCCATGTCCTGTTCGGCACGATCCTCGGCGAGCTCGAACGGCGCGTGAACGCGGCCCCCGAGCCGGCCCCACCCGAACCGGAGGCCGACTTCTCGAGCAACGGACATGGATCGTTCGAGCAGGCCGTGTCGGTCGAGCCTGCCTCCTAGCGCCGTGATCACCGCCAGCCCGACGGTCGCGTGCGCGTCCTGATCACCGGCGCCTCGGGGTTCGCGGGCGGCCACCTCGCGCGCGCGTGTACGGAGGCCGGCGAGGAGGTCGTCGGGATCTCACGCGGCGGCGCGATCCCCGATGGCTGCGGAGTGGGTCGTGCGGTCAACCTGACCGACGCCGACGCGGTCCGCGAGCAGGTCCGCGCTGTCGCACCCGAGGTGATCTATCACCTCGCCGCGCTGAGCTCGGTGGGGCGCTCGTGGGAGGAACCCGAGCAGACGATGCGCGAAAACGTCGCCTCCTCGGTGAGCATGCTCGAGGCCATCCGCGGCGAGGCGCCGAGCGCGCGCGTCGTGTGGGTGAGTTCGTGCGAGGTCTATGGCGTGCCGACCGAGCTGCCAATTACCGAAGACGCGCCCCAGGCTCCGGCCAACCCGTACGCGGTGTCGAAGTCGGCCGGCGAGATGCTCGCCGCCGTCTATACCGACGCGCACGGCCTCGACATCGTGCGCGCCCGCCCGTTCAGTCACGCAGGGCCCGGCCAGCGCCCGATCTTCATCCTCTCCTCGCTCGCGCACCAAGCGGCACAGGCCCGGCTGGCCCGGGCCACGCGCGTGCGGATCGGGACCGGTAACCCCGAGACGCGGCGCGATTTCACCGACGTCCGTGACGTCGTCCGCGCCTACCGCCTGCTCGCCCAGCGCGCCGAGCCGGGCATCTACAACGTCAGCTCGGGCCGGTCGATCTCGGCGGGGGAGCAGGTCGGGCTCGTAGCCGAGCTGCTCGCGCCGATCGAGGTCGAGCACGAGGTCGACCGGGCGCGCGTGCGGGCACATGAGGTGATGGACCTGCGTGGGGCCAACGACCGCATCACTGCCGCCACCGGCTGGCGGCCCGAGATTCCGCTGCGCCAGACGATGCTCGACACAATCGGGTACTGGGAGCGCGAGCTGGCCTCGGCGCCGGTGAGGGGCTGAGGTCGGGCGCGGGCGGCCGCGCTGTCCGCCCCCGAACCGCGACGGCCTGAGCCAACCGATCCGCACGAGCCCCCTGTACCTAATTTTCTCCTCCACCCTCCCCGAGCCGGGCGTTCGCGCGGCCCTGCGTGCCAGACTGGACACCTCCGCCCGCCTAGCTCAACTGGTAGAGCACTTGATTTGTAATCAAGAGGTTGGGGGTTCGAGTCCCCCGGCGGGCTCTTGAGAAAGCCTGTAAATCAGCCATTTTTGGTAAGCGTTCAGTCTTTGGGGCCTCAGGCGGCGAGGGCGGGGAAGGGATCGCCGCGGGTGTGGGCGGTGATCAGGTCGCTGAGGTAGGTGAACAGTGAGCGGCGCTGAAGCCGGCAGGTGGCGGCAGCTGAGAGCGCCCGTTCGGCGAATCGCTCACCGTCCTCGCTTTGGGTGCCAAGCGAGACTTTTCGGTGGATCACGGGTGCCCGGAGCGCTCGTTCGGCGGGGTTGTTGGTCGGCTCGACTCCGAACGTGGTGGTGAACGTCCAGAGCGCGGGCCAGACCTTGAGCAGGTTGTTGGCGAACCGCCGGTGCCAGCGGGTGCGTTGGCTCTTGGGGCTGGCTGCTTGGAGCAGTTGTTGGAGTTCTGTCTGGATCGGGGCGATCTCGGTTTTGAGCCGGGTCCGATCGTGGTGCTCGTGCTGGTAGGAGCGCCAGGCGGCGAACACGCGGCCGGTGAGCTTTAGGCCGTGTTCGCCGAAGGTCTTCTGCTCGCCAAGCCCGTCGGCGTGGCGGCGGAAATCGCGCTGCAGGTGCGACCAGCACACCTGGCGTCGTGTGGGGTCGAGATGGCTAAAGCCGTTCCAGCGATCAGACACCACGATCCCGGGATATGTCGTGCCGATCAGCGCGTCGAACTGCTCGCGGTTGCAGTGCTCGGCGATCTGCAAGAACGTCGCCTCAGGGGTGGTCGCGGTCCACAGCGCCCGTCCCTCACCGCTGGTCCGCCAGCCGGTCTCATCGACATGCACCGCGCCCCGATCCAACACCCAGTCCTGCAAGTGCAGGTGCGGGCCGGCCAATGCGTCTGCGGCGCGCTGACAGATCGCGTCCACGCTGCCGGTGCAGAGCGTGACGCCGAACAGATCGCGGGCGAGCTCCGTGATCCCCCTGCGGGAGATCCGATACCCAGCGGTCAACGTCACCACCGCCGCCTGCAACCTCGGCCCAAACGGAGAGCAGCCAATCTCCTGCGGCAACCGGGCGCTGGTCCTGGCGCGACAACCGCGACAGCGCAACTGATGCGTGCGATGCTCGGTCACGATCACGCTGATCGCCGGCAGCTCGGCGACCTGGTGGCGACCGAACCGTCCGGCCCGCCGGCGCTGCTGCTCTTCCTCGAACTGCCGTCCGCATCCACCGCACGCATCCGGGTAGTGATCGACGATCTCATCGACCTGGTCCTCCGGCTTGAGCTCGCGACCCGCACCCCGATGCCCGCTCTGCCCACCAGCCTCACGACGCTCACCCTCCCGGCGCATCAACTCCTTCGCCTTCGCGCGCGCCTCCGCCCGCCGCTCAGCGCGCGACTTCGGCGGATCCTGAGACGG
This sequence comes from uncultured Solirubrobacterales bacterium, assembly GCA_963727105.1. Lineage (GTDB taxonomy): Bacteria > Actinomycetota > Thermoleophilia > Solirubrobacterales > Solirubrobacteraceae > Palsa-465. The sequence goes on along the minus strand of CAVSEW010000001.1, from coordinate 512,946 downwards.
CGGCCTCGAGCTCGTGCGCGAGTCCTGCCGTGTCTGCTCCTCCAGCCGCCTCAGCCGATCCTCGTGCTGCTCAACCCGCGCCGCCAACTCAACAATGAACTGGACACACGCCTCACGCCCTGAGTCATAGATCGCCTCCGCCTCGGAGCGCTCCATACCCACAAGATTCGCCGCATAACCAGGCGAATCCTTGTTATGGACCCCAGGACTGAACGCTTACCATTTTTGCCGTAGCGCTGATCTCCCCCGAGGCGAAATATGTCCCCAATCTATCCCGAGATCGGAGTAGAAATCGGGCGGCGGTGAGCGTCGTGCGGGTTCCGTCTGGACACGTCTTCCGAGTCGAGCGCGCCCGCGGCCCGGTCTGGTACGCCAAGTACCGCCTCCCTGACGGCCGGCAGGTGCAGAAGAAGCTAGGGCCGGCGTGGAGCGATCGGGGGCGTCCCCCGAACGGTTGGTTCACCAAGCGAACTGCCGAGGCCTGGCTCCGCGATGTCCTAGATCAGGCGCGACGGGGAACATTGCCGGGAGCGGTGCGGACGGGCGCGACCTTCGCCGATGCAGTGGCCGAATGGCTGCGCTACCTGGAGCACGACCGCGGCCGCAAGCCGTCAACGATCGCCGGCTACCGAGCGCTCGCCAACTCCCAGCTCCTCCCCGTCTTCGGCGAGCTGCCGCTCGAGTCGATCACGACGCCAATGATCGAGCGCTGGCTGGCCTCGGTCGAGCGATCCCCGAACACACGGCGGCTGGCGCTGGTGCTCCTTCACGGCGTGTTCCAGCGGCGAAGAAGGTCTGGGGTTTGCCGACGAATCCGGCCGCCGAGGTCGAGAAGCCACCGCTCCGGCACGCCGGCGACCTAGAGGTCTTCTCACCGGAGGAGGTGATGGCGCTCGTCCGCGCCGCCGGCTCCGAGCAGGACGCGGCAATCTTCCTGACCGCGGCGTTCACGGGCCTCCGGCTCGGGGTGCTCCTGGCGCTGCGCTGGCGCGAGGTCGACTTCACCGGCTCGCTGATCCGGGTGCGGGCCAGCTACGCCGCCGGCGCGCTGACCGCGCTGAAGTCCGGCGAGGTCCGCTCGGTGCCGATGGCGCCCGACGTCGCCTCCGCCCTCGCCCGCCTCGGGCAGCGGGAGCACTGGACCGGCGACGGAGACCTCGTGTTCGCGGGCGAGGCCGGCAGCTCCGTCGACGGCTCCGCCCTGCGCCGCCGCTACAAGGACGCCCTCCAGTGCGCCGGTTTGCGGTCGCTGCGCTTCCACGAATATGCCGACGTCGTGGTTATGCCGATGTCGGGTAGCTGTGCGGTGCCGATCGGGTTGATCGCTGCGTAGAGGTCGGCATAACGCCGTTGGTTCTGGCGATCGTGTCCTTCTTGTTGTCGGAGAAGGAGGCGGTCGTGACGGGACCTGTGAGCAGGGTCGATCGGGTGCGGATGACGGGGCCGTTGGCGTCGTTCGCGGATGCGTACGGGGCGGAGCTCGCGGCGCGTGGTTATACGCCGTTGACGGTGGTGACCGAGGTGCGTCAGGTCGCTCGGTTGAGTAGCTGGATGCACGCGCGCGGCGTGTCGCTGAGGGATCTCGATCTGCAGCGGGTGGAGGCGTTTCTGTCGTGGCAGAGGTCCGCTGGGCGGTGGCGGTCGTCGTGGTCGCGGCCGGGGCTGGTCTGTCTGCTGGAGGTGCTGCGCGATCTCGGCGTGGTCGAGGCTGAGCGGCCGGTCGCGGGGTCGCCGATTGACCTGCTGCTCGGTTCGTTTGAGCGGTATCTCCTGGCCGAGCGGGCGCTCGCCGCCGGCACGGTCGTGGGGTACTCGAGTCACGCGCGGGTGTTCGTGGACGGGCTCCCGGCCGGTCCGGGAGGGCTGGCCAGGGTGACGGCCGGGGACGTCACAGCGGCGGTGAGGCGCCGGGCGAACTCGGGCGTGTCGGTCAGCGCGACCCCGTTCTTCGTCTCGGGGCTGCGTGCATTTTTGCGGTTCTGCTTCGCCGAGGGCTTGACCGAGACCGATCTCTCCCAGGCTGCGCTATTCGCGTCAGGACGACGCGGCACGCCGTTGCCGCGAGCGATTGGTCGCGCGGATGCCGCGGCGTTGCTGTCGTGCTGCGATCGGCACAGCGCGTTGGGGCGACGGGATTACGCGATGCTCGTGCTGTTGCTGCGGCTGGGGTTGCGCGGTGGGGAGGTCGCGCGGCTCTCGCTCGATGACATCGACTGGCACGCGGGCGAGCTCGTCGTGCACGGAAAGGCCACCCGGATCGATCGGCTGCCGCTGCCGACGGACGTCGGTGAGGCGATCGTCGCCTATCTGAAACGGGGCCGCCCGGTCAGCGATCGTCGTGAGCTGTTCCTGCGCGCGAAGGCGCCGTTCACGCCGATCGCGCCAAGGACGGTCGGCTCGACCGTGCGTCGCGCGTGCCGGCGCGCCGGGATCCCGGAGGTCGGCACACACCGGCTGCGCCACACGGCCGCGTGCGAGATGCTCGCCGCGAACGTGCCGCTGCTGCGGGTCGGGCAGGTGCTGCGTCACCAGAGTCTGCAGACCACCGCGATCTACGCGCGCGTCAACCTCGACCAACTCCGTCAGCTGGCGATGCCGTGGCCCGGGAGCCAACGATGATCTCGCTGGAGCAGCATCTCAGGGAGTACCTGCGAGTGCGCCGAGCGCTCGGGTACAAGCTCGAGCGTCACGGCGAGGTCCTGTCGGATCTGATCGCCTACCTCCAGCAGCACGGCGCGAGCACGATCACGAGCGAGTTGGCGATCGGGTGGGCGCGGTCGACCACGGGCGCGTGCCCTCGCTATTGGGCAGGCCGGTTGGGCGCCGCTCGTGGGTTTGCCGCCTACCTGCAGACGATCGACCCGGCGACCGAGATCCCGCCCGTCGGGGTGTTCGCCAGCGGCTATCGGCGCCCGGCGCCATATCTCTGGTCCGAGCAGGACATTGGCCGGCTGCTTGACGCCGCTCGCGCGTTGCGACCGCCGTTGAAGGCCGCCACGTGCGAGGCGCTGTTCGGGCTGCTGGCGGTGACCGGCATGCGTGTCGGCGAGGCCGTCGCGCTGGACCGCGACGACGTCGATCTCGCGGCCGGCGTGATCACGATCCGCGACCAGGTCGCCAAACTCGAGCGCGCCCGACTGATCCCCCTACACCCCTCGACGATCGCCGCGCTGGAGCGATACCTCCAAGGGCGCGACAGGCTCTGCCCGCGACCGCACTCGGATCGCTTCTTCCTGTCCCCGCGCGGTCATGCGTGGGACCGCGGTCAGGTCACGCGAGCGTTGCGCCAGATCACGATCGCGCTCGGACTGAGAACCGAGACTGTTCATCCCCGCACGCACGACCTGCGCCACAGCTTCGCCGTGCGCACCCTGACCGACGCCCAGCGAGCAGGCATCCCCGTCGATGAGCGGATCGCTGCGCTCGCCACCTACCTCGGGCACCAGGCCCCGTCTGACACCTACTGGTATCTGAGCGCTACCCCCGAGCTGATGGGCCTGGCCGCCCAGCGGCTCGACCAGCGGTTCGGAGCACGGTCATGACCCTGCTCGCTCCAACGATGCAGCGGTACTTCACCGACCGCCCGATCGGACAGCGCAACGCGAGCCCGAACACGATCGCCGCCTACGGGCACACGTTCCGGCTATTGCTGCGCTTCGCCGAGCAACGCATCGGCACACCACCCGCCGGCTCGATATCGCCGATCTCGACGCGCCGTTGATCGCCGCGTTCCTGGCGCACCTCGAGACCGACCGCGGCAACCAGCCCAGGACCCGCAACCACCGGCTCGCGGCGATCCACTCGTTGTTCGCCTATCTCGCGCTGCAACATCCCGAGCACGCCGACACGATCGCCCGAGTTCTTGCGATCCCACCGAAACGCGCTGAGAAGAACCTGCTGACCTACCTCACCGAGCCAGAAGTCGACGCGCTTCTGGCCGCCTGCGACCCAGCCACCTGGACCGGCCGTCGTGACCACGCGATGTTCGCGCTGACGATCCAGACCGGCCTGCGGATCTCCGAGCTGATCGCCCTGGACTGCCAGGACATCACGCTCGGCGCCGGCGCCAACGTGCACACGATCGGCAAAGGCCGCAAAGCAAGACGCACACCGCTGATCCCAACGATCCGCACCGTCCTCAAAGCATGGATAGCCGAACGCGCCGGCGCTCCTCACGAACCGCTCTTCCCGAACCGCACCGGCACACGACTCAGCCGCGACGCCATCGAGCACCGCCTCAAGATCTACCTCCAGACCGCCGCCGCCAGCTGCCCGTCGATCGCTTCCAAGCACATCACGACCCACACGCTCCGCCACACCGCCGCGATGCGACTACTGATCGCCGGCAACGACATCACCGTGATCGCGCTCTGGCTCGGCCACGAACAGATCACCACGACGAACATCTACCTACACGCCGACATGACCCACAAGCAAAACGCGATCGACCGCACCCGGCCGATCACGACCAAACCCGGCCGCTACCAGCCGACCGACACGCTCCTCGCCTTCCTCGAAGCGCTCTGATTATGCCGACCTCGAACCGACGAAAACCGCTCTGAGCAGCCCCTCCTCAACGACATCGGCATAACCACGACGTCGGCATATTCGTGGTTATGCCGACGTCAGCACAACCACGACCTGAGGCACACGTTCGGGACGCGGATGATCGCCAAGGCCGACATCCGCCGGGTCCAGGAATGGATGGGCCACTCGGATATTCAAACGACGATGAAGTACCTCCACTACGCACCGCGTGCCGAGGACGCCCGGCTAGTCGCGGAGGCGTTCGAGGTCGAACGCGCTTCCGCGGGGTCGCCCGACTTGGTCGAGGAGCCGCTGACATGACGCACCGTTTTCCCCTGCAAGTGGGCAGACGTCCCAAAACGTCCCTTGCCGCGTCCCAAAACGTCCCTTCGATCTGACCGCGGCTTCGGGCGAGCGCACAAACGGCCGTAGTCACGGGCGTTTGGCTGGTCCGGGACGTTTTGCGGGACGTTTTCAGCACGACCGTGCGTAGAGTGTGATCCTGTCTGATCCTGTCTGGTGGGTAGGACAGAGGTACGAGGCGTGGGTCTACTCCTGGGTGGATCGGCAGCGCAGTTTGTTGGCAGGTCGGTCGGCTTTGGGACGGCGTCGTGTCGGCTGGCCGGTGAGCTGCAGTTGGCATGGCCAAGCGAACGGGTCCGGGTGCGAAGCTGAGTCACGACGTTCTTCATCGGCTGGGACGAGCCTGGCGGAACCTACGACCACGTCCCACCCGGACCGATACCCCCACCGGACTCCAGCGCACCGACGGGGCAGTGCGACTTTAGGTTCGACCGCTCCGGCTACCGAGTGCCCGCGATCATCGTCTCCCCCTGGGTCGAGGAAGGGACAGTGATCAACGACGAGTACCGCCACACGTCGCTGCTCGCCACGCTACGCAAGATCTGGGACCTCGGCGACGCGTTCACAGCCCGCGACGCCGCCGCGCGCACCTTCGATCACCTGCTCTCACGCGACACCCCGCGCGACCCCGCCACCTGGCCCGACTTCCAGCCCCGACCGATGCCGGACTGGCAGCTGACCAAGGTGCAGCTCGGCGAGGTACTCAGCACCCTCGGCAAAGCCATCGGCCCCGGCCTCCTCGAACACGCCACACAATCCGGACTCCCAGTCCCGGCCGAGCTCACCGACCCCGACCACCCACCAACACCAAAGCAGCTCGCCGACTTCATCTTCGAGATCGCCGCAAAGTACTTCCCGCGCCTGGTCCCCGAAGACACCGAAGAAGCCCAGACCTACCGATAGGACAACATCACGCGCCGAGGAATCCCACCGTACGTCCGTCGGTGACAAATCGCGTCAGTCGGCGGCCCGGCGACCAGAGCATGTCGCAATGATCGATCGAAGCGGCAGCGTTGACGGGACGCCGATGCGACGGTGCCGTGTGCCGGTGGTGCGACCCGAGTGGGCTACCGGTAGGGCTCGGGGGCGTGCTGGAGCTGGGTCCAGTTCTTCGGGTCGTGACCGAACACCACCAGTGCGTCGGTTTCGTCGGCTAGCTCGTGGAGGCGTCGCAGGGAGCGGGCCGCGTCATCGCGGGAGTGAAACGCCCGCACGTTGGCCCGGCCCTCCCATTGGGCACGGTTGTCGGCCGCGTCGGCAGTGATCAGCACTGGGCCGGTGTCGGCCAGATCGACCAGCAAGGACATGTGACCCGCAGCGTGGCCGGGCGTCTCGATCAGCCGGATCAGACCGTCGCCGAACAGGTCGGCGTCGCCGTCGACGGTCTGCCACTGCAGCTCCGGTCGGTCATAGTCGGCGCGGATGTACCCACTCTGCATCGGGTCATCCGCGGCCAGCGCAGCCTCGCGCTCACGCACGTGAGCGACCACGACCGCCTGCGGGAAGTGGCCGAGCGCGCCTGTGTGGTCCATGTGCAGATGGGTCTGGACGACGTGCGAGACATCGCCGGGATCGATCCCGAGCCTCCGAAGCTGGGTCTCGCAGTGCTGCGCTTCGCTCATGTGCACTTCGAATACGTCGGCCAGTCCGCCCCAATGCGCGTGAGGGTCGCCCACCACCGCGAGAGGGTTGCCGCCGTCGACGAGGATCAGGCCCAGGGGATGGCGCAGCAAGAAGAACGGAACCGGAACCTCGACGCCGCCGAACGCGAGTGTGCCGCTGTCGAAGAGGTAGAGCTCTAGGGCTGCGGCCATCGGCCGGATCGTAAGCTCGATGAGGCGATCACGTAGCCAGCCCGCGGACTGGCGGCCGACGGGCTGGCGTGCCGAGAGCTGGGACTGACGACCAGCGTCCGCGAAAGCGCAGTCGCGGTTGATCCTCGATCAACCCGGCACCCTCTGGATCCTCAGCGGCTTCCGTCCTGAGCGCTGCGCCACGCCTCGAACTTCTGGCGCATCAACTCGGCGTTCGCCTCGCTCAATAGACGCGGAAAGACCTTGGGCGGACTTCCAATCGGTGTCAGCGTGTCGGGTTCGATGAGCGGCAGCTCAGCTGCATCAAACGCACCGCCGATCGCGCTCGCGACCACAGGGGGCGTGTTCATCATCCCGCCCGAGCACGGCTCGTCATCGATCGCGAACTCCCAAAGCTTCGCCGCCTGCGCCCGAGGTCCAGAAACGACTCCCGGGTCTTGGCCGATATACGCAGGGCGATGGTGATAGCGAAACACGACCATCGTCTCAGGCCGGGAGCCGACGAGCTCAATCGCGTCCATCGCCACTAGCCCTGCATTCGCGCTCATCATGTGCTCGCGCAGGAAGTGGACGATGCGTTCCTCGGACTTGCGCGATTGTGCGTGATCTAGGCCCTGCGGGAGTAGAGCGTTGGGATCGTCGAAAACATCCATCGCACAACACGATACGAGTCAGGCCTGTGACTCGCGTTGCTGACTGATGCGCGGAGGGCTCGCTCCCGGTGTGGGCTAAGCCCCACAGCGAAGCCAGCCCATCCGACCGACCGCCACGTGGCGAATCGTCCGCTTCCACTTCCGTCGCAAAGCAGCAGTCCTGATCGCCGAGCCGAACGCTGACGTCCCGGGGCTAGTAGCGCCGGCGACGGTGTGCCTGGCCGACGTAGCACTCCGCCAACGCTCTGTCGCCATTGCGATCGTCGGATCCGCTGCGGGCCGAGCAAGGAAGCGATCGTCAGCCGCAGGCGGGGTTTCCGCGCAAGGCAAGTGCGCCGGCGAGATCCGGGAAATGCCTTTCGCGGCATGAGTGGGGGTCTGGCCTCGCTGCGGTCGCGGGCGCGCTGGCCTCTGGTCCCGCCGGCGAAGGAGGAGCAGTCAACTGGCTTTGTGGGGTGTCTTGCTCGGTTAGGCGAGCAGCGATCGGGTTAGGGCGTCGGTGAGCCGGGCCTCGGCTGTGGCCCATCCGAGGTGATGTCCCTCGGTCAGCTCGCGCCAGGCTTCGTGGTTGGTGCTGAGCGCGAAAAGGGCCTGGGCGTGCTTCGGCGGTAGGCCTCCTCTGAGCCCGCCGAGCTCTTGGATTCGGCCGATGGTGAAGCGCGCTCCTTCTCGGTGGCGACGCTGGCCTTCGGCGACGGCGTCGGAGAGTTCCGGTTCGGCGCCGGCGGCGGTGAACAGCGCTTCGATGAGGTCCCCGCAGCGCTCGTGGACCGCTCTCGAAATACGGATCCCGGCGCGTAGTGCTTCGTGGGGAGTGCTGGCGTCCCTGACGCCGGGGACGAGCTGGTTTACGCCTGCTTCCTCGTCGATGAGGTCGATCAGCGCGAGCAGCATGCCGCGTTTGGACCCCAATCGGGCGTAGATAGTCTGGACAGCGACTCCGGCCTCGGCGGCGATGTCGTTAATCGAAGTGGCCGCGTAGCCGCGTTCGGCAAACAGGCGCCGGGCGGCGGCCAGGATGTCGCGGCGGGTTTGGTGGGCCATCTGCTCGCGGCGGTCAACCCGCGTTCCAGACATGCTTGACAGAATAGCGCTCCTGTGGGCAGAATTAGCTTCTGCTCAAAGCAATCAGGATCTACCCGATGGAAAGGACCGGGATGACCCCCGCCACAACAAGCGCCCACGTCGACGCGGCTGTGCGGACGCAGTTCGAGTACTACGGCGGCGGCAGCTACGACCTCGCGGAGCGGTTCGTGACCGCCGACTGCATCGATCACGAGGCGCCGCCCGGCACGCCCGGCCGCCCGGACGGAGCAAACGCCGTGCTGCGCTGGCTGCGCGGCGCGTTCAGCGACCTCTCCTACGAGCTCAAGGACGCGTTCGCCTTTGGGGATCGCGTCGCAGTTGAGCCGCTACCGAACGCGCACACTGACGAGGAGTCCAATGACTGAACGTGGCCGAATCAATCCCGTCGTGACGATCGCTGTCGCCTGCCTCGCGACCGTGATGCTGATGCTGGACATCAGCGTCATCAACACCGCGCTGTCGAAGATCGCGCACGGCCTCGACACGGGTCTGAGCGGGCTGCAGTGGGTCGTGGACGCCTATACGATCCCGCTAGCGGCGACGGTTCTGACCGCCGGAGCGATCGCCGACCGATTCGGCCGCCGGAAGCTCTTCCTCCTCGGTCTGGCGATCTTCACAGCGAGCTCGGCGCTGTGCGGAGCCGCCAGCGGAATCGAGATGCTGGTCGCTGCGCGAGCGGTCCAGGGTCTTGGGGCTTCGATGATGTTTGCGACCGCGCTGGCTCTCATCTCTCAGGTCACGCCGGATATCACGTCTCGCACGAAGGCGCTGGCCGCGTATGGTGCTGCGATCGGCGCTTCGTTTGCGCTCGGGCCGTTCATCGGGGGCTCGCTCACTGCGCTGTTCGGGTGGCGGGCGATCTTCCTCGTCAACGTGCCGATCGGGGTGGGCGTCCTGTGGATCACCTACCGCGGTGTGGCTGAGGGTCGCGATCCGACGCCCCGGCGCGTTGATGTGCCCGGACAGATCACGCTCATCGGTGGGTTGTTCCTGCTCGTACTGGCGCTGCTGCGCGGCAACGTTGACGGCTGGGGCAGCGCCGGGGTGATCGCTGCGCTGGCCGGGGCGGCGCTGCTGCTGGTCGGCTTTGTCGTCGTGGAGGCTCGCTCGCGGGAGCCGATGCTCCCGCTTCACCTACTGCGACAGCGCCATTTCGCAGGCCCACAGATAGGGGTGTTCGCGATCGCGTCGTCGTTCTTCGCGGTATTCCTGTACCTGACGCTCTACTTGCAGACGGTGCTGGGCCTGTCGCCGATAGAGACCGGGCTTGTCTACCTTCCTGGCACGTTCCTGGTGTTCGTCACCTCGGGGATGACGGCCCAGTTCGGGACGAAGTTCGCCCCGGCCAAGATCGCGAGCCTGGGCCTGGTGCTCGTCGCTGCCGGCCTGGCCGCGATGCTGCTCGTCGGCGTGGGCTCCTCATGGACGGTGCTGCTCCCGGGTCTTCTGGTGACGAGCATCGGCACCGGTCTCTTCAACCCGACCGGGAGCGAGCTGGCTCTCCGAGCCCTGCCGTTCCATCAGAGCGGTCTGGCCGCGGGCGCGAACGACACCTTCCGCCAGACCGGTGTGGCAGTCGGAATCGCGGCGCTGGGAACGCTGGTGCCAGCAGGCGCGGCCCTCGGCGGGAACCCTCAGGCTTACGTCGACGGACTCCACCACGCGCTGATTGTGAGCGCCGCGATAGCACTCACGGGGGCAGTCGCGATGGGGCTGCTGCTGATCCCGGCGCGAGCATCCGTTGAGGCCGAGGCAGTACCGGAAACCGCATGAGCCGCGGAGATCAACGGCAACCACCGCCTCCTCACGCGCGCCACGGTCAGCAGCTTCACACCGAACGCGCATGCATTGGAACCAGCAAACTGTGAGCCCTTGCGGAGGCGCTCGGTGTCAACCGCGACGCCTGGACGTCGATCAGTCCCACCAGCACCCCGCACATACCACCCACGCGAACGCCCCGGGTCTTCCGCATGGGACTACACACAATCCCGCCCGAGCCGCGCGCTGACTTCTGCTTACTTGTCGGCTGCTGCTCGCCCTCCGGAAGCGAGCGTGGAGTCCCGCTGTCCGCGCCGACGAAGGTGCGTCGCGGGCTGCCGGCGGGTTGGACAGCTCGATCGAGCAGAGCGGGGCGTTTTCACGGCGTCGTGGGGCCCTGATTTAGGATCTCGTTCGCGATGGAGATCCCGCCTGAGGTGCGTTATGTGGTCCGGGAGGGCAGGAGCATCGCCTACCAGCGGTTCGGGTCTGGCGATCGCCGGGCGGTCTCGTTCGGGAACATCGGGAACCTCGATCTGCAGTGGTCAGACCCGAGTTTCTATGAGGTGGCGCTTCAGAGCGCTGATCGTGGCGAGATGTTGTTGTTTGACCAGCTCGGCTTTGGCCTGTCTGATCCGGTCGATCACGTCCCGACGTTCGAGGAGCGCGCGACCGACCTAGGCGCGGTGATGGACGCGGCGGGGTTTGAGCGCGCGACGATCTGTGGGGTCGTCGAAAGCTGCCTCACATCGATCGTGTTTGCGGCCCAACATCCTGCGCGGGTCGACGGGCTCGTGTTGCTGAGCCCGTACGCGCAAGGGTGGCGTTCGGCTCCGTTCGAGGAGCTTGTCGGCTGGGACAGCCCGGATCAGGTCGAGGCGTATGACCGCGCGTGGCAGGACGTCTTCGCGAATTGGGGGCGGGGAGCGTCGCTGCGGTTCGAGTTCCCGGAGCTGGCGACGCCGCGGCACATGCGCGTGTGGGGGATGCTCGAACGGGCGTGGACGAGTCCCGCGATGCTCGACACGCTCCAGCAGATCGCTTCGACCGCTGATGTCCGCGACGTTCTCGGATCCGTGCAGGCGCCCGCGTTGGTGCTGCGGAGGCCGGGCAACATGCTGCCCGAGGGCGTTATGCGCCACGTAGCCGATCGGCTTCCCAACGGGAGCTACCAGGAGCTCCCGGCGGCGAACAGCATCGGAGAGTTCTTCGCCGACTACGAACGCGCGATCGAGCAGTTCATGTTCGGCTCGGTACGCGATGTGAACCCCGATCGGGCGCTGATGACGGTGCTGTTCACAGACATCGTCGCCTCGACCGAGCAGGCGACGCTGCTCGGTGATGCTCGCTGGCGGGAGCTGCTGGTCGCGCACGAGCGGATGTTGCGTCGCGAGGTCGAGACAGCTGGCGGTGGGCGGGTGGTGAAGCTGATCGGGGATGGTTCGCTGAGCACGTTTGACGGTCCGGCGCGCGCGATCCGCTGCGCTGAACGGATCTGCGCGGCCGCTGTCGAGCTCGACGTTGCGGTTCGCGCGGGGGTTCACACCGGCGAGTGCGAAATGGTCGACGACGACGTCGCGGGGATCGCCGTCCACATCGCCGCCCGAGTCAGGGCCCGAGCCGGTCCCGGCGAGGTGCTGGTCTCGCGGACAGTTCGTGATCTCGTTACCGGCTCAGGGATCACGCTGCAACCCCGCGGCGAGCACGAGCTCAAAGGTGTGCCGGGCACGTGGGAGCTGTTTGCCGTCGGTAGCGAGACTACGCCGCTGCCGGCACCCGCCCAGACGCGCGAGCTGCGCGCTAGCGACCGCGTCGTGCTGCTCGCGGCCCGGCGGGCACCAGGCCTACTCCGAGCCGCCAGCCGGATCGGCACGCGACGCGACCGCCGCTAGACCTCAACCTGCTGGGCTCCTCCGGCAGACGCGGGACGCAACGTCGCTATCTCAGGGCGAGCAGCAGCCGGCGCGCTGGCCGATCTCATCGCTCCTCCGGGCTACATGCGATCGTCCGCCTCAGCAGCGCGCTCATGACATCTTTCGTGTCGCCTGACAGCCCGTCGCCCACTTGCGCAATGGCGACATTGGACTCGCCCAACCACTCTCCCCCAGGCCGGCGGACGGCCTTTGACTGGACGGGACCATGCGCCCCCGCCAAAACCGTGTCCCGAAACATGTCCCGAACTCAGCAATTCTGACCAGCCACAACCTCACCTAACTGCACTCAGCAGCCTGTACTTCCCGCAAATGCCCTGCAAATGGGCGATTTGTAATCAAGAGGTTGGGGGTTCGAGTCCCCCGGCGGGCTTGGGAAAAGAGCGGGAATCGCGCAGCTCGTGATTACGAGCATCGAGCCGTGGCACATCCTCGTCGGCGCGCAGCGCCTCACTGGTGTCGCTGTCGCCGGCGGGGCCCCGGCATAAATGCGGCGTGCGCCAAGCTTGCCGGCTCAACCGACGAGTGGCCCGTCGCGGACGAGCTGGGATAGGTCCCGTTCCGCGCGGGTGCGCCAGACCGCGCAGCCGAAGGTGTCGTTGAGCCGGATCGCATCCTCGAGGTGGCGTACGGCGTCGACCTTGCGGCCGAGCAGGGCGGCCAGGCGGCCGAGCCTGTGGTCGACGGCTCCATAGCTGCAGATGGCGCGGCCGGCGGTCACAGGCCGGCCCGCGTATGGCGCGAGCCGCTCATACAACGTGGCTGCGAACGTCGCGTCCGCGAGTAGCACGCTCGCCTCCGCGAGCTCGGCCTGGAGCGAGAGCCAGTTTGCGTCGAATGCATGCGTGAGCTCCATCGTCGCGTTCAGCGCTTCGCGTGCGCGCTCGGTCTCGCCAAGCCCGGCGAGGATCCACGTGTACCCGCCACGCCAGGCGATTCCCGCCGGCGAATTGGCGATCTTGTCTTGGGCGAACGCGAGTGTGATCTCGTCGTATTCCTCGCGTTGGGCCTGCTCGCCGAAGCGCACGATGTCCACGAACAGCTCCGCGTTTCGATCGCCGGCGCGCAGCCCTGCTTCCTTCGCCGACAGGCTCAGGCGCTCTGCGTCCTCAGAGCGGCCGGCGAGCACGGCGTCCACCGCCGACCACAGCGGTGTGTACCACTCGAAGGCGGGCAGGCGAAGGTCCGCGGCGAGCCGCGCATGCCGTGCGACCTCCTCGCGCCAGGCCGTCATGTCCCCGAGCTCGAACAGGTCGGCAACGCGCCAGTTGTGGGCCTGCAGTTCGGCGTGGCGTTCGCCGGCCTCGCGCGCGGTCGCGATCATCTCGTCGGTGACTGCAAGGCGCTCCTCGATGCGGTCGGGCCGCCACAGCGCTACATGCCGTGAGCTCAGGGCTGAGGCGAGCGCTCTGGTGTCTCCCGATGCGCGGGCGGTGGCGACGGCCTCCTCGCTGTGGAGGTCTGACCGTGTGCGGTCGGGCGCGTAATAGAGCTCGACCGCGAGTCGCGCCTGGACGCGTGAGCGCAGCGCTGGGTCCTCGGCACGCTCGAGCGCCTCCTCGAGCCGTGCGATCGCCTCTGCGTCGAGATCGACGATCGCGATCCCCAGCCCGGCGAAGCCGATCGCCGCCTCCGCCAAGAGCCGCATGTCTCCGCGTCGCAGCGCCATCGCGCGGGATTGCGTGAAAGCTGTTCGCGCCGCTTCGGGCTCGCCCGCACGCAGGAGCGCATCCCCGCGGGCGAGCAACACCGGACCGGACTCTTCGTCGGTGTCCGCGAGCTCGAGCGCTTGAGCGGCTCTGTCGAAGCACTCCGCGGCGTCTTCGTAGGCGAGTCGCTCGAGCGCTCGGCGACCGGCTCGGACGAGCACCTCGGCTGCGTGACGGGCATCGACGGTGGACGCGGCCTCGAACAGGTGCATCGCGATTTCCTCGAGGTGGTGTTCTTCGCCGAGCTCGGCGAGGGCGTCAGCGGCGCGCCGGTGGAGCCGGGCGCGGCGCAGGACGTTGCACTCGTCGAGCACCGCCTCGCGAACAAGCGCGTGAGCAAACTCGAATCGCTGCGGGATCGACGCAGGCCGCAACAGCCGGGCGCGCAGGATCTCGTCGAGTGCTGCCTCGGCGGCCCCCGCCTCGAGTCCCGCGGTGGCCTGCAACGCGCGAGCGTCGAGCTCCAGGCCGAGGATCGCGGCGGCGGCGATCATCTCGTTCGCGTCCGCGCCCATACGTGTCAAGCGAACGCCGACGGCGTGCCGGACGCTCTCCGGCACCACGTGCGGTCCGGACTCCGCCAGCTCCCTCAGCACCTCCTCGACGAAGAACGCGTTGCCATCCGTGCGCGCCTGCAGCCGCGGCGCCAGCTCGTCGCTGCCCAACATCGAACGGGCGAGTTCGGCCACCTCATCCAGCGGCAGGCCGCGGAGGTCGATCCGGTCGAGCGCGCCGCTGCGCTTCAGCTCGCTCAGCTCCGCCGTCAGCGGGGTGTGCCGGCCGAGCTCGGTGTCCCGATACGTCCCAAGGATGAGGATCGGTCCCGGGCGATTCGAGCGCAGGACAAAGCTCGTGAGCAGCAGGCTTCCACGATCGGCCCGGTGAAGGTCGTCGATCACGAGCAGCAGCGGACCGCGCGCGACGAGATCGGTGAGAGCAGAGTCGACGGCGTCGAAGACTCGGTGTCGCGCGCCGCCGTCGTCAGCCCCGCTACCGGGCTCGAGCGCACGAGCGACGCCAGCTTGCGACAGCGCCTCGGTGTAGGGCTCGAACGATACAAGTGGCTCCTCGGAGCAGCGACCCATGAGCACGGTGGCGCCCTCCTCGACGGCGGCCGAACCGAACTGCTGCGCGAGACGCGTCTTGCCGACCCCGGGCTCACCCGCGACCAGCGCGATCCGGCGATCGCGGTGCATCTGCACACCGCCCCAGCAGGCGCGCAGCCGCGCCAGTTCGGCGCGGCGGCCGACGAACACGGTTTCGTGCGAGCGGGTGAGGCCTACCGGTGGCGGCACGGGCTCCGTCTGCTGACGGCGGAGTTCCTCGATCAGGGCACGTGTCTGGCGCGAGGGCGCGATCCCGAGCTGCGTACGCAGGCGCTCGCCGAACTGGCGGCCGGCAGACAGCGCGGCGGCACGGTCGCCGGTTGCGGCCAGGCGCTCGATCAGCCGGCGGTTGGGTGCTTCCGCAAGCGGGTCGAGGGCGACCTCGGCGCGGGTCAGCCGAACCGCTTCCGCTGGATCGGACGCAGCGGCCGCAGCCCGCCCGAGCGCGTCGGCGAGCTGCTGCGCGTGCTCGTCGCGGGCCTCGATCGCCCATTCCTCCTCGAAGTCGTCCAGGATCGGCGCGTCGCAGGCCTCGAGGGCCCGCGCCGCATCGCCGTCGGCAAGTGCCTGCTGGAACTCGCGGACGTCGACTCTGAGGTCGGGGCCTTCCAGGGAGACCGTGTCCCGCGTTGCCACCACGTGCCCGGCTGCCGGCCCGAGCGCTTGGCGCAACTCTGTCAGGGCCACCCGCAGGCTCGCTCGCGCCGAATCGTCAAGCACGTCCGGCCAGAACCGCGCCGCAACGCGGGCCCTCGGCTGCGGGCCGGGGTTCAACGCGAGGAAGGCCAGGACCCCACGCGCCCGCCGCGACGCGGGCAAGCCGATCCGCGCGCCGTCCACGCGCAACTGAAGCCCGCCGGCCAGTCCGACATCCAACATCGAGCCAACTGTGCTGCATCGGACCGTGCTGACGCAAGTTCCGAGCCCACCATTTGCGCGCGCCGAACGGTGCCCGAACGGTCGCTCGCGAGGATCGGCGCCATGTCAATTCCACGCAGCCGCGACCTTCGCCTCCTCGCCGGCGCCGCCGGGCTCTCCGCGCTCGGCGACTTCATGGCGATCTTCCCGTTGATCCTCCACGTGCAACAGCACACCGGCTCGGCGATCGCCGTCTCGGCGTTGATCTTCGCCCTCTGGGGACCAGTCGTCCTCGCCGCAGGTGTGGCAGGGGCGATCGTCGACCGCTTCGAGAACCGCCGGATCCTGATCACCGTGTCGCTCGTCCAGGCAGCAACCGTGACCGCGATGCTCGCCGGCCTGGACAGCCTCTGGGCGCTGCTGCCCCTGATGACCGTCCTGGGCTTCGGCGTCGCCATCAGCCAGCCGGCCGAGTTCGCGCTCATCCCGGCCGCAGCCGGACCGGACACCGACGCTGTGCGAGCCAACGGGCTGATGGAGACCGTCCGCTCGCTGGGTTTCACCGCCGGCCCGCTCGTCGGCGGCGCGCTCGGCGCAGCAGGTCTGCTCTGGCTTGCCATCGCGCTGAACGCCCTGTCGTTCGTCGTCGTCGCCGCCGCGGCGCTGCTACTGCGCGCTCGCCGCCAGCCGGAACTCGCCTCGGGCACCAACGACCGGGTGCGCGCGCGCGACGGATTCGCGTTCCTCCGGCGCGAACGCGACCTCAAGATCACGCTCGGCGGCGCCATCGCGGCGCTCGCGCTGTTCTCAATGTCCGCGACCGCCGAACCGTTCTTCGTCACCCGCGTGCTCGGGGGCGGCAGCCTCGCGTACGGAGTGCTGCTGAGCTCATGGACCGTCGGGATGGCGGCAGGTTCGGCCGGGCTCGCACGCCGGGTTGGGCGGGCGCACCTGGCAGCGGGCGGCCTCGCGGCCGTCGTCCTCCAGGGGCTCGGCATAGCCGGCGGCGCGCTCGCGACGGTCGTATGGATCGCGCTGATCGGCTTCTCGCTCGGCGGCGTCGCGCATGGCGTCAAGAACGTGCTGCTCCGCACGCTGATCCACGAGCGCGCACCGGAGGCGCTGCGCGGCCGCGCGTTCGCCGCCTACAACGGGGCACGCAACGGCGCCGAGCTCGGCGCGCTCGTCCTCGGCGGGATCGCTGTCGGCGCGCTCGGCGCCCGCGCAGCGCTGCTCGTCGCCGGTCTCGGGCCAGCCGCGATCGGCGTCGCCTGCCTGCTGCTTCTCATCAAGCGCCGCCACGCCGTGGCGGCGGTCATCACCAACGAAGGGAGAGTTCTCCATGCACACATCCCGAGATGAGCTGGAACCGATGGTTCTCGGCGAGTACGAGGGCCGCTCGATCGACTCCGGCGGGATCCGGATCGCGTTCGAGTCGATGCCAGCCCACTTCCCGCCAGACGAGTCGCCGTTCAAAGGGCTACCCGACGATCGCTGCCAGTGCGACCACTGGGGCTACCTGTTCAAGGGGTCGTTCCGGGTCACGTATCTCGACGGGCCTGAGGAGATTGTCCGTGCCGGCGAGGCGTACCACCTGCGGCCGGGCCATTTCCTACAGACGCTCGAGCCGGTCGAGCTGATCGAGTTCAGCCCGGTCGCGGAGCACGACCGGACGATGGCGGTCCTCGCGCGCAACATGGGGGCGGTAACGGCATGACCATCGCCACGGCCAGCTACTCAGTCAAGGCGATCGATGAGCTCCCCGCGCTCTGGGACGGGTTCGCCCGCCTCGTGCGCGCCGGGCTTGGCATCACCGCATTCGGTGCACAGATCATGCAGCTGCCGCCCGACTACACGACCGAGTCCCATGACGAGGCCGACACCGGCCAGCAGGAGCTGTACGTCGCGCTCGGCGGCACCGGCGCCGTCGTGGTCGGCGACGAGCGGCTGCCGCTGGATCCCGAGCACCTCGTGCGGGTCGACGCCGGGACGGGCCGAGTCCTCACCAGCGGCTCCGACGGCCTGCGCGTCCTGTGCACCGGAGCCGTGCCCGGCCGCCCCTACCAACCGCCGGCGTGGACCACCGGAGCGGTCGACGGCGACTGAGGTCGCTCCGCCGTCGTCGCGATGCTGCGAGCCCGCGGAACAGGAGAGCTCCGCGGGCTCGCACGCGATCGGTCTTCAGGCCGACCGAGGCGGTCTGGGTTTCCCTCCGAGCGAGCCGTCAGCCGTCTGCATTGCCTCGAGGTTCGTTCTCATCACGGTCTGGGTGCTTTCACGTTCCGAGAACGCGAGGTGCGTGGCCGGACGAATACACAGCGTTACGGACGATCTGGCCGTCTCGACAGTTGATCACGTCGATTCCGTCCCACTCGAGCCGCCGCCCGTCCGGTGCCGTCGCTCGGGCGGTCCATTCCGCAACTCCAGTATCGGCCGTTACATAGAGCGCGTGCTCCTCGAAGGCCAAGTCCGGCCAGCGGTCGTGGATCCCGGCGACGTGCGCGCGAAAAGCAATTACACCATCCACACGTTCCCCGCTCGTGACGTTGTGGAACACGATGTCGTCGCTGACAACGGCCATGATCGCCTCGAGGTCGTGCCCGAACCACCCTGTTCGATAGCGGTCGACAAGGACTTGGACTTCGGCTTGCGTCATTGCAGCAGCGATTGTGAGTGATTCGATCCCTTGCGTCCACCGAATCACTGGACCCAGCACAGAATCCCGGCTCGCGCGTGATCGGCGCGAGCGCTCTCTTCTCTCTCGGGGTTGCGCGCCGCGGATGGTTTGGCGATCAAGGACTCGCCCCAAACGGCCCTCCCCCAGCTGCGACGACCTCAACGGACCACCCGCGCCAAGACCGTGTCTTGCTCCTATGTCATCAAGAGGGGTTCTGGGATTTCGGTTTCGGTGGGGTTGATGGTGTTGTAGATGGTTCGGATGAGGTGGTGTTTGAGGCAGCGGATGGCTTCGCGTTTGCTCTTGCCTTCGGCGATCTTGCGGGCGATGTAGTCGGTCGCGGGCGGGTGCATTCGCATTTGGGTGATCGCGATGCGGTAGACGGCGGCGTTGATCTGACGGTTGCCGCCGCGGTGAAGCCGGACGCGATGGCTGTTGCCGCTTGAGGCTGGGATCGGTGCGATCCCAGCCAGACGAGCGAGCTTGGCTGAGTTCTTGAACCGCTCGATGCCGGCGATCTCAGCGATCAGCTTCGCCGCGGTGAGAGCTCCGACGCCTGGCAATTCGAGCAGCCGGGGTTGCTGGGCCGCGACGAGCTCGATCAGTTCTTGCTCGAGCGCTTTCGCTTCGCGCGTGAGCTCGCGCAGTCGTTTGATCTGGCTGCGCATCACGCGGACGTCTGCAGCTTGCTCGCAGCGAGCCAGACGGCTGGAGAGGCGGTCCAGTCGCGAGATGTGGTCGAGGCTTGCTTTAGGGATCTCGAGCTCCGGCCAGCGGCCTTCCCACCACGACTGTGCGTGTCGTCACAGATGCCTTACCGTCTTCTCGCGCGTCGCGCCCACCGCAAGGCCGCGGCTATTAGAAGCACGAGGCCGTGTTCCAAGCCGCGGCCTACAGCTGGTTCGTCCTCGGCGGCTGGGCCGCTCGGCCACGCGCCACGTGTCGGGAAGAATCGGCTTGTCCTCGGCATCTTGGGTCGTATAGGCCGGAGCGATGAGTCGACTGAGGTCTTGCCGACGGATAACCGGCGGCCGTTGCGCGACGGACGCCTCGGCCCCCTCGCTTCGCTTGCGCTCATTCAGCACGGCCGTGGGGGGGCCGCGATAGTCGAGATCATCGTGGCGGGCACGCCCAGCGCCGCGATCATCGCGCTCGATGGTCTGCGAGCGACACGCCCACGGTGGTGGATGCGCGGTCATGCCGCCCCGACTTTCGTGTTCGCCGATCTCGCCGGCTACACGGCACTGACCGAGGAACGAGGCGATCATGCCGCGGCCGGAGTCGCGCACGAGTTTCGGCAGTCGATGCGCGAGCTGAGCCGCCAGCACTGCGCGTGGCAAGTCAAGTCGATGGGCGACGCGGTAATGATCTGGGCGCCCGACCCTGCCGACGCCGTGGCGCTCGCCGCCCACGCCATCAAGCAAGTCGGAACGCGCTCAGATTTGCTGCCCGTCCGCGTGGGCGTCCATACCGGCGAAGCGGTGATGCGCGGATGGGACTGGTATGGCAGCGCTGTGAATGTCGCTGCTCACCTCGCGGCCGAGGCCGAGCCCAACGACGCGCTGATCAGCTCCGCGACGCGCGCAGCCGCCCGTCGCGACCTGACGCACCGGCTCAGGAGCTGGCGCGAACTTCTGCTGCCCGGGATCGACCGCCCAATCGTGGCCTGGCGCCTGACATGACCGACGGCCGACGGCACTCGTGACGCAGCCGGATCGGTCGGACATCACCAGCGCGACCAACGGCAGCCTGAGACTGTCCCGAGATACGTCCGAACTCAGCAAGTCTGACCCACGAACAGCTCTTCTCTCGAAGAGCTGCTCAGTCTCGAGCTAGGCGACAGTGTGGAGCCCGAGCAGTGTGTGCTCGCGTAGGATGATGACGTTCCGAAATCGCCGGGTACGGATCCGCAATCTACGAAGGGATCTCGATGGAAGCGCACCTCAGCAACCACCATCGTGACACGATCGAGAGGATCTTCAGCCACCCGCCAAGCCACAACGTCGAGTGGCGTGAGGTCGTGTCGCTTCTCGAGACGATCGGGAGCGTCACGCACGAGCACAATGGCAAGCTCCGAGTTACGCTCGGGCCTGAGACAGAGGTGCTTCCCCCACCTCACGGTAAGAACGTCGATATCCAAATCCTGGTGGACTTGAGGCGAATGCTGAAGCAGGCTGGTTTCGCGCACGAGAACTCGCCGGCAATTGCTGATCAGCGCGCGCGGGATCACGGTGATGGGCAATGGGGCGAGCCGACCTAGGTGAGACCCGCGATGACTGAAATCGGCCAATCTTGATTCGGCGAGGGTCCTGCAGAGCAACGGAACGACGGCGAGCGGGCCGGGGAGACCCCGGCCCGCTCGCGAGTGGATGGATAGGCGTTAGTTGTCCGGCTAGTGCGCCGTCGTGCAGCCCGCGTGCTCGAACTTCGAGCGGTCGGTGTAGGTGACCCTGGGCAGGTAGGCGCCCATCGTCGACTTGACGGCCGCGGGGGTGGCGATGTTCTGAATCGCGTTGGGGAATGCCGGGTGCGCCGTGGTGGCGAGGTTGCGCATGATCATCAGCGTCGAATCCGGCCGCGTGTAGCCGTCACCCGCCGTGCCCCAGTTCATCCACGCCACGCCGCACTTGTCGGTCGCGTTCTTGGGGCGGTCCTGCGGGAGGCTGACGACGATCGTGTAGTAGCGCTGTGCGTTGATCGGGACCTCCTCGTCGGCGAGGCAGGGCCCGGTCGTCTTGCCGCTCGGCAGTCCCTCGTTGTTGCACATCGACCAGTACCGGACCTGCCCGCCCTGCAACGTCGTCTCGCCGGCGTAGGTGGCCGGGGTGGTCGGGAGCTTGCCGTGGAGCACGGCGATGTTGTGCACGTTGTGATTGGGACCGAACCTCCGGTCCAGCCACGTGAACACGTATCCGTTGGCCGGGTTCGCCCCGAGCCCAGTCGCTGTCAGCGGCGCGGCTCAGCCGCGGGTCACGGTCCAGTTGAGGGTGCCGGTATCGCACGTCGTGCCCTGGAAGCTCGTCTTGTCGCGGAACGTTCCGTGAGCCTGCTCGCCGCCGTTGCTGAACCTGCCGGTGATCTTCGGATACGGGAGGCCCTCGCTGGAGGTGACGATCTTGTTGTGCCTGACCTTGATCGGGAAGCTCTGGGAGTCGTTCTCGGTCGCGTCGCCGATGTTGCAGTGTGTGGTGACCGACCAGGTGAAGTGCGAGAGGCCGGTGATCTTGCCCTTCTTCACGACGGTCTTGAAGCTGACTGTGCCGTTGCCATCGGTCGTGCCCTTATACGTGTGACCGGCAGCGAGGGCGGCGATCGGAGCCGCGAGAGCGCCAACCGAGGCGCCGAGCAGGACTGCCCTGCGGGCATACCTACGCACGGATGAGTCCCTCGACGGCGCGCATACGGCGCCGGTCAGCGAGCTTGGCTACGGCGGCAACCGCGAAGATCGCCGCTAGCCCGGTTTGAGCGATTAGTAGAGCCACTTCTACACGTCCGGGCTTCGGTACCCAACCCGGAGGAACACTAGGCGGTCAACCGGTGGGGCGCAACCCGTGGAGACGACCGTAAACGTCGATGCGATGGCGAGCGCCTTACCGCCGCCGTCGCCGTGGAGCACCACGTCGTGCGCCAGCAGACCGATCGGACGATCGCTCCGGCTCGGCGACTCCGAAGCGGCATATAGGGCTCGGTGTCACAGCCGTGGCTGCTGTCTTGTCTTGTCTGTTGCAGGTGATCTTCGATCAAGGAGTTGATGATGAGAGTGTTTGTGGCGGGTGCGACGGGAGCGATTGGAAGGCAGCTGGTGCCGCGTCTGGTTGGCGCGGGTCATGAGGTCACGGGCCTGACGCGGAGCGAGTCAAAGCAGGCGATGATGCGCGAGCTGGGTGCGCTGCCGGTGGTGGCAGACGCGCTTGATTCCGATCAGGTCGCGGAGGCCGTGGCGAGGGCAAGGCCGGAGGTGATCGTCCATCAGCTGACCGCCCTTGCAGGGGTGGAGCGCTATACCGAACGCGATGCCGCGCCGACCAACCGCCTGCGGACGGAGGCCACCGACTACCTGCTCTCGGCCGGGCAGGCGGCCGGGGTGCGACGGTTTGTGGCACAGGGGGTAGCTGGCTATGGCGCGTATGCGCGCAGCGGTGGCCCGGTGAAGAGCGAGGAGGACCCACTCGACCCTGCGCCCGTGCGGGAGATGCGCGAGACTCTGGCCGCGATCCGTCATCTCGAGGCGGCGGTCCTCGGGGCGGAGTGGACGGAGGGGATTGTGTTGCGCTACGGCGTGTTCTACGGGCCGGGAACATCGCTGGCGCCGGGCGAGGAGCAGTTCGAGCTGATCCGCAAGCGCAAGTTCCCGGTGGTCGGCGACGGTGGCGGCGTGTGGTCTTTCATCCACGTTGCCGACGCCGCGGCGGCGACGGTGGCGGCGGTCGAGCACGGCAGCCGCGGTGTCTATAACGTCGTCGACGATGACCCCGCCCCGGTCGCCGATTGGCTGCCGGCGCTGGCACAAGAGCTCGGCGCCAAGACGCCCGTGCACGTGCCGCGGTTCATCGGACGTATGTTCGCCGGCGAGGCAGGCGTGGTGATGATGACCGAGATCCGGGGTGCCTCCAATGCCAAGGCAAAGCGCGAGCTGGCGTGGCGCCCGGCGCACCCAAGCTGGCGTGAGGGGCTCGCAGCCGCATGACCGGTCGCGAGCGACTGCTCGAGGAGTTGCGGCCGGTCGCGTTCGCGATCGCCTACCGGATGCTCGGGAGCGTGTCCGAGGTCGAGGACATGGTGCAAGAAGCGCTGCTGCGGGTGCATCAGGCGCTTGACGAGGGCGAGCGGATCGCATCGCCGCGCGCATTCATCGCCACGGTCACCACCCGGCTGGCGATCAACGAGCTGCGCTCCCCCCCCGCCGCGAGCGCTACGTCGGCGAGTGGCTGCCGGAACCGATCATCACCGACGGCCAGGATGATCCGGCGCGGCACGCTGAGACAGCCGACTCGCTGTCGCTGGCGATGCTGGTGCTGCCGGAGAGCCTCTCGCCCGAGCAGCGTGCTGCGTTGCTGTTGCACGATGTGTTCGACTATGACCACGCGCAGATCGCCGAGATCGTGGGCAAGAGCGAGGAAAATGTCCGTCAGCTCGCGACGCGAGCGCGACGGCACGTGGAGCAGCGCCGGCCGCGCTTCCAAACGACGCGCGAGCATCGCGACGAGCTGGCACGACGGTTCTTCGCCGCCGCCGAGCACGGCGACCTGTCGGGGCTCGAGGCGCTGCTCGCGCACGACGTGGAGCTGACGGGCGACGGCGGCGGCAAGGTGCCCGCCTTGGCGCGCCCGCTGCGCGGCCGCAGGCGCGTCGCCCGCATGCTGATCAACTCGTTGGTCTTCGGCGCGCGGATTCCCGGCATGTCGTTGCGCCGAGTAGAGGTCAACGACGGCCCAGGAGCACTCGTTCTTGACGCACACCAGCGGCTGGTCGGCGTGATGGTGCTTGACATCGCGGGCGGTCAGATAAGGAACATCAGCTCAATCATCAACCCCGACAAGCTGACGCACCTGGGGCCCGTCGGCGACCTCGGATCGCTTGTGAGGTCAGCGGGATGAACTCCGGCGCTCATGCCCTATCGCATCCGAGGGGTCCCGTCCGACACGAGACAGACAGTCGCCCGCCGCAGCATCTACGGTTACGGATCCGGCGGCGGGACAGCGGGACCGTCTGGGCCCTGGTCCGAGCAGCTGCGTTTGTCGTGACCCGCGATCGTGAGGAACCGAGCCGCGAGCGTCATCGACCAAGTCCGCGATCGCCAAATTCTCGACAGTCACGGTAGCCCGACAATCGAGGTGGATGTCACGCTCGTGCCCGGAGCGTTCGGGCAGGCGGCGGTGCCCGTCGGGGGCCTCGACGGGCACGCGCGAGGCGCTCGGGCTGCGCGACGGCTCCGGTCCGCCGCGGTGCCCGAAGGACGGCAGTGGTCGCGGGCGACCCGCCGGTCGCCGAGTCAGCGAGCGTCGGGCGCAGCCTGCGGTTGCGGGGCGCGGGCGGGTCCGTGCCGCACCGGCAACCACCGCACCAGCCACCTCCGCAAGCCCGGGCGGTGACCAAGCGCCACCTCGTTTGCCAACCCTACCGAGGCAGCCTCCCTGTGAATCTCAGTGACTCGGAGGAGCTGGAATTGATAGATGATGTGACTGCTGGTCATGCGGTGCCTGTTCTGATGGTTGGGAGCAGGTCGCTGGCGCCGTAGGCGTACGGATGGTGAAATGCGTCGAGCGCGTCGGCCCCGGGAACGGTGACCTCGAACAACTCGCCGCTTCGCTGGTCTTCGACGGCGACGAACACCTGATCCGTCCCCGAATTCCACAGCAGCCTGACGTCGACGCCGTCGCTCGTGCGGTGATCAAGCTCGCGGATCGCTGAGTGCGGTGTTGCGAACATTGACATCGCGCGGAAGCGTCCCATCATCAGGCGGTTGCGAGAATGGGGCCTACCGGTGTCCGGAGGTGCGGCTAACCGCACCCACTGAAGACGTCTAACTGCGCAGGTAGGTGAGGACGGCGAGCACGCGGCGGTGCGTATCGCCTGCCACGGGAAGATTGAGCTTCTGGAAGATGCTCGTCACATGCTTCTCCACAGCGCGCTCGGTGACGACGATACGCTCCGCGATGGCCAGATTGGAGAGGCCCTCAGCCATGAGTTGCAGGACCTCGCGTTCGCGAGGGGTGAGCTCCGCGAGCGGGTCGTCTCGCCGCTGCCGGCCGACCAACAGAGACACCACCGTCGAATCGAGTGCCGAGCCGCCGCTGGCCACACGGCGTATGGCTGCAGTGAACTCGGGCACATCGTTGATCCGGTCCTTGAGCAAGTAGCCGATGCCCTGCGCATCGTGCTCGAGGAGCTCGAGCGCGTACCCGGGCTCAGCATATTGCGAGAGTACGAGCACCGCAGTGCGCGGATGCGTCGCGCGAATCTCCTTCGCGGCCTGAAGGCCCTCGTCGGTATGGGTCGGGGGCATGCGAATGTCGACGAGCGCGACATCCGGCGAGTAGGAACGCACCTTCAACAGCAGATCGGCCGCCGTGCCACTTCGGCCGACGACGTCGAAGCCGGCGTCCTCGAGCAGGCGCGCGACTCCCTCGCGCAGCAGCACCGAGTCATCTGCGACGACAACGCGAGTGCGGTCGGCGACGGCCGCCTCGTCGGCGCCGAGCGATGAATGGGCTGATTGGTTCATATCGACAGCTCCGCCGTTTTAGCGCAGACCAAGGCGAGTGTCACAGTCCTGACCCATCCTAGACCCCAGCCCGCGCGTTTCGCACTCCCCGGAGGCGCAGGTGGCAGCCCGTGGCACAAATTGTCATGACTCTGACACCCGGGCGGCCGAACTCGCGCGCTAGGCTGAGGTGAGGAGGCGTTTGCCCTGAGCGCAGAGCTAGCAACCGGTGCGCGTGAGCAACTCCCGCTGCTCTCAGGTCTGCGACGCATTACGCCGTGGGGTCTTGTGTTGGTGGGTTCGGCCACGACGCTGCTCATAGCGGCCACCGTTCTCGGTGTCCTGTGGCTTTCGAGCACCGAGACTCGTACTGTCTCCTCGCATCTGCCAGCTTCGCTGCGGGGGATTGAGCTACGTGTCGAGTCGGGCGACGTCGCGATCATCGGCGGCAGCCAGACAGGAGTGTCGATTTCGAGCTCGGACCGGTCGGTGTTTGGACATGGCCCTCGCGAGCGGCGCTCCCTCCTTGGGGGCATCCTCCGGATCTCATCGGGCTGCCCGCAGATGGTGGTCGGCTCGTGCAGAGCGAGCTACCGCATAGACGTCCCCAACGATGTGCCGATCAGCATCCGTACCGAGCACGGAGACATTCGGCTCGACGGCTATCGTGGTTCTGCGGACATCGCCACCGATACCGGCGCGATCAACGTCGAAGGCTATTGCGGCTTCGTGCTTGGCGCCGCGTCCGCCAGCGGTGACGTCACCGTCTCCACCGCATGCTCGCCGGAACGACTCACGCTGCGCAGCGACAGTGGTGATGTGTCCGCGAGCGTTCCGACGGGGAACTACCGGATCCAGGCCGCCTCGGGCGCGGGCGCCACAAGCGTCAGGGGGCTGGTCGACGATGGCGGAGCGCCGTGGGCGATCGAGGCCCTTTCGAACACGGGCAAGGTCAGGTTGAGCGCCGGATCATGACCACGCTCGAAGTCCGGGCCAGCGGAGAGCTGGCGATCCTACGGCGGCTCGTCGACGCGGTCCGCACGCTGCTGTTTCTGCTCGTGAGCCTGGTGGTCGGGATCGGCGACCTGGTGTTCCTGCCGATCGCTGCAATCGCTGGTCCCGCGGCGGTGCGGCGCATGCTCGAGTGCGAACGGGCGCTGGTGAATCAGCTGCTGTGCGCCCGGGTCCCGGCTCCGCCGCCTCTGGAGCCCACCGCCACGGTGACGAGACAGCAACTCGGATTCCTGGCCGGAAAGTTTCCAATCAGCTTGGGTGGGGCGATCCTGTGTGCGCTTCCGACCGCGCTGTTCGTGGAGCTGGTGGCGCACTCGATTCAAGGGCTCACCGCGAGCAGCAGCGCATACCTCGGGCCGTGGCCCCTGGGTCCCATCGTCGGGCTCGTGCTCCTGCTCCTCGCGATACCGGCCCTGATGCTGTCGGTGGGCACCCTCGAGGCGACGGCGGCATTGATTTCGCAAGTCAGCCGCCGCGGCCTGTCGAGCCCGGCGGGCGCCGCCGTTCCCGTCCGCGAGGCGCTCGCCGAGCGCCTCGGCGATCGAACGTTGGCGATCGCGTATTGGCTCCCAGAGCGGCAGCTGTTCGTCGACGAGCGAGGCAATCCGGTCACGCTTCCCGAACCGGGCACATCGAAGGCATGGACGGCGGTGGAGTACCACGGCAATCGGGTTGCCGCCATCATCCATGATGCCGAGCTCCAGGCCCGCCCCGAGTTCGTGGAGGCGGCGGCGGCCGGCGCGGTGCTGGCGCTCGACAACGAGCGACTCAAGGCCGACCTCAACGCCAGGCTCCAGGATCTGCGCGCTTCCCGTCGGCGGATCGTTGAGGCTACCGTCGAGGCCCGTCGCCGGCTCGAGCGTGATCTCCACGATGGGGCCCAGCAGCGCCTCGTCTCGATGTCCCTCGATCTCCAGCTCCTGCGTGGCCGGCTCGCGCATGAGCCGGCCGTCGAGCTGCTGGACACCGCCATCGCGACACTCGGTGAGGCACAGATCGAACTGCGGGAGTTGGCCCGCGGCATCCACCCACCGATGCTGACCGATCGCGGACTCGGCCCAGCCCTCGATGCGCTGGCCCACCGATCTGCAGTCCCAGTGGAACTTGATCTCAGGCTTGGCGAGCGCCTTCCCCAGGAGGTCGAAACCGCCAGTTACTTTGTCGCCGTCGAGGCATTGACCAATGTCGCCAAATACGCGCACGCAACCCACGCGTGCCTGAGCGTCTGCGACGCCGGTGGCGTGCTGATGCTTGAGGTCGGCGATGACGGCGTGGGCGGCGCCGACCCAGGGCGGGGTAGCGGCCTGCGCGGTCTCAGCGACCGACTGGCGGCGCTCGACGGCGAGCTGATCGTCGACAGTCCGGTCGGTCACGGCACGCGCGTGACGGCAAGGGTTCCATGCAACAACTCGCGGACATGATCGGCCGGCTGCGGATCCTCGAGCTGAGCGCGGTGGCGCTGGTCATCGCACTCGCCGCGTCCGGGTGTGGTGGGACGCAGCTCAGCGCGCTTCCTCAGCAGCCAGGGCTCCCGGCGATCAAAGCCGACCCGGCGAATGCCCCCGAGGGCGCGGCGGCAGGGGTGAACGTCTTCGGTCTGTCCCACAAGCGAGTCCGGCTGTTCGTGATCACGCACGGACAGGCGTCCGA
This sequence comes from uncultured Solirubrobacterales bacterium, assembly GCA_963727105.1. Lineage (GTDB taxonomy): Bacteria > Actinomycetota > Thermoleophilia > Solirubrobacterales > Solirubrobacteraceae > Palsa-465. The sequence goes on along the minus strand of CAVSEW010000001.1, from coordinate 484,596 downwards.
TCCCTTCTGGGCTGTCGTCCAAAACGGTGCCGAGGCAGCCGGGGCCCAGCTGGGCGTGTCCGTCACCTACGAGGCACCCGACACGTACGACATCTCCCGCATGAGCGAGATGATCCGCAACGCCGCCGCGACCCGCCCAGCGGGCTTGGTCGTATCGCTGCCGAACCCAAGCGCGCTCGCTCCCGCGATCCGCGCCGCGGAGCACGCCGGGATTCCGGTCGTGTCGATCAACTCCGGCAGCGACGCGTTTAGGAGACTGGGGACGCTGTTGCACGTCGGAGAAGGCGAATACGACGCCGGGTACGCCGCAGGTCGACGCATGCGTGCCCGCCATGTGCGCCACGCGCTGTGCGTCATCCACGAGGCCGGGAACCAGGCCCTCGAGCAGCGCTGCCAAGGCTTCGCCGCCGCTCTCGCCGCAACCGGGGCTCGCACCAACGTGCTGGACGTGAACCTGCAGCACACCACCGCGGCCGAGCAGCGGATCGCCGCGGCGTTGCGCGGAGGGCGTTTCGATGGACTACTCACGCTCGGCGGGGCGGTCATCGCGAGCCCCACGCTGAGCGCCCTACGAAGCGACCATCTGCTGAGCAAGATCACCTATGCCACGTTCGGCATCGGCCCGCAGGTGCTCAACGCCGTCCGTGCCGGCCAGATCACGTTTGCCGCCGACCAGCAGCCCTATCTCCAGGGCTACCTACCGATCGTGTTGCTGACTCAATATCACCTGTACGGGGTCCTTCCGGACCGAGGGAGGCTGCTTTCGACGGGGCCTGTGTTCATCACCAGGCAGAACGCCGCTCACGTGCTCGAGCTCATCAACGAAGGTGTGCGGTGAGCCGCGCGCCCGTGCTCACTTCACCAGTGCGGCGAGCGCGGGCCCTGACAGCTCCGCCTTGGCGAGGAAGCCGCGTGCGCCGCACGGAGTGATCATGCCGGCGAAGTCACTGCCGTCGTGGCTGGAGGTGAGCACGACCGCGGGGGGCTCGCCGTCACTGGTCAGGCGCAGCGCGACTTCGAACCCGTCCACGTCAGGAAGCTGTATGTCGAGCAGGACAACCGCCGGCCGCAGCTCCCTGGCGATGCTGAGCGCCGAGGCTCCATCGGATGCCTCACCGACGACGTCATAGCCGGCGTCCTCGAGTATGCGACGGGCGCTGCTCCGAAAGCTCGGATGGTCGTCGACGATCAATACGGTTTGGGCCATCTTCTTGATTCTCGCCAGCGATCGGCGCTGACACCGTACGGCTACCCACACAATGCGTGCGGTTACCCGTACCGAAGAACGCCAGCAGGCCACATCGTCATCGGAGGTTCGGGTTGCGACGCTCCCGCGGTGTCTTACACCGATTCATGGGAGGACAAGTGATGCAACGAACAAACGTCGCGGCGCGCGCGGGCAGATGGAGCTCGCGTCACCGCAAGGCGGCGATTCTCGGCTGGCTTGCGTTCGTCGTCATGGCGGTTTTCGCCGGCGGCGCGGTCGGCACCAAGCACATCCCGCAGGACAACAACGGCGTAGGCGAGTCGGGTCGTGCGCAGCAGATCCTGCACGACCAGTTTCCGCAGCCGGCCAACGAGCAGGTGCTGCTTCAGAGCTCCAGGCTCACGGTGCGAGATCCGGCCTTCCGAGCTGCGGTTCAGGACGTGACCGGGCGACTGTCTGCGCTGCCCACGGTCGATAACGTGCGCTCGCCGTTGCTGGCCGTCAACCATGGCGAAGTCTCCAAAGACGGTCACTCGGTGCTGGTCGCCTTCCAGATCCCCGGCAAGGCGACCACCGCGGACAAGCGGGTCGCACCGTCGCTCGCGGCGACGGCCGCCGCGCAGCGCGCGCATCCCAATATGCGAATCGAGCAAGCCGGCGACGCCAGCTCCACGAAGGCCTTGAACAAGAGCTTCAGCGACGACTTCGCCAAAGCGCGGACGCTTTCGTTGCCGATCACCCTGCTGATCCTCGTGGTCGCTTTTGGGGCCTTGGTGGCGGCCGGCATCCCGGTGCTGCTCGCCGGCACGGGCGTCGCGGCGACGCTGGGGTTGATCGCCCTCGTCAGTCAGATCGCCGCGGTCGATCAGGTCGTTTCCGAGACCGTCCTGCTGATCGGAATGGCCGTGGGTGTCGACTACTCGCTGTTCTACATGCGCCGCGAGCGCGAGGAGCGGGCCGCGGGCAGGGACGAGCAGGCGGCCCTCGAGGCCGCCGCGGCGACCTCCGGGCGCTCTGTTCTGGTCTCGGGGCTGACCGTGATGGCCGCGATGGCCGGGATGTACCTGGCCGGCAACAAGACCTTCGCCTCGATGGCGACGGGCACGATCATGGTCGTCGCGGTCGCCGTGCTGGGCTCGCTGACGGTGTTGCCCGCCCTGCTGTCAAAGCTCGGTGACCGAGTCATGAGAGTGCGCGTGCCGATTGTCGCGCGCCGCAGGGAGAGCGGCGGTGACCCGCGAGTGTGGAGCGCCGTGGTCGATCGAGTCCTGCGCCGCCCGCTGGCCTCGGTGCTTGTCTCCGGCGGCCTGGTAGTGGCGCTCGCGATCCCGGCGTTCGGCCTTCACACCTCGCTTCCCGGGCTCCAGGGCCTGCCGTCCGGGCTTCCGATCGTCAAGACGCTCAACCGGATCGAGGCTGCATTTCCGGGTGGTCCGCTGCCGGCCTACGTAGTGGTGCAAGGTGACAACGTGACAAGCCCGAAGGTGCAAACAGCGATCCAGAGCCTCGAGCAAAAGGCGCTTGCCACTGGGCAGATCCATCAGCCCTTCAAGATGCAGGTCAACGGCCGCCACGACGTCGCTGTGGTGTCGATGCCGCTCAGCGGCAAGGGTACGGACGTGGCGTCATACCGAGCGCTGGACACTCTGCGTGAGCGGGTGGTCCCTGCGACGATCGGGTCCACGGCGGGCGTCACCACGCGGGTCACGGGCATGACCGCAGAATCCAGGGACTTCAACGACTCGATGAAGTCTCACGCCCCGCTGGTGTTTGGCTTCGTGCTCGCGATGGCATTCATTCTGCTGCTGGTCACGTTCCGCTCGATCGTTCTCCCGATCACCGCGATCGTGCTGAACCTCCTGTCGGTGGGTGCCGCCTACGGTGTCCTTGTACTGGTCTTCCAGCACACCTGGGCACAGGGACTGCTCGGGTTCAAGTCCACGGGTGCGATCACCTCGTGGTTGCCGCTGTTCTTGTTCGTGATCCTGTTCGGGCTGTCGATGGACTATCACGTCTTCATCATCAGCCGGATCCGGGAGTCGTACGACAGGGGTATGTCGACCCAGGATGCGATCGCGCGCGGTATCAAGTCGACAGCCGGGCCGGTCACAAGCGCGGCGATCGTGATGGTCGCGGTGTTCGGGATCTTCGCCTCGCTGGGAGCGCTCGAGTTCAAGCAGCTCGGCGTGGGATTGGCGGTGGCGATCCTGATCGATGCGACGCTGATCCGCGCGGTCCTGCTCCCAGCCACGATGAAACTGCTGGGCGATGCGAACTGGTATCTGCCCAAACGCCTCGAGTGGTTGCCGCGGGTTGCGCACGAGCCCGCGCGGGCGTAGCTCGCCGAGGAGGCCGCGAGGGGGCGCCCGTCGATGTGACGGGCGCCCCCTCGCCAGCATCAGCCAAAGACAGTCCGAGGAGCAAGAACAATGACCACCACAATCAACTCAGAGCCGGACGTCGAGCTCCGCGGCGTCGCAAAGACGTTTCGCACGCCGGGGGCCGTGGTGCCGGCGGTCCGGGGAATCGACGTCTCGATCGCGGCGGGAGAGACGATCGCGCTGCTGGGACCCAATGGCGCCGGCAAGTCGACCACGATCGACATGCTGCTGGGGCTGATCGCGCCGGATCGCGGCACGGTTTCGCTGTTTGGCCGAGCGCCGGAACAAGCCGTTGCCGACGGACAGATCGGCGCGATGCTGCAGGTCGGAGCGCTGATTCGCGATGTGACGCCCCGCGAGCTGCTGTCGATGACTGCGTCCCTCTACCGCAACGCGCTCGATGTCAAGGACGTGCTCGAGCTGGTGGGCGTGGCGGAGATCGCCGATCGGCGAACGCAGAAGCTCTCCGGAGGGCAGGCGCAACGGGTTCGCTTTGCGCTGGCGCTGGTGTCCGATCCGGCGCTGCTGATCCTCGATGAGCCGACCGTCGGCATGGATGTGGAGGCCCGTCGCGGCTTTTGGGCGTCGGTCCGCACCTTCGCGGCACGCGGCAAGACCGTCATTTTCGCCACCCACTATCTGGAAGAAGCCGACGCCTACGCCGACCGCGTCGTGCTGATGGCTCACGGACGGGTGGTCGCCGACGGCGCGACCAGCGAAATCAGGGCGCGGGTAGGCTCGCGCACGATCCGGGCCACGCTGCCCGACGCCGATCTCGCCGTCCTGTCCGCGCTGCCGGGTGTAACCGCGACCGATCGCAGAGGCGCCAGCGTGGTCCTGATCTGCGTGGACTCCGACGCGGCGATCCGCGCGCTGCTCGACACCTACCCCGACGCGTGCGACATCGAGATCGCCGGTGCCGGCCTCGAAGAAGCCTTCGTCGAGCTGACCGCCGACTCCCACACGACAGTCGCCGACGAGCGGCAGGAGGCACTTGCATGAGCGCCCTGGCCTACACACGCTTTGAGCTCGTGCGGACGTTTCGCAACGTGCGTCTGCTGGTGTTCTCGCTCGGCTTCCCGCTGGCCCTGTACTTCATGATCGCGGCGCCCAACCGTGGCGAGCACGACATCGCCGGGACGGGAATCTCGCTGCCCCTCTACTACATGGTTGGGCTTGTCGCGTTTGGGGCGATGACCGCGCTGATCTCCACCGGAGCGAGAATCGCGAGCGAGCGAACTGACGGCTGGACACGTCAGCTTCGAATCACGCCCCTGAGAACCGGAGCCTACTTCCGCGCCAAGGTCCTCACCGGATACACGATGGCCATCTTGACGATCGCGCTCCTTTACGGCGCGGGGGTTTCGCTCGGCGTGAGCCTCCCCGCCGGGCGCTGGCTCGAGATGACCGGGCTGATCCTGATCGCGCTGGTTCCGTTCGCGGCCCTGGGCATCCTGCTCGGGCACCTGCTTACGGCCGACTCGATCGGTCCGGCGACCGGTGGCCTGGTTTCGCTGCTTGCGCTCGCCAGCGGCACCTGGTTTCCGGTCTCGCACGGCATCGTGCACGACGTCGGCCAGTTCCTGCCTTCCTACTGGCTGGTGCGCGCCAGCCACGTGTCGCTGGGCGGACATGCCTGGCCCGCCACCGGCTGGATTGTGATCGCATCATGGACGGTCGCGCTCGCGATCCTCGCCCGGATCGCCTACCGCCGTGACACCGCGCGTGTGTGAGCGACAACGGGGCTCATCCGAGGGCCTCTGATTCGCGGCGGTCCACCCAGCCCACGCGCGGGACTGCCGAGACCGTCAGGCGGGGTACTCATCCTTTCGGTAGTTCAGCGGCTCGTCCTGGGCTTTCTTCGGCGTCCGCTCGAGGAGGAAGTTGAAGTAGGGGGCGACGAATGGGTCGGGCGCCGACACCGTGTAGGTGTGGTAGACGGTCCCATTCTCCTTCGCGAATGCGATGTAGCTCGGGTTCTCGCGGAGGCCGTCCTTCAGCTCAGCGCCGACCTGGGACGCCCAGCGCGCAAGCCACGCGGGCGGGCTCTCAACCATCTGCCTCACCTCGGGGATCTGCTCGGCCTGCTCCTCGGTCATCGCGAGCCTGAAGTCCCACGGGAAGTCGGTGTCGTAGGTCGAGACGTACGGGAACTCCCAGCCCATCCGCTCCTTGTAGGCGGTGAGGCGGTCGATCGGCGCGCGCGAGAAGCAGACCATGGTCACGTCGCGCTTGTTCAGGTGAAGTAGCGTCGTAGGGTCGAAGCCGTCAGCGAGGTTTGTGCACCCGGGGCAGGCGCCGATCGAATAAGCGGGGCCGTACATGATGTTGTAGGCCAGGAGCTGCGAGCGGCCTTCGAACAGCTCGGCGAGCGTCTTCTTGCCGTCCTGAGTGTCGAACACGTACTTCTTCTCCACTGGGACCCAGGGCAGCTCCCGTCGCTTGCTTCTGATCTCCTCATCACGCGCGGCCTGCTCGGCTTCGAGCTTCGCGAGCTCATCACGCGCGGCCTGCCATTCCTCGCGGGTTCCGATCTTGTGCTCAGGCATGGATCTCCCTCCTTCGTAGGCGCCATCACACCTAAGCAGACCGGCGAGCCCGGCGAAATTCATCGCTGCGGCTCCTCCCATGCAGGCCGGCGACTAGCTGGGCGGCGCCGCGCACCTGCAGCGCGGCGCCGCCCACACGACCTAGCCGATCGGGAACTTGCCGTGGCCCGAGACGGCCGCACGCTTCAGCCTCGCGCGCGACTGCTTGATCCTGGCGCTCGAGCGCTTCGCCAGGTTGGTGCTTGCGCTGGTCAGATTCTTGTCGAACGCCATCCGCACCACGGTGTTGGCGAATGCCTTCGACATGAACGTCAGCACGTTCGGATCGTTGTTGCTGAGGTTGTCGCACCACCGGAACGGGTTGTCGACGCAGCCTCCGTCGGTACTCGGGATGTTGCCGTCGTAGTTGCCGGTGAAGCCGCCGAACATGTTGACCTCATCCTGGGTCTTGCAGCAGTCCTGACCGGTCAGCATGCCGCTGGCCGGGACCCCCGCCTCATTGAAGCTGAACGCGTCGGTTCCCACCGGCGAGAACAGCTCGTGGTTCTTGCCGATCGAGTTGAAGTACTGGATCGACTGGTCCCTCGAGATCTGAGACGGCCCGTACACGTTGCTCGGGAACGTCGTCGAGACAGTGCGGCCGAAGAAGTCGGGCGCTGCCGGGTCGAGAATTCCGATGACGTAGTTCGGCGTCGCGGTGACGTCCGCGTCGAGGTCATAGGCGGTGTGGCTCAGTTCGGTCGGAGTCAGGTTGTTGACGTAGTACTTCGAGCCGAGCAGGCCCAGCTCCTCGCCGCCGAACCAGATGAACCGCAGCTTGTGGAGCGGGTTGACCTTCCTCATCATCTGAGCGATGTCGAGGATCGTCGCCGACCCGGAGGCGTTATCGAGCATTCCGGCCCCGAAGATCGCGTCCAGGTGCGCGTCGACGACGAGCGCGGTGTTGGGATCGCCACCCTTTGAGTCAGCGATCACGTTGTAGTCGTCGCGGTTCGGGTCATGGATGCCCTGGAAGTCAAGGGACATGAGCGGCAACGCCGTCCCGCCGGCCACGGCCGTCTGGTATTGGTTGTACAGGTCGTTGCCGACGTCGAAGGACGTGAACGCCACCGGGATCGTCGGAACGCCGCTCAGTGATCCTGAGAACACGCCGGTGCGCGCCGGAGTGTTGCCCTCGTTGAAGATGATCACGCCCGACGCGCCTGCATCCTGGGCGTTCTGCACCTTCTGGGCGAAGGTGCAGGTGCCACGCTGGATGAGCGCGACGCGTCCCGCTTGGAAGCCGGTGAAGTTGGACGGGTCGCAGCCGCTCGTGGAGCCCCCCGTCGGCGGCAGGACGGTTCCGCCGACCGGCTGGAGATCGGCGGTCGTGGTGCCGATGCTCAGGCCCGGATTGAACTCGGTGGTGAGTCCGTAGTCGTGAGCGGTTGATGAGACCTCGCTCATCGTCGGATTGGCCGTAAAGGCGAAGTAGTCGAACTTGTAGGTCTGGATCGTGACGCTGTACCCGGCGGCCCTCATCGCGTTTGCGACGTAATCGACGGATGCCTTGTAACCGGGCTCGCCCGAGTTACGCGACGGGTGGCCGTCCGGGCCCGGATTCGCATCGGCGATCGCCTGGAAGTTCTGCATGTGCGCCCAGAGATCAGCGGTCCGGATGCACGGAATCAGCTTCCCCGGTGTGTCGTTGACCCGATTCTTGCAGCCGCTTGATGAGACTGCGCCTGCGCTGGTCGGCGCAATCAGTCCTGCCGCGACGCAGACCGTGACCGTCGCCAGATGCCTCAGTCGCCGAGCGGTACCTCGTGGCATCAATTCCCCTCCTCCAAAGTGGTGTTCCGGGGGCCCGAGACGGGCCCCGCTGGCCCCTGTATGCCCAGCCGCGGCGAGACTCAATCGTGTCGTTCATTCGGGCAGCCCCAAACCTCTCGAATCCCGCCAATCCAGGATCATCGGCTCCGCCACGGTCGGGGGTCGGCCACCTGGCGCGGTCGTAACCGCGCCGGGCCACCGTGTCCGGCCCGGCGCGGGTCCGAATCTCCGTCTACACGACGCGCACGATGTGCGGATAGACGTAGGTCCTGTTCAGCACATTTGCCCTGGGCCCGTACATCCGCAGGATCAGGATCATCGGATTGCCGGGCGGGTCGGGCAGCCAGTTGGACTCGTGCCCGGCGGGCGGCGTCGGCTGGACGTAGATGTCCAGCGATCCGTCCCTGTTGAGCTTGATCCCCTTGTTGCTGCCGACCGAATACTTGCCGTACTGGTTGGCGATCAGCTCGGTCTGGAGGTTGTAGACCGTCAGCGACCAGAAGTACCTCGCCGGGGGCAGTCCACCGGCCGGGAAGTGGATGCGGTAGCTGCTCGAGCCGATGAGGCTGGCGCCCGAATTATCGAGGCTCCCGACCGCGTAGCTCGCCTCGGCGGGCCGATTGGCGCAGATGCCGTACACGGCGACGACCGCCCGGTACGCGTAATCGGTGCCCCACTTGCCGGTGTCGGGCAGCGTCTGGAACCAACCGTTGTGCTTGCGCGCTCCGGCCAGCCCGATCTTTAGGCGCAGCGCGAACACGTGGCTCGCCCCGCTGTTGGCGGCCGCGGTCAACCCGGCCACGGTGTCCGGCGAGAGCTTCTCGGCAGAGGGATGCCGACCCGGGCCGATCCCGGCCCGCGCCATCTCGGCCAGGATCGCGTGATCACGCGCCGGCGCAGGGTACTTACTGAGCGCGTCGCCGAGCCGGTCGTAGAACGCCAGTCCGTTCGGGATCACGGGGATCGTGGGGACGGTGACGATCTTGTGCGGCTTGGGCGGATGGTAGGCCAGGCCGACACGTTCGAAGGCCTTCACCGGGATCACCTTGTAGCCGTCCTGGATCTTGTGTGCCGTGGGCAGGTCGCTCTTCCCGTACACCAGCGTGCGGCCGAACAGCCACGTCTGGTCGTAGGCGGACCTGACGACCGGCAGATGCGCCGGCAGCTTGCCCTTGTAGTGCGGGCCCACGATCACGAAATTGCCGGCGCCGTTGCCGGTCGTCCGCGTACCCACGTAGTGGTACACGTTGGTGTATGGGTCGAGGAACTCCCACGCGTAGTAGCGATGCTTCGGCAGCGCCGGGACATGAAGGACGACCGGGCCCCTTCTCAGGTCAAGATGCGCATTGGAGTAGAGCGTCGAGTTACTCGGACCGACGATCTCCTTGTTCTGATTGGCCGGCGTTGTCAGCACCCGCTGGTTACCAACCTGATTGACCGGCGCGTTCCCCCACTGGTTGGGAACCGTGACGCTGGTGTCGAGCTGGGTCTGGCGGGCGAAGTCGAGTAGCGCGATGCCGTAGACGTAGGCATCGGTGCCGACCTGCTGGGCCTGCGCCTGGCTCAGCGGAGCCGCGCTGGCGGCCGCCGGCCCGAAGGCGAAGACGGCGGGGAGTGAGACGGCCGCGCCGATCAGGCACACGAGCAGCCGACGGGAAGAGCGAAGCACAGCTGTCCTTTCGAGACGAAGGTCTTACGGGACCGTCACTCTATCATTTTTATTTACAAAATGTCAAGTTGGCGTTTTGGAAACAAGTTTGGTAGGGTCCGTGCGGTGACCGGCGTCCGCCCACCCCGCCGCCTCTCGAAAGAAGCTCGCCTGGAGCAGCTCATCACGGCGGCGCTGCCGCTGGTGGCCGAGCACGGGTTCGCCGACTTCTCTCTCGAGGAGATCGCCGACCGCGCCGAGGTGACCCGCAACCTGCTCTACCACTACTTTCCGCGCGGCCGCCCCGATGTCGTGCTCGCCGTCGTCAGGCGGGCCGGAGACGAGCTCAGCGACGACTGGGCGATCGACGGAGAGCTGCCTCTCTCCGACCGCCTCGCGGCGAACTTCACGCGCATGCTCGGCCACGCGCTCGAGCCCAGCAACGCCTGGCGCATCCATCGCCGCTCGCGCGCCGCCGATCAGCGCGAGCTCGAGGAGGTCGTCAACCTCTACGTCGAGCGCGTTATCGCGAGCATCTCGCTGAACCATCTCGGAACAAGAGAGCCGCCGCCGCTGGTCCACCTCGCGCTCACCGGCTTCGTCGCCTTCGCCGAGGCAGCGCTCGATGAGGCGCGGAGCACCAAAGCGCCCCGCGACAAGGTCATGCACCTGCTCTCCGACACGCTCGTCGCGACGATCGCCGCAGCGGGCGCCGCGTGACGAGCGGCGCCCGGACTCAGCCCTCGGACAGCCCCGTGCGCCTGGCCATCCGTCCGACCTGGCGCTCGGGCGCAATCCGGACGACGTTCCAGGCCAGCCCGACGCGCTCCATCGCCGAGATCGTCAACCCGGAAACGTCGATCTCCCACCAGCGAAGGCCGTGGTCGGCGCTGCGCGGGAAGGCGAGGTGGTTGTGGTGCCACGACTCGCCGAGCGAGGGGATCGCCAGCCACGTGACGTTGGTCGAGCGGTCGGTGATGTCAAACCGCCGGCTGCCGAAGAAGTGGCAGAAGCTCCCGGCGCCCGGGGCCATCGCCGTCGCGGCCGCAGGGCGGCCGTCGGCGCGCGGACCGGACGTCAGCCTCGAGGCGCTCCCGGCCTCCTGGCGGCTCGCCGCCGCGGCGCTTGACCTGGCCGACGGGGATGAGCTCGTCGTGGCGAATGAACATCTCGGCGAATTGCTTCTTATCCAGGCCGCGCCCGTGGTCGAGCAGATCGCCCGGACCCGCCTGGCCGCCTTTGCGGGGCTGACGCCGGCGGTTTCGAGCTCGAGGCCGCACTCCGCCAAGGTGGCCTCGCGCACCTAAACTAGGTCACGTGACGTGGGTTCGCCGGATCGGCCGGACGGTGTACACCGGGAGGGATGCCGGCAATCGTGCGTACCCCGCCGTCGAGGAGAAGCGGCGGGCGATCCGGTCGACCGTCCTCGGCACGGGCACGCTCGCGTGCCGTCGCTGTGATGCGCCGATCGCCCCGGCTGGTCAGCCGCTGTTCCTCACCGATCCACTGGTGTGTCCGTTCTGCGACGCGCGGGGGCCCGTTCGCGATTTCCTGTCCCTCGCCGCCCCGACTCGCCCGGCACGCGTCGTCGTCCGGGTGGCCCACCGGGGCTGAGAAGGCGCGCGTTGGCACGCCAACCGTCCTCGGTCTGAGCTTGAGGCATGATCGCCCCCGACCAACCCGTCTACGAGGTTCCCCGCATCCCAGGCTCGGCCGGTGCCCTGATCTTCGATCCCGCCGGTCGGCTTCTGATCCTCAAGCCCAACTACAAGAAGCGCTGGACGATTCCGGGCGGACAGATCGATTCGGACGGCGAGTCGCCGTGGGATGCGTGCCGGCGTGAGACCCGGGAGGAGTGCGGACTCGAGGTTGTCGGCGGCCGGCTGGTGTGCGTCGACTTCCTGCCTCCCAAACCGAATCGGCTCGGCGGGGTCCGGTTCCTGTTCGACTGCGGCGCCTTCAGCGAACGGCGGCTCGGATCGATCCGCCTCCAGGAGGCCGAGATCGAGGACTATCGCCTCGCCGAGCTCGACGAGGCGGCCGAGCTGCTGAGCGGACCGATTCGGCGCCGCGTGAGCGCCGGGGTCGGCGCGACCAGGTGCGTCTATCTGGAGGACGGACGCCCGGTCGCCGGGGTGGAGTCCTAGCCGTCGCCCAGCCGAGCACCACCGCACCCCCCGAGCCAAGGAGCAACTCGCGTTTTCGACTACTCTGCTGGTGATGAGCGACGACTGGCGCCTGCGCGTCGAGATGAACGACGACCGGTCCGCGCACCAGCTGACCGACCGGCTCGCGAACTTCGATCGAGAGCACGATCTCAGCGCGTCATTCGCCGATCGCGTGGCCGTCTCGCGCGACGATTCCGAGGTGTTCTGCTACGCCGACACCCGCGACCAGATCGACGCGGCTGAGAAGGCGATCCGAGCCCTCGCCGAGGAGCACCACTGGCAGCTGACGACCGAGCTTCGGCGCTGGCACTCGGCCGCCGAGGAGTGGGAGGACCCGGATGCGGCCCTACCCGACTCGGACGCGTCGCTGGCGGCCGAACACGCTGAGCTGATCGAGAGCGAGCGCGAGGAGTCCGAGGCTCAGGGCTACCCGGACTACGAGGTGCGTGTCCAGTGCCCGTCTCAACGCGACGCCGAGCAGCTCGCCGACCGGCTCCGCTCCGAGGGGATCCCGAGCGCTCAGCGCTGGCAGTTCGTCGTCCTCGGAGCGCCCGACGAGGACAGCGCCAACGCACTGGCCGAGCGGGTTCGCGGCGAGGCGCCGGCCGGCAGCACCGTGACCGCGCAGGGAAGCGAACAGGAGGCCGTGGAGGAGACGCCCTACGCGACCCCGTTCAGCCCGTTCGCCGTGTTCGGAGGCCTCGGCGGCTGACCCGATCCGCTACCGGGCTGGAAACGGTTTCGTCCCGCAGCGGAAGAAGAAGGGCAGACTGGTCAGCGGCGCCGGCACGGTCGCGTAGCCGGCCCCGCGGTGAACCCGGTTCGTGAGCGGGTCTCGCCAGCATCCGGCCGGGAAGTAGACGCTGCGACTCGTCGCGCCCTCGGCCACGACCGGCGCCACCAGGACGTAGTCACCGAGCATCCATTGTTGCTCCTGCGCGGCGGCGCGCGGGTCGCCCGGGAACTCGAGCCAGAGCGGGCGGGTCGGAGGGACCCCGGTGCGGTCGGCCTGCTTCCACAGGCTCAGGATCAGCGGCGCCGCCCGCTCGTGCAGCAACGACAGCTGCCGATAGACGCGGAGGGTCTGCTGATCGAAGGACCAGGGCGTGTGGGTTCCGGCCTTGCCGGAGCCGTGTAGACGGAAGATCGGGGTCAGCGCCGACCACTCGGCCCAGCGCAGGAACAGCGGCTTTGTCGTCGGGGGCGAGGTGTAGTCGTAGTAGCCGCCGATGTCGGTGGCGAAGCCGTAGGCGCCGCCGACGGCGCGGTTCAGCATGTCGGGCGCGAGCGAAGCGAGGCCTGAGGCCTGGTCCCAATTCGTTGCCTCGTCACCGGGGATGTTGCCGCTCTCGTACGCGGCCGAGCCGGGGCTGCCCGAGTAGCCGGCCCGGTTGAAGAACCACAGTTTCCGGGACGGATGCGAGCGCTCATAGGCGTCGATCGCTTCGCGATTGGCCCGCTGGTACACGATCGCGTAGCGGTTGTGCATCGTCCGGCCGGTCTCGCCGTCGTGGAAGTGCATGTCGTAGAGCACCTCCTCGCCGAAGTCGGCGTGGAACCCGTCGAAGCCGAGGTTGACGATCTTCGCGATCTCTCCCTTCCACCAGCGCACCGCCGCCGGGTTCGTGAAGTCGAGCAGCGCGATGTGCTGCCCGAGCGTCCCGGTGGTGGTGTACGTCTGGCCGGTCGCGGTGCGCACGGTCAGGCCCTCGCGATCGGGAGCCGAGCCTGGCGTGATGAACGGTCGCAGGTATGCGAGCGGGTGGATGTGGCGCGCGTGGAGCTCGGCGATGATCGTCGACTGCGCGGCGAAGCTGACGACCCGCGGGTGGTAGAGAACGATCCCGTCGTTGTCGGAGTTGCGGAAGCCCCAGCCCTCGATCCGGTACGCGGTCAGCGGCAGCCGGTAGCGGTCGATGTTGGCGATGTCCTGATTGAGGTCCGACTCGTACTCGGCCTCGGTCACGCCGCCGTTCTTGACCAGCCGGTCGAGCATCGGTCCGAGCGCCCAGGACGGGGGTGCCGGCTGACGTCCCGTGCGCGCGGTCAGATCGGCGATCGCGCGTTTGGGCGTTCCCGGTGCCACCACGTAGTCAAGCTCGGGCGCCGACGCCGCCACGCTCCACGCGTTGGGCCGATCGGAGTCGAGCCTGAACCGCGCCAGCTGTGGCTGGTCGAGCAGGAACCCGTACCCACGCGAGGAGATGAACTGGGCCTGCGAGTAGAAGACGGCCGTCGGCCCGTTCGGGAACAGGACCCCGGAGGGCGTCCCAGGCTTGCCGATCCCGGGGACGTTCTCCTCCTCGTCGAACGTCGAAAGGGCGCGACCATGCTGGTCGATCGCGTTGTGCGGGCCGCCGAACCCGTGGAACCCCTCGCTGCTCGAGGAGATGAAGGAGTCGCTCATCATCGCCACGCCGAGTGATGGATGCGGACGCACGGACACCCGGATCAGACCGGTGCCGGCCGGCGCGACCTCGACCTCGAGCGTGCGCCCCGTCGGGTCGTCGGTCGAGAGCCTCAGCACCACGCCCGAGCCGTCCCTACGGTCGCTGAGCACCCTGCGGACGGAGTACTGGATCCCCGATCGCTGGCCGCTCATCAGGTCGCCGGCCCACACGCCTCCTGGATACTGCGCGATCGACTCGTGCCCGACCAGGAACGAGAGCGGCGCGTAGAGCTGTCCGCTGCGCTGCGCGTCCGTGCCCGGAGGCAGCGGATCGATCGTCGTCGGCAGCGCGTCGGGCGCGGGCCGGCGGTTGGCGACCTCGCCCAGTCCGCCCGCTGCGGACACGATTCGCAGCCGAAAGGGGTTGCGGTCGATGATCGCCGTGGCTCCGCGCGCCTTGACCACAATCTGGTTGCCCGTCCTGGCTGCGCGCACCGGCGCCGCGAAGACCAGTGCGGCGATCGCCATCAACGCGGCGAGCGCTTGGCCTCGGCGCCTCAACGGCGCACGCCGGGGGGACTCGTTGGACAGCGGCTCATCGCTCGTTTCAAACGTCGCTGAACATCGGGGGAAAGGCAACCGTAGAAGCCCGCCGAACCGCACGGGGAAGGTACGACACACCGGGGTTCTGGAGGACAACGCGCGGCCCATCGCTTCGATGCGCGATGATCCGCCCATGACAACCATCCCCATCGACAGCAACGGTTGGAGTCCGTTTCGAGCCGCCGTGGAAAGTAAGGACTTCGGACTGGTCGAGCAGACACTCGCCCCTGATGTTCATTTCCGCAGTCCTGTCGTGTTCGCGCCATATGAGGGCCGCACGGCTGTGGCCGCGCTGCTGCGTGTGGTCGGCGAGGTTCTCGCCCCCGCGTTCGCATACCGCTGGCAGGTGCGCGACGGTGAGCGCGAGGTGCTGTTCTTCTCCAGCCGGGTCGGCGATCGAGACATAGAGGGCGTCGATCTCCTGCGCTACGACGAGAACGGCCTCGTCGCCGAGCTCGTCGTGATGATGAGGCCGGCGTCGGGCCTGATGGCGGTCCGGGATGCCGTCGGGGCTGGGCTCAGGGCGGCCTCCGCCGAGCCGACCGGCTAGCGTTCTCCGGCCAGGCCAACGACCGGAGGGAGCGATGGACAAGACTGGGCTCAGCGCCGGGGCCGACCAGGTTCAGCTCGCCGCGTTGGACGCCCCGTGAGGTGCCGTCGATGAACGAGGTCGGGCGCTTCGCTTTCTCCTTCGCCCCGTCCTATCGCTCGGCCGCCCGCCCATTTGGGATCAGCCCCGAGACGGCGTGGGTGGAGGTCGGCGAGCGGCAGCTCCGCGCCCGCTTCGGCCCTTGGCGGGTCTCCACCCCGCTGGCCAACGTGATCGGCGCCTCGATCACCGGCCCGTATGCGTTCTGGAAGACGGCCGGCCCGGCGCGGCTCGCGATCACCGACCGCGGCCTGACGTTCGCCACCAACGGTGACCGAGGTGTGCTGATCACATTCGCGCACCCGGTGCGGGGACTCGACCCGCTCGGGATGCTCCAACATCCGGAGCTGACCGTCACCGTGAGCGAACCGGATCGGCTCGCGGCACTGCTCACAGAGCGCGCGGCCGCGAGCTGATCCTCGCTCAGCAGATCCTGACGGGGGCCGTGATCGTCACGGTCTCGGTCTGACGCCGCTTTAGGTACGCCACCCTGACCTTGACCGTATGCGATCCCGCCCTCAGGCCCCTGAGCGACAGTTCGCGGAGCGCCGGTAGAGTCTTCGCCGACGCGTTCCCGCCGCCGCCGATCGTGAATCGGGCGCTCCGAACCGAGAGCGACCCCGACGAAATCAGGGAAACCGGAAGCCGGACCGAGGTCGGCTGGCAGGCCGACGCCGGGAGCGTCGTCAGTGTCAGCCGCCGGCTCCCGGCCTTCGCCGTCCTGAAGAACGCTGCCGCGGGACCACTGCGCGGCGAGACGGCGACGACCGCAGGTGTGGATCCGGCCGGGGTCAGGGCCAGGCGCTTTACGAGCGCGCCCCCGGCACCGACCGCGAATGTCGTCATCTTCTGGAACTCGCCGTCGATCACGTAGACGTTTCGGCCGGTGGGCGACACGGCCAACGAGTCGGCGTAGGCGCCCGGACCGAGGCCGGTCGAGACCGCGGCGGCGAGCGGCGTGAGCGCGCCGTCGGAGCGAATCGAGTACGCGGACACCGTTCCCCCGCCGGAATTGGTCGCGTAGAGGTTATCTCCGCTCGGCGAAACACTGAGCTCGTACGTGCCGGGGCCGCTGTGGACGCCGGTGCCGAGCTGAGTCAGCGCTCCGCCGGCGCCGACCGAGAATGTGGAAACCGAACCGAGGCCCCGATTGGCGGCGAACACATAGCTTCCGTTCGGCGACACCGCGAGTCCCCACGGCTCCGAGCCCGGGCCGGAGCCGCTGGGCACGCCGGCGCCGACATTCGAGAGCCCACCGCCGGCGTGGATCGAAAACGTCGAAAGCGTCCCGGCGAACGAGTCCGCGGTATAGAGGTTCTGACCGTTGGGCAGGACGGCTAGGCCCGGTGCATCGCTGAACGGGATCGTGACCGGGCTGCCCACCTGGCTGAGCGCGCCGTCGGCACCGATCGCGAGGGTGAACATCTGCCCCCCGGTGCTGACGAACAGGTCCTTGCCGGTCGGCGAGACCGCGATGGCGTTGGGGATGCCCGCGATCGCGGTCGACCCACCCTGTGGTGTCAGCAGGCCGCCCGCGCCGATCGCGAATGTCGACACAGAGCCGGTGCTGACGACCTTCGCGTTCGGGACGTTGGCGGCGTACAGGTAGTGGCCGTTCGGGGCAACGGCGATCGCGCCCTGCCCGCGGGGATTGCGAGCCGTGGTGCCCAGCGGGCGAGCTGCCCCCCACTGACGATCGCGAACGTAGACACCGTGCCGTCGGTGCGGCTCTGGACATACGCCGTGCCGGCCGCCTGCCCCATTGCGGCGGCGGGGAGCGGGAATAAAGCGCCGGCGGCCATCAAGAGACCGGTTGCACCGAGCGCTTGCGCGAGCAAACGCCGAACCGTCGCGAACGTCCGCATCCGTACCCCCGATCGAGTTATCGACGCTGGACAGCCTAGCGCGCTACGAAGCGTCCCCCACTGCTGTCCATCCTGCTGATCAGGGCGAGGCCGGAGCGGAGTTCGCGCCGTGACGCTCCTCCGGCTGCCCGGGTTTGCCTTCCCACCACGGCATCGCCCTGTCAGCGTTGTCCTTCGAACCGGCCAAAGTTGTAACCGCCGGGTCGGTCGGATTCACGACTACCCGCCCGCGGCGACTTCAATTCCCGTGGATACGGGCGATGCTGCCATTTCCGCGCGGCGTATCGATAAGGTCCCTGTGGCGAATTGGGCGTCCGCCGGAAGCGGGCGCGGGAACGCGGCCCGGGACGACCCGGGCCGCTTACCGAAGGGGAGGGCGAATGAAGGTCCTGCTGCGAGTGCTCGCCGTGCTGTTCGTGGCGATTGGTGCGTTTCTGATCTACGCGGTTGTGAACGCGGTCGTATCGCCGCAGGGCGCACGCGTGGGCGTATGCATCGGCTACGTGATCGCCGCGGCCGTGCTCGGCTTCGCGGCCTCGAAGCTGTGGCGTCACGGATCCCGCCCTGCCACACCGAGCTAGAGCTACCGGGCGTCGTGCATGACGCGATTGCGTCCCGCCCGCTTGCTCGCGTAGAGGAGGTCGTCGGCGCGGCGCACGACCAGCTCCGCTGTGTCGCCGGGCGCGGTCAGCGTGCCGCCGATCGAGACCGTTAGTGCGACGGGACACCGCCCGGCGAGCATTCGCGTGCGCTTGACCATCACGCGCATGCGCTCCGCCACCGTGCTGAGCGCAGCGGCATTTGCGTCGGCGAGCAGCAGGAGGAACTCCTCGCCGCCCCAGCGAACGACCTGGTCGTCCTGACGGCTGGTGGCAGTCAGCGTCCGGGCGACCAGGCGCAGTGCCTCGTCCCCGACCTCATGTCCGAACCGGTCGTTCACGGTCTTGAAGCGGTCGATGTCGATGAACAGCAGGCCGAACCTGCAACCCAGCCGGCGGTACTGGTCGAGCCACCCGTCGAGCGTCACCTCACCGAATCGGCGATTGCCGAGCTTCGTCAGCGGATCTGAGACCGATTCGCTCTGGAGATCGGCCGCGCGCCGGAGGCTGTCGGCGAGCGCCGTGTCGTCGTAGAACGTCTCGACCGCCCCAATTACGTTCCCGAGCTCGTCGTGCATCGGCGCGGCGCGGATGGCCACGGGCTTCATGTATCCATCACCGTGATGCAGGTAGACGTGGGCGACGCGCTCGTCGCGGTCAAGGGGCAGGTTTCGGGGTTCAACCATCGTGCGCAGGACGGACGTGAGGTGTCCCATCCTCTCGGGACACCGCGAGCACGGCCTGTGCCTGCGCCGCGTCCATCCACATCTCCCAGCGCCCGGAGGGGGAGTGCCTGGCAGCCTGGAAGTGGTAAGGCCGGCGTCCCTCGAATTCTCGGTGCCGTAGGCGAGACACCCCTCCGAGGACCGACGCGATTCGCCGGTGCGGCCACCGGATCGCGTCCTCGATGGCGGGGAACGGACGTGGTTCGTCGGGGGCGCTCGCCAGCCCCGCGAGCAGCTCACGCATCAGATCGCTGCAGCGGTCGTGGAAGCGCTCGACCTCGCCAGGCTCGGACATCGCGTTGTGCGGCGCATGCTCAGGGCGCGGCATCCAACCACGATACGCAGCGCTCCGGCCGAGGCGCGATTAGCTGTTCGTCGAGCCCGGATCGGCGAGCGCGAACCCCGTCATATCGACATTCGTGGCGCCGCGGATCTCGGCGATCACGACCACGACCGCGCCGCAGCTCGGGCAGCGGACGACGGTACCCGGGCCGGCTCGGTACACGCGGAGCTCGGCCACCGCCGCCACGGCGCCGCAGTGCGCACAGGCACCGCGCGCGCTCGTCAGCTCGACGCCGAAGTGCTCGAACAGGTCTCCCGCGATCGCATTGCCGTCAAGCGCTTCGGTCATCTCGCCTCGCTCCTGGTCAGGTTCCCGTCGGTCCGAACCGCTCCGTGCGGATCCGTTCGGGCCGATGGCCGGCTGCCACAAGCCCCTCCGCGACCGCCTCCACCAGGCTCGTCGGTCCGCACACGTAAGTCAAGGGGTTCGCTGCGGCCGGATAGGCGGCGTCCCCCAGCAGCCTGCGGTCGATCCGGCCGTGGTCGCCGCTCCAGTCTTCGGGCCATTCGCGCGTGAGCGTGAACCGGACCTCGGCTCCGTCGCTCGCTCCGAGGTGCACAAGCTCCTCCCGATAGATCACCCCCTCCCATGACCGCGCCGAATACAGAAGCCGCACGTCGACCTCTCCCCCGGTCGCCGACCAGTGCCGGAGGATCGAGCGCAGCGGGACGATCCCGGAGCCTCCGGCGATCAGCTGCAGGGGCCCCCCCAGCCGATCCTCCCACACGAAGTAGCCGCCGATCGGTCCACGCAGCTCGACCTCGTCGCCCACCCGGACCTCGTCCACCAGATAGGGCGACACCTCGCCGTCGGGAAGGCGCTCCACCGTGATCGCCAGCCCGTTGTCCTCCGGCCCGGAGGCGATCGAGTAGCTTCGCTGTGCCTGGTACCCGTCCTCGGCCGTCAGCCTGATGTCCACGTGCTGGCCGGCCCGGTGCCCCGGCCAGCTCGGCATCGCGAACACCAGCGTCCGGGCCTCGGGCGTCTCGTCGACCACCTCGACCACCCGGCCGAGCTGCCAGATCAGTCTCCCTGGTAGCGCTGCTCGAGCCAAGGATCGCCGTGGTTGTGGTACCCGTAGCCCTCCCAGAATCCCGGCTCATCGACCGGGGTCAGCGTCAGGCCGCGGACCCACTTCGCGCTCTTCCAGAAGTACAGCCTGGGCACGAGCAACCGCGCCGGTCCGCCGTGCTCGGGGTGCAGCGGCTGACCGTCGTACTCGTAGGCGACCCACGCCCGGCCGCCGGTCAGATCCTCGATCGTCAGGTTCGTCGTGTAGCCGCCGTCGGCGAACACGGTCACGTACTCGGCCGCTGTCTGCACGCCGTCGAGCAGCGTGTCGATCGACACGCCCTTCCAGCTCGTGTCGAGCTTCGACCACTTCGTCACGCAGTGGATGTCGACGGTCACGGTCTCGGCGGGCAGTGCGCGGAACTCGTCCCAGCTCCACGAGACGGCGTCGTCGACGGCCCCGTCGATCGAGAAGCTCCACGCGCTCAGGCCGGTATGCGGCGTCGGGCCGGCGGACAGGACCGGGAAATCCCGCGTCACGTATTGCCCGGGTGGGACCCGGGCCGGATCGTCCACCGGCCGCCGGCGGCCCGTGAACGCACGCGAGATCGGGGACATCAGGCGGCGTGCTCACGGGTGTAGAGGACCATGCGAGCACCCTATCGTGCTCGTGGTAAATGTCACAGCGCCCGACTGCCTGGCTGGTGCAGAGTCAAGCTGTGGCAACGTGGAACGCTCAGACCGTGGTCGCCGGAAGCCCGGATGAGGTCCTGGCGGTGCTGACCGAGCCCGACATCATCGCTCGCTGGGCGCCGATCGACTTCGAGCTGGTGGACCGGCGGAACATGCGGCTGTGCGCGGGCGACACCGTCCGCGTCCGCGGGTACCTGGCCGGCCGCTGCCTCGAGTTCCTCGTCGAGGTGTTCGTCGCCGGCGGTGGTCGCCTGTGCCTGAGCGCGAGCGGTCCGATCCAGCTCGACGTCGAGTACGTCGCCCGCGCGCGCGACGGCGGCAGCCTTGTCGGTGCGACGGTCTCGGTCTCGGGCCGGGGGTTGATCGGCCGGATGCTCTCGCAGGCCACCGACGCCATGCTGGCCGCCGGAGCCCTGAGCGGCGCCGTCTCGCGGATCGGGCGGGAGCTCGACGAGCGGCCGTCTAGGAGACGGCCCGCGGCGACACCGGCGCTCGAGCCCGCGCTCGCCGCCTGACCGGCCGGCGACATAACACCCGGCGCCGCACTCATACATTCGTCCACCCCTGCAGGAACGCCTCTACCTCGGGTAGCTCAAAGGCAGGCCCGCTCCGTGCCCCACTGGGGCGGGTGACGACGACTCGGAGGTGAGAAATGCCCGCCGCAAAGCAGCGCGCGAGGTCGAGTGCCTCGAGCAGCCGCGGCCGCGCCACATCGAGCGGATCCAGCGGCGCGAGCAAGACAGCCGGCAGCAGCCGGCAGCGAAGCGCGAGCACGAAGAAGCGCGCCGCGAGCGCATCCTCGCGGCCCTCGAATGGAGCCTCGGCCGCGAGCAAAACGGCCGCCAAGACCGCCGGCAAGGCGTCGAGCAACGGCGCCTCGCACAACGGCCACAACGCGCTCACCAGCATCGGCATGTCCGCGGCGGCCGGCGCGATCGGCGTCGCCGGCGGTGTGCTGCTCGGACGAACGGCGCTTCAGCGCAACCGCAAACTGCTGGGAGTCAAGCTCCCGGTGAAGATCGACCTGGCCGACGTCACCAAGCAGATGGGCGAGGCCGGTAAGCAGTTCGGCAAGCTGGCCGTTGAGGTCCGTACCGTACGTCAGAAGGCCGAGCAGGTCGGCCGGGCCATCAGCTGAGCGAGATGGCCGCCACGGCGACAAAGCGCGCCCCGGCTTCAAAGCGGGGCGCTACCAAGCACGCCCCCGCGCGCAAGCCGGCTCCGAAGCGGGCGGCGTCCACCGCCAAGCGGAAGGCGACGCGCGTGGCGACCAAGCCCGCGGTCAAGCAGGTCGCCGAGGCCGTGACGCCGGGCAAGTCGGCCAGCGTCTCCGGACTGGCGGGCTTCGCCGCGCGCAAGGCCGCGCGGAAGGCGCTCAAAGCGATGGCCCGCGGCGCCGCGAAGTCGGGCGCCCGCGCACTACGCGCGGTGGCGGACCGGACCGCAGTGACGAGCGGGGCCGCCGTCGAGACGGCGCTGGCCAAGCGGCTCCCGATTCAGGTCTCGATCGACGTGGCCGTCCCGCCCGCCGTGGGTTGGTCGGAGTGGATGAGCTCCGAGACGCTCACCGAGGGCGTGCACCTGGTCGAGAATCTGGAGCGGGACGGCGAGGTCCTGACCGGAACGGTCGCGAACCCACGCGAAAGCGACTGGGAGGCCGAGATCCTCGACGAGCGCGACCAGGAGAGCTTCGCCTGGCGCTCGCAGGTCGGCGCCGACTGCGCCGGCCTCGTCACATTCCACCAGCTCAGCGAACGCCTGACCCGGATCGAGCTCGACCTCGACGTGCTCCCGACCAATCCGGCCCAGGCGATCTCGATGTCTCTGCATCTGGCGCATAGGCGCGCCGAGAGCGAACTGCGGCGATTCAAGGCTCGCGTCGAGTTCATCAACCCCGATGTTTACGAGCCATGGACGGACCAAAACGGCGACGCACCCGACAGCGACAGGGAGGAATTGCGTCGACGTGCTGCTCGAGAAGATCGACGAGTCCTGGTACCCGAGCCACCAGCTGCTCGATCGCGTCGATCGAGTGATGCACCGGGTGGCGGTGAGCGCGCTCGGTCTACGCACAGTTGGCAAGGCCACGGCGGAGCGCGTCCTCGGCTTCGGTCCGGGACCTGTTCGGGCCGGGGTGGCGGCGTTCGCCACGGGAACCGCGGCGGCGGTTGTTACGTACCGCCTACTTCGCGGGAAGTCTGTACTCGATCAAGACAAATAGGAGGAGGAGCATGTCAACGGGATTGATCATCGCGATCGTGGTCGTGGTGGTGCTGGTGGTCGCGGCGATTGCGCTGGTCGTGCCGCGGATGCGCGAGCGCCGGCGGCTGCGCCAGCAGCAGCGCGAGCTCGAGCAGCGCCGCACCCAGGCGGCTGAGCAGCATCGTGAGGAGGCCAGCCTGCGCGCGCAGCAGGCCGAACAGGCCGAGCAGCGGGCGCGGATCGCCGAACAGGAGGCTCGCCGCGAGCGCGCCGAGGCCGAGCTCCACAAGGAGCGCGCGGCCATGCACGACCAGGGCCTGGCCGACCACGAGCTGACCGCCGAGGAGCAGGCGCCGAACGGCGCCGGCGTCGACGCCGGCCCCCGCGACGCCGCCGTGGCCAACGGCAACGATGCGGCCGACCAGACAGCGGAGCAGCCGCCTGCCGAGACCACGACACCGCGCGAGCGGTCCTAGCCGGAGAGACGACGCATGAGATCCGGCCTCGGAACCATCATCTGGCTGATCATCGGCGTGATCGTGGCGTCCTCACACCACTACCTCAATCACGCCGATGCCTTGAAGCCGATCATCTCGGCGCTGCTCGCGATCGTCTTGTGGCCGCTCGTCCTACTCGGAATCAACCTACACGTGAAATAGGAGACAGCACATGGGAGACAGAACGCAGCGAATCAAGGGCAAGGCCGAGGAGCTCAAGGGCAAGGCCAAGCGCGAGACCGGAGCGGCCACCGGGCGGCCCGGCACCGAGACCCGCGGAGCCGGCGAGGAGCTCAAGGGCAAGGGCAAGAACACGGTTGGCAAGGCCCGCAGCGCGGTCAAGAAGGCCACGCGCTGAAAGGCCTCGGAAGGGTCGGATCGCCCGGGTGGCCGGCAGGTCGCCCGGGCGATCTACGTCCAGGAGGACCGGGGCGCGACCCCGGCTGCGGCGGGCGGCGGCCTGCCCAAACGGCCCCTTAACGAAGGATCCCCGAGGGGAACCAGTTCCATCCGGCTCCCCCCGGGGGGTCAAGGAAGTGGGGGCGCAGTTCCTTGACCGGTCGATTGCGATGATTCCCACGCGCGCAAACGGCCAAACCACAAATTTTTCCCGTGGCAGAAAATCGGTGTAGATAACGGCGCAAGCTGAGCGCCGCGCCGACGAGGAAGGCCGATTTTTCCCCTACCCGTAATGAAACACCTGGGTCTGGGTGACCTTGGCGGCCAGCTTTCCGTCGTCGCGCATCAGCTCCGACTCCACGACGATCAGCTGGCGTCCTCTGTGCAGCGGCGTCGTGGTCGCGGTCACGAAGCCCTCGCGCACGCTGCGCATGAAGTTTGTCTTCGACTCGATCGTCGCGGTGGCGTTCGCGCCCTCGGGTAGGTTGAGAAAGGCGCACAGGCCGCCGCAGTCATCGGCCAGCGCCATCATCGCGCCGCCGTGCATGAGGCCGCCGGCCGTGCATCGCTCGGGTGACCAGGCCAGGCGTGCGCGGACCTGGCCGGGGCTGGCATCGAGGAGCTCGATCCCGAGCAGCCCCTCGAACGGAACCATGCTCGCAAGGGCCCTGCGCTGTTCTTCGTCCATCTCGTCACATCCTCTCCGGTTCTCAGCCTCCAGGCCCGGATGGACCAACGTACGCAGGAACTACAACTAGGCGCGCCGGATCGTTACGCTCGCTCGCTTGAGCGAGGCGCCCCCGACCTTCGACCTGCAGAGCCATTCCCGTTACTCCGACGGAGCGCTGCCGCCTGCCGAGGTGGTGGGGATCGCGGCGTCGGCCGGGGTCGAGCTGCTGGCGCTGTCGGACCACGACACGATCGAGGGCGTTCCGGAGGCGGCCGCCGAGGCGGCCCGGCTGGGTATCCGGCTGGTGCCGGCAACGGAGATCTCGGCTCTCGATTCCGCCGGCGCCGATCTGCACATCCTCGGCTACCGGATCGACGCCGGCGACGCCGTGCTGGCCGAGCGCCTGGCCGAGTTCCGGGCCGACCGCGAGCTGCGGGCAGAGCGGATGGCCGGCGCGCTGCGCGAGCTCGGATTCGAGCTCGACGACTCCGTGCTTCAGCGGCGCGCCGCTCAGGGGAAACCGATCGGACGCCCCCATCTCTCCCAAGCCGTCGTGATGCACCCGGCCAACGCCGAGCGCCTCGCCGAGGAGGGACGGCTCGAGCTGTCGGCCTTCCTAGAGGCCTACCTGATCGAGGGACGTCCCGGGTTCCGCTCCCGTACGATCCCGAGCGTCGCCGACGCGATCGAGGCGATCCACCGGGCCGGCGGTGTCGCGGTCTGGGCCCATCCGTTCTGGGACGTCGAGGATCCCGACGAGGTGCGTCAGATCATCGATCGCTTCCGCGGCATCGGAATCGACGGCGTCGAGTGCTTCTACGCCACGCATACGCGTGAGCAGTCTGAACTGCTCGCCGACCGCTGCGCCGAGCTCGGTCTGCTCAGCACGGGGTCGTCCGACTTCCACGGCCCCGAGCACAAGCTGTTCTCGCGCTTCCGCGCATTCAGCACCTACGGCCGCGAGCCGATGCTGGGGCCGATCGCCGGCTGAGCACCGGCGGCGGCGCCGGAGCGTCGGCAGCGCGCAGCGACCTCAGGCGGCGACGTTGCGGTCGGCCAGGTGCTGCCCGACCTTGCGCTTCACGCGCTGGAGCGCATTGTCGACCGTCTTGCAGTCGCAGCCGAGCCGCCGGCCGACCTCCTCGTAGGAGTGCCCGTCCAGGTAGAGGGCGAGCACGCGTGACTCGAGCTCGGACAGCGCGGTCGAGATGCACGCCACCAGCGCGCGCAGCTCCTCGGAGGAGATCACCTGGTTGACCGGGTCGTGCACGGGCGAGCCGGGCAGCATCTCGTCCAGCGTGGACTCGCTGTCTGCGCCCGCCCCGGCCGGCGTGCTCGAGAACGACACGTACTGGTTCAGCGGCGTGTGCTTGTTGCGCGTCGCGGTCTTGACCGCGGTGATGATCTGTCGGGTGATGCACAGCTCGGCGAAGTTGCGGAAGCTCGACTCGCGGTCGGTGCGATAGTCGCGGACCGCCTTGTAGAGCCCGACCAGTCCCTCCTGGATCAGGTCGTCGGAGTCACCGCCGGCCAGGAAGTAGGACGACGCCTTGAGACGGACGAAGCCGTAGTAGCGGCGGACGATGCGGTCGTATGCGTCGGCGTGGCCCTGTTTCGCGAGCGCGATCAGATAGCCATCATCAACCTGAGGTTGAGCCTGAGGAGAAGCAGAAAGTCGAGCCACGACGGGTTCCTTTCCAAGCCGGGCCGCAACGCGGCCAGGCGTAGTGGAATTCGTGGCGCGCTACCTCCCCTGGCGCCGCACCTGTATTGGAATTTGGGGACGCGGTGATAGGCCGCGGCACCCTCTCTACTCCACGAGCCCTAAAGCTCGAGTTGATCCTTATCTCCCGGCGCGAGAGTCTCACACCGACACACCGTTGTCAAGTCAATCGGCGGCGGCGGAACGCAATCGCGGGACGGCCGCCGCGTAGAGCAGGACTGCCGCAGCGGCGCTGACGCTGAGCGACTCGACGCGGCCCGTCAGCGGCACGGAGATCAGGGCATCGCAAGCAGACGCCACGCGGGGCCGCAATCCGCGGCCTTCCGAGCCGAGCACGAGCACGACGCCACCGGAGAAATCGACCCCGTCGTAGGGCGTCTGCCCGTCCGCATCGGCGCCGTAGCACCACGCTCCAGCGGCCTTGGCGGCTTGCAAGAAATCTGTCAGGTTGCGCACCCGTGCCACCGCCAGGTGCTCCACCGCGCCTGCCGAGGCCTTGCAGACCGCGGCCGTCACCTCCGCCGCGCGCCGATCGAGGATCACGACTCCCGAGGCCCCGGCGCACTCGGCCGTCCGGCAGATCGCCCCGAGGTTCTGCGGGTCCTGAACCTGGTCGAGCGCGACGATCAGCGGGGCGGGCTCGCTCAACAGCTCCTCGGCCGAGACGTAGTGGTATGCCGAGACCTCGGCGCACACCCCCTGATGACCGCCCGTCCCGCAGCGCTCCTCGATCTCCTCGGCCGTCGCCGCGACGATCGCCACGGCCGGATCGGACAGCCACGGCTCGCGCAGGGCGTTCTTGGTCGCCCAGACCCGGCTCACCCTGCGCGGGCCACGCAGCGCCTCGCGAACCGGGTTGCGACCGTAGACGATCACGCGCGCGGGATCAGCTCGGGTCCGTCCGGTCCGTCGCGGACCTCCCAGCCCAACTCCGCGAGCTGCTCGCGGATCCGGTCGGCCCGCTCGAACTCCCGCCCGGCGCGTGCCCGCTCCCGCTCCGCCAGCAGCTCGAGCGCCTCGGGCGGCGCCACCGAGGTCTCGGCGTCGAGCAGGTTCGCCAGCCCGAGCACGTCGAGCATCTCCCGCAGGTCATCGCCCCCGACACCGCTGCCGGCCCGGTTGGCCTCGCGAATCCACTCGAACACCCGCGCGAGCGCCGCGGGGGTGTTGAAGTCGTCCGCCAGCGCGTCGAAGAAGCGCTCGCGCAGCTCGCCCGACCACGGCGGCGAGCGCCCGTCCTCGAGCCGGCGTGCCGCCTCCCGGATCCGGGCCACCCGCGCCGCCGCCTCCTCGAGCCGCTCCTCGCCGAACTCGACCGGTTGGCGGTAGTGGCCACCGCAGAAGTACATGATCAGGGCGTCGCGGCCGTAGGCCCGAAGTGCCTCGCCGAGCATGAACACGTTGCCCACCGACTTGGCCATCTTCTCCTTGTCGAGCTGGATCATCCCGTTGTGCATCCAGATCTGGGCCAGCGGCGCGTTGTGCGCCGCGCCGGTCTGCGCCGCCTCGTTCTCGTGATGGGGGAAGATCAGGTCGGCGCCGCCGCCGTGGATCTCGAAACCAATGCCGAGGATCTCCTCGGCCATCGCCGAGCACTCGATGTGCCAACCCGGTCGGCCGCGCCCCCACGGAGCGTCCCAGGAAGTGTCCTCCCCCGGTTTCTGGGCCTTCCAGAGCGCGAAATCGAGCGGATCGCGCTTGAGCTCAGCGCCCTCGACCCCCTCGCCCTGATCCATGTCGTCGACATCTCGATGGGACAACTCGCCGTATCGCGGGTATGAACGGACCGAAAAATAGACGTCGCCGTCCGCCGCGTACGCATGTCCACCGTCGATCAACCGCCCGATCAGCCCAACGATCTGCTCGATCGTGGCGCTCGCGCGGGGCTCGGCGTCGGGCCGACCCAAGCCGAGCGCATCGGTGTCCTCCGTGTAGGCGTCGGTCATCTCCCGGGCCAGATCTGCGCTCGGCTTTCCGGCCGCCTGCGCCGCCGCGTAGATCTTGTCGTTGACATCCGTAACATTTGCCACGAAGGTCACGTCATAGCCCTCATGCACGAGGAATCGCTTGAACAGCGTGAACACCACGAACGGCCTCGCGTTGCCGACATGTATGCGCCCGTAGACGGTCGGTCCGCAGGCGTAGATGGCGACGCGGTTGCCGTCCCGGGGCCGCACCGGCTCGACTCGTCCGGTGCGCGTGTCGTGGACCGAAATCGTGCGCAAGATCCGGCAACCCTAGCGCGGGGCGGCTCATCCGCCCGAGGCGATCGATAGGGTCCCGCCGGTGTCCGGGCAGCTTCTCAATGCGCGCCGGCTAGCGGTCGTCGACCAGGCCTTCCGGACGCTCCCCGACCGCTATCTGGGCGCAGATCCGGGGTTCGACGCCACCTACCACGTGCGCCTGTATGACCTCGGGCGGATCTGGGAGGTTCGCTGCAGGCCCCACGCGGCACTTGTGCGAAAGGGCGCGACCCGTCGCCGCCCCGACGTCACCATCTCCACGGACTCCGACACCTGGATGCGCCTGCGCGAGGGCGAGTTCTCGGGCGTGGAGGCCTTCCGCGACCGTCGCCTCGACGTCCGCGGGAACCTCGACCAGGCGATCGCCTTCGAAGGCCTGTTCCGCCTCCAGGGGGGCCGCCCGCCGCTGCTGCACATCCGCGAGGTCCCGGTCGGGCGCCACCGCATCTCGACGCTGACGATGGGCTCGGGCCCGGACGTCCTGCTCCTCCACGGCCTCGGCGGCACGCGCGCCTCGCTGTTCGACACCGCGGCGGCGCTCAGCCGCAACTACACGGTTCACGCGCCGGACCTCCCAGGCTTCGGGTCCTCGAGCAAGCCCGCGCTCGGCGCCTACAACGCCCGCTGGTTCGCCGAGATCATCCTCGGGCTGATGGACGAGCTCCGAATCGACGATGCGCACCTGGTCGGAAACTCGATGGGCGGCCGAATCTCGATCGAGATCGGGCTGACCGCCCCCGAGCGGGTGCGCGCGCTCGCGCTGCTGTGCCCGGCCGTGGCCTGGATCAAGCGCGGGTTCCATCCGATCGTACGCCTCCTGCGGCCCGAGTTCGGGTTCCTGCCCCACCAATTCCGCCGCTCGATGGTCGCCTCGCAGTTCTGGAGCATCTTCCATGACCAAGGCGCGATCGACCCGGCCGTCGGCGACCTGATGGTCGACGAGTTCCGGCGTATCTACCACACGGCTGGAGCCCGCTACGCGTTCCTCGCCTCGGCCCGCAACATCTACCTCGAGGCTCCGTTCGGAGCCGGCGGCTTCTATCCGCGTCTCAGCTCGCTCAAGCCACCCGCGCTGTTCATCTGGGGCAGCCACGATTCGCTGGTCCCGGCTAAATTCTCGCTCCACGTGCGTCAATGGCTTCCCACCGCCGAGCAGGTCACGATCGAGGCCTGCGGACACGTTCCGCAGGTGGAGCGTCCGCTCGAGACGATCGAGCTCCTGAGCAACTTCTTCGGCCGCGCCGACGAGCCGCACCGGATTCAGCCCGCGCGTACGGACCACCGAGACGCCGAAGCCGCCTGAAGGGGATCGCGATGGCGCAGAGCATCGCCCAGGCGTCGAGCCGTAACGGTCACCAATCCGGAAGCGCTGGGGCGCCGCGGAACGGGTCCAAGGAGCGCTCACTGTTCTCCAAGGTGCTGCGCGGAGTCGCCGAGCAGGCCACCAGTCGTATTCCCCGCGCCGACCTCGACGAGCGC
This sequence comes from uncultured Solirubrobacterales bacterium, assembly GCA_963727105.1. GTDB lineage: Bacteria > Actinomycetota > Thermoleophilia > Solirubrobacterales > Solirubrobacteraceae > Palsa-465. Next base: position 454,741 of record CAVSEW010000001.1, on the reverse strand, counting down.
GACCCCGACTTCATCCGCGAGCGGCTGCCGAGCCTGTGGCTGCTCGCCAGCCTGTGGTTCCGAGGCGAGGTCCGTGGGCTGGGCAACATCCCGGACGACGGCCCGGTGTTGCTCGTCGGCAACCACTCCGGCGGCAACATGACCCCGGACACGATCGTCTTCACGCTCGCGTTCAACACCTACTTCGGGGTCGAGCGGGCCTTCTACCAGCTCGCCCACAACCTCGTGCTCTCGATGCCCGCGCTGTCGCAGCTGCGCAAGTTCGGCACCGTCGCCGCCTCCCCCTCGAACGCCAGCAAGGCGCTCGAGTCGGGCGCCGCGCTGCTCGTCTACCCGGGCGGCGACTACGAGGTGCACCGCCCGAGCTGGCAGCGCAACCGGGTCGACTTCGGCGGACGCAAGGGGTTCATCCGGCTCGCGCTCGACCAGAACGTCCCGATCGTGCCCGTGGTCTCGATCGGCGGCCAGGAGACAGCTCTCTTCCTCACTCGCGGCGAGCGCCTCGCGCGGCTCCTCGCGCTCGACCGGATGTTTCGCCTCAAGGTGCTCCCGGTCTCGCTCGCCTTGCCCTGGGGACTGAACTTCGGCGACATGCTCGGCCACATCCCGCTGCCGGCGAAGATCACGATCGAGACGCTGCCCGCGATCGATCTCCGCAGCGAGTTCGGGCCCGACCCCAACGTCGACGAGATCTATGACCACGTCATCCGCCTCATGCAGGAAACCCTCGAAGCGCTCGCCGCCGAGCGCCGGCTGCCGCTGGTCGGATGAGACTGGCCGCGAGCACTCAGATCTCGGCCCCGATCGACAAGGTGTTTGCGATCGCGTCCGATCCTGAGCGGGCCCTGAGCTTCATGTCCGGGATCACCCGTTGGGAGGTCGCGAGCGACCCGTCGACCGGACTCGGCGCGCGCTACCGCATGCTCCTGCGGGTGGGGTCGGCCGAGATCGGAGGCCTGATCGAGATCGTGGAGTGGGACGAGCCCTCCGACCTGGCCTGGACCTCGGTGCTCGGGGTCGATCAGCGCGGGCGCTTCCGCCTCCGGGAGATCTCGGAGGGACGCACGCGGGTCGAGTTCAGGCTCGCCTACGGAGTCGCAGGTTCCGGGCTCACCGGCTGGCTGGCCGAGCGGATCGCCTCGCCGATCGTCTCGGGCCACATGCGCCGCACCGTCCAGCAGCTCAAGCGGCTGGTCGAGTACGAGCAGATGCGCGAGCGGACCGCGCGGCGCGCCGCCATCCGCTAGACACGAAGCCCGCCGATCACGAGCTCGATCACACCACGGCGAGCCCGCTCGGGTGCCCATCCGTGCCCGCTGCGCAGATGCCGGTAGGTGTGCCCGACCGCGTTGAACAGGATGGTTGCGGTCTCCTCGGTATCGACGGCGCGCAGCGATCCGTCGGCCGCGCCGTCGAGCAGCAGCCGCTCGATCGGCTCCACGAACTCGCTGCGCGTGAGCCGGTCTGTGCCCTGCTCGTGGTAGATGGCATCGCGGGCGCTGTCCGACAGCGCCTCGAGGGTGGCCAGGTTCTCCTCGGTCACCTCGCACATGAGCGCGAGCGCCTGCTCGAGGCGCTCGCGGCCGTTCCCCTTCGAGACCAGGGCCGGCCAGAACGCATCTCGGTAAGCTGCCTCGAGCTGCGCTGCAAGGGTGCGCAGGATCTCCTCCTTGGTCACGCCCCGCCGGTGCAACGTCATCCGCGACACTCCGGCGGCGGCGGAGATCCGCTCGAGCGTGGCCGCAGCCAACCCGTCCTGCGCGAGCACGTGCCGCGCCGCGTCGACGATGTGCGGCGGAACCTCCTGGGCGCCCGGCGCGCGTGGGCGGAGCGTCATTCGCCCCGGCGGGCGCGGAACCGGAAGCTGTTCTCGACGCGGTTGACCTTGACGTCCTCGAGGCCGGCCGCCTCGAGTCGCGCCGGCATCTCGCCCGGATCGATCGGCAACAGCGTGTCGCCGAGGTGGATCAGCTTGAACAGCGTCCCGGTGCCGATGCTATCTGTCCCGGCGAACGTGCCGCCCGGACGCAGCACACGCGTGACCTCGCCGAACACGCGGTCCTGCTGCCCGCGGGCCGGGATGTGGTGCAGCATCGTGAAGCAGATCACGGCGGAGAAGCGGCCCTCGTCGAACGGGAGGCTGGTCGCATCGCCTTGAACGACATCCACCCTGTCGCCGAGGTCCTCCTGGAGGCGGCGGCAATACCGCGGCTCGAGCTCCAGTGCGGTCAGCCGACCGGGCGTGCGCGCGAGCTCGCGGGTCGTCGCCCCGAATCCGGGCCCGATCTCGAGCACGTCGTCACCGAGCTCCACGCCGTTCAGCCCCCAGGGGATCAGCTTGTCCTGGACCCTCGTGGCCCACCAGCCCGACGAGCAGAGGATGTTGTGGGTCGTATTCATCAGCGATACGTGAGCGTAACATACATGTTATGCACATGGCCTCGCGGGGTGCGAAGGCCAAACTCGGCGCCGCGGGGCTCCTCGCCACCTACAGTTGCTCGACCGTCGCGATCGCGAGCGCGGCCGCACCCTCCCCTCGCCCAACGAACCCCATCCCCTCTCCGCGCGTCGCCTTCACGCTCACGTTCTCGAGCCCGAGCCCGAGCGCATCGGCGAGCGAAGAGCGAATCGCATCCCGGAAGCCGGCCAGCCTCGGCCGCTCGATCACTACGGTCGCGTCGACGTGGCGGATCGCGAACGAGCTCGATTGCACAAGCGCCACGGTCGCCCGCAGCAGCTCGATCGAGTTCGCGCCGCGGTAGCGCTCGTCGGTGTCCGGGAAGTGCTGCCCGATGTCGCCGAGCGCGGCCGCTCCGAGCAGCGCGTCGATGATCGCGTGGGTGAGCACGTCCGCGTCGGAGTGCCCGGCCAGGCCGCGCTCGTGGGCGATCTCGACGCCGCCGAGCACCAGCCGTCTCCCCTCCTCGAGAGGATGGCAGTCGTAGCCGAGGCCGGTCTGGACGCTCATTGCGCGGGCCGGCGCTCCGACAGCAGCAGCTCGGCCACGTGCACGTCGGTCGGGGTCGTGATCTTGAGGTTCTCGGGCCCAGAGCGCACGACCCGCACGGTGCCGCCGGCGCGCTCGATCAGCCAGGCATCATCGGTCGCCGCGGCGAGCAGTTCGTCCGACGCGTCTCGCAGAGCGCGCTCAAGGGCGGCGCGGCGGAAGACCTGGGGCGTCTGGACCGCCCACAGCCGCGAGCGGTCGAGCGTACGCACCACTGTGCGGCCGTCATCGCCCACCTCCTTGACCGTGTCCGACACCGGGGCGGCGGCGATCGCCGCGTCGACTCCGGCCTGCGCCACCACGTCCAGCGCCCGCGAGAACAGATCCGGCGGGGCGAGCGGGCGCGCTGCGTCGTGGACGATGACCGGATCCCCCTCCCCGGCGCCGGCCAGCGCCGCCCGGACCGAGGCCGAGCGGACCGCGCCGCCGGCCACCGCCACGCATCCCGGGGGCGCCGAGGAGAGCTCCCCCTCGGGCAGCGCCACCACGATCCGATCGACGCCGCCGACGCTCCGAAGCGCCTCGACGCTCCATGACAGCATCGGCCTGCCCGCAAGTGTGACGAACGCCTTGGGCCGACCGAACCCAAGGCGCTCTCCACGTCCTGCGGCCACGATCAACGCGACCGCCATCGCGCGTTGCGCTCCCGAACGCTACTTCGTAGCGACGGCCACCGTGCCGTTTCCGCTGCCGGACTCGGCGAGCAGCCCATACAGATGCTCCTCGATCTGCTCCTCGCTCATCTCGAGCGCATACATCAGCTCCGACGCGAGGATCTTCTTGGCGCGGGTGAACATCTGCTTCTCGCCAGTCGACAGGCCCTTCTGAGCCTCACGGATGGCGAGGTTTCGCACCACCTCGGCCAGTTCGTAGATATCGCCGGTCTTGATCTTGTCGCGGTTGTGCTTAAACCGCCGGTTCCAGTTCTTTGGCATCTCCGAGCACTCGTCCTGAAGGACGGCGAGCACCTTCTTCACGGTCTCCTCGTCGATCACGCGCCGCAGCCCGGCCAGCGCCGCGTTCTCGGTCGGGACCATGACGGTCATGTCGTTGTGGAGGATCTTGATCGTCAAATACTCGCGGCTTTCCCCAAGAACTTCCTTCTGCTCCTTCTTCAGGACCTTGCCGGCTCCATGGTGCGGGTAGACGACGCTGTCGCCGACCTCGAACTCGATATGCGGAAGCGGCTCGACAGCCTCGAGATCCTCCAGGTGCTCTTCCATTAGCTCTGTGATGGTGTCCTCCTCTGTCAAAGCCGGCGGGGCGAGGGACCCGCGCGTCGGTTTGCACTAAGTCTGCAGGTAGCGATCAACGAGGTTGATCTCCTGCTGGCGGCGAAGGCCCTCGCGGATGTCCTTCGCTCGGATCTCGCCGACTCCGTCGACGGTCTCCAGCTCGCCATCCGTAGCGGCGAGCAAGCCCTCGAGTCCTCCGAACTCATCGACGATCCGCTGTACGACGAGCCTGGGCAGTCGTGGTATGCGCCCCAGAATGCGGATGCCCCGTGGAGAAACGGGATAGTCGAGGGTGTTGAGCTTGCGGTCGTAGCCGAGCAGCTCGGCCAGGCGACCAAAATCAAGAAGGTCCTGATGCGGCAGGCGCACGAGCTGGTCGAACGCCACCGAGAACTCGTCGTCGGCGTCCTCGACGAGGTAGTCATGCACGAGCGCCGCCTTGTCGGCCGAGACTCCGACCATCGTCTCATCGAGCTGCATCTCGATCAGACGCCCCTCGGTGCCGAGCTCGACGATATAGCGCTCGATCTCCACTGCCATCCGGGTCACCAGCTCGGCCCGCTGCAGCACCGTGAGCACGTCGTGAAGGGTCGCGCCGCCCTCGAACTCGAGCGCGGTGAGACGGGTTGAGACCTGGTCAAGGCGGCTGCGGTACTTGTCGAGCGTCGCCAGCGCCTGGTTGGCCTTCGCCAGCACCACCGGGATGTCCTCGAGGATGTACTTGACCCCGTCGACGTACAGTGAGACGACCTCGCGTCGCTCGGAGATCGCAACCACCAGCGCGTCGGTCTGCTTGGACACCCGCTCGGCTGTGCGATGGCGCGTGCCCGTCTCCAGCGTCAGGATCGTCGGGTCGGGCGTCAGCTGGACGTTGGCGTGGGCGATCTTGGTCGCGTTCGAGCTGAGCACGAGCGCCCCGTCCATCTTCGCGAGCTCGTACAGGATGGCGGGCGAGTAATCGAGGTCGAGCTTGAGCCCGCCAGAGAACAGGAACGCGAGCTCCTCGGCGTCGCCGATCACAATCAGCCCACCGGTATGGGCGTGCTGGATGTGGTCGATCCCCTCGCGAAGAGCCGTCCCGGGCGCGACCATCTCGAGCGCCCTGACGATCCGGGACTCCTGTCGAGACTCGAGCTCTTCTTTGAGCTCTTCCCCGGAACGCGGCGGCATGGAGGCCGATTTTACCCGGTATTCACGTGAAGCGAGTCCCTGCGCACGGTCGCGTGCATCGCCCCGCGGGCGGGTGGGCGCGCCCTCCGGCGGCGCCTGACACCCTCTGCCAACGGTGTCGGACCGATTTCGCGCAGTCAGCCTGGCCACCGCGATCGTCGCGTGCGTCGCCGGCTGCGGCTCCTCGAGCTCGCGGCCGAGCGCCGCCTCGACGTCAACCGCCTCGGTTCACACCACCGCGACCACGACCACGAGCGCCGCGGCCGCCCCTCGCCGCCACCGCCGCCACCACACGCCGAACCCGGGATCACTGCCTCAGACCGACGGGCTGCCCTCCTCCCACACGCGGGCCTTCCGATCCGAGATGGCGGCTCTGTGGCGCGCGATCCGAACCGGCTTGCCCCGGGAGGGCCGAATCGCGTTCTTCCCCGCGGCGGCGTACGCCCAGGTCAAGGCGGTCGCCGACCCTCAGTCCGACTTCCAGCAGCGGCTCGTAGGCGACTACAACCTTGACATCGCCGCCGCCCACGGGCTCCTGGGGGCACACGCCGACCGGGCTCGGCTGCTCGCCGTGAGCGTGCCCGACGCTCACTGGGTCGATCCGGGCGCCTGTTACAACCGGATCGGCTACTACGAGGTCCCGAACGCCCGGATCGTGTACCGGACCGACACCGGGGTCAACTCGTTCGGGATTGCCTCGATGATCTCCTGGCGAGGAACGTGGTACGTCATCCATCTCGGCGCTGTGGTGCGCACGGCGGCGGCCGGCGTCGTCGACGCGCCGAGCTCGGGGCCGGGCAGCTCGACTCCCTCATACACGTGCTGATCCGGTCGAGCGTGACGGCTTCCGGACCGGCCCACGCGCCAGGGGGGCACTTCAGGCGGCCAGCGCGCGGGTCTCGCCGCCGAGCGCCTGGTTCAGCGCGGCGCGCAGCGTCCTGAGACCTCCGGGTTCGAGCACGGGCCCGAGACCGAACTTCGCCGCTTCGGCCAGCCGCCGATCGGCGTGGGCGACGCCCCGCAGCTCCCCGGTCAGCCCGACCTCCCCGAAGCACGCCAGCGGCCGTCCGGAGGTGCCCGTCAGCGCGACTCGCTTGGCCGCGCTGGCCACCGCCAGGGCGACGGCGAGATCGGCGCCCGGCTCGTCCGCCCGTACGCCCCCGACGACATTCACGAACACGTCGGCGGCGCCCAACCCGATGCCCGCGTGACGGCCGAGCACGGCGAGCACCAGCGCGACCCGGTTGCGGTCCAGCCCGGACACCACCCGGCGCGGCGGCACCAGCTCCGATGCCGAGACGAGCGCCTGGACCTCCACCAGCAGCGGTCTCGATCCCTCCATCGCGCACAGCACGACGCTGCCCGGCGCGCCGGTCGCATCGCCGACGAACCGCGCCGAGGCGTCGATCACCTCCACCAGGCCGTGGTCGTGCATCTCGAACACGCCGGCCTCGTTGGTCGAGCCGAACCGGTTCTTGACCGCCCGGACGGTGCGGTACGTGCGCTCGCGCTCACCCTCGAACTGGAGCACGCAGTCGACCAGATGCTCGAGCACGCGCGGGCCGGCCAGCGCGCCCTCCTTGGTGACGTGGCCGACGAGCAGGACCGCGATCCGCAGCGCCTTGGCCACGCGCATGATCTCCCCCGCGACCTCGCGGACCTGGGCGACCGATCCGGCTGCGCTCGACAGCTCGGTGCTGTGCAACGTCTGGACCGAATCGATCACACACACCTCCGGCCGCTCCTGCTCGAGTGTCGCGAGCACCGCGTGCAGGTCGGTCTCGGCGATGACCGGGATGCGCAGCGCGGCGCCACCGGGAAGACGCTCGGCACGGAGCCTGATCTGCGCGGCCGACTCCTCGGCCGAGACGTACAGTGCACGCCGGCCGGCCCCGACCAGGTTCGCCAGTGCCATTGTCGTGAGCGTCGACTTGCCGATCCCCGGAGCGCCGCCGATCAGGACCAGCGAGCCGGGCACGATCCCTCCGCCGAGAACGTTGTCGAGCTCGCCAATGCCGGTGCGCAAGCGCTCGTCCTCCACCGCGGAGATGCTCCCGAGCTCGACCGGGCTCACCGCGCGACCGCCGCCGCCCCGCCGGCCACCCGCGCGAACAGCCGCCGGCGGCGTCCGCACCTCCTCCACCAGCGTGTTCCACTCCCCGCAACCTGGGCATTGCCCCGCCCACCGCGGGGTCTCGTGCCCGCAGGCCGAGCAGACGTGGACGGTGGTCGGACGGGCCATCTCCGGCCAGACTACGCGCCACCCCCGACGCCACGGCCGATCGACACGGAGTTGTGACGTTTGCTCGGCGGCGCCGCTCGCAGCAGGTCGACTCTGCCTCGCTAGTTCGCCACTCCACGCAGGCGGAAACTGTCGGTCCTCCCGCAGGCCCTCGGGCCGGTCACGGTGCCGTGCGCCTTGGTGGAGGTGGTGAAGATGCCCGATGCCTTGATCGTGATCGTCTTGCTGCCGGCGAGGAACTGGCCGCTGGAGGCGAATCCGCCCCGGTGGAGCTTGGCCGCCGGAAGCTGGAAGGTCCCGTACACGCATTTGGCGCCGGGGTGGTCTGCGTTTCCGGTCGTCACCTGGACCGCGATCGTCGTCGCCCGCGTGCAGCCGCTCGTGAAGCACTGGGGAACAAGGTTGACGCCATAGTGGCCGTGCCGGCTCTTCCCGGTGAAGGTCGTGGTGACCGGCACGCTGACCGCGATCGCGATCGTCACGATCGCGATCGTCGCCGACGCCGTCACCGATACGACGACGAGAAACCGCCGGAACATCCTCATCAACACCCTGAGGCCTCTCCTTGTCTCCGCTGCGCGCCGTAGATTAGCCAGAAGCCCGGGCGAGCCGCGCCCCGGACCGCGCCGCTACGTGTGGCTCGCGAGTCCGACCGCCTCGAGCGCATAGGACAGCCCGAACGTCAACTCGGCCCCGTTGCACCAGCAGCCGCGGGCGTGCTCGTTGAGCTCCTGGCCGTCCAGGAACCCGAGCGGCGACCTGGTCGAGACGTGTCCGAGGGCCGCGCTAAGCATTCGCCGAGCGAGCGCTCTCCACGCCGCCGGCGAATGCCGGCACACGCCCCGCATCGTCCGGCAGGCCGCGGCCAGGTGAAACAGCCCGGCCGACGTGATCACTCCGGCCGAGACGTCGAGTGGCGCTCCGGCCGGCGCGTCGTAGTCCCAGCGCGGAACCCCGTCGGAGGGCAGTTGCCCGGCCACGTAATCGGCCAGGCGCTCCCCCACGTGGAGCAGCGAGCGGCTGTGCAGTGCGAGGGCGTTGACGCTGAACCCGTACACCCCCCCAGCCCTGACCGCGTGACCACGTGCTCCGCTCCGAGATCCCCTGGTGGGTGGCCTTGGAGACGACCCGGCCGGTGCGGCGGTTGAAGGTCACGGCCTGGATCGTCGAGCCGTCCGGCCGGACCAGGAGCGCCGCGGTGCGCTCTGCGTGCCGACGGGCCACCCGTGCGTAGCGAGGGTCGCCCGTGATCCGGCTGGCCCAGGGCAGGATCGAGATGTTCATCATGTCGTCGACGATCGTCGTCGCGCGCTTCCCGCGTCCAGTGTCGGGGACGGTGCCGGCCCTGGCGTTGGTGGCCGCGAGCCGGAGCTGTTCCTCGGCCGCGGCGACCACGCTGTTCCTCAGCTTCGCGCACAGGGGGAGCGCCCGGCTGACCTTCCCGTTCACCGACAGCGACCGGACGATCGCCGCGTGCCCGAGCCCGAGCGGCTCGGCCGGCTCGGCCATCGAGGTGAAACCGCCGCACCCCGCCAGCGCCACCGCGCCGAGCGCGGCGGCAACTGACCGGGACTGGAATCTACTCAGCTTCGGGTGCTTGTTCCGGGGTGTCCGCCGGAGGCTCCGGTTCCTCGGGCCCGTCCGAGGCGCCGACCCCCACGGGCGTCGGCTGGGGAGCGGGCTCGATCACGGTGAGCTTGACATCTTCGTCGCCCGATTCCTCGGACGGCTTTTCGACCAGCACCGTGGAGCCCGGCGGAACCTGCGCGCGCAGGACGAAGTCGGCCAGTGGGTCCTCGACGTAGCGCTGGATCGCCCGGCGCAGAGGTCGAGCGCCCATCGCCGGATCCCAGCCCTTCTCGACGAGCATGTCCTTGGCCTCGTCGGATAGCTCGAGCTGGAGCTCTCGGTCGGCCATCGACTCGCGGATCCGCCGCAGCAGCAGGTCGACGATCTCCTTGATCTCGTCCCGGGTGAGCTTGTGGAAGACGATCACCTCGTCGATCCGGTTCAGGAACTCGGGCCGGAAGACCTTCTTCAGCTCGCCCATGATCCGGTTCTTCATGTCGTCGTAGGTGATCCCGGTCTCGTCGTCGGAGACGGCGAATCCGAGCGGCGTGTTGCGCGCGATCTCCGAGGCCCCGATGTTCGAGGTCATGATCACGATGCAGTGGCGGAAGTCCACGGTCCGGCCCTGGGCGTCGGTCAGTCGTCCGTCCTCCAGGATCTGGAGCAGGATGTTGAATACGTCCGGGTGGGCCTTCTCGATCTCGTCGAGCAGCAGGACGCTGTAGGGCTTGCGCCGCACGGCCTCGGTCAGCTGACCGCCCTCGTCGTAGCCGATGTAGCCCGGAGGCGACCCGACCAGACGCGAGACGGCGTGCTTCTCCATGTACTCGGACATGTCGATCCGGATCATCGTCTCCTCGTCGCCGAACAGGAACTCGGCCAGCGTCCGCGCGAGCTCGGTCTTGCCGACGCCCGACGGTCCGAGGAAGATGAACGAGCCGGTCGGCCGCTTCGGGTCCTTCAGGCCCGCCCGCGAGCGCCGGATCGCCTTGGAGACGACCTCGATCGCGGGGTGCTGGCCGATCACGCGCTTGTGGAGCTCTTCCTCCATCCGCATCAGCTTCGCGGTCTCGGCCTCGGTCAGCTTGAACACCGGAATGCCGGTCCACATCGAGACGATGTCGGCGATCTCCTCCTCGCCGATCGAGGGGCGCTCGGTCGACTCGCCGGCCTCCCATTGCTCGGCGAGCTCACGCTTCTTCTGCGTGAGCCGGCGCTCCTGGTCGCGCAGGTTCGCGGCCTTCTCGAACTCCTGCGCCTCGATCGCGGCCTCCTTGGACCGGCGCGTCTCCTCGATCTCATCCTCGAGCTCGCGGTAGACGGGCGGCGAGGTCATCGACTTGATCCGCATCCGTGACGCGGCCTCGTCGATCAGGTCGATCGCCTTGTCGGGGAGGAAGCGGTCGGAGATATAGCGGTCGGCCAGATCGGCCGCCGCCTCGAGCGCCTCGTCGGTGATGTTGACCTTGTGGTGCTGTTCGTAGCGGTCGCGCAGGCCCTTGAGGATCTGGACCGTCTCCTCGGTCGTGGGCTGATCGACCGTGATCTTCTGGAAGCGACGCTCCAGCGCGGAGTCGCGCTCGAGGTACTTGCGGTACTCCTCAAGCGTGGTCGCACCGATCGTCTGCAGCTCACCGCGCGCCAGCGCCGGCTTGAGGATCGAGGCGGCGTCGATCGCGCCCTCGGCGGCACCCGCGCCGACGAGGTTGTGCAGCTCGTCGATGAACAGGATGATGTCGCCGCGCTGGGTGATCTCCTTCATCACCTTCTTCAGGCGCTCCTCAAATTCGCCGCGGTACTTCGAGCCCGCGACCAGCGCCGCGAGGTCAAGCGTGTAGATCTGCTTGCCCTTCAGCAGCTCGGGAACGTCGGCGTTGGTGATCCGCTGGGCCAGACCCTCGACGACCGCGGTCTTGCCGACGCCGGGCTCTCCGACCAGTACGGGGTTGTTCTTGGTCCGGCGCGAGAGGATCTGCATGATCCGCTCGATCTCGGTCTCGCGACCGACGACCGGGTCGAGCTTGCCATCGGCGGCGAGCTTGGTCAGGTTGCGACCGAACTGGTCGAGCAGCTTGGAGGACTTCTTGCCCTCACCCGGGCCAGCCGGAGCACCGGAGGCGCCAGACCCCGAGCCGCGCTGGCGGCTGCCGGGACCGGACAGCATCCGGATCACCTCGTTGCGGATCTTCTCCGAGTCCGCATCGAAGTCGAGCAGGATGCGAGCGGCGACGCCCTCGTTCTCGCGCACGAGGCCGAGCAGGATGTGCTCGGTGCCGATGTAGTTATGGCCCAAGCTCAGCGCTTCTCTCAGCGCGAGCTCGAGCACCTTCTTGGCTCGTGGGGTGAACGGGATCTGACCGGAGGTGACCTCCTCGCCGGAACCGACAATCCGAACCACCTGCGCACGCACGCGCTCCACCGTGATGTCCAGCGACTCGAGCACCCGTGCCGCGAGACCCTCCTCTTCACGCAAGAGTCCGAGCAGGATGTGCTCGGTGCCGATGTAGTTGTGCTTGAGCGTCCGCGCCTCTTCCTGCGCCAACACGACGACCTGGCGGGCTCGCTCTGTAAATCGCTCGAACATGTCCTTCTTCTCTCAGTCGGGCGGGGTACTCGGGCTGGTCGGTCGAGGGTTTTCCGGGGGACGCCGAGGAACCGCTGCTACCCATCTCTTCGTCTCCTCAACGGAAATCGATGAGTGCAAACGGTCTCGTAAGCGGGCCATAGGCCAGTCTAGCAACAGGGGTCTGGGCGATTGGGGCATACGTTTACCGGTGTTTGCGGTCTAAACACGTGACGGTTTCGAGGGTAGCGCGGGCCCTGGCGCGAACCTGGAAGAACTTCTGTAACGGGCGGGCGCGCATGCGCGCCCGCCGCCGGCGGCGCATGCGCCGCCGGGGCCTGGCCGCATGCGGCCAGGCCTCAGTCCCGCATCGCCGGGAACAGCACGACCTCGCGGATCGAGCCGGTTCCCGTGAGCACCATCACCAGCCGGTCGATGCCGATCCCGATCCCGCCGGTCGGGGGCATGCCGTGCTCGAGCGCGAGCAGAAACGACTCGTCGTAGGGTTGGGTCTCCTCGTCGCCGGCGCCGGCCAGCTCGCGCTGGTCCTCGAAGCGCCGGCGCTGCTCGTCCGGGTCGTTGAGCTCGCTGAACGCATTGGCGATCTCGATCCCGCCCACGTAGGCCTCGAACCGCTCGACCAGCCCCTCGACGGAGCGGTGTCGCTTTGCGAACGGCGACATCTCGACGGGGTAGTCGAACAGGATCGTCGGATCGGTGAGGGTCGGCTCGACGTGCTTTGACAGCAGCTCGTCGACGAGCTGCGGCCAGCTGTCGTCATCCGGCGCCGCCAGTCCCCGCGCGAGCATCTCGCCCGCCAGCGCATCTCGGTCGCGGAACTCGAGCACATCGATGCCGGTGCGCGAATGGATCGAGTCGCGCAGGGTCTCTCGCCGGAAGGGCGCCAGCGAGGCGCCGACCTCGTCCGCCACGCTCGCGACCAGCCGCTCGAACCGGTCCGCGACGTCCATGTAGTCCGCGTACGCCTCATACCACTCGAGCATCGTGAACTCCGGGTTGTGCTTGGGCGAGAGGCCCTCGTTGCGGAAGTCCTTGCCCAGCTCGTAGACCCGCTCGAGGCCACCGACGATCAGCCGCTTGAGGTACAGCTCGGTGGCGATCCGCAGGTACAGGTCGCGGTCGAGCGCGTTGTGGTGGGTGGTGAACGGGCGCGCCAGCGCACCGCCGTACAGGGGCTGCAGGACTGGCGTCTCGACCTCGATGAACCCCTCGGCATCGAGGAAGCGGCGCACGGTAGAGATCACGCGGGCGCGGGTGATGAACAGCTCGCGGACCTCGGGGTTGGCGATCAGGTCGAGCTCGCGGTGGCGGTGGCGCGTCTCGATGTCCGTGAGGCCGTGGTGCTTCTCGGGTGGCGGGCGCAGCGACTTGGCCAGCAACGTCCATCCGGTCACCCGCAGCGTCAGCTCGCCGCGTCGCGAGCAGAAGGCGACCCCGTCAACCCCAATCAGGTCGCCGAGATCGAGCTCGAGCAGCTGCCGCATACCGTCCTCGCCGAGCTCGTCGACCCGGGCCTGGAGCTGGATCCGGCCGGATCGGTCGGCGAGGTCGAGAAACGCCATCTTGCCCTGGCCGCGGCGCGCCGCCAGGCGCCCGGCGACCCGGTGGGCGCTATCCGTCTCGTCCCCCGCCACCAGGTCGGCGTGCGCCGCGCGCACGGATGCGATCGGCTCGACGCCCGCGAACTGGTGCGGGAACGGCTCGACGCCGGCGCTGCGCAGCTCCTCGAGCTTGCGGCGCCGGTCGGCGAATACGTCGGAGGAGGAATGCTCCTCGCTCACTGCCGCCCCCGCCTACTTCGACGCGACGTCGATCTTCGTGATCTTGAGCTTGCGCTTGCCCTTGGGCGTGGCGATCGTGACCTCCTCGCCCCGCTTGTGCCCGAGCAGCGCCTTGCCAACGGGGGACTCGTTGGAGAGTTTCATCTCGGTCGGATTGGCCTCGGCCGAGCCGACGATCGTGTACTTGGTGGACTTGCCCGCCTCGTCCTTGACGTGCACGAGCGAGCCGACGCGAACCATGTCGGTACCGAGGACCGTGGCGTCGATCACGGTGGCCGAGCGGAGCTTGTCCTCGAGCAGCGCGATTCTCGCCTCGAGCATCGCCTGCTCGTTCTTCGCGTCGTCGTATTCGGCGTTCTCGGAGATGTCCCCGAACTCGCGGGCCTCCTTGATCCGGGCGGCGACTTCGCGCCGACGGATGGTCGACAGCTGGTCTAGCTCGGCCTTCAGATTGGCGAGCCCTTCTTGGGTGAGGATGACGTCCTTTGGCATGGCGTTGAGATCCGTTTAGGGTGCGTTCAGAGCGAGAAAAAACCCGCTCGGCTGGGCGGGAGTTACACGCGTCCGGTCTGGTGGGCGGATGAGTATAGACGCCTCATCTCGGAACCCTGAGAACGATTGGCCGTCCCAGATTCCCGGCCGCATCGACGGACCGCAGAGCGACATAGCGGGCAACCCCGCGCGCAAGCTTCAAGGCCTGTGCGCTACCCGCTCGGCCCGGCACCAAACTGACGGTGATCCGGCGTCCCCGGCGGAAGGTCTGGGCCGTGATCGGGTGCCGCGAGGTCACGAGCTGATAGGTCTTGGCGCTCCCGCACAGCTCATCGCCACCGGGCGCGACGAAGCGGAGCGTCCAGCCCAGCCGGTGCGAGCCGGTGAGCCGGCCCTTCATCGGCCGCCCGGGCGGTAGCGCGTCGCGCGTGTAGTCACCGGAATTGGCGAGATCGTGATGGAACCGCGGGGAGGAACTTGGCGAGCAGGCGCCGGCCGGCGTCCGGTACACGGACACCGTCCCCGAGCGCGTGATCGAGACGACGTCCTTGTGCGCGCTGGGCGAGGTGTCGAGGGTGCCGAACGATCCGAGCGCCGGGGTTGCGGCCTCCCAGTCGCCGGTCAGCTTCGGCCATGCCGCGCTCGCGGGCGCGCCGGAGGCGCCGAACGTCTCGAGATCGAGCGAGGAGGTCCCGCCGATCACCTGCTGGGCCTTGCTCGCTCCCCCCACCACGTCCCCGACCACCGGGCCGGTCAGGAACTCCAGGTCGTTGACCGGCGCCGGATAGCCGAGCGCGAACTGGCCGTTGCCCGGTTGCCATGCCCCAATGAAGTCCTGCCCGCCCTGGTATTCGTTCGCCGCCACGTCGAGCGCCCTGATCAACCCGGTCGCCGGGGCGAAGAAGTCGATCGTCTTGCCGTTGAGGCTGCCGAACGCCGGGTAGCCGACCGCCGAATACACGGGCACGTCGTACTTGTTCGCGCTCACGGCCACGTCGGTCTCGAGCGTCGTGTAGCGGCCGCCGAGGCTGCCGTAGCAGGAGGTCCCGTTCGGATTGAGGATGTCGCCCGGGCCGGCGTCGGGGGTGAGGCCGATCTTCGGCCCGGTTCCGCCCGACGGGCAGCGCACCGGGGCGACGACGGGCGAGCCGTTGATCCCCTCGCCGACATCCGGCAGCAGGCCGGCGTCGATGATCCCGATCTTGACCGGCCAGCCGGGCAGGAACGGATGCCCGGAGCGATCGCCGTCGTGCTTGATCGCGTACACGCGCCCATTGGCCAGCGACAGCAGGCCGGCCTTGCCGACCGCCGAGGTGAGCAGGGAGTTGGTCGGGCTGATGTTGACGTCGCCCTCGTCCCCGGTTCCGACCGGGTATTCCTCGTTGGACCCGACGATGATCGTCGGGTGGCCAGAGTGATCGATGTCGGCCACCGCCGGGGTGTCGATCAGCTTGCCCTGGTCCTCGTGGAGGCCCGGGTTGGCGTCGACGTTGCGGAACGTGATATTGCCGGTCACCGGGTCCACCGCCGCGACCTTGTCCGGATCGGCGACCAGCACCGGGAACCCGGCCACCGGCTTGCCGTTCGCGTGCCAGGCGTAGACGTGGCGGTCCTCACCCGCCGCGATCACGTCCATCCCGTGACCGTCGAGCGATGCCAGCACCGGTGCGCTCGCGAAACCGCCCTCGACGCGGTCGCGAACTCCCTGCCGGACGGTGTGGAACGGGCTCAGCGGAGCGCCCGAGAACCGCCGGAGTGCGTGCACGTGGAACACGAGATGACCACGCTGGTCCCAGGCGTAGACGTTTCCCTGGTTGTCGTCGGCGACCACCTCCAGCCGTCCGTCCCCGAACAGGTCGCCGGCGGCGAGCGCCCCGAGCACGGCCGCATAGTGCCCGGTGCCGACGCCGCCGTGCCGGTAGGCGAGCTCGCCCGTGTGGAGCGGGAGCCGCGCGGTGTGCACGGGCCACCCCGGAAGCTCGTGGCCACTCGGCCGGTACGCGTGGACCCAGCCGTCCGAGGTGGCGAGCACGAGCTCGTTGCGGTTATCGCCGTCGATGTCCGCGAACAGCGGCGAGGAGTCGCCGTCGCCGTGCAGCTGGATCGGGAAACCGGGGAGCATCTGGGCATCGCGGTGCAGGAAGAGCTGGCGGCGGTCCTCGCCGCTCATCGCCCGGCCGGATGCCGTCGTGACGAGTACGCGCACCGTGAATGCGTTGGGCTCGGTGTTCGGGCGCCCGTTGGAGTCCTGGGCGCCGGCGTTGCCGGTGAAGCTGACCGGCGGGAACAGCGCCTTCAGCTGAGCGACGTCGATGCTGCCGAGCACCCCTGAGAAGGGCCGCGAGTGCACGGCCGACCCGTTGCACCAGCTCGACGACACCCGGTGGAAGTCGGCGCTGTTGTTCGGGTTGCCCCCCGGCGCGACCCACACCGAGCATCGATACGAGCCGCGCGCTGAGACGCTGCCTCCAAGCGCCAACGATCCCCGGGCCGGGTCGATCTGGGTGAACCAGTCGGGCGCGGTGATCTCGGCCTCGGGCGGGATCGTGCCCGCGTACGCGGCGCTGACCGCCTTGTAGGCGTTCAGGCGGCCGTAGCCGTAGAACTCGTCGAAGCCCTTGCGGGCCGGGTAGCGGGTGCTGTGCGGCAGGGGCCCGACGACGCCCCCGAGCTGGTCGAGGGCGAACGAGATCTGGCGGTTGGGGTCGGTGCACGTGGCGATCCGGTGGGCGGCGCACGAGCCCTCGGGCTGGGCGGCGAAGTTGACGTCGTCGGCCTGGCCCGAACCCTGGTCGCCCGGCGCCGTCGAGGCCACGTCGCCGGAGGCCATCAGCTGACGCACCTCGTTCGCGGTGATCACGCAGCGCGATCCGTCGACCCGGTGGCAGTCGCCGCTGCGCCGCAGCCGTCCGGCGTGGAGCGCGTCCTCCGCCGCGCTGTAGATCAGCCCAGCCACGCCGGCGCTCTTGCCGGTCGCCTCCGAGGAGCACGAGCTGCTCGGGACCGAGAGCACGATCCGCGTGCCGAAGTTCGTGCAGCCGTTGAGCTGCAGATAGGAGGGCGGCGTGCTGGTCAGCGACGAGTACTTGGTCACCGAGTTGACGACGATCGTGTCCGGCATCGAGCCGGGCAGGTTGTGGTGCTCGGCCGCCTCGTCGGCCGCGGACGCGATCACGGTGACTCCGTGGTGGTACGCGTACTCGATCGCCTGGCGGGCGAACAGTGGGCCGTTGAGCGTGCCCAGCGCCTCCTGGATCACGTCGACGCCGCTGTCGGTGGCGTACAGGGCGGCCTGGGCGAAGCGGTTGGCGTCGGCGACGAACGACTCGCCGACCCGCAGCGGCAGCACCATGCAGTTCGGGCAGGTGCCCAAATCACCGCCGTTGTTCGCCTCGGCATTGGAGTCCCGCGCCTCGCCCGTCCCGTGTCCGTACTGCACGTCATCGAACGGGTCGTTGTTGTTGTCGAGGAAGTTCCACCCCGCGATGTCGTTGGCGAAGCCGTTGTGATCGTGGTCACGGCCGTCGGTGAAGGCGAGGATCAGGTCCTCGGGGGTGAGGAAGCCCGGCGGCCCGTGGCGGAGCGCGTGCCGCGGGTTGCCACCGCCCAGAACCGCCGCGACCCGCGAGTCGCACGCATAGTCGAGCACGTTGAAGACGCCGTCGCGGTTGACGTCGTAGTCGCCGTGGCGGTTGTAGTCGCCGCCCGTCGCCGCCACGTACGACGAGCAGGAGACGCCCGCCACCAGCGCGGTCTTCAGGTCGCGGCGCGGGGCCGGCAGCTCGCCCTGGTTGAGGCGGACCTTGTCGCGCAGGTCGGTCATTGCGCCCTGGTCGTTCCACTCGATGCCCGAGTCGAGCACTGCGATCACGACGTCCGGGCGGCCGGTCGTCACCTGCCACGCCGTGTGCACGCTCCCGTGGGCGCACGAGCCGGCGGGCTGGGCGGTGGCGGTGTCGACCACGCTCATCCCGCGGATCCCGCACAGCTCATCCTTCTGGAGATTGATCTTTGCGGTCAGCGGGTTGGCGAGCGGGCTGTCGGGCGTGCCGGCCAGCTTCCAGTCGCCGCTCTCGCTGAAGTCGTTCGGCGCGATGCCCGGCGCGAGCCGGAACGTGTCCGGGTTGAAGCGGTCCCCGCCGGGCGCGTAGGGGAAATCCGCCTGCGCCGGCGAGACCAGCGCGATCGCCGCGACGCCCCCGGCGAGCATCGCCCTCAGCTTCACGGCAGATTTGGGAACACGTTGAGCCACACGCGCCGGCCGTGCGAGTCGAAGTAGCCGCGCGTGTCGCGGTCGGGGCGTTTCTGGGGCAGTCCGCTGAGCGACATCCAGACCTTCGGGCGCACGACCTTTCCGGATGCGAGACGGACCGCACGCGCGGGGTACGCGGCCGCGGTGAAGGTCTGATCGAGCGAGCACTTGATCTCGGGGCCGCCAAGCGGATCGCGGGACAGCGTCCCGCCGGGCAGCACGTAGCGGCCGAGGACGGTCGTCTCGGCCGGGGAGCCGTGCGCGTTCAGAACGCCCACGAGGGCGTTCCCGATCAGGTTGGCCGAGTTCGCCGAGACTGCCTCGGAGTCGTCGGAGTGCCCGCACCCGAAGCGGTCGGTGTCCGAGGGCCCCGGGTTCGACAGGGTCGGGATCCCGACCGCGTTGCCGCTCGGGAAGATGTAGCCGACCATGTCCTCGGCCAGCCCGTCGATGAAGCGGAACCGCGTGTTCATGTGCGTGAGCAGCCACGGCGGAAGCGGGTCCGACGGGGTCTGCATGTCCTGCGGCCCGAGGAACGAGCGCAGGAACGTGAACGGGAACACCTCACCCGGGAGCGAGATGAATCCGCCGTCGCCGATCTGGAACGCGGCCACCTGGGAGCGCAGCGCCTGGCCGGCGCTCGAGCCGTTCGGCGCCACCGGCGACGCTTTCGTGCAGTCGGCGTTGTAGCCGGGCCGGTGTGCGAACACCCCGAGGCTGGCGCCGAGCAGGAACAGAGCGTTCTGGAGCGGGACGCAGATGTTCGCCCGTGCGCCCCAGATCCGGCTCGACAGCGAGTAGTGGTACGCGCCCGCGTGCAGCGCCTGCACGATCGGCCCCGCGATCGCGTATCCGAACGCGCGCGTCTCGCCGAAGTAGCCGACCGGCACGTGGGCGCTACCGGCTGCGTCCGTGCCGCCGCCGACCTTGAACAGGGTGCGGCAGCCCGCGGGATGGCTGGCGTTGACGAACACCTGCGGCACGCGTGAGATCGGGCTCGGATAGACCTCGGGGCTCTCGACCGAGCCGACCGAGCCCGCCATCTCGATCGCGACGCCGCCTAGCTTCTGCTGCAGCGAGTTGCGGAAGAAGTTGATCCAGTCGGAGGAGACCCAGGCGTTCTGGGCGTCGAGCGCCGGCGTTCCGCCGTTGAACCCGAGCGTCTCCGCGTGCTGGCTCACGCTGGCCAGCGTGACGATCGCGCGTCCGCGGCCGTTGACCGCCTCGAGCACCGGTATGTGCTGGTCGTCCACGAACGGATACGAGGACCAGCATTGACGGACGTTCGAGGGCTCGAGCACCTCGGTGTAGCGGATCCGCGCCGGACGCACGGCTCGGTCGGCGTGCTCGATCGCCAGCGCGCTCTGCCGGACCATGTAGTTGACCCAGTAGTCGTTGACGCCCGAGGTCGTCTGGGTCACGCCTCCGAGGCCGAGGCTGTCCGGGGCCGACTCGTCGTGGGTGGCGGAGATGAAGATGTTGCTCAGGTTGTAGCCGTCGGCCCGCACCTTCGCGCGGATGCGCTGCTGGTAGATGTTGAACAGGCCCTCCTGGTCGACCACCTCGACCGCCATCCGCCGCCCACCGGCCGAGACGACCATCGCGCGGGCGCCGACCGGGTCCGCGACGTGGTCGTAGAACCGAGGTGTGTTCCCACCGCCGCCGAGCAGGTTCCCGTCCCAGCGTCCGTTGCCGTTGCAGTCCTTGAACGGGTCGCCGAGGTCGTAGTGACCGTGGTGCTTGAGGTCCTTGTAGGGCTCCTCATACGCGAACTGCCGTGGCCCGTTGAAGGCGCCCGTGTGGTCGCAGGCGGCCGGGTCGCCCCCGGGCGCGTGCCCGCGCGACGGCGGCGAGAAGCTCGCCGTCGCCGCCCCGACCTTGAACTTGGCCGGCTGCCCGTGCTGGGCATAAGGGCCGTGATAGCCGCCGGCTGGCGTCATCAGGGCGGAGATCGCGAGGGCCAGGGCCTTAGCGTGGACCATGGCTGAGGATCATGTCGGCTTGTTGGAAGGTCGGGCGGTTCACCCATTCGATCAGGGGCTGGGTGATGGCCCCGATGGCGCGGAATTGGATCGAGTCTGCGCACATCTGGTCGCCGGCCTTGCAGACTCCGTCGGCCGGGTAGACCTGGGCCGGCGTCTGCGCGATCGCGGCACGGAGCGAGCTCTCGAGCGCGACCCGGCAGCGCGCCGGTGAGCCGCGCCCACAGTAGACGCGGTTAAGCGCGCCGCGTACCTGCCGGCCGAGCACCGAGCGCAGGTCCTTCTGGACGATCCCGTAGAAGCCGACGTCGAACGCGGACCCGAGGTGGGGACCGCTGGTGCCATGGCCGGGCTCGTCGTTGATCGGGAAGTCGCCCTCCACCTGCGAGAGCAGCGACTGCCCGAGGACGGGGCCGAACTCGGCCCGGACGAGCAACGGCCACCAGGCATCCATGATCTGCACCGCGGCCGACTGCTGGTACTGCCCGGTGGCTCCCGGGTGGGCGCGGTTGATCCGGTGCGAGCCAGTCGCCACCCACGTGCGCAGCTCGCTGACCGCCGTGGCCAGCGCCGGGTCCGATGGGTGACCGAGAACGCGGAGCGCGTAAGGGAGCACCTCCACGCCGCGCAGGTCCTGGGTCCCGGCGTTGCCCATCGCGTTGATCAGGTCGACCAGGGTGAGCTTGCCGTGCCGGATCGCCATGTAGTGGTCGATGTTGTTGTCGAGCAGCTGGGAGCGGTAGACCGAGGAGAACTCCTGCGCGGTGGCGGCGTCGTTGTAGCCGGGCGCCTGCTTGTTGTTCCAACTGGTCAGGAACGACTGGTCAGTCGCCTGTGGGTGCGCCCGCTGCGGCGTCTGACGCTCGGTGATGCTGCTCGGGGTGACGGTCGCGCTCGGATGCAGTCCCGGCCACGCGTGACGCGCCCAGCTCGGGAACAGCGGATTCGTGTGCGGAGCGCGGACCGGGTTCAGCCCCGAGTTGAAGTAGGCGATGTGCTTGTCGTCGGTGTAGAACCAGTTGAACGTGTACTTGATGTGGTAGGCGTCGCGCATGAAGTCGGCCGGATTGCGTACCAGCGCCGGGTTGTTGAGCATCTCGAAGCCGGCCGACGAATCGAGCTCGTGCATGTAGGTCGAGCGCAGGTTGCAGTAGGCCACCGGCCTGCCGTGGATAGCCGCCCGCGCGACCACGATCCCGTATGCCGTCCGCTGGGCCTGCAGCGTGATCGACCCGGCGGGCGTCGAGTCGGCTAGGTTCGGCTTCCACGACTCGCTCCGGGTGAGCGTCTGCATCGCCACGCAGTGGCCCTGCAGGACGTAGAAGTTCGAGCTCTTCGATACCGCGCCGCCCGGGTTGCAGAGCGGGACCGCGAACGTGTCGATGATGTTCTGGCCCGCTGAGGTGGCCGACCACGCGTAGTCGCGGCCGTGGCCAAGCTGCACGTAGAGGTTGGTCCCCGGGAACGCGGCGCCGTCGGCGTCGATCCCAGGACCGTGGATGTCCTCCTCCATCAGGATCTGCGGCGTGAAGTAGGAGACCTGCGGCCCCATTACGGCGAGCGGATGCCCGCTGGCGCTGTGGCGAGCGCTGATCAGCAGCGCGTTGGACATGTCGCGCGGGAACGACATCAGGCCGGGGCCGGCGTTCGCGACCGCGCCCAGCGCGCCGGCGATCCGTCCGCGGCCGCCCGTCGCGGGGCCGCCTATCGCGGCGCCGCGGGCCGCCGCGCGTGGGGCCGCCCCCGCGACCACGTGATTGACGAGCTGGACCGAGCCCGGGTCGGGCATGGCGAGTGTCTCGAGCGTCGCCTTGCTCGGCCTCGGCAGCATCTGGTACGGGAACGAGTGCCCTCGGACGGTGGTCGGGGCGTCGGGATCGGCGGGGTCGACGAAGCTCATCAATGTGCCGAAGCCGGAATGGTCGGGCCGCTTGGGGCCGGCACCGCCGGCGCGCACGTACGGGCGGCGGTGCCGGTGGCGGAGAGTCTTCGGGGCCGCCGCGGCGCGGGCAACCGGTACGAGCTCCGGGGACCCGGCCACGTTCGCGTGCTCGTGGCCGAAGCGCCGCACGAGCTGCTCGTACAGGAGCGCGTTGTTCAGCTGATCGCCGCCACCCTTGCCCAACAGGCCGCCAACGAGCGTCGCGATCGAGACCACGTCTTCGATCGTGAACGGCTCGGGCAGCGTGCCGAGCGCGACGTACTCGCCGGGGAGCGTGGTCGCGGTGAAGAGCGGGTTCTTCGCCCCTGCGATGTACGCGTTGATGCCGTCGACGTAGTTCGTGGCGTCGTCATAGACCTGATGGCCGAGCGGCGAGTGGGTCACCCCGTACATCACCTGGTTGACCAGGTCCTGATGCGTATAGGGCTCGTTCGCCCACACGCTCTCGTCCATCGACACGTTCGATCCACCCGCAAACGCCGCCAGATCCCCCTGACCGGCGTGCCGGAGCGCGTCAATGAAGAACAGCCGGTCCTCGGCGGTGGCGTAGCCGATGCCGAACATCAGCTCGGGGCGCGTTTCGCCGTAGATGTGGG
Source organism: uncultured Solirubrobacterales bacterium (assembly GCA_963727105.1). Lineage (GTDB taxonomy): Bacteria > Actinomycetota > Thermoleophilia > Solirubrobacterales > Solirubrobacteraceae > Palsa-465. Next base: position 431,889 of record CAVSEW010000001.1, on the reverse strand, counting down.
GCACGCCGAAGGCCGAGTCGCGGACGATGGTCGCCCCCGGCTCGGGGTTCTCAACCGACTCGGCGTCGCCGCTCTTGACGCCGAAGGTGGCGTCCTTGAAGTAGCTGCCGATCTGCGCCGCGGGGATGTTTGGCGCCGCGGTCGTGAGCGCCGAGTACATCCCGAGCTGATCGTTGTTGTGCCTCGGACGCGCCTTCGTGGTCTCGTAGGCGAGCAGCTGCGCGACATCGACGAGGCCGTTGGTCCCCGGCGGCAGAACGTTGCGAAAGCCACCGAAGTCGTTGGTTCCGTACGGCTGAACGGCCGCCGACGCGCCCATCGGTCCGGCCGCGGTCGCGGCGAGCAGCGTCGCCACGACCGGTACCCAGCGTTTCGCCGAAATCCAACCCACGTTTCTCCTCCTGGCCGGCCGACCAGGAGCGCACCCTACTACGCGACCGCGGTCGCGGTGCGCCCGTGCAGCAGCGCCCGTGCGTCCTCGAGCGTCGGAGCCTGCTGCAGCGCGGCCTGGAGCGGGCGTCCGCCGCCGAGCCGCTCGAGGTACCAGGGATAGAACTTGCGCAGGTAGCGCGCCGCCCGCTCGTCCCCCAGATGCTCGCGCGCCCGGTCGATCACCCAGTCGACCTCCGCCAGGATCTCCTCGTTGGCCGGCTCGGCGTCGCGGCCTGAGAGCAGCTGCTCGAACAGCCACGGGTTCCCGAGCGACCCGCGCGCGAGAAGCACGGCCTCGGCTCCGGTGCGCTCGAACGCGTCGCGCGCCTTCTCCGCCGTCTGCAGGCCGCCGGAGATCATCACCGGGACCGGGAGCTCTTCGATCAGCGCTCGTGCGAGCTCGTAGTCGGGCTTGCCGCTGTGCCGCTGGGAGGCGTGACGCGGATGGATGCTCAGGCCCGCGACGTCGCCCTCGGACGCGAGCCGTCGTGCCGTCTCCACGCCGCTCGCGTCTCCGGGCCGTACCCCGGTCCGGAGCTTGACCGTGACGGGCAGGCCGCTTCCGCGGGCCGCGGCCCTGGCCAGCGCCACGGCGCGCGCGGGATCCTCGAGCAGCGCCGCGCCGGCACCGGTCTTGCACACCTTCGGAACCGGGCAGCCCATGTTGATGTCGATCAGGTCAGCGCCCGCCTCAGCCACCCGCTCTGCCGCCGAGGCCATCACGTCAGGGTCGTGGCCGAACAGCTGCACCGAGACCGGGTGCTCGTCGGGGTGGATCCGCAGCAGCTCGCGGCAGGTGCGCTCGTTGCGGTGATGCACGGCGAAGCTCGAGACCATCTCGGAGACCACCAGCCCGGCCCCGTAGCGCTTGGCCTGCAGGCGCACGAACCAGTTGCCGATTCCGGCCAGGGGGGCGAGCACCACGCGGTTGGGCACGGGCACGCCGCCGAGGGTCCAGCTGTCGTTAAGGGATCGCACCGTGGTCATTCATGGTACGAATCCAGTCATGGACTTCGGCTCGCTGCTCCGCCCCTGGTTCGAGATCATCCTCGATCAGGTTCCCGGCATCGAGCTGTTCGACGCCCACACGCACCTCGGGGAGAACGACCCCGACGGGATGAAGCAGACGCCCGAGCAGCTGCTCGAGACCCTCTCGCTGGCCAGCGCTCGCGGCGCCTTCGTGTTCCCGATGCACGAGCCGGAGGGCTATCCCCCGGCCAACGACTTCGTGATCGCCGCGGCCGCCGAGTCCGCCGGCGCGCTCGTCCCCTTCTGCCGGATCGATCCGCACTCCGACGATCCGGCGGCCGAGGCGGAGCGCAGCCTCGCGCGCGGCGCCCGCGGGATCAAGTTCCATCCGCGGGCCGAGAACTTCACCCTCGACCATCCGCAGGTCCGAAAGCTGGTCGCGCTCGCCGACGAGCGCCGGCTGCCGGTCATGATCCACGCCGGGCGCGGGATCCCCGCGCTCGGGCTGCACGCCGTGCAGCTGGCCGGCGATTTCCCTGACGCGCGTCTGATCCTGGCTCACGCCGGGATCTGCGACCTGTCGTGGATCTGGCGCGTCGCCCCGGACCATCCGAACCTGCTGTTCGACACGGCGTGGTGGATGCCGGCCGATCTCGAGTCGCTGTTCTCGCTCGTCCCGCCCGGCCAGATCCTGTTCGCCAGCGATGCCCCATACGGGGCCACTCCGATGTCGGCCGCGTTCATGATCCGCCACGCGCTCCAGGTCGGACTCTCGACCGAGCAGATCCGGTGCATCACCTCCGAGCAATCGTTGCGCCTGGCCGAGGGCGCGGACCTGCTCCCGGCCGGGCCGGCCGTCGGCGAGCGCGAGCGTCCTCCCCACGTCCTCCTCGGTCGCGTGACCGAGTTCCTGATGATCGGCGCGATCGCGACCATGCGTGGCGCCGACGGAGGCGAGATGGTCGCCCTGGCACGACTGGCCTGCGACGTGCCTGAGGAGATCGATGACGCCCCCGTGTTCGCGGCCATCCGCGCCCTGATCGACACCCACGACGAGCTCTCCGAAGCTGATCCGACCGACCGGCGCCGGATCGCCTTCCTGATTCTCGCCGCGACCTGCGCCCGCACGCCCGAGGTCCCGGTGCCGATCCCGGCACCCCGGGCCGAGGCGGCGGAGTCCCTTCGGCGCTAGGGCTGGTTGCGTTCCCAGATCAGCCGCAGCCCGGTCAGCGTCAGCAGGTCGTCGACCTCGTCGATCGTCTCGCGGATGAACGGCACCACCGCGCCGGCCAGGCCGCCGGTCGCGATCACCGTCGTGGCCGACCCGAGCTCGTCGCGCAGGCGGCGGACGATCCCCTCCACCTGGCCCGCGAATCCGAACACGATCCCACTGCGGATCGCGTCCACAGTCGATTTGCCGATCAGCGCCCGCGGAGCCGCGAGCTCGACCTTGGGCAGCTTGGCGGCGCGCTCGTACAGCGCGTCGATCGAGATCTCGGCGCCGGGGCTGATGATCCCGCCGAGATACTCGCCGGCCGCAGAGACGGCGTCGTACGTGATCGCGGTGCCGAAGTCGACGACGATGCAGGTGCCCTTCACCCGCTCGTACGCAGCGACCGCGTTGACGAGCCGGTCGGCCCCGACCTCGCGCGGATTGTCGATCCTGATCGGCATCCCGGTCCGGATCGTCGGCCCAACGACGAGCATCCGGTGGCGCAGGTAGCGCTCCGACATCGCGGTCCATTGCTCCGACAGCTGAGGGACGGTGGACGACACGATCGATCCGTCGACGTCGGCGAACGAGAGCCCGCGTAGCGCGAGCAGGTTCGAGAGCGCCGCCCCCAACTCGTCGCCGGTCGAGTCGCGCACCGTCGCGAACCGCCAGTGCTCGGCGATCTCGGTGCCACCGTCCGTGTAGACGCCAAAGTGTGTCTGCGTATTACCGACGTCGACGACGAGGAGCATCGGCGGGCATTATCGCGGTCGTCAGATCAAAGGCGGGGCGACCCGCTGTACGCCCTGGCCCGGGCCGAGCCCGTCGAGCGCATCGCTCAGCCGCCCCCGGCCCGGGACGGTCAGCTCGCGGTCGAGCTCGAGCAGCGGGACGATCACGAACCGGCGGGCGGTCAGATCGGCGTGCGGGAGGCGCAGCCGCGTCGACTCGTACTGGAGCGACCCGAGCAGCAGCAGGTCGACGTCGATCACGCGCGGGCCGTGGCGCACACCGCCGGCGTCACGGCCCAGCGCCTGCTCGACGGCCTTGCACGCGTCGAGCAGGTCCTCGGGTCCGTGCGCGGTCTCCACGTGCACGCAGGCGTTGAAGAAGTCGCGCTGATCGAGCACCTCGCCGAGCGGCTCGGTCTCGTAGACCGAGGACGACGCCAGCACGTTCACGCCGTGGTTCGGCAGCTCGGTCACCGCTCCGGCGAGGTGGGCTCGGCGATCGCCGACATTCGAGCCGAGGCCCAGATAACCGAGCAACGTCAGTCTGCCTCGCGCCACACCTCGACCGACACCTCGCTCACCGGGAGGGCGAGCGGCGGTTCCGGCTTGGCGGCCTTGACCCACACGGCGTGCGCGTCGTACTGGTCGAGCAGCCGGTCGGCGATCGCGGCGCACAGACGCTCCAGCGTCTTGTACGAGCGCTGCTGGGCCACGAGATTGGCCATGTCGCAGACCTGCGCGTAGTCGATCGTGTCCTCGATCCGGTCGGTCACGGTCGCATCGCATTCGCCGACGTCGATCCGCAGGTCGAGCAGCAGCCGCTGCCCCACCTCGCGCTCGGCCGCGGTCACGCCGACGTGCGTGAACAGCGACAGGCCGCTGACCTCGATCGTGACCTCGGGCTCGGAGTGCCCCTCGTCCTCCGCGTCGTCCTCGTCTACGTCGTCGTACTCGTCGGCGTCGTCGAGATCCATGGCGCTGGGACCGTAGCAGCAGCCACCTGGAGCGCGTCACGGACGGGCGCCACGTCATGGACGCGGAACACGCGGGCGCCGCGCGCGTAGGCCAGGACGTTGGTGGCAATCGTTCCGGGGAGCCGCGAGCCCGGCTCGCCGGCCCCGGTGATGCGGCCGAGGAACGACTTCCGCGATGTGCCGATCACCAGTGGCCGTCCGAGCGTGAGCAGCTCGTCGAGCCGTCGCAGCAGCTCGAGGTTGTGCTCGAGCGTCTTCCCGAACCCGATCCCGGGGTCCAGCAGGATCCTGTCCTCGGCGATGCCCGACCGGCACGCAAACGCCATCCGCTCCTCCAGGAACGCCCGGACGTCGCCGACGACGTCCTCGTAGCGCGGGTGTTGCTGCATCGTGCGCGGCTCGCCCAGCATGTGCATCAGGCAGCACTGGACGCGGCTCCGCGCCACCACCGCCGCCATTCCCGGATCGCCCCGGAGTGCCGTCACATCGTTGACGAACGTCGCGCCCGCCTCGATCGCAGACGCCGCCACCGACGCCTTGGAGGTGTCGATCGAGATCCGGGCCCGGGTCCCACCCTGCACGAGGCCGGCGATCACCGGGATCACGCGGTCGCGCTCGGTCTCGGCGTCCACGGGCTGCGCGCCGGGCCGTGTCGACTCGCCGCCGATGTCCAGGATCGCGGCGCCCTGAGCCTCGAGCTCGAGCCCGTGGGCGATCGCAGCGTCCGGGTCGAGGTACATCCCGCCGTCGGAGAACGAGTCCGGCGTGACGTTGACCACGCCCATGATCGTGAACCCGGGATCCTCCGCGGGGCCGCCAGGCCCGCGTTCGGGCTCGCCGGCTCGCCCTCCGGGCTCGCCTGACCGTTCGCTTCGCTCACTCATCGGGCCACCGGCCATGCTCGTCGAAGAAGCGTCGCGCCTCCTCCTCCTGCTCGCGGTCGCGGTTGCTCTCGATGCTCATCCGGAAGAGCCAGTTGATCATCCAGACGATCAGCGCCGTGCCGAGCAGTACGACGCCGGCCGCCGCGAGGCCGCCCTTGGCGTTGGCCGCGATCACCAGCGCGGCTCCGACGACCGCGATCGCCAGCGGGAGCCATACGCGCGCGATGGACAGCGTCACCCGGCCAAATCTGCCACCGTCCTCAGTCATGCTCGGTCCGGCACGTTACCTGGCTGACTTCGCCCGCTTCGCCGCGACCAGGGGCGCTCAAGAGCACGACGACGCCCAGGCGGTCAGCTTCACGCCGAGCCTGCACTCCAAGCTGATCCTCGGCCTCGCCGTCCCGTTCGCCGGCGAGCTGACCTGCGAGCACCTCGACGCACTCACCCCCGGCGCCTACCGCTGCGGCCAGACGTACGGGATCCACGTGGAGGTGGCGGGCGCGAGCTTCTACCACCAGGGGAGCGCGAACCTGATCGACGACGCGATCCGGGTGCGCGGGGTCGACTACTTCCTCGCCGGCGTCGCCGGCCGCGGCTTCACCGAGCGCTACTGGGAGCGGATCCTCACCCGGCTCGAGCCGCGCACGATCGTCCCCACCACTACGACGACTTCTTCCGTCCCCTGTCCGAGCCGCCGGGGTTCACGACCAACGTTCACCTGTCGCACGTCCCGGACGAGATCCGGGCCGTGAGCTCCGACTTCGACGTGGCGGCGCTCCCGCTGCTCGAGACCCGGGCGAGTTGACGGGGGCGGCCGGGCCGCGCCTGCGCTAGTTTGAGCGGGCGGGATCCGCCACCACCAAGGAGGAGACCGCGTGTCGCACGAGCCAACCGTCACCCGCCGGATCCTGGTGCAGACCGCGGCGGCCGGCGGCGCCGCCGCGCTGGCGGCGAACGGCCTCCCGGCCTGGGCCAGACCGATCGTCGGCCTCACGCGCCTGCGCCGCCCCGGCAGCCGGCCGTTCCCCCACCTGCCTGCCGGCACGGCGAGCATGCCCGAGATCAAGCACATCGTCGTGCTGATCATGGAGAACCACTCGTTCGACAACCTGCTCGGGATGGTTCCGTACCAGGTCCCGGGTCGCGCCGGCGTGGACGGCCTGACCCGGCGCCGGGGCGCGTTCAGGAACTTCAACCGCGACGTCAACGGGACGAAGGTCTTCGCCCAGCATGCCTCTACGCCGTGCCAGCTGCCCGCCGTTCCCAGCCAAGCCTGGGACGCCAGCCACGAGTCCTACGACGACGGGCGCAACGACGGGTTCGTCCGGGCCAGCGGCCCGATCGCCATGCGGTTCTGGGATCGGACCGACCTCCCGTTCACCTATTCGCTGGTCAAGCACTTCCCAATCGGCCAGCGCTTCTTCTGCTCGACGCTCTGCCAGACGTACCCGAACCGGCGCTTCTTCTTCGCCGGGACGGCGTCCGGCGCGATCAACGACAAGGCCTACGCGCTCATCACCCCGGCCGCCAACGGCACGATCTTCGACCGCCTCGACGCGCATCACGTCCGCTGGCGCGTCTACGCCGACGGTTTGGCCTCAGACCTGATCCTGCCCAACGTCCGCAACAACAAGTCGCAGGTCTCGAACGTCGGCACGATCGACCAGTTCATCGCCGACAGCGCAGCCGGACGCCTCCCGCAGTTCACCTTCATCGACCCGAACTACGGCACGACGTCGGAGGAGAACCCGCAGGACATCCAGGTTGGCGAGCAGTTCGTGGCCAAGATCGTCCACGCCCTGATGCATGCCCCGACGTGGAAGCACACGGCCCTCTTCCTCACCTACGACGAGCACGGCGGCTACTACGACCACGTTCCGCCGCCGCGCGCCATCAGGCCCGACAAGATCCCGCCCCAGACCTCCCCCGGCGATCTTCCCGGCGCGTATGACCGCTACGGATTCCGCGTGCCGCTGATCGTGGTCTCACCGTGGGCCAAGCCCAACTACGTCTCGAGCCGCGTCCAGGACCTGACCTCGATCACGGCCTTCATCGAGCGCAAGTGGAACCTCCCCGCGATGACCTTCCGCGACGCCAACGCCGACCCGATGACCGATTACTTCAACTTCCACCACGCGACGTTCGCCAAGCCACCGCGGCTCGCCGCCGCGCCGCCCCTGGCGCCTGGCCTGGCCAGGTGCAAGGCAGCGGGTCTGACCCCACCACTCCCGCCGGGCGTCAGCGAGGAGGGCGACGTGGTCTCCGGCCTCGAGTGGGCCGCGCGCCGGGCCCGCTGAGGACCGGGCTGACGCGACACGGGGCGCATCCTGCCAAGGATGCAGGGAGCGATGTGTGCTTCGCACACGAGCGACCGAAGACGCCGGCAGGCGGGCCCCGGGACCGTCAGCTATTCTGCGGTGCCGCCGGCGAGACCGGGCCGCGGCAGCGGGCGCGGGCCCTCTTGGCGGCCGGAGCGCTCGGCCGGTGCGGGCGGCAGTGGGACCTCGGGCGGGGGCGGCGCCTCGGCGCCGAACACCTGCTGCTCGGTCTGTCCATCGAGCAGGGCCTCGAACTGCTCGCGCTCGATCGTCTCGCGCTTGATCAGGACCTCGGAGAGCTTCTCGAGCGACGTGCGGTGCGTGTTCAGGATCTCCTTCGCCTGAATGTGCGCCGACTCGACGATTCGGCGGATCTCGTCGTCGATCTCGCGCGCGATCTCGTCGCTGTAGTCGGGCTCGGCGGAGAACTCGCGGCCGAGGAACGGCTGGCCATGGTCGTGGCCGAACACGCGCGGCCCGAGCTTCTCGGACATGCCGAAGCGCATGACCATCTGCTTGGCCGTCGCCGTGACCTTCTCGAGGTCGTTGGATGCACCGGTTGTGACCTCGCCGAAGATGATCTCCTCCGCGGCGCGGCCACCGAGCGTCATCGCCATCGTGTCGGTCAGCTCCGCGCGCGTGGTCAGGAACCTGTCCTCGCCCGGCAGTGAGATCGTGTACCCGAGCGCCTGGCCGCGGGAGATAACCGAGATCTTGTGGATCGGATCGGAGTTCGGCATGTAGTGCCCGACGATCGCGTGGCCCATCTCGTGATAGGCGGTCACCTTGCGCTCCTTGTTGCTCATAACGCGGGTCTTCTTCTCGGGACCCGCGATCACGCGCATGATCCCTTCCTCGAGCTCGTCCTGCGTGATCTCGCGCTTGCCGTTGCGCGCGGCGAGCAGCGCCGCCTCGTTGACGAGGTTCGACAGATCGGCGCCGGTGAAGCCAGGAGTCTGGCCGGCGAGGGCGTCGATATCGATCTCCCTCGCGAGCGGCTTGCCGCGGGTGTGGACCTCCAGGATCTTCTTGCGCCCAGTGCGATCGGGCCGGTCGACGACGATCTGGCGATCGAAGCGGCCGGGGCGCAGGAGTGCCGGGTCAAGGATGTCGGGGCGGTTGGTGGCGGCGATCAGGATGATGTTGTCCTTCATCTCGAAACCGTCCATCTCGACGAGGAGCTGGTTCAGCGTCTGCTCGCGCTCGTCGTGACCGCCGCCGAGGCCCGCGCCGCGATGGCGTCCGACGGCGTCGATCTCGTCCATGAAGATGATGCAGGGGGAGTTCTGCTTGGCCTGCTCGAACAGGTCGCGCACGCGCGAGGCGCCGACGCCGACGAACATCTCGACGAAGTCGGAACCGCTGATGCTGAAGAACGGGACGCCGGCCTCCCCCGCGACGGCGCGGGCGAGCAGCGTCTTACCGGTTCCGGGCGGCCCGTAGAGGAGCACGCCCTTGGGGATTCGGGCCCCCAGGGCCTGGAATTTCTTGGGGTTCTCGAGGAACTCCTTGATCTCGTGGAGTTCCTCCACCGCCTCGTCGACCCCGGCCACATCCCGGAAGGTGATCTTCGGCGAGTCCACCGACATCCGCTTGGCCCGCGACTTACCGAACGACATCACCTTCGAGCCGCCGCCCTGGACCTGGTTCATGAGGAAGATCCAGAACCCGATGAAGATGATGAACGGGAGGATGTAGGTCAGCAGCGAGAGCCAGCCGTTCGAGGTCTTGCCCTGGACGTCGAGCGTGCCGCCTTGGACCTGGCTGGTCTCGGTCTGCGCCTTGTTGATCAGCGTCGCGGCATAGTCGTCCGGATAGCCCACCGAGTACTTCTGGTTGCCCGTCGTGGTGACGTCAACCGTGTTGTCCTTGGTGTGGATCGAAAGGGTCTTGACCTGGCCTGAGTCCAGCTGCTGGATCAGGTTCCCGAACGTGTAGTGCGGGGAGTGACTGGAACTCCCGATCAACTTCTGGGCGAAGAACGCGAGCACGACCACGATCAGAATCGGGAAGGCTGCGCTCTTGAAGAACCGGCTCATAGCGAAATCCCGCGCGTCCTGCGCCTGGGCTTAGGTCGGGGAAGAGTCAAGCGTAGCACCTGGGTTTGGGCCTCTGAAAAGGGTTGCATCGAGCTTCTCATTGCTTTAAGGCCGCTACATAGGGCAAGTTGCGGTAGCGCTCGGCGTGGTCGAGGCCATACCCGATCGCGAATCGGTTGGGGATCTCGAAGCCCACGTACCGGGTGTGAAGCTCCACTTTCCGGCGCTCCGGTTTGATCAGCAGGGCACAGACTTCGAGCGACCGGGGATCGCGTCCGGCCAGGTTTCGCAACAGGTATTGCAGGGTCAGGCCGGAGTCGACGATGTCCTCCACGATCAGCACGTCGCGGCCCTCGATCACGGCGTCGAGGTCCTTGAGGATGCGCACGACGCCGCTGGACTTCGTCGCCGACCCGTAGGACGCGACGGCCATGAAGTCCACCTCACAGGGGATCTCGAGCTCGCGCATCAGGTCCGAGAGGAAGAACACCGCCCCCTTCAGGACCCCGATCAGGACGAGGTCCTTTCCGGCGTAGTCCCGCGAGATCTCGGCCGCCAGCTCACGAACCCGGCGCGCGAGATCCTCGGCCGGGACGAGGATCTCCCCGATCGCGTCGTCTTCGTGCATCTGAGGCTTAGTCTATGGGGCACGCGGAGCGTGCGGGGTGGGTGGGTAGCGTGTGGTGGGTGGGTCCGCTTCTTTGGCTTCCCGGGCCAGCGGCGGCGTGCGCCCGAAGCGCAAGAGGCCGCCGCTGACGTTCGCCCGGACGCCGTGCGGCAGGTCGAGCGACCCCGCCTCCAGGGCCAGGATCTCCTCCAGCCGCCTGGCCGCGCCGGGCGCCGGGCCGCCCGCCGCGCCGTCGGCAAGGCGCTGCACGAGCAGCCGCCCGAGCGCCGCGGGCAGCTCGCGCAGACGGGCGATCGGCAGCTCGCCCCGGCCTCCCAGCACGTCGTTCAGGAGCCCGTCGAGGACGTCGGCCTCGTCGCGGAGGAGCTCGGCCAGCGCGAGGACGTTCTGCTCGGCCGCCGGATGGATGCTCCGGAGCGCGGGCACCAGCTCGCCCCTCACGCGTGCGCGCGCGTACGCGCGAGAATCGTTGCTCGCGTCCTCGCGCCAGCGCAATCCCCGCTCGGTGCAGTAGGCGGCCGTGTCCTCGCGCGTGAAACGTAAGAGCGGCCTGACCAGCATCCCCTCCCGCGGGCGCATCCCCAGCAGCGCCCGTCGCGACGGGGACGACGCCAGCCGGTACAGGATCGTTTCCACCTGGTCGGTTGCGGTGTGACCCGCCGCCATGTCGCCGCCCAGCTCGAGTGCGATCTGCGCCGCCGCGCTGTAGCGCTCCTTGCGCGCCCAGGCCTGCACGTTCCCGCGCTCCGGACGCCGCGGCCGTCTGAGCTCGAGCGCCACCTCGAGCCGCCGGCACAGCTCGGCGCAGTGCCGCTCATCGCCGTCGGCCTCTTCGCGCAGCCCGTAGTTCACGTGCAGAGCCGTGACTGCTGCGGGGCCGGCGATCCGGACCGCGAGGTCGAGCAGGCAGGTCGAATCGCGCCCGCCGGAGAGCAGCACGAGCACCGCGCTCCGTTCGGCGAGAAGCCCGCCCGCGCGCACGCGGCTGAGCATCTGATCGGCCCTCACTCCTCCTCCCTCTGGTGGGCGAGGAAGATCTCCGTGGTCTGGCTGAAGCCCTTGAGTCTGACCTCGGCGATCCGCTCGAACTCCAGATGCGGCCCGGCATGCTCCACCACCGGTCGCGTTACCAGGACCTCCCCCCCGGCTGAGCGGGCGGCCACCCGCGAGGCGATGTTCACGTCGCGCCCGTAGTAGTCCCCGTCGCGATACAGCGCGTCGCCGTAGTGGATCCCGATCCGCGGCAGCGGTCGCTCCGAGTGCAGCCGCTGGAACCCGACCGCCCAGTCGGTGAGCGCGGCCGGGTCGGCGCCCACCACCATCACCTCGTCGCCGATCGTCTTGATCACCCGCGCCTCGTCTGGGAGCGTGACCTCCACGGCCTCCACGAACCGCTCCACCGCGTCGACCGCCTCGAGCTCTCCCACCTCCTCGGTCAGCCGGGTGTAACCGGCCAGGTCGGCGAACGCGATCGCCACTCGCATCCGGCCCAGGTCGATGGCGTCGCCGTCGAGATCCGCCTCCATGTGCCCGACGACGTCCTGCTCGATGAAGTGCTGGAGATAGCGCTGGTGGACCTGGTCCATCACCGGCGAGGACAGAGGCAACAGCTCGCGCGAGAGCGAGAGCATCTCCTCGGCCATCTCCATCCCGCTCGAGCCAGAGCGCATCAACGGCTCGTGCACGTAGAGGTGGAACAGCCTCACCTCGGCGTCCGCGACCTGGGCCATCGCCTGGCCGTAGACCCGGACGAGCTGCAGCATCGCCACCAGAGGCAGCCCGGCGGCGAGGACGGCCGCCACGTACCGCAGAAGCTGGAGCTCGTCCTCGGAGATCGTGTCGACCTGCGCGCGACCGACGCCGAGCGTGGTCAGGATCCGCTCGATCAGAGCCGAGTCGAGCCCGGTCTCGACGGCAGCGTCCCGGAGCGAGTAGGCACCGTCTCCATCCGGGAACAGCGCCTCGACGTAGCCGAAAGCGAGTCGCCCCTCCTCGGTGGCGTCGCGAATGCTCTGCAGCGAGTGACCTCGCTCCCGCATCCGTGCCACCACTCGCGCGTGCGCAACGGCGGCCGGCGTCCACTCGCCGTCGAATTCCGGGATCACGCCCTGCCGGGCCCAGCGGCTAAGCGTCCCAGTGCTCACACCCGCTCGCGCGGCTGCTTCGGATAGCGACAGGCCTCGGTTTCCAGCCATCGGCATACAGTCTCTCGAACGCGCCGAGACGCGCGCTCCGCTGCCTGGGACTGTTGACCTGAGAACTTGGCAGCGAGGCCCCGATGAGAACGAGGCCCCGCCGCCCGCGGGCGTAACGGCCCGCTGCGTCGGCCGTAGGCGCTCGTCACGTTTCCGGCGGCGCCTCGCGGGGCTTCCCGGGTGAGCGGGAAGCGCTCCCACGATCCGGCCTGTTGCCTAGTCGAGACGCTAGGTCTACTCGCGCGGCGTCCGTCTGTCAATGGGGCCGAGGGAAAAATCAGACTTCGAGGTGCGGATAGTCCTCCGCGATCATCTCGCGGTACCGCCCAAATAGTGGCTTTGTGAGCGGGAGGATCGCCAGCGCCGCCTTGACGTCGCCGCCGGCCTTGATCCGGCGCCGCGCGATCGCGATCGCCACGTTCTCCTTGCCTTGGAAGTAGCGGTTCGCCGTCTCCGTGCTCATTGCCATCTTGACCTTCGGCTCCCAGTCGACTTCGTCGGACCACTCCCAGGCCAGGTTGTCCTCATCGGGGCCACCGGGCCTGATGTTCACGACCAGATCGACGTCGGTGAACTCGAACCGCTGTGGGGTATCGGCGTCCCGCAACTGGGGCCCCATGTCGGGGTCCTGGCTCATCAGCGTGAACGTCCGGTCCATCACCTCGCGAAACTCGTCGGTGGATCTGAACGTGGTCATCGGCGCCGCGTGAGTCTAAGTCACGGCTTAATCTCGCGTGTGCTGAGCGCCTCGATCCACCTCCATCCCACCGCGCCGCTCGCCGAGCGAGTGCTGCTCCCAGGCGATCCCGGGCGGGCGCTGGCGCTGGCCCAGGCGCTGCTCGCCGAGCCGAAGATGTTCAACCACAACCGCGGGCTGTGGGGCTACAGCGGAGAGGCCCCGGACGGCGAGCTGCTGACCATCCAGAGCACCGGGATGGGCGGTCCAAGCGCCGCGATCGTGATCTCCGAGCTCGCCGACCTCGGGGCCCGCCGGATGGTTCGCGTCGGCACATGCGGAGCCTTCGATCCTGCGCTGCGACTCGGCGAGCTGATCGTGGTGACCACAGCGCTGTGCGCCGACGGCACGAGCCGCGCGATCAGCGGCGGCGAGCGGGTAACACCGAGCGGGCCGCTGACAGAGGCGCTGCTCGCAGCGGGATCTGCTCGGCCGGCGGTCGTCGTCTCCACCGACCTGTTCTACGAGCCCCGGAAGGGGGTGGAGGACGCCTGGGTCGCCGACGGCGCGGCCGCCGTCGAGATGGAGGCGGCCACGCTGCTCGCGACCGCCGGGAGGCGGCAACTGTCGGCCGCCGCCGTGCTGATCGTCTCCGACCTGCTCCGACCGCAGCGGGTCAGGATCGATTCCGAGGCGCTCCGGAAGGCCGAGCTGAGGATGGGCGCGGCGGCGCTCGAGGCGCTCTCGGCCCCCCGCCGGCAGACACGCCCCGCGTAGCCCTCGGGCAGCGGCGGCCGGCTACTTCGCCTTCGCCGCGCTCGGCCTGTCCGCGATCACCTGCTCCAGCCGCTCGATCGCTTCCTCGATCGCCTCGAGCCGCTTCTCGATCGCAGGCTGGGCGCCGAGGCTCTGGACGCGCTGCTCGACTCGATCCAGCCCGTCCTCGATTCCCTCCAGGCGCTGCGACACGCCGCGCAGGCGCCGCGTCAGGCGCTCGAGATCGCTCGCCGAGGGTAGGTTGAGCGCCCCCATCGCGACCTCCTGTGCGCGCATCGCGCGCTCCCGCGTCTCGAACGCCGCCGAGAGCGCCCCGGTGACGACCGGGTGGTCCAGCAATTGTTGTGCGAGCTTGCCGATGGCTTCCTCGCTCTGGCGGGTAACTCTGTCTCGTACGCCCTTGTCTTCGGTCATGTCCGTCTCCCGTGAATTTCACCTCACCCTACCGACAGGGGCCGGTCCGACGCTGCACGGGAGCGCTCTCACGGAACCCAATCGTGTGCCTCAAGCTGAGCTTGAGGTCAAGGCCCGTCGAGCACCCGGCGCCAGCGCTACAGTGTCAGTGCCATTCCGCCGATGCGGAGAGGGTGGTTCGGGTGCATTCCGCACCGATTTGTGTCTCTCTCGGCGAAACCTCCCCGCCAGAAACGGTTCCTCGTTGAAAAGCTCCGTGGCAGTCAGTAGCGTCCTCCCGACGTCGCCGTGTGGTCGCGGTGTGACGGGCGTGTGCGAAAACATGGCGGGAGGAGAAAGACCACGGTGCTGAGAAGGCGGAACCTAGTCGTCGCGGCCTTGACAACGAGCATGGTGCTCGTCATCCAGGCGCTGGCCGCGATCCCAACGGCGTCCGCCGACACGTGCGTAATCACCGTCACCGTCGTGGGCGGGCAGAAGCTCACGTTCACGGTCAACGTCCCCCCCGGCACCCCGCTCTCGTCGATCTCGCTCCCCGTCAAGCTGCCGGTGGAGAACGTGACCGAGTCGTGCACCTCGACCCCCACCACGACGTCGACCACCACGACCACCACATCGACGTCGACGTCGACCTCAAGCTCGACCTCGACTTCAACCACGACCACCCACTCGTCGAAGCCTCCGAAGACGACGGGCCCCGGCAAGGTCCAGCCGCCCTCGACGCATCACCAGAGCAATCCGGGCGGCTCGAACAACAACGGTGGCGGCAACTCGAAGGGCTCAGGCGGGAACGGCTCCAACTCGAGCGGCTCCTCCAAGAAATCGAGCAAGCCGCCTCCGGCCAAGACCAAGAAGGGCGTCCCCACCTCGTCGAACCCGACGTTCTCCTTCTCGCTTCCGGGCGCGTCCCCGATCGGCGTGCCGAACTTCTTCATCGACTCGTTCCGGATTCCGCCCTTCCTGCTGCCGATCTACCAGGCGGCGGGGATCGAGTACGACGTGCCATGGCAGGTGCTCGCGGCGATCAACGAGATCGAGACCGACTACGGGCGCAACCTGTCCGTGTCCACCGCCGGCGCCGTCGGCTGGATGCAGTTCCTGCCCTCGACTTGGAAGACCTGGGGCGTCGATGCGAACGGCGACGGCATCAAGGACCCCTACAACCCGGTTGACGCGATCTTCGCGGCCGCGCGCTACCTCCACGCGGCGGGCGCCTCAAAGAGCGTCTCGCAGGCCATCTTCGCCTACAACCACGCGGGCTGGTACGTCCAGTCGGTGCTCCTGCGCGCGAAGCTGATCGGCGGCATGCCCGATCAGCTGATCGGCGCGCTCACCGGCCTGGTGGAGGGTCACTTCCCGGTCGCCGCTCCCTCCAAGTACGCCGACAGCAACGTCGTCGCGCTTTCCAAGAAGCGGGTCAAGTCGAGCAACGCCGCAATTCCGGTCGGCTCTAACCCGAACAGCAGGGGCGTCCAGATCTTCGCCAAGCAGAACTCGCCCGTGATCGCCGTCAACGACGGCAAGGTGCTGAAGGTCGGCAACAGCAGGCAGTGGGGCCGCTACGTCCAGCTCCAGGACTCCACCGGCAACATCTACACGTACGCGCACCTGGGTTCGATCCCCAAGGAGTACCCGGTGCCCAAGCCGATCAAGATCTCGGCGGCCGAGCTGACCAAGGAGCTCTCCGCCCAGTCGCTGCCGACCGCTAAGCCCCAGGCCCCGGCGACCGCGGGCTCACAGTCGGGCTCCGCCACGCCGACCACCTCGAGCGCGACCAAGACGATCTCCAAGTCGAGCCCGATCACGCTCCCGGTCACGCCCGCGCCGGCCGCTGAGCCCGTGTCCTCTGCGACACCGGCCCCGATGGTCAAGGAGCGCCTGTTCGCCGATCCGCACCGTCCCGCCTCGTACGCGGCCGGCGGTGCTCTGCAGGTCCAGAACACGGCGCAGCAGATCTCGAACTTCCGCAACTACTTCTCCGACGTCCTGCACCTGGCCAAGAACCAGTACACGCTCCAGCCGCTCAAGGCGGGCGCGATCCTGGTCGCCGGAACGATCCTGGGCCGCCTCGCGGCGCCGACTCAGACGACCGCCTCGAACATGACCTTCATGATCCAGCCGGCCGGCAAGAACGCCCCGCAGATCGATCCCAAGCCGATCCTCGACGGCTGGAAGCTGCTCGAGGCCACGGCCGTCTACCGCGCCGCCGGCGTCGACCCCTTCTACGGCCCGGGCTCGAAGAACCCCTCGATCGGCCAGGTGCTGCTGATGTCCAAGGAGCAGCTCCAGAGCCGTGTCCTGTCCGACCCGCGCGTCCAGCTCGACTCCTGCGGCCGCACCGCGATCCTCGGCGGCACCGTCGACCGTCGCGTCCTCGCGACGATCGAGTTCCTCTCCGCCTCGAGCCTCAACCCATCGGTCACCGGGCTGCCCTGCGGCCACACGGTCTTCGCCTCCACCGGCACCGGCGGCGTCAGCGACAGCAGCCTCACGATCACCAAGGTCAACAAGATCCCGATCAGTGGCCACCAGGGCCCCGGCTCGATCACCGATATCACGATTCGCCGCCTGCTCACCCTCCAGGGCGCGATGAAGCCGGACCAGATCATCTCGACGATGAGCTACAAGGGCCAGAGCAACACCCTGTCGCTGCCTGACCACTCCAACCGGATCCAGGTCAGCTTCACGCCGCTGTTCGGCAGCAACAAGAAGCTCTCGCAGCAGCTGAGCTCGATCCTCCAGCCGGGCCAGTGGATCAAGCTGATCAATCGGATCAGCCAGATCCCCGAGCCCGTCGTGCCGATCGCGCCCAGCAAGTACGCCATCGGCGGCCACGGGCACTGATCGAGGCTTCACCCCCGTCTGACCCCGAGCGCCCCGCACAGGCACCGGGCCCGCTGCCGTCGGCCGACCGGCTGTTCCGCTTTGCCCAGATCGAGCTGCCGTGGGCGCTCGGCCCCCCGGACGGGCGCTACCTGCTCCGGCGCGAGGGCGATCCGTCCGAGGCGCAGCCGGCCCACGTATTGGTGCTGGCCACGCTCGGGGCCCCGGAGCGGCGAAAGCGCTTTGCCAAACGCCAGCGTCAGGCTCAAGTAGAGCCTGAGCCTATTCCTGTCACGACGGGTCGGGCGACGATCATCGACGTTGGCGAGCCGCTCCCCGGCGGCGAGCAGGCACGGCGCTGGCTGGCGGGCGCCGACGAGCAGTTCCTGACCGACGCCCTCGAGGTGCTCAACCGCGTGCTCCATGCCTTCCGGCTGGTCACGGCCGATCCGTACGCCGGGCCGGTCAGCCGGCGCCAGGCGCTCGTGGCCCGAATCGGATACGGGGCCGGCGAGCAGGTCGCCGACGGTCTGTGGACCGACGCCCGCGAGCTGCTCGACAACGGCCCGCGCCTGCGCCGGATGAAGGTGCTCCAACCGCAGGCGCGGCTGGCCGCGGTGCTCGGCGGTCGCGAGCAGGTCCTCGCCTGCGAGGACCTCGTCCTCCGGGCCCGGCTCGATCTCGATCACGGCCGCGGCCGCGAGGCCGCGCTACAGCTCCTCGTAGCGCTCGACGCCGCCCTGGCCGAGCTGCCCGCCGATCCGACGGCGCCCGCGCTCGGCGACCGGCTCGATCAGCTCCGCGCTCAGCGCGATCCGGTTGCCGCGGCCGCGCAGGCGGCGCTCGCGGGCCCGCTCGACTCAGACGAGCGCGAGGTCGTGTCCTTCACGATCGGCCGGATCGAGGCCGCCCTGCGGGCCCGCGCCGTCGCCAACGCGTGAGCCACGGCGTATAGAGTCGCCTAACTGTCAACCGAAGGCGAGGTGAGGTACCGATGAGCGTACTTGTTCTGCAGCGGGTTCCGGGCGACACGGCCCAGTTCGAGTCCTTTATGGCTTCGAACGCGGAGCTGGTCGAGCGACTGTCCGAGCGGGCCAAGGCCGAGGGCTGCATCGCCCACCGCTTTGCCGTCGGTGAAGGCGAGATCGTGATCGCCGACGTGTGGGAGTCGGCGGAGGCGTTCCAGGGGTTCATCACCTCACCCGAGCTCCAGCAGGTGATCGGCGAGATGGGCGCGCGGGGCGAGCCCGAAATCACCATCGCCGCCGCAAAGGGGTTTCCGGGCGAGTTCTGAGCCCGCGTCAGGCGAGCTCGAGCGCGCTCAGCACCGCGTCGAGCTCGTCGACGATGTCCCCGTCGAGCCTGACCGCCGCGCGCGAGTCGTACGGCGTCGCGCCCTGAGTCAGGATCGCGATTCGGCCACCTCGGGCCAGCGTGACTGCCGGCAGCTGGGAGACGGGGTACACCTCGAGCGAGGAGCCGATGCAGAGCATCAGCTCGGCGGCACCCGCGAGCTGCTCCGCTCGCGCCAGTGCCTCGGCGGGCAGGTATTCGCCGAACAGCACGACGTCGGGCTTGAGCGGCTCCCCGCAATCGCAACGGGGAATCCGGCGCTCGTCCGCCTTGAGCCGCTCCTTCACCTCTTCGATCGAGTACCGGCCGCGACAGGTCAGGCAGGACGAGTGCGAGACCGTCCCGTGGACCTCGATCAGCTCCCGCGAGCCCGCGCGCGCGTGGAGCTGATCGATGTTCTGCGTGATCACCGCGGACAGCAGGCCGGCTTCCTCGAGCCTGGCCAGCGACTCGTGGGCACGGTTCGGACGCTTGTCCTCGAGCGTCGCGAATCGCTGGCCGTAGAAGTGCCAGAACCGCTCCGGATCGCGCCGGAAGGCGTCGATGTGCGCGACCTCCATCGGGTTGACGTTGCGCCACAGACCGGTGCCGGGCGAGCGGAAGTCCGGGATCCCGGAGGGCACCGAGATCCCGGCTCCGGTGAGCGCGACCACAGAGCTCGCCTCGCGGATCAGCTCCGCGAGACGAGCCGCCTTGTCCGTAGCGACGCTCACTTGCCCTGGAACTTCGGCGTCCGCTTGCCCAGGAACGCGCCGATTCCCTCCTTCGCGTCCTCGGAGCCGAACACCTTCGCGAAGCCCTGCTTCTCGGCCTCGATCCCCTGATCGAGCTCGCCGGCGGCTGAGGCCGTCTTGATCTGCTCGATCGCCAAAGGCGCCTGGCCGGCCAGCTTGCGGGCCCACGCGAGCGCGGTGTCGAGGAGCTCGTGATCGGGCACGACACGGGTCGCGAGGCCGAGCTCGTACGCCTCCTCGGCGCTGATCGGATCGCCCGTGAGGTTCATCTCCAGCGCCTTCGCCTCGCCGATCAGGCGCGGCAGCCGCTGGGTGCCGCCGAAGCCGGGAATGATCCCGAGGTTGATCTCGGGCTGGCCGAAGCTGGCCGACTCGGCCGCGATCCGGAAATCGCAGGCCATCGCCAGCTCGCAGCCGCCGCCGAACGCAAGCGCGTTGACGGCTGCGATCGTGGCGACCCTCGAGGTCTCCATCTCGCGAAGCAGAGCGTGCATCTGGTCAAGGAGGTCCTTGCCATCGGCCGCGTCCATGGTCGTGAACGCCTTGATGTCGGCCCCGGCGCAAAACAGCATCGGGTTGGCCGAGGCGAACACCAGGGCCCGCTGCGAGCCCTTCACAGCGTCCCAGACCTTCTGCAGCGCCTGGACCACCTCGGGCGCGATCGAGTTCGCAGGCGGGCGGTCGAGCCATGCAATCGCGAAACCCTCATCAGGGCGGGTCTCGAGCTTGACCGGGCTTTCGTCCCAGCCCGCGTCGGGGCGCGCGTAGGGGAAGAAGCCCTGGCCGGTCTTGACCCCGAGCCGGCCCTGAGCGACGAGCCGCTTGAGGATCGTGGGCGGCTCGAAGTTCTCGCCCCACTCGCGGGCGGCGTTCTCGAGCTTGGTCAGGAGCTCGTCGAGGCCGATCTGGTCGGCGCGCGCGAACGGCGGCGGAATGATCCCGGCTCCGGCCATCATGCCCAAGTCGATGTCCTTCATCGACGCGATGCCCTCCTCGAGCACCAGGCAGCTCTCGACGAGCGCCTTGAGCGTGAACCGGTCGACCAGGGTGGCGGTGTCCTGACTAGTTGCCGTGCTCATAGAAACCCTTTCCGGTCTTCGCACCGAGGTTGCCGGCCGCGACCAGCCCTTGCATCTGCTTGTGGACGTAGAAGCGGTCGCCGTAGGACTCCTTGAGGTGCTCGGCGACGTGGAGCACCGTGTCGAGCCCGAGCAGGTCGGTGAGGAAGAACGGGCCCATCGGCGCCGCCTTCGACTCGGCCACGATCGTGTCGAGCTCTTTGATGTCGATTCCGGTCTCCTCCTGGAAGCGCCACAGCTCGGCCACGCTCGAGTTCAGGATCCGGTTGACCACGAACCCGGGTGCCTCGCCGCAGCGAATCGGCATCTTCCTGATCGTCTGCGCGAAGTTCGCGGCCGCCTGGACCGTCTCGGCCGACGTGTCGTCGCCCTCGATCACCTCGATCAGCCGCATCACCGACGCGGGATAGAAGAAGTGAAAGCCGACCACACTGTCGGGCCGGCTCGTCGCCTCTCCCATCTCGGTGATCGACAGCGAGGAGGTGTTCGAGGCGAGGATCGCGTGACCGGGGGTCACCTCGTCGAGCTCCGAGAACACGGCCTGCTTGATCGGCATCCGCTCGGGCACCGCCTCGATCACGAAGTCGACGTCGCCGAATCCGTCGTACTCGGTCGTGCCGGTGATCAGAGCGAGCTTGCGCTCGAGCTCGGCGGGGTCGAGCTTGCCGGCGTCGACGCGACCCTGCCACAGCGATCGCGCCTTCTCGATTCCGGTGTCGACGAACTTCTGATCGACGTCCTTGAGCACGACTGGGATGTCGGCGTTCGCGATCACGTGCGCGATCTCGCCCCCCATCGTGCCGGCGCCGACCACGGCGGCTTTGAAGACGAACAATTTCTAGTCCTTGGTCGGAGGGAAGATCCCGGTTTCACGGGACCGCGCGGAGTGTAGTGCCGCCAGCCCGAACGCCACATGCCGGCCGCGCGGACCAGGTTCACGGCGCGGTCGCATCTCACCGCGCGCCGGCGCGGCGGCTCTCGAGCTCCACCCCGAACGCGCCGAGCGTCGTCCGCAGTGACGTCTCCATCGGGCGCCTGATGAACAGGAAGTCGACGATGGGCGTGAAGATGCTCCGCTGTCTGATCTCGTACTCGAGCGTGAACACGATCTCCACCGCGTCATCGATCGGCGCGAAGGCCACGGTCTGGCGACCCGTGATCGAGTCATCCAGCACTTCGACCGTCTGCCCGGTCAGTGGCTCGTACCGCGCCACCCGCTCGCTGACGTGGCCTCGGCCCGCGGGGCCCGAAACCCACCGAACGGCTGAGCCCACCTCGGGCCAGCTGCCATCCACCGCCTCGACCCGGTCGAGCCCGTCGATCCACAGCGGCCATGTGGTCGTGTCGTACCAGCAGGTCTCGGCCTCGTGGACCGTGCCCTCGAACGTCTGCACGACGGTGACCCTCCTCACGGGCGCGATTATCGCGGTCCCGGCCCGCACCAGTACGCTTGGCCGACGATGACCGAGACGCTTCCGGACCACATCGAGCCGTACACGAACATCTCGTCCAAGGCCTACGAGCACCCGACCGACCGGGCCGCCACCACCGCTCTCAAGGCGGTCCCGATGCTCGACACCGTCGTGCGCAAGCTGATCGAGTGGCGCTACGAGCGCGCCCTGCGACAGTTCTACCTCGGCAACTCGGTCAAGGTCGGCGAGCACCAGCTGCCCGATCTGTGGGCCGCTCAGCGCGGCGTCTGCGCGATCCTCGACATGCCCGACGAGTACGACGTCTACGTCACCTCGCCGGTGCCCGGCATGGCCCAGGCGATCGGCTCGGGCAAGCCGATGATCCTGGTCGACTCAATGCTGCTCCAGCGCCTCGGCCCCGGCGAGCAGCGCGTCGTCCTGGCCCACGAGCTCGGCCACATCCTCTCCGACCACGTGCTCTACGTGACTGCGCTGAACATCCTGCTCAGCGTCTCCAACGGGCTGCCGTTCTTCTTCGGCATTCCGTTCCGTGCAGTCAAGGCCGTGCTGCTCGAGTGGTACCGGGCGACCGAGCTCACCTGCGACCGCGCCGCCACGCTCGCCGTCCGTGACCCGCAGATCGTGTGCCGCACCCTGATGGTCACCGCCGGCGCGATGCCGGCCGCCGAGCTCAACCTCGACGCGTTCATGTCCCAGGCGATGGAGTACGAGGCATGGGACGACCCCTCGGACCGCGCCCGCCGCTTCCTGAACGAGATCGGCCAGACCCACACCCACGCCGTCCGCCGCGTCTCCGAGGTGATGAAGTGGGTCCAGACCGGCGAATACGATCGCATCGTCCGCGGCGAGTACCGCACCCGCGACCAGGAGGCCGACGTCCGGGCCGAGGCCAGCGACGCGATCGAGTTCTACGCCGAGCGGTTCCGCACGATCTTCCGCGAGGCCGGCGACAACCTCGCCACCCTCGGCACGCAGATGGGCGGCATGGCCGGGTCGGTGGCTGACTGGCTGCGCAAGCGCGGGGGGCCGGAGAGCGGCGGCGGGTCGGAGGGCGCCCCCGGGCCCCCGCCCGACGGCGGTCTCGACGACGAAGGCTGAGGGCGCCCCGCGCCGTTTGAGGGCGGTGGTCGCCCGGACTTTTGCCCAAATCCGCGCCGCCCAGCCCGACCGAGGCTCGAAAGTCACCGTCAGCGTGACTCTCGAGCCGCGCACACGATCGCGGACCCGAATTTGTTGCATTTCTCCCGCTCCGGTCGCGCCACGAGCCTCCCAGCACACATAACCCGATCGCCCGCCGCCCGCGTCCGGCCCGCCACCCGGTCAGCGCGCGCCGCGCGCCCACACACCCCCAGCCCTCCTCCCGCCTCTTGACGCGCTCGATATATTTACGATATATCGTTATATATCGTCCAGACAGAGCTCAAAGACAACCTCCGGGCGATCGACTCAAAGGATCACTTCATGACCAGTGAAGCCTTCCCCCATCCAATGTGGGCCCATTTCATGGCCAAGGGCAGGCGCCCGCGGCCCGACGAACTCGAAAGCCACGCCGCGATGCGCTACTTCGCGGGACGCGGCGGGCCGTTCCGGGGCGGCGGTCCGATGTTCGGCCCGCCCTTCGGCGGCGGCCGGGGGCGCAGGCGCCGCGGCGACGTCCGCATGGCGCTGCTGCTCCTGCTCGCCGAGGAGCCGCGCAACGGCTACCAGCTGATGCAGGAGATCGAGCACCGCAGCGATGGTCGCTGGCGCCCGAGTCCCGGTTCCGTCTACCCCACCCTCCAGCAGCTGGAGGACGAGGGGCTGATCAGGCCAACCGAGCGCGAAGGCACCAAGCTCTTCGAGCTCACCGACGCCGGTCGCGAGCACCTCGACGCCCACATTTCGGAGACCCCGCCCTGGGAGGAAGAGGAGGACGCGGCCACGCTGACCGACCTCAAGGCCCAGCTCAAGCAGCTGCACGTCGCGGTGATGCAGGTCCTGCAGGCCGGCGGCGAGGGCCAGCTGACGCGCGCGGCCGAGGTGCTGGCGGACGCCCGCAAGGCGCTCTACCGCATCCTCGCCGAGGACACCGAGGACTGACCCCGTAACGTTTAGGAGCGATATGGCAGGCAGCAACGGCAAGGGAACGCCGCCGCCGGCGATCGTCGTACGCGAGCTCGCCAAGGATTTCGGCGAGGTCAAGGCGGTCCGAGGCGTCGACTTCGAGGTCGCCACCGGCGAGGTGTTCGGATTCCTGGGCCCGAACGGTGCCGGCAAGACGACCACGATCAACATGCTGTGCACTCTCGCGAAGCCGACCGCCGGCAGCGCGACCGTCGCCGGGCACGACGTGGTCACCGAGCGCGACGACGTGCGGCGCAACATCGGGCTGGTCTTCCAGGACCCGACGCTCGACGGCTATCTCACCGGCGAGCAGAACCTGAAGCTGCACGCAGAGCTGTACGGGGTGCAATCGCAGCTGGTCGCGCCCCGGATGCAGCAGGTCATGACGATGGTGGGGCTGTG
This sequence comes from uncultured Solirubrobacterales bacterium, assembly GCA_963727105.1. Lineage (GTDB taxonomy): Bacteria > Actinomycetota > Thermoleophilia > Solirubrobacterales > Solirubrobacteraceae > Palsa-465. The sequence goes on along the minus strand of CAVSEW010000001.1, from coordinate 407,712 downwards.
GGATCGTAAGGACAGCCCGGTGGCGACCTACTCCGGAGGCATGCGCCGCCGTCTCGAGATCGCGCGCGGCCTGATGCATTCGCCGCGCGTCCTGTTCCTCGACGAGCCGACGATCGGGCTTGATCCGCAGACCCGGCGGTCGATCTGGACCTACATCCGCGAGCTCAAGCAGCGCGAGGAGATCACGATCTTCATGACCACCCACTACATGGACGAGGCGGAGTGGTGCGACCGCATCGCGATCATGGATCACGGCGAGATCGTTGCGCTCGACGCTCCCGAGACCCTGAAGGAGCAGGTGGGAACCGACCGAGTCACGATCCACACCGACGACGATCAGGCCGCGATCGCCGCGATCCGTGAGCGATTCGGGATCGAGGCCAAGGTGTCCGAGGGCGCCGTCACCTTCGGGGTTCCGGGCGGCGAGGAGTTCGTGCCGCGGCTGTTCGCGGAGCTCGGCATTCCGATCAAAGCCGTCAGCGTTTCGAGGCCCACGCTCGACGACGTGTTCATGTCGTACACGGGCACCTCGATTCGGGACGCCGAGGAGGATCAGAGCAAGGCCAGGAACCGGGTGATGATGCAGGTGATGACCGGAGCCAGGCGATGAGCACGACCACCGATCGCCCCGAGACGACGCTTGCGCCCGAGGCGCCGACCGAGGTCGTCCGTGTCAGCGTCCCGAAGCGAAGCTTCGCCTCCGAGCTCCGCGCGATCAGAATCGTCTGGCGCCGGGAGCTGATCCGGTTCCGCGCCGACCGGCTGCGGATGATCACCTCGCTCGTTCAGCCGCTCCTGTTTCTGTTCGTGCTCGGGGCCGGCCTCCAGCGCCTCTCGAGCGCAGGAACGCATGGCGTCGCGCTGAAGACCTTCATCTACCCGGGCATCCTCTGCATCTCGGTGATGTTCACTGCGATGTTCTCCGCCGCCTCGATCGTGTGGGACCGCGAGTTCGGCTTCCTCCGGGAGATGATGGTCGCTCCCGTCCGCCGAAGCTCGATCGTGATCGGCAAGGTCCTCGGCGGTACGACGGTCGCCGGGTTCCAGGGGGTGATTGTGATCTGCCTCGCCGGGTTGGTCCGCGTACCGTACGACCCGCTGCTGATCCTCGGGATCTTCACGCTGCAGCTGCTGCTGGCGTTCGCGATCACCGCGTTCGGCGTGATGATCGCCGTGCGGATCAAGCAGATGCAGTCGTTCATGGGCGTGATGCAGATGATCGTGATGCCGATGTTCTTCATCTCCGGTGCGCTGTTTCCCGTCGCCGGGTTGCCGCGCTGGCTCGAGATCCTCAACCGGCTCGACCCGCTGACCTATGCGGTCGATCCGATGCGGCGGCTGGTGTTCAGCGCTCTGACGATCTCGCCCGCAGCCCGCCGCGCGCTGGATCCGGGCGTCACCTGGTGGGGCTGGCACGTGCCCGCAGTGTTCGAGGCCGGCGTGATCGTCGTGCTCGGCCTGGTGATGCTGGCGATCGCGATCTGGGAGTTCAGCACTACGGAATAGGCCCGACGTAGCGCCGGTACGCCGCGACCCAGTTGTGCGCGATCTGGCCCTGCGCGCCGGCCAGCGTGAGGGTGCCGTCGCACACGAGTGAGTGGAGCCGGTCCTCGATGCTGTCCTTGGTGTTGGGGCTGGCCCCCGGCTCCGGCCATAGGTTGCGCGGATCGTTGGTCGCCCCGCCGAGCTCGAGCGAAACCAGGTGGTCGTACTCGTAGCCGCGAGCCGACCCGGCGTCGCCGTAGGCGGCCATGCTCGCGTACTTCTCCCGCTCGGTGATCGACTCGGGCGGCCGGACCGACTCGCTGTACCCGCTCCGGCAGATCGTGCTCTGGATGTTGGCCTGCGTGACGTCCGGGCTGATCGCGCCCGGCGTGCAGCTCGAGTCTGGGAGCGAGAGCTCGCCGCTGCCCCGCGAGTGGCAGGAGCCCCCGGGCGGCTGCGGCTGGACGGTGTGGTTGTCCGCCCGCCCGACCGCCAAGGGCCCCGGTGACGCCGGCGGCCGAACCTGCCGGCGATGTCGATGATGGGGGCGTGGGTGGTGCCGGTGCACGGTCGCGGCGGTCGCCGTGACCGTTGCCGACGCCGTCTCGGTGGCCGTAGTCGACGCGTCGGTGGCACATCCCAGCGCCGTGGCGCACGGTAGGGACAGGATCAGGACCGCGAGCAGATTGCGCACCCGGGCGAGTCAAGCAGCGCCGCTGGACGGATCGGTGCAAAAAAAGGGCCGCCCCCCGCAGGGGCGGCCCCAATAATCACCCGTCTGACGACGAGCTACGCGTGTGCGGCTGCGGGCTCCTCGACACGACGTGGCAGCAGCGTCTCGCGGGCGATGACCAGACGCTGGATCTGGGCCGTGCCCTCGTAGAGCTGGAGGATCTTGGCGTCGCGCATCAGCTTCTCGACCTTGTACTCCTTGATGAAGCCGTAGCCGCCGTAGACCTGCACCGCGTCGGTCGTGACCTCCATCGCCGTGTCGGCGGCGAAGCGCTTGGCGTGCGATGACTCGAGCGTGTTGCGCCGGCCCTGGTCGAGCAGCACGGCCGAGTTCCACGTGGCCAGGCGCGATAGATGCACCTTGGTCGCCATGTCGGCGATGATGAACTGGATCGCCTGGTGCATCGCGATCGGAACGCCGAACTGGACGCGCTCCTTGGAGTACTCGATCGCGAACTCCATCGCGGCGCGGGCGACGCCGACGGCCATCGCGGCCACGCCGGGACGCGTGCGGTCGAGCGTCATCATCGCGATCTTGAAGCCCTTGTTCTCCTCGCCGATCAGGTGGTTGAGCGGGATCTCAACCTCGGGGAAGGTGATCGTCGCCGTGTTCGAGGCACGCTGGCCCATCTTGTCCTCGTGCTTGTCAACGACGACGCCCGCGTCGCGCGGGACCACGAAGCACGAGATCCCGCGATGTCCGGCTTCCTTGTCCGTCTTCGCGTACACCGTGTAGTAGTTGGCGTACTCGCCGTTGGTGATGAAGCACTTGGAGCCGTTGATGACCCACTTATCGCCCTTGCGAGTCGCGGTGGTCTTCATGCCCGAGACGTCCGAGCCGGCGTCAGGCTCGGTCAGGCAGAACGAGGCGAGCAGGGGAGCCTCGCTGAGCCGGCCGAGGTAGTCCTTCTTGATCTCCTCGGATCCGGCCAGACCGATCGGCGCCGTCGCGAGCCCGTTGCAGGTCAGCGAGGTGCCGATGCCCGAGCAGCCCCAGGCGATCTCTTCCTCGATGATCGCCCCGTCGAGGTAACCGAGTCCGGGCCCGCCGTACTCGGTCGGGAGATGGCCGTTCATGATGCCGAGCTCCCACGCCTTGTCGATGATGTCCTGGGGCCAGGTCCCTTCCTTGTCGTACTCCCAGGCGACCGGACGGATCTCCTTCTCCGCGAAGTCATGCGCCATCTCTCGCATGCTCTTCTGCTCGTCGGTGAGCGTGAAATCAACCACTTGGATTTCTCCTTGAAAGCGGGCGCCGGGACCTTGAAAGCAAGGATTGCGCTGCCACAGCCATTCGGCGCAGTCGTAGATTGACTAGTCAGTCAATGAGATGAAGGGTACCCCATCCGCGGCCGCGAGCAACCAGTACTTATCCGCGAAATCCCCAGACCGGATCCCCGATGCGTCACACTTAACTACGTGCGTGAAGCCTTCGGCACCGTGCTCTGGATCGTGTGTGGCATCGGGATCCTGGCCGCGTTCGTGGGGCTCGCCACCGCGGGCAAGACGTGGGAGGAGATCGGCAAGAGCCGACTACTCATGGACCGCGACATGTCACCCACCACCACCCACCCCGGTTCAGCCGCCTCGCTCGCCGAGCGCGACATGGAGATCCGCCAACTGCTCGAGGCGCGCAACGCGCGCCGGGCACGACGCGGCGAGGCGCCCATCGACGTCGAGGCGGAGCTCAAACGCCTGACCGCCCCTCAGATCGACTCCGAGCTCCGCAGCGAGATCCGCCAGCTCGTGATCGCGCGCAACCACCGTCGCGCGCGGCACGGCAAGCCTCCGCTCGACGTCGACGCCGAGATCGAGCGCGAGATCACCTCGCTCGGGAATCTGTAGGCTGCAACCTCAATGGCCGACCCGCGCCGCATGGAGCTCGACGAACTCGTGAACCGGCCTGGGACCTACTTCAACCCCCAGACCGAGGTGCTGGTCATCGTCGACGACTCACCCGAGCTCGACGCCGAGATCTTCAGCATGGAGGAGTTCGAGGGCGCGGACTGGGTGATGATCTCCGACGAGACGCCCGTCGAGGAGAACCGCCGCGACGAGCTCCTCGAGAGCTTTCAGATCCGCTACCACCCGGGCGCGATGGCCGACGACGGCGACGAGACGGCGGACGAGCTCGAGGAAGACGACCAAGAGGTCGGGCGCGAGTAGCCCGGGCTGGCGGCGGGTAACGCCATCCGACTCTGGGCCGGCGTTCGCTGCCGGCCCTACTTATTGATGAGCGCCGCGCACTGCTGCATCTTCGAGATGTCGTTGTGCGCGTTGACGATGCACTGCCCGTAGTTCTGCGCCTGCTGAGTGGCGCCGGAGGCTGTGCCCGAGCCGGTGCTCGACGAGCCGCTGCCAGTCGCGCCGCTGCCGGTCGCGCCGCTGCCGGTCGCGCCGGCCACACCGCCGAGGCTGCCCTGGACGGTCGACAGGAAGCTCTGCAGCTTCGCCGAGAACTCGGTGAACGGCCGCACGTTGGTGGGCGCGCTGATCGTCTGGGGCTGGTTCAGGTTCGAGTACTGCATGGACAGGCCGATCTGGGCTGAACGCAGGCCGCCCAGCAGCGAGGAGATCTGACCTGACACCGGCACCGTGAGCTCGATCGACAGCCGCCGCACGGTCTTGTCGCTCTTGCCGGTCCACACGTCGAAGGTCGGGCTCTGGACCGCGCCGGCTATCTGCTGGCGGGTCGCCGGGGAGATGTTTGACGGAGTCTTGGCGGCACCCGTGACGCCGAGCGAGGAGGCCTTCGCGAGCACGGTGTTGACGTCGGCGAGCAGCGCCGCGACATTCACCCCGGCCCGGATGTGCGTGGTCTGCGCCCCGCCGACGGTCTCGGTGCCGACCACGGACGGGTGCGTGAGCCAGTTGAGCGGGTGGATCCCGAGCTTCGCCAGCGTGCCCGACCCCGAGCTGCTGCCGCTCGGCGACGAGGCCAGTCCGGCGAAGCTCGACTCGAGCTTCTGGAAGGTCGTCGGCGGCAGCTGGTAGCTCGTGCCCTGAAGCGTCACGTAGCCGGCGCTGCCGGTGGAGAGGATTCCCAGGCTGCCGCTCTTGCCCTGGGCGCTGAGGCTGACGTTGAAGTTCGACTTGGGCAGCTTGCCCTGCCCCTGGCTCTGGAACGGACCGCCGAAGCTGAGGGTGATCGGAGAGGTGAGGGTCGAGGAGCCGGACGGGTTGACGCGCAGCGAGATCGCGACGCTGCCGCTGTTCACCGTGTGCGTCCCGCCGAATGTCTGCTGAAGCAGGCTCGACGGGTTGCTGTTCGAGCTGCTTCCGCACGCGCTCACACCCAGCACCGCCACCACAGCTATTAGCGCCGCGCACGCGGCTCGCTTTGCGATTATCGATCGATGCATTGCAAGTCTCTCCGCAGCGCTGGCGCGCTGATCGGCCCGAATGTAGCATCGGGCTCGTGCTAGGGCGCCTGTTCGGGCTGCTCGTCGTTGTGGCCGCATTTCCGACGAGCGCCACAGCAGATCGAGTCGTCGTTCTTGGTCCCGGTGGCCATGCGACGCTGGGCAACGACCCGTTCCTGACCACGCCGGCCGAGCTCCCACCTCCGGGGGCTGCGAGCCCCGTAGCTCGCCCGGCGTCGCGTGGTCGGACGGTCCGAAGCGAGCTGGCTCGGATCTACCGCAAGCACGCGATCGGCCGCGGTGCCTACGACGGCTACCTCTCCGATTGGATCGCGGCGCTTCGTACGGCGAGAAAGCTCAGCGGCACGCGGAGGGCCGAGCTCACCGGGGTAATCACCAACCTCAGGGCGATGGCGTCCGCCACGGCGCTATCGGCATCGCGCCTGCCGGCGCTGTTCCTGACCCTCGATCGCAACCGCACGTGGTGGACGACCGGCCCGCTGCTCAGCTACGGAGACCGCGTGGAGTTCAAGGACTCGCTGATGATCTGGGAGTACTACCCCGGACAGGGAGTCGAGATCACGGAGCTCGGGAACTTCGGGAAGGCCGACGCCTACTCCACCGGCGGTCGTCGCTACTGGCCGCTTCTGCGCACGCTGCTCGGCGAGATGATTCCGCTGGCGGCCAAGCGTGCCCACGGGCTCACGTGGGAGTACTACTTCAGTTTCGACGGCGGCGTGCCCCCATGGACGAGCGCGATGTCACAGGGAACCGCGCTCGAGGCGCTGGGCCGCGCCTACAAGGCCTTCCACGACCCGTCATATCTGGCCATCGGCCGCCGCGCCCTGCCGGTGTTCACCGCCGCTCCACCCACCGGGGTCAGCGTCACCACCCGCCGCGGAAGGCGCTACCTCCTTTACTCGTTCGCCCCTGGTGCAGCGGTCATCAACGGGTTCCTGCAGACGCTCATCGGCCTGTTCGACTTTGCCCGTGCGAGTGGAAGCGCGGAGGCGATGCGGCTGGTCGCCCAGGGCGACGCCGAGGCGCGGCACGAGCTGCCCCGCTACGACACGGGTGACTGGTCGTTCTATCAGCCCGGCCAGCTGGCCAGCGTGGATTACCAGCGGCTCGTCACCGGGTTCCTGCAGCAGCTCTGCCGCAAGACTCACGAGCGCACCTACTGCGTGTATGCCGCACGCTTCGAGGGTTATCTGCGGGCCCGGGGGCTGGCGGCCGCCGATCTGGCCGGCGAGTTCGGCCGGAGGTCCGGGTCGATCAGTTGATCGCCGCGTGTGATCTCCACATTCCGATCGGCAGGCTTCCCACGCACGTGATCGTGACGCGGGGAGCCAGCCGGATGAGCGGAGGGTCCGGCCTGTACCTCCAGCGCGGCGACCGCATCGTGGTCGCTCAGCCATCCACGCTCGTCTTCTCGTATGGCGGCAATCGCTACCGCGTGCCGCATGCCCATCTCCAGCTCGAGTGTCGACGTCTGCTGATCGCCCCAGGCCGGCACGCGTATCTGCTGGCCGTCTCACTCGAATCGGGACGGGTCCGAGTCTATGCCGGCCCACATCCTCGTCACGCCCTCGTCGTGACGCCGGAAATGCTCGCAGTAGCCAAGCATCCGCGCACGAACTTCGTCGTCACGCGAAACCCGGCGGCCCGGGGCACGCGCGCGTGGACCCTCGACAAGCCGATCGTGGCCGCGCGGGCCAGCTATCAGCGGCTGCGGATCAACTCGCGGATCACCTACACCGCCATCTCCAATTCCGATGGGCTCCGCCTCGATGTCTGGCCGTTCTCGATCTCACGCGCCCAACGGGCTCCGACACGCGCCGACGGGCTGGTTCCGTTCTGGGCCGATGGGCGCCCCTGCTCCGTCGGCTGCTCACCGAGCGGCGTGAGGCCCGGGTGGCCGATCCAGCCTTTCCACCGCCAGCACGCGATCAGGGCCGGGCTCAACGAGCTGCGCCCGTCGGGCTTCCACATCGGGATCGACGTCGAGGCGCGCAACTCCCAGCCCGTCTATCCGATCGAGTCGGGCACGGTGCGGGTGTTCGGGGTCGGGACGCCGGACGAGCACGTGCAGGTCGGCCAGTTCCAGTACTGGCACATCGATCACCAGGTCAGCGACGGCCAGTACGCGCGGGCGTACAGGACGACGCTCGGTACGGTCAAGTACGCGTTCAAGCACGTGCACGTCTCCGAGCTGGGACCATCGGGGCAGTACCTCAATCCGCTGAGGCCGGGGCGGTCACTGTCCCCGTACACAGACACCGAGCCGCCCGTGATAGGTACGCCGCGGGTCTATGGCGACGGGCGGGTCACCGTCGGTGCCTTCGACCCTCAGAGCTTTGTGGAGAAGCTCTCTTACGAGACCCCGGTCCTTGCCCCGGCGGCGCTCGCTTGGCGGCTGTTCGACAAGCACGGCCACCCGCGCACGGGACTCGAGTGGGCGCTGCGTGGCTCGCAGAACTACCCACCGTCATTGAAGTCGACGATCTTCGCCCCCGGCGCGAGAAATCCCGGGTTCACCTGCTTCGCGTTCCACCGCCTGTGCGTGCCCACCTGGAACTACTGGCTGGCAGGTGGGCTGACGGCGCCGTTGCCGCTCGGCAGCCTCCCCCGCGGACGCTACCGATTGAGTGTCTACGCCTGGGATTGGACCGGGCGCAGCTCCGCGCTCGACCGCTGGATCACGATTCCGATCGGCCCCGCACCGGAGGCTCCGACCGGGCCGATCACCGCCAACTTTGACTTCCAGTGAGTCGCGCCGCGACGGCGTCTGAACACTAGACTCGGCCCCTTCATGAGGCCTCGGACGATCCTGTACACGGGCAAGGGCGGGGTGGGAAAAACCTCAGTCGCCGCGTGCACTGCGCGCAGCTGCGCGGCCGCCGGCCTGCGCACGCTGGTGATCTCCACCGATCCGGCCCATAGCCTCTCCGAGTCGCTCGGGACCGAGCTCGGCGCCGAGCCGTTCCAGGCCGGCGACGGGCTGTGGGGGCAGGAGGTCAAGGCCCAGGACGAGATGGAGCGCCACTGGTCCGGCGTTCAGGACTGGCTCGGCGAGCTGTTCATCGAGCGCGGCATCGACCGGATCTCGGCCGAGGAGCTGACCGTCCCGCCGGGCATGGACGAGCTGTTCTCGCTGCTCCAGCTCCAGGCCCAGCACCACTCCGGCGAGTGGGAGGCGATCATCGTCGACTGCGCACCCACGGGCGAGACGCTCCGCCTGCTCTCGTTCCCCGACGTGGCCCGCTGGTGGATCGAGAAGGTGTTCCCCAAGGAGCGCCAGATCCTCGCCGCGGCGAGGCCGCTCGCGCGCACGCTGCTCGACATTCCGATGCCAAGCCAGGCCGTGTTCGCCGACATCCAGCGCCTGTCGCAGAACTTGATCGAGATGAACGAGATCCTCCGCGACCGCGAGAGCTGCACGATCCGGCTGGTCATGAACCCGGACAAGATGGTGATCGGCGAGGCGATGCGCACGTTCACCTACCTCAACCTGTACGGGTACGTGACCGACGCCGTGATCGTCAACCGCGTGTTCCCGACCCACGTCGGCGACTATTTCGCCGTGTGGCGCAAGGTCCAGGAGGAGCACCTCGAGCTCGTGCGCTCCGCGTTCGGGCCCGTGCCGGTCCTGAGCGCCCCGTACTTCGAGCAGGAGGTCATCGGGCCCGAGATGCTCGACCGGCTGGCCGCCGAGCTGTTCAGCGAGCACGACCCCGCGGCCATCCTGCACGAGACGATCACCCAGGAGCTGACGATGTTCGACGACGGCGCGCGCCTGCGGATGGCCCTCCCCTTCGCCCGCAAGGGGGACATCTCGCTGAAGAAGATCGGGCTCGAGCTGATCGTCGGCGTTGACGGTCAGCGCCGCACGATCATGCTTCCGCCGGCGCTCGCCGGGTACAACCCGTCCGGTGCGAAATTCGAGGAGGGCACGCTGGAGGTGACGTTCAATGGAGCCGCAGGAACCGACTCATAGCGCCGCCGAGGAGGCCCTTCGCCGGCTCGAGGAGCGTCTCGACCGTGCCTCCGACGCCGCCGAGCGGATGATCGCCGAGGCGGCCGCGGCCGCGTCGTCCGGGCACCGAGCCGACCCCCACGGACCCGACGGGGCCGCGTCGCCTGGCGACCCGCCGCCGGCCGGGTGGCAGGCGCCCGGTGGCCAGGCCGCCGCCGCGGGCGGCGACCTCGACGTGCTGATGCAGGTCGTGAACGCGCTCCGCGGCCTCATCCCGCCCGAGCTCCAGCGGCGCCTCGCCGAGGCGCTGCGCGAGCTGCTGCTCGCCCTGCGCGCACTGATCGACTGGTATCTGGAGCGCAACGAGCGCCGGCGGTCGGCGCCGAGCGAGGTCCAGGACATCCCGATCGCCTAGGCCGATCCCGCCCCTACAATCGAGGCGTGGTCGCAGCCCCGCGCGCATGAGTCAGGCATCGAACGCCACGAGCGCTGCCCAGCGAGTCGCATCCGGCAGCGGCCGGCTGATCCGAGCCTTTCGCCAGCTCCCGCACGAGCGCCGGCTCGCCGTCTACGCCTCGCTCGGGCTGTTCGTGACGATGTTCCTGCCCTGGTACCAGCGCCAGTTCTTCACCGTCGTGTCCGGCAAGGCGACGCCGGCCGCCGACACACAGACGGCGTGGGGTGCGTTCTCGTTCGTCGAGGCGGGGGTGCTGCTGGTCGCGGCCGGGGTGCTGACGCTACTGTTCCAGCGCGCGGAGGGGCGGGCCTTCCACGTCCCCGGCGGCGACGGCGGCGTGATCACCGTGGCCGGGTTCTGGACCTGCCTCCTCGTCGTCTGGAGGATCTTCGACAAGCAGGGCGGACAGGCGGCCGGCAAGAACGTGATCAGCTACGGGATCGAGTGGGGGATCTTCGTGGCGCTCGGAGTCGCGATCCTCCTCACCTACGCGGGGACGCGGATCAGGGCCGCTCACCGACCCGAGCCACCCCTGCCGGGGGAGGCACCACCGGACCACTCCGAGTCGGTGGCACCGATCCCGCCCACACCCGACGACGCAGCGACGCTCCCCCGCAGAGCCGGCGAGGCGGCGACGCAGCGGCTCGGGCCCGACGAACCGGCGACGCAGCGGCTCGGGGCCGACGAAGCGGCGACGCAGCGGCTAGGGGCCGGCGAGGCGGCGACGCAGCGCCTAGAGGCCGACGAAGCGGCGACGCAGCGGCTCGGGCCCGACGAACCGGCGACGCAGCGCCTAGGTGGAAACGGACCGAGCACGGAGGCCACCCAGGTCCGGCCCCGCCCGCTGAGCGACGACGATCAGCTCACGATCCCGTTCGACGACGGGGCTTAGGCCATCGCTCGAGCGATCGTCACCAGCACCATCTCGGGCTGGCGCTTGACGTGTGCGCCGGCAAAGCGCAGTACGTCTAGGTGACGGCCGCGGAGATCGAGATCCTTTCGGCGGTCTCGCTCGACGCTCCAGCGCGTGCGGTGGAAATCTGAACCGTCGACCTCGACAACCAAGTGGAACTGAGGCCAGTAGAAATCCACGGTCCAGATGTCGATGCTGGCGTTGACCTGCGGCTCGGGCAGTCCGGACTTCCGGAGCAGGCGGTACAGCGCCTCTTCGCCCCCTGAGCGCGTAACCGTCAAAGGGGACGAGCGAGTGAGTTCCGCGAGCCGGGCACAACCGCGGCGACGGGGATATCGATCGAGCGCCGCACGCAGCTGCCCCAGGGTCAGCAGGTTTCTCACCAGCGCTTCATGCACGGCGAGCTCGAGCTCGCGATCGTCGAGCGTGATGCGACGTCGATGACCGTCCGCGCGGGCGATGTGACGGGGATGCCGCTCCGCCGGCGGATGTCCTGACGGCTCAACTCGGCGACGCGATGGACACGGATTCCCGGTCGGTGACGGACCTGCCTCCCGACGACCGTGATGTCGACGACCCCATCGGGCCTGGGCGGCCTGACACCCCAGAGATACGCCGCGGATGCGTGGCTGAGGAGCGCGCCGGGGGCGCAGGCGAGGACCGCCGCCATCTCAGCGCTGAACGGAGGCAGTGCGAGGTGACCGAGTGCGTACACGCCGCGGTGGCGCGGGTGGAGCCGGCCATGGGCGATCCGGTGGTCGATTCCACGGCGACCCAACCCCGCCGCGCGCAGCTGCGCGCGGGTGATGTTGCCCTTCTGGGCGCCGGCCAGCCGGGCCGCGGTCCGGTCAGCGTCACTCTCGGGTCGTCGTCGGGGTCCAGGGTGACGTTTGCCTCCGCCAGCGGGCCGAACGTCACCCTCGGACCCGGCGGGTGCGCCAGCGTGACGTTTTCCGGGGGCATCCAGCGCGGCGGGCGCGGCCGGCGCGGCGGCGGCGGCGGGGGCGGCGGCGGCGGCGGGGGCGGCGGCGGCGGCGGGGCCGGCGGCGGCGGCGGGGCCGGCGGCGGCGGGGGGGCGGCGGCGGCGGCGGGGGCGGCGGGGGCGGCGGGGGCGGCGGCCGGCGCGGCGGGGCCGGCGGGCGCGGCGTCCTCTCCGTCCCCGGCGGGCTCGGTGGCCTGGGTCACGGAATCTGGTTTCGACACACCACCAGGATGCGCCGGCGGCCCGCTCCCCGCGGGAAACGATAAACATTTGTTGCAGTCAGCGGCCCGAGGGCTGGAGCACGAACGAGAAGTACGCGCTCACCAGGCCGATGACCAGGATCCCGGTGATGATCAGCGTCCGCGACTTCATGATGTGGCCGAAGACGCCGATCAGGAGGCCCACGGCGAGGGCCGCGGTGAACAGGCCAAGATGGGATGACTGGACCGCGAGAGTGACCATCAGCACGCCGAACCCTATCCTTGGGCCATGGATCACAGCCCCGCTTCGGTCAGCGAGGTCTCCGAGGGACTCAAATCGGTCGGCTATCTTCCGGGCGAATCGACGGCGCTCGTGGCGTTCCTGGCCGCCAAGCTCGGCAAGCCGGTGCTCGTGGAGGGACCCGCGGGAGTCGGCAAGACCGAGCTGGCCAAGGCACTCGCCAAATACCTGAACCGGACCCTGGTCCGCCTCCAGTGCTACGAGGGCCTTGACGAGGCCAAGGCGCTTTACGAGTGGAACTATCGAAAGCAGCTGCTCCGGATCCAGGCCGAGTCGGACGGCACCGGCTGGGAGGCCGTCCAGGACGACATCTTCGGCGAAGAGTTCCTGCTCCAGCGCCCGCTGATGACCGCGATCGTCAGTCCTGATCCGGTCGTCCTGCTGATCGACGAGATCGACAAGACCGACCAGGAGTTCGAGGCGATGCTGCTCGAGCTGCTGAGCGACTTCCAGATCAGCATTCCCGAGCTCGGCCGCATCGACGCCAGGACCCAGCCGGTCGTGCTGCTGACCTCGAACAACACGCGCGAGCTGACCGAGGCGCTCAAGCGGCGCTGCCTCTACCTGTGGCTCGATTATCCCGGTCTCGAGCACGAGCTCGAGATCGTGCGCCTGCACTCACCCGAGCTGAGCGAGCAGACCGCGCGTAAGCTCGTGGAAATCGTCCACCAGGTGCGTGAGCTCGATCTGAAGAAGCCGCCGAGCATCGCCGAGTCGATCGACTGGGCCCGCGCGCTGCTGCTGCTCGGCGCCGACGACATCGACGCCGACACCTTCCGCGACACGATGAGCGTGATCGTCAAGCACCGGACCGACATCGACACGGTCGCGGCCCGGGTGGGCGTCAAGCTCGAGCCGACGGCGACGGATGCCCGACCCGCCGCGTAGCCCCTCGGCGCCCGCGCCACAGAGCAAGATCTACGGCGGCATCCCGGCCCGAGCGCCGGGAGGCTTCGAGGGGCAGCTGCTGAGCTTCGCCGAGGAGCTCCGCGAGGAGGGCGTCGCGCTCGGCACGAGCGAGATGCTCGACGCCTTCTCGGCGCTCGAGCACGTGCCGTGGACCGAGCCCCAGGACTTCCGCGAGGCGCTGGCCGCGACGATCGCCAAGTCTCCCGAGGACCGCAGGATCTTCGAGCTCGTGTTCGATCGCTTCTTCTTCCGCGCCGCCGAGGCCGAGGCCGCGCGCCGTGGCGTCAGCGAGGCCGAGGCGGGCAGCGGGAGCGGCGAGCAGGACGTCAATCTCGACACGCTGCGCCGGCAGATCGCTCAGGCGCTGCGGGACGGAGACGACGGCGCGCTGCGTGACCTCGCCCGCCTTGCGATCGCCGCCTTCGGGCGCGGCGAGGGGTCGGGGGTGCTCGGCGTCGACGTGCAGCGCATCCGCCGCGCGCTCGGCCTGCGGACCGAGCCGCAGCCCGACCTCCCCGAGGACGACCCGCGCCGGGACGGCGTCCCGCGCGACGAACTGCGGCGTTTCGAGCAGCACCTGCGGCGCGAGCTCGAGCGCGACCTGATCGAGCGCACGGCCAGCCTTCCGCCCAAGCGCCCGCTCAACGAGCTCGACCGCGCGCTGCCGACCGGCCCAATCCAGGACCTCGCCCAGGTCCACCGGGTGGTCACGCAGCTCAAGCGCAGGCTCGCCACCCAGGGCCACGAGCTCAAGGGCCGCAAGCGCCACGCCCACGTAGACGTGCGCCGCACGATGCGCGCCTCGCTGCAGAGCGGCGGCGTTCCGATCGAGCTGAAGTACCGGCCGCGACGGCCGCGACGGCCGGAGATCTTTGTCCTTTGCGACGTCTCGACCAGCGTGACCAGCGCCTCGACCTTCTTCCTCAGCGTCCTGCACGCCCTCCACGACTCGTTCCGCAAGCTGCGCTCGTTCGTGTTCATCGAGCGGATCTCCGAGGTCACCGAGGTGTTCGAGCGCGAACGCGATTTCCGCGCCGCCAGCGAGGCCGTCTCTCGCGACGCGGGCGTGGCCGACATCTCGGGCTACACCGACTATGGCCGAGTGTGGACCGAGTTCCTGGCCCTGATCGTGGACGAGCTTCACCCCCGCGCGACCGTGATTGTGCTCGGGGACGCCCGCACCAATGGGCGCCCGCCCCGGGAGGACGTGTTTGCGGCGATCACGGCCAAGGCGGGCCGGACATTCTGGCTGAACCCCGAGCCGCGCCTGTACTGGAACTACGGCGACAGCGTGATCGCGGCCTATGCGAAGTACTGCACCGCGTTCGAATGCTGGCGCACCGATCAGCTCGAGGAGTTCGTCAAGGCGCTGACGCGGCCGATGACCGCCCTGTAAAGCCGCGCCGGCTCCAGAACTCGAGCTCCTGCCGGCCCAGATCGGTTGCCGGCTCGCCGCCCATCGGCTCGAGCATGATCCGGTGCCAGTTGCGCTTCGCGCGGAGTTGGCCGAGCACGGCGAGCACGCTCGTCTCCACGCGCCGCAGCCAGATCTCCTCCGGCGGGATCTTGATCTGGCGGGTCAACCGCATGGCCCCGTCGAACGCCCGCGGATCGATCAGCGCCGCGACAACGCCCGCCACATAGTCGGGATCGACCCGCACCTGCTCGTCGCGCATGTACCAGTCGCCGATCAGCGCCGCCTGCATCAGCAGCGCCTCGCGGTCGAGTCGGTCGAGGTTGCGCACGTAGCCGAGATCGTCCATCGCGCCGGTGAACACGGACAGGTCGTCGCGCATCGCGGCGAGCATCGCGCGGCGCCACAGGGCAACGACCTCCCGGCTCACCGACACGGTGTTCCCGAAGTCCAGGAACGCCATCCGCCCGTCGTCCATCAGCATGTAATTGCCGGGGTGGGGGTCGGTGTTGAAACGGCCGACGCGATCCATCGCGCCGAAGAAGAAGCGCACGACGATCTCGCCCACCCGATCGCGCTCGGCCTCCTCGAGCGCCAGGATCTCCTCGAACCTGCGCCCGTCGACCCACTCCGAGACGAGGACGCGCCGGCGCGAGAGTGCCGTGATGACCGCCGGCACATGGATGAACGGATGGCCGCGATAGGCGCGGGCGAAGGCCCGCTGCTGTTGGGCCTCGAGCTCGAAGTCGAGCTCTTCGAGCACGCGCTCGCGTAGCTCCCCGGCGACTATCTTGGGGTCGAGACCCGGGGCGATCGCCTTGCCGAGTCCGATCAGGATCGACGCGACATCGAGATCGGCCTCGAGCGCGTCGGCGATCTCGGGGTACTGGACCTTGATCGCCACCTCGCGCCCGTCGCTCAGCACGCCCCGGTGGACCTGGCCGATCGACGCCGCGGCAACCGCCTCGTGGGAGATTTCCGTGAGCACCGACTCGACCGGCTCCTCCCACTCGCGCTCGAGCACGCGGCGCACCTTCTCCCAGCTCATCGCGGGCGCGGCGTCGCGCAGCCGGCCGAGCTTCTCCTGGTAGATGGCCCGGTATTCCGGGGGCAGGAACTCGACGTCCACGAACGAGGCCAGCTGGCCGAGCTTCATCGCCCCGCCGCGCAGGTTGCCGAGCACTTCCACCGCCTGCTCGGCGACCTCGGCGTGCCGGGCCTCGAGCACCTCACGGGCCCGCTCCGGTGAGCGACCGATGTTCGCGATCAGAGATGCCGCCAGGCGCGCGCCGCTCGGGCCCAGCGCCGCCGTCGTGCTGGTCGCCCGCCTGACCTTGCCGGTGGGGATGGCGTCGCCGTCGGCGGGCGTCGCGTTATCGTCGTGCTTCGACGAACTCGGTTCGGATGGTTCGGGTGTCGCCATTCGCGTCGGTCAGTACCCAGCTCGCCACGTACACGCCCCGGCGTAGAGAGCGTACCGTCACGCCTCGGGTGGTATCGACGTTCTGGGCGTGGAAGACGCTGTGCCTGGACCCGGCGGGCGAGATCGTCACCGAAATCGGGACGCGCCGGGCGTACACGGTGTTGTCGGGCCCCGGCAGGCCGCTGCGCGCCTGCAGGACGAACGGTCCGTAGAGCGTGTCGCCCTGCAGCGGCGTCGTTCGCTGCACCTCCGGCACGTCGGTGAGCGTCTGACCCCCGCTCAGGTCGTCGATCTGCTCGATGTGCCCGGTCCTCAGGCCCTTGGCCCTGCCGCTCGCCGGGCAGTCGGTGCCGTTGCCGCCGAGCCCCAGCCCGATCGCGGAGCTGCTCGGCGGCTTGCGCAGCGGCAGCCCGTAGTACTCGCCCGGCTCGCAGATCCCGCCGGAGAGCACCGTCTGGCGGCCGGCGATGTCGACCCGCAGGTGGGCGACGTGGAGCCGGGTGAGTACCCGGCCGGAGCTGTTGCGAAGACTCAGCACCTGCCCGCGCAATGGCTTGGCGAAGCCGGCGAAGGTCACCACGCCGCCGCGACCGGCGTGCGCGTGCCGCCCGCCGAGGGTGTAGCCGTCGCTAGGCCGCAGCCCGGTGCAGCGGACGGTCTGGGTCCGCAGATCCGCGGCGCAGGTGGGGAATCCGCTCGGATTGAAGAGGATCTGGCTATTGCCGACCGTCGACAGGCTCCCCGGCTCACCGAGCGCGACGGTCAGGCTCACGAGGGCGCCGTTCGGAGCGCTCAGGGACACGGCCCGGTTGTCCTGGCTGCTCATCGTAATCGGCGTGCGCGGGGTCAGCGGGCCTGTCTTCATCACCGAGACGTCGGTCTCTGTATTGCACTGCTCGATTGGCGGGGCGGTCGGCGTGCCGGCGATCCGGAGCGTCAGCAGGCCGGTCTGCCCGCAGGGCGAGAGCTTGACCTGATGGGCGCCGACCTGGAAGCCGTTGTCGAGGTCGAACCAGCCCGTCCAACCTGATTCGGTGAACGGATTGCCGCCGTCGCCCGTGGCGATCAGGTCGGTTCCGGCCCGGTGTCCGGCGTAGCGGATCAGTACCACGTCGCGGTCGTCACTCGGCGCATGCGGTGTGCCGGAGGCCGAGACAAGCGAGAGCGGGCCCCAGCTGCCGTCGGCCCGCGTCCGGCCCTGCGCGAGCGCGACCAGATCACCGGCGCGCGCGACCGCGGCCTCCACCGACACGCCGCCTCGCGCGAAGCCGATATTCCCGGTCACCGACGGGCGGAACTGGGTCAGGCCGACCCTCGGGAGGGGCAGGGCCGAGGCCGTGTTCGTCGTCCGCTGCACGCAGCCCTTGGCGGTGTTGGACCACATCATCTGGACGAGGAACTGATCGCCGGAGATCACCTGGTCGTACGGCGACCCGTCGGGGGCGAAGCCGAGCGGCGTGCCGTCCTCGGGGTTCTCGCACTTGTCGCCGACCTCGAACCCGTTCGGATCCATCCATCCGTCGCCCTCCGGGTTGGTGATCGCCTCCACGGTCTCGTGCGCGCTCGTGTCGATCGCCGACTCCGCCTCGGGGTTGCCCTGCGGGTCGGTCCCGGGACCCGGCGTGAACTCGATCAGCGGGCTCGGCACGAGCGCGTAGATCGTCGAGCCGTGGCCCTCGTTCGAGAGCGAGTGGTAGCCGGCGTACGCGGTGGTTCCGCAGACGCCGAGCGCGACGCATGTGTCGACGTCGGGCGGGAGGAACACGAACCAGAGGTCGTGCAGGCCGTGTCCGGACGGGTCGTGCGCCTGGATCACCTTGTCGAGCTCGCGCTGGACCTGGAGATCGGTGACGCAGGTGGCGACGCCGGCCGGCGACGGGCACTGGCCGCGTACGGGCGGGAACGGATCGTGGTCGTCGACCGAATCCGCGGCCGCGCTGTAGGTGATCGCGTAGCGTCCGGCGCCGTGGCCGTCGGCGAACTGCGGCAGCACCGAGAACACGTTCGACTGCGTGCCGGAGGCGTTGGCGACGTCGGTGAAGAAGCGCTGAATCAGCTGCTCGTAGCCGAGTACTCCCGCCGAGGGAGAGCCTTCGAAGCGGTAGCCGCTCGGAGCCCAGAACAGGGTGTGGATAGTCACGTTCTGCATCACCGATCCGCCGTGGTAGACGACCGGAATGCTCTCTCCGGTGGCGATGTCCGTGGCGCCGTGGCGGGGGATGATCCCCATCGCCCCGCGGATCCTGGGCTTGAACGTGGACTGCGCGGAGGCCTGTGCGGCGCAGCACAGCACGGCGACGATCACCGCGGTCAGGCAGCCGATGCGAATGCTCCCCACGGCCGGGAAGTTACCGCACGCAGGGCGCGCGGTACCATCACCTTTAGCACCTGACAACCCAGGGGGGCTGGCGGGAAAGCCGGCTGAGATAGCGCCCTACGCACGACCAGCGACCCGGCGCTGACCCTTCGAACCTGTGGGGTAATGCCCGCGGAGGGAGCAAGAAGAGTGATGATCGAGGCTCCCGTGAAGGAGCCTCGCGATCTTCAGGGACCCGTAGGGGTCCAGGTCGAGGACGCGAGCCGGACGTTCGTATCGAAGCGCGGCGAGGTGAGAGCGCTCGAGCACATGTCGTTGCGCGCGCAGCGCGGAGAGATCGTTGCCGTGGTTGGTCCGAGCGGCTGCGGCAAGACGACGCTGCTCGAGCTGGTCTGCGGCCTCCAGGCTCCCGACGCGGGCACCGTCCGCTGCGATCCGGCCGTGCTGATGCCGCAGCGCGACCTCCTGCTTCCGTGGCTGAGCGCGCTCGACAACGCCGGCCTCGCGCTCCGCGCGCGTGGCGTGGGGCGCGCCGAGGCCAGATCGGCCGCGGCACCGTGGTTCGAGCGCTTCGGGCTCGATGGATTCGAGCGTGCGCGGCCGAGCGAGCTGTCGGGCGGGATGCGCCAACGCGTTTCGTTCCTTCGCTCACTGCTGGCCGGCAAGCCGGTGCTCGCCCTCGACGAGCCATTCGCCTCCCTGGACGCGATCACGCGCGCGGACATGCAGGGCTGGCTCGCGCATGCGCTGGAGCTCGAGTCGCGGACGGTGGTGCTGGTCACGCACGACATCGAGGAGGCCGTGCTGCTCGCCGACCGCGTAGTCGTGATGTCGGCCCGCCCCGGCCGGGCGGTGGCCGAGCTCGAGGTCGAGATCCCGCGCCCGCGCGGGGTCAGCGACCCGTCGGTGGTCGAGATCCGCGCCCGGGCGCTCGAGTCGCTGGGGATGGCGCGGTGAGGCGCCTGGTCTCGGGATGGCGCCCGCTCGTGCTGCTGCTCGCACTGCTCGGGCTGTGGGAGCTCTACGTGCAGCTCGGCGGAGCTGACCCGCTGATCTTGCCGCCTCCGCATCAGATCGCCAAGGCGATCTACACCGACCGCTCGCTGCTGTGGTCGAACTTCCTGATCACGGCCGAGGAGGTGCTGCTCGGCATCCTGCTCGCCGCGGCCGCTGGGATCGTGCTGGCGATCGTGATCCATTTCTCAGACACGATGCGGCGCGCCGTGTATCCGCTGCTCGTCGCCTCGCAGACCATCCCGATCGCATTGATCGCGCCACTGCTCGTGCTGTGGCTGGGCTTCGGGATCGCGCCGAAGCTGGTCGTGATCGCGCTCGTTTCGTTCTTTCCCATCGTCGTCACCACCTTTGCGGGCTTCGCCGCCGTCGACGGGGACCTTCTGAAGCTGATGCGGACCTTCGACGCCAGCCGCCGGCGGACGTTCTGGCACGTCGAGCTCCCATCGGCGCTGCCCGCCGCGATCACGGGTGCGAAGATCGCGGTGGTCGTGGCCGTGATCGGCGCCGTGTTCGCAGAGCTGGCCGGGTCCAGCGGCGGCCTCGGATATCTGTTCCAGCAGTCGGAAGCGCAGCTGCTGATGCCGCGTGCTTACGCGGCAGTTGTGATCCTGTCGGTGTTCGCGATCGGGCTGTTCGCCCTGCTGACACTGGCCGAACGGCTCGCGATTCCATGGGCCCTACAACCGAGAGGAGAACGGACGTGACCAAACGCCTCGCCATCCCGGCGCTCGCGCTGCTGTGTCTCGGCCTGGCGGCCTGTGGCCAGAAGTCGGCGACGCTCACCGGCGCACCGGGAACCACGCAGTCGCTGACCCTGATGCTCGACTGGTTCCCCAACGCGGACCACGTCGGGCTGTACCAGGCGCTCGCCGAAGGTGACTTCCAGAAGGCGGGGCTGAACGTCCACGTTCAGGTCCCGTCCGACCCCGCGTCGCCGCTCCAGCTGCTCGCGGCCGGGAAGGTCGACATGGCGATCTCGTACGAGCCCGAACTGCTGCTGGCTCGCAACCGCGGCCTGCCGCTGGTCGCCGTGGCGGCGGTCGTCCAGAAGCCGCTCACCTCGATCGTCTCGGTCGGCTCCAAGCACATCAAGAGCGTTCGGCAGCTCCGCGGCAAGCGCGTCGGGGACGCGGGCATCCCCTACCAGCACGCCTATCTCGGCACGATCCTTCAGCACGAGGGCGTGCCGGTCAGCTCGGTCAAGGAGACCAACGTCGGCTCCAACCTCGTGCCGGCGATGCTCTCCGGTCGCGTCGACGCGACGCTCGGGGCCTACTGGAACGTGGAGGCGCTCGAGCTCGCCCAGCGCGGCAAGCACCCGAACGTGATCCGGATGGAGACGGTCGGCGTGCCGACCTACGACGAGCTCGTGCTCGTGGTTCGGCGCGCCACTCTGGCGACCAGCTCGGACCCGATCCGGCGTTTCGTGCAGGCGCTGGCGCGAGGCTATGAGTCGGCGCGTCGCGATCCCACCACCGCGGTCCAGAATCTCGTCAAGGCCAACCCCAGCCTCGATCAGAAGCTGGAGACGGCCAGCGTCCGCGCCACGATGCCGGTGTTCTTTCCCGCCGCCGGGCGTCCGTGGGGCTGGCAGGACCAGGCGGAGTGGAACGCGTACGGGCAATGGATGATCAACCACCATCTGATCTCGAATCCGAACGCGGTGATCGACGCCTCCACGAACGAGGTGCTCGCGGGCCAGGGCCCGTGAGCACCCGCCGCGCTTGAGATAATCGTCCCGGATGAGCGCGGACGCACCGGCCATCTCCTTCGGCGGCCGTACCGCGTGGGCGCGGAACCTCGCCGCGCCGGTCCGCGACTTCCTCGCCACCGAGACCGGCGGCGGGATCGCCCTGCTCGGGGCCGCCGTCGTCGCCCTGATCTGGGCCAACTCCCCCTGGCGGCACTCCTACGAGGCGCTGTGGACGACCACACTGTCGATCCGGATCGGCGACGCCGGGATCTCGATGGACCTGCGGCACTGGGTCAACGAGGGCCTGATGACCCTGTTCTTCCTGGTCGTCGGCCTCGAGGCCAAGCGCGAGCTCGACCTCGGCGAGCTGCGCGAGCGGCGCCGCCTCGCGATCCCCGTGTTCGGCGCGCTCGCGGGATTCACGCTCCCGATCGCGATCTACCTCGCCTTCAACGCCGGCCGGGCCGGCGGCCACGGCTGGGGCGCGGCGATGTCGACCGATACCGCGTTCGCGCTCGGCGTGCTTGCGCTGCTGACGCCGCGCTCGGCCACGCGAGTGCGCGTGTTCATGCTGACCCTGTCGGTGGTCGACGACCTGGCCGCGCTGGTGGTGATCGCAACGGTCTACACCCACCACGTCTCGGCGGTTGCGCTGGCGGCGGCAATCGGGCTCTTCGGAGTGCTGCTCGCGCTCCGCTACGCGCCGTTCGGTCGCAGCGCCCTCTCGGTCGGGGTCGGGGTCGCGGCGTGGGTCGCGATGCTGAAGTCGGGCGTCGACCCGGTCGTCTCCGGCCTGGTGATCGGGCTCGCCACGAGCGCCTACCCGCCCTCGCGCGAGGAGCTCGAGCGGGCCACCGCGCTGACCCGCTCCTTTCGCGAGCAGCCGACGCCGGCGCTGGCCCGCTCCGCCCAGCAGAGCCTGCTGTCGGCAATCTCCGCCAATGAGCGCCTCCAGTACGACCTGCACCCGTGGGTCAGCTACGCGATCGTGCCCCTGTTCGCGCTGGCCAACACCGGCGTTCATCTCAACAGCAGCCTGCTCTCGAGCGCCGCGAGCTCGCCGATCACGCTCGGGATCGTGTTCGGCTACCTGATCGGCAAGCCGGTCGGGATCTACCTGGGCGCCTGGCTGGCAACGCGCCCGGCGTTCCACGGGCCGCGCTCGCCGCTCAGCGGCCCGATCCTCGGCGTCGCCGGCACCTGCGCCGGAGTCGGCTTCACGATCTCGTTGCTGATCGCCAGCCTGGCCTTCACAGGCCGCAATCTCGACGAGGCGAAGCTCGGAGCGCTGGCCACCGTCGTCCTCGCCCCGCTGGTCACATGGCTCGCGCTCCGGGTGGTGCAGCGCCTGCCACGGTCGCTGCGCGCTCAGCAGATCGGGCGGACCGCCCAGGACATCCTCGACCTCGCAGAGGATGTGGACCCGGAGCGCGACCACGTCCGCGGGCCCGACGACGCGCCGGTGACGCTGGTCGAGTACGGGGACTTCGAGTGCCCGTACTGCGGGCAGGCCGAGCAGGTGATCCGCGAGCTGCTCTCCTCGATGGGATCCGACATCCGCTACGTGTGGCGTCACCTGCCGCTCAACGACGTGCACCCGCAGGCCCAGCTGGCCGCCGAGGCTTCCGAGGCGGCGGCAGCCCAGGGGAGGTTCTGGGACATGCACGACCTCCTGCTGGGCCGTCAGGACTCGCTCTCCCCCAAGGATCTGGCGGGCTACGCGAGAGAGCTGGGCCTCGACGCCGAGCGTGCGATCGACGAGATCCGCCGCCGCGAGTGGGCGGCCCGCGTCGCCGAGGACGTGGCCAGCGCTGACGAGAGCGGAGTGTCAGGGACGCCGACCTTCTTCATCAATGGGCGCCGCCACTACGGCGTGTACGACATCGACACGCTGACCGAGGCCGTCCGCTCGGCTAAGAACCGGGCCCACGCCGACGCCAAGGCGGCTGCGGTCTCGCCGCTAGCGTCCGCCGGCGAGCGCTGACGCGAGCCGCGTCGCCAGCGCCATGATCGTCAGCTGCGGGTTCACCCCGAGCGCGCTGGGGACGACAGACCCGTCCGCGACATAGACACCGGGGGCATCGTGCAGCTCGAGCTCGCCGTCGACCACGCCGTGGCCGGGCCGCGCGTCCGCGCGGGCGGTACCGAGCGGGTGGAAGGCGAGCAGCTTGAAGTCTTGGCGCCGGGCTTGCTCAGGCCGTGTGCCTGGCGGAAGGGGCAGAAACACCTCGAGCGCGCCGGCGGCCCGGAATAGCTCGTCCATGAGTCGTAGGCCGCGGCGGAAGCGGCCCAGGTCCGTCTCTGAGAGGTCATACCGGATGATCGGCCGGCCGCCGAGCGACTGCACGCGCCCGCGGCCCGTGTCGCTGACCATCAGCCCGAACTGGGCCAGGTGGCGGTACGAGGCCATCACCTCCGCGTGCCGGGCGCCGGTCAGCGGCAGCGAGACGGCGGCATATGAAGGTGGCCCGGCCACGCCCTCGAAGATGATTCCGTCGGCCGCGAACTCGTCGATGTAGAAGCTCTGCGGAACGCCCCGGGCCATGTCGACCGCCTCCGGCATCCTCGCGATCGCCGCCGTCGCCGGGTGAAGGGAGAGGTTCCCGCCAAGCTGCCCCGAACCCTTGCCGAGGCCGCTTCGCGCGAGCAGCAGCGGCGTGTGGATCGTGCCGGCGGCGACGATCACGGTAGGCGCCCGCACGCTGCGGCCGTCGGCCAGCTGCACGCCCTCGGCGCGGCCCTGACTGACCACAACCCGCCTGACGTCGGCGCCGGTGAGCACCTGGGCCCCGGCCGCGCGGGCCCGCGGGATGTAGGTGATCCCAGTGTGCTGCTTGGCCGAGGTCGGGCATCCGAACGCACACACGCCCGAGCCCACGCAGCCGCGGGCGTTGCGGCGCAGATATCCGTGCGACCACCCGAGCCGCTCCGCCCCGCGCCGCGCGACGGCCGCGTTGCGGCCGGCGAGTTCGGGCGCAACCTCGCTCACCGACAGCGACCGTTCGACCCGCTCGAAGTACGGGCGCATCATGTCCTCGTCGAGCAGCAGGCCGAACTCCTCGCGCCAGCGGTCGAGAACGCGCGGCGGCGTGCGGAAGCAGGTGCCCGAGTTCACCAGCGTGGTCCCGCCGATTCCCCGGCCGAGCGGCAGCCCGATCGGCGGGTTGCCGAGCGTGAGCGTCTGCCCGCCATCGCGGTACAGGCGCGCGAGCATCTCGGGCGGCCGTGCGGTGAAGCCGTCGGCGTCATGCTCGCGCCCCTGCTCGAGCACGATCACGTCAGCGCCGGCCTCGGCGAGTTCGGCGGCAACCACGGCTCCGCCGGCGCCCGCGCCGACCACGCACACGTCGGCGGTCGTTCGGGTCGGTGCGTCCGAGCGGATCAAGGTCTCCCCTCCGCACGGCGGAGCGCCCGGCCCCGGGCGGCGACCGCCTCCGAGTCCCAACCGAGCTCGTGCGCCCGCACTGGGTCGTCGTAGCGGCCCATCGCGAGCACGCTGTCCGCCGCCTGCAGCGCAAGCGGGAGCGCGCCGAGCAGCCATCGCCCGCGCGGCCGGCTCGCCAGAAAAAGCATCACGCGGAGCCCGTCACGTCCCGGGCGCGGACCCGCCAGCACGAACTCGCGCACCCGGTCGTTCACCGGGATCCCACCATGCGACGTTCCTGAGCCCCGGCCAGGCGCTCGATGGCGGTCGCGGCCCTCGTGGCATCATGGCCGTCGATCGCCTCGGCGACCTGCTCGTAGAGCTTCGCCAGCGCCGCGCGATCGCCCACGACAGCCGCGAACGCGTTCGCGTTGGGTAGGTACAGCTGGCGGACCGAGTTCATGATCAGCTGGAAGACGAGGTTGCCCGCCGCCTCGATCACGGCCGACATGAACTCCCAGTCGGCGATCAGCGCGGCGTCGTCGGAAGACGCGATCGCGATCGCCTCGGCCAGCTCGCGGATCCGCTCCGCCTGCGCATCAGTGCGCCGCTCCGCCGACAGCCGCGCCGCCTCCACGAGCAGCAGCCTCCGCGCCTCGAACAGGGCGCGAATCACCTCCGCGTCGCCGGCGCCGAGCGCTGCCAGGGCTTCGAGGCCGCCCGAGGAGCGCCAGTCGAGCACGCGCGTCGCGTCCCCGTGGCGCACCTCGACAAGCCGCAGCTGCTCGAGCCGCTTGAGCGCCTCGCGCACCGAGGCCATGTTGACGTTCAGGTCGGCCGCCAGGCTCCGCTGCGTCGGCAGCCGCTCGCCGGGGGCGTATCGGCCGCTGAGGATCGCCTCGCGCAACTCCGCGAACACGAGGTCAGGGACCGACGCGCGCGGTAGCGGGTGGGGGTGGTTGCGGGGCGTGGGCTTGTTGGGAGTGGTGGGCAGGTTGCGCCGGCGGCCCCGGCCTCGACCGCGCGCCGGCGGCCTCGACCTCGACCGCGGTCGAGATTGTTCGATTGTATCGGTGTTCGGAACAATATGGGTGGGCTGGGTGGATCCAGCGGGGCGGGCGCGGGGGCGCCGCGGCGCGAGGGGCGCGAGGGGCGCCGCCGGCGCGGGGGCGCCCCACCCCTGGCGCGCCCCACCCCCGTGACTGTTGGGGGATTCCTTGCCATATGGGGCACTAATCGCCCAACAGCCCCGTCCGACCCCGCGAAAGCAACCCCCCGGGAGCCCCCCAGATCCAGCTTTCCTCGAGCGCGGTCGCCGGCGCGGCCCGAACGACGCAGACAAACGTCATAAACCCGGCGTCCCGCAACCGAGCGAGGCTGAAGAGTCACCGTCACGAGGACTTTTCCGCCTCCCTCCCCCGCGCCCGCCCGGGTTTGTTGCGTTTTTCTGGCGGGCGCCCGATCGAACCACCGCCAGTCCCCGAACGCCCCGTACGACCCCGCGAATCCCTCCGCCCCGCGCCGGTTCAGATCCGCTTGGTGTAGCTCTCCTCGAGCGCAGCGGCTGAGGCGGCGAGGTCCCCGATGCCGATGTGGTCGTTGAGGATCTCGGCCGCCGAAGGGAGCTCGTCGGGCCAGGAGCCGGGCTGCCAGAGCTTTGAGCGGATAAGCGCCTTGGCGCAGTGGAGATAAGAGACCTCAACGGTCACGACCAGCGCGAGCTTGGCCGGACGGCCGGCGGTCTCGAGACCGTCGAGCAGGTTGGGATCCCGGGTCAGCTCCACCCGCCCGTTCGCCCGCAGCGTCTCGCCCATCCCCGGGATCAGGAACAGGAGCCCTACGTGCGGGTTCTCGAGCATGTTCTGCAGCCCGTCGAGCCGCCGGTTGCCGGTGGCGTCGGGGATCAGCAGGCGATGGGTGTCGAGGACGTGGACGAACCCGGGTGGGCCGCCCTTCGGCGATACGTCGCACGCGCCCGCGGCGTCGGAGCTCGAGATCAGCACGAACGGGCTCAGGGCGACGAAGCGGCGGCAGTGTTCGTCGAGGTGGTCGACCTCCTTGTGCACGGATCGCTCGGCCGGCGGCGGATAGACCTCCCGCAGCTGATCGAGCGTTGTGATCGCGTGCGACTCCACGCGAACGATCATGTCACGCCGAGACCGGCGAGCCGCGCGCGGCGAAGCTGACGATCAGCTCCGCGACATGCTTGGGCGCGTCGAGCTGCACGAACGTTCGCGGCGTTCTCGACCGTCTCGAGGCGGGCGTCGGGGAGCGTCGCAGCGAGCCGGTCGGCCTCGGCGCGCGGGAAGAAGCGATCGCGCAGACCCCAGATCAGCAGCGCCGGCCGCTTGAAGCCACGCAGACGTTCGGCCGCGTCGAGCGTGTCACGCGGCGAGATGGCTCCGAGGAAGCGCCTCAGGTCGCGTCGGACGCCAGGGTCGCGCAGTGGCTCGATCCACGACCGCAACAGCTCGTCCGGGATCGGCTGGACCGTGAGCGGCGCAATCGACATTGTCGCGCGCCTCGCGACCTTAGTCCGGCCCATCAGCTCCAAACCCGCAACCGCGCCCGGCACCCTCGCGAGCAGCTTGACCAGGCCCCGGAAGGCCGGCGGCGGGAAGTTCTCGAACGCGTCGCAGTTGATCAGCACCAACCGACCGACCCGCTCCGGGTGGTGAGCGCAGACCAGCTGGCACAGGGCGCCGCCGGTGTCGTTCCCGACCAGCGTCACGTCCTCCAGGGCCAGTCGCTCGAGCAGCTCGGCGATCAGAGCCGCAACGCCGAGGGGCGACAGGTCGGCGCCGTCGTTCATCGCCCGCGGGTGCGAGCCGAGTGGCAGGTCGGGCCCGATCAGACGCGCGTCCCCGGCCGCACTCTGGACCACGCCGTCCCACACGTGGCCGTCCACGAGTAGGCCGTGGATCAGGACCACGACCGGTCCCGACCCTTCGTCGCGATAGTGAACGGTCCCTTGCGTGAGCTGGATCTCAGGCATATCCGACACCTCAGCGATAATGTGGCGTACAGGGTGTACGCATCTTCACATACAGGCAGTATGCATGTCAAGACCGCGGGGCACGGCGACGCTCCTGTCAAGATCGCGGGGCACGGCGACGCTCCTGTCAACGCCCCGGGGCACGGCGACGCTCCTGTCAAGACCCCGGGGCACGGCGACGCTCCTGTCAAGATCGACGCAGTAGCGAGCCCGGGCGGCGGCGCCCCGCCGGTCGACCCAACCGCCGCGCCCGCCCCGGCCATCCCGGCACCAGCCGGACCTGCTCCCACCACCACCCCGGCCACCGATGCCCCCCGCTCCCGCACCAAGGCCGAGCAGCGCGAGTCGACGATCGCCGCCCTACTCACCGCCGCTCGGGACCTGTTCGCCGAGCGCGGGTACGCGGCGGTCGGGACCGAGGAGATCGTGCAGCGGGCCGGCGTCACCCGCGGGGCGCTCTACCACCACTTCAAGGGCGGAAAGGAGGACCTGTTCCGGGCCGTGCTCGTGCAGATCAGCGCTGAGACGGCCCAGCAGGTGATGGCGGCGGCGGCGCAGAGCTCCGATCCGTGGGAAGCGCTGGTCATCGGCACCGACGCGTTCCTCGACGCGAGCGCGCGACCCGAGGTGCAGCGGATCATGCTCGTCGACGGCCCATCGGTGCTGGGCTGGGACGTGTGGCGCGCGGCGGACGGGAACTACGCGCTCAGCCTGCTCGAGGCCGCGCTCCAGCGGGCGATCGACGCCGGCCGGATGATCGACCAGCCCGCGCGAGCCCTCGCCCACGTGCTGCTCGGAGCGCTCGATGAGGCGGCCATGGTAGTAGCCCGCGCCGATGATCCCGAGCACGCGCGTGCCGAGATGGGCCAGACCGTGCGTCGGCTGCTCGAGGGCCTCCGCGGCCCGACGACCTGAGCCGAGTTGAATGATCCTGCGCGAGGACGACCGGGGCCTGCTGGCGATCGGCCAGGCCTCGCACGCGTGGATCTCCGGACAGCTCGCACGAGCCTGGGGCAATGAGCGCTTCGGGGAGATCGAGCCGCGCGAGGAGGTCTGCCTCGCGGCCGAGCAGCACGACGTCGGGATGGCGGCGTGGGATCTCGAGCCGACTCGCAACCCGGCCACCGGACTCCCCCACTCGTTCATCGAGATGTCGATCGCCACGCACATGCAGCTGTGGCGCGCGGGCCCGCGCCGCCTCCTATCGCAGTCACGCTACGCCGCGCTGCTCGTCTCGATGCACGGCCGGCGCCTCTACGAGATGCGCGACCTCACACGCCTGCGACCGGCCGACTCTGACCTGGTCCGCGAGTTCATCGTCAGCAGCCGCAGCTTCGAGCACGAGCTCGTTACCTCGCTCGAGGCCGCGCCCGAGCTGGTCGCGCGCAACAGCGATCTGATCTGGACGTGGGACTTTCTATCGCTCGCCCTTTGCCTCGGCTGGGCGCCGTGCACGGCGCGCGCAGTCCCGACGAGCACAGACCCGCACGACCTCGAGCTCAGCGCCGACGGGCGGCTCACGCCGTGGCCCTTCCAATACGGCGCGATCACCGTGAGGGCCGATGGGCGCCGCCTGACCGGCCGCTACGACACCGACGAGGACCTGGCCACGGCTCTCGCCAGCGCCCGCTGGGAGACCGTCTCCTTCGAGCTGCGCAGCGCGTAGGCGCCGGCCAGCCCTGCCCACGGTGCGTAGGGCTCGAAGAACGCCTCCACCTCCTCCTCCGTCGCGCGCGCCCGAGGGTCGCCGCCGTGAAGCAGCCGCCCCACCAGCTTCAGATAGGCGAGGTCGCCGGCCGGGATCTGGTCGATCCGGCCCTGCCCGCCCAGCGCCAGCTTCTGGACCGTCCAGTTACCGATCCCCGGGATCGCGCGCAGCCGCCGCCAGCCGCGCTCGTGATCGGCGCCGTAAAGGTCAACTCTCCCCGACACCACTTCGCGCGCCGCCCGCACCATCGTGATCGCGCGCATGCCGGAGAGCCCGAATGACTCGAGTCGGGCCGGCGACTGGCGGGCCACGGCGACGGCGTCCGGCGCGTCGCGCAGTCCGGTACGCTCGCACCGCCGCCCCAGCCGGAAGATCAGCCTTCGTTGGATCTCCGCCGCGCGCTCGGACTCGATCAGCTGCTCGGAGATCGCCCACGCCAGTGCCTCGAAGGGGTGCGGGCGCCCGTGGACGCGCAGACCGGGAAACCGGCGCACGGCCCGACCGATCAGAGGGTCGAAGCGGAAGCGCTCGTGAAACGTGTTCAGGTCTTGGTCCACGCCGAGGGCCAGCCGCATCCTCTCGATCCCCGCCAGCGCGAGGTCTCGGTCCGCCGCAACGGCGCCGAACAGCAGACGAGCGCGTCCCGCCTTGGCCACACGCACCACCACCGGCTCGTCCGCGACGTGAAGCAGCCGCTGGACGACGCCTCCGCGAACGCGCGTCAGGCCGTCGAGCCCGCCGTGGCGAGGCAGCGCGAGCGGCGAGCGCGGACGGACCTCGACCCGGACCTCGGGAAGCTTCACTCGCCCGGCTTGGCGAGCATGTGCACGTCGACCAGGAACGTGCGCGAGCCTACGACCGGGAGCATGTCGACCGGGTTTCGCCGCGTGCGGCGCTGGCCCCGGGCCAGCTTGCGGGACGTGTGGCGCCGCACCAGTGCAACGGTTGCGGCCCCGGCCACGAATCCAGTTGCGGCCGCCGCCGCAGCCTGCACGGCGGGCAGAGGCGGCCGAGCGGCCGGCTCGATCGGCCGGACCTCGGCGAGCACCGGCAGGCCCTCGACGGTCTCCTCTTCCTCCAGCACGGCCTCGGCGGGCAGCTCGATCTCGCTCATCAAGACGACATCTTGCCAGCGTTCGCGGTCATCTTCAAAGAGGTTTCTCGAACACCCGGTAGGTGCGGACGATCTTTCCCCCCATCCCCTCCATCGCTCGATTCATCGATTTGTTCGATTCGAGGATCCAGCCTGTCTCACCGGTTTTCTGGGGGGTGCGGGCGGCGGAGTCGAAGTGCAGCTCGTAGAACTTCGCCGCAATCCCGGTGTGCTGCCACTCGCGCTTGACGCCGAGCGCGAACACGCGGACGCGATCGATCTTGCGCCGGTACCAGAGCGCCTTGATCCATCCGAACGGGAGCAGCCGGCCGTTCAGCCGCACCAACACCTCGTTGTAGTCCGGCAACGACAGAGCGGCACCGAGCGTCTCGTCGTCCTTCTCGGCTACAAATGCCCAGTTCTCGTCCAGGATCGGTTTCAGATCCTTCGCGTAGTGACGGACCTCGTCCTCGGTCAACGGCACGAAGCCCCAGTTGCGCTCCCAGGCGGCGTTGTACACCTCGAGGAAGCGGCCGATCTCGGCCACCATGTCCTTCTTGCGCATCGGCCGGACCGTGATCCCGTGCTTGGACTCGACTTCGGCTGCCGCGCGCCAGATCGCCGGATGGACCTTGTCGCGCTCCTGCACCTTCAGATCCCACATGTACAGATCCATCGCCTTGGTCAGCCCGTAGCCCTCGAGCAACCCCGGGTAGTACCGGTGATGCCAGTTGGTGAGGATCGTCGGCAGCAGGTCGTGGCCGTCGATCAGCACCCCGCACTCGTCATTGGTGGTGAAGTCCATCGGGCCGACCATCCGGTCGCGGTCGCGGGCCCGCAGCCACTCCTCGGCCGTGGCCAGCAGGGCGTGCGCCGCCTCGGCGTCGTCCTCGCACTCGAAGAACCCGAACATCCCCCACTCGTTGTCCTGGAACTCGTTGAAGTGGCTGTCGGTGTGTGCGGTGATCCGGCCGACGGCCCGGCCATCTCGCCAGGCGAGGAAATACTGCGCCTCCGCATGGCCGAAGAACGGGTTGCGCTCGCGGTCGAAGAAGCGCTTTCGCTCGAGCAGGAGCGGGGGAACCCAGTTGCGCTCGTTACGATAGAGCCGCCACGGCAGCTTGATGAACGTGCTCAGGTCGCGCTTGCTCACGACGGGACGTACCTCGACCGCCATCTGGCTCAAACCTACATGCCCACCTCGATCGACGTTTTCGCCAAGGCGCGCGAGTTCGACCGCCTCGAGCTGCTCAACGCAGCCAAGGAGCACGACATGCTCCCCTACTTCCGCGTGCTCGAGGGACCCACCCTCCCCGTCGTCGAGATGGAGGGCAGGCGACGGATCATGCTCGGCTCCAACAACTACCTCGGTCTCACCGGCGACGAGCGGGTCAAGCAGGGCGCCCTCGACGCACTGAACCGCTACGGCACGGGGCTAACCGGATCGCGCTTTCTCAACGGGACGATCGGCCTCCATCTCGAGCTCGAGCGCGAGCTGGCCGAGTGGCTCGGAACCGAGGCCGCGCTCGTCTACACCACGGGCCACCAGGCCAACCTCGGAGCGCTGGGCACGATCCTTGGCCCCGGCGACACCGTGATCGCCGACTCGGGGGACCACGCATCGATCCTCGACGGATGCATCCTCTCGCGGGCCAAGCTGCGCGCCTTCCGCCACAACCGGATCGACCGCCTCGAGCGGACGCTCGAGCGGGCGCAGTCCGACGGCGGCGGGATCCTCGTCGTGGTGGACGGCGTCTTCTCGATGGAGGGTGACGTCGCGCCGCTGCCGCAGATCGCCGATCTGTGCGGTCGCTTCGGCGCCAGGCTGATGGTCGACGAGGCACACGCCCTCGGCGTGCTCGGCGCCCGCGGCGCCGGCACCGCGGAGCTGCTCGGGGTGGAGGACCGCGTCGACCTGCGGATGGCGACCTTTTCCAAGTCGCTCGCTTCGTGCGGCGGCGTGATCGCCGGGCCGGCCGACGTGATCGAGTATCTGCGGATCCAGTCGCGGCCGTTCATGTTCACCGCCGCGGCCGTGCCGGCCGCGGTCGGCGCCGCACTCGCGGCGGTCAGAATCTGCCGTTCGGACGAGGGGCGCGATCTGTTCGCCAAGGTCCTCGACAACGCGCGCTACCTCCACGCCGGCTTGGATCGGCTCGGCTTCAAGGTCGTCCCTCCGACCAGGCTTCCCGACGGCACCAAGGTCGTCACGCCAGTCGTCCCGGTCGTGGTCGGGGACGACTGGAACGCCGGCCTGCTCTGGAAGGCGCTCTACGACGCCGGCGTGTTCGTCAACACCGCGCTTCATCCCGCCGTTCCGCCGGGCGGCGCGCTGCTGCGCACGAGCGTGATGGCCACGCACGATTCCGGCACCCTGGACGAGGCGCTGGCGATCTTCGATCGCGTCAAGCGCGATTTCGAGTCCGAGCACGGCTCCCTCCCAAGCGACGACTGAGCGCAGGACTGGACGGCCCAACCGCAGGCGCGAGATTGTCCAGTCCTGCACAAGAGCTTGGCAACAGAAAAATCACGCTATGAGCACATCCTGCGCGACTTGTGACCTTGCTGTTACCCCCGCGGTCCCGGTAGCTTCTCCCCCGTCGAGCGGTTATTGGCCAAGCCGCGTGAGGGCCACCAGGATTAAGGTGGTTGGGGCGCAGCAGGGGCCTGAAGAACTCGGATGTTCATAAAGACAGTTGCAGGACCCACTGGGTATGTGCGTCTGTGCGCGTGCGCACCCTCTGGGACGGTTAAACGTGTCCGCTCGCGGAAGCGGACCCGATGTAGAGGGAGAGAGACGAGTACATGGACCAGACGATCGGGGTGACCCCGGAGCCTCAACGGATGCAGGCTCTGGCGAGGGCCAACCAGGTCCGGCTCGCGCGCGCGGAGCTCAAGCGACGGATCGCGGACGGTGATGTTTCCGCCGCGGACACCATCCTTGCCTGCCCTGACGAGGCAGCAAGCTGGTCAGTGGGAGAACTGCTGATGAGTCAGCGGCGCTGGGGCATTAATCGGTGCCGGAAGTTCCTTGCGCGTAACCAGATCAGTGAGATCAAGCCGATTGGAAAGCTGACCGAGCGTCAGCGGAACCTGCTGGCCGCGCAGTTGCGGTCCTGCGAGCGATTCGCATCCTCACTCGAACCGAGCGCGCCGCGGGACCTGCGGCACGTCCGCGAGTTCGAGCTTGTGCCCGCCTGAGACCCGCACCCCCACGCCGGCCCTGCGTCATCATGCGGCGCGGGGCCGGCGGCCGTACCGGCGCTCAAAGGGCTAGCTAGATCTGGATCCCGACGGGGACGGGGCTGGTCCCGGCAAAGAAGAAGAACCAGATCACGAACGCGACCAGCGTGAAGCCGGCGCTGACCACCAGCACGCCCTCGAGTACAAAGTGCCCCGGATCGCCGAGCCCTCTCAGCTCGCGATTGTGGCGGTAGATGTTGCTCAGCTTGGCCAGGACCGTCGCCAGTATCGCGATCGTGACCACGACCCCGATGAACATCGACCCCAGCGCGGCGCCGAGCGAGGAGGTGGCGCCCTGAATCTGCGACCCGATCCAGAGCCACAGCAAGGGCGTGCCGATCCACAGCACGAGGCTGCCGATGAACATGATCAGGACGACCAGCACAGCGCCGGTTCCGGTACGCAGCAATGCCCGCACAGGATCAGACTATCCGGCGATTGTCAGGGCCGCGAAAGCGCTCCGCGGCCCTCGGGTAACGGACAGCCCGAGGACAGCTTGACCTGCCACCAGCCCATCAGCATGCCGATCAGGCCCAGACGCGGCCTGACCTCCCAGACACCGCAGCCCGGCTCGCCGATGTCGCGCATCGACACGCGCGTGAAGCGGTACTTACCGGGCTCGAGCATCATCCGCTCCAGGCACAGGCGCTTCTCGGCCTGCTGATCGGCGAGCAGGCTGATCGCGGCGCGAGCACCGGCCAGCCGTTCGGCGAGGGCATCGCGAACTCGCTCGAGTTCGCCAAGGTCCAGGAGCCTGGCCTCGCCCGATCCCTGGCTCCCCCATGGCGCTCCGCCCATCTGAAAGGCGGTCACGAATGTGTCGGACAGCTCCCGCTCCAGCCGCGCGATCTGGTCGCGTAGCGACCTGCGGGCGGCGCGCTCCTCGTCCTCCGTGACGGTCAGTGGCGCACTGGGTGCACTGATCAGATGTTCGAGCAGCTCCATAACCCCCTCCTTTGGTGGGCCGGCCCAGCTTACCACTCGAATTACCTGCCCACGCCGGCCTTCAACACCTCGAGGCAAACCCACAGCGCCTCCTCCAGGTGGATGCTCGGCACCCCGTCGACCCCCACGGCGAACACGGTCGCCCTCCGGGTCCGCGACCCGACGCCGTGCCCCGGCGCGATCTCGCCGAACAGGGTGGCGTGGACACAACTCGCGTCCGCCACCACGAGCCGCCCGGGCGGCAGGTCGCTGCCGTACTCCGTCGTCCCGAGCCGGTCCCCCGCGACGCTGGTTCTGATCCCCAGCCCGCCCGCGTCCACACGTTCGGCGTCAATCGCCCACACCGGCACGCCGGTCTCGACCACGGCGATCAGCAGCGCGTCCTCGATCAGGCCTTCGGAGCGAAACCCGCCGTGCAGCAGCCGCGAGACCGCGGCCTCCTCACTCGGGATCCGGTTGGCGTCCGGATCGAGCCCAACCTGGCGGAAGAAGGACCGGTATGCGTGCGGGATCGGTTGCGTCCGCATCGCCACGACGCTGGCGCCGCGATAGCGGTTGGATAGGTCGGCGAGCCGGCGCTGCAGATCGCGCGGGCTCGGACCGGGGCGGAAGTCGACGGTCACCCAATCGATCCGCAGGCCGGGGAACTCGGCGCGCAGCTCAGGGGCGATGAAGCCGGGCGCCGCGGCGAGGTCGACCTCCTCGCTCACGGCCCGTTCCCCAGCAGCCGGTCAACCCGGGCCTGCAGCCGCGCCTGAGAGAGCCAGTGGTTCCCGATCAGGCGATCCTCCACCGTTCCGCCGCGTCGCGCGAGCTCGACCATCGGGCAGATCGCGACCCCGTACAGCGCGCCGATGGCGCCGTCCCTGTCATAAGCGACCGGGATCGTCCAGTGGTGGGAGCGAGCAATCGCGGCCGTCTTCGACTTGCTCGCCTGGACGGCCACGGCCGCGAACTGGACCCGGCTTGGCGAGTACCGGCGCGACACCGCCTGCAGGATGTCGATTTCGCGCTCGCAGTCGGTCGAGCCGGTCACGAACAAGCCGAGGACCAGGGGCGTCCTGCCGCACACGTTGAGGGCCTGCGGATTGGGGTGGCGGGGATCGCAGCGCGGGTTGACGTTTGCGTCGCCGTTCAGCGAGGCGTTGGCCAGCGGGGCCACGAACAGATGCAGTCGCTTGCCCGGCGGCACGCCCGCCGTCCCCAGCCCACGGGACGCGAACAGGTAGACCGAGAAGGCGATCACCAGCACGAGCCCGAAGATCCCGATCGTCCACCGGTACGGGCGCGTGTCGATCACCGGGTTCGGCTTCTCGACCGGTCGGGCGCCGGCCGCCGCAGCGGCCAGATCGGGATCGAGCCGCGTGGGCTCCTCGGGAGGCGGGTCGCTCACGCCACGGGTGCTCGGCGCCGCGGCCGCGGCAGCGCGCCGGCGGCCCGGCGCGTCGCGTCGCGCACGCTCTGGACCAGATCCTCGCGCTCGGAGATGACGAGAACGGCTGGCAGCACGACTAGCACTCCGCCAAGCGAGACCGTCATGTCGATCAGGGTCACGAAGCCGAAATCGCGGAGCATTGTGATGCTGGAGAGGATAAGCACGCCGAAGCCCATGATCGCCGTGATCCCAGACGCCAGCACCGCTGCACCCGTGTTCCGGTAGGTGCGTGCCAGCGCCGCCGTCGTGTCATAGCCCGCGGCCCGCTCCTGTCGGAAGCGCTCGGACAGCAACACGCTGAACTCGGTCGAGATCGCGATCACGAGCGAGCCGAGCGTCGCCGACATCGGGTTGAGCGGGATCCCGATCACGAACAGGATCAGCGCTGACCAGCCGGTGGCCAGGGCGATCGGCACGAGCGGGACGACCGCCCGCTCGACCTGCCGGAACACCGCCAGCAGCACCAGGCCGACGGCGATCAGCCCCGCGAGCAGCACCAGCAGCCGGTGCCCGGGCGAGGAGAGCTGCGCGTTGGCCTCGGCCGCGAGCACGGGAATCCCCGCCAGCTGCGCGGTCACGCCCGGGGGCGGATGCAGCTGTGAACGCATGTAGTCGAGCACCTGCTGCTGCTTGGCGAGCGGCATCAGACGGATCCCGAAGGCCAGCGTAGCCTCCGTCCGGTTGGGCGTGATCACCGCCTGGGAGAAATACGCGGGCACCGCCGCGAGGAGAGCGCGAATCTGGGCGGCGCTCAGCTGCGAGCTGCTCTGCGAGCTGGTTGTGCCAGCGCCGAACAGATCGGGCAGCGAGAGCGCTGGGCACAGGGTCGAGTGCGCGCAACCCTTCGTCTCCAGGTAGCCATAGTGAGTGAAGAGCGCGTTCTCGTAGTTCTTCATCCAGTTGACGGTCGCGGGGGTGGCCACGTCCTTGGCGTGGACGACGACGTCAACCTCGCCGGAAACGCCGGTGACGCTCTCGAGCGCGTGCAGGTCGCGAAGGGCGGGCATGTTCGGGGGCACGAGCTTGGTCACGTCGGACTGGACCGAGGTCTGCGTGTCCGCGACCCACCCCAGTACCGCCAGGAGCGCCCCCAGCGCCAGCACACGTCCGGGCCGCGCCGCCGCTCCCCGGAGAACCGCGAGCGCCGGTGCGCGGAGCCGGTCGCCGAGACGGCGAGCCAGCCGGGCCGGCGTCGCCAGCACGTCGCGCACGATCTCGCCGGCGCCGCGCATCGCCGCGCCGAGCGAACCGCCGTCGCGGTCGGCCAGCACCATCGCGGCCGACCCGCCGGTGAGCGCGCACAGGAACGCCACGACGATCCCGACCACGAGCAGTAACCCGAAGCCCTGCACCATCGGCACCGGCGACAGGAGCAGGACGAGGAAGCCGGTGGCGGTGGCGAGCGCCGCTGTCGCGATCGTCGGCGCCCCGATCGCCGCCGCGCGCGTCACCGCGTCCTCGATCGTCCTGGTGTCGCGGGCTGCCTCTCGGGCCCGCGACTGGAACTGGATCGCGTAGTCGACGGCCAGGCCGATCAGGATCGGCAGCACCGCGATCGACGCCATCGTCAGCGAGCCGCCGACCACCGACAGGGCGCCGAACGTGATTCCGGCGGCGGCCAGCGCGATCGCGAGCGGCAGCAGCCGCAGCCGGCCCCGGAACACGAGCAGCAGCGTCACCGCCATCACGATCAGCGCCGCGATCAGCAGACCTGCGATCGAGCCGGTGATCGTAGAGGCGAGGGCGCTGATCACGACCGGCGCGCCGGTGACCGTGTACCTGCCGCCATACGCCGAGCGGAACATCGGCATCGCCACCGCCTGGCGGATCCACGAGATCGCCTGCGCCTGTTGCGCGTCGCTCAGTCCCGCCTTCAGCCTGACCTGGATCAGGGCTGAGGTGGCGGTCGGGAACAGGTAGGCGAACCGCGCCTTGGGCTGATTCACGCCGCGCGTCTGGTCGAACACGATCTCGGGGATGAACTGGGGATCGTCGATCCGCGGCGTGCCGGTAATCCCCGAGCTGAGGTAGAGCTGCTCGAGCTGTTGGAGCTGTCGCTGCTGCTCGAGCTGCGCGGCCGCATTGCCGGCTTCCTGGGCCTGCTTGCGGCTGAGGCCGCGGCCGAGCGCGAGCTGTGTCGCGGCGGCGCGCGCGGCGGCAATCGCCTGCTGCGCGCCCCGCAGCAGCGCCTGCACCTGGGTCTGGACCGCCGCGACCGCCCGGTTCAGGAACGTCCCCGGCCCGTAGACGACCTGCACGGGCTTGTGCGCCATCAGCTTGCCGCACGGGCTCGAGTACCCGCCGTAGGGCGCGTGCGCCCCCGGCGGGGCGGGCTGGAACGACTGGAGCTGCTCGCTCGGCACGACGTACTGGCCGGCGAGGCACGCCTCGAGGAACGTGACCGTGGCGAGATCCTTGGTCTCGACCAGGTCGGTCAGCGGCTCCTTGATCAGGATGATGATCGCGTCGGAGCCGAAGTGGCGATGGTCGGCGTCCGTGGCCCGGAAGGTCGACGAGGAGCGGCCGACGAACGTGTCGCTGCCGGCCGACGGCGAGAGGCCGAGCGCGAGCAGACCGCCCGCGACCGCGATCGCGAGCACGATCGCCACCGTCACCGCGGGTCTCCGAGCGGCGATCCTTGCCAGCCCCTCGAGCCTCTCCGTCATGGTTCTTGAGGCTATCGGTGTGTGCGGGCGCTCGCGCAAGTAACCGCACACGTCGCTGGCCGCGCATCCAGCCGCGTCCGGCGCGGCCGCGCATCCGGCCCGGCCGTCGCTAGTCCATCGTCAGCGGGCCCTGCGACTCCCCGGCGAGGAACTGGCGGATGAATGGGTTCTCGGAGTTGAGCATGTCCTCGGCCGGGCCCGCCTCGACGATCCGCCCCTTCCACAGGACGTTGATGTAGTCCGCGACGCGGCGCGCGCTCATGATGTCGTGCGTGATCACCGCGAACGTCGGGAGCCGCTCCTTCTGCGCCTTCTTGGCGTCCTCCATCATGTCCCGGTGAATCTCCAGGATCAGCTCGCCGAGAAGCGCGGTGCGGACGGGATCAAGACCCGAGTCGGGCTCGTCGAAGAGCAGAATGTCCG
Organism: uncultured Solirubrobacterales bacterium; assembly: GCA_963727105.1. Taxonomy (GTDB): domain Bacteria; phylum Actinomycetota; class Thermoleophilia; order Solirubrobacterales; family Solirubrobacteraceae; genus Palsa-465. The sequence goes on along the minus strand of CAVSEW010000001.1, from coordinate 368,659 downwards.
GCTCGAGCACCAGCGCGCGGGCGAACCCGGCGCGCTTGCGCATTCCGCCTGAGAGCTCGTTGGGCATCAGGTCCGAAGCGTTCCCGAGACCAACCTCGCTCAGCCGGCGCATGACGATGTGCTCGATCTCGTCCTCGCCCTTCTCGGTGTGCTGCCGCAGCGGGAACGCGGTGTTGTCGAAGATGTTCATCGACCCGAACAGCGCTCCGTCCTGGAACAGGAGCCCGAACTTCTTGCGCATCTCGAACAGGTTGTCGTCGGGCATGTTCGGCACCGATTCGCCGTGGACGAGCACGTCGCCCTCGTCGGGATAGAGCAGTCCGACCATGTGCTTGATGCACACCGACTTGCCGGTTCCCGACGGTCCGAGGATCATCGACACCATCCCCTCGGGCAGGCCCATGTTCAACCCGCGCAGGATGCGGTTGCGGCCGAACGCCTTGTAGGTGTCGATGAACTCGACCGCGTCCGGGCGCCCCGACGGATACACCTTGTAGGTGTGCCACTTGTACTCCTCCTCGGAGGCGCCGGCCGGAGGCGCGGGCCGCGTCGGCGGCTCGTCCACGACCGATACGCGCGAGCCCCCGGAATGCTCATGCTCCGCCACAGCTGCGCCCGCCGCGGTCGCGCCACCGGCGGCCGCCGCACCCGCAGCCGCACCCGCGTGCGAGTGCTCATCCTCGGCGCCGTGCTCCTCCTCGGCGGCGTGATCGCCGGCTGAGGACTCGACCTGCGTCGCCGGCTCGGATCCGGACTGGGTCGGGGGCGCCCACTCGGACTGCGAGCCGCCGTCGTGCTCCTGATCGGAGTGGATCGGCGCGGGCTCGTCGCTCGCAGGTTCCTGGCCCTGGGGCGGCCCGCTGTGCGCGCTCGACTCCGAGTCGGGGCCCGGGGGCGCCGCGCTCTGCGGCTCCTGGCTCTCGACCTCGCCCGATTCGGGCGCCTGCTGGTCGCCGTCCTCCGGTGTGCCCTTGTCTCCAAACGAGAAACGACGCACTCTCAGCCTCCTATTGGTGCCCTCGGGTTGGCGCCCCAGAAGAGCTGCGTACCGAGCATTCCGATGAGATGGACGGACACAATATTGACCACCATCGACTTCGCCGTGGCCGTACCCACGCCGACGGGTCCGCCGCTGGCGTTGTAGCCGTAATAGCAGCCGACGAGAACGATGATCGTCGCCATCGCCATCGCCTTTATCAAGCTATATAAGAGATCCGGTGGGTTCTGGAATTGCCAGAAGATGAGGAAGAACCCGCCCGAGGAAACGTCTCCGATCTGCTGTACCACGACCAGGTAGCTGGCGAAGAAGCCGGCGCCGATCGAACAGATGTACAAGAACGGAAGGACCATCCAGGCGGCTAGCAGCCGGGTCGCGCACAGGAACGTCATGCCGCTGATCCCCATCACCTCGAGCGCGTCGATCTCGTCGGAGATCCGCATCGACCCGAGCTCGGCGACGATCCCGGTGCCGACCTTGGCCGCCATCATGTACCCGAACGCGTAGGGGACGAGCTCGCGCAGGTCACACCACGCCGCGAACACGCCCGCATAAGCCGGGACCCCGTTAGCGCGGTCGAAGTAGGCGCCCTCGACACCGCACTCCAGGCCGATGATGAACACCAGGCCCCAGATGACCAGCGTCGAGGAGACGATCAGGATCCCGGACTGGCGCAGCGCCTCGCCAAAGAACCTCAGGACGCGTAGGCGGAACACCTCGCCGACGATGCGAGAGGTGAACTTGACCATCTCGCCGAACGACTCGATCCAGCCGCGCGGTGTTGCCAGGAGTCCTTCCATCAGCCGATCACTTGGCGATCGTCGTGATCTCGGGGTGCGTGGCCAGCAGCGTCTGCGTGAACGCGTAGTTGAACGCGAACACGCCCAGGAACGCGATCACAACCGCCTGGTTGACGGCGCGCCCCACCCCCTCGGCGCCTCCGGACGCAGTCATCCCCTTGTAGCAGCACACGATCGCGATGATCGCGCCAAAGATGGTCGTCTTCACGACCGAGCCCCACAGGTCGGTCGTGGACGCGTTGTTGAAGAACGTCGCCCAGAACGGGCCGAGCGGCGCGTTGTTGACCAGCGTGGCGACGATGCCGCCGAAGATGCCGAACAGCAGGGCATAGATGTCAAATAGGCCGGTCACGAGCATCAGGGCCAGGAACCGCGGCACGACCAGGTTCTTGACCGGATCGACGCCCAGGACCTGAAGCGCATCCAGCTCCTCGCGGATCTTGCGCGCGCCGAGGTCGGCGGTGATCGCGGTCCCGGCCACGCCCGCGAGCACAATCGCGTCCACGAACGGTGCGAACTCGCGGATCGACGCGAGTACGAAGAAGCCGCCGAGCCGGTCCAGCGCGCCGAACAGGACGAGGAAGTTGGCTGCCTGGAGCCCCGGCGCCGCGTATCCGAACGCCACCGTCGAGATCAGCAGCGGGAACCAGCACAGCTTCATCGCGAACAGGAACTGACCGACGAACTCGCTTCCGTATGGGTATGGCGGCCGGACCGCTGAGACGATCGTCTTGCCGGTCAGGATCATCATGTTCCCGACTTCTTCCAAGACGCTCTTTGTGGGCAGGAAGGCCCGATCAGCGACTGCTCGGATCAAATCTCTTTCGTCCTCCCGGGATCAGCGTCACCGCAGGCGCGGGCCGCGCACCTAAGCCTACGCCACCGGCGCGGCAAAAACCAAGTCTGAACCGTCGCTTGGGCGTGGCGAGCCGTGGTATGTTCAGGCCGCCTTGAGCGGGTGGAGAACGAGGAGCTGCGGGATCTTGGCCGCCTTCGCGGCGACAGTGTCGCTGTCCGCGTGCGGCGGCGGCAGTCGCCAGGACGCTCACGAGCCGAGCGGCATCTTCCCCGTCGCGGTCGCCACTGCCAGCTTTCCCTCGTTCCAGCGGCTGGCCCAGCACACCCACCTCGTCATTGCCGTGCGCAACACCGGCAGCAAGACGATCCCTGACGTGGCGGTGACGATCACCGACCCGCACTATGGGACCACCGTGCAGGCGTTCGGGCGCTACCTGAACATGCCGGGCCTGGCCAGCCACTCGCGACCGGTGTGGATCGTCGACCGTGCTCCCGAGCTCGGCGGAGTCTGCGCCTACAGCTGCCAGAACGGCGGCCCCGGCGGCGCTGTCACCGCGTACGCGAACACCTGGGCGCTCGGCGCGCTGCGGCCCGGCGAGACGGCGAAGTTCGACTGGGCCGTGACCGCCGTCCAGCCGGGCAGGTACAGGGTCCGCTACGTCGTCGCGGCCGGTCTGAACGGCAAGGCCAAGGCCCGCCTGGCCGGCGGCGCAATCCCGGCCGGGACCTTCTCGGTCCTGATCACGAGCCGGCCGCAGCAGTCCTACGTGAACGCCTCGGGCGCGGTCGTCAAGACCGGTTAGCGGAGCGAGAACGGCGGATAGCGGTCGGTCACGAGCAGGCCCGCGTAGGCCAGCACGCGGACGTGCCAGCGGATCACGCCCTCTATGTAGTCGAAGATGCCGCGCGGGTAGCGCCCGGTGAAGAGGATCGCGAACCACGCACCGATCGCACCCAGCAGGGCCCCGAGCGTGAGGAAGAAGAGGACCACGTAGTGCGGGATCGCGAGCAGCCACTTGACGATCGGGAGCCAGCGGTTGAGGTCAGCCTTGACGTCCGGGTAGGGAAGCGTGACGTGCGCCGCCTGCTCGTCCTCGGTCGATGGGTAGCGGTCATCCATCAGCGCAATGTATGCGGTCACGCGCGTGCTGAAGCGCAGCAGGGCGTAGTTCCAGTCGAACCACCACCGCGGGTAGCGCTCGCGGAACACGATCATCAGCAGGGTGGCGATGAACAGGAACCCACCGCTGGCGGTGAACGCGTACGTCCGCGACCCGGTTCCGAGCGTGATCGAGCCGCCCTCGATCACTGCGGCCACGATCAGGATCGGGATCGCGTAGATGATGCGCAGCGCGCTGCTCAGCCGGTTCAACTGCCGCTCCGGGTAGTCGACCAGGACCGTGACTGGATAGTTCATTCGGTACTCGACTCCTTCCAGATGTTGATATCGCCCTCGACCGCGTACCGATCGATCTCCTCGAGTTCGGCCGGGTCGAAGTCGGATTTCGCCAGTGCCGCGACGTTCTGCTCGAGCTGCTCGACGCTGCTCGCACCGAGCAGCGCCGAGGTCACTCGCGGGTCGCGCAGCACCCAAGCGATGGCCAGCTGGGCGAGGCCCTGACCGCGCCGCTTCGCGATCTCGTTCAGGGCCCGAGCGCGCCTCAGGTTCTCATCGCTGACCAGCGCCTCGGACAGGTAGTTGCCGCGGCGCACGCGCGAGTCCTCGGGGATCCCCTCCAGGTACTTGCTCGTCAGCAGACCCTGAGCGAGCGGTGAGAAGACGATCGCGCCCGCACCTTCGCGGGCGAGCACGCCGAGGAGCTCCTCCTCGACCCAGCGGTTGAGCATCGAGTAGGACGGCTGGTGGATGGTCAGCGGGGTGCCGAGGTCGCGCAGGATCCGGGCCGCCTCCTCAGTTCGGCGTGGCCCGTAGGAGGAAATCCCAACATAGCGCGCCTTGCCCGCCCGGACGGCCGCGTCAAGCGCGCCCATCGTCTCCTCGAGCGGCGTTTCCGGGTCGTACCGGTGCGAGTAGAAAATGTCGACGTACTCGAGCCGCATCCGCTTGAGGCTGGCCTCGAGGCTGGCGAGGAGGTACTTGCGCGAGCCCCACTCGCCATACGGACCGGGCCACATGTCGTAGCCGGCCTTGGTCGAGATGATCAGCTCGTCGCGATAGCGCCGCAGGTCCTCCTCCAGGATCCTTCCGAAGTTGATCTCCGCGCTCCCGTACGGCGGCCCGTAGTTGTTGGCCAGATCGAAGTGCGTGATCCCGAGGTCGAACGCGCGGCGAACGATCGCGCGGCTCGTGGCCAGCGGCCGATCGTCGCCGAAGTTCTGCCACAGCCCCAGCGAGATCGCCGGTAGCTTGACGCCGCTCTGGCCACAGCGGCGGTACTTGATCTGCTCGTAGCGGTCGGCCGCCGGCAGATAGACGGTCGGCCCGAGCTTTGAGTCGTAGGGCACGACCGCAGTATTACCGCTGGCCGAGGATTGCTCACCCGCGATCGTCTCGTAGATCGCGGGCGGCGCGCGCCTGACGCCGTCAGCGCGCGGCGAGGGGCATTTCCGTCGGCTCATGCTTTCCCCCAAACAGCGGGTTCTTCTCCCGGCGGCGCCCGCACCTTGGGCCGTTTTGGACATATGGATAAAGACCGCTTCAGTGTCATGACCTAACCTCAGCGCTCACGCCTCGGGCTCCGAGGCCGGGTAAACATGTGCGCCTCCGCCGCCGAGGCGTCATAGGAAGGAACTAGACAATCAGCATGCCTCGCACCCGTCAGCACAATGTTCTCGCAGCCCAGTGGACCCCCAACGGGGGTGCGCTCGGCGCCCCCGACCTGACCGTCCCGGACAACCAGGTCTTCGGTTCCAACGTCTTCAGTCCGGCGATCCAGCGCCAGCGGCTGCCCAAGGACGTGTTCCGCCGGCTCCAGCAGACCCTCGCACGTGGCGAGGCCCTCGACACCTCCACCGCCGACGCCGTCGCGCTGGCGATGAAGGAGTGGGCGCTCGAGCGGGGGGCGACCCACTACACGCACTGGTTCCAGCCGCTGACCGGCTCGACGGCCGAGAAGCACGACAGCTTCTACGCCCCGACCGGCGAGGGCACGGCACTGGCCGAGTTCAGCGGCACGGAGCTGATCCAGGGCGAACCCGACGCATCGAGCTTCCCCACCGGCGGCATTCGGGCCACGTTCGAGGCACGCGGCTACACCGCATGGGACCCGACCAGCCCGGCCTTCATCCTCGAGAACCCAAACGGCGCGCTGCTGTGCATCCCGACGGCGTTCGCCTCGTGGACCGGCGAGGCGCTCGACCACAAGATCCCTCTCCTGCGCTCGATGGACACGCTCTCGAAGTCGGCCATGCGCGCGCTGAAGCTGTTCGGCGATAACGCCGCCCAGCGCGTGTTCACGACCGTCGGCGCCGAGCAGGAGTACTTCCTGATCCACGAGCAGTACTACTTCGAGCGGCCCGACCTGATCACCACCGGGCGGACGCTGTTCGGCGCCAAGCCGCCGAAGGGCCACGAGCTCGACGATCACTACTTCGGGTCGATCCCGGAGCGTATCCTCGCCTGCATGCTCGAGACCGAGCGCGAGCTCTCCAAGCTCGGCGTTCCGGTCAAGACGCGCCACAACGAGGTGGCGCCGAACCAGTACGAGATCGCCCCCGTGTTCGAGAACTCGAACGTCGGCTCCGATCACCAGCAGCTGACCATGCAGGTGATGCAGAACGTGGCCCGGCGCTACGGGCTCGTTTGCCTCCTGCACGAGAAGCCGTTCGCCGGCGTCAACGGCTCCGGCAAGCACAACAACTGGTCGATGGGCACCGACACCGGCAAGAACCTGATGGACCCGGGCGACACGCCGCACGAGAACCTGGAGTTCCTGTTCTTCTGCGCTGCCGTGATCCAGGCTGTGAACAAGCATCAGGGGCTGCTCCGCGCCTCGATCGCCTCGGCCGGCCAGGACCACCGCCTCGGCGCCAACGAGGCGCCGCCGGCGATCATCTCGATCTTCCTCGGATCCGAGCTCGAGAAGGTGTTCGGAGCGATCGAGCGGGGCGAGGTGGGCGAGTCCACGCCGGGCTCCTTCCTTGGCCTCGGCACGCCGGTACTGCCGCCGCTGCCGATGCACGGCGGCGATCGCAACCGCACGAGCCCGTTCGCGTTCACCGGAAACAAGTTCGAGTTCCGCGCGCTGGGCTCGAGCATGTCGCTGTCGCTCCCGAACACGGTGCTGAACACGATCGTCGCCGAGGCGATCGACGATCTCGCCGACGAGCTCGAGGGTGAGCTCAAGCGCGGCGGGAACCTCGAGGCGGCGCTGCCGCCGATCCTGCAGAAGAGTTATGCGGCCAGCAAGCAGATCATCTTCGGCGGCGACAACTACTCCGAGGAGTGGCACGTCGAGGCCGAGAAGCGCGGGCTGCTCAACCTAAAGGCCACGCCCGACGCGCTGCCCTATCTGGTCGACGACCAGACCACGTCGTTGTTCGAGGAGTACAGCGTCCTCTCGAGGCGCGAGCTCGAGTCCCGCTTCGAGGTGTTCCTCGAGCAGTACGTGACCAAGCTCAACATCGAGTCCGAGACCGCCGCGGCGATCGCCGGGACCAGTCTGCTGCCGGCCGCCGCGCGGCACATCGCCATGCTCCGTGACGCGCAGCTGCCCGAGCTCATCGCCGAGGCCGAGGAGCTGACCTCTGCGCTCGCGGGCGCGATCAAGGGGCTGGAGAGCGCGAACCTCGAGGAGAAGCAGCCGCACGATGACCTCCTCGAGCACGCCAAGTACATGCGCGACACGGTAATCCCGGCGATGGACGCGGTGCGCGCGGCAGCGGACAAGCTGGAGAAGATCGTCGCGGACGATCTGTGGCCTCTCCCGAAGTACTCGGAGATCCTGTTCATCAAGTAGGCCGATCCATCCTCCCTCCCTTCCCCGTCAAACCACACACACATTCAAATACTCATCACAACAAAAAAACAAAACCAAATATCAATCAGCTCTACCTAACTACCTCTCAACAATCGTTAACCGTACAAAATGTTCCACAGTTACCAATCCAAAGAGCGATCCACCATCATCACTACCGCTCTCTGATTCGTTACAAAGCTGAGGAGACATCGAACTCGATGCTCCCCAACGCTCGAAGCTAGACCAGACCGTGCTGCATCGCGAACAGCGTGGCGACCGAGCGGTTCGACGCACCGATCTTGGCGTAGATGTGCTCGACGTGGGCTGCTCACGTCTTCGTTTAGATTCCGAGCTCGCGCGCCGTCTCCGCCGAAGTCCGTCCGCGCGCGATCAGCCGCAGGACTTCCACCTCTCGTGCGGTTAGCTCGGCCGGAGCGCTGCGTGCCGTTGCGGCCGGTGGCCCGTCGCAGCCAGAACGCCTCCGCCGCTTCTCCATCAATTCGACCCTCGCCGGACCTCGCCGCGTAGCTGCTTCGCCGCCTCCTCGGCTGAGATCGCGGGTCGATGCGGTCGTGCCTCGCGCAGCGCCTGGTAGACGTCGGCTGCGGCGAGCACTCGCGCTGCGCAGCGGAATCGCGGCGCCGGAGAGACCGCGCGGGTAGCCGCTGCCGTCGAGTCGCTCCTGGCTCGCGGACGCATGTCTGCCAGTTGCGTCAGGCTGCCGCGCCGCAGGATCCGGTCGGTCAGGTACGGGTACAGCTGCATTCGCTCGCGTTCTGAGACTGACAGGTGCCGCGCTTGTCCCAGATCGTGTTCGCGACACCCGTGCGGCCGAGCGAGTGCACAAGCGCGGCGTGACGCACATGTTTCACATCTGTGTCCGCAGCCCGAACCGCCAGCCGGCGCTTCGGCGAGCTCGGCGACCGCTCGCGAGTGGCCCGTGAACCACGGAGACTTGAGATCGGCGAAGTCGCCAAGCGCCTCAAGAGCAGACTCCAGAGCGTCCCCACTGAGCCGCGCCCTCGCGGCTCTGCCGCAACGACCGCCTCCCAGCACTCCTCCTCGAGCTCAGCGAGGAGTCCGGACGACCGGCGCTAGTGCCGAGACCAGGCTCGGGGTCGATCGTAGCGCCGGCGTGGCGGTGAGCAGAGCGAGCGCCGCATCGACGCCGCGATTGCCGGTACTCGCTCTCCAACCTCCAGGACAGTCCGAGCACACGTGCTGCGAGCGCATGTCCTCTCCGGCAGACCGTCCGGGACGCCCTTGCCATCCCAGCGCTCGAACTTCTGCTCCAGCGGCCGGCTCACGTCTCGCCAAATCCCAGCCGCTCGGCGAAGCGGCCGGTGATCCTGCAATCCGCGACGTATCCCTCCATCACGGCACGCATGCCGCTGAGCATCTAGCGACGCGCTTGCTTGGACTCGCCGCAACGGCCCGCCGATCCGCGCCGGCGCGCGCGAGAAAGTAGCGCGGCATAGCAAGCTGGGATGGCCCGACGTCGTAAACCCCATGCCGAGCTCGATGTCATCGCCGAAGATCTCCGACATCTCGTGCGAGTCGGCGGTGCAGCCGACCATCGCCAGCAGTGCCACCCAGTAGACGCATGACGCGTCGTCACTCATCGAGGTCAAGCCTGTCAGCCAGGCGGTCGCGATCAGGCAGGAGCGCAGGCCATGTTCCATAGGCTGCCCCAAACCGAGATCCGTCGCGATCGAGAAGGCCGCGACAACCTCGACCAGCCGCGGCGCGGAGACTTCTCAATCGAGTGGCCACGCTCGCCCCTTTCACAGGCATCGGTCCTGGGCGTACTCGCGTCGCTCGACGCACCCGGCGCGAAGTCATAGCCTGCGGTGAAATCTCCGTATCGGGAGTCCTCCCGATGCGTATTGTCCCTCGCGTCAGTTTCAGCGCTTCGCGAAGCAGGAAGCCGACCAACCGAGGAGGACCATGCCAAGGTACATAGTGGAACGCACCTTCCCCAACGGACTCGAGATCCCAATCGCCAACGGCGGCGCCGAGATCTGCAAGACCATCGTGCAGCGCAACGCGAAGTTGGGCGTCTCATGTGTGCACTCCTACGTCAGCGAGAACAAGAAGAAGTCATTCTGTGTCTACGACGCGCCCACCCCCGACGCGATCCGAGCAACCGCCACCGCGAACGACCTGCCCGCCGACCGGATCACCCAGGTGCAGCGTCCTCGACCCATACTTCTACAACTGAAGAGCGGAGATGGGTACTAGCGTGTGTGGGACTGCTAGGTGCGACTCGCCGCGGGCATGGTCGCGTTGACGGCCTGAAGGATGAGCTGGGTCGCGGCGTCGGGCTGCGACACGAACGAAACGTGCGAGGCCGGCACCTCCACGATCGTCGCGTTCGCGCGCTCGGCCATGAACCGCTGGAGCGCCGGCGGGATCGCCTTGTCCTCCGTGCCGCGCAGGTACCAACACGGCATCGTCTTCCACGCCGGCGGGCGCGACGGCGTGCCTGCGAACGCGGCAGCGGCGTACGGCCGTTGCGCAGCGGCCATGACGTCCGCCGTGGCCTGGTCGACGTCGGCGGCGAAGGCCTCGGGCTCGAACCTGACGGTTTTCGAGGCGATCGCGTCGAAGATCGGCTGTGCCCGGTCGAGGCGTCGGCCGATCCGGAGGCGAGCACGACGAGCCGGCCCCGCTTGACCGTCTCCCTGGTGCCGATCACGGGACAGTTCACGAAGGTGATCCCGTGGTCCTCGGCGAGCCGGGCCGCGCGCTCCGCGTCGGTGTCCATGCTCGTCTGGAGCCAGACGCGCCGTTCGGCACCGACCCCGCCGCCTGCTCCATCACCGCCAGGACCGCGGCTGTGTCGGTGAGCATCGTGATCACGAACGCGGCCTCGCGCACCGCGTCGGCGGGCGTCTCGGCCAGCTCCCCCCCTCGGCCGCAAGCACGCGCGCCTTCTCAGCGGTCCGGTTCCACACGCGGACACGGAAGCCGGCGTTCAGGAGACCGCGCGCCATTGGCGTGCCCATGATTCCGGTGCCGAGAAGCGCGACCCGCTCAGCCATCAGCCGGTCACGCTATCGGCCAGTGGCCAAGACAAAGGCTGCTCTCGTGTCGGACGAAACGCAAAGGCGCCACCGGACACTGGGAGGACTTGCGCTGCGATCGAGACGCAACGCTTCGACCCGGCGCTATCGCCGCCACTCCTCTCGGCGTACCAGCAGCGCCTGGCCGTCGCCTACACCCGGCCTTGGTGTCCGCGCAAAGCGCGTCTGGGCCGTGAGATGCCGGCAGACCTGCTGTCGGCATTCGCCGGTCTCTGGGTCGGTCGGCGACTCCGGAACGGCGCGGCCTGCTTTAGTGAAAGCGCGCTATTTCGGCCTGATCGGACACAGCGTTGGGCGACGGAAGACGGCGGCGGTTGCGCTGCTGGCGAACAGGGGGAAGGCTGTGCTGTCGGCGAGGCACCTGCTTCGGCGTAGCCACGTGCCTTGTCCGGGAGTTTGGGTGTAGCCGCGAGCACGGCCGGGACTGCATGTACGCAATGGCCGCCGCGAGCTCTTGTCACCATGATCCGGCGGCGCGCGGCGGCGATACTGTTCAGGCCGAGCTTGGCGGCCGTGATCTGGCGTTGCGCGTTTGCGTCACGCAAGCGTCGGAGGGTCCCTGGAAGTGATGTGCTTGTGGGACATGAGCAGGATCTCGCAGCTCTGGATGCCGCCCGGTGGGGGTGTCATCTGATCAAGAATGGCGCGTGGTGGGTGATTGGATCGCCGCTGGCGGTGAAGTCCAGCGTGTAGGAGTGCGGCTTGTATCCGTTGGTCTTCAGCAGGTAGAGGTAGTGCTGGGGGGAGAAGTCGAACGCCATTCCGGTATTGGTTGCTCCGGGCGAGCTCGGGGCGAAGCTGGTGCCGGTGGTAGTGTCGGTGACGCTACGGGCTGTGAGGGTCGTAGATGCGCTGCCGATGTTGTTGCCGGCGTAGTTGGTGAGTTGCACCGTGATCGGCACGGTGCTGCCGCTCTGCGCAGGCTTGGTGGTGTCGTACAGGTAATTGATCTTGTAGCTGACCGTGTAGGAGCACACCTTGGACGCGGTGTTGCCTGCGACATCGGTCGCGGTGAGCGTGGCCGTGAAGCTGCCGACCTGGCTGGTCGAGATCGGGGCACTGGCCGTCGGGCTGGCGACGCCCGAGGTCGCGTCCGTGACAGTGCCTTCTAGCGTGTTGATCGGCTGGCCCAGCAGGAATGCTCCGGTTGGGCAGGTGATCACGGGCGGCGTGGTGTCGACGCGGAACGTCGCGGGCAGCGGGGTGGAGCCCGGTCCGGCACCGCGGTTGCCTGCGCCCCGGAGTCCTTGGTTGGCGCCGTCGGTCGCGCGGCAGTCGAGCTGATGGATGCCGTCGGCAAGGTTGCTGAACAGCGACATGTGGCTGGCCGACGTTGGACCGGTGAACCCGATCGCGAGCGGATTGGTGCCGTCGAGGCAGTCGAGCGCGGTGATCCCCGTTACGTACTTGTAATCCTCGGCGGTGACGTCGACCTTGAGCGGCTGTCCCTGCCCGCCGAGGGTCGCCGCGTTGAACCAGCCGGTTGGGGCTGGGCCTATCCGGGGCGAGATCGAGACGACTGGCGCGGTGCGGGCGTACTCGTTGAAAGCGATTGCGTCGCGGGCGAGATCGAAGTGGATCGGGACCGTGTACCAGCATTCGAAACCTCCGCAGTGCACCGTGGTCTGCTGGTCGGTCGTGAGCGGGCACTTGCTGCGATCGGATCCCGTGCACGCATCTGCGGTGTCCTGCGAGATGAACACGGCATGTGTGTAGTCCGTGACTTCGAAGAAGTTCAGCGCCAGGATGTTGATGTTCTCGGGGCGCTGCTGACCGAAGCACGTTCCAGTCAGGCCTGACGTCTCGCCGCAGCCCAACACGCTGGGCCGATCAGCGGATTGGAGCCGTTCTCGAACGCCACGCCGCCGATCGGCCCCCCGACCGCCTCCCCGCGCAGGCTGCCCTGGCCCTCGTCGCTGGCGATCGTTCCCGCGTCAGGCGTCGTCTGCAGGAACTGGACGAAGAAGCGCTTGAAATGGGGGCCCAAGCCGGCGTCCCGCTCCGAATCGACATAGCTGGCACGGTTACTGAGCGTCTCGATCGCGCGTGTCTGGGCATCGCCGTTGGTATCGACGTTGCCAAAACAACTTGGGAACGCCGCCCCGAGCGTGCACCGGTCGCCGTGCGAGGTTGCTGGTGCCCCATCGATCCGGCCCCAGAAGAGCGAGTGACGATCGTAGAACGCGAGATCGAGCTTCGGCTGGATCGGGACCGGGCAGCTCGAGTTCGACGAGACTGCGCACCCGGGCGTCCAGCTGTCGTTCGCGCCGTCGTTCTCGAAGTTTACGATCACACTGCCAAGCCGCTGGTCGGCGATCTTGTTCAGCGTGAGGCCGTCGGCGCACGTCCCGCTGTCAGCGTCGCCGGGTGTGCAGTACTGCGGGGGGATCAGCAGCGATCCGCACTCGGTGCTCTGCGGGTCACACCCCTGGGGGACCGCAAACGCATCCTCGATCTGCTGTGCCTCGATGTCGGGGTCGAGGCCATAGGAATGGTTCACGTCGAGAATCACAACCTCGCCGGGGTGCTGGTCGACGAACTGTCGCGTCTCGGTGAGGATGTCCGCCAGCGGCCCGGCCTCAGCGCGGTGACAAGTGACGAGATTGTGGCTGGAATCCCAAAGATCGTTTGTGGCATAGCTTCCGCAAACACGCAGGTCGAAGTAGCAGATCCCACGGGTCAGCTCCTCATGGGCGCCGAGGCTCTGCGCCCTCGCGTACGCGTGGCAGATGGTGAGGTCCTCCCCGCACGCGCCGGTGCTGAAGCCGCCCTGCGCAAGGTTGTCGTACGCGATGCCGCTGGTGTCGAACATCCCGTATGTCCCCATGTCGTGCGTGCCGGGAATCGTCAGCTCAGTCAGCGGGACATCGCCGATATCGCCACGCAGATCATGCATCCAAGTGATCGGGGAGACGAGCCTGGCCGGCCGCGAGGCGACCATTCCCGCCGAGTTGGAGAACACCGCACGGAACGCATCGCCGAAGTTCGAGCTGCTCGCGGTCACCGTCAGAGTCGCATCCGTTGCTCCGGGGATCGCCGTCCAAGGTCCGCGACTATCCGAAGCCTCCTCCCACTGCACCGTCGGGGTCTGCGTTCCATCGGCCGCGGCAGTGAATGACCCTTGCTGCGGCGCCACGTCCACGAACGCGATCTGCGGTTGCGCCGTGATCGTCCGTGCGGAGTCCGCCCACGCGCACGCTCGCCGCAGCCCCCAGACCACGAGCGAGAGCGTGAAGCACACTACCGCCAAAAAGTGAGCTCTTGATGTGTTGGCCATTGTCTGGCGAAGCTACGTGCAGTCTGCCGAGAGCGCATCGGGAGAACTACCTATCTTTGAAGCCACGAACGCCACATACAGCTCAGGCAGCCTCCAGGCCGGCGGGGTACCCGGACGAGAGCCGATCCCAGCGCCCGGACGAGGGTCGATCCCAGCGCCCGGACTAGTCCACTCCCAAGTCACGTTCGCCAACGCATCTGGGGACGCTGCCCTCCGATTCGCCAGTCTCCTGCTGCATGCCCGCACGTCTGCCAGCCGTCGCGATCACTGGACTGCAGCACTTGCCTTTGCTCTGCGGCGTGTACGCACTACCGCGTGCGACTGGAGCGATCCCGGGCCTCGCATTCATCCGGCGGCAGATCTCTTGGCGGCAATCGTCAGCGCCCTCCTGTTCGCCAGAAAGCAGGTCCAACCCGTGCCCGTTTGGCAGCTTCGTGGCAGCTACAGGTGGCAGCAGACAGCAGCAAACGCGCCTGGCGCGAGCGAACAGAACTGCCGCCTCGCGTAATCGCGTAGACGCAGCGGACGGCAGTGCCGTCGTACCAATCATCAAGTAGGCCGCCGACGACAAGCCGATGTTCTAGAAGCCCCGAATCTGCGGGGCTCCTAGCATGTCGGGTCCCCACGTACGCGGCACGCCCACGCGTTCGGGTTCCCGCCGGTGACCGTGGCTGTCCCGTTCGCTGCGACCGTGGCCGCTGCGTTCGCGGTTGCCTCCCCCTCTCGGGGATGCCTGTTTTACGCGAAACGAACGCCGTTACGCGCTCGCGTCGATGGTCGAGCTCCAGTCGGCGCCGGTCTTGCGGCGGAAGGCGTCGACGGCCGCATCGATCGTCGGGAAGAAGTGACCGGGGTCGAGCGGCCCGATCAGCTGGTAGCGCTCGAGCTTGGCGCGGACGGGGTCCTTGAGCTCGGCGAATACGAGGAAGGTACCGGCGGCGTTGAGTTCCTCGTCGAGGTCGGTGAGCATGTCGGCCGCGGTGGTATCGACATCGGTGATCGGCTCGGCGGCGATCACGATCCAGTGCGGCCGCGGCTCGGCGGCGGCGAGCCGGCGGATCTGATCTCGGAATGTTCTCGCGTTGGCGAAGAACAGTGGCGCGTCGAAGCGGAAGATCACCAGGCCCGGAAGCTGCTCGGCCTCTGGGTGGAGTTCGCGGTCGTGCTGTCCCGGCATTCCCGGGACGCGACCGAGCGTGGTCTGATAGGGCCACCATGCTCGCCGGAAGACGTTGAGGATCGAGAGCGCCACCGCGACCGCGATGCCCTGTAGAACGCCGAGCAGCGCGACGCCGAGGAACGCTGTGATCGAAAGCACGAACTCGACGCGGCGCTGGCGCCATAGGCGCACGGTTCCCGGCAGGTCGGCCAGCGACAGCGACGCGGCGATGACGACTGCGGCGAGCGTGGGGTTCGGGAGGTTCTTCAGCAGCCCGGGGACGAGCACGAGCATCAGCACGATCGCGGCCGCTCCGACGATTCCGGTGAGTTGGGTCTTGGCGCCGGTTTGCTCGGCGACGGCGGTGCGCGACCCGCTCGTGCTGACCGGGAATCCCTGGAAGAACCCGGCGGCGACGTTGGCGGCGCCGATCCCGATCATCTCCCCGTTGCCGTCGAGCTCCTGTCCGGTACGTGCCGCGAACGACGAGGCCGTGGAGATAGTGTCGGTCAGCGCCACGAGCGCAATTCCCAGGGCCCCGGCGACCAGCAGCGGAAGATCGGATATCGGGCTCGGCGCGGTCAGTGGCGGAAAGCCCTTTGGGAGCGTCCCGACGAGCGAGACGCCGTGGCTGGCCAGATCGAACGCCGCCGATGCTGTGATCGCGGCGACGACGGCCACGAGCACGCCGGGAATTCGGGGGAGCCACCGCCCGAGCGCCAGGATCAAGACGAGGCTGAACAGACCGATCGCGACGGCGGCGCCGACGGCCTCGCCATGGGCGAGCCCATGCACAAATGCTTTGGCCTCGTTGATCAGTCCGTTCGCATCAGTGGAGAACCCGAACAGCTTCGGTAGCTGTCCGATCAGGATCGTCAACGCGAGGCCGTTCATGTAGCCGATCTGCGTGGGTTTGGAGAGCAGGTCGGCGACGAACCCAAGTTTCAGGGCCCCGGCGGCGATCATGATCGCCCCGACGATCAGCGCCAGCATCGACGCCAACGCGATCGCGCGCTCCGGGCTCCCGTTCGAGCCGAGGATCGGGAGGATCGTGGCTGCGATCATCGGCCCCAACGACGAGTCCGGGCCGAGGACCAGAATCCGCGAGGGCCCGAACACCGCATAGCCGACCAAGCACAGGATCGTCGTGTAGAGGCCCGTAATCGCCGGCAGGCCCGCGAGTTCGGCGTAGGCCATCCCCTGCGGCACCAGCAGCGTGCTCAGCACCAGTCCCGCGACCAGGTCGCGGCGTAACCACGACGTCTCATAGCCCGCGACCGCTCGCACCCCAGGAAGCCACCGCCACCCCATCAGCAGGCCTTGGCCGAGGTCAAGAGCCGGCGCGGTGTCCGGGCGAAACGCTCGAGGTCCCGGAGCTGGCCGATTCCCCGCTTGATATCTGGCGGCGGGCGATCAGCTTGCCGAGCTCCCAGAGCACGAACAGCAGCACGGCCGCCGACAGCGCGAGCAGGAACTGGCCGGCCGTCAGTGGCGTCGTGTCGAGCAGCCTGTTGAACAGATCCATCTGGGTGACCATCACCGCGAGCGCGATCTCAGCCAGCGCAATCCAGTTCATCCGCGCGTTGTCGAAAGTCTCGCTGGCCAGCGTCGAGAGCAGGATGCTCCGGCTCTCGTAGGCAGCGACTACGAGCATCAGTGCGAACGCCGTCAAACCGATCGATGACCCAACGGCGGTGCTTCCGTAGTGCTGCTTGCCGAAGTAGATCAGCGCGTCGAGGCAGATCGCCATGTACAGGCCTACCAGTCCGGAGGTCAGTTTCACTCCGCTGGTCATGATCGACTCGCTGCTGGGGCGCGGGCGAAGGCGCATCAGGCCGGGCGTCGCCTGGTCCAGGCCGAGCGCGACGCCGAACGGCGCGCTGATGAAGAAGTGGATCCACAGCACCTGCGGCGGAGTGAACGGCTGGCCGGCCGCGATGTTCAGCACCGTCGCCCCGAGGAACGTGAGCACGAATGCGACCAGCGAGATCAGCACGAACCGGACGTACTTGTTCAGGTTGTCGTAGAGCTTGCGGCCCTCCCCGACCGCGTGCACGATCGTCGC
Organism: uncultured Solirubrobacterales bacterium; assembly: GCA_963727105.1. Taxonomy (GTDB): domain Bacteria; phylum Actinomycetota; class Thermoleophilia; order Solirubrobacterales; family Solirubrobacteraceae; genus Palsa-465. The sequence continues at coordinate 351,558 of CAVSEW010000001.1, read as the reverse complement.
GAAGTCATCGTCGGTGAGGATCATCCGCCCGGCGTTCTTGGCGACCTCGGTGCCGCTGCCCATCGCGATCCCGATGTGCGCGGCCTTGATCGACGGCGCGTCGTTGACGCCGTCGCCGGTCATCGCGACCACGTCGCCCTTCTGCTTGAGGGTCTCCACCAGCAGGACCTTGTGCTCCGGCGCGACCCGCCCGACGACGCCGATCCGGTCGATCCGCGAGAGCCGCTCCGACTCGTCGAGCGCGGCGAACTCGGCGCCGAGGATCGCTTCTCCCTCAATCCCCAGCTGCTTCGCGATCGCGGCGCCCGTGATCACGTCGTCGCCGGTGACCATCCGAACGCGGATGTGGGCCTTCTGGGCGTCGTGCACAGACTGCTTCGACTCAGCGCGCGGCGGGTCGACCATCCCGACGAGGCTCGTGATCTCAAGCCGTTCGACGTAGCCAAGCAGGTCGCCCTCAGGATCGAACGAGGCCGGATCGAGATCACGGAAGCCGCTGGCCATCACCCGCAATCCGTCCTCCTCCATCCTGCGGACATTCGCTTGCGCTCGTGTGCGCAGATCTTCGTCCCACGGAATGCTCTGACCTGCCGACAGCGCGCTGGCGGCGTGACTCATCACCGCTGGCGCGGCACCCTTCACGTAGCAGCGCATCACGTTCTCGCCCGACGCATCCGAGGTCTCGATGAATGCGGCCATCAGCTTGTAGGTCGGATCGAACGGCAGCGTCGCCACTCGCGGGTATCGCTCGCGGGTGGCGTCAATGTCAAGCCCGGCCTTGTGGGCGAGCACCAGCAGCGCGCCCTCGGTCGGGTCCCCCACAACCTTGCCGTCGACGAGCTGAGCGTCGCTCGCGACGACGTATGGAAGGATCGCATCGTCGATCGTGTGGGAGGAGCCGGCGGCATGGTGGACCTTCCCGTCAAGCTCATAGCCCGAGCCTGAGATCGTATAGCGGTCGGTCGGGTCGACCACCTCGATTGCGGTCATCTGGTTCATCGTCAGCGTCCCGGTCTTATCCGAGTTGATCGCCGAGGTCGAACCCAGCGTCTCGACCGAAGACAGGTCCTTCAACACCGCGCCATGCTCGGCCAGGTCTTTGGCGCCCAGCGACAGGATCACCTGCAGCACCGTCGGCATCGCCTCCGGGATCGCCGCGATCGCGAGCGCAACCGCGCTGGTGAACACAACCGTCGACGACACGTCGCGCTGCGCGCCGAGCACGAACATCACGATCATCGTCAGCCCCGCAGCAGCGGCGATCCACAGCGTCAGCGTGTTCAGCTGCTTGGTCAGCGGCGTCTGCTCCCGTGCCGTCCCGGCCAGCATCCCGGCGATCTTCCCCACTTCTGTTTCGCTCCCGGTCGCGGTCACGACCATCAAACCGCTGCCGTGCGTCACCGGCGTGTGCATGAACGCCATGTCCGTCTGATCACCCGGGGCGAGATCCGTCCCCTTCGGCGTCGCGACGCCCTTGGACGCCGGCACGCTCTCACCGGTCAGCGCCGACTCGTCGATCTGCAACGAGCTCGCCTCAATGATCCGCCCGTCCGCCGGCACCTCGTCCCCAGCGGCCAACAGAACGACATCACCGACGACCACCTCCTCAGCGGCGATCTGCGCCTCGGATCCATCGCGCCGGACACGCGCGGTCGCCTTGACCATCGCCTTCAGCGCGTTCATGGCGCTCTCGGCCTTGCCCTCCTGACGCAAACTCACCACAGCGTTGATCACGGTGATCAAGATCAGGAGCACCCCAGTGCTCCACTCCTTGATCGCCAGCGACACGATCGCTGCGCCCAGCAGGATCATCTGCATATAGCTCTGATACTGCGCGACGAATCGCCGCCAACCCGGGACCTGCATCTCGACCGGCAGCGCGTTGGGGCCGTGACGCTCGAGCAGGTCGGCTGCTCGCTGTGACGAGAGTCCTACCGCCGGATCGACTCCGAATCGTGCCGGGACGTCCTCCGCGGAGACGCCATACCACGCATCCGCGCCGTCGGACCGGGCAACTGCTGGGGGGGTCGCCGTCCCCAATCCTCACCGCCGCGGTTCAGCCGCTGGCTTGCCAACCTGCTCGGCTTCCGCCTGCGACGCCGGCCCGGCGTCGCGGCGCTCCGCCTTGACACCGTTCCCGCCTCGCTGCTCCTGTTCGAACGGGTCAGGCGCTGCGCCCCTCGGCGCCTGCGCCTCGAGCGCAGCCTTGACCTCCGTCAGCGTCTCGCGCTGTCGCTTGCTGACGGGTGGGAAGCGAGGATCGATCTCCATGAGCGTGTGCGCCAGGACGGCCCCTGCGCCGAGCCGCCCGAACCACTTGCGATCCCCCGGGATCACGTACCACGGCGCCCAATCAGTGCTCGTGTGCGACAACACCTCGGAGAACGCATCCTGATAGTCGTCCCAACGTTCTCGCTCGGCGACATCCGCCGAGGAGAATTTCCAGTTGTGGTCGGGTAGGTCGATCCGCCGAAGCAACCGCGCCCGCTGCTCCTCCTTTGAGATGTTCAGAAACAGCTTCACGATCCGGAAGCCGTTGTCGGTCAGGTAGCGCTCCCAGTCGTTGATCTCGCGATAGCGCCGCTTCCACACGTCGCCCTTCTTTGCCGCCCTGGGGAGCCTCTGACGGTCGAGGTTCTCTGGATGCACGCGGACAACCAGGACCTCCTCGTAGTGCGAGCGGTTGAAGATTCCGATCTCGCCGCGCTCCGGCAGGCGCTGCGCATAGCGCCACAGAAAGTCGTGGTCGAGCTCCTCCGCCGATGGCACCTTGAAACCGTGGACCGACACGCCCTGCGGGTTCACGCCACTCATCACGTGACGAATCGTCCCGTCCTTGCCGGCCGTATCCATCGCCTGTAAGACGACCAACACCCCCCACGTGTCCTGGGCGGCCAACCGCGCCTGATATTCGGCCAGCAGGCTCACCCCCCCTTTCAGCAGCGCGACGCCCTCCTTCTTCTTCTTCACACCCCCCTTGAACCTCGGATCGAAGTCCTTGCTGAGCACAACCTTCGAACCCGGCCTCACCCGGAAGGGCTCGATGAACTCCGCAAGACGCTTCTGACGCTTATCCATCTCGTGCTCCGAACGCTCGATCTACGTGCTCACCCACCTGAGCATGATCCGACGCACGACAACGTCATCACCCTGATCAGACGAAAGAACTCGCAGGACTCGGGCAATATTGTCGCCGATGCGGACGGACGCCTAGATCGTCACGTCGTGCCTATGGCGACTCATGAGCGGAAGGACCGGGGGCTAGCGCGCTTCGTCCCGGCTGCCGCGTGGCTGCCGCGCTACAAGCGTCAATGGCTTCGCGGGGATCTGACGGCGGGCGTCGCGGTCACCGCGCTGGTGGTGCCGAAGAACCTCGGGTACGCCGGCATTGCCGGCGTACCGCTACAGAACGGGCTGTATGCCGCGGCCGCGGGCGCGATCATCTACGCGCTCTTCTGCACGTCCCGGCACATCTCCACGGGACCGAGCTCGTCGCTCGCGGCCGTCGCCGGCGGCGCGGTGATCGTGACCGGCCTCGGCGGACAGCAGGCGGCGCAGCTGGTCGCCGCGATCACGCTCGCAACCGGAGCGCTGTTCCTTCTGCTCGCGCTCTTCCGAATGGGGTGGATCGCCCAGTTCCTGTCGAAGGCGGTGATCACGGGATTCCTGGCCGGGGCGGCCGTCGACGTGGTCATCGGGGAGCTGCCGAAGCTCACCGGCACCTCCTCGGAGGGTGATAGCGCCTGGCGGGAGCTCGCGACGTGGCTCTCGTCGCTGGGTGACGTGCAGTGGACTACCGTCCTCGTCGCCGTCATCTCGCTCGGTCTGATCTTCGGCCTGCGTTTTCTGGCGCCAACAGTCCCAGGTGCGCTCGTCTTGGTGGTCGCGGGGCTGCTCGCGTCGTCGTTGTTCGACCTCGGTGCGCACGGCGTCGCGCTCGTCGGACACGTGCCACGCGGGCTCCCGGCCCCCGAGCTGCCCAATCTCACACTCGTCAAGCAGCACTACGCGACGATCGGGATCGCGGCGGTTGCGTTGCTGCTGATCGGGTTCTCCCAGACTGCCGGCGATGCCCGGGCGTTCGCCGCGCGGCATCGATACCGCACTGATGTAAACCAGGAGTCGGTGGCCCAGGGGATGGCGAACATGGGCGCTGGTGTATTCCAGGGAATGCCGGTCTCGACCAGCCTCTCGGCGAGCTCTCTAAACGAGTCGGCAGGAGCGAAGACGCCGGTCGCCTCGCTCACGACCGGCGCGCTCGTCCTCGCAACGTTGATCGTCCTGGCCCCGCTGTTCTCGCACCTCCCGAAGGCCGTCCTGGGAGCCGTGATCATCGACGCCGTCGTGTTCGGAATGATCGATCTTCCCGAGCTGCGCCGCCTTTACCGAGTCACTCGATTTGACTTCTGGATCGCGGTGGCGGCGATCATCGGCGTGCTCTCGGCCGGAGTCCTCGCCGGCGTCGTGATCGGGGTCGTGCTCTCGCTCGGCTGGCTCGTCTACGTCGCGACCAGGCCGCCGATGCCACTGCTGGGCCGCGAACCCGGCACGCAGGTGTTCCGCGATCTCGATGAGAACCCGGACGACGAGACCTTCCCAGGGATCGCGGTTCTGCGCCTCGATGGCGGTCTCTTCTTCGCCACCGCCGAAGCGCTCGAAGATCGCATCCGCGAACTCGCAGAGGACAGCACCCGACCTCGTGCGCTCGTGCTCGATCTCGAGGGTGTTGACTTCATCGACTCCCAGGGTGCAGGGAAGCTGACCGACATCAAGCAGCTCATGCACGTCGACGGCGTCGCGCTACGCCTAGCCCGGGTGAAACCGAACGTCCTCAAGGTCATCCAAGCCGACGGAATCGTCGACCTGATCGGCGAGGATCACATCCACGGTAACGTCAATCGCGCGATCGAAGCCCAGCTGGCTGACGAACGTCAACGACGCGACCAGAAAGACTGAGCTGGATCGAGCTTTGGAGTCTCGGTCCCAACGGACGTACTCGGTGAGCTGACGACGACGCCGTCGTCGCCGAGCGGCGGCTGCGCGGGCGGAAGCCTGGAAACACGCCGAACCCGCCGCGCCGAGCCACCACCGTCATGCGAGCAGAGCAGCCGGCAGCAGCCAGCTCGAGCTGGTGGGTGAGGAGCTGCGACGCTTATGCCCGCTCGGTGGCCGGCCACTCCGTCGCTTTCATCCGGCACTTCGTTGCAGGCGCCCGGGAGGTCGCCGATCGGCACGATTCGCGCGTCGCCAGATGCTCCCTGCAAACGCATGGGTGGCGGCTCCGCGATCGCCGGTCGCCAGCGCTGAGCGAAGATACCGAGTGCGCATGAACGAGCAATTGAAGAGGTTGATTTTGGGAGACCGGCGGAGGATCTCCGGGACCGTCTACGGAACGATCATCGTCATGTCAGTCCTCGCGGCCGGGGCGAAGCCATTCGAGCACCAACTGTGGCGGCTGGTTGCCGTTGGCGCGGTGAGCGTTGTCGTTCTCTGGCTCGCGCACGTCTACTCGCATGGGCTCGCGGAGAGCCTCCAGCTCGGACGTCGCATCACGGTCGCCGAGGTTTCGTCGATCGCCCGTCACGAGTACTCAATTGTGACCGCAGCGATTCCTCCATTGGCCGCGGTCGGGCTCGGCGCCGCGGAGGTCCTCGCGGAACGAACGGCAGTCAAGCTAGCGCTCTGGCTCGGGGTGGTTGCGCTCACGGCTCAGGGCATCCGGTACGCGCGGCTAGAGCACCTGAGTCGCGGCGCGACCTTCATCACGGTGAGTCTCAACCTCGCGATCGGCCTGGGGCTCGTCGCCCTAGAGGTTCTTATCGCGCACTAGATGCGAGCGCGGGGGTTTTTGCCGACCCACCGCTTCGTGGAGGGCCATTTCCGACACGCGCGACGCTCATCCGAGGTCGACACCGACCGTGTCGGACATCTGCTCTCACTTAGAGACGGGCATGTGCAGTCACGACGACGCGCCGACGCGAATGCCCGCCTCTCGCCTCGATGCGAAGAAGACCTGGTGCACGGCGAATGGCGGTCAGGCGGCAGCGCAGTCGTGCCAAATCATCAAGTAGGTCGCGGGCTGGACGACCGCCGTCAGCCGGTGTCCACCGCTCCCACCACGGGCGAGCGGGCCTACGCGGGCCGCGCCGCGGCCCCGGGACCCCCCGCCATTGGCGCTCCAGCCACGACCACGTCGTATGCCCGCCGGACGTCGGCGCGATCGGAAGCCTGTGGGACCGACTGCTCGCTCGCCTCGAGGATCAGATCCGCCTGTTCGAGGATGAGTCGGCGACGTTCCTCCGTCGTTGCGTGCTGGACGACCTTCGCCAGCGCGTCGAGCTGGCGTATGAGGACTGCCGGCATCGCTCGACCGGCTTGGCGGATCTTCTCGAACGCCCGCTCGACGAGCCGGGTGTAACTGACGTCTGCGGTGATCACGCGCACGTACCCGTGGCTGTCGCGATGGACGCGCACCGGACGCCACCGGGTCGTGACCTTGCACAGGCTGTCTCCGAGCCAGTCGATGCACGTCAGCGCCGTGAATGTGTCGTTGACGGCCGGCGAGAGCGCCCGGATCGCGATCTCAACCAGCTGATCGACCGCGAAGGCGAGGTCCTGCGCCAGCGTCCGGTTCGAGCCCATGATGTGTGCCGCCCGGAGCGCTCGGCTCACCGCCTCCGCCGCCCCCGGCGGCCAGACCGTCGCAAGCGCATGGCCCTGCACGACGAAATGCCCCGGTCGGTGATGCAGCTGGATCACCGCCCCCTTCTTTGCCGCCAACCCGATCATCGTCTCGTGCTGGATGAACTGCAGGTAGCCGCTCTCGGGGGCGAGGACCGGTCCGCCACCATCATTCATGCGCTGGAGAAGCTCGGGCACCGAGGGACCGGCCGCCAGCGAGACACCGTCGTCGCTCGACTCGGCGTCGATCGCGTGTGACAGGTCGTTGGCGATGCTCGCGATCACCCGCGGGAGCTGAATCGAGGCCGCGATGTGGTGGATGAAGTAGATGAGCACGGCCATCGAGACCGCAACGAGGGCCACGGCAACCGTGATCGAGAGGTGAGGGACGAAGTTCCTGCCATCGCTCGCCGGCCCGATCGAGACCAACACAAGCGTCGCGTAAACGAACGTGGCGACGAACGTGCCCAGCGTGAACTGAGTGCCCCGGTCGCGAATGAAGTTGCGAAGCATCCGCGGGCCGAATTGCGTCGAGGCGAGAGTCAGCGTCACGATCGTGATCGAGAACACGACGCCGACCACGGTGATCACCGCAGCCGCGAGCGTCGTCAGGATCTGGCGCGCCGCGTCGGCGGTGCCGAAGTTCATCCAGGCGGGGAGAGTTACGCTGCCATCAAGCACCGCCTTGTCCACGGCGTGTGTGCCGAAGTAGAGCGCGACCGCCACAACCACCTCAACCGTCGGCACTAGCCACAGGTTGGTCCGCAGCGCCTCGCGACGCCACTCAGAGCGGTATGGGAAGAGCGAGATCACGGAAGCTGAGCCAGGGTCGGGACGTTGCGAGCAGCGCCTTCACCCGCCGACCAGACTTCCCTGCTCGCCAGGCGGGGATCGTACCGGCTCGGCGGCACGGGCACTGCGCCGCCCCCGGCCGCGATCTCGAGTTAGAGCGCTGAAATCGCTTCCGATAACGCCTGCTGAACCGAGCGCCCAGGCTCGGCGTGCAACATCGGGCTGTCGCCGGCCTCGGTGAGCCGTCGAGCAAGTGCGATGCCACGAACTGCGAGCACGCGCTCGCTGCGCAGCGCGGCGACGAGAGCGATGATCTCGTGCCGGGCCGCAAGCACCTCGGCGTGATTCAACATCAACCGTGATGCTGGGTCCGCATGACGCTCATCGGCCGCCTCCAGGAGGCTCGCCAGAGCTGCGGCCACGCAACGTCGCTCGTGCGGGCTCGTCAGCTGGAGCGCCCGAAGAGCCAGCGCGGCATCGGAATCGGGTTGAAGGCCGGAGGCGATCTGACGATCGAGCGTGCGCCGGCGGATCCGAACGCGGAGGCGCAGGGCGCGCTGTGCCTGACCAACATCGAACGCCACGGCACCGGGCGTCGGACCCGCGTACGGCCGAGAGAGAGGCTGTCGGACGATCATCGGCTCACTCCGTTGGAATCGAACTGCGACTGTCTTCGATGTTCGCGAGCGGATGTACAGAAGACGTGCAGATTCGGCACGGCGGCGTACAGATTTCGTCCGGGCGGCCGCTGGCGCGGGTCGGGGGGCTTCGGCGGGCGGGCCGCTCGGGGCTCAATTGGGTGGTCGGCTGGTGCACAGTCGTGTGGCCGAGAGGCGGCCGTTGGGGTGTGGCGACCCGGACTTTTGGCACAAATCCGCGCCGCCCAGCCTGACCGAGGCTGGAAAGTCCCCGTCAGCGTGACTCTCGAGCCGCGCACACGATCGCGGACCCGAATTTGTTGCGTTTCTCCCGCTCCGGTCGCGCCACGACCCTCCGAGCACCGCACTACCTCGAAAACTCGGGTCTGGCGGGGCGGGGGTGGCGGCTCGGGTCTGCTGAGCAGACTTAACCGTGCATGCCCGCCCCCGGGGCTCCGAGTTTTCGAGGTATGCCCGCCGCCCGCCGCCAAGTACACGAAGGCCGCCGCCCCGCACAACCGCCAAGCGCACCGAAACATTCGTGCGATCGCCGGGTTCTTCGCTACGGTGAGCAGCCGTATGTTGCTGGACCGCCTGGCGTGCGGATGGAGGGTTCTGGGGCAACGTCGAGCGCGCCGTCATTTGCTTGGAGCAGCCGTGGTGCTGCTGTGCCTGTCGGCGTCCGCGCTCGCCTCGAGCGGTGGCGCGGGCCTCGGTGGCCGGCCGCACAAGCGCCGCCACCACCATCATCACCACCACTCCGCCGCCAACGGCGCCCAGGCCAACCCGCTGAACGGGCGCGGGATGTGGATCTGGTACGTGTCGCAGTCGAACGGCGGCAACGTGTCCTCGATCATCGCCCGGGCGCGCCGGAACGGCGTCAGCACGCTGATGATCAAGAGCGGGGACGGCACCGGCTACTGGTCGCAGTTCAGCCGGAGCGTGATCTCGACGCTGCACCGCAGCGGCTTCAAGGTATGCGGCTGGCAGTTCGTCTACGGCAACAACCCGGTCGGCGAGGCGAAGACGGCCTATGCGGCGATCAAGAACGGCGCCGACTGCCTGATGATCGATGCCGAGGGGCAGTACGAGGGCAAGTACCGACAGGCTCAGAGCTACATCAAGGAGCTGCGGTCGCTGGCCGGCTCGAATTATCCACTCGCGCTCGCCGGCTTCCCGTACGTCGACTACCACCCGGCGTTCCCCTACTCGGTGTTCCTCGGCCCGGGCGCGGCCCAGTACAACGCGCCGCAGATGTACTGGCGCGACATCGGCGTTAGCGTGAGCGGCGTCTACGCGCACACCTACGAGTTCAACCGGATCTACGGCCGCTCGATCTTCCCCCTCGGCGAGGCCGTGGTCGATCCGCCCGCGGCCCCGCCGCCACCGAAGGAGATCCGCCTCTTCCGCCAGGTCTCGCGCGCCTACGGCGCCGGCGGGGTGAGCTGGTGGATGTGGCAGGGCCTCGGAGGACTCGGCTGGCATGCGATCTCACAGGCGGTCGGTTCGCTCTCCGGGTTCCGGCCCGACACCACGTACGCGAGCCTCGGGAGCGGCGCCCAGGGCGACCTCGTCGTCTGGGCCCAGGAGCACCTGGTCGCGGCCGGCGACAAGGTGGCGATCGACGGCTCCTACGGGGCGAAGACGAAGTTCGCCGTCGAGAGCTTCCAGCGCGCACACTCGCTTCCTGCGATCGGGCTGATCGGGCCCTCTACGTGGCAGGCGCTCCTGCGTTACACGCCGGTCCAGGTCAACTGGGTCACCCGACACTTGGGGCGGCTCGCGGCGCGCGCCGCGGCGAACGCGACGCCGGTCCCGGCGTCGGCCTCGCTTCCGGCCCGGCGCTACGAGATCCCGCGCACCCTCGGCGCGGGATCTCCCTGACGCCCAGCTGCTAGAGCAGGTTGTTCTCGCGCGCGTAGGCGACGAGGTCGGCCCGCGTCGTGCGCCGCGTCTTCTGCTGAATGTGCGCCCGGTGCGACTCCACCGTGCGGACACTCAGAAACAGCGTCTGCGCGATCTCGCCGTTGGTGTGGCCAAGGGCGATCAGCTTGAGGACCTCCACCTCGCGCGCGCTGAGATCGTCGGGCGGGCCCGACGGCGTCGGCGGCTCGGCGGCCAGACGCGCGCCGAGCTCGGGGTTCAGATAGGTGCGCCCATCGGCGGCCAGCCGGACCGCCTGCACCAGCTCGGTGTCGGCGGCCTCCTTGAGCACGTAGCCGATCGCGCCGGCACGTAGCGCCTCGCGCGCGAACGCGGGGTCGTTCTGCATGGTGAGCACGACGATCTGCGTCTCCGGCGCCGACGCCCGCAGCGTCGGGATCGCCGGCAGGCTCGAGCCGCCGGGCATGTTCAGATCGAGGATCAGAACCCGGGGCCGGAATGCCGCCACGCGACGCTCGGTCTCAGCGACGTCATCCGCCTCGCCGATCACCTCGAATCCCTCCTCGGCCTCGAGCAGCAGCCGTAGTCCGGCGCGTACGACCTTGTGATCGTCCGCGATCACGATCGTGATCGGAACCGTGCTCGTGGCATCGTCGTCGATGGCGCTCGACATCGCCGGGCGCTCCGTGGTCGCTGCATCGCCTGGCCCGGAGCCGGCATGGCTGGAATCTGACATCTGGAGAGTGTTCATGCGCTTAGCGCCTCCTCGTAATCGAGCTCTACCGGGACGCCTCGCGGTGGAGTGGGTTCTCCCGTCACCTGGCCGCTGAGGTACGGCGCCAGGTAGCGGGCGGCAATCTTGGCCGGTGGCCACCACAGCGGTGACTCGCTCGAAACGCCCTGCTCGCCGACTCCGCCGACGATCGCCGATTCGAGATAGCGCGGTGCACCCGCGGTGAGCAGAACGCCACGCAGGACAGCTCGGAAGGGCGTCGGGGCGATCGCCGCGCCCACGCGGGCGGCGATCGCCATCGCCGCGGCGTCCGCCTGCTGCGCCGCCACTGCCCCGTGCTTGACCGGGAACGTGGTCGCGTCGCCTGCGGCGTAGATGTCGCTCATCCCCCGGACCAGGCCGGAGGAGTCGACGGGAATGAAGCCGCGCTCATCGCTCGGCAGACCCGGAGTCCTGGGGCCGAGGAGCCGCGGCAGCGTGATCACGGCGTCCGCCTGGATCCGGATCTGGCCCGGCCGCGCACGCAGCTCGCCCCAGGCGAGCTCTTCGGGATAGAGGCCGGCGATGAAATGGACCCCGAGCTCCTCGAGATCTTCCAGCACGGCACCGCTGGCGCGCCCGCCGAACACCGAGAGCGGTGCCGGCTCGTGCGTCAGCAGGGTGATCGCAGAGCCCACCCCGGCCCGGCGGAGCCGTTGGGCCGTGATCATCGCGAGCTCGTAGAGAGCCAGCGGCCAGCCGGACTCGATGGGGATCGCGAACACGAGATGGGCGAGCTGGCCGCGCTCGGCCGCCGCCAGCACCTTGCGGAATCGCGCCGTGCCCCCTGGAGCCCCGAACGTGATCGCACCGGGGATCGCCTCTTGGGTCGACGCTCCCGGCGCCGCGAGTAGGAAGTCGTACGGACGTTGCCCGCCGCTCGCCAGCGTGATCAGGTTCTCGGCCGGGTCGACCTCCTTTACGGAGTCGATCGTGCACGTGGCCCCGACCGTGCGCGCGACGCGCTCGATATCCAGCGTGTCGACCGGTCGTGGTCCGAACGCGGCGGCCACGGTCATCGGCCGGTAGGCGAAATGGCGCTTGGGCGAGATCAGCTCGAGCTCGACGCGCTCGCCCGCGAATGTGCGCAGGGCGATTAGCCCCTCGAGGCCGGCCACGCCGCCACCGACAACGACCGTGCGGTGGGGCGCGCCTGCATTGCGCTGAAGCCGTGAAGCCACGGATAGCACCGTATGGGCTGCGGATCGCGCGAGAATCGTGCCCCGCTACTCGGGCGTATCCGTAGCCACTACGGATTGCGGACTAATACGCACACGCATCCGTGAGTGGGCGGATGGCGAGCGGACGCCGCGAACCTACGATTCCGTGACCGATGAAGGACCCCGCGCGCTCGTTGCCCGTCCGAAGTGTCCTGGAGCGCCGTCAGATTGTGCTCGGCGCCGCCGCGTTGCTGCTGATCTCGATCTTCGCCGTGTCGATGTTCACGCCGCGCACCGCCGACACCGCGGGCTTCCTGTACACAGTGCCGATCGTGCTCGGCGCCCTCGAGCTGGGAATGCGGGGCGGAATCGCAGGCGCGGTCGCCGCCGCCGGCCTGCTCGCGGTGACCGCTGCGACCCGCGACACGGCGTTGGGTGCCTCCGACGTGGCCGTCGCGGCCTGCGCCCTGATCGCCGTGTCCGCGATCGCCGGCCGTTTCGCCGACCGCATGCGTGACGCTCGCCGGCGCCAGGAGCAACTGCTCGAGACCGGACTGACGCTGGCCGGACGACCCGACAAGCTCGAGCTCCCGCAGCTCGTCGCGCGCCGAACCGTCGAGCTCGTATCGGCGAGGGGCGCCCGCGCGACGATCGACGGCGCCGGGACGGCCGAGCAGGGCGTGCTCGGGGGCGACATGCTGTCGCTCGAGCTCGGCGCCGGCGTGACCCGGGTCGGGCTGCTCGAGGTCGCGCCGCCCTCCGGCCGGGAAACGTTCACCGCCGACGAACGCTTGGCCCTGGAGCTTCTCTCGCTCCAGGTCACCGCCGCCGCCGAGAGCGAGCGCCTGAAGGGACTCGAGCGCGCGCGTGCAGCGCTCGAGTCCGAGCTGCGTGACGCGCAGGGCCAGCTCGCCGAACAGCATCACCGCCTCGCCCTCGTGCTCAACAGCCAGGAGAGCGAAAAGGCCGAGATCGCCCACGAACTGCACGAGCAGGCCGCTCAGGCGCTGTTGGCGATCCAGCTGGGCATGGGTGCCGTCGAGCGTGACCTCGGCTCGCAGCCGACTCGCGGTCAGGTGGAGCTGCTGCGGACACACCTGGCCGACACCCTGCGAACGGTGCGCGAGCTCGCAGTCACGCTGCGGCCGCCGGCCCTCGACCAGCTCGGACTCGAGCCGGCGCTGCAGAGTCTCGCCCGGCGCGCCGGCGATCAGGTGACGCTCGACACGCGCGGGCTCGAGAGCCGTCTTGACCCGAGAATCGAGACCACCGCGTACCGGCTGGTCGACGACATCCTCGCTATCGTCCGGGGACCGGTCACCGTGAGGGTAATACTCGATCAGGCCGCCGGACGGTTGCTGATCGAGACCTCCCACGACAACGGGACGAGCATGCACCCCCAGGCCGACGAGCTATTCGCGCGGATAGACGCGCGCACGAGGATGGTCGGTGGCCTGCTCACCGCGGCCGACGGGCCACCGCGGACGATGCTCGCGTCAATTCCGGTTCCCTACCCGACGCCCGATCGTGCGCCTGCCTGATCGAGGTAAGGCGCCAGGTAGCGGCCGACGAGCTTGCTCGGCTCGGTCCACAGCGGCTCGACCGAGATCCGCGAGCTCTGATCGAGTCCATCGCCCAGCTCGGCGAGCATATAACGCCGCTCGCGGCCCGCGAACAGCACCGCTCGCAGCACGGGCGCGAACTGCTCGGGCTCGAATCCGCTTCGCAGCTCGGAGGCGATCGTGTGCGCGATCAGATCGGCCTGCTGGGTCGCCAGACCGCCCTGCTTGACCGGGAACGAGGTCGCGTCGCCGGCCGCGAAGACGTCCTTCACGCCGATCACCCGGCCCCGCTCGTCGACCGGTATGAACCCCTCGTCGTCGGCGGGCAAGCCTCGAATCGCGGGGCCGCTCAGCCGGCTGATCGCGACCACCAGATCAGCGCCGAGATCGCCACCGCCGGCCAGCAGCAGCCTTCCCTCTTGGTGGCGGACCGCGTGTCCGCTGACGAACTCGACTCCGTGCTCGCGCAGCAGTACCGCCACCTCGTCGCTCGCCCGCGGACCGAACTCGGCGAGCGGCGTGCGCTCAGGGCTGACAAGCATGAGCGGCGCGGCGGACCGTGCACCGCGTTCGGATAGCCAGGACGAGGTGTGCAACGCCAGCTCGTAGACGGGCAGCGGCCACGTGCGCCCGCCGGGGACGACAAACGCGACGCTGCGGTGAAGCCCGGCATGAGAATCGAGCAAGAGCGAGCGCAGGCTGGTCGCGTCCCTTGAGCCGCGGAACGGAATCGCGCCGGTCACGGCATCCATCTGCCGAGCGCCGACCGCGACGATCAGCTTGTCGTACGGGCGACGCGCCCCAGAGCGAAGCGTGACCGCGCGGCTGCCCGGGTCGACCATGGCGAGCCCGTCCCGGACCAGGTCGAACTCCAGGTCCGCGGCGATCGAGGCCAGCGGGTACCGGCGCTCGCGTCCCTCCTCGAACGGGGAGAGCACCTCGTAGGGGCGGACGACCAGGTCACGGTCCGGTGCCACGAGCGCGAGTTCGACGGTGTCCCCAAGCAGGTCCCGCAGCGCCAGGACGGCCTCGATCGCGGCCGGTCCCCCACCGGCCAGCACGATTCTCGCAACCGCAGTCATGTGGCGATGCTAGTGCTCCTGCGCGACGGTGCAACCCGTGCCGACGACGGTCGCCGGGCCTCCGGACCGAGCTCCCGCTCAGGAGACGGCGCTGAAGTCGCGCGCCGGCGCGACCCGCCTGCCAACCAGCGCGATCAGTGGCTTGACGACCACCGGGTCAAACTGGGTGCCCGCGCAGCGGTGTAGCTCCTTCACCGCCGCCTCGAGCGCCAGTGCGGGCCGGTAGGGGCGGTCGGTAGTCATCGCGCTGAACGCGTCGCAGGCCGAGACGATCCGTGACTCGATCGGGATCTCCTCCCCCACGAGCCCGTCCGGGTACCCGAGCCCGTCGTAGCGCTCGTGGGAGGAGCGGACGAGCCGGCCGACCCCCGAGAGGATGCCACCGACCTGTTTGAGCATCTTCTCGCCGTCGATCGTGTGCTGGCGCAGGATCCGCCATTCCTCGTCGTTGAGCTTGCCCGGCTTGTTGATGATCTCCTTCGGAACCCGGATCTTTCCGACGTCGTGGAGGAGCGCCGCGAACTCGACGTTTCGCCGCTGCGTGGCATCGACCCCGAGCGCCTCAGCGACCCCGACCGACAGGTCGACAACCTCCCGGCTGTGCATGCCGGTGTAGTGGTGATCGGCCTCGACGATGTCGCCGAGGAGCAAAGCGGTGCCCCGGTAGGCCGTGCTGAGCGCGAGGGTTCCCTCCAGCCGCTGTTTGCGCTCGCGCGCGAACAGCTGGAACGTCAGGATCGGGCAGAGAGCGATCAGGACCAGACCGGAGTGCTGGACCGCGGACGCTGCAATCACCAACCCGATCGGTGCGATCGTCGCATCGATCAGATAGGTCCACGCGAGCAGCGACAGGTGCGATCGCGGGGGAATTCCCTCTGCGAACCACGACATCGTCAGGCCCGCGCTCATGTCGAACACCATTTGGGCGACGAGTGCAGCCAGATAGATCGGCCAGTTCGACCAGTCGAACTTCTGAGCATCCGCGAGCACGATCACGAGAACGGGACCGATCGCGAACCACGCATCCGAGACATAGACCGGCAACAGCTTCGGTGAGATTTCCCTCCGAGCCAGCTTGGGGATCGTGCTGAGCAGGATCGCCGCGCACGAGACCAGCGGCACAAGGGGCGTCGGCAGGATGAACAGCGCAGGGACGAACGCGAACATCGCCGGCCTCGCCCAACCATGCGCGACCGGGAGCTTGACTGCGTCGCCGGCCACGGAGACCCCGAGCACGAGAACCAGCGTGACCGCCGATAGGGGCGTCTGCCAGTCGGCGAGAACCGCGATCAGCGTTGCCGCGACGACGAACGACGATGCGCCGAGCGCGTTGACCAGAAGCTCGCGCCGATCCTGATCGCTGCGCGAGAGCCTGTTGAGCCCCACGCGCAGGAGATCCTGCGCGTCGGGGCTCTCATACGAGTCGATGTCCATCTACGAGGGGCGGCGTCTCAACCGCCGCGGCCCCACGGATCGACGAACACGTCGTCGACCTGCACCGTCCCGCCACTGGCGGAGAAACTCAGCGACACGTTCGCCGTCCCGCCGTTGGCCAGCCCGGGAATCGCCGAGCCGGTCGGCATCGGCACGGTCGGCTCCCAATCGCTCGTCGGGGCGACGACGCCAACCGGGATCGTCACGGTGCCCATCAGCGGGCCGCTGTAGACGACCGAGACGGTCACGGTCGCGCCGGGCGAGTCAGTGCGGGTGAACAGGCGGAAGTCGGGGTAGGCGGCGTCGACGCACGTCTGGGGGGAGGTCGCCGTGGAGCCATCGGGCAGGCTCAGCGATGAGGAGCCGACCGATCCGGCCACGCCGTAGGACTCGCTGCCGCTTCCCTGTCCGGCTCCGCCCTGGAGCGACCATCCGGACAGCGAGCCCTCGGCGTCGGCCCCGGGAGCCAGCTTGTAGTACGCGGGGTCACCCCACTGAGCGAACGGCTGCGACAGCGACGAGTTGTCGCAGTGGCCGAGGTTTGCGAGCGAGGCCTGGGCCGATACGGGGATCGCGACGGTGGCGATCGCACTCACGAGGCACGACGCCGAAAGGACGCCGAGAAGACGACGAACAGTTCCCAACACTTGTCTCTCCTGAGGACGAGGAATCTGAGATTTCTCCCGTGGCGACCCCGCCGCTCCTCCTCCCAGAAAGAGCAATTCACCTCGAGCAACCGTTACATCGGCACACGTTTAGTGCAACTTGAGCAACTTGAGCGATTGGTTGCCAAATCTCGAGGAAATTTGCCCGTTCTGGACAAATAACCGCTGGAACAGCGCGGTCTTGTGATGGATTGGGGGTTTCAGCCGCCCTTTCAGGCGGTCTGACTCTGCCGTACCGCCCTCGAGGCAGGGACGCTCGCGGCCACGACCGTCCCTTCATCCGAGCTCGTGACCTCGAGCGTTCCCCCCGTGAGCGTGATCCGCTCGCGCATACCTCCGAGACCGAATCCGCTCGACGGGACGCTCGGGTCGAACCCGTCGCCGTTGTCCCGCACGGTGAAGCGGATCTCGTGGTCGCGCTCGGCGACGCTGATCGTCACGCTCGTCGCCTCCCCGTGCTTGGATGCGTTCGTGATCGACTCCTGGATCACTCGGTATACGGCGGTCTCGACGTCTGCGTCGAGGCGCGTGTCCGAGCGGCGCTTCTCCCAGTCGAGGTCGACGAGGGCCTGGACCTCGAGACCGTAGAGCGCGCGGACCCGGTCGAACAGGGCCTCGAGCGCGGCGGCGAGTCCGAGCTCGTCCAGCGCGGCCGGGCGCAGATCCGTGATCAGCGCCCTCAGGTTGGCGATCTCCTGACCTAGCTGATCGACCGCGGTCTCGACGGCGGAGTGCAGGCTGTCGGGATTGGACGACCGGCGCGCCGACGAGAGGAGCACGCGCAGGCCGCCGAGCCCCTGGAGCGTCTCGTCATGAAGCTCCCGAGCCCAGCGCTTGCGTTCCTCCTCGGCGGCGCGCAGGCTCCGGCGAAGTCGCTCCTGCTCGACCGACTGTGCCGTGGCCACGGCGGTCGCCGCACTCGCGGCGGCCGCCCGCATCAGTCGCTCGTCCTCCAGATTGAACTCCGGTCCCCCGAGTCGGTCGAACGCCTCGATCACCCCCACCGTGACGCCGCGGAATTTGAGGGGCACGAACATCCCCGCGCTGGCCTCGACGCCGATCTCGCCCAGCGCGAAGCGCAGCGAGTGGGCCATGTCGGAAACGCGCTCGGTGCGCCCGGTGGAGACGACGCGTCCGGCCACCGAGTCGGCTCGGCGCACGCGGCGCCCGATGATCTCGCGCGGGAGCGAGCCCGCGGTGGCGGCGATGACAAGGCCGTCGTCGTCGAGCAGCAGGATGGCGACTCCGGAGGCCTCTACCAGTGCCCGCGAACGCTTCACGATCAGCTCCAGGACGCGATCGAGCCGGGTCTCACCCCCGACTGCCCGGGCGATCTCGGAGGTGGCCTCGAGCGCGGCGACCGAGCGCTCGAGCTCGCCCCGGCGCTGGTCCATCTGGCGGTACAGGCGGGCGTTCTCGACCGCGATCGCCGCCCAGGCGGCGAGGACGACGGCGGAGTCCTCGTCCGCGTCGTCGAACGGGCCGGCGCGCTTGTCGGTGAGATAGAGGTTCCCCCACGCTTCCCCGCGGATCAGGATCGGAACGCCGAGGAAGCTCGTCATCGCCGGATGGCCGGGCGGGAATCCGTAGGAGCGTACGTGCTCTCCGACGTCGGTCAGCCGCAGCGGCTCGGGATTGGAGATCAGCATGCCGAGGACACCCCGGCCGCGCGGCAGATCACCGATCAGGCTGTGGGCATCCGGTTCGATCCCGGCGGTGATGAAGTCGGCCAGGTTCTCGCGGTTCTCGTCGAGGATCCCGATCGCCGCGTATCGCGCACCGGTCAGCTCGCGCGCGACGTCGAGGAGGCGCTGGAAGACGTCCTCGAGCTCGCGTTCGGCCACAAGCGACCTCCCGGCCTCGATCAGCCGGCGGAGTCGTCCTTCGTCAAGTCCTGGCCCCATGTCGTTGGCCGCGCCCATCTCTTTCGCGCCGGGGGATCCAGTCTATCGCCGGACCTTGCAGCGCCGGCTTTCCCTCCCACAACGCGCCGAAACGGTGTGTGCAAAGTCTCACCGGACTCCAAGCGAGCTCTTATCCAGCCAACCGATACTGGTGCTCGGAGAACCGCGACCACGATGACCACAGCGACCACGACACCGGAGCCCGCGGAGCGCCGTGGGCCGGCAGTGCTGCTCGTAGAGGACGAGCAGTCGATCGCCGAGCCGTTCGCCAGCGCGCTTACGCGCAGCGGCTTTCCGACCACCGTGGTGAGGACCGGCGCGGAGGCACTCGCGATGATCCGCGAGCGCGAGCCCGACGTCGTCCTGCTCGACCTGTCGCTCCCGGACTCCGACGGCCGCGACATCTGCCGCCAGCTCCGCGTCGACTCCGACGTCCCGATCATCATGGTCACCGCCAGCGGCTCGGTCACCGACCGCGTGGTCGGTCTCGAGCTCGGCGCCGACGATTACGTGGTCAAGCCGTTCGCCACCGGTGAGGTGGTGGCTCGGATCCGGGCGGTGTTGAGGCGGGGCCGCGGAGCCGGGAACGACGACGAGTCCGAGATCGTGATCAAGGAGCTCCGGATCGAACCCGCCGCACGCCGCGCCTGGCTGTCCGCGGACGAGCTCGAGCTGACGCGCAAGGAGTTCGACCTGCTCGCACGCCTGGCCCAGGACGCCGGCCGCGTCGTCTCGCGCGAGTCGCTGATGTCCGACGTATGGGACATGAACTGGTTCGGATCGACCAAGACGCTCGACGTCCACATCGCGTGGCTGCGGCGCAAGCTCAGCGACGATCCCACCGCCCCAACCTACATCCACACGGTTCGCGGCGTCGGGTTCCGGCTCGAGGCCGCACAGGAGCCGGGGCCGTAGGCAAGTCACTGAGCATCAGAACGCGCCTGCTGATCGCGCTGACATACGTCCTGCTGCTGGCCATCGTGGCTCTCGGAGTCCCGCTGGCGATCAACCTGCGAGCGCGCGTGAACGCCGAGGTCCGCACGCAGGCGCAGGCTCAGGCGGACCTCGTCGCGGCGACCGCGGCGGATCTGCTTCCCCCTGGTCACCAGCGGGCGCTGTTGACGCTCGCTCGCACGGCGGCCACCTCGGTCAGGGGCCGGATCCTTGTCGTCGACCGAAGCGGCGCCGTACTGGCCGACAGTGCGGTCCCGGCGCAGGTCGGCGTCAGCTACGAGAGCCGGCCCGAGCTCGAGGCTGCGTTGGCCGGGCGCCAGATCCAAGTCGAGCGCACCTCACACACGCTCGGCCAGGAGATCCTCGCCACCGCCGTGCCGATCATCCACGACGGTCGCCCCGACGGGGCGGTTCGCGTGACCCAGAGCGTGGCCGCGTTGCACTCCGCCACCAACCGCGCGGTCTTCACTCTCGGTCTGATCGCTTTGATCGTCCTGGCGTTGGGACTGCTGGCCGGAGGTCTGATCGCGTCTCAGGTGGGGCGCCCGCTGCGCCGCCTCGAGGAGGTGGCACGCCGGGTGGCCCACGGTGATCTCGGCGCCCGGGCCAAGCTCGAGGGCAGCCGCGAGCAGCGCTCGCTGGCGCGGTCGTTCAACGAGATGACCGATCGGATCTCGCGGCTGCTCGAAGCGCAGCGGCAGTTCGTCGCCGATGCCTCGCATCAGCTCCGCACCCCGCTTACCGGACTGCGGCTGCGGCTCGAGGAGGCTCGGGCGGTCGGAGACGGACGCGCCGAGCCGGAGCTCAGGGCGGGGATTGCGGAGGTCGACCGTCTCTCGCACACGATCGAGGAGCTGTTGCTGCTCAGCCGCGCGGGCGAGCGGCAGACGATGGGCTCCCCGATCGACCTCGGCGACGTGGCCGTCGACGCGCTCGAACGCTGGCGGCCGGGAGCCACGGCGGCGGGGATCGAGCTCGAGCTTCACGCTGAGGCGACGCCCGGCCTCGCCTGGGCCACCCGCGCTGACCTCGAGCGCGCGCTTGACGCGCTGGTCGAGAACGCGCTGGGTTATTCGCCCCGAGCGACGACGGTGACGCTCCTCACCGGCCCGGGCCGGATCGACGTGTGCGACCGCGGCCCGGGGTTCAGCGAGGATGAGCGAGAGGCCGTGTTCGAGCGTTTCCGCCGTGGCCGCGCAGGCCGGGAGGGACCGCCCGGCAACGGGCTCGGCCTGGCCATTGCGCGGGAGCTCGCGCGCGAGTGGGGCGGCGAGGTGAGCGTGGCCGCCCGCCCGGGGGGCGGCGCGATCGTGACCCTGTCGATGTCGACGGCGCGCGAGCCCGCGCCCAACAGCGCCTCTGATTTTGCCCGGGCTTAACCGATCCGGACGTAGCGTTGTGACCATGTCCTCGAGGACGATCCTGTGGTCGACGGCAGCCCTGGCCGGGATCGTGGCCACGGCCGCGATCGCCTGGTCGGCGAGCCAGCTGGCGGGCCAGCGGATCGGTCTGAGCGCGGAGCCGCTGTCGGTCGCCCAGGGGCTTGCTCCGGCGACCATCTCAAACCCACACCGCAATCGCGCGCCGCGTGAGGGCGCGGCACGTCGCCAAGCGGCTGCGCCGGCGACGAGCTCGAGCCCGACCACCGCCGGGACCGGGATCCCGGCCGCGACTGCAAGCCCCGCTACCCCCACGACTGGCGTCACGGCGAGCGCCCCAGCTCCGGCGCCGGCCTCGCCGGCGCCGGGTGCGTCCCGCCCCACCGCTTCGATCGCCACGGCGAATCCGCCGGCGCCACCGCAGGCCGCCACGAACAGCTCGAGCGGTCGGCACGACGATTCGGGCGGCGGAGGCGGAGGCGGCGGGCGCGACGACTGAGCGCCGCCGCGAACCGCCGCCCTGCGCCTACGGGTAGACCTGCTCCCCGGTCCGCTGGTCAATGACGCGGATCGCTGTGCTCGGGCACGCCTCGGCGGCCTTGAGCAGGATCTCGTCGTCGGCCGTTCCCACGACCTGGGCGAAATCGCCGAGCTCGAACACCTCGGGTGCCACGTCGACGCAATCGCCGTGGGCCGCGCATGCGGCCTCGTCCACCTCTACCAGGTATGTCATGTGCTGTCTCCGTTCTGGATCAACTTGCGTGCCGCGGGTAGCTGTCGGGGGCGACCGACGAGGAGCGCGGCTACCGCTCGCCCGTCGCGGGTGAAGGTGGCGGTGAAGTCGCGCGCGTCCGGGTCGCCATCGATCGACAGCGAGTCGGCCAGGCGCGCGTGCCCCAGGTACTGGATCCGGAGCCCGTACTGGTCGGTCCAGAAGCTCGTTACCGGCGCCGGGCCCGGGTCCAGACCGAGCATCGCGCGGCCGGCACGCGCGCCCTGGCGGCCGGCTGCCTCCCAGTGCGATCCGGGGACGTGGGCGCCGAGCACCGGCTCAAACGTTGCTGCGGCGTCGCCGGCGGCGAACACGTCGCCGTCTGCGGTCCGGCCGTCCCTGTCGGCCTCAACGCCGTGCTGTCCGTCGAGATCGCTGCCGGCCAGCCACCGGATATCCGCTGCGACGCCGATCCCGACCACGACATGGTCGACGTCGGCGTTGTGCCCCGATGACAGCTTGAGGGCCTGGACCACCCCGTTGGAGCTCACCCCGGCGACCGTCGTCTCGGTCAGCACCTCGACCCCCTCCTCGCGATGAAGGCGGGCGAACCAGTCGCCCAGCCGCGCCCCGAGGATCCCGATCAGCGGGCTCGGCCCGGCCTCGATCATCGTCACCTCGACGCCGAGCCTGCGGGCCGTGGCGGCCACCTCCTGGCCGATGAACCCGGCCCCGATCACGGCCAGCCGCGACCCGGGTCTCAGCACCTCACGCAGGACGCGGGCGTCCTCGAGGGAGCGCAGCACCGAGACGTTCGGGAACCCTTCGAGCATCGGCAGCGTGCGCGGCGTGCTCCCCGTCGCGATCAGCAGCCGGGAGTAGTCCAGGGTCGATCCGTCCGAGAGCTCCACCCGGTTCTCGCGCGGGAGCAGTCCCGCCGCCGCGGTCCCGAGCCTGAGCTCGACCTCCGCGTCCGCGTACCAGTCCTCGGTGCGGTACGGCAATGTCTCCTCGGTGCCCTCGCCGGACAGGAGCTCCTTGGACAGTGGCGGGCGGTCGTAGGGTCGGTGCGGCTCCGCGCACAGCATTTGAATCTGGCCGTCGTAACCACTGCGGCGGAGCATCTCGGCGCACCGCTGGCCCGCCAGACCACCGCCGGCGATCACGATCCTCTGATGTGTTGTAGTAGTCACGCCGCGGAGCCTCACGGGCGCGGGTAAAAGGTTGGTTGGGTGCAGGTAAGAGCGCTCCCACCTTTGCCAAAGCTTTACCGACGCTTGGACCCTGGATCACCCGCCGGACGGCAGAGTGGCGACCGTTCCACGACCCGGAGGATTAGGAATGCGCCCCAGACATACCCGGACGGCTGCCGCCCTCGCGGCCGTCACCGCCGGTGGCTTTGCGATCTATGCGCTGAGCCCGGCTGACAATGCCGCGACCAACGTCGCCGCGCAGACGCCGGCCCCGGCGGTCCGCACGCAGGTGATCCGGCGTACGGTCCACGTGATCAAGCACGAGCACGGCGGGCACTTCCCAGCTCCCCGCGGCGCCGTGGCCGCCGGTGGGCGTGGAGGACACGGCGCCGGCGGATCGGTTCGGACCGGCGCCAGTGGCCACGGCGGTAGCGCGGGGACGGTCTCGGGCTCCGGCGCGGTGGCGACTCGCACAAGCGGTTCACATGCCGTGTCATCCGGCGGCGTGGTCTCGGCCGGCGCGCCCGTCTCGACGCGCACGAGCGGCTCGCATCCGACCACCTCGGGCGGCAGCTCCGGTGGCACCACCAGTGCGCCAACGACGCGCACCAGTGGCGCCCACAGCTCCGGTGGATCCGGCGGCTCGACCGCATCTCCGGTGACCCGCTCAAGCGGTGGCGGCGGCGGCCATGGCGATGGAGGCGACGGCGGCGGTGACTGATCGCCTGACAGTCGCACTGCTCGCGCTCGCCACGTTCTTCGTGATGCTCGGCTTCCTCGCCAAGGAGGTGGAGTCGAGCAGCACGGGCTCGGCGGGCCGCTCTGTCACCGTGCTTCGCCGCGTGTACGAGACGCGCGTGATTGAGACCATCCCACCAGGGACTAACGTTCGCGGCGGAGCCACCTCCGTGACCCAGTCGGTCTCGGGCTCGGCCTCGCCGGTCGCGGCCGCCCCGACGACCCGCACGTCTTAGATGGCAGACGAACTCGACTACACATTCCGCGCGATGGGCAGCGACATCCGGCTCCTGATCGGGCCGTCGCTGCTCGAGCGCACCGCCTCTCCGCTGGAGGCGGCCGACCGCGAGAAGGCGTTCGTGTTCGATTTCGCGAAGCGGCTGTCTCGCTTCATCCCGGAGAGCGAGCTCTCGCGGCTGAACCACGACGCGCGTACCGAGGTTCCCGCCTCGGACCTGCTCTGCGCGGCGGTCGGAGCGGGCGTGTGGGCGGCGGAGCGCAGCGGCGGGCTCGTCGTGCCAACGTTGGTGCGCCAGCTCGAGTCGCTCGGCTACGCGGAGTCACTCGACGGCGCGGCACCGGCCTCGCTGTCAGAGGCCCTCGCCGCGGCGCCGACGCGCCGGCCCGCGGGGCCCGATCCGCAGGCGTGCTGGCGCGAGGTCCACGTGGACCCGCAGGCGCGGATCATCACGCGCCCAGCCGGTCTGATGCTCGACACCGGGGGGACCGGAAAAGGGTTGTGCGCCGACGCCGTCGCGCACCGGCTGACCGGCTACACGCGATACGTCGTCGACTGTGGTGGCGACATCGCCGTGGGAGGCGTCGGCGCACAAATCGACCCCTACGCGATCGAGATCGAGCACCCGCTCACAGGGCGCGCAGTCGGAACCCTGCAGCTCGCCCGCGGCGGCGTCGCCACCTCGGGCCTCAACGTCAGGATCTGGCGCCAGCGCGACGGCCGCTACCGCCATCACCTGCTCGATCCGGCGACCGGCGAGCCCGCGTGGACGGGGCTGATCGGCGCCACCGCGATTGCGGGCTCGGCGCTCGAGGCAGAGACGCTCTCGAAGATGGCCCTGCTGCTCGGTCCCGAGAGGGCGCGCGACGTGCTCTCGGCGCATGGAGGCGCGATCGTGCATGACAGCGGCGACGTAGAGGTCATCGACGCTCGCCAGGACGAAGCCAACGACGCGATCCAGGGGCGGGTGCGTCTTGAAACGGTCTGAGCCGATCCACGTCGTCTGGTGGCTGGTCAGTCGCGCGTCGGGGATCGTCGCGCTCGTGCTGATATCGCTTTCGGTGCTGATGGGGCTGGCGATGGCCACCCGCGTCCTCGGCCGCCCGAAGCTCAAGCGGGCCGTCTCGAAGCTGCACGAGCACGTCGCGCTCGTGGCGCTCGTGGCGATCGCGATCCACGGCACCGCCCTGCTCGGCGACAAGTGGCTGAAGCCGGGCTGGCGCGGGATCACGGTGCCGTTCGCGATGAGCTACCGGCCGAGCTTCACCGGGCTCGGGATCATCGCGGGCTACCTCGCCGTGCTGCTCGGGCCGAGCTTCTACCTGCGCCGGCGGATCGGCGTACGCCGCTGGCGCAAGCTGCACCGATTGACCGTGGTCGTATGGGTCCTCTCTGCCGTGCACACAATCGGCTCGGGGTCCGACGGGACGCAGCTCTGGCTGCGCTGCCTGGTCCTCGCTCCTGGCATCCCGATCGTCTACCTGCTCGTACTCCGGCTGCTGCCGCGAGACGCGCCGAAGCAGAAGCCGGCAACGCCGAAACCGCGTGCGGTCCAGCTTTCGTTCGCCACCCCCACCCGACGCGGGCGGTGAGCTCCCGGCACAATCCGCCGGATGGCATCGGCTGACAGCGCGGCGGCTCCAGTCCTTCTGTGCTTTGACGGCTCCGAGGACGCCGTCCGCGCGATCGTGAAGGCGGGCGAGCTGCTCGGCCCGCGCCCGGCTGTCCTGCTCACGGTGTGGGAGCCGATGTCTGTGTGGGAGCCCTACGACCCGGGCGCGGTTCTGAGCGCAGCGGTGGCGAAGCTGGGCGAGCGAGAGCTCGGACTCGACGAGATCGCACGCGAGGTGGCCGAGGAGAAGCTGCAGCGCGGCGTCGAGGTGGCGAGCGCAGCCGGCTTCACCACGACGCCCCGTCTGTTCGAGGGAAAGCCGTGGAAGGGCATCTGCGAGGTCGCACGCGAGCTCGCACCGGCGGCCATTGTGCTCGGCGCCCGCGGGCTCTCCCGCGTGCAGTCGGCGCTGCTCGGCGGCGTGTCGGCCGCGGTCGTCGTCCACGCGCGGCAACCCGTGCTCGTCATCCCACCCGGGGAGCAACCCTCCTCATAGCGCCACCCGCGCGCCGAGCGCGTGCTCGAGGCACAGCGCGCGCGCAAGCCTCGGCACGGCTGAGCGGAGTCAAGGAAATCGTCACCGGTTCGCGAAGAAAGCGGACCGCAGGTGCAAAACGATCGGCGGCCGGTAGCAATCTGCTACCGCTTGTGGTTAGTCTGCCGATTCACAACAACGACGAACACTGCACCGCAGATCAAAGGAGATCAGCTGATGCCCGCCGCCAAGAAGCCAGCGACCCGTCGAGCCACCCGCAGCCGCGCGAGCTCGTCGGCGCCGAAGGCGATCACGCGCAAGGACGTGGAGAAGGCAACCGCCCAGTTTGAGAAGGCGCTTGAGGAGGCGAGCGCCGCGCTGCAGACGCTCGGCCAGGATCTCGGCAAGGGCGCGGTCAGCGCGTACAGGGAGGTCGAGAAGGCGCTGAAGGCGCTGCGTCGCGACGCGGCCAAGACCAACAAGGGCCTGCTCAAGGACCTCGACAAGTTGCTGGCGGCGGTGACGCCGTCCGCGGTGTCTTCGCGCACGAGTGCGCGCAGCACGGCCAAGAAGACGTCGGCGAAGGCGCCCGCCCGCAAGCCCGCGGCGAGGAGCACCGCCGGCAAGAGCACCACCGGCAAGAGCACCGCGAGCAAGAGCACCAGCAGCCGGAGCACGGCGAGCAAGAGCACCGCCGCGCGCTCGCGGACAGCGCGCAAGCCGGCCGCCTCGCGCCGCAGCGGCTGAGCACTCAGGAGTAACCACTCAGTCGTACGCGGCTCCGCCGAACGGCGGAGCCGCTTTGTGTAGGGTCACGGCGTGGGCGATCTCGTCCAGCCTCACCGCGCCGTCTCGATTGTGCTCGCCGACGATCATGCGGTCATGCGAGGCGGGCTGCGGATGCTGCTCGACGCCGAGCCGAGCTTCGACGTCGTGGCGGAGGCGGGCACGATCCAGTCGGTCTTCGGCGAGGTCCGCACCCACCGGCCCGACGTGCTCGTGCTCGACCTCAACATGCCGGGCGGCTCCAGCGTGGAGGCGATCGCGCGGATCGCGCGCTTCTCGCCCACGACGGCCGTGGTAGTGCTGACGATGGAGGACGACGCCGGCTTCAAGAGCGCGGCCTTCGCCGCCGGAGCCCGCGGCTATGTGCTCAAGGACGCGGCGCCGAGGGAGCTCGTCCGCGCAATCAGCTCGGCCATCGCGCAAGCGAGCTCGCCTCACTCCGGACTGCGATCGCCGCCTCGGCGATAGCGGACTGGACGGGCGGGCTGAGGGTGGCGCCGGCCGAGAACTCGCGGCCCTCGATGCCGTACACCACGAGCCTTCTCGGCAGCCGGCCGAGCGCCCGGGCCAGCTCGATCGCCTCGGCGACGCTGATCGCGTGGCTCGAGGTGCGGCGAAGGCGCGCCGGGATCGGCTCGGCGCCCGCATCGATCCGGTGCACCGTTCCCGGCGACGCCCCGGAGCGGACTGCGTCGACGAGCACGACGGCGTCCGTGCCGCTCCACATCTCGAGCAGGTCGACCGCCTCGCCCGCGTGGACGCGCACCCCGAAACCCTCGGGATTGAGGCGCCGCGCGACCTCGAGCCCCGCGGCGTCGTCGCCGCGCAGCTCGTTGCCGAGCCCGATCACGAGCACTCTCGGGCTCAGCTCCGCTCGACCGTCAGCTCCAGGAAGTGCGTGGCGCAGGAGATGCACGGGTCGTGATTGCGAATCGCGTGCTCGCAGCGAAGCGTCAGCTCCTCGTCGGAGAGATCGGCGTGGCGCTCGACGACCGCCCGCAGGTCCTCCTCGATCGCGAGCTGATTCTGTGACGTCGGCGGCACGATCCTGGCGTCGATGATCGAGCCCGCGTCGTCGATCTCGTATCGGTGATAGAGCATCCCGCGCGGGGCCTCGGTCGCGCCGTGGCCGACCCCGGCCCGTGGCTGCACGTCGATCGCCGGGCGCTCCGGCTCCTCAAAGGCGTCGATGATCGCCAGCGCCTCGTCGCAGGCATCCAGCACCTCCACCGCGCGCACGACGATGCTCTGAAACGGGTTCGTACACCGCTCGCCGAGACCCGCGTCGGCCGCGGCCTCGCGCGAGAGCGTGGTCAACCGCTGCGAGGAGAGGTTGTAGCGGGCGAGCGGCCCGGTGAGATAGCCCCCGCCCCCGCGCACGCGCGAGTGCAGGGCGTTGGAGTGCTCGACTTGCTCCTCGGCGAAGTGGGCGTCGAACTGCGACGGCTCAATCTCGATGCCCCCGCTCGAGACGATCCGGCCGAGATCGATCGGATAGCGGTCGGGCTCGTCCAGGGCCACCAGCTCCGGTGCCCAGTCGACCTCGGGGAACGACAGCTGTGAGCTCCAGCGCACCGTCGCCAGGGCGAGCTCGCGCGCCTCCTCGAGCGGATCCAGGAGCGCCCGGCGCAGCTCGGCGCGCGTGGGCACGCGGTAGAACCCGCCGAGCCTGAGGTTGACCGGATGGATCTCGCGTCCACCGAGAACCGAGACGAGCGTGTTGCCCGCCTTCTTCAGCTTCAGGCCCTGCTCGGCGAGCTGTGGGTTCTCGCCCGCCATCTCGACGAAACCGCTGTAGCCGAGGAAGTCGGGCGCGTGGAGGAGGTAGATGTGCAGAACGTGGCTCTCGATCCATTCGCCGCAGTAGATGAGCCGGCGCAGCTCGCGGATCGGGCCGCTGTCGATCTGAAGGCCGCACGCGTCCTCCATCGCTCGCAGCGCGCTCATCTGGTAGGCGATCGGGCAGATCCCGCAGATCCGCGACGTGATGTCTGCCGCCTCGCTGAACTCCCGGCCCCGCAGGAACGCTTCGAAGAATCGTGGCGGCTCGTAGATCCGGAGCTTGACGTCGCGAACCTCGCCATCGTCGAGCCGGACGTACATCGCCCCCTCGCCCTCCACGCGGGCGAGGTAGTCGGTGCGGATCGTCCTAGTCTCGCTCATGCTCCTCGCTCGCCTCTCGGAACGGCTCGCGCAGGGCGTTGAAGGTCCTGTACACGCGCACCAGATCGCGGTCCTCGAGTCCGCTCCAGCTGTCCAGCGACGCAGTGTTCGGAGTCTCCATCGGCCCGTAGCAGCCGTAGCAGCCGCGATTGAAGCTGGGGCACAGCGCACCACACCCGGCGTGCGTGACCGGGCCCAGACAGGGGGTGCCGCGCGCGACCATCACGCACACCGTCCCGCGCCGTTTGCACTCCACGCACACGCTGTGCGCCCTGATTCGAGGCCGCCGGGCGTTGAGGTAGGCGTTGATCACCTCGAGCAACTGCTGCTTGTTGATCGGACAACCCTGAAGCTCGAAGTCGACCGGGACGTTGGCGCTGATCGGGGTCGACGTGGCGAGCGTGGAGATGTAATCGGGATGCGCGTAGACGATGCGCGTGAACTCCTCCACGTCGGCGAAGTTTCGCAGCGCCTGGATGCCGCCCGAGGTCGCGCACGCTCCGATCGTGATCAGCGCCCGCGACTGGGCGCGTACGACCCGGATCCGCTCCGCGTCGTGGGGCGTGGTGATCGAGCCCTCCACCAGCGAGACGTCGTAGGGCCCGTCGACGGTCGCGCTCGAGGCCTCCAGGAAGTACGAGATCTCGACCGCTCCGGCGATCGCAAGCAGCTCGTCCTCACAGTCGAGCAGGCTCAGCTGACAGCCGTCGCAGGAGGCGAACTTCCAGACCGCGAGCTTCTTCTTGTCCGCTGCCACTGTCATAGCTCCCTGATCCTGAGCCACGGCTCGATCTCGGACCATCGGTAGACGGGTCCGTCACGACAGACGAGCGTCGGTCCCAGCTGGCAGTGCCCGCAGTGGCCGATCCCACATTGCATGTTGCGCTCCATCGAGACGAACATCCGCTCCTCCGAGACCCCGTGCTCGCTGAGCCCCGCGACGAGGAAGCGCATCATCACCTCCGGCCCGCACGACATCACGAAGGCCCGTTCGCCGTCGATCCCGGCGCGTCCGATCATCCGCGTCACCACGCCGAC
Source organism: uncultured Solirubrobacterales bacterium (assembly GCA_963727105.1). Taxonomy (GTDB): domain Bacteria; phylum Actinomycetota; class Thermoleophilia; order Solirubrobacterales; family Solirubrobacteraceae; genus Palsa-465. The sequence continues at coordinate 321,696 of CAVSEW010000001.1, read as the reverse complement.
GTGGCCGAGCCACTCGGGGCCGGCGCTGTCGACGGTGACGTGCACCTCGACGCCCCGCTGCGACCACTCCTCGAGCTCATCGGTGAACAGCAGCTGGTCCGGCGAGCGGCCACCGTAGAGGAGGATCAGGCGCCCGTAGCGCTCGCGGCGCGCGAGCATCCTGAGGATCGCGGGGCGCAGTGGCGGCAGCCCGATGCCGCCGGCGGCGATCACGACATCGCTGCCCTCCACCTCCTCCATCGGCCAGGCGCTCCCGAACGGTCCGCGGACGCTGATCGTGGCGCCGACGGCGGCAGCGCAGATCGCCTCGGTGGCCAGCCCTACGGCGCGGACCGTGTGGAGGAGACGTCCGCGCGCGTCGGCGTCGCCGCAGATCGAGATCGGCACCTCGCCCGCGCCGGCCGCGGAGAGCATCGTGAACTGGCCTGGGCTGAACGACAGCTGCTCGCCGTTTCGCGGGGCGAGCTCGAGGGTCCACGTGTCGACGGTTTCCCGGCGCTTGGCCAGGACGTCGAACGGCATCGGCGCCATCGGGCCCTCGGCGGGCCTGACGAGGCTAGGCTGCGGGGCGGCCATACACGTCCAGGAGCTGGAGGCGGGTCGCCTGGAGCCGGTCGACGATGTTGGCGGCGAACCGGCTCATGAGCTGGTACCCGAGCTCGTGGTCGGCCTCCACCTTGCCGCGCAGACACGCGGCGTCGAAGGTGATCAGCCCACAGTCGGTGACCGCGCGGCCATCCGTCGCCCACCGGTAGGGCGCGAACAGCCATGACCAGCCGACCACGTCGCCGGGATCAACCGTCTGGATGGCCAGGCGGCCACGTCCGGGCGCGTGGATCTCCAGCGCGACGGTGCCGGTCCGGATCAGGAAGAACCTGTCCGCATGCTCGCCCTCGCGCATCAACAGCCGGCCTGCGCCGATGTGGTCGTTGCGCGCGCAGCCGGCGATCAGCTCGAACTGCGACGGCTCGAGACCGGCGAACGTCGGCGACTGCGCGATCAGCTGCTCAATCGTCTGCATTCGCATCCCCCTCGCTCTCTCTGATCGCGCGTGCCTCCTCGGTGAGGTCGATGCCCACCGGGCACCACGTGATGCAGCGTCCACAGCCGACGCAACCGGAAGAGTCGAACTGGTCCCACCAGGTGGCGAGCTTGTGAGTCATCCACTGGCGATAGCGGGAGCGGGCCGAGTCGCGCACCGAACCGCCATGGAGGTAGGAGTAGTCGACCGTGAAGCACGAGTCCCACTGCTGACGCCGCTCGACATGAGCGCCGTCGAGGTCAGTGACGTCCTCTACCGTCGTGCAGAAGCACGTCGGGCAGACCATCGTGCAGTTCCCACAGGTCAGGCAGCGCTCGGCCACCTCGTCCCAGCGCGGATGCTCGTAGTTGCGATACAGCAGACCCTTGATGTCACTGACGTCGAGCTCTCGCCCCATGCTCTCGGCGGTCCGCGCGTGAACCGCCTGCGCGGACTCGCGATCGCCGTCCGTCGAGGCCCGGTGCGGTACCTCGTTCAGGACCTCCGAGCCGCGCTCCGAGCCGACCTGCACGACGAACTGGTGACGCTCGCCGTCGATGATCTCGGTCAGCGCGAGGTCGAAGCCACGATCGGCCACCGGCCCGGTGCCCATCGAGACGCAGAAGCACGTCCCCCCCGCCTCGGCGCACTGGACCGCGATCACGAACACGCCCTCGGTTCGCGCGGCGTCGGCCGGATCGGGATGGACGGCGCCGAGCAGGACGCGATCGAGGATTCCCATCGCGTGCAGATCGCATGACCGGGCGCCGAGGAACGCGTAGCGCGGCGCCGGCGGCGCGGGCTCATCGACCACGTCCAGCCCGCCGTTTTGATCGACGCGCGCGCGCCACACGGTCAGCTCGGGCGGAAGCTGGTACTGCTTCCATGAATGCGGGCCGACGGCGTAGCCGAACAGGGCATTGTCATCCCGGCGGCGCACCCTGTAGGTGCCGCCGTCCTGCTCGTCCGTCCAGCCGATGGGGAGCTCGGATGCGGAGGAGATCTCGGCGAGGACGATCGCCTGGTCGCGCATCGTCGGTCCCACGATCGTGTAGCCCCGGCGCGAGAGGGCCGCGAGCAGCTCATCGAAGTCCGCACGCTCGATGACCTCGACGGTGTCCACCGCTCTGGACTCTATGCGCTGCGGCTCACGAAGTGAACCCCCCGGCTGCGACGCTGAGCACATGCTCGGTCCTCGCCTCGACGCCGTCGCTCTCGAGCTGGGCCGCCGAGGTGACGAGCAGCGGGCAGGCAGCGTGATCGGCCAGGTAGCGCGGGATCCCGCCGTGCGCGTGCGCATGCCGGTGCGACCCGACCACGAGCAGATCGACGCGCTCGCTCAGGCCCGCGAGCTCCTCCCTCGGCCCACCGTAGACCGAGTCCACGTCGAGCCCTCCGAGCTGCTCGAGCCGCCATGTGTGCTCGGTCAGGAGCTGCTCGATCGCCTCCGGCCAGTCGGCGGGGACCGGCGCCCGGTGCTGGACGTCCTCGAGCGAGACGACCCAAAGCGCCTTGATCCGCGCCTGGTTCCGTGCCGCCAGCTCGCGCGCCTCCGCAAGCGCCGAGTCGCTCTCGGCCGTGCCGTCATAGCCAACCCCCAGCCTCTGAAGAGGGTGGGGCGCGTCGGCGTAGCGATGCGAGGCGATCGCGACCGAGCAGCTTGCGCCATGCAGCGTCGCTCGCGCGTCATCGCCGATGAGCACTCGGCCGAGCGTCCCGTGGCGCGACGAACCGACCGCGAGCAGGTCGGCGCCGACCCGCTCGGCCAGCTGGTGCAGTCCGGCCCCGACACGAGCGTGGGCCACCGCCACCAGCTCGGCGTCGAGGTCGGCCTGCTCGCGCGCGGCGGCGAGGAGCTCGTCGGAGCGACCGTGGTGCGACTCGCCAACGTGGGCAAACGTGAAGCGAGTGTCCGGGGTGGCCAGCTGCCTGGCCAGGGCGATCGCGTCGCGGCCGCCCTGACGGCCATCGACACCGATGAGAATCTGCTTGAACATGTCCTTCTCCTTGCCCCGGTCCCAACCACGCCGCTCGAGAGACGGCTGGACGTTCGGCGACTGCCGTGTGGGAGGATGCCTCCGATCGTCTCGGCGCTCATCCGCAAATCACCACACGTGACTACGGGAGACCACTGATGTACGGGGCCTCGAGCGCCGATGGTTGAAAACCAGGACCAGGATCGGCAGCCATGTTCGAGAACGTAATCGTCGGCGTTGACCGCAAGAGCGGAGGGGCGGACGCGATCGCGCTCGCCCGGAGCCTGATTGGGAAGGCCGGCGAGCTGACGCTCTCCCACGTGTTTCGCGGCGACGAACGGCCGTGGCAGGAACACCCGACTGACCACGACCTGCTCGAGCGGGAGGGCGTGGAGGATTTCCTCGAGTCGGTGCGCGAGGCGGCCGGCCTCGGCGCTCACCTGCGCTGGCGCGGATCACCGTCGGTGGGACGCGGGCTGCACGAGCTCTGCGAGGTCGCCGGCGCCGACCTGCTCGTTGTCGGATCCTCGCACCGCGGGCTACTGGGCCGCGTGATGCTCGGGGACCACGCGCGCGACGCGCTCAACGGGGCGCCGTGCGCGATCGCGATCGCCCCGACCGGATATGCCGAACGAGCGGCGTCGTTCCGGGAAATCGGCGTCGGCTTCGACGGCTCGCCCGAGAGCCGCCACGCCGTCGACGTCGGGCGTGAGCTGGCCCGCGAGCTCGGCGCCAAGCTGTCGGCCTTCGAGGCGATCTCGGTTCCAACCTACGCCTTCCTCGGCAGTCCGGCGCTCTCGCAGGACGCGATCGAGCAGCTGGTCGGCCAGGCCCGCGACGAGATCGCCGCGCTGGGCGAGATCGAGCCCCACGCGGTGTACGGAAGCCCGGCCGAGGAGCTCGCGCTGTACAGCGCCTCGCTCGACCTGCTCGTCGTCGGGTCTCGGTCCTACGGCCCGGTCGGGCGCCTGATGCACGGTAGCACCTCGCACGAGCTTGCCCGCGTCGCGCGCTGCCCGCTGCTCGTGCTGACCAAGCGCTCGGCGACTCAGTAGTTCGCCCCGCTAAGCCGGGAGATTTCGCGGATGGCGACCGCGACGGCCGGACCTACGGTTGAGCTGCAATGTTCGATCGCCTGCGACGTTCGCGGGGCCCGCTTGCCGGAGCGATTCTCGCCTGCCTGTGTCTCGCCGGATGTGGCTCGAGCTCGACCAGCACCAGCTCGACGCCGAACACGCCTGCCCCCGCCCCCACTCACATTCTCGGGCAGCTGCGCGGCGAGAGTCACGCGCCGACGGTCAACCGCGATTGGCGCTACTCGGTGCGTGTCACCAACGCCACCGGGCGGCCACTGAGCGGCACCGTGGCGATCGAGTTCGTGTTCGGGGGACAGGTGGTGGGCCGAGACACACCGCCCGTCCATACGGTCCGGGACGGGCTCTGGCAGGACAGGATTCAGTTTCCCGAGCAGGCGGTCGGCATGGCGCTCACCTTCCGGGCGGTGGTGCACACCGGTCAGGGCTCGCTCACGGTGGACTGGCCGGTGAAGGTACGCCGATGAGCTCCTCCCGCCCCGTGCTCCCCGTCCCGCTGCGCCCCGAGCCGAGCCGTGATCACGGTGGCGGGGCCGCGGTCGTCGTGCACGACGTCGACAAGTCGTTCGGTCGGATCAGGGCGCTGCGCGGCGTCTCGCTCGAGCTGGCGTCGTCCGAGTTCGTGACCATCACCGGTCCGTCCGGGTCGGGCAAGAGCACGCTGCTGAATCTGATCGGCAGTCTCGACCGCCCGGACTCGGGCACGATCACGATCGCCGGGGTTCCCGTACCCGAGCCGCGCCACGCGGTCCAGTTCCGCCGGCACATGGTCGGGTTCGTCTTCCAGGACAACCTGCTCCTGCCCTACCTGAGCGCGCAGAGCAACATCGAGGCGGCGCTGCTGGCGGCCGGAGTCGGCCACCGCGAGCGACGCCGGCGCGGCACGGAGCTCCTCTCGGAGGTCGGTCTGGCCGACCGCGCGCGCCATCTCCCATCGGAGCTCTCCGGCGGGCAGCGCCAGGCGGTGGCGCTCGGCCGCGCGCTGGCCAACCGGCCGCGCCTGCTCCTGGCCGACGAGCCGACCGGCGCGCTGGACTCCGAAAGCGGGCGCCGCGCGCTGGACCTGCTCGCCTCGATGCGCGACATCCACGGCACCACCGTGCTCGTGGTCAGCCACGACGCGGCTGTCGCCGAGCGCGCCGACCGCGTCATCAATCTCGTCGACGGACAGGTTCGCTAGCGGCTGATCGCCGCGAGCAGCGGCACGCGCATCACCTGCCAGACGCAGAACAGGGCGCCGAGCACGCCCAGCGCAAGCCCGACCAGAAGCCCGCGGCCGAGCACCCAGAGGGTGACGTCGGGCGAGACGAAGGTCGCGGCCGCGAGCGCGCGCACGACGACCTCGCTGGCCAGCGCGCCGAGGACGAGCCCGACCAGTGCACCGGCCAGGCTGATGGTCATCGTCTCGCCCAGGATCAGCCGGATCACGCGAGCACGACTCCAGCCGACGGCAGCCAGCACTCCGAACTCGCGGCGCCGCTCGATGACGGCCATCGCCATCGTGTTCACGACCACCACGGCTCCCAACAGCAGCGCGAGCACGGCGATGATGATCGCCGCCTTCCCGACGACCCGGCTGTTGGTGTCCACCCGGGATACCTCACCCGGATCGCCGAGCGCGATCGTCCCCGGGATCTGGGCCTCGATCGTCCGCTCGACCCCGACCTCGCCGTACCCGGGCGCGATCGAGATCGCGACCATGCTCACCGCTCCCGGCCGACGGGTCAGGCGCTGGGTGCTCGCCAGCGGCATCTCCAGCCCCTCGTCCTCCAGCGATATCCCGGACCGGTAGATCCCGGCGACGGGTACCGCCTGACCAGCGACGAGGAGTGTCCGCCCCGGAGCGAGGTGCAGCCGACGGGCAGCGCCGACGCCGGCCAGCACCTCCTCGCCGCGGGGCTCGCGGCCGGAGACGAGCACGAGCCGGCGGGTGAGGAAACTGTGGGGTTGAGCGCCGAACAGCAGCGTCGCGGAGTCGGCGCCCACGGCCCCGGCGACGATCTGGATCGGCGAGACGGCCGCGACGCCGTTCAGCCGCTCGATCCGCGCTGTGATCGAGTCAGGGAGCGACGAGGCGGTGAGGTCGGCGATCCCTGCCTGGAAGACACCGAAATCGGCCCGCCCGAGCCTGGCCAGGTCACCGGCGCTCCGGGACAGGCCGTTCGTCACGGCGAGCAGCGCGACCACGGTTGTGACGCCGACCGCCACCCCCAGCCCGGTCAGGACCGTCCGTCCCCAGCGGCGCACCAGGTTGGCTCTGATCATGCCGAGCATCGCGGCGCTCCTGAGCGACCACCGAGAGGCTAGGCGCCGGTGGCCTGGGGGGTCGCGGCGGCTAGGTAGGCGACCGCGTCGTCGAGCGTTGACAGTTTCGGGTAGTCGCGCTCGGGGATCTCGATGCCCGTGCGTTCGTGGATCGCCACCACCACGCCGAGGAAGTCCATCGAGTCGATGTCCAGCTGCTCAACGAGCTCGGCCTGAGGGTCGATCGCTGCCGGATCGATGTCCGGGGCGACCTCGGTGAGGGCGGCGAGGAGAACGTCGCGGAGTTCTTGCTCGGTCATAGCTCCTCCGGTGTTTGAAGTTTCTTTTCGATCAGGGCGAGGAATCGCCCACCCGCATGCCCGTCGCCGGCCCGGTGGTCGGCGGCCAGCGTGGCCATCACGATCGGGCGCACCCCCAGCATTCCGTCCACCGCCCACGGGCGGTCGCGTACGGCCCCGAAGCCGACCAGCGCGACCTGCGGCGGATAGATCACGCCGTGGACCAGATCGACGCCGCGGTCACCGAGATTGGTGACCGTGACCGTCGGATCGGACATCTCCGAGCCCCGCAGCCTTCCCGCCCGGGCACGCTGAACCAGTTCGCGGACGGCCGCCATGATCTCGCTGAGGCTCAGCTGATCGGCGTCATGCAGAGCCGGCGCGATCAGACCCCCTCCGCGGAGCGAGATCGCCACGCCGAGGTGGATCCCCGGGCCCGGCCGGAACGCGCCGTCGACCCAGAAGCCGTTCATCTCGGGCATCTCGGCCGCTGCCCTTGCCACGGCCCCGAGGAGCAGGATCGACGGCAGCAGCCGCTCCTGCACGGGCCGCATTAGGTTCTCCTCGTGCAGCCAGTCGAGGGGGCGGCTCATGTCGATCTCGAGCTCGAGGTAGTAGTGCGGGATCTCGCGCTTGGACCGTGCCATCAGCGCGGCGATCGCCTCGCGCATCGCCGCCTGGCGATCGGGTGGTGCGGCCGTGGGCATGGGCGCGGCCGAGGGGATCGGCGGCTCGATCTGCGCGGGCGCGGGACCGCCGGTCGCGCCGGCGGCACGCTCGACGTCAGCCTTGGTCACCGCTCCGTTCGGACCGCTGCCGGACACGATCGAGAGGTCTACGCCCAGCCCGGCTGCCTCGCGGCGCGCGAGCGGCGATACGCGCAGGCGTTGATCGTGCGCGTCGCGCGCTGGCCGGACCGGCGTCGGAGCTGGCACGGGAGCAGCCGTCGGCTCGGGCGAAGGCGGTGGCGGTTGCGGCGCCGCCGGCGCCGTCTCGGGGGCCGGTGCCGCCTCGGCCCCGACCGGGCGTAAGGTCGCGAGCACCGTGCCGACCGGGACCCTCGTTCCCTCCGCGACCAGCAGCTCGCCGATCACCCCGTCCTCGAAGATCTCGACTTCGATCTCCGCCTTGCTCGTGTCGACGACGGCGATGATGTCGCCGCGCTTGACCGTGTCGCCGGGCTTGACGTACCACTCGAGCAGCGTGCCGGCCTCCATGTCGGCACCCAGCGACGGCATCAGGAAATCACCCATCGGAGGCGGTTCCGATCATCTGCTTGACCTCGGCGACCACGGTCGCGGGCTGCGGGAGCGCGAACTGCTCGAGGTGGCGCGGATACGGCATTGGCACCTCGGCCGCGCAAACACGGGCGACCGGCGCATCGAGGTCGTAGAAGGCCTGCTCCATGATCCTGGCGCTCACCTCTGCGGCGAGGCTCCCGGATCGCCAGGCTTCGTCGATCACCACGGCCCGATGCGTGCGCGTAACGGACTCGATGATCGTGCGGTGGTCGAGCGGTCGCAGGACGCGGAGGTCGAGCACTTCGGCCTCGATCCCGATCGCCGCGAGCTCATCGGCGGCGGCGAGCGCGCCCGGCAGCGTGCCCCCGTAGGTGATCAGTGTCACGTCGGTTCCGGGGCGTCTGATCGCGGCCCGCTCGATGTCGACCGGATCGGGCGCGGACAAAAGCTCGCCCTCGAGGTTGTATAGCGAGCCGTGCTCGAAGATCAGCACCGGGTTCGGATCCGCAAGCGCCGGCGCGAGCATTCCCCGTGCGTCGGCCAGTGTCGCCGGTGCCAGCAGCTTCAGCCCGGGAATGTGGGCGAGCCAACCCTCGAGGCTGTGCGAGTGCTGCGCCGCAACCTGGCGACCGGCGCCGGTCGCCATCCGGATCACGAGCGGAATCGCGAACTGACCCCCGGACATGTGCCCGATCGTCGCCGCGTTGTTCATGATCTGATCCAGCGCAAGCAGGCAGAAGTTGACCGTCATCACCTCGACGATCGGCCGCATACCGCCCATCGCTGCGCCGATCCCGGCGCCGACGAAGGCCGACTCGGACAACGGCGTGTCGCGAATGCGCTGAGGCCCGAACTCGGCGAGCAGTCCCCGGCTGACACCGAAGCAGCCGCCGTAGGCACCGACGTCCTCCCCCATCAGGAAGACACGCTCGTCGGCGAGCATCGCCTCGCGGATCGCTTCCCGCAGCGCCTCGCGGTAGGTCGTCGTGGCCGGCTCGGTGGACGTACTCATGCCGCCGGTCCCTCCCAGTAGACGAACCGCTCGAGATCCTCAACCGGCTCGAACGTCCCCGCCTCCGCGAACGCGATCGCCTCCTCGATCTCGGCCGCGACCTCGCGCTCGAGCTCGTCGACGTCGCCGTCGCTCAGCAGCCCCTCGCGCTCCATCCGCTCGATCAGCGCGGGAACTGGATCATGCTCCTTATAGCGCTCGATCTCGTCCTTGGCGCGATACAGGTCGGGGTCGTACATCGAGTGGGCCCGGAACCGATAGGTCCGGAGCTCGAGGAAGCAGGGACGGCTGCCGCCGCGCACCTCCGCCGCCGCCTTCGTCGTCGCCTCCTCCACTGCGAGCACGTCCATGCCGTCGACCGACCACGCGGTCATCTCGTAGCTGGCCGCCTTGAGCGCGAGATCGGTTTCGGATTCGTAGCGCTCGATCGCCGTCCCCATCGCGTAGCGGTTGTTCTCGCATAGGAACAGCACGGGCAGGCTCCACACTGCGGCCAGGTTCATGCACTCGTGAAACTCGCCTTCGGCCACGGCGCCGTCGCCGAAGAAGCAGGCGGTCACGTTGGCGCGGCCGGCGAGCTTGTCGGCGAGGGCGAGCCCCAGCGCGAGCGGCAACCCGCCTCCGACGATCGCGTTGCCGCCGTAGAACCGGGTGGCGCCATCGAACAGGTGCATCGATCCTCCCCTTCCGCGCGAACAGCCCTCGACCTTGCCGTACATCTCGGCCATGATCGCCCCGGCCGAGACACCTCGGACGAGCGCGTGACCGTGCTCTCGGTAGGTGGCGACGATCGAGTCTTGCGGCGCGAGTGCCTGCATCGCTCCGACGGCCACCGCCTCCTCGCCGATGTACAGGTGCATGAAGCCGCGGATCTTGGCTGCGCTGTAGAGCTCCACGCACTTCTCCTCGAACCGGCGCACGCGCAGCATCTCGTGGAGGAGCTCGAGCCCGTGCTCACGCTTGAGGGTCATGACCCTGGCTCCAGCGTCGAGAGATCTCCCTCGGGCAGCCCGAGCTCCCTCGCCTTGAGTAGTCGCCGCATGATCTTCCCGCTGCGATTACGTGGGACCGAATCGACGAACTCGATCTCGCGCGGGGCAACCGCGGCGCCGAGGCGCTTGCGCGAGAACGCGAGCAGATCGCGACGCAGCGCGTCATCCGGATCGACGCCCGGCTTCAGCAGCACAAACGCCTTGACGATCATCTTCGCCACCGGGTCGGGCTTACCGATCACACCCGCCTCGGCGACGGCGGGATGCTCGAGCAGTACGCTCTCGACCTCGAACGGTCCGATCAGATGGCCGGCCGTCTTGATCACGTCGTCGCCGCGTCCGACGAACCAGAAGTACCCGTCCCTGTCGCGCCTGACGAGGTCCCCGGTGCGGTACCAGCCGCCGACGAAGCATTCGCGATACCGCTCCTCGTCGTTGAGGTAGCCCCGGAACATCGACGGCCACCCCGGCCGCAGCACGAGCTCACCCTGCTCTCGAGGGTCGTCGACCATCAGCAGTCCGCCGTCCGGCAGCGCCACCAGATTGTCGTCCTCGTCGCGCTTGGCCACCGAGGCCTCGATACCGGGCAGAGGGCGTCCCATCGATCCCGGTCGTACGTCCATCGAGCGGTAGTTGGCGACCATGATCCCCCCGGTCTCGGTCTGCCACCAGTTGTCGTGCACCGGCATCCCGAACGCATCCTCGCCCCACGTCACGACCTCGGGATTGAGTGGCTCGCCGACGCTCGCGATGAACCGCAGCGAGCTCAGGTCGTACTCGCGCGCCACGTCGGCTCCGGCGCGCATCAACATCCGAAGCGCCGTCGGGGCCGTGTACCAGACCGTGACGCGCTGGTCCTGCAGCGTGCCGTACCAGCGATCGATCTCGAGCTCGGCCTCGTCGACGATGCAGGTGGCGCCAAGCGTGAGTGGCGCGATGATGCCGTAGGACGTGCCGGTCACCCAGCCGGGGTCGGCGGTGCACCAGTACACGTCGCCGGGGCGCAGATCGAGCACGGTGCGGCCGGTCTCCCGGTGGGCGACCACCGCCTCGTGCACGTGAACGGCTCCCTTCGGCGTGCCCGTAGTGCCGCTGGTGAAATGCAGCAGAGCCATGTCCTCGGGCCCGGTGGCGGCGATCTCGTAGGCGTCGTCGGCTGCGGCCACGAGCGCGCGGAGGTCGTGCACATCCGGTATGTCCGCGATCTCGTCGCCTTCGCCGACCAGCAGCACGTGCGTGAGTCCGGGCAGGGAAGCGCGAAGCTGCGCGACCTTCCGCCGATACAGCGCAGCCGTGGTGACGAGCACCCGGGCATCGCCGAGGCGCAGCCGCTGCTCGATCGGCTCCGGCCCGAACGCCGAGAACAGCGGGCAGAACACGCTGCCTCGCTTGAGCGTCCCGAGAGCTGTGATGTAGAGCTCCGGAATCCGCCCCGCCAGGGCGAACACCCGCTCGCCGCGCTTCACCCCGAGCGATTCGAGCACTCCAGCGAATCGATCCGTCTCGGTCCGCAGCGCCGCATACGTGAGGTCGACCGGCCGACGGCGCTTGCTCAGAAACCGCATCGCAAGCGCGTCGGACAGGGACCCCTGCGCCTGACGCTCAACGGCCTCGTAGGCGATGTTCAAACCGCCGGCGGGCAAGCCGGCGAGTCTCGAGCGCGCCTGGCTCCACGAGAACTCGGCGCGTGCGCGCTCGTAGTCCGCCATGTTCGGCGCGACGCCTTGCAACCGATCCTTGTGGATGGTGTGCGGCCGCGTGTCGGTCGCCATCGTGACTCCTGTGCCTACAGCGTTATGCCCGACGGTAAGGCAGCCGGCCGACCGAGGCATCCGTAGCTTTCCGCGGCTCGCAGCCGTTCAAATCCACGATGCCGCCGGAGCTCTGCGGTGCGACCGTGAGTACATGCCTGGCCGAAGCGTCCGAATCGGCAGGATCGCCGGCATCCCGGTCGGCGTCAGCCCCCTGTGGCTGGTCATCGTCGCGCTCCTGACCTGGTCGCTGGGCGCCAGCTACTACCCGGCCGAGGTCCATGGCATCTCGACGGCCGCCGCGTATGCGCTCGGACTGGCGAGCACGCTGCTCCTGTTCGCCAGCATCCTCGCCCACGAGTTTGGGCACGCGCTCATCGCGCGTCGTCTGGGGGTCGAGGTCGAGGAGATCGACCTGTGGCTGCTCGGCGGCGTGGCGCGGATCAGCGGACGCGCGCACCGACCGGAGGACGAGCTCAGGTTCGCCGTGGCGGGGCCGGCCGTGACGGCCATGATCGCCGCCCTGTTCGGCGCGATGATGCTCGCCCTGCCTGCGTCGGCCTCCGACGCCGTGGTCGCCGTCGTCCGCTACCAGCTCGAGGTCAACCTCCTGATCCTCGGTTTCAACCTCGTTCCCGCGTTCCCCCTCGACGGGGGTCGGATTGCCCGGGCGCTGCTGTGGAGACGGCGCGGCGACATCGTGTCGGCCACGAACGCGGCCGCCGCTCTGGGCCGGTGGTTCGGGTACCTGCTGGTGGGCTCCGGGCTGTTGCTTACGCTCTACGGAGCGGTCGGCGGTCTGTGGTTCATGGTCATCGGCTGGTTCCTGATCGTCGCCGCCACGGCCGAGCGGCAGCAGGAACAGGTCCTGGCCGCTCTCGGTGGTGTACGCGCGGTCGACCTGATGTCCCATCCCGCCGTCACGATCTCAACGGCGGCGACGCTCTCCGACGCCGAGGACTACTTCGCCGGCTACCGGTACACGGCATTTCCAGTCGTCGATCTCGCCGGTCGAGCCGTCGGCATGCTCAGCATCGGGGGGCTCGAGCGGACGGCGGCGGCGGATCGTCCGAGCCTGCGGACCGGCGAGTGCTCCGACCACGACCCCTCGCTTCTGATAAGCGTGCGCGAGGAGGTTGCGCACGTGCTCGAGCTGCCTGCCTTCACCCGCGTCGGGCGAGCGGCCGTGGTGGATGCTCAGGGCAGGCCGGTGGGAGTCCTCTCGATCACGGACATCGAGCGGGCGATCCGGGCCACGAGCCTGCGTGGCCCGCGCGGCAGCTCGACGACGCCGGTGGCGCACTGAGGAGGCAAGCGGAAGTGAGGTCGCCGGGCTCGGGTCTCTCCCCCAGCAGGTTGCTGTGAGCGTGCCCGCTCAAGCCATGGGACTCAGTAGAACCCCACATCCAAGGTTCAGCCATGACCCCGATGTGCCCGCATTGACACGGCGCTTAGATCGGGCGTACGAGGTGAGAACACGACCAAGGCTTCAGTGGTGCCAGCCACGACCGAGCCGTTCGAGCCGGACACGCTGCTACGCCTGGCACGCCTGACTGCGCAGGGACATCGAGTCCTGAGCATCTATCTGGATCTCGATCCCACCCACTTCCCGACGCCCCGCTCGCTCGATGCGCAGCTGGGCTCGCTTCTCGCCGAAGCCCGGAAAGAGGGGTTTGAGTGCGATGCGGGCCGGATCAAGGCGTGGCTCGGCAGCCATCCCTCCGCGATGCGCGGCGGACGCGGCCTGGCCGTCTTCTCCGCCGCCGACGCCGACGTGTTCGAGGCGGTCCGGCTTCCAACTCCGGTCGAGCCGTTCGTCGTCGTGGATGTAGTCCCGTGGCTGGAGCCGATGGCGGCGATACTGGCCCCGGGCGAGCGGGGCGTCGCGGTCGTGAGCCGTCGCTACGCGACCCTCTTTCGCGGCGGCCCGGATGGGCTGAGCCAGTTCGCGACGATCGACGACGAGGTCCACGGGCGTCACGCGCAGGGTGGTTGGTCACAGGCCCGCTACCAGCGCGGGATCGAGAAGCAGGTCGCCTTCCGCGTTCGAGGTGTCACCGACCGCCTGCTGCGAGCGCACCTGCGCCGGCCCTTCGAGCACCTCGTGGTCATCTGCTCGGATGAGCTGCACCCGGTCCTTACATGCCACCTGAACGGCTCGCTGAACGAGGTGCTTGCCGAGATCATCCACGCCGACCTCGAGCATGCCTCCGTGGAGGAGATCGTGCGGGCCATCGCACCCGTGGTCCAGCGCACGGCGGGCGAGCACGAGCGTGAGCTTCTCACAGCCGTCGAGCGGGCACTCGCGACCGGCGGTCCGGCGGCGGCAGGACTCGATGAGGTGTCCGAGATGCTCAAACAGGCCGTCGATCGGGCGGCCGCCGATCGGCGCAGGTCCTGGTCGTCCGGCACGACCCCGAGTGGCTCCAGGAGCACGACGATGTCGCGTGCCTGCTGCGCTGGTAGGCGACGCCCGCCCCGCACGCGCTCCTCATCGCCGCTGAAGCGCGCGCCACTGCAACCGTTGGCACCCAGGCCCTCGACCGACCCCGAGCGGCGGCCGTAGAGCGCATCGCGCACCTCGAGCTCGACGTGCTCCCGCACCGGCTCAGGAGTCGGTCCAGGAGCCAACCGCCATCGGCAGCGCCCACGGACCGACGTCCGAATACTTACGCGTTGAGACGCCCTGGTGAACACCCCGTTTGTCGGTGCGTAGTTTCGACTCGCCCAATCGGTGCTCGGCCCGGATGCCGCTGCCCCGCCTGCGACATACGGTCCAAGGCATGGCAACGGTCACGCGAAGATTCGCCGACCGGCGCGCCGCAGGGCGCGAGCTGGCCGAGCGTCTCCGGGCCCTCGCGATCGAGGATCCGGTGGTCGTCGGTCTCGCGCGGGGCGGCATTCCCGTCGCCCACGAGATCGCGCAGTCGCTCGGAGCTCCGTTGGATGTGCTGGTTGTTCGCAAGATCGGCGCGCCGGGCAACCCCGAGTACGGCATCGGTGCGATCGCCGAGGGTGGGGTCCAGGTGCTCGATGAGGAAGCGGTACTGCGCATGGTGGTCATGGGCGAGGAGCTCGACACTGCCGTCGCGAACGCTCGCGCTCAGCTACGGCAGCGAGTCGATCGCTATCGGCACGGCCGACCGCCCATACCGCTCGATGGCCGGACCGTTATCGTCGTCGACGATGGTCTGGCGACAGGCGGGACCGCGCGCGCTGCGCTCCGGACCGTTCGCGCACAGAACCCGAGACGCGTTGTTCTCGCCGTCCCGGTCGGAGCCCCCGCAACCGTTGAGGCCCTCCGACGCGAGGCCGACGACGTGGTCTGTCTGCACGCGCCCGAGTTGATGTGGGCCGTCGGCCTCCTCTACGAGAACTTCGAGCCGCCCAGCGATGAGGAGATGTCGCGGATGCTGAATGGCGAGGGCAATCAGTCCTGACAGAGGCCGGCTGTCTTCGCCGCGGTCATCCGCACAACCTCACGCGGATCGACGAGCACCGAGTGCCGATGATCGCCGGCCGGGCAGAGGATCCTTTCGTGGCGCATGAGCGCGACGTCGATCACCTCGGCGGCCGGAACGCTCGGGCCGAACGGCGGGACAGCTCCGACCTCGAACAGCGGGAACTCGCGCGCGATCTCCCCCTCGCTGGCCAGGTGCAGATGACGCGTCGCGCCCAGCACCGCGCGCAGCTTGCGCAGATCGAGTCGCTCCGACGAGGGGATCGCGACGATCACGTACCCGCTCCCGTCGTGCAGGACAATTGTCTTGGCCACCTCGCCCGGCCCGTAATGGGTCATCCGCGCCTCGGCGGCGGCGCTCATCGTCGGCTCATGCTCGATCAGCTCGTAGTCGCAGCCTGCCCCCTCGAGATAATCGGTGACAGCCGCTACGCGGGTGGTGGTGGTGCCAGAGGTCTCATCGCTGGTCATGGCTTACCTCCTGGAACTCCGGATGCTGCCTCCCAAGCTATGCCCGGGTCCATGAGCTCACATCGGCGCTAACCCACGGCTGCCATCCGTAATAGCCACGTATGACCGTAGTCCCACCCGATGGGGTCTACGGCAAAGGGCGCTAGGCACGAAACTCTCGAGCACATATGGTCAATCGTGTACAAGCGGTCAAAGAAAGGAGGTCCCATGCCTGCCACGCAGAAAGCGGCGCGGCGTCCTCGTACGACCGCGGCGCCCCGTACGCGAGGCGAAGACGATGTGCGGCGACTCGATCACATCACGAAGTCGCTGGAGGCCGCACAGAAGGATCTCGCCTCGATCGGGGGTAGCGTTGGTACAGGCGTACGTGATCTACGTCGTGACGTCACGAAGTTGCTGCGCAACGCGCGTCGCGATCTGATCAAGATGCGCCATGCTGTCCAGCGCGATCTGGACCGGCTTCAGAAGGATCTGACGTCGGCAGCCAAGCCCGCCCCTACGCACCGGACCACCACGACGACGCGAACAGCGCGTCGCCAGGCCGTCCACTAGCGGCGACGGGCAACAACGACGGCTCCTGCCCCGGGGGCGCCTGATCGGGTCGGAGCCGTCGCTCCATTCATGGGAACGCTCAGGAGGGCCGGCCCGCGAGGAGCTCGCGCTCGCGCACACGGTGGTGCGGGCTCAGGCCTGTGCCAAGGCCGCGGTCGCGCGCATGCGGGTGACGCGCCAGATCGGATACACCGCCCCGAGCACACCGATCGTGACTCCGATCAGGGCGGCGCGGCCGAGCCCCCACGCAGTGAGCTGGGGAGAGATGAAGCTCTGCAAGCCGAGCGCCGCGGGGAGCAGCCTGCTGGCCACAAGACCGAGCAGCAATCCCGCCGCGGTCCCCAACACGCTGACCGCGACGGCCTCGCCGAGCACGAGCGCGGCGAGCTGCCGGCAGTGATGCCGGTGCGGGTCTTGCGACGCCGTAGGTTGGCCAGGATCAGCTCGAGCACGTGGGCGTCCTCGTGACGAAGTGGACCCCTTCAGCGCCCTCGAGCGAGAAGCTATCTCCCGCTCCCGGCGAGACGTCGATCACGAACTCAGGCCTGCCCCAACGCTCGTACTGCTCGGCGTCGATGAAGAACGGGACGCCACCGATCACCCCGAGCCGGAGGTCGTTCTGCGT
Organism: uncultured Solirubrobacterales bacterium; assembly: GCA_963727105.1. GTDB lineage: Bacteria > Actinomycetota > Thermoleophilia > Solirubrobacterales > Solirubrobacteraceae > Palsa-465. The sequence goes on along the minus strand of CAVSEW010000001.1, from coordinate 304,958 downwards.
GATTATCAGCTCGCCCTCCTTCAGGCACATCGGCGAGCTGCCGTCACAGCAGCCGCCCGACTGGAAGAAGAGGAGCGGGCCGTGGGCGGCCTCGAGGTGACTGATCACCTCGAGGGCCGCCCGCGTTGCGGCTACCGCATGGGTGGGCCGGCCCATTTCTAGAAGAAGCCCATCGGGTTGGGGTCGTAGCTGACCAGCAGACACTTCGTCTGCGAGTAGTGATCGAGCATCATCCGATGGTTCTCTCGACCGACGCCCGAGGTCTTGTAGCCTCCGAACGCGGCGTGCGCCGGATACTGGTGGTAGCAGTTGGTCCAGACGCGTCCGGCCTTGATCGCGCGGCCCATCCTGAAGGCGCGGCTTCCGTCGCGCGTCCACACGCCGGCGCCGAGACCGTACATCGTGTCGTTGGCGATCTGGAGTGCCTCGGCCTCATCGCGGAAGGTCGTCACCGCGAGCACGGGGCCGAAGATCTCCTCCTGGAAGACACGCATCTTGTTGTGGCCCTTCAGGACCGTCGGCTCGAAGTAGTAGCCGCCGGATAGGCGGGTCTCGAGGGACGGACGGTGGCCGCCGATCAGGACCTCGGCACCCTCGTTGATGCCGATCGCGACGTAGCTCTCGATCTTCTCGAGCTGCGCGGTGGAAACCTGCGGCCCGATCATCGTGTCGCGGTCGAGCGGGTCACCCTGCTTGATCTGAGCGATCCGCTCCAGGCAGCGCTCCATGAACGCGTCGTAGATCGACTCGTGGATGAGTGCTCGGGACGGGCACGTGCAGACCTCGCCCTTGTTGAAGGCATACAGCACGAGACCCTCGATCGCCTTGTCGAGGAACGCGTCGTCCGCCGCCATCACATCCTCGAAGAAGATGTTCGGCGACTTACCGCCGAGCTCCGTCGTCGATGGGATCAGGTTCTGTGCCGCGTAGGACATGATCAGCCGGCCGGTCACGGTCTCGCCCGTGAACGCGATCTTGGCGATCCGCTTGTTGGTCGCGAGCGCCTTGCCGATCTCGGCCCCTGGGCCGTTGACGATGTTCAGCACGCCCGGCGGGAGCACTTCGCCGACCACCTCGGCCAGCTTGAGAATCGACCACGGCGTCGGGCTCGCGGGCTTCAGCACGGTGCAGTTGCCCATCGCGAGCGCCGGGGCGATCTTCCATGCGGCCATCAGCAGCGGGAAGTTGAACGGGATGATCTGGCCGACGACCCCGAGCGGCTCATGGAAGTGATATGCGTAGGTCTGGTCGTCGATCTCCGAGATCCGTCCCTCCTCGCTGCGAATCGCGCCGGCGAAGTAGCGGAAGTGATCGATCGCCAGCGGGATGTCCGCCGCGAGCGTCTCGCGCACCGGCTTGCCGTTCTCGTAGCTCTCCGCCACGGCCAGCATTTCGAGGTTCCCCTCGATCGCGTCGGCCACCGCGTTCAATACGGCGGCGCGTTCGGCCGGTGACTTGGCTCCCCATCCGTCCTTCGCCGCGTGCGCGGCGTCGAGCGCGAGCTCGATGTCATCCGGCCCTGAGTGGGCGACCTCGCAGAACGGCTCGCCGGTCGACGGCGTGAGGTTCTCGCGGTACTCGCCCGTGGTGGGAGCGATCCATTCGCCCCCGATGAAGTTGTCATAGCGGTCCTTCAACGGGACCAGGCTGCCGGGCTCTCCCGGCGCCGCAAAGGTGGTTGATTCGATGACAGACATGGGGAAGCTCCTTCGCGCAAGAGATGGACATCTCAACTTCACCACCGGTCGGTTGAACCGGCATCGGGGTTCGGCGGTAGTCCAAATGCGGCGTAACTACGGACGCGATCTGCCTTCAGGTGCGGATGCGTGCCCCTGCGGTGGCACGTAGCGTCGCTGTCAGAGATGTGACCGAACCGAGCCGCCGGCGACGCCCGTCGCCTGCCGACCCACCCGCCCGAGGAGGTGGAGAGATGATCTCCCTAGCCAAGCTTTCGATCAAACGACCACGAGGGGCGCTGATCGCGTGGCTCGTCAGCGGCATCGTGCTGAGCCTCATCGGTCTTGGCGTGTCGCACTCGCTGTCGCCGTCCGTCACCGTCGTTCCGGGCACCGACTCCTCCAAGGCGCAACAGCTGGCCAACGCGGAGTTCGGGCCGACGCAACTCGTCCCGATCCTGCTCGAGGGTCCCAAGACGCAGCTGAACTACCAGGGACCGAAGCTGGTCACGATGCTCTCGAGCCGCCCGCACACGCGGGTGCTCTCGGCCTGGGACTCCGGAACCGCGAGCGCCGGGCTGCGGCCCAGCCCGACCGCGGCAATGATCATCGTCTCCGTCGACCGGGCTGAGAAGGACGTGGTCAAGTACGACCAACCGCAGATCCAGAATCTGATCGCGACGCACACAAGCGGCCAGGTGAAGTACTTCATCAGCGGCCAGCCCTCGATCGACAGAGCGCTCAAGGACGCGTCTCTGAACAATCTTCGTCAGACCGAGCTGATCGCGATCGGGATCCTGTTCCTGCTCCTCCTGATCGGTCTCCGCGCTCCCATCGCCGCCCTCCTGGTCACGGCGGTGGGCCTGGTCAGCACCCTGGCCGGCTTCGGCGAGGTCGCGATCCTCGGCAAGTTCATGCACCTCGATCCAGTTGGGGTCGCACTGGGGACGATGACCGGGCTCATGCTCGGCGTCGGCTTCTCGTTGCTGATCCTGGACCGCTTCCACCGCGAGGAGTGGCCCGATGGCGTTCACCCGCGGACCGCGGCAACGGCCGCGTTGCGTGAGCTCGAGGGCACCGGCAAGGCTGTCCTCGTCGCGGGGACCGGCCTGATCATCGCGCTCGCCCTCGTGGCCGTGGTCGGGCCGCGCGAGCTGATGGTGTCGCTCGGCACCGGGATGCTCACCTGCGCGATGTTCGCCACCGGCGGCGCCGTCGTCGTCATGCCGGCCGCGATGGTTCTTCTGGGCCGGCGCATCGACGCTTTCAGCTTCCCCGCGCCCGCGCCGCTTGCGCGCATGTGGTCGCGAGTGCTGGACGGCGGGAACTGGGTGACCCGGCATGCGGTGTACATCGGGTTCGCCGCCACCGCCGTCCTCGGCGCGATCGCGATTCCAGCCCTTGCGCTGAACTCGGGGGCGCCGAGCGTGACCCAGCTGCCCAAGGACTCCAACGCGCGGATCGCCTTCCAGGAGATCACGCGGGTGATGGGTCCCGGCTGGGCAACTCCGTTCAATCTGATCGTGGTCGCCAACAAGGGCGCGATCACCGACCCGGCGATGCTGGCGTCGATCAACACGCTGCAGACGACGATCGCCAAGAACCCCACGGTCGACTCGGTCACCGGACCGGGGACGATCAACCTCACGGCCGAGCAGCTGAAGAAGTTCGGCCCGGGGCTCGTCAATTCGGTCAAGGTGTCCAAGCAGAGCAAGAAGGACCTGCTCAAGCTGATCGCTGGGCTCGGTCAGGCCGGCGCCGGCTCGGCGCAGCTCAAGGCCGGCCTCGAGAAGGCGGTCTCGGGTGCCAACCAGCTCAACGGCGGCGCCGGTCAGGCGTTGGCGGGAGCCGGCAAGGTCCATTCGGGATCGGCCCAGATCCAGGCCGGAGCCGGCCAGCTGACCGGCGGCCTGGGCCAGCTGTCGGGCGGTCTCAGCAGACTGTCCGGTGGCTTGGGTCAGGCGAACTCGGGCGCCCAGCAGCTGAAGGCGGGTTCGGCGCAGGCGCTCGAGGGAGCCACCCAGCTCCTCGCCGGGCTCAAGATCTCGCAGGCTCCGGCGGCGCAGAGCCTGCCGGCCATCCAGGGCGTGTCGTCGGCGGCCAAGGGGGCCAGCAGCGACCTGGCCTCTGCGGCGGGCAGTGCGACTCAGACCAAGGCGCTGATCGCGGCGGCCGAGAACGCGCTGGCGTCGATGACCCTGGGTAAGAAGGATCCCCGGTATAGCTCGGCGATCGCCGCGCTTAACTCAGCAGCCGGCGCCGCCGCCACCACCTCGAGCGACGTCTCAGCCGCTCAGAGTAAGGCGGCAGGGATCAGCCTGCTGTCCGGCGCGATCGCCGCCCAGGCACCTGGGCTGGTGGCCGGGCTGAACATGCTGCACTCCGGGGCCTCCGGCCTGCAGGCCGGCATCGACAAGCTCCACAGCGGCAACGCACAGCTGGCCAGCGGCACCGGCCAGCTCGCCAGTGGCGGCCAGCAGGCTGCCAACGGCGGCCAGCTGGCGTACGGAGGCAGCCAGAAGCTGACGAGCGCGCTCGGACAGCTGACGGCAGGCACCGGCGCGCTGCAGGCGGGTCTGGGTCAGCTGGCCAGCGGTACCGGTCAGCTCGCCTACGGTCTGGCCGCGGCTCCGAACGGAGCCGGGCAGCTCCAGACCGGGCTCGGCCTGATGCAGGCCGGCGTGATCAAGGCCCGCGGGCAGGTCCCCTCGACGGCCGATCTCGAGAAGCTGTTCAAGCAGTCGCCGGGGATGTTCAGTTCCGGCTACTTCGTCCTCGCGGCCGTCGAAGGCGCCCGCGGGTCGGACCGGAACGCGGCCACGTTCGCGGTCAACCTCGACCGCGGCGGCACTTCGGGCCAGATCGTCGTCATCTCCAAGTACGGAGCGAACGACCCGCGGACCGTGGCGCTGAGGACCTACCTGGCCGGCGCCGGCCGGTCCTTCGGCGTCCAGCACAACGCGCAGGTCGCAGTCGGGGGTCCCGCTGGGAACCTCAGTGACATGACCGGGGTGGCCAACTCCAAGATCTGGACCGACGTGGCGGTCATCGCGATCGTACTGATGGCGGTCCTGATGCTCGCGCTGCGGGCCGTCGTCCTGCCGATCGTCTCGACCGCGTTCAGCCTGCTAGTGGCCGCGGCCACGTTCGGTGTCCTCGAGGTTCTGTTCGGCGGATCCAACCCGCCGCTCGGCGGCCCCGGGTACCTGGACCCGATGACGATCATCGGCATCTTCGCCGTCGTCTTCGGAATCTCGGCGATGTTCGCCACGCTGCTGCTGATGCGGACACGCGAGGCCTACGTGACCGAGACCGAAGGACGCTCGGCGATCCGGATCGGGCTGCGGCAGACGGCAGCGGCGGCCACCGGAGCCGGTTTGGTGATGGTCGCTGCGTTGATCCCGTTCGCGGCCAGCGATCTGATCAATGTCCGCCAGTTTGGGGTCGGCGTCGCGGTCGCGGTCCTCCTCGAGGTCCTGATCGTGCGTCCGGTCCTGATGCCGGCGGCAGAGACGGTGCTCGGACGGTTCGGCTGGTGGCCCACCCAGGGCGTCCAGCCGCCGAGCCCACCGCCGGAATCGCCGCCGGAGCAGAAGACCCGCCGCATGCCCCGGCCTCACCGCCCGCGGCTCCCTCGCGCCCGCGCGGCTCACCAGTAGGAGGCGACAATGAACCCGGTCACCACAATCGAAGCTCCCGTCGCACAGGACCAGGAGGTCCGGCACGGGCCGCGCAACCTCGGCGCAATGGTTCTCGACTCGGCGGAGCGCCACAGTGGCATCGCGCTGCAGTCGATGACGACGGCCATGTCGTACCCGGAGATGGCCGGCGTGGTGAGTGAGATCGCTCGAGGGCTGATCTCACTCGGCATCGATCGCGGTGACCGGGTGGCGATTCTCGGCTCCACCTCGGCCGAGTGGGTGCTCGCCGACTACGGGACGCTGTGCGCGGCGGCGGTCGTCACGCCGATCTACCACACGAATTCCCCGCACGAATGCGCGTATGTGCTCGAACACTCGGGCGCCCGGATCGTGTTCTGCGAGGACGCCGCGCAGGCGGCGAAGATCGAGCAGATCCGCGATCGATGCCCGGACCTCGAGCATGTCGTGCTGTTCTCGGGAGAGGCCGAGGGCGCTTTGACGCTCGCGGAGCTGCAGGAGCGGGCGGCCGACATCACGGTCCGCTCGGTCCACCTGCGCGTGGAATCGATCGAGCCCGACGACGTGGCCACGCTCGTGTACACGTCAGGTACGACCGGGCCGCCGAAGGCGTGCATGCTCTCTCACAAGAACCTGCTCGAGACGGCTCGCATGTACGTCGAGCAGCTGGGCATCAACGACACGCACACGCTCTACCAGTTCCTGCCCCTGGCCCACGTGCTGGCGCGCGTGGCTCAGGCGACGGTGCTGATGGCGGGTGCCCGTTCGGTCTTCTGGAGCGGCGACGCGAGCCGGATCGTCGACGAGCTCTCCGAGCTCGCCCCGACGCACTTCCCGGCCGTCCCACGGATCTACGAGAAGATCCACGGCACCGTCATCGGCAAGATGGGGGATGCCTCCCCGGTGCAGCGGGCGCTGTTCCATTGGGCGCTCGCGTGTGGCGCCCGGGCCCGCCGGACCCGACGCGAGGGGCGCAAGCTCGGGCTGGTGGACGACATGCAGTTCCGTGTCGCCGATCAGCTCGTGCTGTCGAAGATCCGCCGGGTGTTCGGCCCCAGCCTGCAACTGGCAATGGTCGGCGCCGCCCCGGTGGCCAAGGGGCTGCTGGAGTTCTTCGACGCCTGCGGCGTCCTCGTGCTCGAGGGCTACGGGCTGAGCGAGAGCACGGCCGCCTCCACCCTGAACACGCCGCAGGCGGTGCGCTTCGGCACCGTCGGCAGGCCACTACCGGGTACCGAGGTGGAGATCGCCGCCGACGGCGAGATCCTGATCCGCGGGCCCCACGTCTTCAAGGGCTACTACAAGGACGACGCCGCCACCGCCGAAGCGATTACCCAGGACGGGTGGCTGCGCTCGGGCGATCTCGGCGCAAAGGCTTCGGACGGCTTCGTCTCGATCACCGGCCGCAAGAAGGACCTGATCATCACCTCGAACGGGAAGAACGTGACCCCGGTCAACATCGAAAGCGCATTGCGCGACCGGTCCCTGATCACCGAGGCGGTCGTGTTCGGCGACAACCGTCCCTACCTGGTCGCGATGATGACGCTGGATCGCGAGGAGGCGGCGAAGCTCGCACACCGCCTCGGGATCGACCCGAACCCGGCGACGATCGCGCAGGACCCGGACGTGCGGGCCGAGATCCAGAAGCAGGTCGACGCCGTCAACCACGAGCTCGCGCGCATCGAGCAGATCAAGCGCTTCGCGATCCTCGACCACGACCTCAGCCAGGCCGATGGCGAGCTGACGCCGACGCTCAAGGTCAAGCGCGCGTTCGTCTACAGGAAGTACGCCGACGTGTTCGCCGGCCTCTACGAGAACGTAGGAGGTGAGTCATGAGCTCGCGCTTCTCCAGCGCCGACGCCGCCTGGCTTCACATGGACCGTCCCACCAACCTGATGGTGATCAACTCGGTGATGCTGTTCGACGAACCAGTCGACTGGGAGCGAGTCAAGGAGATCACCCAGCTGCGGCTGGTCGATCGCTACCCCCGGTTCCGGCAGCGGCCGGTCGAGAGCCGTCTGCCACTGCGACCACCCAAGTGGGTGGACGACCACGACTTCCGGCTCGAGCACCACATGCACCACCTCGCGCTTCCCGCGCCCGGCGACACGGCCGCGCTGCAGGAGCTGGTCGGAGACCTGATGACGATGCCGTTGGACCGCAGCCGGCCGCTGTGGCACACGTACATGATCGACGGCTACGGCGACGGCGCGGCGATGATCAGCCGCATGCACCACTGCATCGCCGACGGCATCGCGCTGGCCAGGGTGATGCTGTCGCTGACCGACTCGGCGCCCGATGTCGGGATCGAGCCCGAGGAGGAGTACGAGGAGCGCGGCGGAGCCGGGCTGCTGGACTCGACGCTGGTTCCTGCCGTCCGCTCGGCCGTCGGCGTGTCGAATGCGCTCGCTCATCAGGCCGGACTGATCGCGATGCAGCCGACCCACGCGGCCCGGCTCGCCGGCGCGGTCGCGCGGGACGGTGCGACGGTGCTGCGCCTGCTGCTCACCCCGGCCGATGCCGCGACGGCGATCAAGGGCGATCCCGGGGTCAGCCGGCGCGTCGCCTGGACCAAGCCGATCCCGCTCGAGCAGGTCAAGCGCATCGCGCACGCGCATGACGCGACCGTCAACGACGTGCTGCTGGCCGCGGTCAGCGGCGCGCTGCGCCACTACCTGCAGGACTGCGACAGCCCGGTGGCCGAGATCCAGGCGATGGTCCCGTTCAACCTGCGTCCGCTCGACAAGCCTGTTCCGCGCGAGCTGGGCAATAAGTTCGGGCTCGTGTTCCTGCCCCTCCCGGTGGCCACGAGCGGCAGCTATCGCCGGCTGGTGGAGGTCCACCGCCGGATGCAGGAGATCAAGAACGGCCGGGACGGCCCGATCTCCTACGGCCTGCTCAGCCTGACCGGCATGACCCCGGAGCCGCTCGAGCGGCGGATCATCGACATGTTCACGTCCAAGGGCACTGCCGTGATGACGAACGTGCCCGGCCCGCGCGAGCCCGTCTACGTCGCCGGCACGCCCGTCCGGACGGTCCAGTTCTGGGCGCCGACGTCGGGGCACATCGGCATGAGCGTGAGCATCTTCAGCTACCGCGGCGAGGTCACGGTGGGGCTGATGGTCGACGCCGACCTCGTCCCCGAGCCGGCTCGGATCGTCGAGCAGCTGCATCGCGAGGTAACAGCGCTCGCAAAGCTCAAAGCGCCAGCCCGGCGCCCTCGTACGAGGCGCCGCCAGGGCACCGCGACACGAAACACCAAGAAGGAGCACTCCCATGCGTAAATGGATTCTGAGCGGCGCGGTCGCGGTGCTGTCACTAGCACTGGCGGGCGTCGCGCTCGCGACGTTCAACCAGACAGCAAGCGTCAAGTTCACCACCGGGAAGGCCGGGAGGTCGACCGGGATCAGTGCGAACCTGATCGCCACGGACACATCCAATCCCGTCCCGCAGTCGACCAAGAAGGTGACGATCGACTTCCCGGCCGGCACCAGGTTCAACCTCAAGACGCCGAAGCTCGAGGTGTGCACGCGCACCGACAAGCAGCTGCAGAACCAGTTCGGCCCCAAGTGCCCGAAGGGCAGCTTCATCGCCGACGGGACCGGTGCGTTCAGCACCTTCCCGATCCCCGAGAAGGCAATAGACCCGACCTACCAGATCCCCACCACGGTCATGGCCTACCTCGGCAAGGGCAACATCTTGCTGATCGTCCGGCCTACGATCGTCGCCTACAAGTCCTGGGTCTACGTCCTGCATGCGAGGGTCTCGGGTTCGACCCTGACCGTCGCCGTGCCGAAGATGATCAGGGGTCGTTTGAAGCCCTTTGCCGGCGTGCGGATCGCCCTCACGACGTTCAAGCTGACGACCCCGGCGATCGGCAGCGGCTCGGAGGCGCTGGTCAGAAGCGGCAGGTGCGCGGCGCACAAGTTCGTCGTCACCTCGCACTTCCTCTACTACACGGGCCCGAAGGAGACGGTCAAGACCGCCTCTCCCTGCGGCTAGTGGGTGACGGGGTCGCGGGTGCGCCCGCGACCCCGTCAGTCGCCCGCATCTGGTGTGAGCGCTAACCAAATGGGCACCCTTTGACGGGTGATCTGCGCAATCCTCTGCAGCGGAAGACGATGAACGACGATCTGGCCCTGCTCGACGCCTACTGGCGCGCCGCGAACTACCTGTCGGTCGGACAGATCTACCTGCTCGACAATCCGCTCCTAAGAGAGCCGCTCACGCCTGAGCACATCAAGCCCCGTTTGCTCGGCCACTGGGGCACCACTCCCGGGCTCAACTTCGTCTATGCGCACCTGAACCGCGCGATCCGCGCCCGTGACCTGGACGCGATCTTCGTCACGGGTCCCGGGCACGGCGGCCCGGGTCTGGTGGCCAACACCTACCTCGAGGGAACCTACACCGAGGTCTACCCGACCATCGGCCACGACGAGGAGGGCCTGCGCCGTCTGTTCCGGCAGTTCTCATTCCCGGGCGGGATCCCCAGCCACGTGGCCCCGGAGACACCGGGATCGATCAACGAGGGCGGCGAGCTCGGATATTCGCTGCTGCACGCCTACGGCGCTGTGTTCGACAACCCCGGTCTGCTCGCCGTGTGCGTGATCGGCGACGGCGAGGCGGAGACCGGCCCGCTCGCCGCGAGCTGGCATTCGAACAAGTTCCTCAACCCGGCCCGCGACGGCGCTGTGCTCCCGGTCCTGCACCTCAACGGCTACAAGATCGCCAACCCGACGGTGCTCGCACGGATCTCCGAACACGAGCTGACCTCGCTGCTCGAGGGCTACGGCTACGCGCCGCGGTTCGTGGCGGGGTCCGAGCCCGAGCAGATGCACGAGCTGATGGCCGCAACCCTCGACGAGGTCCTGGGCGAGATCGGCGCGATCCGCTCGAGCGGCGCGGCCGAGCGGCCCGCCTGGCCGATGATCGTGCTCCGCTCGCCGAAGGGGTGGACGGGACCGAAAACGGTCGACGGCCTGCCGGCCGAGGGCTCGTTCCGCTCCCACCAGGTACCGCTCGCACGGGTGCGCGAGGACCCCGAGCACCTAGCCGCGCTCGAGGCGTGGATGCGCTCGTACCGTCCCGAGGAGCTGTTTGACCAGCGCGGCGCGCTTCGGGCCGACCTCGCCGCGCTCGCCCCCCGCGGCGAGCGCCGGATGGGCGCCAACCCGCACGCCAACGGGGGTCTGCTCCTGCGCGAGCTCGAGCTGCCCGACTTCCGTCGCTACGCGGTCGAGGTCGGCGCCCCGGCGCGCGCCAGCAGCGAGGCGACCCGGGCGCTCGGAGAATGGCTGCGCGATGTGGCGCGCGCAAACCCCGATCGCTTCCGGATCATGGGCCCGGACGAGACGGCGTCGAACCGGCTCTCGGCCGTGTTTGAGGTCACCGACCGGGCCTGGGACGCCGAGATCCTCCCCACCGATGACCACCTCTCCCCGGACGGCCGCGTCATGGAGGTGCTCTCGGAGCACCTGTGCCAGGGCTGGCTCGAGGGCTACCTGCTGACCGGCCGGCACGGGCTGTTCAACTGCTACGAGGCCTTTATCCATATCGTCGACGCGATGTTCAACCAGCACGCGAAGTGGCTGAAGGTGGCGCGCAGGATCGGCTGGCGACGGCCGATCGCCTCGCTCAACTACCTCCTCTCGTCGCACGTCTGGCGCCAGGACCACAACGGCTTCTCGCACCAGGACCCGGGCTTCATCGACCACGTGGTCAACAAGAAGGCGGAGGTCGTTCGGGTGTATCTGCCGCCGGACGCAAACTGCCTGCTATCGGTGGCCGACCACTGCCTGCGCTCGCGCGACTACGTGAACGTGATCGTGGCCGGCAAGCAGCCGGCGCTCGACTACCTCACGATCGAGGAGGCGATCGCCCACTGCACGCGCGGGATCGGTATCTGGGAGTGGGCCTCCACGGACTCCGGCCGCTCCGAGCCCGACGTTGTGCTCGCGTGCGCCGGCGACATCCCGACCCTCGAGACGATCGCGGCCACCGCGATCCTGCGCGAGCGCCTTCCCGAGCTGAACGTCCGGGTTGTGAACGTGGTCGACCTGATGAGGCTCGAGCCGGAGAGCGAGCACCCCCACGGCCTGCCCGACCGAGAGTTCGACGCTCTGTTCACCGCCGGGCAGCCCGTGATCTTCGCCTACCACGGCTACCCGTCGCTGATCCACCGCCTCACCTACGGCCGCACCAACCACCACAACATCCATGTCCGCGGCTACAAGGAGGAGGGCACAACGACGACGCCGTTCGACATGGTGATGCTCAACGACCTCGACCGCTACCACCTCGTGATCGACGTGATCGACCGCGTGCCCGCGCTGGGCGAGCGCGCCGCCGCCCTGCGCCAGGAGATGACCGACGCGCGCCTGCACGCCCGCGCCTACACCCGCGAGCACGGTGACGACATCCCCGAGGTGCGCGACTGGACGTGGCCGAGCTCCGAGCCCGCCCCGACCGGCCGGGCCGATACCGCTATATCGTCGGAGTAGTCGCTGCGGGTCCTGGTCGTCAACGCCGGCTCGAGCACCGTGAAGCTGTCGCTGATCGGAGCCGACGACGAGACGCTCGCGGCGCGCGAGCTCACGGCGCCGGCCGACGCCCGCGAGCTCCGCGAAGCCGTCGGAGACCGGCTGTCCGACGGCGCGGACGCGGTCGGGCACCGGATCGTCCACGGCGGCGAGCGGTTCCACGGGCCGGTCGGGATCGACGCCGGCGTGCGCCGGGCGCTCGAGGCGCTCACGGAGCTCGCGCCGCTTCACCAGCCGAAATCGCTGTCCGCGCTCGACGCGGTCAGCAGCGCGCTTCCGGGCACGCCCGCGGTCGCCTGCTTCGACACCGCGTTCCACGCGACCCTGCCCGAGGCGGCGTTCACGTACGCCCTGCCGCGAGCGCTGCGCGAGCACTGGGGCGTCAGGCGGTACGGCTTTCACGGCCTGTCCCATGCGTGGGTGGCGCACCGTGCCGCCGAGCTGACGTCCGGCCGAGCCCACCGGGTCGTCTCCTGCCATCTGGGCGCCGGCGCCTCGCTGTGCGCGATCGCCGGCGGCGCCTCAGTCGACACGACGATGGGATTCACGCCGCTCGAGGGCCTGGTGATGGCGACGCGCTCTGGCAGCGTCGACCCGGGGCTGCTGCTGTGGCTGCTCGAGCGCGACCGGCTGACCGAGCGTGAGCTGGCCGAGGCGCTCGAGCGCCGCTCCGGTCTGCTCGGGTTGACCGGCAGCGCCGACATGCGCGAGATCCTCGGCCGCTCCGACGCAGACGCGACGCTCGGCCTCGAGGTCTACCTACATCGTCTGCGCGCGGGGATCGCGGCGATGGCGGCCTCGCTCGGCGGCCTCGACGTGCTCGCCTTCACCGGCGGCGTCGGGGAGCACGCCCCGCAGATCCGCGCCCGCGCGCTCGACGGCCTCGGATTCCTCGGCGTCGCGCTCGACGAGGTGGCGAACGACGCCGTCAGCGGCGACGCCGACATCAGCGGCGATTCAGGCGCGGTCGCGACGCTCGTCGTGAGCGCTCGCGAGGACCTCGAGATTGCCCACCAGGTCCGGCAGCTGCTCGGATCCTGAACAGCTGCGGGAAACCCGCAACGACAATGTGGTAGCCGGCCCGGATGGCGGATCCCGGCCCTGGTCATACCGTCCTCTGAAACGAAACGACGAGTCAGGAGGCGGAACATGGCAACGACATCCCCCCAGCCCGAGCACTCTCGTGTTATGCGCGCCTACGGCGCCATCGATCGCGGGGCGGAAAGGTTTCTCGGAGTCGATACGCGCCTGCTTTACGGCTTCGCCGTCCCCGTCCTGGTGATCGTCGGAATGATCATCGGCTTCAGCTTCCACGCCCGCTGGTGGCTGGTTGGTTTGGTCGTCCTGTTCGAGGTCGTGGCGCTGGTCATTGTGGTCCTCGGATTCGTACGGATGTTGAACCAGGGCGACGAGCCGGACGATCTCATGCCGTAGCGCCGGGCGTTCGAGCTGCTCGGCGGGTCCGTGGAGCCGGAGAAGATCTGAGAACCTCCCGGGAATGTTCCGAAACATTCTCGTTGCTGTAGACGGCTCAACTCACGCGGTGCAGGCCCTGGCCGACGCCACCGACCTCGCCCAATCGGGCAACGCCAAATTGACGGTCATGACCGTCGTCCCGGACCCGTCGAGCTGGCTGGTCAGTGGGGCCGGCTTCGCCGGCTTCGACTACGAGGCGCTCGAGCAGGAGACCGAGCGCGAGTACCGCCAGCTGATCGACGACTCGGTCTCGTCATTGCCCACGGGGATGCCGGTGACGACCGTCGTCGCGCACGGCCGCCCCGCCCAGCGGATCCTCGAGCAGGTCGACAGCGGCGGTCACGACCTGATCGTGATGGGCTCGCGCGGCCGGAGCGAGATGCGATCGGTGCTGCTCGGGAGCGTCAGCCACCAGGTGCTGAACGCGAGCCCGGCCGCGATTCTGATCGTGCACGCGAACGAAGTTCCGGAGAGCGGCTGAGCGGCGTCAGGCGCCGACCGGCTCGAACGTCCGGTCCAGGCAGCGCGCGAGCTCAGCGCCCCAGATGCGGGCGCGGTCGAGTTCGCCGGGCTCCAACGGACCCTCGCTGTCGCTGACGAGAAAGCTCTCGCAGCCGAGCAGGTCGTAGCCGTGCCGGCGCAGCCGACGGGCGATCCCGCGCGCCGCGACTCCGGTCAGCAGCGGCGAGCGATCGAGTCGCGTGTCGAAAGCGGCCGCATGCGCCCCGTCTCCCCGCTGAAGGTCTCGTAGCCACACCCGGAGCCCAGGCGGCTTCGTCGCCCCCGGTTCCACGTGCGCGTCCTTCGCCGCCTCGACGGCGGCCTGTCGGCTCCGGCTGGTCGCGAGGCCGTGGATGTGGGTCGGTCCGCCGACCACGAGCAGCTCGACGTCGAGGTCAACCTCGGCCGCCTCGTGCACCGGAAGCACCTCGACTTCGCCCAGGCCCTCGGCGATCGCCTCGGCGATCGCACGGGAGTTGCCATACATCGACTCGTAAACGACTAGCGCTCTCATGCTCAGCTCCTCAACAGCTCCTCCGCCTCCAGACCGATCCGCAACGCGCCGAGCGCCCGAGAAGTGCGCTCGTAGCCACCGCGGATCAACTCGGGCCAGCGGCTCCGATCGATGAACAGGTCGTAGAAGTCTGGGCCGCGCAGCAGCCGGTGGTCGCTGGCGTCGATCACCGTCATCGTGTCGCCGAACTGCCTGCGCGTCCGGTGCGCGAACTCGAGCTGGAAGCCCTGCTCGGCCTGCCGGCTGGCACGCAGGATGCCCATCCGGTGGGTCTGCCAGCCCGTGATGTCCTCGGGCTGGAGCTGCGGAGGGAGCATGAAGTTGATCGCGAAAACGTGGTCGAACCCGCCATCGTCGAGGATCGGTTGCGCCGGCAGCAACTCGATGATCCCGCCGTCGACGTACAGGTGGCCGTCGACCTCGACCGACTCGATGAACACCGGCAGCGCGATCGCGATCCGAACCTGCCGTCCGACCGGCAGGTCCGGCTTGTTGTCGCTGCCGAGGTAGTCGACCCTCCCGCGGTCGAGGTCGTAGACGATCGAGGTCAACCGGATCGGCAGCTCGCCCACGGTCAGGCCGGCGAAGCGCTCGTTGAACGTGCGCTCGATCGCCTCCCCCTTGGCCAGCCCGGTGAAGTTGCGCAGCGCGGAGAGGGCGTAGCGCGGCACCTTGTGCCACTGGATGTCGAGGTAGTCCTCCAGCCGCCACGACAGCGAGAAGTCGGCCATCTCCTGCGCGGTCAGGCCCGCGGCCCACATCGAGCCCCAGATCGTCCCGCCCGAGCAGGCGCAGATCAGCTCGGGCTCGATGCCCGCCTCCTCGAATGCGCGCCGGACCCCGATCAGCGAGACGCAGGCGCCTGCGCCGCCGCCGGCGATCATCGCGATCCGCCGGCCCTCGAGCTGCTCGATCGGCCGGTGCTCGAACGGCGGGAACAGATCATCGGTCGACACTGTCTGGCGGTCGATCCCGGGAATCGGGAACAGCGCGCGCCGCGCACGGAGCAGGAAGCTGGGGTCGACGGTGGCCTTCACGAGCTCCACCCGCTCGCGTGCCCAACCGGGTCCCAGAAGGACGTTGTAGAGGTCGAGATCCAAGCGGCCCGCCATGCTTCAGATCGTCCCGCACACCTGCGGTCGCGACGACCGTGTAGAGCCGCCTATCTGATGCGGGAAAAGCCGAAGCAGTTACGAGGCGGCCGGGGTAGGGCTGGCCGGCTCGCGGTTCAGCGCCAGCTTCTCGATCAACTCGAAGTACTTGGTCAGGTGCTCGGGCGCGAGGAAGTGGTCGCGCACGCGCAGACGGGCGCCCTCGCCGATCAACTGCGCGCGGTCACGGTCGACCAGCAGGTACTTGACCGCCCGCCCGAACTCGCTGAGGTCGCGCGGGTCGGAGACGAGCACACCCGACTTTCCGTCCACGATCTGATCCTGGATCCCGCCGATCCGGCTCCCGACCACGGGTCGCTCCTTCCACATCGCCTCGGCGACGGTGAGTCCGAACCCCTCGGCGAGGCTCTTCTGCACGACGACTTCGGAATGGCGCTGCAGCGCGTTGACGGTCGCGGCGTTCTCCTCCAGGTCGGTCATCGGGAGAGAGGCCACGTGAACGTGCCGGCGATCCTTCTCGTCGAGCTCCGCCCAGGCCTGCCGGACCTCCTCGAGGACGATCGCCCCCTCGGGGTCGTCGGCGACGGAATCCGTCGCTGGGCCGGCGAGGACGAGATGGGCATCGACATCAGGGACGACGTGGTCGACGAAACCTCTCATCACGCCGATCGGATCCTTGAGATGGTCCCAGCGCGAGACCTGGGTCACGACGCGATCGCCCGGGCTCAGCGGGGCGATCTCGAGCATCTCCGCAGTGCGGTCGACCCTCCCGGGGCTCCCGTCGGCCCGGACGAACGTCGACTTCCCGTCGGCGCGGTGCCGAACGATACCCGCACTCGAGAGAATGGCCAGCACCTGCTCGGGAAGAAGCGCCTGGTTCTTGGGCGAGAATGCGTCGATCGACGGCGAAATGACCGCGATCCGCTTGCGTTCGAGCCCCTCCCACCTGTACGCGCCGCGTGAGAAGACATAGGCGTCGGCTTCCTCGACATACGGGCGGAGAAAGTCCCACGCGTCACGCGCCCAGCGGTTGGGCCGATCCCGTCCGACGTGGCAGCGCCAGATCACCGTCGCGCCGGTCTTCCGAACGTGTGGCACGAGACCAGCTGTCTGCGGATCGTGGAGGATGACGACGTCCTCGGCGCGCACGAGGTCGACCAATTCCTCCGCGTTGGCCGCGAGCGTCCGCTCGTAGATGTCCCGTTCGTCCTCCGTCGGTCGTCCGCCGTCCCCGTTGAACCCGTGTAGGTGATTGTGGAGTGTCTTGGTGATCCTGAAGAAGTCCGCGTTCCCGCTGATCACCTTCCAGCGCGCGTCGACGCCGGCGCCCCGGGAGTAGCCGAGGAGCGGGTACAGAAGCTCGACCACGCCGCCACCCTTGGACGTCGAGTTGACGTTCCAAACCACCCTGCCCTGAAGCTCGCGGGCGGCGCGATCGATCAGCGCGACGAGTCGGGCGTATGCGCTCGGCGTCACGACGCTCTCGAAACGATGCGGGTCGATCGACTGAATCGACACCTGTTCTAGTAGGGACATCTCCACTCTCTATCGCAAGCATGACGGTTCGGCCGGTAACCGGCGACAGGTCCCAGCCACATCGCCAATGCGTAGTAGTCCGCAGTCCGCGCCGGACTCCGACCGGATGCCACAACGACCGGGTGGTGGAACGCTTGCTCGCGATGGCGACTGCACTCGGCGATCCGGCTGTCAGCTCCGACGGCGCATGGTCCGCCCGGCTCGACGCCTACGTCGAGCGAGCCCAGACGGCGTCCCGGGCGATGCGCGATCTCGACCAGGAGGCCGTTGACAAGATCGTCTGGGCGATGACCGTCGCCGGCCTCGAGCACGCGGTCGACCTGGCCGAGCTGGCGATGGAGGAGACGCAATTCGGCGTGCTCGAGGACAAGGTCCTCAAGAACTACATCGCGACCGAGTTCCTCTACGACTACCTCAAGGACAAGCGCTCGGTCGGTGTGATCGAGGAGGACCGCGAGCGGTCGATCCGGTACGTGGCCGAGCCGATCGGCGTGGTCCTGGCCCTGCTGCCGATCACCAACCCGACCTCGACTGCGCTGTTCAAGTCGATCGTCTGCGCCAAGACCCGCAACGCGCTGATCATGCGGCCGTCAGCCCGCGCCGCGCGCTGCTCGACGCGCGCCGCCGAACTGCTCCAGCAGGCCGGCGAGGCGGCGGGATTGCCACCCCACGCTCTGCAGGTGATCCCGGATCCGACGCTCGACGTCTCGCAGTACCTCTTTCACCACCCTGGCATCGACTTCATCTGGACCACCGGCGGCCCGAAGGCCGTCGCCGCGGCCAACGCGGCCGGCAAGCCCTGCCTGAGCGTCGGGTCCGGCAACGCCCCCGTCTACGTGCACCGGAGCGCCGACGTCCCGATGGCCGTGGTCGACATCCTCGTCTCCAAGACGTTCGACTCCTCGGTGATCTGCCCGGCCGAGCAGACCTGCGTGATCGACGAGCCGATCTACGATGAGATGCTCGAGGAGTTCCGCCGGATGGGCGCGCGCGTGCTCACCGAGGAGCAGAGCGCCGCCCTCGCCGAGCGGTCGTTCGAGCCCGACGGCCGGGTGCACCTCCAGGTGCTGGGCCAATCATGCGCGAACCTGGGCGCGCTCGCCGGCTTCGAGGCCTCCGACACCGACAAGGTGCTGCTCGCCCCCCTGCCGTCCGACCTCGAGCAGCTCGCCTCCCACCCGCTCCTGGCCGAGAAGCTGATGCCAGTCCTCGGCGTCGTGCGCTCGCCCTCGGTCGAGCACGGGATCCGCGCCTGCGAGCTCGTCACCGAGCACGGCGGTCTCGGCCACACGTCAGCCGTCTACGCAAACGACGAAAGCGTGATCGAACAGTTCTCGCTCGCGATCCGGACCGGCCGGATCCTCGTCAACGCGCCGACCGCGGTCGGCGCGCTGGGCGGCGTCTACAACTCAATGACCCCCACCTTCTCGCTCGGCTGCGGGACCTGGGGCGGTTCGAACACGACCGACAACGTCAACTACCGCAACCTGCTCAACATCAAGGCGGTGTCGCGGCGCCAGACCCCCCCGCAATGGTTCCGCGTCCCCTCCGACACCTACTTCAACCCCGGCGCGCTCGAGAACCTGCGAACGCTGGGCCTGCGCCAGCCGATCATCATCACGGACGCCGACAGCGAGGCTCGTGGCGTGGCCGAGGAGGTCCGGCGGCACCTGAACGGGAGCTCGGCCCACGTCTTCTCCGGGATCGAGCCCGAACCGACCGAGGCGCAGGTCCGCGCCGCCATCGACGACCTCCAGCGGGTCGGCGCCGACTCGATCATCGCGATCGGCGGCGGATCGGTGATGGACGCGGCGAAGGCCATGCGCCTCTTCCACGAGAGCCCCGAGCTCAGCATCCGCGAGCTCTCGCTCCCGTTCCTCGACGCCCGCAAGCGGATCGCCAACTTCCCCCAAGTCGAGCACGAGCTCCAGCTGATCGCGATCCCGACCACCGCGGGCACCGGCTCGGAGGTCTCCCCGGCCGCCGTCATCAGCGTCGGTGACCGCAAGGTCACGCTGGTCGACTACTCGCTCGTCCCCGACATGGCGATCGTCGACCCCCTGCTCACGATGACAATGCCGCCGACGGTCACGGCCGACACCGGGATCGACGCGCTCACGCACGCGCTCGAGGCTGCGGTCTCGATCTTCGCCTCCCCGTTCACGGACGCCTTTTGCATGCAGGCGGTCAACCTGATCCTGGGCTCGCTCCCCACCGCTTACCGGAACGGATCGGACCTCGAGGCTCGGACGGCGATGGCCAACGCGGCCACGATCGCCGGGTTGGCGTTCTCGAATGCGTTCCTCGGCGTCGGTCACGCGCTCGCGCACGCCGTCGGAGCGCGCTTCGGGGTCGCGCACGGCCGCGCCAACGCGATCTTCCTCCCCCACATCCTGCGCTACAACGCGTCGCTGCCGTCGAAGTTCATGCCCGCGCCCGGCTATTCGACCTACGTGGCGCCGGAGAAGTACGCCCAGATCGCCTGGGTCCTCGGCTTCGGCGGCCGCTCGGAGGAGAACCGCCGCGAGCGGCTGTTCGCGCGCGTCGACAGCCTGCTTGAGGAGGTCGGGGAGCCGCGCTCACTCGCCGCCACCGGCATCTCGAGGGCCGAGTTCGACGCCGCGCTGCCCGACCTCGCCCGAGCCGCGTTCAGCGACCCGAGCATCCGGACCAACCCGCGTATCCCGCTCCTGCGCGAGATCATTGAGCTGCTGCAGGCGGGGTACGGCGGATGAGCTCGACCAAGCTCGACTTCAAGCGCGAGCTCCGGGAGCTGTACTCCGCCCCGCGCACGCCCGTGATGATCCTGGTTCCCGAGCTCCCCTTCCTGATGGTCGACGGCCACGGCGATCCCAACACGAGCCAGGACTACCGCGACGCGATCGAGGCCCTCTACTCGGTCTCCTACACGCTCAAGTTCGCGATCAAGCGGGGGAGCACCGGGCTCGATTACTCGGTCATGCCGCTCGAGGGCCTGTGGTGGGGGCGCGACGTCACGAGCTTCTCAGCCGAGGACAAGTCTTCCTGGAGCTGGACGGCGATGATCATGCAGCCGGACCTCGTCACAGGCGCTCTGGTGTACGACGCGATCGGGCAGGCGAGCGCCAAGCGGCCGCTCGCGGCTGCCCCGAAGCTCAGGTTCGAGCGCTTTGACGAGGGGCTCTCGGGCCAGGTGATGCACATCGGCCCCTACGCGGCCGAGGCGCCGACGATCGAGCGGCTGCACGCGTTCATCGCCGCGCAGGCCCGCTCCCCGCGCGGCAAGCACCACGAGATCTATCTCGGGGACCCGCACCGCAGCGCTCCGGAGAGGCTGCGCACGATCATCCGCCAGCCGGTCAGCTGACGGCGCCCAGCACGCTGCCGGCGTCGAGCTCGAGCGGCTCCTCGGCGCTCAGCTCAACCTCGCCCCTGACCACGACCTCGGGGCCGAACGTGACGTCGCCGTGCACGACCAGGCGCTGCGCCTCCCGGAGCGACGGCGGGCCGGCGGGAAACCGCGCCTCGAACTGGTCGAGGATCTTGTAGTAGCGCTTGTCGAGCTCAACGAACGGCAGCTTTCCGGCGCGCTCGGGCACCGGCTCGACCGCCAGTTCGTCGTTGACCATGTAGACGTCGGAGCGCAGGACGAGCAGGTCGTCGGTCGTCTTCACCGGCACGAACCGGGTGCGCGGCACACACAGCAGCCGGGCCCCGGGGAAGCTGCCGATAGCCGCCCCCATCGCGCTCTCGAGCTGGAGCACCGGCGTCGAGGCCGAATCACGCGGATCGACCGTCTTGCGGTTGACGATCAGCGGCAGCCCCATCACGCCGTCGCGCTCCTCGAGCGTCTCGGCCAGGACGCGGAGGTCGATCCACAGGTTGTTCGTGTTGTAGTAGCGCCAGCGCCGGTAGTCGCGGAACGACTCCTCGTCCTCGGGCGGCGTCTGGGCCGTCTCGCGCAGCACGAGCTGGCCGTCCCCCCGCCGGCGCGCGATATGACCGCCCTTGCGGTCGGCCTCGGTCCCCTCCACGACCTCCATCAGGAACGGGATCTGCTCGCTGGCGATGTGGGTTGCGATGCGCGGGTCGAACGACGCGCCGAGGTTGTCGGAGTTCGAGATCATCGCGTAGTCAAAGCCGCGGTCGAGCAGGGCCGCCAGCATCCCCGCGCGCCTGAGCGCGCCGTAGATGTCACCGTGCCCGGGCGGGCACCATTCGAGCGCTGGAGCCTGCGGCCAGCTCACCGGGATCAGCGACTCGGCCTCGAGCTTGGGAATCATGCTCTGCAGGAAGTCGAGCGGGAGTTCGTCGGTCGCCAGCTCGCGGTGTTCCTCGAGCGCCGAGAGTGTCTCCTCGCGGGTCGCCTCGCTGTTCATCAGCACCAGCGGCAGGCGAATGCCGTGCCCGCGGCGCAGCGCCATCACCTGACCGATGATGATCTCCAGGAACGACCGCCCGTCCCGCGCCTCGATAAGCGACTTCGGCCGCTGGAGCCCCATCGTCGTGGCCAGACCGCCGTTGAGCTTGATCGTCACGAAGCGATCGAGCGCCGCCCGGTCCTCGGGTGGCTCGAGCTCGGTCAGCGTCGGCACGCTGCCGGCCGGCTCGAGCGTCGCGGTCGGGATCATCGCCTCCTCGCCGGCCACGAGCCGCTCGAACGCGCTGCGGAAGCTCGCGATCGCCTCCTCGCCCTGGCCATCGGCTCGCATCTTCTCTTCGGAGACTCTCAGTCTGTTGTCGTTCATGGCCTGGATTGTGCCGTGTCGCGTCGGCGCGCAACGTGAAAGGATGGAGAACCATGGAGCACCGGCAGATCCAGCGGCTGGGGCGCGAGGTGAGCGCGGTCGGTCTCGGCACGTGGCAGCTGGGCGCCGATTGGGGCGCGGTCGATCCGGGCGACGCCCACGCGACGCTCGAAGCGGCGGTGGAGGCCGGGATCACGTTCTTCGATACCGCCGACGTCTACGGCGACGGCCGTAGCGAGCAGTTCTGCGGCGAGCTGCACCGCCGCCACCCAGAGGTGTTCGTCGCCACAAAGATGGGCCGGCGAGTCGATCAGATCACGGAGAACTACAACCGGGCCGCGTTCCTGGCCTGGAACGACCGCTCCCGCCAGAACCTCGGCATCGGCACGCTCGACCTCGTGCAGCTGCACTGCCCGCCCGACGGGGTGTACGCCAACGACGCCGTGTTCGACGCACTGGACGAGATGGCCTCAGACGGGCGGATCGCCGCCTACGGCGTCTCGGTCGAGACCTGCGCGCAGGCCCTCGCTGCGATCTCTCGCCCCGGCGTGGCCACCGTCCAGATCATCCTCAACTGCCTGCGCCTCAAGCCGCTCGACGAGGTGCTGCCGGCGGCGCGTGAGGCGGGGGTCGGGATCATCGCCCGGGTCCCGCTCGCCTCGGGCTTGCTCTCAGGCCGCTACGACGAGAACACGACCTTCGCCCCCGACGACCATCGCAGCTACAACCGCCACGGAGAGGCGTTCGACGTCGGCGAGACATTCTCAGGCGTCCCCTTCGACGTCGGGCTCGCTGCGGTCCGCGAGCTCCGCGGGCTCGTCGGCGACGAGGTTCCGATGGCGCGGTTCGCGCTGCGCTGGGTGATCGACCAGCCCGGCGTGAGCACCGTGATCCCGGGCGCGCGCAATCCAGAGCAGGTCCGCGGCAACGCCGCTGCCGACTCCCTGCCACCACTCTCGGCGGACCAGCTCGCCGGCGTCCGCGACGTCTACGACCGGCTCATTCGCGAGCACGTCCACGATCGCTGGTGATCGCGGCGGCGATCGCCGACAGAGCCGCCTCGTGCTCGGCCCGCGCGACCCCGACCGTCAGCCGACGCGTTCCCGGGTCCCACGTCAACTCGAAGAAGGGACAGCAGCTCCGCTCGGTGCTGATCAGCTGCTCGACCAGGTCGTCGCGTGCAGACGGGCCGACGTCCAGGACCATGTGCCTTGTGCCGTGCTCGATCACTCTCCCGCCCGCGCCGGCCCGACGGTAGCGCTCGAGCTGCTGATCGAGCTCGGCGGCGCTCAGCGAGCACGAGGCCGGAAGCATCGGAAGCGACTCCATGTGGTTAAGAGCTGCGCCTGATGGATGTGATGCTCTCTGCTCCCGAGCTACATCGGCTGCTCAACCGGGTCACGATCCTCGACGTCCGATGGGACCTGGCCGGAGGTCCCGACCGCGCGGCGTTTGAGGCCGGTCACGTCCCGACCGCCGCGTTTGTCGACCTCGACGCATCGCTCGCCGCCGCACCCGGTTCGGGTGGACGTCACCCTCTCCCCGAGGCGTCCGAGTTCGGGGCGGCGATGCGTGCAGCCGGGGTCTCGTCCCGCCGTCCGGTCGCCGTCTACGACGCCGGGAACGCTACCGCCGCTGCGCGAGCGTGGTGGCTGCTGCGCTACTTCGGTCACTCGGACGTACGCGTCCTCGACGGGGGCCTGCGGGCATGGACCCAGGCCAGCCTGCCGGTCGCGACGGGATCCGCCCCGTTGGCCGCGGGTGATTTCGAGCCGCGCGGCGGCGGGATGGCAGTGGTGGACGCCCGCGGAGCGGCCGAGGTGGCCGAGCGCGGCGTTCTGATCGACGCCCGCGCGCCGGAGCGCTTCCGGGGTGAGCACGAGCCGATCGACCCCGTCGCAGGACGCGTGCCCGGCGCGGTCAACCGGCCAACGACGCTCAACGTCGACGCGTCCGGCCGCTTTCTGGATGGCGCCTCGCTGCGAGGTGCGTTCGCCGCGCTGGGGGTGGGCGATGGCGTCGAGGTCGCCGCCTACTGCGGCTCTGGAGTGACCGCCGCGCACGAGGTCCTCGCCCTTGAGCTCGCCGGCTTCCGGGCCGCGCTCTACGCCGGCTCATGGAGCGACTGGATCACCGATCCTCGGCGACCGGTGGCGCGGGGGGAGTGAAGGGGGGCTTGGGGGCGGGCGGGGGCTCGGGGGCGGGCGGGGCTGACCGGCCGGGTGGGGCTGCACCGCGAGGGCCCGCCCCCAGGCCAACGTCACACTGGGCGCGGCGCTCAAGCCTAGAGTGACCAACCACACCGCCAGGCGAGGCCAAAGTCACGCTCGCGCCGCGCAGGCGACCGACTGTGACGTTTTCCCAGGGCCAGCCGCAGCCCCAGGGCCCCCCAGCCCCCGCTCGCCAAGCCCCCAAGGCCCCTACTCCACCATCCCCTCGACAGCCTCCTCCAACACGCCCTGCCCCTCGAGGAAGTCGACCACGGTGTAGCGCGCCCGTAGCCGGCTGCCGAACCGAAACGCCGCCGACAGCATCTCCTCGTCGATCTCGAGCCAGCCCGGCTCGGCCGGAATCCCGACCGCGTCGAGCGCACGCTCCACGCCGTCGAAGCGCGCGAGCTCGGGCGCGAGCGCACGGCGCACCTGCACCCAGTCGCCCACCGTCCCGCGCTCGACGAACCGCTGCTTCTCCTCCACCGCGGCGACGATCTCCTCCGGCACGGGGTCTCCGAGCCATCGGCGGGCCCGCGGCCCGAGCGGGTCCGGCACCGAGACCGCGGGGGCCAGCCGGCGCACCCCGCCATCGAGGCCGTAGGCGAACCGCTGCAGCCGGATCGCGAACCGCGTCGCATACGCGACCTGGAGCCCGTGCGACGCGTGCGCGCGCCGGCCCAGCGCCGCCTGCAGGTCCCAGAAGTGCGAGGCGTGGTGCTCGCAGCCGCTGGCCGGACGCGAGTTGCCCGTCATGGCCATCGCGATCCCCGACTCGATCAGGCCCTCGAGCAGCGCCCGGACGCCTCCCGGATCGCCGGACAGAATCGCCTCCGCGTTCGCGGCGGCGAACGACAGCGGCTCGAGCATCCGGTCCGCCGCCGCGGATGAGAACTCCTCGCCGTAGAGCAGGTGCGCGACCAGCCAGTCCACCCGTGCCGTCGCCTTGGCCAGCAGGTCCCCGACGCCGGCTCGCGTCAGCTCGCTCGGGGCGCGGGCCACGACCTCGGGGTCGGCGAAGATCGCCGTCGGCGCCCGCGCCGGGTAGGTGACCTTGACCCCGTGGATCTCCATCGCGGCCACGCTCGACGCGTAGCCGTCCATCGAGGCGGCCGTGGGCACGGAGATGAAGTCGCGGCCGGCGATGTGGGACGCGTAGCGCGCGATGTCCGTGATCACGCCGGACCCGACGGCGATGGGAGTCGTGTCCGGGCCGAGCGCCGCGCGGACCCGCTCCGCTTCGTCGATCCCGGCCACCAGCCCGGATCGCTGATCGAAGACGACGGTCCCGGCGCGGGGTCCGAGCGCTTGCATCACCCGCTCCCCCGCCGCCTCGCGCGTGTTTGCGTCCATCACGACGAGGGCGTCGGCCGGCGCGTGCTCGGTCAGCCGTGCCCATGCCTCGGGGCCGACGGCGACGAGCGTCAAGGCTGCCCGTAGTAGGCCTTGGGGCCGTGCTTGCGCTCGTAGTGCTTCGCGCGGACGTGCTCGTCCAGCGGCGACGCACCGGGTTCGAGCAGCGTCGTCAGCAGTGCCATCTTCGCCACCTCCTCGAGCGTGACCGCGGTCTCGACCGCCTTCGCCGGCGTGGCGCCCCAGCAGAACGGAGCGTGTCCGCGGACGAGCACGCACGGCAGCTCGGTCGCGCCGCGCTCGGCCACCGTCTCGATGATCACGGTCCCCGTGCGCCCCTCGTAGTCCTCGCGCACCTCCTCCGGCGTGAGCTGCCGGGTCACCGGGATCGGGTGCGCGCAGAGGTCGGCGTGAGTCGTGCCGAGCAGCGGGATCTCGCGCCCGGACTGGGCCCACGCCGTCGCCCACGTCGAGTGGGTGTGGACGATCCCACCGATCTGGCCGAACGCCCGGTAGAGCGCCAGATGCGTGGGCGTGTCGGTTGAAGGCCGCCGCTCGCCCTCGATCACCCTCCCGTCAAGGTCGACGGCCACCATGTCCGACGCGCGCATCGTGTCGTACGAGACGCCGCTCGGCTTGATCACGACGAGCCCGGACGAGCGGTCGATCCCGCTCACGTTGCCCCAGGTCAGCGTGACCAGGCCGTGCGCGGGGAGCGCCAGATTCGCCGCGAGCACCTCCTCGCGCAGCGCATCCACGGCGTCCGGCACTAGATCTCCTCGTACTCGAGGTCGAGGAGCTCGGCCAGGCGGCGCCACCGGCCGGCGTGCTCGCCGAGGTTGGTGACGAAGTGGTGGGGGGCGCCGAGCGCGAGCCACTCGTCCATGAACGACTCCATGCCGCGCTCGGGCCGGAAGTGGAAGTAGTGCATCTCCACCTTCGCCAGCTCGATCGTGTCGAGCACCTCGCCGCGCCCGACGACCAGACGGTAGAACTCGCCCTCGAGCGGGACGAGCGCCGCGGTCGTGGCGACGCCAGGCTCGGCCGAGAAGACCGGCGTCGGCGGATTGTCGAGCCTGCCGATGCCGAGTGGTCGATCGATCAGGCGCACCGGCCGGTCGCCGCGCGCGAGCTTCCAGTTGCCCTCGCCCATGTGACTGATCAGGATCGAGTCGAGCTCCCAGTCCATCGCATACATCTCGCTGAAGTGGGCATCGCCGATCATCGTCTGGGCGGCGCACATCAGCGCTGCGGTGTTCGTGTCACCCTCAGCCGCGTAGCCGTACCCGTCGGCCATCAGGTCCGAGGCGGCGAGGAGCGGCAGCTGCTTGAAGCGTCCGTCGCCGCCGATCGAATCGAAGTGGAACGAGAACGCGCGATAGTCGCCGTCGCGCAGCATCGCGCGGAGCGCGCACTCGAGCCGTGCCGCGTACTCGTGCCGCTCGCGCGGGAGATCGGAGGCCACCTCGAACACCTCGGCATGGCGGGCCAGCACCGCCTCGACGTCGGCCGCGGACACCGCCTCGACGCGCTTCACCAGCGCCCCGAGATCCTCGCTCACGATCGTCGGGCCGATCCTCCGGAGCATCGCCGGCGGGTCGTAGCGGATGTCCCCCATCCCGTTCATCGGGTAGCCGAGCAGCGCGATCCTTGACCGCTTGAGCGCCGTGACCGCCTGCGCGGCCCGGGCCCAGTCCTCGAACGCGGATGCGAACTCGCCGGAGCGCCAGTCGCCGGTGAGGACCGAGAATGGGATGCCGGAACGGACCAGCGCGTTGGCCTGGTCCTGGGCTCCGTGGATGCCCTGGTTATAGGTCAGCTCGTCCATCGTCCACTCCGCCGTGATGCTGCGCTCGGGCTGGATGTTGGCCAGCATCAGCGGCACCGGCGTCTCCATCAGCGCACGGACCGTGCGCATCGCCGGCCCGTAGGTGAGCATCACGATCATGATCCCGTCGACGCGGTCCGCCACCAACTGGCGGGCGATCGATTCGACGTCCTCCTGGTTGCGCGCCGGGCGCGTGAACACCACCTCGGCGGCGGGCGCGAGCTGCTCGGCGACGCCCGACGCGTACCGCGCCTGGTGCTCGGTGATGCCGGGGATCATGTCGTCATAGAGCTCCTGCATGATCCCGAGCAACCCGATGCGTGGCCGCTGACTCATGAGGGCCTCCTCTCCATAGTGCGAATGCGCTTGAGTCCGTGGAGCAGCTCCGCCTCGGTGCGGCCGAGGCGCTCGTACAGGCCACGGTAGATCTCATAGACCTCGTCGTAGACCGACTTGGCCTCCGCATTTGGGCTGTAGCTGCGGGCGAAGCCCGGACGGGTGGCGTCGATCGCGCTCGCGATGTCCTGGAAATGGCCGGCCGCGACGGCGCCGAACAGAGCCGCGCCGCGCGCCGGGACCTCGGTCGAGGACGGCACCTTGACGGTGCGCCCGCTCGTGTCTGCGATCAGCTGCATGACCAGCGGGCTGCGCTCGGCGATGCCGCCGCAGGCCACGATCTCTGAGAGCTCGAGACCGTGCTCCTCGAAGTTGTCCATGATCCGCCGGTTGCCGAAGGCGATGGATTCGAGCAGCGCGCGGTAGATCTCGGCCGGGGTGCTGTGGAGGGTGAGCCCGCAGAGCACGCCGGTCAGGTCGGCGTCAGCCAGGATCGTGCGGTTCCCGTTCCACCAGTCGAGCGCCACCAGCCCGGTCTGCCCGGGACCGAGCCGCGATGCCGCCTCCTCGAGCTCGCCGTAGGACGGGCCCGCGAGCGTGTCCACGAACCACGCGAGCATGTCACCGACGGCGACCTGACCCGCCTCGTACCCGTACAGGCCGGGGAGGATCCCGTCCCGCACGACGCCGGTGATCCCGGGCAGCCGCACCTCGCGCGGCTCGACGACCATGTCGCAGATCGAGGTTCCGACCACCATCACGTAGGTTCCGGCGTGCTCGACGCCCGCCCCGGGCAGGGACACGAACGAGTCGACGTTCCCGACCGCGACCGCGACGGGCTCCGGGAGGCCGATCGCCTCGGCAGCCTGCGCCGTCAGCGTTCCCGCCCGCGTCCCCAGGGGCACGAACGTACGGCCGAGCTTCTCCCCGGGTGTGCCGAACCCCGGATACGCGGCCTCGAAGTAATCCCGGGACGGCAGCCCCGCCTCAGGCGACCACATGGCCTTATAGCCGGCCGTGCAACTCTGCCGGATCTCCTTCCCGGTCAGCCACCAGACGATCCAGTCCGTCGCCTCGATGAACGCATACGCCTCGTCGTAGATCTCGCGGTCCTCGAGCCACAGCTCGATCAGCTTCGGGAAGTACCACTCGGAGGAGATGCGCCCCCCATAGCGCGAGAGGAACTCCTCCCCGCGCTCGAGCGCCACCTCGTTCAGCCGGTCGGCGACCGGTTGCGCAGCGTGGTGCTTCCACAGCTTCGGCCACGCGTGCGGGCGTCCGCGCCAGTGCTCGTACTTGCACAATGGGATCCCCTCGGAGTCGACCGGCAGCACCGTGCACGAGGTGAAATCCACCCCGATGCCGACCACGCCAGACGGATCGACCGACGCCTCGGCGATCACGTAGGCGATCGCGTCCTCGAGCACCGTGACCCAATCATCCGGATCCTGCAGCGCCCAGTCCGGTCCCAGCGGCTCGCCGCTCGAGTGCAGCTCGCGGTCGATGACGGCGTGCGGATACGGCACGACTCCAACCGCGAGCTCGTCCCCGCTCGAGAGGTCGAGGAGGAGCGCCCTTCCCGATTCGGTGCCGAAGTCGACGCCGATCGAGTACGGGCTCACTGGGGGGCCGGCGGAGCGGCGGCTGCGGGGTTCTCGCCTGGGGCGCCCCCGTTACCTGCTCGTGCGGCGATCCGAGCCCGCCGGTACTCCTCCACCACAATCTCGTTGAGCTCGTCGACGCTGGTCTCGGCGGTCGGCTTATCGAGCGCGATGACCCCGTCCTGGATCAGGCTCACGCGATCGCACGCCTGGAAGACGTGAACGTAGTTGTGGAGGATCATGATGATCGAGACTTTGCCCTCTTCCTTCAGGCGACCGATCAGGTCGAGGATCATGCCGCCCTCCTTGGCGCCCATGGCCGCCAGCGGCTCGTCCAGGAGGAGGATGTCGGCGTCGCCCGACACTGTGCGGGCGACGGCGATGGCTTGCCGCTGGCCCCCGGAGAGACGGGCCACCGGAACGTCGATCCTCGGGATGTTGATCCCGATCTCGTCCAGCGCCTTGCGCGCCGCGCGCTTCATCCGCGCGTTCTTGAGCAGCGGGATCGGCCGGAACACGTCCTCGCGCCGCAGGAACAGGTTGTGGTAGACGGACAGCTGATCGACCAGAGCGAGGTCCTGAAAGACGGTGTCGATACCGTGGTGGCGGGCGTCGATCACGCTCTTGGGCTCAAACTTTTCGCCCTTCAGCCACATCGTGCCGGAGTCCTGCTTCTGGAAGCCGCACAGGATCTTGATCAGCGTCGACTTGCCGGCGCCATTGTCGCCGAGCAGGCCCAGCACCTCCCCCTTGCGGAGGTGGAGATTGACGTCTCGCAGCGCGGTAGTTGGGCCAAACCGTTTGGCGACGTGCTCGACGCGCAGGACGTCGTCCTCCACGGAGACTGGGCCGACGATTCGTTCCTGGGTGATTGTGTGGTCAGCCACGTCCGGACCCAGTTCGCACCCGTCGGACGAGGACATTCAGCGTCATCGCGATGATGATCGCCAGGCCGAGGTAGAGATCCAGGTAGTTCGCGCTCACGCCCTTGATCGTCAGCCCCTCGGTCAGGAGCCCGAGGAACAGCGCCCCGATCAGGGCGCCGACGACCGTGCCGTCGCCGCCGGTCATCAGCGTGCCGCCGACGATCACCGCCGCGACCACCTGAAGCAGCAACGTGTTGGACCCGGACGGATCGGGAGTCGCCGTGGTCACTCGGACCACCTCGAGAACCCCGGTGAACCCGGCCATCAGCGCGGCCAGCACGAAGTTGCGCACCACGATCTGACGCGTCCGGATGCCGGCCTCGGCCGCGCCCAGCCGGTTACCGCCGGTGGACACCGTGTACAGCCCCCATCGGCTGAACGAGAGGACCACCTGTAACAGGATCACGAGCGCGACCGCCCAGATCAGCTCCGAGTACGTCCCGCCGCCGAAGATCTTCGAGAACGTCGTGGCCGTGCCGCTGATGTTCGTGCCCGGTACCTGGACCGGGGTGGCATGCGAGATCACGAGCGTTAACCCATCTAAGGTGAACAACATCCCCAGGGTCGCCACGAACGACGCGATACCGACGTAGGCGACGAAGAAGCCGTTGATCGCGCCCAGCATCATCGCGACCACCAGCGCCAGGATGAGGCTTGGGTAGAGCCCCATCCCCGTCCCGTGGAGCTTGTTCCAGATGAACGGCGTGAACAGGTAGACGGCGCCGATCGAGAGGTCGATCTCGCCCAGGATCATCACGAACACCTCGCCGGCGGCCATCAGCGCGACCGGCGCGAAGTACGGCAGCAGCGACTTGAACGTGTCGCCCTTGACGAAGTTGCTGGTGGTCGCCGCGAAGTAGATCAACGTCACCAGCGTGACGACGATGATGCTGCCCTCGCGGAGGGTCAGAAAACCCCGGCCGGCGTTGTAGAGGGTGCGACCGAGGGCCCGGCCGCCGGCCGGGCCCTTCGGAGATTGAGTTTGCGGGGTCTCCGTTTCCGAGGTCGCAGCCATCCGCTAGATGAGCGATCGGATCGACATTGCACCCGCCATCCTATGCGTTACGACTTCGTGACGCCAGGGCTCGAGCTGGTGCCCTCGTACCGGCTCTTGGTGCTGTTGTACGGGGCCACGGTCGTCTTGTCGAGGAACTTCAGACCCGTGTTGACGTCAGCCATGCCGGTCAGTGTCTGGCTGGCGTTGTACAGGTACAGCTCGATGATCGGGAAGAAGCCCTGCAGGTAGGGCTGCTGGTCGATCGTGAACTGGATGAACCCCTGAGCCAGCAGGGACTGGGTGATCGGGGTTAGGTCGTAGCCACCGCCCATGACCTTGCCCTTCAGGTTGTGCGCCTGGATCGCCTGCGCCACGCCCTGCGTGCTGCCTGCGTCCACCGCGAACATGCCCTTCGTGCTCGAGTGACCGGTGACATACGAGTCGATCACGTTCTTCTCCGCCGGGATCGCCGCCCCGGTCGCGACCACGTGGGTCTTGATCCCCGAGTGCGACTTGAGCGTGTCCAGCGCGCCGTCGATCCGCGGCTGGATGTTCAGCGAGCCAGGCGTTGCGATGAACAGCGCCACGTCGCCGGACGGCACGAGCGAGGCGATGTGCTCGCCCATCTTCTGACCCGACACGAACAGGTCCTGCCCGATGTAGGCGAGCCGCGGGTTCAGGATCGCCCCGGTCTTTGCGTCGACCGCGTCCGCGTTGTACGACACGACCGGGATCCCCTTGCTCAGGGCCGTCTGCGTGGGCGCGTTGAACGCGTGCAGGTCGACCAGCGACACGCCGATCCCGTTCACGCCTGCGCTGATCGCGCTGTTCATGGAGTTGACCATCTCGGAGACGTTGCTCGTCTGCGACCCGGTCCACTGGTAGCTGCAGCCAAGCAGCTTGCACGCATCCGCGGCGCCGTTCTGAGTCGGCGTGAAGAACGTGTTCGTGGTCACGTGATTGACCAGCGTGAACTTGTAGGACTGGCTCACGCCGAATATGGCTGCTGCCGAGCTGCTGCTGCCGCTCGCGGCACTTGCGCTGGAGCTCGACTTGCTGCTCCCGCCGCATGCCTCGAGGATCATCGCCGCCATTCCCGCGGCGCCGCCGGTCAGGGCGGTGCGTCGCGTGAGCTGGCGCCACTTCTTGTAAGGCGTGTCGTCCTCTTTGCGCTCATCCCACTCGAGGCGCTCTATCGCGTCCCCGAAGTATT
Source organism: uncultured Solirubrobacterales bacterium (assembly GCA_963727105.1). Lineage (GTDB taxonomy): Bacteria > Actinomycetota > Thermoleophilia > Solirubrobacterales > Solirubrobacteraceae > Palsa-465. The sequence continues at coordinate 272,754 of CAVSEW010000001.1, read as the reverse complement.
CCTCGCTGTCCGACATCCTCACTCCTCTCCTCTAGTCGATAAGGACTGCCGGCGCAACGCTCTCAGAGTCGCGGGGCCTTGTCCACTGAACTTAACCATGCGCAAACCCTTTCATCCAGCGGATTAAGAGTCATGAGCGCAGGCCACGGCATGCCGACGAGTAGTTACTACGGATCGCACGGATTGCCGCTCGCGCACCGACCCACGAGCGAGGCACGTCAGACCCCAATTTGCTCTGCAGTCATCCACGCGAGATCGCGCGATGTTAGCGATCACAACACACGCGTGTCAACGCCTCGTGGGCGGCTGGGAGCGTTGGGGCACGTCGGTGCTCGCTCGAACCATCAACTGGGTCTGCACGCGAGCGCCCGCTGACAGCCGCTCACCCGTCTCGATCGTCCGCAGCAGAAGATGCAGGCTGCGCCGTCCCATCTCGTCGAAGTCCTGGCGGACCGTCGTCAGCGGCGGCGTGAAATACGGCGCCTCCGGCACGTCGTCGAAACCGACCACGCTGACCTCTCGCGGGATCTCCCGTCCGGCCTCGTTCATCGCCCGGAGGACGCCGAGCGCCATCTGGTCGTTGGCCACGAAGATCGCCGTGACGCGCTCCTCGGCGCTGAGCCGCCGGCCGAGGTCGTACCCGGAGCGCGCGCTCCAGTCGCCGAGAAGCGGTGGCGGAGGCTCGATGCCGGCGCGCTCGAGCGTCGTCCGCCACCCCTGTTGCCGCTGCCGTGACTCCAGGAAATCGGCGGGACCGGCGATGTGCCACACGTTCTCGTGGCCGAGATCGAGCAGATGCTGGGTGGCGCTGGCAGCCCCGGCGACCTGATCTACCGCCACCACCGGGACCACGTCGTCATCGTCGGGCCCGGCCTCCACGGCCACCAGCGGCACCGCCGAGGGCGCGTGCAGCACCGCGTCCGCGGCGTCGTCGAACGGCGCGATCACGAGCACGCCGTCGACGCCCTGGCGGCGCAACCGCTCGACCGCGTCGGCGACCGAGTGGCGGTCGAGCGCCTTGAGGCTCGCCACGATGATGAAGTAGCCCGCCTCATGCGCGGCGCGCTCGATGCCGAGCAGTGTCGACGCGGGCCCGTAGAGCGTCGTGTCGAAGCTGACCACGCCGAGCATATTCGAGCGGCCGGTTACCAGCGCGCGGGCGACCGGGTTCGGGCGGTAGCCCAGTTCCCGCATCGCCGCCAGCACGCGCTCGCGCGTCTCGGGACGGACGTGCGGGCTCCCGTTGATCACGCGCGAGACCGTCTGGTGCGAGACGCCGGCCAGTTGACCCACGTCCGACATCACGACGGCGCGCGCACGGCCGGTCCGGCTCTTGTCGTCCGAGGCGTGCATTAGGCCCTCTCCTTCGAGCGGCGATGTTATCGCTAACTCAGTACTTCCCCGCCGCGCTCGCGCGGACAAGCGCGGTTACCGGCCGACCCGATCGGAGCTACAAGTACAGCCATGGAAACAGCACACGAGCTCTCGCACGAGAACTGGGACGAATACCTGGATGCCGTGAACCGGGAGCTGCTCGATTCGCAGGTCTCGATCGAGCTCGACGACGGGCACCGCGCCGACGAGGCACTTGCCTTCAGGGCCCTGACCTACGACCCGCTCGGCGACGTGATCGAGTTGTCCGTGGCGCGGGGCGGCGGCCCCTCCCCCGACCTCGTTCGACACGTGGTGCCGCACCCGCTGCGGGTCGCGGTCGACTCTCACACGATGCTCGCCCCGATGACGATCGCGCTCGACGGGGCCGATGGCCGCCGCACGCTGGTCCGGTTCGAGCGCCAGCCCGAGTCGGCTGACTTGTACTGATCCTCAGGGCTTGCGGATTTATCCTGATTGGCCCGCGGGAAACGGCCGATGGCGCAGCCGCCCGGCCGGTGTAATCGTGTATCCGGAGATCCAGGAATGTCATCCCTGCCTTCAACCAGCGAGCTCAAGACCGTCGGGGCGTCAATCACGCTGCGCGACGGTTCGGAGATCCGCGTCCGCCAGGGCCACGGCGATGACCGAGACCTGCTTGTGCGCGGGTTCGAGCGGCTGAGCGAGGAATCGCGCTACCGGCGCTTCCTGGCTCCGATGCCCGAGCTGTCGGAGGCGATGATCGCCTACCTGACCACCCTCGACCACCATGATCACGAGGCGCTGGTCGCCATTGACGCCGAGACCGGCGAGGGCATCGGCGTGGTCCGCTACGTACGTAACCCGTCACGGCCGAACACGGCGGAGGTCGCCGTCACTGTGATCGACGAGTGGCAGGGACGCGGCGTGGGCACGATCCTTCTCGAGCTGATCGGCTCGCGCGCCCGTGACGAGGGGATCGACACGTTCACGGCGATGGCGCTGGCGAGCAACACCGAGATGATGGAGGTGCTCGAGGGGCTTGGTCCGGTCCACGTCGTCGATCGCGAATCGGGCACCGTGCAGGTGGAGGCCCCGGTGGCACAGACTGGGCTCTCGCCCGTGCTCAAGAAGCTGCTGAGGACGGCCGCCCAGTACACGGCCAACGGGACGGGGAAGCCCACATCGTCCGGGGCGGACTGAGCGTGTTCCAGCGCGTCGTCGTCGGCGTCGACCCCGACCAGGCCGGCCGCGACGCCATCGCCCTGGCCAAGCAGCTGCTCGGCTCGGACGGCCGGCTCACGCTGGCTCATGTCTCGACCAACGATCCGCGCGTGTATCGCGTCGCGAGCACGGCCCCGGCCGAGCTCGAGCGCCGTACGGCGCTCGAGCTGCTGGCCGGGGCGCGGCGCAGTGCCGGCGTGGCGGCAGAGCTCCGCTACCTCCCCGCGACTTCGGTCGGCCGCGGCCTGCACGAGCTGGCCGATGAAGAGGGCGCTGACCTGCTCGTCGTCGGCTCGGCCAGGCGCAGCCTGCTCGGCCGAGTGCTCACCGGCGATGACACGAGAGCTGCCCTTAACACAGCACCCTGCGCGGTGGCGATCGCACCCGCCGGCTACGCCGACGGGCCGAGCGCGATTGGCGAGGTCGGCGTCGGATACAACGAGACACCCGAGAGCGACCACGCGCTGGCGCTCGCGCGCCGGATCGCGGCTGAGCACGGCGCCCGGCTCTCTGCCTTCGAGGCGATTTCGCTCCCCCACTATCTGTTCAGCGGCGGCCCCTCGCCGGCCGACGAGTCGATCGAGGATTTCGTCGCGGAGGCCCGACGCCGCATCGCCGCGCTGGGCGACGTCGAGCCTCACGCCACGTACGGACATCCGGCCGAGGAGCTCGCGGTCTACAGCGCCTCGGTGGATCTGCTCGTGGTCGGCTCGCGCGGATACGGACCGCTCGGCCGCCTGGTCCACGGCAGCACCTCGGAGCTGCTCGCGCGCACGGCGCGCTGCCCGCTGCTGGTTCTCACGCGTGCCGCGCGGGCCTCGAAACCGGAAGAAGAGATGCCGCGTGCGGGCGCCACGTAAGATCAGACCACACGGCTGACCGGCGACCAAGGAGGAGCGATGAAGACGAGCCTTGGCATCTGGGCCTTCGGTCCGATGATCACGCGGTTCGTGCCCGGGGGCTACCAGCCCGAGCACAGCTACGACCCCGAGCCCGTGGCCGAGAAGGTCCACCGGGCCGTCGACGGTCTGGGACATCTGATCGACGGCTACGAGTTCCACTATCCGAACGAGCTCTCCCCCGCCAACCTCGACGAGGTCAAGGCCGCGCTTGGCCCGGACCACGACGTCTACTGCATTGCGGGCGGCCTGCACCTCGACCCGCGGTTCGGCCGCGGCGGCCTGGTCAACCCCGACCCGGGCGTGCGCGCCGAGGCGCAGCGGATCGTGCGCGACGCGGCCGAGTTCGCCGGCACGCTCGGCGCCAACCTGATCATCTGGCCCGGTGGCGAGGGCTACAACTATCCGTTCCAGACACCCTACGTCGAGTCGTGGCGGTGGCTGATCGAGGGCATGGGCGAGGCGGCCGGGATCTGCAAGCAGCACGGGGTCAAGCTGTTCCTCGAGCACAAGAACTCCGAGCCGGCGATGAAGATCCTGATGCGGAACATCGGGATGTGCCTGTTCGTGGTCCACAAGCTCCGCGATCTCGGCCACGACAACGTGCAGATCAACATGGACTGGCAACACCTGCTCATGAACGGCGAGCACCTCCCAGAGTACGCGGCCCTGCTCGCGTCCGAGGGGCTACTCGGCCACCAGCACGGGAACTCGGGCTGGGGCATCACCGACGACGACAACATGGTCGGTGCAACGGCGTTCATGGAGACGATCGAGCTCGCCCTCGAGCTGCGCCGCTGCGGCTACGGCTCGGCGGGCGAGCGGCTCGGGTTCGACCTCTATCCGTACACCGAGGATCAGGTCGGGGCGGTCAGGCGCTCGGTCATCCAATGGCGCTTCATCGACGGGATCGCGGGCAAGATCGACGAGCCGGCGCTGCGCGAGGCCCAGCAGCGCAAGGACGCCATCCGGGCCTACGAGATCGTCTACGCGGCGCTCGGTGCGTGAAGCCCTCGTAGGCATCGACGTCGGCACCTCGGCCGTCAAGGGGCTCGCGGTCGGGCAGGACGGCACCGTGCTGGCGATCGCCGAGGCCGGATACCCGCTGTCGACACCGCGGCCCGGCTGGGCCGAGCAGGATCCGGCCGACTGGTGGGTCGCCACCGAGAGCGTCCTCGCCGACCTGCGGGCCGCCGCTGGCCCGCCGGCGGGCATCGGACTCAGCGGCCAGATGCACGGGCTGGTCGTGCTCGACGACGCCGGCGACGTGCTGCGGCCGGCGATCCTTTGGAACGACCAGCGAACGGCGGCCGAGTGCGCGGAGATCGAGGCTACCGTCGGCCTCGAGCGCCTGATCGAGCTGACCGGCAACCGCGCCCTGCCCGGGTTCACGGCGCCCAAGCTCGTGTGGCTGCGGCGCCACGAGCCCGATGTGTATGCGCGCGTCTCGCGGGTGATGCTGCCCAAGGACTACGTGCGCCTGCGGCTCACGGGCGAGCACGCGACCGATGTCTCCGACGCTTCCGGGACCCTGCTGCTGAACGTCGCGGCGCGGATCTGGAGCGAGGAGGTCCTGTCCGCCCTGGAGATCGAGCCCGGCTGGCTGCCGTCGCTGCTCGAGAGTCCGTCGGTCTCGGGCCATTCGCCCGACGGGGTCCCGGTCGCGGCGGGGGCGGGCGACCAGGCCGCCGGCGCGGTGGGGGTCGGCGTCGATCGCCCCGGCCCGGCGTCCCTCGTGCTCGGCACCTCCGGCGTCGTGTTCGCCGCGCTCGAGCGCTATAAAGCCGATCCGCAGGCGCGCGTCCACGCCTTCTGCCACGCCGTCCCAGGGGCCTGGCACGCGATGGGCGTGATGCTCTCCGCGGCCGGCTCGCTGCGCTGGATCCGCGACACGGCGGCGGCCGGCGTCGGCTACGACGATCTGCTGAGCGAGGCCGCGACCTGGGGGGCGGGGACCGAGGGGCTGATCTTCCTCCCGTACCTGGTCGGCGAGCGGACGCCCCACGCCGACCCCGACGCGCGTGGTGCGTTCGTCGGGCTGAGCGTCCGCCACGATCGCGGCGCGCTCACGCGGGCTGTCCTCGAAGGGGTCGCCTACGGCCTGCGCGACTCGCTCGATCTCGTCGCCGAGCTCGGCGGCCGACTCGAGTTCGGGCGCGTGTCCGGCGGAGGCGCCCGCAGCGAGGAGTGGCTGCGGATCGTCGCCTCGGCGCTCGAGCTCCCGCTCCAGCGCGTTGCCGTCGACGAGGGCGCGGCTTTCGGAGCGGCGCTCCTCGGCGGCGTCGCCGCCGACGTGTGGCCGGACGTGGCCTCGGCGGTGTCAGCGACGGTCCGGGGCGGCGAGACGATCGAGCCGGTGGGCGACTGGGTGGAGGAATACCGGGCCGGGCGCGAGCGCTTCCGCGCGCTCTACCCCGCGCTAAAGGGCGTCGGATAGGCGCCGGGGCTCAGAGCTTCACGACGCGGGCGCTGCCGGCGGCGTCGTACAGCGCCGCGATCGCCCTGGCCTGGCCGATCGCATCGTCGCGGCCGAGCAGCGGCTCCTGCTCGCCGCGGATCGCCGCCGACATGTTCTCGGCCTCGAGCATATAGGGGTCGATCACCTCGCACTGGATCCGCTCGACGCCGTCGGCTCGCCGCAGCTCGATCACCGGCTCGCGGCAGTGCCAGGGATCGTCGAGGAACAGTGAGCCCTGATCGCCCACGACCTCGAGATCGTCGCGGGACGAGAGCGCCAACCCGCAGTCGAAGTGGGCCAGCACATCGCCCGAGAAGCGCAGCGTGCCGGTCAGGGCGACGTCGACGCCGCCGCCGGCGAGTACCTGCTCGGCGCTCACGCGCTCGGGCTCGCCCGCGAGCAGGCGCGAGCCGCTCACGCAGTAGCAGCCGACGTCCATCAGCCCCCCGCCGTCGAGCCCCGAGTTAAGGCGTACGTCGGCGGGATCGCCGGCGACGAAGGTGAACGAGCTGCGGATCATCATCACGTGGCCGACGGCCCCATCGGCCACGAGCTCCACCAGCTTGCGCGTCTGCGGGCTGTGCCGGTACATGAACGCCTCCATCAGCAGCCTGTCGGCGGCGCCGGCGGCGTCGAACGCGCGCTCCACCTCCGACACCCGGCGGCTCAGCGGCTTCTCGCACAGCACGTGCTTGCCCGCCTCGAGCGCCCTGACCGCCCACTCGACGTGCAGCGAGTTGGGAAGCGAGATGTAGACGACCTCCACCTCGGGGTCTTCGAGCAGCGCCTCGTAGCTCCCGTGCGCTCGCTCGATCTCGTTCTCGCGCGCGTAGCGCTCGGCCTTGGCCGCGTCCCGGCTCGCCACGGCGACGACCCGAAGCTGATCGGACTGTCGCGCGCCGGCCAGGAACTGCCGGTTGATCCCCGCGGTCGACAGGATTCCCCACTTGACTGGCATCCGCCTCCACCCTACCCGCTGGGGCACCGGGCGACCAAGCCCCTCAGTGGGCCTCCCAATGGGCCGCGTAGAAGCCCACACCGCGGTACCGGTGTTTATGCCGATGCGCGCCGGCGATCGCCGCGAGAAGCTATTTGTGCTCGCGCCGGCGGGAAAGCGGCGCCACCGCTTTCTGATCGCGCGGCACGGCGGACCCGTCGAACAGAGGCTGGAGGAAAACATGAGCAACGTTGCCATCACCCACACGGCGGCAACCACCGCCGAACCAACGACGCCGCCCGCACCGGCGCCCCCACCAGCGCATTCGGGGCTGGAGCTGTCGACCGGGGGGCGAACCCTCGGGGAGATGATCCTGCGCGCCGGCGAGCGCGATGGAGTGGCGCTGCGATACCGGGAAGGCGATGGCTGGCGCGAGATGAGCTATCCCGACTTCGTCGCTCGCGCGCGGGGGATCGCCCGCGGGCTGATCGCCCTCGGCATCGAGCCCGGCGAGCGCGTCTCGATCCTGTCCGACACCCGCCCGGAGTGGACCCTGGCCGACGCCGGCAGCTTCTGCGCCGCGACGGTGGTGGCGCCCGTCTACCAGACCAACTCACCGGAGGAGTGCGACTACGTGCTGCGGCACTCCGAGGCCCGTGCCGTGTTCTGCGAGGACGCGAACCAGATGGCCAAGATCGAGCAGATCCGTGATCGGCTCCCGGCGCTCGAGCACGTGATCGCGTTCACCGATGCCGGTCCCGGCTCCCTCAGTCTCGAGCAACTGATCGAGCGCGGCGAGTCTGTGCCGGCCGGCGAGGTCGACGCGCGCGTCGCTGCCGTGAAACCGGAGAGCCTGGCAAGCCTCATCTACACGTCGGGGACGACCGGCCCGCCCAAGGGCTGCGTGCTCACGCACAGCAACTTCATCGAGGCCACCCACACGCTCGAGGAGCGTCTCGACCTCAGTCGCACCGACGCGCCAATCGAGCTGTTCCTTTTCCTGCCCCTCGCGCACGTGTTCGCGCGCATCTCGCAGGTGTTCACGATCGACGAGGGCGGAACGCTGATCTACTGGCAGCGCGACGCCACGAAGCTCCTCGACGACATCCGCGAGGCGCGCCCGACCTACTTCCCATCGGTCCCGCGAGTGTGGGAGAAGATCTTCACCGCCGCCACCAGCGGAATCGCCGAGCAGCCACGGCTCAAGCGCGCAATGTTCGGCTGGGCGCTGGGGACCGGACGCCAGGTGCGCGAGGTCGAGCGCCGTGGTGAGGCTCCCGCGGCGATGCTCAAGCTCAAGCACAGGGTCGCCGACCGACTCGTGCTGTCGAAGGTCCGCAGCCTGTTCGGAGGCCGCGTCGAGCTGGCGATCACGGCCGCGGCGCCGATCTCCCGCGAGGTCCTGGAGTTCTTCGACGCCTGCGGCGTGGTCCTCGTCGAGGCCTGGGGGATGACGGAGACGTGCGCGGCCGGTGCGATCAACACCGACCTCGAGATGAAGATGGGCACGGTCGGACGGCCGGTGCCGGTCATGGAGGCGCGGATCGCCGAAGACGGCGAGCTGCTCGTCCGCGGCCCGAACATCTTCGAAGGCTACTTCAAGGACGACGAGGCGACGCACGCAACGCTGTCCGAGGGGTGGCTGGCGACCGGCGACCTGGGAGCGATCGACGCCGAGGGGTACATCTCGATCACCGGGCGCAAGAAGGACATCATCATCACCTCGAGCGGCAAGAACATCACCGCCGCGAACATCGAGAACGTGCTCAAACAGTCGCGCTGGATCTCCGAGGCCGTCGTCTTCGGCGATCGCCGGCCTTATCTGGTGGCGCTGCTGACGCTCGATGCCGACGAGGCGCCCAAGCTCGCAGAGAAGCTGGGGATCGCGCCCGATATCCCGGCCATGGCCAAGGATGACCGGGTCCGCGAGGTGATCCAGAACGACGTCGACGCGGTCAACCGGCGGTTCGCGCGGATCGAGCAGATCAAGCGCTTCACGATTCTCGATCGCGAGCTCTCCCAGGAGCACGGCGAGCTGACCCCGACGCTGAAGGTCAAGCGCTCGGTCGTCTACGCCAAGTTCGCCGACGTGTTCAACGCGCTCTACGAGGGCTGAGCCTGCATAGACTGCCCCCCTTGCCCAGCGAGATCACCGCGTTCGGTCCCGGACGCGTCAACCTGATCGGAGAGCACACCGACTACAACGACGGCCTGGCGCTCCCGTTCGCGATCGGCGAGGGCGTGACCGTCCGCGCGTGGCCGCTGCCGGAGCGCCGGGTGGAGGCGATCGCGCTCGATCTCCGCCTGCACGATGAGTTCGACCTCGACGCTCCGCCCCGCGTAGCCGGCTGGCGCGCGTTCGTCCGTGGCGCTGTGGCGGAGCTCTCGGCCGCCGGCATCCCGCTGAAGGGAGCCCGGCTCGAGATCAGCGGATCGGTCCCCCGGGGCGCCGGGCTGTCCTCGTCTGCGGCCCTCGAGGTGGCGTTGGCCGTCGCGCTCGTGGCGATCGCGGACGAGCGCGAGCCGGACCGGATCGAGCTGGCGAAGATCTGCTCGCGGGTGGAGAACGAGTGGGTGGGCGCTCGGACCGGGCTGCTCGATCAGATCGCCTCCCTGTTCGGCGAGCGCGAGCACGCCCTGCGGGTCGACTTCCGCTCGCTCGACGTCGAGCCGGTACGGCTCGAGCTCGGCGAGCACCGGCTGGTGACGCTCGACTCCGGAGAGCACCACAGCATCGCGACCTCCGGGTACAACCAGCGCCGCGCGGAGTGCGCCGCGGCCTGCCAGGAGCTCGGAATCGAGACCCTGCGCGACGCGACGCTCGAGATGGCCGACGGCCTACCCTCGCCGCTGGCCGAGCGGGTGCGCCACGTGATCACCGAGAACGCGCGCGTCGAACAGGCGGTCGATGCGCTGTCACGCCGAGACCTGACCGAGCTCGGCGCGCTCCTCGCTGCCTCGCACGCGAGCCTGCGCGACTGCTACGAGGTCTCCACGCCCGCGGTGGAGGCCACTGTCGACCGGCTCCGGGCCGCGGGCGCGATTGGCGCCCGGATCATTGGTGGCGGCTTCGGGGGGCACGTGCTCGGCCTGCTGCCCGGCGATGCCGAGCCGCTCAGCGAGGCGACTGTGGTACGGCCTGGTCCCGGCGCGAGGCTCGTCGATCGATGACCGCGTCGGTTCTGGTCGGCGACCGCGGCCTCACGCCCGACGGCGTGATCGCTGTCGCGCGTAGCGATGCGACGGCTGCGCTCAGCCCGGCCGCTGTGGCGGCGATGGAGCGGGGCGCCGCCGTGGTGGATGCGCTGACCGACTCGGGCGAGCCCGCCTACGGCGTGTCGACCGGGTTCGGCTCGCTCGCGACCGTCCGCATCCCCGAGGACCGCCGCGCCGAGCTGCAACGCGCCCTGATCCGCTCGCACGCGACGGGGATGGGACCGCCGGTTGAGCGCGAGGTGGTCAGGGCGATGATGCTCCTGCGCGCGCGGACGCTGGCCATGGGGCAGTCCGGAGCGCGTCCGGTGCTCGCCGAGCGGATGCTGGCGCTGCTCGACGCGGGTCTGACCCCGGTCGTCCCCGAGTACGGCTCGCTCGGCGCCAGCGGCGACCTGGCGCCATTGGCTCACTGCGCGCTCGCGCTGATCGGCGAAGGCGAGGTCGACGACCGCGACGGCCTACGGCGCGATACGGCCTCGGCGCTGGCGGCAGCCGGAATCGAGCCCGTCGAGCTTCGGGCCAAGGAGGGCCTCGCACTGATCAACGGCACGGACGGGATCCTCGGGATGCTGGTGCTGGCGTGTGCGGATCTGCGCGGGCTGCTGCGGGCGGCCGACGTCTCGGCGGCGATGTCGGTGGAGGCGCTGCTCGGGACCGACCGCGCGTTCGCCGCCGACCTCGTTGGGCTCCGTCCGCAGCCGGGGCAGCAACACAGCGCGGAGAACCTGCGGGCGCTGCTCGCCGACTCCGAGATCGTGGCCAGCCACCGCCGCGGCGATCCGCGGGTGCAGGACGCCTACTCGCTGCGCTGCGCGCCGCAGGTCACCGGCGCCGCGCGCGACGTGCTCGCCTACGCCGACCGGACGGCCGGGTTCGAGCTCGGCGCGGCGATCGACAACCCGATGGTCCTGCCCGACGGCCGGGTCGAGTCGTGCGGAAACTTCCACGGGGCGCCGCTCGGCTTCGCCTGCGACTTCCTCGCCATCGCCGCGGCCGAGGTCGGCGCGATCGCCGAGCGGCGCACGGACCGGATGCTCGACGCCACCCGCTCTCACGGCCTGCCGCCGTTCCTGGCCGAGGACCCGGGCGTCAACTCCGGGATGATGCTCGCCCACTACGCCCAGGCGGCGATGGTGGCCGAGAACCGCCGCCTCGCCGCCCCGGCGAGCGTCGACTCGCTACCCACCAGCGCGATGCAGGAGGACCATGTCTCGATGGGCTGGGGCGCCGCGCGCAAGCTGCGCATCGCCGTGGCCAACCTGACCCGGATCCTCGCCATCGAGGTCACCTGCGCGGCGCGGGCCCTCGACCTGAGGGCGCCGCTCCGTCCCGCGCCGGGCACGGCCGCCGCACTCGAGGCCGTGCGAGCGCTGGTGGCCGGACCGGGACCCGACCGCTACATGGCTCCGGAGCTGGCGGCGGCCGAGGAGCTGGTGGGCAGCGGCGAGCTCGTAGGGGCCGTCACGGCCAGGGTGGGGGAGCTGCGGTAGCCGGGGCGCCGGGGCCCGTGTCGCACGGCCGCGGCGCGCCGCCGGCGTCCGTGTCGCACGGCCGCGGCGCGCCGCCGGCGTCCGCGCGACCCCGGATCCGTCCGCGTCCGATGCGAACATATGTTCGTGCCCGGCCAGGCGACGATCCTTCATGCGGACCTCGATGCGTTCTACGCGTCGGTCGAGCAGCGCGACGACCCGCGGCTGCGCGGCCGGCCGGTGATCGTCGGCGCGGGCGTCGTCCTCGCCGCCAGTTACGAGGCCAAGGCGCGCGGCGTGCGGACCGCGATGGGCGGCTCGCAGGCGAGGCGGCTGTGTCCGGAGGCGGTCGTCGTCTCGCCGCGCTTCTCCGCGTACAGCGAGGCGAGTCAGGAGGTGTTCAGGATCTTCGAGGAGACGGCGCCGATCGTGGAGGGCCTGTCGATCGACGAGGCGTTCCTGGACGTACGAGGCCTCGGCCACATCTCGGGCACCCCGACCGAGATCGCGGTGAAGCTTCGGCGAGAGATCCGCTCGCACGTCGGGCTTCCGATCACCGTGGGCGTGGCGCGCACGAAGTTCCTTGCCAAGGTCGCCAGCGGCGTCGCCAAGCCGGATGGGCTGCTCGTCATCCCCCCGCACGCCGAGATCGCGTTCCTTCACCCCCTTCCCGTCGAGCGGCTGTGGGGCGTCGGCCGGGTGACCTCCGGCAAGCTCCGCAGCCGCGGCATCTCGACGGTGCGCCAGGTCGCGCAACTCGAGGAGGGGCGGCTCGTAGCGATGCTCGGCCGGGCTTCAGGCCGGCACCTGCACGCGCTGGCGCACAACCGGGACCCGCGGCCGGTCCAGGTGCGCCGGCGACGGCGCTCGATCGGTGCCCAGCGCGCGCTCGGCCGCCGCCGAAGACCCCCACGGGAGATCGCCGCCTCGCTGACCGGTCTGGTTGACCGGGTGGCCAGGCGGCTGCGGGCCGCCGGCCGGGTGTGCCGGACGGTGATCCTGCGGCTGCGCTTCGAGGACTTCTCCCGAGCCACGCGCTCGTACACGATGGCCGACCCGACCTCGGATACGCACACGATCCTCGTGACCGCGATGGCGCTGCTGCGCGCCTCCACGCCGATGATCGAGCGCCGGGGGATCACGCTGATCGGGATCGCGCTGACGAATCTGGCCGACCAGGGGGCGGTCCAGCTCACGCTCCCCTTCAACCGCTCACCGCAGCTCGACGCCACGATCGACCGCGTCCGGGACCGCTTCGGCTCCGCATCGATCACCCGCGGGGTGCTCGTGGGCCGCGACCCGGGGATCTCGATGCCGATGCTCCCGGACTAGTGGGCCGACCGGAAGCGTCACACGTGAGAGCCGAGGTCCGCTGGCCGCTCGGCCTCTCAATGCAGAACGGTCGAGCAATATTGCGGCGAGGAGCCGTCCGGGCTGGTGCAGTTCTCCTGCTGGTCGAATTGCAGCGCCTGCCCATAGTCCTTGCTGGTCCCCTGGTAGTCGCCGCCGAACGTGTACGAGCGGCTTCGGTTCAGGGCGAAGAACGGATATGAGCAGAACGGCGTTCCATAGTTCCCCGCACCGCAGTACTGGTTCACCTCGGCCTCGCCGCCGTAGTCGCTCACCGCCGACCAGCCAGTCGGCTTGCTGCCGTTGCCGAACGTCACGCCCTTGATCTGCAGTGGTTGGAACTTCAGCCAAGTCGGCACGTCGTACGAGTAGCAGGGCGGCTTGGTGGCGCTGCCGGGAAGGCAGAACTGCCCGGATGGGGTCGTGTAGTTGCCGGTGTGGCCGATCTCCCACACGAGCGAGTTGGGCGCGTCGTTGACGAGCCCCCAATCGAGCGCGTTGCCGATCTGCTGGGTGCTGAACTGCGGGTTCAGCGGCCCGTCCCTGCCACTCAGCACGAGCGTGCCCGAATGGCCGGTGGTGAGATCGGTGACCGTGATGTGCGTCCCGTCCTGCGCGGACGTGCCGAACTGGTGGTCGGTGATCGTGTCGCCCGCGTGCATGACCAGTGGCCCGCCCGACTTCGTGTCGGTCAGCATCCCGTTGAAGGCGGCGTACTCGCGGTTGCCCTTGGGCGTCACCGCCCAAACGGGCGCGCATGCCGTGTAGGCGTTGGCCGAGAAGCTGACGTTGTAGCCGCCGTTCGAGGCGCAACCGGTGGTGACGCTGTTGGGATAGAACTGCAGCTCGAGGAATGCCTCGCCGTCAAGGCTGGCAGGGTCGTTCATCGTCCCGCCGATCCAGAAGGTCGGCCCGACCGAGTCGACCTGCACCGACCCGTTGGTCGGCAGCACAACCGTCCAGGTCAGATCCTGCGCCGAGCCGGCGGTGTTCGACAGCGGGTCGATCTCGGGCTCGTCATGGCCGGTGCAGCTCGCCGTGTACCAGACGTAGTCCTGAGGATGGTGCGCGATGCACAGCGATTGCGGTACGGCGCTCGCGGTCGCCGGCGCCAGGCACACCAGCACGGCGGAGCAGACCGCCGCCCCCACGACACGACACCACGAGATTCCCACCGCTCCTCCCTAGCCGTCGATCTACGCGCGGCGATCCTGTCCCACGCTGGAAGCCCCGCCCCGCCCTCGAACCCACGAGGTCGGCCCCCTTCTCACCGCCCCGGAAACCGCGAGGCCGCCACCCGCCGCACCCGGAAACCACGAGCGCCCGGGGCTTCGATGCCCCGGGCGCCGCAGCAACCAGCTTGTGTTCTCGGCGCTATGCGCTCTGCGCGACCGGGACCAGCACCCGCTCGGCCAGGTCGACCAGGCGGTTCGAGTAGCCCCACTCGTTGTCGTACCAGGCGACGATCTTGACCTGCGTGCCGTCGATCACCGAGGTCAGCCCGGCGTCGAAGGTCGACGAGTACGGCGAGCCGACGATGTCGGTCGAGACGATCGGCTCCTCTGTGTAGGCGAGGATGCCCTCGAACGCTCCGGTGTCGGCGGCGCTCGCCATGGCGGCGTTGACATCCTCCTTGCTCGTCGCGAACTCGGCCTCGACCGTCAGGTCGACCAGCGAGCCGGTCGGCACGGGCACCCGCACGGCGAAGCCGTTGAGGCGACCCGCGAGCTCGGGGATCACGAGCCCGAGCGCCTTGGCCGCGCCGGTGGAGGTCGGCACGATGTTGATCCCCGCCGCGCGGGCGCGACGGAGGTCCTTGTGCGGGCCGTCGAGCAGGGCCTGATCGGACGTGTAGGCGTGCACGGTCGTCATCAGGCCATGCCGGATCCCGACCGTCTCGTGAAGCACCTTCGCCACGGGCGCCAGACAGTTGGTCGTGCACGACGCGTTGGAGATGATGTGGTGCTTGTCCGGGTCGTAGACCTCGTCGAAGTTGACGCCCAGAACGACCGTCGCGTCCGGCGGCTCATCGCCCTTGGCCGGCGCCGAGATGATCACCTTGCGCGCGCCCGCCTCGAGGTGCTTCGCCGCCTCCGAGCGCGTGCGGAAGCGTCCCGTGGACTCGATCACGACGTCGACACCTAGATCGCTCCACGGCAGCTTGGTCGGATCGGTCTCGGCCAGGGCGAGCACACGCTGGCCGTTGATCACGAGCCCATCCTCGGCGACCTCGACCGAACCGCTGAAGCGGCCGAACACCGAGTCGTACTTGAAAAGATGGGCAAGCGTGTTCGCGTCCACGAGATCGTTGACGGCGACCAGCTCGATGTCCGCCTCCCGCTCATACGCGGCGCGAACCAGACACCGGCCCACGCGTCCAAAACCGTTTACAGCTACTCGCACGGACATCAGTACCTCAATTCGTCGATGGGTTGTGCGCTCGGAGCGAGAGCGCGGAGTTGCTCGAGCCCCTCCTCGATCCCGAAGGCCAGCGCCTCGAGGTCGGGGGTCGACTCGCAGTCGGCGTTGATCCCAAACGTGATCACGCCGTTGTAGGAGAAGAGGGCGATGCCGACCGAATGGTCGGCGGCCAGTGGGACGACCGGGTACAGATCCCGCATCTGGGCCCCGAACGCGTACAGCGGCCGCTGCGGCCCCGGCACGTTCGTGATCGTCACGTTGAACAGGCGCTTGGAGAAGTAGCTCCGCGCCAGCGCGGCGCGAATCACCACGGGCGGGGCCATCGAGGCGAGGTCCATCAGAGCCGTCGGGCCCTCGGCGGCGCCGCTGTACTTCAGCCGCTTGGTGTCCCACACGATCTTGCGGAGCCGCTCGGCCGGGTCGTCCTCGGCGACCGGCAACGTGACGAACAGCGAGGTCACCTGGTTGCCCAGAGCCATCCGCCCCGACTCGTTCCTCAGGTTCACCGGCACCATCGCCCGCAGACCGCGCTCGGGGAGGCGCTCGCCGCGCCGCTCGAGCAGGCGCCGCAGGCCCGTGGTGCAGGCGGCGAGCACGACGTCGTTGACCGAGCCGTGGAGGTCGCGGCCGATCGCCTTCAGCTCGGCCAGCGGCGCACGGAGGACCGCGAACCGCCGGGCCTGGCCGATCGGAACGTTGAGCGACGTGCCGGGCGCGCCGGCGACCCCCTCGCGCACCATCAGGTCGACGAGCGCCCGCGAGCGCTTGAGCGCCTCGCTCGGGTGCAGGGCGGCGTGCGCCGCGGCGCCGGCGGCGTGTGTGCCGGCCCCGGCGGCCTGCACGATCGCATCGGGCACGTGCAGCAGGCCGCGTCCGTTAGACGAGACCTCTGATACCTCGGACCGGGCCGGCACCGGCCGCCCGGACCGCTCCGCGGGCTCGGGCTCGTCATCGAGGAGCAACTGGACGACGTCGACCGAGCCGACACCGTCGATGAGACAGTGATGCGTCTTCTGGACGATCGCCCAACGCCCGCCCTCGAGTCCCTCCACCAGCACGATCTCCCACAGCGGCCGCGAGCGGTCGAGCGGGTGCGAGAACGTCTCGGCCAGGTGGTCGCACAGCTGTGCGTCGGTGCCGGGCGAAGGCAGCGCGGCGTGGCGAACGTGGTTGGCGATCTCGAAGCGCTCGTCGGCGACCCAGTGCGGCCAGGCGAAGCCGCCGGTCCTCGTGGAGGACAGCCGCTGGGCATAGCGCGGCAGCTGCCCGAGCCGAGCGGCGATCCCCTCGCGCACCGTCTCGAGCGCAGGGGCGCCGCCCCCGGGGAGCCGGTCGAAGACCATCGCCCCGCCGACGCTCATCAGGGCGCCGTCGTCAAGTTGTTCGAGCTCGAGGAAGGTCGCGTCGAGCGCGGTCAGCGTCTCCGTCATACCACGAAACTACGTGTGCGCCGCGCCCCTGTAATCGGGGCCAATACACACCCTCTCTACGTAGTTCGCCGCGACCGTCGGCGGCCGTCGACGCCTACGTGCGCAGCGATGCGATCGGCGCCGGCGGCGGCGCCGATTCAACGCGCACCCGCGCGTCCACAATCGCCGCGCCCTCGGGCGAGACGACGAGCGGGTTGCAGTCGAGCTCGACGATCTCCGGATGGGCATCGACCATCGCCCCGACGCGGAGCAGCACGTCCTCCACCGCCGCGACGTCGCACGAGGGCGCGCCGCGGTACCCGACCAGCAACGGGAACGTCTGCAGCGAGCGGAGCATCTCCCTGGCGTCGAGGTCGGTGACCGGCGTGATCCTCACGGCCACATCCTTGATCAGCTCCGCCGTGGTGCCGCCCGCGCCGCACGCCAGCACGGGTCCGAAGCTGCGGTCGTTGACCACGCCGACGATCAGCTCCACCCCCTCGGGCACCATCGGCTGCACGACCAGGCCCTCGAGCGAATGGCCGGCGTGCGCCACCGCCGACTCGATCTGGGAGGCGCCCGCACGGACCTCGTCGGGTCCGTCGAGGCCGAGCACGACGCCCCCGGCGTCGCTCTTGTGCACGAGCCCCGTTGCGACGGCCTTGAGCGCCACCGGTCCCCCCATCTCCGCGGCGGCTTGGGCGGCCTGCTCGGCGTCGGCCACCACCCGCGTGCTCACGAGCGGCAGCCCATAGCACTCGAACAGCTCCGCAACCCGGGCGGGCGAGAGCCAATCGCTCCCGTGGGCGAGCTGCTCGCTGATGATCGCGGCCGCGCGCTCGGGCTGGGCCTCGGAGAGCACCGGCGTGTTGCCCGTCGAGCGCGCGCGCCAGCGGCCGTGCCGGGCCGCGAGGGCCACGGCCCGCGCTGCGTCCTCCGGGAACTCGTAGCCGGGAACCTCGATCTTGCCGTCGGCCAGTTCCTCGGGCACGCCGTCGCTGGTCATGAACACTGCCGCGATCGTGACCCCCCCGGTGCTCTCGGCCGCCTCGCGGATCGCCACCGCGACGTCCGTCGCCTGGGTGACGAGCGGCGGGACGAAGATGGCCAGGATCGCGTCGCACGCATCGGCGTCGACCAGCGTCTGGATCGTCCGTCTGTAGTCCTCGGCCGAGGCCGTCGCGATCATGTCGATCGGATTGCCCACCGACGCTTCCGGCGGGCAGGAACGCAGTCAGGTGCTCGACCACGTCCTCGCCGAGCTCGGGCACGTCGACCCCGTGCGCCTGACACGCGTCCGCGCACATGATCCCCGGGCCGCCGGCGTTGGTCACAATCGCCACCCGGTCGCCCCTGGGGATCGGTTGCTTGGTCAGCAGTGCGGCCACGTTGAAGAGCTCGTGGAGCGTGTCGGTGCGGATCACACCGGCCTGGTCGAACAACGCGTCGATGGTCACGTCGGAGGCGGACAGCAGCGCCCCGGTGTGCGACGAGGTGGCCCGCGCCCCGGCGGCCGATCGCCCACTCTTCACGGCCAGAATCGGCTTCTTGCGCGCCATCCGCGGCGCCAGCCGCGAGAACTTGCGCGGGTTGCCGAACGACTCGAGGTACAGCAGCGCGACGTCGGTGCTCGGGTCCTGCTCCCAGAACTGGAGGAAGTCGTTGCCCGACAGGTCGGCCTTGTTCCCGACCGAGACGAACGACGACAGGCCGAGTCCGAGCCGCCCGGCCGCCTCGATGATCGCGATGCCGAGCCCGCCGCTCTGCGACAGGAAGCCGACCTGCCCCGGCATCGCCGGGTGCGGCGCGAAGGTGGCGTTCAGATGCACGTCAGGGTGGGTGTTGAGGATCCCGAGGCAGTTCGGCCCGACCAGACGCATCCCGGATGTCCGGCAGATCTCGACCAGCTCTCGCTGGCGCTCAGCCCCCTCCTCGCCGGCCTCGGCGAAGCCGGCCGAAATGACAAGGAGCGAACGGACTCCGGCGGTGGCGCACTCGCGAGCGACGTCCGCGACCCCCGCGGCGGGCACAACCACGACGCCCAGGTCGACCGTCCCTGGGACGTCGGCGATCGAGTGGTAGGCGGGTAGCGACTGGACCACTTCCGCGTGGTCGTTGATCGCGTAGACCGCGCCCTCGAACTCGTTCGAGAGCAGGTTCCTAAGGATCTCACCGCCCACCGTCCCGTGCCGCCTCGATGCGCCGATCACCGCGACCGAATGCGGCACCAGAAAGCCCTTGACCGCCGCCACCGCCGCCGTTCGTTCGCGTTCCTCGAATCGCGCCACCGCCTGCGACGAGAGCGAGGTCGGGAACTCGATCGCGATCGCGTCGGGGGTCGACCGCATGTCGACCGGGAAGCCGCTCTGGCGGAAGACCTCGATCATCCGATGGTTGTGGGGCAGCACCTCCGCCGTGAACGTGTGGATCCCGTGCTGCTCGGCGATGCCGGCCAGGTGGCCCAGGAGGATGGTGGAGATGCCGCGTCCCTGCCAGGAGTCGGAGACAAGGAAGGCGACCTCGGCCGAGTCCCCGGACGTCCTCACGTAGGCAGCATGGGCGACGATCGCAGCCGGATCGCCGCTGACCGCCACCATCGCGAACCGGTCGGCGTAGTCGACGTCGACCGACCACGCGGTCGCCCATTCGAGGTTCGGAGCCCCGAAGAAGCGAAAGCCGATCGACTCGGGCGAGATCGACTCGAGGAAGGTCCGGATCGCGTCCTTGTCCTCGTGACGGACCGGCCGCACGTGCAGCGTCGAGCCGTCGCGCAGTACGACGTCGGCCTCCCGCTCGCGCGGGTAGGTGATCGAGCTCGCGGAGGTCATCGCCCCCAGTATCGGAACCGCCGGTTCGTCGGGCATCCGGGTCTTCTACGGATCCTATGCCCGGGGCGGGACCTCGCGCGGTGGCCACGAGGGCGCCTCGGGGATCACGGCACCGCGGTCAGCCCCGCACCCTCCGGCACGATTGCCGGCGCCGCGTCACACTCCTGCGACCCTATCGCCAGCAGCTCGTCGAGCAGCGCCAGCGCCGCGGCGTGGGTGGCGTCGGTGTGTCGGCGGATCGCGTGCACGGCGTGGGTGCCGCAGGCATCGAGCCGCGGCCGGCGTCGGATGGCGAGGGCACGTACCGACGCAGGCATCAGCGACGACCATCGGTTGCTCCGTCTCGCCGCCTCCCAGGCGACGAGACGCCGCGCGCGGGCGCGCTCGACCTCGATCGAGCCCCGGCTGCCCACCACCCTGGACGCGTAGACGTAGAGGTCCTGACGCCTGCCGTCACCGACCGAGTCGTTGTAGGCGCGCAGGAACGATCCGATCGCCGGGCAGACCGAATCCGGATGGTCCGTGAACGGCTCTCCGGCGAGCATCGAGGCCAGCTCCATCACACACGCCCCGTCTTGAGGAGAGCTGTGCTTTCCCTTGCTCAGCTTGATCGTCTGGTGCGAAACGGTCGACATGTGCACCTTCCTTCGGAAATGCAGGACTGGTCATCAGGTGCTCAGCTCGGGCCGGCTCTAAACCCGAGGGTGGTGCTAGAGCGAGGCCTCGATATCGAGTGGCTCCTGGCCAACGCTCCGCAGGCCCTCCTCGATCGCCTCGATCACCTGGCTCACCACTGCCACCCGCGCGAACGGCTTGCTCTCGGCCGCGATCAGGTGCCACGGCGCGGCCTTGTGGTCGGTGTGGCGCAGCATGTCGACCAGCGCGCGCTCGTACTGCGGACGGTGGGCCAGGTTGCGCCAGTCCTCGTCGGTCAGCTTCCAGCGCTTGAGCGGATCGCGCTCGCGCGCGCGGAAGCGCTTCAGCTGCTCCTTCTCGGACAGGTGCAGCCAGAATTTGAGCAGGACCATGCCCTCGGCGCAGATCCCGCGCTCGAAGTTGACGATCTCGTCGTACGCCCGCCGCCACTGCGGCTCGGTGGCGAAGCCCTCGACTCGCTCGACCAGCACCCGGCCGTACCACGATCGGTCGAGTATGGTCATACCGCCCCAGCCTGGAAGGGCGGGCCAGAAGCGCCACAGGAAGTGATGGCGCCTCTCGCGATCGGTGGGCGCCGCGAACTGGGCAACGTGGACGTGGCGTGGATCGAGCGGGCCGGTCAGCCGTCGGATCGCTCCGCCCTTCCCGGAGGCGTCCCAGCCCTCGAACAGCACGCACACCGGCGGGCCCAGCGTCCTGTCCCCGATCAGCCCGGCGCACTGCAGACGCAGGGCGAGCAGGCGCTGCTGTGCGACCTGAAGCCGTTTCTGGCCCTCGGATCCGGAGAGCTTCGCCGACAGGTCAACCGAGTCCAGCTCGCGCACGCCCGGATAGTCTCACAGGCACCGGTGCCCGATTCAGCGGCGGTCAGTCCCGAGCAGTTGCGTGCGGCGCTGGAGCAAGGCTCCGGACTCGACGTGCAGCGGCGCGAGACCCACATCTCGTGGGTCTTCCTCGTCGGCGAGCGCGCGTACAAGCTGAAGAAGCCGCTGGTGCTCCCGTTCCTCGACTACGGCACCCCCGAGCGCCGGCGAGCGATGTGCGAGCACGAGGTGACGCTCAACCGCCGCCTGGCCCCGGACGTGTACCTCGGGGTTCGGGCGGTGGTCACGAGTCCGAGCGGCGTGGAGCTGAGCGACGAGCACGCCGCGGGGGCGATCGACTATGTCGTCGAGATGCGCCGCTACGACGAGCATTCCACGCTCGCGGCCCGGCTCGATCGCGGCGAGCTGCGCCGGGAGGAGGTCGCCGATCTCGGCCGGCGACTGGCCGCCTTCCACGACGCCTGCCCTCCCGTGACCGGCGACCTCGACCGTGTCCGGGCCGAGGTGGAGCGAAACCTGCGAGAGCTGGTCACGGTCGCCGAGCTGCAAGCGGAGACGCAGCGGATCGGCTCGATGAGCCGCCTCCTGCGCTGGTACCTCCGCACCCACGAGTCCGTGCTGCGCGACCGGGCCGCCCGGGGGTGTGTGCGGGAGTGCCACGGCGACCTGCGGGCCGAGCACGTCGTCATGGGCGGATCCCCGACGATCGTCGACTGCGTGGAGTTCGACCCGCGGCTCCGGCAGCTCGATGTCGCGGACGATCTGGCCTTCCTGGTCATGGACCTCACCGCGCGCGGCGGCGCCAGGTTCGCCCGCGAGCTCGTCGAGGCCTACCGCCGGGCCGGCGGCGACACTGGCGACGATGCGCTGCTCGCGTTCTTCGCCGTGCACCGCGCGCTCGTGCGGACCAAGGTGCTGCTCGTACGCGCCTCGCAATACGAGCCCGAGAGCGCTACGCACGGCCATCTGAGCGTGCGCGCGCGCGGGCTCCTGGCGGTGGCCGAGCAGTTCGGGTGGCAGGCGCGCCTGCCGCTGACGCTCGTCGTCTGCGGCGTGCCGGCCACGGGTAAGTCAGAGCTGGCCTCGGCGCTCGCCCAGGAGGCCCAGCTTCCATGGCTGAGCTCGGACGCCGTCCGCAAGCGACTGTCCGGGCTGCTTCCGACCGCCCGTGCGCCTCGATCGCAGTACCGCGAGGAGGTCAACCGCGAAACCTACGCCGAGCTCGGACGCCGCGCCGCGGCGGCGGCCCGGAACGGCGGCTCGATCGTCGACGCGACGTTTCGCCGCCGCAGCGATCGGGAGGCGTTCATGCGGACGTTCGCCGATGCCACGCCCCTTCGCTTCGTCCAGTGCACAGCGCCGACCGAGGTGCTGCTCCGGCGCGCGCAGGCTCGGGACCACGATCCGGGACGGGTATCGGATGCCACCATTGACGTGGTGATGCGGGAGCGCGCGAGCTGGGAGCCGCTCGATGAGATGCCCGAGCGAGCACGGACGGCGCTCGACACTGACCGGGCGCTCGACCGAATCGTTGCGGATGTGATCGAGTGGCTCGACGAAACGCGGTGATCGCTACTCGACCGGCCTCGGGACGACGAGCACAGGGCAGGTGGCGTCGTGCAGCAGCGCCTCGCCGGTGCTCCCGAGCATCAGTCGTGCCACAGGCCCCCAGCGACGGGATCCGATCACGGCCAGATCGACCTCGGAGCTGAGGTCGAGTAGCCGATCTGCTGGCCGCCCGCGGACGGTCTCGATTTGTGCGCCCACTCCCGAGGCCTTCGCGGCCGCCGTGGCCTGTTCCGCGAGCGAGGCCGACCGGCTTCTCAGATTCTCGTCCCACTGCTTCACCATGTCGTCGACCCACGCGTAGGACGATGCGACGGGCATCCGGTCGTCGATGACCGCGACGACGGACAGCTCGGCCCCCGCGGCCCGGGCCAGCGATCCGGCAAGCGCAAGCGCGGCATCTGACTCCGGGCTCCCGTCGTAGCCAACGCCGATTCGCCGCAGCCGGTCGATGCCACTGTCCCGCAGGCCCGCGGGTGCCACAGCGAGCGCACAGTCGAAGTTGCACAAGAGCTGGCGCGTCCGCTTGCCGATCCTCACTCGCCCCTCGGGCGCGTGACGGCTCGAGCCGACGACGAGCAGGTCACGGTGCTCTCGCGTGATCACGCGATGGAGCGCTCGGGCGACGGACAGGTCGGTCTCGACCACGGTGCGTGCGCCGGGCGCGATCCGGTCACGGATCTGGTTCAGCGCTGCCGTGGCCGCTCGCTCCTGGCTCGCCCAGTCCATCCCGGTGGGGAGCACGACGATCGGCTGCGGATGCACGGCCACCAGCAGAAGCTCTGCATCGGCCGTTCGGGCCAGCACCGCCCCGAGCATGGCCGCGTCCTGGCCCTGGGTAAAGCCGTCCACACCGACCGCGATCCGCGAAATCGTGCTCGGGCTCCGGGGAGCGGAATTCTCGGCTTGGGTGGCTGTCGACATGTGTCTCTGAGGTAACTGTCCCACCGCGGCGAGAACCGCGAATCCGTCACGAACCTCGCTTTCGATCCGGGATTACTACGTAGCGATTTGGCCGCCAGTCCCGATGGCAGGCGCGCGTCGAGGATCGACAATCAGGAGCATGTCCGACCGCCCGCCCACCGTCGCCGTGTTCGGTCCCGACCCGCTGCTCAGCATCGCCGTCGAGGCCCGGGACGAGGCCGACGACGTCCACGTGCACGCCGCCGGGCAGGGCGTTTGGGTCACGCGCATGGCCGGCGAGCTCGGAGCCCATCCGATCCTCTGCTCGTTCCTGGGCGGCGAGAGCGGAGCGGTGCTGGCGCCGCTGCTCGAGGCGCTGCCCGGTGAACTGCGGCTGACCCGCACGGAATCCGCGAACGGCACCTACATCGCGGACCGGCGGTCCGGCGAAAGACAGGTGCTCGCCTCCGTGTGGCGGGACACCCCCCAGCGGCACGAGGTCGACGATCTGCTCGGTGCGACGTGCGCCGCGGCCCTCGCGAGCGACGTGCTCGTCGTCTGCAACCCATTTCCGGCCGACGGCTTCCCCGAGGAGGCCTACGCGACGATCGTCGCCGACGTGCGCGCGGCCGGGATCCCGGTGATCGTCGACCTCTCCTCACCGCGGCTCGACCGCGCGCTTCCCTTCGGACCCGATCTGGTCAAGCTCAACGACTGGGAGCTGGCCGAGTACGTGTGCGGACCGGTAGACGGACCGCGCGGGCTCCGCGCCGCCCGCTCTCTCCTGCAGGCTGGCGCCCGAGCGGTCGCCGTGACCCGCGGCGCCGGGCCGATCCTGGTCCTGGATGGTGACGAGAAACCGTACGAGATCGTGCCGCCCAGCTTCCCTGAGGGTTTCCGCGAGGGCTGCGGCGACGCGATGACAGGAGCGCTCGCGGCGACCTTGGCCGCCGGAGCCTCCCTGCGCGACGCACTCGTGCTCGGAGCGGCGGCCGGCGCCGGCAACTTCCTGCGCCACGGTCTCGGCACCGGACGCCGTAGAACGATCGAGGAGCTGGCGGCGAGCGTCACCACGCGCCCGCTCGATCCCCGCCTCAGCTCGCCGCAAACGGCGGCGTGAGCTCCGCGCCGGCGACGATCGCCGCCGGGGCGGTCCCTGCCACCCATTCGAGATGCGGGCCGATCATCGGAGAGCGCGACAGCACCTCGAGCGCCGCGCTCAGCGCTACCCGGCGGCCCGCGTGCGAGCTGTGCGCGTCGCTGCCGAGGACGTGTATGAGGCCACCCTCGGCGAGTCTGAGCATGCCCGGGCGGGTCGGCTGATCGACGAGGAACGCGGCCGTCGCCTGGACGAGGGCGCCGCGCTCTGTCAGCCGGTGCAGGCGCTCGATCAGGTCGGAGCCGAGATGGCGCTCCGGATGGGCGATGACGGCGCGCAGGCGGTGGCGCTCAAGGAGCTCAACGGCGTGCTCGAGCCGGTCGTCGAGCGGGCCCGGCGATGGCTCGAGCAGAATCCAGCGACGGCCCCCGCCGAGGCTGACCGCCGCGAGCTCGGCCCGGTCGAGCTCAGCCACCCGGTCGGCCGCCACCTCGCCGCCGGGCAGGATCGCGGTCCCGATGCCGGCTGAGCGCACGGCGCCTCGCAGTCGCTCGAGCCGCGGCGGCAGATCCGCGATCCGGACGTCGTGATCGGCGCGAACGTGGGGCGTCGCGCAGATCGCGGTGATGCCGTCCGCCTGCGCCTGGGCCGCCATCGCGACGGCGTCCTCGAGATCGAGTGCTCCGTCGTCGAGCGCGGGCAGGATATGGCAGTGGAGATCGATCATCGGGTGCCTGCGCCCGAGATCGCGGTCGCTGCCCTGGGCGCCGCGCCGGGATGCCCGTGATGGCGGATCAGGTAGCGCCGCAGCTCGTCGGCTCCCCACACGATGAACGGGAACGGAAGCAGGAGCAGCAGGTCGCGAGGCGGCGGCGGCGCCGTGTTGAGCAGCGCCTGGAACGGCGGGGCGTACACGAACAGGGCGGCGATCGCGAGCTCGCCGGCGATCGCGAACAGTAGATAGCGGTTGCTGAAGACGCCCACCGAGCGCAGCGACGCACGCTGGGTACGGACCGCGAACGCCGTCCCGATCTGTCCGAAGATCATCCCGAGAAAGGTCATCGTCGTCGCCTGCAGATAGGCGTGGTGCAGTGGATAGCCGATGCCGGTCGGCTCACCCCAGCGCCACCCCGCCTGCGTCAGGACGTAGAAGAAGCCGCCCAGTGAGAGTGCAGCGACGATCGTGCCGAGGAACAGCCAGGCTCTAATCAGCATCGAACGGCGGATGACCCCCTCGGAGCGAGGGCGCGGGGGCCGTTCCATGATGCCAGGCTCGGGCGGGTCGCGACCGAGAGCCAGCGATGGCAGCGTCTCGGTGCCGACGTCGAAGGCGAGCAGTAGCAGCACGGGGAGCGGAATCGGCACGGCGCCACCGGCGAGCGCGAAGACGAGGAACGGGACGACCTCGGGAGTGGCGTGCGTGAAGATGTAGATGATGAACTTGCGAACGTTGTCGTAGACGACCCTTCCCGCCTCCACGGCGGTCACGATCGTTGCGAAGTTGTCGTCGGTGAGCGCCATCGTCGCCGCCTCGCGCGCCACGTCCGTGCCCGACCGGCCCATCGCCACGCCGATGTCGGCGCGGCGCAGGGCCGGCGCGTCGTTCACGCCGTCCCCGGTCATTGCGACGACGTGCCCGTGCGCCTGAAGTGCCTCCGCAATGTGTAGCTTGGCCTCCGGCGAGGCGCGCGCGAAGATCACCTCACGGTCGCCGGCAAGCAGCTCGACCACCTCGCGGCGGTGGCGGTAGTCGAGCCGCGACGCGTTGACGACGACCGGGTCCTCACCGCCGATCCCGACCTCACGCGCGATCGCCGCCGCCGTTAGCGGATGATCGCCGGTGATCACGATCACCCGGATCCCCGCGGCGTGGCAGCGGTCGATCGCCTCCTTGACCTCGGCGCGCGGCGGATCGAACATCGTCACCAGGCCGAGGAAGCAGAGCTCGGACTCCGCATCCTCGCGGGCGGGAACGAGCTTCCCCGGCGGTGGCTGCCGGCGCGCCAGCGCGAGCACGCGCAGACCCTCCCGCGCGTATCGCTCGACACGCTGCTCGATGCGGCGTCGCTCGACGTCCGACAGCGGCTGCACCCCGCCGTCGGGCGAGAGCACGGCGGCGCACAGCGGCAGCAGCACCTCCGGCGCGCCCTTGGTGTGCAACCACCGGACGCCGTCCACGGCCCCCAGCGTCGTCATCAGCTTGCGCTGGGGATCGAAGTTGAACTGGTGCACGCGCTCCTGCTCCCGCCGGTCCGCATCGACGTCGGCGCCGAGCGAGTGCGCCGCGCGCAGCAGCGCGACCTCGGTCGGATCGCCGATCACCTTCCCGTCGGGCTCGAGGCGGGCGTTGTTGCAGGCCGCGGCCGCTTGGGCGAGTGCGACCAGCGCCGGTTGGGCGCCCTCGCACCCGCCGGTGGCGAACCTCACCTCCGCACCGGGCGTCCACGCCTCCACAGGTTGCATCCGGTTCTCGGTCAACGTCCCGGTCTTGTCCGTGCAGATCACGTCCGTGCTGCCGAGCGTCTCCACAGCGCTGAGCCGCTTAATCAGCGCGTGGCGGCGCGCTAGCAGGCTGACGGCGACGGCCAGCGCGAGCGTAATCACCGGCAGCAGGCCCTCCGGGACGTTTCCCGCCAGCAACCCGACGGCAAACACCACGCTGTTCCGGACCGACAGGCCGGCTCCGAAGATCGCCAGCGGAACGAAGGCAATCGCGAGCCCGATTGCCACCACGGCTATCAGCCACGCCACCCGGCGCACCTGTCGCTCGAGCGGGCTCGGCTCCTCCTTGACCCGCTGAGACAGCGACGCGATCCGTCCGAGCTCGGTGTGCATGCCGGTCGCGTAGACGACCGCGTGCGCCTCTCCGCCGCTGCAGACGGTGCCGCTGAAAACGAGGTCCTGCGCCGCCAACCGCGGCGCCAACGCGTCGTGCAACCGGGCCGAGCGCACGATCGGCACCGACTCACCGGTGAGCGTCGATAGATCGACCTCGACCGCGCCCGACAGCAGGCGCATGTCGGCGGCTATCCGCTCCCCTTCCTCGAGCACGACGACGTCGCCCGGCACCAGCGCCGTGGCCTCGAGAATCACCGGCGCGCCGTCCCGCAGCACCGTGGCACGCTGAGGCATGTAGCCAGCGAGAGCCTCCACGGCACGCTCTGCCTGCAGCTCCTGGACGAAAGCGAAGGCTGCGTTGAGGATGATCACCAACAGCACCGCGAGGCCGACCGTCTGGCTGCCGACCGCGAACGAAAGGGCCGCCGCGAGCCAGAGCAGGAGCGCGAGCGGGTGGGTCAGCTGGCGAGCGAGCTCACGCGGCCATTGCGGTCCCCCGTGGCGCCGGAGCGCGTTGGCGCCGTACTGGACCAGGCGCCGACTGGCCTCCTTCGAGGACAGGCCGTGAGGGTCGGTGCGCAGATCGCGGAGCAGACGCTCCTGCGGTTCGAGCACCTCGAGGTCGTCGAAGGTGATTGGCGTTATCTCGGCGGGATCCATGCGGGCCATCACCCCACGGTCGCGGGACTCCCTTACGAGGAGGCTCGGCGCAACCAGTCCTGGCGGTCGGCCTGGCGCTCGGCCGGGAGCGGCCCCGCGAGGTCCTCGGCCGCCTGCAGGCAGCGGAGCGCGAAGCTGTAGGAGCCCCGGCGGGCGTTCGCGTCGGCCAGCTCGAGCAGCAGGTCGATGGCATCGTGCTCATCGGCCTCGAGCTGTTCGGGCGACTCCGTGTCCGCGGGCACGCTGCGGTCGGCCAGCGGGGAGTGGTTGAGCGTCTCGTGGGCGAGGTAGGGCGCGATGAACTTGCCCGCGACCTTGGCCGGCGGCCACCACAACGGCTCGATCGCCGCCTCAGACACCTCGTCGCTCTTGCGCAGGTAACGGGGAAGTTCCCCGGTCAGCAGCATCCCGCGCAAGACGGGCTCGAACGGCCTCGGGGTGACGTTCGCGCCCATTGCCGCCGCGATCGCCGACGCGGCGGCATCGGCCTGCTGGGCCGCCAGACCACCCTGCTTGATCGGGAAGGTGGTGCCGTCACCGGCGGCGTAGACGCGTGGCCAGCCAGGAACCGCACCAAAGCGATCGGTGGGGATGAATCCGTGCGCGTCGCGGGGCAGCCCCTGGAGGTACGGGCCCTCCGGGTACGGGATCGTGACCACGGCGTCGGCTGCGGGCACCGCGGTCGACTGGCCCACAAACTCGATCTCAGACTCGTGCAGCAGCCGTCCGACGATCTGGCTCACGTGGCGGCCAAACGCCTCCAACGGCCGCGACTCGTCGGTCATCAGCGAGAACGTCAGCTCGAGCCGGTGGCGGCGGGCCCACCACGCGGTCAGCAGCGCGAGCTCGTACAGCGGCATCAGCCACGCGACGCCGACCGGGGCGACGAACGCGATCCGCTGGACGGCGCCGGACTGCGCGCCGGCGAGGACCTGCTTGAACTGCTCCTCGGAGCCACGGCCGCTGAACGTGACGGCATCGTCGATCGCCTCGACGTGGCCCGCGCCGATGGCAACGAGCAGGTAGTCGTAGAAGAGCCGCTCGCCCGCCGTGGTCAGCGCGACCGAATCCTCCGGGTCGACGGACGCCAGCGTTCCGAGCCGGAAGGCCGCATGCTGGTCGCCGGCGATCTGGGCCACCTCGAGTCGGTGGAGGTCACCGAGCCCGAAGCACTCCGCCACCGCGGTCGGCCGGTAGACGAACTCCGTCGAGCTCGAGAGCAACTCGATCGACACCGTCCCGCCGAGGTGGGAGCGGAGCGCGAGCAGAGCCTCGATCCCGGCCATGCCGGCTCCCGCGATCAACACCGTCGACCGGTGGTGAACTGCGTGGAGATTTGGCATGGATTCAGCCTAGGCTCCGCCCCCGGAGGTGAGAACCGCGCCGACTACGCGTGAGGTCGCGTAGTTCTCCGCACCGGCATCGGCGTATCGTCGCTGGCGATGCGCGTCTTCGAGCACCCGGCATCGCTCGAACACGATCCGAGCGTGCTTTCGCCCGACCATCCCGACGTGCCCGAGCGGATCGAGGCGATTGAGGCGGTGATGACGGCGGCGGGCTGGCCCGGGTGCGAACGGGTGCAGGCGTCGGCGGCCGAGGACCGCGAGCTCGAGCTCGTCCACGACCCCGGGCACGTGCGCTGGATCCGGGAGCTGTGCGAGGGAGGCGGTGGCCAGATCGACGCGGACACATTCGTCGGCGAGGCCTCCTTCCGGGCAGCCCTGCATTCGTCCGGCGCGGCCTGCGCGATGGTCAGGGCGCTGATGTCGGGGGAGGCGAGCACCGGCTTCTGCGCCGTCCGTCCGGCCGGGCATCACGCCGAGCGCGACCGGGCGATGGGCTTCTGCCTGTTCAACAATGTTGCGGTCGCCGCCGAGCTCGCGATCCGCGATCTCGGGGCCGCGCGCGTGTTCATCCTCGATTGGGACGTGCACCACGGAAACGGGACTGCTGAGATCTTCCGCCGCCGTGACGACGTGCTGTTTGCCAGCATCCACCAGACCGGCCTGTTTCCGGGGACCGGCGCGCTGACCGATGCCGGCTCGGGCGCTGGCCTCGGCTACACGATCAACGTCCCCGTCGCAAGCGGAGCTGACGAGGAGGTATGGCTGTCGGTGCTCGAGCACGTGATCCTGCCCGCCGCGGCCGAGTTCCGGCCACAGCTGGTGCTGATCTCGGCCGGCTTCGACGCCCACCGCGACGACCCGCTCGGCGGCTGCCTACTCGAGCGCGACTCGTTCGCCCAGATGGCGTGCCAGGTGCGCGATCTCGCCCGCGCCTGCGGCGCCCCGGTCGGCGCCGTGCTCGAGGGCGGCTACGACCCGGCCGCCCTGGCCGACTGCGTGCTCGCCACGATCGAGGCGCTGGACGGCGCCGGCGAGTCGGAGTCGATCGCCCCCGACCCGCTGTTCACCTCGCGCGTCGCGGCGCACGTCGGGCATTTCTGGGAGCTCTGAGCTCCGCCCTCAGCGGTGCGCGGCGTCGCGCTGCTCGAGGTATGGCGCAAGGTACCGGGAGGCAACCTTGCCCCGGGGCTCCCAGGCCGGGGTCTCCGAGGCCTCCGAGGTATCCCCGTGGCCACCGGTCACGTGCGCGCTGAGGTAGAGCGGCTTCTCGCCGGTCAGGAGGACGCCGAGGATCACGGGGCGCACGGGCGCGGGCACGATGTCGACGCCGGCCAGTGCGGCGATCGCCTCGGCGGCCGCGTCGGCCTGCTGCGAGGCGATGCCGCCGTGCTTGATCGCGAAGTCGGTCGCGTCACCGGCGGCATACACGCCTTGTACGCCGCGGACCTGACAGTGCTCGTCGATCGGGATGAAGCCGGCCTCGTCGGCCGGAAGCCCCGAGACGGACGGGCCGACAAGCTCCGGGAGCGCGATAACGCGGTCGAACTCGAGCCGGCGATCGCCCGGGCTCACCGCGACCACACCCCCGCCGGGGACCTCGGCGTAGGCTGAGCCGACCACCTCGACCCCGCGCCGGGCCAGCCGCTGCGCGACGGCACCGCTGGCCTTCTCGCCAAACACGCTGAGCGGCGAGTCCTCCGGCGTGATGATCGTGATCGCCACCTCGGTTCCCATCTCGTAGGCGCGGGTGGCGGTGAGCAGCGCGAGCTCGTAGATCGGCAGCTGCCACGGCAACCGCGGCGGCGCGACGAAGGCGAGTCGTTTGACCAGCCCGGCCTCCACGTCCTGAACGAGCCCGTGCAGCAACTCGTCGAGCTGGCCGTCGTCGATCGTCAGCGCACGGTCGTAACGTGCACGGATCCGTGCACCGAGCGCGAGCAGAAGGGCGTCGTAGCCGAGCAGCTGGCCGCCGTCGGTCCTGACCGTTCGGGCGGCGGGATCGACGCTCTCGAGAGCGTCGGCGATCAGCTCGATGCCGAGGTCCCGGGCGATCTCATCCAGCGGATAGCGCTGCGCGCGGGCGAAGGCGAACGGCTCCCTGACCGTCATCGCCCGGTAGACGAACTCCTTGGCGGGCGCGAGCAGCCGCAGCGTGACGCGATCGCCGGCGAGCTCGCGCAGCGCCAGCGCTCCCTCGAGCGCCGCAACGCCGCCGCCCGCGATCAGCACGTCGAATGGCTGTGCGTTCTCGGACGCCATGACTCCAGCTTAACCTGCCCGCGCACGCGGGCGGTCTACCGGGTTGTTATCCCTCGCCCCAGGCCAGCGTGCCCGCGATGTCGAGGGTCGAGAGAACCCCGACCGGGCGCTGCACGCGCGGGTCGATCACGATCATGTGGGTCGCGTTGTTGGCGACCATCAGCTCGGCCGCCTGGCGCAGCGGCAGCGACGGCTCGACGGTCAGCGGCTCGTGCGCGGCCAGCGTTGCGGCTGTCTTCTCGGCTCCGCCGCTGATCGCCGCCCGCAGCACGTCCACGTCGGAGATCAGGCCCCACACGAGCTTCTCCCCGGCCCCGTGCGAGATGCCCATCACCACGACGCAGTGGACGTGGTGGGTGGCCATCGTGCGCGCCACCTCGGTGGCCGTGGCGTCGGGGTCGCAGAACAGAACGCCTGGATGCATCGCGTCGGCGACGGTGGCGTGTTCGATCGACGGCGTCAGGTAGCTGCCGTGAGAGGTGATTGCGGACATCTCGCCCTCCTGGTGTTCGGAATTGCCACCTGAACGTACGCTGCCCCAGATCGGCGGTCATCAGTGGTTTTCCACATAGGCTTGCGTGAATGTCGCACGATGTCCCG
The DNA here is from genome assembly GCA_963727105.1 of uncultured Solirubrobacterales bacterium. Classification (GTDB taxonomy): domain Bacteria; phylum Actinomycetota; class Thermoleophilia; order Solirubrobacterales; family Solirubrobacteraceae; genus Palsa-465. The sequence continues at coordinate 240,441 of CAVSEW010000001.1, read as the reverse complement.
CCGACCAACGGCCGCCGCCCGACCTTTGACGAGGAGCTGCTGCTGTGGCTCGGCGACGAGCCCGGGACCGTCCGCGCCGCCGACGCGGCGCGCATCCACGAGATCGCGGCCGAGTTCGCCCTCGGCTTCGACCGCCTCGCTCGGCTCGGGCCCGCGGTCACCGTGTTCGGCTCGGCGCGCACCCCTCCCGGCCACCCTCACTACGAGCTGATCCGCTCGATCGCCACCGCCCTGGGCCGGACCGGCTACGCGATCATCACCGGTGGCGGCGGAGGCCTGATGGAGGCGGCCAACCGTGGCGCCCAGGAGGCCGGCGCCGTGTCGGTCGGATGCAACATCGAGCTGCCCCGCGAGCAGCGGCTCAACGACTACGTCGACATCGGGATGCGGTTTCGCCACTTCTTCGCCCGCAAGGTGATGTTCGTCCGCTACGCGAGCGCGTTCGTGATCGGTCCGGGCGGCTTCGGCACGCTCGACGAGCTGTTCGAGGCGCTGACTCTGATCCAGACCGCCACGATCACCCACTTCCCAGTGATCCTGACCGGCGAGGACGAGTGGGCGGGGATGCTCGACTGGCTGCGCGCCCGTGCGCTCGGCGACCACCGGATCGAGGCCGCCGACATCGAGGGGATCCACATCGCCAGCGAGCCGGAGGCCATCGTCCGCGTCGTCACGCGCGCCCACGCGCGAGCCCGCGAAGAGGAGGCCGGGCGGCGGCGGCGGCGCGAGTGAGCGAGGCTCGCATGCGAACTTTGGCAATTTAGGCGCACCCCCCGCCTGTGAATCGCCATTCATGGCGGCGGGCCGGCGCCGGCCCGCGCCGCCGCCGGCCCGCGCCGCCGCCGGCCCGCCCGCTACGCCCCCAGCAGGTCCCGCCGCGCGAACGCCCACACCGCCAACCCGCCGCAGGCGACCCCCACCAGCCCCATCACGACCGCCGCCTCGATCTGGAGCGACTGCGCCGGCACGAAGCCGATGTGCTGGAAGGGCGTGATGTCGACCAGCCACTTGGGTGCGCCGAGGAGCGAGCCGAACAGCTGCCATAGGAACGCGACGACGACGGCCGCGTAGGCGATGCCGCCGCTCGCGCGGGGCACAAGCGCATACAAGAGCGCGGCCACGCCCAGGAACAGCATCGCGACGGGCATGCAGTTCAACCCCGCCTCGAGCATCCGCCCCAGCGACAGGTGGACGCCGGCCGACTCGGCGCCGGCCCACGCGACAAACCCCGCCACCACCGAGATCCCGAGCGCCCCAGCGACAGCCAGCCCGAGCCGGCCGCCCAGCCAGGCTCGGCGGTCGACCGGCAGGGCAAGCATCGTCTCGAGCTGCTCGCCCGCCTCCTCGTGCCGCGCCGCGCCGATCTGGCCGACCACGAACAGGCTGACCACGAGGATGAAGAAGATGAACGCGAAGCCGATGTAGCCGCTCGGCGTCAGGATCGACCCCGAACCGACCTTCTCCAGCTCCCGTTGGAGGTTCTTGGAGATCCCGGCCGACGAGATGCTGTTCGAGATCACGCCGACGATGTAGGCGAACGCGCCGACGCTCAGGGCCCATACGAGCAGGCTGAACCGCTCAAGCCGGAGCGCGAACCGGGTCGGCGATCCGAGCAGGCCGAGCGAGGGATCGGCCGTGTCGCGGGCGGCGAGCACGCCACTGCCGACGTCCCGCCTCAGCGCGATCCTGACCGAGACCCACAGCAGGGTGAGGGTGGCCGCCAGCGGCAGCAGCAGCACCCACGGCCGGGCCCCAGTGAACGGACGCAGTTCCTCGGCCCACCCGAGCGGGGTCAGCCATCGCAGCCAGGCCGCCCCGCCGGACGTGTCGGCGATCACGCGCAGCAGCAGCGACAGGCCCACGAATGCCCCGCCGAGCTCGAGCGCCGCCCGGCGAGTCGGCGCGAGCTGGCTGGTGAGCGCCCCGACGCCCACGTACACCGGGATCGTCGAAACCACCGCGAGCGCCATGTAGGCGGACGGCCCGAACGGCAGCCGGGCGATCACGAGCCCGAGCAGCACCGCGACCCATAGCACCGCGATCCCCGCGCCGACGGCGGCCAGCGACGCGAGCAGCGCGTCGCGGCGGCCGACGACTCCGGCCAGGATGAGCTCGGCGCGCCCGGACTCCTCCTCGGTGCGCAGCGCGCGGACCGCGGCCAGCAGGCCGAACACGGCCGAGAAAATAGCCAGCGTGCCGCCCACGCGCCAGGCCGTGTAGCCACCGGTGGTGAGCAGGTTGAACGGCTCCCCGTAGAACAGCCGCACGGCGCTGTTGCCGCCGAACGAATGTGCGAACTCGAGCCGACTGCGCAACGACGGGTAGGTGTGGCGGTAGGCGGCGGGCTGGATGTAGGCCACGGCCGCGAACAGGTAGGCGAACGCGAACGTCCGGATCCTCGCGTCGGCGAACGCCCGCCTGGCCAGCGCGCTACGCGGGCCGCCCATCGGAGCCGTCATAGTGGTGCAGGAAGATCTCCTCGAGCGACGGCTCGCGGCTCGTCAGGGTCGCCACGGGCTTGTCGGCCAGCGCCTCGATCAGCGGCCCGACGGCGCCCGAGACCTCGAAGTGCAGCGCGCTCGGCCCCGCGGCCGCGATCCGTACCCCCGGCAGCTCGGGCAGCTCCGGCGCCGGCCCATTGAACGTCACCTCGACCGTCTGCGCGCTCAGGTGCCGGAGCTCGGCAAGCGTGCCCTGGTCGACCAGCCTGCCGCGCCGGAGGATCCCGACGCGATCGCACAGCGCCTCGACCTCGCTGAGGATGTGCGAGGACAGGAACACCGTCTGCCCGCGCCCCTTGGCCTCGTTGATCGATTCGCGGAAGGCCATCTCCATCAGCGGGTCGAGCCCGCTCGTCGGCTCATCCAGCAGCAGCAGGTCCGCTCGCGTGGCCAGCGCCGCGATCAGCTGGACCTTCTGGCGGTTGCCCTTCGACAGCGCCCGGATCTTGCGCCGCGGGTCGAGCTGGAAGCGCTTGACCAGCTCGTCGCGATAGCCGGTGTCGGTCCCGCCATGCAGCCGCGCCAGCAGCTCGAAGGTCTCGGCGCTCGTCAGCGACGGCCACAGGAATGGCTCACCGGCCACATAGGCGATCCGGCGATGCGCCTCGAGCGGGTTGCCCCAGGCGTCGATCCCGAATAGCGACGCGCTCCCAGACGTCGCTCGATGCAGGCCGAGCAGCAGCCTGATCGTGGTCGTCTTGCCGGCTCCGTTGGGGCCGAGATAGCCGTACACCTCCCCCTCACGGACCTCCAGATCAAGCGCGTCGAGCGCCAGCGTGTCGCCGTAGCGCTTCGTCAGCCCCTGCGTCTGAATCGCCGTCATACGAGGCTCAGATTACGCCGGAGCACGGTTCCACAGATCCGTAGTTTCCACCCGGCTACCGCGTGAGTGGTGCGGATGCGGCGCCTCCGTGGCCCCGCGAACCTAAGACCATGCCTGAATCCACCGGCCATCAACCTCACTTCGAGCACGTTCGCGTGCGCGATTGCATGCATCGGGGCATCCTCAGCTGTGCCCCCGACGCTCCGCTCACGGAGGTCGCCGCCATGATGGCCAAGCATCGCATCCACGCCGTCGCCGTCACCAACGGTCAGGGTTCGCGGCCCACCGGCGTCATCTCGGACCTCGACATCGTGGCCGCCGCGGCCACGGGGGAGGAGCACACCGCGCTGGAGGCGGCGGCCACCGAGCCGCTCGCCATCTCCGCCGACGAGCGCCTCGATCGCGCGGTGCAGCTGATGTCGGAGCACTCCGTTTCGCACCTCGTCGTGCTCGATGCGGCGAGTGGATACCCGATCGGCGTGATCTCGACGCTCGACGTCGCAGCCGTCTACGCAGGCGGGATCGATCACTGAGCACGCTCGATCTCACCGTGACGACTTCGAGGGCCCGATGACTCCTGTCGCGGTACTCGAACATCGTCACAATGGCAAGGCGAACGGCGGGACCCCGCACTCGGCGGGCACCGCCACCACCACGTAGACGAAGAACCCAGGAAGGACTCAGATGCCGGCTCCAGTGGACCGACGTCTCGTGCGCGAAAGCCGACACGCTCGCGCGCACCTCGCGGTCGCCGCGAGTCTCGGCGTGGTCGAGGCCGGCCTCATCCTGGCCCAAGCGGTCCTGCTGGCGACGGTGATCGCGCGCGCGGTGCTCCACCGGGCCACGGTCTCCTCACTCGCCCCCGAGCTGATCGCGCTGTTCGCGGTGCTCGCGGGACGGGCGCTGGTCCAGGCCGGCTTCGAGCTCTCCGGCCGGCTCGGCGCCACGCGGGTGATGTCCGAGCTGCGCGGCCGGCTCGTCCGTCACTTGCTCCTCGCCGTCCCCGGGCAGCGGCCCCACGACGTGCGCACCGGCGACATCGCCTCGAGCGCGGTCAACGGCGTCGATGCGCTCGAGGCGTACTTCGCCGGCTATCTCCCGCAGCTGATGCTCGCCTCCGTGGTGCCGATCGTGGTGCTGACCTGGGTCGCCACCGTCGATCCCGTCACCGCGCTGATCCTGGCGATCACGATCCCGGTCCTGATCGGGTTCATGATGCTGATCGGCAAGGGCACGGCGGCCCAGACCCGCAAGCGGTTCTCGGCCCTGGCGCTGCTCAGCTCCCACTTCCTTGACGTCGTCCGCGGCCTCGAGACCCTGCGCGCCTACCGCCGCGAGCGCTTCCAGGAGCAGGTGATCGCCGACGTCGGCGAGCGCTACCGCCGCGAGACGATGGCCACTCTGCGAATCGCGTTCATGTCCTCGCTCGTTCTCGAGCTGTGCGCGATGCTCGGCACGGCGATCGTCGCCGCGACGATCGGCGTCCAGCTCGTCGGCGGGCACCTGAGCCTCCAGGCCGGGCTGACCGTCCTGCTGCTCGCCCCCGAGCTCTACGGACCTCTGCGCCAGGTCGGCGCACAGTTCCACGCCAGCGCGGATGGCACCGCGGCCGCCGAGCAGATCTTTGGCACGCTCGAGCGCGAGGGGCAGCTGGCCCGCGCCGAGCGCCCCGCCGCCATCCCCGACCCGCGCGCCCACCCGATCGCCTTCGAGTTGGTGAGCTACGAGTACGCGGGCCGCCCCGGCTGGGCGGTCGACGGCGTTGACATCACGCTCGAACCCGCCTCGCTGACCGCGCTGGTCGGCCAGAGCGGATCGGGCAAGAGCACGATCGCGCGGCTGCTGATGCGCTTCGCCGATCCGACCTGCGGCTCCGTCTCCTGTGGCGGCCGTGACCTGCGCGACCTCGGCATCGACGAATGGCGCTCCCAGATCGCCTGGGTCCCGCAGACCCCGACCCTGTTCAGCGGAACCGTGGAGGACAACGTGCGGCTCGCCGCGCCGGACGCCGGCGCCGAGCGGCTCGAGGCCGCGCTGCGGGCCTCGGGCGCGGACGAGGTTATGGCCGCCCTCCCGGACGGCCTCGCGACCGTGATCGGCGAGGGCGGGCGGCGCCTGTCGGCCGGGCAGCGCCAGCGGATCGCGCTCGCGCGCGCGTTCCTGCGCGAGGCTCCGATCCTCGTGCTCGATGAGCCCACGGCGCACCTCGACGGCGCGAACGCGTCTGCGATCGCCGACGCGATCGATCGCATCGGCCGCGAGCGGACCACGCTGCTGATCGTCCACCACGAGTCGCTGGCCAGCCGCGCCGACCGGATCATCACGATCGGCGCCGGCCGCATCCTCGCACCGCACGGCGCCGGGAGCCTGATCGCATGAGAGCGCTCGTCTGGGCTGTCCGACCCGCGCCCGGAGAGCGCAGGCGGCTCGCGTTCGCGGTCGTGCTCGCCGCCGGCGCGACCGGGGCGGCGATCGCGCTGCTCGCCACCTCCGGGTACCTGATCTCGCGCGCGGCGCAGCGTCCCCAGATCATCGCGCTGACGGTCGCGATCATCGCCGTGCGCGCGTTCGGGATCTCGCGCGCCGCGTTGCGCTACGCCGAGCGGCTGGCCTCGCACGACCTCGCGCTGCGCCAGCTGGCCCGGCTGCGCACGCGCTTCTATCGCCGGCTCGCGCCGCTCGTCCCCGGCGGGCTGAGCGGGACCGGCCGCGGGGAGCTGCTCTCGCGCTTCGTCGGCGACGTCGACACGCTCCAGGACGCGCACCTGCGGGTCGCGATACCACTGCTCGTCGCGGTGCTTGTGATCCTCGGCGCCAGCCTGGCCGGCGCGCTGATGCTCGGCGTCGCGGGGGCCGTCCTACTAATCGCCCTGACCGTGGCCGCCGTGTGCTCGACCTGGCTGAGCGCCTCGGTCGCGGCCACGTCATCGCGAAGCCAGGCCCCGGCCCGGGCGAGGCTCACCAATGAGCTCGTGGAGGCGATCGACGGCTCGGCCGAGCTCGCGCTGGCGGGCCGCGCGGAAGACCAGGTGAGCCGGTTGCGCGGCACCAGCGGCGACCTCGCCGCGCTGGCCCGCCGGGACGCGCTCGCCGGCGCGCTCGCCGGCGGCGTGCACTCGCTGCTGACCGGCGCCGGGCTGCTCGCGGTGCTCGTCGTCGGCATCACCGCGGTCCACTCCGGCGCGCTTCCTGGGGTCCTGCTGGCGGCGGTCGCCTTCCTGTTCATGGGAGCGTGCGAGAGCATCGCGCCGCTGCCGTTGGCCGCGCGGCGACTGCAGGCCTGCAACGCCTCCGCGCTCCGGCTCCAGGAGATCAGCGAGCGCGAGGCGCCGGTGCTCGATCCGGCCGATCCGCTGCCCGTCCCCGCCGCCGGCGACCTCGAGGCCACCGATGTGCGCATGCGCTACGGCGCGGGCGAGGACCTCGTCCTCGACCATCTCGACTTCCGCCTCACTCCCGGAGAACGCGTCGCGCTCGTCGGCCCCAGCGGGGAGGGCAAGACCACGCTCGCCGAGCTGCTCGTGCGCTTCCTCGATCCGGTCGGCGGCCGCGTCACACTCGGCGGCGTCGACGTCCGCCGCGTGGCCGGCGACGATCTGCGCCGCGTCGTCCTGCTCTGCGGCCAGGACGCCCACCTGTTCAACACCACGATCCGCGAGAACCTTATGATCGCCCGCCGCGAGATCTCCGATGAGGATCTGTGGCGCGTGCTCGAGACGGTCGAGTTGGGCGACTTTGTCGCCGCCCTCCCCGACGGCCTCGACACGCGCGTCGGCCAGCAGGGCGAGCTCGTCTCCGGCGGGCAGCGCCAGCGCCTCGCGCTCGCCCGGGCGCTCCTCTCCGAGGCCCGCTTCCTGATCCTCGACGAGCCGGCCGCGCACCTCGACGCGCCGTTGGCAAGGCGCGTGATTCCTCGGGTGCTGGAGCTTGCCGGCCCGCGTGGCGTGCTCCTGATCACCCATACGACCGACTCGCTCGAGGACTTCGGCCGGGTCATTCGGCTCGATCGGGGCCGGCTCTCAGAAACGCCGCAATGAGCCGCGATCGCGCGCCGGATGTCAGCCGATCACAAGCCCTTGCGCGCGTAGACGGCCAGGAAGTCACGGTCGTCGGGGGACAGGTAGCGCGTTGCGTCGCGGGTCATGTCCGGCAGCAACTTCGAGGGCGCCCCGGCCCCGGGCTGGCCGTAGAAGTTGAAGGTGACCCACTCGGAGTTGATGTCGAGCTCCATCGCCCTGACCGCCCCGGCGCGCTGGAGCAGGGCTGCGAGGCTCGCGGCGGTCTGGTTGTCGGCGGCCGCATAGAGGATGTTCCCGCGAGCGTCGACCCCGACCCCCGAGCGCCACACGCGGATCGCGTTGCCCAGCGTGGCGCCCCACTGCGACCCGTCGCCCAGGTTGGGATTGAGTCGGCCGCCCTCGACGATCAGCGGCAGGTTCTGGCGCGCGAGCTCGACCTCGGGCCCGGGCGCCGGGCCGCCGCTCCAGCTGACGACGTCCGCGCGCCCGTCGCGGTAGCGGATCAGCGTCGCCTGGCCGTCGCGCAGGGGCGAGTACACGTGGCCGAAGGCGACAAATCCGCCGCCGTCGTCCTCGAGCTTGAAGCCGCTGTTGAACGTCGCCAGCAGCACGCCCCGCAGCGCCGACGGTACCTCGGCGGGCGCGTTGCCGGAGTCTGAGGGCTCGTAGCGGCCCGGGTACAGCTGCAGCCACGCCCGGGAGGAGTCGATCCACGCCACCCCGGCGACCATCTGGGGGTAGTTCGGGTCGGGGCGGAAGGTCGTGACGAGCACCGGCGGCGCGCCGGCGACGAGCCGGCCGGTGCCGTGCCAGACGCCCTCGCCGGGCAGCGCGGGCGTGATCGCCGGCCTGATCGGGGGCGGGGCGTAGCTGCCGGCGGTTCCGCTGCCCACGTGCGGGAGCGAGGCCAGGGCGGGGCCGCCGGTCGACGGCGCCGAGATCGAGTAGTAGGCCCGCTCGACATCCGACACCAGCCAGCTCGCTCCGTGATCGCGCAGCCACTCGACGCTGCGTACCCCGAAGGGAACGTTCGATGGGCGCAGCATCGCAGTCGCAAAGGAGATCCCGCTCAGCGCGAGCAGGAGCAGCGCCGCGAGGACGACGATCCGGCGCAGATGGACGCGCACGCCCACCGCGCGGCGCGCCCGCGGCGCCGCCGGCGGGGCGGCGCGGAGCGCGGGCCGGCGGTCATACGCGACCACCCGAGCCTCGTAGCGCGCGGTGGCCGAACGACTCGTGCGCGACATGGGTCCACTCCCCTTCCACGGCCACATCCAAGACCCTCGTGAGAATGCTCTAACCGCGTACGATCAACTCCGTGAAGATCATCCGCGACCTCGTCGTACGCGCGCTGATGGGCGTGGTCGGCGCCGTCTTCGGTGTGCTGAGCGGCCTTGCGCTGGTGATCGCCGCCAGCATCCCGCCGATCTTCGGGCTTTTGTCCGTCCTGTTCGCGCCGATCCGGGCCTTCGTGGACTGGCTCAGACGGCCGGCCGGCGCGCCTTAGTGCGGATGCGCCCCGGCCGCCGGGTGCATGCACCCGGCGGGATCCGCACTAAGTACGGATCGACCCCCGGGCCGCACCACGATGGTGCGGCCCGGGTTTTCACATAAGTTCGAATGTCTCCGGGTAACCTTGAATCGAGGAGAGAAGATGAACCCGTCCACCGCGCACGCGGCGGCTGAGCCGCTTGCGAGCGAGAAACCTGAGCAGTAGTCATGGCCGGCTCGAGCAACGGATACGAGAAGGCCGAGAGCGCAGTCTCGCGGGCGCTCGAGGACGCGGTTGCGAAGCCCAGCTTCGGGCGGCTGCTGGCCATGGGCGCGGAGAACGCCGCCGCCATGGCCCGGATCGGGGCCGACATGGCGGACCTGGTCGTCCGCAACCTGAGGTTGGCCGGCCGGGCCGACGTGGTCCGCCTCGCCCGGCAGCTGCACCGCACTGAGGACAAGCTCGAGCGGGTGCTCCAGGAGGTCGAGGCGCTGCGCGACGAGGTCGCGCGCTCGCGCTCCGAGGTCGAGCCGTGAGCGTGCTCGAGCTCGCGAACATCGTCCTCACCACCGACGACGCGGTGATCGGGGCGACGCCGCGAGACGTGGTGTGGACGCACCGGGGCGTGACGCTGTACCGCTACCGCTCGTCCGAGCGGCGCTACGGCGTGCCGCTGCTGCTCGTGTTCGCGCTCATCAACCGCCCCGAGATCTTCGACCTCAAACCAGGCGGGTCACTGGTCGAGTATCTGCTCGAGGAGGGGTTCGACGTGTTCCTGGTCGACTGGGGCGTGCCCGACGAGGAGGACGCCGAGATGGGCTTTGAGGACTACGTGCTCGACGACCTCCACTGGGCGATCCGCGAGACGCTCCGCGCGTCGGGCGCGGATGAGCTGACCCTGCTCGGCTGGTGCATGGGCGCGACGATGTGCGCGATGTACTGTGGGCTCGACTGGCCCGCCGACTCGGTTCCGGTCCGCAACCTGGCCCTGCTGACGATGCCGATCGACGGCCGGGGCTCGACCTACGCGAACTGGGTCACCCAGGTCGATGCCGACCTCGTCGCGGACCGTTGGCGCTCGCTGCCCGGGCCGGCGATCGACTTCGCCAACAGGCTGCTCAAGCCGGTGACCAACTTCTGGACCACGTACCGGAAGCTCGCCGAGGGCGTGCGCGATGGCAGCGCGCGACCCGAGTCATACCAGCCGATGGCGAAGTGGGTGGCCGACAACCCGCCCTTCCCGGGCCGCGCCTGGTCGCAGTGGATCAAGTGGCTCTACCAGGACGACGCGCTCGTCGGCGGGCGGATCCGCCTGCGCGGACGCCGCGTCGATCTGAACCGAATCGAGCAGAACGTGCTCGTCGTCACCGCCGGCGCTGACCACATCGCCCCGCGCGCCGGAACGCTTCCGATCTTCGATCTCGTCTCCAGCGAGGACGTCACGCATTTCGACCGCGCCGGCGGGCACATCGGCCTGATCGCCGGCTCAGCCGCCCGCAAACAGATCTGGCCCGAGCTCGCCGCCTGGCTCGCCGAGCGCTCGGACCGCTAAGGAGAGCACCCAGCATGTCGCCTCAATCTGTAACCCCTCCCACCGTCCTCCCTCCCGATACCCGCCCGTTCCCCGGCGATCACCGGCGCCCCCGGATGACGGGTCGCGTCGTGTTCGTCACCGGCGGTACCCGCGGCATCGGCGCCGCGATCTCGAAGTCGTTCGCCGAGCAGGGCGCAATCGTGGCCGCGGGCTACGGCCGTGACGCCGAGCACGCGGAGGGACTGCTCACCGAGCTCCGCGACCACGGCGTCGACGCGAGCGTCCACCAGGGCAACATCGGCTCCTCCGAGGACTGCCGACGCACGATCCAGGAGGTGATCGACCAGCACGGCCGGCTCGACATCCTCGTCAACAATGCAGGGATCACGATCGACAAGACCGTGCTGAAGATGACCGACGAGGACTGGTACAAGGTGATCGCGGTCAACCTCTCGGGCGCCTTCTTCATGTCCCAGGCCGTGCTCCCACACATGATCGAGCGCGGCACCGGCCGGATCATCAGCATCTCCTCGATCATCGGGCAGACCGGGAACATCGGGCAGAGTAACTACGCGGCCTCGAAGTCCGGGCTGTTCGGTCTGACCAAGTCGCTCGCGCGCGAGGCCTGTTTCCAGCTCGCCCGTTCGGGCAAGCTGACCGAGGACTCGATCGGGCTCACGGTCAACGCCGTCGCGCCCGGATTCATCGCCACCGAGATGCTCGGATCGATCCCTGAGAAGGTACTCGACCGGATCAAGGCCCAGATTCCCGCCGGACGTCTCGGACGGCCGGACGAGATCGCCCGCGTGGTCCACTTCCTCGCCTCGGATCACTCTTCGTTCATCACCGGGGCGGTGTGGGACGTCAACGGCGGACAGGATATGTAGCCTGAGCCGCGATGCCGAACCGGTCGGCCGCAGCACTAGGAGAGATCATCCGCCACCAGCGTGAGCTGGCCGAGATGTCGATGCGGCAGTTCGCCGAGCTGGCCGGAATCTCCAACCCGTACCTGTCACAGATCGAGCGCGGCCTGCGCGCGCCCTCCGAGCAGGTCCTGGATGCGATCGCCAATGCCCTCAAGGTCTCCTCGGACGCGCTCTACGAGCAGGCCGGCGTCGCACCGCCAGGCAAGGAGACGCCCAACAGCGGCGTGCTCGACGCGATCGCCGCCGATACGCGGCTGACCGCCCGCCAGCGCGCCGCGCTGCGCGAGGTCTACGAGGCATTCGTCGCCGGCGCGCCGCCCGGGCGCAAGCGCTCGAAATGAGCGCGCGCGCCGCGCTGGTCACGGGCGCCGCGAGTGGGATCGGGCGGGCGGTCGCGGACCGGCTGGCGCTGGACGGCTACGACGTGCTCGCGGTCGACCTGGCCCCGGACTCGTCCGGGCCGGGGGTGCCGTTCGAGGCGGACCTGACATCGGCCGAGGCGAACGCCGCCGTGGTCGGCGAGGCGCTCGAGCGGTTCGGGAGACTCGACCTCGTCGTGCCGAACGCCGGCGTCCAGCACGTCGCGCCGGTGGAAGATTTCCCGGTCGAGCGCTGGGAGACGATCGTCGCCCTACTGCTGACGAGCCCGTTCTTGCTCGCGCGTGCGGCTTGGCCGGCGCTGCGCGAGGCCGGGTCGGGGCGGTTCGTAGTCATCGCCTCGGTCCACGGGTTGGTCGCCTCGCCCTTCAAGGCCGCCTACGTCTCGGCCAAGCACGGCGTGCTCGGGCTGGTCAAGACGCTCGCCCTCGAGGGCGCCGCCGACGGAATCACCGCCACGGCGGTCTGCCCCGGTTATGTGCGCACGCCGCTGGTCGAGAAGCAGATCGCCGACCAGGCCCGCGTCCACTGCCTGCCCGAGAGCGAGGTCCTCGAGCAGGTGATCCTCGCCCCCCACGCGGTCAAGCAACTGATCGAGCCCTCCGAGGTGGCCGAGGTCGTCGCCTTCCTCGCTGGCCCCGGCGGCCGGGCGTTCACCGGGGTGCCGGTGACGATGGACCTGGGTTGGACTGCGCGGTAGGGGGCGGGCGCGTCTGCCCGGGCGGCGCGCCGGGCGGGCTCGGGACTGCCGCGGCGCACCCGGGACTAATGCAGCAAATCGTGTCGGCGCAGGCGATCGAGGTCCAAAACTCCCCACCACGGGGAGTCTTCCGCCTCCCTCGCGTCGGCCGGGCGGATTTGTTGCGTTAGTACCGACCCGGCACCCACTGCCCGCCGCGGCCGCACCGCACGCAGCCGGCCGACCTCACGCCGGCCAGAAGTCCTCGACCATCTCGCCGTCCGCCCTCGGATCGTCGAGCCGGACCGAGCAGATCACGAGCTCGGCGTCCTCGGAGCTGTCGTTGTAGATCGAGCGGACCACGCCCGGGGCGACGCGCACCGCGGTTCCGCCGCCGATGTCGATCACCTCGTCGTCGAGCTTGAACTGGACCGTCCCGGAGATCACGAAGTAGACCTCCTCCTGGGTCTTGTGCCGGTGGCCGTAGCCGCCCTTGCCGCCCGACCCGGGTGGCATCACGCGGTGCGTGAAGGCCACCTGCTCGGCGCCCAGCTCAGCGGTCATGAACCGCATCGTGCCCGGGTACTGGCCGCCGAACACGTCGGGGACCTCCTCGAGCGTGGTGATCGTGTAGTCGCTCATTGCTGCTCCTCCTCGGTCGGGCGCCAGCCTAACCGGTTCAGGTCGAGTGCCGGAGGATTTCCGCCAGCAGCGGCGGCCAGTGGTCGCGCAGCGACTCGTGGCCCATGAACAGGCCGAGGTGGCCACCGGCGGTGACGTCGCGCAGCACGAGGTCGGGCGGCGTCGAGGCCAGCGAGGCGATCGCGAACACCTGGTCGGGTGGGGTTATGTGGTCGGTGGCGCCGGCGAGCAGGATCAGCGGCATCGACAGTTTCGAGAGCTCCACGCGCCGGCCGCGCACCCGCAGCTCGCCCGAGACGAGCGCGTTGTCGCGGAACAGGTGCTCGACGATCCACAGGTAGAAACCCCCCGGGATGTCCTGCGTGTGCTTGAACCAGTCCTCGAACTCGCTGTAGCGGGCGACATGGGCCGGATCGTCGAGGTTGAGCAGCAGCGCGAGCTGCCGCGAGATCTCATCACCCGGCTGGATCAGGACGAACCCCGCCAGCATGTGCTCACCCTTGAGGACGCCCCCGTCGGCCTTCACGAGGCCCTCGTAGAAGCGCAGGTCGCCGCCTGGAGCGAGGTGCCTGAGCACCTCGTGGATGACCGGCTCGCCGGCATGGAAGTCGATCGGCGCGCCGGCGAGCGTCAGCGTGTTGACGCGCTCGGGGGCGAGGGCCGCGTAGATCGTGGCCAGCCACCCGCCCTGACAATCGCCGATCAGGTTCACGCGCCCGCCGCAGTGCTCGACGGCGCGATCGATCACGTCGAGGTAATCGTCGATCGTGGCGTTCGCGGTCTCCGCGGTCGCGCCGAGCCACTCCATCGAGTAAGCGGTGTCGAGTCCGGCCGAGACGATCGTCTGCATCTGGCTCTGATCGGCCGAGTAGTCGACGATGCACGAGCTGTGACCAGCCTGGGGCGGAAGCACGAGGGTTGGGATCGGGCCGCCCTCCGAGCGGGTGGAGAAGTCGCGCAGACGCGCGACCGGCGCGTCGAAGATAACCCGATTCGGGCTGCTCCATCCGGGCTCGCGCCGCACGTATGCGAGCTCGGCCCAGCGCGTGAGGTCGAGCGACCACGGGCCTCGCCGCGCCGCGGCCGTCCAGCAGTCGGCGGCGCCGCCGACGGCGATCGACCATGCCTCCAGCCAACTGTCGAGTAGTCCCGAGCCGGCGAATGGCGTGGGGCGGGCAACCGTCATTGCGATCTCCATTCATGCGAGGAGCACCGGCGATGACCGGTGCTCCTATTTCCCTTCAAGGGGTTTGCTACTTGAGCAGGCTGCGCGCCGTGGTCGTGTAGCTGTTGGTCAGCTCGCGGGTGAAGTCGGTCTGCGCCTCGATCAGGTTCGTCAGCCACTCCTGCTGGGTCATCCCGGCGAACTTCAACTCGAGGTCGAGGGCACGGTCAACGGCCTTCTCGTACGAGTCGACGTACAAGTTGCCGGCCTTGCGCGAGGCCGCCAGCATCTGCTCGTTGAGGTCCTTGATCTGGTCATATGCCGCCTCGAAAGGCTGCGATGTGTTCTTGGTGCGTGTGGTCGCCATGTCATGCTCCTAGATGATTGACTACTGCTAGCACGTTAGCACCATATGGGCTAATTTGCAAGCACAATCGCCCAGACTGACAGAATCGCCACGATGAGCTACACGAGCGCCGACGCACGCGGCCAGGTCCTCGACGAGCTGGTCAAGGCAGCCGACCACATCGGCGTTGCGCTGGCGGCGCTCGGCGAGGCCTACGAGCGAATGGACGAGTTCTCGGGAGACCGCCTCGAGCAAGAACTGTTCCGCCCGGTGCAGTCGGCCTACGGACGTGCGCAGCGGGCCCACACGGCCTTCGCCGGGCGCTTCGAGCTCTCGACGCACGCCTTCGAGGCCGCCCCGCCCCGGCTGCCCACCGACCCCAAGCACGGGATCGAGTTCGCCGCCGACGAGCTCCGCAGCGCGGACCAGCTGTTGGCCACACTCCAGGACTCGATGCTGCCCGTGGAGGTCGGAGACGCGGAGCTGCGCTCCGACATCAGCCACGTGCGCGAGCTGATCGCCGACGTCCCGGGCCGGGCGCGGGAGATCATGCGCGTGCTGGGCCGCTAGCGCCTGATTCAAAAATTGGATGCCCCCGGGCGACGCTGAGCTTCGTGCTCGTCGCCTCGCGCAGCGCGGCGGTCGCCTCCTGGCCGTCGAGGACGAGGAGGTCATAGCCGGCGTAGCGCGACACGAGGTTCCCCGTCTCCTCGCAGTCGCCGATCGCGAACGCCAACGTGTGGACCGATCGCAGCCGCGGGTTGCGCGGCGCAGCTGACGCCATGCCGGTGAGGGCCAGCGCGACCAGCAGGCTAAGACAGAACCGCGCGCACCTCATCGGCAAAGCTCTCCACGTCCTCGGTGGTCGTGTCCCACGAGCACATCCACCGCACCTCGTCGGTGGCCTCGTTCCAGACGTAGAAGGCGAACTCCTCCTGGAGCTCGGCCCGGGCCTTGGGTGGCAGCGTCGCGAACACGGCGTTGCTCTGGACGGGACGTGTGATCTTCACCTTTGGGACGCCCTCGAGCTCGGCGGCCAGCTTGGTCGCCATCGCGTTGGCGTTCGAGGCGCAGCGGAACCACAGCTCGTCGGTCAGCAGCGCCTCGAACTGCGCGGCCAGGAAGCGCATCTTCGAGGCCAGCTGCAGGGTCTGCTTGCGGACGTATTCGAACCCGTGTGCCAGCTCTTCGTTCAGGAACACGACAGCCTCGCCGCCGAGCAGACCGTTCTTGGTGCCCCCCAACGAGACGACATCGGCGCCGAGGTCCGTCGTCACCGCCCGGAACGGGAGCCGCAGCGCCGCCGCCGCGTTGCTCAGCCGGGCGCCGTCGACGTGCAGCAGCAGCCCCTCGGAATGAACCGCTGTGGCCAGCTTCATCAGCTCCGTCGGCGTGTACACGGTGCCGAGCTCGGTGCACTGCGAGACGGACACGAGCCGTGGCTGGACCGCGTGCTCGTCCCCCACCCGCTCGATCCGGCTGCGGATGAGCTCCGGCGTCAGCTTGCCGTCGACGGCGGGGACCGTCAGCAGCTTCACCCCCGCGAGCGCCTCGGGCGCGCCGCACTCGTCCACGTTCATGTGCGCGGTGTCCGCGCAGATCACGGCCTGGCCGGGCCGGCACGCCGCCCGCAGCGCGAGCACATTCGCCGCGCTGCCGTTGAATACGAGGAACGCCCGGCTGCCCTCGCCGAACTCGTCGCTGATCATGCTCTCGACATGGCGGCTGTAGTCGTCGTGGCCGTAGCCGAACACGTGCCCCACGTTGACGCGGGCGATCGCCGCCAGCACGTCGGGATGGACCGTTGCCGAGTTGTCCGACGCGAAGCCGCGTCGCGCGCTCTGGTTCACGCGCCGAGCTTAGCCTTCAGCGACGTGTAGAAGAGCGAGAGGGGGAATTCGTCGTCAAGGACGAGGTCTACGTAGGGGCGTGGGTCCTCGACATCGGTGAACTCGCGGGCCGGCGCGACCCACTTCGATCCGATCGCCGGCGCCACGTTGGCCGCGACGAGGTCGTGCGCCGCCGCCCAGTGCTGAAGCTTGGTGCGGTCGATCCCGGTGCGGTACAGCTCGCTGACCTCGGCGTGCAGCGCGGTCACCCCGTCGCCGACCCGCTCCCACTCGATCGTGAGCTGGTTGTCGGTCCAGTGCAGGTAGCCCTGGCGGTGCAGGTAGGCGAACAGGAGCTGGCCGCCGAGGCCGTCGTAGTTGCGCACGCGCGAGCCCGTGATCGGAAAGCGCAGCAGGCGGTCGAGCAGGATCGCGTACTGGACATAGCGCGCGAACTTGACGCCGCCGGACTCGAGCTCGAGCGCCTGGGTGAACGCGGTCAGGTCGCAGCGGAGCTCCTCGAGCGAGTACATCCAGTACGGCGCCCGCTGGCGGATCATGAACGGATCGAACGGGAGGTCGCCGTGGCTGTGAGTGCGATCGTGGATCAGGTCCCAGAGGATGTAGGCCTGCTGGGAGATCTCGCGGCTGCGCAGCAGCGCGGCGGCGTCCGGCGGGAGGTTGAGGCGCAGCAGATCGGCCGCCGCCCCGGCGACGCGTCGCAGGCGCTCGGCCTCGCGGTCGCAGAAGATCGCGCCGAAGTTGTTCACCGGGCGCTCGGCCACCGACACCGTCTCCGGGAACAGCACCGCGCACTCACTGTCGTAGCCACGCGTGGCGTCGACCAGCTCGACCGGGACGAACTTGGGGTTGTCGTAGCGCCTGCGCTCGAGCTCGGCGATCCAGTCCGGCCAGGGGACGCGGACGATCAGCGCCTCGAAGCAGGTGTCGCGCGAGCCGTTCTGCTTGTACATGGGGAAGAACACGAGATGCTCGATAGCGTCCTCGCGCCGGAGCTCGGGGCGGAACAGGTCAAGGGCGCGCGTGAAGTCGGGCTTGCCGAACCCCGCGTCCACCCAGGCCCGCAGGTCCGCGACGGCCGCCACGATGTAATCGCCCTGGTGGGGGAAGTGAGAAGCCAGGTGTCCGAGCGCAGCGGCGATCGCGTCGGCGTGGCGCCGCGCCTGCGGAGCATGCTCCTCGTCGCTGAGCGACCCGTCGGGAGCCTGGAGCAGCGCGAGCGCGTTGGTCTCGTCTCGCAGCGTCGCCCAAGCGGCCTCCTGCGCGACGACGACGCCGTCGGTCGCCACGGTCTCGTGCCCGCGGGCGGCCCAGAAGACCAGGTTGAGCCACAGCGCGCGGTGGTCGAGCTCGTCGATGCAGTCGTCGCCGAACAGGTCGGAGTCGCCGAGCACGACCACGTGCCCGTCGCCGTGCGCGAGCGTCACGATCAGCGGCGCGCCGGGAACGGAGGCCGTCCCGTGGCTGCGGGCCAGCACGCGGGCGCCGTTGCTCGAGGTGATCGTGGTCGCGCGGTAAAGACAGGCCTCATGCACCCGGGCCAACAGGTCGCCGTCGCACCCGCGGCCGCCGTCGGCGAGCTCGGCCAGGATCCAGCTCGGGGCGCCGACGCAATGCTCGTAGTCCTGCACGGTGTCGTTCTGGAGGTGGATGCCGAACCGCTCGAGCAGATCGTTGACGTTGTTGCCGTACTTCTCCTGCTCGGTCTCACCGAGCACGATCAGCCCGCCGCCGGCGCGCACGAACTCGTCGATCGCCTCGATCTCCCCGAGCGCGAACCGCGGCGACCCGGTGCCGGTGGTGCGCTCCCAGGCCGGATCGGAGGGATGTGCGATCACGAGCACGTCATGCTGTGAGAGTGCGTCGCGCGTGAGCGACCCGTCCACGTTCGAGAACACTTCAAAATCCCGCTCGGACAGAAGCGCCGCGGCGCGGGCATAGGAGGAGTCGGCCGGATGGGCCGGCTGCATCGCGGCCGCGATCTCGGACCGAATCGTCCAAGCCTCGCTGTGGGCCTCGTCGAACAGCACACGGGCAAGCGTCGTGGCACCCATATGATTCAGCCTACCGAGGGGCAAAGCGATTGTCGATGCCGAAAACAATGTATTCTCTGCAATAAATCAGCGTATGGACACCATAGATCGTCAGATTCTTGCGTTACTGGTCGAAGACGGGCGTCGCACCTACGACGACATCGCCCAGCACGTCGCGCTGTCGGCGCCCGCGATCAAGCGGCGCGTCGACAAGCTCCGGCGCCAGGGCGCGCTGCAGGGCTTCACGGCGGTGATCGACCACACGGCGTTCGGCGACCACACCGAGGCACTGCTCGAGCTGTTCTTCTCCCCGGGAACGCTGCTCGACACGGTCGCCGGCACCCTGCGCCGCCACCCCGAGGTCGTTGAGGCGTGGAGCGTCACCGGCGAAGCCGACGCGATCGCGCGCGTGCGCACGCACGACAACGCCGACCTCGAGCGCCTGATCATGGAGCTCCAGCAGGACGGGCTCGTGCAGCGCACGCGCTCACAGGTCGTGCTCTCGCGGCTCGTGGCGCGCTGAGCCAACTTGGCGACGTTTGCACGCCTTCGACCACGCCGCTACCCGATTCCGCCACCCGCCGCCGAGCTCGCTCCGTCCGGCACCTCGCACGGCAGCGCCATCGGGTCATAGGTGGCGCAGACGGCGAGCGGGCTCTGGAACAGCCCGACGGAGGGAAGCGCAGCTCCCGTAAACGAGAACAGCGTCAGGTTGTCGTTCGGCGTGCCCGCACCGGGCTCCCAACCGACGCCCGGGATCCACTCCGGCTCCCAGTAAAACAGCCCTACGGCGCGATGGTCGGGCGCCTGTGCGAGGGCATCGCAGGGCGCCCGAACAAACGGTTCCGCATCTCTCCAACTTCCCAAATGTGATCGCTCACATTACCCGCGGGACCGGCTGGGCAAACCGCAAATAGACCGGCGGAACCAGCGCTCACGCCGCTCGACCTCCGCCTTCGTCAGCACAACTTGAGAACCTTGCCACGACCGTGTCAAGGTTCGGTACCATCACTCCGATGCGGGATTTCCTGGCAGCGACTCGTGAGCGCGTGCTCGTCTACGACGGCGGGATGGGCGCCACGCTCGAGCAGTTCGACCTCAGCCTCGAGCGCGACTACAGGCTCCCCGGACGCTGTCACGAGGCGCTGGTACTGAACCGCCCCGATGTGATCGAGGGCGTGCACGAGTCGATGCTCGGCGCCGGCGCCGAGGTGGTCGAGACCGACACCTTCCAGGGCTCGCGGCTAAAGCTCTCGGAATGGGGGCTTGAGGACCACACCCATGAGATCAATCTGCGGGCCGCGCAGATCGCGCGTAAGGCCGCGGGTGGGAGCCGCTTCGTCGCGGGCTCGATCGGTCCGACCGGCTTCCTCCCCGCCAGCGATGACCCCACGCTCGGCCAGATCACTTTCGGCGAGCTCGTAACGGTCTTCACCGAGCAGGCGCGCGGACTCGTCGAGGGCGGTGCCGACCTGATCATCATCGAGACCGCGCAGGACATCCTCGAGGTCAAGGCAGCCGTGTTCGGAGCGCGCGAGGCGTTCAAGGATCTCGGGCGGGCGGTTCCGATCCAGACGAGCGTTTCGCTGCTCCCCAACGGCGGCAAGATGCTGCTCGGAACCGACATCAGCGCGGTGCTGGCGACGCTCGAGGGTCTCGATGTCGACGTGATCGGGCTCAACTGCTCCACCGGTCCCGAGGACATGCGCGACGCGATCCGCTTTCTCGGGGAGACCTCGAGCAGACCCGTCCACTGCATCCCGAACGCCGGCTTGCCGCTGCAGGGGCCGAACGGCGAGACGATCTTCCCCGAGGAGCCCGAGCCGCTGGCGAACGTGTTGGGCGAGTTCGTCGAGCGCTACGGGATCTCGATCGTCGGCGGCTGCTGTGGCACCACGCCGGCGCACATCGAAGCGCTCGCGGAACGTGTCAAGGGCCGCTCGGCCGAGGCGCGTCCGTCACGGCGCCCCCCGCATGTGAGCAGCATGATCGCCGCGACTCCGCTGGTGCAGGATCCGCGCCCGACGCTGGTCGGCGAGCGCGTCAACTCGCAGGGCTCGCGCAAGGCCAAGGAGCTACTGCTGGCCGACGACTACGACGGGCTGCTGATCGTCGCCGAGGACCAGGTCACCGGCGGTGCCCACGTGCTCGACGTCTGCGTCGCTCTGACCGAGCGCCAGGACGAGGATGAGCAGATGCGGCAGGTCGCGAAGCGGATCAGCCTCACCCAGCCGGCGCCGATCCAGGTCGACTCGACCGAGCCGGACGTGATCAAGACCGCGCTGGAGCAGATCCCCGGGCGCGCGATCGTCAACTCGATCAATCTCGAGGCTGGGCGCGACAAGCTCGACACGGTCGTCCCGATCGCCAAGGCGCACGGCGCCGCGCTGATCGCACTCACGATCGACGAGGTTGGGATGGCGAAGACGGCCGAGCGCAAGGTCGAGATCGCCCAGCGCCTGAAGGAGCTCTGCTGCGACGAGCACGGGCTCGATCCGGAGGCGCTGATCTTCGACTGCCTCACGTTCACGCTCACGACCGGCGACGACGAGTGGAAGCCCTCCGCGATCGAGACGATCGAGGGGATCCGCCGGATCAAGTCGGAGATTCCGGGCGTCAAGACCTCGCTCGGTGTCAGCAACGTGTCCTTCGGCGTCGGCGTACCGGCTCGCAGCGCCCTCAACAGCGTCTTCCTTCACCACTGCGTCGAGGCCGGACTCGATCTGGCGATGGTCAACCCCAACCACATCACGCCCTACGCCGAGATCCCGGACGAGGAACGCGAGCTGGCCGACGATCTCGTGTTCAACCGTCGCGACGACGCGCTCGAGCGCTTCATCTCGCACTTCGAGTCCAAGGGACCGGCGGAAGCCGAGGAGAAGGCCGACCCGACCGAGGGCCTGGAGCCCGAGGAGGCGCTCCACTACCACATCCTGCGCCGCAAGAAGGAGGGCGTCGAGGAATGGATCGACCGCAGCGTCGAGAAGATCGGGGCGGTGCCGACGCTGAATGAGGTGCTGCTGCCGGCGATGAAGGAGGTCGGCGATAAGTTCGGAGCCGGCGAGCTGATCCTTCCGTTCGTGCTCCAGTCGGCCGAGGTGATGAAGCGCGCCGTCGCACGGCTCGAGAACTACCTGGACAAGATCGAGGGCTACACGAAGGGCACGGTCGTGATCGCCACGGTGTTCGGCGACGTGCACGACATCGGCAAGTCGCTCGTCAACACGATCCTTACCAATAACGGCTACACCGTGGTCGACCTCGGCAAGCAGGTCCCGATTTCGACGATCCTCGACGCCGCCGTCGAGCACAAGGCGACGGCGATCGGACTGAGCGCACTGCTCGTATCGACCTCCAAGCAGATGCCGGCCTGCGTGCAGGAGCTGCACCAGCGCGGCCTCGAGTTCCCGGTCCTGATCGGTGGCGCCGCGATCAACCGCAACTTCGGATTGCGAATCCTGTACCCCAACGGCGCCTCCTCGGACGAGGTATACGAGCCCGGCGTGTTCTATTGCAAGGACGCATTCGAGGGCCTTGCCAAGATGGACCAGCTGATCGACGCACAGGCCCGCGACGCCCTCGTCTCGAAGACGCGCGATGCCGCGCGCGTGCTGCGCGACGCTCCCGCAGATGCTCCGGACGACTCGCCGCCGACCACAGACTCGAGCGTGCGCAGCAAGGTCGAGACTGACAACCCGATCCCCGAGCCGCCGTTCTGGGGAGCGCGAGAGCTCGAGGTGCCGATGGATGAGGTCTACCACCACCTCGACACCCACGTGCTGTTCAAGCTCCACTGGGGCGGACGCGGGGTCAAGGGCGACGAATGGACCAAGCTTGTGCGCCAGGACTTCCAGCCCCGGCTCGAGCGCATGTGGGCCGAGCAGACCTACCTGCACCCGCGCGCGGTGCTGGGATATTTCCCCTGCAACTCGGATGGCAACGAGCTGATCGTCTGGGATCCCGATGCCCCGGGCGAGCGGGAGCTCGAGCGGCTCGTGTTCCCGCGCCAGCCCAAGCACGACCGGATCTGCCTCGCAGACTTCTACCGGCCGCTTGGCTCAGGCGAGGTGGACGTCGTCCCGATCCAGGCCGTGACCGCCGGCGAGGAGGTCACCAAGCTGATGGCCAAGCTCGAGGCCGAGGGCGAGTTCGCCGAGCAGCTTTTCGTTCACGGCCTCGGCGTCCAGACCGCCGAGGGCATGGCCGAGTGGCTGCACGGCCGTGTGCGCCGCGATCTCGGGATCGAGCCCGTGCAGGGCCGGCGGTATTCGTGGGGCTACCCCGCCTGTCCCGAGCAGTCAGAGCACGAGAAGGTGTTCAGGCTGCTGGACGCCCCATCGATCGGATTGAGGTTGTCGGGCGGCTACGCGGTCGAGCCTGAGCAGTCGACGCTCGCGATCGTTGCGCACCACGCGCAGGCCGTCTACTTCGGCATGAAGTCTGGCTTCCTGCCCGAGAACGAGCGCCAGGCTGCCGACGAGCTGATTGCCGGCACCGACAAGGATCCGGCGCTGCTCACCGAGCTCAGCGACAGCGATCCCGCCGCCGCGGAGGCGGAGCCGGCGGTCGCCGAGGGCTGAGCCTCGGTCGTCAGGCGGCCGGCCTCAGGGCCTCGAGCTCGCGGCTCTCGGCGAGCTCCGCCAGGGCCCGACGCTCCAGCTTGCGCACAGCGTCCTGGGAGATTCCGAGCCGGCGGCCCGTCTCGACCAGCGGCGTCGGGTCATCGCCGTTGATCCCGTAGCGCAGCTTGACGACCTCGCGCTCGCGCTCCGGAAGCCGATCGAGCGCGCGATGCAGCGCGTCCTCGCGCAGGGCGATGTCGACCTCCTCCTCGGGCCCGCGCTCCGAGCTCGGCATCAGCGAACCGAGGGTCGTGTCCTCCTCCTCGCCCACCGGGCGGTCGAGGCTCGTCACCACCCTGGCCGCATCGCGTGTCTCGCGCACGTCCTTGACGTTGAGCTCGGCCGCCTCGGCGATTTCCTCATCCGTCGGCTCGCGGCCGAGCTTGGCCGCGAGCTCGCGCTGGGCTCGCCCGATCTTGCGCTCGCGCTGTCCGATGTGAACCGGAATCCGGATCGTCCTGGCGCGGTTGGCGATTGCCCGCTGGATCGACTCCCGGATCCAGAAGGTCGCATAGGTCGAGAACTTGAATCCCTTGCGGTAGTCGAACTTCTCGGCGGCACGGATCAGACCGAGGATGCCCTCCTGGATCAGGTCCAGCAGGGGCAGCTCGTTGCCCTGGTACTTGCGCGCGTTGGAGATCACGAGGCGCAGGTTCGAGTTGACCAGCTGCTCCTTGGCTCGCAGGTCGCCGCGCTCGAGTCGCTGGGCGAGCTCCACCTCCTCGTCCTTGCTGAGCAGCGGATGGCGACGGACCTCCTGGAGAAACAGCGACATTGCGTCCGTCGTGCGATCGGCCAGGTCATCGTTCACGTACGTGGTCTGCTCGACATGCTGGCGCCCGCAATCGTCGCGGACGTCGATGCCGCGCTCCTCGAGCATCTCCTGTAGCGACTGAGCGTCCTCCTCGGCAAGATCCAGCGCCTGCACCAGCTCACTCAGGTAGGAGAGATCGACACATCGGGCCCCGGACGCCTCTGCCCGTGCCGCCAGATCCTCCACGACCTCCTGCATAGAGTCGCCTGGTTGAGAAGCACCCGGTTCGATCGTCATGCATAGAAGTTACCCGAGCGCGGTGTGGATGACTCGGGTGCTGGGGGTCTGGCTGTGGTCTCTCAGCAGACCTTGAACGTGAGGCTCAGCGTCTTGGACACCGTGACGGTCCGGCGGTGGCGGTGAGGGCTGGTCTCGATGCGATCATCGGATCTTCCGGAAGTGGTCGCGGATTCCGCGGCCGAAGCCGCTCGGTCGTCCGGAGTAGTAGCCGGCGGGAAAGCCGTTGACTGTCCCCGGATCGTCGAGCAGGGCGTTCGCGCAGCCGCCGTAGTCCTGGACGGTGTCCCACGTCCACGCGAGGTAGGACTGGTGGATCGAGTCCATGATGCTCATCACCTTCTCTGAGTAGGTCGATACGCAGTGCGTGTCGCCGAAGCCGCCGACGATCACCGGATGGCGCCGCGCAAATGCGCGCAGGGACGCCGCATGGGCGACGACGTAATCGGAGTAATCGAAAGAGGAGACGTCCGCGATCAGCTCATGCCGCGGGTCGTTGGGCGCGTAGCGCACCCACTGGCTGAGATCACCGGCGAAGTCCGGCCCGGAGATGATGATCGGCTGCCGCGCCCCGGTCGCGCGAATCGCGTCGACCATGTCCTGGTTGCCGGCGGTCTGGTAGGACCCGAATCGCTGCTGGCCCTCGGGCGCGTCGTCGGCCGTGCAGCCGTCGCGCAGGCACTGCCAGCTGACGTCGTGCGGCTCGTCGTAGGTGTGGAACAGCACCCGCCGGTAGCCGCGGAAGGTGGACGCCACCGAGCTCCAGAAGGCGACCGAGTGGTCGGCGTCGGCCATCGGGATCTCGTCTGAGCTGATCTGATCGGAGCCATAGGCGTGGTCTCCGGGAGCGGCCGCCGAGAGTCGCAGCACGACGTAGATACGTGCGCTGTTCAACCGTTTGACGTAGTCGACGATCGCCCGCCGATACGCGGCCCCGGTGTAGGCGGGTTTCAGGCTCGCGTACCCCCCCAGCCAGCAGGCCTCGTTGAGCGGCAGCGCCACCGCGTTGACGTGCCAGGAGAGCAGCGCGCGGATCGACCCCGCGTCCGCAGGCCCCTGGAAGACCCCGTAGCCGAAGCCGCCGGCGCCGTCGGGGCCCGAGCACGAGTACTCGGTGCCGGAGCGATCGACGCCGATCAGCCGCAGCGGCTTTCCGTTGACGCCGATGAGCCGGCTTCTCGAGATGCTGACCGTGGACGCTCTGCGGGCCGCAGCGGCGGGCGCGATCCCCGCCAGCGCCACCGCGAGGAGCGTCGCCAGGCGTACGACCCGGACGTGCGCGGCGCCACAGAGCGCCAGCCGCATCCAACCTCCCCAGCAGGCAGGCCGCGGCCGATCGTTGCTGCGAGCCCAACGCATCCTGCCCACCATAAGCCTCCGAGCCGCGCTTTGCGTCAGAGTCGAACCCTGAACTTTGCCCCAGGTCACGGCCGCCCAATGGCTACTGCCCGCGAAGTTCAGGCTATCAACTCGTCAAACCGCGCGTCGGCGCCCGGCCACCGCTGCCGTGCGACCCGCCAGCGCCTCAGGGCATCGAGCTCGAGCGGCTCATCGCCCCGGAACCGCCGCCGCCCTTCATCGCCCCGCCGCCCTTCATCGCCCCGCCGCCCTTCATCGCCCGGCCGCCCTTCATCGCGCCAGCGCCCTCCATTGCCTTCATCGCCTTCATCGCCGCTGGGCTGCCGGGCACGGTCAGCGCGGGCACGCTGGTCGGAGCGGCCGCGATGCCGACGGCCAGCGCAGCCAGCACGACCGCGACGCCGACCGTCGAGGCTGTGCGCCACGGGAGCAGCTTCTCGGCCGCGATCAGCGCCCCGATCAGGAGCATCCAGGCCAAGCTCATCGCCCCGAGCGCGAACAGCGCCGCCATCAGCGCCCAGCAGCAGCCCAGGCACCACCCACCGTGCTCGAACCCCATCCGCAGCGCGCCGAGACGGCCCTCCTTCCAGCTCCCCATCAGGAAGGCCAGCGGGCTGCGACAGCGGGTCAGGCACGCGTTCTTGGCCGGAGTGAACTCATACAGCGCTGCGCCGAGCAATACCGCGGCGGCGGTCCAGCGCCCGGCGCGATCCCAGGCGAACAGCCCGCCGTCCAGCGACCGGCCGAGCTTCAGCAGCGCGTATGCGAACAGACCCGACGCGCCCCACACCACCAGGTAGCCGCTCACGAACAGACCGGCTCCGCCGGCCGCGCCCTGCCTGGGAGTGCGCGACAGGCTCCGGAACATCAGCACCATCGGCGCGATCGACGGGAACATCATCGCCGCCATCATCACCACCCAAGTGCTGAGGTAGAAGCCGAACGCCCCCGGGTCGGTGCCTGGACCGGCGTCCATCCCGGCCATACGCAGGTCGGTGACCACCCACGCGATCAGGGCAAGCGCAAGCAGCAGCCCGATCACCGCAAGCTGCCCGGACCGGAGCCCGAGCCCGGTTCGGCGGTCCTCGACGGCCAGGCCGGAGCTCACGCCGCCCATGCGAAGGGATGCGAGAAGCCGGACTTGCCGGCGCCCCCGGCGGAGATGCCGAACGCGCTCAGTCCCGAATCCTGGGCCGATCTGGCGATCGTCAGCTCCGGGCCCGCCGGATGGAAGACGCCGATCAGCCGTGCCGGCTGGCCGTCCTCGACCCCGAAGGGCACCACGTCCTGCACCGCCACGTGTCCGCGATCCCCGACGGGGGGGCTATGCGTCCCGCCCGCCGACGCGAACTGCATCGGCACGCGCTCGACCCCGAGCGACTCGCCCACCAGGCCGGCCAGGGCGCCCATCGGGCCGCCAAGCTGGCCGCTGAACACGCGCCGAGCTTCTCGCCTGCTCTCGCGGCCCCTCGTCGATCGCCGCCGAGCTTCCAGCCGCCCTCGTGCATGAACTTCGGCGCGTCGGCGACGGCGCACGGCGTGAGTCCGGATACGTCGACCCCCTCGATCTCACCGGAATCGACGTGGAAGACGAGTGCCACCTTGCAACGGTCATAGTCGGAGCCGAGCGCCAGCGACGCCGTGCACGGACACACGACCTCGCACGAGCAGTTCTCGAAATAGCGTCCTTCGATGCTCCACGCCACACGATTCTCCTTCCACGGGGAGTTTTCCGACCTGAGTGATTCTGCGCCGATGGGGCGGCCCCGTCAACCCGCCGAACGGGTCAGCTCTTGGCGTTGACCGTCTCGGTCTGGCGCCGCGAGCGAGTGCCGGGCCGCGCCGGCAGCTTGACCGGGGCGGCGTGCATCGCGCGGAGCCTGACCTCGCGCCACGACATGCCCTCCTTGAGCAGGGCGGGCATACCCATCAGGATCGCGGTCGTGACCTCGACCGCCTGCAGGATCACGCCGTAGGCCACGCCGTCGCCATAGCTGACGTGCCAGCCCGTGTGCAGGACGGCGGCGCAGGCGGCCTGGAACACACCGAGGTTCGCCGGCGTGGCCGGCAGCACCGCGGTGATGTTGACCGCGAACAGCACGGCCGCGGCCGCGCCGATCCCGGCCTGGTCGCTGAGCCCGAGGGCCACCAGCAGGATGTAGCAGGCCAGCCACTGCATGCCCCAGGCGGCGAGCTGGGCCCCGCTGGCGACCGCTCCCAGCTTGGGGCGGCGGAAGACGGTGAGGCCCGCCCGCACGCGCGCCATCGCGCCGCGCACCCGCGCGAGCGCCGCGTTGGCGCGCGAGAACCGCCTGCGGGCCGCCGGGGCCTGGAGCACGATCGGCGCCAGGAGCACGATCACGAGCAGGATCACCGGGGCGATTGCCGCGATCAAGAGCGCGTTCTGGTGCCCGTTGAACAGGTCGACGGACGAGAACATCACGCTGCCGAGGATCGCCAGCGCGACGATGTTGAGCAGAGTCTGCGAGACCAGCGTGCCGAGCACCACGGGCAGGTTCTCGCGCGGGCGCCCGGTGCGTCTGGCCACGACCAGCGCGCGCGAAGGCTCGCCGAGGCGGGCCGGCAGCGTGGAGGACATGAGCACGCCGATGAACGTGCCCTGCATCGCGTCAGACAGCTTCACCCGCGCCCGCGGCAGCGCAGCCTTGAGGATCGCGTGCCAGGAGAACGCGCGGAGCACCATCGCGCTGCACATCACGGCGAGACCGAGGAGGACGAGCGTCGGGCTCGAGTTGATGAGCGCTGCGGCGATGTGCGTTAGGCCGATCTTCTGCAGCGCGAGCCACGCCAGGACGACGCCGCCGATCGAGACGGCGGCCAGCGACAACCGCCGGACCATCGCGAATGCGGCGCTGCGCCGCGCACTCACCGTCGGGCGGCGATCGAGGCTCGGCAACCGGCGCGCGGGTACGCGCGGCTTCAGGTCGGCTGAGCGCGCCCCTACGGCCACAGCGGCCCGCTGCAGCGATCCCGCCGGCTCCGGCGTGGCAATCGCATCCTCGTAGGCCGACATCACCTCGGCCGACACCCGCGGCCAGGCGAACCGCTGCACATCCTCGGCGGCGGCCCGGGCCATCGCGGCCTGGCGATGCGGCTCCTCCCACAGATCAAGAAGCGCGTTCGCGAGCGCCAGCGGATCGCCGGGCGGGACGAGCACGCCGTCGACCCCGTCGCGGACGACGTCGCGGTAGCCGGCGATGTCGGAGGCGATCACCGGCGTGCCGGCCGCGAACGCCTCGGTCAGCACCATCCCGAAGCTCTCGCCGCCGAGCGACGGCGCGCACAGAACGTCAGCCTCACGAAGCTCGCGCTGTTTGGTCTCCTCGTCGACCTTGCCGAG
Organism: uncultured Solirubrobacterales bacterium; assembly: GCA_963727105.1. Classification (GTDB taxonomy): domain Bacteria; phylum Actinomycetota; class Thermoleophilia; order Solirubrobacterales; family Solirubrobacteraceae; genus Palsa-465. Next base: position 211,660 of record CAVSEW010000001.1, on the reverse strand, counting down.
CATGCGCACGTCGCGCTGGTCCATCAGCAGCGGCGCGAGCTCCTCGCTGGAGGGCCCGATCACGGTCAGCTCGCACGGGATGTGCTCGCGCAGCGCCTCAAACGCGCGCAGCAGCAGCGGCAGGCCCTTGCGCTCCACGGCCTGGCCCACGAATGCGATTCGCAGCCTGTCGCCCATCGGGCGAAGCGCGGCCAGCGTCGCCGCCGCGGGGTCGACGTGGACGCCGTTAGGGATCACGCGATAGTGGCCGCCGAACCAGCGCCGGCCCGTCCACGCGGCCGCCTCGGAGACGGCGACGCGAACGTGGAGCCGGTTCAGCACCCGTCGCGCGCCGATCAGGTTGGCGATCCCGTTGGGCAGGCGCTTGTCCGAGTAGGAGTGGAACGTGCCGACCAAGGGAAGGCGCGTCCAGTCGGCCGCCAGCCAGCCGGTCAGCGGCGCCACCGGCTCATGGACGTGGACCACGTCGTAGCGCCCGGTTCGGAGCTCGTTGTGCAGGCTCGACACGCCGTAGGGCGTGATCGAGAGGTTCGACACGGCCCCATTGGCCTTGAAACCGACCGTCCGGCCGAGCGAGACGACGTATTCGGGCAGCTCCAGGGGCTGCGGACGGGCACCGCGATGCAGCGCCGTCGATAGACGGCCGGGCGGGTCGAACGGTGCCAGCACCCTGACGTGGTGGCCCTCCGACATGAACTGCTCGGCCAGGGCCCCTATGTGCCGCGTTACGCCCCCCGGGTAAGACCACGAGTATGGGGAAACGAGCGCAATGCGCATCGGACTCATCTTAGACTCTAAACCGCCGCGGCGGCCGGGTTTCGCTCGCCTATTATGAGAACTGCCATGCCTGTGCGGCACTTTGTCAAGTACACGTTTCTCAAGGTCGATCCGCAATGGCGCCGGCTCGACGACGAGCGGCGGGCGATCGACAAGCGCGAGTTCATGGCCGCATGCGCCGATTTCGCCGACGGCCACCTGCTCCGGACCTTCTCGCTCGTGGGAACGCGCGGCGACGCTGACCTGCTGCTGCTCGGCCAGGCCCAGAACCTCGAGCGGATCCACGAGTTCCACGTAATCCTCGCGCAGAGCGGTCTGATGAAGTGGTGCACGGTGCCGTACTCGTTCCTGGCGATGACCAAGCCATCGGAGTATTCGGATGAGTCGCGCCTTGAAGTTCGACCCGGACATAGCAAGTACCTGTTCGTCTACCCGTTCGTGAAGACGCGTACGTGGTACTCGCTGCCGGCCGACGAGCGCTACCGGATCATGCAGGAGCACATCAAGGTGGGCCGCGCGTACCCTTCGGTGGACCTCAACACGAGCTACTCCTTCGGGCTCGACGACCAGGAGTTCGTCGTCGCCTTCGAGACCGACAACCCGGGCGACTTCCTCGATCTCGTGCAACGCCTGCGCACGACCGAGTCGAGTTCGTACACCCTGCGCGACACGCCCACCTTCACCTGCATCGCGTGCTCGGTGGAGCGAGCGCTCGGGGCCCTCGACGGCGCAGCTCTGACCGTCACGGAAACGCCTTGAGCGCCGACCTCGCAGCCGATTTCGACCAGGTCCGTGACATCACCGTGATCGGCGCGGGGCCGGTCGGGATGTGCACCTCGTTCTGGGCCGGGATGCGCGAGGCGGACTCGCGCATCATCGACTCGCTGCCAGAGCTCGGCGGCCAGCTGACGACGCTGTACCCGGAGAAGTGGATCTTCGACGTGCCGGGGCACCCGAAGGTCCTGGCCAGGGACCTTGTGGAGATGCTCCGCCAGCAGGCGCTCGAGCAGTTCGAGGTGCCCGTGCACCTGGACACGACCGCGCACACGATCTCCTGGGAGGACGACCTCGTCGTCCTGCACACCGACAGGGGCGTCCTGCGCTCGCGCACCGTGATCGTCGCCGGCGGCCACGGCGCATTCGAGCCCAAGACGCTGCCGGGCTTCGACATGACGCCGTGGCACGGTCGCGGCGCCCATTACATCGTGGGCGAGAAGTCGGTGTTCGAGGGCAAGCGGGTCATGATCGTCGGCGGCGGCGACTCGGCCTGCGACTGGGTGATCAACCTCCTCGACACGGCCAGTGAGATCAGCCTGGTCCACCGGCGCGAGGGCTTTCGGGCCCACGAGCTGACGGTCGGCCAGGTGCTCGAGGCCGCCGACCGCGGCGACGTGGCGCTGCACGTGCCGTTCCAGATCAAGGAGGTCTCGGGCGACGGCAGCGTCGAGCGCGTGCGCCTGTTCCACTCCGAAGACGACGCGCATGAGGTCGAGATCGAGGTCGACGCGATCCTGCTCCAGCTCGGCTTCAAGACTGCGCTCGGCCCGCTCAAAGAGTGGGGGTTCGAGGTCGTCAAGGGCGCGATCGTCGTCGACCAGCTGATGAGGACCTCGCTCGACCGGGTCTGGGCCTGCGGCGATATCACCACCTTCGACGGCAAGCTCAAGCTGATCGCCACCGGCTTCGCCGAGTCTGCGATCGCCGTCGCCCAGGCGGTCCACGAGATCAGGCCCGAGGTCAAGATCCAGCCGAAGTACTCGACCAACACCGGGGTTCCTGGCGCGGTGGCGGGGCAGCCCTGATCGACGAGGCAGCCGCCCAGCTGAGCGCCGCCGATCCGGTCCTGCGGGAGCTGATCGAGGAGATCGGCGTCGAGGACCTCGGCGACCCGCGCGCGGGCCGCCCGGCCGATCATTACGGTGCGCTGGTGCGCTCGATCGTCGGCCAGCAGCTCTCGACCCGCGCCGCGCGGGCAATCTACGCCCGCCTTACCGACCGCTTCGGCGGCCGGACCCCGACTCCGGCCGAGGTGCTCGAGGACGACCCCGACGAGCTCCGCCAGGCGGCCGGCCTGAGCCATGCCAAGGTCCGCTATCTGCGCTCGCTGGCCGAACACGTCCTGAACGGCTCACTCGAGCTAGAGAAGCTCGACCAGCTGCCCGACGACGAGGTGATCGCCGAGCTCACAGCAGTGAGGGGCATCGGCACTTGGAGCGCCCACATGTTCCTGATGTTCCACCTCCAGCGGCCCGACGTGCTGGCGGTCGGTGACCTCGGGATCAGGCGCGCGGTGATGCTGCGCTATGGGCTCGAGGAGCTCCCGGATCCCGAGACGATCGAGCGCATCGCGGAGCCATGGCGTCCGAACCGGACGCTCGCATGTCGCTATCTCTGGCGCTCGCTCGAGGCGACGCCGGTTTAGACGGCCGAGACCTCTTCCTCGTCGGCGACCCGGAACGATGAGCCGCAGCCACAGGCCGCGATCACGTTCGGGTTCTCGACCTTGAAGCCCGCGCCCTGGAGGCCGTCGACGAAGTCAATCACCGATCCCTGCACGTATGGCAGGCTCGGATGGTCGACCAGCAGGCGAATACCCTTGTCCTCGAACACGCTGTCGCCATCACGCTGTTCGTCGAATGCCAGTGCATACTGGAAGCCGGAGCAGCCTCCGCCACGCACCCCCACCCGCAGCCCGGCGGTCTCCGCGACCGTCTCCTGCGTGTCGAGGAACTCACGGACCTTCTCGGCTCCCTTGTCGGTGAGGGTGATCATTGCTTCACGAAGTATAGCGCCGGCACCTCGCTACCCTTAACGCCTGTGTCGGCAACGCCCGAAGAATTGAAGGAACGAATCGAGGCCGGGATCCCGGGCGCCCGCGCCGAGGTCACCGGGGACGGCCATCACTTCAACGCCGTCGTGAGCGCGACGGCGTTCCAAGGCCTCACCCGGATCGCCCAGCACCGGCTCGTCTATGACGTTTTCGGTGCCGAGGTCGGCGACCGGATCCACGCCCTCTCAATCCAGACGAAGGACACCACATGAGCGAGAACCCGATGCGCGACGCGATCCAGAGCGCGATCTCCGAGAACCCAGTGATCCTGTTCATGAAGGGCACGCCGGATCAGCCGGCCTGCGGCTTCTCGGCTCGCACCGTCGCGATGCTCCAATCCCTCGGTCAGCCATTCGCCGCGGTCGACATCCTGCCCGACCCGCGCATTCGCCAGGAGCTCTCGGCGCTGTCCAACTGGCCCACGATCCCGCAGCTGTTCGTCGACGGCGAGCTGGTCGGTGGCTGCGACATCGTCAGCGAGATGTACGAGTCCGGTGAGCTCGCCACCACGCTCGGAATCGAGAACGCTGAGCCGGCCGAGGAGCCAGAGCCCGAGCCGGCGTCGGTGCAGTCGCCACCGCTCTCGATCGAGAACCGTCTCTAGGAACTTGATCGGGCGCCTGTCCGGCGCCCGGTGGTGCGGCCGCCGCGGGCCACGGCGGCAGCGTTAGCATCGCGCGATGAGCACGGCCGCGGACACGATTGTCGCGCTGCGATTCGACCCGCGGACGAACGTCCTCTGGGCCCTTGACCAGACGGCATTGCCGTGGCGAGAGGAGCAGCTCGAGCTTCGGACCGCCGCCGAGGTCGCCGACGCGATCCGCCGGCTTTCGATCCGGGGAGCGCCACTGATCGGAGTCGCCGCAGCCTACGCGCGTGGCGATGGAGCTGGCGCACAGCCCGGGTTCGCTCCAGCCCACAGCCGAGGTTCTGCGCGGCGCGCGGCCCACGGCCGTGAACCTCAGCCACGCGGTTGACCGGGTGCGGGCTGCGGCTGCGCAAGCACCGCCGGAGCAGCGGGCCGAGGTCGCTTTGGCCGAGGCGCGCGTGATCCACTTCGAGGAGGAGGCCTCGAGCGAGGCAATCGCGGCGCGCGGCGCCGATCTGCTCGCCACTGCACGCCGCGTGATGACGCACTGCAACACCGGCGCGCTCGCGGCCCCGGGGCGAGGCACTGCGCTCGCGGTGATCGCCGAGCTGTTCGAACGTGGCCGGCTCAGTGGAGTGATCGCGACCGAGTCGCGACCGCTGCTTCAGGGCGCGCGGCTGACCGTCTGGGAGCTGGGGAAGCTCGGCATCCCGCACGAGCTGGCCGTGGACTCGGCGGCAGCCGGCCTGATCGCGGGCGGCGCCGTCGACGCCGTGATCGTCGGCTGTGACCGGGTCGCCGCGAACGGCGACGTCGCGAACAAGGTGGGAACGCTTGCGCTGGCGCTCGCCGCAAACGCGGCCGGGATCCCGTTCGTGGTCGCCGGGCCCACCTCGACAATCGACCCTCACTGCGCCTCGGGCGCCGCGATCGAGATCGAGGAGCGCGACGCCGACGAGGTGCGCACAGCCGGCTCGGCACACATCGCACCCGATCACGTGCGCTGCCGCAACCCGGCCTTCGACGTGACGCCGGCGCGCTACGTGACTGCACTCGTGACCGAGCGCGGCGTCGCGCGACCGCTCGGACCGGACTCGATCGCGACGCTGACCGGCGCATGAGGGTCGCGCGCTCGTTCGACGTCGACGACGTCCGGATCGAGGAGGTCGACGAGCTCGATCCGGGTCCGGGCGAGGTCGTCTGCGACGTGCTCGCCTGCGGCGTCTGCGCCTCCGACGTCACCGACTGGTACGTGCGCGCCAAGTTCCCGGCCGTGCTCGGTCACGAGCCGACGGGAGTCGTGCGCGCGCTCGGCGCGGGCGTCGCCAGCGTGTCCGTAGGCGACCGGGTCGCCATCCACCATCACGCCCCGTGCGGCGAGTGCCGGCGCTGCCGGCGCGGCCACGAGACGATGTGCGAGCGGTTCCGGACCACCCGGCTCGAGCCGGGTGGCTTCGCAGAGCGCCTCCGGGTGCCGTCCGAGCTCGTCGACGAGCTGCTCCCGCTCCCGAACTCGCTCGACTCGGTGGCGGGGACGTTCATCGAGCCGCTGGCCTGTGTGCTGCGCGCCCAGGACCGCGCCGGCGTGCGCCCGGGCGACAGCCTGCTGGTCGTGGGCGCCGGCGTCAACGGTCTGCTCACGATCGCGGCCGCCCACACCCGCGCGGTCGACATGGTGTGGGTCCGCGAGCCCCGCCCGGACCGGCTCGAGTGCGCGCTAGCGCTCGGCGCTGAGCGTCACGGCAACGAACTCGTCGACGTCGCGATCGTTTGCACGCCGAGGCCCGACGCGATCGCGGCCGCGGCCGCCGCGGTCGCCCCCGGCGGGACGCTGTGCCTCTACGCACCGCCGGCCCCCGACGCGCCGCCGCGGTTCGACGCCACGGCGATGTTCCTGCGCGAGTTGACGGTGACCGCCAGCTATTCGGCCGGCCCCCGGGATATGCGCGAGGCCCTCCGGCTGATCGCCGGCGGGCAGATCGACCCGCTGCCCCTGGTCTCCCACCGCTTCGGGCTCGACGAGACCGGCCGCGCGCTCGAGCTCCAGCGCCGCGGCGAGGCGCTCAAGGCGGTTGTCCTGCCAGCCGGATGACTCTCACGGCCTGCAGACTTGGCGAGCCAGCCGGACGACGCGGCTGCCGCCCGTCCGAGCGAGCCGGGACGGCGAGCGGGCGGCGCAGCCGCGGGCGATTGGAGGCCGTGTGAGGGCTGCCGTCCTGTATGGGCCGGAGGATCTGCGGATCGAGGAGGTGCCCGAGCCGGAGGACGAGGTCGTCGTCGAGGTCCACGCTGCCACCACCTGCGGGACCGACTCGAAGATGTGGCGCCACGGGCATCCGGCGCTCGGCCCCTATCCGGCCCGGTTCGGGCACGAGACGGCGGGCGTGCGTCTCGACACTGGCGCGGCCGTGCTCGTCTCCGACTCGGTCCCCTGCGGCCGCTGTAGCCCGTGCGCCGACGGCCGGCCCCAGATCTGCCGCACGCCGACCTGGGTGCTCGGCGGCTTCGCGGAACGGATCGGGGCGCCGGCGGCGGCGCTCCATCCGATCCCGGACGGCCTGCCCGCGCCGGCAGCCGCCGTCGCCGAGCCTCTCGCCGCGGCGCTCCACGCCGTCTCGCGGGGAAACAGGACGGAGGACGTGGGGATTCTCGGCGGCGGCCCGATGGGTCTGATGCTCGCCGCGCTGCTGCTCGCCGAGGGGCGGTCGGTCACGGTCGCCGACCTGCATCCCGAGCGCCGCGAGCAGGCCCTGCGGCTCGGTGCCCGCAGCGCGGCGGAGCTCGGCCGGCACCCGCTCGTATTCGAGGCCGTCGGGCGGCCGGAGACGTGGCGGGCGGCGATCGCCGCGGCCGCGCCGGGCGCGACCGTGGTGTTGGTCGGCGGCTGTCCGCCCGGCGCCGAGGTGCCCCTCCCCGCGGCCCCGATCCATTACGACGAGCTCGAGCTCCGCGGCACCTTCCACCACAGCGGCGAGGAGGTCGACCGTGCGCTCGCGATCCTCGCCAGCGGTCAGGTCGACGGGACGTCGCTGCTCGGCGAGACGATCGGGCTCGAGCAGCTACCGCGAGCGCTCGGCGCGCCGCCCGGGGGACCGGCGCGCAAGTGGGTAGTCGACCCGCGCTACTGAGCCCTGAGCAGCGCCAGGTGCTCGACGATTCTGCGGGAGTCGCAGATCGCCTCGCCATCGATCACCAGGACTGGCACGCGACGCTGATCTGTCAGCGCCTCCACCTCGGGACGCCGCGCGCGACGCTGCGGCACCACCACCTGCTCGAACTGGATGTTCTCCCGCCTGAGCGCCCGGGCGACCTTGCCGCACGGGCACAGCCAATCGGTCGGGGTGTTGCAACGGTAGAGGGTCGCCACCGCGGCAGACGATAGAGGCGCGCGGATTAAGAACGCGTGGGGGTTCGTGTATCACTATTGGCACGCGGCCCAAGCTGTTGTAGGTTGCCGCCCGTGGAGTCGAGGGAGCTCCCGAGCCCGCCGGGTTGACCGTCCAGGAGGTCACGGTGTCGTTCGGCGGGATCACGGCGCTGGACAGCGTGTCGATGGCCGTCGGCAGCGGCGAGGTGCTCGGCGTGATCGGGCCCAACGGGGCCGGCAAGACGACGCTCTTCAACGTCATCTGTGGATTCGTCGCGCCCAACAGCGGAACCCTTTCCTGGCGTGGGCAGACGATCGACGGCGTGCGCCCGGAGCGCCTGGCATCACTTGGGATCGCTCGAACGCTTCAGGGAGTCGCCCGTTCTCGCATCTGACGGTGCTGGAGAACGTGATGGTCGGAGCACAGCGGTTCCGGCGCGCGCGGTTCGCCTCCGCGCTGCTCGGATTGCCCAGCTCTGACCGCGACGAACGGACGCTCCGCACGCGAGCTCGCGACGCTCTGCGGCGGCTCGGCTGCGAGCAGATCGACGACCGGCTTCCCGGGACGTTGTCGTTCGCAGTTCAGAAGCGGGTGGCGCTCGCTCGCGCCCTCGTCGCCGAACCCGAGCTGCTGCTGCTCGACGAGCCGGCCGGGGGCCTCTCGGCCGATGAGCTCAGCGAGCTTCGCGACCTGATCTCCTCACTAGGGAGCTCGATCGCGGTGATGCTCGTCGAGCATCACATGGATCTCGTGATGTCCGTCTGCGACCGCGTGGTCGTGCTCGACTTCGGCCGTGTGATCGCATCCGGGGAACCGGCGGCGATCAGGGAGGATCCAGCGGTCCTCGAGGCCTACCTCGGCCGCGAGACGGCCGCTCCGGCCGCGGTCGCGACGACGGGAGCGAGCGATGCTCACGGTTGAGGAGCTGACTACCGACTACGGCGCGGTCCGGGCCGTCAACGGCGTCTCGCTCGACGTCCCCGGGGGCAGCGTCACGGCCGTGCTCGGAGCCAACGGAGCCGGTAAGACCTCGCTTCTGAGGACGATCACGGGTCTGGTTGCGCCGAGCGCCGGCCGGGTCACATTCGCCGGCGAGGACATCACCGGGATGGCGGTCGAGCAGATCGTGCGCACGCTTGGCTACAAGCCGCAGCTCGTCGTCTCCAACGTCGGCATCGACCCGACGACCGTCGGCGGCCTGCTGAAGGCGATCTCGAAGGGCAAGGCGTCGGGCACGGCGCTGATCGAGGGCGCGATCACCGACGGCTACCTGCCGTCGGTCAACGACACCTCGAACCCTTGGACCCAGCTGTTCATGAAGATTCATGACCAATACGACAAGAGCGCGCCGTTCGACGGCAACGTCGAGTACGGCATGGCGAACGCGTACACGCTCGTGCAGGCGCTCCAGGCCGCGGGCAAGAACCTGACGCGCCAGGATGTGGTCAACGCGATCAACACCTCCGGAGCCGGGTGGAAGGGGCCCGGCCTGGTCCCGTTCCGCTACTCCAAGACCCAGCACGGGGGCTACGGCGGAGTCGAGATAGGTCAGATACGTGGTGGGAAGATCGTCCTGTTCGGCGGTCCTCTGACCACCGATCCGACAGCGGGCTCCGCGATCACGCCATACAGCGGGGCGCAGTCCCCGCCGCCTGCGAACGGAGTTCCGAGCGGCTGAGGGCAGGGATAGGGTGGCCACCGCCGCCGCGACTGCGGTGGCCACCTCCCCGAATCCGGCTAGCGAGCGATCCCCGACCGCCTGAGCACGTCGGCGAGCGCCCTGACCGCCAACGGCTGCCGTGACCCCGGCTCCGCCACGCTGGTTGCATCGCGCTCGCGGTACCAGGCGATCGTCTGCTCGAGGCAGTCCTCGTGCGGCGAGGTCTTCCAGCCGAGCTCGCGCTTGGCCTTCGCGTTGGTGAACGCCCAGTTCAGAGACGCTGCGCGGACCTCGACCGGCGAGGGCATCGACAGCCCGGGAAGCGGCGCAGCAGCGCGCGCGATCGCCAGCGCGAGGGTCAGCGGCAGCTTTACCGCGGGCGGCTCGACTCCGGACAGGCGCCCGAGGTCGGCGAACAGGCGGTCGAAGGTGAAGTTGCGGTTGCCAAGGATGTAGCGCTCCCCCACGCGACCCTTGGCGTCGGCGAGCAGGTGCCCTCGGGCCACGTCCTCGACGCCGACGATGTTGAGTGTCCCGTCGACGTAGGCCGGGATCTGACGGCGCAGGAAGCGCCGCACGAGCACGGTCGAGGAGCGACCCGGGTCGCCGGCGCCGAGCACGTGCGCCGGGTTGACGATCACCAGCGGCAGCCCCCGGCCGAGCAGTCGCAGCGCCGCCGCCTCGGCCTCGTGCTTGGCGTCCACATAGGGAATCGCGTAGCGGCCCGCGTCCCACACGTTTGATTCGTCTGCCGTCGAGTCCTTGGCGGCCGGCCCGATTGCCGCGACCGAGGACGTGTATACGACCCGCTCCACTTCGGCGCGCAGCGCCTCCTCGAGCACGATCCGCGTCCCCTCGACGTTGATCGCGAACGCCACCTCTCTCGGGCCGCCGAGGTTGGTCGTGCCGGCCAGGTGAAAGACACGCTCGATTCCCTTCATCGCGCGCCGGATCGCGCGGCGGTCGCGGATGTCGGCACGGGTCGTCTCGACCTCCAGCTCGGCCAGCGGCGACGGCGGGCGGTCTGTCCGGAGCGCCGCGCGCACATCATCGCCTCGAGCCACCAACAGCCGGACAAGATGGGAGCCGATGAAGCCGGTGGCACCGGTGACGAGCGTGCGAGGCACGTGGGCCGCCAGTCTACGCTGGTAGGGTGGCGCGGCGATGCCGGTCGCAATCGTCTCTGACACGTGCCACTACCTGCCGCACGAGCTCGTCGCCGAGCACGGCATCCACGAGGTCAGCCTCTACGTGCACTCCCGCGGCGAGACGATGCGCGAAAGCGAGATCGTCGATTACGACGGCTACTACGCCCGCCTCCACGATCTCAGCGAGCTGCCGACCACCTCGCAGCCGTCCATCGGCGACTTCCTCGCGGTCTACGAGCCGCTGCTCGACGGGGGAAGCGAGATCGTCTCGGTCCACCTCGCCGGCGGCATGTCAGGTACCTACGCCTCGGCCCAGCAGGCGCGTGAGCAGCTCGGCTCGCGGGCCGACCGCGTGCACGTGATCGACTCGGAGACCGCGTGCGGCGGCGAGGGTCTGCTCCTGCTCGCAGCCGCCGCCGCGGCACGCGACGGGGCCGACGGGGCGGCCACCGCCGACCGGGTCCGTCGCGCGCGGAGCCAGCTGAAGATGTGGTTCGCGATCGACACGCTCGAATACCTGCGGCGCGGCGGCCGGATCGCCGGCGCCCAGGCCTGGCTTGGCTCGGCGCTCAAGATCAAGCCGATCCTGACCGTCGAATCAGAGATCACACCGATCGAGCGTGTGCGCACCTCGAGGCGCGCCTTTGAGCGCATGGTCGACCTCCTCCGAACGTGCAAGGAGGCCGGCGCCGACGGCTGGATGGTCCAGCACATCCAGGCGCCCCAGCAGGTTGACGAGCTCGCCGCCCGCGGCCGCGAGGTGATGGGCTGCGAGCCGCGCGTGATCTCCGAGATCGGCCCGGTGATCGGCACGCACGTCGGGCCCGGCCTGCTCGGCGCAGGCGCGATCCCGAGTTCGCTGCTGTGACAGCCTCGTGGCGGCGGCCCCGGTCGAGCGCCGCCACGTGCCTCGCCACTAGCGCTCGATCCGGTACACCCAGCCGTTCTCGGCCGCTACGTACACGTGCCGGTGGGCGTCGACCCCGAACGATGTGACCAGCGCAGGAGCCGTCAGCCCCGTGTACCCGGTCCCGAACGCGCGCCCGCTGCGGCCCAGACGCGTCTGGTAGATCCGGCCCGTGCAGTGGTCGGCGAACAGGTAGTGCCCGTCGAGCGAGTGCAGGGAGGGATCGGTGACGACGTAGCCACCCATCACGGCGCACCAGTTCTCGTGCGTGCCGCTGGCTCCAGAGTGGGCCTCGACGATCACCGGGAAGATCGGGTGGAAGGCGGTGCGGCCCGCGTTGTAGAGCGAGTCACCCTCGTACCGGCTCCAGCCGAAGTTCGAACCCGCGAGCCTGCCCTTGGCCCGGTAATCGATTTCCTCGAACTTGTCCTGGCCGACGTCGCCGATCCACATCCCACCTGAGGGCCCGAACGAGAAGTGGAACGGGTTGCGCAGGCCGTAGGCGAAGATCTCGCCCTTGGCCCCGTGGCGGTGCGCGAACGGATTGCTCTTCGGGATCCGGTACCGACGCCGGCCGTCGGCCAGCGGCTGGATCCGCAGGATCTTGCCGAACAGGTTGTTCAGGTGCTGGGCGTGGTTGGCCGGATCGCCGACGCCACCGCCATCGCCGATGCCGACGTACAGGTAGCCGTCGGGCCCGAACTGCAGCTGCCCGGCATAGTGGTCGATCTGGGGGTGCCGCAGGGCCAGGATCGTGCGGCCGGTGCTCGGATCCACACGGTTGGGGTTGGTGCGCGAGCGGCGGAACTGCTTGAGGCGGATGTTGCCCTGGCGGTTCGTGTAGTAGACGTAGAGCAGGTGCGACTTCGCGTAGTCCGGCGAGAAGGCGAGGCTGATCAGGCCCTGCTCGCTGTTCGCTGCGAGGCGGATCTGACGATGCAGGTCGAGGAATGGGTGCTTCAGCTTCTTTCCGTAGCGCACGACCCAGATCCGTCCGGTGCGCTCGAGCACGTACACAGCGGTCCGATCCGCCGGTGTCGAGACGACATAGGTCGGGAAATCGACCTTGGTAAACGGGACCAGGCGCAGCCCGGCGGCGGCATGCGCGCTGCTGCGCGCGGTCGCCGAGGAGCCGACGCCGAACACGGACGCGGCCACCGCCACGACGACGGTGAGCAGGCCGAGCCGCGCGCGCGCGCCGCGGGGCAGGATCGCCAAAGGAGCGCGTACATCCCGAGATTTCAAACCGATTCCTCCTGCGTAGATGCCCCGGGCCGGTCGGCCGGGCCGTCAACCCGCGTATCGAGTGCTGGAGCCGCCCGAATCGCCCAGGCGCGATCCTAACCGCGCCGCCGACGTGGTGCAGCGTGGGACTGGAGGCCGCGGGCCCGGCCCGGGTTGCGGGCGCCGGGCGGGGCGCGTTGGGCGCGTTGGGCGCGCGTTGCGGGGTCGCCTTGCGGGGTCGGTTCACGGTGGCAGCCCACCACAAAATCCCTGCAAGTTGCCAATCATACGAAATTTGGTGCAGGAAACCTGCACATAAACTGCGAACCCCTCAAGGCGCCCGTGGTGGCCTGGATCATTCCTCGCTCAGCAGGGGCTTTATTCGATGACTTCTTGCCTGTGGGAGGGCAGTGATGGACATTGTCACGGTTGGACTGATCGTCATTGCAGGTTGGTTTTCGCTGTTGGTGGCCGTTGTGGCCATGTGCAAGGCAGCGGCATTCGGAGACGCCTCCGGCGAGCCGGCGCCAGCGGGCGCCACGGAAAGCGCCGGCGCTACGACATACCTGACCGCCGGCGAGCGGTCACCGCTTTTGGATCGGCCGGCGCTCGGCTAACCCCCGCGGGCTCCGAGCCAACGGCGCGCTTCGGCCGCCCGACAGGCCGGCTCGAGCCGCTTACGGCGCTAGCCGCGCCGGCCGCGGCGACGGCCGAAGGTGAGGGCGCCGAGGGCGGCGATCCCGCCTCCGAGGACGAATCCGGCCACGCCCGCGCCGATCATCACCTCGCGCTGATGCGTACGCAGCTGCTTACGCCAGTCCGTGACCCGGACGACCTCCATCCGCAGCTTCTCGAGCGAGCTACCGAGCTCCTGGCGGTTCTGCTCGATCGAGGCCCGGATCTCGTCGGGCGTGCGAACCGGGGGCATCAGCTATCTCCGTCCGTTGTCGACGACACGGTCTCGCGGATCAGCTTGGCCTCGTCGATCGCCATGTTCGGCGTCGGGGGCCCGACCTTCAGCTTGCTCCGTGCGAACAGGAACGAGGCCAGCGCGAGCAGCAGAAGGACCACGAACGTGATCGCGAACCCCTGCCAGATGCTCGACAGAAGCGAGTTCAGGCCCCAGGCCAGGGTCAGCAGACCGAGGACGACGGCGAAGATCCCGAATACCGCCCCGGCCGCGACCGCCGCGGCGCCGCGGGCGATGCTCGTCACCTTCACGGTCACCTCCGCCTTGGCCAGCTCGATCTCCTCGCGCACAAGCATGCTCACCCGCTCGGACACCTCCGCGACGGCGGTGGCGATGTTCTCGGGCTGTCCGTTGTTATCGGGCAATGCGCCTCAGGATCATCGCGAGCGCAAAGCCTCCGACGAACGCCGCCCCTACCGCGACCTCTGGACGATCCTCGCGCGGGCCGGCGGCCAGGGTTGAGCCGTCGTTGGCGGCCGCGTCGCCGAGGCCCGGCGGCGGGACAACCGGGGGCTCGGGCGCAGCGGGCGCGGGCTCGGGCGCAGCGGGCGCGGGCTCGGGCGCAGCGGGCGCGGGCTCGGGCGCAGCGGGCGCGGGCGCAGCAGACGCGGGCTCGGGCGCAACGGCCGCCGTCGCCTCGGCCGCCTCCGTGCTCGCCTCGCCCTTCTCACTCCCAGCCGGAGCGTTCGGGTCGGCGGGCGGTCCGACGACCGTCGGCTCGGCCGCCTCGGCCTTGTCCGGCTCGGCGGGGACCCAGGAGCCCCCCGACGTCGCTTCGGTGTCGGGGGTGGGGTCCTCCGGCCGGTTCTCGGGCTGCTCGGTCACTCGGGCGGGTCTTCGTCGAAGACGCGCTTCCAGATCAAGGTGGCCATCCGGGCCGACGCGATCGTCGCCAGCGCGCCGGTTCCGGCCAGAAGGCCGGACCAGAGCAATCTCTTGACCAAGGGGCTCTCCGTCATCGGTGCGGATTCAATCAGACTCACCTCCTGTTACCCCTCCAGACCACGGCAAATCGTCTGCACGATCAAAGTCTTCGCGCGCTCGAGCTCGGGCGCGGTCACCGACTCGCTGTCGAAGATCCATCCGCTCAGCACCTGCTCGACGCAGCCGTAGAAGGCCTGGGCCGCGAATTCGGGCGTGATTTCCCTGCGAAACACACCGTCCTGCTGGCCGCGCTCGACGATCGCGGCGATCCCCGCGTAGGCATCGCGGATCGTCGCCAGGTGGGTGCGCCCGAACGTGTTGGCGGCTCGCGTGACTTCAACAATGATCACCTTCATCAGGTCGGGGTCGTGCCGGTAGGAGTCGATGATGAACGAGGCGATCGCGAACAGCTTCTCCTGCGGCATCCGGTCCGAGGCATCGGCCTCGGCGATTGCCGCGAGCATCACGTCCCAGCGCTCGAGGAACAGCGTGTCGAGGATCTCCTCTTTGGAGGAGAAGTAGTGGTAGACGAGGCCGTAGGCGACGCTGGCCTCGTCGGCGATGTCGGACACCCGGCAGGTGTGAAAGCCCTGACGCGCGAACACGCGCACCGCCGCGTCCAGGATCACCCGGCGCTTGTCGACCGCCGCGCTTGACGGGGACGCCATCAGGCATACACCTCCGGGCGTCGATGCTCCAGCGCCGGCAGCCGCTCGCGGATCGAGCGCAGCGCGTCGAAGTCGAGATCGGCCACGATCGCCGTCTCGAGGTCGGGGGCGCTCGCGAGCACGATGCCCCACGGGTCGACGATCATCGATCGGCCGCCGGACCGGAACCCACCCGGGTGCTCACCGATCTGGTTGGGCGCGATCACGAAGCACTGGTTCTCGATCGCGCGGGCGCGGAGCAGCACCTCCCAGTGGTCACGGGTGGTGGCGAGCGTGAATGCGCTCGGAACCACCAGCACCTGCGCCCCCCCGGCCGAGAGCTGCCGGAAGAGCTCAGGGAAGCGCACGTCGTAACACACGCTCATCCCGATCGCCGCGCCCGAGGCCAGCCCCGAGACGACGACCTCATCGCCGCCCTGCTCGTGGTCGGACTCGCGGTACTGGACGCCGTCGACCTCCACGTCGAAGAGGTGGATCTTGCGGTAGATCGACCTGACCTCGCCGTCGGGCCCAACGTGCACGCTCGTGTTGCGGAACTTCTCCTCGCCCGGCACACGCTCGACGATCGAGCCGGCCACGAGATCGATGCCGAGCTCGCGCGCCGTCGTCCGGGCCCAGGCGATGCAGGAGCCGTCGAGCGTCTGCGCTCCGGCGGCAAGCTGATCGCCGGTGCCGAGTACGCTCCATTTCTCAGGGAGGACGACGAGCTCCGCGCCGCGGCCCACGGCGTAGCGGACCAGCCGATCCGCGGTGGCAAGATTGCGCTCTGTGTCCTCGGTCGAATTGAACTGAACGGCGCCAGCTCGCACGGAATACTCGCCTCCTGATTGACCAGTCAGTCAAGAATACCCCTCGAACGCCTCGCGATCCCCTACCGCGGCCGCTTCGGCGACCCGCGCCCCGCCTCGCTGGCCGGCGTCGCGCTCCCTCCTGGTCCAATGCCGGGCCGCCTCGGAGCGCGCCCCCTCAAGGCCTGGCGCTACGTCGGCGTGTACGGCCCGGAGCTGATGCTGTGCGTCGCCTCGGTCCGAATCGGCCCGGCCCGCCAGGCGTTCTGGGCAGTGTGGGATCGCCGGGACCGGCGGCTGATCGAGCGTACGACGCTCGGGCGCGGCGGCGTCCGGCTCGCGCCGGGGCGGGCGCAGGTGACCGACCGTGACCTCCAGCTCGACCTCGAACTCGACGAGTCCGCCGGGATCGAGACCGTGTGCCCGAGCGGCCGGGCCTATGGCTGGACCCGCAAGCAGGGCGGGGTCCCCGCGCGCGGGCGGCTGATGCTCGACGGTGAGCCGCGCGAGGTCGTTGGCCGCGCGGTGATCGACGACACCTCGGCGTACTACGAGCGCCACACGACCTGGAGCTGGTGCGCCGGCGTCGGCACCGCCCGCGACGGCAGCGCGCTGGCCTGGAACCTTGTCAGCGGGGTCAACGACCCGGACACGTCGAGCGAGCGCACCGTGTGGGTCGACGGCGACCCGCACGAGCCGCCGCCGAGTACCTTCGCCCCGGACCTGACCAGGGTCGACGCGCTCGGCTTCGAAGCCGAGGCCACGCGGGAGCACGACGAAAACCTGCTCCTGGTCCGGAGCTCGTACCGCCAGCCGTTCGGGACCTTCTCAGGCGCGCTGCCCGGCGGCGTCCAGCTCGTCGAGGGCTACGGCGTGATGGAGGCTCACGATGTGTGGTGGTAGGCCTGGCGCAGCGCCGCGAGCAGCAGCTTCGAGTGCATCGCTCCGATCAGGTCGCGCAGCGGGTCGGCGCCGGAGGCGATGATCTCGACTGCACGGTCGACCTCGACCCTGCCGGCCAGCCGGTCGAGCAGGACCCGCACCTCCTCCTCCACCAGCGGCTCGAGCGCCTTGCGATAGCGCAGGGTGTCGTAGACGGTGAAGCCGATCTCCTGCTCGTAGCCGCCGGCCCGGAAGCGCGAGATGGCCTCGATGATCGCCACGTCGTCGCCGTCGTATCCGCGCGCCGTCGGGGTCAGGACGCCAATCTCTTCGAGCCGGTCGAGCACGTTTTGCGGCACGTCGTAGGTCTCACGAACCCTGGCCGGCGAGACGCGGCCCGACTCCCTGGCCTCGATCGCCCGCTCGAGGATCCGGTCCTCCAGCTCGATCATGCGGGCGGCTCGGTCCGGGTCCGAGTTCATCAGCTCGCGGATCACCCGCAGCGGCATGAACCGCTCCTCCTGCAGGCGCTTGATCAGCCGCACCCGATCGACGAACTCGACCGGGTAGTAGGCCATGTTCCGTGACGTGCGCACGACCTCGTCGTCGGAGCCGAGCAGGCCCTCGCGCAAATAGTGCTTGATCGTCCCGGCGCTCACGCCGGAGCGCTCGGCGAGCTCGGACATCTTGAGCAGATCGCTGGAGACGCTCATGCGCTCAGGAACGAGCCCCGGACGCTTCCGGCCGGGCCGGCCACGGCGCCCGTTTCGTGAAGTGCCGCGATCTCCTCCTCGCCGAAACCTGCGGCGGCAAGCACCTCGGTCGTGTGCTCGC
The DNA here is from genome assembly GCA_963727105.1 of uncultured Solirubrobacterales bacterium. GTDB lineage: Bacteria > Actinomycetota > Thermoleophilia > Solirubrobacterales > Solirubrobacteraceae > Palsa-465. The sequence continues at coordinate 194,091 of CAVSEW010000001.1, read as the reverse complement.
CGAGGCCGGGACCCGGGGCGCGCGACGGGTCGGCCGGCGTGCGGCTGAGCTTGACCGGCGCCCCGAGCAGCCTGACCGGTTCGGAGACACCCGGCTGAGCGAGGCCGACCACCATCTCACGCGCCGCGACGAGCTCGGATTCGAGCACCTCCGAGAGCTCGAGCACCGGCTCGAGGCAGCAGTCATGCTCGGAGGCGAAGTCGCGCCATTGATCCCGCGTGCGCTCGGCGAAGATCTCGCTGACCGCGCGGTGCGCGTCGGACCCCGGCGGATCGAAAGCGTGGTCGCGCAGGTCCTCGCGCCCCACCCCCTCGCACCAGGCCCGCCAGAACTTCGGCTCGAGTGCGCCCAGGGTCACGTACCCATCGGCGCACCGGTAGGGGCGGTAGCAGGTGAGCGAGCCGGCGAGCTGGAGCTCGCCGCGCCGCGCCGCGCGCCCGGAGGCGAGCGCGTCCGCGGCGACCAGGGCGAGCCACGAGAGGGCTCCGTCGAACATCGACGTGTCGACGAGCTGGCCCTCGCCGGAGCGCTCGCGCTCGCGCAACGCGACGAGGATCCCGATCGCGCCCATCAGCGCACCGCCGCCGATGTCGGCGATCTGGCCGGCCGCCTGGACCGGCGGGCCGTCGGCCTCTCCGGTGAGACCCAGGATCCCGCCGAGGCCGAGGTAGTTCATGTCATGGCCCGACCGGTCGCGGTTCGGCCCGTCCTGCCCGTAGCCGGTGATCGCGCAGTAGATGAGCCGCGGGTTCTCAGCTCGCAGGCTCTCGTGGCCGACCCCGAGGCGGTCGAGCACGCCCGGGCGGAAGGACTCGAGCAGGACGTCGGCGTCGCGGGTGAGCCGCAGGAGCACCTTGCGGCCGCCCTCGGTCTTGAGATCGACCCGGATCGAGCGCTTGCCCCGGTTCAGGGCCAGGAACAGCGCGCCGCGCGCGGTCTCATCCGCGCCCTCGTAGTAGGGAGGCGACCAGCGGACGTAGTCGCCCATCCCGGTGTCCTCGACCTTGATCACGTCCGCTCCGAAGTCGGCCAGCATCAGCGAGCAGAAGCCGCCTGGCAACAGCCGGGAGAGGTCGAGGACCTTGAGGCCCGCGAGCGGCAGGGTGCTCATGACCGCACCGCCGACCTGATCCCGAGCATCTCCCGAGCCTCCTGCACGGTCGCCGGACGACGCCCGAGATCCTCGGTGAGCTCGCGTGCCTTGGCGATCAGCTCGCCGTTGGACCGGGCCATGGTCCCGTCGGGAAGATAGAAGTTGTCCTCGAGGCCGACGCGCACCGAGCCTCCGAGCGTGAGCGCGGCACCGACCAGCATCCACTGCTCGCGCCCGATCCCGATCACACCCCAGTGGTGGTTTCCCTCGGGCATGTTGCGCGCCATCGCCGCGACGTTGAGCGCCGTGGCCGGCACTCCGCCGACCACGCCCATGACGAAGTCCGCGTGCAGCGGCGCCTCGAGCAGCCCCATGTCGACGAGCGGCGCGAGCGATCCAACGTGGCCGAGATCGAAACACTCGTGCTCGGGCTTGATGTCGAGCCGGCGCATCGCATGCAGCAGCTCGATGATCTCGTCGAACGGGTTCGTGAACACGAACTTGAACACGAAGTCCTTGCGCTTGCGCGAGTACTTCGCGTAGTTCATCGATCCCATGTTCAGCGCCGCCACCTCTGGCCGCCCGGCCTCGAGGTAAGCGATCCGCTTCTCGACCGGGACGCCGACGGTACCGGTGGAGAAGTTGACGATGGCGCCATCCCCGATTTCGGCAACGATCGCGTCGCGGATGGCCACGAAGTCCTCCACCTCGTAGGACGGCGCGCCGTCACGCGTGCGAGCGTGGATGTGGATGTGGACGCCGCCCTCGTCGACGATCCGCCGAGCCTCGGCGGCGTACTCGGCAGGCGCGTAGGGGATCGCCGGGCACTGCTCGCGGTTGGCGATAGCGCCCGAGATCGCACAGGTGATGACGGCGGGGTCGTCGAGACTCATCGAGCTCCTTGCGAGAAGTAGGACGTGCTACTTCCTACTTTGTCGGAAGCCGCGGGGCGCGTCAAGAGCTCAGGTCCGGAGCGTTCGCAGCATCTGCGCACAGGCGCCGAGGACGGCGGCCCGCTCGGTGACGGTCCACTGGCACTGGAGCTCGTACTCGTCCTTGCCCAGGAACACGAACGCGGCTCGGGTGGTTGCGCTGACCGGGACGCCCGGCGTCGGGGCGTCTGGATAGACCAGAGCGGGCAGACCGCCGATCGTCCCCACCGCGCCGACTGCGGTCCGGCCGAAGATCTTCGACATCGCCCGGTCGTATTCCGCTTTCTGGGCATGGATGTTCCCACTGCTGATCGGCGGCTGGATGTCGGCGTAGCGAGTGATGATCAGCAGGTCGTAGCCGCTCGATCCGACCCGCAGGGCGGCGCGCGTGACGTGCCGGTCGGATTCGATCTTGCGGCTGACCGAGTTGAGCCTGCCGGGCGAGAACGCGGCTGGGTACGTGAAGTGCAGAGCGATCCCGGGCGAGCCGAACGTCCGGTTGCCGATTGGGGTGCTGAGCGACGTCGTGGTCGTCGTCGTGCTGACGCCGGCGTGGACCGACACGCCGCACCCGGTCAGGACCGCGAACACCGGCAGGACCGCGGCAGCCAGGCGCCTCACACGGGGACGACGCCGCTGCGCTTCCAGGGTCGCTCCACGGTCTTCCCGGCCGCCATCTCGAGCCCGCGGCAGATCGTGGCCCGCGTCTCGCGCGGGTCGATCACGTCGTCGATCATGTCGTTGCCGGCGGCGACGTACACGTCGATGATCTTGCGGAAGTTCTCGATAAGCTCCTGGCGCTTGGCGGCCGGGTCCTCGGCCGCCTCTACCTGCTTGCGGAAGATGATCTCGACCGCGCCCTCGGCGCCCATCACGCTGATCTCGGCCGACGGCCAGGCGACGATCAGGTCGGGCTCGTACGCCCGACCGCACATCACGTAATAGCCGGCGCCGTAGGCCTTGCGCAACACGACCGTGACCTTGGGGACCGTCGCGTTGGCGGTGGCGTAGAGCATCTTTGCTCCGTGGCGGATGATCCCCGCGGCCTCGACCTTGGTCCCCACCATGAACCCGGGGACGTCCATCAGGTAGACGAGCGGGATCCCGTAGGAGTTGCACAGGTTGATGAAGCGAGCCGCCTTGTCGGCGGAATCGTTGTCGAGGATGCCGCCGAGCTGCTTGGGCTGGCTGGCGATGATTCCGGCCGGCCGGCCGCCGAACCGGGCCAGGCAGGTGATGACCGTCTTCGCCCACTGGGGTTTGAGGTCGAAGTAGCGACCGTCGTCGACGATCCGGCGGATCACCTCGTACATGTCGTAGGGCTTGCGGTTGGACTCGGGGAGCACACCGAGGAGTTCCTCGTCGGCGCGGTCGATCGGGTCCGCCGAGACGACGACCGGCGCCGGCTCCTCGCAGTTCTGCGGGAAGTAGCTCAGGTACTCCTTGATCCGCTCGATGCACTCCTCGTCGTCGGCAACCTCAAGATCCCCGACGCCGGACTTGCGGCAGTGCACGCGCGAGCCGCCGAGCTCCTCCTGGGTCACGTCCTCGCCCACGGCCGCGCGCACCAGGTGCGGGCCGGCGAGGGCCATCGAGCCGCGGCCCTTGACCATGGGCACGAAGTCCGCCAATCCCGGGATGTAGGCCGTCCCCGCCGCACACGGTCCCATCAGCGCCGCGATCTGGGGGATCACCCCTGACATCACAACCTCCTCGCGGAACAGGTGCCCGCTGCCCGCGAACAGCGAGCCGACCGCCTCCTGGATCCGAGCCCCGGCCGAGTCGAGCAGCCACACGAGCGGGATCCGTTTGCTCAGCGCGAGCTCGCGCAGGCGCGTGACCTTGAGCTCTCCGGTCATGCCCATCGAGCCGGCCATCACCGTGAAGTCGTAGGCGGCGACCGCGGTCAGCCGGCCGTTCACCTTGCCATAGCCCGTGATCACGCCGTCGGCGGGCGCCTCCACCCCCTCCATCGCCCGCTGGGAGAAGTGCGGGCGGCCGTGCATCCCGATCTCGACGAAGGTGCCCTCGTCGATCAGGAGCGCCAGCCGCTCGCGCGCGGTCAGCTTCTCTTTGGCGTGCTGGGCGGCGATCTTCTCCTCGCCGCCGCCGAGCTTTATCTTCTCCCTGCGCGCGGCGAGATCCTCAGCGAGCGGGCGCAGCAGGCTGGTGGCGGTAGCGTCGGTGGCCATTGTGGGAAGTGGGACGTTCTACTTCTCACTTTCGCAGGTGATGTCGGGGCTCGTCAAGGCCCCTATCGCCGCATGCCACTGCAATCTCCACTATCGTGACGGCCGCCGAGTCTCCGGATCGCCAATCCGGAGAGCGGGGAGCCCATGTATGTGGGGCGAATCCCGCGGTGGTCCGCAGGTAGCGCTCTTTCGAGCGCGAGCCCGTCAGCTAACTCCGTAGGCACAGGCACGAATGCTCCCTCCGATGCCGCCGAGGAGACCTGCATGGTGAAGTCCACGCCCCCTGTCCGCGCCGCGCTGATCGCCGGCCTCTTCACGCTGGCCGCCGCCGCGCTGGCCCCGTCCGCGATCGCCGGCTCCTCCCCCTTCCGCCGCGTCCTCCGAATGGGTGAGCACGGCGGTGATGTCAAGCGCCTCCAGACCTGGCTGACCACGATCGGTATCCGGACCACCGAGGATGGGGACTTCGGCTCGGGCACCAAGCGCTCGGTCAGGATCTTCCAGCTCGCCGCGCACCTGAGCCCACCGAGCGGGACGGTCGGGATCCGGACCGCGACGACGCTCAAATCGTGGGTCTCCAACGGACAGCGGATCAAGCGCTCGCCGCGCAGCAGCTCCCCGTCCGGCTGGGTGTTCCCGATGAGCCCGAAGTCGCGTGTGCTCTCACCCTCGAACTGGACGCTGGACCAGGGCGTCGACATCGGCACCGTGAACGGCGCCTGCGGCTCCAAGGTGACCGAGGTGGCGATGACCTCGGGCAAGATCGTGCAGGAGGGGATCGACGGCTTCGGTCCCGATGCGCCGGTTCTGAAGGTCGACTCCGGCCCCTACAGTGGTCGCTACATCTACTACGGCCATGCCGAGCCCGCGCTCGTGAAGGTCGGCGATCACGTGTCGGCCGGCGACCCGATCGCCGAAGTCGGCTGCGGCGACGTCGGGATCTCGACCTTCCCCCATCTCGAGATCGGGATCAGCGCGCCGGGCGGGCCGACCTGCTGCCCAAGCATGGGCGAGACGTCGCACGACATGTACGACATCGTGCGCAAGCTGTGGTAGCTACCGCCCCTCCCACTTCGGATCGCGCTTTTCAAAGAAGGCCCTGACACCCTCCTGGATGTCCTCGGTCGTGAACGCGATCGTCAGCTGAGAGCGCAGGAACTCAATCGCGTCGGCGAAGGCCATGTCCTGCTGGCGGAACATTGCGTCCTTGCCGAGCTTGATCATCACCGGCGACTTGGCGGCGAGCTTCTCGGCGTACCCGGAGACGACCGATTCGAACTCCTCCACGCTCGCCACCCGGTTGACGATCCCGATCCGCTCCGCCTCCTCGGCCGAGATCTGCTCGCCGAGCAGCAGGAGCTCGTTGGTCTTCTTGCGCGGGACGTTTCGATAGATCAGCGCCATGATCATGAACGGGAACACGCCGACGTTGATCTCGGGGGTGCCGAACCGAGCCCCCTCGCGCGCGATGATCAGGTCACACGCGAGTGCGATCCCCAGCGCGCCCGCCAGCACGTGACCGTTGGCCGCGCAGATCGAAGGCTTGCCGAGCTCCCCGAGCAGCCGGAACAGCCGCGGGAACCGCTCGGTCGCGAAGTGCTTGTGCACGAGCGGGACGTCGGCCGCGAAACCGCCGAGGTTCGCTCCGGCCGAGAACACCTTTTCGTGAGTCGAGGTCAGCACGACGCATCTCGTCGCGGCGTCGTCGCGCGCGGTCTCGAGTGCCGCGATCAGCTCGGCCAGCAGCTGATCGGAGAGCGCGTTGCGGGTGTCGGGCTGGTCCAGGGCGATGGTCGCGACGCCCGAGTCGCTGACCTCGTAGCGGAGGGTTTCGAAGGGCATGGGCGGAAGCCTAACCGCCGCGCCCCAAGTAGGAAGTAGGAAGTCCTACTGTTTACTTTTTCGTGTCGGGCCGGTACGGTCCGCGGCATGACAACCGCCAACGTTCTCAAGCCCGACTTCGCCACCCAGCGCAAGCACTTCATCTTCACCGACGAGCACGAGCAGCTGCGCGATTCCATCCGCCGCTTCGTGATCAAGGAGCTCCAGCCGCACGCGGAGGAGTGGGAGGAGAACACCTTCCCGGACTGGGTGTTCGAGCGGATGGGCGAGCTCGGCTTCCTCGGCCTCGACAAGCCCGAGGAGTACGGGGGCCAGGGCGGCGACTACTTCACGGCGCTCGTACTCGCCGAAGAGATGGTCCACGCGCACTGCGGCGGACTCGGGATGGGCGTCGCGGTGCAGACGGACATGGCGATGCCGCCGATCCTCAAGTTCGGCTCCGAGGAGCAGAGGCAGGAATGGGTGGTGCCGGCGATCCAGGGCACGAAGATCCTCTGCCTGGGGATCACCGAGCCCGACGCCGGCTCCGACGTGGCCGGGATCAAGACACGGGCGGTGCGCGACGGCGACGAGTTCGTCATCAACGGCTCCAAGACGTTCATCACCAACGGCCATCGGGCGCACGCGATCGTGCTCGTCACCAAGACCGACCCCGATGCCGGTCACGGCGGCATCACGCTGTTCCTGGTGCCGATGGACACGCCGGGCGTGATCCGCGAGAAGAAGCTGCAGAAGCTCGGCATGCACGCCTCGGACACCGCGCTCCTCGCCTTCCAGGACGTGCGCATCCCCGCCTCCGCGATGCTCGGCGAGCTCGGCAAGGGCTTCTACCACATCTCCTGGGAGCTTCAGGGCGAGCGGCTGATCGGCGCCGCCGGCTCGGTCGCGGGCGCCCAGCATGTGTTCGATCGCACGCTCGAGTACGCCAAGGAGCGGACGGCGTTCGGGCGCTCGATCGGGCACTTCCAGGTGATCCGGCACAAGTTCGCCGAGATGGCGACCAAGATCGAGACCGCGCGGCAGATGGTCTACACGACGGCTTGGCGGATTCAGAACGGCGAGTACCCGGTGCGCGAGATCTCGATGGCGAAGCTCTACGCATCGCGGATCTCGGTCGAGGTCGCCGACGAGTGCATTCAGATCCACGGCGGCAACGGCTACATGAAGGAATACGGGATCGAGCGCTCGTGGCGCGACCTGCGCCTGAACCGGATCGGCGCCGGCACCGACGAGATCATGCTCGAGGTGATCGGCCGCTCCTACGGCTTGTGAGCTCGCTGTCGGCGAAGGCTGGCGCGGGAGCCGCGGCGGCGCGACGCCCGATCCCGCCGTTCACCGAGGAGCACGAGGAGTTCCGCCAGGCCGTGCGGCGGTTCGTCGTCTCTGAGCTGCGTCCGCACGCACGGGAGTGGGAGGATGCGCGCTGGTTCCCGAACTCGGTGTTCACGCGGCTGGCCGAGCTCGGCTACATCGGGCTCAAGTTCCCCGAGGAGTACGGGGGCGATGGCGACGTTGTCGCCGACGCTGTGTTCTGCGAGGAACTGGCCTGGTGCGGGTCGGGCGGCCTGGCGGCGGGGATCGGAGCGCACGGCGGGATCGCCCTGCCGCCGGTGGCGCGGTTCGGGACCGAGGAGCAGAAGCAGCGCTACCTGGCGCCGGGGATCCGGGGCGAGAAGATCGCCGCGCTCGGGATCACCGAGCCCGACGCGGGCTCGGACGTGGCGGGGCTACGGACCTTTGCGCGGCGGGTGGACGGCGGCTGGGTCGTCAACGGCTCGAAGACGTTCATCACCGGCGGGGTGCGGGCGGACTTCATCATCACCGCGGTCAAGACCACGCCTGAGGGTGGCCACCAGGGCATCTCGTTCCTGATCATCGACCGAGGTCCCGGGGTCGAGTCGACCGCCTTGGAGAAGATGGGCTGGCACGCGTCCGACACGGCGCTCATCACCTTCGACGACGTGTTCGTTCCCGAGGAGAACCTGCTCGGCGAGCTCAACAACGGCTTCTACCTGATCATGGCCAACTTCCAGTGGGAACGCCTGCTGATGGCTCTCGGCGCCGTCGGCGGCATGCAGGTGGCGTTCGAGAACACGCTTCGATATGCGCAGGAGCGCGTGGCATTCGGGCGGCCGATCGGGCGCTTCCAGGCGATCCGCCACAAGCTGGCCGAGGTGGCGGTGACGATCGAGGCCGGCCGCGACGTGACCTACTCGGCCCTGCGCCGCTACGTCGCGGGCGAGGACGCCGTCCGCGAGGTCACGATCGCCAAGCTCGCCACCCAGCGTGCCTCCTTCGACGTCATGGACACCTGCCTCCAGATCCACGGGGGCGCCGGCTACACGACCGAGTTCGACATCGAGCGCGCCGCCCGCGACGCCCGCCTCGGCCCGATCGGCGGCGGCACCGACGAGATCATGAAGGAGATCCTCGGGAGGTCGTTCGGGCTGTAGGGCCCTGGCGGGCGGAGGCTGGGTGAGAAAACCACGCTATTCGTCGTTTTCTGACCCACCCTCGAGGGCGACCCTTTATGAGGGCCGCCGCGCCCCCTTCCCGGCGGCCAGGCCCGCGCCCCGGCCCCCCTACACCCGCCCGCGCGGCAGCCGCGCGCTCACCGGCGGCAGCTCGCCCCCGGAGACGGTGTGGCAGCCGTCGAGGACCATCTCGAGCAGGCGGCGCCAGTTGGCGTACGCGCCGCGGCTGATCTGCAGCGACCCCAGCGAGCACATGATCGCCGGGATGTCCTCGAGCTGGAAGTCGGCGCGCAGGACGCCGGCGCTCTGGGCGCGGTCGATCAGCGTCTCGATCGTCCCGAAGAAGCCGAGCTCGGCGTCGGCGTTGACCGCCGCCTCCTTCATCACCTCGGGACGGTCGGCGGAGATCTGCGCCAGCGCCCGGTTGGCAGCGAGCAGCTCGGCGCCCTTGCGGATGAACCCGCTGAATCCCTCCCACGGGTCCGCGACATCGAGCGCCGCCGTGGCCAGCTCTGCCTCGCCGGCGAAGTAGTCGGCCGCGAGCGCGTCGACCAGCGCGTCCTTGGTCGCGAAGTGGCGGTAGACGGTGCCAACCCCGACCCCGGCGCACGCCGCGACGTCATCAATCTGGGCCTCGATCCCGTCACGGCCGAAGATCTGCCGCGCGGCTTCGAGCACGCGTTCGCGGTTGCGGCGGGCGTCGGCCCGAAGCTGCCTTACCGGCGTATCCGTTCTCGCCATGGCACTCGACATCGAATCACGTCCCGAAGCTGGAATCGACTTGACAACCGGAGCGATGGTTCCGTATATTTGTAGCGGAACCGGAACTCCTACTCCGATTATAGGCACACTCAGGCGCGAGAATCAACCGTCAAACCGCAGGGAGCACGCGAATGACTTCGACCACCACCACCTCCAGCACCGACCGCCGCTGGCTCGCGCTCGCGCTTCTCGCCACGGCCCAGTTCGTCGTCGTCCTCGACGCTTCGATCGTCAACGTCGCGCTCCCCTCGATCGGGCGCGGGCTGCACTTCAGCCAGGACTCGCTCTCGTGGGTCGTCAACGCCTACGTGCTCACGTTCGGCGGCTTCCTTCTTCTCGGCGGCCGCGCCGCCGACCTTCTCGGCCGCCGCAGGGTGTTCATCACCGGCCTGATCATCTTCGCGCTCGCATCGCTCGCCGGCGGCCTGGCCCAGTCGGAGGGGTGGCTGATCGCCGCCCGGGCGGTGCAGGGATTCGGCGCCGCGCTCCTCTCCCCGGCGGCGCTGTCGATCGTCACCACGACCTTCGCCGAGGGCGCCGACCGCAACAAGGCGCTCGGCGTCTGGGGCGCCGTGGCCGGCTCGGGCGGGGCCGCCGGCGTGCTGCTCGGCGGCATCCTCACGAGCACGCTCGGCTGGCAGTGGGTTCTGTTCGTCAACACCCCAATCGGGATCGGCGCCGCGCTCCTCGCCCCCCGCCTGCTCGACGAGAGCCATGCCCGCGTCGATCAGCGCCGCTTCGACGTGGCCGGCGCGGTGTCGGTGACCGCGGGCCTCTCGATCCTCGTCTACGCGCTTGTCGAGGCGCAGAAGGTGGGCTGGGGCTCGTTCCAGACCGTCGGCCTGCTCGTCCTGTCCACCGCTCTGCTGGGTGCCTTTGCGGTGATCGAGTCGCGCGCCGAGCAGCCGCTCGTGCCGTTCCGGATCTTCAAGGTGCGCACGGTCACCGGCGCCAACGTCAGCGGGCTGCTGATCGGCGCGTCGCTGTTCTCGATGTTCTTCTTCATCTCGCTCTACATGCAGCAGGTGCTCGGCTATGGGGCTCTGAAGGCCGGCGTCTCCTACCTGCCGTTGGCCGGGTCGATCATCGTCTCCGCGGGTGTCGCCTCGCAGCTGGTCAACCGCGTCGGCTTCAAACCGGTGCTGCTCAGCGGCATGGCGCTGATCGCCGGCGGTCTCGTGTGGTTCGCGCAGGTCCCGACCCACGGCGCGTTCGCGGCCAACATCCTCGGTCCCTCCTTGCTCGCCGCCGTCGGCCTCGGGTTCGCCTTCGTTCCGGTTACGATCGCGGCCGTCTCGGGCGTGCGCGACAGCGATGCCGGGCTGGCCAGCGGGCTGATCAACACCTCGCAGCAGGTCGGCGGCGCGCTCGGCCTCGCCGTGCTGGCCACGATTGCCAACTCGCGCACGGCGGACGTGATGACGAGCACGCACGGGCCCCTCAAGCACGCGCTCACGCTCGGCTTCCGGTCGGCCTTCCTGGCCGGCGCCGGATTCGCGGTGATCGGGCTCGTGCTCGGCTTCCTGCTGATCCGCCGCCGGGACTCGCGCCGCCACGTCGAGGCGGCGATGGCAGAGGCCGGGGCGGAGGCGCCCCCGGCGGCCGCATAGCCGGAGGACCCCCGGAGCCCCGGGGCGCAGCCCGCAAGCACCCGGCGCCCGCCCCGACCCGACCGCGCGTCCAGCCCGCAACCTCACTTGCAACGAACCGGTCCTCCGGGGCCGAAAACGGGAGTACGATGAATTGGGTGGGGAGGAAAACCTTCGCCATCGGCTTGGCTGGGGCAGCGGCCATCGCATCAGTCGCGCTGTTCACCGGCTGCGGGTCGAGCGCCACGATCGACCCGGTAGCGCGCGCGGCCGACGTGACCGCCCGCGTGCCCGGGTACCGGATCGCCGCGCTGGCCACGGTGAGCACCCCCGCCTCGGGCCCGCTCCACATCGCGATGAGCGGCGACTTCGACCGGGCCGACCGGAGCGGCACGATGACCGCGGCCGAGACGGTCGCGGGGCACCGGTTCAAGTTCACCGAGGTGTTCTCGGGGCTGACGTTCTTCATGCGCGCTGCCGGGCTGCCGCAGCTCCAGCGCCTCACCGGCGGCAAGTCTTGGCTGAAGTTCGACATGAGCCGGATGCTCGGCGCGATTGGCCTCGGCTCGCTGCCCACCGGGACCGACCCCACGCAGTTCGTCGACTTCCTCCGCGCGGTCAGCGCCTCGACCACCAAGCTCGGGACCGAGACCGTCCGCGGCGTGAGGACCACCCACTACCGCGCGAAGGTCGACCTCACCCGCTACCCGAACCTGCTGCCGGCCTCGCAGCGCGCCGCGGCGGCCCGCAGCGTCAGCACCCTCGAGGCGGCGCTCGGGACTCACATCATGCCGATGGACGCCTGGGTCGATCACAACAACCTGGTCCGACGGCTCGGCATCTCGTTCGACGAGTGCGTCGCCCAGCAGCACGTCAAGTTCGGCATGAACATGGACATCTTCGACTACGGGCCGCAGAGCCAGCCGCAGCTTCCGCGGCCGGCCGACTCGTACGACATCACGCCGCTGCTCTCATCGACGCTGAGCCGGATCAAGTTCGGCTGTAACGCGGGGTGATCGGCGCTTTAGCCAACTTCTGGCAGGTATTGCTGTTTGAATCTGCGGTCGAGCGCGCCGCAAAGGCGCCCGACGACCACACGGATGACGAGAGTCAAGATTCAGACAAGCACGGGCACCGACGTCGTCGTCTGGCGCGACGGCACCCTCTTCTACGCCGTGCGGGCAGGGGCCGAGAAAGAGCCTCAGGTCTGCCTCGCCGTCGATCTGTTCGAGGTGATCGCGGAGCTCGCGGCGCTCGATCTCGAGCAGTCCGACCAGGCCCGCGAGGCCATCGAACTCGCCGACGCGGCGCAAACCGACCTGGCTCGGGTCTGAGCCCCCGATCGCGTCGCTGATGGACTCGGCGCGCGGAAAGCTTCTGATCGCGGGCCCGGCGCTGCTCGACCCTAACTTCTGGCGGACCGTCGTGCTCGTCGTCGAGCACACCGAGGACGGCGCGCTCGGGCTGGTCCTCAACCGCCCGTCGGATACCACGGTCGGCGAGTCGGTGCCGCAGCTCGAGAACCTCGTCGACGCCGGCGAGGAGCTGTTCATCGGCGGGCCGGTGCAGCCGTCCTCGGTGATCGTGCTCGCCGAGTTCGAGGATCCGGGCGACGCGGCGCTGCTCTCGTTCGACGACATCGGCGTGCTCGGCACCGGCGGCACGCCGGACGAGCAGGCGGTCGGGGTCAAGGAGGGCCGGGCGTTCGTCGGCCACGCCGGCTGGGGTCCGGGGCAGCTCGACTCAGAGCTCGAGCGCGACGATTGGATTCTCGATCCAGCGCGCCGCGAGGACGCGTTCACGACCGAGCCGCGCGAGCTCTGGACTTCGGTGCTTACGCGCAAGGGCGGGAGCTACGCGCTGGTTGCGCGCATGCCGGCCGATCCGTCGGTTAACTGAACGCAATGGCGCACAACCACGCGCACACCCCGTCCCGTGAAACCGATCGGACGGCGCTGCGGTGGGCGCTGGCGCTGATCGTCATGTTCATGGCCGGCGAGGTCGTGGCCGGGATCCTCGCCTCCTCCCTCGCGCTGCTCTCCGACGCCGCGCACATGCTCACCGACGCCGCCGCGCTGGCCCTGTCGCTGGGCGCGGCCAGTCTCGCCACGCGGCCCGCCCGCGGGTCGATGACCTACGGCCTCGGCCGGGCTGAGATCCTCAGCGCGCAGGCCAACGGCGTGACCCTGCTCGTGCTCGCCGGACTGATCATCTACGGCGCCGTCAGCCGGCTCGTCAACCCCCCGACGGTCCACGGCCAAGTCGTGCTCGTGGTCGCGCTCGCCGGCATCGCGGTCAACCTCGTGGTCACCCGCATCCTCGCGGGCGGCTCGGAGGAGCGCAGCCTCAACGTAGAGGGCTCCTACCGGCACGTGCTGACGGACCTGTATGGGTTCATCGCGACTGCGGTGGCAGCGATCGTGATCATCGTGACCGGTTTCTCGCGCGCCGACGCGATCGCCTCGCTGCTGATCGCCGGGCTGATGATCGAGGCCGCGTTCTCGCTCCTGAAGGCCTCGGGGCGCGTGTTCATGGAGGCGGCACCGGCCGGACTCGATCCGGAGCGGGTCGGTCACGAGCTCGCCGCGCAGCCGGGCGTCGTCGAGGTCCACGACCTCCATGTCTGGGAGGTCACCTCGGGCTTCCCGGCCCTGTCGGCTCACGTGGTCGTGCGCGCGGGGGACGACTGTCACGCCGCGCGGCGCCGGCTGCAGGCCCTCCTCGAGGAGCGCTTCCACATCGGCCACACGACCCTCCAGGTCGACCACGAGGCCGCCGACCAGCCCCCGCTGCAGATCCAGGTCACGCAGCCCGAGCGGCGGTAGACTCGCGCCCATGAGGGTGGTGAAGCCCGGCCCAGACCGCGACGTCCCGCGCGGCGTCGTCGGCGGGGCCGAGATCTCCCAGATGACCGCGGGCGCGCAGAGCATCTACATGGGCGTGTTCCGCGTGCCGCCGGGGGCGCAGTCGCGCCCCCACTACCACGAGGGGTGCGAGAGCGCGGTCTACATGCTCTCCGGCCGCCTGCGCGTGAAGTGGGGCGATCACCTCGAGCAGCAGGTCGAGCTCGAGCCGCGCGACCTCGTCTACGTCCCGCCCCGCGAGACGCATGTGCTCGAAAACGTCTCGGACACAGAGCCGGCCGAGTATGTGGTCGCCCGCGACTCGCCGCAGGAGGACGCGGTCGTCGTCCCCTGGGCGCAGGAACCCGCATGAGACACCGCGAGTCGGAGCTGACCGGGGCCGGCGGCCTGCGCATCTACTGGCAGTCCTGGCTACCCGACGGCCAGCCCGTCGCCGCGATCGTCATCGCCCACGGAGTCAGCGAGCACAGCGACCGCTACCGGCACGTGGCCGATCGGCTCGTGGCGGCCGGGTACGCGGTTTACGCGATCGAGCACCGTGGCCACGGTCGCTCGGAGGGCCCGCGGGCGCTGATCGACCGCGTCGACAGGGCGGTCGCCGACCTCGACTCACTGATCGTGCTCGTGGCCGGCGAGCTCCCGGGCACCCCGATCTTCCTGCTCGGCCACAGCATGGGCGGCGCGCTCGCCGTGAGCTACGCGATGCGCCACCAGGACCGGCTCGCCGGCCTGATGCTCTCGGCTCCACTGGCCGCGCTCGAGGCCGCGCCACCCCACATGCGTGTCGCCGCCCGCGTGCTTTCGGTCGTGGCGCCGAAACTCCCGCTGGTCGAGATCGACGCCAGCCTGGTCAGCCGCGACCCGGAGGTCGTGAAGGCCTACGTCGAGGACCCGCTCGTCTATCACGGCAAGCTCCCGGTCAGGACAGTGTCTGAGCTCGCCACGGCGATCGACTCGTTCTCGGATGGGGTCAAGCGGATCGCGGTCCCGACCCTGATCATGTACGGCTCCGCCGACGGGCTGTGCCCGCCGCGCGGGAGCGTGATGCTGGCCGACCGGATCAGCTCGGCCGACGTGACCACGAAGGCCTATGAGGGTCTCTACCACGAGATCCTCAACGAGCCCGAGCAGGCCGCCGTCCTCGACGACATATGCGCCTGGCTCGCCGCGCATGTCGCCGCGGTCACGACGATCTAGTCACGACGGAGCCTGAGCCCGACGACGAGCTCGGCTGGCTGCTCGAGGACTGGTCGGTCGTCTGGGCCGTGGCCTGGGTGGTCGTGGTCTGCGCGGCCGCGGTGCTGGTGGTGGTGCTGCGCGACGCCAGGGCGGGATCGTGTCCGGACACGAGCACGACCGCGATCATCAGCCAGGCCGCGACGAACAGCGCAACGGCCCCCCCGATCACGCGACGGCGAATGCTGCGGGTCCGCCTGATCCGCTCCTGCCGGCGAGCGCCGGGATCGATCTTGTTGTTCATGGCTGAGAGCCTGAAGCAGGCCCGTAGGACAGCCGTGAGAGCCGGTTAAGAGCTGCGTATGAGTCCGAGCTCGAAGCGGCAGCCGCTGAAGTAGTCGCCGCCCCGGGAGACCAGGAAGCAGACCAGCGCGGCCACCTGCTCGCCGCTGGTCTCGGAGCCGGGCGCCACCGCCGTCACCGTGATCTTGTGGCGCGCCCACTCGACCGACAGCGTGCGGGCGAGGTTCTCGAGGCCCGACCGCGCGGCCTCGGCGTGCTCGCCGGCATCGGGCGTCGGCCCGATCAGGATCACCTTGCCGCCCTGCTCGCCCGGGATCAGCGCGCCCACGGCGACCGCGCGCACGGCCGCCCATGTGGCCTCGAGCGCGGCGTCCAGGCCGTCGGCGGCGAACCCCGCGCGTGTGTCGCAGACGATCGCGTGGAGCGGGGAGTGCTCGGTCGCCCACGCCTCGGCGTCGGCCTCGGCCGGCAGCGCCTCGACTCGCGCGTCCAGCGCCGCGAGCGCCTCGGCGAGCTCCGCCTCGGCGCCACCGGCCAGCACGATCGCCGATTCCGCCAGCAGGTTGTCCCGAAACGGCTGCATCGCGGGCGACACGGTATAGCCTGAGCGCAGCAATGCCCGTCGCGACTGAGGCAAGACCGGCAGCGCTACCGCTGCGCGGGGGATCGTCCGGTGCCGCCGTCCGCGTGCATCCGATCCTCACGGGCGAGATGCACGCGCCACCGGCCCACACGGCGCGGCCGTCCGGCGCGCTCACCCGGCCGCGCATTGCGGCGCAGATGGTCGGATCACGGCGACGCTGGAACTGGCTCCCGGTCCCAGCCTTCCTGGTCGAGCACCCGACCGCCGGCGCGATCCTGATCGACACCGGACTGCACCCCGTATGCGAGCGCGACGTCGGCGCCAACATGGGCCGCGCCGGCAAGCTCCTCTACGAGGTCCGGATGGAGCATGACCAGGCGCTGCGCTTCCGGCTTCCCGCGCTCGGCTTCCAGACGGCCGAGATCACCTTCGTGATCATCACCCACCTACACGTCGACCACGCCAGCGCCGTGTCGGAGTTCCCTCAGGCCACCTTCCTGATCGACCGGCGCGAGTGGGAGGCCGCGGCCGACGGAGGCGCGCTGCAGGGCTATCACCAGCGCCAGTTCGACCACGCCTTCGAGTGGCGAACGGTCGACTACGACGGCGAGGCGGTCGAGTCGTTCGCCGGTTTCGGGCGCACGCTCGACCTGTTCGGCGACGGCGCCGTGCGCCTGGTCTCGAGTCCCGGCCATACGCCCGGGCACCAGTCGGTCCTGCTGCGCACAGCGCACGGCGAGGTCCTGATCGCCGGCGACGCCGCCTACACCGAGGAGGAGCTCCGTGGCCGCGACCGGCCGCTTCTCGTCGCCGACGAGCACCTGCGCCGCCGGTCGATCCGCGAGATCGCGCAGTACCGCCGGCAGACGCCCGACGCCGTCGTGATCCTCAGCCATGACTGGAACAAGTGGCCCCAGCTGAAGGCGGTCTACGAGTAGCATCGCGGGTGTGCTGTCCTACGCGCACGGGACGTACTCCGAGCCGTTGCTCGGAGAGACGATCGGGCACAACCTCGAGCGCACCGTCGCCCGCGTGCCGGACTCGGACGCGCTGATCTCCTGCCACCAGAACGCGCGCTTCACCTACGCCGAGTTGAGCGCCGCCGTCGACCGCCTCGCCGGCGCGATGCTGGCCGCCGGCCTCGAGAAGGGCGACCGCGTCGGCGTGTGGGCGCCGAACCGGGCTGAGTGGGCGCTGGTCCAGTACGCGACCGCGAAGATCGGGGTGATCCTCGTAAACGTCAACCCGGCCTACCGGACCAGCGAGCTCGAGTACGCGCTCGGCCGCTCGGGCTGCCGCTGGCTGTTCGCCTCCTCCGAGCTCAAGGGCTCTGACTTCGCCGCGATGGTCGAATCGATCCACCCGAACCTGCCGGAGCTCGAGCGGGCCGTGTTCTTCGACACCGACGAGTGGGAGGCGCTGGCCGCCGGTCCCGAGCGCCCCGACGCGCTGCACGCCCGCACCGGGACGCTCGACTTCGACGACCCGATCAACATCCAGTACACGAGCGGCACCACGGGGTTCCCCAAGGGCGCGACGCTCACCCACCACAACATCCTCAACAACGCCTATTTCGTCGCCGGACTGCTCGGCTACACCGAGGCCGACCGGGTCTGCATCCCGGTCCCGCTGTACCACTGCTTCGGGATGGTGATGGGCAACCTGGGCGCGACCAACTTCGGCGCCTGCATGGTCTACCCGGCCGAGGTCTT
Organism: uncultured Solirubrobacterales bacterium; assembly: GCA_963727105.1. Taxonomy (GTDB): domain Bacteria; phylum Actinomycetota; class Thermoleophilia; order Solirubrobacterales; family Solirubrobacteraceae; genus Palsa-465. The sequence continues at coordinate 176,569 of CAVSEW010000001.1, read as the reverse complement.
CGACCCCGTCGCAACGCTCGAGGCGTGCGCGAACGAGCGCTGCACGAGCCTCTACGGAGTTCCGACGATGTTCATCGCGCTGTTGGATCACCCAGAACTCGGCATGAAGGATCTCCGACTGCGAACCGGGATCATGGCCGGGTCGCCGTGCCCGATCGAGGTGATGAAGCGCGTGTCGACAGACATGGGGATCGACGAGATGGCGATCGCTTTCGGGATGACCGAGACCTCGCCGGTGACCACCCAGGTCCGACGCGACGACAGCCTCGAGAACCGCTGCGGCACTGTCGGCCAGGTGATGCCCCACGCCGAGGTCAAGATCATCGACCCGACGACTGGGATTACGCTCCCGCGGGGCGAGCCGGGCGAGTTCCTGGCCCGCGGCTACATGGTCATGCGGGGCTACTGGAACGACCCCGAGCGCACGGCCGAGTCGATCGACGGCCAGCGCTGGATGCATACCGGCGATCTGGCCACGATGGACGAGAACGGCTACGTGCGCGTGGTCGGTCGGATCAAGGACATGATCATCCGCGGCGGCGAGAACATCTACCCCCGCGAGATCGAGGAGTTCCTCTACACGCATCCGCAGATCGCCGACGTGCAGGTGATCGGCGTCCCTGACGAGCGCTACGGCGAGGAGCTGATGGCGTGGGTGATCCCGCGCGGGGGCGCGACGCTGAGCGAGGATGAGGTGAAGGAGTTCTGCAAGGGGCAGATCGCCCACTTCAAGATCCCGCGCTACGTGAAGTTCGTCGAGGCGTTCCCGATGACGGTGACCGGCAAGGTGCAGAAGTTCAAGATGCGCGCGGACGCGGTCGACGAGCTCGGACTCCAGAAGGCCGCCGCCGTCGCAACCGCCTAGGGGTGGGCCGTGCGGGCCGGCGCGCGAGGCCTGGAGTCCGAGCGGTCGCGAGCGGAGTCAGGGCGCTGCGGCCACCTCCGCGAAGTCGCTCAGGTTCCAGCCGTTCTCCGAGCCGACGGCGTCGCGCATCCGCTCCCAGCCCACGCCGTGGCGGTCGAGGTGGCGGTGCTCGAGCTCGACCAGGGTGCGGTTCGGTCCCTGCTCGGTGAACCGCACCTCGATCTCGCTCGTCTTCTCCGGGTCGCTCTCGAGCTGCCAGTCCAGATTGATGTCCCAGCTGAACACCACGCGCGTCGGCGGCTCGTACGCGAGCACCCGGGACCACCGCGACTCGCTGCCGTCGACGCCGCGGTCGATGATGTGGCCGCCCACCCGCGGCTCGAACACCATGTCGGCGAGCTCGCCCTCGAGGAGGTGGTGGTGGGGGTTCCACCAGGTCGCGATCCCGTCCGTGAAGACGGAGAACGCGCGCATGATCGGCGCCTCCACCACGGTCGAGGTGCGCACCGATGTATCTGCTGCGTGCATGGTCATGAGACCTCCTTCTCTGATTGCTCGACGGCCGCTCTGAACGCCGCCAGCGATCGATTCCAGAAATGGTCGAGGTAGCGACGAAGGGCTTCTATCCCGCTCGGATCGATCTCGTAGATCCGTCGCGTCCCTTCCGCCCGGTCGCTCACCAGCCCTGCCCGCTTGAGCACCTTCAGGTGCTGCGAGACGGCGGGCCGGCTAACCGGCAGCCCCTCCGCCAGCTCACCGACGGCGCTCGGCCGCTCCGCCAGTCGCTCGAAGATCGCGCGGCGCGTGGGATCGGCCAGCGCTCCAAGTCCCTCGGACCTTTGGTAAGTCGACACTAACCGTAAGTGTAAACTTACAGAGAGCTTCCCGTCAACCCCTCCGTAGACTGCCGCCCGGGCGCACCGTCGCCGTCCGGGCACCGGCGGATCCCGGCCGTAAGCTGTGACGCGAGGGACCAGAGCTGAGAAACCACACCATGAGATTCGCGCTGGCCGCGCTGTGCTGCCTCGTGCTCGGAGCGGCTGCGGCCGCCGCTCAGGCCCGGCAGCCGATCCGCGTGATCGTCCATGGCGACCGGCTGGCCGTCCCACGCTCCTTCTTCGGGATCTCGACCGAGGCCGACGAGGTGTCCGGGCTCGAGCGCTCGCCGGGCGTGTTCGGGCGCTTCCTGCGCCTCGTTCGCCCGCGCGACGGCTCGCACATGCTGCTGCGGATCGGCGGTAAGTCCACCGACGCCGCCTACTGGAAGGTGACCCCGATCGGAACCCCGCCGTGGGTGTTCGAGCTCGGCGACACCTGGCTCAGCCAGCTCTCCTCGTTCGTCCAGCGCGAGAACCTGCGCGTGATGCTCGACGTCAACCTCCCGGTCCACTCGCCGGCGATGGCGTCGGCGTTCGCCCGGGCGGCCGCCCGGGCGCTGCCGAGGGGCTATCTCGTCAGCCTCGGAATCGGCAACGAGCCCGACCTCTATCACCTTCACACGGACCTCGAGAGCGAGCGCATCGCGAGCACCCTGCCCTCCACGCCGTCCAACTGGGCCGAGCGCTACTCACCCTCGCGCTACCGCTCCGACTATCGCGCCTACGCCCGTGCGCTGAACCGTGCCGACCCGCACGTCCCGCTCGTCGGCCCCGACACGACATCCTCAACGCCCACCTGGGTCTCCGCGCTGAGCCGGCTGACGAGGTCCGGGCCGTCGGAGATCACCATGCATCGCTACGCGTTCTCGACCTGCTACCAGCCGGGCTCGCCCTTCTACCCGACGGTCGCCGGCTTGCTCAAGCAGGGCGCCTCGGCCGGGATCGCGGGTCGGCTGCGCCATGCCCTGAGCGTCGCAGCCGACGCCGGCCTGCCGCTGCGCGTGACCGAGCTCAACTCGATCAGCTGCGGGGGGAACGAGGGTGTCGCGGACGCGTTCGCGACCGCACTGTGGGCCCCCGACGCGTTGTTCGAGCTGATGCGCGCCGGCGTGGTCGGCGTCAACTGGCATATCCGGCCCCAGTTGCTCAACGCCCCGTTTCATCTCGTGCCCGGCGGCATCGCCCCGCAGCCGGAGCTCTACGGCCTGGCCATCTTCAACGAGATGTTCGGGCGCGGCTCGAAGCTCGAGCGGCTGCGGCTGGCGGATCGCCGCGGGCAGCCGGTCAAGGCCTGGGCCGTGCGCACCGGCCGCGTCCTGCGGCTGCTGCTGGTCAACAAGGGCCGGCGGGCGGCGACGTTCGAACTCTCCACAAAGAACCTCTCCGGCAACCCCGCCCGCATCGCCTTCCTCAAGGCCCGCTCGCCGCGGTCGAAGGCGGGGATCACGCTGGGCGGACGGGTGATCGGCTCAGACGCGCGCTGGCACGGCCGCCAGGTCATCACGACCATCCGCGCCGCGGGCGGCAACTACAGGTTCACGGTGCAGCGCTACAGCGCCGAGATCATCCGCCTCGGCGAGTGAGAAGCTGCGCTCGAGACGCCGCTCGGCCGCGCCCGGCGGCCGGGCTAGCGGTCGCCGGCCGAGACGCCGGTGAGCTGCGCCCGGCGGCGCTCACGTGAGACGCGGGACGCGCCCTTGGGGCCGAGCCGCTCGAGCTCGGTGTGCAGGTCCCGGATGCGGGCGAACACGTAGTCGGCCACAGCCTGCTGCTGCTCGCGCGTCGTGTCTGAGTTCTGCTCGAAGCGAAATGGCTTGCCGTACTGGACCGTGACCTTGGGGAACTGGAGGCGCTTCCAGTTGCGGACCTGATGGGAGCCGAGGATCGCCACCGGCACCACCGGAGCGCCCGACTCGAGCGCCAGCCGACCGATCCCGGGCCGCGCCGTATCGGCCAGCTTGCCCGTCCGCGAGCGGCCGCCCTCGCAGTACATGACGACCGCGCCGCCCCGCTGCAGGATCCGGAATGCGGTCGTGAACGCCTCCTCGTCCTGCTGGCCCCGGCGGACCGGGAACACGCCGCCATGACTGAAGATCCACGCCTGCACGCCCTTGAACAGCTGGGACTTGCCCATGAACTGCACGCGCCGGCGGATGAACGCGCCGGTGAAGAAGTGGTCCATGAACGAGGCGTGGTTGGGCGCGAGGATCACCGGGCCATTAGGCACGTTCTCCGACGCGTAGCCGCGAGCCCGGAAGCTGATCATCGCGTGCAGCACGGTGAGCACCCGCACCGGCTCGTAGATCTTGGCTTCCGGCGGGTGGCTGCGCACGAGCTCATGGAAATGATCGAAGTACTCCTTCGGCCGAGGGTCCTTGTAGACCTGGGGCTTGAGCTCGACGTCGGGCATGGCAGCAGCAATTGATACCCCTTGAGGCGGTAACGGTGACGCGCGGTCTCGCTCACTCCGCCCAGCCGCGCGCCCGTTCCAGCGCGCGCCCCCAATCGTGCAGCAGCGCCTCGCGCTGATCGGCGCCCATCGACGGCTCGTAGCGCCGGCGCTCGCGCCAGCTGCGGCTGACCTGATCGATTGTCCACACGCCGATCCCCACGCCGGCCAGGTAGGCCGCTCCGAGGGCCGTCGTCTCGGCGATCTCTGGCACCACGACCGGGACGCCGAGCACGTCGGCCTGGAACTGCATCAGCCAGCCGTTGACCGTCGCGCCACCGTCTGCCCGCAGCTCCTGCAGTTCGACCCCACTGGCCACCTCCATCGAACGGACCGCGTCGACCGTCTGGTAGGCCATCGCCTCGAGCGCGGCACGGGCGAGATGCGCCTTCGTCGTTCCGCGCGTCAACCCGACAATGGTCCCGCGCGCGTACGGGTCCCAGTGGGGCGAGCCGAGCCCGGTCAGGGCGGGGACGAAGTACACGCCGTCGTTGCCGTCCAGTGACGCAGCCAGCGGTTCTGTTTCTGGCGCCGCATCAATGATCCCGAGACCGTCGCGCAGCCACTGCACCGCCGCGCCGGTGACGAAGATCGCCGCCTCTAGCGCATAGGAGAGCCGCCCTCCGATCCCCCACGCGACGGTGCTGAGCAGGCCGTCCGCCGCGGCGGGAACCTTGTAGCCCGCGTTCTGGAGCACGAACGACCCGGTTCCGTAGGTGTTCTTTCCCAGTCCCGGGTCAACGCACGCCTGTCCGAACAGGGCCGCCTGCTGGTCGCCCGCCACCCCCGCCACGGGCACTTGGTGGCCGTGAAGCGCTTCGGGCTGCGTGGTCGCGATCGGGCCGCTGCTCGTGGCCACGGGCGGGAGCGCCCGCTCCGGGATCCCCAGCAATTCGAGCAGCTCGGCGTCCCAACCACCACGCGCGATGTCGAACAGCATCGTCCGCGACGCGTTGCTCGGATCGGTCGCGAGCTCCCCGGTGAGCTTGTAGATCAGCCACGCGTCCACGGTCCCGAACACAGCTCCCCCGCTCTGCGCCCGCTCGCGCAGGCCCTCGACATTCTCGAGCAGCCATTCGATCTTCGTGGCGCTGAAGTACGGATCGAGCACGAGGCCCGTCCGGCGGCGGACGAGCTCCTCGTGTCCCTGCTCTCGGAGCTCGTCGCAGCGGGCCGCGGTGCGGCGGTCCTGCCAGACGATCGCGCGGTGAAGCGGCTCGCCCGTGCGCGGGTCCCACACGCACACCGTCTCGCGCTGGTTGGTGATGCCGACCGCCCGCAGCTCACCCGGGCCGAGTCCGGCGTCGTCGAGCGCCGCGCCCGCCACCGCCTGGGTCACGCGCCAGATCTCCTCCGCGTCGTGCTCGACCCACCCCGGCCTCGGGAAGTGCTGCTCGAACTCGCGGGCCGCGCGGCCGATCAACTCGGCCTGCTCGTCGAACACGAGACACGTCGTGCCGGTCGTGCCCTGGTCGATCGCGAGGATCACGCCGGGGAATGTATATGGGCGCTACAGCCCGCCGTGGCCGGCGAGGAACGCGCCGAGCCCGACGGCGAGGATGACCAGCACGATCATCAGCTGCAGCCGCACCGCACCGGCACGCGGCTGCGGCCGGCGTCGTGCCAGCTGCCGCCGCGAGCACGAGCTTATGAAAATGCCCTTGCCCTCCATCGTCTCTCCTCAGCGTCACCTGCAGGCGCGATGCAACAGTTGTGACGAGGTGCAGTCAACCCGTTAGCCCGGACGGACCCCGGAAAATGGGGGAAGATGGGGGCGCTCCGCCACCCGGCTCACTATTCTGCGCGCGAAACCACGAGCACAGGAGGCTCCGCTTGCCCGAGGTCGAGGCCCATATCACGGGCACCGTGTGGAAGATCGAAGTCGAGGTCGGCGATAGTGTCGAAGAGGGCGACACTGTCGTGATCCTCGAGTCGATGAAGATGGAGATGCCCGTCGAGGCCGAGGATCCCGGTGTGGTCAAGGAGATTCGCTGCCAGGAGGGCCAGTCGGTCTCCGAGGGCGACACGCTCGTTGTCCTCGACTAGCGAAGACGCCGCAGCAGGCGGCCGCCTGCTCCTCGACGAGCCCGCGCCCGGGGTCGCGCGGCTGACGATATCCAACCCGGACAAGCGCGGCGCGCTCGACCACGCGATCCTCGACGGGTTCGCCTCCACGCTCCCTGCCCTCGACGCCCGCTGCGTGATCATCACGGGCGAGGACCACATTTTCTCCGCCGGCTACGACATCGGGGACCTGCCCGAATCGGTGTTCGCCGACGAGGCCGAGCGGCTCGTCGCCCACCCGTTCGCGGCCGCGATCGAGGCCGTGGAGGCCTATCCGTATCCGACCCTGGCCGCGCTAAACGGCCACACGATCGGCGGCGGCCTCGAGCTCGCCCTGTCGTGCGACCTGCGCATAGCGGCCGGCACGATCGCGCTCGGGATGCCGCCGGCGAAGCTCGGCCTCGTCTACTCGCACACCGGGATCCGCAAGTTCATCGACACGATCGGCGCCGCACGTACCCGCGAGCTGTTCCTCCTCGCGCGGCGGATCGACGCCCGCACCGCGCGCCTGTGGGGGCTCGTCAACGACATCGCCGAGGACGGGCGGCTGCCCGAGCAGTCAGTCGAGATGGCGACCGAGATCGCCGGCAATGCGCCGCTCGCGCAGGCGGGCAACAAGCGCGTGATCAGTGCTGTCCTAGACGCCCACGTCGATCTCGACCCGGAGGCCGAGCGCGAGCTGATCGAGCTCCGCCGCGCCTGCTTCGGCTCCGAGGACTTCCGCGAGGGCGTCCGCGCGTTCGCCGAGAAGCGCCCGCCCCACTGGCAGGGACGCTAGACGGTCGCCTGCGACCACTCCTCAACGTCGATCACGTCGGCCTGGCGCGGGAACACCTTCTCGAGCAGCACGCGGTGGACCTCGGGGTCGGGGTCGGCGCAGCAGTCGGAGAGCACAGTCAGCCCGTAGTCGAGGTCGGCGGCCTGGCGCAGCGTCGAGAGCACGACGCCGCTGGTGGCGATTCCGGCGAGCACGAGCGAGCGGATCCCCCGCGCGCGCAGGATCACCTCGAGGTCGCTACCGGTAAACGCGCTCACCCGCTTCTTGGTCACGAGCACGTCGCCGCGCTGGGGCGCGACGGTGGGATGGATCTCCGTCTGCTCGTCGATCAGCGCGCCGGTGCCGACGAGCGCCGAGAACCCGCGGTTCGCCGCGCTGATCTCGGGATAGCCGCTGCGGAAGGCGACGCGGCCATAGATCACATGCAGGTCACGGTCACGGGCGGTTGCGATCGCTCGCGCGGTGCGCTCGAGCAGCGCGTCGTCGCCGATCCGCTCGGTGATCCCGGCCTGGAAGTCCATCACCAACAGCGCGGTGTCAGTGTCAGCCACGTTGCGTCCCTCCGACCGGTTCGGGTATCGGGCCGCGTGGTGGCGACCGCTCGGCCGCGCTGGGAGCCTGCGCGTCGGGCTCGTCGGCGTAGTGGTAGCGGCCGCCTCTCAGCATCGAGGCCGCGGCCGCGATCAGGCATGCCACGATCGCGAACACGAACGTCTCGTGCAGTCCGGTCCGGAACGGGCTCGAGATCAGCTCGGGGAAGAACGAGCGGCCGGCAACGATCGCCGCGCTGTGCGGCCCGATGCTGGCGATCACGTGGGCGCCGAGCAGATGGTCGAGCGGGTTGTAGCCGAGGAAGGCCGCGAACAGGATCGACACCGGCGGCAGATGAGCGACGCGCTGGGCCGTCGCTGCAGCCACGCCGTGCGCCTCGAGACCGGTGCTCATCGCGTGCGGCAGGGTGGCCGCGAGGCCCGCGATCATCAACGTAAAGAAGATCCCGATCGACACCACCTGGGCCGAGTTCTGGAAGGTCTGGTTCATGCCGCCGCCAGCGCCGCGGTCGCCGCGCGGCAGGCTGTTCATCACGCCGGCGCGGTTGGGCGAGGCGAACATCCCCATCGAGATGCCGTTGAGCAGCAGGATGAGCGCGAACGGGACATAGGAGAAGTTCGTCGGCAGCGCCATCAGCAGCGCGAAGCTGATCGCCGCGCCGATCATCCCGCCGGTGGCGAACGGCCGCGCGCCGAACCGGTCGGAGAGGATGCCGGAGGTCGGGCCGGCGATCAGCATCCCGACCGTGAGCGGCAGCATGTAGATGCCCGCCCACAGCGGCGTCCGGGTGAAGTCGTAGCCGTGGAGCGGAAGCCAGATCCCCTGCAGCCAGATGATCAGCATGAACATCAGCCCGCCCCGGGCGACAGCCGAGAGGAAGGTCGAAAGCGTGCCGAATGTGAAGGCGCGGATCCTGAACAGGGGCAGGCGGAACATCGGGTCGCGGACGCGGCGCTCGATCATCGCGAAGGCGACGAGCGAGATCAGGCCCGTGGCGAACAGGCCCAGGACCCGCGGGCTGGTCCAGCCGGTGGCGCTCGTCCCATACGGCCGGATCCCGTAGGTGACCGCGACCATCAGGCAGATCAGGCCGAGCGCGAAGGTGACGTTGCCCAACCAGTCGATCGGCCGTCGCTTCGGCTCGCCCCGCTCCTCGAGCTTCAGATACGCCCACACGGTTCCGAACAGACCGACCGGGACCGAGATCAGAAACACCAACCGCCAGCTGATCGGGGCGAGCAGCCCACCGAGTACGAGCCCGACGAACATCCCGCTGACGCCGACGATGTTGTTGATCCCGAGCGCCATCCCGCGCTGGTTCTGCGGGAAGGCGTCGGTGATGATCGCGGCCGCGTTCGCCATCAGGCACGCGCCGCCGATCCCCTGCACGATCCGGAACACGATCAGGTAGGTGGCGCCCGCCCGGCCGGTCAGCCAGTCGATCGTCAGCAGCAACGACGCCACCGTGTAGATCACGAACCCGAGGTTGTAGATCCGCACCCGGCCGAAGATGTCGCCGAGCCGCCCCAGGCTGACGATCAGCACGCTGCCGACCACCATGTAGCCCAGGATCATCCACAGCAGGTAGAGGCTGTTCGCCGGCACCAGCGGGTCGAGGTGGATCCCGCGGAAGATGTTCGGCATCGCGATCAGAGTGATCGACACATCGAGCGTGGCGAGCAGGATCGCGAGCGTCGTGTTCGACAGCGCGATCCACTTGTAGCGATCGTTGGTACCGGTCAGGCTCCGCCCACCGTTGGCGTCGCCGGCCGAATGGCTCCGCCCACCGTTGGCGTCGCCGGCCGACTGCCTCCGCCCACCATTGGCCTGAGCGGCCGAATGGCTCCGCCCACCGTTGGCATCGCCGGCCGATTGGCTCCGCCCACCGTTGGCATCGCCGGCCGAATGTGGATATTCTGCAGGCAGACTGTGCAGTTTACCTGTCTTTTCTGAAATGGCCAAGAAGACCGATCCGGCGCTGATCGCGAGCGAGCTCCGCGACGTTCTCGGTCGCCTAATGCGCCGCCTGCGAGCCGAGCACCGCTTCCCCCTCTCGCATGGCGCCGTCCTCGGACGGCTCGACCGCGAGGGCCCGCAGAGCGTCAGCGAGCTCGCCGTGTCCGAGCGGGTGCGGCCCCAGTCGATGGCCCAGACGGTGACCGAGCTCGAGTCAGCCGGCCTCGTCGCCCGCCGGCCCGACACCGCCGACCGCCGCCGCGCGCTGGTCGAGCTGACGGAGGACGGCGACGTCGCGCTGCGCGAAGATCGCCAGCGGCGCGAGGGCTGGCTGGCCACGGCGATCGCGGCCGACCTCAGCCCGGACGAGCGGGCGGTGCTGCGCGAGGCGGTCGCGCTGATGGACCGCCTGGCCGAGCACTAGGGCCGCTCAGCGGGCCCAGCCAGAGCGACGGTGGTGCTTCTTGTGCCGGACCGGCTTGGCCGTCGCCGGGTGCAGCGGGCTCGGCCAGTACCGGCTGGCGAGCTTGAGGACGTAGAACCCGCTGGTGCCGTCCGTGTACCAGATCTCCCGGCGAGCGGGGTCGAACGCGGGTTTGGACATGGCGAAGTTGCTGCCGTCACCGGCGTTCTCGGGCTCGTGCTTCGGCGGCGCGATGAAGTAGCCGATCTCCTTGGGATGGAGCGGATCGCGGATATCGAAGATGCGCAGGCCTGATGAGATGAACGAGCATGCGGCGATCTCCGGATCGACCTCCCGCGGCACGTTGCAGTAGTGGGCGGCGTAGCCCTGTGCGGGGTCGATCTGGCCCGGGTCGTGTGAGGCGGCGTGATGCTCGGCGGGCTGGTCGACCTGCAGGCGCAGGTTCGAGACGACCTGCGGGTGGCGTTCGTCGGAGATGTCGATCATCCGGGCCGCCCCCACCGTGTCCGGCGGCGCCGCCCCGCTGAAGCGGAACGCGTACTCGTCGAACTCGAGCAGGTATGAGCGACTGTTGATGGTGACCGGGATCGCGTTCTGCGGAATCGTCACGGTGTTCCAGGTCAGCCGGCTGATCTCGCTCACCTGCAGGTTGGGCTTGCGCTCCTGGATCTGGCTCGTGTCGAGGATGATCAGCTGCCCGTCGACCGGGTCGGCCACGTACGCGCGGTCGCCGTTGTCGCTCAGCGTCAGGCCGTGCGAGTAGATGCTTCCTTGCCAGATCGGGCGCGGATGCTTCGGGTCCGTCACGTCGATCGCGGTCAGGGACTGCACGGCGGTGCCGGCCGCATAGAACGTGTTCCCGTCCGGCGAGAAGTTCCCCTCGTGCCCGAAGCGCGCGTACAGGCCTGTCGAGTCCAGCGCCGGATGGCGGCAGTCCTGCGAGACGTCATAGATCGACACCAGCCCGGGAGCGGTGGCCGGGTTGCCCAGCACCGCCGCAAGCAGTCCGCGCTTAGTGTTGAGGCTGAGCGACTCGTGCGGCGACATCATCGGCAGCGACTTCAGCGAGTCGGTCTGGACCGGGTGGGCCGGGTTGGACATGTCCAGGACCGCAACCCCGATAGAGGGCCCGGACAGCCTGAGCGCGTTCAGCGGGTACAGCAGCGTCGTGTCATAGAACGCGCACACGTGGCCGTGCGTGTCCACGTAGCGCAGCACCTTGAACCCGCCCGTCTGACCCTGGTGGCCGATCAGCGTCAGATTGCACCAGTAGCCCTCCGCCCCGGCGGGTGAGTTGAGCGCGGATGCCGGCACCCGGCCCTGCACGCCGGCCAGCGGATGCGAGCCCGTGCCGCAGTCCGCCCGCTGGGTGGCGGTCAACGGCGGCTGCGGGTTGTTCTGAACCGGCGCCGGCGTCGGTGTCTGTCCGATCCCCAGCCCGAGCGCGAGCAGGTCGTTGAGCGGCAGCACCGGGCCCCCCGCCGCCTGCACGGCCGGCAGCGCCAACCACAGGCCGCCCACGGCCGTGACGATCAGAATGGCGATCTTGAGCCTTCGCATCTCCCGCTCCTGCGACCCCCGGCCCGACCTGGTTCGGAGCCCGAGGTCAGACAGTTGTACACGATCCGGCGCCGTGGTACGCCAGTGGACCAGGGTTGCTCGATTGGCGCTAGGCGGCTCGTTATCTCGAGGACGGTTCGGAAGCGGCCATGGTGTGGCGAGCCGGACTTTGGGCGCAAATCCGCGCCGCCCAGCCTGCCGAAGGCTGGAAAGTCCCCGTCAGCGTGACTCTCGAGCCGCGCACACGATCGCGGACCCGAGTTTGTTGCGTTTCTCCCGCTCCAGTCGCGCCACCCGGATACGCATAACCTCGAAAACTCGGATCTGGCGCGGCGGGGATGTCGGTCTGGGTCTGCTGAGCAGACCTAACCTCGAATGCTCGCGGGGCGGCGCCGAGTTTTCGAGGTTATGCCCGCCCGCCGCCCGCCGCCCGCCGCCCGCCGCCCGCTCCCGTGGCGCCGGAGCCCCGCCCCGCCCCACGCCAACCGACCCGTCCGCTCGGTCGCCTAGCGTTCCGTCCGTGGCGCCGCTGATCACCCGCGACGAAGCGCTTGAGCTCGGCGAGCTCGAGGATCACGCCGAGATCGGCGCCCTGGTCGAGCGCGCGTGGCGCGCGCGGAGAGAACGCTTCGCGGACTCGACCGACATGTGCTCGCTGGTCAACGCCAAGTCGGGCGGCTGCGCCGAGGACTGCGGCTTCTGTGCCCAGTCGCGCTACGCCGAGGCCGACACCCCGATGCACGCGATGATGGATCCGGGGCAGATCCTCGAGCACGCGCGGGCCGCCGAGGCCGCCGGCGCCCACCGATTCTGCATGGTCACCCAGGGCCAGGGCCTGTCCAAGCGCGACTTCGAGAAGGTGCTGGCCGGCGCGCGACTGGTCGCGGAGCACACGAACCTCAAGCGTTGCGTGTCGATCGGGCACATGTCGACCGGCCGGGCGCGGGCGCTCAAGGAGGCCGGCATCCAGCGCGTGCACCACAACGTCGAGACGGCCGAGTCCTACTACCCGGAGGTGTCGACGACGGTCCGCTACGAGGGTCGGCTGCGCACGATCGACGCGGTCAGGGAGGCCGGGCTGGAGACCTGCGTGGGCGGGATCCTCAACCTCGGCGAGACCCGGGAGCAGCGGGTGGAGATGGCGTTCGAGCTGGCCAGGATCGACCCGACGAGCGTCCCGATCAACCTCCTGAACCCCCGTCCCGGCACCAAGTTTGGTGACCGCGAGCTGATGGATCCTTGGGAGGTCGTCAAGTGGATCGCGATCTTCCGCCTGATCCTCCCCGAGGCGCTGTTCCGCCTGTGCGGCGGCCGGGTCGAGAACCTGGGCGAGCTCCAGGCGACGGCGATCAAGGCCGGGCTCAACGGCGTGATGATGGGCAACTTCCTGACCACGCTTGGCAACACGCCCGAGGAGGACCGGGCGATGTTCGAGGAGCTCGGGCTGAACGTCGCGCGCCAGCCCGACAACGCCTCCAACCCGAGGCCCGACAACCGCACCGGCTGGCTGGCCGGCGAGACCCCCGACGTCGTCTCCGAGACGCTCGACGCCACCCCGCCCGCGTTCGAGGTGCGGCTGTGGGATCCCTCGACCCAGTTGCGCTTCCGGACCAAGCGAAGCGTGCCTCCGCGCCCCGACGGCGCCCCCAATACCGGCCGCGGCCTCGCCGCCTGAGCGCTAAGACCCGCAGCAGTCGTGCGACGGATCGTCGCACGGGAACGCGCAGCAGATGTAACCCTGCGTGATGGCGACCGCGGCACACGGGCAGCAATACTGCGTGCACGATTCGCACGGGCCGCCTGGCGCCTTCGGATCCCAGCCGCCGCAGTTCGGCTGCGTGCAGTTCCAGGCGTACGCCTTCGATTTCATGTCGGCGGTATCGCGGCACTCCTGGGCGGCGAGGAACTGCTGCAGCAGCGGTGACACCACGCCGAGAAGGGCCGGACCGTAGGACGCCTCCTTCAGCCCGGTGAACTCGCCCAGCTTGGCCGAGGAGTGCTTGACCAGGCACTGACCGACCTCGCTGGCGTGCTGGGTGATTCCCTGAAAGCGACACGGGTTGAAACAGGGATCTCCCGCGACCGCGCGTGCCGGCGGCACCCGAAGCAGTGGGAACGCCGCCGCCGCGCCGGCGGCCGCCAGGCCACCGCGTACCACCTGGCGGCGGGTGAGCGAGACGGCCAGCCGGTCGACCCAGTGGTCAGAGCGCGCACCCATCAGACGTGAAGCTCCGAGTTCTTCCTCAGGTAGTGCAGAACAGGCAGCGAGGCCTCGAGGCAGGCCCGCTGATGGGCGGCGAGCGACTGGACGATCTGCTTGACGCCGTTGTGGAGGGGATCGGGCGGATTTGGATTCGAGTAAGAGTCGGCGCGCGCGGTCCACGCATCCGCCTGCAGCTTCAGGGCCTTCATCAGCTGCTGCCGGTCCTGCTTGTCGAACTTGACGTTCGCGAGCTCGCCGCGGATCTTGAGCAAGATGTTGACCAGGCCTCGGCACTCGTTGGCCGCGTCGAGCTGCGCGCCGTCGATCGTGCCGCTGCCGGAGTACCAGAGGGGGCCGCTCTCGCCGGTGTTGCCCTGCTTGGGACTCATGAGCACATCGACGTTGTTGATGTGATCGGAAATCGCTCGCAGACGGCTGCGCTTGTAGAGAACCCCGTGCACCGCCTTCAACTCTTTTTCCGTCGGCTTCGCCATCGCCCCGCGGCAACCCTACCGTACGCCCCAAGCCAGCCGTCCGCGCTCGCCCCTATGTTTTCGCCATGATCGAGATCGAAGCGCGGCTGCGAGAGCTGGAGGCGCTCGGCCTCCGCCGCAGGACTCGTCTCGTCAGCGGCCCCCAGGGCTCCCACGTCCTGCTCGACGGCAAGCCGGTGCTGCTGCTGTGCTCGAACAACTACCTCGGCCTGGCCGACCATCCGAAGGTGCGGGAGGCGGCCGCGGAGGCGGCGATGCGCTGGGGGGTCGGGGCGGGTGCGTCGAGGCTCGTGTCGGGGACGATGACCATCCACCGCCGGCTCGAGGAGCACCTGGCCGAGTTCAAGGGCCGTGAGACGGCACTGCTGTTCGGCTCCGGCTACCTCGCCAACGCCGGCGCGATCGCGGCTCTGGCCCGGCCCGGCGACGTGGTCTTCTCCGACGAGCTCAACCACGCCTCGATCATCGACGGCTGCCGGCTCTCGCGGGCCGAGATCTTCGTCTACGACCACTGCGACCCCGAGCACCTGGCCTGGGGGATCTCGCGGGCCGATGGCCGCGGCGCGCTGATCGTGACCGACAGCGTGTTCTCGATGGACGGCGACGTGGCGCCCCTCGAGGAGATCGTCGAGCTCGCGCAGCGCCACCGCCTCCGCGTGCTGGTCGACGAGGCCCACGGAACCGGCACGCTCGGCCCGGGCGGCCGGGGCGCGCTGGCCGAGGCCGGGATCGAGGACCAGGTCGACGTGATCGTCGGGACGCTCGGGAAGGCACTCGGCGCCTACGGGGCGTTCGTCGCCTGCGATCGGAGGATGGGCCAGTTCCTGCTCAACGCCGCCCGCACGTTCATCTTCTCGACCGCGCTGCCGCCGCCCGCGGTGGCCGGCGCGCTGGCCTCGCTGCGGCTGCTGGCCGAGCGCCCGCGCCGCGTCGAGAAGCTCCAGAGCAACGCCGCCGCGCTCCGCGACGAGCTCGCACGCGAGGGCTTCGACCTGCGCGGATCGCGTACGCAGATCGTCCCGCTGGTGATCGGCGACGGCGAGCTGACGATGCGGATCTGCGAGCGGGCGCTCGCCCATGGGGTGTTCGCGCAGGGGATCAGGCCGCCGACCGTGCCGGCCGGGACCTCGCGGCTGCGGATCGCCGTCATGGCCTCGCACCGCGAGGAGGAGCTCCGTGACGCGGCCCGGACCCTCGCAGACGCCACGCGCGAGGCCGGCTTCGAGCCACGCTCGCGCGTGAGCCCGCTGCCGCAGACGGCCGCGACGGCCGTGTTCGACGCCGAAGCGCCGGGGACCTCGGCCCAAGCTGCATAGTTCTCACCCATGCGCGGCTGCTTCGTCACCGGAACGGATACCGGGGTCGGCAAAACCGTCGTGGCCGCCGCGATCGTGGCCGGCCTGCGGGAGCGCGGCGTTGACGTCCGCGCGCTCAAGCCGATCATCACGGGCCTGGATGAGCCCGCCGGCGAGGAGTGGCCCTATGACCACGAGATCCTGGCCGCCGTCGCCGGCTGCCCGCCCAACAAGGTCATCTTGGCGGCCTACGGGCCGCCGGCTTCCCCTCACCTCGCGCTCGAACTGACCGGTCGCAAGCTCGACCCCGGGCAAATCGTCTCGGCGATCAGGCGGGCCGGGAGCGAGGCGCAGACGCTCGTGGTCGAGGGCGTGGGCGGGCTGCTCGTGCCGATCGCGCCGGGCTACGACGTGCGCCGGCTTGCCGCCGACATCCAATTGCCGCTGATCATCGCCGCCCGCCCCGGGCTCGGCACGATCAACCACACCCTGCTCACACTCGAGGCGGCGCGCGCCGCCGACCTGAGCATCACCGCTGTGGTGCTGACGCCCTGGCCCGAGGCGCCGAGTGCGGTCGAGCGCTCCAACCGCGCCACGATCGCCGAGCTCGGCGGCGTCCAGGTCGAGACGCTTCCCTTAATCGCCAGCGCGACACCCGAGCTGCTGATGGCGGCGAGCCACCGGCTGCCGATCGACGACTGGCTGGGCTGAGCCCGGCGCGCTACCGTCCCGCTGTGCTCCGCGCCCGTCAGATCGCCACCGCCGTGCTCGCCGCGGGCTGCCTGCTAGCGCTGGCCGCGCCCGGCGCCGGCGCCAGCATCTACACGCGCGTTCTCGCGACCTACCAGGCCAATGGCCACATCCCCCCTTGCCAGTTCACCAGTCAGCAGCTCGAGTCGGCGCTCAAGGGGATCGACACCTACGGGGCCCAGTACTTCGCCGATTTCACCACCGCGGTCCAGAACGCGCTCCAGTCGCGCGCGGCCGGCGCGTGCTCGCGTTCGGCCACCGCGGCGCCGAGCGGGCGGCGCGTGATCGGCCCACCGCTGCACCTCGGCCCGATCACCGCGGCCACCGGCTCCGACCTTCCGGCGCCGCTGTTGGTGCTGGCGGCGCTGGCGGCGCTGGCCGCAGTCGCCGGGCTGCTGGGGACGTTCGTGTGGTGGCGCGGTTGGAGCCCGTCGTGGGCGGCGGGTTGGCGACACATGTGGAGCGAGGCCGGCTTCCGCGTCCAGGGGACGTGGGCCGAGTTCAGCGACTGGCTGCGCTCGGGCGCGGGCTGAGACTCAGCCGGTCTGGTGGAGAGACACGAGGCGGCTGTCGAGCGTTTTGTTCGCCGCGCTCGTCCACACGAGCCTGACCGATCCGGTCCCCGGGAGGGACACGTGCGCGGTGAGGAATCCGTTCGGATCGCTCGTGGTCAGCTGAGCGACCGTCTTGAACGAGCCCCGGGGCGGACGCCATTGCAGCTGCGCGTGCTGGGTCGTGCGGTTCGGCGCGGCGCGGATCATGCCCCACACGAACACCTTCGCCCCGGCGTGAAACGTCTTCACCGGGATGTCGATCGGCAGCTGGTAGGACGCAAGCGACGGCTTGGGGCCACCGTTGACAAACAGGAGCCCGGTCTGGAACGTCGACCAGTAGCCGATGCTGCCCTTCTTGTAGTGCGGGTTTGGAGGCGAGTCGGCGAGCAGGAACTGCGCCATCGTCCGGATTCGCGGGTCCTTCCAGGCCAGATACTGCGCCTGGTTGAGGTACGCCGCCTGCTTGACCGGGCTGACGCCCCGGTACGGGTTGGGCGGATTGGTCTCGTACCCGTACTCGGTCACGTAGATCGGAAGTTGGTGGTGCACGCCGTAGCTGGAGAAGATCGCGTCGAGGGCGTGCTCGAGCCGGTAGATGTCGCTGAGAGGGACGAAGTTCGCATCGGTCATCGAGGCCGTCGGAGCCAGGAAGAATGCGTACGGATGGTGGGCGAATCCGGTGGCGGAGAACAGCCCGGGATGCTCGGCGACAAACTGGCTCGGGCTCCCGCCGTTCGGACAGTGCAGCGATCCCGCCTCGCCGCCGCGCAGCGGCTTGTAGTCGGCCCCGACGCAGTAGAGCGCACGCACGAACGGGATCGGCGGGATTGGGTCCTCGGTGTTCGACCCCTCGCTGCCCTCGGGCGCGAGCTCGCCGATCAGAATCGTGTCCGAGCCCGGTGTGTGACCGGCGTTCTCGAGTCCCTGCCAGGCGGCGTCGACGTAGGCGCGGTACAGCCGCGGCGCGTCGAGCACCCGCGTGCCAGGAGCCGAACCCCATTGCGGCGCGAGCCACCCGGGCTGGTTGGGCTCGTTCCAGACCGTCCAGAAGCTGACCCGCGGCAGCGTCGTCGTCCCGCCGTGGGAGGCCACTTTCCAGGCGCCGCTGTAGCGCCGGCCGACCGCCTGCACGAACTTGCCGAATGCCAGCGGCGAGGGCCGGTAGTGGGTGGCGATCTTGGCGCTCGGCGCCGGGCGCGTCATCGCCCAAAGCGGGCCTGGGGCGGTGACCGTGAAGTCCACCCCGATCCCGCGCGCTGTCGCGAGCTCGACGAGCCGGTCGTACGGCCTCCAACCGGCGGCCGGGTAGGCGCCCGGATCGGCGGCGGTGAAGTTGCGCGGCCGGGTGGTGGAGGCGGGGTCGGGCGCGATCCCGGCCCACAGCACGGTGACGCGGACTCGATCCACTCCGATCGCCTTGAGCGAGTCGAGCGTGCGCATCACGATCGGGGTCGGCTCGTAGAGCAGGTACTGGTCGTCCTGGAGAATCGATTCCATCTGCCGCCCGGAGCCGCCCGAGCCCGACGACAGCCCGGTCACGACCACCGCGACCACCACCGCCGCCAGCACTAGGCCGGCGCCGAGGATCCACCGGGCACGGGTGCGGCGAGCTGGACGTCTGCTTCGGGGCACGCGCCTAGGCTGCCAGAACCCCGCCGATTCCGACCGGCGCGCGAGCTAGCTTGGGCCGATGCGCTCCACGAACGATCTTGTCGCGGCCGACCGCCGTACTGTCTGGCATCCGTTCACGCAGCAGGAGGGCTGGTGCGGCGAGGAGCCGCCGGTCGTGATCGACCACGCGGAGGGCACCAACCTGTTCGACACCGACGGGAACGTCTACATCGACGGGGTCTCGTCGCTGTGGTGCAACGTTCACGGGCACCGACACCCGGCTATCGACGCGGCGGTCCGGGAGCAGCTCGGGCGGGTCGCACATTCGACGATGCTCGGCCTCTCCCACGAGCCGGCGATCGAGCTGGCCGAACGGCTGGTGCGGATCGCGCCCCCCGGGCTCAGCCGCGTGTTCTACTCCGACAGCGGCTCGACCGCGGTCGAGGTGGCGCTGAAGATGGCCTTCCAGTGGTGGGCACAGCGCGGTGAGCTCGAGCGCACCGGCTTCATCTGCCTCGAGAACGCGTACCACGGTGACACGGTCGGTTCGGTCTCCGTCGGCGGGATCGAGATGTTCCACTCGCTCTACCGACCCCTCCTGTTCGACAGCTGGCAGGCCCGGGCCGGCGACACCGACCACCTCGACGGGCTGCTTCAGCGCCACGGCGACCACGTCGCGGCGGTGATCGTCGAGCCGCTGGTCCAGGGCGCGGCCGGGATGCTGATGCAGCCCCCTGGCTACCTGCGGGCCGTGCGCGAGCTTTGCGACCGCCACGGGGTGCTGCTGATCTGCGACGAGGTGGCGACCGGGTTCGGGCGCACCGGCACGATGTTCGCCTGCGAGCACGAGCAGGTCTCGCCCGACTTCCTGTGCGTGGGCAAGGGGCTCACGGGCGGCTATCTGCCGCTCGCCGCCACGCTCACGACCGAGGCGGTGTACGAGGGGTTCCTGGGCCGGTTCGAGGAGCACCGGACCTTCTTCCACGGGCACACATACACTGGCAACGCGCTCGCCTGCGCGGCCGCGATCGCGACGCTCGAGATCTTCGATCGCGAGCGGACGCTCGAGCTCCTGCAGCCGAAAATCGAACTGCTCCGACGCCTGCTCGACCATCGCATCTCGATCCTCCCCGGGGTCGCCGAGGTCCGCCAGCGCGGCTTCATGGTCGGAATCGAGTTGATCGAGCAGCCGCCCGAGGCGCGCCTGGGGCACCGGGTGACGATCGCGGCGCGGCGTCGCGGCGCGATCATTCGCCCGCTCGGCGACGTGGTCGTGCTGATGCCGCCACTCGCCATCTCCGAGTCGGAGCTCCGGCGCCTGGTCGCCATCACCGCAATGGCGATCGCCGAGGCGAGTGCCGGGGTGCTGCGCACGGCCGCCTGAGCATCGCCACTCGCCTGCTGTCGGCCGCGTCAACCACGGTCTGGTCGCCCGACTGGTGATAGGTCAGTCTTCGTAGGGCGTGAAGTCGCGCTTGCGTGCGCCGCAGACGGGACAGAACCACGTCTCGGGGATGTCCTCGAACGCGGTTCCGGGCGGGATGCCGCCGTCCGGGTCGCCCTCGGCCGGATCGTAGATGAACCCACACGATTCGCACATGTACTTCACGCCCGCAAGCGTAGCGACGGCCCCGCGGCCCGCGTCGCCACGCGCCCACCACGTGCCCCGCCACCCTCCCGCCACGCGCCCCGCCACCCGCCCACCACGCGCCCCGCGATCGGTGCCCTGTAGGGTCGCGTCATGGACAACCCGCGACCGGCCCCCGGCGAGGAGCTCAACTCCGGCGAGGAGACCGTCCCGCGCCCGGCCGCGACCGTGATCCTGCTCCGCGGCGGCGACGAGAAGCTCGATGTGCTGCTCGTGCAGCGCAACCCCGAGTCACGGTTCATGGGCGGGGCGTGGGTGTTCCCCGGAGGTGCGGTCGACCGCAGCGAGGGCGAGGGTCAGGATGCGCTCCGGGCCGCGGCCGTGCGAGAGCTCGAGGAGGAGGCCGGCATCAGGCTCGATCAGGCGGCGCAGCTCGTGCCCTTCTCGCGCTGGATCACGCCGTCGCAGGTAAAGATCCGGTTCGACACGTGGTTCTATCTCGCGACCGTGCCGGACGGGCAGGAGCCGAAGGTCGACGGTGCCGAGGTGGTGGACGTCCGCTGGTACGCACCGCAGGCCGCCCTCGACGCGGCCACCGAGGGCGAGCTGTTCCTGGTCTTCCCGACGATCAAGCACCTCGAGCAGCTATCGGGCTTCCGGTCGGCGGGCGCGCTGCTCGCGCACGCGCGCGGGCGCGACGTGCTGCCGGTGCAGCCCCGGGTCGTCGTCTCGGGTGAAACGGCCAGGATCCTGCTCCCGGGCGATCCCGGATACGAGGACTGACCCGGGGCGCGAACATATACTCGCGCCGTGACCGCCTCGCTCCCCCAAGACGTGCAATCGGTCTTTGCCCGGTTCGTGACCACCGAATACACGACGATCGACGCCGCGGGCCAGCCGATCACGTGGCCAGTGACGCCGTACTACACGCCGGGCGGCCGGTGCATCGACGTCACCACCGGCCTCGGCTACCCGAAGAAGGCCAACGACGCGCGCGCCAACCCGCTCGTGGCGCTGCTGTTCTCAGACCCGACGGGCAGCGGCGTCAGAAACGCGCCAATGGTGCTCGTCCAGGGGTCGGCCGCGGTCGACGACAGCGACCTCGAGGCCAACCGCCTGCGCTACGAGCGCGAGTCGTTCGAGAAGCTCCCGGAGACGGTCAAGCTGCACCCGCCGGCCGCGATCCGCAAGCGGATGGTCTGGTACTACGCACGGCTCTACGTCAGCGTGAGGCCCGAGCGCGTGTACGTGTGGAGTGATGGTGATCTGGCGAGCGAGCCACAAATGTTCGGCACCCACATGGAGGAGGTGCGCTCGGGCCACTCCGAGGAGCCGGAGCGCTTCCACGCCGATCCCGAGGGGGGCGCGACCAGGTGGGACGAGCGGATCCACGAGCTCGGGACGCGCTACCCGACCGCCGTCCTGTCGTTGGTCTGTCCCGATGGTTTCCCGTTCGCTGCGCGCGTGCCGATCGCGGTCGACGAGGCGGCGCGGTGCGTCCGGATCTCGGGTGCGCTCGCCGGGCTGCCCATCGAACCCGGACTCGCCTGCCTGACCGCGCATGTGCACGGCGAGAAGTTCACCTGGCAGTCGAACTTCCAGGTTCGCGGCGACCTTGTTCGTACCGAGCAGGGCTGGGCGCTGATCCCGCACAAGCTCGTCGGTGGCTTCGAGATCCCGAAGTCCCGAGTCGAGATGATCCGCGCGAACGCGTCCAAGGTGAGGCGCTATCACCGGGTCGCCAAGCGCGAGATGGCCAAGCGGGGCTGATGCCGCCGGCCAAGAAGAGGCGGCTGACCGTCGCGATCACGGGACCGACGGGGGACATCGGCCGCTCGCTTCTGAACGCGCTTGAGCGCTCGAACGAGGTCGGGAGGATCGTGGCCATGGCGCGCCGGCCGTTCGATCCCGCCGAGGCGGGGCTGCGCAAGACGACGTACCGGCGCGGGGACGTGCTCGATCGCGCCACGCTCGACGAGCTGGTGGACGGCGCCGACGTGGTCGTCCACCTCGCCTTTGTGATCATGGGCGGCCGCGACGAGACCCAGCACGTCAACCTGGAGGGATCCCGCAACGTGTTCGAGGCCGCCGTCGCGGCCGGCGCCAAGCGCCTGGTCTACGCGTCGTCGGTCGCCGCCTACGGGTTCCACACCGACAACCCGCCGCTGCTGACCGAGGAGATCGAGCCGCGCGGGACCGAGCGGCACTACTACTCGGCCCAGAAGGCCGAGCTCGAGGGCGTGCTCACCGACGTGCTGGCGGGCAGCGACACGGACGCGTACGTGTTCCGCCCGTGCATCGTCGCCGGCCCGGACGCGCTGCTGCTGCTGGAGAACATCCCCTACGTCCAGCTCTCGAACAACATGCCCGGGCCGGTCCTGCGCGCGCTCGAGCTGCTGCCGGTACTCAAGCCGGTGATCCCGGACCCGGGCGTCGAGTTCCAGCTCGTGCACCACGACGACGTCGCCGCCGCGTTCCGGGCCGCGATCCTCGGCCGGGGCGCGCCCGGGGTCTACAACCTCGCCGGGCCCGGAATCCTGACCATGTCCGACCTCGCCGACGCGCTCGGCTGGTACAGCGTCCCGCTCCCCGACTTCGCGCTCGACGCGACCGCGGAGGCGGTGGCGCGGCTGCCGTTCGTCCCCGCCGAGGCGCAGTGGGTCGAGACCTTCCGCGTCCCGGTCCTGATGGACACGACCAAGGCCCGGCGCGAGCTGCGCTGGCGCCCGAAGCACGAGGCGTCCGAGACGCTCAGGACGATGGTCCAGAGCGCGCGGGCCGAGCAGCTGATCCGGTAGCGAGCCCGGGCACGGGCCGGCTGGCGCCCCCAGGCCCACAGCCCCTCCGCGCTCTCCATGTTTTGTACGCAAACAATTTGCGTACAATAGAGGGTGTGGAACGCACCGCCATCGCATACGCGCGCGACTCCGAACCTCCCGTGCCACCCCCGGGGCTGGACGTCGCCGAGACGATCCTCGACCCCGATGGCGACCAGCTCTGGCGTGCGCTCGAGCTGATCGCCTCGGGCGCCGCGCGGACGCTCTACACCCCCCGGCTGGGCGCGGTGGCCGGCTCGCTGGGCGAGCTCGTCTCGCTGTTGCAGTGGCTGGAGACGGCGGACGCGACCCTGATCGCCGAGGACGTCCGGCTCGACACGGCCAGCGCCGCCGGGCTCCGAACGACCGCGCTGCTGGCCGAGGTCCGCCGCTGGGAGCGCGAGCCCGAGCATCCCCGCCGCCCCCGCGGCCGGCCCGGGCTGAGCAGCGCCTCGCCCGAGCTGGCCGAGCGGATCACCGCGATGCGAGAGCGCGGGAATTCCCTGCACGCGATCGCCGAGGCGCTCAACCGCGAGGGCGTGCCCACGCCGCGCGGTGGCTCGGTGTGGCGCGCGTCCAGCGTGCAGTCAGCCCTCGGCTACCGGCGCCCGCGGCCGCCCGCCCCCGGCGGCCCCCACAAGCCCCACAAACCAGGCAAGCCTCACAAACCAGACAAGCCCCACAAACCGCCCGGACCGCCGAGGCCGCGCAAAGGGCGCCCATGACCGCCCTGATCGCCGCCTACGGCCCGCTCGGCGTGTTCCTGCTCATGGTCCCCGAGAGCGCATGCATCCCCGTCCCCAGCGAGGTGACCCTCACGTTCGCCGGGTTCGCCGTCACGCAGCACTGGATGAGCTTTCCGGTCGCCGTCCTGTCCGCTACAGCGGGCAACGTCGTCGGCTCCCTGATCGCTTACGCGGGCGGACGATCGGCGACACGCCTCCTCCCCGCCCGCCGCATCCTCGAGCGCTCCGAGCGCCTGCTCGGGGAGCATCCGATGCGAGCCGTGTTCACGGCCCGCCTGCTCCCACTCGCGCGGACGTTCGTCTCGCTCCCCGCTGGCGCGCGGCGGCTTCCGCTGGTCCCGTTCACGGCCCTCACCGCCGCCGGCTGCGCGATCTGGGCCGCGGCCTTCGTGCTTGCCGGCGTCGCCGCCGGGGCCACCTGGGCGTCGGTCAGCTCGGTCGCCGGCAAGGCCGGCCTCGCGATCGCGGTCGTGCTGCTCGCCGTGTTCGCGATCCGGCACGCCTCCCGCTCACGCGTCTGAGCGTAGCCGGTACGCTGCCCATGACCGACGAGGGAGATCGCAGATGACCGACGAGAAACATCCAGGCTGGCACTCCCGGTCCGCGGACGCGGCGGGCGCCAAGTGGGGCGAGAGCCACCCCGAGGACGATCCCGAGCACGTCCCGCCACCGGACGTCCCCGAGGACGAGGACGTCGTTCCGAATCGCCACTCGGCCAGCGCCGAGGCGGCCTCACTGCGCTGGCAGGAGGAGCACGAGGAAGGGGAGTAGCGGCCGGCCGGGCGCTCAGGCGCTGCCGTAGGTGACGATCAGGTCGGTGATTACGCCGATCAGGAACCCGGCGGTCACCATCAGCAGGCCCAGTTCTCGGTAGCCGTAGCGACGCATCCCGTTCCAGACCTCGCCGATCACGTACAGAATGGCGCCGCCCGCGACGGCGTAGAAGGCGAGCTCGAGCGGAGCGCTCGTCACGCCGTAGCCGACGATCGAGCCCAGGAACGTGGGGCCGCCGCCGATCAGACCGGCCAGCCCGAGCCAGCGCCAGGACGGCTTCACGTCGCCTAGCGGCCCGATGATCCCGAAGCCCTCGGTGGCGTTGTGGAGTGCAAAGCCGATGATCAGCACGGTGGCGAGGCTGATCGCCCCGGCCCGCGCCGAGACGCCGATCGCCAGCCCCTCGGCGAAGTTGTGCACGCCGATCGCGGCCGCGATCGTGAGCCCGGTCCGCAGTGCCCGGCGCCGGGCGAGGTCGACCTCGTGGCTGAGCGCGTCGGCGTCGGAGAGGCTGAGCGCCGCGGCGTCGGCACCGCCGACGATCGGCGGGGTGCGGCGGCCGGTCGGCCGGATCCGGCGCTCGAGCATGGCCAGTCCGGCGCTCCCGGCCGCGAATCCGCCGCCGAGCAGGACGACGAGCCAGACCAGGTAGGCGACCGACTCGTGGTGGTGCTTGACCGAGGTGAGCGCCGTGTTGACGATGTCGAGGCCGTTCGAGAGCACGTCGACGAAGATGAACGCGAGCACGCCGACCGAGAACATCGCCAGCGCTACGCGCGACCGGGCCCCGAGCAGCTGGAGCCGGCCCACTGGGAGGCCGAGGTAGATCGTCAACCCGGCGAGGGCGCCAAGAGCGACTGTCTGTGTGAAGGACACGTGTGCTTACTAAGAGTTAGGGAACCCTAATGGACGGCGAGCACGGGAGCCTAGCACCTTAGGGAGGCCTAAGTCCAAGCCGTGTGCTCGGGATTACCCGGGCCGGGCGCCGGTCAACCGACGCAACAACCCGAGGGCCCGCAGGGCCGCCCAGTGCGCCGGCCCCCTAGGTATCCGAGTTGAGGTCCGGGAGGCCGAGGGTGGTCAACCAGTGGTTGACCGTGATGTTCAACTGCGTGAACTCGCCCGTCCAGATCATCACGCCCATCCCGATCAGGACCAGGCCGCCGACGCCGATCACGACCGGGTAGTGGCGCTTGACGACCGCCAGCGCCGAGGTCGCGGTCCCGAACGCCAGGCCCACGATCAGGAAAGGGACAGCCAAGCCGGCGCAGTAGACGGCCAGCAGGATCGCGCCGTGGGCGACCGAGCTCGATGCCCCGGCGGCGGTCACGATCGCGCCGAGTGTCGGCCCCGTGCACGGCGTCCACGCGAGCGCGAACGCTGCGCCGGTGAGGACCGGGGCGCCGCGGCCGGCGCGCTGCATCAGCGCGTCGACGTGCCATTCGCGGCTGAAGAACGGGACGAACGGCGAGAGCACGAAGATCAGGCCCATCGCGATGATCAAAGCCCCGGACACCTTCAGGGCGGCCGGGCCGGTGAGGGCGTTGTGCAGAGCCTGCTGGCCCAGCAGCCCGAGCGCGATGAAGATCACCGAGAAGCTGGCCACGAACATCAGGCTCGGGCCGATCACCCGCCGGGGGGTGATGTCGTCAGGGGCGACCCCGGCCACAGCGGAGATGTAGCCGGGGACGAGCGGCAGCACGCACGGAGACAGGAACGAGATCAGGCCAGCCCCGAACGCGACCGGGATACCGATGCCGGACGCAGGATCCATCGATTCACATTATGGCTCGGGGGCGCGCATGCGCGCCCCCGCCGCCGGGTGCATGCACCCGGCGGGACCCGGGCGCATGCGCCCGGGTCTACCTCCCCAGCAGCAGCGCGATCCCCTGGCCACCGCCGATGCACAGCGTGACCAGGCCGAGCCCGAGGTCACGGCGCTCCATCTCGTCCAGGATCTTGGTCGTGAGCGCGGCGCCGGTGGCCCCGATCGGGTGGCCGAGCGCGATCGCCCCGCCGTTCGGGTTGACCTTGCCGTCGTCGAGTCCAAGCTCGTCGATCACCGCGAGCGCCTGCGCCGCGAACGCCTCGTTGAGCTCGATCACCTCGATCTCATCCAGCGAGCGGCCCGAGCGTTCGAGCACCTTGCGCACGGCCGGGACCGGGCCGATGCCCATGATCGCCGGGTCGACGCCGCAGCTCGCGTAGGCCAGCACCTTGGCGCGGACGGGTGCTCCGAGCTCGGAGGCGCGATCGGCGCTCATCAGCAGGACGGCCGCCCCGGCGTCGTTCATGCCCGAGGCGTTGCCGGCGGTCACCGTGCCGTCGGGCTTGAACGCCGGCTTCAGCTTGGCCAGCGACTCGAGCGAGGCGTCCTCGCGGATGTGCTCGTCCTTGATGAAGTCGACGGTCTCGCGCTTGACCCTGATCGGCACCGGCACGATCTGGTCGTCGAAGCGACCCTCGGCGCGCGCGGCCGCCGCTTTCTCGTGCGAGCGCAGGGCGAACTCGTCCTGGCGCTCGCGGCTGATCGAGTGCTTCTCGGCCAGGTTCTCGGCCGTGACGCCCATCAGGACCGAGTGGAACGGGTCGGTCAGACCGCCCATCACCGGGTCGATCAGCTCGGCCTGGCCCATCCGCGCGCCCCAGCGCGCGCTCGGCATCCAGTACGGGCCGCGGCTCATCGACTCGGCGCCGCCCGCCAGGGCGACCGAAGCCTCGCCGGTCTGGATCGACTGACAGGCGGAGACGATCGCCTGCACGCCGGTGCCGCACAGGCGGTTGACCGTGTAGGCCGGGACCTCCTTGGGGATATCGGCCTTCATGCCCACCACGCGGGCCATGTACATGTCGCCCGGCTCGGTGTGGATCACGTTGCCGAACACCACGTGCTCGACCTGATCTGGTTGCACCCCGGCCCGCTCGAGCGCGGCCCTGGCCGCGGTCGCACCGAGGTCGCTCGCCGGAACATCAGCGAGACTCTTGCCATATGAGCCGATCGCGGTACGAGCGGCGGAAGTGATGACGACGTCGTTCATAGAGGCCGAAGCGTAGAAGGACGGCCACGCAGATGCGCCCCTGAGGCCGAGCGGCCGGTGGTACGTTCCACTTATGGCCACAACCGTCCCCACCCTTCAGAACTACATCGACTCCGAGGCCGTTGACCCCGCCGAGGGCCAGACCGAGGAGATCCTCAATCCCGCCACCGGCGGGGTGATCGCCAACGCGCCCCTCTCAACCGCCGAGGACGTCGATCGGGCGGTCAGCGCCGCCCGCGCCGCGTTTGACGACGGCTGGGCGACGACCACCCCGGGCGAGCGCGCGGGCATGCTGCTCAAGCTCGCCGACACGATCGAGGAGCATGCGGCTGAGATCGCCGAGCTCGAGTCGGCCAACGCCGGGAAGCCGATCGCCGCCTTCCGCGACGACGAGATCCCCTTCATGGTCGACAACCTGCGCTTCTTCGCCGGCGCGGCTCGCTGCCTCGAGGGGCGCGCGGCCGGCGAGTACGTGAGCGGCTACACGTCGATCATCCGCCGCGAGCCGGTCGGCGTGATCGGACAGATCGCGCCCTGGAATTACCCGCTGATGATGGCGGTGTGGAAGATCGGCCCGGCGCTCGCGGCCGGGAACACGATCGTGCTCAAGCCGGCCGAGACGACGCCGCTGACCACGCTCAAGCTGGCCGAGTTCGCGGCCGAGATCTTCCCCAAGGGCGTGCTCAACGTGATCACCGGCCACGGTGACCCGGCCGGCCAGAGGCTCGTCACCCACCCCGACGTCGACATGGTGTCGCTGACCGGGTCGGTCGACACCGGCAAGTGGATCGCCCGCAACGCCGCGGACACGCTCAAGCGCGTCCACCTCGAGCTCGGCGGCAAGGCGCCGGTGGTCGTCTTCGACGACGCCGACATGGAGACCGCGATGGCGACGATCGCAGGCACCGGCTACTACAACGCCGGTCAGGACTGCACCGCCGCGACGCGCGTCCTGGCCAGCGCCAAGGTCCACGACGACGTCGTCGCCGGCCTGATCGAGCAGGCGAACGGCCTCGTGATCGGCGACACGACCTCGGAGGACACCACGCTCGGGCCGCTCAACTCCGCGCGCCAGCGCGAGCGCGTAGAGGGGTTTCTCGAGCGCAAGCCCGATCACGCCGAGGTGGCGACCGGGGGCAAGGAGCCGGGGCGGCCCGGCTTCTTCCTCGAGCCCACGGTCGTGGCCGGCCTCAGGCAGGACGACGAGATGATCCAGCGCGAGATCTTCGGCCCGGTGATCACGGTGCAGCCGTTCAGCGACGAGGGCGAAGCGATCGCCTGGGCCAACGGCACCCCGTACGGGCTCGCCTCGTCGGTCTGGACCCGCGACGTCGGGCGCGCGATGCGCGTCTCGGCGGCGCTGCGATTCGGATGCGTGTGGATCAACGACCACATTCCGCTCGCCTCGGAGATGCCCCACGGCGGCTTCAAGCAGTCGGGCTACGGCAAGGACCTCAGCATGTACGCGCTCGAGGACTACACCGAGGTCAAGCACGTGATGGTGTCGTTGGCCTGAGCAAGAGCCCTTAAATTCCGGGCGAGCACCCGTTAGAGTGCTCGCTTAGGTACACGTGGAAGTCTCCGCACTCCCAGCACCGTCAGGACTGGCACGGAGCCGAGTATCGCTCGGGGCGCCTCTGCTTCGGCTGCGCTCGGACGAGCAGCTGGTGGCGCTCTTCCGCGCCGGCCACGACGAGGCCTTCCGGGTGATCCATGACCGCTACCGCCAGCGGCTGTTCGCCTACACGCGCCAGATGCTCCCCGGGTCCCGCCAGGACGCCGAGGACGCGCTGCAGGACGTGTTCGTGCGCGCCTACGGAGGCCTGCGCGCGAATGACCGGTCGCTCGCGCTGCGGGCCTGGCTCTATCGGGTGGCGCACAACCGCTGCATCGACGAGCTGCGGCGGCCCGAGCCACCCGCGCCCGAGGTGCTCGATCTGGTCCAGGCGCCGTCGATCGACCCGATTGCCGAGGCCGAGCAGCGCGAGTCGCTGCGGCGACTGATCGCGGACGTCCGCCGCCTCCCCGAGCAGCAGCGCGCCGCGCTGCTGATGCGTGAGCTCGGTGGCATGACCTACAACGACATCGCGGCAGCGATGGACGTGTCGGTCCCGGCGATCAAGTCGCTGCTCGTCCGCGCGCGGGTGGGCCTGGCCCACGCCGCCGAGGCGCGCGACACCTCGTGCGCCGAGATCCGCGAGGAGCTGATCTGCGCGCACGACCGGGGTGTGCGGCCCACCGGCCTGGCCCGCCGCCACCTGCGCGACTGCACGGGCTGCAGCAAGTTCCGCACCGAGCTGCGCGGCACCAGCCGGCAGCTCGCCGCACTGGTTCCAGCCGTCGGGCCCGCTGCCGCGGTCGCCAAGCTCCTCGGCTTCGGCGGCGGTGGCTTCGGCTTTGGCGGCAGCGGTGGCGCCGCCGGTGGCGCCGCCGCGGCCGGGACCGGGGGCACGGCCGCGTCGGTCGGTGCGCTGGCCACCGGCGCCGGCCACGTGGCCACGCTGCTCGCGGCGGCGGTGGTGACCGCCGGAGGCGCGGTCGAGATCCAGCACACGATCGCCCAGCGCAGCCCCGACCGCGCCGCCCATCACGCGCCGGCGGCGGCGGGCACGACACCCGCCGGGGCCCCGCAATCGGTCGGGCTGGCGGTTACGCACGCGGCCAGTCCGGTGACCGAGGCGCGGGCCAGCGCCTCGGGCTCGTCCCTGGCCTCCGAGCCGGCGAGCACGACACGATCGCACCGTTCGGCGGTCGTCTTCAAGGCGCAGCCCCTGACTCCCCCGACCTCGAGCTCGGCCCCGAGCACCCCGAGCGCCGGAACAACCGGCCCGGTGCCGGTCAGCGGGACGCCGGGCGCTCCGACCGGGACCACCGGCACCGGCTCGCTCCCCGGCGACGGGACGCTGCCCGGCGCCACGACGACGCCCAGCACTGCCACGAACGGCACCACCCCGGGCGCGACGCCTCCGGACTCGGGCACCGGGACCGCGCCCACGGACGCCGGAACAACCACGCCGACGGGAACAGATGGATCGACGGGCCCCACATCCGGCTCAACGCCGCCGGTCGGAACGACCGCGGGAGCGGGCGGCTCGACCGGCACCAGCGGGTCCCCGGTCACGGGCTAGCATCGACCGCTACCTCGAGAGACTCGACCACGAGGAGGTGCACGTTCGCCGCGGGCACCGGTCGAGCCTGTACACGATCATCGCGATCCACTCGACGATCCGCGGCCCCTCGCTCGGCGGCTGTCGCATGTGGGGCTACGACGACTCACGCTCTGCCCTGCGCGATGCGCTGCGCCTCTCGCGCGCGATGACGTTCAAGGCCGCGGTCGCGGACCTCCCGCTGGGCGGAGGCAAGGGCGTGATCATGGCGCCCGGAACGCTGTCTCGGGCCCGCCGCCGCGACGTGCTGCTCGACTTCGCCGACGCCGTCGAGTCGCTGGGCGGCCGCTACATGACCGCCGAGGACGTTGGGACCTCGGCCCGCGACATGGCGGTCATCGCCAGCGGCACCGGGCACGTCGCCGGGCTCTCTCGGGGCCGGGGCGGGTCGGGCGACCCCAGCCCTCTCACCGCTCTCGGGGTCGAGTCGGCGATTCGGGCCTGCTGCGAGCGAGTGTTCGGATCCGAGTCGCTGCGCGGGCGCAGGCTGTGCGTGATCGGCCTCGGACATGTCGGCTCGCGCGTGGCCAAGGGCTGTGCGCGGGCAGGGGCGTCGCTCGTCCTCGCCGACGTGGACGGGGACAAGCGAGCGCTGGCCGACGCGCTCGGGGCGAGCTGGACCACGCCCGAGAAGGCGCTGGTGGCCGACGTCGACGTGCTCGTGCCGTGCGCGCTCGGCGGCTTCCTCGACGACGACTCAGTCCCGCGACTACGCTGCCCGATCATCGCGGGCGCGGCCAACAACCAGCTCGCGGACGACCGGATCGCCGACCTGCTCGCGGCGCGCGGCATCCTCTGGGCTCCCGACTTCGTCGTCAACGCGGGCGGGATCATCAACATCGCCGTCGAGCTCGGCGGCTACCACCCGGCGGCCGCACGCCGGCGCGTTCGCGGCATCGTCGACACGCTGCGGCGGATCTTCGACGACGCCGAGGCGATGAACGCGACCCCGCTCACGGCCGCGATGGAGCTGGCCCGCCGGCGCCTGGTCGCGGCGCGCTAGACGCCGTGGGCTCTCGACCGCCCCAGCCGCGGGGGCGCTCGACGCCATCCGGCAGGCGGCCCTCCTCCTCGAGCTTGTCGAGGTGGGCGGCCAGCGTGACCGCGGCCGCCGGCCTGAGGACGGCGGGGGCGTCGTCCCAGACCTGGTCGAGGAGGTCGTCGACGGTGCGGCGCCCCTCGGCGAGCGCGGCCACGAGCCGGCGCTCGCGATCGAGCCGGTGGGCGATGTACTGGTCGAGCTTCGCCTCTGGGTCGGTGACCAGGGGCCCGTGCCCGGGTGCGATCAGGTCGAGCTCCCTGGCCTGGAGTCGCTCGAGGCCCCTCAGGTAGCCGCTCAGAGCACCGGGGTCGGGAAAGATGAAGACGCTCCCCTCGCCCAGCACCGAATCCCCGCTCAGCGCGACGCGGCGGACGATGTAGGCGAGGTGGTCGGGCGCGTGCCCGGGGGTGGCGACGGCGGACATCGGACCGAACCCGCCGCCATCGGCCAGCCGCTGGTCGACCGGTCCCCGGGCCCCCGCCAGCGCCGCGTCGGGGAAGCGCTCGCGGATCGCCGGCACGGCCTCCGAGTGGTCGGCATGGTCATGGGTCAGCGCGACTCCGGCCAGCCCGCCGCGCCGTTGCACCTCCTCGATGAGCGCCGCCACATGCTCGGGTAGCGCAGGACCGGGGTCGACCAGCCACGCGGGGTCGCGCCCCACGACCCACGAGTTCGTCCCGGTCAGCGTGAACGGCCCGGGGTTGGCCGCGCGGATGCCGACGATGTCCTGGTCGGGCAGCTCGATCCGTGTCACCCGCGCAGGATGACAGGACGGGACCGTGCTGCCGTGGCCGCCAGCGTGATCACCGAACCGGCGTCGCTGAGCCACCAGCCATGGATGGGCTCGTCGAGATCGCCCCAGTCGACCTGCAGCTGCCGCCAGCCGATGTCGCTGTCCGGGCCCAGGTCGCCTGAGACGACCGCGTTGCGGACGTCGAGGCGCAGGCCCTCGCGGCGGACCTTGCTCGCCGCCTCCTTTGCGCTCCAGATCAGGTTGGCCACCAGCGCCCGGTCCAACTCCGAGCGCGCGAACACAAGGCGCTGCTCGGAGGGTGCCAGCCAATCGCGCACGAAGGCCCGGCTGCGCGGCTCGATCAGCTCGATGTCACAGCCCGCCACCGACGGCCGGCTCGCAACGGCCGCGATAGCCCGGGCGCCGCGGTGGCTGAGCGATACCGACACTGGAAGCTGCTCGCCGTCCAGCCACGCCTCGGGCGCGCCGTCCGCGGCCGCGAGCACCTCAACGGTTTCCGGCGCGAGCGAGAGCCACTCGCTCACCGCGCTCTTCGCCGTCCAGCGGCCGAGCCGCCACGACGACCGCCGAGGCGCCATCGAGAAGCGGGAGAACGCGCGGCGTTCGGCCGCGCTGAGCCACCCGTCCCCGGGCGGAACCTCAGTGAGCTGTCGGCTCAGCCACCCGATCGTGCCCATTGGCCGGCCCCGTGGTCGGTGCGACGGTTCGCTGGATCCCTCGCTCGACAGCATCGATCAGGAACGCGCGCAGCCCGGAAGGCGCGACGATCGTGTCGACCGAGCCAACCTCCACTGCCCGCTCGATGCTGTGCGTCTGGTCGAAGCGATCGGCGAACTCGCGCCGGTGCTGGGCCAGAACCCCACCCCACAGCGCCGTGCGCTCGGTGCGCAGGCGCTGGCGCTCGGGCACGTCGGCCTGCTCGATGCGCGCGTCGATGGCGACGATCCGCTCGTCGGCGGCGGCCGCCTGCTCGACCTCGCGCGCGAACACGACGGCCGCGGCCGGGGCGCCCCCGATCACCGAGGCGCGCGCGCCGTCCAGGGCCACCGTCTCCAGGTTCGGGTTGAGCTTGCCAGAGAAGACGACGAACGCGCCGCCGTGATAGCGCGAGACCACGCAGAACACGATCGGACCGTCGAAGTTCACAATCGCCCGCCCTATCTCCGCGCCGAACTCGAGCTGCCACTCGCGCATCGACTCCGGTGAGCCGTCGAACCCGGCCAAATTTGCCAGCACCACGAGCGGTCGGCGGCCGGCCGAGGAGTTGATCGCCCGGGCGATCTTCTTCGCCGAGCGGGGGAACAGCGTTCCAGAGGTCCACTGCTCGGGACCGTCGGCCGGGATCGAGCCGTGCCGCGCCAGCGGGTGGGACTCGATCCCGATCAGGCACACGGGCTGGCCGCCGAGGTGCGCGTCCCACACGACGCCGATCTCGGCCGCGCGCATCTTGGCCCAGCGCTCGAGTGGCGGATGGTCGGCATCGATCACCGCGCGCATCACCGAGCGGATGTCGAACGGCTGCTTGCGGCCGGGGTTGGTGGCGTCGGAGAACACCTCCCCCACGCTCGTCAGGGTCGAGCCAGGCACGACGTGCGGCGCCGCGCGGATGTCGCGCTCGACCGGGTCGGTGCTGAGGGCGGGACGCGGGAAGCGCTCACCCGGGGCCACGTAGGTGTGCTCGTAGTAGGAGAGCAGGATGTGGCAGGCGCCGGCGAGGTCGGGTGCCCAGTACTGCGCCTCGCCGTTCGGACCCATGATCCGCTCGTAGCCGCCGATCCCGAAGTTGTCCTCGGCCGAGACCCCACCCGAGTAGTCGAGCGCCTGCTTGCCGGTCAGCACCATCGCGCTCTGGGGGGTCATGATCAGCGCGCCGCGGGTGTGCATCAGCATCGTCGCCTCGGCGTTCCAGTACGGCTGCGCGCCGACGTTGATGCCCGCCACGACGACGTTCATCTCGCCTCCACCCTGGGTGAAGTGGACGATCCGCCGCAGCACGTCGGCGATCCAGTCCATCGTCTCGGTGCCGCTGTCCATCGCGATCTTCGCCCCGGCCGAGAGCGCGAACCACTCCACCGGAACCCCGAGCTCTTCGGCCATGTCGATCGCCGCCATGATCCGGAGGCACTCCGGCTCGGCCAGCGAGCCCAGCGCCCGGGTCGGATCGCCGAGCAGGATCACGCGCAGCATCCCCTCCGGGTAGCGCTCGGTGCAGTTGCGGATCAGGCCGACGACGATGCCGCTGGAGTTGCTGGCGGGTGGCCGCTGGACCGGGACGAGCCGGCCCTCGTCATCGAGGTCGTGCTCGACGAATTCACCGGGCGGCTGGCGCCCGGCGGCGTACAGCGGGGCGACGAGACGCACGATCTCGGCCGGATGCACCGTCCCGCGACGGCGCGCCGAGATGATCCGCCGCGCGCCCTCGTCGAGCGGCTGCAGCGGCTGCCTGGGCGGGTCGTCGATCTCGAGCGCCACGTCGTACCCGGTGGCGAAGAAGCGCAGCAGCCGTCGGCGCACCCCGCCCGCCTCCGCCACGCGGCCGTGGACGCACAGCATCTCGAGGCCGAGCCCGGCGGTCGACGGCGCCAGGCGCGCGACCAGGTTGCGCAGCACGTCGAGGTCGAGGTGGATCACCGGCCACACGTGCAGCATCACTCGGTTCCACACCAGGCGCCGGTGCAGCGGCCGGCGGGCCTGGAACTCACGGATCGTCTCGAGCACCTGGACAAGGACCCGCTCGGCCTCGGGCAGCGCGACGTGCGTCCCGTCCTCGGCCAGAACCGGCGTCAGGTCGCGCACCTCGGCGAGCGCGAACAGCCGCTCATCCTTGGCGTTGGCCCGCGCGGTGCCGCGGAACACGTAGACGTCCTCGGACGAGGGGAGCCGTTCGAGCTCGAATTCGCTGAAGCGCCAGAGCTGAAGCCGGTGGCCCATCATCGGGTGCAGCCCGCGCACGATCCGGTCCTCGGCCAGCCTGCCGTCGTCGCCGGGCCTGAACGTGAACAGATCGATCGCCGCCATCCCGCGGCCTCGGCGCGGCTCGGCCACGGCGATCACGATCCGGTGAAGTGCGCGTGTCGGCGGAACCTGCGCCAGGGCGTCGGTCATCTGCTCGAGGAGCGCGCCGCTCGGGGTGGCCGGGTCGGGATGATCGGCATACAGGTCGAGGACTGCGAGCTCGCCGTCGGGCAACTCGGCCGACCAGCGGCCGAATGCCTCGGCGACTCGGCTCACGTCATCGAGATCGACGTAGGCGGCCACGATCCGGCGCGGGGTGTTCTCGAACTCGTAGTGGCCGGCGATCGCCGGGATCCCGTCGAGCTCGAGCGGCTCGAATCCGCGCAACGAGCGGATCCGGTAGTAGCGCCGGGCCATCGCCTCGACGAGCTGCGCGCGGGTGCGCGGCGCGGCCGCGTGCATCGCGGTCGTGAGGAACGTCCCGAGCGGACGCGGACATTGCACGATCGAGCTCATCACGTCCTCGCGCTCGCTCGGGGCCAGATCGCGGGCCAGCGCGGCGATGCGGAGGCTCATCTCGGCGTACACGCGGTCGCGCGCGGCCGTGATCACGGGTTCGTCGAAGTAGCGGTAGCGAACCTCGCGAGCGAGGTCGGCAACGACCGGGTCGCGGCCCTCGAGCACGACCACGAGCCGATCGAGCGCGTCGCGGAAGTCGTCGCCCGCGGCGGCCGTGAGCTCGTCCGCCTGCTCGAGGCGCCGATCGAGGATGGCGGTGATCGCCGAGCGCGCCGAGCGCGGCCGCTGCTGGGAGATGAACAGGCGGTGGCAGCACTCCTCGAGTGCGGGCGTCCGCTCGAGCTCGTCGATCCCGTAATGGGAGAGCGCCCGCCGCAGCTGCAAGGTGAATCGCTCGGGCAGCCCCTCGGCCTCGGCGTCGAGTGAGCGCAGCCAGGCGTGGAGGTCCTCCTGCGGACTCTGGAGCATCTCCGCATCGGATTCGTCGCCGCGCAGCTCCGGGCGAGACACGGCCCTCAGGTCGGCGAACATTCCCAGCAGGCGGTTCTCCTGGGCGATCAGATCCGGGTCGCTGGTCAGGTGCTCGAGGTGCTCGTCGTGCAGTTCGGCCAGCGTCGCCTCGACCTCCCCCTCGGCGATGTCATAGCCGAGCACGAGCCATTCGAGCCCGTCCAGCAGCTCGTGGCAGCGCTCGGTGGGGCTCTGATCGGCCGGGTGCCGCTCGACGGCGGAGAACGAGAGGCGCTCGTCCGTGGAGCGCTCGGCGTCACTCTCCATCGGCTCGAGCGCGAGTAGCGGCGCCTGCGCCGACACGTGCACGTTCTCGCCCACGAACACGTCCTTGACCCGTCCGCGCACCGGCGAGGTCAGCGAGGACTCCATCTTCATCGCCTCGACCACGGCGACCACATCGCCCTCCTCCACGACGTCCCCGACGCTCACCGCAATCGACACCACCACGGCCGGGGAGAGGTTGCGGATGATGCCGCCGTCGTCACGGGAGATGCGGTGCGGAAGCCCGTCGACCTCCACCAGCAGGTCCTCCCCCTGGTGCGATGTCAGCGTCCGATAGGACCGATCCTCCAGCCGCAGCCGACGCTCGTGTCTACCGAGCCGCCGCGTCTGCAGGTCAACGGCCTGACCGTCCGTGGTCACGCGGTAGCGATCCGGGGCCACCTGCCGGACCGCGACACGGTAGGACTGCCCGCGGTAGCTGAGCTCATAGCGGCGCGAGAGCTCGGTCGCCGCCTGCGGCCGGCCCCGGCGGGCAAAGGCGTAGAAGCGCGCGCGATCGTCGGCCAGGTCCTCATCGGCGAGCTCGACGGCGGCCTGCAACAAGGCGATGTCGCCGTGGCGGTGGGCGGTCGTGGTGCCGCTCAGGGACAGGCGGTCGAGCAGCGAGGTGTCGACCTCGCCGGCGCGCACCTCGGGCCGGGAGAGAAGCTCGAGCAGGAACCCCTGGTTCGTCGTGCCTCCTTCGACGACCACGACCGTCTCGGCGAGCGCGCGGCGCAACCGGGCCAGCGCCTCGTCGCGGTCACGGCCCCAGGCGATCACCTTGCCGATCATCGAGTCGAACTCCTCGGGGATCACGTCGCCCTCGGCCACCCCGGTGTCGACCCGCAGACCGGGACCGGTGGGCAGGCGGAGCATCTCCAGCCGCCCGGGCGCGGGCGCGAATCCGAGCGCCGGATCCTCCGCGTTCAGGCGCGCCTCGATCGCGTGGCCGACCGGGACCGGCGGCTCGCCCTCGAGGGTTCCACCCGCCGCGACATGGAGCTGCAGCTTGACCAGATCGACCCCGGTGACGGCCTCGGTGACCGGATGCTCGACCTGCAGGCGCGCGTTGACCTCCATGAACGAGAAGCGCTGCTCGAACGGCTCATAGAGGAATTCGACGGTGGCGGCATTGCGGTAGCCGGCATTGAGCACCATTCGCCGCGCCGCCTCCATCAACTCGCGCTCCTGGACCGCGGAAAGGGCCGGACTTGCCGACTCCTCCACGACCTTCTGGTTGCGCCGCTGATACGAGCAGTCGCGGACCCCGAGCGCCCACACGCCGCCGACGCCGTCGGCGACGATCTGAACCTCGACGTGACGGGCCCTCGAGACCAGGCGCTCGAGCAGCAGCGTTCCGTCGCCGAAGGCCTGGCTCGCCTCCGCGGCGGCGCTCGCGAACGCGGCCGGGATCTCGGCGGCGGTCTCGACCCGGCGGATCCCGCGCCCGCCGCCGCCGGCCGCCGCCTTGATCATCAGGGGAAAGCCGATCCGCTCTGCGTGGCGAAGCGCCTCGTCGGCGCTGTGCACCGGCCCACCGCTCCACGGCGCCACCGGGACACCGGAGGCCTCGGCAAGCTGCTTGGCAGCGATTTTGTCGCCGAGCAGGCGCATCACCCGCGCGTCTGGGCCGATAAAGACGATTCCCATGCGCTCGCAGAGCTCAGCGAATTCGGGGCGCTCGGCCACGAAACCCCACCCGACCCAGGCAGCGTCGGCGCGGACCCGGCGCAGCGCGACCTCGAGCGCGTCCTCCTCGAGGTAGCCGTTGCGACGCGCGCCGCTGGGGTCGGTGACCATGCTCGGCCCGATGCAGATCGCCTCGTCGGCGTTGCGCACGAACATCGCGTCGCGCTCGGACTCCGTGTAGAGGGCGATCAGCCGGATGTCCGTCTCGTTCTGCTGATTCAGCTCGCGCACGGCATGGATGACCCGCATGGCGGGCTCACCGCGATTGACGATCGCCACGCGGGAGAACTGACCGACCATCAGTCCGAGTGCTCCATCGCACTGCGGATCGGGGCCAGCGCGCTCGCCGCCATGTCGGCGGGCAGCTCGATCGTGCGGTAGCCCTCGAGGCGCACCCTCACTCGGCCAGTCTCGTCCACGACCTCGGCGTCGATCCCGCCCTTATGCGGGTGGACGACGGCCCACAGCGGTCCCGCCTTCTTGCTCGGGGCGTAGCGGACCACGCGGTCGATGTGCGTCGGGAGAGCCATCCGGCCGGCGGTACCGAGCTCCCACACGCCCGCGGTCTGGAAGCACAGCTCGATCAGGCGCGGCGAGATCTCGGTGGGACTGCTCGCGGGGTCGTGGTTGGCCGGCAGCGCGGTTGCCAGGCGACCGACCACATCACCGTTCGCGCGCCATGCCCGTTCGAGCACCTGGTAGGCGGGTCCGTGGAAGTAGATGCCGTACACGGCGTCGTGGCCGACGCCGTCCTGGCCGTCCACGCCCTCGGGCGGCGCTGCGGATGCCTTGGGAGCGGCCGGTGACTTGCGGGCCAGACGGGCCCGGCCGACGAAGTGCCGCGTCGTCTGCTCGCCCTTCCCGCGCAGCGTCCGGCGCCCGAGCAGCTCGCACTCGGCCACCACCATGCCGTCGCCACCGTCACGCAGCCGCGCGTGGAGGATCACCGTGCGCGGTTCGTCGCGGTAGAACTTGAACGGCGCGAGCAGCTCCACGTCCTCGAGCTCGATCGCCTTGAACCCCGGCAGGAGCACGCTCGCCGTCTCAGCGAAGCCTTCCATTCCCATCACGCCAGGGAGCACGGCGGTGCCGTCGATCCGATGATCATCGAGGAAGGCCTGGCGGTGCGGGTCCAGCTCGGTGAGGACGCTCAGCGTCCCGTCGGCCGAGAACGACTCGATCCGCCCGAACATCGGGCCGCCTCGCTCGCCCAGGGCCGCGGTCGCCACCTCGGCGTCGATACCGCCGGTCGGGTGGCGCTCCTCGAGCATGACGCCGAGCGCCCCGGCGACCACGACCTCACGGCCGTCGCCGCCGGCGGTCAGCTCGCGGTGGACGGCGGGCACGCCGACCGAGGGCGGGAGCATGTCGATGCCGGCGGCTTTCATCACCGTGGGGACCGAGCCGCGCGCCGCCATGCCGATCTCCGCCCACGCGGTCCAGTCGATCGCGATGCCGCGCGTCTGGCCCGAACGGCGGAGGTTCGAGATGCTCTTGCACAGCAGGTCGTTGGCGGCCGAGTAGTCGGTCTGGCCGCCGTTGCCGAACCGTCCGGCGATCGAGCTGAACACGACTGCGCTCGCCGGCGTGGCGCCCGCCTGGGCCAGCGCACTCAGCAGGTTGAGCCATCCGTGTGCCTTGACGTCGAACACGAGGTCGTACTCGCGCTGGGGCTTGTC
Source organism: uncultured Solirubrobacterales bacterium (assembly GCA_963727105.1). GTDB lineage: Bacteria > Actinomycetota > Thermoleophilia > Solirubrobacterales > Solirubrobacteraceae > Palsa-465. Next base: position 136,592 of record CAVSEW010000001.1, on the reverse strand, counting down.
GGGGAGCAGGTGGCTGATCTCGATGCCCGCGCAGTGCATGAGCACGTCGATCCGCCCTGCCTGCGCCACGGCGTCCGTAACCGCCGCGGCGACCTGGTCGGGGTCGGTCAGGTCGAGCTGGTGCCAGTGGGCGCTGCCGCCGGCGCGCTCGATCGCCTCGATTGCGTCGAGAGCGGCACGGGCGCGCTCGATCCCGGCCAGCTCGCGCTCGACCAGCTTCGGGGTCGGGCGCTCGCCGCGCGCACGGATGCGATCGGCGAGTTCGCGCATGAGCGCGTCGCGGTCGGCGCTGAACTTGGCCAGGTCGGGATCGGACGGGTCCGGAGCGCCGACGAGGTCAAGGAGGTGGAACGTGCCTCCGCCTGCGGCCGCCGCCAGGTCGGCGGTGATCGCCGAGACGATGCTCCCGGCGGCGCCGGTGAGCATGAACACCGTCTCGGCCGTGAGCTCGCGGGCCTCGTCGTGGACGGCGGGGACCTCGATCGTGCCCACCGACCAGCGCAGGTCCTCGGCATAGCCGATCTCGACCGCGCCCGGGTCGCGCAGCGTCTCCTCGAGCAGCGTGCTCGCGGTGCTCGCCGGGGTGGTCTTGGTCTCGAAGTCGACCGCCTTGATCACCGCGTCGGCGCGCTCGCGCGCGAGCGCCTTGGTGAAGCCGGTGACAGCGCCACCCAGGACGCTGCCGGCGCCGTCGGCCTCGTAGCCGTGACGACCGCCGAGACGCGTCCCACTGAGGAGAAATGCCCCGGGGCCGAGCACGCGCATCGCCGCCGCGAGCAGCTTGACCCGGACATGGAGCGCCTCGCGCCTGGCCTCGGCGTCCAGCTCGGGTGCCTCGACGTCGAGCGCCGGGAGCCAGAACACGCCGTCGATCGGGCCCTCCGCGAGCCACGTCTCGAACTGCTTCTCGATTGCCTCCACATCGGCGCCGCGATCGAGCGTGAGCACCGTGGCCCCTTGGCCCGCGAGGTTCTTGGTGATCGCTTTCGCGACGCCGCCGGTGTCGGGCATCACGACCACGCGGCTGCTCTCGCCGAGCGTGACCCCGGTCGCCAGGCAGCAGCTGAGTGGCGGGCGCAGCACGGGGACCGGCACCCGGCGCGGGAAGGCATCGGCGTCTGCGGCCGCGAGGGGGGCGGCTTCGGGGGCACCGGCCCGTGTCTCGGACTCGGCTGCGGACGGGGTCTCGGGTTCGGGCGCGGTCTCGGGTGCGGTCGCCGCCCCGGCCCGCTCGCGCACGAACCCGACGACATGATTCAGCGTCGGATAATCCCGCAGCTTCAACGCATCATCGCGCTCGATCCCGTACGTCTCACGGATCGACGCGAACACCTCCGCCTGCTTGACCGTGTCAATCCCCAGATCCGCCTCAAGATCGAGATCCATGTCAAGAAGATCGGTCGGATAACCCGTCTGCTCAGCCACCACCGCCAGCACACGCGCCTCAACATCGTCCGTCGGCGCCGCGACCGCCGCGGGCGTGACCGGGGCCGGCTCAGGCTCCGAGGCGACCGGCGCCGGGGTTGCAACCGGGGGCCGGGGCGCCCAGGTCCGCCCGCTCGCGCACGAACCCGACGACATGATTCAGCGTCGGATAATCCCGCAGCTTCAACGCATCATCGCGCTCGATCCCGTACGTCTCACGGATCGACGCGAACACCTCCGCCTGCTTGACCGTGTCAATCCCCAGATCCGCCTCAAGATCGAGATCCATGTCAAGAAGATCGGTCGGATAACCCGTCTGCTCAGCCACCACCGCCAGCACACGCGCCTCAACATCGTCCGTGGGGGCTGAGACCGCAGGCGCGGGCGTGACCGGGGCCGGCTCAGGCTCCGAGGCGACCGGCGCCGGGGTAGCAACCGGGGTTGCGGCCGGGGCGCCCAGGTCCGCCCGCTCGCGCACGAACCCGACGACATGATTCAGCGTCGGATAATCCCGCAGCTTCAACGCATCATCGCGCTCGATCCCGTACGTCTCACGGATCGACGCGAACACCTCCGCCTGCTTGACCGTGTCAATCCCCAGATCCGCCTCAAGATCGAGATCCATGTCAAGAAGATCGGTCGGATAACCCGTCTGCTCAGCCACCACCGCCAGCACACGCGCCTCAACATCGTCCGTCGGCGCCGCGACCGCCGCGGGCGTGACCGGGGCCGGCTCAGGCTCCGAGGCGACCGGCGCCGGGGTAGCAACCGGGGTTGCGGCCGGGGCGCCCAGGTCCGCCCGCTCGCGCACGAACCCGACGACATGATTCAGCGTCGGATAATCCCGCAGCTTCAACGCATCATCGCGCTCGATCCCGTACGTCTCACGGATCGACGCGAACACCTCCGCCTGCTTGACCGTGTCAATCCCCAGATCCGCCTCAAGATCGAGATCCATGTCAAGAAGATCGGTCGGATAACCCGTCTGCTCAGCCACCACCGCCAGCACACGCGCCTCAACATCGTCCGTCGGCGCCGCGACCGCCGCGGGCGTGACCGGGGCCGGCTCAGGCTCCGAGGCGACCGGCGCCGGGGGGGCCGGCTCAGGCGCGGTCACCGCCACCGGCGGGGTCGGCTCAGGCGCAGGCACCGCCACCGGCAGGCCCGCCACCGGCACCGCCTTACGCGCCGCGGCCCCGTCATCCACCACCCGTAGCCTGTGGTGCACCACCTCGAGCTGGGGATCCTCGACGCCGCTGACCCGCCGCAGCCAAGCGTTCCACCCCGCGCGATCGGCGATCCGGTACTCATGGCCGAGCTCGTCCAGCGCGCGCCGACGACCGTCGGCCACCGGCGTCCAGCGCAGCAGCAGCATCGCGATCTGCGATCCGAAGCCGGCCGCGAGCCGCAGCGCGTATCGCACCGGATAGGCGCCGCCCTGGCTCAGGTTGAGGATCCCGAGCTCGGGGTCGGGATCGCGGAAGTTCGGCACCGGCGGGACGATTCCGGTCTCGAGCGCCTTGACCGCCATCACGTCCTCGAGGCCGACGCCCATCGGATGTCCGGTGAATCCCTTCGTGTTGGCGATCACGATCCGCTCGGCCTGATCGCCGAACACTTGGCGCAGGGCGTGGATCTCCGCCGCGGCGCTGCCGCCGCGAGCCGGCGTGTACGTCTCGTGCGAGATGAATACGGTCTCGCTCGCGATCTCCTCGCGGCGCAGCCCGCGCTTCTCGCCCTGCGCCACCAGCTTCTCCATCACGCCGCTGATGTGCTCGACGTCAAGGCGGGTGCCGTGGAAGGCGGAGTTCAAGGACACCGAGCCGAGCACCTCGCAGATCGGCGTCATCGCGCGCTCGCGCGCCGCCGCGGCGCTCTCGACCACGAGGCCGGCCGCCCCCATCCCGATGATCAGACCGTGGCGCTTCGCGTCGAACGGCAGCGCCGCGTCCTCCACGACCTCGTCTGTCGCGGCCGCGCCGGAGGCCAGGAAGCCAGACCCGATCCAGCCCAACATCGTGTCCGAGGTCGCGTCGTCGGCGGCGACGATCACGACGCGCCGGCAGCGACCGGCGCGGATCCAGTCCTCGGCCAGTGCGACCGCGAGGGTCGTGCTGGCGCAGGCCGAGTTGATCTGGGTGTTCGGCCCCCGGGCGCCGATCAGCTCGGCCATCTGCGAATGCCCCATCGACAGGATCCGGAAGAGGAAGCGGCGATCGAAGGTGTACGCCTCGCGCTCGAGCTGCGCCTCGAGGTCGTGGATCCGGCGGTCGACCTCGGCGAGCACGATCTGGTCGGTCCCGTCGTGGTCTAGCATCCGGGCCCGCAGCGATTGCAGCGCAGCCAGCCGCTCGCGGCGCATGCGATCGGTCGTGAACCGTTGCACCTCGTCGGCCATCTCCTCCAGGCCTGGGAAGGCCGAGGCGAAGATCACGCCCGTGTCGTCGCGCAGGTCATCCGGCAGCGACCAGCGATCCGGGAGCTTCGTGCCCTTGGTCGTCGTCTTGTAGCGCAGGACGAGCGGGATCCCCGCGTCGCGCAGCGCGTCGATCCCGGCGGCGATCGCCAGCTGCGTATCACGGCCCAGCGCCGCCAGGCGCTCGCTGTCGACGCCAAATTCGCCTAGGTCGAACGACCCGGCCCGTGCCGCCAGCTTGATCACCGCGTCGAGGCGATCGATCGTCTCGAACGTGGCGCCGCCGTCCTCGCCCTTGACCAGGCGCGTGACGTGATGGTCGAGCATCTCGTGGCGCAGCCGGCCGGGGATCACGTCGATCCCCTGCTCGCCGCGCAGCAGCCGACCGATGTTCTCGTCGTCGAACAGGCGCTCGGCGCCCGGGAGCCCGAGCGCCGCGCCGGTGATAACCACCGGCTCGTCCCCGGCTGGCGGCTCGGCCACCGCGCTCGGAGCCGGCTCCGGCGCACGACGGGCCTGCGCCTCGCGGGCGCTCCGCTCCGACGGCCGTGCCGTGGCTCCCGCCTCGAGCACCGCCGCCTCGCGCGCCACCGGTTCGCGGCCGGCGCCGAGGCCGGCGGCCCACAGCCCGCAAAGCGCGCTGTTGAAGGTCGCGACGTCTCCCTGCTTGGGGTGGTTGGTGCTCAGGCTCATGACAGCGTTGTCGCCGAGGACGTCGGACGCGAACCCCTGGAGGGCGTGCTTGGGGCCGACCTCGACGAACACGCGCGCGCCCGCGTCGTACAGCGTCCGTAGGCCCTTCACGAACTGGACCGGCGAGGCGACCTGGCGCGAGAGCATGTCGAGCATCTGCTCCACCACGCCGGCGCCGGACGGGTAGAACTCCCCGTCGACGTTGGCCACGACCGGCAGCTTCGGCGGGCGCAGGCCGAGACGCTCCAGCATCGCCCGGAGCGGCCCACTGGCCGGAGCGACGATCTCGGTGTGGAAGGCGTGGCTGACCGGCAGCGGGATCGCCGTGTGGCCGCGTTCCTGCAGGGCACTGACCGCGTGGCCGACCGACTCGGTCGCGCCGCCGATCACAACCTGGTGGGTCGAGTTGATGTTGGCCAACACGACGTAGCCGTCAATCCCGGCCACGATCTCCTCCACCTCGGCCAGCGGTGCGATCGCGGCCGCCATCGCACCCTGATCGTCCATCGACAGGTGTGCCATCTCGCGCCCGCGGGCGCTGACCGCCTCGAGCGAGTCCTCGAACGACAGCGCTCCGGCCGCGACAAGCGCGGCGTACTCGCCCACCGAGTGGCCCATCACCATGTCTGGCGCGACCCCGTATCCGGCGAGCAGGCGGGTGAGCGCGATGTCGGCCGAGATCACGGCCGGTTGCGTGATCTCTGTGCGGCGCAGCTCCTCCTCGGCCCGCGCGACCGCGGCCTGGTCCTCGGGATCGACGAAGATGATGTCCGACAGTCGGCGTCCCTCGAGCAGCGGCGACATGATCCTGTCCGCCTCGTCGAACGTCGCGCTGACGGACGGCTCGCGACCGCGCAGGTCGGCGAGCATGTTCGCGTACTGCGACCCCTGGCCGGTGTACAGGAAAGCGACCTTGCCCGGGCTGCCGCTGCCGCGGTAGATGCCACGACCTCGCAGCGCCGGCCAGGCCGCCGCATTGCCCGAGTGCATCACGCGCAGCGCCAGCTCCGCCTTGGCGATCAGTTCGTTGCCGTCGGCGTAATCGATCGCGATCCGCTCGGGACTGCGCAGCGTCTCCTGGCTCGGGGCGAGCGGCTCGAGATGGCGCCCCTGGCGCGCCTCGGCCAGCGCCGTGCGGAGCTCGTTGGCCAGCGACTCCTCACCGGGGGCACCGAGCACGAGCGCGCCGCGCACCGGCGGCTTGGCGGACTCGGATGCGACCGAGGTCAGGGCCGGCGCCGCCGGCACCTGCGCGGGGACGGCAATCGAAGCGCGGTGGCCGTTGCCGTTGCGCCCCGGAACATGCTCCTCCATCACGATGTGGAAGTTGGTTCCCCCGAAGCCGAAGGCGCTGACGCCAGCCACGCGGGTGCGGTCTGCCGCAATCTCCCAGTCGCGCAGCTCGGTGTTCACAGCGAAGGGAGACACGCTCCAGTCGACATTGGGGTTGGGCCGCTCGAAGTTGATGCTGGGCGGCAGCACCTTGTCGTGCAGCGCGAGCGCGGCCTTGAGCATGCCTGCCGCACCCGCCGCCGCCTTGAGGTGGCCGATGTTCGACTTAACGGACCCGAGCGCGACCGATCCAACCGGCAGATTCGCGCCCGCGAACGCCTCCGTCAGCGCGCTGAGCTCGACCGCGTCACCCACGCGCGTGGAGGTGCCGTGGCCTTCCAGCAGCGTGCACTCCGCGGGAGACATCCCGGCGTTCTTCCATGCCCGCTCGACCGCGAAGCGCTGGCCGATCGGGTTGGGGGCGGTGATGCCCTTGCCCTTGCCGTCGCTTGAGCCGCCGACGCCCCGAACCACAGCGTAGACCCGATCGCCATCGCGAATCGCGTCGGCGAGCCGCTTGACGACGAACAGCGCAGCGCCCTCGCCCATCACGAATCCATCGGCGCCGTCTGAATACGAGCGCGTGCCGGTCGCTGATAGGGCGCCGATCGCGCAGAACTTCACGAACGCGTTTGCGCCCATGTTGCGATCCACCCCGCCGGTGACCGCAACGTCGAATTCGTGCGCAAGCAGGCCGTCGACGGTTGCGTCCATCGCCGCCAGCGCCGACGCGCACGCGGCATCGGTGGTGAAGCTCGGCCCGCGAAGATTGAACAGGTTGGCGATCCGGCCGGCGATGCAGTTGCTGAGCTCGCCGGGCATGGTGTCCTCGGTGACTCCCGGGAGCCAGGCCTCGAAGCTGACGCGCAGCTCGCGCTCGATACTCTCGCGCACCTCGGCCGGAAGCGCCGCGAAGCTCTCGGTTCCCTCGAGCTCGCGCGCGAGCTCGGGGAACATGATGCGCAGAGTTGTCAGGTAGTGCTTCTCGCCGCCGAGGGCGCTGCCGATGATCACCGCGGTCCGGTCTAGGTCGAGCGGACGATCCGGCCAGCCGGCATCCATCAGAGCCATGCGCGTGCACGCGACCGCCCACTTTTGGCCATCGTCCATCGCCTCGCCCACCTTGGGCGGGATCGGCAGCTTCCAGCCGAGCGGGTTCCACTCCCACTCGCGCACCCAGCCGCCGATCTTGGAGTAGGTCTTCTCGGATGCGTGCGGGTCCGGGTCGTAGTACAGCGCCGGATCCCAGCGCGCGGGATCGACCTCGCTGATCGAGTAGACGCCCTCGCGCACGTTGCGCCAGAACCTGGTTGCGTCGGGCGCGCCCGGGAGGATCGCGCCCACTCCGACGATGGCGGCTGCGTTATCGAGCGAATCGGTCATTTCACGTCGTCTCTCATATCTCGTGGTCTTGTCATCCCGTCACGGCCTCATGCGTCCGTACACGGCCTCGGCGACCGTTGCGAGGTCGTCGATCAGCCCGCCCTGGGCGCGGTGGATGGCGGTGAGATCGATCCGCTGCTCGAGCCCGTCGAGCTCGCCGCCGTCGGCGCCGGCGACCCACCGGATCGCCTCGGTCCCGACCGTCATCGCGACGGTGCGCGCGTTGACGCGACTGCATGCCGCCAGCGCGCCCGCGCGCAGGCGCTTGGAGCCCTTCTCGTGAAGCTGCTTGGTCTCGGCGCGGTGCGCGCGGCGGGCGAGCGCGCCCGCGCCCTCCACCTGCGCGATCAGCGCGCCGAGCCGCATCAGGATGTGCTGGTTGCGGGTCAGCTTCTGCTGGCGCGCACGCTCGAGCAGCTCGGCCAGCGCGTGGTTGGCCAGCGCAGCCACGTCGGCCCCGACGGCGCTGCTCTCGGCGTGCAGCGCCTCGAGCTCGTGGGCCCGGTCGTGGTAATAGCTGCCGGCCGACTTCAGATGCTCCTGCCAGCGACCGCGCGCGACGGTGATCTCCATGATCTCTGAGGTGCCCTCGTAGATCCGGGTGATCCGCACGTCCCGCTTGATCTTCTCGACCATGTAGTCGTGCGTGTAGCCGTAGCCGCCGTGGGCCTGGATCGCAGCGTCGGCGGCTGCGTCGCCCGCCTCGGTGGCCAGGTACTTGGCCACCGCGCCCTCGACGTTGAGCGAGCCCTCACCGGCATCGATCCGCTCCGCTGTCTCCTCGATCGCCGCCCGTGAGGCCTCGAGCGCGACCGCGTGCGGGACGATCAACTTGTACGTGTAGCCGGTCTTCTCGCTCAGCGGCCCGCCCGCCTGGATCCGCTTACGCGAGTACGGGATTGCCCGGTCGAGCGCCGACCAACCGGCCCCGAGGCCGAACGCGGCCACCATCAGGCGCGTGTAGCCGAACACCTGCTGGGCCTGGACCAGCCCCTGGCCCTCGACTCCCCCGATCAGCCTGTCAGCGTCGACATAGACCTTGTCCAGGAACAGCGCAGACGTGTTCGATAGCCGGATCCCGTGCTTGTCCTCGGGCTTGCCGTGGGTGAACCCGTCAGCCCCGGCCTCGACCACGAACCAGCTCGGGCCCCCGGGCGCCATCGCGAGCACCGTGTACAGGTCGGCCACGCCGCCGTTGCTGATCCACTGCTTGGCGCCCGAGATCCGGTACCCGGTCACAGTGCCGTTGTCGCCCACCGGCTCGGCCGTCGTCTTCAGCGCCCCGAGGTCGCTGCCGGCCTCCGGCTCGGTCGCGCCGTAGGCGAACATCGCTCCGTCCTTTGCGATCCGCCCCATGTACGTGCGCTTCTGCTCCTCGGTGCCGCCAACGCGGATCGGATCGCTGCCCAGGAACGTCGCCAGCTCCGAGGTGGCGAGGCCGAGGTCGATGGCCGCCATCCGCTCACAGACCCGGTACACATCGAACGCGCCGCCACCCATGCCGCCGTACTCGAAGGGCACGAACAGCAGCTGGATGCCGAGCTCATCGCCCGACATCCGGTGAACCAGCTCGGCGGGAAACTCGTCGCGCTCGTCGAGATCGATCAGCAGAGAGTCCGGAAGCTCCCGGCTCGCGAACTCGTCGATCGACTTGATCGCGACCTTGAGCGTGTCGGCGGTCAGCTCGTTGGCCATCGGACCTCTCCTTGTTCTCCTCGAGACTGGACGAACCTCGAGGCTCGCACCGCCCCGGTCCGCTGCCATCCCCATCAGGCCGAGAGCCGACGCCGTGTTAACTACTGACGCACGCGGGCACCCCGCACGGACGGCAGACGATCGCGATCGGCATAAGGTCGCGGGTCGAGCGCCTGGGACCGGCGCTGACGGAACACAGCAACCCGGGAGGAGCCCTCGATGCACAGGTTTGGAGTGATGCTGCGATGAACATCGCCGTTGTGATGCGGCTCGCGCCGAGCGCCGGCGACGAGCTCGAGATCGATGACAGCGGGACCGACATCGATCGCGAGATCGTCGACATGGTCGTCAGCGAGTTCGATGACCAGGCGCTCGAGGAGGCCGTGCTGATCAAGGAGGCAACCGGTGCGACGGTCACGGCCGTCGCGCTGCAGGCCGAGGGAGCCGAGCAGGCTCTCCGCGTCGCGTACGCCCGCGGCGCCGACCGCGTCGTGATCGTCGACGCGGGCGAGCTCGACCCGTACGACACCCACGCCGCGGCGCTCGCGATCGCGGGGGCTCTCCGTGAGCTCTCGCCCGACCTCGTCCTGACCGGCGTGCAGACACCGTACGACGTGTTCGGCCAGACGGCGCCATACGTGGCCGCGACACTGGGCTGGCCGCAGGCCAACGTCGTCGTCGGGACGACGGTCACGGACGGCACGGCCCGTGTCGTGCAGGAGTACGCCGGCGGCCGCCTCGCGGTCATCGGGCTGCAACTCCCTGCGGTGGTCGGGATCCAGTCGGCGAGCGCGCCGCCGCGCTACGTATCGATGGCCCGGCTGCGCCAGGCCATGACCGAGGCCTCGACCGAGACGCTGAGCGCCAGCGTCGAGAGCCAGGGCGCCTCGGAGATCGTCTCGCTCGACCGGCCGGAGCGTACGGCCGGAGCGACGATGCTGGAGGGTGACGCCCACGAGGTCGCCACGAAACTTGCAGCCGTGCTGCGCGAACAGGGAGCTCTGGTGATCTGATGGGTGACGTACTCGTATATGTGGAGCAGTCCGCGGTCGACGATGGCCGCGCCGCGCGGCTCCTCGCGTGGGCGCGGCCGCTCGCCGACGCGGTGGGGGGATCGCTGGTCGCGTTGAGTACCGGCGCCGCGAGCGCCGGTCTCGAGGCCGCCGATATCGTCCTCGAGGTCTCGCATCCCTCCCTCTCGCCGTATCTCCCCGAGGCCCACCAGGCGGTCGTGCTCGCCGCCGTCCGAGAGCGCAGCCCAGATCTGGTCGTATTCGAGAACACGACCTACGGGATCGACCTCGCCGCCGCGGCGGCCGCGGCGGCCGCCATGCCGTTCCTCGGCTACTGCAACGAGGTGGTGCTCGAGGGTTCTGATGCCCGCTCGACGAGCGGGATCTACGCCGGCCAGTTCCTCGCCACGACGAAGACGCGCCTGCCCGCAGTGGTCACGGTCAACTCGACCGTGCTCCACGACGAGGCCGCCGCGCCAGGCCGGGGCGAACGCTTGAGCCTGGCGGCACCGGCCGAGCTCGACGCGCTGAAGACGACATTCATCGAGTCGGTCACGCCGCCGGACGAGGGCGTCGACCTAACCAAGGCCGAGCGGATCGTCTGTGTCGGGCGGGGCATCGGCGGTGCCGAGAACATCCCCATCGCCGAAGAGCTCGCCGAGGCCCTCGAGGCCGAGATCGCGGCCTCCCGCCCGGTCATCGACTCGGGCTGGCTCCCCAAGGTCCGCCAGATCGGCAAGTCCGGCGCCAGCGTCAAGCCGAAGCTGTATCTCAGCCTGGGCGTGTCCGGCGCGCCGGAGCATGTCGAGGGGATGCAGAGCTCGGAGCTGATCGTCGCAGTCAACAAGGACCCCGGGGCGGCGATCTTCTCGATCGCCCACTACGGCGTCGTTGCGGACCTGTTCGACATCGCCGACGAGCTGACCGAGGTCCTCGGCGACTGAGATGAGCTAGCGCGCCATGAGCCACGTCGCGTTCCCGATCCTGTGGGCGCTCGCGCTGGCGCTTTTCGCGGGGCTGCTGATCATGCGCGGGCGTCTCCTGGTGGCCGCCCAGCCCGCCGGGCGGATGGACCGGATCGGCACCCGCGTGAAGCGGATGGCCGTGGACGGGATCGGCCAGCGGAAGTTCCTCTCCGGCGAGCAGCCGGCGGGGATCATGCACGCGCTGATCTTCTGGGGCTTCGTGGTGTTGATGCTCCAGGTCGTGACGCTGTTCGGTCGCGCCTTCGACTCCGGCTGGAACCTCCCCGGTTTCGGTCCCGACCAGATCCTCGGGCCGCCGTTCTTGATCGCGCGCGACCTGCTCGAGGGGATCGTGAGCGTCGGCGTCATCTACATGCTCTACCGGCGCCTGATCGTCCATACGCCGCGCCTGTTCGGCGCCGCCCCCGGCGAGAAGCGCTACCACGACGAGCCCCATTGGGAGGCGAACCTGATCCTCGTCTTCATCCTGCTGATCATGCTCGGCGGCCTGATCTACGACGCCGGCACGCTCGTCGCCTACAACATCCACGGCAACGAGCGCGACTTCGCGCCACTGACCGCCGCGATCGCAGCGGCGATGGGTGGCCTCAGCTCCTCCACCGCGCGCACGGTCGCCGAGGCCGGGTGGTGGATCCACTGCGTGACGATCCTCGTTTTCCTGAACCTCCTCCCGTTGTCGAAGCACTTCCACATCATCACCGCGCTCCCGAACGTGTTCTTCGCCAAGCTGCCGCCCCGCGAGGTGCAGCGCCCGCTGGCCATCACGCACGTGCCGGCCGCGGCCGCCGCCGCGCTCGATCCGCCCGCCGCCGGCACGGTCGGGGTGGCCAAGCTGGTCGATCTGAACTGGAAGCAGGTGCTCGACGCCTTCACCTGCACCGAGTGTGGCCGCTGCACGTCGGTCTGCCCGGCGGCTGCCAGCGGCTCGATGCTCGCCCCTCGCCAGGTCATCCTCGACCTCCGCGATCACCTCTACGAACGCGTCGACGACGAACCGCTGATCGCCGACGAGGTGCTGTGGTCGTGCACGACCTGCATGGCGTGCGTCGAGGCGTGCCCGGTGGGGATCGAGCACGTGTCCACGATCGTCGACATGCGCCGCAACCTGGTCGACCAGGGCGAGATGGACCCGCTGCTCCAGCAGACGTTGCAGAAGTACGCGACGCAGGGCAACTCGTACGGCAAGTCGGCGCGGATGCGCGCCCGGTGGACAAAGGCCCTCGACTTCACAATCCCGGACGCGCGCAAGGAGCCGGTCGACTACGTCTGGTTCGTCGGCGACTTCGCCTCCTTCGACGAGCGCGTGCAGGCCGCCTCGCGCAACCTGGCCACGATCCTCCACGACGCCGGCGTGTCGTTCGGTCTGCTCTACGAGGGCGAGCGCAACTCGGGTAACGACGTTCGCCGGATCGGCGAGGAGGGCCTGTTCGAGATGCTCGTCGAGCAGAACCTGAGTGCGCTCGCCGAAGCTGACTACCAGGCGATCTTCACCACCGATCCGCACTCGCTCAACACGCTGCGCAACGAGTATCCGGAGTTCGGGCTCGACAGGCCGGTCTACCACTACACGGAGCTGCTGGCCGAGCTCGTCTCCCGCGGGGTCCTGTCGCTGCGCACGCCACTGACCGGAACCAGGGTGACCTACCATGACCCCTGCTACCTGGCCCGCTACAACCGGATCACCGAGGCGCCGCGGAGGCTGATCGAGGCCACCGGCGCCGAACTGGTCGAGATGCCGCGCCACGGGACGAACACGTTCTGCTGCGGAGCGGGAGGTGGCCGCATCTGGATGTCCGACGCCGAGGGCTCGGAGGAGCGCCCGAGCGAGCAGCGGATCCGCGAGGCCAAGGACCTCGGCACGTTGGATTACTTCCTTGTCAGCTGCCCCAAGGACCTGGCCATGTACTCGGACGCGGTCAAGACGGTCGGGGCCGACTTTCAGGTCGCCGAGCTGACCGCACTGATCGAAATGGCCCTGGAGCGGGCCGAGCCGGCGCGCTCACCCGTCGCCACCTCGCACGCGGGCTGAGAGCAGCCGGCGAATCACCTCAAAGTAGCGGCCGAGGTGGTGCGGCCCGAGGAAGTGTTCCTGCACGCTATGGTGCGCCTCGGTCCCCATCCGATCGGCCCGATCTGAGTCCTTCAGCAGCCCAGCGACCGCATTCCCGAACTCGTGGCCGTCACGTGGATCGGAGAGCAGTACACCGGACTTGCCGTTGACGATCTGATCGCGGATGCCCCCGATCCGGCTCGCCACCACCGGCCTGTGCTTCCACATCGCCTCGGCCACCGTCAGCCCGAACCCCTCGGCGAGGCTCTTCTGCACCACGACGGTGGAGTGCCGCTGGAGCGCGTTGACGATCGCGGCGTTCTCGTCGACATCCTCCATCGGCAGCGAGGCCAGATGGATCCGGTTACGAACCGCCTCGGGCATGCCGTCCCACGCCTCTCGCACGGCGGCAAACACGGTCGACCCCTCAGGATCGTCCGAGACGGCCTCGGTCGACGGACCGGCCAGCAACAGGTGCGCTTTGACGGCATCCGGGATGTGGTTGGCGAAGCCGTGGATCACGCCGAGCGGATCCTTGAGCTTGTCCCACCGCGAGACCTGGGTCACGACCAGATCGTCCGGCGTCAGCGCCCGGGCCTCGTGCAGAACGGCCCGCGAGCTGATCCGGCCGGCGGAACCATTGGGCCGCTCGAACGTCGCCTCGTGCCGGGTCTCGTGGGGGACGATCGCCGTCGCAGCCAGGATCGCCCGCGACTGATCCGCCGACTGCTCCGCGTTCTTCGGCGCGAAGGCGTCGATCGAGGGCCTGATCACGGCGATTCGCTCGCGCGGCAGCCCCTCCCACGCGAACCCGGCGCGCGAGAACACGAACGCGTGCGCCCACAGCACGTACTCGATCAGAAATGCCCACGCGTCACGGGCGTTGTCGTTCGCCTCGTCGAGCCCGACGTGGCAGCGCCAGATCACGCTGGCCCCGGTCCCGCGCACGGCCTCGGCCAGGCCGGCGGTCTGCGGATCGTGGAGGATGACGATGTCCCGCGGGTGGATCAGCGGGACGAGCTCGGCCGCGTTCACCGCCAGGGTCTGCTCGTAGACCTTGCGCTCGTGCTCGCCGAATGTTCCACCGTCGCCCTCGAAGCCATGGAGATGGTTGTGCAGGCGCTTGGTGATCTCGAAGAACTCGGGTCCGCCCGAGATAACCACCCAACGCGCGTCGAGTCCGGCCCCGCGGCTGTAGCCGAGCAGGGGGCGCAGCATCTCCACGACGCCGCCGCCCTTGGCGGTGGAGTTGACGTTCCAGATCACGCGGTCGTGAAGCTCGCGCCGGCCGTGCGAGATGACGTCGAGCAGCGCCTCGTACTCACCGGCTGAGAGCACGGACGCGAAGCGATGGGGATCCATCGCCTCGACCTCGATGTGCTGAAGCTCAGGCATCCACGTCTTTCGGCCGAGCGATCCTACGCTCAACCGAGGACGCGCGAAGGCTCACACGCCGAGCTCGGCGAACGTTGCAACGCTGCAGCGGGCGGCCACCGGATCGTGGATGCGCTGGATCGTCCAATCTCCGATGAACTGGCTGGAGATCGTGACGGGCACGTACGCCCCCGCATCGCAGGCGACTAGCTCGACCGGTCTCACGTTGTGGACGTCGCAGGCATCCGCCTCCGGTCCGTGGAGATAGCGCCACCGTCCGGTCACGCTTCCGAGATAGAAGCGTCCGTCGCGGGGGTCTCGGGTCCAGATCAGAGCGTCGTCGGGGAGCTCGTGGATCGCGCGGGCGGCCGAGTGGACCCGTCCGGTCTCCGCGATCGCCTGCTCCTCGTAGCTCGGCCAGTCTGGCGGTACGGAGCTGATTCCACATCCGACGCCGAGGACGCGGGTGCGCAGGCAGAACTCGAAGGCCGACGTGCCCCCGGAGACGTCGCGGACGCAGAGCGTGAACAGCGGTGGCGCCGGCGCAGACTCGCTCGCGCGCATGGGGTCTCTCCTTCGGTGAAGCTCCTCGAGGGTGTCGGGCTGACGCCCTCTCCGGCGCCGGCCCACACTCCGGTCCGGCGTCTTTACTCAAGCTACTCCGAGTGGACTTGAAACACACCCGCGGAAACCACTGATAACGATCGGCAGGTCCTGCTGATGACGAACCATCGCAGCGGAGCTAATACTTATGACGACGGACATCCCCATCACACAGCGAGGGTGAGACGGCCGATCACGACGGAACGTCTCCAGACACATAAAGCACGTCAAGCGCCGTCCCATCCTTGCTCGTCCGCCCTGCTACGTTCGCCGTCTGGCGTAAATGGATCTCGGGCTCGCTGACAGAGTGGCGGTCATCACCGGCGGCGCCAGCGGCGGCCTCGGCGAGACGATCGCGGTCCGCCTCCTCGAGGAGCGGGCACGTGTTCTCGCCGTCGACCTGGAGACCGACGCCAGCGGGGCGCTGATCGAGCGCCTCTCGCGCGTGGGCGACGCGGCCGGCCACGTCGCCGATCTGTCGAGTCCGGACTTCGGCGCCGGCGTCCTTGCGGCCGCTACCAACGCCTTCGGCGGGGTCGACATCGTCGTCAACAACGCCGCCATCTACCCATCGAAGCCGTGGAGCGAGTTCGACGCCGAGGAGTTCTCGAGCGTGCTCGATACGAACCTGCGCTCGATGTTCCTGATGGCCAAGGCGACCGTCCCCTCAATGGCCGCGCGCGGCGGCGGCAGCATCGTCAACATCGGCTCGATCTCGTTCCTGCGCGGGATGGCGAACCTGCTCCCCTACGTCGCGTCCAAGGGGGGAATCGTCGGCCTGACGCGCGCGCTTGCGCGCGAGGTCGGCGTCGATCGGATCCGGGTCAACACCGTCGCGCCGGGCGCGTTCCCGACCGGCGGCGAGACGATCCACCCCGACCCCGAGGGCTACAGCCGCTACGTGATCGAGCAGCAGTGCCTCAAGCGCCGTGGCTCGCCCGACGAGCTCGCCGACGTTGTCGCGTTCCTGGCCAGCGACCGCGCTTCATTCGTCACCGGCCAGATGGTCTGCGTCGACGGCGGCTGGACGCACTCGTAGGGCGAAACCACTGACCGGATTCGGTGGCCTGTGCGGATGACGGGCGCACGCGGCTCGGCTTTACTGATCACCACACGGACATCCCCACAGAGCAAGGGTGAGACGGTCGATCAGAACGAAACGTCTCCAGACACCAAAGCTCGTCGAAACGCCCTCTCGCCCTTGCCTTGTCCGCTCCTGTCCAGCCGTCGCGCCGCACCTAGACTGAGCCGATGGGACAAAGCGTCGAGAACCCCGTGTTCGCGCGAGTGTTCCATCGTTGCCTCGGTCGCGATCGGGGACGCGGTGAGCGTGATCTGCGCCGGGAGCTGCTGGCGGGAGCGAGCGGCCGGGTGGTGGAGGTCGGAGCCGGCAACGGGATCAACTTTGAGCACTATCCGGCGACCGTCGACGAGCTGATCGCCGTCGAGCCCGAGCCCTACCTGCGTGCTCACGCGGAGAGAGCGAGCGCCGACGCTCCGGTCCCCACTCGGGTCCTGTCGGGCCTCGCGGGCTCACTGGAACTCGAGGATGGCTCGGTCGACGCGGTGGTCGTCTCCGGCGTGCTCTGCTCAGTGCCCGATCAGCACGAGGCGCTGGCCGAGTTCCGCCGCGTGCTCCGCACGGGCGGAGAGCTTCGCTTCTACGAGCACGTCCGCTCGAGGCGACCAGCCTTCGCACGCTGGCAGCGGGGCGTCGACCCGGTCTGGTCCCGGCTGATGGGTGGTTGCCACACCGACCGCGACACCCTGGGCACGATCACGGGCGCCGGCTTCCGGCTGGAGCGCTGCCGCGGCTTCGGTTTCCCCGCGCAGGCGCGCGCCTATCCTGTCGCGCCGCGCGTTCTCGGGGTCGCCCTGGCACCCGACTGAGCAGGCGCCCGCCTAGGCGCGGTGAGGGTTCGGTCGGGTTCTAGTCACCGAAGGGCTCGCCCACATGGAGGGGCGGTAAACCGGGTAGTCCCAACCCAGAGACAGCAAGAACTCAAACTGAGGCAAGAGGACCATGGCCAGCACATCTGACACCGGCAAGCGACACAGCTCGGAAGCATCGGTGGCGGAACTTGTAAAGCAGCTGACCGAACAGACCAGTCTCCTGGCGCGCCAGGAGGTGGAGCTGGCAAAGGCCGAGCTTCAGGCCAAGGGCAAGCGCGCCGGGATCGGTGCCGGCATGTTCGGCGGCGCCGGCATGTTCGGCCTCTATGCCGTCGGCGCGGTCGTGGCCGCGGCGATCCTTGGGCTCGCGACAGCCGTCGACGCGTGGCTGGCGGCGCTCATCGTCGCTGCTGTCCTCGCCGCGATCGCCGCCCTGCTGGCCCTTCGGGGCAAGAGCAAGCTGGCGCAGGCCGCTCCACCCGTTCCCGAGCAGGCAGCTGAGAGCGTGAAGGAGGATGTCGAATGGGCAAAGACGCGGGCACAGGCGGCACGCCGGTGACTGATACGCAGGATCCCGAGCAGATCCAGCGGGAGATCGAGCAAAGCCGCGCGGAGTTGGGTGACACGGTTGAGGCACTTGCGGCCAAGACGGACGTCAAGGCGCAGGCCAGGAGGAAGGCCGCGGACACCAAGGCATCGGCGGAGCAACTGCTGGGCAAGGCGAAGGAGGCATCCCCGAACAGCGTCGGTCAGGCAGGTGCCCAGGCAGCGCAAGCCGTGCGGGCGAAGCCATTGCCGGTGGCTGCGGCCGGGGCCTTTACTCTCGGGTTTGTGGTCGGGCGCATCACCAGGCGGTAGTCGCGCGGAGCTTCCGGGCAGGGGCCGAGCGCGGACGACGCCGCCTCGCGTCGCAACTCGATCACGGTCATCGCCCCGGCACTCGCTGCCCGCAGCGCGCCTTATCGCGTTCGCATCGGCACCCCGCGCACGCGATGGCGAGGAGCGGGAACGCTCTCCATCGCCGGACGGCGCTGTCGCGGATGCGCCTCGTACCAGCGCGCATAGGCGCGCGCGAGCGGGGCCGCGGTGAGTCCGTGTGCGAACACCGACAGGCCGACCGTCAGAAACGCAGTGGTCAGGATGGTGTTGGCACCCGGTAGGTGCGCCCCCTCCACGGCGATCACAGCGAACACGATCGACGCCAGACCGCGCGGGCCGAACCAGCCGAGGAAGCCGACGGTCCGCCAAGTGGCGCCGCTGCCGATCATCGCGATCGCAACCGGCAGCATCCGGGCCACGGTCAGGCTCAGCACCGCGTACAGCGCCTCCTGCCAGGTCACGTGCTCGAGGGCGGGGCCGAGCATCACCGCGCCGAAGGTCAGGAACGTCAGTCCGCCGAGCAATGCCCCCAGCTCCTCGTTCAGACGGGATGCCTCGTCGGACGCTTGGCCCAGCAGCCCACCGAAGATGGCTCCGGCGAGAAACGCGGCGATGAAACCCGAGCCGCCGAGGCCGGTCGCGAGGCCGTACGCAAGGGTCGCCGCCGCGACCGGCACCGCCTGCAGCCACGACCCGGTGATCAGGTTCCGCCGTCGAGCCACCGTGAGAAGCCCGGCAGCGGCGAGACCGGCCGCCGCCCCGCCGATGATCCCGTAACCGATCTCCTCGCCGACGATCCTGAGCGCGTGCTGGCTCGTGGAGGCCTTGTCCTCGATATCCGCCGCCGCGATCGCGATCAGCAGCAACGGGACGCAGATCCCGTCGTTCAGCCCGCTCTCGACGTTCAGGCCCTGACGGATCCGGGACGGCAGCCGCGGCTCGGTCACCACCGCCTGGCCGAGCGCGGCATCGGTGGGGGCCAGCACAACCGCGAGCACGAGCGCCTCGGCGGTGCCCAGGCCGGTGAACAGCCCGCCCGCCAAGACCGCGCCAACCGCGATCGTCAGTGGCAGCCCGATCCCGAGCAGACGCACCGGAACTGCGGCTTCGCGCCGGAGTGACCGTAGCTTGATCCGCGAGGCATCTGCGAACAGGACGACCGCCAGCGTCGCCTCGGCCAGCGTGCGGACGGTAGAACCGTTCGCTTCGAGCGTCACGTCGTCGAGCACGAGCGGACCGACCACAACCCCGATCACGACGAACGCCATCGCTGCAGTGACGGGCGTCCCGGTCAGCCGGCGTGACACCGCGGCCACGGCCAGCACGGCTCCAGCAACGATCGCCAGCTCCCATTTCATGGCTCGCATCATGAGCTGGCCGCGCCCCGGCGACATCCCCCGAATCAGATGACGGTCGGCGCTCTGAGACGAGGGGCTCGACGCGGCCCCGAGGATCCAGACCCCACGACAGCAGGTTTGGCTACGTCCGGACGGCGAAGATCCCCCACGATCCGGGGATGCCCCTGAGTTCGTGTAACCCACGGTTCGTGAGCGTCTGGCCGGAGCCGACGATGAGGTCGCGCACGGTGCTGCTGACGAGTATCTCGCCTGCGGCTGCGAGGCTGCTGATGCGTGCGGCGATATGGACCGCGAGGCCACCGATGTCATCGCCTGCGAGCACCTCGCATTCCCCGGTGTGCAGACCTGCGCGAATCTCCAGGCCGAGCTTCTGAACGCGGCTCGCGGATTGCGAGGGCGCTGCTGATCGCACGGCTGGGGCCGTCGAAGGTGGCGAGCATCCCGTCGCCGAGTCACTTGATGAACCGGCCCCGGTGTCGCACGACCTCCTCGCGCACGAGCGCGTCGTGTTTGTCGAGCAGCGCGCGCCAGCCACCATCGCCCAGCTCAGCCGCGCGCTCGGTCGAGCTCACGATGTCGGTGAAGAGGACGGTGGCGAGTACGCGGTCGCTGACGACCGGTCGTCGCGTGCCGGTCAGGAACTGCTCGATCTCATCAGCGGCCTGCCGATTCGCGGGGATCTCGACATAGCGAGCGTTGGGGATGCGAGCCGCGGCGTAGCGTGAATGGCGCTCGTCGACGAACGTGTCGCCGGCTCGGCGCAGAACCAGCGTTGGACACTGCACGCTGGGAAGCGCATCACGCACATCCAGCTCTCCCACCATCGCCAGCGATGCGGCCGCGGCATCGGGAGTGATCGACAGACGCCGATGGCGCGCGAGCAGGCGTCGCCGGTCCTCGTCCTGACCGGCGAACGCGCCCCACGGCTGATCCGGCGAACTGCTGCCCCAATGCTCAACGACCTTGCGAACGATCGCGTTGCGCTCGTCGACGCTCTGCGCCCACTCGTAGCCCGGACCGCGCACGACGCGCGGCGTCGGCGTGATCAGCACCAAAGCCTGAACGAAGCTTGGATGTGACGCCGCGAACAACACCGCCAGGGCGCAGCCCTCCGCGATCGACATCAGCGCCGGATGTTCACAGCCCGCCGCGCCGAGCACCGCGCGAACATCGTCGATCTGGGCCTCCAGCGGCGTCGCCCCGGCAACCCCACCCGACATCCCCGCGCCACGCCGATCGAACTGGATCAGCCGCGCGAACGAAGCGACCTGGCCAAGAAAGCGCGCCCTTGGCGGCAGCTCCCAATCCAGCTCGATATTCGAGAAGAACGACGGCACGACCACGACGTCAAGCGGCCCGTCGCCAACCACCTGATACGCGATCTGGACATCACCGCTGCGTGCGTACCTCGTTACGAGATCCATTCCACGCGCAGCCTAAACCCGACACCCGCCGGGCATCTCTGGCCCGCACCGACCTCAGGCGATCCGCGCCGGCGGCGTCGGCATCACGGCGACTGCCTAGTCGAGATCCGCGGGATCACGGCCTGACTGGGCCACCAAGAGGCCCTTGGGCGGTGCGTGCGGACTTGTTGCAACAAACCACGCTGTCCGGGCCGACCGAGGCTGGAAAGTCACGGCCAGCGTGATTTTGGCGCCGCGCTGACACTGGCGGACGCGAATTTGTTGCATTTCTCCCGCTCCAGTCGCCTCACCCACGGCCGGACCTCCCACCACCACCCGACTTCGCTGGCCGGTCGCGGAGGCCACCGCGCACCGCCGGAGCAACCACCACCCCCGCCTACGCGTGGTTTCTTGATATCGGGGCGCCCGGATTTGAACCGGGGACCTCACCGACCCGAATAGCGCGCGGATCCGCAGCGACTATGGCAGCAAGCCCTGCACATTGCCAGAATCATGCTAGCCAACCCTCCCCCTCGGATTGGCGGATCTTGCGGGCGATTCTGGCCGATTGGGCATACAAATCGCCTGTGTGACCGATCGCCGCGCCGCGACTGACGACCGCCTGCCTCCGCCGATTCCCGGGCTCGCTTCGTCGCCGTCCGAACCGGCCGCTTGCCGCGCGGTAGCCAGCCGGCGGGCGAAGGCCGCGAGCCACGATCAGGGGCAGGAATTTGCTGTGGCCGCGAAGGACAGCGCCCGAGGTGTGGCTGCGACAATGTAGCGATGGCCGCCGAGCCCACACGCGTCACGATCACCGAGCCTGGACTCGCCGGCTCGTACGAGCTCGTGGAGCGCCGCGAGGACGGATCGCTGCTGCTTCGTCCCCAGCGGGAGCGTCTCTCCGACGTGATCCGCGAGACCGAAGGTGTGGTCTTCAAGGACGAGGAGTTCATCGCCCACCTCGAGCGGATCGCCGCGGCCGACGATGACCTCCCTGACGGCCGCGACGAATAGACGTGCCGACGTTTGAGAGCCTCGCGCGTTTCGACCGCGAGTTCCGGCGCATGCCCCGTGAGCTCCAGGTCGCGTTCCTGGCGATGCTCCCGAGCTTCATCGCGGCGCTGCGCGCGAGTCCACCGTCGTTTCCACCCGGACTCAGAGTCAAGCGCGTGCAAGGCCGGCAGGATGTTTGGGAGATCAGCTTCGCGCCCGACGGGCGCGCGACCTTCGTCTACGGCGAAGAGGTCATCCCGGGCACGCCGCACATCATCTGGCGCCGAGTCGGGACCCACGACATCCTGCGCGACGCGTAGGTTGAGGCCGACCCTACCGTCCCGTTCTGGTCCGGCAGGCTCGTATCCGCGCATTCGCGTTCTCGTCTCCGAGGCCGAGATGCTCGTAGCGAGCGTAGAGGCTGGTCTGGCCTGCGGCCCGGATCGGTCGCAACGAACCGGCTTCTGCCTGACTGCCAGCCGAGTACGCCAAAGCACGCCGTCACCGTTCGCATGCACCCCTGGATCCTCAGAAGCAGTGACGGCGTCGCGCTCCGGCCGGACCTCTGCTTCGGTTCGACCGCCGTCGCGCCGATTGTCGAGATCACACAATCGAACGCCGAACCTCGCGGCGCCCGCGCGCCCAGGGCGATGTACTGATCAGCCCTGGTCCTGGCGAGTTGCGAGACAGACGTCATCAACGGTGGCGAGACCTGCGTTCGTGTCGGCGCGTGCACGCGGAGCCAGCGCGGGCGTCGTGACTCCCTTTGTCCGGGAGCGGCTGCCGTTTCGGGCTGTTCGGCGGTCGATCTCGTGACTGCTTTTCGCGCAAGGCGGCAGCCTTAGGGGGCTGAGCAGTAGAGGCGCTGCATCGTGTTGAACAGCGTCGCGCTCCCGTGGTCCTGGGCCGCGCTGCTCGCGCCGTAGCCGTTGACCAGCACGACGGCAACGCGGCTGCCATCGGACGAGACCTGCACGGAGGACATGTAGCCGTCGCCCCCGCCGTTGTGGCCGTAGGCGAGGCCGGGCGCGGCGCAGCCGTCCGGCTGGATCGCGACGCCGAGGCCGTAGCTTGCGTCGCCGAGGCCCGGGCCGCCCCGCGCGTAGGCGGTTTCGAGCGCCGTGAGCTGCGCGGGCCGCAGGACGTGCCCGCCGATCAAGGCCTGCAGGAAGTGAGCTTCGTCGGCGGCGTCGGAGACGATCCCGCCCTCTGCCGCGAGGCCTCCAGTCCAGCCCGTGGCGTCTACGAGCTTGCTGCCGGTGGCGAGTGAGTAGCCGTGGGCGTGCTGGCCGCTGATGTTCGGCGCGGGGTCATAGCGTGCGCCTTGCAGGTGCAGCGGATCGAGGATCTGCGTGCGGAACAGCGTGGCGAGGTCGGCGCCGCCGGCGCGCGCCGCGATCAGCCCGAGGACCTTGTAGCCGATGTTCGAGTAGTGCCAGGTGCTCCCGGGCTGGTAGAGCAGCGGCGCGCCCGCGGCGGTCTCGATCCACACCTGGGTGGGCGGGTACGTGGGATCGGTCCGGGCGCGACGAAAGGCCGCCAGCACGCGGGCGCGCAGCGCCGGATCCTTGATCTTGCTGAGGTAGTACGCCGGCTTGGCGTAGAAGTCGTTGGTGTCGATCATGCCGCTCGTCATGCTCAGCAGCTGCGCGACAGTGATCTGGCTGCCGTAGGGAAGGAGCCCGGGCAGCCAGTGCGAGACGGTGTCATCGAGCTTCATCCGCCCCTCGCCGACGAGCTTTAGGATCAGCGTCGCAGTCCACGTCTTGCCAACGCTGTTGAGGCGCAGGCGCGCATCCCGCTTCATCGACGCCCTCATCTGCACGTTTGCTAGACCCGCCGAGCCAACCCAGACCCCCTTCGGGCCAGCGACATACGCCGTCGCCCCAGGGGCGATCCAGCCGCGTCCGCTGACCAGCCTGTCGAGCAGTCGCTGCGTGTAGGGACCTCGCGGCGCGTAGGGACGCGGCGCGTAGGCAATCTGCGGGCCGCCCGACGGGCCGCCCGAGACCGCAGCTCGATCGATCGCAATCACAACCCCAACACCGGCCGCGAGGACGAACAGCCCGAGCACCAGCCACGCCACCCGCCCACGAGGGCGACTCAAACGACGCCGATGTACTGAGGGAAGGTGGACAGACAACCAAGCATCCTCCTACCACGAAGGTGCCACCCCTCCAGCTCGGCCACATCCGTGAAAGCCGGAACAGGGCCTGCAGAAAACCACGCGTCACAGGCTGCACCTACGACCCGGAGCGCAATCCCCCAGGGTGTCGCTTTCGCGTGAAACCGGCCATGACGCCGGTGTGGCCGGAATAGTGCGTCGAGCGGTCACGGCCACCGCTGACACGGGCCGGTTTGGGACGCAGCCGTGCTTTGGCCGTCTGACGAACACCTCGCCGGCGGCGGTGGTGGAGGCGAGGCGCGGCTTGCGAGGACGACCGCGCGCTCACGGCTCGGTCAGGCGTCGTGTTGGTAGGGCGCTGAGTGCTGAGCGATGCGGAGCGCTTGCTGTGCTGGACGATGAGGGTGCGCGCGACGAGGATCGCTCCGATCAGGTTTATGACGAACGATTTGTGTCGGGCATTTCCCGGCGGGCGAAGCCGCACGATCCTGGTTCACCGTCGTCGAACAAAACCAGCGCCTTCACCGAGGCGGCTTCGTACATGACGAGGGAGTGGTCGTGGGCGCCGGCGGCCGCGGTCACGATCGCGGAGATGATCGGGACCGCGTGTGGGCTCGTTCCCCGGAAGTGTGGGTCGGGTTACTTCTTGGTCTGCTCGTAGTACGGGTTGGTGCCGGAGGCGTGGTCGGTGACGTCGACGACGTGGTCGATTTCGGGGATGGCCTGGGTGATTGCGACTTCGATGCCCTGGCTGAGGGTGACTGTGGCCATGCCGCAGCCCTGGCATCCTCCGCCTAGGCGCAGGTATGCGGTGGCCCCTTCGATGCCAGCGAGCTCGGCGTGTCCGCCGTGGCTGGCGATGCTCGGATTGACATCGCGGTTGAGCACGGCGGTTACGCGCTGGGCGATGTCGGTGTCCAGGCCGGCTCCGGGTACGGTGACCGGGGGGCGGACGGCAGGAGCGGCAGCTGGGCTCATCGGGAGGATGGGAAGGACGACGGGCGCGGGAGCCGGCTTGTTCGGGTTGATGACCACGAAGCCGCTGTCCAGCCGGTCCTCGCTCCAGTCGATCGTGGCTCCGCGCAGCTTCGCGACGCTGTCGGTCGCGATCACGATGGCGAGATCCCCCTCGTGCTGCACCGTGTCGCTGGCGCGGACCTTGGCGAGCGGCTCGAGCGACAGCGCGCAGATGTACTTGCCGTCGGCCTCGCCGGTGACGCGCACGGAAAGCACGCGATCGCTCGGTTCGGGTGCGCCCGCGCGGAACTCGCGCACCCGCTCGAGGGCCGATGCCGTCATCGCGAGGAGTGCGGGGGCTGGGTCGGCCACCGATCTACGATAGCGCCGTGGAGCGCCTTCTCTTGATCCTGCCGTCGGCCACCTACCGGGCGCCGGACTTCCTGGCGGCGGCGCGGGAGCTCGGCGTCGCGGTCACGGTCGCGTCCGAGCGTCGGGCGGCGATGTCGGCGGTGATGGGCGAGCGCGCGTTGACCCTGCGGCTGTCGGAGCCGGCGCTGGCGGCCGAGCAGATCGCTGAGCGCGCCCGGCAGACCCCGTTCACTGCGATCGTGGGCGTGGATGATCAGGGCGTGATGACCGCCGCTCTGGGCGCCGGGCGCCTGGGGCTTGCGCACAATGCCCCGGACGCGGTCGCCCGCACGCGTGATAAGGCGGCGATGCGCCGGGCGCTCGCGCAGGCCGGCGTTCCGCAGCCGCGTTTCGCCCAGCTGCCCCTGGGGGCCGACGTCGCGGCTGCGGTGAGCGAGGTGGGCCTTCCCTGCGTCGTCAAACCAGTGGGGTTGTCGGGCAGTCGGGGGGTGATCCGGGCGAATGACGGTGAGCAGGTCCGTTTGACTGTCGAGCGGATCCGGGGCATTCTCGCCGCGGCGCAGGAGCCGCCTGAGGCGCCGTTGCTTGTGGAGAGCTACCTGCCTGGAGCGGAGGTGGCGCTCGAGGGGCTGTTGCGCGGGGGCGGTCTGGAGGTGCTGGCGGTGTTCGACAAGCCGGACCCGCTCGAGGGGCCGTATTTTGAGGAGACGCTGTACGTGACACCGTCGCGGCTGCCGATGACCGTTCTGGCCGAGGTCGAGGCCGTGACTGCGCGGGCGGCGCGTGCGCTGGGGCTGCGGGAGGGACCGATTCACGCCGAGCTGCGCGTGGACGGCGAGCGGGTGAGCGTCCTCGAGCTGGCGGCCCGGTCGATCGGCGGCCTGTGCTCGCGAGCCCTGCGCTTCGGTGCTGGCGTCAGCCTGGAGCAGGTGATCCTGCGCCACGCCCTGGGCCTCGGGCTTGAGGACCTGGCGCGGGAGGCGACGGCGTCTGGCGTGATGATGATCCCGATCCTCGGCGCCGGGGTGCTGCGCGGGGTCGAGGGTCAGGAGCAGGCGCGGGCGGTGGAGGGCATCGGAGGGCTGGAGATCACGATCGCCCGCGGGCGCCCCGTGGTTCCGCTGCCTGAGGGCGACCGCTACCTGGGGTTCATGTTTGCGCGCGGGGCGAGCCCGGACGCGGTCGAGCGCTCCTTGCGCGTCGCGCACGGCCTGCTGCGGATCTTCATCGAGCCGCACGCGCCGGAGCCGGTCCGCGCGCGCTAGCGTTCCTCAGCGGTGCGTGTCCTTTTGATCTCGACCTACGAGCTGGGCCACCAGCCGTTGCACGTCGCCTCGCCGGCGGCCGCGCTGCGCCGCGCCGGACACGAGGTCCGCTGCCTGGATCTCAGCGTCCAGCCGTGGGATCCAGGCGCCCTGGAGTGGACCGAGGCGGTTGGCTTCTCGGTGCCGATGCACACCGCCATGCGCCTGGCGCTCAGCGCCGCGCGCCGAGTGCGCCGGGAGCATCCCGGGCTGCCGATCTGCTTCTACGGGCTCTATGCCACGGTCAGCCGCGAGCTGGTAGAGCGTGAGCTCGCCGCGCGCGCGATCGCCGGCGAGTACGAACCGGCGCTCACGGCCTGGGTCGATGAGCTGGCGGCTCCGCGCGTGTCCGCCCCGGCCACGGAACGGCCGATCATCCACCTGCAGCGCGGCAGCTTCGACCCGCCGGCGCGCGAGCTGCTGCCGGGACTCGAGCGCTACGCCCGTCTGGCGTTCGATGGGGAGGAGCGGCTGGTCGGGTACGTCGAGGCCAGCCATGGGTGCGTGCATCGCTGCCGGCATTGCCCTGTCCCCGCCGTCTACGACGGGCGCATCCGCGTCGTGCAGGCCGAGACCGTCCTGCGCGATGTCGAGCGCCTGGTGAGCATGGGCGCGCGCCACATCACGTTCGGCGATCCCGACTTCCTCAATGGCTGGCGCCACTCGCTGGCGATCGTGCGCGCGGTGCACGAGCGCCATCCGGAGCTGACCTTCGACTGCACGACGAAGGTCGAGCACGTGCTCGAGCACGCCCGGGTGTGGGAGGAGGTCGCCGCGTCGGGCTGTCTGTTCGTCGTCTGCGCGCTGGAGAGCGTCAACGACGAGATCCTGGTCCGCCTCGAGAAGGGCCACACCACCGCCGAGGCGGTGCAAGCCCTCGACCTGCTGCGCGAGCACGGTATCGAGACCCGGCCCTCGTTTATGCCCTTCACCCCGTGGACGACGCCGCGTGACGTGCTGGAGATCGTCGAGTTCGTCGCCGCGCACGATCTGGTGGCGAACGTCGACCCGGTGCAGTACACCATCCGGCTGCTCGTACCCGAGGGCTCGCTGCTACTGGAGCGTGAGGACCTTCGCGAGCACCTCGGTGCATACGACGCCGAACGCCTCAGCTATCCGTGGCGCTCAGCGGACCCTGCAGCCGACCGGCTGCAAGGCCGCCTCAGCGCGCTGGTCCAGCAGAGCGCTGCCGCGCAGGAGGCGACGGGCCTGACGTTCGCTCGGATCCGTGCGGCGGTGCGCGAGGCCAACGGCGAGGCGCGCGACCCAGAGCCGCAGGCCATCCCGATGGGATCGACCGAGGGGAGGCCACGGCTCACCGAGCCGTGGTTCTGCTGAGCGGAGCCCACCGAGGACCAGTTCGGTCCTCTCACAGCGTGATGACGTGGTCCGGCGGGTCCCCCGCCAGCGCCTCGTACAGGTCGGGAAAGCAACCCACCCGCACACCCGCAACCGTCCCCGCCGGGACCGCCGCGCCGATCTCCCCCTCGGCCAAGCCGCGCTCCAACGCGCACTGATCACAGAGCATCAGCAACATTCCATGCTCGGCGGCCACACGACCAAGGCGCTCGCCGACGGGATCGCCCGCTCGCAACACATAGGTGTTGTCGTCAAAGAAGAACATTCCAACCACCTCGACCCCGTGCGTCCCCCGCTCCAGCTGCGGAAGGATCATCCTCCCAAGCTTGTAGCTGGCCGTGTGGCCGGAAGTGGAGAACACATAGGCGATCTTCATCCCAACGAGAGAGTAATCGCACGCCGCACGCACCCCGTGCCGCCGTCCGTAGCGCCCGTGCAGGATCGCTGATCGCAACGTTCGCAGAGCGTTCCTCTTGCGGGCGCTCTTCCAAGGCCCTCGTGAGGCATCGGAGGCGCTCCGGCGGGTCGACGGCCAGATCGGGCCGCCGCGCGTCCGTTCCTCAATTAGGGTTGCGGGCGGGCCCCAGCTGGCAGTGCCGCGCTGTCATTCGACCGTCGTCCTGCACCTACCGCCGCCGCTGCGCGCCCGCGTGGCTATCGCGACTGTTGGCGGCGCCAGCGGTGGCGCCGGCGGGTGGCTGGTGGATCGGAAGCTTCGGTCTCGACCAGTCGGAAGCCGAGGAGCTTGCCTTGCTCGTGGACGCGCTCGATCACGTACCCGTTGAGCTCGATCTCGCCGATCACGACGGCGGGAAAGTCAATACCACCGGCGCGCAACTGATCGAGCGTCATTGGCTGCCTGCCCGCCTGCCGTAGCTGCTCGAGCATCCGCAGTTGTTGGGTTTCAATCGCCGCCATCGAGCAGACTCCTTGCCCATTCTCCCGTGCTCAAGCAGCTGTCGTCGGCGTTAGCCGCTTGGTCGCCAGCGTGGGTGAAACGAACCGGGACAGTCTTCGTCAGCTCGCGACCGGAGAACATCATGCGGCTGCTCGGCGAGCGGAAACCCAAGGCGCGGCTCGGCGGCGCCCGCGCCACCCGTGCTCGGGCGCCAACCAGCAACCCTCTGCGTGCTCAGATCTGCGGCGCGCAGGCCTGAGTCGTTTGCTGCGGATGGGGCCGGAAGCAAGCACGCCGACCGCTGGCTGGCTCCCCACGACTTACACGTGGAGCAAGCGCTCTTCTGGATTGGATTCGCTGCTGGTATCGCCTACAACCATTCGCCCAGCTGCGCTTCGCGGCATGGCTGCTCGCCCGTCGATGCGGTAGCGACTCCGGCGCTACTGCTTCAGGCGTCGAGGAGCAGTGCGTCCGCAGTCGAGGCGCCGGTCGGTCGTGCGTCGCTGGAAGTGTCCGAAAGCGGCGGCGTCGCGGGCCGGCGGAGGCGGTCGTAGGAGTGCTGTCGACCCGGCGATCCTCGTGTTCAGCCTGAGCATCGGCAAGGACTCATGACGATCTCGATGCCAGATCGATTCCGGCTCGCTGCCCCGAGGGGACGTCGACGACGGATTGGCATGGCCATGGGGCTGGTTGAGCAGTCTCGGTTGGCGTCACCCCCGCGGCCGGGGCGCACGAACTCCACGCCGCTGACTCGGAGGCGGATCGCTGTATGGCGGTTGGAGTGGCCGCCACGCGTGGCTCGTGCGCGGCGCGATGGGCGAGACGGATCGTGTGCCGGCGGGCGGCCGCGCGATGTAGGTCATCGATGTGAGCGCTGGCGAGCGCTCGAGCGAGAGCGGGGTGCAGCATTTGAGCCTCCTCTAGCGAGTCGGGCCTGCTCGGCATCAAGCAGCTCGAGCCGAACGGCCAGGTGCTCCTGCGCCGACCCGATTGCGTACGCGGTCATTCCGGTCCTCCTGGTGTCGGGGGGTTTGCCATCCGCGTATTGAGACGCCGGCGGGGCCGAAGAAGGGTCAGTGCCTGTTGCGCGGTCGCCGGGGCGACCCTTTCTCGGCGCGCGCGACGTCATAGCTGTTAATGCCGGCGAAATCGGAGTCGAGATGCGAGGATCAGAAGATGGGCCAATCGCTGCTGACGCGCGCTGCACAAGGCGAGCAGGAGGCATTCCGCGAGCTAACCGACCCCTACCGGCGGGAGCTCCAGTTCCACTGCTACCGGATCCTCGGCTCGATGCAAGACGCTGAGGACGCGCTCCAGGAGACGTTGCTGAGCGCCTGGCGCGGTCTGTCGGGTTATGAGGGCACGGCATCGCTGCGCGCGTGGCTCTACCGGATCGCCACCAATCGATGTCTCGATGCCCTGCGCGCGCTCGGCCGCCGGTCGCCGCCGGCACCAGAGCCGCCATTCGCCCCGCCGGAGCCGACGAGGCTCGGCGAGGTGACTTGGCTGCAGCCCTACCCCGACGACCTGCTCGAGGGGATCATCGATACGGCGCCGGGTCCAGATGCTCGATACCAGACCCGGGAGACCGTCGAGCTCGCGTTCGTCGCAGCCCTGCAGCATCTCCCACCACGCCAACGCGCCGTCCTGCTTCTCCGCGACGTCCTCGGCTTCCACGCCGCCGAGGTAGCCGACACGCTCGAGACAAGCGAGGACTCGGTCAAAAGCGCCCTCAGGCGCGCGCGGGTAACGACCGAACGCCTATTTCCCGCGTCAGATCGGGGCCGAGCGCCAGAGCCGAACTCACCGACAGAACACGAGCTCGTTCGCCGTTTCGCCGATGCCTGGATGGCCGACGACATCGACGGCGTCGTCGCGCTACTCACCGAAGACGCGTGGTTCACGATGCCGCCGCCCCCGCTCGAATACCAGGGCCGCTCGGCGATCTACGAATACCTAAATTGGCGGGGCGGGCGCCGCCACAAGCTGATCCCAACCCGAGCCAACGGCCAGCCAGCATTCGGCTGCTATCGCACCGACTCGCAAACACCGATCGCGCACGCCGTCGGAGTGCTCGTGCTGACTCTCGCGGGCGACCGCATCTCTGCGATTACCCACTTTGTCGACAGCAGCGTTCTCGGCCACTTCGGGCTGCCTCGCACCCTTCGTAGCTGATCCCATCACCAGCGTCGGTGAGGCGCACGTTGCGACTGTTGCGCTCCAGCAGCGTAACTCCGAACTGTGCCCGAGTCGGCGGATCTGCTGGCACCGAGCGCAACTCCGCGGCGGCGCGGCGCTAGCCGCCGCCGGGCAAGCGGACGCTCCCGGGAGCAATCGGCGAGCGCGTCCGCTTCGTCGCCTCTGCGGCAGTCGGGCTCAGACTTCCCCTCATCGACCGAAGGGGCCACGACGGCGCCGTAGCTGCAATAGGCGTAAAGCGGCAGCGCTCAGTCAATCGCGCAGGAAGCGAGTGATCGGTTATGAGAGACCTGCTCTGGCGGAGCGACGAGCATCGCGGCCCTGACGCCGACTTCCCTGCCTTGCGCGGGTTGCAGGGAAGACGCTCCGCTAATCGCTGAAGGAGACGCTGAGGCCTTACGAGCGGAGATGCTCAGCGAAGAAGGAGGCGATCCGTCGGCGTGCGTCCTGGGCGGAGGGGTCGTGATAGCCGATCCCGACGACCTTCAGCATCTTGAACACAACGCTCTGGTGGTCGTTGAGGAACGAGTGCCCGGCGTCCGGATACGCCTTGACGTCGTGCTCCACGCCGTTGAGCGTCAGCGCGCGCTCAAGCCGGTCGGCTGCGCCACGCTGCGTCCGGTCCTTGGCGCCGTAGCTGCCGATGATCGGGCACGCGCCGGCGAGCAGGCTCTCGGCGTCCTTCGGGGCGGGACCGTAGTTGACGCTCGAGGCTGAGAAGCCGTGGCCTGGCGCGAGCAGGAGCGCGAACCCTCCGCCCATGCAGAATCCGATCACGCCGATCCTGCCGGTGCAGTCCTTTCGCGCTGCCAGCCAAACACGAACCGCCTCGAGATCATCGAAGGACCTGCCATGGCGCGCGCTGAGATCGCGGATGATCGAGCGCACGCACGCGAACTTCCTGCCCCAATAGAGCAGGTCGGGTGCAACGGTCAGATACCCCTCGCCGGCCAGCCAGTCGGCCTGGTGCCTTAGGTCCTCGCTCATTCCGGCTGCGTCGTGAATTACCACGACGCCTGGCCAGGGGCCCTCGCCGGCGGGCGTGGCGAGATAGGCGGGCAATTCGCCTCGAGCCGTACTGATCTTCGCTTGTGCCATCACACCTCAGGCCAGCGGTCGTTGACGATCTCTGCGTAGGCTATGCCCCACCGTTCGGCGGCACGAGGCCGATAGCACGGAAGTCGAAACATGCCTGACCCGAAACCCGCGAAGGTGCGACTTCCTCCCCGCTGGTTCATCCGGCTCTTCTGGATCACCCATCGCCGCCTGTATCGCTGGACCGGTGGCCGACTTGGTCTGTGGCGACCGAAGCGCGGCGGTTGGGGCGCGATGCGCCTTACCACCGTCGGGCGGCGGACGGGGCGGTCCCGCGCCGTGATAGTCGGCTACTTCGAAGACGGCCCGAACCTCGTCACCATGGCTATGAACGGCTGGGGCGACGCCGAACCGGGGTGGTGGCTCAACCTCCAAGCGAACCCGGACGTGACCGTGGACCTCGTCGACGGTTCTCGTCAGGTCACCGGTCGGGCTGCACACGGTGAAGAGCGCGAACGGCTGTGGGCCCGATGGCGACAGCTCGACAAGAACCTCGTCGCCTACGCCTCGCGTCGCTCCATGCAGACCTCAGTTGTGGTCTTTGAGCCGCGGCTCCGAACGTAGGAGACGCGCCCGCAACGAACATCGTGCGCAACCCGTCAGGAGACAGCCCCCCGCACATCCTTGCGGCATCGCGACGCCGACGGCCGCACTACCGCGACGTGACGCTCCTCAAGCGCGCCAGCAGGCGAGTACTCCTTTGCTCCTGGCGCAGCAGCCAATGCGAGTTTGGACCCGTACCCCGTTCGCGCGGCAGGCAGGGAAACCCAGCGCCGGCCAAGGTGAGGGTGGACTCGCCCGTCGCCTCCCTGGCGAAACTCGGGTCCGTTGGTCTGATGGCCGCGGCACCCGCTTTGCTGGCCGCGCGCGACTCTCGGTGTCCTTTGACGGTGGCGGTCCGTGGCGGTGATCATGGACGCCATGGCGTCCTTTACGGCGGCGGTGGTGCAGGCGGCAGCGGCGGGCTTCGATTTGGAGCGAGGATTGGAGAAGGTCGGCCGCCTTGCGGGGGAGGCGAGCGCTTGCGGTGCTGCACTGGCAGTGTTCCCGGAGGCGTTTTTGCCCGGGTACCCGCGTGGGGTCACGTTCGGGACAGTCGTCGGGGACCGCACTCGCGAGGGGCGGGAGCAGTTCCGCCGCTATTTCGACGCCTCCGTGGATGTGCCCGGACCGGTCGTGGATCGGCTCGCCGCGATCGCGGTGGAGACGGCGCTGCACTTGGTGATCGGTGTGGTGGAGCGCGACGGTGGGACGCTCTATTGCACGGCTCTGTTCTTCTCGCCCGACGGCTACCTGGGCAAGCACCGCAAGCTGATGCCGACGGCAGCCGAGCGGATCATGTGGGGGTTCGGTGATGGGTCGACCATGCCGGTGTTCGACACGTCGCTGGGCCGGATCGGTGCGGTGATCTGCTGGGAGAACTACATGCCGCTGCTGCGGATGGCGATGTACGCCAAGGGGATCCAGATCTACTGTGCGCCGACCGCAGATGGCCGCGAGACGTGGCTGTCAACAATGCGGCACGTCGCGCTCGAGGGACGCTGCTTCGTGCTCTCCTGCAATCAGTTCACGCGGCGTGGCGACTTCCCCGACGACATTCCCAACACGCTCGCGCGAGCGCCCGATGATGTCCTCAGCTCCGGTGGCAGCTGTGTCATCAGTCCGCTCGGTGAGGTTCTCGCCGGACCCGCCCGCAATGGCGAGGAGATCCTGTTCGCCGACATCGACCTGGATGAGATCGCGCGCGGGAAGTTCGACTTCGATGTCGCCGGCCACTACGCCCGGCCTGATGTGTTCCGGCTGATCGTCGACGACGCCGCCAAGCCGCCCGTCTCGCCGCCTCAGTGATCCAAACGACCGTCGGCATGCACGGACGGATGTCCGCCACGGCGCGGTTCAGCGGCGTGTCCACGCCCACCTCTTCGCCCAATTCAACGACCGCTCCAGATAACCACCGAACCTCGAGCCGGTTGCCGCGCTCGAGGTCGTGATGCATCGACGAGGTCATGTCGGGCGAGACACCGTCGGCGAACTCAAGGCGCTGTTCCGCGTAGTCCTCCGGTAGCAGTACCCCGTCCGCGCGCCCCACCGCGACCACTTCGCGCATCACATCCAGCAGGAACGCCCGTGACTGCCGGTTCGCCCGGATCGGGCCGATCGGAAGGCGCATGGTCGCCGTGGTCGCCGACAGCCCAACCAGGAATACGAACTTCTCCCAGATCGCGCGACGAATGTCGTCGCTGGCCTCCGCATCGATCCCGCCCGTCACGCAGGCCGCGTGAAACGCTTCCACCCGTCCGGAGCGGCGCCCGTCGAACTCTCCGACGATCAGGCGCTGCAGCGGCCCGGTGCGCGTGATCACTCCCGGCCGCGACACGGTCGAGGCCACGTACGCCACGCCGCCGATCAGCTGCGACTCGTCGTAGGCCGCCCTCAAGAACGAGTCCTTCAACACACCGTTCTGAAACGACACCAGCGCCGTCCGGGTCCCGACCAGCGGCCGCAGCTGCCCCAAAGCAGCCTCCGTGTCCCAGAGCTTGACGCACACCATGACCAGATCGACCGGCCCGAGCTCGTCGGGATCATCCGTAACGCTGACGTCCTCGAGCAGGAACGGGTCAGGGCCGCCCTCGATCCGAAGCCCCTCTCGTCGCATCGCAGCCAGATGCGCTCCCCGGGCGATGAAGCTCACCTCGGTGCCACCGCGGGCCAGCAGCGCGCCGAAATAGCCGCCGAGGCCACCCGATCCCATTACAGCCACCCGCATCATGCGTATCAAACCACGCCCGGAGAGCAAGCTAACTCAAACCGCAGCGGCCGGGAGCGGCTGTACTCCCCCAGTCCCCTGCTTCCGTGATCGGCCATTCATCTCGTCCGGCGCGTCAACCCACCCGCTAAAGCGCGGGTTGCGCAACTGGCGAAGAGCGGGGCCGACCCAGATTTGGCGAGTTGTCCTGCTTTGCTTCTAACCCAAGCTTCGCCGGCTCCACCTATTACGTCGTCCAGAGCGGCAGTAGCGGCACCCGCCTCTGTGAAGCGCCGCGTGAAGCCCTCGTGCCGACGAGCACTTCCAGGGCATCGACTGACCTAAGCCTGGATCCACCGGGTCGGTAGGTCGGTTCCGTCCGGTGCTGAAAGAAGAATGACCTCCTGTGCAGGGCTTTAGCGGCTGATTGGAGCAGCCGGGGCCTGCGGTCAGGAGGTCACCTTCGTGGTGCATGATGACGAGCCGGTCGGACTGGACGGTCTGCGGGTCAAGTTCGATGATGAGCGGGCGGTCTCGGACGCGGGGGTGGTGCTGGTCGCGACGCTCGCCAAGCGGCTGGGGATCGAGGGGCTGGCGGGGCGGGTGGTGCGGTTGCGGCGTGATCGGCCGGGTGCGGCGAACGCGGGCCGCAAGGTGATGGCGCTGCTGTTCGCGATGGTGCTGGGCGCTGACAGCATCGATGACACAGAGGTGTTGCGGGCGGGACGCACCCGCCGGCTGCTTGGCGGTTGGATCCCGGCGCCGTCGACGCTGGGAACGTTCCTGCGCGCGTTCACCTTCGGTCACGTGCGCCAACTCGACAAGTTGCTGGGTGAGTCACTGGTGCGGGCGTGGAGGGCCGGTGCCGGACCCGGCGACGGACGCTTGGTGATTGATGTGGACAGCTTCGTCGGCGAGGTGTGCGGACGGCTGAAGCATGGCGCCGCCTACGGGTACACGAAGCTGCTGGGGTATCACCCGATCCTCGCGACCCGGGCTGACACTCGCGAGGTGTTGCACATCCGTTTGCGCAAGGGGTCGGCGAACACGCAGAAGGGGATGCTGCGCTTCTGCGATGAGCTGATCGCCCGTGTGAACCGTGCCGGCGCCAGCGGCGTGAAACTGCTCAGAGCCGACTCGGGGTTCTGGAACACCAAGGTGTTCAAGCGGCTGGAGAACGCTGGCTGGCAGTACTCGATCGGGGTCCGGATGCAGAAGGGGATCCGCGAAGCGGTCAAGGCGATCGAGGAGAGCGCTTGGCAGAAGGTCGAGGACTACCCGCAGGAGGGTGAGGCGCAGATCGCCGAGACCGTCTACGGCGACCGGAGACTGATCGTCCGCCGCACCCGCCTGATCGGCCCCCAAGCCGAGCTGTGGCCCGACTGGCGTCACTTCTGCTTCATCACCAACCGCATCGACGACATCATCGTGGTCGAGGCCGAGCATCGCGATCACGCCGTCGTTGAGCAAGTCATCGCCGATCTCAAAGACCAGGCGCTCGTGCACTTCCCCTCGGGCGAGTTCAACGCCAACGGCGCCTGGACCGTGCTCGGCGCGCTCGCGCACAACCTACTCAGATGGACACAACTGATCGGCCTACCCGACAGCACCGTCCGCGCCGCCCGCACCCTGCGCCGCCGGCTGATCACGATCGCCGGCCGCCTCACCCGCCACGGCCGCGCCTGGACCTTGCATCTCCCCGCCCGCTGGCCCTGGCAAGGCGACTACATCACAGCGCTCGCCCGGATCCGCGCGCTCCCCGCCAGCTGACCGCCGCGGCAGCGATCCCACCGAAGACCACCGAGCTGCTCGCCCACCGGGCGCGATCACCGCTGCCCACCAACCCGCCCAAACAGCTCCGCAGAATCGCCAGAACCAGACCACACGGTCAACCCGCGGCGCTCCCGACCCCGAACAACCCGATCAGCCCACCGCCGCCCGGCTTCACACTCACCGACCCACCCCATCGGTGGATCCGGGCTAAGACCCGTAGCGACGGCTCGTCATCAACCCTGCCGCCGAATGTTTCAACAGCACCTCGACGACCTCGACGGAAGCGACCTCGGGGATTCGCTGCAGGAGAGGGAGCGTTGACTGGACCTGACTTCACCAGGCGAGCGTGCCGTGGGGCCCTTTGAACGGCCCGATCAGGTCGCCGGTGATCCACCCGCCGTAGAAGTCGCTCTGCTGGGCCTGCACGCGCTCGTCATCTAACCAAGCCGCGTCGACACGACCCGGGTAGAAGGCGACGTGATCGCGCAGCGCCTCGTATCCGGGCGAGGGGTCCGGGTAGCTCCAGGCGACCGTCTTGAAGCGCCGGCCGTCGACGACCGCGTCCAGGTATTGCGCTGGGCCCTTGAATTCGCACCAGGTCGAGCGTGTGTCGCTCTCGGCCAGGAGCTCTTCACGCACGTCGGCCAGCGGGATGTAGATGGTCGGTGGGTGGCTGGTCTCGAGCACGCGCAGGGCGCGGGTGGAGTCGGCCAGCACCTCGCCGGCTAGCTCGATCCGGACGCGACGCTTGCAGGGCACGACGGCCGGCGGGCGGGGGTAGTCCCAGACTCGCTCCATCGTCAGTTCGGGCCGTCCGGGGTGTCGCTGGCTGCCAACGCCGCCGGCCGTTCGGGGTGGCGCTCGTCGGTGCGCGGCACGGAGTCGGCTTCGCCTCGCCGGTACCGCGTTTCCTCTTTTCGGGCGAGGGCGCTTGGCCACCAGACGCGAGGGCCGATGTCGAAAACGAGCGCGGGCACCAGCACCGAGCGCACGATGAAGGTGTCGAGCAGCACCCCGAAGGCGATCGTGAAGCCGAGCTCGGTCAGCGTCTTGAGCGGCAGCGTCGCGAGCATCGTGAATGTCCCGGCGAGCACGATCCCGGCCGAGGTGATGACGCCGCCGGTGACCGCCAGCCCGCGCAGCATCCCGTGCCGTGTGCCGTGGCGGAGCGCCTCCTCGCGGGCTCGCGCCATCAGGAAGATGTTGTAGTCGACCCCGAGCGCGACGAGGAAGATGAAGGCCAGCAGCGGCAGCGTCGAGGGCTCGCCCGGGTAGCCGAAGAGGTGGTCGAACACCGCCGAGGAGATGCCGAGGGCGGCGCCGAAGGACAGGATCACGGTCGCGATCAGCAGCAGCGGCAGCGTGACCGCGCGCAGCAGCAACGCGAGGATCACGAATACCAGCGAGCACGATTGGCACGATCAGCCGGTTGTCGTGCGCAGCCGCGGTGTCGAAGTCCTTCTGCTGAGCGGTCGGGCCGCCCACGAGCGCGGTCGGGCTGGCCGCGTGGGCCGCCGCGCGAAGGCGCGGGACCAGGTTCTCTGCCTGGGTCGAGTAGGGGTCGGCGGTGAGCGTGAGGGCAAAGCGCGCGCCCGGCCTGCCGAGCTCCGGCGGCCCCACCGCGGCCACGCCGGGCACGGAGCGCAGCGCCCGCTGGACGCGAGGGACCGCGCGTACGTCGCGCACGACGACGTCGGTCGGCGCGTTGGCTCCCGCCGGGAACGCTTTGGCGATCAGCCGCTGGCCCTCGACGGACTGCACCCGGCCGCGGAAGTCCTGCGTGTTGGTGAGGCCGGTCGAGAAGCTCGTCAGGCCGAGGCAGCCGAGTCCGAGCAGCAGCACCGTAGTGATCCATACGCGTCGTGGAGTGGCCGCGACGCGCTCGCCGACGCGGCGCCACGTCCCGTGCGTTTCGTCCGCGCCCTCTGAGCCGAAGCGCGGCACGAACGGCCAGAACGCGCGCCGGCCGCCGGCCACCAGCGCCGCAGGCAGCAGCGTCAGCATCGAGAGCATCGCCAGCGCCACTCCCATCGCGCCGATCGGCCCGAGCCCGCTGGTGCCGTTGACCTGCGCCAGCGACAGGCACAGCAGCGCCAGGATGACCGTCGAGCCTGAGGCGAACACCGCGGGTCCGGCCCGCCGCAGCGCCTGGCGCATCGCGTCGACCGGGCGCTCGTAGCGGCGCAGCTCCTCGCGGTAGCGCGCGACCAGCAGCAGCGCGTAGTCGGTCCCCGCACCGAATACGAGCACGGGCAAGACGCCGGCGCTCTGGCCGTTGACGGTGACCCCCGCCTCGGCGATCGCCCATCCGCAGAACCGCGAGAACGCCTCCGCCATCAGCACGCTGAAGAGCGGAATCACCCAGAAGATCGGCGAGCGGTAGATCAGGATCAGCAGCACGAACACCAGCGCGCCGGTGGCCAGCAGCAGCGTCCCGTTGATCGAGGCGAACACGTTGACCGCGTCCCGCGAGAAACCCGCCGGACCCGTCACCTTGACCGTAAGACCGCGCGCGCGCAGCGGCGCCATCCGGCTCTCCACCCCGCTCACGGACGACTTCAGGAGCGTCTCTTTGCCGCGCGGGTTGAGGTTGACGATCACCAGTGCCGTCGTGCGGTCCGGTGAGACGCGGACGAGCACCTGCCGGGAGCCCGTGACCGGGGGATTGGCGGCAAGCGAGGCACGTGTTCGCTCGATCGCGGCCAGGTCTCGAGGTTTCAGTCCGCCGTCGCGGCGCACGACGGTGATCGCGGCGAAGCGCTCACCGGACGGGAAGCGCTTGGCCAACGTCAGCTCGCGCACCGACTCCGACGAGCCCGGCAGGAACGAGGACTCCTCGTTCTTCTGCACATCTTGGAAGCGCTGCGCGAACGAACCGCCCAGCCCGCCGAGAATGAGCCACACGAGGATGATCCCGATGCGGGCGGGACGCGAGCCGAAGAGGTGTTCGAGGGCTCTCATGTGGGCGCAAGTTCGGGGTCTTCTGCGACGGCGCGTCGGAGCGCTTGGTCGAAGCTGATCGGCTTGATGTCGAACAGCGCCATTCCGGAGGGGTCGGTGACGACCGTTGGCGCGGCGAGTCCTTCGATCAATGGTCTTGCTACGCCGGCGTCGACGGGTGTGACGAGCCCGATCCACAGTGAGGAGAGCCACGGGGTGATCAGCGGCACGGGGATCCGCGGCCGGCGGCGGATGCCGAGGACTTCGGCCATCCGGTCGAGCATCTCGCCGTAGGTGAGCACGTCGGGGCCGCCGATCTGAATCTCCCTCCCCGCCGACGCTTCGACCGTCAGTGCCTCGACCAGGTAGCTCAAGGTGTCGTCGATCGCGATCGGCTGGGTCGCGTTCTCAAGCCACGCCGGAGCGATCATCGCCGGCAGCCGCTGCACGAGGTAGCGCAGCGTGCGGTAGGACTCGCTCTGCGGCCCGACGACCATTCCGGCGCGGAAGTAGGTCAGCGGCGGGCCGTCCTCGCGGAGCGCGAGCGCGGTCTCGTGCCGGCTGCGCAGGTGCTGGGACTGCGGGCGGTCACCGAGGCCGCCGAGGTAGATGATCCGCTCGATCCCCTCCGCGCGTGCCATCCGGGCGAACGCCGTGGCGGCGGCGCGCTCGCTGGCGGCGAAGTCCTTGGGTCCGCCTCGACCCATCGAGTGGATCAGGTAATACGCCACGTCCATCCCGTGGCCTGCGCCGCGCAGCGTTTCCGGACGCAGCACGTCTCCCTCGTGCAGATCGAAGCCCTCGCGCTCGAGCTCGCGGGCGCGAGGTCCCGCCGCGGTCGCGCACCAGGCAGCGCACCTCCCGTCCCGAGCTTGCCAGCCTGGCGGCGAGGCGACCGCCGATGAACCCGGTCGCGCCGGTGACGAGCACGCTTGCGCTCATGCCGCGGTCGCGCCGGACGACGGCGTCCGGCGCGAGCGCAGCGGCCAGCCGCTCGGCCTTCTGCTCCTCGAAGCCGCCGACCTCGCTGGCAAGTATCCGGCCGGAG
Organism: uncultured Solirubrobacterales bacterium; assembly: GCA_963727105.1. Lineage (GTDB taxonomy): Bacteria > Actinomycetota > Thermoleophilia > Solirubrobacterales > Solirubrobacteraceae > Palsa-465. The sequence continues at coordinate 96,280 of CAVSEW010000001.1, read as the reverse complement.
CGCTCGACGATCAGCACCGCGATCGTGTCGGTGCCGGCAAGCCCGAGGTTGTCAACGACCTTCCCGACGTCGGTGTAGACGGTGATCGTGCGGGCGCGGGCGGCGGCGTCCGGGATCCCCCGCGTCATGCCACCGTCAATGAACCACCGCGCCGGACCGTACACGGAGGACAGCACCGGCAACTCGTACACCGCGACGTCCGAGCGCCGCTGCTCGAGGTCGATCAGCCACGGCAGCCACTGATCGACGACGCGCTGCTGCTCGCGGCGGAAGGCGACGACGAGGAAGTTGTGCTGCTTGGCGAGATCGCCCGGCAGCTCGTACTCCTTGCCGTCGAGAGCGCGACCGGACAGCGGGCTCAGCGTCTGCGGCTGCGAGGGGGCGAGCGTGCGCCTGAGACCGGCGAGAGCGCGATCGCCGACACGGTTGAACGCGAGCGCCAGGAGCGGGTCGGCGATCCTGAGCAGGCCTTTCAGCGCGAGGTCGGCGTCGTAGGTGACGCGTGTGCCCGCGGCGGTCGAGTCGAACGTGATCCTGTCCCGCGAGACCACGGTGGCGTTCTCGCCGAGGAAGGTGACGGCATGCGGCGGGTCGTACTCGACGATCCGATAGGTGAGCTCGTTCTTGCGGCCGAGGAACTCGGCGACCAGCCGGAACTCGGTTCCCTCGCCCACCGCTTGACCGTTCAGACGCTCCGCCTCGACCACGCCCGGATCCCATTCCCTGGTTGTCGAGAAATCGCTGAGGTAGGCAAATACGTCCTCGCGGGGTTGCTGGATGTCGATCGATGCTCGGTAGTGGGCCATCACGATTCTCCTTCTGGAATTGAAGTCGACGCGGTCGGAACGGACGCGTCGTGCCAACCGCTGAGCCGTACGCACTCGGCGAGGAGCCGCTCGCGCTCCTGCCGCGTCTCCCGTGTCCATCGCAGCCAGTGCGTGGGACGCGGTCGGCGGTCGTGCCAGAACCGGCCCGAGCTGCGGCCCGGTTCGGCGGCGGCACCGAGCCAGACGATCGTGTCGGCGCCCTGCGCGGGCGTCCTCAGCAGCGGTCGTGTCACCTGTGTAGAAGCGAGGCAGCGAGGATCGCACGCCGGGGGTGTCCGACCACCCCGGGTGCATCGCGTGGACCACGACCCCGGTGCCCGCCAACTGCTCTGCCCAGAGCTCGGTGAGGATGACCTCCGCGCGCTTGGTGCGCGCGTACACCTTCGGCCCGTCGAACTCCCCGCGCTCGCTTTGCAGGTCATCAACCCTGAGCTTCTGCGTGTACATGCCGCCAGAGGACACGTTGATGATCCGCGCCGGGGCGCTTTCCTGGAGCAGTGGGATCAGCAGGTTCGTCAGCAGGAACGGGCCGACGACATTGGTCGCGAGCGTGAGCTCGATCCCATCGGCCGACACACCGCGCGCTTCGGTCATCACCCCGGCGTTGTTGACCAGCACATCCAGGCGCGAAGCCTGATCTCGAAAGCGTCCGGCGAACTGCCGGACCGACTCGAGCTCGCTGAGATCGCAGACCCCCACGTGCACGTCGCCGTTACCGGACCGCTCGACGATCCTCGCGCGCGCCTGCTCGCCGCGCTCCGGGCTGCGGACGACGAGCCAGACCGTGGCGCCGAGACGCGCAAAGCCCTCAGCGGCGGCCAGACCAAGCCCCGAGCTCGCGCCCGTGACCAGCACCACCTTGCCCTGCATCCGCTGCAGCTCAGACGCGCTCCATCCGCGGCTGCGGATCCGGTAGCCGACGTTCGTGAAGCCGGCAACCACGGTGCGGTCGAGGACGTCGTCGAGCAGCGAGTTGATCATGCGCTCAGCGAGAGGTCGGGCTGCTGGCTGTGGTCAGAGCGCTGTTCGGTACGTGCGTGAGGCGATCCGGGACCGGGGCTTGGTCAGCAGCAGCTGGACGTCGCAGATCCGCCGCTCCGCGAAGCCGGCTTCGCAGTAGGCGAGGTAGAGCGTCCAGAGCCGGCGGAAGCGCTCGTCGTAGCCGCGCTCCGCGAGCTCGTCGGCATGGGCCGTGAAGTTCTGGCGCCAGCGCCGGAGCGTCTCGACGTAGTGCGGCGTCAGGTCCTCGAGCCCCACCGCCTGCAGGTCGGTTCGCCGGGCCACGTTGCGGGCGATCACCTCGAGCGAGGGCAGGCATCCGCCGGGGAAGATGTAGGTGTTGATGAACGACTTCGATGCCTTCTCGACCTCGTAGGCGCGGTCGTCGATCGTGATCGCCTGCAGCAGCATCGCGCCGTCGGGAGCCAGCAGCTCCGAGCACTTGGCGAAGAAGGTGCCGAAGTGCCGCCAGCCGACCGCCTCGATCATCTCGATCGAGACGAGCTTGTCGTAGCGGCCACGCAGCTCGCGGTAGTCCTCCATCAGCACCGTGACCCTGTCGCTCAGTCCCGCGCGGCGGACCTGCTCGACGGCGTAATCGTGCTGCTCGCGCGAGATCGTGGTCGTGGTCACGTGGCAGCCGCGGGTTGCGGCGGCGTGAAGCGCGAACGCGCCCCAGCCGGTTCCGATCTCGAGCACGCGATCCGCCGGACCGAGGTCGAGCTGCTCGCAGATGCGCTCGAGCTTTGCGACCTGCGCCTGCTCGAGCGTCATCCCCTCGTGCTCGAAGAGCGCACACGAGTAGCTCATCGTCGGATCGAGCATCCGCGCGAACAGCTCGTTGCCGAGGTCGTAGTGGGCGGCGATGTCGCGCCGGCGCCGGCGCTTCGTGCTGCGACGCAAGAGCGCCCCGGCCCGCTGCAGCGGCCACCGCACCGGCGCAAGCCGCGAGCGGAGCCGGTCCGAGGCCGCCGGCGTTGCGCGCCGCCAGCCTGATCAACGCCACCAGATCGGGCGAGTCCCACAGGCCTTGGGCAAAGGCCTCAGCCATTCCGCGGCTGCCGCGCAGCAGCATCCGCCACGTCCGCGAGGAGGCGATCTGGACAGTCGCAGCCGGTGAACCGGAGCCGAAGACGAGCCGCTCATCCCCCTCCACGACGATCAGGCTGCCGACCTTGATCCGTCTCAACAGGAGCAACACGAGCCGGCGTGAGAGCCAGACGCTCATGTCCGTCCCGCCTGCGGGTGGGGGTGGACGGGCACGCCGCGCGAGCTTGAGCCCGAGCGCGTGTGCATAGATCAGCGCCAGCACGCGCACGGTCGCGAGCGGGTAGCGCAGGGTGATCGCAGCCATCGACGCGCGCGTCAGCTCCCGGCGGCGCAGCGCCAGCGTCGCGTCGAACACGGTGACGCCCGCGCGGCTCGAGGCGATGTGGACCGACAGCGTCTGGGCGGGCATAGCCGCACGAGCGTCGTAGCGATGATCCATGCCCATGAACGGCGAGACGTGAAGCGCCTTGTCGAACTCACCAGCGAGCACCGCAGAGTCGCGCTGCTTGCCCTCGATCACGTAGGCGTGCCGCTCCCCCCAGGGCGTGTTCGTCACCTCCGCGACCAGCGCCTGCACGCGCTCGCCGCCCGGCTCGAAGCAGTAGTAGAAGCTGACGGGGTTAAAGCAGTGCCCGAACGAGCGCAGCTGCGTCAGCAGCCGGATCGGGCCCTCGGGCCGCGCACCGGTCTGCTCCTCCACCACGTCGCGCACAGCGCGGTGCAGCGGCACAGCGGGATCGCCCAGGTAATCGCGGCGGCGAAAGCGGACCAGCCCCGGGCGCCGGGCGACCAGTCGGCCGTCAAGCAGCCCCGGGAGCTCGTCCAGGTCGAGGTAGGCCAGCGCCAGTCGATGGCTGAACTCGCGCCGGGGCTCGAAGCGCCGGTGGCGAATCGTGCCCTCGTAGATGCAGCTTGCGCTCACAGCCGCGCCCCGAAGCGCTCGCCCACCCGCAGCGCGCTGACGACGCCGTCCTCATGGAACCCCCATCCCCAGTAGGCGCCGCAGAAGTGCGTCCGGTTGCGCCCGTCGATCTCACCCACTCGCGCCTGCGCCTTGACCCCCGCGGCCGTGTACACCGGGTGCGCGTAGGGGATCGTGCGGATCACATGAGCCGGGTCGATCGCCTCGGTGCGGTTGAGCGTCACGCAGAACTCGCGCTCGGCGCGCAGCGACTGAAGCCGGTTCATGTGGTAGGTGACGGTGCTCGCGGGCTTCGGCTCGGCGAGCAGGTGGTAGTTCCAGCTCGCCCACGCGCGCCGGCGGCGGGGCAGCATCCGCACGTCGGTGTGGAGCACCGCCTCATTGTGCTGATAGGGGATCGCGCCGAGGATCTCGTGCTCGCGATCATTGGCGTCGCGCAGCAGCGCCAGCGACTGATCCGAATGGGTCGCCAGGACCACCTCGTCGAAGCGCTCTGCCTCGCCACCACGCGGCTTGACCAGCACGTGATCAGGGTGGCGCGTGACGGCATCGACCGGCGTGCGCAGCCGCAGCCGATCGGAGAACGGCCGGATCAGCGCCTCCACGTACCGAGCGGAGCCCCCACGGACCGTCCGCCAGGCAGGCCGGTCCCGGAACGACAGCATGCCGTGATTGTCGAAGAACTCCACCAGGAAACGGGCGGGAAAGCTCCACATCTGGCGCGGCGCGGCCGACCACACCGCCGACGCCTGAGGCACGATCAGCCGCTCGATGAACGCCCGCGAGAAACGATGACGCTCCAGCCACTCTCCAAGTGAGACGTCCTCGGCACGATCGCCAAGCAGCTCTCGAGCGGCCCGGTTGAACCGACCTAGATCGGCGATCATCCGGTGAAACCACGGGGTCAGGAGATGCGCGCGCTTGGCGAACAGGCCACTGGGAGACGCACTGCTGTACTCGAAATCCCCCATCCCGTCGCTGACGCTGAAACTCATCGTCGACCGCTGCCAGCCGACCCCCAGGCGCTCGAGCAGCCGCTCGAAGTTCGGATAGTTGCGGTCGTTGAAGACGATGAACCCGGTGTCGACCTGATGCGTCTCGTTCGGCGTGTCGACGCGGACCGTGTTCGTGTGCCCGCCCGCATAGCCATTCGCCTCGAACACCGTGACGTCATGCGCCCGGTGCAGCAGATGCGCCACCACCAGCCCCGAGACCCCGGCACCAATCACAGCAACCCTCATCTCAGCGATCACCCTTCGTCAAACCGGGCTCGACGGACGCTGGCAGAGCGGCCCAGCGAGGGCGCTCAGTGCCCGGTCTGCCTCAGGATGGGCGACACCGGCACGAGGGACGCAACGCGCCGAACTGGATGGCGCGGTCCGCGCGGTCTCTCGCCGGCGGGTGGATGCGGAAGGGTGAGTGTTGTCATCGTGGCTTTTCCGTACGGCCGGCCCCGGTCCGTAGGCCCGCCCCGGTCAGGGCGCCGCCGCGGCGGCGCCCTGAAGAGGTGGGGTGGGTCAGCGCGGGATCAGCACCTGGTTGATCACGTGGATCACGCCGTTGGATGCCATCACGTTGGCCTTGATCACGCGCGCACGGTTGACGTAGACCTTGCCGTGGCGGGTTCGGATCGACAGCGTGCCGCCCTCGAGCGTGGTCAGCGGCTGCTGCTTGAGGGCCCGGGCCGCCGTGAACTTGCCCTTCACCACGTGGTAGAGCAGGACGGCCTTCAGCTTCGCCTTGTCCTTGGCGAGTGCGGCGAGCGTCGCCTTGGGCACCTTCGCGAACGCCGCGTCCGTCGGTGCGAACACGGTCAGCGGCCCCGGTCCGGAGAGGGCGCCCGCGAGGCCCGCCTGCTTGACGAGCGAGACGAGCGTCTTGAACGAACCGGCGGCGACGGCTGTCTGGACGATGTTCTTGGCGGGTTTGTGCGGAGCCGATGCTGACGAGGCGACCGCACCCAGTGTCATCGCGCCAAGGAGGGCGACGGCTAGCGCTGTGACGAACGATTTTCTCATTCGAGAAACTCCTTTGTATAGAGACTGTCCAAAGACCGTACAGAGTTGTCGAGAACTTGTCAAGAGTCTGTCCAGAGTCTGTACACTCATCGCATGAGTGCTCATGAAGCCGATCGCGGGCCCGTGCGGATCGGGGAGCTGAGCCGCCGCGTCGGGGTCACGCCGGAGGTCCTCCGCGCGTGGGAGCGTCGGTACGGGATCCTCTCGCCCACGCGCACCGACGGCGGATTCCGCCTCTACGGCGAGGACGACGAGCGACGGATCCGTCGCATGCTCCAGCACCTCGAGCAAGGCCTATCGGCAGCCGAGGCCGCTCGGCTCGCACGAGCTGACCCGGCGCGACTTGACCCCGCCACCGGAACAGATGACGGAAGCGAGGCACCGACGGCAGCTGCCCTCGGCGAGCAGCTGCGCCATGCGCTCGACGGATTCGACGACGTCGGCGCGCACTCCGCGCTCGACCGGCTCCTGGGTTCCTCCCCGCTCGAGAGCGTCCTGCGGGACGCGGTCCTTCCCTACCTCCACGAGCTCGGCGAGCGCTGGGCGCGCGCTGAGGCATCGGTCGCGCAAGAGCACTTCGCCAGCTGCGCTGCTGCGCGGCCGTCTGCTCGCCCTGGCGCGCGACTGGGGGCGCGGTCGGGGTCCGCACGCGCTGCTCGCGTGCGTTCCCGGAGATCAACACGATCTCGGGTTGATCTGCTTCGGACTCGCTCTGCGCGCTCACGGCTGGCGGATCACCTACCTCGGAGCCGACACCCCGCTGCTCACGCTGATCGAGACAGCGGATCTGCTGCAGCCTGCGCTCGTCGTCGTCAGCGCCACGCTTCCCGAGCTGGCTCAAAGCGCTCTCGGCCGCCTGCGCGAGCTCGCCTGCGTCGCCCCCCTCGCGCTCGCCGGGGGTGGAACCGATGCCAGCATCGCCGACACCATCGGTGCTCGATGGCTCAACGAAGACCCCGTCGCAGCCGCGGCGAGCACCGCTGCGCCCGGGGCTGACGCGAACCGCACAGATAACTGATTCGTGTGCCGAGAGGTCGGCGGTCGTGCCAGTACACGACCTCATCTGGTCCCGACCTGCTCTCGTGTTGGCGCGGGAATCTGCGCTCCGCGCCGCCGGCCCTCCCTTGCGCGGACACCAAGAGCGCCGGTCGCGTAGCGGGGCAGTTGCTGCCCTGCGGTGGCGACGGCTCGGTTCGAATAGCAGCGCATCGTCAACCGTCCCACCAAAGGGAGGATTCATGGAATCCGTGCTGCTAGACGTCGCCGGCCACCACCGCTCACCTGCGACCATGCCCGGCTACCACCGAGGCCGTCCACCCCGAAACAAGGGCGAGCAATACCCGGCCGATCCGCCGACGGTCGATGAGATCGTCGCGGTGATGAGCGCGGTTGGTGACCGCGCCGACGGTCATCGACTTCGTGCGCTGGTTGTGCTGTTGTGGCGTGCCGGACTGCGGATCAGCGAAGCGCTCTCGCTCCAAGAGAGCGACCTCGACCGCACGCGCGGCGCTGTACTAGTCCGGCGTGGAAAGGGCGGCAGGCGCCGAGAGGTCGGGATGGACCGCTGGGCATGGGACCCAGCTCGACTCCTGGCTCGAGATCCGCCGCGAGCTTCCGATCGGCGCATTGCTGTGCGTGATCCACGGACCGACCGCCGGACGACATTGGGAAGCGTCGGCCGCGCGAAAACAGTTGCATCACACGGCAGAAGCCGCCGGCGTGAGACGGCGGTTCGCGCCACACCAACTGCGACACGCCCACGCGGTCGAGATGGCGCACGAAGGTGTCCCGCTGGTCGTGATCCAGCGGCAACTCGGACACGCGCACCTTGGCATCACGAGCATTTACCTGCAGGGCATAGACAGCAGCGAGATCATCGGCACCGTGCACGGACGGCCGTCTCCGACGATTTCCGCCAGCGCCGGTCTCCAGATGAGGCGATAGATCGGAGCGCGACCGGGTCGGCTCGGCGTTCGCCGGGCCGACCCGACGCCACACCCCAGGCTGGCGAGTTGCGAGACAGACGTCATCAACGGTCGCGAGACCTGCGTTCGTGTCGGCGCGTGCACGCGGAGCCAGCACGGGCGTCGTGACTCCCTTTGTCCGGTTGGAGGAGTGCTCGTCGCCAGGATCAGCCCGACATCGTGGCTCCTCCGATCCAAAGGGGGAAGCGACCTGTTGGCTTCCGCTTGTGGCCGTGGCTGTCGGAAAACAATTGCAGTTGGTGCGATCCGCCAACGGGCGCGCAACGCGACGCAAAACCGGCGCGTCAGGAGCGCCGCTGGCGGCCTCCGCGAGGTCGGCGCGATCGATTTGCTTCCGGAGGCTTGCGCCCAGTTGGCGGCGAATGACAAACAGTGTCCGGTCCGCCGGAATAGACCGACAGCCTCAGCCCAGTGCGGCAGCGGGCCACCGCGAGCTCGATGTCGCCACGGATTACAGACTCCGAGACTTCCGCCGCCGGGGATCAGGCTTGTGCCGCCTCAAAAAGGGAGTAGGGTGGCGCGGAGACGGTCGCTGACCACCGACTTGCCGTCGTCAAAGACTCGCCGACGATTGGCCTCCGCCTAACGGGCCCGAATACATCTCGGACAACGGCCTGTTCCAGCTGAAGGGATTCATGCCCACGGGACCTTGTGCCCGAGGGGACTGACGCCCATAGAGGAGTGATCGGGATGAGTGCAGCAGCGACTGCGATTGGTGCTACCGCATCGCAGGTCTCATACGCGGAGCGTGGGACCGGGCGCCACGATTGGACGGGGTTCGCGTTGGACGATTGCGCCCGGCGCGAGGCCAAGCATCGGGCGGCCGTGGCGAGCACGTTGGGCTGGGCTGATGAGGCCGCCGAACGCGGAGACCACGTCGACGCCCTGGCCTGGCTAGACGCGCTCGAAGCGATCGGCGAGAAGCTTCCCAAGCCCTACGTGCTCAGGCGCGCTTCGTGGTCTGCTCAACCAGCCGTAACGGGGCGCTGATCACAATGCCAGGGATAGGAGTGGCGCTGTGACAGTCAGCGACGAGATTCAACGAGGCGGGCACGACCACGAGCTTGATCGCATCGCCCATGCCGTAGTACTGCGCAAGCGCACGATCCGGCATCGCCGAATCGGTCCGGCGATGAAGAGTTTCCTCAAGCTCGTGCGCGAGCATCCCGGCATCACGGCGGGAGAAGTGGCGAGAGTCATGGGGCTGTCCGGGTCGCGGGCCTACCAGATCGCGCAAACCGCAGCGGCCAAGGACCACCTCAAGATCGACCGCGAAACACTGCCGCAACGTCTGTCGCTCACACCGGAAGGCGAGCAAACACTTTCAGCCGTGTAGTTGTGCGAAGTCGAAGTTCGCGATCCTCGCCTGTTGGCGAGAATCGTCGTCCGATCCCTGGCCTCGAATACTTCGAGGTCAACATCGGTGTACGCGCGTGCAGTCTCTGAACCACAAGGGCGGCGATCTTCGCCGCAGGGGCTTTGGTTCTCTCGCTGCTAGTCCGTGGGGACCTTCATCTGGATCCTGTGCGCGTTTCGTGCACCACCTGAAGGAGCGGAAGCGTGGAGCCCCGCTGGCGGCGTGGGGCTACAGCCTGCTCCTCTTGGTTCGCCTAAGCGTCAGGTGGTGCGCGTTTTGTCCGCAAATTGCTTGGTCTGGGCTGGTGGGACGGCGTGATCTGTGATAGTCCGCTCGTTCAGCCAGCGGGACTGCGAGCTGCACACCTAGGGCAAGCCGCAGGACCAAGAAAGGAGGCGCGTGGATGAGTCTTAGCGCGCCACTCAGCTTCGACCAGAGCCAGCAGCAGGTCGAGGGCATGATGGAGCGGGGAACGGCGTTCGCGCACGTGGAAGACGCGATCAACATCGCTCCGCTATCAGAATTGCACAAGGCCGCCCTGTGGCTCCTCGCGTGGTCGCTGCGCGACCGCGCGCAGCAGCGTCAGGATGCGCGGCTGATGGTGGCTGCCTTCGGCGTCAGCGATCAACGAGGCCGATGATGCAAGCGACACAGCAGGAAGAGATCGTCAAACGCCGAGTGAGCACGACTGTCGTACGCAACGAGTTGCGCTTGCGGAAGTGGGGTCTGGGCCGCGAGCGCGGTCGTCGCCTACCCGCACACCCACTCGCATCCGACAAACGTGGCTCTTCGGTCTACCAGCCGACGCTCACCGGGGCCGAGCGCCTGAGGCGGCTCGTGACCCGCTGACTAACTCGTCGAGCAACACGCCGTTCTACGCGTAGCCGGGCTAGCCATCCCGTTGGCGTGGACCGCGTCGCGGGCATGAGGTGGAGTCTGACCGGTCAGTGAGCGTCCGCGCTCGGGAGCGGTTCGAGCACGAACACTTCGACGGCCAGGTCGGGGTCGATGTGGTTATCGCTCATGAATCCGATCACCTTGCGTCCCGTGAGCTCCTCGATCTCGCGGCTGACGTCCTTCTTCATGACGCTTTGCCAGCGTCTGCGCAGATCGAGCACCGCCGCCCCCTGGCCGGAGTCAGCGAGCGTCTGCTCGCCGCGTGTGAGCGTGTCCTGCAGCACCACGAACACGCCGTTGGTCCCGAGCGTTGTCTTTGCCTTGGTGGGGCCACGACCGGTTGTTCGGGACAGCGCCCGAACCACAGTGTTCGAGATCTTGGCGGCGAGTTCTCCGTCTGAAATTGAGCCTTCGGTCGTCATCGTGGTCCTCCGCCTCTTCTCGAGTCGACAAATGGTCTCCTGCGCCACTGAGTCCCGACGACGAGGTCCGCCCGCGAAGCCGCTGCACCGACTGACGACAACTCAGACCAGACACCTCCGGAGGCGGTCACAAGAACCACGTTTCTGGTCGTCCCCCGAGCCGATCAGACCGGGGCACTCCCATGGGCGATGATCAGCAAGACACCTACGGAGGTGGGCACGAGAGCCCCTTTCTGGTCGTCCCCCGAGCCGATCAGACCCGGGCACTCCCATAGGGCAATAAATCAACTCTCCTCCCTTTTCGCCACATGTCAAGGCGTGCCGCGCTAGTCCGTGCGCGGGATACGCAGATTTCGCACTCCGCCTCGCGCGAGCACTCCGCCCGCTCCTTCCACCCCAGAGCGGACCTCATGCGCCCCAACGAAGCCAAGCCAACGTTGCGGCTCCGGGACGAAGGCGGTCGTCGCGAGCTCGACTCACCCGCTGCCCCTTTGATCGACTTTCCAGCAGTTTCACTCGGTCCAGTTACGCTTGTCGACACTGCTGGTCCGGAACGCGACCAGCCACGCCGCCCAGAGCTACCCGCCTGCCGGAGCGATGCGGCACTCCCGCGGTCGCCGGCTGATCGGCTCCGGCGCTATCCGAGATCCCGACGGCAGCAAGCACGAGAGCAGAAGTGTCGGCGCCGGCACCGTGTTGCTGGTGTGGGTGTCGGAGCGGTCACGACCTCGCCGTGGCTGCTTGAGGCGTCAAGCGGCAGCGCTCGGTCAATCGCGCTGGAAGCGAGTGATCGGTTATGAGAGACCTGCTCTGGCGGTGCGACGAGCATCGCGGCCCTGACGCCGACTTCCCTGCCTTGCGCGGACAGCAGGCACGAACCTGTCGGGACAGGTCAGTCGCCAGGCTGGCGCTGGACTTGTGCGATCCCGACAAGCACGTGCGAGCGGTCCTGGACGACGCTGACGTCCACCACGCTCCCCACCGGATGGCTCGCGCCCACGGCCGGCGCGAACAACCAGCCCGCGGGCCGCCGGCCCACGGCGTGATTGGGCACACATTGGTCATACAGCCCGATGCGGATTCAAATCCCCACCAGCGAGGATCGCCCGTTAGCAGGGACTTCTTCACGGTGGCCGAGATCCCAGCTGCACACCTCACCGACCTGACCGCGCTGATCCCACATGGCGACAGCCACGTGCCGTGCTTGCAGGGACTAAATCGGCAAGAATCGAAGAGATCGTGACGTTCCGGTCCTATACCTACCATCCATGCCCCTGATCCGCGGCCGCTCACCGCCTCACAAAATCCCTGCAAATCCGTACAAATAAATCGGGGCGCCCGGATTTGAACCGGGGACCTCACCGACCCGAACGGTGCGCGCTACCAGGCTGCGCCACGCCCCGATTGGGCCATTGTCCCACAGGACCGGCGGCGAACGGTGGCCCGATCAGGGGTGAGTCAGGTTCCCGAGCAGCTTGGTCGGGTTGGGCACCTGCACGCCGGGCACGGTGACCTGGGGCACCTGCACCTTCGGCAGCTGCGGGACCGTCACGGTCGGCAGCTGCGGGATCGTCACGGTCGGCAGCTTCGGCAGCGGCAGGCCGGTCGTGACCGTCGGCAGCTTCGGAGTGGGCAGCGTGACGCCCGGTAGTGACGGCGTCGTCACCCCGCCGCGGGAGGCGCCGCCATTCGTGGTCGCCCCGCCGGAGCCGCTCCCGCTCCCGCCACCGCCACTGGTGCTCTGGGCGCTCGGCGAGGACACGGAACCGGAGCCACCGCCGCTCGAGGGCTTCGACGCACCGGGCCCGGAGCCGGACCCGCCGCTGCCGCCCGAGCCGCCGCGCGAACCGCTCGTTGCCTTCGTGGCGGACCCGCCTGCCTGCTGCGAGCGGCTCGTCTGGCCGCGCGATCCGCCCGCGCTCGAGCTCGCGATGTGGGCGGCCGCCGGCGTCCCGGCACTGACCCGCGCCGTCGTCGGCGCCGGTCGCGGCGCGCGCCCGTGGCTCCCGATCGCGCCCGTCACCACGCCGGAGCCGATGCCGGCGACCGCGATCGCCGCCGCGGCGGCTGCAGCGCGGCCGAACCCCGCCGCGGGTCCGGCCGGATCGGCGAGTCGCGCCACCGTCTGCGCGCCCTGGACCGCGTTCCAGGAATGCGATGTCGCCGCGTCCTCGCTGCCGCCGTTCGAGCGGCGCCAGCGCAGCCACGGGAAGGGCAGCAGTGCTGCGATCTTGCCGGCGAGCGTCTTCGGCGCCTTGAAGAACGACTCGTCCACGCCCACCATCCGCGCCTCGCGCCGGCAAGGCTGGCAGTGGGCGAGGTGCCGGGCGAGCTGGCGGCGCTCGCGCACGCCGAGCTTCAGGAGCGAGCCGGGCTCCTCGCCGGTGATGAGCAGCTGCACGTGATCGCAGCGGCGGCCGCTGACGAGCTCGTCGTATTCCTCACTCAGCCGCTTGCGGGCGCGGAACAGGGTGCTCTCGACGACCGGGCGGGACATCCCCAGCCGCTCGCCGATCTGGCTGTAGGACAGCCCTTCGAGCTCGCGCATCACGATGACCTTGTGGTGGTTCTCCGACAGGCCGTGGAAGGCACCCTTGAGGTCGGACAGCGACTGCTTGTGCGCCATCGCGGCGTCGGGGCCCGGACGCCAGGACGCGATCTCGGCCTCCGAGCTCTCGTCGGGCTCGAGCGGCACCTCTCGCAACCGCTTCGAGCGGCGGAACTCGTCGATGCACGCGTTCTTGGCGATCTCGTAGATCCACGGCTTGAAGGCGATCGGGCGCTCCGTCTCGCGCAGGCGGCGCAGCGCGGAGATGAACACCTCCTGGGCGATGTCCTCGGCGCGGCCGTGATCGCCGACCATGCCGTAGATGTAGGAGGAGATCCGGCTCCGGTAGCGCGAGTAGAGCTCCTCGAAGGCGCGATCGCTGCCCTGTCTTACGGCAGCGACAAGTTCGTGCTCATTGCACGAGAAATTGGGTTGGGTCACGCTCGGCGCCAGTGCCATGACCGGATCGTCCTCCCCGGGGTATTCCCTTACCGGACGATTCCTGAACATTATCGTTTATTTGACGTCTGTCTAGTCGGTTGTTTCGCGATCAGGGCACGCTCTGAGCACTCGAAACCCGCTCGGAGGCGTTGAGAGCGTCCGCACTTATCGGCATAATTGTGGACATGTAGTGAACGGCAAAGGAGGAATAGGACCGATGGCCAATCACCTGACGCCCAGCGAGCTCGCGCGCGAATCCGGCATGGAACGCCGAGACGTGATCGTCAAATGCGTCGAGTTGGGCGTCCCGATCTTCAACGGTCGGATCGACAAGACCCTCTTCCTCACCTGCCTAGGCGAGATCTCCGGTCCCGCGCCGACGGCGCAGCCGCAGGTCGCCGGCGCGTAGAGGGTCGTTATGAGGCCCGGCTGACGCCGGGCCTGTTTGGTTTCAGAAAGGACGCGGGCGGGCGTGTCCGGTCGGGCTGCGGTGCTCGCTACTCCTGAGCGGACTGACGCAGCAGCGTCGAGGTGGTCTGCTCGAGAATCTTGCGCCAGGCGCGCGTCTTCTCGCGCTCGGCCTCGAAGTGCTTGACGACCTTGCGCACACGCGTGGCTGAGATCTCGATCCCGTGGCGCGCGCAGATCCGCTTGAACCGCGTGTAGTCCTGGGCCAGCTTCAGCGTCACCGATTGGAAGCCATGGCGAGCGATGTCCACGCGAGAGCTGTAGTTCATGATGCTCGTCTGGAACATCAGCTCGTCGTTGGGCTCAGGCTCGATCAGGATGATGTCGACGCCCGGATAGCGGTCCTCCCACCGGCGCGCGAGCTCGTGCAGCCGCTGGTAGGCGAGCAGCTTGAACGACTGGTAGCCGATCTGCGGGAAGCCCATGTCCGACACGCGGCGCGCCCGCGAGCCGGTGATCGTGGGGATCTTGCGCTCGAAGTCGTTGACGTAGGGCACCAGCGGATTCACCACCACGATGAACTTTGCCCCCGCCTCGACGGCGATGTCCAGATTGGTCGTCGACAGGATGCCGCCGTCGATCAGCTCGCGGTCCTTGACCTTGACCGGCCGGTAGATCATCGGCAGCGCCGTAGAGGCGCTGACGGCCTTTGAGATCGGCACGTCGTCCCAGTCCTCGGCGCCGAATACGATCCGCTCGCAAGTGTCGAGGTCGGTGGAGGCGAGATAGAGCTCGTTGGGGAGCAGCCGGAAGTCATCGGTGCGATCGGGGTCGGACAGAATCGTGCGCACATATCGCTCGATCCCCTCGCCCGAGTAGAGCCCCGACGGCAGCGCCTCGGCCAGGCCGATCAGCACGTCGACGGCCGACAGCTGGCCGAGGTCGCGCACGAGGTTTCGCACCAGTCGCGTGACGCGCAGCGGGAGCATCGCCCCCCGGGTCACAAACTCGCGGTAGTTCGGCTTGAGCAGCGAGCTGACGCGCGCGTCGGGGAACGGCGTCGGCACCTGCTGGACGATCACCCGCATCATCTCTTCGGGGGTGACGCCATTCGCCACCGCCGCCGCGACAAACGCCCCGGCGCTCGTCCCGACATACACATCGAACTCGTTCACGGTCCTGTTGACCGACAGCAGATCGAGCGCCCGCAGCGCCCCGATCTCGTACACGCCGCCCGTGAAGCCGCCTCCGCCGAGCACGAGGGCGGACTTCGACCGCTGCGGTCGGCGTCTTGAGGTCGAATCTCGCGAGGAGAGCCCCGAGCGGTCCGTCGCCCCGGCATCGAGCTTGACAACCTTGCCCATTCGGCCCGATTGTAGGGCGCTGTTCGTTTCACCCGGCGAAGCTTTTGCCGCTCTAACCGGTTAGATCTCCTTGATGCGCCGTCCAATCGTCCTGCTCGCAGCGGCCTTTTGCCTTATCGCGGCGATGCCGGCAGCCGCTTCAGCGTCTGCCCTTACGCGCTTTGAGCGCTCGCTCACTCGCGCGCTCCATAGGGCCGGCGGCTCGAGCGGCGCCTCCGTCCTCGACCTGACCACCCGCCAAACGCTATTCGCCTCCTCCCCCAGAACGATGCGCCTTCCGGCCTCGGTCGAGAAGCTCTACACGACCACGACCGCGCTGCAGCGCTTCGGCGCCGACACGAGGCTCGCCACCAGCGTGCTCGGCGTGGGATCCGTCGGCGCCGACGGCTCGTTCACCGGGACGCTGTACCTCCGCGGCGGCGGCGACCCGACGTTCGGCTCGGCCAACTACGACCGCTCTTTCTACGGCACCGGGGCGACGATGCGACAGCTCGTCTCGAATCTCGTCCACGCCACCGGGATCACCGCGATCCACGGCCAGATCGTCGGCGACGAGACCATCTTCGACCCCTGGCGCGGCACCCCCGCGACCGCATATCAGCCCAGCCCGTACGTCGAGGGACTGCTCAGCGGCCTCGCCTACGACCGCGGCTACACCGACTCGAGCGACTCGACCTTCCAGAGCCGGCCGGCGCGGTTCGCCGCCCGGCAGTTCGCTTCGGCGCTGAAGAACGCCGGGGTCAGGGTTCCCCGCAGGACCCCGATCCTCACCGGAGCCACGCCCAGTGCCGCCCAGCCGCTGGCCATCGTTCAGTCGCCGCCGATGGCCACGCTGATCAGGCTCACCAACGCGCCGTCCGACAACTTCTTGGCCGAGATGCTGCTCAAGGGGATCGGCGCTAGCTTCGGCGGGTCGGGCTCAACGGCCGCCGGAGCCAGGGTGGTTCGCCGCCAGATGGCCTCGAGTTTCGGGATCCACCCTCGCCTCAATGACGGCTCCGGTCTGAGCCGCAGGGACCGGACGAGCCCCGACCAGGTCGTCACGCTGCTCCGGATGATGGCGGGCGACAGCACCTTCACCAACTCGCTCGCGGTGGCCGGCGTGTCGGGCACGATGCAGTACGAGGACCAGGGCACTGCGGCCGCGGGCAACTGCCGTGGGAAGACGGGCACGCTGCACGATGTCGCCGACATGGTCGGTTACTGCACCGCCCGCGACGGCGACCAGCTCGCGTTCGCCTTCCTGATGAACTCGGTCGACCCGGTCACCGGGCACGCGACCGAGGATCAGATGGCGGTCACGCTCGCGAAGTGGGGCGGTTGAGCGCCTCGCCCGCCTCCATCACCTGCTTGAGGTTCTCGCAGTAGCCGGCGAAGCTGCGCTTCAGTGCCGGACGGAGCACGGGCTGGAGCAGCCGCATCATTCCGGTCGGCTGCCCATGGACGCGGAAGCGCATCCGCGTGCCCCCGTCGGCCGGCTCGAACGTGAGCTGGGCGTCGATCGGCGGACCTTCGACCACGTGCAGGTCGAAGGCCCGCCCGGGCTCGTAGCGGATCACCTCCACCAGTTCAGCGAACTCCCTGCCCACGGGACCTCGGTGCACCTCCCGGATCCGCGAGCCGACCGCCATCGGACCCTCGGTCTCCTTGACGGCCGAGACCGTGTTCGTCTGCCAGCTCGCCAGCGTCGCCGGGTCGGTCACATAGGCGAACACCTCGTCCGGTTCTCGGGCGATCTGCGTGCCCACCGTGAAGTCGATCATCGTCCGCTCCTTTCTCTGAGCGCCTCCCACCAGGTCTCGAACGCAGCTTGGCGCCATTCGGACCTCGTGTCGAGGCCGGCGAGGACTCGGGCCAGGAACGGGCCGGCCATCAGATCGACCGCAGCGTCGGGATCGATGTCCGCGCGGATCTCGCCGCGCGCCTTCCCCCGCTCGATGATTTGCTTGACCGTCGCGCGCCGC
Organism: uncultured Solirubrobacterales bacterium; assembly: GCA_963727105.1. Lineage (GTDB taxonomy): Bacteria > Actinomycetota > Thermoleophilia > Solirubrobacterales > Solirubrobacteraceae > Palsa-465. Next base: position 79,078 of record CAVSEW010000001.1, on the reverse strand, counting down.
GGCAGCAGGATGCTGCGCCGGAACGCCTCGATCAGCTCGGGATGGCGCTGCTGTTCGGCGATCAGGCCCCCGATCAGGCTCACGTACGCGGCCCCGTCCGCCGGCAGGCCCTGCTCGACCGAGCGCCAAAGCTCGGCCCGCGTGTCACCGAGGTCGGGCGGCTCGAGCCGTGGGAGCTCGCGCGAGATCGCGCTCGCGACGAGCTCCGCCTTGTCCCGGAAGCGCCGGTAGATCGCCGGCTTGCCGACGCCGGCGCGCCTGGCCACCGCCTCCATGCTCGTCCCGGCAAACCCCCGCTCGGTCAGGAGCGCGCGCGTCGCCTTGGCGATCGCGTCGTCGACGCTGCTATCGAGAGGCCTCGCCACGGATCACCGCCATTGTCATCGCCACTCCGCGTAGGATAACGTTACCGTAACGTAACGTCAACCGAGGATCAGGGCAGCAGGTCGAGCAGCCCGTCCTCTTCGACCACGGGCACCCCAAGCCGCTCGGCGTTGGCGAGCTTCGATCCCGGGCTGTCCCCGGCGACCACGTACGAGGTCTTCTTCGAGACCGAGCCGGTGACCTTGCCGCCAGCGGCCGCGATCCGCTCGGTGGCCTCCTCGCGGGTCAAGTTGGGCAGCGTGCCCGTGAGCACGAACGTCCTACCGGCCAGCGGCCCCTCTCCCGGCGGAGGTCCCTCCTCCTCGAGCTTCAGGCCTTGAGATCTGAGGTCGGCCAGCAGCTCGCGCATCCGCGGGTCGGCGAGCTGCTCGTGGATCACCTGGGCCATCTTCGGGCCGACGCCCTGCGTCTCCTCGATCTGCTCCGGCGTCGCCGCGAGCAGCGCATCCAGCGTCCGGAACTGCTGGGCCAGGTTGCGGCCGGTGACGTAGCCGACCTCCTCGATTCCCACCCCGAACAGGACCCGCCCGAACGGCTGCTGCTTGGAGGCCCCGATCGCGCCCACGAGCTTGCGGGCCGAGACCTCACCGAACCCCGGCTGCTCGGCGATCTGTTCGGCGGTGAGACGGTAGAAGTCCGCGGCCGTGCGGACCCAGCCGAGGTCCATGAACAACGAGACCAGCTTCTCGCCCAGGCCATCGATGTCCATCACGGCGGCGAAGCTGGTCAGCAGCTGCCAGCGGCGACCGGGACAGTCGCGGTTGGGGCAGCGCGTGAACACTGCGTCCTGCGGCTTGATCGTCGGGGTGTTGCACACCGGGCAGCGTTCGGGCGGCATGGTCGCGGGTGGGCGCTTCTTCTGCTCCACCACGTGGGGCGCGGGAGACAGGACCTGCGGGATCACGTCGCCGGCGCGGAGCACGATCACGTCCTCGCCGGCGCGGATGTCCTTGCGCACGACGTCTTCCTCGTTGTGCAGCGTGGCCATCTTGATCGTCACCCCCGCGACGCCCACCGGCTCGAGCTCGGCATACGGGTGCAGGTCGCCGAACTTGCCCGGATTCCAGTGGACCGCGAGCAGCTTGGTGACCGCGGTCGTGGGCGGGAATTTCCACGCAATCGCCCAGCGCGGCTCCCGGCCCACGACGCCCAGACGCCGCTGCAGCGCGACCTCGTTGACCTTCACCACCACGCCATCGATCTCGAAGTCGAGCGAGCCTCGGCGCTCCTCCCAGGAGCGGCACCGCTTCACGACCTCGTCCTCGCTCGTCAGCTTGGCCACGTCCGGATGGACCGGGAAGCGGCGCTCGCGAAGCCACTGGAGCGCGTCCCAGTGGGCGGAGAAGCTGATGCCCTCCGTGGCCCCGACCTGGTAGGCCCAGAACGACAGCGGCCGGTCGGCTGCGAGCTTGGGGTCGAGCTGGCGGATCGTGCCGGCGGCCGAGTTGCGCGGGTTCATGAACGTCGACAGCCCGGCCTCGGCACGGCGCTCATTCAGCTTGGCGAAGTCCGGCAGCGACATGTACACCTCGCCGCGCACCTCGATCATCGCCGGCGGGTCGTCCATCTCGATCCGGAGCGGGATCGAGGGCATCGTGCGCAGGTTGTGGGTGACGTCCTCGCCGATCTCCCCGTTGCCGCGCGTGGCGCCGCGGTCGAACACGCCGTCGCGATAGATCAGTGAGATCGCCAGGCCGTCGATCTTCGGCTCGGCCACGTACTCGAAGTCCGGATCCTCGATCCCCTCGCGCGCCAGGTGGTTGCGCATGCGGGCGATCCACGCCCGCAGCTCGTCGGCGCTGCGCGCGTTGGCGAGCGACAGCATGGCCTGCGGGTGGCGCACCTTCTCGAGATCGCTGACCGGCTCCCCGCCCGTCCGCTGGGTGGGCGAGTCCGGCGTGACGAGCTCGGGGTGCTCGGCCTCGATCGCCCGCAGCTCGTCGAGGAGATGGTCGTACTCCTCGTCGCCGACCTCGGGGTCGTCGAGGACGTAGTAACGGTAGCCGTGGTAGTCGAGAACCCGTCTGAGCTCGGCGGCCCGCTCCTCGGGACTCACCCGTCCACCTCGGTCGCCGCCTCCACCTCGCCGGCCGCCGGGGCGATCAGCCGGGCCAGGTCGTAGCGCTGCAGTGCATCGAGGCCCTCGCGGTCGGTGAGGTCGAAGTGGATCGGGGTGACGGCGATCTTGCCCTGCGCGATCGCGGCCAGGTCGGTGCCGACCTCGTCGCGCTCATAGCTCGCATCGCCGTAGATCCGGTACAGCCGCCGGCCGCCCGCTCCCTCGTCCACCAGCGCCAGCTCGTCGCGGTAGACGCGCTTACCCAGCGCCGCCACCTCCACCCCGCCCGGGCGCCCGCCCGGGACGTTGACGTTGAGCAGCGTGCCGGAGGGCAGCGGCACGTCCTCGAGCTCGGCCACGAGCCGGGCCGTGAACACCGCGGCGATCGAGAAGTCGAACCCGCTGCCCTGGCGGAAGTCGAGCTCGAGCGCCGCCGACTGCTGCGAGACCGCGATGCCCGGCAGCCCGAGCACGATCGCCTCGAGCGCCGCCGCGACGGTGCCCGAATAGGTGATGTCGTCACCCAGGTTGGAGCCGTGGTTGATCCCCGAGACGACCAGCTCGGCCTCGAACCCCTTGATCAGCCCGAGCCGGGCCAGGCGCACGCAGTCGACCGGCGTTCCGTCGGTGGCGTAGCCGACCGTCCCGTCCTTGAATTCGATCTCCTCCACCCACAGCGGCCGCCGCGTCGTGATCGACCGCGCCATCGCCGAGCGATTGCCGTCGGGTGCCACCACCGCAAGGTCGATCCCCGGGAGCTTCAGCAGCTCATGGCGCAGCGCCTGCAGCCCAGCCGCCTCGATTCCGTCGTCGTTGGTGAGCAGCACACGCACTCGGGCTGATGCTATCCGGGGACGCGGCGCTGCCGGGTCCCTCGCTCTCGCTACTGCTCGAGCGCGCGCGCGATCGTAACCGCGACAGCGACCCGCTCCTCGGTCAGCCGCCGCCAGGTGATCCTGATCACGCGATAGCCGGCGAGGATGTGCGCGGCGTCACGCTTGCGGTCACGCTCGAACGCGAGTCGATGGCCGTGGAACTTGAAGCCGTCGACCTCGACGATCAGCCGCTGCTCCGGCCACACGAAATCGGCCTCATAGCCGGCGATCTTGCGGTCGGTGAGCGGAGCCGGGAGACCGGCCTCGCGGATCAGCAGTTTCATCTGGCGCTCGCCCTCGCTGCGGGAGAGGGCCGGTCCACGTTCGCGGTCGAGCTCGGTCCTGAGGGCTCGTACGCCGGGCCGGCGCGGATGGCGGGCGAGGATCGTGCGGATCTGGGCCTCGGTCGTCAGCCGGAGTGCATACGCCTCGGCGATCGCACGCTCGAGCTCGTCGTCGCGCGCCTGCGAGGCGAGGTCGAGCAGCGTCCGGGCCGGCGAGGTGATCGGGATGCCGTTCCTGAGCCGGCGCTCGTCGGCGGGGAGGTCGGCGACGCGGTGAATGCGGATCCCGGTCCGGGAGCGTGGACTCTCGCCAACCGCGGTCATCTGGACGTCGTGTCTGCCCTCGTCGCCCGCCAGCCCCCAGAGGATCGCAGCGGACCGATGACTGACGACACCCAACGGCCGGCAGGCCAGAGCCGCCGCGAACTCCCGCGCTCCGGGGAGCAGGTTTCCCGGGCCGTAGAGATAGACCCCGTGGTGCAGGCGGTGGAGCGTTTCGCGCCGGCACCGCGTCCCGATGGCGTTCTTGCTGATCCCAACCCCGACCAGCTGGCCCGTCAGGATCAGCATGAACTGCTGCCGCGCGATCCAAGCGGCCGCTCGATCGCCCCCTCCATGGCCCAGAATAAAGTCACAAACTGCTTCGGGCGGAACGACGCAGGCTGAAAAGTGGGCCTGACGAGGAGCTTTGGACCTCGGCCGAGCGCGGCCGACGAGTTTGTTGCGATTTTCTGCCTCGGGCGAGGTCCCCATGCATATAAGAGGCGCCGGCGCACCCAAACTCGCCCCCCAACGGGCGTCACACCGCCAGCACCGGCTCCCCCTCGTACCCGACCCCGGCCAGATACAGGCCGTGGGCCGGGGCGGTCGGCCCGGCCGCCGAGCGCGGGCGACCGGCGAGCAGCTCGGCAAATGAATCGAGTGACCGCCGACCCGAGGACACCTCCAGCATCGTTCCCACGAGCACCCGGTTCATGTGGCGCATGAACGCGTCGGCCTCGATCCAGAACTCGAGCAGGTCGTCGTCGGGCCCCCGGCGCCAGAGCGCTCCGAACACCTCGCGCGAGAAGCGGACGTGGTTGGTCTCCGTCGGCGTGAAGGCGGTGAAGTCGTGCACCCCGACGAGGGCGGCGGCGCACGCGGAGAGCGCGTCGGGGTCGACGGCGTGGGGCCACCACAGCGCCCGATCGGCCCAGAAGACACTCCGGGCGCGACGGGCCAGCACGCGGTAGCAGTACGCCCGCGAGGTGGCATCGAAGCGGGCGCTCCAGCCCTCGGGCGCCGGCTCGCAGGAGAGGACGGCGACGTCAGCGGGCAGCACGGCGTTGAGTCCCTCGCCCGGCGCCGGAGGTCCGGGGTAGGAGGCCACCTGGCCCCAGGCGTGCACCCCGGCATCGGTTCGGCCGGCCACGGTCAGCGACACGTCGGCGCCGGGCAGCAGCACGGCGAGCGCGCGCTCGAGTTCCTCCTGCACCGTCCGCTGCCCTGGCTGAGCGGCCCACCCCGCGAATCCGCCGCCGGCGTACTCCAGCAGCAGGCGAGCGCTCAGACCAGCTCCAGCAGCACCATCTCGGTCGCGTCCGAGCGGCGCGGACCGAGCTTCAGGATCCGGGTGTAGCCACCCGGGCGCTCCGTGTAGCGTGGCGCGATCTCGTCAAACAGCTTGTAGACCGCGAACTTGTCCTGGCCGAGCGCCGAGAGGGCCTGGCGACGGGCGTGGAGGTCGCCCCGCTTGGCCAACGTGATCAGCTTCTCGACCTCGGGCTTGACCGCCTTGGCCTTAGCCTCGCTGGTGGTGATGCGTTCGTGCGCGATCACCTCCTTGGACAGGTTCATCAGCAGCGCCTTGCGGTGCGAGGCGCTGCGGCTGAGCTGGTATCGCTGACGCTGATGGCGCATTGCGATCGAGACCTTACTCGTTGCGCAGCCCGAGGCCCCGCGCGTGCAACGTCTCGATCACTTCATCGATCGACTTCTTGCCGAAGTTGGGGATCGCGTTGAGCTCGGACTCGGTCTTGGTGACGAGGTCGCCGACCGTCTGGATGCCGGCACGCTTGAGGCAGTTGTAGGAGCGAACGCCCAGCTCGAGCTCCTCGATCAGGATGTCGTCCATCGCATTGGGCTGGCGCGCCGGCGCGCCACCCTGGCCGCCGACGAGGCCCGGCTCGAGCACACCAGAGTCACCGGTGGCGCGGAGCTCCATCACCCGGTCGGGATCGGTGAAGATCGCCAGCTGGGAGATCAGGATCTCGGCCGCCTCGCGCAGCGCGGAGGGCGGATCGATCGAGCCGTCGGTCTCGATGTCGAGGGTCAGCTTGTCGAAGTCGGTCTTCTGGCCGACGCGAGCCTGCTCGACGTTGTAGGCGACGCGGCGCACGGGCGAGAAGATCGAGTCGATCGGGATCACGCCGATCGGCTGGTCGGGAGATTTGTTCTCCTCCGCGGGGCGGTAGCCCCGACCGCGACCGATGGTCAGGTAGACCTCGAGCTTGGTCTTCTTCTCGAGTGTCGCGATGTGCGCATCGGGGTTGAGGATCTCAACGCCCGAGGGCAGGTCGATGTCCTTGGCCGTGATCTCGCCCGGGCCGGTGACGACCAGCGGGGCCTCGATCTCGGTCGCGTCGCTGTGCATCCGGCAGACGATCCCCTTCAGGTTGAGCACGATGTCGGTGACGTCCTCCTTGACGCCCCGGATCGTCGAGAATTCGTGGGCCACGCCCTCGATCCGCACGCTGGTCACCGCCGCGCCCGCGAGCGAGGAAAGCAGCACGCGCCGCAGAGAGTTGCCAAAGGTGTAGCCGAAGCCCCGATCGAGTGGCTCGATCGTGAACGAGCCACGGTTGTCGTCGACAGACTCGTTGGAGATTCGTGGGACTTGGAAGTCAAGCATCGGGGTCCTAACGTCGTGGGTTCCTGCCGCCGCCGAGGCGGTTCCGGGCGTCGCGCCGGCCCGTGAGCCGAGTGCGACTGAAAGCTCGTTGCTACTTCGAGTAATACTCGACGATGAGCTGCTCCTCCACCGGCGCGGCGATCTCCCGCCGTTCCGGCTTGCGCAGCACCTTCGCCGTGAGCGAGTCGTGGTCGGCCTGTAGCCACGCCGGCACCTGACCGGTCAGCTCCGTCGCATCGCGGATCACCTGAGTCGCGCTGGACTTGGTGTCAATCGCGATCACGTCATCGTCGCGGAGCTGATAGCTCGGAATGTTCACCCGGCGCCCGTTCACGGTCCAGTGGCCGTGAAGGACCAGCTGGCGCGCCTGGCGCCGCGAGGCAGCAAATCCGAGCCGGACGAGCACGTTGTCGAACCGGCACTCGAGCATCCGCAGAAGGTTCTCGCCGGTGATCCCCGGCTGGCGCGAGGCCTTTTCGTAGTAATTGCGGAACTGCTTCTCGAGCACGCCGTAGTAACGGCGTGCCTTCTGCTTCTCGCGCAGCTGCACGCGATACTCGCTCTGCTTCTGGCGTCCGCGGCCGTGCTCACCCGGCGGGTAGGAGCGGCGCTCGACGCCACACTTGTCGGTCAGGCAGCGCTCGCCCTTGAGGAACAGCTTCTGTCCCTCGCGGCGGCACTGCTTGCACTGGGGGCCTGTGTCTCGAGCCATGCCCTACACCCTCCTCCGCTTCCGAGGCCGGCATCCGTTGTGCGCCTGCGGGGTGACGTCCTTGACGCCGGTGACCTCGAGGCCCGCCGCCTGGAGCGAGCGGATCGCGGTCTCACGTCCCGACCCGGGACCCTTGACGAACACCTCGACCTTCTGGAGGCCGTGCTCAATCCCCTTGCGGGCGGCGGCATCGGCGGTCACCTGGGCGGCGAACGGCGTGGACTTGCGCGAGCCCTTGAAGCCGGCCCCGCCGGCGGACTCCCAGGCGATCACGTTGCCGTCGCGATCGGTGAGCGACACGATCGTGTTGTTGAACGAAGTCTTGATGTGGGCCTGGCCGATCGGGATGTTCTTGCGAACCCGACGGCGGCCTCGCTGAGGCCTGCGCGGTGCGGGACTCACTTCTTGGTCGCCTTCTTCCTACCAGCGACCTGCATCCGCTTGGGACCCTTGCGCGTGCGCGCGTTGGTCTTGGTGTTCTGACCGCGGACGGGAAGGCCGCGGCGGTGCCGCAGGCCCCGGTAGCAGCCGATCTCCTGCAGGCGCTTGATGTTCTGAGAGCGCTCCCGGCGCAGGTCGCCCTCTACGGTGAGCTCGCTGTCGATCAGCTCACGCAGCTTCACGACCTCGTCGTCGGTGAGGTCGCGGACGTAGGTGTCGGGCGAGACGCCGACCTGGACGAGAACCTGGTTGGAGGTCGATCGACCGATGCCGTAGATATACGTCAGGCCGACCTCTACTCGCTTGTTGAGGGGGATGTTGACCCCGGCTATACGCGCCATTACCTATCCCTGCCGCTGCTTGTGTCGCGGATTTGAGCAGATCACGAGCACCCGCCCCTGACGGCGGATGATCTTGCACTTCTCGCACATCGGCTTGACCGAAGGTCGTACTTTCACGCCTGATTCGCTCTCGTTCTAGTAGTTGCCTCAACCCGGCTCTGGCGACCGCTTCAGGTCGCCGCTACCGGCGCTGAGAATCAGCACGTAGCGCAGACGAATGCGCTACGAGTGCAGCAAAGCATGGTAGCAGGGCCCGCTTGGGCAGCCCGGTCCGGGGATGATCGTGAATCCGCCCGTATCCAGTGTCCCCGACACTCAGTCTACGCCGCGGCGCGACCTCCGCCGGCCTCGTGCCACGGGGTCAGCACCCTGGGGCCCTCGGCCGTGACCGCGATCGTGAACTCGAAGTGGGCGGCCAGCGAGCCGTCCTGCGAGTAGATGGCCCAGTGATCCTCGCCGACGCGGACCGCGTGGCGGCCGGCGGTGACCATCGGCTCGACGGCGAGCACCATACCCTCCTCCAGCACGACGCCCGTGCCGGGGTTGCCGTAGTTGGGGATCTGCGGCTCCTCGTGCATGCTGCGGCCGATCCCGTGTCCCACCAGCGTCCGCACGATCGACAACCCGGCCGCCTCGACATGCTCCTGCACCGCGGCCGACACGTCACCCAGGCGATTGCCGGAGCGGCATTGCTCGACCGCCACGAACAGCGACTCCTCGGTGACGGTGAGGAGCTTGCGCGCGACCGGCGTGACCGGCCCGACCGCGAACGTGCGGGCCGCGTCGGCGACCCAACCATCCAGGATCACGCCGATGTCGACGGACAGGATGTCGCCACGCCCGAGCCGGTAGGGGCCCGGAATGCCGTGCACGATCATCGAGTTCGGCGAGGTGCAGATCGACCCGGGGAAGCCGCGGTAGCCCTTGAAGGCCGGCTCCGCCCCCTGGGAGCGGATGAACTTCTCGGCCGCCTCGTCGAGATCGTGGGTAGTCACCCCGGGCCGGATCTTGCCGGCCAGAAGGTTCATCGTCTTGACCAGGATCGCGCCGGATGCGGCCATCCGCTCGATCTCCCCGGGCGTCTTCTTGATGATCAACGCTCAGACGTCCTCTTCGAGGCGGAGCGTTGCGATCACCGCCCTGATGTGGTCGTGGACCTCGGCAGGTGGGCGCGTGCCGTCGATCCGCCTCATCAGGCCCTTCCCGTCGTAGTAGTCGACCAGGGGAGCGGTCTGGTCGTGGTAGACGCGCAGGCGGTTCTCGACCACCTCGGGCTTATCGTCATCGCGCTGGATCAGACGCGATCCGTCCTGATCGCAGACGCCCTCGTGCTTGGGCGGGTCGAACTGCATGTGATAGTTGTGGCCGGCCTTGACGCACACGCGGCGTCCGGACAGGCGGCGGACGACCTCCTCGTCCGGGACATCGATCAGCAACGCCGTGGTGACCCGGCGCCCGAGCTGAGAGAGCTGCCTGTCGAGGGCCTCGGCCTGGGCGATCGTGCGCGGGAAGCCGTCGAGGATGAAGCCGTCCCGCGCGTCCTGGTGCTGCAGACGCTCGGCGGCCATCCGGACGATCAGGTCGTCCGGGACCAGCTCGCCCGCGTCCATGTAGCGCTGCGCCTCCTTGCCCAGTTCGGTCCCGTCCTTGACGTTGCCGCGCAGCATGTCGCCGGTGGAGATGAACGGGAGCTGGAAGTCGAGGCGGAGGCGATCAGCCTGCGTTCCCTTGCCGGCGCCGGGAGGACCGAAGAGGATCAGATTGAGCTCGGACACGAGAGCCCACTGTATCGGGGAAAGGGTGTCCCACGCTGGATAAAGCACTCGGGCCGGCTTCCTTGCCGGCCCGCCCTATCGGTGTTGTGCTGCGCCCCCCTCTGCCCCCCGATGCGTCCGCCCCCATGCGGTCGTGCCCTTCGTTCGCTCCGTGCGCCCCCACGCGATTGCCCGCTCAAGACTAGGCACCGATTCCTCGTTTCACACCAGGGATCGACCCTAGTCTTTTGCCCCCTTGCCATTGCGCAGGTCGTGCACCTGGGGTGCGCCCGCTCGTGCGTCCTCGATCGCCTCCGCGAGCTCGATCCACCCGTTGAAGGAACGCTCCTGTGCTCCCGTCTCCGAGACGAGGCCCCGGATCGGGTCCGAGTCCAGCTCGATCGCGAGGTGTAGGTGCGCGACACTCCGATCCACGTCTGTGAGGATCGTCGGTCCGGCGGCTCTTCGCCCCAGGGAACCACCCCAGGATTAGGAGCCCCGAGGCGGGTTGCGAACCGCCAGTAGAGAAACACCGCGAAACCGGGTATAGATGGTGCATGCCGGTGCGGGAGGCGCCCGACAGACGCGGCCGCCGCGTGCGCGGAAGCGTCGGACTCCTCGATCGAGAGCCCGCGTTGCGGGTAACCGAGGCCGTGCTCGATGCCGCGTGCGAGGGCTACGGACGAGCGCTCCTGTTCGACGGACACGCCGGGATCGGAAAGACACGCCTGCACGAGGCCGCGCTCGATCGCGCCCGCGAGCGTGGGATGCGGGTGCTGCGCGCGGCCGGCGCGGAGCTCGAGCGCGAGCTCGCGCTCGGCGTCGCCGGCCAGCTGCTGGACGCCCAGCTGCGAGCGCTGCCCGAGCAACAGCGAGCCCTCGTCCTCGGCCAGGCGCCCCCGCGCATCAGGACCCTGGCCGGCCTGGCGCCTCCGGCCCTCTCGGCCGCCGGCGACGGTTTGTCCGTCTCGCACGGGCTGTTCACCCTGATCGCGACCGCCGACGAGACCCGGCCGGCCCTGATCGCGATCGACGACCTGCAATGGTGCGACGCCGCCTCGTTCGAGTTCATCCTCTACCTGCTGCACCGGCTCGAGGAGCTCCCGCTCGCGCTCGTGATGAGCTGCCGCCACGAGCCGGGTGAGCCGCTCTGCGACGTGCTCGACCGGATCGCCTCGCACCATCGGGTGAACGTGGAGCGGCTCGCCGCGCTGAGCCGTGAGGCCGTGGCCGAGCTCGCTCAGCAGGCATTCGGCGAGCTGGCCGACGAGGCGGTGGTCGATGCCTGCTTCCAGGCCACCTCGGGCAACCCGTTCTACCTCCACGAGCTGCTGCTGGCGCTGCGTCAGGAGAACGGCGCTGACTCGGACGAGCTGGCTCGGCACGCTCGCGCGCTCGTGCCCGACGCCGTGATCAGGACGCTGCGAGTGCGGGTGGGGCGCATCGGGCCGCACGGGGTGGCCCTGGCGCGGGCGCTCGCGGTGCTCGGCGACGACACGCCGCTACGGCTCGCGGCAGGGCTCGCCAACCTTTCGATCGAGGATGCCTCGACCTCCGCCGATGCGCTCGCGGCGGCGGAGATCCTGCTCGCGCGCGAGTCGCTGCGTTTCGTGCACCCGCTGGTCCGGCATGCGATCGAGAACGACATCCCGGCCTCCGAGCTCGCCGGCCGCCACCTTAACGCCGCGCGCCGGCTGTGGGCGGACGGCAGCGGATCGGAGCGGGTCGCCGCCCACCTGCTGCTCGGCCGGGCCGAGGGCTCGGCCTGGGTCGTCGACCAACTGCGAACCGCCGCCCAGGAGGCGCGCGTCCGCTCGGCACCGCAATCGGCCATCCGCTACCTCGAGCGAGCGGTCCAGGAGCCGCCAGGCCTCGAGCTGCTGAGTGACGTCCTCGGCGAGCTCGGCGAGGCCGAGGCGGCGGCCGGCCGGGACTCCGCGGCGGAGCACCTCGAGCAGGCCGCGGCGGCGAGCCCGGATCCCTACCGCCGCGCCCAGCTCGCCCTCCAGCAGGGCCACGCGCTCTACTACGAGAGCCGCTACGAGCGCGCGGCGATCGTCTACGACCGGGGGATCGCCGAGCTGACCGCCTCCGAGCGGGGCGGACCGGAGGCGCGCGAGCTCGGCGACGAGCTCCAGACCGGCTTCGCGGTCGCGGCGGCGATCGTCGACCGGCTGCGACCGCAGGCGCTCGAGCGCTCGGCGCAACTGCTCGACCGGGCGGTCGCGTCCGGCTCGCCGACGCACGGCCAGCGGCTGCTCCTGTCCCAGGCCGCGCTCCACGCTTCCCTGGCCGGCGAGCCGGCCTCGCGGGTGATCGAGCTCGCCGAGCGCGGGTGGGACTCGGGCCGCCTCCTGCGACGAGACCTCGGGGATGGCATCGCATGGCTGCTCCTCGCCAGCTCGATCTGCATGAGCGGCGACCTCGAGCGCTCGATCCAGATTGCCGACCAGGTGCTGGCCGAGGCGCAGCGCCGCGGATCGCCTCTGGCCTTCGCGACCGCGAGCTACTTCCGGGCAACGCCCGAGCGCTGGCAGGGGCGAGTCACCGAAGCCCTGGCCGACCTCGAGCAGGCCCGCGACGCCCGGCGCTACGGCTGGCGGCGGTTCGTGCGCTCGGCAGCGGCCAACTACTGCCTGTGCCTGATCGAGACCGGCGAGCTCGATCGCGCCGAGCATGCGCTGTCAGAGGACGCGCCGCTCGAGCCGGTTACCGACCTGGAGGATGCGCGCCGGTTGTACGCGCTGGCCGAGCTCCGGCTCGCCCAGGGTCGCCCGCGGGAGGCGTTCGATACCGCGCTCACCGCCGGCGCCGAGATCGAGCGCACCGTGGCCGTGTGGGGCTATTGCCCGTGGCGGAGCACCGCGGCCCAGGCGGCGCTGGCGATGGGCGAGCGTGAGCAGGCGCGCGCGCTGGCCCGCGCGGCGCTCGAGCTGAGCGAGCGAAGCGGCGCCGCTCATGCCCGGATCCGCGGGCTGCGCATCCTCGGACTGTGCGAATCCGGCGAGGACGGGCTCGAGCCCCTGCGCCGCGCGGCCGAGCTCGCCGGCCGTGGGCCGACCCGGCTCGAGGGGATCCGCGCACTGGTCGACTTCGGCGCGGCGCTGCGGCGCGGTAATCAGCGCGCCGCGGCTCGCGAGCCCCTGCAGACGGCGGCCGACCTGGCCCTGCTCGGCGGCGCGACAGCGCTCCAGGCCCGTGCGCGCATCGAACTGGCCGCCGCAGGGGCGCGGCCGCGCCGCACCGTGCTTCGCTCCGGTCCCGCTTCGCTGACCCCGAGCGAGCGGCGGATCGCCGAGCTCGCGGCGGACGGGCACAGCAACCGCGAGATCTCGCGGATCCTGTTCGTCACCCCGAAGACGGTCGAGTATCACCTGCGCAACGCGTACCGCAAGCTCGAAATCGAGTCGCGGCGCGAGCTGCCCCGGGTGCTGGTCAGCCCGTAGCTGAGCTAGTCGATCGCGAAGCTGAGGCTTACCGGGTTGGACTTGCGGCTACCGATGGTGGCCACCAGGGTCGCGTTGTAGCTCCCGCGTGCGAGTGGCGTGCCCTCGACGGTGCCGTCGAAGCCGAGGCTGACTTTGCCGGCGTGCTCGTGCGCCGAGAAGGAGCCGTTCGTGATGGCCCGGCCGTGCTGCAACTGGGTGATCGTGACCTTCACCCGGGCCGCCAGCGACAGCGTGAACTGGACCTTGACCTCCGACCCGGCGTGGAAGCGCTTCTTGCTCAGCTTGGCGGACGAGATCGTCAGCGGCACCGCGGCGACCGTGACCGTCGTCGTCTGAGTGCTGGAGGTCCCGTTCAGGTTTCCGGCCCGGTAGGTGAACTGGTCCCGGCCGGTGAAGCGCGATCTGGCCGTGTAGGTGATCTTGCTCCCGTTCACTGAACCGAGCTTGCCGTGTGCCGGGCGCCGGACGATCGAGTAGTGGAGCGCGAGCTTCGCCGGGTCGCCACAGCTCAGCTGCACGGTGACCGGATGGGTGCCGTGCGTGGCCGCGGCAACGGCACGACATACGGGCGGCGCGTACTCGTAGGCGCCGATGTCGCACGCCCCGCCCAAGGGCTGCGGACGCGCGACGCCGCGCTCGTCGATGACGGGGCAGTCGGCTCCGGTGGCGGGGATCTGGTCGATCGCTGCGCTCCCGCTCCCGAGCCCCATCGTCTCCGTCGGCCCGCCGTAGGCGGCGAGCCGGCCGAGCTTCGGATTGCCGCTGACCGCATGCGGGCACGACGTGTCGGGGAAGCTGAGGTTGTGGCCGCCGTCGGTGATCAGGTCCGCACAGTTGCCGGGGGAGTTGGAGGCCGAGATCGAGTCCTGCTCGGAGAGCGTCGCGGTCGGGTCGGCGCCCAGCCCGCCGCCGGTGCCCGGATCACCGGGCATCCCGTCGATCCCCGGGCTGCCGTTGCCGTCGCCACCGGAGCCCAGGTTCCCGCCACCGCCCGCGGCATTGTCGGCCACGGTGGCGCTGGCGACGGTGATCGATCCGGGCTGCGCCTCGTAGATCCCGCCGCCGCTGCCGCCGGTCCCGCCGCTGCCGCCCTGGCCGCCAGTGCCACCGACTCCGCTGCCTAAGCCTCCGAGTCCGCCGTCCCCGCCGTCGCCCGCCTTGTTGGTCGCGACGGTCGAGTTGAGCACCGAGGCGGTGCCGACGCCGCCGCTCCAGATCCCAGCCCCGAGGCCCCCGCTGCCGCCATCTCCGCCCGGCGCGCCGTCGGTGCCCTGCCCACCTTGACCGCCGGCGCCACCGTTGCCGGTCAGGTTGCCGCTGATCGTCGAGCCCGAGATGGTCAGCGGGTCGACCGTGCTGGCGATCCCGCCGCCAGAACCGGCACCGGCGCCGTCGCCGCCGGCGTGTCCGCTGGTCCCGGAGCCGCCGGTGCCGCCGGATCCGCCGTTGCCGGTGCGGTTGTCGGAGACCGTCGAGGCGACGAGCGTGAGGCTGCCCTGGTTGAGGATCCCCGCGCCGTCTCCGCCGGCGCCGCTGGGGCCGGGCGCGCAGCCGGCGCCGGAGCCGGTGTTGCTGCCGCTGGCCCCGCCGTCGCCGCCGTCGCCGGTGCTGTTGTCCGTGACGGTGACCCGCGTCAGGGTCAGACCGCCCCCGTTGAAGATGCCGCCGCCACCACCGGCGTCACCGCCGGCGCCGCCGTCGCCACAAGTCGAGGCGCTGAATCCGGCGCCGCCGCGTCCGCCGTTGCCGGTCGCGTTGCCCGTGATGACCGTGTTGATGATGTTCATCGATCCGTCGTTGAACACGCCCCCACCGACGGTGCCGGCGCCGGCGGCCTGTCCTCCCAGGCTGACTGATGTGCCGTCGGCGCCGTCGCCGGCATCGGCGGTCCGCCCGCCGGTGATCGTTAGGTTGGCGATTGTCGCCTGGTTGGAGTCGTTCTGGAGCACGCGATTGTGGTGGTCGCCGTCGATCACCGTCTTGGCCGGGCCGCCCACGCCCTCGATCTCGATCGGACGCACGAGGATCAGCCCGCTGCCGAGGCTGAGGTGATAAGTCCCGGACCGGAGCGCGATCGTCGTGACGCCGGTCGCCGCGCTGCCCGGGCAGTCGGGCGAGGGACTTCCGTCGGCCGCCAGCACCGCCTCGCGCAGTGAGCAGCTGCCGTCACCCGAGAACGTCTCGTCCTTGGTCGTGTTGACGGTGATCGCGGCGCCGGCGGAGGGCGCGCTCGCGAGGAGCGCTGCAGCAGACACGACGATTCCGACGGACCCCAACCTCACGGGGCCAAGGCTACTTCAGGAACCCCTCGTAGTTGCGCATCATCAGCTGCGCCTCGAGCTGCTTCATCGTGTCCAGGGCGACGCCGATCACGATCAGAATCGAGGTTCCGCCGAAGAAGAAGTTCGCGTTCGTCTGGTTGATGAGGATCGTCGGCAGGGCCGCGACCGCGGCAAGGAACAACGCTCCCGGGAAGGTCAGCCTCGCCAGGATGCGGTCCAGGAATTCGGCCGTGGGTCTGCCTGGCCTCACCCCTGGGATGAACCCGCCGTACTTCTTCAGGTTTTCGGCCTGGTCGACCGGGTTGAACGTGACCGCGGTGTAGAAGTAGGTGAAGAGCACGATCAGGACGCTCTCGCCGAGGACGTAGTGCCAGCCTTGGGGATTGAAGAAGGAAGCGAGATGGGTGGCGAAGCTGTTGACGTGATTCTGGCCAATCAGCTGCCCAAGCGTCGGCGGGATCGCCATCACGCTGGCAGCGAAGATGACGGGGATGACGCCGGCCATGTTGACCCGCAGCGGCAGGTAGGTCTGGCCGCCCTGCGTCATCCGTCGGCCTATCACCCGTTTGGCGTATTGGATCGGAATCCGGCGCTGGCCCTCCTGGACGAACACGATCGCCGCGACGACGCCAACGACGATGAACGGCATCACGACGCGGAAGACCTGATCCGGGTTCGTCCACCAGGCCTGGATGCCGTGCGGGATGCGCGAGACGATGCTGGCGAAGATCAGCAGCGAGATGCCGTTGCCGATGCCGCGCTGGGTGATCAGCTCGCCGATCCACATCAGCAGAACGGTGCCCGCCGTGAGCGAGATCACGATCAGGAACACCTTGCCGAGGTTGAAGTTCGGGATCAGGGTCTGGCCGGCCTGCTTCTCGAAGCTCCGGAACAGGAACACGTAGCCGATCGACTGCGCAAAGGCCAGGCCAACGGTCAGGTAGCGCGTGTACTGGGTGATTCGCGCCTGCCCGACCTCGCCCTCCTTGGAGAGCTTCTCCAGCGAGGGGACCACCACCTGCAGCAGCTGCAGGATGATCGACGCCGTGATGTAGGGCATGATCCCGAGCGCGAAGATCGCGATCCGCCCCAGTCCTCCGCCGGAGAACAGGTTGAGCAGCCCAAGGATGTTGCTGCCGCCGAAGTTGCTCTCGATCTGCTTGACCGCCGCGGTGTTGATGCCGGGGGCGGGGATGTGCGTGCCGAGGCGGTAGATCGCGAGCGCGCCCGCCGTGAACAGGATCTTCTTGCGGATATCCGCGACCCTGAACGCGCCGAGGATCGTCGAGACCATCGCCTTAGCTCTCCGCCGGGCTCTCCGTCGCGATCACTTGGCAGCTGCCGCCGGCCGCCTCGATCTGCTCGCGTGCGCTCTTGCTGAACCCATGCGCGTGGACGGTCAGCGGCTTGGAGATCGAACCCCGGGCCAGTACCTTGACCGGGATCCCCTTGCGGGTCGCGAGGCCCTTCGCCTTCATCTCCTCAAGAGTAACGGCCGCACCCTTCTCGAATCGCGCCTCGAGGTCCTCGAGGTTGACCGGCTGGGTCTGGGTGCGGAAGGGCTCGAACGGCATCGACTTCTTCATGTTCGGGCCGCGCAGCTTGCGCATACGCATGTGGATCGGGTTCTGCCCCCCCTCGAAGCGAGCGCGGCGCTTGGCGCCCGAGCGCGAGCCCCAGCCCTTCTGGCCGCGACCCGAGGTCTTGCCGGTGCCTGAGCCCTCGCCGCGGCCGATGCGCTTGCGCGCCTTGCGCGCGCCAGGCGCGGGCTTGAGGTTGTGCAGCCCGACCCGCTCCGAAGGTGACTCAGCCATCCTCGGAGACCTCCACGAGATGACGGACCTTGTGGATCATGCCCCGCAGCTGGGGCGAGTCGGGACGCTCGATCGTCTGGCCGATCCGGCGCAGTCCGATCGAGCGGAGCGTGTCGAGCTGGCGCTTGTCGCAGCCGTTGCGCGACTTGCGCTGGGTGATCTTGAGCTTGGTCACGCCGGGGTCTCCTCGGCCTCGGGAGCCTCGGCGACGGCGCCGTTTGAGGCCGCGCCGTCGGTCTCCTCGGTCGTCAATCCAAGCACCTGGTTGATCGACAGGCCGCGGATCTCGGCCACCTCATCCGGGGTGCGCAACGACTCGAGACCAGCCATTGTCGCCTTGACGAGGTTGATCGGGTTCTGCGAGCCGAGGCTCTTGGAGAGGATGTCGGTGATCCCGGCCAGCTCGAGCACCGCGCGCACGCCGCCGCCGGCGATGACGCCGGTACCGGGCGATGCGGGCTTGAGCAGGACCCGGCCCGCCCCGAAGATGCCCATCGTCTGATGGGTGATCGTCGAGCCGTGCTTGGGCACGCGGTAGAGGTTCTTCTTGGCCCGCTCGACGCCCTTCTGGATCGCCACCGGGACCTCGTTGGCCTTGCCGTAGCCGATGCCGACGATGTCGCGCTCGTCGCCGACCACGACCAGCGCGGTGAACGAGAAGCGACGGCCGCCCTTGACCACCTTGGCCACGCGGTTGATCTCCACCACGCGCTCCTGGAGGTCTAGGCCGGTTGATGAGACTGTGCGATCACGTGCCATAAGGAATGGTCCAGACTAGCTAGAAGTTGAGCCCGCCCTCGCGGGCGCCGTCGGCGAGGGCCTTCACACGCCCGTGGTACTGGTAGCCGCCCCGGTCGAAGACCGCGGTCTCGACGCCGGCCGCCTTGGCCCGCTCGGCCAGGACGGCGCCGACCCGCTGCGCCTGCTCCATCGGCCCGAGCGAGCGCAGCTCGGCCTCGGTCCAGCCGGCGGCGGCGATCGTGCGGCCGCTGTCGTCATCGATCAGCTGGGCGAAGATGCCGCGGTTGGAGCGGAACACGGAGATCCGCGGGCGCTCCGCGCTGCCGCGGATCTTGGCCCGGACGCGGCGACGACGCCTCAAGCGCCGTGCGGGTGCCGTGGTCACGGTCATGCCCGCTTACCAACCTTCCGGGCGACGTACTCGCCCTCGTAGCGAATCCCCTTGCCCTTGTAGGGCTCGGGCTTGCGCTGCTTGCGGATGAACGCGGCGAGCTCGCCGACGCGCTGCTTGGACGCGCCGCGCACGACGATGCGGGTCGGCTGCGGGACCTCGAACTCGATCCCGTCCGGGGCCTTGACGGACACGGGGTGCGAGTAGCCAAGTGCAAGCTCGAGGTCGCGGCCGCGCAGCTGGGCGCGATAGCCGACGCCCTGGATCTCGAGGCGCTTCTCGAAGCCGTCGGTGACCCCGACGACCATGTTCGCGATCAGGGTGCGGGTCAGCCCGTGCAGGGCGCGGTGCTCGCCGCGATCGGTCGGCCGCGTGACGACGATCCGGTCGTCGACGTGCTCGACGTTCATGTCGCGCTGGATCTTCTCCGAGAGCTCGCCCTTGGGCCCGTTGACGGTCACGCGCTCGGGTTCGATCGCGATCGTCACGCCTGAGGGCACGGGAATTGGTTGCTTTCCGATTCGGGACATGGGCTACCAGACCTTAGCTACGACCTCTCCGCCGACGCCCTCGATTCGCGCGTCGTGGCCGGTCATCACGCCGCGAGAGGTGGAGATGATCGCCGTGCCCATGCCGCCCTGGATGCGGGGGATGTGGTCGCTGTCGACGTACGTGCGGCGACCGGGCCGAGACACGCGCTCGATCCCTGTGATCACCGGCTTGCGGTCGTCGGTGTACTTGAGCGTGATCGAGATCTGCTCGCCCGGCTGGCCGGGAATCGGCGGCCGGATCTCGTAGGCCTCGATGTATCCCTGCTCCTTGAGGATCCGCGCGAGCTCGCGCTTGAGCTTCGAGGAGGGGATGGCCACATCCTGGTGCTGCGCCTTGGCGGCGTTGCGAAGGCGGGTGAGGAAATCCGAGACGGGGTCGGTCATCGACATATCGGCTACCAGCTCGACTTCGTCATTCCGGGGACATAGCCGTTGTGGGCCAGCTCGCGCAGGCAGATGCGGCAGACCCCGAACTTGCGGTACACCGAGCGCGCGCGGCCGCAGCGGCGGCAGCGCGTGTAGCCGCGGGTCTTGTACTTGGGTGTCCGCTGCTGGCGGACGCGCTGTGAAACCTTGGCCATTACCTTCCTTAACTCGCGGCCGCCGGTGTGCGGCCTTCCTTTGAGAATGGCATCCCGAGCGCCTCGAGCAGCGCGAACGCTTCCTCGTCGCTCGATGCCGTGGTCGTGATCGTGATATCGAGGCCGCGGACCTGATCGATCTCGTCGTAGTCGACCTCGGGGAAGATGATCTGCTCGCGGACGCCCATCGAGTAGTTGCCGCGGCCGTCGAAGGCGCGCGGGTTCAGTCCCCGGAAGTCGCGGATCCGCGGGATCGCGACGGACATCAGACGATCGAGGAACTCGTAGCCGCGCTCATTGCGCAGCGTGACCGCGACGCCGACGGGCATCCCCTCGCGGATCTTGAACTGCGCGATCGACTTGCGAGCGCGGCGCACGCTTGGGTGCTGGCCGGTGATCGTGGCCAGCTGCTCGGTCGCGGCCTCGAGAACCTTCGAGTCCTGCTTGGCGTCGCCGACGCCCATGTTTACCGTCACCTTTTCGATCCGTGGCGCCTGCATCGGGGTCGAGTAGCCGAAGCGCTCGATCAGCGCCGGGCGGATCTCGTCGAGGTACCGGGCCTTCAGTCGTGCCGCCATCAGTCGAGCCTCGCTCCGCTTCGCTTGGCGATCCGGTAGCGATTGCCGTCCTCGATCTCGATCCCGATCCGCGTCGGCTTGCTGTCCCGGGGGTCGATCAGCATCACGTTGGAGATGTGGATCGGGCCCTCCTTCTCGACTACGCCGCCGACCGTCTCGGCCCGCTGCGCGCCGGTCACCTGCTGCGGGCGCTGGTGGCGCTTGACGATGTTCAGGCCCTCGACGTAGACGCGGTTCTTCTTCGGCTCCACGCGCAGCACCTTGCCGCGCTTGCCACTGTCCTTTCCGCTGATCACGAGGACCTCGTCGTCGGTCTTGATGCGTGCAGACATGGCTATAGAACCTCTGGGGCGAGGGACACGATCTTCATGAAGTTGCGCTCGCGCAGCTCGCGCGCCACCGGACCGAAGATGCGCGTCCCGCGAGGGTTGTTCTGGGCGTCGATCAGCACGGCCGCGTTCTCGTCAAAGCCGATGTAGGTGCCGTCCTCGCGCCCGTAGGACTTCTTCGTGCGCACGACCACGGCGGTCACGACTTCGCCCTTCTTGACCGAGCCCTGCGGGCTCGCGGTCTTGACGGTCGCGGTGATCACGTCACCGACCCCCGCATAGCGGCGGCGGTGGCCACCCTTTACGCGGATCACGAGAATCTCGCGCGCGCCGGTGTTGTCGGCGACGCGAAGACGGGTCTCGTTCTGGATCACTTATTGGCTCCTCGCGAGATCGGGGCTCGATTCGTGAGCGAGAATCGAGCCTGGCAAGGACGCAGGCGCGAAGGTGTAGCAGCGCTACACCGAGCGCTGAGGACGCGGCCAGGCGAAGATTCGCAGCCGCGAAGCGAGTCGCGAGATCGCAGAGGAGTCACTTCGCACGCTCCACCACTTCGACCAGCCGCCAGCGCTTGGAGCGCGACAGCGGTCGGGACTCGCGAACGATCACGGTGTCGCCGATGTGGGCGTCGTTGCTCTCATCGTGGGCGTGCAGCGTGCTCGAGGTGCGGACGATCTTCTGGTAACGGCGATGCCGGCGGGCGATGTCGATGCGAACCGTGATCGTCTTGTCGGCGCGGTCGGAGACCACGATGCCCTGGCGGGTCTTCTGCACGCCCGGGACCTGCTCGCGTGGCGGGGTGGCCTGGGCACCGCTCGGGGCGGCCTTGGCCTTCGCATGCGTACGGGTGCGCTCGGCGCGGCGCAGTGCGGCCTTGCGGGCGCGCAGCTGCTGGCGCTCGGCATGGCGCTCCTCGGCCGTGCGCGGCTCACGGGTCGGCTGCTTCGCCGCCTTCTCGGCCCGGGCCTTCTCGCGACGCTGCTTGGGCGTCAGTGTCTCGGCGGGCTCGGCCGCGGCGGCGGCGGGCGCCTCCTCGGCGGCCGGCGCCTCCTCGGTGGCCTCAGCGGCCTCGGTGGGCTCGGGGGTCTCAGTCTCTTCCACGTTCTCGTTCTCTTCAGTCATTGACTATCTCTCGTTGGCGGGCGACGGTCAGCGCCCGAGCAACCTCACGTTTGGCCCTGCGAAGCCCGGCGGTGTTGTCGAGCTCCCCGGTGGCGTGCTGGAAGCGCAGGCCGAACAGCTCGCGCCGTGCCGTCGCGATGTGCTCGCGCAGCTCGCCGTCGCTCATGTTGCGGATGTCGGTCGCCTTCATCGCGTCAGCCGTCCTCTCGCATCACGAACTTGGTCCGCACCGGAAGCTTGTGCCCGGCGAGGCGCATCGCCTCGCGGGCGAGCGGCTCAGATACGCCGGCCAGCTCGAACATCACCCGGCCGGGCTTGACGACGGCGACCCATCCCTCCGGGTTGCCCTTTCCGGATCCCATCCGCGTCTCGGCCGGCTTCTTGGTGAAAGGCTTGTCCGGATAGACGTTGATCCAGACCTTGCCGCCTCGCTTGATCTTGCGGGTCATCGCGATACGAGCGGCCTCGATCTGGCGGTTGGTGAGCCAGCCGGCGTCGAGTGACTTCAGGCCATACTCGCCGAACTGGACCTTCACCTGGCCGCGCGACAGCCCACCGCGGCGACCGCGGTGCTGCTTGCGATGCTTGACGCGCTTGGGAGACAGCATCAGCGCTGGCCTCCTCCGCCTCCGCCTCCGCCCTGCTGCCCGCCGCCGCCAGTGCGCGGGCCGCGGCCACGTCCGCCACCGGACCCACCGCGACCACCGGGGGCGCCGCCGCGACCACCCGGACCGCCGCGACCACCCGGACCGCCGCGTCCGCCGGGACCACCTGGGCCGCCGCCGCGACCGCCGGGGCCACCTGGGCCGCCGCCGCGTCCGCCGGGGCCACCTGGGCCGCCACCGCGTCCGCCGGGGCCACCGCCACGGCCACCCGGACCGCCACGGCCACCCGGACCGCCCTGGCCACCGCGGCCGCGTCCATCACGGCCACCGCGGCCGCGTCCGTCACGGCCGTCTCGGCCACCGCGCTCGGGGGCCTGCGGGCTGGGCTCGTCCATGATCGTCAAATCGGCGCCGGTGTAGCCCTCGGGCATGATCTCGCCCTTGTTGATCCAGCACTTGACGCCGATCCGGCCGAAGGTCGTGCGGGCCTCGTGGAAGCCGTAGTCGATGTCGGCGCGGAGCGTGTGCAGAGGCACGCGGCCGTCTGAGTAGCCCTCTGTCCGTGCCATCTCGGCGCCGCCCAGGCGTCCCGAGACCTGGACCTTGACACCCTTGGCTCCCGAGCGCATCGCGCTGGTCAGCGCGCGCTTCATCGCGCGGCGAAAGGCGACGCGGTTCTGGAGCTGCTCGGCGATCGACTGCGCGACGAGGCGCGCGTCGAGCTCGGGGCGCTTGATCTCGAGGATGTTGACCTTGACCTGCTTGCCGGTGATCCGGTGCAGGTCACGGCGCAGCTGATCGACCTCGGAGCCCGACTTGCCGATCACGATGCCGGGCCGAGCCGTGTGGATGTTGACCTCCACCTCGGTCACGTTCTTGCGGATCGTGATGTCGGACAGGCCGGCGTGCGAGAGCCGTCCGATGATGTGGTCACGGATCTGCGTGTCCTCGTGCAGGAAGTCGGAGAAGTTGCGCTCGTTGAACCAGTTCGACTTCCAGTCGTGGATGTAGCCCACGCGGATCGATTCGGGATGAACTTTTTGACCCATGTTGTGTCGTTATTCCTTCGGCGTAAGCAAGATCGTGAGGTGGCTGGTGCGCTTGCGGATCCTCGTCGCGCGACCCATCGCGCGCGGCCGGAACCGCTTGATCGTCGGACCCTCGTCGGCATGAACCGCCTTGACGTAAAGGTCCTCGCCGACGAGCTCGTGGTTGTGCTCTGCGTTCGCGACGGCTGACTCGAGCAACTTGCTCCAGTCGCGCGCGACCGCACGCGGCGTGAGAGCGAGGATAGCTCGCGCCTCCTCCACCGTCTTTCCGCGGATGTGGTCGCAGACGAGGCGGGCCTTGCGCGCGCTCGAGCGCACGTACTTGGCCTGCGCGCGGACGACCGGGGGCGGCAGGTTGGGATCGCGATCGGGGCGGCGGCGCCTGCGCGTCGGAGCGGGGCCGGCGGGGGCCTTCTCGGCCGGCTCCTCTGTCGCCTCGGCTCCGCTGCGGCGGCGGCGCCGAGCGGGCTTGGCGGGCTCGTCAACCTCGGACTCCTCAGCGGCCTCTGGCTCCTCGGCCTCGTCGTCAGCCTCGAGCACGACCTCGGTCGCTTCCTCAGCTTCGACGTCGGCCGGCGTGGGCTCGACCTCGTCCACGTCCGGCTCAGGCGGGGTCGCATCCGCGTCCGAGGCCTGCCGCGGGCTTTCGGCCTTCGGTTTGGCCTCGGACTCCGAGCGCGGGGCCTCGGAGGCGGACGCGGCCTCGGCCGACTCGTCGGCCGGCTTGCGACTCCGACGCCGCCGCTTGGGCTTCTCTTCCGGCTCTTCGGTCATCGCCTCTTACCCGTGTTGGCGTGGCCGCGGTAGAGCCGCGTGGGCGCGAACTCGCCGAGCTTGTGGCCGACCATCGACTCGCTGATGAACACGGGAACGTGTTTGCGGCCGTCGTGAACGGCGATCGTGTGCCCGACCATCTCGGGGAAGATCGTGGAGGTCCGCGACCAGGTGCGGAGCATGCGCTTCTCGCCGCTGGTGTTCATCGCCTCGACACGTGCCATCAGGCGGTCTTCTACGAACGGGCCCTTCTTGCTCGATCGGCTCAACGCTTCTTACCTCTTCTCCGTCCGCGAACGATGTAGCGGTCCGATTGCTTGCCCTTCTTGCGGGTGCGATAACCGAGCGTCGGCACGCCCCACGGGGTCACGGGATGGCGACCCGGCGTGGTCGAGCCCTCGCCACCGCCGTGCGGGTGGTCGACCGGGTTCATCGCGGTGCCGCGCGTCTGCGGCCGCACGCCCATGTGACGCTTACGACCGGCCTTGCCGATCTTTACGTTCTGATGGTCGGAGTTCCCGATCACGCCGACGGTGGCCCGGCACTCCGCGCGGACCATGCGCATCTCGCCCGACGGAAGGCGCAGCGTCACGTACTCGCCCTCCTTGGCCAGGAGTTGGATCCCGGCGCCGGCCGAGCGCGCGAGTTGCCCGCCACGGCCGGGGGTCAGCTCGACGTTGTGCACGACCGTACCGGCGGGCATATTGGCCAGCGGCAGGCAGTTGCCGACGCGGATGTCGGCGCCGCTTCCCGACTCTACGGTCATGCCCACGCGCAGACGCTGCGGCGCGAGGATGTAGCGCTTCTCGCCGTCGGCGTAGTGCAGCAGCGCGATGTAGGCCGAGCGGTTCGGGTCGTACTCGATGTGCGCGACCTTCGCCGGGACGCCATCCTTACGGCGCTTGAAGTCGATCTTGCGGTACAGGCGCTTGGCCCCGCCGCCGCGGTGGCGCGAGGTCTTGCGGCCCTTGGCGTTGCGTCCGCCGGACTTCGTCAGGCCCTCGGTCAACGACTTCTCCGGCTCCGAGCGGGTGATCTCGGCGAAATCCGGATAGGTGACGAAGCGGCGTCCGGGGGAGGTCGGCTTGGGATTGCGGATCGGCATTACTCACTCACGTCCAGTCCGCGGAAGATTGGGATCGTCTCCCCCTCGCGCACCTGCACGATCGCCTTCTTCCAATGGCGCGTGCGGCCGGCGGTCTGGCCGCGGCGCTTGGGCTTGCTCTTCACAGTGGCGGTCCTGACCTCGAGTACGTGGACATCGAACAGCTGCTCGACGGCCTGGCGGATCTGCGTCTTGTGCGCCCGGTCATGGACGCGGAAGGTGTACTTGCCCACCTCTGCGAGCACGTAGGTCTTCTCGGAGACGACGGGGCGGATGATCACCTGGCTGGCGTCCATCACTCGCCACCTGCGGAAGCCCGCGCGACGAGGTCGGGCAGCGCCGCCTCGGACACGAGCAGCGAGGCCGCGCCGATCACGTCGGCGACGCCCGCGTCGGCCACCGGCATCACGTCCACGCGCGCGAGGTTGCGGAACGACTTGCCTGCCGCTGCCTCGGACTCGGCCAGCAGGACGAGCGTCGGAGCGTCGGCGCCCCAGTCGACCAGCAACGAGGCGGCGCGCGAGGTGGACGGCGCGTCGAACTCGGTCGCGTCGAACACGGCCAGCGACGAGCGGCCGGCGTGGGCCGACAGCGCGCTGCGCAGGGCGGCTTTACGAGCTTTGCGGTTGACCTTGACGGTGTAGCTGCGGGGCGTGGGCCCGAACGCGACGCCGCCGCCGGCGAAGTGCGGAGCGCGAATCGAGCCCTGGCGGGCGCGACCTGTCCCCTTCTGGCGCCACGGCTTGGCCCCGCCGCCGCGGGCCTCGCCGCGGGTCAGGGTCGAGGCGGTGCCACGACGGCGAGCGTTGAGCTCGGCGCGCACAGCCTCGTGCACGAGCGGCATGTTGAAGCGCGCCTCGAAGGCCGCGGCATCCAGGGACACCTTGCCGCCTCCGAGCTTCGGGGCATCAGCCATCGGTCCGCACCTCCACCGTGCCTCCCTTCGGTCCGGGCACGGCGCCACGGACGAGGAGCAGGTTCTGCCTGGGCAGGACCTCGACCACGGTCAGGCCACGCTGGGTCACGCGCCCGCCGCCCATCCGGCCGGGACCGCGCAGGCCCTTGAACACGCGCGAGGGCGTGGCCGAGGCGCCGATCGACCCCGGCGCGCGGACGTTGTGCGAGCCGTGCGACTTGGGGCCGCTCTTGAAGTTGTGACGCTTGATCGTGCCCTGGAAGCCCTTGCCCTTGGAGGCGCCCGACACCTTGACGTGGTCGCCCGCGGCGAACGCCTCGCAGGTGACGGTCTGGCCGACGAGGAGCTCTCCAGCCTCGTCGCGGAACTCGCGCACCACGCGGTGGGCGGAGGCGTCGGCCTTCTTTAGGTGCCCGAGCTCAGCCCTCGAGAGCGACTTCTCCTTGCAGGCGCTGAACGCGAGCTGAACGGCCTCGTAGCCGTCCCGCTCGTGGGTGCGGATCGCCGTCACCGGACACGGGCCGGCCTCGAGCACCGTCACACGCTCGACCTTTCCGTCGTCGAGAAATCGCTGTGTCATGCCGAGCTTGCGTGCCAGGATCGCCGCCATCTGCAATCCCTACGACGCCAGGCGAATCTCGATATCCACGCCCGCCGGGAGATGGTCGAGTCGCTGGAGCGAGTCGACCGTCTTCGGGGTCGGCTGGTGGATGTCGATCAGTCGCTTGTGAGTGCGGATCTCGAAGTGCTCGCGTGAGTCCTTGTCCTTGAACGGCGAGCGGATCACGCAGTACACGTTCTTCTCCGTCGGCAGCGGCACGGGACCAGAGACGGTCGCGCCGGTGCGCGTCGCCGTCTCGACGATCTCCTTGGCCGCCGTCTCGATCGCCGTGTGGTCGTATGACTTCAGGCGGATCCGGATCTTGTTTTGAGCAATCGTTGCCACGCTTGGTTCATCTCAGTCGGAAGGGGCGAGTCCCGGGTTGCGGGGCCCGCCCCGAAAAAGGTCGTATCTCTTTCTGCGAAAAACAGGCGGCGGGCCCGTCAGGGCCACGCCGCCCATGAACAACTACTTGATGACTTCCGTAACGACCCCGGAGCCGACCGTACGGCCGCCCTCGCGGATCGCGAACCGCAGACCCTGGTCCATGGCGATCGGCTGGATCAGCTCGATCTCCATCTGGACGTTGTCACCAGGCATGACCATCTCGGTGCCCTCAGGCAGCTTGGCCACGCCCGTGACGTCGGTCGTGCGGAAGTAGAACTGCGGCCGATAGCCCGTGAAGAACGGGGTGTGACGACCACCCTCCTCCTTCTTGAGGACGTATACCTCGGCCTTGAACTGGGTGTGCGGCGTGATCGAGCCGGGCTTGCAGAGGACCTGGCCACGCTCGATGTCCTCGCGCTTGGTGCCGCGGAGCAGGCAACCAACGTTGTCGCCGGCGCGGCCCTCGTCGAGGATCTTCTTGAACATTTCGACGCCCGTTACGACGGTTGAGGTCGTGTCCTTGATGCCCACGATCTCGACGGTCTCGCCGGTCTTGATGATGCCCTGCTCGATACGACCGGTTGCCACCGTCCCGCGGCCGGTGATCGAGAACACGTCCTCCACCGGCATCAGGAACGGCCTGTCCAGGTCACGAACGGGCTCGGGGATGTAGCTGTCGAGCGCCTCGGCCAGCTCGAGGATCTTCGCCTCGGCATCCTGATCGCCCTCGAGCGCCTTGAGCGCCGAGCCGGTGACGAACGGGATGTCGTCGCCCGGGAACTCGTACTCGGAGAGCAGGTCGCGGATCTCGACCTCTACGAGCTCGAGGAGCTCGGGGTCGTCGACCATGTCGGCCTTGTTGAGGAACACCACGATGTAGGGAACGCCGACCTGACGGGCGAGCAGGATGTGCTCGCGCGTCTGCGGCATCGCGCCGTCGGCGGCCGAGACCACGAGGATCGCGCCGTCCATCTGGGCGGCACCGGTGATCATGTTCTTGACGTAGTCGGCGTGTCCCGGACAGTCGACATGTGCGTAATGCCGGTTGGGGGTCTGGTACTCGACGTGTGAGGTCGCGATCGTGATCCCGCGCGCCTTCTCCTCAGGAGCGTTGTCGATCGATTCGAACGACCGCACCTCGGTGCCGCCGAACCTCTCGTTCAGCACCTTGGTGATCGCAGCGGTCAGCGTCGTCTTGCCATGGTCGATGTGACCGATGGTGCCGACGTTGACATGGGGCTTGTCGCGCTCGAACTTGGCTTTCGCCACTTTGGTGTCGCTCCTTCTGTTTCAGTGGTTCCGTTCGCCCTGAGGGCGAACCTCGCAATCTATCGGACTTCCGTCCGCTTCGGCTGCTAGGCCGGCTGTAGCTCGCCCACGACCTTTTCAGCGATGTTCGCCGGCACCTCGTCGTACCGCTCGAACTGCATGGTGTAAGTCGCGCGGCCTTGGGTGTTGGACCGCAGATCGGTCGCATAGCCGAACATCTCGGCCAGGGGCACGTAGGCATTGACGACCTGCGCGTTGCCGCGCTGCTCCATGCCGTGGACGTGTCCGCGCCGGCGGTTGAGGTCCCCGATCACGTCGCCCATGAACTCCTCGGGCGTGACGACCTCGACGGCGAAGATCGGCTCGAGCAGCACCGGCTTGGCGCGCTTGACGGCCTCCTTCAGGGCCAGCGATCCGGCAACCTTGAAGGCGATCTCGCTCGAATCGGTGTCGTGGTACTTGCCGTCGTTGAGGGTCACCCGCACATCGACCATCGGGTAGCCGGCGCGGGGGCCGTTCTCGAGCGCCTCCTCGACGCCCTTCTCCACGGCTGGAATGAACTCGGTCGGGATCGCGCCGCCCTTGATCTTGTTGATGAAGTCAAAGCCCTCGCCGGGTGCCGGCTCAACGTCGATGTAGACGATTCCGTACTGGCCGGAACCACCGGTCTGGCGTACGAACCGGCCTTCGATCTTCTCGGCCGAGCCGCGGATCGTCTCGCGGTAGGAGACCTGCGGGCGGCCGACATTGGCGTCCACCTTGTACTCGCGCAGCATGCGATCGACCAGCACCTCGAGGTGCAGCTCGCCCATCCCCGAGATCTCGGTCTGGCCGGTCTCCTCGTTGGTGCGCACCTGGAAGGTCGGGTCCTCCTCGGCGAGACGTCCCAGCGCCGTGGACATCTTCTCCTGGTCAGCCTTGGTCTTCGGCTCGATCGCCACCTTGATCACCGGCTCGGGGAACTCGATCGTCTCGAGCTTGATCGGCTTGTCGGGCGCGGCGAGGGTGTCGCCGGTGGCGACCTGCTTGATCCCGACCCCGGCGGCGATGTCGCCGGCGAAGACCTCCTTGACCTCCTCGCGCTCATTCGCGTGCATCATCAAGATCCGGCCGACCCGCTCGGTCCGGCCGGTGTTGACGTTGAGCACGCGCGCGCCCGCCTCGAGGCGTCCGGAGTAGACGCGGAAATAGGTGAGCTTGCCGACGTAGGGGTCGGCCATGATCTTGTGCACGAGGGCTGAGAACGGCTCGTCATCGGAGGCGTGGCGGACCGCCGGCTGCTCGTCGCCGTTGGCCGAGCCCTTGGCCGGCTCGACTCCCTCGACCGGAGGGACGTCGAGCGGGCTCGGGAGATAGTCGATGACCGCGTCGAGCAGCGGCTGAACGCCCTTGTTCTTGAAGCTCGAGCCACACAGCACGGGCGTGAGCTTGATCTCGAGCGTGGCCTTGCGGATCGCCGCCTTGAGGCGGTCGACCGGGATGGCCCGCTCCTCGAGGATCATCTCGAGCAGCTCGTCGTCGTAATGGGAAAGCTCTTCGAGCAGGTGCTCGCGGGCGGCGGCAGCCTGCTCGGTCAGCTCGGCGGGGATCTCGGTGACCTCCTGCTCCTTGCCGAGCTCGTCCTTGTAGATGATCGCCTTGTTGGCGACCACGTCGACGATGCCCTGGAAGTCGGCCTCGGCGCCGATCGGAAGCTGGATCGGGACCGGGTGCGCACCGAGACGGTCGACCATCGTCTGCACGCCGCGGTCGAAGTCGGCGCCGATCCGGTCCATCTTGTTGATGTACGCGATGCGTGGAACCCGGTACTTGTCGGCCTGGCGCCAGACGGTCTCGGACTGGGGCTCGACGCCGGCGACCGAGTCGAACAGCGCGATCGCGCCATCGAGCACCCGCAGCGAGCGCTCTACCTCGACCGTGAAGTCGACGTGGCCCGGCGTATCGATGATGTTGATCCGGTATCCCTTCCACTCAGCCGTCGTGGCCGCGGAGGTGATCGTGATGCCGCGCTCCTGCTCCTGCTCCATCCAGTCCATCACGGCCGCGCCCTCGTGAACCTCCCCCATCTTGTAGGTCCGACCTGTGTAATAGAGGATGCGCTCGGTCGTCGTCGTCTTACCGGCGTCGATGTGAGCCATGATCCCGATATTGCGAGTCTTCTCTAGCGTGAACTTGCGAGGCATTAGTTTCTGTCGTCTGAGGGTGGGCCCCGCGACTGATTTCGGACATGAAAAAGGGCCCAGGGGGCCCCTTCACGACGCACCTGTCGACGTGGGGCGTGTTCTTATCTGGTCGGCGTCTCCATCGCTTGGATACTCCGCGCCCGGGAGCGAGCACAGATGAACGCAACGCCGCCCGAGGCGAACTCCGAATATAGCAGAGCCCCTCGGCAATCCCGGGCGGATTCCGCGCATCGCGGGGAGGGGTCGCGGGGTGCCACGGCGGTCAGGCTCGCGGTCCTCTGCGGCGGCCTGCTCGGGGCCCTGTTCCTGCTCGTGGCCGAGTTCACAACCCTATACAACGTCAAGACGACCACGGGCGGCGTGCTGGTCAAGTCCGTCTCGACCGGCTCCAACCACGCCTACGCGATGGTGCCGATCGCCCTGCTGGCGGCGCTGCTTGCGTTCGCGGTGTGGCGCGTCGGCAGCCGACCCGCCCTCCTCGCGATCGGCCTGCTCGGGGTGCTCGCGCTGCTGATCAGCCTGTTGGGCGACCTCCCGGACGCCCACGCCTCGGGCCTGATCGGCTCGAGCACGACCCACTTCGCCGCCGCCAGCTCGCGCCCGAGTGCGGGCTTCTACATGGAGACTCTCGGGGCGGTGCTGCTGGTGATCACGTGCGTGTCGGGGTTCATCATGCTCGGGGCGCCGGCGCGGCAGGGTGCTGTTTCGGGGGGCTCGGGCGTCTCGGGCGTCTTGGGTTCGGGCGCCTCGGGTTCCGGGGCCGGGGGCGTCTCGGGTTCGGAGGCCGGGGCCCCGTCGGGTTCGGAGGCCGGGGCCCCGGGCGCCGGCGAGGCACCGGGACGCACGGCCCCCGCCACCAGGCGTGACTAGCGCACCACGTCGGTTTCCGGTGGCTCGGGAAGGCGATGGGCGCACGACTGGGTCGTGCGCAGGCGAGGTCGGTGCCCGAGCGCGCGCAAGGCACGGGACCGCGCGGGGCGGCGGGTCCACATAACCTCGAAACCCGTCCGGCGGCCCGCGAGCATTCGAGGTTGAGTCTGCTCAGCAGACCCGAACCGACATCCCGCCGCGCCAGATCCGAGTTTTCGAGGTTATGCGTATCCGGGTGGCGCGACTGGAGCGGGAGAAACGCAACAAACTCGGGTCCGCGAGCGTGTGTGCGGCTCGAGAGTCACGCTGACGGGGACTTTCCAGCCTCGGTCAGACTGGGCGGCGCGGATTTGTGGCAAGAGTCCGGGTCGGTCGCTTCACCCCAATGGCCACCTTGCAAACCGTCCTCGGCCTCACGACCGGGCACCAGCCCACCGCCCGCCAAGCGCCCGGCCCTGGCCGCCCGGCCGCCACCCCGCCCTAGCCACCGCCGGCCCCCCGCGCCAGAGCCTGCATTTCACGACGGTCCTCTCCAGCCGACGCGACCGGGAAACCACTGCTCAGCAGAGGCGCCGGCGCCCGCCCCACGACGCCTGTTCCAAATCTTCGCAACCCCCGTTGCCCCAACCGGCCTCGAGCACTAACCGGAATCTGGATTTCTAAACGGAAAATTCCCCCGATGGTCGGCATCCTGACAACACGGCCCGCTCCTGCGACTTCCTGGCGTGATTGGGAATACTCTCAGTAGACGCGAGGGTTGTTCCACCGCAGCCCCCGGTCCCGTGTGGTGGGCGGCCCTCGCGTTTCTATCTTCTGAAGCGCTGATTACTCAGCAGAGCTTCACCGGAGTCAGGGCAGGGACGGGCAGGCGAACCGGGACTGGGGCCGAGGCTTGGATCCGAGTCGGTCCGGATCGAGCCTCAGCCCCATGGGACGTCAGGCCGGCGCGCCGCCTCAGCCGATGACTCCTCAGTGTGGCGTGTACTTCGCACCGGCCTGAGCCAGCACGCCGCCACGCCCATTGAGCGGTGCGCTCAGCTTCTGGAGGTAAACGCATGCGTGACGCGTAGCGTGTCCGTGCGAGGTCCAACTCGACGTTCGTGTGAAGTGCCCGGCAGGTACGAGGTAAACGATCCCGCTGGTCCGCGCATGCTCAACTGCGGGTGACGAGCCGCAGGAGGGGCCTTTGGCGTCAATGAACACGTACAGGCGCGCCGTGGCCGCAGCATGCCCGCTTGCCGTGATCGAGTATGGCTGGCCAAGCTTTGCGTGCTTCGGGACAGCCACGTGCACCGCGTTGGCGGCCGCATACGCGACGCCGACGCACGCCATGACCACGATCGCGCACGCCAGCAGCGATGCGCGACGGAAACGCCCGCGAACAGCACCGCGACCAACAAACATCGACATGAGCAGGAGCCCCCTTGTTTAGGAACGCTTAAGAGTGCGGGGACTCTTTCACCTCGGCGGCGACATTGTCAATCGCCGGGCGGGGGTGGTGAACGCCGGGGGCTACCAGCGATAGTGGGCGAACGCCTTGTTCGCCTGGGCCATCCGGTACACGTCGTCCTTGCGTTTGTACGCGGAGCCCTGCTGCTGCTGCGCGTCGAGGAGCTCGTGGGCGAGCCGCTGGGCCATCGTCTTCTCGCGGCGCTGGCGGGCGAACTGCACGAGCCAGCGGACGGCCAGCGTGCGCGAGCGGCGCGGCGGAACCTCGACCGGCACCTGGTAGGTGGCACCACCGACGCGACGGGACTTGACCTCGAGTACCGGCGTAAGGGCCTTGATCCCCGCCTCTAGCTGCTCGACCGGATTCTTGCCCGAGCGCTCACCGAGAATCGCGAGCGCGTCGTAGACGATCTTTTCGGCCGTCGCCTTCTTGCCGTCAAGCATCACCTTGTTGATGACCTGCTGGACCAGGCGGTTGCGGTGGACGGGATCGGGCTCGACCGGCCGTACCTGTGCGGCGGCGCGACGGGGCACTACTTCGCTTTCACGCCGTACTGCGAGCGGGCCTTCTTGCGGTCGCTCACGCCGGCGGCGTCGAGCGTGCCGCGGATGACCTTGTAGCGGAAGCCAGGCAGGTCCTTGACGCGGCCACCGCGCACGAGCACGACCGAGTGCTCCTGGAGGTTGTGGCCCTCGCCGGGGATGTAGGCGCCCACTTCCATGCCGTTCGTCAGCCTCACGCGGGCGACCTTGCGCAGCGCCGAGTTCGGCTTCTTGGGCGTGGTCGTATACACGCGCGTGCAGACCCCACGCCGCTGCGGCGCGGCGACCTTCTTCTTGCGACCCTTGCCGGACTTCAGGCCGGGCGTCGCCAGCTTCTTCTTCGGGGCCGTGCGGCCCTTGCGGATCAATTGGCTGGTCGTCGGCATGCGCTGCGCAGGGTAGCAGGGGCGCTCGAAACGCCCGCCCCCGCCACTCAGAAGCTCAGCATCGCTGCGCTGTAGCGTGGCACGGTGACCGGAAACCCCGCCCCGACCCGATGAACGACGCTCGCAACCCTGCGCCCGTGCCAGCGCGCATCGTCGCCGACGGAGAGGCCGCCGAGCGTCACGCCGGACGCTGCGGCCGGTGATGGTGCCAGCAACCACTCGACCCTGGCCGGCCCCTCGGCGCCCGGCGCATTGACGAGCGTGCTGAACGAATGGGGGCCCTTGTTGATCAGCAGGACGCGCGTGCCCGACCTCGTCAGCACCGCCCAGGCCTTGATGTTCGCCCCGGCCGGAGCGCTGAGCCTCGTCTTCACAAGCCAGACCGCGGAGCGCACGAATTGGGCGAATAGAGCCAGCCCGTAGAGCTCCGGCCGCGCCTCGAGCCCCAGTGGGCCGAGCACGAACGGCGCGTTGGGCTTCGTGGCCCTCACGTGCCAGTTGACGCCGTCGACGCCCGCCTTAACCATCTCGAGCAGGGCATCGGGAGCCCACAGCGCGGTGGTGAACGATTCCGCGAGCGGCGGATTCACGCCGCACAGGCTCATCGAGTTCATCTCGGTCACCCGCAACAGCTGACCGACCACGTGGGCACGGGCGGTAAGACCCCTCAACTGGCGGCCGTCGACTGCCCCCTGCGACAGCATGAACGCCTGCGTCGGATCGTGGACGCGGCCGAAGCACGTCGATCCGGGATAGCGGTGCAGCGTCATGATCGCTGGGCCGCCGGCGGCGGGCGATGGCGTGTGGTTGAGGTAATCCCGCCTGAACGAGGAGACCTCCGGCCCGGCAAGGGCGACGCTGGGCAGCGGAGGTCTGAGCGCGGCCGCGTAGGAGCCGAAATCGCTCCAGTACGTCAGCGGCGTGTAGCTCGCCGTCCACCCCTGCGGCGGGGCGACGGTCGTGCGCACGATCTCCTGTTCGAGCCGGGGCTGCTGGTAGTAGTAGTTCGGCTCGTTGCCAACCTCGAGCGCGGTCAGCCGCCCGGGGCCGAGGGCGCGGTCGGCCGCCAGCGCGAGCGCGGTCTCCATCGTCGGCGAGTGGACGGGCAGGTTGAGATCGAGCATCACCTGCAGGTCGTTCGCCCGGACGAACGAGACCAGGCCGCTCAGCCAGTGGTCGTCGATCTCCCCCACCCACGGCGGCGACCCCGCCGTGGACGTGTCCCAATAGACGCTGTCTGCCGACTTGCCGCCCACGCGGAGCAGCATCGGCGCGCTCGGCTCGGGCCGCATCAGCGAAAGCGCGCGGGAGAACAACGCACCGCCGGCCTCGAACGAACCGAGCTCGTTGTACTCGACTGAGATTCCCATGAACGCGGGCGAGATCCGCCTCAGGACCGACCCCAGCCTGACCTGGGCCGCCGGCTGCGACACCGGGGCTGCGCGAGCAACGGGCGCCACCGCGCCGAGACTGAACGCGCAGAGAGCGACACAAAGCGATTTGAGGAACCCCGCCCTACCCACGGCCAGCACAGTAGCGAGAGGATTGGAGGGGCGGCCCCATACTCGCATCGCGGCCGCCCGTGCTCGCACCCCGAGGCGCGGCGAGCGGAGTCGGATCACTCGACGCAAGAAGCGAGAGGTTCGAAGATCGCGCAGGGTTTGGCCGAGGCCGCGCGATCAACGAACCCCTCATGCGACATCGCCCAACCTGACGCCCGGCGCCCCCAAGGACCGAGCGAGCAGGGCCGGCTCGCCGACGGCCACTGCACCTTCTCAGGCAAGCAATCCCGCGTCTCGGGCATGCGCGCAACGGCCGCACGTCCGAAGTCGAAGCTTTTCGCCGCCTTCCTGTTTCATGTTAGGTAATCAACCTACCAGTCAAACTAAGGTTCCCCTAAGCGTTCGTGAGAAGATGTCCCGGCCTCGCGGCGACCGACCCATGACCCTCCCCACCCACAGCAACGAGCCCTTCGGCGACTCGGTGCGCAAGCTGATGCGGGAGCGCGGCCTCTCCTACCGAGCGCTGGGTGACGCGACCCGCGAGATCGACGGCAAGGGCCTCACCCACGCTCATATCAACATGCTCGCCAACGGCCATGACAAGCCGTCGATGCGGGCGATGGAGCTGATCGCACAGGCGTGCGGGATCGATCCCGGCTACTTCGCGGAGTACCGGCTGGCGGTGGCGATGCGCGAGCTCGACCCCACCGAGGTCGGGCTCGAGCAGGCGCTCGAGAACCTCAACGCCCGGCTCGGCGCACGGCGAAGAAGCGGTGTCCGAGGGCAAGCGCCGCAGCAGCCCCAAGCGCGACCTCGTCCCACGGGGTAGCCAGCGGGTCGACCACCAGCGCGACCCAGAACAGCACCGCCCACACGGCCCACGCCGCCTGAACTCCCCTGCGGGTCACCTCGGGATAGACCCACATCGTCCGCGCCAGGCGATCCGCGAAGAAGCCGAGCTCATGCCGATCGCCCAGGAGCCGCGCCGTCGCCGACAGCGCCGCCAGCGCGACCACGAAGGCGAGGTATCCGAAAGGCCGCAGCACCAGCCTCAGGCCCCGGACCAGCACCGGCGGCCCGACCTCAGACCCCGACGCCGACCAGCGCGTCGTCGACGGCCACGGAGGGCACGCCCGTGGCATCGGCCACCGGCTCGTAGGTCACGTGGCCCCCCGCCACGTTGACGCCCAGCTTCAGACCCGGGTTCTCCGAGATCGCGCCGTGCACACCGGAGCTCGCCAGGTCGATGATGTAGGGCATCGTTGCGTTCGTGAGCGCGTAGGTCGAGGTGATCGGGACGGCCCCGGGCATGTTGGCCACGCAGTAGTGGGTGATGCCGTCGACCTCGTAGGTCGGGTCCGAGTGGGTCGTCGGGTGCGAGGTCTCAAAGCAACCGCCCTGGTCGATCGAGACATCGACCAGCACCGCCTGCGGCCGCATCAACCCAAGCTGGGCACGGGTGATGACGTGTGGAGCGCGGGCGCCGTGGACGAGCACGGCTCCTATCACGAGGTCCATGTCGGGGAGGCGTTCCTCGATCGAGAGCGTCGAGGCGAAGCAGGTGTCGGCGCGGCCACCGAAGGCGATGTCGAGCTCGCGCAGGCGATCGATGTTGCGGTCGTACACATACACCGTCGCCTCCATGCCGAGGGCGATGAAGGCGGCGTTCATGCCGACCACCCCGCCGCCGATCACCATCACGTTCGCCGCCGCCACCCCGGGGACGCCGCCGAGCAGGATCCCGCGGCCGCCGAGCGGCTTCTCGAGCATGAACGCCCCGGCCTGGGTCGCGATCTTCCCCGCGACCTCGGACATCGGCGCCAGCAGTGGCAGCCGACCGCCGCGGTCCTCCACGGTCTCGTAGGCGATGCAAGTCGCACCGGAGGCCATCAGACCCTTGGTCAGCTCGGCGTCGGCGGCCAGGTGCAGGTAGGTGAACAGCGTGTGCCGCGACTCGAGCATCGAGACCTCCGCGGGCTGCGGCTCCTTGACCTTGACGAGCAGCTCCGCCGCGCCGAACACGTCGGCCGCCGCAGGCACGATCGTCGCGCCCTGCGCCACGTAGGCGTCGTCGCTGATCGCGGACCCAGTCCCGGCGCCGTTCTCCACATACACCTCGTGGCCGGCATCGACCAGCTCGCGCACGCCAGCCGGCGTTAGCGCCACCCGGTACTCGTCCTTCTTGACCTCACTCGGGACTCCGACCTTCACGACACAAGCTCCCTTCCGCGCAACGCCAACCAGAATTCGATCCGATCCCGGGCGCTGGCGAGGTTGCGTCCGGTCAGCTCTTCCACACGCCGGATTCGATAGCGGAGCGTGTGCCGATGGCAATACAACCGGCGGGCGGCTCGCTCCCACTGTCCGTTCTCTTCGATGAAGGCCTCGAGCGAGCGCATCAGCTCACCTCCGTAGTGACCTTCTGAGGCCTCGATCGGGCCGAGGATCGAGTCGCAGAAAAGCTTCAGCGCCTCGTCGTCCTGGAGGGAGAGCAGCAGCTGGAAGGAGCCGAGGTCCTTGTAGGAGGCGACACGCGTCGTGGCGCCGGAGGAGCCGTTCGACCCCGCGGCGGTGCCGTCGATCGAGGCGAAGCCGAGCGCCTCCATCGCGCAGCGCGCCTCGTGGAAGCTGCGGCGGGCCTCGCCGCCCGCCACCGGCCTCCCCACCCCGACCGACAAGGTCGCGCCGAGCTCTGCCCCAACGCGCGCGCCCACCCGCGCGGCCAGCGTGAACAGCTCCTCCTCCTCGAGCCCGGGCACGAGCGCGCAGGTGAGCGAGCCGGTGGAGGCGACGAGGCCGTCCGCGGCATCGTCGCGCAGGGCCAGCGCCAGCGCCGCCTCGATCGGCGCCGGCGACCCGCGTCCCTCGAAGGGCCGTTCGAGCACAAGCGCCGCGACGCTGTCCGAGAGTCCGAACGGCTCGAGGCGCCGGCTCAGATCGGGGCCGGCAAGCTCGCCGCGCACCACGGCCGCGAGCACGTCGCCCGCGAGCCGGCGCTCGGTGTCTCCCGCGACCCGCGATCGGAGCAGCTCGAGCGCGACGATCGTCACCGCCTGGTGCAGAGTCAACCGGTCGAAGTCGCTGAGCGGCCCGCTGTCCTTGACCGCCACGAGCCAGGCCTCGGGGATGCGCGCGGCGGCGGCCGTCGATCCCGATCGCGGCGCGCCGTCGGAGGCGACCGGCAGCGCGAGCGCGCGGCTACCGTCCTCGCCGCCGGGCATGAACGCCCGGGCCTCGCGGCGCCGCCCGCGCTCGCGCACCTCAGCGCCGAGGGACGCGACCGCCTCCTCGGACAGCGGGCGGCGGAAGGCGTGCTGGGCGAGCGGCTCGCCGCGGGGATCAAACACGAGCACCGACGCCCCGATCAGCGTCGCCAGCGTTCCCGCCAGCGCGTCGATCCCGCGCTCGGAGAGGACGATCCGCTCCAGGCGCTCCTGCGCGGCCAGCGCCCGGCGCAGGACCGCGTACTGCTCGTTGACGAGCTGCGAGAACGCCGCCTCGGTGACGGCGATGAACGGGACCTCGTAGGGAACCTCGAACACGGGAAAGTCGCGCTCGGCCGCCGCCTGGATCAGCGCCGGCGGCACCTTGTCGTGGGCGAAGCCGGTGCCGAAGCCGAGGCCGGCGAGGTGATGGTCGACGAGCCGCAGGACGAACTCGCGCTGCTCTTCCTCGGTCCCGAGCTGCATCCCTGTGCTGAGCAGGATCTCGCCCCCGGACAGCCAGGGCGTCGGGTCGAGCAGCTCCGAGATGTGCACCCAGCGCACCGGCAGCTCCAGGCCGGCCTCGCCGGTCAGCAGCCGGACGTCGAGGTCTGAGAGGAGTTCCCGAACTGTAAGCATCGTGCTACCGCTGACGCCGCTGGAGGTCGTGCACGTGTGGTCCTTCCGCGGCGGCCGGCCCCAGCAGCTCCATTCGCTCGCCGGCTTCGGTGAGCACGCCCCGCAGGATCGTCTCGATCTCGGCGAACTGCTCCGGCCCTGCGATCAGCGGCGGCGAGAGCTGGATGACCGGGTCGCCGCGGTCGTCGGCGCGGCAGATCAGCCCGCGACGGTAGAGCTCACCGGACAGGAATCCGCGCAGCAGCACCTCGGCCTCGTCGTCGTCGAATGTCTCCTTGGTCGCCTTGTCCTTGACCAGCTCGATGGCATGGAAGTAGCCGGCTCCGCGCACGTCTCCGACGATTGGAAGATCGCGCAGCGAATCGAGCATGTCCTGGAACTGACCCTCGTGCGCGCGCACGTTCTCGATCACGCCCTCGTTCTCCAGCGCGCGGATGTTCGCCAGCGCGATCGCGGAGCACACCGGGTGCCCGCCGAAGGTGAAGCCGTGCGTGAAGCTGTCGAGTCCGTCCATGAACGGCTGCGCGACCTTGTCGGAGACGATCACGGCGCCCATCGGCGCGTAGGCGCTGGTCAGTCCCTTGGCAGTGGTGATGACGTCGGGCAGGTAGTCGAAGCGCGTGGCGCCAAACCACTCGCCGAGGCGGCCCCAGGCGCAGATCACCTCGTCGGAGATCAGCAACACGTCGTACTCGTCGCAGATCTCGCGCACGCGCTGGAAGTACCCCTCGGGCGGGGTGAAGCAGCCGCCCGCGTTCTGGACCGGCTCCAGGATCACCGCGGCGACCGTATCCGGGTCTTCGAACTCGATCCGCTCCGCGATCGACTCGGCGAGCCACTCCTCGGTGACACCGGGCGGCATCCGGTAGGTGTTGGTGTTGAGCACATGACAGCCGCCCGGAGCGAGCGGCTCGAACGGGGTCCGTAGGCCGGTGATGCCGGTCGCCGACAGCGCGCCGAGCGAGGTCCCGTGGTAGGCGATCTCGCGGGCGATGAACTTCGTCTTCGTCGACTTGCCGCGGAGCTTGTAGTACTGGCGCGCTAGCTTGATCGCCGACTCGACCGCCTCGCTGCCGCCGCTGGTGAAGAACACGCGGTTCAGGTCCCCCGGCGCGAGGCTGGCGATCTTGGCCGCCAGTTCGATCGCCGGCGGGTGGGCGTAGGACCAATTGCTGTAGAAGCCCAGCTCCTTCGCCTGATCGGCGCCCGCCTGCACGATGTCGGCGCGGCCATGGCCGATGTTCACGCAGAACAGCGCCGACAGGCCGTCCAGGTACCGGTTGCCGTGATGGTCAAAGACGTAGCAACCCTCGCCGCGGACGATGAGCGGGATCTCCGCGTTGTCGTACGCGGACATCCGGGTGAAATGGAGCCACAGGTGACGGCGTGCAAGCTCCTGCAGCGTCTCGCTGTCCACTCCAACTGCCGCATCAGTGCTTGCCATCTCGTTACCTCACGCAGTCCGTTCGCCGTTTTGTACAACGCTATCGAGCTCCAGAAGTTGCTCTCATTATCCGCTTCGGAGGCAGGGCAATGCAAACGTTGTCCGGTTCGCTGCAATAGGCTGACCTCATGCGACTGAATCACTTCCGCATCGGCCAAGGCGAGCCGCTCGTGCTGATCCACGGGATCGGCAGCGAATGGCAGGTCTGGAATCCCGTGATCGGCCGCCTCTCCCGTGCGCATGACGTGATCGCGCTCGACCTCCCCGGCTTCGGCGCCTCCCCGATGCCGCCGCCCGGAACGCCGCCGGGCCTGGCCTCGATGACCCAGCTGGTGATCGACTTCTTCGACGAGCTCGGGCTCGAGCGCCCACACGTGGCGGGCAATTCGCTCGGTGGGTGGCTCGCCCTCGAGCTGTCCAGGCGCGGCCGCGCGCGGACCGCCACGGCGCTCTCGCCGGCCGGCTTTCACAACTCGACCGAGGGCGTGTACCAGCGGAACCTGTTCCGGC
The DNA here is from genome assembly GCA_963727105.1 of uncultured Solirubrobacterales bacterium. Lineage (GTDB taxonomy): Bacteria > Actinomycetota > Thermoleophilia > Solirubrobacterales > Solirubrobacteraceae > Palsa-465. Next base: position 38,065 of record CAVSEW010000001.1, on the reverse strand, counting down.
TCGCCGTGGCCTCGGCACGGTGGATGGCGCCGCGCGCCGAATCGATCGTGGCCACCCCCTTCGGCCGGGCCCTCGCGCTCGGCATGTTCGTGGCCCGGCCGTCGAACCTGCCGGCAGCCCAGGCGGCGGATGCGATTCGCACGCTGGCCGGCGCTCAATGGTTCGACGCCACCCTCGAGGCCTTCGTCCACGACCACTTCGCCGACGGCAGCTCGATCGATGTGCCGACCACGATCGCCTGGGCCGAGAAGGACCGCGTGCTGCTGCCGCGCCAGGCGCCGCGCGCGGCAGCCGCGGTACCAATCGCCAGGAACGTGACCCTGACCGGCTGCGGTCATGTCCCGACCTTCGACGACCCGGAGCAGGTTACGCGCGTGATCCTCGAGGGCGCGCGGAGCTAGCGGGTCGCGCGCCCGGAGTCCGGCTGGGACAATTCGCGCGTGGCTTCGCCTGGTGGGAGCGATGCGCTTGTGGAGAGGATCCGCCTACGTTACGGGTGGACGATCGTCGCCGCGAACTTCTTCGGCGGGCTCGTCGTCTTCTCCCTGCTGGTGTTCCTGCTCCCCAACCCGCGCATTCACCGCGCCGACACCCTCAAGCTGCTCGCGCTGGCGGTGTTCGTCCTCGGGAGCGCGGTCGCGTTCCCGACCGCGTGGATCATCTCGGCGCGCAAATGGCGCGCCACGCTCAGCTGGGTCCACGAGGGACGGCAGCCGACCGAGCGCGAGCGCGAGCTGACGCTGCGCTTTCCCCTGACCAACCAGAAGATCGTGGCGATCGTATGGCTCACCGCCGCCGCCCTGTTCACCGCGCTGATCCTGCCGTTCTCGCTCGAGCTGGCCCTGAACGTGCTCGAGACGGTCCTGCTCGGCGGCATCGTCACCTGCGCGATCGGGTTCCTCGGCGCAGACCGGATCCTGCGCCCGGTCATGGCGCTCGCGCTGGCGGAGGGCGTCCCGGCCCGGCCGCAGCTGCCCGGTGTGGCGGCCCGGACCCTGCTGACCTGGACGCTCGGCACGGGAGTCGTGCTGGTCGGTCTGGCGACGATCGGCATCGGTGCGCTGCACGAGAGCCGTTTTACTCGCGACCGGCTTGCAGTGGTGATCCTCGTTCTCAGCGTGATCGGGATCGTCGTCGGGCTGCTCACGATGATCGGCCTCGCCCGCTCCCTCGCCGACCCGATCGACGCGCTCCGACGCGCCGTCGGACGGGTCGGGCAGGGGGACCTCGACGTGGAGGTGACCGTCGACGACGGCAGCGAGATCGGCTTGCTCCAGGCCGGGTTCAACCAGATGGTCGCCGGCCTGCGCGAGCGCGAGCGCCTGCGCGACCTGTTCGGGCGCCAGGTCGGTGAGGACGTCGTGCACCACGCGCTCGAGCGCGGCGTGGAGCTCGGCGGTGAATCACGAGAGGCTGCCGTGCTGTTCGTCGACCTCGAGGGATCGACGAGGCTCGCGGAGACGCACGATCCCGCCGAGGTCGTGGCGTTGCTCAACGGCTTCTTTGCCGTGGTCGTGGAGGTCGTGGCCGCCCAGCAGGGCTGGGTGAACAAGTTCGAGGGCGATGCGGCCCTGTGCGTGTTCGGGACTCCCCTGCCCGACCCCGAGGCCGCCACCCACGCTCTTGCCGCGGCGCGCGTCCTGCGTGACCGCCTGCTCTCCACGCTGGGGGAGGTCCGCGCGGGAATCGGCATTTCGGCTGGTCGCGTCGTCGCCGGCAATGTCGGCGCGGCCAGGCGTTTCGAGTACACGGTCATCGGCGACCCGGTCAACGAGGCGGCGCGCCTCACGGAGCTGGCCAAGGCAGCGCCCGGACGGGTGCTCGCATCCGAGGCGGCGCTCGAGCGCGCGAGCGCGTCGGAGGCACGGCGATGGCAGCTGAGCGATGAGGTGCAGCTCCGCGGCCGCGCGCGGCCGGTCAGAGTCGCGGTGGCACCGCCGGAGCGCTCGCCGGCGCCCGGTATCCCGGCAGCTCGATCCGGAACGTAGCGCCCGCACCCGGCGGAGACTCCGCTCGGATCGTGCCTCCGTGCGCCTCGACGATCGCCCGCGCGATCGCCAGTCCGAGCCCGCTTCCGCCCCGCTCGCGCGAACGGTCGTCGTCGCCGCGGTGGAAGCGCTCGAAGATCCGCTCGAGCTGGTCGGCCGGGATGCCAGGGCCGCCGTCACTGACCGCGATCTCGAGCGAGGCGTCGCCGACCGGGCGAGCGACGATCGCGATCGGATCGCCGACCGCGGTCTGGGCGACCGCGTTTCGCACCAGGTTGCGCAACACCTGGGTCAGGCGGTCGTCGTCCGCGTTTAGGACCCCGTCGATCGGCTCGACCTCGTAGTCGCGGTCGCCGAATAGGGGCAGGTCGCGCCGCAGGTCCTCGAAGAAGTCCCCGAGCGCGATCGGCGCGGGCTCGACGAGTTGGCCCGCCTCCACGCTGGCCAGCGTGAGCATGTCGGAGACCAGGCGGTCGAGCTCGTCCAGCCGGCGCAGCAGCGTCCCGGTGCCCTCGTGCCTTGCCCGCTCGTCGGTCTCACGATCCAGGAGCTCGACCTGGGCCCGGACCACGGTGAGTGGAGTGCGCAGCTCGTGCGAGGCGTCGGAGACGAAATCGCGCTGGCGCCGGAACGCCCGCTCGAGCCGACTGAGCATGTGGTCGAAGGCATCGGAGAGCACGCGCACCTCACCCCGCGCGCGCACCGGCCCCGTGCGCACCGACAGGTCGCCCGCCTCGGCGGCGACCGCCACCCGCGCCATCTTCCGCAGTGGAGCTGCGATCACGGTCGCGAGCCCGATCCCGACGGCGACCGCTAGCACGAGCGCGAGCAGGCCGACGACGAGGAACGTGTGGCGCAGGTCGGCCTGCGCCTGGTCGACCGGCTTGAGCGGGTCGGCGACGCGGAGCGTTCCGGCGCGGCGGCCCTGGGAGACGATCGGCTGGCTCAGCACCCGCATCCGCCCCGCCTCGCCGACATTCGCGGTGGTCAGGCCGAGCGGGGTGGCTGTCAGCCCACTTGCCTCCGAGTCGTTGGTCACGGTGGCGCCGCCGCCGACCTGGATCGCGATCAGCAGCGCCTCCGCGTGATAGCGCTGACCGGCGACGAAGGCATGGGCTGCCCGCTCGAGCGCCGCCGGCGTCGACAGGTCCTTGCTCGCGGTCGACAGATGCCATTCCGCGGCCTGGATGCGCAGCTGCGAGTCGATCTGGCCGCGCAGGCGAGACCCGGTTCCGCTGTAGAGGGCGAGGAAGCTCGCCCCGACGGCGATCGCGGTGACGAGGGCGATCGCCGTCGCCAGCTCGGCCCGCAGGCCGCCCCACGTCCGCCCCTCAGTCACGGGGCACGCGAAGCCGGTAGCCGACGTTGCGCACTGTCTCGATCGCGTCGGAATCGCCGGCGTCGGCAAGCTTGCGCCGCAGATAGCCGATGTAGACCTCGAGCACCTTCGTCCCGGGATCGAAATCGAAGCCCCAGACCGCGTTGAGGATCTGCTCGCGCGAGAGAACCTGGTCGGGGTGGCGGACCAGGTAGGCCAGGACCTCGAACTCGCGTGCGGTGAGCCCGACCTCGCGCTCATCGAACTGCACGCGGCGCGTGCGCAGGTCGATGTGGATGCCGGCGGCCTCGAGCACAGAGGACTCGCGCTGCCCGGGGGCGCGCAGCTGGGCCCGGACGCGGGCGAGGAGCTCCTCGAACGAGAACGGCTTGGTCACGTAATCGTTGGCACCGCGGTCAAGGCCCTCGACCTTCTGCTCGATCGCCGCGCGCGCGGTGAGCACGATTACCGGGAGATCGGGGAGACGGGCGCGGATCGCGCTGAGAACGTCCAGCCCGTTCTTGCCCGGAAGCGTCAGGTCGAGCAGCACCAGCGCGTAGTCGCCGGTCAGCGCGGCCGCCTCGCCGCTCTCACCGTCGTGCGCGACAGTCACGGCATGCCCCTCGGCGTTGAGGCTCTGCTCGACGAAACCGGCCAGCGTGCGCTCGTCTTCGATCACGAGGATTCGCATTGCAACGCTGATCCTAGGCGCCCGAGCGGCCGCGATCCGCCCGGTAAATCGAGTCTGACCGGCTCCTTACCGCGCTCTTGACGACCTCCCTCAAGCTGATCAGCGTCAACTCGAATCCTCAGAAGGAGGAACTCCGATGAAGCGCACCCCCTGGATCAACCGCCGCCCTGTCCCTTGTGGAGGTCCGGCGAAACCGACGCGACCGCCCCAGCGGCGCCGCACGACCGCGACATGCCCGGACCGATGAGCCATGAACGCCAGGCTTCGCCTCGCCATCGCGGCCACGGTGACCGCCCTCTTCCTTGGCGCTATGTCCGCTGGTGGCCTCCTCTCCCACGGCCCTTCACCGCCGGCGGCGACAAGCTCGCCCGCCCAGGTGACACTCATCCACACCCCTATGTCCAGCCACGAGAATGACTAAGACACGCTCGCTCTATAGAACTGTGCTCGGCCTTGCGGTGGCCGCGATCGTCGCGGCCACCCTGCCGTTCTCGCTCATGTACGTGCAGGCGATGACCAACCACGCCGTCGTCACCTGGCGGTCCGGCCACGCGGTCATCACCACCAGGACGAGTGGTGGTCAGACCACACGCATCGTCGCCGGCAGGCCGACGGCTCAGTCGATCCCGGTCAGCACCCACTCGTCATGACCGTCGACCCGACCCATCAGATCTTCTGGTTCGCCAGCCGCGCGTTCGGGATCGTCGCCGTTGTGATGCTCGGCGTCTCGGTCGCGATCGGGCTCGCGATGTCCGGTCGTCTTATGAGACGACCGGGCCTGCCGGCAAAGCTCAGGCGCTTCCACGAGGCCTCGACGCTCGTCACGCTCGGGCTGATCGTCGCGCACGGCGGCCTGCTGCTGTTCGACTCCTATCTGCGCCCCGGGATCACGGGCGTGACGCTCCCGTTCGCGATGAGCTACCGGCCCGTGTTCACCGGGGTGGGGATCATCGCCGGCTGGCTGGCGGCGATCCTCGGCCTCAGCTTCTACGCCCGCCGGTTGATCGGCGCCAGGACATGGCGCAAGCTCCACCGCCTGACGATCGCCGTCTACGTGCTTGCGCTCGTCCACGTGGTCGGGGCCGGCACGAGCGCCCACAGTCCGTGGATGGTGGCGATGCTCACCGCGCTGACCGCGCCGATCGTGTTCGCCTTCACCTACCGCGTGCTGCCCCGCCCGCCGGCGCCGCGGCGCCAGCCGCAGCCCGCGTAGGTGCTGGCGGGTCGTGGCGCGACCGGGGGCGGGAGAAACGCAACAAACTCGGGTCCGCGATCGTGTGCGCGGCTCGAGAGTCACGCTGACGGGGACTTTCCAGCCTCGGTCAAGCTAGGCGACCCGGATTCGTGCCAAGAGTCCGGGTCGCCTGCCAAGACGCCACCGCCCGAGCCGTCCAGCGCCAATCGAGCCAACCGGACTTTCGACGTTAGGCCCGCCCGCCGCGTAGCTACGCCGGCGAACCGGCCGCCCGCACCGGAGCGGGCATCAGCCACGCGGCTCCGAGCACGAGCACGAACGCCAGGCACTGCACGATCAACGACACCGGGCTACCGGCGAGCGGATCGCCGAAGACGAGGATCCCGCCGATGATTCCGGCCACGTTGGCAGCCGTGCCGGTCACGGCGATGACGGGCACCGCGTCTCCGTCCTGAAGCCCCTTGGCCGAGGCGTAGAAGGCGGCGATCGAGGCGGCCACGGTGACGAGCATCCACGGGCTCAGCAGGCCGGCGACGCCGGAGGTGCCGACCAGGCCTGAGATCGCCTTGATCGAGACGTCGGAGACGCCGAACAGGATTCCCGCCGCGGCTCCGAGCATGAAGCCGTGGTGCTGGGTCGGGGCGCCGATCCGCGGCCCCATGATCAGCAGGGTCCCGGCGGCGATGAGGAACGCCTCGAACGAGATCATGCCGGGAACCGAGAAGCGGGAGTGGGCGCCGTGGGCAGCCGGGAGTGTGACTGCGAGCAGGACCAGGCCGAGCGCGGTGAGACCGAGGCCCATCCACTGCCGGTTTCCGATCCGCAGGCCGAACAGGCGCTCCGCCATCACTGCGAGGAGCACGACGCCGCCCGCCAGCACGCACTGGACCACCGACAGGGGCGCGATCGCCATCGCCGCGACGTGGAAGACCCAGGCGCCTGTGGCGATCAGCATCCCGATCGCGAACAGGGGCGAGGCGAACAGGGCGCGGGCGCTCCGCACCGGCCGTCGCATGTCGACATCCGGGGCCGCGCACGCGCCGCGATGCTTGTACAGGAAGCCGATATTCGTCGCGAGGGCGCAGGCGAGCGCTAGCAGGATGCCGGAAAGAAGCGTCATAGGGTGGGACCTGGAGCGGAAGCCGAAGGAGCGGTGCGTAACCTCAGTCTTGGTAGTCGGCACCGTGCTTGGTGGCCTTGAGTCCGCTGCCTCAAGTACAGCAGATCTCGGACCGGGTAACACGCAGTTGCTTTCCGCATACCGGACAATCTGACCGTCCCGCTTAAGCGGAAGCTATGAATAAGCCACTCCTCCTGATCGATGTGGACGGCGTGATCTCGCTGTTTGGCTTCGACCTGCACCGCCCACCCGCGGGGCGGTTCGAGATCGTGGACGGGATCGCTCATTTCCTTTCGGCCACCGCTGGGGAACACCTGCGCGAGCTGGATGGTGATTTCGAGCTTGCGTGGTGCACGGGCTGGGAGGAGAAGGCCAACGACTACCTTCCGCTGGCGCTTGGACTACCCCGAGAGCTGCCACTCGTACCCTTCGACGACTGCGACCGCCCGCCCAGCGCGCACTGGAAGGTCGCCGCGATCGATGCCTACGTCGGTCCCGCGCGCCCCCTGGCCTGGGTCGACGACGCCCATGACCATCGCTGCCACGCGTGGGCCGAGGCCCGCCCGGCCCCGACCCTGCTGGTCGGGACCGAGCCGGCGATCGGGATGACCTCAGAGCATGTCGACGAGCTGCGCGCGTGGGCCTGGGAGCGAGCGGACACCTAGACGCTCGCGTAGCAAGCGCCGCAATACCGCCTCGGTCTCAGGTTGTTGCGCGCCGGGTCAGCCGGTCGAGAGCTCCTGACCGGTGAACACGCACCCGGTTCCGAACTCGAAGCGACCTGTGATCACTGCCGTGGCGACGTGGTCCTGACCGCCGGAGGTGAAGGCGATCTGGTACGTCGTCTGGAACGGGCCCGCTGCCGGGTTCGGTTCGGGATCGCCTCCTGCAGGAGTAATGGCGTTCAGGGTTACCAGCCTCGGAGCGGCCCCGAACACCTGCACGTTCGCCGAGTATTCCTGGCCGGTGGTAGTCGGCTTCCAGGTCACGCTGGGCTGACTCCCCGCTGAGCAGCTCGCAGTGAACGCGCCGATCAGGGTGTTCAGGAACACCGCTCCGCCCGTATTCACCGCCACCACAATCCGCCGTTGTTGCATGAACCCGACCCCCTGCACGAAGTCGGCCGGCAGCAACCCGCCCAGCCGTGCCGCGTCGGCCGCGGTTCCGTTCGCCGCCAGGAACGTGTTCGGCGCAACGTCGGCCGAGGTCAGCGACCCGTCCTTGACCTTCGAGCCGGTCACCGCGTTGTTGGCGAGCTTGCCGTTGCCGACGGAACTCGGACCGAGCTTGCCGTTCGTGACCGCCTTGCCGTGGAGCTTCGAGGTCGTCACCGCCCCGTCCTTGATCTGGTCGGTCCCGATCTGGCTGACGGCCAGCGCCGTCCCTCCGAGCGCGACGAACAGTGCCGTCGCGGACATCACGAGCGCAGCCCGCGACGAGGTGATCCCCAACATGCAGCCCTCCTTATCGATGTTGCCGACGGACCTACGCGAGGTCTTCGAAGGATCCGTGCCGCCCGGCACCGGCGCGGAACCGTTCGAGGCCGGCCTGAACCTCGGTCAGCGAGCGTACTCCGTGGCCCAGCTCATTGGCAATCGCCTCGCCCTCCTCGAGCCCGACGGACTCGAGCAGTGAAAGCCTGTCCTCGCGCATGCAGGTCTGTGGAAAGCGCGCGAGCTCGCGTGCCAGCTCCTCCGCCGCCTCGCGGGCGGCGCCGACCGGCACCACGCGGTTGACGAGGCCGAACGACAGCGCCTCGGTCGCCCCGACCGCCCGCCCCGTCAGCACCATATCCATCGCGCGGCTGACGCCGATCAGGCGCGGGAGGCGCACGGTGCCGCCGTCGATCAGCGGCACCCCCCAGCGCCGGCAGAACACGCCCAAAACCGCGTCCTCGGCCGCCACGCGCAGGTCGCACCACAGCGCCAGCTCGAGCCCGCCGGCGACAGCGTGCCCCTCAACGGCCGCGATCACGGGCTTCGAGAGCCGCATCCGGCTCGGCCCCATTGGCCCGTCACCCTCGTCCGCCACCCGGTTGCCGCCCGGCCCGCCGGCCTCCCGCAGGTCGGCGCCGGCGCAGAACACGCCGCCCTCTCCGTGCAGAACCGCAACCGCAGCGTCGTCAGACGCCTCGAACTCCCGGAAGGCATCCGCCAGTGCCAGCGCCGCGGGGCCGTCGACGGCGTTCCGGCGCTCCGGGCGCGAGAGCAGGACCGTGAACACGGGTCCGTCGCGCTCGACGCGGACCGCGCTCATGCCGCCGAGGCCCCGACGGCCCGGCGCACGAACGTCCGCAGCGCCGCCAGGATCTCATTCACCGACGGCTTGGCCGCGGCCAGTGGCGACAGCGGACCGACGAGCGCCTCGCCACAGCCGCCGACGAGCGCGGCGGCGGTCAGCTCCACGTTCTGGTCCGGGATCTCGCCCGCCGCGATTCCGGCCCGCAGCGCGGCAGCGGTCAGCTCCCGGTAACGCTCGCGATAGGCCAGGCGCTCGGCGTCGACGAGCGGGTCGACGGGCTCGGCGATCAGCGCCCAGGCCAGCCGCGGCCGACGCAGCGCACGGCGGGCGAAGGTCGCCAACACGGTCTCGAGCCGGTCGACGTGGGAGGAGCCATCGGGCATCTGTTCGGCCGCCTTGCTCATCGCCCGCACCTCGCGGTCGCAGACCGACCTGAACAGGTCCACGAACATCTCCTCCTTGGACGAGAAATGCCGGTACAGCGTCCCCGACGCCACACCGGCTCGCTCGGCGATCGCGACCACTGACGCGCCGGTGTAGCCGTTCTCGTCTATCAGCTCCTGAGCGGCGGTCAGCAGCCGCTCTCGGGTCGGGATCAGGATCTCGGTCATCGGCCGAAGTCCCCGAACGGCTCGTCGCGCTCGCGCACCGCGGACTTGAACCCCTCGCGCGCTGCGTGGGCTTGGAAGGCGTAGCCCTCCTTCGTGTGCCGCGTGATCCCGTCGAACACGGTGCCGATCAGCTGGGTCGCGTGCAGCCCCTGGGAGTACAGCGACTGGTTGACCAGCAGCTTCATCATCTGGAGCTGGTTGACGGGGAGCCGGCCGATCCGCTGGACGAGCGCCTCGGCGCGCTCGTCGAGCTCGTCCGGCGCCGGCGCCTCGATCGCCAGGCCCCACTCGAGCGCCTCGGCTCCACTCAGCGAGTCGCCGGTGAACAGGAGCCGCTTGGCCCGCTGCGGACCGAGCCGATAGGCCCACATCGACGTGGTCGGCGATCCCCACACCCGGGCCGGCGGATAGCCGATCTTGGCGTCCGCGGCGATCACGAGCAGGTCGCTGCACAGGGCCATGTCGGTGCCGCCGGCGACGCAGAAGCCGTGCACCTTGCACACGACCGGCTTGGAGCACTGAAACAGCGACATGAACGCGCGAACGTTGCGGCTCATCATCGCGTAGTCGACCATCGGGTCCCACACGTCGTCCGGGTTGTGGTTGGCCACCATCACCATCGGGTCCAGCGGCGAGCCCGCCGGCGCGTCGCCTCCCGACAGACGGCCCTGGCCCTCGGCGCTCTCCACCAGGTCGTATCCGCCGCAGAAGCCCGTGCCGTTGCCCGAGAGCAGCAGCACGTGGACGGCCGGGTCGAGGTCCGCCGCCTCGACGCTGCGCTCCAGTTCAGTGACCAGCGTGCGGTTGATCCCGTTGCCGCGCTCGGGCCGGTTGAGGGTCAGGCGGCCGACGCGGCCGTCGACCGCGTACTCGACGGCGCTCATACCGGGAACGCGCGCTCGATGATCGCCTTGGCGTCGACGCCGGCGGGGAGCGTGCCGTACACGCGCCCACCCTCACCGGCCAGCCGCGAGGCACAGAACGCATCCGCCACCGCGGGCGGCGCATGGCGGACGAGCAGCGCCCCCTGGAGCGCGACGGCTAGGTCCTCCACCACGCGACGGGCCTGGAACTGCGGGTCCTCGCTCGCGAACACGGCCGTGCTCTGCTCGCGGACGCGGTCGAGATGAGCGTCGAGGCGGGCGTCTGCTCCGGCGGCCAGCTCGCACTCGGCCATGAACGCCGGCAGGCCGTCCGGCTCCTTGACCATCGCGCGCAGGACGTCGAGCACGGCCACGTTGCCCGAGCCCTCCCAGATCGAGTTGAGCGGGGCGTCGCGGTAGAGCAGCGGCATTCCCGAGTCCTCCACGAACCCGTTGCCGCCCAGGCACTCGAGCGCCTCCGCGGCGTGCGCCGCCGCGCGCTTGGAGACCCAGTACTTCATCACCGCGGTGGCGAAGCGGCGGAAGGCGGCCTCCTCGTCGGAGTCGTAGCTGCGGGCCACGCGCATCGCCGAGGCGGTGGCGGCCTCGGATTCGACCGCGAGGTCTGCGAGCACGTTGCGCATCGCGGGCTGGTCGACGAGCACGGCGCGGAACGCCGTGCGGTGACGGGCGTGGTGGATCGCCTCGAGCGTGCCGCGGCGGATCCCCGTGCTCGCTCCCAGCAGGCAGTCGAGCCGGGTGTGGTTCACCATCCGGATGATCGCCGGGACGCCCCGGCCCTCCTCGCCGATCAGACGGCCGTGGATCCCGCGGAACTCGACCTCGGAGCTCGGGAGCGAGCGCGTCCCGAGTTTGTCCTTGAGGCGCTGGAACTCCATCCCCGGACCACGCTCGACCAAGAAGCAGGAGAGCCCGCCCGGCGCCTGCGCGAGGACCAGGAACACGTCGCACGGCGGATAGGAGCAGAACCACTTGTGCCCGTGGATCTCGTACACGCCGTCGCCTACCGGCTCGGCACGCGTGATGTTGGCCCGCACGTCGGAGCCGCCCTGGCGCTCGGTCATCGCCATCCCGGCCAGGGCGCCGGTGGCGTAGTCGGGCTTGGTCAGCCGCGGCTCCCACTCGGCGGCGAGCTCGGGCGCGCCGTCTCGCAGTGCCGGGATCGCGGCGTACGTCATCGACACCGGGCACATCACGCCGTCGTTGGCGTTGCCCCACAGGCAGAACAGCGCCGCCCGGACGACGTGAGCCCCGGGCTGCGGGTCGCGCCACGGGAGACTCGGGATCTCCCGCTCGACGGCGCCCTTCAGCAGCCAGTGCCAGGATGGGTCGAGCTCGACCTCGTCCACGCGGTTGCCATAGCGGTCGTGCGTGCGCAGGATCGGGAGGTTCCGCTCGGCACGGCGGCCGTGCTCGAGCACCTCGGCGCCACCCGCCACCTCACCCGCCTCACGCGCGCGATCGACTCCCCAACCGCCACCCTCGCGCTCGAGCGCCTCGCGCAACGGGGCGTCGACGTCGAACAGGTTGACCGGCTGAAGCGGCGGCACCTGGTTGAGAACCTCGCGAGCGGGATCGGTGGCATCGATGGTGGCCATGGCGCTCCTCTCAGGGGCGAAAGCATGTGTGAATCGAGATTCACACATGCTAGTGAACCCAGATTCACAGAGCAAGACTCCGCTTGGTAGCACTTCTGCTACCGTTGGAAACCATGCCGACAATCCCCCAGAAGGAACTGCGCAACAACGTTGCCGACGTGCTGCGTCGAGCCGAGGCTGGGGAGCAGTTCACGATCACCGTCGCCGGTCGCCCCGTCGCGCAGCTCGGCCCGGTCGCCAAGCGGCGCTGGGTGAGCGGCCGGGCGCTCCGAGAGGTCTTCGCGACCGAGGCTCCGCTCACCATGCTCGATGACCTGTCCGCGATGGCCGGGACGCTGGTCGATCCATTCGCGTGACTAAGTTCATCCTCGACACATCAGTCCTGATCGGCCACGATCCCGGGGATCTCGACGGAGCGATCAGCGCGGCCTCACTCGCGGAACTGCACTTTGGCGTGCTGATCGCCACGGACCCTCAGGAGCGCGCCCGCCGCGCTGGCAGACTCGGCGTGATCGAGGCGACATTCGAAGCTATCCCCATCGACGCCGCCGTGGCACGCGAATGGGGTCATCTCGCCGCCGCGGTCGCGACGCGCGGCGGCAGGTCCCGGCGCCGCGCAATCGACCTGGCAATCGCGGCCACGGCGAACGTCAACCGCGTGCCGCTCCTGACCTCGGACACCGCCGACCTCGCGATCATCGAGGACCTGGTTCGGGTTGAGGCGGCCGCCTGAGCGCGTCAGCGATCAGTTCGGCCGTCCGCTCGGGCGCCTCCCACATCGGCGAGTGGCCGACGCCCTCGAGGCGCTCGACGCGCACACCCGGCAATGACTCGAACCCGGCCAGCGAGCCGGGGGCGACCCGCTGATCCTCGATGCCGAACACCACCAGCGTCGGCAGCCCTAGCGCCGCGATCCGCTTGGCCAACGGCCCCTGCTCGAGGAAGCGGTCAAGGGCGAAGCTCGCGCCCGAGAAGGCCGAGTGCGTCGTGCGGCCCAGATCCTGAACGAACACGTCGGGCACCGGAAAGCCGGGGGCGAACGCGCTCGCTAGGCCGGCCCGGCGATCCTTCTCGCGCATGAACGCCCACGCCGCCTCCCCCATGACGACCGTCCGCAGCGCTCGCTCGGCCCGCGAGAGGCTTCGGCTCTCCTTCGTCGGCGGCGCGTTGAGGAGTACGAGCGAGCCGGCCAGCCCGGGGCGAGCCTCTGCGGCCGCGACGATCACCGAGCCGCCCATCGAATGGCCGACCAGCGTCGCCCCCTCGAGGCCGTCGAGCGCCGGTGTCTCGACGAGCGCCTTCGCCTGCTCCTCGATCTCGTAGCCCTCCCGCGCCTGCGGCGAGTCCCCGAAGCCGAGCAGGTCGACGCGCACGACCCGGTGCGTCCTGGCCAGCTCCGGCGCGACGATATCCCAGGCCCGCATCGACTCGCACAGGCCGTGGACGAGCACCAGCACCGGCCCGTCCACGGGGCCGTCTGCTCGCCAGCTCAGTGGCTCATGACGGGAGGACACACCGGCTACCAGACGAGCTGAACTCCGTAGGGGCGCAGGGCCTCGTCGCGGGAGACGATAGCCGCCTCTTCGATCATCGCCTGCGCGATCAGCATCCGATCGAAGGGATCGCGATGGTGCCACGCCAGCCGCTCAACCGCGGCCGCGTGTTCGAGGCTGAGCGGCAGTGCGTGCGCCCCTCCGCCCAGGTACGTCGCGACGAGGTCGTCCGGTGCCTCGAGCTTGCCGAGCGAGCGCTTGAGCGCCACCTCCCCCACGACGACGGCGCTGAGCAGTACCTCATTGGACTCGTCGGTCAATTGCCGTTCGGCCTCGGTGCCGAATCGCGAGTCGTCGGCCAGCCACCACAGCGCGGCGTGTGTGTCGAGGAGCAGCTTCAACGGGCGCCGAGGGCGTCGGCGATGTCGTCGGGCAGCTTCTCGAACTCGTCCGCGACGCGAACCTGCCCGCGCCAGATACCACGGACCGAAACCAGTGAAGTTCCCCTGGACAACGGGACGAGACGGGCCACGGGTTCGCCGTTGCGGGCGATCACGATCTCCTCGCCGGCCTCCGCGCGCCCGACGAGCTGGGAGAGCTTCGTCTTCGCTTCGTGCATCCCGAATTGGCTCACGCGATGAGCATACCGCAGATTAGCTAGCGGTCTAGCTAATCGCCAAGCCAGGTGCAGAAACACTTGCGGCACAGCACAGATGAGCGTGCGGCCCCGGTCACGCGGCGAAGCCCACTTCATGACGATCGGCCCGCCCACAGCCGCCCCAGCACCCCCGCCGTGCGAGCCCGTGCTGGGAACGGCGGGTCGCCCGCGCTGAGGTCGGCGCCGGTCGCGTAGTTGGGGTCATTGCCGCAGGTGATGGTGGGAAGCGACTGCGGCGGAGCGGTGGGATTGCTCAGCAGGAACTCGGCCGTGATGCACGAGTCGTAGTTCGCCGTGAACGTGCATGTCGCGCCCTGACCGGCGCAGACGCCCTGATCCCATCGCGCGAACACCGACCCGGTTCCGGGCGTCGCGATCGCGGTCACCCGCGAGCCGAGCGGGAAGGCGGTGTCGAGGTGCGGGCACGCGGGCGAGCAGTTCGTGAACTTGCAGGGGTTGAGATCCTGGCAGTAGCCGCCGGGGCCGAGCTTGATCTCTAGCGAGCCGACCGCGTATGCACGGTGGTCACCGCCGTCGTAGACGCCGCCGTCGAAGTTCGCGCAACCGGCCTGGTGAAACATCGTGCATGCCTGCGCCGGTTGGGTCTTGGCGATGATCCGGCCGTTGACCGACATCTCCGGCTCATCCGACGAATAGGGGACGTCGTTCAGGAAGGCGGCCCGCGCCGCGGCGCCGAGATTGCCGCCCGTTCCGGCGAAAGTCGCGCGTATGCCGGTCACCATCTGGTTCACGAACGGGGACGCGACCGAAGCGCGGTCGAGGATCTTCGCCAGGTTCGACTCGCGGCTGGCCTCACTGCTCGGACCGGAGGAGGTGATGACCGCGCTGACCCCGGGCACCCCCTGAAGGCTCGGGACGAACCGGCCCGAGAAGCAGCCCTGGAGGATGAGCGTGAATTGCGGCGCGGGCGACCCCGCGGGTCGGCCCGTGTAGCGCTGAGCCAGCACCCTGGCGAGCGTGTCGGCGGAGATCCGCCCGTCGCCGATCTGGAGGTTCGCGCGCGGATTGCCCGGGTACGGGCCGGAGCCGTTGGTCGGATCGATCCATCCGGGCGGGGGCGACCCCTCGCCCGTAGCGAAGATCGTGATCTTCGAGCAGCCCGCGCTCTGCGCCAACGAGATGCGGTCGGCCAGCTGGGCGGAGTTGTAGGCCTGGTAGATGGGGCTGACACTGAGGCTGCGGGCCAGCGCCGTGAACGCGGCGGCGTCGGCGTAGTGCTCGCCCCAGTTCCAGTCGCCCGCGTAGGTCGATGGCGGTCCGGCGACGATCACGCACTGCCCCGGCGCGGCGGCCGTCCTGGCCCGGAACGACGATCGCACCACCTCGTCGGTGCTGGCCAGCCGTCTCCCTCCACCCCGCGCAAGTACTCGATAGCGCCGGCTCACGTAGGCGTGGCGTGAGCGCAGGAACGTCGGCAGCTTCCCGTTGACCAGGGGCCACCGTGAAAGCGTGCCTCCGCGCACCAGCTTGCCGTTGCGCGCGTCGATCAGCGCCAGCACGCTGCCGTGGTCGAGGTCCTTCTGCGGCGCCAGATCGGCCCAGAACAGCCAGGCCCGATGGTGCAGCGTCACGTGGCCCCCACCGGTGTCGGCGATGCTGACATGGTCGCCCGCCGGCAGTGGCTGCGGGAGGCGCAGAATGACGATGTTCGGCAGCTGCGCGAACCGCCCCAGCAGGTGCGCCATGATCTGGTTCGCCCGCCGGCCGGACACGCGCGCATGACCGGCCGCTGGCGATGCCAGCATCGCCACCGTCACGAGTGCCGCAGCGAACACGAACCGGCCGCGGCCGTGCGCCCCGCACGAATCCACGACGACGATCCTAGCGGCGGGCTGACGGAGATGCCACCAGCGAGGCCTGGATCGCGGCGGGTAGCGTCTCGTTGAGCATTCGGGCCACGGGCTCGAGCGGTATACCGGCGACGCGTGCGTCATCCAGCACGCTCTCGAAGAAGGCGAGGAAGCCTCTGATCGCGAGCCGCGACAGCGGCGGTGGATCGCTCGTGCCGAAATGGTTCTGGGAGATGCTGGCGACGACCACGTCGACGAATCGATCAATGGTTCCGTGGAGCTCGGGATCCGTGGTGGCACGGGCGAGCCGATAGATCCTCCAGGCGTCGCTTGCACCCATCGCGTGCTCGATCACGCGCCCGATGTTTGCCGCCAGCCGCTCGGGCAGTGGGAGCTCCTCGTCGACGACCCAGCCATCGGTCAACTGATGCCCGGCCCGTTCGGCGACGGCCAGCACGACGTCGGTTCGCCCGCGCGGGTAATAGTGGTAGAGCAGTTTGCGCGTGACGTCGGCCTGCTCCGTTACCTCATCCAGTGAGAAGTCGGCAAACCCGTCTCGGGCCACAATCGGCATCGCCGCGGCAGTGAGCTGCTCGTGGCGCAGCTCCCGCGGAAGCCGGCGTCGCGTGCGCGCGCTCGGATGAGCTGCCCTCCCCGTGCCGCGAACCTTGGACATGCGTAGATACTACCCAATTCCCACTTGGTCAACTTGACTCTTTGGCAATAGCGGATAGAGTCGGCCCTCGCACCGCCAGGAGGAGCCAAAGATGACGCCGCGCCCCACTCTCCCTCGGAGCCGCCACAAGACCCCCCGCCGAGCCAGTGCACTCTTCGCGCTGGCTACGGCGCTTGCTGCCGCAGCGACCCTGCTGGCGCTGACCGTGGGCACCGCGACGGCGAGCCGGACCTACCTGCCGCCGAAGCTGGCCAAGCTGACCAACTCGCGCTACAACCACGATTGTTTCTGGGGCGGCCCGAAGGGGATGGACTATCAGAACCTCCCCAACGCCCAGCCGATCCAGAAGCCGAATCTGTATCCGGATGTCGGGTCGACCTACTTCGTCGGCCAGTACCTGCTGCCGGCCGGCGCGAGCCTCACCTTCCACGGCAACTTTCCGCATGAGCGGTACTTCTCGTGGACGATCTTCAAGTCGTTGATCGGCGGGCAGATCGGTCCCGGAGACCATCTGCGCGACGTCCAGATCGTCCCCGATCCGGGCTCCGTGAACCCGTTCCGGCCTCACAGCCGCCGCGACGCGCGCCGGCGGGCCTACACGATGCATGTCGTCGCCGGCCGGATCCCGGCCGTCCGAGCGCCCAACACGGTCTACACCGGCTCGAGCGATCCGAGCGCGCAGGTCGGGATGAGCATCCGTAACTACCTACCCGACCGCGGTCGCGACGGTACGGGCGGCGTCGGGCTGCCAAAGCTGACGTTGAACTTGGCCGACGGACGCCACCTGCACGGCGCCGCGGCCTGCGGACAGCTGCATCCATCGAAGGCACCCAGCACCTCGACCTTCCCCCAGTCCGCATGGGAGCAGCTCGTTGCCGGCTCCTCGGACCCGGTCAACGCCCCGGCCGTCGACCCGCCGAAATGGGAGCGCTTCTGGAACGCGCAGTACAGCGTCGCCGGCATCTTCATCTCCGATCCGGTCAAGCGCGCGCAGACCTACCCACCGACGGACAACGGCGGATTTCAGTCCAACCCCGACACCCGTTACCTGGAGACCTCGATCAGCCTCAAGTTCGGCGCGGTCGTAACGGTGAGCGGCAAACTGCCGACCTTCCCGGAGACGCTTCCCTCCGCCCTGCGGTGGACTCCGTACCCGTATCAGGTCCGCTACTGGTCGCTGTGCACCGGCTCCTCGCCGGTCTCGGGCCTCGGCTATGACTGCGTCTACGACCAGGAGGTGCCGCTGCGCACCGGCCGCCGCTACACGCTCGTGATCAGCCGGGCGGCGGACCGGCCGCGCAACGCCACACCGGCCTGCGGATACCGCTGGCTCAGCTTCGGCAACGGCGAGAACTATCCGAGTCAAGCCGCGCGCAGCTACGTGGACTTCGTCTACATGCGGTTCATGGCGCCGAACCCGAGCTTCGCCCAGGCTCCGCAGAAGGTCAAAACGCCCGGGACCGAAGCGCGCGTGATGGGCCCGTACTTCCCACACTCGCGCTACACGACCACCGCGGCGTTTCAGAAGCTCGGCTGCCACAAACCCAAGGCCGGCAGGTGAGCCGTCCCCGGATGCACCGGCGCGGCCGTCTCGTCGCCGCGGCGCTCGCTGTGTGCGCCGCGGTCGCTGCGGGCGCGGCTGCATTCACGCTCCCGAACCTGTACGGAGGCAAGTTCTCCACCTGCTTCTGGAACGTCGGCGTGATCAACGGGGGCACGATCAACATCGCCTACCCGGATGCCACCGCCAACTATTGGGCGGCGGGGTACACCGTCCCACCTGGCGCCACCTTGCAGCTGACGGGTCAGTACCCCCACGCTCGCTATGCCTCGGTCGAGTCCTACAACCTGCTCGGCGTGCCCACGGACGCACTGGTCGACTACCAGACCAACCCGGACCGCGGCTCGAGCAACCCGTTCCGCGCGCACGTGCGGCGCACCATCAAGCGGCGATCGTTCACGATCACGCTTCGCGACTCATCGCCGCCGGTGCCGCTGAGCGCGGACCAGCGCAGCGGCGAGCCGCACCGCAACTATCTCTACACCAAGCCGGCCGGCGACACGACCGGGCTGCACCTCCTGCTGTGGCGCGTCTACGCCCCGGACCGCGGACGTGATCTGCGCGGTGGCGTGCCGCTGCCCCATCCGGTGCTGCGCCTCGCGAACGGCACGGTCGAGACCGGCCAGCGGCTGTGCGACACACTGACCTCGCAGGTCCGGCGGCTGCCCGACCTCTCGGCCCTGTTGATCTCCCAGGCGCAGTACGACTCGCTTCGTTACCAGCCGGGCGTGCCGGCCTACTTCCCGGCCAAGCCGCGACCGGTTTGGCGGGTCCAGTACAACCGCGCCTACCTGCTGGCGCTATACACCGGCCCGACGTATCACCCGGTGGTCAAGGACCCACCGAAGGCCGGCCAGTCGGGCTTCTTCCCCAACGTAGACAACCAGTACGCACGCGCGGCGATCAACCGCAAGCTCGGCAAGGTCGTCGCGTTGCGCGGGAAGCTGCCGACGACCCCGGCGACCTCGGGCGGCGAGCCGTACATGGCACAGAGAACTCAGCTGCGCTACCTGTCCTTCTGCATGAACGAGTCCGTGCTCACGACCAGGGTGATGGACTGCCTGTACGACGAGCAGATCCCGCTGCACGGGGATCGTCGCTACGTCGTGGTCACGAGCCGCCCCCAGGATCGGCCGCGCAACGCCACGGCGAAGTGCGGCGTGGCCTGGCTGGCCTGGTCACCGCGCGGCGACGGCGGCACCGACCACGACTTTGGCTGGATGCAGCTTCGCAACATGCTTCCTTCGCCCTCGTTCCACCACGCGATCCAGGACACGAGCACTCCCGGAGACGAGCACCGCGTGCTCGGGCCCTATCTGCCCACCGGCACCTACTACCGGGACAAGCGGGCGTTCGAGAAGCTCGGCTGCCCGGTGCGGTGAAGCGCCACCGTCACCGGGCGAGCCATACGCCTAGGCCGCCGCGCCCAGCGTCTGCTCGGCCACGCGGTCGGTGGCGTCGCGCGTGCCTCCGAGCAGCCGCCGCGAGAGCTGCGCCCGGCGGAAGAACAGCGGCGCATCGTGCTCCCACGTCGCGCCGATCCCTCCGTGCACGTTGATCATCGACCGAGCGGCGAAGTCGAGCGCAGCGCCGGCCGCCGAGCGAGCGGCGCTCGCCGCGAGCGGGAACTCCTCGGGCTTGGCCTGACGCGCCCAGCCCGCGTAGTACTCGAGCCCGCGCGAGTTCTCCTGCTGGCGCAGCACCTCGGTCAGCTCGTGCTTGACGGCCTGGTAGGAGCCGATCGCCCGTCCGAACGTGAACCGCTCCTTGGCGTAGGCGACGCTCACCTCGAGGCAGGTCTGCACAGCGCCGAGCGACTCGGCGGCGATCAGCGCCTGGGCGAGATACCAGGCGTCGGCCAGCGAGTCCTCGCCGACATCGAGCCGGCGCCCCCGCGCGCGCGTAAACGTGACGTGGCCGAGTGAGCGCGTGGCGTCATAGCGCACCGCCGCCTCCACGCTCACGCCCTCGGCATCAGCGGGCACCGCGGCCGCGACGGGCACCCCGTCGCCGGTCAAGCCGATCGCCACGAGCAGATCCGCTCCCGGCGCGTCGGGGACGAACGCGACCGCTCCATCGAGCGTCACCTCATCGCCGTCGACGGTCGCGCTCGGGGCGCCGGCCCGGGCCAGTCCCTGGCGCGGCTCGACGGTCCAGCGCGACTCGAGCTCGCTCGGAGGACGCGCCGGCACGAAAGCGGGCCGCAGCTCTCCACTACCCACCGCGGGCAGCGACTCGTCGCCGGCGGCGTCGAGGATCGCGCTCGCGGGCAGCTGGCCGAGCAGTGGCACGCTTGCGAGCACGCGGCCGCACTCTTCGGCCACGAGCATTGCGTCGAAGGCGCCAAGGCCGGCGCCCCCGTGCTCTTCGGAGACCAGCAGGCCCGGCCATCCGGCCTCAACCGCCACCGGCCAAAGGTCGGGCAGCGCGCTGAGGTCCTCGAGCGCTTCGCGGGCCGCCTCGATCGTCTTGAAGCGCGAGAGCGAGCCGCGGGCCGCCTCGCGCAGCAGCACCTGTTCGTCTGACAGGGCGAAGTTCATCCGGCCACCGCCTCTCGCTCCTTGGCGCGCAGCTCGGAGAATGGCACGCCCTTGTCGAGCCGCGGCTCGGGCGGCAGCCCGAGCACGCGCTCGCCGATCGTGTTGCGCAGGATCTGCTCGGTTCCGCCGGCCGATTTGAGCCCGGGCAGGAACGAGATCAGGTACGCCCAGTCGCTCTCGGCGTCGAGCGCGTCGGGCCCGACGACGTCGGCGCCGAGCTCGGTGGCCGAGATCGCCGCGTTGACGAGCGTCACCTTGGCCAGGCCGGCCTCCGGCCCGGGGATCTGGCCGCGCGCCAGCACGGTCAGCGCGCGGTAGCCGTTGAACCGCACGGCCAGCAACTCGGTGATCACGTGGCCGAGGCGCTCGCGTACCTCCGGGTTGGCCCGAGCCGCCTCGTCGCCGGCGACCGTCTCAGCCAGCTTGGCCGGGGAGCCGAAGCCCTCGGACCCGAAGCCGATCGTCAGGCGCTCGAACATCAGCACGGTCAGGGCGGTGCCCCATCCGTTGCCGACGCCGCCGACGACGGCGTCCTCGTCGAGCGTTACATCGTCGAAGAAGACCTCGTTGAACTCGGCCTCACCGGAGATCTGACGCAACCCGCGGACGACGACGCCCTTGGCGTTCATCGGGACGATGAACATGGTCAGGCCCTTGTGCTTGGGGACGTCGGCGTCGGTGCGGGCGAGCAGCAGCCCGAATGCGGCGAACTGCGCGTTGGTCGTCCACACCTTCTGCCCGTTGAGCGTCCACGTGCCGTCCTCGTTCTGGCGCGCGCGGGTTTGCACCGCGGCGAGGTCGGAGCCCGCGGCGGGCTCGGAGAACATCTGGCACCACACCTCGTCGCCGTGCAACATCGGCCCGAGATGGCGGCTCTTCTGCTCGTCGGTGCCGTGCGCGATCAGGCACGGACCGAGCATCCCGATCCCGATCACGTCGAGGATCCCGGGTACTCCGGCCTTCGAGATCTCCTGGTTGACGGTCACCTGCTCGATCGGCCCGAGGCCGCGGCCGCCGAACTCCTGCGGCCAGGTCACGGCCGCCAGCCCGTTCTCCGCGAGCTTCCCCTGCCAGGCGCGGCGGGCGTCGATGTAGTCGGTGTCCTCGGATGGGCCGGAGCGCGGGGGCGCATCGGCCTTGTTCGCCTCGAGCCAGGCCCGTACCTCGTCGCGGTAGGCGGCCTGCTCAGGAGTGTCGTTCAGATCCACGTTCGTCTCCTCGATCGCTCACGAGCCCGGCGCGGTGGCGGCGCCCCGCTCGCGCGCCCGACCAGCCCAGCTCAGTGAATCCAGATTCACAGCATCTTAGACGATCCGCGAACGCCGTCGTTCACTCGAGGCTGGCACGAGCACCAAAAGACACGACCGCCTGCTGGGCGGGTGAATTGCTTCTAACCTCATGAGACCGTGAGCGCACCCTCGACGCGACGGACCGATTTCGCCCGCGTGTATCAGGCCAACGTTTGGAGCGTTTACGGGATGCTCGCCTACCACGTCCACGATCGGCAACTGGCGGAGGATCTCACCCAGGCCACGTTCGAACGTGCGCTGCGCGCATGGAGCCGGTTCGATCCGCGGCGCGGCTCGGAGCGCGCATGGCTGCTTCGGATTGCTCACAACCTCATGATCGATCACGCCCGGCGTTCGCCTCCGACCCCGGTCGAACTCGATGAGCGCGTCGGACCACGGGTGCCGGACCCCCAGGCCAGGTTCGCCGGCTCGCCGGAGCTACTCGAGATGATCGCCCGTCTTCCGCAGCGCGACCAGGAGGTGCTCGCGCTGAGGTTTGGGGGTGAGCTGACCACCCCCGAGATTGCGAAGTTGCTCGAGCTGAGTGTGTCGAACGTCCAGCAGATTCTCTCGCGGTCGCTTCGTAAGCTGCGCGCCTGGCTTCAGAACGAGCCGGTGGCCTGAAGCAGACCGAGGCCGACGAGGAGGAGGGCGGCAACCGCGTAGGCCGCGACCATCAGCCACAACCGCGCCGGCCGCGGTCCATACCCCGATCCACTCTTGCAAGGTAGCGGCCCAACGCGCCTCGGAAGTCGGCCGCGGGCACCGGGCGCCCGCCGCTCAGCGCGTCCTCCACAGCGCGCTCCTCGTCGACGATCTCGTCCGAACGTTCCGGCTCCCGGTTCATCGGCTGAACAGTTGCGAGTGCGGATTCAGCGAGCGGGCACGGCGAAATGCGGCAAGCGACGGCCGCTGGACCGGCCCGGCCTCCAGGCACGACGCACGAACCACGCGATCCTTTGAGACGGGCTCGTTGCTGGTGGCCGCGCGCGACGGCGGTCACGCGCCTCGGCCACCCGGTCTTGGAGCTCTAGGACAAGCGACTTTCTGGAGCTGGGCAGACGCTGACCCTGGCTCGATCTGAGTTGCCGCCTGCGCGTACGCGAGAGCCGAGGCAGTATCGCCGTGAAGCCGCCGCGGTGACTCTGCCGACGGCGTTCGGTCGCTGAGTGGAATCGTGATCGCCACCAGCGCCGCGAGGGCGATCCTCGCCCGCGGCGATCTCGCAAAGTCCACCGAAGTCGCCCGGACCGCGCCGCGGTGGCCCGCCGCCGGTCGGGTGCCAGCGCCGCAGCGCCCAGCAACAGGACCGCTAGCGCGCAGCTTCGGCACATGCCAGATCCAGTGAACGCAGCGACACCGCATGCAACACAGCGACGCGGGCAGACCGCCGCTGCGCGTGCGCGGCTTGTAGCGGCTGCGCACGCAGCTCGTCCCGCGCCTGCGATCACGAGCACGACCACCGCCGCAAGTAGCGCCAGGCCGACCAGCCCGTCCTCGAGCAGGGTCTCGAGGTAGAGCGAGTGAGCGTTCTGGACAAAGTCGTTGGTCGGCGCTCGCGGCAGCCACACGAGCGGGAAGGTCCCGGCCCCCATCCACCAGCAGGTGCTGTGAGGACGCGTCGACGGCGACCTTCCAGTACTGATAGCGGCCGTTACCGCTGGCTGACCCGAACCGCCCGATGTTGTTCGTGTGCAGTGCGGTGGAGTCGTTCTCCTTGAAGTCGTGCCACGTCCGAGACAGACGGTGGGGGACCCCGACCGCCAGCGCGACTCGCGACGCCGCAGACCAGCGCCCGGCGAGGAGGCCCCGTGCGCGGCGGGGACACGCGAGCCATCGCGGAGGCGTCGCGTGCCGAACCGCAAGGCCGATGCCGGCCTGCCCCAGCCCAACGCCCACGCATACGAGCACGATGGCGACCAGCAGCTGGGCGCTTTGGTGCCTGCGGCGACCCCTGTCGCGACGTTTTCGATCGCGCAGCGGTCCGTACGGACTAGCGACCAGCTGCGGCGCATCCCCTGCGAGAACTCATCGCGCTCGACGTGCTTCGGATCTGTCCTGGCGAGCCCATGTCGTTCTGGGATCATCCGGTCGCCCCTGCTCAGTGCGCCGCCCCGAGAGAACGTCAGATAGCCGCAGAGCACGACCATCGGGATCGCGCCGGCGCATCGCCTGAGCCCACAGACGGCGGGCCGACGGCGAGCGCAAGCAGCAGGGGTAGGCCGAGCGCGGTGAGCGCAGCCAACCCATTCCAGTAATTCAGCGGCCATCCCAACCGCCCCTGAATCCCGGGCAAGAACGATGCGGATTGCTCCGCGCCGAAAAGCTCCGGGGCGGAGCCGCGACAACAGGGCGATGGCGGCAACCACGGCGATCGCGCTGCGAGCGCGGCGACCGTGTGCGTGACGGCCACTCTTCGATCCCGATGGATCGCCAGGGCCAGCACGAATATCCCGAGATAGCACGCAACGCGGGACAGCTCATCGAGGCTCCGCTCGTGCTGTGCGACCAGGTTGCCGCGAGACCCGTCCACAACGCAAGGGAGGCGAACAACGCCACCACCATCCACGCCAGACGCGTCAACCGAACCGGGAGCAGGCCCGCAATCGAGGCCACGAGAATCACCCACCAGACGACGAGCCCGACCTGATTGCGGACGACGAGGTCATAGCCGCCACCGTCAAACGCCAGTACAGAACCACCGTGCCGACCAGCAACCACGTCGCCAGCGCGCGGGGGTCCACGTTCCTCGCCACGCCCACGGCGCGGAATGCTCGGCGGTCGGCCAGCGATCCGGCCGCAGCGCTCGAGCCCGCCGGGGTCATGCTCGCCACCTCAGGCATTGATCAGGGTCCAGGGCAGGCTGCTCTCTCCTCCCGACGTCCGCCCTGACCACGACCCGCCCGCGCAGCGGCACGTTGACCTGGAATACCTGGAGTTGGCGCACGCGGAGGCGCCTCACGACGACCATGCCCCTGCGGCCTCCTTTACGCTCCGAGCACCAGCTCACGCTCGAGATCGCGTCCCCCCCCGCATGCGGACTTGACCCTGCGCAGCTCACGAGAAAGCCAATGCAGCGCACTTGAACGCCCGGCGCCACCTCGCGGAGTTCATCCGCTACGCCACTGGTTCCAGCAAAGGGCCGTTCCCGAGGTCGATCGTCGCCGCGTGCACTCGTTGGTCACACCCGTCGCCACGGCGGATCATCGCGAACTCGACCCACCGCTTGGATGGCGAGTCGCTGCCCGACCGACTCGGTGGTGATCGCAGCGGGCAAGTCGTTTGCCTTCCGGCTCGCCGTCCTTCTGTTTCGACCGCGTTCCGCAGCCTCAGCCGGTCTCGCACTCCTCCTTGACCACTCACGATCTTCCAGACGTCAGGAACGGAGATGTCGTTCGATCGAGGCGTGGTGCTTCGACCGGGATCGTGTACGGTGGTGGTCGATGCCATCGAGACGCACGGTGCGGGCAACCGGGTTGGCTCGCAGACAGAACAGATACTTAACGAACGGTTTGCCGGTGCTCGGATCGTCGTCCTCGGCGGTGGCCAGAGCGCGCTGGAGTCGGCCGCGTTGCTCGACGAGGCGGGGGCGGCGGTGGAGGTCATCGTCCGATCCGAGCGGCTCGAATGGACTGCGCCGTGGATCGCGTCGGCCCAGTGGTTGGCTTGTCCCGGCCAAAATCCCCGAGGATGTCGGCCCGCCCGGTCTGAGGCGATTGGCAGCCTCCCCGCGAACGTTCCACAGGCTGCCGCGGAGCTTGCAAGAGCGCTGGCCGTGTCCGGAGCACCAGTAGGCCTCGGGAGCTCGACTCGGCAGTCTGATCCCTCGGCTCGAGCGCGTGGCCCGAAGCTTCCGTCCCCGTCGCGTCGCCAGCGCGTCGTCGCCTCCGATCGTCATGCGCCGCAGCGTCGTCGGCGCCCCAGCGCTCACCGACGGATCAGTAAGGCCTGACGGCGACTACCGTGCCACCAGATCGTCCGTCTGACGACGACTCGCGTCGATCGCCGCGGCGCCGCGCCACCGCGATCACTGTGGCCGCCAGCACCGCCATCACGAGTAGCGCCAGAGCAGACCACGTGATCCTTCGCCACCGGCTACCGCGTCGACGATCTCGCCTATCGCCGACCTTCTCCGATGCTGACCTGGGGCAGGGATCCGCGCAGCACCGGCGCGTTATCCGGTCCTCGACCCGGGTGCCTCGCAGTCGTCGTTGCGGGCTTCATTTCCTGGGCGCGCCGGCGGCCTGGAGCTTCGGCCCGATGATGCGCTTCGTTTCCGGCTCGTCATTTGCCGCACGCGCATTGCTCAAGCGCGTGCGGTGAACCCCAAGGCCACGCCGGGCTGGCCCGGCCGCACTGTTGACCAGCGATGCGGCGCGCGAGACACTTGAGAAGCTCTCACGCACACCGCCTAACTTCCTCGTCAGCTCATGACTGCACCGAAGCATCTGTGGACCGATAACTGGGAGGAGGAGTCGGCGGCTGCCGCCGCGCGACGCTCGCGGCACCTGGTCTACCCGGAGCCCGAGCCCGAGGTGGTCGAGCCGCCGGTCGCCCAGCCACGCGTGCGTCGTCGCCGGCGCCTGCCTCGGACGGCGATTGTCGTCGCACTGCTCGCCCTCCTGGTCGTCGGCGCCGCCGTCGCCGGACGCTCGCTCGATCACTCGAGCCGGTCTCGGACGTCCAGCTCTCAGACGGCGTGGCTGGGCGCCGAGGTCCAGGGCTGGCCGGCGGGCGGTGCGCTCGTCGCCAGCGTGGCCCCCGGGAGCCCCGCCCAAGTCGGCGGCCTGCGTTCCGGCGACATCATCACCCAGGTCGAGGGCCGGCCTGTCGGCGCCGCGGTCGACGTCACCGAGGCGGTCGGCGCGCTGCGGCCCGGTGACCAGCTCACGCTCCAGATCCAGCGCGGATCGAGCACGTACGGCCTGCGGGTCAAGCTCACCGCCCGGAAGCCGGGGATCGCCTACCCATGAGCTTCGCCTGGCCCCTGGTCCTCCTCGCGCTGCTGGGGATCCCACTGCTGATCGTGTGGTACTCCCGCGAGCAGCGCCGCCGCGTGCGCGCCGCCGCCGCCTTCGTGACCACCCCGATGCGCCCATCGGTAACGCCGCGCCGGCCCCGCTGGCGCCGCCACGCGCCAATGCTTGCGTTCGCGCTCGCCGTGGCCGCGTTGATCCTCGCCGCCGCTCGTCCCCAGCGGAGTGTCGCGGTGCCGGTCAACGACGGCGCGGTGATGCTCGCCGACGACGTCTCGAGCTCAATGGCCTCAACCGACGTCTCCCCGTCCCGCCTCGCCGCCGCCGCGCGCGCGGCCGACACGTTCATGGCCGCCGTCCCGGCCAGCGTCCGGGTCGGGTTGATGAGGTTCAACCAGACCCCGGTCCTGCTTCAGACCCCGTCGACTGACCACTCGCTCGCCCGCGAGGCGCTCACCCAGCTCCACGCCGACGGCCACACGGCGATCGGCTCGGCCATCGACTCGTCCCTGCAGGTGCTCGGCAAGCTCCGCACCCCGAGCGGCAAGCGCGTTCCCTCCGCGATCGTCGTGCTCTCCGACGGCACCTCCACCACCGGCGTCAATCCGCTTACGGCCGCCCGCCAGGCCCGCACCCAGCACATCCCCGTCTACACCGTCACGGTTGGCACCGCGCGGGGCGCGATCACCGTCCGCCACGGCTCGCGCAAGACCTCGGTCCCGGTGCCGGTGAGCGCCACCGAGCTCGGCCAGATCGCCGCCGCCTCCGGTGGCCGCGCGTTCACGGCGAGCAACGCCGGGCACCTCAGCGCCGTCTATTCACACCTTGCGGCCCAGCTCGGCCACAAGAAGGTCCACCAGGAAATGACCGCGACCCTCGCCGGCGCCGGCCTGATGCTTCTGCTGTTCGGAAGCCTCCTGTCGCTGCGCTGGTTCGGGCGCCTTATCTAGAACCATTAAGGAGTAGGAATGACCGGCATCGAACAGAGCAACGAGTTGCGCCACGAGGCGCGCGTCGGACTGCAGGAGGCGCTGCACGAGATCAAGCGCGTGATCGTCGGCCAGGACGCGATGCTCGAGCGGCTGCTGGTCTCCCTCCTCGCCGGTGGCCACGTGCTGCTCGAGGGCGTCCCCGGCCTGGCCAAGACGCTGACCGTCAAGACGCTGGCCGCCGTGCTCGGCGGCTCGTACGGGCGCGTGCAGTTCACGCCCGACCTCGTCCCCGCCGACCTCGTCGGCACCCGCGTGTACCGCCCCGACACCGGCGGATTCGACACCGAGCTGGGACCGGTGTTCACGAACTTCGTCCTCGCCGACGAGATCAACCGAGCCCCGGCCAAGGTCCAGTCGGCCCTGCTCGAGGTCATGCAGGAGCACCAGGTGACGATCGGCGGCACCACCCACCCGGTGCCGCTGCCGTTCATCGTGATGGCGACCCAGAACCCGATCGAGTCCGAGGGCACCTACCCGCTGCCCGAGGCCCAGCTCGACCGCTTCCTGATGAAGATCCTCGTCGATTACCCGAGCGCCGGCGAGGAGGCGGCCGTCGTCGGTCGCAGCCTCGCCGCTCAGGCGGTCGTCCGCGAGGTCCTCTCGCTCGATGACCTGCGCCGCTACGGCGCCGCCTCCGAGAGCGTGCTCGTCGACCGCGAGTCGATCGGGTACGCGGTCGACCTCGCCGACGCGACCCGGCATCCGAGCGAGTTCGGGCTCGCCGATCTTTCCGGGATGATCGAGTTCGGCGCCAGCCCCCGCGGTCCGATCGGTCTGATCCAGGCCGCCCGCGTGCTCGCCCTGCTCCGCGGCCGTGGCCACGTCGTGACCGACGACATCCGTGACCTCGCGCTAGATGTCCTGCGCCACCGGATCGTCCTCTCCTACGACGCGCTCAGCGAGGGCGTGTCCGCCGACCAGCTGCTCGAGCGCGTGCTCGGAGCCGTGCCCGAGCCGGGCACGGACCGCCTCACGCGCGCCGACACCACGCAGATCCAGTCCGGCTTCGTGAGGTCTGCGTGAACACACCGCCGCTCGAGACGCCGGCTGCGCGGCAGGGCCCCGGGCCGCTCCCGGCCTCGCTGATCGACGTCCTTGACGTCGGTCTGACGCGGCTGGTCGCCCGTACTCTGCCGGGCGACCGGCGCGCCGCGGGCGTCGGGCTCGGGATGGAGCTCGCCCAGCTGCGGCCCTACGAGGTCGGAGACGACGTGCGCCACATCGACCCGGCGGCCACGGCACGCAGCGGCGGCCAGCCGCACGTGCGCCTGCACGTGCCCGAGCGCACGCTGACGACCTGGGTCGTGATCGACACGTCGCCATCGATGGCGTTCGGTACGACCGAGCGGCTGAAGGCGGACGTGGCCGAGGGCATCGCGCTCGTTTTCGGGCGACTCGGCGTGCGCCGCGCCGGCAGCGTCGGGATGGTCGCGTTCGGATCGACGGCTCCGCGCGTTCTCGCACCCCGCGGCGCCAAGCCGGGGACGGTCGCGCTGCGCCGCGCCCTGTCCGCGGGCGTCGCCCCGGACGGAAATCACGATCCGGGCGGACTGGCCGACGCGCTGCGGCGGGCCGGGCGGCTCGCCCGCCTGCCGGGCCTGGTCGTCGTGATCTCCGACTTCCGCGATCAGCAGGCGTGGGAGCGGCCGCTCGGCTCGCTTCGCATCCGCCATTCGGTGATGGCCGTGGAGGTCTCCGATCCGCGCGAATCCGAGGTCCCGAACGTCGGCCACCTGGCCCTGATCGATCCCGAGACCGGCGCCCGCATAGAGGTCGACACGTCGCGGCGCCGGGTGCGCGAGCGCTTCGCCGAGCTCGAGCGCGAGCGCCGCGAGGGGGTCGCCCGTGAGCTCCGCCGCCTGCGCGTCGATCACGTCACGCTCTCCACCGACTCCGACTGGCTGCGCGACCTGGGGCGTCACCTGAAATGAGCTTCGCCTCCCCCCTCTGGCTTCTCGCCCTGCTCGCCGTCCCGTTGGCGGTGCTGGCGTACGTCGCGCTCGCGCCAGCGCGCGCGCCGCTACGCGGTGCGCTTCACCGCCGTCTCGACCCTGCGGCTGGCCGCCGGGACGACCCCGTCATGGCAGCGCTACCTGCCCGGCGCGCTTGCGCTCGCCGCGATCGCCGCGCTGGCGCTGGCGCTGGCCCGGCCGCACATGAACTACCGGGCCCCGGTCGGCGAGGCCTCGCTGATGCTGGTCACCGACCACTCCGGCTCGATGGCTGCCAGCGACGTGGCGCCGACCCGGCTCGACGCCGCCGAGCACGCAGCGAACACGTTCATCGACCAGCTGCCCTCGTCGGTGCGACTGGGAGCGGTCGCCTTCTCGAGCTCCGCCGACGCCGCCCAGGGACCGGTAACCAATCACAGCGCCGCGCGCCAGATCATCGACGGCCAGCAGGCCGGCGGGGCGACCGCGACCGGCGACGCGCTCGAGCTCGCGCTGCAGCTCCTGCACGGCCACGCCAAGCACCCGCCCTCGGCGGTCGTGCTCCTGTCCGACGGCGCCGCCAACCAGGGCGTGGATCCGGTCACGGCCGCCCGTGACGCCAAGCAGGACAAGATCCCGATCTACACCGTCGCGCTCGGCACGCCCAACGGGACGTTGCAGAACCCCGATCCATTCGGGTCACCCGTCGCCGTGCCGCCCGACCCCCAGCTGATGCAGGACATCGCCCACGTCTCGGGCGGGCGGGCATTCAACGCCCAGTCGGCCGACGAGCTCAGCTCGATCTACAAGCACCTGGGCAGCCAGCTCGGCACCGTCACCCGCTCGCGCGAGGTTACGTTCGGCTTTGCAATCGCCGGCCTCGTGCTCCTGCTCGGGGCGGGGATGGCGTCGGCGAGGTGGAGCGGGCGGCTGCCGTAGGGCCAGCACGTCGCCGGTGCCGTCGCTCACAAAGATCGCGGCCAGGACACCGAGGAGAACTAGCACTCCGCAGAGGCCGCAGCTGAGGATCCGCGATCATTTGGTCATAGGCGTGGTCTGTACCCGCCCTGAGACGGCAGCGAATCCGAAGCTTAGGACCGACCCGGGCGGAGATGAAGACGATGCCCGCAT
Organism: uncultured Solirubrobacterales bacterium; assembly: GCA_963727105.1. Classification (GTDB taxonomy): domain Bacteria; phylum Actinomycetota; class Thermoleophilia; order Solirubrobacterales; family Solirubrobacteraceae; genus Palsa-465. Next base: position 7,361 of record CAVSEW010000001.1, on the reverse strand, counting down.
TCGCCCTTGAGGGCGGCATGCAGAACCATTCTGGTTCACCAACGGCGCCTACGCCCCGTCGGCCGCGCGATGAGCCTCCGTCACGGGCATTACCGAATGAGGCTCTGTACTCTGCGGCGGGGTGGGCGGTGACCTCATCGACTTGTGCGCAGTGAGGTTGAGCGAAACGCCTCTCACATCCGCGCCGGAACCGATCCGAATCGTACGTCTGATCGCCCAGCTCGACGCCGGGTTGACCGGCGATCCAGGCGATCACGGTCCGCGACGAGCTGGTGGTGCTGGGTGTCGCGCCCGAGGCCGAGTTGAAGGTCGTTCGGCTCGGCTTCGACCTCGGCCCGTTCCTGGTCCCTGGCCCGGCCCGCAAACGCATTGCGCAACGACCTCCGTCGCGAACTCGGAATCCGCGAGACACACGCGCGTTGCGCTGGTCGCGCGGCTGCTCACCCCACCGCACGACGAGCGACGGCCGGAGGCCGTGACCCGGAAGGTGCTCACCGATCACGACGTCGCCGACGCCTTTGCTCGCCGGGGCGAGGCGCGCGTGCTCGAGCAGTTCAGCCTGACTCGGCTGTTATGAGACATCGATGCCGTCTACCGTGCGCTGCTGAGATGAGCAGCGACAGGCCCTTCATTCATGCACATGCGCTGGTTGAGAGTAAGGCGATCGGCCCGCAGGACCCGGATCTGGGCTTCGCCCACATCATGGCGGGCGCGTGGGTCGGGGCGGATTGCAACATCTGCGACCACGTCTATCATGAGGGCCGGGCTCGCCTGGGCGACCGGGTCACGGTCAAGTACGCCGCCTATCTGGGACGGGTACGATATCGAGCGACGACGTGTTCATCGGCCCCCGGGCGACCTTCACCAACGATCGCAATCCGCGCAGTCGGCAGCCGTTCACTCTGGAGGGCATCACGGTTCGCCGCGGCGCCAGCATCGGAGCGGGGGCGGTCGTCCTCCCTGGCGTGACCGTCGGGGCAGACGCGATGGTGGGAGCGGGCGCGGTCGTCACCAAGGACGTTCCGGCCGGAGCCGTGGTGGTTGGGAATCCGGCGCGGATGATCTCCGGCCCGGCGGCCCCGTGACCCCGCGAGACTCCGACTTCGGACGCGTCTACGAGGACCACGTCTGGCGGGTATACGCCTTCCTCGCCTATCGCACCCGAGATCGCGCGACGGCCGAGGATCTGACGCAAACGACGTTCGAGCGGGCCCTCCGAGCCTGGAGTCGGTTCGACCCACGCCGGGGATCAGAGAGCGCGTGGCTACTCACAATCGCCCACAACGTGTTCGTCGATCACGCACGGAGGGACCGGCCACGGGCGTTCGAGCCGGCGGAGGGGCTTCAGCACGGTGCGGAACCGGGGCCGGAGGACCCGCGCGGCGGGTTCCCCAGATCTGCTGGTCGCGCTCGAGCAGCTCGCAGAGCGCGACCGGGAGGTGGTTGCGCTCCGCTTCGGCGGCGATATGACGGGCCAGGAGATCGCGCAGATGCTCGATCTGACCCTGGCCAACGTCCAGCAGATCCTGTCGCGCTCGCTCCGCAAGCTCAGGTCGCTGCTCGCGGAGCAGCCGGGTGCAGAGACACCCGGGGAGACCGTCAGCCCAAACACGCCCAGCGGCGAAGGCACGCAGGGCAGCGCGAGCTCATAGCGATCCGGATGCCTGCATCAAACCGATCGCGATCAGAACCACGCCCGCGAACACCCATGCCGTCACGATCATTCTCAGCCGCTCAGGGCGAGGACCGTACCCAGGATCCCGGAGGGTCAGGTACCGGCCAAGCGCGCCGCGGAAGCCCGGGGCCGGGACCGGCCGCTCGCGAGTGAGCGCGTCAGCCAGCTCTGTCTTAACCGCTTCCGGCCCCTGTCCCAGATCGTCGTGCTCGCTCGTCATTGCCTGAAAAGCGGAGAGCGCGGATTGAGCGCGCGAGCGCGCCGGAACGCGTCGAGGGCGGCGACGGGCCGACGGTTCTCGGCCTCGAGCCGGGAGCGGACGATCCACGCGCCCCAGTTCATCGGCTCGTCGGCGGTTGCGCGCTGGGCAGCGGCGAGCGCAGCCGGAAGTTTGCGTTGGAGCTCGAGCAGGAGGGCCTGCTGAACCTGCGGCGACGCGGCATCCGGTTCGAGCCGACCCGCAAGCTGGGCATAGCTGAGCGCAGTCTGGTTATCGCCGAGCGCAGCCGCGACCTGGCTTTTGTGAAGGGCGGTCGTGGCGGAGAGCGGAACGACGATCACGACCAGAGCGAGGACCGCGCCAATCGCCAGCACTGCGCGCATGAGGACCCGCGACGACCCTCCTGCGGGCTCGGACCCGGGTCGAGCCCTCGCCGTTGCGGCGGCGCGAGCGCAGCCGCAGCAAGCAGCAGGAACGGCAAGGTCACAGCCGGCACCTGCCAGACCCAGTCGACCGCCGCCGAGATGGCGAACGCAAAGCACGCCGCGGCCACCGCGGCGCCGCGGGTGCGTGCCTCGTAGTGGCCTCTGATCGCCAGCCGCGCCGCCGCCCCCAGCGCCAGTGCGAAGAACGCAACCAGGAACGCCAGGCCGACGACCCCGTCCTCCAGCAGCGTCTCCAGGTACAACGAATGCGCATTCTGAACGTAGTTCTCCGTCGGCGCTCGGGACAGGTAGACGAGCTGGAAGGTGCCCGGGCCCCACCCTGCCAGCAGGTGCTGGCCCGAGGCGTCGACAGCGACCTTCCAGTACTCGTAGCGGCCATTGCCACTCGTCGACCCAAATCGCCCGATCGCGTTCTGGTTGAGGACTGCTGAGGTGGGCTTCTTGAAGTCGCTCCAGGCGTGAGAGAGGCGATGGGGAACATGCGCGACCAGTGCGGCCGCGACCGCGAGCACCACCCCCACGGCCAGGCCGACACGGGCAGACCTCCGTGAAATCACCGTCCACCGCGGAGGTGCGCCGTGACGAACGGCAAGCCCGATCCCCACCTGAACAAGGCCGGTGCCGAGGGCAACGAGCACCACCGCAAGCAGTAGCTGAGATCCCTCGTGCTCGGCGGCCGTGTTGGTCAGACCGTTCTCGATCGCGGAGCGATGGACGGCCCCCGCGATCAGAACCGCACTGCCGCCGGCGGCCGCGAGCGCTGTCATCAGCTTTGGGATCCGGTCCTCGGCGAAAACGACGAAGACGATCAGACCGCCCGCGGCGGCAATTGCGCCTCCGCGCGAGAAGCTGAGATACCCGCAGAGCGCCACGAGCGGAAGAGCCGCGGCGCAGGCGGCCTGTACGGCAAGCCTCCGGGCGGTGGTCGCCAGTGCCAAGAGCAGCGGCAGTCCCAACGCCATCAATGCCGCAAGCGCGTTCCAGTAGTTCAGCGGCCAGCCCAGCCGGCCCTGCACTCCCGGCAGCAGCGAAGCCGTCTGGTTCGAACCGGAAAACGTGCCCGGCCGCAACTGGGAGAGCAACGCCACGCACGCCACGATCACCACCACGGCCGCGATTGCTCCCATCGTGTGGCGAACGGCGCTGTCTCGCTCGCGATGAATAGCCAGCGCGAGCACGAACACACCGAGATAGCAGGCCACCCGCGAGAGCTCTTGAAGGCTGCGCTCCGAGCTGTGTGACCAGGTCGAGGCCATCCCTGTCCACACCACGAACGCCGTGAAAATCGCCAGGCCGATCCAGCCGGGAACCGTCAGCGACCGGATGGGGATCAGTCCAACGACACTTGCCAGCAGCACGACCCACCAGACGAGGAGCCCCACCTGGTTGCGGACGATCAGGTCATAGCCGCCGCCGTCGAGCGCCAGGTACAGGACCGTCCCGCCGGCCAGCAGCCACACCCAGACGGCATGGAGATCCGCCCGCCGCAGCGCGGCACACCAGGAACAAATGGACGTGCGGCGACGGATTCCACTACCTAGACACCCACGTAAGGCTCACAGAGCTCCCGATCCGCGCCCTCAGAGTTGCCCGACCGGTCAGCCGCAGGGTACCCACCAGCACCTGCATCGCCTTTGCCTGAGCGGTTCCGATCGTGGCCCAGCTGCCATTCGCGAGCTGACGCGACAGGACCAGCCGGCCGCTGACCGGCGCGCGCATCCATACGAGCCGCTCGTTCCTGCTCTTGCGCGCAACCACGAGCGGGAACCTGAACGCGGTGGCTGAGGGCTTCGGCGACCCGTTGTAGAAGAACACACCGGTTCCGTCGAACACGTGCTGGTAGCGCGTGACCGCCCGTTTCGTATCGCGGATCTGGAAGTTGAGGACCACCTGGACGTGCTGGCGCCAAAGCAGGTAGTTGGCCTGCTCGATGTAGCGGGCCTGTGTTTCGAGCGGAACACCGCTGTACAGCTTGATCGGTGGATTGCTGTCCCAACCGACTCGGTGATCCACATCGGCTTGTTGCCGCGCGGCAGGAGGTGGCTTGCCTGAACGCCCGCCTTCAACACCCGCTCTATCTTCCAGATATCGGGTACCGCGACGTTGTCGGCATACGCTGCGCGTCTGTCCGGCCGGGCGGAGAGTTCGTAGGGGTGATGATCGAACGCATCGGCATACGTTTTGCGTCCGCATCTGAGCGGCCGGAGCTTCTCATTCACGCACAGCAGCGAGCGATAGAACGCCACCGGCTGCATCCGGTCGTGCCCCGGTGGGTCACCAAGGGAGCAGTTCCGGCCGAGACCACGACGTTTGAGGGGTCCACGGTCTTCACGGCTGCGTAGACGTCGTCCAGCATCGTGCGGTAGATGGCCGGGCTGGCCGGGACATACCCCTTCGGCGTCTGGGCCCACTGCGGGCTCAGATAGTTGGCGAGATTCGGTTCGTTCCAGGGCTGCCAGTACCGCACGCGCGGAAGGAATGCCCCGGGATGTTCGGGGTCTGGGTACGTTCCCGAGTACCTGCGAGCCATGGCGGTGGCGAAGTCGGCCAGCGCCGCCGGATTTGGCTTGTAAGTGCCCAACCCTGACGTGATGGGGATGTTCGGCGCCTCCGCCCACACCGGCGCCACGTACACCATGATGAGGATGTTTAGTCCGTGGGCCGCGTTTCGCCGGACGATGTCGTCGAGTCTGCGCCAGCGTAGCCGGGGCTCGCGGGATCTGGCGGGTCGAGCGGCCTGACGTTGGGGGGCGATCTGTGACCAGTTCACATCGACGCGGACGAACCGTGCCCCCTCGCTCTGCGCCTTGCTGAGCCAGAAATCTCTGACCGAAGGCAGCTGCGTTGTCAGCACCGCGTCGCTCGCGATCCCTAGGGAGAGAGGACGGCTGGGCCCGAAGATTGACCTCCGTTCTGGCGCTCGCACCTGCCGTCAGGGCGCTTAGGCTTAGAACCGCGCACGCGGCAACCGTGCGCCGGAGCTGAGCTGGCTTCCCACGAGGTCGGGTGCGGCGCCGGATCACTGCGAGCCCGCGCCGCCCCGATCATGGTCACGATCCAGCACTGCGGGCAGAATCGGCCCGAGACCGCCGTTGGCAGCCGCAGCCGCGTGAATGCGTCAAAGCACACCGGACGCCGTCGATCGATTGGGCGCCGCGCCGGACGTGGGCGCGGTCACCTGGCTGCCGCGTCGGAGCCGCGAGGCTGCGCCGCCGGGGTCCCGTGCAGTCCGGCCGGTGCCGAGGCCAGGGCGAGCGCAGCCAGCTCCGGACGCCATCCGGCCCGCTGGCGGCAAGCGCTTGCGTGGTTGCCGTGAGCCAATGCGGCTGAGCTGCCCGTGGGTCCCGCTCTGTTCCGGATGTGGATCCGCTGGATCCCGCTGCTTCCCGAGCCGCCGTTGCCTTCCTCCGGAGCCACGGCCGATGCCGGACTTCGGATGGATCGTGCTGGAAGGCTGGCCGCCGGTGGCGCTCGGCACTATTTCCAGGTACTGGTTGACGCCCGAGTTGCCAGTCGGAAACGGCGTTTTGTGTCGAGCGCTCGCCGCAGCGGGGAGCGCCAGCGGAAACGAGGAATGCGGCGACGATCTTTCTCATCATGGGGTTAAAACGCGTCGGCCGCAGCAGAAAGCTGACACGTTGGCTAAGGGAGGCCCGATCAGCCCGCAGGCCCGCTCCGAGCACTGCCGAGTCATCCCCCGCTCGCTAGCGTCGGATCCCAACCCAGCCGCGATCGCCGGGCTGCGGCCCCTCAGCCTGAACGCTCGGCCCAGCTGCCACGGTGGAACGGCTCGTGCCCACGGACGCGGACCGGACGGGACCGGCGGGAGACGCACAAAACGGGGGTTGGCGTAGCGGTATAGGTGCCGGTTGTCGATGACCCGCTGTCGACACTCCGGTCGGTTTCTTCCCCGGTAGCCCATGTTGCCCGGGCCCACAGGATCGAGCTGTTGGTGTTGTTGTACGTGAACGCCCGCCCCGCGTCGCCTCACCGTATGCGAGGTTGTTGACGAAGTGGACGACGGTGGCCGAGACAGCCATGAAGTCGGCCGCGTATCCAGTACTGATTCGCCGGTCAAGGCCGTTGGCGTAACCGGTGTTGTTGATGTATTTAGACGTCGCCACCGGTACCGGGCCACGATGACCTCCCGGCCCCGCCGTTCTCGTACACGATGTTGGTGATCAGCGCCGGCGGAATCGAATCCGCGAGCCCCGTCGACGATGATTCCGTGGCCGTCGCTGTGGTGGAACGAGTTGTCGTAGCTGCCCGAGATGATGTTGCCGACGATGTAGTTGTGGAATCCGGATGCGTCGTCCGACGCGGCATTGGCGCCCCCGTATTCGCCGTACCACAGTGAGATGCCGCTTGACCATCCCAGCGCGTAGCCGGTGTGGTAGATCAGGTTGTCGGCGACGAACGCGTGGTCGATTCCGTTCAGCGCGATACCGGTCGCGCCGGTGTTCGTGATCACACAGTCGACCACGGCGACGTCACGCGCGCCCATCTGCTCGAACACACCCGCCTCCATCAGGTCCTTGCCATAGATCCTCAGGTGCTCGATCAGCAGATCGTGGGACGCGCACCACGGGCGACAGACCGTCGTCTGTAGAACTCCGCCACCGTGTTCGCGCCCGCCCGTGTAAGCGATCAGCGGCCTCGAGCGATATCCCCTGAACGTGATCGGACGCCCGGGGCGCCCGGACTGCACGATCGTGATGTTGGTTCTGGTCCGGTACGCGCCGCGCTCCGAGGCACACCACGTCCCCGGGCCGGGCATGACGCACGGCCCAGCCGAGCGTCGTGGTACGGCGAGGAGAGCGTCCTGCACCATGGCGACGCGAAGGTGGCGCGACGTAGATCGTGCACCGCCCTGAGTGAATGCCCGGCTTTCCCGCGATGTGGGCGCCCAGGTTTACGGGGCGGCCCGCCGCCTCCCCGCCCGCAGAGCCGCCGATCGCAGCGACGGACACAACCAGGACGCACGCAGCGCCCAACCGTTTCACTCTAGGTCTTCTGCTCA